>CAWGFE010000001.1:0-138091 GCA_963821875.1 uncultured Alphaproteobacteria bacterium
CGCACCATCCTGCGCGAGAAGATGGAAGCGCGGGTGCTGACCGGGTTGCAGGAGCGACTGGTTTCGGCCGAGGCTGTCGAGGAGGCGGTGCGCGCTTATGTCGAGGAACCAACCGTCTGAACCACCAGCGCCGCGGCCAGCACGAAGCCGACCGTCGCGCCCTGGCGAAGATCGAGCGCGCCATTCCGGGATCATCTCGGCCATCGAGGACGGCATGTATCAGCCATCCATGAAGGCCCGGATGGACGAACTGGAACGGCAGAAAGCGGAGATCACGGCGCGGATGGCGGATGCCCCCCGCGATATGCCGGATGTGATCCGAATGTTGCGGCGAACTACCGCCGCAATGTCGTGCGCTTCGCCGAAGCTCTGAACGATCCCGATGGAGGCAAACAAGCGGCTGAGATGTTGCGTTCCCTGATCGGCGAGGTGACCGTCACGCCCGGCGAGAAGCGCGAGAGGTCCATGCCGAGCTACGCGGCGAGCTGATGGGTATTCTCGGCGTTGCCTCGGCCAAGGAAGGAAGCTCGCCGGAAGTCCCTTTTATGACGGCGGTTGAAGCCAGCCCCCGCAACCACGCCACAATACGAGCCGATACCCTCGGCTTCGCCGGTTGCGGCGGCAATCTCTGCGAGGTGATTTCTTACTTTAAGAGAATTCCTTGGCAGGTATGCAATCCGCAACGGCTCCTACCAACTGATCAGCGGCGCTTTGCGCAGCCAGGTATCGGCAGTGAGTTGTTCCACGACGAAATCCGCAACATCGGCGCGCGCGATCGTTCCGCCATGCACGCCTGAAAGATCGGTCAACGCCCGGATACGACCGCGAGCGGGCTTGTCGTTCAGTACCGTCGGCCGGACGATAGTCCAATCGAGTCCGCTGGGGCGGATTGCATGCTCCTGGCGGTCTTTGTCTTCATAGACTTTGCGGAGCATGAGAGGCAGGAACAGCCGGTCAAAGAAAAATCCGCCATGCCCACGACTATCGCCCGCCCCCAGGCCGGTGATGCACACCAATCGGTGGACATTTTGCGCTGCCATGACACCGACAAGCGCTTTCGTTGCTGTCGATAGCATCGTCACTTCCCGAAATGGGCTCATCGGCGTCCCTAGGGAGCTGATAACGGCGTCGCAACCGCCGACGGCACGGTGCAATGCGGTTGCGTCGCGGGCGTCACCTTCGATGATCCTGGCTCCTGCAAGGTCGCCGGCCTTGGCCTTGGAGCGAACAAGAGCCACGACATCGTGGCCCTTTGCGAGGGCTTGGCTCACGATCAGCCGGCCAGTAGCGCCGGTGGCACCTAGTACCAGGATTTTCATGTTAAACCTCCAACCGGGTTGATGAATGGGCAGCATCGATGAGCCCTTGGCGGAGGAACTCACCGATGGCATTCACCGATTTCTCGGCTGCAAGAAAACGGTCGAGGGAAGATTGGAAGACGTGCGGCATACCTCCCCAGACCGACAGTGTGACGTCCACGCCTGCCGCCCGCGCCCGATCCGCGTAGCGGACAGCATCGTCGAGCAGGACCTCATCTTCACCGACATCGATGCGGATCGGCGGCAGGTTGCTGAGCTGTGCATAGAGCGGTGACGCCCTGGGATCGGTGGCGTCTCGCCCGTGGAGGTAGGCATCGGCGAAAGCCTTCAGGACGCCGCGCGTGAAAATCGGATCGGCGTCGGCACGGGTCTCGAAGCTGGCGCCGGTGAGCGCAAGGTCGGTCCAGGGCGACATCACCGCCGCACCGACCGGTTGCAAGCTTCCCTTGGTCTCTTCGGCCGCGAGGATCGACAGCAGCGCCAGCGTCAGGCCGCCGCCCGCAGAGTCGCCCGCAACCACGATCCGTTCGGCACCTTCCGCAACGAGGCCGCGATAGGCGGCGACCACATCGTTGATCGCGGCCGGGAACGGATGCTCGGGCGCAAGCCGATAGTCCGGGACAAAGGCATCAACGTCGACGCGCGCGGCGATCTGCCCCGCAAAATTGGTGAGCGCCTGTGCCGAGCCGAGCACATACCCGCCGCCGTGAAGATAGAGCATGCGCGCGCCCGACGTTGAATTCACCGGCCGGAGCCAGAAGCCCGCAATGCCGCCGACCGTAGCGGCCTCTATCCGGATATTCGCCGCAGCGGGTGTGGCGGCAAACATGGCGTCGAACATCGGCCGCGCTTCGGGCCCGAGTTTCTCGCCCTTGTGGGCCGAGGCGGCCTGTCGCATCGCGGCCACCGCTGGAGCGTCCTCAGGCGAGAGAGGCTGGATCGTCATCATGGCAGGTTTCCTTGATTGGAGGGCAAGAATGCGGGCTCAGCCCTTCGCCCACTGGGCGGCAGCATCCCTGGCAAAAGCGGCATAGGAGCGCGGGGCGCGGCCGAGCAGCCTGGTCAGGCGCGCGATGTCGTCAGCGCTCGCCGCCGCGCCATCCGCCTGATAGCGGGCAAACATCAGGCGCAAATCGAGCGCGTGCCAGGCCGGCAGCATGGTCTTCGTGCGCTGCTCCATCACGACGAGATCGTCGCCGCCGTACCGGATCGCGCGGCCGAGAGCCTGGCTCCAGATGGAGGCGACCCCTTCGCCGGTCAGGCTGTCCGGACCAACCAAGGCGTAGGTCTCGCGGCCGAGCGGCGTCGGTGCCTGTTCACGGCGATTGAGCTCGATGGCGGCGGCCTCGCCGATGTCGCGGATATCGACCATCGAGACGCCCTTGGCGCCGATCGGCGAACCATAGGTGCCGGCCTTCAGAAGCACATCTTTCTGACGAAGATCGTTCTGGATGAAGTAGGCGGGACGCAGAACCGTCGCGGGCAGGTCGAGCGCCTCGATCATCCGCTCGACCGTGTACTTGCCGGCGAAATGCGGCACGTCGGTATAGGCTTCGCCGCCGAACACCGAGAGATAGACGATGCCCTTGACGCCGGCCTCGCGAGCGACCGTCAGCGTCAGCATCGCCTGGGTCAGTTCATCGGCGACATTCGGGGCCAGAAGGAACAGCGTGCTGACGCCTTGCAGTGCCGCGCGCACCGAATCCGGGTCGGCGAGATCGCCGCGAACGGCCGTCACTCCAGCGGGAAGCTGTGCCGTCTCGGGCGAGCGCGTCAGAGCGCGGACATCGGCGTTGCGGCCTTGCAGATGCGCCAGCACCTGCGCCCCGATGGTGCCCGTGCTGCCTGTAACGAGAATGGTCATGTCGAAATCTCCTCATGGTGGTGGAAGCCGTATGGCATGGGGAGGAAGATACATGTTTCATTTTCGTTTAGTAGATGCCAAAATAGAGACTATGCGTCCCAAATACGGAACACTCAGATGGATCTTCAGGCTTTGTCCGACTTTGACCTGGTCGCGACCCATGGCGGGTTCGGCCGCGCTGCCCGTGTTTCCGGTCGTTCCAAGGCCACGCTGTCGCGCCGGGTCGCCGAACTCGAACAGAACCTCGGCGTGCGACTGATCGAGCGCGGATCGCAGAGCCTTCGATTGACGGATGAAGGACAAACGCTTCACGAGCGCACGCGCGGGCTGTTGAGTGAAATCGTGGAGGCCGGAGAGGCGGTCGTCCTTGGCGCATCGACGCCGAAAGGCAGGCTGCGGGTCAGTGCGCCGGTCGTCTTTGCACATGTGGCGCTTCCCCGGATCGGCGCCCGCTTTGCTCTTGCCTATCCGGAAGTCCAGCTCGAAATCGTTGCCGAGGACCGCAAGGTCGATCTGGTCGAGGATGGCTACGACCTGGTCATCCGGATTGATCCGTCACCTGAGGAGCGCCTCGTCGGCCGTCGCTTCCTCAACGACGAACGCCTGATCGTGGCCCCGCGGGACATGCCGCGCCCTCTGCCGAAGACGGATAACGAAGAGTGTGTTGTGAAAGCTGTCCTGCTGGGCGCCACCCCGCCGGGCGTCGTCTGGCGGATGGGTTCGGGGGCGGGAGCGGATATTGTTCTCAAGCCCGAGCCGGTCCTTCGCCTGTCATCGCTCTTGATGGTTCGCGATACCGTCCTGGCGGGTGCGGGCGCGGCCTTGCTGCCAAGGCTGCTTGTCGCTGACGACATCGAGGCGGGCCGACTTGCTTACTGGGGAACCCACACCGGCCCGTCGGTTGGAATCTGGGCGCTCCAAAGCTCGCGCCGTCTTATCGGCGCCAAGGTTCGTGCTTTCCTGGACGTGGTCGAAAAGGCATTCCCAGAGAAGATCTTCGTCCCACCGACCTGAGCGAGGGTTTGGTCACTGCGAAAACTATGCCGCCAACCTTGGTATGGCACTCTCGACCAATCGCAGGAATCGGGTGTTGCGAGCCCCCGCAACCAATGTTTTCAAGGGTTTAGCTGAAAGGCTAAGCCCTTTATTTTTGCGGGTTGCCAGCCCCCCGGCCATCGCCCCTATGATGGCATCGAGAAACGGTTTTCATCAGGGGGAGTTTCAGATGACCGCATATGTTATCGCCAGCTACGACGTCGTCGATCCCGAGCGCTACGAGGCCTATCCGCCGGGTGTCGGGCCGCTCGTGGCGAAACACGGGGGTGAGCTTATCGTCGGCGATTTCGACGCAAAGCCCCTTGAGGGTGAGAAGCGCGGCGTTTACGTGGTGCTGCGGTTCGAGTCCGAGGAAGCGGCGCTCAACTGGTACAACGATCCGGACTACGCTCCAGTGAGGCAGATTCGCCTCGATTCCACCGCCAACGGCAACGCCGTGCTCGTCAAGCAATTCGTTCCGCCGAGCGCCTGACGGGATTTCCTCGTCCGGGCCGGATAACGCGGTTATGCCGGCGTCGGGGAGGTCGGGGCCGCGTCGGCTGGGCGATTCCGCGCGGGGTCGGCACCGTAAAGCATCTCCCGTGCGCGGCCGACATAAACCTCGGCCGGCCAGACAAGCGCGTGGAAGCCGAAGAAGGCCGTGCCGATCGCCACGAGCATCTCACGAATTTCGGTCGGTGCGTCTTCGGGGACGAGGTTCGGAACGGGGTGCCAGGCGAAATAGTATTTTCCGTAGAGATAGGCGCCGACCCAGATGGAGCTGTAGCACCAGGGCAGGACCGGGAAATAGGCCCGCCCCAGCAGGGTTTTGCCCCATTTCGTGCGGGCGAACAGGGGAATGCCGAATCCGCCGAGCAGCATATAGATGCTGAGGCCGCGATAGGTGGTGATCCAGGGATTGTCCACCATGAACTGGAGGTTATGGACGTTGATTTCGTCCTGGGTGTTGTCCTGCGCCAGCATTTGGGGCGTGGCGATGTGAAAGATCCGCTGGCCCCAGCTGATTTCCTCGCCCATGCAGAAAAAGGCGACGAAAGCCCAGGCAAAGGTCATGGTCCGGACCCAGCGCCCGACGCCGCTGCGCGACACCGGCATGCGCCACGCCGCCGCGAAGAACAGCAGAGCGCCCACACCGTAACCGATCGCCGTCAGGTTCTCGATCCAGTGATCTTCCTTGGTCTGCGGCGCCAGATGATAGGGGTCGACCTCGATCCAAACGACGAAGATCGCCAGAATGACGACTGGAAGGATATAGAGAATACGTTTGACCGTGGGGCTAGGCATAAAGCCCTCCTGCGATGCGTTAACGGCGATTTTCCAGCGCCGGCACCTGACCCCAAACGGCCGAGATTTATTCCGTACGGATTAAGTATTCCCTAATCGGGAGCGGACGCGGGCCATCCCGGTCTCTGCCCGCTACATCAACTGTTCCATGTCGACCATCATTTCCGCGGTCTGGGCGGCGGGGACAGGCCCCGCGTCGCAAAGTGACAAGCGTTTTGCGGGGTCAGGTCCTAAAGACGAATATTTTGCTCAGCAGGAAGAAGATCGTCGTATAGGTAGCCATGCCAAAAAGCTGCGCAATACCCGGCTGAACAGCCCCCGTGCGGAGCGTGACGACCACGGTGATAGCGTTTAGACTGTAGGCCACGGCGAATGCGAATAGAAAACGGCCGACGGGTTGGCCTGAAGCCTGGTCCGAGAAAGTCCAGTTCCTGTTCAGCACGAAAGAGCAAAGAAGGCCTACGGCGTAGCCTGAAGCGTTTGCTACGATCGGCGTTATGCCGAACCAATCCATGAGAGCGAAAATAACCGCGAGCCCGACGAGGGTATTAATCACACCAACAATGCCGAAGCGTACAGCCTGCTGGGCCAGTCGCCGAACTGCCGGGTGCCGGTATATCATGCCTTGTATTTCGCAAGATGATGGACAACAGAGACCGTCACCGTTGAATCCGGAATGTGGGCCCTGAAGATCAAATCGGACAGCCACGCTGGAGCAGTGATCGCCTGTATAAAAGGCGCCAGCAGACCTGTCGTCCTATCAACTTTCCCAAGAGTCTCGATGACTTTCGGACTCAAGATCCCTCTCGTCGCTTCAGCAAAATATCGTGATTGGCAACGTATAACACCTCATAGCGGTTGCCGACGTATTTCATGAGCGTCCGGAACGTCTTGGGAGCAGTCGGCGACGCTTTGAGAGGCGTGTCGATACCGTCGAGCCAGTTGCGTCCCAGGATGACGAAGACAGGCGGCTTTTCGCGAAGGTCCGTTTCTAATTGGGTGAGCCAATTTTCGTAATACGGAAAAGAGGGGGTGATCGAACCCAACGCCGGAGTATTCGTCAGCCTGATGCTCGACCGTCTTTCCGACAAGAACGGAATCTCGAAGGCGTTCGAATAAAGCACGATATAGTCACCCGGCTGGCTGCCCGCTCGGATCAGGTTGACCATCGAGCGTAGGTCTTTGGACGATGTATCACCCCAAAAAACTTCATCTATGCGTCCGGCCAAAAGGTTCTCTGCTGACGGAGCCAGGTGGGTCAGTTTCTTTGCGCAACCAGAAACGGTGATACCCAGAGCGGCAATCACCGCCGTGCCGATCAGTAGAGTGCGGCGTTTTCGCCAAATGTTAAGAAGAAAGTCGAGACAGACTGCGACAAGTAAAGTGAGAAGTGTTAAGAATCCTCCGATGTGGTAACCGAATCCTTTATTCTGCGCCACGAAGGATATGATGATTGTTCCTGCGGCGCCTATTACAATGAGTGGCCCATAGGCGAGACCGTCACGTTTGACCCACAGAACCAGCCCGATTGATCCGAGGATGGTGAGCCAATGCCACCAACGGATGAACGCATTGAATGCGGTTGATGCCAGGCTCTGCGCAGGCGAGCCGGAGTAAGCAGACAAGGCGAATACGATCGATTTTTCATACCAGTCGCCGAGGTTTCCTTGGATGACCCCCACGGCTACGACGATACCGACGGTTGCCGAGAAGCCGGCAACGAGAAGAATTGCCCGAGTTCGTCGATTAGCGTGGCGAGGAAGGAGCGTCTGGACTGGCAGCATCTCAAGCAACAGCAAGCCCGCAAGGAAGCTCAGAAATGTGGGGCGGACAAGAACCGCCGCGGCGATCAGGACGCCCGCTATAGATGTTTGAATTTTCTCGTGAGCATAGCCTGGTGTCGCCAATGCACCGGCTGCAAGGATGATGCCTGTCGCTATTATGTCGCGTTGGCCAACCATCCATCCGCCGCCAGATACGTAGATCATCGGGTAGAGGGCAATAAACATGAATGGTGCAGTACGAAAGCCGCTTCTCCAGATCAGGACGGCAATGGCGCCGTTAAGCATTTCCATTAAGAGAAAATCTGTCAGGCGGAATGTCCAGAAATGGACGCCAAAGAGCCAGATGCCCGCCTCATGCAGCATCATTGCGCCGGGCCAATTCATGTCGAATGAGCCGGAGTAATATGGCATGCCATGAAGGGCGAGCCAGCCTATGTAATCGAACTCTGATTGGTCCGGCGACGGGCGTACCATCATATACAACAAGCCGAGAATTGGAGCGGATACCAACCAGAAAGTCGTCAACCCGGTCTGAAGGAATTTCGCCCCGCGCCGGGACGCAATGAACGAGCCAGCCTTCGTTGTCATGGTTGCGTCAGGCTCCCAGTGTGGGGCAGTTTGCCGCAATGCCCTTAGCCGCTCGATCGATCGGATCGTCGTTCCGTCATGCCAAACCTTTTGATCGCCGGTTTTCGCGCGTCAGAAAGACTGTCTGCATCGATTGCATAGTTCGCCGGACGCCCAGCTCGAGGGACATCGGGCGCCAGTCGCGAGGCATTGATGAGGATCGAAAACTCATATCGCGGGCGTTGTGCGGGCGAGGGTCGAATTCGAGGAATAGTTTCTGCCGCAAGGTCTTTTCGACATATTGGATGAGTTCGAAAGTCGTCGTCGGACGTCCACTGGCAAGAAGCAAGACTTGTGATATCTTTACGGGCTTCAGGACCTGCTGCGCCACGAAGCGACCGATGTCGTCCGCATGTACGTAGTCCCTGATCGTATGCATGGTGCCGAAAATCCGGCTAACCTTGTGTCGTAAACCATTGCCGATCAACGTTGTTATGAGGCCTGCCCGCCCTGTCGGTCTGAAACCATAGACGGAGGCCGGGCGATAGATCCGATAGACTGTCTCCTCAAGCGTCCCGCGCAGAGCGTCTTCTTGCTGAAGCTTACCCTCACCATAGGGACGCAGGGGAGCAGGAGAACTCTGGTCATCGCAATGGACGCGACCTTCGAACAAGCCACCAGCTGAACTCATCATATGGAAGCTGTGTTGCGCGGCCGGGAACCGGAGGAACAGTCGGTGGCTGATGTCGAGAATTTCTAGAAACAGTTTCGTCTCGACAGCCATTTGGTCTTGGCTACTGGAGAAACCGCTGCGCCCGGCTGCCCAGATAACATCAATAAATCGATTCGCATCGCGGTTCGGGCCAAGCATATAGCCCGCTTCGATCTCGATTGTCTCACGCTGTACCGCACGTTCGGACGATGACGACCAATTGTAGGGAAGCCAGATCCTGCGTGCGTTCGTAAGCGATAGGAGTACTTCGCTTACTGCTCCTCCAATTAGGCCCGCGCCGAAAATCAGGGCGACGTGACCCGTTTTACCTGAGTTTTCATGCCAGCCCAGCAGCATCACTGTAGCTTCTCCGATAGCCAGCGCGCGGCATTCGCGTCGAGTGCGCGATCGACGGGAAAGAATGTTGGCTTGCCGTGCGCCTGGAGAACGAGTGTAGAAAGATATTGGAGGCAGATGCCCAGCATGAAGATGGACAAGCCACCAAAGAACGAAATGATCAGAACGAGGGAAGCCCATCCTTGGACGGCGATCTTCGACGGATAAAGAAGCTTCACCGCAATGAGATATGCGGATCCGAGTACGGACAAGAGCAGGACGGCGCCGCCGACCACAGCGCCGAGCCGGAGAATTTTGATGTGACTCGAAAATAGCATTCGCCATGCATGTGATAGCAATGACCTCAGTGTGTAACCACTCCGGCCAGTTCGGGTGTAGCGTTCGTCTTTAAGGTCCATCCGCACATTATCGATGCGTTGCGTGAACCATGCGAGATTGACATCGAAGTAGGTGTCGTGCGTGCAGACGCTTGATGCCGCGCGAGCGATGGTACCGCGCATGAGACGAAAGCTGTTGATATATTCGAGCTTGGGGTTGCCGGTCAGCCAGCGCATGAAGCGTTTAAAAGTCCGCGAAGTGAGATCGCGGGTGAACGCCTTGTGAACGCCCCTCGTTGGCTGCGCATACACAACGTCGCTGCTGTTAGACAAAGCCTTGATAAGTAGGTCCGGGATCCGGGCTGGCGGGTGCTGCAGGTCTTCGTCCATGGTAACGACCCAATCACCGGAACTATGTAGGACGCCAGCGACCGTAGCCCCGTGCTGGCCAAAATTCCGCGACAGATGGAGTGCCGTCAACCAGGGCATATTGGCCGCCATCCCATCGATCACCGACGGCGATTCGTCGATCGCCGCGTCGTCGACGAGTATAAGCTCGTCCAGAGATACGGGGGCATTCTCACGCCGCCACATCTCGCGCAGTTTGGCCACGTCGTCACACAAGCGCGTAAGGTACTCCGCCCCGGAGTAGACAGGCACCACTACGCTCACGGAGATCATCGCTGATTGGTCAGGCTCTGACGCAGCGTCCATTTTATGCTCGGTTCCCGCCAACTCAGCCGTCAACCCGCGTCATTGCCGACTGGCCCTAAGGTGTAATCCCGTGGATCAACAAAATGACCGCAAGACGCAACAACATTTTCGAAAGTCACTATGCCAATCTGTTCATCAGGAATGCCTATAATACATCTTATGACTGATTGAAGTTCATTAGAAATCATGACTCTGACTTCCTCTTACTCCCATTGTCTGTGCCTTCGACAAGGTGAGCCCTGTTTCACCCTTGAGAAGGTTCACATCAGCTGTTCCATGTCGACCATCATTTCCGCGGTCTGGGCGGCGGGGATGGCGGAGCGGAGGGCGAGGAAGATGACGACGAGGCTCCAGAAGGCTACCGCGACGACGCCGGACCAGAAACCGAGCTCGCCATAGCCGCCGCCGATATCGCCGAGGGCGGAGAGAACCCACATGCCGCCGAACCAGGCGAACAGCCAGTCGATATTGCGCCAGCCGAAATCCTCGACAGGGTTTTTGGCGACGAAATGATAATAGACCGCGTAAAGCACGAAGCCGCCCGCGACCAGCGCGAACAGGAACGTATTCGTCGTATAGCCGGTCCAGTAGATGATCCAGTTGCTGCTGACAAAGGCGAGCGGGGCGAGGAACTCCGCGCCCTTCAGGCGGAACGGCCGGTCCAGGTCCGGCCGGTTGCGGCGCAGGACCAGCAACACGATCGGCCCCAGGCCATAGGTGAGCACCGTGATGGAAGTGATGTAGTTCACCATCAGCTGCCAGGCCGGGAACGGCAGCAGGAACAGGACGCCCACGCCCCACATGACGAGCACCGCGAGCCAGGGCGCGCGCGCCTTGTTCAGCGAGGTGAGCCAGCGCGGGCCGGAATTCGTGTCGCCGACCGCGAAGAGGATGCGAGCCCCGCCGGTCATATACATGAGCCCGGTGCCGCCCGGCGAGATATAGGCGTCGACATAGAGCAGCGTCGCCAACCAGCCGATGCCGAGAGTCGCGGCCAGTCCGGCGAACGGGCCCGCCGCGCCGGTGAAGGTCATATGCGTCCAACCGTGCGCGAGGTCTTCGGGGCGCAGCGCCATCAGGAACGCGACCTGCAGCAGGACATAGACGAGCGCGGAAATCAGCACAGATCCGATCACGGCGATTGGAATGTGCCGTCCGGGATTGGAGCTTTCGCCGCCGAGATCGATCGCCGTGCGAAAGCCGAGAAAGCTGAACACGATGCCGGCGGCGGGCAGCGCCGTGAAGATGCCGGAGAATTTGTAGCTGTTGGGGTCCGCGTCCCAGACGTCCCAATGGGAACTCGCCGTGATCAGGACGACGATCGCCAGCAACGGCACGGCGATCTTCCACCAGGTGACCGTCGAATTGACATGAAGCAGCTTGCGCACGGCGAGCAGATTCAAGAGCGCCAGCACGCCGAGCAGCAAGGCGCAGGTGATGAAACCCGTGGTCGTCAAAAGGTCGTTGGTGTTGGGCTGGAGGAAATAGGGCAGGTAGTTGTTGGCGTAGGTGACTATAGCCTCGGCCTCCACGGCGGGCACCGCGACATAGGCGAGAAACAGCATCCAGCCCCAGATGCGCCCCAGGCCCTGGCCATGGCTCGCATGGCTCATATGCACCAATGCGCCGCTATGCGGGAAAAGGGCGGCCAGCTCGGCGAAGCACAGGGCGATGACCATGATGATGGCGGCGCCGATGATCCAGCTCCAGACGCTCAAGGGTCCGGCGATCCGGGAAGCGTGATAGGCGCCGAACAGCCAGCCCGAGCCGATCATGCTCGTGGTGCTGGCGAATAACAGACCAATGATGCGAGCGTCACGGCTCAGCTTGCTCGGCGCGGAACCTGCCATCGGTTACTCCTGTGTTTTGGTTGACCGACCCCCCGATCGGTCTCGCGGATGCGGGATTGCGACGACCCGCATCTCCCCTTGCGTCGGTGAACAGACTAACGTCTCGCGGTCCGGCCTGCATCGAAAATGTCGTGGCTTTGGCGGGCCATGTCTCTTGTTTCATCTATTCAGCGCTGAAAAGGTCATTATTGCATCTCAAACACCATTAATGATGCTTGAAATATCATTATGGCCGATCTAGATATGTGCTCAGATAGCTGAGGCGAGAGGTCTTGCATGATTACGGCGGCGCAGATGCGGGCGGCACGGGCCCTTTTGGGGATCGAACAGAAAAAGCTGGCCGAGCTCGCTGGCGTTTCCGTGCCCACCATTCAGCGTATGGAAGCCCGCCCGGGCACTGTCCGCGGCGTGGTCGACACCCTGACCAAGGTCGTCGAGGCCCTCGATCGCGCCGGAATAGAGCTGATCGGCGACAACGCGCAGAGCCTTGCCGGCGGGCGGGGCGTTCGCCTGAAAGAGCCCCCCGCCACATCACGGAACTAGAACAAGAGTCCAGACGCGACGGACGCCGACATTTGCCGACGATCCCGCCGCCTTAGCCAAGGCCGCCGGATAT
Source organism: uncultured Alphaproteobacteria bacterium (assembly GCA_963821875.1). Lineage (GTDB taxonomy): Bacteria > Pseudomonadota > Alphaproteobacteria > CAVTAV01 > CAVTAV01 > CAVTAV01. The sequence continues at coordinate 12,441 of CAWGFE010000001.1, forward strand.
TATGAACACGCACGCTGAAACGACCGCTCAAACCGCTCGCCCGAGTTTCGCCGAGCTTTTCACGCCGAAGCTCGTCACCGTTCTCAAGGAAGGCTACCACCTTACGAATTTCCGCGCCGATCTCGTCGCCGGGCTGACGGTGGCGATCGTCGCGCTGCCGCTGTCGATGGCGATCGCGATCGCATCGGGGGCGAACCCGGCGCAAGGACTCTATACCGCAATCTTTGGCGGTTTTCTGGTTTCCGCTCTTGGCGGCAGCCGGTTTCAGATCGGCGGTCCGGCCGGAGCATTCATCGTGCTCGTAGCGGCGACCGTCCAGAAATACGGCATGGATGGGCTGATCCTCGCGACGATCATGTCCGGCTTCATTCTGGCGGCCATCGGGTTTCTGCGGCTTGGCACCTATATCAAGTTCATTCCCTATCCGGTGACCGTCGGCTTCACGGCCGGCATCGCCGTCATCATCTTCGCAAGCCAGATCAAGGATCTTCTCGGCCTGACGCTGGACAAGGCGGAACCGGGACCGTTCCTGCAGAAGCTTCCCGTGTTCTGGCACAGCCTGCCGACGATCAGCCTGTCGGCCGTCGCGCTTTCGGCGGCGACGATCATCGTCATTTCCGGCGTCAAGAGACTGCGGCCGAACTGGCCGGGCCTGCTGATCGCGGTCGCTCTGGCCGCTGGAGCGACGGCTCTGTTTCATCTGCCGGTCGCCACCATCGGCACGAAATTCGGTGGCATCCCGAGCAGTCTGCCTCTGCCGTCGCTTCCGGCGATCAGTGTCGCCAGGATAATGACGTTACTGCCGAGTGCGATATCCTTTGCGCTTCTGGGCTCGATCGAGTCCCTGCTTTCGGCGGTGGTGGCGGATGGCATGACCGGGCGGCGGCATCGCTCGAATTGCGAACTGGTGGGCCAGGGCGCGGCCAATGTCGTCTCCGGGCTGTTCGGCGGGATCTGCGTTACCGGCACGATCGCACGCACCGCCACGAATGTGCGCTCCGGCGCGCATGGGCCGATCTCCGGTATCCTGCATTCCCTGTTCGTCATGCTGTTCATTCTGGTCGCCGCGCCGCTCGCGAGTTTCATTCCGCTGGCGAGCCTCGCCGGCGTTCTCGCCTTCGTCGCCTGGAATATGGTCGAGAAGCATGCCTTCGTCACGCTGATGCGCGCCTCGCGCGGCGATGCGCTGGTGCTGATGGCGACCTTCCTCTTGACCGTGTTCCGCGATCTGACCGAGGCCATCGTGGTCGGATTTGCGCTCGGCTCGGTGATGTTCATCCATCGTATGTCCAAAGTGACCGCAATCGAGCTTGGACCGTTGGTCGCGGAGGACAAGGCCGACGACGCCAATGGCGGCCGCACGCCCTATAACGAAGCGGTCGCGGCCGACCCCAACGTCGTCGTCTATCGGATTTCGGGGGCGTTCTTCTTCGGCGCGGCGGCCTCGATCGGCTCCGTGCTGGACCGCATTCCCGACACTCATCACGCCCTCGTCATCGACTTCGCCGCGGTGCCGTTCCTCGACTCCACCGCCGCCAACACGATCGAGGGGCTGGCCAGAAAGGCGGCGCGCCGAAACGTAGAGGTCATCCTGACCGCGACATCGCCGGATGTGCGCAAGCAGCTCTCGGCCCACGGCGTCAGGCCGCCGCTGGCGCGGTATGAAGGGTCGATCAGGGAGGCGCGGAGAAGCGTCGAGGCGGCGCTCGCGGAAAAGTCCGGCCGTGCCGGGACTTAAGGTCCGTCAGGCTGTTTCCGCGTAGGTGGCGATAACGGCGAGGAAGTCGTCGCCATAGCGCTCGAGTTTGGCGTCGCCGACGCCGGAGATCCGCGACAGGGCATTGAGATCGTCCGGCCGCGCGGCGGCCATTTCGGCGAGTGTCCGGTCATGGAAGATCACATAGGGCGGCACATTGTGATCCCGCGCGAGTTCGAGCCGTTTCTCGCGCAGGGCGTCGAACAGGCCGCGAATTTCGGGCGGCAGGTCCGCCCCCGAGCGGCGTCCGGCGGTCTTCCTGGCGGCTTTCTTCGGCATCCGCAACATGAGGGGCGGCTTCTCGCGCAGGAAATCCGCGCCTTTCTGCGAGATCGACAAGCCGCCATGTCCGGCGAGATCGACCCTGATCAGCCCGTACGCGACGAGTTGGCGCAGGATGGAGCGCCAAATCCGCTTGTCATAGTCCTTGCCGATGCCCCAGGTGGAGATGCAGTCATGGCCGAAACGCTCGATGCGTTCGTCCGTCTCGCCGAGCAGCACCGAGATGATATAGGCCTGACCGAAGCGTTCTCCGGTCCGGTAGATGCAGGAAAGCGCCTTTTGCGCAGCGACCGCGCCGTCGAACAGCTCGGGCGGCGCGTCGCAATTGTCGCAGTTGCCGCAGGGCTCGTGGGTGTCCCCGAAATAGCCGAGCAGGATCTGGCGGCGGCATTGGCCGGTCTCAGCGAGGCCCAGGAGCGCGTCCAGCTTCTGGCGCTCCATACGCTTGCGGTCCTCTCCGGCTTCCGATTCCTCAATGAAACGGCGGCGCAGCGCGATGTCGTCGAAGCCGAAAAGCATCAGCGCATCCGCCGGCAGGCCGTCGCGGCCGGCGCGGCCGGTTTCCTGGTAATAGGCTTCGATACTGCCCGGCAGATCGAGATGGACCACGAAGCGCACATCCGGCTTGTCGATCCCCATGCCGAAGGCGATGGTGGCGACCATGATGATCGCGTCTTCCTGCTGAAACCGCTGCTGGTTGGCTTCGCGCATCCGCTTGTCCATGCCGGCGTGATAGGCGAGGGCCGTATAACCATGTGCGTTGAGCGCCGCGGCGGTCTCGTCGGTCTTGCGCTTGGACAGGCAATAAACGATGCCGCTTTGGCCCTTGCGGGTGTCGAGAAAGCTCAGCAATTGTTTCTGCGGACCGGCCTTTTCCGTGATCGCATACCGGATATTGGGCCGGTCGAATCCGGCGATGAAACCGTTGTCGGGCGCGATGCCGAGATGCGAGAGGATTTCGGCGCGGGTCGGCTCGTCGGCGGTCGCGGTCAGCGCGATGCGCGGCGTACCGGGAAAATGCTCGGCCAGACAATCGAGCTTGCGATATTCCGGGCGGAAGTCGTGCCCCCATTGCGACAGGCAATGCGCCTCGTCGATCGCGACGAGCGACAGCGGCACGGATTGCAGCCGGCCGAGCGTCGAGGGCCGAAGCAGCGTTTCCGGCGCGACATAGAGCAGATCGAGCTCGCCGGCGGTCGCCGCGCGCCATAGCTCGCTGCGTTCATCAGACGCCAGATCGGAATTGAGCGCCGCCGCCCTGACGCCCGCCTCGCGCAGCGCGGCCACCTGATCGGCCATCAAGGCGATCAACGGCGAAACGATCAGCCCCAGGCCGGGCCGGCACAGCGCGGGAATCTGATAACACAGCGACTTGCCGCCGCCCGTCGGCATCAGCACGAAGGCGTCGTTGCCCGCGATCACGTGATCGATGATCTCCGCCTGCCGCCCGCGAAAGGCGTCATAACCATAAACGGCCTTGAGAATGTGCAGGGGATCGGCGGTCATAAAAGGGCAAGCGGAAAAAACGGGAACTGACCGGCCCTTCATAGCAGCTTCTGACTTTCGATGCAGGGGTCTTTTCTTCTAGCCGAATCCCATGCGCATGCTGAGATCGAACATGATCCAGACCGTGCCGCCGACCATCAGGAAAACCAGCACGGCGGCGAAGACGAGGGAGAAGAGTTTACTGCGCGAGGCGGGCGCCATGTCCAGATGCAGGAAATATCTCAGATGGACGAGGATCTGTACGACTGCGAGGCCTGCGATCACGATCAGCGCCGGGGTCCGCGCCAGCGCGTGGAAATAGACGAGCGCGAACGGAATGGCCGTCAGGATCACCGCGAGGGCGAACCCGACCAGGTTCGGGGCGAGCTTTCGGGCGTGACCGTTCGAGGGCGTTTGCATTTACAAAATCCCCGGCAGATAGACGACGGAAAAAATCCCGATCCAGACGATGTCCAGAAAGTGCCAGAACATCCCGAGACGGTTGAGCTGGGATCTGACCCGCGGACTCAGGCCCCGCACGGAGACTTCGAGACCGAGCAGAATGATCCAGACGAGGCCGATGCTGACATGCAGCCCGTGGGTGCCGACCAGCGTGAAGAAAGCCGACAGGAAGCCGCTGCGGTCCGGCCCCGCCGCCATGGCGACCATGCCATGGAACTCCGATATCTCCATGCCGACGAAGCCGGCGCCGAGCGCGAAAGTGACGCCGAGCCAGAGCACCGTTTGTGTCCGCCTGCCGGCATCGGTCGCCACGCTCGAGAAACCGAACGTCATGCTGCTGGTGAGCAGAAGCATGGTTTCGATCAGCGTATGCGGCAGGTCGAACAGATCATGGCCCGAAGGTCCGCCGGCGGTGTTGGGGCGCATCACGGCATAGGTAGCGAAAAGCAGTGCGAAGATGATCGCGTCGCTCATCAGATAGATCCAGAAGCCGAAGGCCTTTTCGTCCAGCGCGCGTCTGGCGTGTTCGGCCTCCTGTTCGGCGGCTTCGGGAGTGAGGGCTCGATCGGTCATGCCGGCGCTCCCGGGCGGCCGACAAAGGGATGCGGCCGGTTCTTCTCGATCCGCTCGATCTCCTGAGCCGGGATACGGTGTTCGGAATCGTCGCCGAAGGTCCGCGCGAGGATCGGTCCGGCGATGCCGAGAAGGCCCAGAATGGCGAGCCACCAGATGTGCCAGACCATGGCGAAGCCGAAGACGAACGAGGCTGCGGCCAGCACCACCCCGGCGCCGGTGCTCTTGGGCAGGAAAATGTCTTCGAAATGGTCGGGCCGATGCCCGAGGGCGCCGTCCGTCTTCATGGCCCAGAGCGCGTCCTTTTCGCGCACCACGGGGATGACCGGGAAATTATATTCCGCGGGCGGGGAACTCGTGGCCCATTCGAGGGTGCGGCCGTTCCAGGGATCGCCAGTCGCGTCGCGCAATTGATCGCGATTGCGGATACTGACCCAAAGCTGGATCGCGAGGAAGGCGATGCCGAAGGCGATCACGATCGCGCCGAGTTCCGCGACGATGAGATAGGGTTGCCAGGCCGGATTGGTGTAATGCTCCAGCCGGCGCGGCATGCCCATCATGCCGAGCACATAGAGCGGCATGAAGGCGAGATAGAATCCGATCAGCCACGCCCAAAAGGCGCGCTTGCCCCATTTCGGCTCCAGCCGGAAGCCGGACATCTTCGGGAACCAGTATTGATAGCCGGCGAGATAGCCGAACAACGCGCCGGGGATCAGCATGTTGTGGAAATGGGCGACGAGGAACGTCGTGTTGTGCATCAGGTAATCCACGGGCGGCACCGCCAGCAGCACGCCGGTCATGCCGCCGATCACGAAGGTGATGATGAAGCCGAGCGTGAAGTGCATCGGCACGCTGAAACGGATGCGGCCGCGATACAGGGTGAATATCCAGTTGAAGATCTTCACGCCGGTCGGCACGGCGATGACCATGGTGGTGATGCCGAAGAACGCGTTTACATTCGCGCTCGCGCCCATGGTGAAGAAGTGGTGTAGCCAGACGCTGAAGGAGAGGATCGTGATCACCGCGACGGCATAGACCATCGAGCGGTAGCCGAAGAGGGGCTTGCCGGAAAAGGTCGCGACGACTTCGGAGTAAACGCCGAAAGCCGGCAGGATCAGGATATAGACCTCCGGATGGCCCCAGATCCAGAACAGGTTGGCGTAGTTCATCAGATTGCCGCCGCCGCCATTGATGAAGAAATGCATGCCGAGATAGCGGTCGAGGCCCAGGAGCGCGGCGGCGACGGTCAGTCCCGGAAAGGCGAAGACCATCAGGATGCTGGTGCAGAGCGCCGTCCAGGTCATCAGCGGCATCACCATCAGCCGCATGCCGGGCGCGCGCCGCTTGATGATGGTCACGAGGAAATTGATGCCGGTGAGCGTCGAGCCCACACCGCTTATCAGGATGGTCCATATCCAGTAGTCGACTCCGACGCCGGGGCTGAAATGCAACTCGGAATAGGGCGGATAGGCGCTCCAGCCGGCGGTCGAGAATTTGCCGATCACCAGGGACACCATCACGAGGCTGGCGCCCGAGGCGGTCAGCCACAAGCTGACGGAGTTCATGAAGGGGAAGGCCACGTCGCGCGCGCCGATCTGCAGCGGTACGACGACGTTGAACAACCCGACCAGAAACGGCATCGCCACGAAGAAAATCATGATCGTGCCATGGGAGCTGAAGATCTGGTCGAAATGGCCGGGTGGCAGATAGCCCTGTGAATCGAGCGCGACCGCCTGCTGCGTGCGCATCATGATCGCGTCGATGAAGCCGCGCACCAGCATGACGAGCGCCAGCGCGATATACATGATTCCGATCTTCTTGTGGTCGACGCTGGTCAGCCATTCGGTCCAGAGATAGCGCCATTTGCCGAGCCAGGTGATACCCGCGACGGCGGCGGCGGCGCCCAGCACCGTGATGATCGCGCCGGTGAGCGCGATCGGGCTGTAGAACGGGATGGCGTCGATGGTGAGCTTGCCGAACATCTCAGCGCTTCCCCCGGCTGGCCGTCTGCTCGCCTTTGTATTTGGCGATGATGCGGGAGAAGAGCTTCGGCTCGACGCCGCTATAGAAGGTAATCCGCTCGTCCTTGCTGGGCTTGGCGAGCGCGGCATAGGTGCGGGCGTCCAGCGTCCTGGGGGAGCGCTTCACCACCGTCACCCAGTCCTTGAAGTCGGCCGCCGTCATGACGTGAACCTGGAAGGTCTGATCGGCGAAGCCTCGGCCGCTATATTGCGCGTTCCGGCCGGTGAGGGTATCGGGGTGATCGGCCGTTAGATGCAGTTCGGTCCGCATGCCCGCCATGGCGTAGATCTGGCTGGCGAGGCCCGGGATATAGAAGGCGTTCATCACCGTGTCGGAGGTCAGTCTAAGACTGACGGGGCGGCCCGCCGGCAAGACAAGGTCGTTCACCACCGCGATATTCTGGTCGGGATAAATGAACAGCCATTTCCAATCCTCCGCGACGACGTCGATCTTGAGCGGTGCGGTCGCCGCACCCGTGGGGCGATAGGGATCGAGCTGATGGGAATAGGTCCAGACGAGATAGGCCAGTGCGGCAATGATCAGAGTGGGGACCAGCCAGACCACCGCGTCCAGCTTGGCGGAATAGGCCCAATCCGGGCGGTAGTCCGCCTGTTTGTTCGAGGCGCGATACCGTCGCGCGAACCAGAGAGTCAGGACGAAAACCGGAATCACGACGATCAGCATCAGGCCGATGGCGGTGAACATCAGGTCGCGCTCGGCCAGCGCCGTCGGGCCGTTCGGGTTGAGAACGGGCGCATCGATCAGCCCGCAACCACCGAGAACGACCGACGGGACAATCGCCAGCAAATTGCGAACCGTTCGGGTGACCGTCATTACGATCAGCTAACGTTGCGGACGGCCATTCGTTCCGGGTCGACGCGCTCTTGAATGCGATAAGTCCGGACGGTTGGATGTCACAAGCGAGTTTCTGGGGAACAACAGACGCGTTCTTCAGTTACTATATTGCCGCGCCGAAATTCACTCGGCGGGAGCGGGTGGCTGTCACCACCGGCGAATAACAAGAACGCATGAAGGAGAGATTGGCACATGGCGGGATCTAGCGCGGGACTTCATGAGGATCCGGAAAAACTGAAACCGGAAACGATCGACCGGCACCGTGCCATCGTTTCGTTGATGGAAGAGTTCGAAGCGGTCGACTGGTACGCCCAGAGGGTCGACGCCACGACGGATCCGGACTTGCGCGAGATCCTCGCGCATAACCGCGACGAGGAGAAGGAACACGCAGCGATGGTCCTCGAATGGCTGCGGCGGAGCGATCCCTCGATCGACGATTACCTGAAGACCTATCTGTTCAGCGAAGGCGCGATTACGGAACTGGAAGAGGCCGAAACGTCCGGCGGGTCCGATGGCGAATCCGGCGGCGCGCCCCGGAAGGCCGACGGGTCGCTCGGCATCGGCAGCCTTAAGGGAAGGAGCGAGGCATGAACGATCTTTGGCGTGATTTGGCCCCGGTACCGGCTCAGGCCTGGACGGAAATCGACGAAGAAGCCACGCGGACGCTTAAGGTCTCGCTGGCGGGGCGCAAAATCGCGGATTTCACCGGCCCCTTGGGCTGGGAAGCATCGTCCGTCGGTCTCGGCCGCGCCGAGGAGCTGAAGCAGGGCCCGGGCCAGGGGGTGCGCGCGTCTCTGCGGCAGGTCCAGCCCCTGGTCGAGTTGCGCGTGCCGTTCACGCTGTCCCGGCGCGAGCTGGATGCCGTGGCGCGCGGGGCGAAGGACGCCGATCTCGCGCCGGTCACGACGGCCGCCCAGGCCATCGCCACAGCCGAGGACAACGCGATCTTTCATGGCTATGCGGCGGCCGGCATTGAAGGTATTTGCGAGGCCGCCGGCGGCAGCGCCCTGTCGATTTCGGCGAATTATGAGAACTATCCCGCTTCGGTCGCCGAAGCGCTCTCGAAGCTTCGGGCGGCCGGTGTGGACGGCCCTTATGCGATCGCGCTCGGCCCGCGATGCTTTGTCGGATTGACCGAGACCACCAAGGAAGGCTTTCCGATCATGCAGCATGTCCAGCGCCTACTGGACGGCCCGGTGATCTGGGCGCCGGCGGTGGACGGCGCGGCCGTCGTGAGTCTGCGCGGCGGCGACTTCGAGCTCATCGTCGGTCGGGATTTCTCGATCGGTTATCTGGATCACTCCGCGACGGAGATCGAGCTCTATATCGAGGAAAGCTTCACCTCCCGCGTGCTCGCCCCCGAAGCCGCCGTGCCGTTGGTCTATGGTCAGAAGAAGAAAGGCACCCGCGGCAAGTGAACGGCTTGTCCGTCGAGACGGCGCCGGGTCTCCGCGATCATGGTCGTTGACGTCACGGCCATCGTCTGTTCAGACTATGAGTGGATGGGGAGAGGACGCGTACGCGTCGGAATGGGAGGGGGCCATGATACCATCGATTCACCAAGACGGAACGCAGCGTGCCGCCGTCGACAGGCGGTCGGCTTTGCGAACGATCGCGGGTAGCGCCGCCCTGATGGCGAGCGTGTCCGCCGCGAGCTTCTCGCGGGCGGCGACCGCGTCGATCGCCGATACGGCTTACGGCAAGGTGCGAGGCGCGTCGTCGAACGGGATCCACATTTTCAAGGGCATCCGCTATGGCGCGCCCACTGGTGGCGCCAATCGGTTCATGCCGCCCAGGGAGCCGGAGCCCTGGGCCGGTGTTCGCGACGCGCTGCACTACGGTAATAGCGCACCCCAAACCAATCCAACCGCCAAAGACACTGGTGGCGGCGAGTTGTTCGCGCCGGTCGGCGGCGAGGAAAAGACCGGCGAGAGCGAAGACTGTCTGTTCCTGAATGTCTGGACGCCCGGTCTGAACGACGGCGGCAAGCGCCCCGTGATGGTATGGCTCCATGGCGGCGGCTTCCTGTCCGGATCGGGCTCGTCGAAGATGATCGCGGGTGAAAATCTCTCACGCCGCGGAAATGTCGTTGTGATCACGCTGAACCACCGCCTGAATGCTTTCGGCTTCAGCCATTTCGGTGATATCGGCGGGCCCGAATATGCGATGTCGGGCAATGCGGGCATGCTCGATATAATTCAGGCCCTGAAGTGGGTTCGGGCCAATATCGACCGCTTCGGCGGCGATGCCTCGCGTGTCATGATCTTCGGCGAATCCGGTGGCGGCCAGAAAGTGTCCATGCTGATGGGCTGCCCGCTCGCCAAGGGACTGTTCCACCGCGCGGCGATCGAAAGCGGCCCGGGGATCAAGATGCTCGACCGCTCGAAGGCAACCCATGTCTCGGACGTCTATCTGAAGGAGCTCGGCCTCACGCCGGATCGGTTGCCGGAAATCCAGAAAATGCCGACGGAGAAACTCCTGGCGGCCTTTTTCCCGGCGATGGCGAAGACCGGCGGCATCACTGCCGGTTTCATAGACAATTTCTCGCCAGTGATCGATCCCGTCGTTCTGCCGCAGCATCCCTTCTCGCCCAACGCGTCGCCCTACGCAGCCGACGTGCCGCTTATCATGGGCTGGAATCGCACGGAGATGACCCTGTTCGCCGACCCGGCGGCGTTCACGCTCGATGACGCGGGGATGAAGAAACGCGTCGCCGCTATCCACGGGGACGCCGCCGACGAGATCATCGCGACATACAAAGAGAAATATCCCGGTCTGTCGCCAGCGGACCTTCATTTTCTCATTTGGTCGGATTATCCGACCATGCTGTTCGAGAACCTGATCGCGGAACGGCGGGCTGCGCAAAATCAGGCGCCGACATATCTCTATCGCTTCGATTGGCGATCGCCGGTGCAGGGCGGCAAATATCACACGCCCCACACCATGGAGATCCCGTTCGTGTTCGACAACACGAATGTCATGGCCAGCATGACAGGCGGTACGGCGGCGGCCGCCGCGCTTGCCGCGACGGTGAGCGATGCCTGGATCGCTCTCGCCACGAACGGCGATCCGAATACCGCGAAGGCCGGCCTTCCCGAGTGGAAGCCGTATTCGCCAAGCGAGCGCTCGACCATGATCATCAATACCGAAAGCCGGCTCGTCGCCGATCCCGAAAAGGCGGAGCGCGAGCTCTTCTACAAGCTCTATCCGAACGTCTGAGTCCGTCGAAGGTCTCGGCCCGGGACCGGCGGCTTCGCTTCACTGCTGACCGACGACATGCGGCTATCGTGAGCGGTGAAACGCTCATCACCACGATGGCCGGCGCCGTGTCGCGCGAGCCGGTGAAAGTCTGACTTGGCTTGGCCAGCGTTGCATATTAGTATGAAATGTATGAGTCGTAAGAAGAAGATTCCGGGGCCTCCGTTCGAGCTTGAATTCCACGGCGCGACCGTTGTCGGCGAGCGCGGGCAGGCGGTGATTCCGGCGGAGGCGCGCAAGGCGCATGATCTGAAAAAAGGTGACAAGCTGCTGGTGTTCAGCATGGGCGGCAATATCGTGTTCACCAAGCTTTCCGGTCTTGAGCAATTCGAGGAGCACCTTTCGAAACGCCTTGGGGCGGTCCGCGAACTGATCGAGAAGAACCGGTAACAGAAAAGGGGGGAGCCGTGGAGGAATCCGGCCAGGATATTATCGAAGTGCGGGGCCTCACGAAGCGATACGGGGATTTCACCGCCGTCGACGACATTACCTTTTCGGTGAAGCCGGGCGAACGCTTCGCCTTTCTCGGGCCGAACGGCGCGGGGAAATCCACCACCATCAAGATGCTGACCACGCTGCTCAACCCGACATCGGGAACGATCAAACTGGCCGGGCACGAGCCCGCGCGGAACGCGAACGCCGTGCGCCAGTCGATCGGCATCGTGTTTCAGGACCCCTCCCTCGACGACGATCTGACCGCCTGGGAGAATATGGAATTCCACGGTGTGCTCTACGGCGTGCCGCGGTCCTTGCGGCGCGAGCGGATCGATCAGCTGCTCGAATTCGTCGACCTCTATTCCCGCAAGGATTCGCTGGTGAAGGAATTCTCGGGCGGCATGAAGCGGCGGCTCGAGATCGCGCGCGGGCTGCTGCATCATCCCAAGATCATGTTTCTCGACGAGCCGACGCTCGGTCTCGATCCCCAGACCCGCAATCACATGTGGCAGTATCTGGAGAACCTCAACAAGGAGGAGTCCGTTACGGTCTTCTTCACCACGCACTATATGGAGGAGGCCGACAAGGTCGCCGAGCGCATCGCCGTGATCGATCACGGCAAGATCATCGCCATCGGCTCCGGCGAGGATCTGAAGAAGCAAACGAATGCCGACTCGCTCGAAGCCGCCTTCCTGGCGCTTACGGGCAGCGATATTCGCGAGGAGGAAGCCAGCGCGGGCGACCGGTTCCGGATGATGGGCCGCGCCATGAGATCACGGCGATAAAGCGGGCAGGGGGCAAATGAAAACGATCTATATTATGTGGCTGCGGGAGATGAAGAAGTTCTTCCGCAACAAATCCCGCGTCGTCGGCGCGCTCGGCCAGCCGCTGCTGTTTCTGCTGGCGCTCGGCTATGGCCTCGGCTCGGTTTTCAAGGCGGCCGGTCAGGGCAATTACATCCAGTTCCTGGCGCCCGGCATCATCGGCATGTCGATCATTTTCGGCTCCGTGTTCAACGGTATGTCCGTGATCTGGGACCGCCAGTTCGGTTTTCTCAAGGAAACGCTGGTGGCGCCCGTGCCACGCTTCAACATCATGTTCGGCCGCACGCTCGGCGGCGCGACGACGGCGGCGCTGCAAGGCGTCGTGGTGTTGGTCATCACGCTGTTCGCCGGGTTTCAGCCCCATAACTGGGCGCTGGTTCCGGCGGCGATTCTGGTGATGGTTCTGATCGGCATGCTGTTCGGGGCGATCGGCCTGATGTTCGGCTCCATGCTCGAGGATTTTCAGGGCTTTCAGCTGATCATGAACTTCCTGATCATGCCGCTGTTCTTCCTGTCCGGCGCGTTGTTCCCGCTGAAGGGCACGCCCACCGTCCTGCAATGGATCGCCCGCTTCGATCCGCTGGCCTATGGCATCGACGCCATGCGCATGCTCCTGAACAATGACAGCCATTTCGGGCTCGCCATCGATCTGGCGGTCCTGATCATCGTCGCCACCGTCTTCGTGGCGCTCAGCTCGCGCGCGTTTGCGAAGATTCAGATCTGACCGGTTAGCCGCGCCGAGGCGGCTCTATCCCAAATTCGTCTGAACGATGACAGCCGAAGCGTAGAGCGCGAGGATGATCGCACTCTCGAAGCCGATATTGCCGGGCCCCTTGCGCTCGCGTCGGAGAAGGCCGAGCAACAGGACGGCCGTCATCAGCATGGAGAGGATGATCCAGAAAGTGACGCGGCCGCCGATCGCGTTGTAGATCGATCCCTTGCGGTAGGCGATATCCGACAGGGCCAGAAACAGGACGTCGAAAGTATTGCCGCCGATAATGCCGCCGACGGCCAGCTGCAATGCCCCGCGCCGTATGGCCGCGATCGTGGTGACGAGCTCGGGAAGCGAGGTCACCGTCGCCGTCATCAGTGCGCCGATCACCAATTCCGAAATGCCCGCCTTTTCCGATATCTGGAGGCCCGTCTGCGTGATCACCCAGCCGGCCACGCCGACCACGACGGCGAACGCGATGAGACGGGCCGCCAATATCGCGGTGCGCGGCTGATGGGCGCTCTCCTCGGACGGTACGTCGGTTCGGGTGTCGGCCGTCAACTGCGGGGTCCACATGGGCATCCGCCGGGTCGTCGAGGTCAGCCTGACGCCGGCGACATAGATGACGACCAGCGCGAGCGTCGCGGGGTGCACGCCGCCGAAACTCACCGGCGGCATGACAGCGGCGAGCAGCGGGACGCACAGCAGGATCAGCAGCATCGTCGCTTGGGTCATATTGGCCAGCGAGGCGGCGGCGTGCTCCAAATTGGCCCGCCGGTAGACGATATCGGCGATGCCGAGAAACGCGGTTTGCGCCGCGATCCCGCCGATCGCATTGCTGACGGCCAGATCCGCATGGCCCTGGACGGCGGCGGATACCGACGCCACGGTTCCGGCCAGCGACGTGCTCGCGCCGAGCATGACGCCGCCGACCATGGCCTCCCCGAGCCCGGTGCGGTCGGCCAGAACGTCGGCCAGGCCCGTCATCGCGATGCTGCCGGCAACCACGACCGACGCCGTGACCGCGAAGATGATGAGGTTCTGGGCCAGGGACAGATGGGCGAAATCGATCATCGTGGCGTGCTCGCTGTGTCGCGTATCAGGCACACAGTGCGCATTGGGACCGGAAGCCGCAAGCCATTCCGGTGCCTGGGCCTGGCGCTGTCCAAGACCGCACGGCTCGACTCTTTGTCCCATGGCGTCGACGCGATGCGCATACTACCTAACAATTGGCTGCTATTCGGGGCGGCCATGGATCTTACGGGCGGTCGGGAAGAATCACGGCCGGGCTATCGCATTGGTGTGTTGCCGATATGAACGAACGCCGCATTCATCAAATCTTCCAGATCGGCGTTCTGCTCAAAGGCGCGCATGCGGCCATCGAGGTCGTCGGAGGCGTGGTGCTGGCCGTGGTCAGCACCAATACGATTGTAGCGGTGGTCAATGCGCTCACGCAGGAAGAGTTGATCGAAGATCCGACGGACTTCGTCGCGACGCATCTGCTCGCCTATGCGCAGCATTTTTCGGTCAGCAAACAGCACTTCTACGCCTTCTATCTCCTCGGGCACGGCGTCGTGAAACTGCTGCTCGTGATCGGACTGCTGAACAGAAAATACTGGTCTTATCCGGCATCGCTGGTCGCGCTGGCGCTTTTCGTGATCTACCAGCTCTACAGGTTTTCACACACGCACAGTCTCGGGCTGATCGTGCTTTCCGCGTTCGATCTCGTCGTGATGGTCCTGATCTGGCACGAGTATCGGCTCATGCGGAAACATCGGCGCCTTCTCTGACGCCTGACGCCTTAGGAACGATCGCGCAAGGAAGACTACCCCGCCTGCGCCGGATCGAGATGCAGGAAGTGCATGTGCTTCTCGAACTGGGAGACGACATCGGCGATCACCTGCTCTCTGGTGTAGCCCATGATGTTGTAGTGCTGCGGGCCTTCGAGCAGGAACACGTCCGCGCGGTAGTGGCGATGACCTTCGCTGTCGGCCTTCGTGGCCATGTGCGGGAAAGCGAATTCCGGCACGGCGTAATCGACGAGCCTGACGTCGTAATGAAAGTCGGTGGCGCCGTTATACAGCACGCGCAGATTGACTTCCTCGTCGCCATGGATGAGGTCTGTCTGCAGGGCCTGCTTTTCGAGCTCGCCTTTGACGTTCTCCAGCGCGGGATAGACGGTTTCCGAGAGAAATCGGCGGACATCGTCGCGGCTGCGATGGCGCAGGGCGTTTTTCAGCCGGGCCTCCCAGTTGGCGACGGTGCCCGAGATCGGAATCGTCGGCGGCGGGATGAACTCCCGGATCATGCGCCGGCCCGCCTCCATCCTGAGGCCTTTCCAGAGCCCGTAGCAAATGAACAGCATCACCACGGCAAAAGGCAGGGCGGTCGCGATCGCCGCCGTCTGAAGCGCGTTCAGGCCGCCCGCCACCAGCAGGGCGGCGGCGACGAAGCCTTCCGTCAGGGCCCAGAAGATCCGTTGCCAGACCGGCGGATTTTCCTGTCCGCCGGAGGTGATCATGTCGATCACGAGCGAGCCTGAATCGGACGACGTTACGAAGAAGGTGACGACCATCAACGTGCCGATCCCGGCGCTGAATTGCGACCACGGCAATTGTTTCAGCATGGCGAACAGGGCGACCGGCGCGTTGTTTTGCGCGGCCTCGCCGATGACGGATCCGGCCGCGGTCATGTCGAGCTGGATTGCCGTGTTGCCGAATACCGTCATCCAGATGAAGGTGAACAGGGCCGGCACCAGCAGGACGCCGACAATGAATTCGCGCACCGTGCGGCCGCGCGAGACGCGGGCGATGAACATGCCCACAAAGGGCGACCACGAAATCCACCAGCCCCAGTAGAACAGCGTCCAGCCGCCCAGCCAGTCGGTCGGCTTATAGGCATAAAGCTTGAACGTCATGTTCACGATCTCGGACATGTACTGGCCGACATTCTGCACCAGCGCGCGGATGAGAAAGAGCGACGGTCCGGCGATCAGCACGAACAGAACGAAGATCAGGGCAAGGAAGAGGTTGAGCTCGCTCAGCCGTTTGATGCCGACATCGAGACCGGAAACGACCGAGACGGTCGCCATCAGCGTAATGACCCCGATCAGAACCATCTGAATGGTAAGGCTGACCGGCACGCCGAACAGGTAGTGCACGCCCGCGTTCACCTGCGTGACGCCGAGGCCGAGCGATGTCGCCACGCCGAACATGGTGCCGAGCACCGCGAAGATATCGACGGCGTGACCGAGCGGTCCGTGAATCCGCTCGCCGAGAATGGGATAGAGCGATGAGCGGATGGTCAGCGGCAGGTTGTGGCGGAACGAGAAGAAGGCAATGGACAGGCCGATCACGGCATAGATCGCCCAGGCGTGAATTCCCCAGTGGAAGAAGGTGATGATCATCGCCTGACGGGCCGCGTCCAGCGTGCCGCCCGCTCCGACCGGCGGATTCACGAAATGGTCGATCGGCTCCGCGACGCCGTAAAACACCAGCCCGATCCCCATGCCGGCGCTGAACAGCATCGCGAACCATGAGGTGAAGCTGTAGTCCGGCTCGATATCGTCCGGGCCGAGCTTGATCGAGCCGTAGCGGCTCAGCGCGATGCCCACCATGAAGACGAGAAAAATCGCGACCACAAGAATATAGAACCAGCCGAACCGGTCGACGATCTGATCCTGAAGCCATTGGAAGAAGACGCCGGCCTGGCTCGGATCGGATACCCCGAACAGCGAAATCCCCAAAATCGCCACGGCGGAAATGAAGAACACCGGCGGATTGATTTGAAGATTCTTGTGGGGTCTGTCGTCTTTCATACCTGCCTTCTCCGGGCACTTTTGCCAGCCTGCCCGTTTCTAGAGGTGTGGCCCCCTCCGTCCGCGCCCGTCAGGCGTGGTCCCAGCCAGAATTCGAAGAGGAAGATTAGGCCATGGAATTCCCAGCGAGACCTGCGTATCGGCGCGGCGCCTCGAAGCCAGTGGGGACCATCTGTCTGATTTCGGTGGCCATTATACATACTGAGCCACTCATTTGGACCCCTAATCCCCGACCGGAGTGAGGCGCCATGACAGAGGGGCGACCATCACAGGTGATAACGTGGCGATTGCGGGCGAGCGGGGGAGTTGTCAGAATGGCGACCGCAGCATTCGTATATGACAGATAACGGCCGGCCGTCTTCGCCGTACCGGCCGACGGGAGTTCATCGGCGCTATGACGTCCAATTTCGATATCGTAACCGTGGGGTCCGGGCATAACGGGCTCACCGCCGCGGCCTATCTCGCCGCCGCGGGCAAGTCCGTGCTGGTTCTCGAGCGCAATGCGTGGTTCGGCGGCGGGGTCGTCACCCGGGAATTGACGGTTCCGGGCTTCCTGCACGACCAGCACAGCATGGCGCATATCTTCATTCAGGGGAATCCGCTGCTGAAGGACGACGAACTCGGACTCAAATCGAAATACGGGCTGAAATACGTTTTCCCCGACATGCCGTTCGTTTCTGTCTTCGAGGATGGCGACACGCTGGGCATCTACCGCGATCCAGAGCGCACCCGCGCCGATATCGCGCGCCATTCCCAGAAGGACGCCGACGCCTTCATGCGGCTCTCGCAAACCGCGGCGAAATGGGTACCGATGCTGGCCTCGACCTTCTACGCGCCGCCCGCCCCGATGGGGGCGAGCTTCGCCATGATGGACCAGAGCCTGGAAGGCCAGGAGATCATGGCCGCCATGTTCAAGAGCTGCTACGACGTGATCGTCGAGACCTTCGAGAACGAGCGCGTCCGGCTCCATTTCACCCGGCTGATCGGCGAAAATCTCACCGGCCCGGAAGAAAAAGGCTCCGGGCTCGGCGTTTATGTCTTCCTCGGCTTCACGGAGGCTTACGGCTTCGGCTGCCCGATCGGCGGCAGCGGCGCGCTGACCTCGGCGCTGATCAAGCTGATCGAGGATCACGGCGGCGAGGTCCGCGCCAACGCGGATGTCACCAAGGTGTTCGTGAAGAATGGCCGGGCCGCCGGCGTACGAACGGCTGATGGCGAGGAATTCATGGCCGGTCAGGGGATGATCGGCGCGATCCACCCGCATCTTCTGGGCCAGATGGTCGAGAGCATCGATGAAGGCGTGGCGAAGCGCGCCGCCAATACCCAGATCTCGGAGAATTGCTGCATCACGATCCATGCCGCCTTGAACGAGCCGCTCAAATTCAAGGCCGGTGACCACGTGAATAACGGCTATATGATCGAGCTGTTGCCGCCCCGGCTGGACGACATCCGACATTTCTTCGATCAGCTTCGCTACGGCCGGCTCCCCGATCGCTCCATGATCGGCATCGGCTCGCTCACGCAGTTCGACCCGAGCCGCGCGCCGGCAGGCAAGGCGACCATGCAGGTCTGGGACTATGTGCCCTATGAACACCCGGATGGCGGCCACGAGCACTGGGAAACGGCGAAGCACCGCCACGTCGAGAAGATGATCGAGCGGATGCAGCCCTATATCTCCAATCTGACGCCCGACAACATCATCGCCTATCACTCGGACAGCCCGGTCGATATGGAGCGCACCTCGCCGAGCTTCCGGCGCGGCGACATTCACGGGATTGCGCCCTATCTCCATCAGTCCGGCGCGCACCGCCCGACGCCGGAACTCGGCCAGGGCACCGTTCCCGGCGTGGACGGGCTCTATCTCGTCGGGCCGTTTCAGGCGCCCGGCGGCGGCGTGTTCGGTGCGGGTCGCGCGACCGCCATCAGGATGTTCGAGGACCTGCAACTCGATTTCGACAAGGTCGGCCAGAAAGCATGAAGATTTTCTCCAAGGACAAAAGCGAGCTGATGGATGTGAGCGCGCTGGAGCGCGACGGCAATGCCCTCGTCATCAAGGGCAAGGTATTCGGCACCATGCCCATGCAGGCCCGTCTCACCCCGGAAGAGGCGCGCAAGGGGCTGAAGCTCTTGAGCGTCAACTTGTTCTTCTTCCTGATCACGTTTCCCTTCCGCCGCTCGAAATAACAGAAGCACAAAAAGGATTTTCGGAATGCTACCCGACTTGAAGGATATGAGAGTGTTCATCACGGGCGCGGGCCGCGGGCTCGGCCGCTCGGTGGCGGTCCATCTCGCGAAATGCGGCGCGGTTCTCGGCGTTATCGATGTCGACGGCTCGGCCGCCCAAGAGACGGTCGATGAGATCAGCAAGGCCGGCGGCACGGCCTATGCCTATTCCGGCGATGTATCGGACAAGAGCGTGATGGAGATGGCGGCGGCGGAATTCGCCGATCAGGCGGGCCGGATCGACACGGTGATCAACAACGCGATGCTGCTGCGCTACGAGCCGATCGAGAATGTCGAGGACGATACGCTCGACAAGATGCTCGGTGTTGGCATAAAGGGCCCGATCTGGGGCGCCCAGGCGCTGCTGAAGCATATGGATCCCGAGCGCGGCGGCCATATCATCAACATGGCTTCGCCGGTGGCTTATCGCGGATTTCCCGGCACGGCGGTCTACAGCCTCGTCAAAGGCGCGACCGTGACGCTGACCAAGACTCTGGCGGCGGAGTTGGGCCCGCGCAATATACGCGTGAACGCGGTTGCACCCGGCTCGGTGCCGACGCCCGGCGCTATCGGCCTCAATACCAAGGAAGAATATGAGCGGCGGTCGCGCACCATCCCGCTGCGCCGTCTGGGCCATGAGCAGGACAACGCCAACGCGATCGCCTTCCTGCTCAGCCCCGAGGCCGATTTCATCAATGGCGATATTCTGAATGTGGACGGCGGGATTGCCGCATCGGTGTGACGCCCGACCGGATTAGTCCGTCTTCACGTCGATTGCGTCCATGATCTTGACTTCGATCGGTTTGGCGAGCAGGTCGGGGATCGCGGCACGGTATTGTCTGTAATAGTCCATGCTGCGGTGGAACTCGACGTCCGACTGGGCGTCGTAGACCTCGTAGATATGGAATGAGATGCCGCCTTCGCTCCAGCGATGGAGGTTGTAGGTGCGGCAGCCGGGTTCGTTACGGGTCGGCCCGACCATGCCTTTCAGGATGGTCTCGACCTCGTCCACCTTGTCGGGTTTGGGATAGAAGCTCGCCAGAACGACGATGGTCATCGCGGCTCTCCTCCTTATATCGTTTTGCCGGCCTTCAGCCGCGTGGCATCATCTTGCGAAGATTGTCGGTCATGGTCCGGCGGCGCTCCTCGAAATCGAGCCGCTTCTGATCCGCTTCCTGATCCACCGGGAAGGCGTTCAGGATATCATCGAACAGCTCGCGGACCTCTTCCCTGAACTCGCCATGCGGCAGGATATAGGGCTCGTTGCGTCTGATGCTCTCGAGCACCACCTCGCCGACCTCCAAGGGGTCCATCGCGCCTTCCATGGTGTTGAACATGGCGTCCGGATCGCCTTCGCGGGCCAAGGGCTTTTTGTTCTCGGGCGTGGGATCCTCAAGGATGCGCGTGGCGGTGAGGCCGGGGCACAGGAGCGAGACGCCGATATTATGCGGCGCCATCGACAGCCGAAGAGACTCGGTCAGCCCGCGCACCGCGAATTTCGAGGTCGTATAGGCGCCGCCTTCCTGAGGCAGGGGCACGATGCCGGCCATGGACGAGGTGTTGACGATATGACCGCCCTCGCCATGCGCGATCATGCGTTCGGCAAAGACCTTCACGCCGTTCACCACACCGCCGAAATTGATCCCGATGACCCGGTCCCAGTCGTCGAAATCGCCGTCGTCGACCGAGCCGCCGCCGCTGACACCGGCATTGTTGCACAGGACGTGGACCTTGCCGAAGACGCGCTCGGCCTCGTCGGCCGCGTGCTTGACGTCGTCCCGGTTACTCACATCCACTTTGATGAAATGGACCGCGTTCGAGCCCTGGAGCTCCTCGCGGACCTCATCCAGATGGGCCTGGTTGACGTCGGCGATCACGACTTTCATGCCGGCCTTGAGGAATGTCCTCGCCATGCCGTAGCCGATGCCGCTTGCGCCGCCCGTGACGAAGGCGACTTTTCCCTCGAGGTCTTTCATGCGCGTTCTTCCTTACGCTCGAACTCCTACGCGGCCTTGAAGCGGATCGGCAGCTTGGCCGGACCGTGGCCGATCGTGGTCATCCACCACTCCAGATCGCCCGCGGATTCGAAGCTCTCGATATTCCGGATGATCGCCCCGAGCAGGGCGACCGCTTCCATCTGCGCCAGATTCCGGCCGACGCAGGAGTGAATGCCGTAGCCCCAGCCGACATGGCCTTGCAGGTTGCGCTTGATATCGAACCGGTCCGGTTCGGGCCATTTCCGGGGATCGCGGTTGGCGGCCGAGAAAAGCAGCCCGCAACGCGTGCCTTCGGGAATGACGAACCCGTCGATCTCGACATCCTTCTTGGTGATGCGCCCCGCCAGCCGCGAAGGCGAGTCCCATCGCAGGCTCTCATCGAACGCCGCTTTGAGCAGAGACGGCTCCTGCCGCAGGAGCTGATACTGATCCGGGAACTCGCAGAAGGCCCGAATTGCGGTCGACATGGTCATGACCGTGGTGTCGGCTCCGGCGGAGAGCATCGTCATGGTCAGAAGCTTCGCTTCGTCCTGCGTGATCTCGCCGCGATCCGCCGCTTCGAACATCGCGTAGCCGAGACCTTCGGGATCGAGATTTTCCCGTTCGCAGGCCCAGCTGGCCCAGTCGATCACACCGTCGGAGCCTTCGACGGCTTCCTTGAACAGATCGTTCATGGGGCCCATGGTCGCCCAGACCGCGTGACCGAAAGCCGTCATGTTATCGCGGCCTTCCTCGGGCAGGCCGAGCAGATCCGGCAGCACCTCGTGCACGAAGGGCGCACAGATCTCGGCATGGGCGTCGATGACCTCGCCCTCGCGTTCCATCAGCTTCGCGACCTGCTCGTTGGCGGTCTTGTGAAACTGCTCTTCCATGCGCTTGAGAGTCTTCGGCATCAGCGCCTTGCCGATGATCATGCGCACCTTGGTGTGGCGCGGTGGATCATCCGTCAGCAAGATTTCGGGCCGGACGGAATTCGGGTCGTGCCAGGGCCGGGATGTGTTCGAAAACGACTGCCAGTCCTGCAATCCCTTGGAAACATGCTCCCAACGGCCGAGCACGGCGATGTTTTCGCGCGACAGCCAGACGACCGGGGACATCTCGCGCAGACTGTCGTCCACCTCCCGCGAATTTATGACCGAATCGCGGTCGAAGACGTCGTCGCCGCAAACAGGGATCTCAACTGCCATGCACTCTCTCCTGTGCTCCGCCCTCAACGCTATCGCGAGCGGCGCGTGTTGCGCGCTTCCGCGTCATTCGGCTGCGGCCGACAAGTCGGCCGGCTGAAGCGCGGTGCGTCCGAGAACAAGGTCGGCGGCCTTCTCGCCCACCATGATGACCGGCGCATTCGTGTTGCCGCGCGTGATCTTCGGGAAGATCGAGGCGTCCGCCACGCGCAATCCCTCGATGCCGCGCACTTTCAATTCGTTGTCGACGACATCGTCCGGCCCCGGGCCCATGCGGCAGGAGCCGACGGGATGGAACACGGTGACGGCGGTATCGCGGATATAGGCTTCGATGTCCTCGCGGTTCTGAACCTGTGGCCCTGGCGCGATCTCCACGCCTTTCAGCTTGTCGAAGGACGAGCAGGCGAGAATCCGGCGCGACATCTTGAAGCCCTCGACCAACGGGTCGATGTCCTCCGGAGCGCTGAGGAAATTCGGATCGATGTGGGGCGCGGCGCGCGGATCGGCGCTCTCGAGCGTGACGGCGCCGCGGCTCTGCGGGTTGAGCGTGACGATGTTCATGCCATAGCCATGCCCCAGCGGGAGCGGGAATTTGACCGTGTTGCGGTGCGCCGGGATGAAAACGATCTGCAGGTCCGGCCGGTCCAAATTCGGATCGGACCGCACCAGGCCGTGCGCCTCGTAGACATTGCTTGCGAACGGCCCGCTCCGCGCGAACGCATATTGCAGGACGTTCCAAACGCCACGCGGAAAGGCCTTCACGGAAATCCCGTATGACTCCGAATTGTCGGTCTTCATCTTGATCGTGGTGGCGAGATGGTCGTGCAGATTGCGCCCGACGCCGGGAAGCTCGTGGACCACCGCAATGCCGTGTTTCTTGAGTTGTTCGGGATCGCCCACGCCCGAGAGCAGCAGGATTTGGGGCGAGCCGTAAGCGCCGCCCGACAGCACGATCTCGCGCTTCGCGGCCACGGTGCGGACCTGGCCGTCCTGCTCGATCTCGACGCCCGTCGCACGCCCGTTCTCGATCACGACGCGGCGCACCAGCGCTTCCGTGACGATTGTCAGGTTTTCGCGATTCCTCGCGGGCTTCAGGAAAGCCGTCGCGGTCGATTCGCGGTAGCCGTCCCGCATCGTTCCCTGACGCTTGCCGAAGCCTTCCGGTTTCGGCCCGTTATAGTCGTCGCAGCGCGGATATTGCAGGGAATCCGTGGCATCCAGGAAGCGCTTGATCAGCGGATTGGGCTTGGGGCGCGGGAACATCACGTTCAGCGGTCCGCCCTTGGCGTGATACGGCCCGGCCGGATAGTCCTCGTTGTTCTCCGAGCGCAGGAAATAGGGCATGACCTCCCGGTAGCTCCACCCGGGATTGCCCATGGCCGCCCATTCGTCGAAATCCCTCGGCTGGCCCCGGAAATAGACCATGCCGTTGATCGAGCTGGTGCCGCCCAGCACCTTGCCGCGCGGCGAGGGGATCTCGCGATTGGAAAGGTTCTTCTGCGGCGAGATCATGAAGTTCCAGTTCACGACCGGATGGCTCAGAAGCGCCGCGACAAGCGCCGGAATGTGAATGAGCGGCGTCTTGTCCCTGGGGCCGGCCTCGATCAGACAGACGCGGTTGCCGGGGTCCTCGGACAGCCGGTTGGCAACAACGCAGCCGGCCGATCCGGCGCCGACGACGATGAAATCGAATGTGTTTTCGGAATCCGCCATGATCTGCCCCCGGCCAGTCTGTTCCGCTTCGCCTATTCCTCGACCTCGAAGCGCCAGTTTTCGTCGTCCTTAACGATCCAGCCGGCGGTCGGATCGCAGAAATGGCTGGCAATGATAAAGGCCTTGCGGTCCTGGAAGCGTTGGAGGAACGCGACACGCGTTTTCTTGCCCGCCTCCTTGTCCATGTCGAAATTGACCGTGTGCTCTGGTAACGCCATCTGGATCGGATGATGCATCAGATCGCCGGTGAGCACGGCTTCCTTGCCCTTCGACGTGATAAGGGCGCTGACATGGCCCGGCGTGTGGCCCGGTGTCGGAAACAGCGCGAGTTCATCGGTGACCTGGTATTCCGTGCCGATGAACTGGGCAAGCCCGGCGTCGATGATCGGCTCGATCGAATCGGAGAGGTGCTCCATATGCGGCTCGCCGCGGCGCCGTTTCTCCTGCCAGAGATCCCATTCCTTCTGGCCGAACAGGTAGCGCGCATTCGGGAAAGTGGGCACCCACTTGCCGTTCTCAAGCATGGTGTTCCAGCCGACGTGGTCGAAGTGCAAATGCGTGCAGAGCACCGTCGTGACGTCTTCGCGCTTGTAACCGGCGGCTTCCAGATCTTCGAGGAAGGAGCCCTGCATGTTGCAGAAGATGTCGTATTCGCGCTGGCGGTCATTCCCGATACAGGTGTCGAACATGATGAGTTCGTTGGGCGTTTCAACGATGAAGCATTGGAACGAGATCAGCATATCGCCGTCTTCGGTGGCGAAATGCGGCCGCAGCCAGTCATATTTCTTCATCAGCTCGGGCGAGCCGTCTTCCAGCAGCACCGCAAGCGGATCCTGATGATTGTTCACTTCGACGATGCGCGTTACCCGAACGTCGCCGACGGTCCAATGCCGTAAATGTTCCTTAGCCATGGTGCTGCTGTCTCTTCCCCCTTGCTCACGCTGCTCTCAAGCTTCCCGGACACGGCGAGACGGTAAACCGGCCGGGCCTCCCGGGCCTGTCGGTATCATCCGTTAAAATCTCACCGGCTTCTAAACTCGTATAACATTCGCGCGGGAGGGGAAAGACCTTCGCGCCGCCGCTGGCCTAACGAAGGCCGTTCCTACGCCGAATTCGCGTCGCCGTAGCGCAGCACCCGGACTTTTTCGAGTGTGACCAGACCACTGCCCATCATATTTTCGAGTTCGGGCAGGAAGGATTCGATCTTTTCCTGGCTGTCGACGATCTCGATAACGATCGGGAGATCTTCCGAGAGCCGGAGAATCTTCGCGGTGTGCAGATGGCTGGAATGGCCGAAGCCGAGCGGGCCGCGCAGAACCGTGGCGCCGGCGAGGCCGGCCGCGCGGGCTTTCAGCACGATCGCTTCATAGGCCGGCTTGCCGTCGGCCTTGTCGTCCTCGCCAACGAAGATGCGGAGAAGGACTGCGTTTTCGGGCAGTGTCATTGCTGGAGCCCCCTATCGATTGATCGTTACGGCGAGGCTGTGTCCCAGCCAGGCGCCGAAGATGCACAGAAGCACCGAGAGCACGACATTCGCCGCGCCCCAGAGCCATTCGCCGTCCTGCATCAGCGTCAGTGTCTGGAGGCTGAAGGACGAAAAGGTCGTGAAGCCGCCGAACACGCCGACCAGCATGAACTGGCGTGGGCCGGTGCCGAGCAGCATGCGGCCGTCGGGGCCGGTGACGGTGAAGACCACCGCGATGAGAAACGATCCGACGACGTTCACGAACATCGTGCCGAAGGGAAAGGTCTCGCCGACCCAGCGCGCCACAAGGCCCGAGCACCAATATCGCCCAAGGCTGCCGATGGCGCCGCCGAGCGCCACCCAGAGCGGGATCACGATGCTAGACATGACCGCGGGTTCCCGCGCGACAGCCGCGCGCACAGAGGTTTCGTCTCGAAAATGTCGGTGTCACATGCGCCTCCTGGGCCGCTTCCTCAAGCTTGTGGTTGTGAGGCAGGAGTCATCAGCCTGGACAAGACCTTGTCCGCGGAGGCGGTTAATGGGGGACTCCATCCCCAGTCATTTAGAACTGCCCCGATTTTGGAGGCCAGTCAATCCTCGCGGTAGCGCACGCGCGAGGTCAGCGGTTGATCAGCCACAGGATAAGGCTCAGCACGACGCTGATGATCACCGAGGTCATGATCGGGATATAGAGCTTGAAGGTGCCGCGCTCGATCAGGATGTCGCCCGGCAAGCGCCCGAGGCCGAATCGCTCGCCGG
This sequence comes from uncultured Alphaproteobacteria bacterium, assembly GCA_963821875.1. Taxonomy (GTDB): domain Bacteria; phylum Pseudomonadota; class Alphaproteobacteria; order CAVTAV01; family CAVTAV01; genus CAVTAV01. Next base: position 38,263 of record CAWGFE010000001.1, read on the forward strand.
CGAGCCAGACAAGCCCGATCGCGATCAGAACGGCGCCGGCGATGATCAGAAGCTTCGGCATGACGTTCATTTAGGCGCTTTTCGGCGCTTTGCCAAATGGCTGTTCGCCCGCCCCGACGGCGCATCTCGCGCAATGAGGAATTCTGATGCTAAAGTCCGATCTCGCCGGGACAGGGGGACACACAGATGGCTTCTGGAGAAACGACGCAACACTACGATCTTGTCGTGATCGGCTGCGGGGCCGCCGGACTTTCGGCGGCGGTCGGCCATGCAGCGGCGGCCGGAGCAGAGGGCCGACAGGCCCGTGTCGCCGTGCTGGAGCGGGCAACCCGCGAGAATCGCGGCGGGGCGACCCGCTGGACCAGCTCGTGGTTCCGCATCGGCGAGGACCGAAGCCTCGATCCGAATTTCATCCCGCAGATGAAGGCGGTGTCGAACGGCATGGCCGATCTCGATTATTGCGAGACCCTGTCGCGCGAGGCCGCCGAAACGCTCGGCTTTCTCGAGCGGAACGGGGTCGATCTCATCTATTTCAAGCAGCCCTTCGCGAACCGGAACGCCGGCGGCGGTCTCGGTATGCCGGCGCGAGGCGGCGTCGGCATCGTCGACGGGTTGGCCGCGGTCGTCGACCGCACGCCCGGCGTCGAGATTCTCTACGAGACGGAGGCATTGTGGCTCGGCGTGTCGGATGACGGGCGCATCAATGGTGTCGTGACGCGCGGGCGCGACGGTCTGATGAAGCGTCTGGACGCGTCGGCCGTCGTCATCGCCTGCGGTGGTTTCGAGGGCAACAAGGAGATGCTGACGCAATATCTCGGCGCCCGGGCCTGTGACCTGCCGCTGGTCGCGCCGACGCTCACGAACAATCGCGGTGAGGGCCTGCGCATGGCGCTCGACGTAGGCGCGGATACCGCCGGCCAGTTCGATATGTTCCACGGCGAGCCGAAGGACGTGCGCTCGGACAAGCCCGATGCCGTCGTCTATGGCTACCCCTTCGGGATTCTGGTCAACGAGCGCGCCGAGCGCTTCTTTGACGAAGGCAAGGACAGTTTCGATTCCACCTTCGAGGAACTGTCTTTCGAGATCTGGCGAAACCAGAATCAGACGGCATTCTTCATCGGCGATCAAACGACGCTGGGGATCGAGAACTGGGTCGATATCAATCTGACCGACCAGCCGCCCATCGAGGCCGCCACGATTCCCGACCTTGCGGGAAAGTTGGGGCTCGATGCCGCCGCGCTCGAGCGCACGATTGCCGAGTACAACGCCGCGATCGGGCCCGGAGAGATCAATCCGAAGGTTTTCGACGGGCGCGCGGCCCAAGGGTTGGCGGTGCCGAAATCGAACTGGGCGTTCCCGCTGGATCAGCCGCCCTACATCGCCTATCCGCTGACCTGCGCGATCACCTTCACCTTTGGCGGCATTCGCACCAACAGTCTCGGTCAGGTCGTCAGCCCGGTCGGCACGCCCATTCCCGGCCTCTATGCGGCGGGCGAAGCGACCGGGCTTTATTATCATCACTATCCGGCGGGCACGTCCGTCCTGCGCGCGGCGACCTTCGGCCGGATCGCCGGGGCGCATGCCGCAACCCACGGTAGAGCGGCTTAGTCCGATCGGCCGGACATGGTATAGTATTGCGTCGAAAGGAGGGCCGGTCATGGAAATCGTTCACGCGGACACGCTCAGAAGTGATGAAGATCCGCTGCCGCACCGCCACGGCGGCATCGCGCTGACCTACCTCTTCAGGGGCGAGGAGAACACGCCGGACAACTTCTCCTGGACGATCGGCGACGAGAGCGCGTCCTATTATGCGCCCCGCCACCGGCACAATTTCGATCAGATCCGCTATTGCATCGAGGGAAGCATCCCGATCGGGCGGAACCTGATGGTCGACACCCGTGAGGTCGGCTATTTCCCGGAAGGCGTCCACTATGGCCCGCAGGAAGGCGGGCCGGACCGCAAGACCCTCGTTCTGCAGTTCGGCGGCGCCAGCGGACAGGGTTATATGAGCACGCGTCAGCTCAAGGCCGGTTACGAAGCGCTGCTCGCTGAGGGCGATTTCGAAAAAGGCGTGTTCCGCCGCAAGGCGGGCGAGGGGAAGAAGAACCAGGATAGCTACGATGCCATCTGGCAAAAGGTATTCGGGCGCCCGCTCGACTATCCCAAACCGCGTTATAAGGCGCCGATCGTCATGCGGCCCGAGAATTTCTCCTGGGCGCCCGTCGAGCGGTCGGCCGGCGTGTGTCGGCGACGGCTCGGCGCGTTCGGTGAGCGCGGCGTCGGCCTCGATTTCTATGCCGTGACGCCGGGCTCCACATTCGATATGGGCGAGTCGTCCGCGCGCCGGCTGATCTTCGTGTGCAGCGGCATGGGGCGCTGCGCCGGCGACTCCTATTCAGCTCTTTCGGCGGTCCGGCTCGAACCGGGCGAGTCGATCGCTTTCGCCGCGGATGACGATACCGAACTCTTCGTCATCACCCTGCCGATGCTGGGCGAGGCGCGATCCGTCGAGTCGTCCGTCGCGGCGGAATAAACGTCGCACCGTATAACGGGTTTTTGCTATTGCGTTGACGCGCGCGAAGGGGGGAGTATGCCCCGCCGCTAGCGGCGGGCGAATCGGCCCCGTCGGGAGGCTCCCGATTCATTGGTCGCGGCGCGTTCTGCGTATGTCTTCAGGAGAGGCAATCATGCTGAAACTTTATCATTGGGAACCGAATGCGAATTCGGGCAAGCCGATGCTCGCGCTCGCTGAAAAAGGCGTGGAGTATGAGAGCCATTATCTGGACCTGCTGAAGATGGATCAGCATCAGCCGGAATATCTCGCGATCAATCCCGACGGAACGATTCCCGCGATGGTTCATGACGGCCGGGTCCTCACCGAATCGACCCCGATGATGGAATATGTCGACGCGATGTTCGACGGTCCGCCGCTGCGTTCGAGCAATCCCAAGGAGCGCTGGCGGATGCGCTGGTGGATGCGCTATTTCGACGCATATTTCGGGCCGTCGGTCAGCATGATCGGCTGGAACATGTTCGTCGGGCCCCAGGCCCGCGAGCGCGATCCCGAGGAGATGAAAGCGGCAATCGAGAAGATCCCGCTGGAGTCCCGCCGGATCGCCTGGCGCAAGGCGTTGTTCAACGAATTCACCGACGAAGAGCTGGCGGAATCGCGCCGCCGCGTGATCTTCTCGATCGACGTCCTCGAGAAGCATCTCACCAGGCACAAATTCATCGCCGGCGACAGCTACACGCTCGGCGATATCAATGGCTTCAACCTGGCCTATGCCCTGCCGTTCTCCCAGCCCGATCACTGCAACGACGAAAAGACGCCGAAGATCATGGCCTGGCTGCGGTGGATCTATGCCCGGCCCGCGACCAAGGCGACCTGGGCCAAGGGACGGACCGAACTGGCCTCGCGCTTGCAGCTGCTCGAGACGAAGAATTAGGCACGGGGAGGATTGAGAAGATGATTGAACTGTACCATTCCGAGCCGAACAGCTTTTATCTCAAGCCGCTTGTCGCGCTCAAAGAAAAGAACGCCGAGTTCAAAAGCCACTATTTCGATCCGACGAAGTTCGAGCAGTTAGCGCCGGATTTTCCGCATAATGTGGAATCCGACCTGCAGCTCGAGCGCGAAGGGCCGTTACTGATCGACGGCGGCGAGATCATTTCCAGCTCTTTCTTCATGCTGGAATATATCGCCGAGGCGCTGCCCGGCACGGATCTCTATCCCGGTGACGGCTACACCAAATACCGCGCTCAGGCCTGGGGGCAGTTCCTGGGGCTGGCGCTCGGGCCGGCTGTCGCCGCGCTGGGCTGTGCAAAATATCTCGGGCCCGTTCTCAAGACTCGCGGTCAAACGGAGCTGAAGGCGGCGATCGACAAGATAGAGCCGATCGAACGGCGTAACGCCTGGCTGGCGGTAATCGACGGCAGCTATACGGATGCGGCGCTCAAGGGCGCGGCCGAAAAGGTCAAGTTTCCGGTCAAGCGCGTCGAGGACTGGCTCGCCGACAATACCTGGCTGACGGGCGACGCCTATTCCATCGCGGATATCGACGCCTTCGCGATTCTGTCGGTTCTGCCGGATCTCACGCCGGAAATCGTCAATGCCACGGCAACGCCCAAAGTCATGGACTTCCTGAAGCGGATGCGGGACCGCGAAGCGGTGCAGGCGGCTCTGGCCATGAGCAAGACCGGCAAGCCGCAGGAATTTTTCGTGCCGGGCGCCGAGCCCTCGCGCTGGGGCTAAGGAGCCGCTGACATCGACGCTCGCCCCGTTAGCCCTGAGCTTGTCGAAGGGTGTTCGGCGGCGGGTTGGCAGGCTACGCCGCCCGGTCGTCCGCGTCCTCGGAGCAGCGCTGAACCTCAATGGTCGCGTGGACGATGCCCAGGGTGTCGGGAAGTCGCCGGCGATAGTCGTCCGGCGCGGCCGGCGCATGGCTCACGATGCTGATCGACGCGGCGTAGATACCCGGCCCGATCGACCAGACATGCAAGTCGGCGATCTTGTCCCCGTTCGTCTCGATGGCGTCAAGGATCGGCTGGCGCATCGCGCGTGGGGCCTGCCAGTCGAGCAGTACCTGGCCGGTATCCCGCAGCAGGCCGAAGGACCAACGGAAAATCAGGATCGCGCCGACGATACCCATCAGGGGATCGAGCCAGACCGCGCCAAAATATTTCCCTGTCACCAGCGCCCCGATCGCCAACACGGACGTCAGCGCGTCCGCCAATACATGAAAATAGGCCGACCGTAGATTGTGGTCGTGATGATGATGGTCATGCGTATCGGCGTGATCCTGCTGGGCGGGTGCATGGGCATGGCCGTGGCCGTGATCATGCCCGCCGCCCATCAGGACGACGGCGCTGACGACATTGACGACAAGCCCGACGACGGCGACGAAGATCGCGTCGTTGAACTCGATGGTGGTCGGCGTCATCAGACGCAGCACGCTTTCCCACGTCATGCCCGCGGCGAAAATCAGCAGGAGAAGCGCGCCGGTGAAGCCGCCCAGCGAATTGATTTTGCCGGTGCCGAAAGAAAGCCGCGCGTCGCCCGCCATCCGTCGCGCGAAGACATAGGCCATCATGGCGATGCCTAGCGCCAGCGCGTGGGACGCCATATGCAGGCCGTCGGCGAGCAGCGCCATTGAGCCGAATGAGAGGCCCGCGATGATCTCCGCGACCATCATGACGGCCGTCAGGCCCACGACGATCAGCGTACGCTTTTCGCCGGGTTTCTGCTTGTCCTGGCCGAACACGTGATCGTGTTGCCAGTCGTCCAGCGACTGTGTATGCATTTTTTGCTGCCAGCTCCCTAATGCAATCAGCATTGTGATGGCAACAGGAGGGCCGTTTTGTCAATAACGGGATGATCAGACGGCGATACGGCCTTCCAGCACTTTCACCGCGGCGCCCCCGACCCGCACGACCAGTCCGTCGTCGGGCCCGGAGTTCTACTTCGACCGCGACGCGGCCGTCGCGACCAAGCTCGGTGCCCTGTTCGGCGGTGTAGCGGATGGGTGGATCGCCGAGCAGACGGTGGCGCGCGACATAGCCGCCGATGCCGCCATTGGCCGAGCCGGTAACGGGGTCTTCCGGAATGCCGTGATGGGGCGCGAAGACCCGGACTTTCACGCTGCAATCCGCCGTCAGCGCGCCGATGCTGAAGGCGGCGACGCCGTTCAAATCGAGCGGTGCGCAGGTCGCCGCGATGAGACTCGAATTGGGAGAAAGCGCCGCGACTATCTCGGCCGAACGGACAGGGACCGCGAGCATCCAGTTGCCGGTCGAAACCGCCTGGATCGGCGTGGACCCGATCTCGTCGACCTTGCAGCCAAGCATTTCGGCGGCCAGTTCCGGCTTGATGCCGGCGTCGCGGAAGCGCGGCGGCAGTTGCGTCATGACGAATTCGCGCTCCAGCCCGCTTTCCGTGATGGTCACGGGGATGAGACCGGCCGTGCATTCCTGGCTGATGATCGCGGGTTCCTGTTCGGGCGCGAAGCGGCCGGTTTCCACCATCGCAAAGGCGGCGGCGATCGTCGGATGGCCCGCAAAGGGAAGCTCCGCGCGCGGCGTGAAGATGCGCGCGCGATAATCCGCCTCGACGACCGAGGGAGAGAGCAGAAAGACCGTTTCCGAGAGATTCATCTCGGCGGCGATCATCTGCATCTGCTGTTGCGAAAGATCGTCTGCGTCGAATACGACGGCGCAGGGATTGCCCTGGTAGCGCCGGGCGGAGAACGCGTCGATTGTCCAGATGTCCTTGGTAACCACCGTCACACCTGTCCACGTGATGTTTCGTCAGATACCAACGCACGGGACGCGCGCTGGTTCACCGGCCTCTGCGGGTGCGCATACAAACCGGCCGCCCGAGGGCGGCCGATCGTCGTCAGATTAGTCCAGCGGCCGCGGCGTGTCAGCCACGCTGACCGATCGGCCAATATCCGGACAGGATCCGTTCGCCGCGCTGTCCGCGCTCGATCTCGCCGATCACGCGCTTGCCGATGCCCGAGAGATTGCCCCGGTGCATGCGGTAGTAGAACAGCGGCTCGGCGATGTGCAGGCCGTTCCAGCCATTGTCGACGATACGCTGCCACTTGTGGTGCTTGGTGCCCTTGCGGATCGTCTCGTCGAAGACGCCGGCCTCGACCATCGCGCGGGTCAGCACGACGGCGGGTTCCGGAATGAAGCTGTATTGCGCGAGCAGGCGTGGATCGAACGCCACCGAGCGGCCCCGGTCGAGCCAGTTTCCGTCCTCGCTGATGAGATTGCAGTCGGTATAAACGAAGCCGATGCTCGGATCTTCCGAATGAGCCCGCGACAATTCGCCGATGCAGCGCCGGGCGTAACCGGAAGAGAGATAATCGTCGGCATCCAGAATGATGCAGTATTCGCCGTGAATGTGATGCATGGCGCGGTTGATCGCGGCCAGCTTGCCCTGATTTTTCTGAGCCGGCAGCACTTCCACGCGGGCCAGATCCTTGGTCGTCGGCAGGCATCCCTGTACAACCTCGAGGGAGTTGTCGGTGCTGCCGTCATCGACGATCACGAGTTCGATGGATTCATAATCCTGTCGAACAACGCTCTCGATCGCCTTGGCGATATAGGTCCCGTAATTGTAATTCGGGATCATGATGGACAGCAGGCCGGTCTCGTTCTGGCTTGTCATTCTTTCTTTCTCTCCAAGGCGTTACCTGAAAAACGCTCAGGCCCGCCCGTAGGCGCTCACGAACAAATTTCCGGACGACTCATCAAGCTCCCGGAGCAATTTTTCGCACAATTTATTAATCATGCGCGTATCGTCCTCGGAAATCGAGGCAATTTTACGGTCGACATCCGGCTGGAATTCGGTGGCGTCCTCGTCATCCTTCGAATGGAACCGGAACTGTTCGAGCATGATCGACATCTCGTCCTCGGGAATTTTGGCCGCGAGGCCGCGTCCGAGGATCGCCGGGAAGGTCGACGGCGTGATATCGGTATAATTCACCAGATGGATGCCGTGATGGACCGCGCTCAGCGCCGTCTTGAAATAGTTGGCATAGCACCGGGCGAGATATTCGATATCGGTCATGGTGGCGGTATTCGCCGCCCGGTCGCCGACCAGGAAGGCGGCCTGACGTCCACCCTTGGACACGAGCGCCGCCGTCGTCTCCTTCATCACCGAGGCGATGACCTCAACTGGATCGCGGTAGAGGAAGACGCTCGGCACGTTCGGGAACGCCTTGCTGATGAAATCGAGATACAGGACGTTCCAGCTGATGAATTTGACGAAGCTCGTGGTCTGATCGTCGCGGCGCTTGCGGCACATGGCGAGAACGAGGCGGCGGAATCGCGCCAGATTCTCCGGTGTCGCTTCCAGATCGTGACGCCAGTCGTCCGTCAGCTGCGACCAGAACCCGCGCTGTAGCGGGCCTCCCTGGTTGATGACGATATTATGCTCGGAGCGCGCCACGGCTTTGGCGACCAGCGTCGAGCCGCAGCGTGAGACGTGAAAGATGAAGCCGGTGGGATAAATGCCATCCGATCCGATGGCGTCGTCGTCGAGAATGTCGAAATCGCTGGTGAAGGTCATGCCGATCGCATCGGCTTCGGCCAGATGCTTGATCGTGTAGATGAATTGCCATTCGCGCAGCGGATAATCGCCGAGATCGGCCCACAGGATCCGGCCCTTGCCGTATGGATCGATCGCAACCGGCACGACGCCCGGATTGTCCTGGATCGCCCGAAGCGCCTCGGCACGGTCGAGATGCCTGTCTTCGATGCCCGGCAGTAGGGCTCCGACCACCTCATGATCGGGTAAAGCAAACAATGCTGTCACGGACCTACGCGCTCCTTGGATTTTCTGCGCCAAATCGCCGCAAAGCGGCATGGCGTCCATCGTTCATGCTGTGACAGCGTGACGTGCCTTGACGGCAACCCGTAGATCCTGTCCAGCCAAAACCGGGATCCTTATCGGTACGCGCGGAGATTAGGTCCGCGATATCAAGCGGTAAAGGTCTTTTTAACCTTGCGGCTCAGCGATAGGATCCGGCACAATATCTTGATAATCCCGCTGTCACCGAATGCGTAAATATAGATAATAGAATGACATCGCAATACAAGAACCCGGTAAAGGCCTTCGGGTCTTGGCTGGCAAGCGTTTCGTGCGACTGGCCAGAACCGGCCGTTATTTCGGCTCATCGCGAGTTTATCGACGTTGTTGCGGTGATGGTTCCGGGCGCTGTCGAGCCCGTGACGCGCAATGTCTTCGAGACCATCAAGCTGTGGGGCGCCAATTCCGGTTCCTGCACGGCGGTCGGCCATTCCTCGACGATGGCCGCGCCCTGGGCCGCGCTGGTGAACGGCACGGCGGGCCACGCGCTCGATTTCGACGACAATTTCGATCCGCCCAAGGCCCACGCCACGACCGTCCTGGCGCCGGCGATCCTGGCGCTCGGCGAGCAGGAAGGCGCCTCGGGCATGGATTGCCTGGATGCCTATATCGTCGGCTTGCAGATTCTGGGACGCGTGGGGCAGGGCGTAAACCCGACCCACCGCAATCGCGGCTGGCACGCGACCGCCACGGTGGGCGCGATCGGCGCGGCGGCGGCTTGCGCCCGGCTGCTCAAGCTCGATCCCGAAAAGGCTGCTTACGCGGTCTCCATCGCGACCAGCATGGCGGCGGGCTTTATGTCGCAGTTCGGCACCATGACCAAGCCGCTCCATGCCGGCCTCGCCGCGAAATCCGGCATCATGGCCGCGAGCTTCGCTCAACACGGCATCGATGCCGGTATGGGGGTACTCGACTCCGGGACCGGCATGAACCGGCTGATGGTCGGCCCGGATTACGAGCAGCTCCGAGACGCCATCACCAATCCCGAGCACGGTCAGGTGCTGCGGTTCGAGACCGACCATGTCGGCGAACCGCTTCTGATCACGGAGCATGGCTTCCGGGTCAAGCGGTTTCCCAATTGCGGCAGCGCGCACCGGGCCATGGACGGCGTGCTGGCGATCCGGCAAGAGCAAAATCTGACGGTTGATGATGTCGCACGTGTGGACATTCATGCGCCGAGCGTCCATCTCAATAATCTGATGTATCACGACCCCAAGACGGGCCTTCAGGGCAAATTCTCGATGGAATACGCGCTTGCGCTGGCGCTTCTCTATGGCGATGCGCGGCTTTCCGACTTTACGGACGGACAGGTGAATCGCGCGGAGATCCGGGCGGTCTATCCGATCCTGCATCTCCATCCGGTGGACAAGCTCGAAGGTGAGTTCCCGACCGAGGTGAAAGTGACGTTGAAGGACGGCCGCAGCTTCGAGAAAGTCATCGCCATGCCCCTGGGCAGCGGCCCGGCCCCATTCCCGACCAGCCAGTATTGGACGAAGTTCGAGGGCTGCGTCGACGGGATTCTGCCGGGTGATACGACGGCGGCCCTGCGCTCGAGGCTCGAAGATCTGCCGGCGCTGAAGAATATCTCCGATCTGATGCGTCATATGGTCTGGCCGCTCTCGGCGGCCGCTTAAGGGCACGCTCCATGGTTCAAGCCAACGCACTCGTGATGGCGGCAAGCCGCCAAGGACCGCGCGATTCCGTCGCGATGCTGCAGGACAAGTCGCACAAATGCCTTGTCGAAATCGATGGCGAGGTGATGCTTGTCCGCGTGATCGACGCATTGTTCGACAGCGGTCATATCTCCACGGTCTATGTTTCGATCGAGAGCGAGGAGCCGTTGCGCACGGTGCCCCAGATTGCCGCCTGGATGGATCAGGGCCGGGTTCGCCTGGCGCGCAGCGAAGGCAATCTCGCCGATAGCGTGCTGGCCGCCGCGAAGCAGATGGATGGTCCGTTTCCCTTCCTGATCACCACTGGCGACAACGCGCTGCACACCGCCGAGCTCATTCGCGATTTCATGGAGCAGTTCTGGAAACTCGATGGCGATGTCGCCCTCGGATTCACCAGCGAGGACGTGGTCGAGCGCGAGATTCAGGGGTCGGGCCTTGCCTATCACCAGTTGAAGGATGGCGGTTACTCCTCGTGCAATCTGTATGGCATGCGGCGCGAGAAAGCGCTGAACGGCGTGCGCGTTTTCGCGAGCGGCGGGCAGTTCGGCAAGCGCCACTGGCGGATCCTGAAGGCTTTCGGTGTCATGCCGTTCATCCTTTACAAGCTGCGCGCCGTCGGGATTAACAAGATGGCGAACTCGCTTGGCCGTGGGGTCGGCGTCAGCGTCGATATTGTTGATCTGCCCTATGCCTACGGGCCGATCGATGTCGACAATCCGCGTTCCTTCGCGTTGTCGGAGAAGCTTCTCCGGGCGCGGCGGGAAAGCGCGGCGGCCTGACCGGGATGCCCACTGGCCGCATAGGACGTCTCATCGCGCTGCTTGCCCTGGCCGCCATCGCCACCGGCTGTCGTAGCTCCATCCCGCTCAATAAGCCCAAGACGGACAACAGAGCCGCGGCCGCCACGGCGGCGCCGGAAGAAGCGCCGGTTTCCACGCCGATCGCGCTTTATGTCTGCCCGACCTACGGCGATATCATCGTTCATTACAGTTTCGGCGAAGTCAGTCTGGTGCTGAAGGACAAGACGGTCGTGCTGCCCCAGACACCGGCCGCGGACGGTTCGCGCTATGCCAATAAGGGCAACATGTTCTGGGAAAAGACGCCGACGGCTCAGGTCTCGCTGGATGGCCGGAAGACCGAGATGTGCAAACGCAATTCCGAGCACGCGGCCTGGGTCGATGCCTGGCGCCGCGGGGTAAGCTTCCGTGCCCAGGGCACGAAACCCGCCTGGTGGGTCGATATTCTCGACGGCGATCACATCACGCTGACGCTCGCGGAGATCAACGACATCGTGCGCGCGCCGGCAAATCCGCCGAGCCTGAAGGACGGCAGCCGCGTCTATGAAAGCGACTCCGACGAGGGCAAGCTCACCATCGCGATCGCGCCGAAGTCCTGCAAGATCCCCGGCAACTCGATGGACTTCCCGAATACGGTGACCGTCAAGCTCCACGACAAGACATACAAAGGCTGCGGGGAGTCTGCGCAACTCGACGAGCGCTAAACGATCTCCACCCCGAGTGTCGCGATATTCTCGAGTGAGGCTTCGATCCTGTCACCGCGCTCTAAGGGCCCGACGCCGGCGGGCGTGCCCGTGAAGATCACGTCGCCGGGCATCAGGCGGTAGCCGAGCGAAAGCTGCGCAACGACCTCGTCGGCATTCCAGATCATCTGACCGAGATCGCCGTTCTGCTTCACCGCGCCGTTGACCGCGAGTTTGATCGCACCGGATTTGGGAACGGGAGCGCCGTTCAACGGTTTGATCGCCGAGCACGGGCCCGCTTTGTCGAAGGCCTTGCCGACTTCCCAGGGGTGTCCTTTGTCGCGGGCCTCGAATTGCAGGTCGCGGCGGGTGAGATCGATGCCGAGCGCTACGCCGAAAACGTGGCTGCCCGCGTCGCTCACCGGAATCTCGAAACCTTCCTTGCCGATCGCCAGCACATATTCCACTTCGTGGTGGAAATTCTTCGTCAGCGGCGGATAGGGAATCTTGCCGCCCAGTGGAACCACGGCATCGCTCGGTTTCTGGAAGAAGAATGGTTTGTCGCGATCGGGGTTGTTGCCCATTTCGACGACGTGGTCGGCATAGTTGCGGCCGACGCAATAGACGCGGCGGATCGGGAAAAGCCGATCCGATCCCTGGATCGGAAGTGCGGGCCGGGGTCCGGGATCAAAGGCGTATTCAGGCACTGTGTTTTTCCTCCCTCCAGAGATCGAGTTTTTCCTGCGCCACGCGGTCGGAATAAAGGAAGATGACCGCGTCTTCCGAGGCCGTGTGCTCATGGAGCGTCCAGCTCGGCGCGACAAAGATGTCCTTGGGACCCCATTCGAAGATCTCGTCGCCGATTTTCGACGTGCCGCGGCCCTCGACGATCGAGAACACCAGGCTGTCGGTCGAGCGGTAGCCCCGTGTCTTGAAGCCCTTCGGGACAAGCTGCATCCAGGTCGAGATCGTCGGCATGGCCCAGTCGCCGCTGACCGGGTTGATATATTTCATCTTGTAGGCATGGGTCGGATCGGGATCGCGCAGCTTGGTCAGCGCGTCCAGAGACTCGCGGGTCCTGCTATAGGGATAGTTGAAGATCGGCGAGGTCCTGGAGTCGTGGGTCCGGTCAACCGGCATCAGATTGTGGCCGAACTCAGCTTCCGCGCTGCCCTCCGGCCGGTCGTTGGGATGCACCTTGCCGGGGTAGAAATCGCGGAAGCTCGCCGCGAACAGATTGACAATATGCATGTCCAGCCCGTCCAGCCAGACCATAGGCTGGTCGCTTTCATTGCCGTGGTCATGCCAGGTCATGGACGGCGTGATGACGAAGTCGCCCGGCTCCATCATGGTCCGCTCGCCGGAGACCGAGGTGAAGGCGTTCTTGCCCTCGATGATGAAGCGCAACGCGGAGGCTACATGCCGGTGCGCCGGGGCGATCTCGCCCGGCAGGATCACCTGATAGCCGCCGAACAGGCTCTGGGTGATGCGAGATTGGCCGGACAGCCCGGGATTTTCCAGCACCAGGACGCGGCGTTCGGCCTCTTCCGCGCCGATGATCTCGCAGGCCTCCATGAGATAGGGCCGCACGTCCTTGTAGTGCCAGATCGCGGGCACGCAACGCGGCACCGGCGTTTCGGTGACGAGGCCGGCCAGCACGCGCCACAGCGGGGCAAGATGTTCGCCGCTTGCGCGGTCGTAAAATTCCTGACGGCCTTCCTCGGCGGCGAGATCGACGGTCTCGACGATGCCACCGCGGTCCGGCTTCGGTGATACGGGTGCGTTTTGCGAGGATGTCATGATCCTCCTCCCCCTTGGGTTATTCCAAGCGAGTCTCTTCTCTCCGGGCCAGCGATGCAAGGCCCGATAGGTCAGGGAGTAGCGCTGCCTTCGAAAAGATACGCCATCGGCTTCGGTCCGCGCGCATAGCCGGTTTCGAGATGATCGACATGAAAGCCGGCCCCTTCGATGAGGGCCGGGATTTCGCGGTTCAAATGGCAGCCGCCCGCGAGGCATTTCCAGGCCGGGTTTAGCCGGTTCTGCCAGGCCCGGACCCGAGCGTCGGGCGAGAGGCCGTGCTCGACGAACAGCAACCGTCCATCCGGCTTCAGCACCCGATGCATTTCGCTGAGCGCAGCGCCGATATCGGGGATGGAGCACATCGTCCAGGTCGAGACGACGGTGTCGAAGCTGCGATCCTCGAAGGGCAGATTTTCCGCCGAACCTTCGATCAGCTCGACGAGAAAGTGGAGCTGTCCCGCCTTTCGTCGTGTCATGTGAAGGAGTTTGCCGGACGGCTCGATGCCCACGACCTCGGTGACTTGCGGTGGATAGAGCGTGAGATTGAGGCCGGAGCCGATGCCGATCTCGAGCACGCGGCCTTCTGCCGTCGCCACCGCGGTCTGGCGGTAGGGCAGGAAGAGCCGCTGCCGCATCGTGACATTGATCAGCCAGGGCAGGACGCGGTCCTGGTAAAGACCCATTGGGTCACCGTTTGGCGGTTAATGCCGAGAGCGCAACCGCACAGAAGCCGAAAAAGGTCACGATCGCGCTGATGGCATGAGCATACTCCCATTGCTCGCGCAATGCCCGCCAGTTCGACACCATGACGGTCCAGTTATGGGTCGCCTGGTTGGCCGGGTAGGTCCAGGTGAAGAAGATCACCAGAGTCGCTGCGATCAGGACGAAGCCGGCGACGGCAAACCAGAAAGACGCGTGCTGGCGGCGCGACGCGAGAACCAGCGCGAAATTCGTCAGGATTGCGCCGATCAGCGCGATGCCGAAATAGGCCCAGCCCTGATAGATCGCCTGAACCGTGAAGTAATCGGATTCATCGAGGGAGATCTTGTGCGGCAGCTCGAAAAAGTGGGCGCCCGCCGGCATCAGGCACAGGGCGGTAAAGGTCAGCGCGAGAAATCGAACGGTCGTGCGCGTCGCGTGTCCCGAATTCGATAGAGTCTTGTCATTCAACATGTCGTCCATCCGGCCCCCCGCATCAAGCATGCCCAACCGCGAATCGATTTCAAGGCTGGTTTCCGCGCAAATTTTTTCCGTCAATCCGGCCCGGGCCGGAACGAGAGCTCGCGCGCCGTCGTCGTTGACAGCACGCAAAACCGGTTTGTTAAATGATCGGCCCGCCAGTCCTGGAAGCGTCACGTTCGCGGGGAATACTGCGGCGCCTCTGATCACGATCCAACATTGCTTCGTCCGGAAGGCTTCCTGTGTCCGTCGTTAGCTATTCGAGTGAAGACCGCGTTGCAGTTCTCACGGTGGACAGCCCGCCGGTGAATGCCCTGAGCCACGTGGTGCGTGCCGGACTGGCCGAAGGACTGCGCCGTGCGGCGGATGATGAGGTCGACGCCGTCGTCCTCACTTGCGCCGGACAGACATTCATCGCCGGGGCCGATATCGGCGAATTTCATAACGGTATGTTTTTCGCCGAGCCGACTCTGCTCGGCGTGATCGCCCTGATTGAGAACAGCCGCAAGCCGGTCGTTGCGGCGATCCATGGTACGGCGCTCGGTGGCGGCTTCGAGGTTGCGCTTGCCTGCCATTGGCGGGTGGCGGTGCGCGATGCGCGGTTTGGGTTTCCCGAGGTTCATCTGGGCGCGCTGCCGGGTGGGGGCGGCACGCAGCGCTTCACGCGGCTCGTCGGACCAGAGCTGGCGCTCGATTGCATCCTCTCCGGCAAACAATTCGCCGCGCCTGACGCCCTCGAATGGGGTGCGATCGACGAGATCGTCGACGACTTGCGCACCGAGGCGATCGATTTCGCCAAGACGGTCGTGGCCGAGCGGCGGCCATTGCGGCTCGTCAGCACGAGGGCCGGGAAGGTGGCGGGGGTCGATCCGCAGCTCTTTACCGACGCCCGGGCGATGGTGGCGAGGAGATATCGCGGGCTCGATGCGCCGCCCGCCATTATCGATTGCATCGAAGCCGCGTGTACACTGCCCCCCGAGGCCGGCTTCAACGTCGAGAATGAGCGCTTCAATGCACTGCGAGACGGCGTGCAGAATCGCGCATTGGTCTATCAGTTCTTCGCCGAGCGGGACGTACGCAAGATTCCGGACATGCCGAAAGGTGTGAAGCCGCTCCCCATCCGTTCGGTTGGCATCATCGGCGCGGGCGCCATGGGCGGCGGCATCGCGATGTGTTTCGCCAATGCGGGGATTCCGGTCACACTGGTCGACGCGAATGGCGACGCGCTCGAATATGGCTGCGGCGTGATCGAGAAGAACTACGCCCGGTCCGTGGCCCGCGGCAGCCGGACGCGGGGACAGATGGACAAGGCGCTCGGCCTGATCGCGAGATCGCTCGACTACGAATCGCTCGGCGGCGCCGATCTCGTTGTCGAAGCCGTGTTCGAGGACATGGCGGTCAAGAAGGATGTGTTCGCCCGGCTCGATAAGATCGCCGCTCCGCACATGATCCTCGCGACCAACACCTCGACGCTCGATATCGACGAGATCGCCAGCGTGACGTCGCGGCCAGGGAAAGTCGTCGGCACGCATTTCTTCAGCCCGGCGAATGTCATGCGGCTGTTGGAAAACGTGCGCGGCGCGAAGACGTCATACGAGACGATCGCGACTGTGATGGCGCTGGCGAAGCCTCTGCGCAAGATCGCCGTGCTCGCCGGCAATTGCGATGGCTTCATCGGCAACCGCATGGTCGCCTTCTATGTCGCCGAGGCGAATTACCTGCTGGAGGACGGCGCCACGCCGGACGAGATCGATCGCGCCATGGAAGACTTCGGTATGGCAATGGGGCCGCTCGCCATGATCGATCTCGCCGGGCTCGATGTGCTGCATCTCATGGACAAGGCCCATGCCGCCAAACGGCCGGCGGGCGAACGCGCCTCACCAATTCTTGATCGCTTGTATGAGCGCGGCCGTTTGGGACAGAAAAGCGGCGCCGGCTATTATCGCTACGATGGCCGCGAGCGGTCGGGCGATCCCGATGTCATTGCGCTGATCGAGGAGACGTCGGAAGAGCTCGGGATCACCCGGCGCCATGTGCCGCCGGAAGATATCGTCGCGCGATTGCTGCATCCGCTGATCAATGAAGGCCTGCGAATTCTGGAAGAAGGCGTCGCACTTCGCCCGGGCGATATCGATGTCGTTTATGTCGCGGGCTACGGCTTCCCCAAATATCGGGGTGGCCCGATGTTCTGGGGCCAGACCATCGGTTTCGACGCGGTATTCGAGACGGTGCGCGAGCGCGCGGCGGTGCATGGGCGGCGTTGGTCGCCGACGCGTCTGCTCGAGCGTCTCGCTCAATCGGGCGACGATCTGATCCCGCCGCGTCGCGACTGACGATAGTGTGAAACCGTCCGTCTCATTCTTGCGTTAGAATGGCATCCGTGACGCGCGCCAGGTCAGTCGATTTTTTTCATCGTACAAGTTCGCCGTGCAGGTAAGAGAAATTTTACCATAGGAGTGAAACATGGCGCCCGTCATTCACGGACGGAAGACCGCCGTTGTAGAAGGGGAGTTCGCGGTCTTCCTCATCGGAATAAGGATCAACGCACTTTGGAAGATCTGGAAGTGGTGGCCCGCCTTTACGGCAATGCCGCGCATGTTGAGGGAACTGACGGCGCAACCGGAACTCGGGCTTCTGCACGCAAGAACACATTTCGGATTTCGGAGTGCGATGCTGGTTCAGTACTGGCGGTCGTTCGAACAACTGCACGACTACGCCACGAACCGGTCTCACGAACATCTTCCCGCATGGACTGCGTTCAATCGTGCCGCCGGCGCTCATCCGGATGTCGGCATCTGGCACGAAACGTATCTGGTTCGCGGAGGGGAGTACGAAAGTATCTACCGCGACATGCCCCCATGGGGGCTCGGCAATGCCGGAACGATTGTCGATGCGGTAGGACAAGCGCGGTCAGCGAAAGGCCGCCTCGGATTGTCTCAGGGAGACGATCAGTCATCGTGACCATAGCCTCTTATGCGTCAGTTGAGTATCATCCGCACATCAATATCTGGTAGAAGTCTGTTTGCGTGCCCCAAAATGTGTTGACAGGACTCACGTGAACAAGTAATGGGCAATGTTGGTCAGCTAATTCACCGAAGGGGAGTGAACCCATGTCACCCAGTGCTAGTGTGAAGAAGACGACGAAGCGTACGACCACCAAGACGGCAGCGAAGAAGACCGCTGCGAAGAAGGCTCCGGCCAGACGCGCGAAGACGGCTGCGGCCGCGGCGAAGCCCGCGACCAAGAAAGCGCCCGCCAAGAAGACCGCTGCGAAGAAGACCGTAGCGAAGAAGGCGCCTGCCAAGAAGACGGTCGCGAAGAAGACCACGGCGCGGAAGACGGTCGCCAAGAAGCCTGCCGCCAAGAAGACGGTCGCGAAAAAGGCTCCTGCGAAAAAGACCGCTGCGAAGAAGGCACCCGCCCGTAAGACCGCCGCGAAGAAGACCACGGCGCGGAAGACGGTCGCCAAGAAGCCTGCTGCGCGTCGGACCGCTGCGAAGAAGCCTGCGGCTCGCCGGACGGCTACCGCAAAGAAGCCTGCCGTCAAGAAGGCCGCTGCGCGGAAGCCCGCTGTCCGGACCGCCGCGAAGAAAGTCACCGTCCGAAAGACCGTCGCGAAGAAGAAGTAATTTCGCGTCCGGTTGCTTATCCCTCCATCGTCGCCTTTGGACCTTGGAGGGAGAGATGGTCAGGTTGTGAGAGGAGGGCAGGGCTGGCTGCTCTCGGAACGCGGCGCGATGCCGTGTGACGGGTGGCGTCATTATCGCCCTGGCCGACTGTCACCTCCCAAGTTCTGGTCCGCCTTCCCGACGCCGTTCACACGGGGCCGTCCCCGTTGACACTTTCGATGGCCACGGCCAATTTTATGGGCCCGCCGTCGCGGGGAGGAGATGCGTGTGAGCGCGTTTCCGCGTTTGGGGAACCAGGACCGTCATGAGCGCACCACCTCTCTTGTCGCGCGAGCGCATTGTCGCGAAGCAGGGATTCAATCGCTGGACGGTACCGCCCGCCGCGGTGGCGATTCATCTCTGTATCGGCATGGCCTATGGGTTCAGCGTGTTCTGGCTGCCCTTGTCCCGTGCCGTGGGGATCGACAAGGCGGTCGCCTGCCCGGCCGATACGGGCTTCATCGATCGCCTGTTCGTCACCAGTTGTGATTGGCTGGTGAGCGATCTGGGGTGGATGTACACCCTGTTCTTCGTCTTTCTCGGCTCCGCCGCCGCGATCTGGGGCGGATGGCTGGAACAGGCCGGCCCGCGCCGCGCCGGCGTGGTGGCGGCGTTCTGCTGGTGTGGCGGTTTCGTGATCTCCGCGATCGGCATTCTGTTTCACCAGCTCTGGCTGATGTGGCTCGGCTCCGGCGTGATCGGCGGCATCGGTCTGGGCCTCGGCTATATCTCGCCGGTCTCGACGCTCATCAAATGGTTTCCCGATCGCCGTGGCATGGCGACCGGCATGGCGATCATGGGTTTCGGCGGCGGCGCGATGATCGGCGCGCCGCTCGCCAATGCGCTGATCGATGTCTTCGCCAGCAAGACGGATGTCGGCGTGTGGCAGACCTTCCTCGTTCTCGGCGCGATCTATTTCGTGTTCATGCTGGCCGGCGCGTTCGGCTACCGCATCCCGCCGCCGGGCTGGCGTCCCGAGGGATGGGAGCCGCCGAGCGGCAATGCGCGGGCGATGATCACCAACCGTCACGTCCATCTGAAGCATGCGCACAAGACCGGCCAGTTCTGGCTGATCTGGGCCGTTCTGACGCTGAATGTCAGTGCGGGGATCGGCGTGATCGGCATGGCCTCTCCGATGCTGCAGGAGATCTTCGCCGGGTCTCTGGTCGGTGCGCCCGGCGTGACATTCGGTGCGCTCAGCGACGCTCAGCGTATCGAGATAGCGACGATCGCGGCGGGCTTCACCGGGCTCTTGTCGCTGTTCAATATCGGCGGCCGCTTTTTCTGGGCGACCCTGTCGGACAGGATCGGCCGCAAGACCACCTATTACACCTTCTTCGTTCTCGGAATCGCGCTTTATGCCGCGGCGCCCTGGGCGGCGCATATCGGATCGAAGGCCCTGTTTGTCGGGTTTTTCTGCATCATCCTGTCGATGTATGGCGGCAGCTTCGCGACCGTTCCGGCCTATCTCGCCGATGTGTTCGGCACGCAATTCGTCGGCGCGATTCACGGGCGGCTGCTGACCGCCTGGTCGACGGCGGGCATCATCGGGCCGGTCGTGGTGAACTATATCCGCGAGGCGCAGATCTCGGCGGGCGTGCCGAACAATCTCGTCTACGACTTCACGATGTATATCCTCGCCGGCATGCTGGTCCTCGGCTTCTTCTGCAATATGGGGATAAAACCGATCCGCGAGCACCTCTATATGTCCGATAAGGAGGTTGCCGGTTATCAGGCCCGGACCCATGCCGTCGTCGCGGGTGCGACGAGTTCCTTCGGGATCGGCCGTGGCGGGCTGGACGTAAAAGCCTTTCTCGCCTGGAGCGCGATAGGCATCCCGATCGGCTGGGGCGTCTGGGTAACGGTGAAGAACGCGCTGGTGCTTTTCGGCTAGACAGCGCCGCTATTTGATCCTGGGCATGTTCTGGATCTCGCTGCCGACAATGCCGAGCAGCTTGGGATCCTTCGCGACGATGCGCTGGACCGACTGACTGATGCGTCTTTCCAACTTGGACATTTCGGCCGCGTGCTTCTGGAACAGCGTCATCTGGTGGGCCTGGTCCATGGCATCAATGTCGTTCACCATCTTCTGGATTTTGGTATTGGCTTTCGCGATCTCATGCGCCGCTTCCCTGGCGCTCGCTTCATCCTTGACGGAATCAAGCGCGTCGGCCACGTGGCTCAACTGGTCGACATAAGCCTGCCCCACATCGCTGCTCGATCCGCCGCATCCCGCGAACGTGACTGCCACCACGACGCCGACTATCGCTGCCAGCCGTTTCATAATGCCTCCGATCTGTGAACCCCAAAGCGATCATTCTGCGCTCGCGATCGTCCTTTTGTCGATGGCGGCGTCCGAAGTACGGGCGAGGTCATTGGAGAAACGCTCGGCAATCGCCTCCGCCGGGAGCGCGATGCGCGGCGGTTTGGCCGCGATCAGCGGCGCTGTGAACAGCCGGACGAAGTGCGGGCCAGGCGGCCCGGCAAAAGCCTTGGCGATCGCGCTCTCCATGCCGTCGAGAGACCCTGCCTCACGGCTGCTGCGATAGCCGCAGGCCGCCGCCACGGCGCAGAGATCGACCCCGCTGGACAGGGTCGCCTGCCCACCGGTCGATTCATGAACACCGTTGTCGACCACGACGTGCAGCATGTTGGCGGGCGCCATCGCGCCGGCGAAGGCGAGCGTGCCGAGCCGCATCAGGATCGACCCGTCGCCGTCCAGCACCACGACGGGACGGTCGGTCGTTTGGGCAACGCCGAGACCGATCGCGGCGGCGTGCCCCATAGAGCCCATCATGTAAAAATGAGCGGGAGAATCCTTCAGGTCGTAAATCTCCCGGCTCGCCAGACCCGTTGGGGCAATAATGACAGCGTCGACGGGCAAGCATTCGAGCAGGCTCGCGAGCGCCGCGTGCCGAGCCGGCGGTGTCGCCTTGGTATCGCGCTCGATAGCGCCGACGGCGTGAACTAGCGGCGTTGGGGCCGCGGTGTCCGGGATCTGACGAAACAGCCGGGTCGGAACGAGGATCGCCTGCGATTGTCTGCCTGCTGTCACTTTCGTTGCGCATGTTTCAGCCAAGTCGTCGGCATTTCGGGCGGCGGCGATGTGGACGCCAAAACCGCAAGCCTCGAGAAACGGACGGGTCATTCGGCCGACGAGGCGATGCTGCGGCTCGTCATGAACGCCCGGCTGACCGCGCCAGCCGACGATCAGAAGGATCGGGATCCGATAGGGCACGATCAGCGATGTCAGCGCATTGGCGAGATTGCCGAGTCCCGAATTCTGGCACAGCACCGCCGTCGTATGGCCGCCGAGCCGGGCGCCGGCTGCAAAGCCGAGGGCCTCGCCTTCATTCGGCGCATTGGCGAACAGAAAGTCCGGATCGGCGATCGCGGCGTCGATCAAACCGGTCATCGACGAACAGGGAACGCAGGTCAGCCTGTCGGCGCCGCCGCGCTTCAGTCCGGCGAGAAAGGCGAGCGGATCGGCTCTGCCGTCGTCGCTCACGAGGTCACCGTTCCGGCGACGAGATCGGCTGCCCGGCGCTGGAGTTCCACGACGACCTCGCGTTTCGGCGCAATGACCGACAAATTCGCCCGGTCGGGATTGAGCGTCATGTCCGAACAGGTCTTGAGCATGTCGGGCGTTAGATACCGCAAGACGAAATCGGCCGCGCCGCTTTCGCGCCAGAAGGCGCGAAGCACCGCGTCCGGCGGGGCATGGAAGATCCGGGTCAGATAGGCGCTGCGTCGGGGCGATATTTCCGGCAGTAGGCCGGCAACCGCCAAACCGTATAACCCCGCTGCGAAGCCATGGCGCAGGCCGAACCGGCCGGTGAGGGGGTAGGACAAGGCGTGGGCGATGCCGGTCCGGGTGATCGTGATGGCGGCGCCGGCGGCGGCGGACGCGACGGACAGGTCCGGGAGAACGGCATCTGTGACACCGCGCTCCCGGCGCAAGGCCCCGGAGATCGAGTTGAGGGCGAAGCTTGCATAGCGGTCGGACGCCTCTGTGGCGCTACGGCTCCAGATGGCTTCGAGCGCATGGGTGATGGCGTCCCACAGTGCGGCGGCGCGTATTTCGGCGCTTGCCGTGGTAAGGAGAGCCGGGTCGTAGACGGCATCGCTCGGGAACAGCGCCGGGCCGTCGAGGGAGGATTTGATCCCGCCGTTCCACAGGCTCGCGGTTGATGTGAGTTCCGATCCCGATCCGGCGGTGGTCGGGAGAAGGATCAGGGGAGCCGGGATATCGGCGCTGGTGTCCCGGTCCTCGACGTCCTCGGGGAAGGTCTTCCAAGTATTTGCGAGCCGCACCAATTTCGCGGCATCCAGCACGGACCCGGACCCGATTCCGACCGTAGGCGCGGGGCCGGGCATCCACGCATCATCGAGCGTCGGAAGTCTGACGAGGCCGTTCGGCACGATGGTGATCGCGGTCGGCGGGGGGATATCGTCCAGGACTCCGGCCCGCGTGATGCGGTGCAGGCCGCCGGCGCTGACGACCAGGCTCCACGGGCTGGTGACGAGGCTGGCGAGGGCTTTGGCTGCGGGCCGATGGAAGTGGAGGCGGGTCTTGAGATCGCCGCCGGGGAAGAACGGAGCGTTCGGCTGGGCGGTCATCCCACTTGTCCGGAATCCCGTAGCACGATTCCCGCGATCTCGGCGGCGATCGAATCCGGATCACGCCTTGAATCGATGGTGGTCCAGTCATCGCGGGCGGCCCATTCCGTGAGGATCGTGCGGATCGCGATCTGATGGCGTATGAAACCGTCCTGTTTCATTTCCGGGTCGCAGCCGCACTCGTAGGGCGTCACGTCGCCCGGGCCCTTTCGGTCATAGGCGATCGCCGGATCGAGGTCGAAATAGAGCGTGATATCGGCCTTGGGCAGCGCCTCGATATAGCCTTCGATCATGGCGCGCGGACAACCCATGGCGAGTTCCGCCGCGGCGTGCTTCATCCAGTATCCGTCGGAGATGAAATAGTCGTGGCTTTCCTTCATGCAGCGTGTGGTGGTGAGCGCAATGCACCAGAACAGAAACAGCGCGCGTCCCGGCCCTTCCATTTCCGAGATACATATCCGCACTTCCTCGAGCCTCGAATGGATGAAGCGGCATTCTGGATGGATGGCCGGGTCGAGGATGTCCCATTTGTCGATCACCTTGACCGACTTGCCCTGTTCGCGCAGCAAATGGGCGAGCGCTTTGGCCTGGGTCGATTTTCCCGCCCCGTCTATGCCGGCAAACGCGATCAGCATTGCGCCGCCGCCGTTTGGCCGTGGTGGCCATGGCCGGGCAGGATCCAGGTGCCGGGAGGCGGGGATGCCGTCAGCGCGCTTTCCAGAAATTCCGGGCGCCCCGCGCAGATGACCCCGTCGATCCCTTGCGCGGCGAGCCGCAGCATGACCCGCAATTTGCGCCGCATGCCGCCGGTGACGTCGGGCTTGTCGGACGGTGTCGCCGCGTCGAGCGCCCGGCGCCTGTCTCGGGCCGGAATGGCCGCGATCGTCTCCGCGCCGATCCTCACTCCCGCAACGTCGGAGAGAGCGGCGTAGCGCGACACACACAGTGTGCGGGCGACGAACAGCGGCAGCAGGTCGCTGGAGACCAGATTGGCGCGGCCATGATGAAATACGATCGCCGGCATCAACACGGGCGTAACCTCCTGTTCTAAAACGTCGAGCAGCGCCGCCGGGTCGAACCGAATACCCTTGCCCGTATCGCGGAACAACGCATCGGCGTTGAGAACCTTGCAGGGCGGGCCGGCCGTGTGCCAGATCGCCTCGAACAGCGCGGCCCATTCATGAAACACCGGAGCCGCCGCCGCCAGGCGGTCCGGCGCATCCGGCATAAATTCCGGGTGAGCCGGCGCATGACCGAAACTTCCGCCGCCGGCTTCCAGGATGACGCGCGACCTCAGGGATGGATGCAGTTCCCCAAAGGCCCGTGCGAATTTTCGGATGGCGTCTTCGTTTGGTGTCTTGAGACGGGTCTTGTCGGTGATGATCGAGCCGCCGAGCTTGGCGATGAGATAGTCGGTCTCTCGTTTGTCTGTCGCTGGCGGCGGAACTGTCATTGCATCCGGTAGTTGATCGAAATTACCTCGGCGGTCGGTCCGATCGACGAGAAGCTGTGCGGCACGCCCGCATCGACGTAAAAGGATCCGCCTTGCTTGATCGTGCTGGAACGCCGCTGGCCGTCCGGATCGATCCAGTCGAGGCGAACATCGCCGTCGAGAACATAGACTACTTCCTTGGCATCGTGACCCTCGTTAAGAACAATCCCTTCCTCCCGGTTGCAGTGCAAGGTCAATTTGAGCGCCATGAGTTCCGGCGCCGCCTTGGTCGTCGCGAGATGCTGGAAGGTGTAATAGGGAGCGCCCGCGCGGTCGGCCGTAATCCGGTAGCCTTCGCCCGGCGCGGCGATCTTGACGCCGCCGTCGAGATCGCGGCGGTCGGCCGCCTCCTCGCTCAGAAGCGAGCCCGGAACGATCAGCGTGTCGGCGAGTTTTTCCAGCGCGTCCGATCCCTCGGGCAGAATGACGTTGCCGTTTTCGACCCGAAAGTCGCCGATAAGATCGCCGACCGGCATTTTGCGCGACGTGGCGACTGTTTCCAGCAGGTTGAGATCGATCTTCATGTCTGGCTCCTGTGTTTTGCGGGACTCTATCTCATTAGTGTATTTGTAAAAGAAGAAATACACGTATAACGAGTATATTCGCGCATGGGGAGTGTGACAAGGAGAGTCGGCTGGTCGGGGCCGCCGAAAGATCGCTGAGGTGAAAGTCTGGGCTAAAGCCGGCCGAAAAGGCGGGGCCAGAAATCGCCGATATCGTTATAGGAGGCCGGCGTTTCGCTGCCCGGTGGCGTGGACCATTGTTCGAGAACGTCTTTCATGGCGTCGGAAAAGTCGATGCCTATGCAGGCCGGCATGCGGCGCATGACGTAGTAGCCGCCAGCCTTCAGGTTGTGGCCTTCGACGAGCCCGATGAAGCCGTCGAGCTCTTCCTCGGTCATGAGAGGCAGGATCCGCGCGAAATCGGCGAGATACTGAAAACCCTTGCGATAGCCTTGTCCGCCTTCCCAATACAGCTTCAGAAGGGCGTGAAACGCCATCCACTCGCAGGGCGGAAGATAGATTTCCGAACTGTTCCAGACATGGGGCTTGAAACGGTCCATGATGTCCTCGGCGGAAACGCCGGCCCCGACCGAGTGGTGGATGTCGATGAGAACGGGCGTCTTGACGTGCCGGCCGCTGACCTCGGACGCGAAGGGAAGGAGTTCGCCGGCCACTGCGAAACCATTGGCGGTATCGCCGTCGACCTCGCCCAAATCGATCATCTTGACCCAGAAGCCCAAGGCATAATGCCCGTCTTCCCGTCTCTCCCTTTCTTTGGGATCGGAGGGTACGAAGACTTGCGACTCCGCGTCGTAGTCGCCGGCCCAAAAGCCCGCCGCACGCATGGCGTCCTTGGCGCCGTCCAGGTCTTCGGGGCGAACGCAGAAATCGAGATCCGCCCCGGTCCGGTGCGCCGGATCGGCATAGGCCAGAAATCCATTTGCCGTGCCCTTGAGTGCTACGAGATCGATATCGCGATTGGCGAAGACGTCGGCGACGTCGGCCGCAACCTCGCGGCAAAGCTGCCCCTGAATCGTCGCCGCCTTGGAAATCGCCGACAGTCGCCGGTGCGTAGGGGTCGACACCTGGTCGCCGAAACGCTCCACGAAAGTCGGGATCGTGGTCGGCGCGACATGCCAGATCGAGCCGATGTCATCGGCGACGGCCTCCGTCTGCCAGTCGGTCAGCTCGGATTCGAAGATATGCCCCGCGAGGAGTTCGCGCCACGGCAAACTCCGCCAGCAGGCCTTCGGCATCTGCGCCGAACGCGAAATTACGTTCCGTAACGCCCATTTGCTTCGCGATTATCTGCAATCGATATCTGCACTACAGTATTAACCTAGTTCAAAATCGAGCCCTGTAAACAGATAGCGATCATAAGTGCTAACAAGTCTTAACAGGATGTTGGTTGACAGAAACGGGTTTCGATCGAATTTTGACAGGTCAGGCGTTTCTTTATGCGGATTTAGCGATGCATTTCGGTAGTGACAATACAAGCGGGGTCGCCCCGGAGATCCTTGAGGCGCTCGCGCGGGCCAACGCGGGATACGTGCCGAGTTACGGCGCGGATGCGCTGACCGAACGGGTTGAGGAAAGGCTGGCCGATCTTTTCGAGACCACCCTGTCGGCCTTTCTGGTCGGGACCGGAACCGCGGCCAATTCGCTCGGTCTCGCCGCAATCGTGAGGTCGCATGAGGCGATCTTCTGCCATGAGGCGAGCCATATTTATTGGGACGAATGCGGCGCGCCGGAATTCTTTTGCGGCGGCGCGAAGCTCATGCCCGTGGCGGGCGAACTCGGTAAATTGCAGCCTGACGCGCTTCGTCACGCGCTCTCTTTCATCCGCCCCGGTTTTCATCATCAGGCCCAGCCGGCGGCGCTCAGCCTGTCGCAGCTCACGGAATTCGGAACGGCGTACCGTCCCGACGAAATCGCGACGCTGAGCGCGGTTGCGCGAGAGCGGGGCATGGCGGTTCATATGGATGGCGCGCGGTTCTCGAACGCGGTGGTTTCGACCGGGGCGAGTCCGGCGGAACTGACGTGGAAGAGCGGTGTCGATGTGCTCTCTTTCGGGGCCAGCAAGAACGGCGCGATGGGCGTCGAGGCGGTGATCGTCTTCGATCCGGATCTTGTCGGCGACCTGCCGTCGCTGCGGAAAAGATCGGGTCAACTGTTCTCGAAAGGACGCTTTCTGGCGGCTCAGATGGACGCCTATCTCGAAGGCGATCTGTGGCGGCGGCACGCCATTCACGCCAACGCCATGGCCGGCCAACTGGAGGAGGGGTTACGCGATATCCCCGGTGTCGAGATCAGCTATCCGGTTGAGGGAAACGAGGTTTTCTGCGTTCTGCCGGACGAACTCGACCAGCGCTTCAAAGAAGCGGGCGCCGTCTATCACCCGTGGCATGCGCCGGGTGACACACTGCCGGGCGACAAGGTCCGTTTCGTGACGTCCTTCGCCACGCGGCCCGAGGATGTCGATATGCTTCTGGAAATCGCCGGGAACTAAAGGCGCCTGATCTTGTAGACGCCGGCCGGCGGGACATTGCGGTAGACGCGCCCGAGAAACTCCTCCTTGAGCCCCACGCTTCTCAGCATCGATTTCGGAATCGGTGCGCTCAGCCCGTAGGTGAACTGATAGAGCGCGGCGCCGGGGCGAAGCTTCTCGAAAATCAGATGCAACAGGCGTTGGCGCACGGACCAAGGGAAATTGAGCAGAGGCAAGCCGCTGACTGCCGCTCCGAAGTGGGCCGCTCCGTCGGCGCAGAGCGCCTCCTCGGCGGCCGCGTTGACCACCGTGATGCCGGGAAACCGCCGGGCCAAGCGGCTTGCGAATGACGGCTCCAACTCCACCGCCACGATGTCGTGCGGCGCGACGCCCCGGTCGAGAATGGCGCTGGTGAAAATCCCGTTTCCGGCGCCGAGTTCCAGAACGGGGCCCATATCGGGTGAGATTTCGGAGGTAATCAGCGCGGCGAGATTCTGGCCGCTCGGGAAAAGCGCGCCGACCGTCGTCGGATTCTTCAGATATTTGAGGAAAAATTTCAGCGTCGAGACGGGCTCCGGAGTCTCCCCGCTGTAATCGTCCCAATTCCGATCTTTGTGCTGCGTCCCCGGTCTGGGGTGGGGCAGGGAGATTACTTCGGGCCGCGATTCAGCAAACGGCAGTGCGACCTGCAGCCGTATATCCTCGTCGTGAATGCTCATTAATTCCGTCTAAAACCCGCTGTTCTTAATGGTGCCGCCTCCGGATCACTTATACGTGACCATACACGGAGATCCATCCTAAACAAAACCTAGATTTGTGGCGGTGTGATGGCGTGGTCGTGTCATTGTCTTGTCAATGCCGGTTCGAATCGAAGATGCGGCGACGATGACCTGCACCGAAATCTCCCGCCAAAACCGCCGTCGCGCGGCTCTATAAAAATAAGAATAGCCGTTCGCTTTTTGGGGCCGTTCATTTATAATTGTCTCAATTGGGGACGCGGCTGACGGCAAGCCCGCGTGGGCGGAGTTGCCGTTTTTGGGGATATAGGGCCAGTGGACTTCAGGGCGCACGAGAGCGGCGATCGCCTCCTTGAGCAATCGGCGGCCGGGACCACCCGGCAGGCCAGGCTGCGCCGCAGCACGGCATGGGCGGCTTGATCGTGGCCGGGAGCCTAGCGGAGATCCTCGTATCGCGACACCAGCCGGAAGGCGTCCGCGAGGCGCTTTTGAAAGTCGCGGTGTTCCATGGTCAGCGGGCCGGGCCGGTTGGTCATCGCGTTATTGATCGTGCCCAGCACCAATTGCAGGGCAAACCGGATGTCCATCTCTTCGGTCCTGGTCAGCGCGCGGCCGATCGTGCCGGATTTCGCCTCGATAAACATATCGGCCGCGTAATGGGACAATTTCCGGAACGGCTCCCAGAACTCGGGATCGTCGAGACTGCGCCGAAGCGCGCCGCGCCAGAAGAAGCGGTTTTTCCAGATCCGTTGCACCGTGTCCCGGATATATTGCGAAACCAGCTGGTCCGGTGGTGTCGTCGCAAAGAAACGCTCCAGCGCGTCGTGGCGGCGCTGCTCGTGACGGTCCACCAGCGCGCGGTAGAACGCCTCCTTGTTCTCGAAGCGCGCATAGAAGGCACCCACGGAATAGCCCGCTTCCTTTGCGATCTCGGCGATCGCTATCGCATCGAAATCGCGCTCTTCCATCAGGCGGAAGCCGGTTTCGATCAGCGTGTTGTATGTGATCTGGCTGCGCCGCTGCTTGGCGATGGGTCCGCCGGAGGGCGGGCGATTTCTCTTGTCCGTCGTCGTCACAAGCACGGTCCTCTCCGGAGGCGGGAAGCAGGGCATTCCCTTAGCAAGACTGAAATTGCGGAAAAAACAAGTGTGTCGGCAATGGTGAAAACGGCGCCACCGCCGTCAGGCGGCCTATTCGCCGCGAGGCATGGGGAAATTTCAAGTCCCGGATCGCCGACCGGCATTCGCGTTTTACGACGTTCCTCCCGCCGCATTGCCTATGCGGCAGACTGCGACGGGGCGGCCTGACCGCACATCGGTGCGGTATGTTTGCGGTACGGTGCAGGGCCGCCCCGTTCTCTTTTTTCTCGGGTTCCGGCGTTTTCTCAGTCGCGCCGCAAGGCGATCGTCAGGTTCATCGACATATGGCGTTCGATCCGGCCGCCGAACTCGTTCTCGATGAGGCTCTTCATATCGCCGAGAAATCCCGCGCGCCTGTCCGGCTCCATGGCGATGGTGGGTGAATAGGTGCCGAGCAAGGCGACATATTCCTTTGCGGAATAGCGAAAGACGACGGGGAAGGTGTCGAAAGAGGAGACCGTGAATAAAGTCCCATCGACCTCGGCGGGCTTCAACTCGTCCCGGCGCAACAGGCCGATCGATTCCTCGCGAAATCCCGGGGTGTATTTCTTGTAGACCGGTTGCGAGGCATGGAAAAAAGCGTCGCCGGCTTCGTCGGAAATCGGCGCGGCGCGGATGATCGCGAGATGCCCGCCGGATTTGAGCAGTGCGTGCGGCTTGGAGAATTTGGCGGCGGGCTCGATCCAGTGAAATGCCGAGGCCGCGTAAACGAGATCGAAGGCGTTGGTCGCCAGCGGCATGGTCTCGAAGGCGCCGACAACGATCCGGACATTGGGATATTGGCTCAGCGTTTCGCGCGCCTTGTCGGCGAGCTTGGCACCAAGCTCGATGGCCGTGATATCGAAGCCGCGTCGGGCCAGCGGCTCCGTCGCATGGCCCGTGCCGGGACCGATTTCGAGAAGTTTGGCACCGTCGGTCAGGCCGGCCTTGGCAACCAGCGTGTCGAACAGGGCTTCCGGATAATGCGGGCGGCTGGCGTGATAGTTCTCGACAACGGAATTGAAACTGGTGCGTCGGGAGAGGTCCTGGGGCATACGCTACTCCACCGATGGGAAACGGTATGAGACTTGGTGCGGGCGGCGAGACTCGAACTCGCACGGCCTTACGGCCTCAGGATTTTAAGTCCTGTGTGTCTACCGGTTCCACCACGCCCGCAAGGCTGTAGAGCCGACGGGACATTAAGCACAAAACACGAGCGGGCGAAACCGCTTCTGCGATTTCGCCGCATCAAATCACGACAGGGTATTTTTTGGTGTGGGCCGCTCAGGCGGCGGTGGTCGTCGGCGTCGCTGCCGCGCCGTAGGTCTGCATGGCCCGGAGCAGGTCCTGGGTGAAGATATTGGCGACTGACTGCGCGGAAGATGCGGTCTCGTTATTGCCCGACGTACCGCCGGTCGTGGCACTTGCCGACTGAAGCGAGGCGTCCGTGTTCGCCGTGTTCGTCATATTGGTGTTCGCGGCGGCCGCGTCCGTCGTGCCGTTCGGGTTCTTGGTGTCGAAGGACTGCAGCATGTTCATCATGTCGCTGACGATCTTGTTCACATCGGTCTGAAGCGTGGAAAGATCGCCGGAGGATACATCCTTGCTGCTGGCATGCAGCAATTCGGCTCCGTGGTGGTGAATCTGCCCGAAGAGCGCGCCCAGCGACGACATGGAAGAGGCCCCGTTATTGGTCTTGGACGCGTTCTGTCCGGTAAGCGCGCTGGCGGCCGGGCTGTCCTTGGCCGCGATGGCGCCGTCCTTGTCCTTGTCCGAAGAGTCCGCGTTCGAGGCGGCCATGCTGTCGATCGACGACTGCAACTGGAGCAGCGCCGTCTTCAGGGCCGCATCGAATTGCTGAAAGGCGGTGCTGACGTCGGTCGCACTGCCCTGAGCCTGCGTGCTGTCGGACGGGGAGGTTCCCGACGTGCCGCTCGCGCCGGCGGCGGCGCTGCCCGGGAGGCCGCCATTGAAAGCATTCGAGATCGCCGATGCGGCGGCCGACGATTGTGGATAGAGGAAATTGAGTGGAAGCGCTTGGTGTTGATGTCTGCTGAATCCGACGCTGTGGACCATGATTCGTCTCCCTTTGCGAGATACTCGATCACGTATCAGCAACAATCGGGCCAAAGACTAATGGCCTGAAATCCCACGATCATTTCATTTGAAACTGATGATGGTGCGAGAATTCTGCCGGCAATTTTTGCCGACCCGGAAATTTCCTCGACATGGATCGGCGGGCGGTTACGTCCCGGTTTTCAGGTCCGTCGCGTCGCCGATATGGGGCTCGCCGCCGACCGAGCGGATGACCTCCATCAGCTCTTCCTGGACCTTGTCCAGCGTGGCGGTCCTGGTCGACCGGGCGATCAGCGTCGTGCCCGTACGGCCTTCGCGATAGAAGGGATAGGAGCCGATATCCACGTCCTCATGGCGGTTTTGCACGTCCGCTATGCCTTGAGCCACCGCGCTCTCCGGCGTATGGGACCACACCGCACGGGACCGTACGGGATCGCCACCCGAGATCAGATGGGCGACGGATTCTAGCATGCTCTGCATGATCAGCGGCACGCCCGCCATGACGAAGACATTCTCGACCTTGAATCCCGGCGCCCGGCTGATCGGATTTTCGATGAATTCCGCGCCTTCGGGCGTATGGGCCATGCGTAGCCGTGCCTCGGTGAGGTTGTCGTCGCCGTAGAATTTGCGCATCAGCTCCACCGCTTCCTCGCGGCGGACGAGGGGCCGGCCGAAGGCTTTGGCGATGCTGGCGGCGGTGATGTCGTCGTGGGTCGGGCCGATGCCGCCCGTGGTGAAGACGTAGTCGAACGCCTCGCGGCACTCATTGACCGCCGTGACGATTGTGTCCTCGATATCCGGAATGACCCGCGCTTCGGTGAGGCGCACGCCGCGCTCGTTCAGCCATTTGGCGAGATAGGAAAGATTGGCGTCCTGCGTGCGGCCCGAGAGGATCTCGTTGCCGATGACGATCAGACAGGCGGTCGTGGTTTTGGTCGAATCCGGCATGGAGGTATTACCGAGAATGGCTTAGAGCTCAGCGAGTACCGCTTATATCAGGAAGATAAAGCGGCGCACAGGCTCGGTATGCCGTCCATTGACATCGGAGCGGGTCCGGCTACCGTCGGCGCCCATGCGCTTTCCCGATCCCCTGATCAAGGCCACGCTTTTGCGCCGCTACAAGCGGTTCCTGGCCGATGTGCGCCTGCCCGACGGCGAGGTGGTGACCGTCCATTGCCCGAATCCAGGTTCGATGATCGGCAATGCCGAGCCGGACTCGGAGGTCTGGCTATCGCCCGCCCGCAATCCGGCGCGAAAGCTGAGATATACCTGGGAACTCGTGCGCGTGAATGACGGCCTCGTGGGCGTCAATACGGCGCACCCCAATGGGCTTGTCGAGGAAGCGATAAGGGCCGGGCAAATCCCGGAACTGGCCGGCTATGACAGCCTGCGCCGGGAAGTCCGCTACGGCGAAAACTCCCGCATCGACCTGTTGCTGGAGGACGGCGGGACGGGTGCGCCCTGTTACGTCGAGGTCAAGAACGTGAACCTGAAACGCGGCGAAACGGCGGAGTTCCCCGACGCCGTCACCGCGCGGGGCGCGAAGCATTTGCGGGAGTTGTCGGCCATGGCGGATGCGGGCCACCGGGCCGTGATGTTTTTCCTTGTCCAGCGTACCGATTGCGACGAGGTCTCGATCGCTGGCGATATCGACCCCATATATGCTAAGGAGTTCGCAGCCGCGTTAACCGCCGGTGTTGAGGCTTTGTGCTATTGTTGTAAGATCACGACCGAGGAAATCGCGGTGGATCGCCGCCTGAACCTCCTGGTTTGAATGCTTTTGAAATGAAACACCTGTCGACTGAAAAGGCGTCCGCGCCAGATTCCGGTACCGAGTCCGACACCCAGGCGCCGTCGGCTCCGATTCCCGAATTGCTCGAATCCCAGTTCGCGCCGGAACTCGGCCGTCACATCAAGTTTCACGGAGCCGAGGAATTCGAGGCCATGCGCAAGGCCGGCCGCCTTGCCGCCGAGGTTCTGGATTTCATCGTGCCCCATGTCGTGCCCGGCGTGACCACCGGCGAGCTCGACGACCTGTGCCACCAGTTCATCATCGACCATGGCGCGCTGCCCGCGCCCCTCAATTATCGCGGCTTTCCGAAATCCATCTGCACCTCCGTGAACCATGTCATTTGCCATGGCATTCCCGGTCCGAAGGTGCTGAAGGACGGCGATATTCTGAATATCGACATCACGGTCATCCTCGACGGCTGGCACGGTGATACGAGCCGCATGTTCACCGTCGGCAATGTTTCGCGCAAGGCGCAGCGGCTGTGCGACGTTACGTATGAGGCCATGATGCGCGGGATCGAAGCCGCCCAGCCGGGCAATACGCTCGGCGATATCGGTTTCGCGATCCAGTCCTATGCCGAGGGCGAGCGCTGCTCGGTGGTGCGGGACTTCTGCGGCCATGGCTTGGGACGGATCTTCCACGACGCGCCGAACATTCTCCATTACGGCCGGCCCGGCCAGGGCATGGCGCTGCGGCCCGGCATGTTCTTCACCGTCGAGCCGATGATCAATCTCGGCAAATATCATGTCCGCATGCTGAATGACGGCTGGACCGCAGTGTCGCGCGACAAGTCCTTGTCGGCCCAGTTCGAGCACAGCATCGGCATCACCGAGAACGGTCCCGAGATCTTCACCAAGTCCCCCGCCGGCCTCGACAAGCCGCCTTATTCCTGATCTTGGCCGCCCGGCGGCGTTCTCCCGCCGGAGGTCCCCCGCGTGCCCTTTCGAGGGAGTTCCAGTGTCCGAGAAGCCGCATTTTCACGGCCATAGGCAGCGTCTGCGCGAGCGCTTCATGAATGGGGGCGGCGATGCGCTGCCGGATTACGAACTTCTCGAACTCGTCATCGCCCAAGCGATCCCGCGCGGCGACGTGAAGCCGCTGGCCAAGGCGCTTATCGACCGTTTCGGCGGTTTTTCCGAGGTCATCGCGGCGGAGCCCGAACGCCTTGCCGAGGTGACGGGCGTCGGGCCGGTGCTGATTTCCCAGTTCAAGATCGTTCAGGAAGCCGCCAAGCGGCTTGCGCGCGGGAGGGTGCTGAAGCGGCCCGTGATCGGCTCGTGGGACGCGCTGATCGACTATTGCTCGATCGCCATGTCCCACAATCCGGTGGAGCAGGTGCGCGTGCTCTATCTCGACAAGAAGAATGTGCTGATCGCCGACGAGATGCAGCAAAAGGGCACGGTCGATCACACGCCGATCTATCCCCGCGAAGTCGTCAAACGCGCGCTGGATCTCGGCGCCACGGCCATGATTCTGGTCCATAACCACCCGAGCGGCAATCCGCAGCCCAGCAAGGCCGATATCGATATGACCCGCCAGATCGTCACCGCTGCCCGCAGCCTCAATATCGCGATCCACGATCATGTCGTGATCGGCAAGGGCCAATATGCCAGCTTCAAGTCGCTGGGGCTGCTTTAGCGGGGGCATCCTTGGCCGGCACCCCGGATCAAGGCCGGGAATGACAGCTATGAGGAGCATCGGCGAATTCTCGCTTTCCCCATCGCCCATAAGTGCTAAAAAGGGGCCGCCGACGGGCAGCTGGCCCTCCGGCAATTCCTTTTCCCGTCATGCATGAAGCGTTTGTTTAGATGATTCCTCGCTATTCCCGTCCCGACATGGTGGCCATCTGGGCGCCCGAGTCCAAATTCCAGATCTGGTTCGAGATCGAGGCCCATGCCTGCGACGCTCAGGCCAAGCTTGGTGTGATCCCGAAGGAAGCCGCCAAAGAGGTTTGGAAGAAGGGCGCGTTCGAGGTGGCCCGGATCGACGAGATCGAGGCGGTCACCAAGCATGACGTGATCGCGTTCCTGACCAACCTGGCCGAGCATGTCGGCGAGCCCGCTCGCTTCGTCCACCAGGGCATGACGTCGTCGGATGTGCTCGATACCTGCTTCAACGTCCAGCTGGTGAAGGCAACCGACATCCTGCTCGCGGACATGGACCGGTTGCTGGAAGCGCTCAAGCGCCGGGCGAAGGAGCACAAATACACGCTCACCATGGGCCGCAGCCACGGCATCCACGCCGAGCCGACCACCTTCGGGCTGAAGCTCGCGCAGGCCTATGCCGAATTCGACCGCGGCCGGGAGCGCCTCAAGGCCGCCCGGACCGAGATCGCGACCTGCGCCATTTCCGGCGCGGTCGGCACCTTCGCGAATATCGATCCGCGCGTCGAAGAGCATGTCGCGAAGAAAATGGGCCTGAAGCCGGAGCCCGTCTCGACCCAGGTGATCCCGCGCGACCGCCACGCGATGTATTTCGCCACGCTCGGTGTGATCGCCAGCTCGATCGAACGGCTGGCCATCGAAATCCGGCATCTCCAGCGCACGGAAGTGCTGGAGGCCGAGGAGTTCTTCTCCAAGGGTCAGAAGGGCTCGTCGGCCATGCCGCACAAGCGCAACCCGGTGTTGACGGAGAACCTGACCGGCCTCGCCCGGCTGGTGCGCATGTCGGTGACGCCGGCGATGGAGAATGTGGCGCTGTGGCATGAGCGCGATATCTCGCACTCCAGTGTCGAGCGCATGATCGGCCCGGACACCACCGTGACGCTGGATTTCGCGCTCGCGCGGCTCGCCGGCGTGATCGACAAGCTGGTCGTCTACCCCGAGAATATGAAGAAGAATCTGGATAAGCTCGGCGGGCTGATCCATTCCCAGCGCGTGCTGCTGGCGCTGACCCAGAAGGGTGTGTCGCGCGAGGACGCTTACGCCATGGTTCAGCGCAACGCCATGAAGGTGTGGGAGAAGGGCGCGGACTTCCTGACCGAGCTCGGCGGCGACAAGGATGTCACCAAAGCGCTCGGCAAGAAGGAGCTTAAAGACCTGTTCGACATGGATTACCACACCAGGCATGTCGACACGATCTTCAAACGCGTGTTCGGCTGAGGGCGCGGCCCTCCCTTGATATGACGAAGGCGGAAAGCCGGCCCCGAGGTGGCACGCTGAAAACAGTTCAGGCAGCGCCGCCGCTGTTCATTCTCGTGATGCTGATGGCGTCGGGGCCGTTCGGCAGCGACATCGTCGTGCCGGCGCTTCCCGGCATGGCGGACTATTTCAGTGTCGAATATGCGACGATCCAGCTCGTCGTAACCTTTTACTTTCTCGCCCAGACATCGGGACAACTTATTTACGGGCCCTTGTCCGACCGGTTCGGGCGGCGGCCGCTCATGATGGGTGGGCTGTCGATTTTCGTCATCAGCACGATCGCCGCTGTTCTGGCGCCCAATATCTGGGTTCTGCTTCTCGCCAGGATCGGCCAGGCGCTCGGGGGCAGCGCCGCAACGACCCTGACCCGAGCGGTCGTGCGCGATGTGTACGACCCGCAACACGCCGCCAGCGCTCTCGGGCATCTGGCGGTGGCGACGGTCGGCATTCCGGCGCTCGTGCCGTGGCTCGGCGGCGTGATTTCGGAGAGCTATGGCTGGCGCGCGATCTTTCTCGTTCTGCTCGTCGTCGGCGGGCTCGGTTTGACGGCGGCCGTCTGGCGATTGCGAGAAACCAATCTCAACCCCATCGACGAGACCAATCTCGTAGGCATCCTGCGGATCTATCGAGGGCTCCTGAAGGAGAAGGTCTTTATCGGCTATACCGGCTTCGTCGCCTTCCATAGCGGTTCCTATATCACTTTCGCGACGGTCGCCCCGATCGTCATCGAGACGCTGCTTCATGTCCGGCCCGGCGTCTATGCGCGGTTCTACATCATCACCGCGCTCGGCTATCTGATCGGCAGCATCATCGCGGGCAAGCTCACCGTGAGGCTCGGGCTGCAGATCATGATGCGGTTCAGCATCGTCGCCAGCATCATCGGTCTGGTTGTGTTTTCCGGCCTGGTGCTCCTCGGTGTGCTCAATCTCTGGAGTCTGTTCGGCACCATGACCTTCATTTGCATGGGCTTCGGCCTCGGCGCGCCGAGCGCGATGACCGGCGCGATCAACGTGAAGCCGCGGGTGGCGGGCTCGGCCTCTGGGCTGATGGGCGCCATACAGGCCTCGACCGGCGCCATCGTCGCCCTGATCACCAGCTACGTCTTTACCGGTGAAAGCGCAGTGCCGTTCGTTCTGATGATCTCGGGCTCGATCGCCGTGGCCTGCCTGTTCTACGGGTTGGTCATCATGGCGTCGCGCCAGGAGGTGATGGAAGGCGCCTAGCCCGGCAGGCGATGCCACGGCACGACGAATCGTCCGTCGCCGGAACCGCCCTGCAACACTGAAATGCCGTATGCCTCGGCGAGATTGTCGTCGGTCAGAACGTTGTCCGCCGGGCCGTCCGCTATGACGCGACCGCCGCCCAGAAGCACCAGCCGGTCGCAAAAGCGCGCGGCCAGTGTCAAGTCATGCAGCACCACGACGACCGCCCGGCCAGCTTGCGCTTCGGCCTGCAGCACTTCCATGATGTGAAGCTGGTGATAGGGGTCGAGTGCGGCGGTCGGTTCATCGGCCAGTAGGAGCGGGGCTTCCACCGCCAGCGCGCGCGCCAGCATCACCCGCGCCCGTTCGCCCGCCGACAGCGTCATGACATTGCGATGGGCGAGATCGACGGTTTCGCTCTTTTCCATCGCACGGGCGATCGCCTCGCGGTCCGCCGCCGCTGGCTGGCCGAGAAAAGCCATATGCGGCAGACGGCCGAGCCCTACCACATCCTCGACCGGCATGGGCCAATGGGCGTCATGGCCCTGCGCCAGATAAGCGAGGCGGCGGGCGAGTTCGCGCCGGGGCCACGCCGCGATGGGCCGATCATCCAGCCGGGCGGTACCGGTGAAACGCAACAGATTTGCGGCGGCGCGCAGCAGGGTTGTTTTGCCCGCGCCGTTCGCCCCGATCAGCCCGACCAACTCGCCGGGCTCGGACCGGAATCCGACATTGCGGATTACCGGCGTGCCGTTATAGCGCACGGAAAGATCGGAGAGAACCAGCCGGCTCATAGCTGCGCCCTCCGGCTTCGAAGCAGGAGATAGAGGAAGAAGGGCGCGCCGATGATTGACGTCACGACGCCGAGCTTGAGTTCGGGTCCGAACGGCATCAGCCGGACGCCCATATCCGCGACGAGCGTGAGCAGCGCGCCGGCGAATGCACTCGGGATCAGCAACCGGCTCGGACGATGGCCGACCAGCGGACGCAGCAGATGCGGCACAACCAGCCCGACAAAGCCGATCACACCCGTGACGGAGACCGCCGCGCCGACGGCGAGCCCGGTACCGCCGATTACCCGGGCGCGCACCCAGGTCCGGTTGTAGCCAAGGCTGGCCGCGGTATCCTCGCCAAGCGTCAGTGCATCCAGGGGCCGTCC
Source organism: uncultured Alphaproteobacteria bacterium (assembly GCA_963821875.1). Classification (GTDB taxonomy): domain Bacteria; phylum Pseudomonadota; class Alphaproteobacteria; order CAVTAV01; family CAVTAV01; genus CAVTAV01. Next base: position 76,764 of record CAWGFE010000001.1, read on the forward strand.
GGTCGAGAGCAGTAAAGCCCAGCCGGCAAGCGTCAGCGGCAGGGCCATCTGGACGTGGAGCATGCTGCGGTCCGCCAGCGATCCCAGCATCCAGAACACGATCTCGAGCGCGGCGAACGGACTCGGCGCGAGGTTCAAGGCCAGCGACGTCATCGCGCCCGCGAAGGAATTGATCGCCACACCCGCGAGGATCAGGGTCATGATATTGGAATCGCGTCCCGTCAGCGCATAGAGCAGGACGAGAGCCAGTAACGCGCCCGCCATGCCACCGAACGGCACGAAGATTCCGGACGGTCCGCCAAGCGAGAAATAGAACACGATGACCGCGCCCAGGGCCGCGCCGCTGGAGGTCCCGACGAGTCCGGGCTCGGCCAATGGGTTGCGCAACAATCCCTGCAGCGCCGCCCCGGAGAGCCCCAGAGTCGCGCCGACCATCAGCCCGAGCAGCGTGCGCGGCAGGCGCACATCGAACAGAATCAGGTGAGCGAGTTTCGGGTCGGTGCCGAACAGCGAGAAGATCGAGGTCTGGCTCGCCTCGCCGCCCGATCCGATCAGGAGGGAGGCGGCGGTGGCGAGCCCCAGGAGGATGGCGAATCCGGCCACGAGACTCCAATAGGGGATTGGGCCGGTGCGCGGGCCGGTGAGGGTGGGCGCGGTCATCGCGTCTTGTCCTGCGCCACGCGCGCGAGCCGCTTCGCCACTTCGGCGATCTCCGGTGTGCCGCAGCCCCAATATTTCGCCGGTATCGCGATTGAGCGATGCGTCGAGAGATAGGCCGTGAGGGCCGGATGGCGCAGCACGGCGGCTTCTTCCGACGGCGCTTCGGTGCGGTAGGCGCTGATTACCACGATGTCGGGCCGGTCGAGGAGCAATTGCTCGACCGAGAGATGCGCCCATCGCCCGAGACCTTTCTCGACCGCGAGATTGCGCAGGCCGACATGGGTGAGGATATTGGAGATCAACCCGCTGCCGCCGTCCGTATAGCCGCCCGCTCGATAGATGACGGCCAGCGGCGGTTTTCCTGTGTCGTGGATCTGCGCGTTGGCGAGGTCCCGGTCGAATTTCCGGATCATGGCGTCACCGCGTTCGGGATGGCCGAGCACGTCCGCGACGCGGCGGATATTGGCGCGAATACCGTCGAAGGTTTCCGGACTCGGCACGGTGACGACCTTCACGCCGAGACGCCGCAGCAGCGCCACCGTATAGCTTGCCGAAAAGCTGTTGGCGAAGACGACATCCGGTTTGAGCGGCAGGATCTCCTCCGCGCGGGCGTAATTGACCCGCAATCCCTTGGCTTCGGCCGCAATCGGCGATTCTTCGGGGTCGACCGAAAGGTAGCTCACCGATTTGATCGTGTCCCGGTCGGCGAGCGGTATCACCAGTTCGTCCGTGCAAAGATTGATCGAGACGACACGCTCCGGCGGGCCGGCCAGAGCGTGCGTCCCGATCGCTGCCGCGATGACATTTCCGAATATGAGCGGCAATAGTTTCATGGATCAGATCTTCACCCGCACGCCGCCATAACCCGCGATGCCCGGCGTGCCGTAACCGAAGACCTGTTCGTATTTCTTGTCGAACAGATTGTTGATACGGCCATAGATCTGGACTTGCGCCGAGATGTCATAGGCTGCGCGGATATCGGCGACGATATAGCCCGGCAGCGTCAGCCCGGATGAATCCGGCCGCGCGCCGGTGTAGTTAACATCGGCGGAAAGCAGCAGTGGCGGGGTCACCTGCCAGGACATATCCCCATGAATCACATGTTTCGGCCGCTGCACGAGCTGTAAATCAGTCGTTCGATTGATGGCTTCGATGAGGCTGTAATTGGCATTAACCGTAATTCCAGCCGCCGGTTTGACCCACGCAGCGAGTTCGAGCCCCTGCGAACGGGTGGCGAGGATGTTGCCATAGGTGAAGGTGGTGAAGTCGTAGTCGATCTCGTTGTTCGAGACGCGGTGAAACCATGTCGCCTGAAGGCTGATGCGATCGGCCAGCAGGCGCTGCTCGATGCCCGCGTCCCAGCCGCGCGAGCGTTCCGGCGCGAGATCGGGGTTGCCGGCATAGGGATCGAAAAGCTGGTATAGCGTCGGGGCCTTGAAACCTTCGCCCCAGCTTGCCCGCAGGATCGTCCCGGACTCATTGAGATCGAGATTGGCCGTCGTGCGGAACGTCGTCGCGCCGCCGACGCGCTGGTGATGGTCGTGCCGCACGCCGCCGGTGAGCGTTAGCCGGCCGAACAGAGTCACCTGCATCTCGCCGAACACACCTTTGATATCGGCGGTGCCGCGCGTGACGCTGCCATAGCCCTCCGTGCGCATGGCGTTGTTTTCGATATCGCCGCCGAACAGGAAGGAAACCGCGTTCATGAGCCGAAGCGTGCCCTGATAATCGATCTGGGTGCTGTGACTGCGCGCCGTGAAATTGAGCGCGTCGTCGAGATAGCTGTCGCGGTCGATGGTCGAGCGGGAGACGCGCAGCAAATTGTGGAGCTTGCCGTCCAGCAGCGAGACATCGATCCAGCCGGACCCCTGGAATTCGCGTGTTTTGGAGGCCTCGTTGCCGTCGACGATCGGATAGGGGCCGGAAAAGGCGAAGGAATCGAACTGCGCGTCGGCCTTGCTGTAGCGCACGGTCCCACCGATTTTGACCGGCGCCGCGAGATCCGCCTCGCCCTTGGTATAGACGGTGACATTGTCGTAGCCGTCGGGCTCTGTATTGCCGTGGGCGGCATCGGCGCTCGAAATGCCGGTGGTGTCGACATAGCTCACGCTGCTGCGGATGTTGTAGCGATCGCCTGCGCTGCCGATGGCGGCATTGCCGCGCGCCGTGCCGAAGGAGCCGCCTTCGGCCATGCCCGAAACCTCCAATGGTTTATGGGCGCTGGCCGTGACGATATCGATCACGCCGCCGATCGCGTCCGTCCCGTAGAGCGTGCTTTGCGGTCCGCGCAGGATCTCGGCGCGGGCGATATCGTCGGACAGCAGATTGGCGAAATTGAACCCGCCGCCGGGCGAGCTCATATCGTTCACCTTCACCCCGTCGATCAGCACCAGCGTTCGCTCGGATGCAGCGCCCCGCACGAAGCTGGTCGTCACACCGCCAAGCCCGCCGGAGCGGGAGACGGAAATACCGGGAACGCGGTCCAGAAGGTCGGAAAAGACGATACGCTGGGATTGCCGGATCTCTCTGGCGGTGATGACGGAAACGCTGCTGCCAACCTGATCGATATTGGTCGGCAGGCGGGTCACCGTGATGGTGACCTCGGGCAGCGGCTCGGCCGCCCGTGCGGCCGTGGCGAGAGTTGAGGCCGCCAGAAGCCCGGCGGCGAGGGGTAGCGACAGGCGCATAAAGTTCCTCCGTGGCAAGACGCACAGAGGGCTGCCGGAACGAGTCCCGTGACACGCGATGTCATGTCGGAAAAGGAACGGCCCGAAAGGCCAATACGCCCAAACCCGGATTCCGCCACGACAACCCTCACCGTGTCGCCGCTACGGACGTCCGTACCTTCGGCCAACCCCGGCCGTCGGATGGGCGACTGCTGGTGGCAGGTCTCCTGGCTCGCGAGTTAGCGCGAAAACCTTCGGCCTTCCCGGTTTCCCGACTTGGGTCTCCAGTGGCGCTAAACGAGGTTCCGCTCGTCGCTTACAGTTGCGGGGGCAGCCGCGGCCTTTAACCGCGTTCCCTTTTCGCCCCGAAGGGCACCATCAACGCTCCTGACGGTAGTGAAATGGGCAGGGCCAAGTCAAGCGAGAGCCTTTGCAAAGCGGTCATGGTTTGTGGTTAAGATTGAGCACGGCTTCAGGCCACTTTCCGGTGCACCATCCCCGGAGCGTCCATGACCATCGCCGGCGCCACACGCGGGCAGAACCTGTTCGAGATCGACGTCAACCTTCAGGCGACGCTTGACCGGCTTGCGCCCGACGGCCTGAAGCGCTGGCGCGAGGATCTCTCGTCCTTCGGTCAATGGGTCGGCACGGCGGTGGACGAGCAGGCGGAATATACCGACGGCATCGCGCCGCCGATGCTCGAGACCTATGACGCGGCCGGCAATATCGTCAATCACATCGTCCAGAACGCCCAGTGGGCGTCCTGCTCGCGCGAGGCCTATGTCCGCGGCATGGTGGGGCTGAACTACGGATCCGATCCGGCGCCCTATGTCATTACCTTCGCCATGGGTTATCTCATGTCCCAGGCGGATATCTCGCTTCATTGCCCCATCACCATGACCGGCGCGGTGGCCCATGTGATCGCGCAATTCGCGCCCGAGCCGGTGCGCGAGCGCTTCCTCAATTCCGTGATCCGGCGCGACGGCCAGGCGCTCTCGGGCGGCACCTGGGCGACCGAGCAGCATGGCGGCAGCGACATCGGCGCGACGACGACCGTCGCCAGGCCGATTTCCGGCAAACCGGGCGAGGTCACGCTGACCGGCCTCAAATGGTTCACCAGCAACGCCAATGGCGGGCTGGCGCTGGCGACCGCGCGGCCCGAAGGGGGCGAGGAGGGCTCGGCGGGACTCGGCGTCTATCTGGTGCCGACCCATCTCGACGACGGGACACCGAACCCGATGCGGATCCGGCGGTTGAAGGATAAGCTCGGCACGCGCGGTGTGCCGACCGGCGAGATAGACCTGATGGAGACCTGGGCCATGGAGGTCGCGCCGCCGCCGCGGGGATTCCGGCTGATGATGGAAGCGCTGGAATTCAGCCGCATCCACAACGCCATGGCCTCGGCGGGCGTTCAGCGCCGCGCCTTTCTGGAAGCGCTGGATTATGCCTCGAATCGCGATGCCTTTGGTCATCGGATCACGCGCTATCCCATGGTGCGGGACGAGATCCTGAAGCTGATGGTCGATATGGAAGCCTCGGTCGCGCTTTGCTTCGAGGCGGCCCGCGCCTTCGACGCCGCGCATATCCATGATGTCGAAGCGGCGGACGAACCGGATCGGTTATGGCTGCGGCTCGTCACGGCCTTCGCGAAATACCACACGGCGGAGGACGCCGTCGCGGGATGCCGCCGGGCGCTGGAGATCGTCGGCGGCAATGCCTATACGGCCGATTATGTGATACCGCGCATCCTGCGGGACGCCCAGGCCCTCACGGTCTGGGAAGGGCCGGCGAATATCCAGTCGCTCGAATTGCTGCGCATGCTCGGCAATCGCTATCCCGGTTACAACATGTTCCGCGAAAAGATCGCAGCGATCATTTCCCGCGCGCCCGCCGAACTTGGCGAGGTGGCCGGGGGGGATATCGTTGCGGCGCTGAAGACGGCCTTCATGGACTGCTGCGCGGCGATCGAACTGGTGCAGGGGGACAAGGCCGAAGCTCAGCGCCACGCCCGCCGCTTGCTCGACTTCATGAGCGATGTGTTCGCCGCCGCCTTGTTAATCGATGAGGCACGCTTAAATCTGGAAGCAGGCGACCGCCGCAAGGCGGTTGTCGCCGGGCTGTTCATCTCGGATCGTCTGGCCCCGCCGGAGAGGCGCGGGATCCTGCCGGGAGAGAGCCTTGCGCATCGTCATTTCGAGGATCTTGTCGAGTATCGCCCGTTCTGAGCGCTTAAACACTCCTTCGTAAATTCCAACCACCATCGCGTGCGGAGAGGTTCAGGAGAGCAGCAAAATGCCGAGTTACACCGCCCCGGTCCGCGATATGCAGTTCGTGCTTCACGAGGTGCTGAATCTGGAGGCGCATAACAATCTCCCCGGCTTCGAGGAGGTTTCGCGCGATCTGGTCGATGCGATCCTCGAGGAAGGTGCGAAGCTGAACGAGCAGGTTCTTCAGCCCCTGAATCAGAGCGGCGACAAGCAAGGCTGCATCTTGACGGACGGCGCGGTCACCACGCCGGACGGTTTCAAGGATGCGTACAAGACCTATGTGGAGGGCGGCTGGAACGGCCTGATCGCCGATCCCGAGTACGGCGGACAGGGCCTGCCTTATACGATCCATCTCGCCATGAGCGAGATGATGTGCTCCTCCAATATGAGCTTCACGATGTATCCGGGGCTCACCCACGGGGCCATCGAAGCGCTCACCAAGCACGGCGGCAAGGAGCAGAAAGACGCGTATCTCCCCAAGCTGGTCTCGGGGGAGTGGACGGGCACGATGAACCTCACCGAGGCCCATGCCGGGACCGATCTCGGCCTTATGCGCACCAAGGCCGAGCCGCAGGGCGACGGCAGCTACAGGATCACCGGCACGAAGATCTTCATCTCGGCCGGAGAGCACGATCTCGCGGAAAACATCATTCATCTGGTGCTGGCGAAAATTCCCGGCGGTCCGGAGGGCACGCGCGGCATTTCGCTGTTCGTCGTGCCCAAATTCCTGGTGAATTCGGACGGCTCGCTCGGCGAGCGCAATGCTTTGAGTTGCGGGGCGCTCGAAGAGAAGATGGGCATTCACGGCAACGCCACCTGCGTGATGAATTACGACGGCGCGACGGGCTATCTCGTCGGTGAGGAGTACAAAGGGATGCGCGCCATGTTCACGATGATGAACGCCGCGCGCCTTGGTGTCGGCATTCAGGGCCTCGGCCTGTCCGAAGTCGCCTATCAGAACGCGGTGACCTATGCGAAGGACCGCCTGCAGGGCCGCTCGCTCAAGGGGCCGCAAGAGCCGGACAAGCCCGCCGATCCGATCATCGTTCATCCCGATGTGCGGCGCATGCTGATGAATATGAAGGCTTTCAATGAAGGTGCGCGGGCGCTGGCCGCCTGGACCGGCTTGCGGATCGATATCGCGCATAAGTCCTCCGACGAAAAGGCGCGCGAGGCGGCCGAGGATGTGGTCGGCTTGCTCACCCCCGTCATCAAGGCCTTCTTCACCGATATCGGCTTTATGAACGCCGTCTGGGCGCAGCAATGCTATGGCGGGCACGGCTTCATCCGCGAATGGGGTATGGAGCAGTTCGTGCGCGACTCCCGGATTTCGCAGCTCTACGAGGGCGCGAACGGCGTGCAGGCGATGGATCTCGTCGGCCGCAAGCTCGCCGCCAATGGCGGTCGGGCGATCCGGGCCTATTTCGAGCAGGTCGAGGCGACCCTCAAGGACTCCGCCGAAGATGAGGCGCTGGCCGATTTTGTCAGGGCGCTCGGCGACAGCAAGACGCATCTTCAGGACGCCACCATGTGGCTGGTCCAGAACGGCATGTCGAATCCGGATAATGCCGGCGCGGCGGCGATGGACTATCTCTATATTATGGGCCATGTCGCCATGGGCGCCATCTGGACGGAGATGGCCCGGGTCGCGAGCGCGGCGCTTGCGAACGGGAGCGGTGATGACGCGTTCTACAGGAACAAGCTCGAGACCGGCCGGTATTATATGAAACGCATGATGCCGGACACGGCGAGCCACCTCGCCAAGCTGAAATCAGGCGCCGAGCCCGTCATGGCGCTCGACGCCGACGGGTTCTAACGTAAAGAAGGGATACCTCGACGATGCCCGAAGCATTCATCTATGACGCCGTCAGAACGCCGCGAGGACGCGGCCGGGTGGACGGCGCCCTGCACGAAATCACCCCGATCCAGTTGGCGACCCAGGTGCTGAGCGCGATCCGGGACCGAAACGAGATCGATACCGATCTGGTCGATGACGTGATCATGGGCTGCGTCTCGCCGGTCGGCGAGCAGGGCTCGGATATCGCCCGCGTTGCGGCGCTCAACGCCGATTACGACGAAGACGTGCCGGGCGTTCAGATCAACCGCTTCTGCGCTTCCGGCCTCGAAGCCGTCAATATGGCCGCCGGGCAGGTGATGGCCGGGCAGACGGACCTCATGGTGGGTGGCGGCGTCGAATCCATGTCGCGGGTCAAGATGGGCTCGGACGGCGGGGCGATGGCCACGGATCCGCAGGTGGCCTTCAAGACCTATTTCGTGCCGCAGGGCATCTCGGCCGATCTGATCGCCACCAAATACGGCTATTCCCGCGACGACGTGGACGCCTATGCCGTCGAGAGTCAGAAGCGTACCGAGCGCTCTTGGAGCGAAGGCCGCTTCGCCAGGTCGATTCTGCCGGTGAAGGACCAGCTCGGCATGATCGCCCTGGACAAGGACGAGCATCCCCGTCCGGAGACCGACATGCAGTCGCTTGCCGGGTTGAAGGCGTCCTTTGTGGATATGGGCGATGCTTACGGCTTCGATGCCGTGGCCCTGCTGAAATATCCCGAATATGAGCAGATCAATCATGTCCACACCGCCGGCAATTCGAGCGGCATTGTGGACGGGGCCGCCGCCATGCTGGTTGGAAACAAACGCATGGGCAAGAAGCTTGGCCTCACGCCGCGCGCCAGGATTCGCGCCTACGCCGCCGTCGGCACCGAACCGACCATCATGCTCACCGGACCGTCCTTTGCCGCCGAGAAAGCCTTGAAACGCGCCAAGATGAGCAAGGACGATATCGATATCTTTGAGGTCAACGAGGCGTTCTCCGCCGTCGTGTTGCGCTTCATGGACGCGCTGGGTGTCGATCATTCCAAGGTGAATGTGAACGGTGGCGCTATCGCCATGGGACATCCGCTTGGCGCGACCGGCGCGATGATCCTCGGCACGGTGCTCGACGAGTTGGAGCGCACCGGCAAGGGCACGGCCCTCACCACCCTGTGCGTCGGCGCCGGCATGGGCGTCGCCACCATCATCGAACGCATCTGAGCGCGAAAGGCACCGCGACAATGACCGAAACGATCAAATACAACGTCGATAGCGACGGTATCGCGACTCTCACGATCGATCTCCCGAACACCTCGATGAACGTCCTCAATCAACAGGTGATGGACGAACTTAAGGAACTGGTCGGCAAGATCGCCTCGGATGACAAGGTAAAGGGCGCGATCGTCACCTCCGGCAAGCCCGCCTTTCTGGCCGGCGCGGATCTCAAGATGATCGAGAAAATGACCGGCATGGCCAAGACAGCCGGTGTCGAGGAGACCTTCAAGGAAGCCTATTTCATCAACCAGCTGCTCCGCTCTATCGAGACCTCGGGCAAGCCGTTCGTCGCGGCGATCAACGGGCTCGCCATGGGTGGCGGGCTGGAGTTGTGTCTTGCCTGCCATTACCGGGTCGTGGCGGACGATCCGAAGATTCAGCTATCGCAGCCCGAGGTGAAGGTCGGGTTGATGCCGGGTGGCGGCGGAACGCAACGCCTGCCGCGCCTGATGGGCATTCAGGCGTCGGCGCCCTATCTGCTGCAGGGCAAGAGCATGTCGCCTCAGGAAGCGCTCGGTTTCGGCGTCGTGCATGAGGTCGTGCCCGGCGATCAGCTTCTCTCCGCCGCGAAAAAATGGCTGATGGAGAAGGGCGATCCCGTCGCGCCGTGGGACAAGAAGGGCTTCAAGGTGCCGGGCGGTGCGGGCGCGATGGATCCGCGTTCGGTGCAGGTTTTTATCGCGGGCGCGGCGATGGTGCAGAAGGAGACGCTGCGGAATTATCCGGCGGCTCTGGCGATCCTCTCCGCCGTCTATGAAGGCACGCAAATTCCGATCGACCAGGGCCTCGATGTCGAGAGCAAGTATTTCGCCTCGCTCCTGCTGGGCCCGACCGCCGGCAATATGATCCGCACCCTGTTCATCAACAAGGGCGCGGCCGACAAGCTGATCCGGCGGCCCAAGGACGTCGAGAAGACCACGATTTCGAAGCTCGGCGTGCTCGGCGCGGGTATGATGGGCGCGGGCATCGCCTTCGTCTCCGCCAAGGCCGGCATGGAGGTCGTGCTGATCGACCGCGAGCAGGCTCTGGCCGAAAAGGGCAAAGCCTATTCGGAAGGCTTGGTCAAAAAGAATGTCCAGCGCAAGCGCATGACCCAGGAGAAGGGCGACGCGCTTCTCGCCCGCATCAAACCAACGACCGATTTCGCCGAACTCGACGGCTGCGATCTCGTGATCGAGGCTGTGTTCGAGGACGCCAAGGTGAAGGCCGACGCCACGGTCAAGGCCGAGGCGGTCATCGGGAAGGCGGCCGTGTTCGGATCCAACACCTCGACCATGCCGATCACGGGGCTTGCCAAGAATTCCAAACGTCCCGACCGGTTTATCGGCATCCATTTCTTCTCGCCGGTCGAGAAGATGCCTCTGGTCGAGATCATCAAGGGCAAGAAGACCGGCGACGAGGCGCTGGCCCGGGCGCTCGACTATGTGGCGCAGATCCGCAAGACGCCGGTGGTCGTGAATGACGGACGCGGGTTCTACACCAGCCGCGTGGTCAGCACCTTCGTCAACGAAGGCATGCTGATGCTGACGGAAGGCGTGAAACCGGCCCTGATCGAGAATGGCGGCCGCATGGCCGGCATGCCGGTGGGGCCGTTGTCCCTTGCGGATGAGGTGAGCCTGGAACTCACCTATCACATTAAGGAGACCATGCGGCAGGCGCTTGCCGGGAAATATATTCCGGACGGCACCGACACGCTGATCGATCACATGGTGCTGGAGCTCAAGCGGCTCGGCAAGAAGAACGGCAAGGGTTTCTATGAGTATCCCGAGGGCGCGAAAAAGCATCTCTGGCCCGGTCTTGCCGAGATCTGCCCGCCCGCGCCGGAGCAGCCGGATGTCGAGGACGTGAAGAAGCGGATCCTCTATCGGCAGGCGCTTGAGACCGTTCGCTGCATGGAAGAGGGCGTCCTGATGAATGCCTCCGACGCCGATGTCGGCGCGATTTTCGGGTGGGGCTTCGCACCGTTCACCGGTGGTCCGCTCTCGCTGATCGACACGGTCGGCGTGGAGAAATTCGTCGCCGAATGCAAGGCGCTGGCGAAAAAGTACGGCGTACGGTTCAAACCGCCGAAATATCTCCGCGATATGGCCGCAAAAGGCGAGACGTTCTACAAGCAGGCGGCCTGAGCGTGAGGCGCGCGGCGGCGTCTACCACCTGTTCGAGTGGATGCCGCCGATCACCATGGCGGTAACGCCCTGGATAAGGTCGTCGAGGGCCACGTCGGCCCCGCGGTGCCGCTGGACGGCGACCGTGTTGAACATGCTCATGACATAGAGCGCGGCAAGGCCGCAATTCATGGCTTCCGGGAGTTCGCCGTTCGTCACGCCGTCCTGCAGCATTCCCTTTAGCGTCTCTTCATAGGAAGAGGTCATTTCGTTGAGACGATGGCCGCGTTCCGCCGACAGCGCGCGGCGCTCGTACAAATAGGTGCGGACATAGGCAAGCGCGCCGTCGAGCGCGTTGAGATGGTTCGAGACGAGGCCCGCCATCTTGTCGTCAATCGAGCCGTCGGCAAGGGCCACCTCGCGGATCGCGTCGAGATAGGTGCCCATGCCAAGTTCGCAGACCTCCTGAAGCGCGGTCTCCTTGGAATCGAAATAGTAATAAAGACTGCCCTGCTGAATCCCCACCTTTTCGGCTATGTCGGCCGTGCTGGCGCCGTGGAATCCCTTTTCGGAGAAAACGTCGGCAGCGGCATCGATAACCTTTTCGCGGCGGTCAACATGCTTCTTCGTGGCTCGGCGCATCCGCTTATGCTTTCATATGGAATATTATTATCGAGGGTCTAATAGCCAATAGCACGTATGGAAACCACATATCCTTCGTCACAATGGCCCTTTTCGCTCAAACGCGTGTCTTGTATGAAAGACGGCATGGAAAAATCACTGACTGTTTCCGAGAAATATGCGGTCGGCCAACCTGTCTCGCGCGATGAAGATCCACGTCTTTTGCGGGGCGAAGGCCGGTATGTGGATGACATTAGCGTGCCGGGCCAGGCTTATGGCGTTTTCCTGCGCTCGCCCGTCGCTCATGGCGAGATCAAGACGCTGGATATTGCCGACGCCCTGAAGTCCGAAGGGGTCGTCGGTATTCTGACCGGCGAGGATCTCGTGAAGGCGGGCGTGAAGCCGATCCCGTTCGCCATGCCCCTGAAGGACAAGAACGGTAATCCGCCGGTCGCGCCGACGCGGCACGCGCTCGCGATCGATCGGGTCCGCCATGTCGGCGAGACCGTCGCGCTCGTCGTCGCCGAGACGCGGGCGGCGGCAAAGGATGCCGCTGAAAAGATCATTCTCGACATCGATTCGTTGCCGGCGGTGCCGGACATTTCGGCCGCCCGGGCCTCTAATGCGCCGGAGATCTGGCCGGAGGCGCCCGGGAACCTGGCCTTCGACTGGGTCGGCGGCGATCGCGAGGGCGCCGACAAGGCGTTCGAAAAGGCCGCGCATGTCACCCGGCTCAAACTGGTCGACAATCGCGTCGTGGTGGCGTCGATGGAAACGCGCGGCGCCGTGGCGATCTATGAGCCGGACGCCGATCACATGACGGTCTATACGCCCAGCCAAGGCGTGTTCGGTTTGCGCAACGGGCTCGCGAATATCCTGGGCCTGGACCAGAAATCGCTTCACGTCGTCACCTATGACGTTGGTGGTTCCTTCGGCATGAAGGGCGGCGCGTCGCACGAACTCGTGTCGATCATGCAAGCTGCGCGCGCCTTCGGCCGGCCCGTCAAATGGCAGGATGAGCGCTCCGAAGCCTTCATGTCCGACCACCAGGGCCGCGACATGCTGTTCGACGCCGAACTGGCGCTCGACGCCGACGGTAATTTTCTCGCGGTCCGCGTGGATGTGGCGGCGAATATGGGCGCCTATATGGGCGGAATCGGCCCCTTGATGGGCTCGGTCAATATCCTGAAAAACGTGACCAGCCTCTATCGCACACCCTGTGTCGGCGTGACCAGCAAGGCCTATTTCACCAATACGACCTTTGTCGGCCCGTATCGCGGCGCCGGCCGTCCTGATGGCAATTACATCATGGAGCGGCTGATCGAAACGGCCGCCCGCGAGACGGGCAAGGACGCGATCGAGCTGCGCCGCCGTAATATGCTGACGCCCCAAGACATGCCGTTCAAGGCGGCCTCGGGCCTGAGCTACGACTCCGGCGACTTCGCCCGGATCATGGACGCCGCACTGGAAAAGGCCGATTGGCACGGCTTCGACGCCCGCCAGGCGGAATCCGAAGCGAAAGGCAAAGTCCGCGGCCGCGGCCTCGCCAGCTATCTGGAGGTCACCGCCCCGTCGAACAAGGAAATGGGCGCGATCCGGTTCGACGATGACGGCACGGTGACCCTGATTACCGGCACTCTCGACTACGGCCAGGGCATCCGCATGGGGTTCCGCCAGATCGTCGCGCAACAACTCGGTGTCCCGTTCGAGAAGACGCGGGTGATCCTGGGCGATTCAGACCTGCTGATTGCGGGCGGCGGATCCGGCGGCTCGCGCTCGACCCAGGCGTCGGGTTCGGCGCTTCTCGCGGCGTCGGACGAAGTCGTGAAAAAGGGCAAGCAGGCCGCAGCGCACATTCTGGAAGCGGCCGTCGCGGATATCGAATTCGAGGCGGGCGCGTTCCATATTGCCGGAACCGACCGGTCGATCGATTTGATCGACCTTGCGGCCCGGCTGCGCGAGGCCAATTCGCTGCCCGAAGACGTGCCGTCGGATATCAACGCCTCCCTGATCCATGACGATCCGCCGTCGGGCTATCCGAATGGCAGCCATGTCGTCGAGGTCGAGATCGATCCGGAGACCGGTGTGGTAACCGTCGATCGCTACACCGCCGTGAATGATTTCGGCACGATCATCAATCCGCTGCTGGTCGCCGGACAGGCTCAGGGCGGGATCGTGCAGGGCCTTGGCCAGGTGCTGTGCGAGAATGTCGTTTACGATTCGGACGGCCAGCTTCTTACCGGCTCCTTCATGGATTACGGCATGCCGCGCGCGGACGATGTGCCCTTCATCGGCTTTGAGGCGATCGAAGTGCCGTCCAAGACCAATCCCCTGGGTGTGAAGGGCTGTGGTGAAGCCGGAACGACCGGCGCGGTCCCCGCCGTGATGAACGCGATCATGGATGCGCTCGCTCAGGTCGGTGTCACCCATCTCGACATGCCCGCGACGCCGCTTCGCGTCTGGCAGGCGATTCAGGCCGCGAAATAGCGAACGGCTCACGCGGCCGCGAATGTGCCGCCTGATTCGGTGTTTTCCTCCCGGACCATTCGATCGACGAGACGGTTGAAAAGAGTCACGCCCCGGTCGGCGGCGGTCGGCATGATTTGGGGATCGGAGGTCTTGTCGATAGTCCGCTGCTGGGCCTCGATCGTCACTTTGTCCTCGTTGAATGCGACGTCCGCGATGCCCATCAGGATATCGCGCAGTTTTTCGTCGCCGTGGTCGCGATGCGGCCCCCAGGAGAAGAAATAGCGTGATGTCCGTCTCGTCATCGGTGTGACGGCCTGGCTGGTGAAGGTGACGTCCCCCATGGCCTTTGAGAAGTCCGGAGCCGCCTTGTTCAGGGCTTTCGCCGTACCCGCCGGGAACACACCGCTCCACATCAACAGGACGCCCGGTATCAGAAAGTCATAGGTGGAAAAGGCGTCACACGGGCCGGTATCCCGGTCGGCCACCATGCGTCGCTTGCGCGTCGCCCAGCGGCTGAAGCGCACGCCGCGCTCGATCGCCCGGATCTCGGGCAACTCATAGCCATAGCTCTCCTCGACGCCGAAGCTGTTCCGATGCACGAAAGCCAGATGGGTGAAATCCAGCAGGTTGTCGTTGATGAGCCGGGCCTCGGCGTCATAGTCGAGGTGGCCGCGGCCCAGAATATAGTCCGGGTTGTCGAATCCGACCGCCGGCGGGATCAGCGCTTCCTCGGCGGCGTCGGGATCGCCCATCCAGACCCAGATCCAGCTGTGCTTCTCGACAACAGGGTAGGTCCGCACCCTGGCCTTGGGCGGGATCGTGTCCTGACCGGGGATTTCGACGACCCGGCCGTCGGGATCGAAGAGCAGGCCATGATACATGCAGCGCAGCCTGTCGCCCGCCTCGCAACGGCCGAGCGACAATTGGGCCAAGCGGTGCACGCAACGGTCCTCCATCGCCACGAGCCGGCCGCTCTCGCCCCGATAGAGGACGATCGGCTCGCCGAGAAAGTCGATCGACATGGGGCGGCCGGGGTCCAGATCCTGCGCCCAGGAGGCGACATACCAGCAATTGCGGACATATTTCATGGCTGCGTCTTTCATGGCGACATCTTTCCCCTCTTCGTTTAGAAGTTATTTTACAGTGTTAAATTGTCAAGTCCGTTTGTTTTCGGGCGTCGGTTGGGGCAAGTAGGGCGGCATGAAACTGGACCGGGACGGGATCGTCGACGCGGCCTTCGCCCTGCTCGACGAGGAAGGGATCGAGGGGCTCAGCCTGCGCAAGCTGGCGGCGCGGTTGGATGTGAAGGCCCCGGCCATCTACTGGTACATCCCGAACAAGGCGGGGCTGCTTCAGCTGATGTCGGCGCGGCTGACGGATGGCGCCCGCAAGAGCTGCGCCGGCGCCCGCGACTGGCAGAGCTGGCTGATCGCTTTCGGCCGGGCTGTCCGCCAAGCCTTTCTCGATCATCGCGATTCGGCGAGACTTTACGCCAATGCCGGGCCGATCTCGGAGGATCCGGGAGAAATCGGCGATATTATCGCCGCGCCGCTGGTTGCGTTGGGATTGAGCCGGGAAGAGGCGATCGCCTATCAGGGCTCGATAATCTCCCTGTCGCTGGGTTGGGCGTTGTTCGAGCAGACTCCCAATATGCGCGCGTTTCTCTCGGGCATGATGGATATGAAAAACAGCTTCGAAGAAGGTCTCACGGCGATGGTGGCGGGCTTCGCCGCCGCGCATCGCAAGGCAGCGTCCTGAGACATTGCGCTCGGACCGCGACCTGACTATTTTGTCGCGACCCGGAAGGGCCTTGATGGGGCGTCGCCAAGTGGTAAGGCAGCGGCTTTTGGTGCCGCCATTCGCAGGTTCGAATCCTGCCGCCCCAGCCACGCCGTTCGGGGCCTTATGCGTCGTTGACCTGCTCGTCGGTCTTGTGGATCGCAAGCGCATCCTGAATGGGGTTGCCTCCGCAGGGGAGTATTTAGGCCGTATTATCTGCATTTCATTCCGCCGTATCTACTCCTTCTGATTGTATGTTCGTGGTTAATATCCACAAATTTGCGCAGCTTTTCTTTGGCGGCTATGGTGAATCGTTCAGGAAAAAGTTCTACTCATGCGCGTTCCCCCATCGCGCCGCTGAATTTTCTGAATACAACGGCACTCAGGTCGCATTAACCGTGAACGCGAGGTATCCGATGCTTAATGGCAGAAACCGGCTTCTCGGTGTCGTTGCTGGCGCCGCATGTGCTTTTCTCATGATATGGGGCGGCAGCAATTCAGCTCATGCGGCCGCGGTTCAAATCGTCAGCGGTGGCCAACTTACGGGTGCGCAGAACGTCGATGTCAACGGCACGCTCTATGATGTGACATTCGAAGACGGAACCTGTATCGCGTTGTTCGGTGGCTGCGATCAGCTTTCCGACTTCACCTTTACGTCACTAAGCACTGCGGAAGCCGCGGCCCACGCTTTGTTGGATCAAGTCTTTCTCGACACCGGTTCGGGAGATTTCGACTCAAACCCGAGCCTCACCAACGGATGCACTTCCACGTATGGATGCACCGTCGGGATTCCCTACAGCGTCAGTTCATTTTTGGTCGCCGGCGCCAATAACTATTCGTCGTCTTCTGGCGTTTCGGATTCGGTCCTCAATTTTTCGAATTTCGATAAAAGCAACGACCTCAGCGATGCCGGTGACAGAACCTACGCTCTCTTTTCGCCATCCGCGGTGCCCGTGCCGGGAGGCTTGGTGCTATTCGGCTCCGGCTTAATTGGATTGGCCGGCTTTGGTCGATGGCGGCGCAAAAAGTCGGTCCTTGAAATTTGATTTGACGGCTAGTTGATGTGGCCGTTTCCATCGAAACGCAGAAGCGCCAATTCGTAGGCTTTCGGTTAAGGAAACCGCGCTAGAATAGGTTCCGTTGCGACGAACGGAATTGAAATTCATGCAGCAGGCGAGTGACGCACCAGCCGTGGCCGGCGACCAGACGATCGAGACGGCCCGGCCCCGGCAGAAAACCGAATTGATCGACCTGTTGAGGCGGCTTCGCGAGGAAAGCGGTCGGCCCATAGGAGCGGTCTTTCTGGATTATGCGAAAACCGCCCTCGGTCCGGGCAAGCTCAACCTGGATGAGTTTATCGCACTTGGGCTTTATGACGCCGAGCGTTTTGCCGATGTCGATATCCGCAGCTTCGTCGGCCTTCGGGCGATGCGCAAGATCTGGCAACGCGCGAACTACCGCCTCGAATTCTACGATCTCATCCGCAACAAGATTTCGATGACGGCGCTGCTGGAGGCTCATGGCTTTCCGGCAATCCCGATACTGGCGCATTTCTGCACGACCGCCGGATACGAGTTGGCGACGTGCCTTCACTCCGTCGAGGCCCTCAGAAAATTCCTGACCGACGCCTCGCATTACCCGCTGTTCGGCAAGCCCTCGAACGGCTTTCAAAGTCTCGGTTCCGCGAGTTCCCAGCGCTATGACGAGGCGGCCAAGGAACTCGTCAGTCCGGATGGCGGCACGAAGCCGCTCGATCTTTATGTTCGGGATATCGCCTCAAACTATGCCGACGGCTATCTGTTCCAACCCCGAATTCTGCCGCATCCCGATACTCGGGCGCTGTGCGGCGACAGGCTGTCCACTGTTCGCGTCATGACGATCTGGAGCGGCAACCGGCCGCAGATCCTGCGGGCCTGCGAGAAGATTCCGGGCGGCGGGAACGTCGCCGACAATTTCTGGCGTCCGGGTAACCTGCTTGTGCAGCTCGATCCCACGACGGGCCGGCGCGGACGAGCGATCAGCGGTGCCGGTTTCGACATGAGCGAGCACACGCATCATCCGGATACCGGCGAGGCGATCACCGGCAGCAGCGTGCCGAACTGGAAAGCGGTTTGTGACGTGGCGCTGGAAGCGGTCCGGCTTTTCCCCGATTGTCCGCTGATCGGCTGGGATATCGCGCCGGTCGAAGACGGTGCCGTTATCGTGGAAGTGAACATCACGCCGGATCTGATGTTGCCGCAACTCGCCGACCGCAAAGGTATGCTCGACAAGACGTTCCGCACCTTTCTCGAGGATCGCCGCCGATCCATGCGTGCCCGCATCCGAGAGGTGCGCGAAGAGGAAGACGCGCAGTACCGGCCCAGCTATAAGAGCTAGGGCGGGCCGCTCATCCCGTCCGATTCGGTTGCGCGCCTGAGCCCGCCCGTGTAGCGTTTGCGCGTTGCTTGACGAGGGGTGGGGGATCATGACGAGTGAAACGGTGACTGCCGCAGGTGCGGTTGGCGAAGATCGCAAGCTGCGCCACGTGGTGATGGCGGCGGGTATCGGCAATGTCTTCGAGGGTTACGACTTCATCGTCTATGGCTCGCTCGCCTCGGTAATCGCCAAGCATTTCTTTTCCAACGTCAATCCGACGGCCGGCTTCATCTTCACGCTGCTTGCCTTCGCTGCCGGCTTTTTCGTGCGGCCGTTCGGCGCGCTCGTGTTCGGCCGTATCGGCGACAGGGTCGGACGAAAAAAAGCCTTCCTCATCACCATCACCATCATGGGCGCGGCGACCTTCGCGATCGGCTTGCTGCCGACTTATGAATCCGTCGGCATTCTCGCGCCGATCCTGTTGATCTCCATGCGGCTCCTCCAGGGGCTGTCCTTCGGCGGCGAGTATGGTGGTGCGCTTACCTTCATGGCGGAGCATTCGCCGCGCAATAGACGCGGCCTCTATTGCGGCTGGATCCAGACCGCCGCCGGCATCGGATTGTTCGTGTCGCTCGTCGTCATCCAGATCACGCGGACGACGATGGGTGAGGATGTGTTCCAGGACTGGGGCTGGCGCGTGCCGTTCCTGCTCTCGATCGTACTGCTGGTGCTGTCGATCTGGCTGCGCCTCAAGCTCGAGGAGTTGCCGCTTTTTCAGAAGCTTGTGGCCGAGGGCAAGCAATCGGAGCGGCCGGTTCGCGAAGCGTTCACCGAGTGGCCCAATATCAAGTTGTTCTTTCTGGCGCTGTTCGGCCTGATGGCGACTCACGGCGTGCTTTGGTACACCGCGCATTTCTACACCCAGTTCTTCCTCGAACGCATGGCGAAGATGCCGTCGCCGATGGTGACTTTCGTGATGCTGATCGTCACGGGCGTCGGTATGTTCTCCTATGTGCTGTTCGGCTGGCTTTCGGATTTTGTCGGCCGGAAGAAGGTCGTCGTCACGGCCTCCATTCTGCTGACCGTGTCGCTCTGGCCGCTGTTTCACGCGTTGATTGCGGCGACGAACCCCGCGCTCGCCAGGGCCCAGGCGACGGCGCATGTGACGGTGGTCGCCGATCCGTCAGAATGTTCGGTGCAGTTCGACCCCATCGGAAGGGCGGACTTCCTGTCATCCTGCGACATCGCGAAAAGCATGCTCGCCAACGACGCCATCAATTACACGAACGAGACCGCGCCGGCCGGTACCATCGCCGAGATCCATGTCGGCGGTGCCGTCGTCAAGAGCTTCAACGGGCGTGGTTTGAGCCTTACCGCCCGCAAAGCGCAGATGGCGGCGTTCACGACGCGGCTGAAAACGGCTCTGCATGCGGCCGGTTATCCCGATGGCGCCGATCCGAGCCAGATTAACCTGCCGCTGGTGATCGCCCTGATGCTCGCCGCGGTCATCATGTCGACCGCCGTGTTCGGTCCGATCGGCGCGGCGATCGTGGAGATCTTCCCGACCCGCATTCGCTATACGGCCTCGTCGCTGCCCTACAATATAGGGGCGGGCTGGTTCGGCGGCTTTCTGCCGGCGATCGCATTCGCGGTCGTGGCGGCTACCGGCAATATCTATTCCGGTTTGTGGTTCCCGATCGGGGTTGCGGTGATCGGCATCGTCGTGATGCTGTTCTTCCTGCCCGAGACCAAGGACCGGGATCTGCACGAGATGTGAGATTGGTGCTGTTCTTTGTTGGTTGATCGCGCCGCAGGGTTTACCATGACATTACAACATAAAACGCGAAGGCCCGGCGTGACTGCGGATAGAGCGTTCTATTGTCATATCGGAGGGGGTTGTCGATGAAACGTGGCATGTTTGTTTCCCTGGCCATAGCCATAGGGCTTGGGGTGACCTTCGGGCTGTCGCTGTCCGGTCAGGCGAGCGCCGCGGGGATGTCCTGCTCGGGCCTCAAGAATGCGAGCTTCAAGAACACCAGGATCGAGATGGCCGAAGAGGTCAATCCCAGTCCGACATGGGATTTCCCGCCTTCGATCTTTGATGCCCTGGCGCGCACCGATCCTACCGGCACGCTGAGCGTGAAGGAGAAATTCTGCCGTGTGGTCGCGGTGATCGGGAAAGAGATCAAATTCGAGCTCTGGTTGCCCGACAACTGGAACGGCAAGTATCAGCAGGTCGGCAATGGCGGTTATACCGGCGCGATCAACTATCCGACCATGGGTGGCGCGCTCGCCAAAGGCTATGCCACGGCGTCCACGAATCTCGGCCACGACAGCAAGAATGCCTTTTCGACGGCCTGGATGGTCGGCCATAAACAGCGCGTCATCAATTTCGGTTATCTGGCCCATCACCTTGTCAGCGTGGTCTCCAAGGAGATGGTGGATAAATATTACGGCAAGAAGCCGGCCCGGTCCTATTTCGTGGGCTGCTCTTCGGGCGGCTGGCAGGCGCTGACGGAAATTCAGAAATACCCCGATGATTTCGACGGCGTGGTTGCGGGCGCACCGGCGCATAATTTTGTCCGGTTGAACCTGCGCAGCACGGTCGTCGGGGAGATGAGCCTGCACAATCCGGCCGGTGACCTGAGTGCGGCACAGACAAAGATGATCGCCGCCGCCGCGCTAAAGCGCTGCGATCCCGAAGATGGGGTCAAGGACGGCCTCATGAGCGATCCTATGCAGTGCGACTTCGATCCCAGGCAGCTCGAATGCAAGGCGGGCGAAAAGTCGGATTCCTGCCTGACGCCGGCGCAGGTCACCCGCGCCCGGGAGCTTTACGGCCCGATCAAGTCGAAGGGCGGCATCCAGCTCTATCCCGGCCCGACGATCGCGGCGGCTTTGGCTCCGTCCCGTCCAGTCAAGGCCAGCGCACCCGCGCTTGCCGCGCCGCTCGCCGATGCGCTGCATGAATTCGGCTACACCAAGAAACTGACGCTTGGCAGCTTCGATGCGGACAAGGACATCCCGGAGATGGACAAGCTCATGGGGCCGGTCATGTCGTCTATGAATCCGGATATCTCCAAGTTCAAGGCTCATGGCGGCAAGGTCGTGGCCTGGCAGGGCTGGGGCGATCCGGCGATCTCGCCCTACAATACGCTCCATTATTACGGCATGGTCGAGAAGAAGACCCACGCCAACATGGACGACTTTTACCGCATCTTCTTCGTGCCGGGCATGGGTCATTGCGGCGCGGGCGCCACCGGACCCGACAAGTTCGACATGGTGGCGGCGCTCGAGAACTGGGTCGAGAAGGGCGTCGCGCCGACGCGGGTCGAGGCGGCGCAATATACCGACGGTAAGGTCAGCCGGACCCGGCCGCTCTGCATGTATCCCGAGGTCGCGAAATATACCGGCTCGGGCAGCACAGACGACGCCAAGAATTTCAAATGCGTGAAGCCGTGAGCAGCTGCCGCGTCTTTGCGATGAGGTTTGTTCGCGCCGCGTGAGAAAGGCGCTATGTCCTGGGGGTTTCATGAGACGAAACGATAATGAGAAATGGCTCTCCGGCTCTGCGATCATGAGCCGGGTGGCAAAGATTGCGGCCATGCTTTCGGTGCTTGGCTTTGTTACGGCGGCGGGGACGCAGGCCAAAGCGGCCGATGCCAAGATGAAGCATCCGGACTTCACCGGTGTCTGGCTCGGCTTCGCGGCGCTGCCCGCCGGGCGTCTGGGGCCGAAAAGGCCGGAGCTGTCCGCGAAAGGTAAGGCCATGATCGAGGCCTTTCAGGGCAAATATGGCAAGGATGCGCCGGAATCCGGGGCTTACTGCGTGCCGGACGGCATGCCCGCGATGATGACCGGCCTGGCGGGCTATCCGCTGCAGATCGTTCAGCGGCACGACCTGATGGTCATGACGTCGGAGAACGAGATGCAACTTCGCCGGATCTTCCTCGACGGCCGCAAGCAGCCCAAGGGTTATCCGCCGACCCGGGCCGGGTTCTCCCGCGGTCATTGGGACGGGAATACCCTGGTGATAGACAGCACGGATTTCCTCGATTGGCCGTCACAGCGCTGGCCGCGCAGTCACGAGGCTCACATGGTCGAGCGGATCTCGATGACGAAGCGGGACAAAATCGATGTAAAGAACACGCCGTTCATCATCGAGAAGCCGGTTAATGACGACGTGATGGTGGATGAGATCACGGTATACGATCCGGTATTCACCAAGCCGGCGAAGATCACGGTTTATTACCAGCCGGTACCCTATGACGACTTCCTGGAATATGACTGCCCGCGGTCGCTGTGGCAGAACGCGCTCGATGCGCATCTCGCCAAGAAGAAAGCCGGCAAGGACTGAGCCCGTCGGCAAACTTAGCTCGCCGACCTGCGCATTGCGCCGCGGGTCGGCAAAGCGGGTGTCCGGCTTTTTGCGATCTTATGCGTTAGCGGCGGCCGACATTATGTCAGCCGCCGTTCGCGTCTCTTCAGCCGTGGAGTCTTGTTGATGCGGCCGCGCGGGCCGCGAGGCATCCTAGAATTTGGTGCCGTCGGGTAGCTGATATTCGGTCACATAGCCGCCGTCCGCGCCATCCTTGCGCGGTGCGATCGTGATCGTCACTTTCTCGCCGACCTTGACCATGCCTTCGCGCCAGCCGCGGCGATAGATATTGTTGCGGCTATGGCTCTCGAACTGGACGGGGCCTGTCGTGCCATCGGCCTTCTTGATCTCGAGAACGAGCTTGGTATGCGGATTGCGCGCCTCGAATTCCTTAACCACGCCCGTTACTTTTTTGGGATTTCCGAAATCGAACTGGGCGGCCGAATGGTGTGCAAGCGCATCCGTCGCCGGAAGTGTTACGGCAAGCGCCGGCGCCAGTGTGCACGCCAGAAAGCCGAACAGAACTTTATATTTCATTGTCTCGTGCCTCAGAGAGTTTAACCACGTCACAGCCCCCAAACCTATCGTCGCGCGCTGTGCTTGTTATTCTTCGTCTGGCGAAATCTTATCGCGAATTCACCAGCAGCGCATCCATAAGATAAACGTTGACGTGTCAAACTCAAACACTTTCTGGGACAGACGCCCGGCGACGTCCCTTGTGTTCGAGACATGGACCGGCGGATTCGATTCGTCTCCACGGGGCAGAGCCCGCGTGCGAGACGCGCCGGCCACGAGGGTTAGATGTCGTCGTGATGCTCGACGATTCGCGAGATCAGGCCGTATTCGATCGCATCCTTGGCCTGAATCCAGTAGTTCCGGTCGGTATCCTTCTCGATCTTCTCGAAAGACTGACCGGTCTCGCGGGCTATGATCTCGTTGATCCGGCGGCGCATCGTGACGATTTCGCGCGCCTCGATCTCCATATCCGCTGCCGGACCGCCAATGCCGCCCAGCGGCTGATGCAACAGGAACCGGGTGTTCGGCAGGCAGACGCGATTTTCCTTCCTCGCGGCGAGGAAGATCAGCGCGCCGGCGCTGGCGACCCAACCGGTGCCGACCATGATGACTTTAGGCTTGATGAAGCGGATGAAATCGTGAATGGCGTCGCCGGCTTCGACATGGCCGCCCTCCGAGCAGACGATGATCTTGATATCGTCTTCGTTCTCGGCGGAAAGGGCGAGGAGCCGGGAGATCACGCTGCGGGCCAGGTCCTGCGAGATTTCGCCGAATATCGGGACGATACGCTGCTCGAGGAGACGCTTTTCGACCATCGAGCCGGCCGAAGGCTTCTCCGCCTTTTCTTTCTCGTCCTCTTCCTTCAAAGACATCTGTGTCGCGCGCAGTATCGTCATGAACTTGATTCCCTGGAACGTGTTTCGGGGCGGTGCCAAGGTATAAAGCACAATGCCCAATTTACAATGGGTTACCGTCGCGCCGTTGCACCGCCCGGACGTTAGGTGGAACGTCAGTTGAGCTGGGTTTGCCGCAAATAGATCAATCCTGCAAGGATCAGGAGAAACGCGGTCAGCACCAGGAGATTGAGTCGCCCCCAGGATTTGGCGCGCTTTTTCTGCCACCACGTTCTCGGCCCGAAGCCTTTGACGATAAAGGTGATCTGGGCCGAAAGATTAACGCAAATAACGTTAACCGCCAGCAACAGCGCCGCGCCGAGCGCCGGATCGAACCGCCGGGCGCCGATCATGAGTCCGAAGGTCGCGGCCGGCGGCAGCAGGGCGACGGCCACCATGACTCCGACCAGCGCAGTCGAGACGCCGGTGGTCATGGAAAGCGCTGCGGCGAAGCCGGAAGCCAGCGCCAGAGCGATGCTGTCATAGCCGACATCGGTTCTCGCCAATAGTTCGCCGGCGAGACCCGTGTGGGGCCAAACGGCGCCGAGTGCAATGCTGATCGATATCGAAATGGCGATTCCCGCCAGATTCGTCCGGGTGGCCGATATCATCAGCTTCCGGTCGCCGAGAATGGTGCCGTAGGCGAAGGCGATATTGGGCCCAAGAAGCGGCGCGATGACCATGGCGCCGATGATCACCGCGACATTGTTTGTCAGCAGGCCGATCGCGGCAACGATCGTCGAGAGCACCGCAAGAAGATAGAAATTTCCCCCGCCCTCGGCGCTTTTGGCGATGTCCTCGTAAAGCTCTTCCCGGGTTTCCTTGGCCGCCTGAGCCTCGGTATCCGCGTCTTCTTCGGACGGGCGAGGGAGGATGGCTTCGGTCGGCAGAATGACGATTCGCCAGTTCTTCGTAGAACCCAGAGACTGTTGCAGCTTGTCGAGAATCGCCTGACGTTTATCGGATCCGGCCAGGATCTGCCACACGCCCGGCCGCGTATCGGCCGGCGCGGTGATCTCAATCAACTCGACCTCGGCGGTCTTGGCGATGGCGCGAATCGTATCCGCCGAACCCTGTGCGGCGGTGATCTCCACCAATTCGTAATTCATGCCCGGATCCCCACCTGAACAGAGCGCCTCTCACACCCGCTGAGCGAACAATATGGCGTTTCGGGGCATTCTCCAATCTCGGGCCACGACAGATCCATGCGGCCCAGACGGAAAACGCGCGGCCGGTATTTTCCAGCCGCGCGTTCCGATGTCTCTCTCTCAGGCCGGTAACCGGCCAGACCGTATTAGTTGGACGCGATCGATACGTTCTGGACGCCAGCCCGACGGGCCGAGTCGAGAACGCTCACGAGCGTTCCGTTATGGGCGCCGGGCTCCGCCAGGATAACGCAAGGCGCATCCGGATTCTCGGCGTGCTGACGCTCGACATTCGCGCGCACCGCTCTCAGGTCAATGCGCCGGCCATCCATAAAGATGCCATCGGTGCTGCTGATCTGAATGACGATGCTCTTCTTTTCTTCAGTCTTTTTCTGTTGCTGCGTATCCGGCCGCGACAGGTCGATACCCAACTCCTTCACGAAGGTCGCGGTAACGATGAAAAAGATCAACATGATGAACACGATGTCGAGCATCGGCGTCATGTCGATCTCGGCAGTGTCTTCCGATCTCTTCCGTCTCTTCACGCTTTACCCCCTTGGTAATTTATTTGGCGCATCATCGGCCAAACCACCCCAATCGGACAAGTGGTTTTTTGTGCGGCTTGGCCGAATTCCATATTTTTCGGGCCGTTTTTCAGGACCTTCGCCGCGAAATCACGAAGGCCTCGTCGTTGAACCACAAGCCGTTGTGCTTCTTGAGAACTTCAGACGTGGCTTCGAGATAGCGCGGATTCCCGATCGCTTCTTCGACTCGGGCATCCTCGATCTGTGCGACGTAGATCGCCGCGTTCCAGGCCGCGAACAGAGTCGATGTTCCGATGCTGGCGCCGCCGAGCTCATTCGGCAGCACGTGCATATGATATTGCAGAATCGCCTTCTTGTCCGACAGGGTGCTGAAATTCAGGTCGCGGTCGGTCTTGGCGAGCCTCTGTTTCATGACACGCAGCAGCGTATGGCGGTCGGTAATGAACGGATTCTCGTCCGGCCAGATCTTGCGCACGATCTCGAGTCCCGGATCGTCGCCGCTGGAATGCACCGCGACCATCCGGCCGCCCGGGCCGAGGCTCTGGGCCAGCGGCGCCAGCACCTTGTCGACCTTGAATTCCGCCGGCATCCGGGCGCGATAGGGCTGGGATGCGATGACCAGATCATATTGGCCGGGATGCTGGCCGGGCCGCGGGATCAGCTGATCCAGCAGGAACCGGTGATCCTCGCGGAAAATGACCAGGACCGACGGGCGGACATATAGCGGATTGCCGGTCTTCTCGCTCGCCTTGGCCTGCCAGCCGGACGCCAGAGTTGGCCCCATCGCCTTGAGCTGCTCGTCGAATTCCCAGGCCGTCGAGCCGGTGAGCGAGATCTCGTGCCAGTTGAGCGCCGCGGCCGCATTGATGCTGCGCGGCATCAGCCAGGGCGCCTCGGTGTAATACATGTTGGTGATGACCATCACCGACGCCGGATGCTCGTAAAAACGATCCGGCATCTTCTCGAGGCTCAGCCGGACGTCCTCGAGGCTGACTTCCTTGCCGACGATCTGGAACGGCACGTTCGGGAAACGCCGGTGCATGTTCCGCATCACATTCGTGATGACGGTGCCATCCCCCATGCCGGCGTCGAAAACGCGCAAGCCCGGCGGCGTCGGGACGATATGCTGCAACTCCTTGCCGACCCGGTCGCTGACCATCCATTTTTCGTCGCAAGTGTTGACGAACATCAGATATTTCTGGCGGTTGTCGTAAAACCGGAAGGCGCGTTCGCTGTCGTCCTTCTTCGACGTCGTCGTCGCACCCGATCTCTTGCCGGACGTCTTCTTTGCTGTCGTTGCGGATCCGCCGCGCACCTTGTGCTGGGCGCTCGCTGCGGTGGCCGTGCTGCTGGCTGCCATATCATCCCCCTCGGGTCCGGAATTCTGCTCTATGAACTCTTTAACCTTGTTAAGCGTCCTGATTGTGACGCCCTTGCCCTCGCGCAACCGGCTGACGAACTTGCCATCGTTGACCGAACGGCGACCGAAGGTGGTCTCCGCGAGGCCTACCTTGCGGCAATAGGCCTCTATGTCCCGCAAAAGCTGGATCTGTTCGTCCATGATTGTGCCGTTCCCCCGGTATCGTATTTGTGCCGCGAGTGCTCTTCTGTGGAGCCGGTCCCGGAAATACACGCATCGCTTGACATCAATGCGTTCCGGACCATGATGTGCGCCCGATAAACGGTTGCCTCGATACTCGCTGTGCACCACTTTTTGGCACATCGGTCGCGACGTCAACCCAAATTTGTCGTCCCAACTTGAAAGTGGGACGGGGATGTAGAAAAAATCCCAACGAATCGTACAGATGTGTCTCGCGAGACCAACCAGAGAGACGCGCAAGGAGCAGTGATGGACAAGGCACGAATCAGCGAATTCACCAAGGGGTACTCGATCGAGACCACGCTTCGTGATGCCGCCCGAGTCGATAATTATGGCGATTATCTGCCTAAGGGCACCCAGGTATTCGTCGCCCATATTCCCGGCACCACGCCGCCGGAAGCGGTCGCGCTGGCCAAGCGGATCAAGAACGAGGGGATGGACCCGGTGCCGCATATCGTGGCGCGCAGAACCCAGAACCTCTCCACGCTCGAGGATCTGGTGAAGCAGATGGTGAACGAGGCGGGCGTCGAGCAGATCCTGCTGGTGGCCGGCGATATTCCGAAATCCGAAGGCGAGCTGGACAACACGCTCCAGATCCTCGACAGCGGCATCATCGAAAAATACGGCATCAAGAAGATCCGCGTGGCGGGCCATCCCGAAGGCCATGTCGCGGCGTCGGCCGAGGAGTTGCGCAACGCGATCGCCCGGAAGAACGCCTATGCCAAGGAGCACGGCGTGACGATGGCGCTCACCACTCAGTTCACCTTCGACGCGAAGCCGATCTTCGAATGGGAGAACGCGATCGTCGCCGACGGTAACGAGCTGCCTTATTATGTCGGCCTGCCGGGCCTGGCCACGCTCAAGACGCTGATCAAATTCGCCATGGATTGCGGCGTCGGTGAGTCGCTCAAGACGGTCACCCGTCATGCCTCGAACATGACGAAGCTGCTGGCGGTCACGACGCCGGACGATCAGCTGATCGACCTTGCCAAACATGTCGAGAACAAGCCCGACACGTTGCTGCGCGGCATTCACTTCTTCCCCTTCGGCGGCATGAAGCGCACGGCCGAGTGGGCGAACAAGATCGTCGCCGGCGAGTTCGAGCTGGTTAAGGACGGCAAGGAGATCAAGGTCTCCTAAGCATTGGGGCGCCGCGCGCCCGGGAGAGACGGGGTCATGGACAGCGCGCCGGAAACATCCATGAAAGGGCGCGTCTGTCTGGTGACCGGCGCGACCAACGGCATCGGGAGGGTCACCGCCGAAGCTCTGGCCGCGCGGGGCGCGGATCTCATCATCCACGGTCGGAATCCGGCGCTGGCCGAAACGGTCGGCGCCGAAATCCGGACCAGAACCGGCAATGACGCCGTTTCCACCGTCATTGCGGATTTCGCCTCGCTCGATCAGGTCCGGCGCATGGCCGGAGAAATTACCGCGCGCGGCAAGATCGACGTGCTGGTCAATAATGCCGGGACAACGACGCCGAGCTACCGCAAGACCGCCGACGGCCATGAGTGGCATTTCGGCGTCAATCATCTGGCGCCGTTCCTGCTGACCAACCTTCTGCTCGATACGGTCAAGGCCGGCGACGCGCCGCGAATCGTCAACGTGGCCTCGGCCGCCCATCGCCGCGCGTCGATCGATTTCGACGATCTCGATCTCGAGAAGAATTACAGCACCTGGATGGGTTACAGTCTCTCCAAGCTGGAGAATATCCTGTTCACCATTGAACTGGCGCGGCGGCTGCACGGTAGCGGCGTCACCGCGAACTGCCTGCACCCCGGCGGCGTCGCGACCAATATTTTCGGCCATGCCGGAACGCTCGCGAAGATCGTTACGACGCTCGCCCGGCCCGTGCTGATTTCGCCGGAAAAAGGCGCACAGACCCAGATTTATCTCGCTACATCGCCCGAGGTTGAGGGCATTTCCGGCGAATATTTCGATAAATGCCGCGTGGCCACGCCTTCGCCGCAAGCACAGGACAGGCAGGCCGCGCGGCGGCTCTGGGATATCAGCGCGGCTCTCACCGGGCTCGCCGCATGATCCCGCTCATTCCAGCGAGTTCTTCATGATTATGTCGGTCTGGCGGGCGTCGGGCTGGTGCTGCTGTGCTACGGCCTGCTGCAGCTCGGCAGGATCGGCCAGAGCCAGCCGCTCTATTCCATCCTCAATGCGCTCGGCGCGGTGTTGATCTTCCTCTCACTCACCGTCGACTTCAATCTCGCCTCGGTCGTGATCGAGGTCTGCTGGTTCACGATCAGCATGGTCGGGCTCTATCGCAGCCTGAAGGCGCGGAAATCGCGCTGACGCGCACACCGTTCGCCCTGAGCTTGTCGACGGGCGTGTGTCTCAGGCTGGGCGCTCGCCCAAAATTGTCGTGCGGATCAGATGCCGCCGTTCGCCGGAATAGTCGTGTACGCCGGCGTGCTGAAGGAAGCGGTTGTCCCAGATGATGAGCGTGTCCTTTTTCCAGTGAACCCGGCATTGATAGGCCGGGTGATAGGCGAGGTGGCTCAGATACTGGATCAGCGGCTGGCTTTCCTCCTCGGTCCAGCCCTCGAAATGCCGGGCATAGCCCGCAACGCAATATAGCGCCCTGCGGCCGGTGCGCGGATGGGTGCGGACCACGGGATGGGCGTTTTCCAACTCTTCCGACTTGAAGCCGTGCTCTTCCCGGGCGCGGAACTGGTCCTTCTTGGCCTTCAGCGCATTGCGGTCCATCACAGCCTTGAGGCTGTAGACGATCTTGAGGTCCTTCACGGTTTCCTTCAGCCCGTCGGAAAGACCGTCATAGACCAGATGCATGTTGGAAAAGGCCGTGTCGCCGCCGTAGCGCGGTACCTCCAGCGCCCGCATTACGATTCCGAGCGGTGGCTGTGGCAGGAAGGGGCTGTCGGAATGGAAGCGCTGCCCGACAATCACGGTTGCCGGCTCATCCGCCTCCCGGCGAACCTCCTGAACGTCGGTGTAGCCGGGATGGAGCGGCGCTTGAGGCAACTCCGTGATCGGGCCGAAATAAGTCGAGAAGCGTTTGTGCTGCTCGATCGTGAGGTCCTGATCGCGGAAGACGAGCACCAGGAAGTGGTCGAAGGCGAGGCGGACCTCGTCGAGCGTTTCGTCGTCCAGAGGCTCGCGCAGGTCCACGCCCGTGATCTCCGCGCCGGCCGCGCCCGACAGGGGCTCCACACCGATCCGGTGAAAGTCCGGAATTTCCAGTCCCCCGACGACCGGCCGATGCGCTGTGTCCGAAACGGGTTTTGCTGCGACACTCATGACTCAAATCCTTCTCCGACGCCAAGCCTCCTCATCTCCTTCATTAAGATATGTGACCCGCCAGGGGAAAAGAAAATGCTCAAAAGGCGACCGAAAGAGTCGGAGAAAATGCAACTTTTCGGAACTCATTTGAACGAAGACTTAACCCTGATCGAGTAAATTTTTCGCATGGTCGCGGCAGTCTCAGCGAATCCACCTCTCGTTCCGGCGGCGATCTCGTCGTCCGGTGGGGCCGCCCCTTTGCCGGCTCAGACCACGACGACCCGCACGCTGGTTTCTCCGTCGCCCGTCAAACTCACCATCACGCAGCTCGTCGGCGGCGAGACGCTGGTGACGTGTCAGAAGATCGGCGGCAGCTCCTGTCTCAGCGCCAAGGATGTCCAGCCGGTCCCCGGCGATCCCCGGAAGACGATCGACAAGCTGCAGAAAGTGCTGTCGGAGGCGGCGCAACCCGGCAGTTCCTCGTCCGGAAACGACAAGCTCCTGGCTCAGGCCCGTCAGGCCCTCGCCGAAGCGCAAAGGCAGGTCACGGACCAGCAGACCGGCAAGGGCGGAGACGGCTCCGGCATCAATGCCAAGGACATCGAGGTCGACAGCGACGTGGACGACGCCCGCAGGCCGATCAATCCGCTGGTCGCCAGTTACGGGGCTAAGGCCAAGCAGGTCATCCATATTGCGCCGGGCGTAAGTGCCAACTCGGTTTCGGTTTTCGCTTAGCTTTTCCTTGCCATATTTTGGCCGTTGGTCAATCCCGTCTTATGCTATTAAAGCACGCGTTCCTTACGGCAAGCTGTATTCGATGAACATCATCTGCGTCGTACTCAAGTGGAAATCCATCGCTATGAAACTCTTCGTAGTGCAATGCTTTCAGCACGTCGTAGAGTATTATAAGGCCGTTTTTTAGTTCATCACCTTGGATCGCAGCGCGCTCCCAAACAGCTTTCGGGCTCATGACATCTCGCTTGTCTATGTGAAAGTGGGTTTTGTTGCGCACTATCTTCAGCTTGGAAGCTAGGGTGTCTATGGACGCTATCGATGAGCCGGAATTTTCGAGCAATTTGTCGATGTCATTTCTACGATAGTTATAAAGATACCAGAAAGTCGAAGAACTCCTGCCTTTATCAAGGACTTTAATTGCCCTTGCTATCAGATCATTGAAGAGCGCATTAGCGGAAGAAAGAAGAACGATTACACGACCATAGATCTCCTGTTCGATTATCGCGTTGTATGCGCGCAATAGGATCGCTCTCAAGACCTCGTCGATATTGCGTTTCAGCGCTAGTTGATAACGGGTCTCAGGCATCGACAATAGGCCTCAATACATCTTCGTGCGCGACTTGCCCTTGACGCTGCGGGTGCCGGGTTTACCCGCTTTTGAACGGCCGGCGGCGCGTTTGCCGCCGGGGCGGCCGGGTCTGGGATCTTCGCCGACCTTGAGGCGGGTCATGGGATCGTTGGCGACCAGCAATTCGGTGTCCTCCAGCCGCTTGATCTCGTCGCGCAGCCGGGCGGCTTCCTCGAATTCCAGATCGGCCGCGGCCTGGAACATCCGCTTCTTGAGCTCTTCCAGATTGGCCTTGAAGTTGTGGCCGATGAATTCGGACTGCTCGTCCTCGCCGAGGCCGACGGTGACGTAATCCTGCTCGGCCACGCCGGCGAGAACGTCGCCGATCTGCTTGCGGATGGATTCCGGCGTGATGCCGTGTTCCTCGTTATAGGCCGTCTGCTTGTCCCGGCGGCGCTCCGTTTCCTCCAGCGCGCGGGTCAGGCTGCCGGTCATCTTGTCGGCATAAAGGATCACCCGGCCGTCGAGATTGCGGGCGGCGCGCCCGATGGTCTGCACCAGCGAGGTTTCCGAACGCAGGAAGCCTTCCTTGTCGGCGTCCAGAATGGCCACCAGCGCGCATTCCGGAATGTCGAGGCCTTCGCGCAGCAGGTTGATGCCGATCAGCACGTCGAAGGCGCCGAGCCGCAAGTCGCGGATGATCTCGATCCGCTCCAGCGTCTCGATGTCGGAATGCATGTAGCGCACGCGGATGCCCTGCTCATGCATATATTCGGTCAGGTCCTCGGCCATGCGCTTGGTGAGCGTGGTCACTAGCACGCGGAAGCCCTTGGCCGCCACATCCTTGCATTCGGCCACGAGATCGTCGACCTGATGCTCGACCGGACGGACGAGGCACACCGGGTCGATCAGCCCGGTCGGCCGGATGACCTGCTCTATGAAGACGCCGCCGGTCTGCTCCATCTCCCAGCGGCCGGGCGTCGCCGAGACGAACAGGGTCTGCGGCCGCATGGCATCCCATTCCTGGAAGTTGAGCGGACGGTTGTCGATGCACGAGGGCAGGCGGAAGCCGAACTGGGAGAGGGTTTCCTTGCGCCGGTAATCGCCCCGCGACATGCCGCCGATCTGCGGCACCGTGACGTGGCTTTCATCGACCATCAGCATGGCGTTGTCGGGGAGATATTCGAACAACGTCGGCGGCGGCTCGCCGGGATTGCGGCCGGTCAGATAGCGGGAATAGTTCTCGATACCGGCGCAGGAGCCGGTCGCCTCGATCATTTCCAGATCGAACTGAGTGCGCTGGCCGATCCGCTCCGCCTCCAGATATTGGCCGGCCTCGGTGAATTTCTTGACCTGCTGCTCCAACTCCACGCGGATCTTCTTGACCGCCTGGGTGAGGGTAGGGCGCGGCGTCACATAGTGGCTGTTCGGATAGAGTTTGATGCTCTCCAGAGACGCCGTTTTCTCGCCGGTCAACGGATCGAATTCCGTGATGGATTCGAGCTCGTCGCCGAACAGCGAGAGACGCCAGGCGTAGTCCTCATAGTGCGCCGGGAAGACCTCGATCACGTCGCCGCGCACCCGGAAGGTGCCGCGCCCGAAAGCGGCGTCGTTGCGTTTGTACTGGAGCGCCACGAAATCGCGCAGCAGCTGGCTGCGGTCGATCCGGTCGCCGACCTTCAGGCTGACCGTCATGGCCGAATAGGTTTCGACCGAGCCGATGCCGTAAATGCAGGAAACGCTGGCGACGATGATGACGTCGTCACGCTCGAGCAGCGCGCGTGTCGCCGAGTGGCGCATCCGGTCGATCTGCTCGTTTACCGAGGCTTCCTTCTCGACATAGGTGTCGGTGCGGGGGACATAGGCCTCGGGCTGGTAATAGTCGTAATAGGAGACGAAATATTCGACCGCGTTATCGGGGAAAAAGCTCTTCATCTCGCCGTAAAGCTGGGCCGCCAGCGTCTTGTTGGGGGCGAGCACGAGGGTCGGGCGCTGAACCTCCTCGATCACCTTCGCCATGGTGAAGGTCTTGCCCGAGCCGGTCACGCCGAGCAGCACCTGGTTGCGTTCCTCGCTGTTGATTCCCTCGACCAGCGAGCGGATCGCCTCGGGCTGGTCGCCCGACGCGGTAAAATCCGTGACCAGCTTGAACCGGACGCCGCCCTCGGTCTTCTCCGGGCGGACGGGCCGGTGCGGCACGAAGATCTCTGGATTTTCCATCAAGACGGGATTGGTCATGCCTGATTATATGCTGTATAGGCCCCCGATTGACCAGAGGCGCGCGGGCCGGAATTTCCGCCCTTAGTTGACAGAGCAAGTTAGATATGGACTTCGCGGGATCGAGCCAGTTAAATGAAGCCAACGATTTTCGCCAAGGGGGACTTCATGGTTGATAGCGGGATTTCGGCGGCCGGGCTTGGCGCGCCGTGGCGCGGTCTGCGCCGGAACAGGGGGGATTCGCCGCTTCGTGGCGTCACGGTGCGCGCGACCTGCGTAGCCGTCGGGGCGTTGCTCGGCCTGACGTTGGCGGTATCGAACGGCCATGCGGCCGAAAAGCACAAGGGCAAGCACCCCGACTTTTCCGGCCTTTGGTATCCGGCGGGCTTCGGCAAGCGCACGCCCAATCCTTTGCCTTTCACGCCCGAGGCCCAGAAGGAACACGACGAATACGTCAAGCACTTCAAGGCCGAGGACGATCCCGGCCGCTATTGCATCTCGCCGGGCATGCCGCGCGCGATCTGGGGCGCGCCCTTCGCGGTCGAAATCTTCCACCGCGCCAAGGATATGACGATCTACTGGGAAGGCTACAACATGTACCGGAAGGTCTACATGGAGGGGTATAGCCGCCCGGATCCGATCCTGAATACCCAGATGGGCTACGGCGTCGGCCATTGGGACGGCGACACGCTGGTGATCGAGACCGACCACCTCAAGCAATATCCCTACATGAACAAGTTCCCGAATTCCTCCTCGGCGCATATCGAGGAGCGGCTGCATATCGAATATCGGGAAATGAAGGGCAAGAAGCACAAATTTTTGGTGGACGATCTGACGATGACCGATCCCAAGGTCTACACCAAGCCGGTGCATGTCACGGCGTCGCTGATGTACCGGCCCGATCTCCAGGTGCTGGAATATTCCTGCAGCGATCTGCTGTGGGACGATTATCTGCACAAGCGTGGCCTGACGCCGCCCGATCTCGACAAGAATTAAGGCAGTTTCGTCAGAACAGACATTTTGGGAGCGGCCTTCGGGCCGCTCTTTTTGTTTTTGCGTGGGAACACCGGCGCGCGGACAAAGAAGAACCGCCCGTCCGGCGCGTCGGCCAAACGGGCGGTCCTTTTTCGGCGCGATTACGTCCGCCGCCGCAGTGCTCCGCGGCGTGCGTTCCTGCTCTTATTTTTTCTTGGCACCTTTCTTGGGGCCACCTAACGTCGCGAAGGTCGTGCCGTCTTCCAGAATGATCGTCTTGAGGAAGTAGACATTCGGATTGTCCTTGCGCGGTGACCCGATCACTTTGATCTTCGTGCCCGGCTTGATCATGTTCGGTTTCAGACCCAGACGGATCAGCATGTTGGCCGGCGCGCCTTCCGCGAAGTTCACCTTCACCTGCGTGCCGTCCGGCTTTGTCTCGATCAGGGTCATGGACATATGCGGATTTCTGAAGTCCAGCTTGTCCACGACGCCCTCAAAGTGAACGTCCTTCTCGAGGTCCCATGACGCAAAGGAGTGATGCGCCCAACTCGGTGCCGAGACCGACATGAAGGCCATGCAAAATAGGGCAAATAGTGCTGCTTTCTTCATCCTAAAATCCAATCTGAGTGCGCCTCCGCAGTCGTCCGTTCCGAGCCGTCATCGATGGACCCAACCCGTCCATCCTTCTGGCGCGGAGGATGCGTTCCCGGTACGCCGTCGAACGTCCGTCCAGGATTCAGCGCGATATCGTTCGTTCGGCTTTTCCCCCGTTGCGACTCTAATACGAGTTGCCAAATCAACGTAACTATACGGGCCTTCGCGTTAAAGCAAAATAGAAAATTCGCATCCCGGCCCCGATAAACCGTCTTTGTGGACTGCTCCGGCGATTCCGCTAGGATGCGCGGGCAACGAAAACAAGAATGATTCTAGGATTTCTTATCTCATGACCATACAGGCTGGCCAAGCGTCCAGTTCATCAATTCGTCCTCAAAAAGGCTTGATCTGGTTTCTCGCCGCGCTGGTTGGCTTCGGTCCCGCGTCGATCGACATGTATCTGCCGGGCTTTCTCGATATTTCGCGGGATCTGCATACCTCCTACGACAGCGTCCAGCTGACGCTCAGCACCTTTCTTGTCGGATATGCGATCGGCCAGCTTGTGATCGGGCCTTTGTCCGATCGGTTCGGCCGCAAGCCGATCCTGCTTTCCGGGATCAGTCTCTATTGCGTCTCCAGCCTGTTCTGCGCCGCGGCGCCCGGTATCGAGGCCCTGATCGGTTTGCGCCTGTTGCAGGCGTTGGGCGGCTGTGCGGGGAACGTGGTTTCGCGCGCCGTGGTCCGCGATGTCTACAGCGGAAGCAATTCAGCCCGGGCTCTGTCGCTGCTGATGGTCGTGGCGGCGATCATGCCGCTTATCGCGCCGATCACCGGCAGCTACATCGTGGTCTGGGTCGGATGGCGCGCCCTGTTCGTGATTCTCTTCCTTTTCGGCTTCGTCTGCCTGCTGATCAGCGTGTTCTACTTTCGCGAGACCCACCATCCGGAAAACCGCACCCAGCTGAAATTCATTTCCACGCTCAGGAGTTACCGGCAGATCTTCGCCAATAGCAGTTCCGTGGGATATCTACTGGCGGGCGGGATGGCCTTCGCCACGCTATTCTCCTACATTTCCGGCTCGCCGGGCGTGTTCATGGAGCATTTCGGCACGACCCGTCAGCTCTTCTCCATCATTTTCGCCTGCAATATCGTCGGGCTGGCATCCGGCTCGCTGTTGAATTCCCGGATCGTGAGGAAGGTCGGGGCTGACCGCTTGCTCGGCATCGGGACCGGCATATCCGCCACGGCCGCCGTCGCGCTCTGCGCCGTCACTTGGGCGGGCATCGACAACCTCATCCTGTTCGTCGTCCTGCAATTCTTCGCGATTTCGGCGCTGCATATGATCTACGCGAACTCGATCGCCGGCCTTCTGGAGCATTATCCGCGCCTCGCGGGCACGGCCTCGGCGCTGTTCGGCGGCGCGCAGTTCGGTTTCGGGGCCATCGCGGGTACGATCGTCGGTCAGTTCTTCGGCGGCGGTCCGAAATCCATGGTCACGGTGATGGCGGTGACGAGCGTCACCAGCCTGCTCGCCCAACACTTCCTGGCCCGGCGTGCGGCCGCGCCTCAGAAACCGTAAACGATCGACGCCTTGGTCGCCGTATCGGTCGCTAACGCGCCATCGGGCGGCCTGCTCTCGTTTCGTAGATTGAAGGAAATCCGGCCTGAAAGCTTGTCCGTCAGGGCGACGGTCAGCGCGGTGGTTGAGTTCAGTGTATCGCTGCCATTCAGCAGGTATTCCATGTCCTGGCTGAAAACGGTGCTGGGAAAGATCAGCCATTTGAACGAGGTCGCGCCCCGGAAGGTGAATTTGGTCTCGTTTCCGGGCCCGGCGGTGACCTTCGCATAGCGGATGCCGGGGCCGCTTTCGATCGACCACTGCAGATTATCGCTGTTGAAGATCCGATAACCGAAGCCGGTACCGCCGTAGATCCGGTGATCGAAACCCGAGAATTTATCGTTCTCGAATTCCGTTCGGCCGAAGGCGTAGATCCGCGCATTGGTTTCGTAATTGAGCTGATAGGACCCAAACAGCCTGCGTTTCGACAAGATGCCGTCATTACGGCCATAGTCGAAATCCACCTCGATCTTGTGCCGCCACAATCCCACCGCATGGGTCAGTTTGACGGATCCGGAGAAGGCCTTGGCTTTGGTATTGCCGGTATTGAGGGATCCGCCGAGATCGACCTCGCCGTCCCAGGCGCTGAAGGCGAAGAAGCCGGTCTGATCGGTTTGGCTCTTCACCGTGTTCGTCGCCACTGCTTTTTGCTGGACACGCGTTTCCGTTGGGAGGGGCGTTTCCGCTACGCCCATCGCGTCGTTGATCTCGGCGACGCGATCGGGCAGAAGGCTGCGGGCATACTCCTCGAATTCCTCGGCGCGATCGGGCGCCGCGGTCACCGCGGTTTCGAGAACAGGTAGCAAGTTTTTGCCGTTATCCGTCGTTGCGGCGGTCTTGATCATCAAAAGCAACGGGTCCTGGGGCTGAGAGTCAGCCGCATGACCGACGGGAGCAATGAGACACGAACCTATGAGCAGACTAAAAGTGACGAATAAAAAACGGGTTCGAGCTTTCCCCAGGCCCAATGGATCCTCCGAAACATACCAAGAGCGGCCACGCCCCCCGTTCGGCGAAAGCCGCTATACAAATCGCATGAAAATTATGGACTTGAAAGGGTTAATTTGTTCTTAAGGACTTCCAGTATTTGGTAAATATTCCTGTCGGGACACCACATGTGGCGCTTTTGGGAATTATTGCATTTTGCATCGTTTTTCGGGGTCTGCGCGGAATAATTATGGTTAACGCCGTTTTCCGGGATCGGGCCTGTCCGGGCTGGCTTGCGCCCCGATGACGGACCGACTCGACTGCGTGGTGATCGGCGCCGGAGTCGTCGGTCTGGCGGTTGCCCGGGCGCTGGCGCTGGCCGGCCGCGAGGTCATCGTGCTCGAAGCCGCCGGGGCGATCGGCACCGAGACGAGCAGCCGAAACTCCGAGGTCATCCACGCCGGAATCTACTATCCGACCGGCAGTCTGAAAGCCCGGCTCTGCGTGGCGGGCAAGGATCAGCTCTATCGATATTGCGCAGAGCGCCATATTCCCCATCGCCGGATCGGCAAGCTTATCGTGGCGACGGCCGGGGAACAGGTGCCGACTCTCGAAACTTATCGCCGACAGGCTGCCGCGAATGGCGTTGGTGATCTTCGTTGGGTCGAGCGGGACGAGCTTCGCGCGTTGGAACCGGCGGTCGAGGCGTCGCGCGGCTTGTTTTCGCCCTCTACCGAAATCATCGACAGCCATGCCTTGATGGAAAGCCTGCGCGGCGACATCGAGAATGCCGGCGGCATGATGGCCTTTCTCAGTCCCGTGACCGGTGGGCGTGTGACGGAGCGGGGGATCGAGCTGGATGTCGGTGGCGCGGAGCCGACGACGGTTTCGTGCCGAAGCGTGATCAATTCGGCCGGATTGTTCGCGCCCCGCGTCGCGGCGTCCCTGTCGGGTGTTCCGGACTCCGCCGTACCGGCGCCCTATTTCGCGAAGGGCTGTTACTTCACGCTGGCCGGCGCATCGCCCTTTTCCCACCTCGTCTATCCGGTCGCGGAAGCGGGCGGGCTCGGCGTGCATGTCACGCTCGATATGGGCGGGCAGGCGCGGTTCGGTCCCAATGT
Organism: uncultured Alphaproteobacteria bacterium; assembly: GCA_963821875.1. Lineage (GTDB taxonomy): Bacteria > Pseudomonadota > Alphaproteobacteria > CAVTAV01 > CAVTAV01 > CAVTAV01. The sequence continues at coordinate 115,875 of CAWGFE010000001.1, forward strand.
GATCTGGCAGGACGGCGTGGATTACAGCTTTCCGCCGGGTCTCGAACAACCTTTCGCCGAGGCGATCGAGCGCTACTATCCGGCGCTCGACCGGACCCGATTGCAGGAAGGCTATACCGGCATTCGTCCGAAACTCGTACCGAAGGGCGCGCCGGCGTCCGACTTCGCCCTTCAGGGACCGGAAAGGCATGGGGTCCCCGGTCTCGTCAATCTCTTCGGTATCGAGTCGCCCGGCCTGACCAGTTCTCTCGCCATCGCGGATCATATTCGCGACCTGTTGTCCTGACGCATCTTCGCTCTCAGGCGGCTCGGTCTGGATTTTTGAGGTTGCTTGGCTTAGACCCTCAGCCGAAGCCATCCCTGTCCCGCGTAAGTCCGAGGAGCCTCGCCGAATGCCCGTTCCCCTGATCCAGCCCTTCGCCGCCATACGCCCGGCCGCCGGCGCCTCCCAAGATGTCGCCGCGCCGCCCTATGACGTGCTCTCCAGCGAAGAGGCCCGCGTCATGGCCGAGGGCAAGCCGGACAGTTTCCTGCATGTCTCGAAGGCCGAAATCGATCTGCCTCCGGAAACCGATCCTTATGCGCCCGAAGTCTATACCAAGGCGTCGGAAAACATGCAGGCGCTTCTCGCACGCGGGGCGCTGAAGCGGGACGAGAAACCGTGTTACTACGCCTATCGCATGATCATGGGCGGTCATACACAGATCGGTCTCGTGGCGGCGGGGGCGGTCGAAGCCTATGACGCAAACAGGATCCGCAAGCACGAATTCACCCGTCCCGCCAAGGAAGACGACCGGGTGCGCCAGATCGAAGCCGTCGGCGCCCATACCGGCCCGGTTCTGACCGCGCATCGGCCGAACGCCGACGTGGCGGCGGTGCTCGATGCCGTAGCCCAGGGCACGCCGGCCAGCGATGTCACAGGACCGGGCGGGGTGCGCCACACCATCTGGGTGATCGACGATGCCGCTGCGATTGGCCGGTTGACCGACGCCTTCGACGCCATGGAGGCGATCTATATCGCCGACGGGCATCATCGTTCGGCGGCCGGGTCCCGGGTGGCGGCGGCGCATAGAGAGAAGAACCCGAACCATACCGGAACCGAACTCTATAACCGTTTCCTGATCGTCAGTTTTCCGCAGGATCAGATGCAGATCTTCGATTACAACCGGGTTGTGCAGGATCTCGCGGGGCTTTCGGAGCAAGCCTTTCTAGAGGCCGTGGGCAAGGCGTTCGATGTTGCCCCGAGCGACGGACAGATGAAGCCGGCACACGCCGCCGAATTCGGCATGTATCTCGGTGGGCTCTGGTATCGTCTTACGCCGCGCGAGGCCCTGCCGCCCGAAACCGACCCCGTCGGCCGGCTCGACGTGAGCATTCTGTACGATCGGCTGCTTGCGCCGATTTTGAAAATAGGCGACCAGCGTCGGGAGTCCCGCATCGATTTCGTCGGCGGCATTCGCGGCCTCGGCGAACTGGAGAAGCGCGTGAACAGCGGCGAGATGAAGGTTGCCTTCGCGCTCTTTCCCACATCGATGAGCGATCTTCTGGCGGTCGCCGATGCCGGCGAGGTGATGCCGCCCAAATCGACCTGGTTCGAGCCCAAGCTGGCCGATGGCCTCGTCTCCCTGCCTCTGGAGTAGACCGACATGACGAAGAGCAAAGAAAAGGCGCGGCTGATCGAGATCGTCCGGCGGAAATCCTTCTCGAACGATCGCGAGATCACCTTGGCCTCCGGCCGCAAGAGCATGCTCTATTTCAATATGAAGCCGACCATGATGGATCCGGAAGGCGCGGCCATCATATCGGACATGATCGTCGAGGCGCTCGGTCCCATCGATGTCGACTATGTCGGCGGGTTGGAGATGGGAGCTGTCCCGATCGTGTCCATGGTCGCGCCGGCGAGCTTCCGGCATGGCCGACCGCTGAACGCCTTCTTCGTGCGCAAGGCGGCGAAAGCCCACGGGACCCAGGTCTTGATCGAGGGACTCGCGCCGGGAGAGACCCTGGACGGCAAGCGGGTCGTCGTGTTCGAGGATGTGACGACGACCGGCGGCTCGGCGCTCAAGGCGGCACAGGCCGCGCGCGAGGCCGGCGCCAAGGTCGACACGGTGCTCACGCTTCTCGACCGTCAGGAAGGCGCGCGCGAGGCACTGGCGGAGGAGGGGTTGACCCTGATGTCGCTGCTTACCGCCGCGGACTTCGTCTAACCCGCCGATCTCCCCGCCTTTCAACATCGACGTATTTGCGCGATAGTGTTCGACGGCGCTATCCATGGGGCCCATGATGGAGTCGATGGCTCCGTCTTTTCGCCGCCATGGTATAGCCTGGCGCATCCTTGATTGCCGGTCGGGGCGCCTCGGCTTCATACGGGAGCGCAATCGATAACCGAGACGAACAAGCGGGGGTTGCTCATGAAGCGGTCTATCGTAACTTTGGGATTTGGTCTGGTGCTGGCCGGCGCGATCGGCGTCCGGGCCCTTGCCTCGCCCATCGATGACGCGGCGAAAAGCGGCGATACCGCCAAGTTGCAGCAACTGATCGATTCAGGGGCGAAGGTCAACCAGCCTCGCGCCGAGGATAATGCAACACCCCTGCATATCGCCGCCTTCGCCGGACAGAAGGCGACCGTCGACATGCTGATCAAGGCGGGCGCGGACATCAATGCGCATACGACGGCGGGCTACACGCCCCTGCATCTTGCCGCGATCAAAGGCTATATCGGGATTGCGGGCGATCTCCTCGACGCCGGCGCCGAAATCGATCCGGTTTCTTCGGACGGATCCACGCCGCTGCATTTCGCCGCGATGACGGGCAATAAAGAGATGACGCAGCATCTTCTCGATGCCGGAGCGGATCGGACGGTCCGCGATCTTCAGGGCCGCACGCCCTATGACGTCGCTATGGCGCGCGGCCACGAAGCCGTGGCGACGCTGATTCGCCCCGACGCGTCGACGACGCCCAGCATCTATCGGGACGGAACCGCCGATATCGAGAAGCGCATTCAGCAAATGGATGCGGCGATCGCGCGCTACCGGGCGTCCGCCGCAAAAGAAAAGCCGCTCGATATGGGGACCTCCGGCTCGGCCGGCAGCCCGGATACCAGTGCGGCCGGGTCCGCATCGAAATCGGCGGCAACCGAGCCGTCGGTCCCGAGCGATCTCTCGACCGAGGAGCTGCTGAAACAGGCCGGAGACCTGATCAAGAATTCTAGCTTGTCCTCGACCTATGCTCCCAAGGGCATCGACGCCGCGGTCGAAAAGTTGATGAATGAGGGCCGCAGCAAACTGGACGTTCCGTCCACCGACACCAGCGACCTGGGTCTCGATGACTCCGTGTCGGGCACGGCGGCGGCGACCGGGAGTGACGGCACGCTCGCCAGTCTCGGCCCGGGCAACTATGCCGTACAGCTCGGCGCGGTTCGCGCCGAGGACAAGGCACAGCGAGAATGGACCCGGCTGACCGCCGCGCATCCCGATCTTCTGATGGGCTTGACCAGCGATGTGACCAAGACCGTCTCCGGCGACGACGGCGCCTTGTATCGTCTCCGGGCCGGTCCTCTGACAAAGGTTCACGCGACATCGATCTGCGAAGCGCTCGTTCAGAGCCATGAAAGATGTCTGGTCGTCCGGCGTTAGTGTGATCCCTGAACCGGAACGACCATCCAGCTCATGGCCTCGGTCCTGTCTCTCGAAAATCTCTCGGTTCGCTTTGCGACGCCCGATGGCGAGGTGCGGGCTGTCCGGGAGATCTCGATTCAGATCGGGGCGGGGGAGTGCCTCGGAATCGTCGGCGAGTCCGGCTCGGGCAAAAGCCAGACATTTCTCGCCGCACTCGGTCTGTTGGCGTCGAACGGCCGGGCCGAGGGACGAGCGACGTTTCACGGCGACAATATTCTCGGCCTCGACGCGGCCGCGCTGAACCGGATGCGCGGCGACCGGATCGCCATGGTGTTTCAGGATCCGATGACGTCGCTCACGCCCCATATGCGGATCGGCCGGCAGCTGTGCGAGGTGCTGATCCGGCATAAGGGACTGTCACGCCGCGAGGCGCGGGCCCGCGCGCTCGATATGCTGCAGCGGGTCGGCATCGCCGAGGCCGGCCGGCGGATCGATCAGTATCCCCACGAGCTTTCCGGCGGTATGCGCCAGCGTGTCATGATCGCCATGGCGCTGCTGTGTGAGCCGGAACTCCTGATCGCCGATGAGCCGACGACGGCTCTGGACGTTACCGTGCAGGCCCAGATCCTTGCGATCCTTCGTCATCTGACGCGCGAGATGAACCTGGCGCTGGTGCTGATCACCCATGATCTCGGCGTGGTCGCCGGTCTCGCCGACCGGGTCGCGGTGATGTATGCCGGACGGGTCGTCGAGGAAGGGCCCGCCGAGGACATCTTCCACCGGCCCGGCCATCCCTATACGCGGGCCTTGCTCAAAGCGACCACACGGCTCGATGACGATCCGGACATGCCTCTGTCGGCCATCCCCGGCCAGCCGCCAAATGCGTCCGAACAGCTGCCGGGCTGCGCGTTCGCGCCGCGTTGCGAGTCCGTCTTCGATCTCTGCCGTTCCCAAAGGCCCGACTTGGTCGACGCCGGGCCGTCCCATCGCGCGGCCTGTCATCTGGTCGAGGGCCCGTGATGAGTGACCCCGTGCTGCAAGTCGACGGGCTCAAGGTCCATTTCCCGGTTCGCCGAGTCGGTCTGGGATTCGGCGCGCTCGCGACTCTGAAAGCCGTTGATGACGTGAGTTTCGAACTCAGCCGGGGCGAAACGCTTGGGATTGTCGGGGAGTCCGGGTGCGGCAAATCGACGCTCGGACGCGCGGTGCTGCAACTCGTGGCGCCGACCGATGGGCGCGTGGTCTGGCTTGGACAGGATCTCGCCGCCCTGTCTCGATCCGAGATGCGGCGCAAGCGCCGGGATCTCCAGATCGTGTTTCAGGATCCTCTCGCCTCGCTCGACCCGCGCATGACGACCGGCGAGATCATCGCGGAACCGCTCAGGGCGCAAGGCATTCGCCTGAGCCGGGACGAGCGCCGTGCACGGGTCGGCTCGATCATGGAAAAGGTTGGCCTGTCGCCGGCGCTGATCAATCGGTATCCGCACGAATTCAGCGGCGGCCAGTGCCAGCGGATCGGAATCGCCCGGGCGATGATCGTCGAGCCGAAGCTGGTGGTCTGCGATGAGCCGGTCTCCTCGCTGGATGTCTCGATCCGGGCGCAGATCGTCAACCTGCTCAAGGACTTGCAGAAGGAATTCGGGCTTTCTCTGCTGTTTATCAGCCACGACCTGTCGGTCGTGCGGCATATCGCCAGCCGGATTTTGGTGCTCTATCTCGGACGGGTCATGGAACTCGGGGCCCGCGATCAGATTTTCGACGCGCCGTTTCATCCCTATACACGCGCGCTGATGGAAGCGGTCCTGGCGCCCGATCCGGTGGCGCAGCGGGATGCCGATGAAGTCTCGGAGGGGCGGGGGCTTAAAGGCGAGCTACCCTCGCCTATCGATCCGCCGTCCGGTTGCGTATTCAGGACCAGATGTCCGATCGCCACGGAAATCTGCGCAAACGACGTGCCCGGTTTGCGCGATGCCATGCCCGGCCATGCGGTGGCCTGTCACCATGCCTTCGACCGGAAGGCATGGCGCGGGTCCTATTGAATGGTGCGCGGCGCGTCGGCCGGATTGAGCAGGGTCAGCGTCGAATCGAGAAGGCGTGAATCGGCGCAAAGGAGCAGGACCGCGGAGCCGGCCTCCGTTGTCGACAACGCCTTGTCGATTCGTTCCTCGGCGTCGATTTCGTCCGTGATCGAGACCACATGCAGCCGGGCCTCCTCGGTGGTCAGGTCCGCCAGCCGGTCTATGACCTCCTGGCCCGGCGCGACGGCGCGAATGCCGTTCCTGTCCGCATAGCCGACGGCCAAACCGACCACGACCGACTTCCGGCCCATCAATGTGTCGTAGACAGGATAATGATGAGAACCCGCTGAAGGCGTGAGAAAACTTCGGACACGCATGGACCCTCCTCTTGTCGCCGCCTCGAAAAATGCTAAATTCGCGGCACGGCTACAAAATAAGCGGATAGGGTTAGGCCCCGGTTAATGGGGCCGCGCAGGCCGATACTCTCTCGCTGACGGTGTTTCGAAAATTGTCCCGTTTTGGGATGATTGGGAAGAACTGAGGCATGGCAAAGACGGCAAAAATCCTCAGGAACGTTTCGATCCTGACCGGCGTTCTTGTTGTTATCGGATGGTCAAGCTATACCCTCGGGGCTGAAACCAAGCCGGACAGCCTGACAGCGCTTCAGGAGAAGGGCTATCAGGTCATCGCCAAGACGACCGCGACGGGAGAATTCGTCGGCTGCGAATTCAACCAGCCGGTTCCGCTCAAGAATGGCATGGTTTTTGTTTGTCTGAGTGATCAGCGGGGACGGGCCTACCAGCCCGATGTCATCGTTCTCCGCGACGATAACGGAGACGTGAGAGTTTTAATCGACGGAGAAGAGTATCGCGGCACCCTGGAGCGCGGCTGATTCCCGGCCCGCGGGCGGGGCGGGCATGATTCAGGCATACACATTGGCCGTCATTCGTGTTTAAACGTATCGAAAATCGGACCGTCAGGTGCAATATTATGGATTGTCCGAACAGGGACAGTGTTTCGCGCGAGATTTGAGGAAAGGCATTAGTATGGTCGCAGCAAGCCGAGTGGAACCCAAGGATGTCAACGCCAAGCTTCTGGCGTGGGTCGATGAGGTCGCGGCCATGTGCGAGCCGGACCGCATCCATTGGTGTGACGGCTCCCAGGAAGAATACGACGAACTGTGCCGAGAGATGGTCGATGCCGGTACGCTCATCCAGCTGAACCCGGAAAAGCGCCCCGGCTCGTTCCTGGCGCGGTCCGACCCGAGCGATGTCGCCCGCGTCGAAAGCCGCACCTTCATCTGTACGCGCCACGAGGAAGACGCCGGCCCGACCAACAACTGGTGCGACCCGGACGAGATGAAGGCCACCCTGAAGGGCCTGTTCAAGGGCTGCATGCATGGCCGTACGATGTATGTGGTTCCCTTCAGCATGGGGCCGCTCGGATCCGACATCGCGCATATCGGCGTGCAGATTACCGATTCGCCCTATGCGGTCGCCAATATGCGGATCATGACCCGCATGGGCAGCCGGGTTCTCGACGTGCTGGGTGACGGCGATTTCGTGCCCTGCCTGCATTCGGTCGGCAAGCCGCTGGAGCCGGGAGAAAAGGACGTCGCCTGGCCCTGCAACGAGACGAAATACATCGTTCAGTTCCCCGAGGACCGGGCGATCTGGTCCTACGGTTCCGGCTATGGCGGCAATGCGCTGCTCGGCAAGAAGTGCTTCGCGCTTCGGATCGCGTCCAGCATGGCGCGAGAGGAGGGTTGGCTCGCCGAGCATATGCTTATCCTCGGTCTCGAATCGCCCGAAGGCGAGAAGACCTATGTCGCCGCCGCGTTCCCGTCGGCCTGCGGCAAGACCAATCTCGCGATGATCATTCCGCCGGAAGGTTTCGAAGGCTGGAAGGCCTGGACCGTCGGCGACGATATCGCCTGGATCAAGCCCGGCGCTGACGGAAAGCTTCGCGCGATCAACCCGGAATTCGGCTATTTCGGCGTCGCCCCGGGCACGTCGATGAAGTCCAATCCGAGCGCCATGCACACGCTCGAAAAGAACGTCATCTTCACCAATGTCGCTCTGACGGACGATGGCGACGTGTGGTGGGAAGGCATGACCAAGGAGCCGCCCGCGCATCTGATCGACTGGCGCGGCCAGGACTGGACGCCCGATTGTGGTCGTGTCGCGGCGCACCCGAATGCCCGGTTCACCGCACCGGCGAGTCAGTGTCCGAGCATCGACCCGGCCTGGGACGATCCCGCGGGCGTGCCGATCAGCGCCTTTATCTTCGGCGGCCGGCTGAGCAAGCTGTTCCCGCTGGTGTTCCAGGCGTTCGACTGGAACCACGGCGTCTATCTCGCGTCGACCATGGGGTCGGAAGCGACCGCCGCGGCCGAGGGTCAGGCCGCTATCCGCCGCGATCCGATGGCGATGCTGCCGTTCTGCGGCTACAACATGGGCGACTACTGGAATCATTGGCTGAAGCTCGGCCAGAACCTCGATAATCCGCCGGCGATCTTCCGGGTCAACTGGTTCCGCAAGGATGAGAACGGCAAGTTCATCTGGCCCGGCTTCGGCCAGAACATGCGCGTCCTGCAGTGGATCGTCGATCGGGTCAATGATCGGGCCAATGGCGTCGAGAGCCCGTTCGGCCTCATGCCAAAATATGACGACCTGAACTGGACAGGCCTCGATTTCGGCGCCGAGATCTTCAATCGTCTCATGAAAATCGAGCGCGATGCCGGCCTCGAGGAGATCGAGGATCAGGCGAAGCTGTACGAGAAGCTCGGCGAAAGACTGCCGGACGAACTCGAGGAGCAGCGTCAGCGCGTCTACCGGCGGGTTGAAGAGATCATGGAAGTCTGGGAGATCCCCAGCTAGACCGGTCCGAGACAAACGGATCGCCCGCCCCGGGGAACTGCGGCGGGCGATTTCGTTTTTGAGCCTATTTCAGGCCGGCGTTGAGAAGCGGCGTGACCGGGTTGATCGGCACCCAGTGGGGCGGTGTTCCGCCGAGTTCCGTGAACCGGGCGTTGAAGGTTTGCGGATCGTTCGCCTGCTCGAACAGACTGGGGCCATAGGTCTGCCGCACCGCTTCGCGGTCGTAAGCCATCAGATCCAGAAGCGTGGGGAAGATCTCGAAATGGCTCATTGCGCCGCGATTGATGCGTGACCACTCGGCGGCTTCACGGGAGATACCCGGAATTTTGGTCAGCATCGCGATGGCCACGATGCCCTCTGTCGGCGGCGGGGATTGCGAGCAATGGGTGCCGAAGCCGGGAGAGCCGTCTTCGTGAAAATTCTGGCCATGATCGCTGGTGTAGATCATTACCGACTTGTCCAGATTCGCACCGCTCAGGATGGTGTCGAAGAAATGGCCGACATTCCACAGTAACGTGTTGCGATAGGCGTTCTTGTACAGATCCCAGTCGGGCATGCCGGTCCGCCGGTCGCCGCGGGTGACGTTGGCGAGCTTTCCGCGCGGAGATGCCGGTTTATAGATCATGTAAGAGTTGGGGTATTTGTCGTTGACCGGGAAATGAGCGCCGATCTTGTTGGCGATGATGAATTCCGGCCGGTCGTTTTGGGTCCGCTCGACGATGATCCGGGCGATTTTCTGGTCGCGGTCGCGCAGCGGGACCCTGTCGAACTGGATGAACTCGTCGATCTTCTTGAGATCCGTCTTCGTCATCGAATTCGATAAATGGCCGCCCGTAAGCTGCGCATCTATATAGACCGTGTGGTAGCCGGCCGCTTTGGCGTAGGACCAGATCGTCGGCATGCTGGCGATATTGCGCAGATAGGTCCTGCGCGTCCCGCCATAGCGCAGAATGATATTCGTACCGGCGCTGCAATTGGCGGCCGAAGCCGCCCGTCCGAAATTATAGACGCCGGGCTTCGGATTACCCTCCGCGTCGAGCAGGTTTGTCGGAACCTTGCCGCCGGCAAGGTCGATATAGTCACCGCGAATGCTTTCGTCGACGATGAGGATGACATCGCCGTCGGGCCTTACCGGACGCCGGGTAAGGCTGACGGGTTCACGCGCCTTGCCCAGCTGCAACATCTTTTCGGTAACCAGTACGGCGCCATAAGCCCCGGGGACCAGCGTACCCGGCATGCCGGTGGCGCCGGCCCCGTCCTCTTTGAAGACAACCCCGGCCAACAGAGCGATGGCGAGAAACGGTGCGGTCGCGGGTACGAAACGGGTCGCCCTATATCGGTAGGTCCGGGGAAGAGGCGGCAGCAGGACACCCAGCCCGATCAGCAGCGCGGCGATGACAGGCATCAGAATATGACCGCCGAACTGCTCCAGCGCATCGCCCGCGAAGCTTGCCGTCTCGAACAGGTTGACGAACGATGCGTAATGTAACGGCTCGTCCATGACCCGCTGATAGGAATCGACGAGCAGCACCGACGCGGCGAACGCGAAGCCGAACAGGATGCGGCAGATCAGGCTATGGCACAGGGCGGCCGCCAGCGTGGCGACCAGACAGATCAGAAAAACCGTGAAATAGGTGAGCATGATCGAAACACTGCCCAGTGTTTCCCAGCGCACCAGATACCAATGATACGGGACGAGCAGCCCTGCACCGACAAGGCCGGCCTTCAAGATATCGCGGTTCCAGACCGATGGTCTCGCCCTCATGTCCCCACAAGCCATTCAAAGCAAGCGCGGAGGACACGGGCCACGTGCCCCGCGTCATAAAAATCTCACGAAACCATCACGTTCGTAAATCGATCTTTTCGGGCGTGCGAAAAATACTTTTCGGGTGTGAGCTTACGGAAACACCGGCCTCGGGCTTCAGACCAACGCCGGCATGACGTGGTCGATGAACAGGCGCATGGACCGGCTTTCTCGTTCATGGCCGAGATTGCCGAAAGCGAACTGCAGCAAGAGATAGTTCGCGCCGGTCTCGGTAATTTCATCCGCCATCCGCGCGCGGACGGTATCGGGCGTGCCGACATAGATCAGTCCGGCGTCCTTGGCCTGCTCGTAAGTCAGGAAGATGCTGGCAAAGCCGGCTTCCATATTGTGCTCGCGCCACAGCTTCACGAGCTTGAGGTACCAGTCGTCATAGGCTTCGCGGCAGGTTTCGTCGGCTTCCCTGTCGGTATCGGCCAGATAGATCTGACGCGCGCCGCCGAGAAACGGGCTCGAGATGGGCGATTTAGGCAGATCCGGCCGGTTCTTACGCTCGGGCCAGAGCTTGCCGACATTCTCGACGAGGGATTTGATCCGCGATGTTGGGCCATTGACCATCATGTTCATGCCGATCTCGGCGGCGAATTCCTGGCTTTGCTGGCCGCCGACGCCCGCCCAGACCGGCGGGTGCGGAGTCTGAACGGGCCGCAGGGCCATCGGCACATTGTCGAAGTGGAAATGCTCGCCTTCGTGATTGAGCCGTTCGGAACTCAGCCCTTTGAGGATTACCTCCAGCGCCTCGCGGAACAGGGTATGGGTCGCATCGGGCTCCACACCGAAAAAGCCGATCTCGATCGGCGAGATTCCGCGCCCGACGCCGAGTTCAAGCCGGCCCTTGGACAGATTGTCGAGGATGCAGATCTCCTCGATCAGCCGCAACGGATGATAGAGAGGCAGGAGAAAAACCATCGGGCCGAGCCGGATTCGCGTCGTCTCCCTGGCGACGGCCGACAGGAACACGCTGGGTGAGGGGGCCGCGCCGAGCGGCGTGCCGTGGTGCTCGGCCAGGTGATAGGCGTGGAACCCGGCTTGATCCGCCAGATGGAGGAGTTTGAGCCGCTCGTCATAGGTTTTCGCCAGGGGTTCGTCGCGAATATCGAGATGATCGAAGATTCCAAACTTCATTACCGGTGGTGCTCCGCTGGCGAAAAGGAAACTGATGGATGACGGGAATTAGACAAGGCGCTGGATGACGCCGAACAAGGCGCCGATTGCAAGGACAAGGGTTGGCAGCATGGTCAGGCCGAAACCGGGGCCGCGCGCTTCGGCTTTCCGGCTATAAGTCATCACATAGATGACCCGGCCGATCAGCCAGACCGCCCCGATCGCCGCCGCCCAGATGTCGCCGAATGTGGCGCCGAACAGCCAGAGACAGGGCAGGAACTGAAGCAGCTGCTCGCCCGTATTGGCCTGGGCACGAAAGGCTCGCTCGAAATCGGGGTTTCCCGTTGTCGCGGGGGCACGGACCCCGTATTTCGCCCGGGCGCGCGCGACGAGTATCCCCGACCACGCATAGATGAACACGGCCAGCAGCGTTACCAGAGACGTCCACGGAAATGAATATGGCATTGCGGATCCCCCTTTTTGTCCAATCGTATAACCGAACGCCGCTCCGGGTCACGGTCCGGCGTAAAATAAAATGGCCTCCCGGCGGGAACCGGGAGGCGCATAGTTTGGGGAAAGTTTATTATTGAGGAAAGATTCGCCGTCTTACTGTGTCGGCGGGGCACCAAAGCCGGGGCCGCGGCGGGGACCACGGTGATCTCGGCGTGCCATCATGCCGTCTCGCGGCATGAATTCGTTAAGGGTGATCGATCCGTCGTGATTGGCATCGACGCGGTCGAAGCGCGCGTCCGCAATCATTTTCGAATCGGTGCTGTCGAGTTCGCCGTCGCCGTTGCGGTCCAGCCGGGCAAACATGCGGTCGGCGCGTTCCTTCGCCCGCTTGACGATGAACTCTTCATATTCCTTGCGGCTCACCTTGCCGTCCTTGTTGGCGTCGGCGACCTGGAGGCGGGCCGGACGGTGAGATTCGAACTCTTCCTTGGAGATCTTTCCGTCCTTGTTCGCATCGAGCGCGGAGAAAGCGAGACGAACGATTTCCGGTGGTGTCATGCCCCCACGCATGGCCGGGCCGTGGCGCGGCATCGGAGTACCGGACGGCGCGTCGGCAGCAAAGGCCAACGCGGGAGCTGCGACGAGCCCCACGAGAAAAGCAAGACGTAAGGCATTGTTTTGCATAATAAAATCCTCGCAAATAAGACCTTGGCGCCCCTAAGCGACATGGTGGCCGTCATCGGCCTCCGCGTCATTACACGGCGGTCGATCCGGTTCCCTTCGCGAGGATATAGAGCGAGGGAGTCCCTCAGCCCGGTTGCACTTGATCCAGCGTGCCCAAACGCGGGCGGTAATAGGCGATGTTGTACAACACGGTCGGCTTCATGATGTCGGTGAAAAGCGCCGGATGATAGTTGTAGAAAGCTTCCGCGATGATCACCGTATCGCCGGCGTGGAGGACGAAACCCGACGGCAAGGTCGCATTGCCGCCTTCGGTCCCGACATGGCTCGTTCCACTGTAGTGGCCGCCGCCACTGCGTTGCCAGTTGACGGTTGGAACGCCGTTTTTGAGACCGATCGAGCTGATGATCACTTCGCCGTTGTTGGTCACGTCGAAAGGCTCGCCGATGTGAACGACGGCATCGAACAGGCCGCTTATATCGGTCTCGTTGATCGTTTTTGCTTGCGACACGAGATCAGCCATGCTGACGGCGATCCTGTTGACCTTCTGATACAGCAGCGCGAAACGCGTGACCTCGAAGCCGCCCGTTATCAATACCATGATGACCGGGATCACCAGCGCGGTTTCGATCAGGATTGACCCCTTGCCATTGCGCCTTAATGAGCGGAGAAGGCGCCGAAATCCGATAGATATCGTCATTTCTTCTTTCCTCCTGCGCTACGGTTACGGGGATGTCGCGGTTGGCGCGCTGCCGCCATAAGGCTCGTTTCGAACGGCCGTGCTTGCGGTGAGCGTGATCTTGCCGTCCTTCCCGAACAGGGGATCGACAAGGTGGGTCCAGGTCGTCCAGTCATAAGTGACGGTGTAGAGCACCACATCGCCCGCGCCGCCAAGTCCGGCGACACCCATATCGGAGTCCCAATGCCCGTTGCCGTTGATGTCCTGGAACGGCTCTCCTACATCGTACTGATTGTTGCCGTTGACATCGGTATACGGTTCCGGTTTTCCGATGTCGCCGAAGCTGTGATACACCTTGTGCGTGATTATTGCCTTGTTGGTATCGATCAGTCCCAGCGTGTCGCTCTTCAAGGCGTCGAGGATCATGGTGTCCCGGTCGACGCCCGTCGGAGAATAACCGGTGATGCCAAGCCGCGAGGTGTCGCGGACCGCGCCCTCAAGCAGGATATCGGCGAACAGGACCATGCCGAGATCGAACGTTCCCGCGAGAAGCAGGACGACAATCGGCAAGGCAAAGGCGAATTCCAAAGCCGCGGCGCCGCGCTGGCATGCCCAAGAGGCTCTAAGACGTGTCAGAGCGAATATATTCTTGAGCATACCGCACCTCACATTTTCAGACTGAGGAAGTTATCCATCACCTTCAGGATCGCCGGCCCGATAAGGACGATAAACAGGGCGGGCAAAATGAAGCAGATCAACGGCACGGTAAGGATTGCTGGAAGTCGAGCAGCCTTCTCTTCCGCCCGCATCAGCCGTTCGTTTCGAAACTCCGCCGACAGAACGCGCAGCGACTGCGACAGCGGCGTGCCGTAACGTTCGGTTTGGATCAGGGTGGTAACGACCCCGCGCAAGGCGGACACCGGTACGCGCCGGGCCAGGTTTTCCAGCGCTTGCCGCCGATTGGTCAAAAAGCCGAGCTCGACGGCCGTCAGGCTGAATTCGTCCGCGATCTCATCGCAGCTTCTCGCCATTTCCCGCGCCACTTTGGAAAGCGAGGCATCGATCGTCAGGCCGGCTTCGGCGCAGATGACGAGAAGGTCGAGCGCATCCGGCAAGGCCTTGCGGATCTCCGCCTGACGCTTGCTCGTGGTGTTCTTGATCAGAATGTCGGGTGCCATGGCCGCGAGAATAATCGTTCCGATCGCGGCCGCCGTCCGGGTAAGCGGCTGCAGGTCGAACATCTGGACACCGAACAATATGATCGTCGCCGCCACGCCGACGATCACCGGCAGAATCAACTTGAAGAAAAGATAGACGACCACGGCATCCTTGGATCGCCAGCCGGCCTCGGCGAGCTTCTGGACGATTTTCTGCGAGGACTGGCTGCGCATCAGATTCATGCGCTTCACCACCTGGCGCATGATGCCCACGCTCTTCTCGCGTTGGGTCCGCCTCTCACGTCGCTGAGGCGCGACGAATCCGGCCCGCATCGCTTCACGCCGGTCGGCGAGAGCCTTGATCCGCGAACGCATGGGGTCACGCGCGATAGCCGTATTCCAGACGGCGAAAACGGTGAAGAACGCCGTTACGCCCGCCAGCAAAGTGACGTAGTCGGCGGGGCCCCAATTTGTTGGAAGGAAGCTGCTCATGATCACACTTCAAACTTTATGAGTCTGCTGATGACAAACATACCGATGGCCATGGACGTCAGACCGGCGCCGCCCATGACCATGCCGCGCGGATCGGTGAACAAGACGCTGACATAACCGTAGTTGACGAACAGAAGCACGCCGAACAGCAGGAATGGCAGCACTCCAATGATGAGCGCGCTCGCGCGCGCCTCGGACGACATGGCCTTGACCTTCAACTTCATCTGCAGGCGCTTGCGCAGAATGTCGGAGAGATTATCCAGCGTTTCCGCAAGGTTACCGCCGGTCTCTTTCTGGATGGAGATGGCGATGACGAAGAATTTAAAGTCGGGCGTCGAAATCCGGTTGGCGGCGTCGTCCAGCGCATCTTCGATCGGCTTGCCGAGTTTCACGTTGTCGCTGATGCGGCGGAACTCGATGCCGATGGGATCTTCCATTTCCTGGCCAACCGAGCTGATCAATTCCGTGATCGGCAGACCGGAGCGAAGGCCGCGGACGATAAGGTCGATCGCGTCGGGAAACAGCTTGGTGAATTTCTCGATCCGCTTCACGATGAGTTTGTTGATGACCATGTGGGGCAGGCCGACGCCCACGATGACGCCGGCGAGCAGGTCGATCGCAATGCCGGTATGAAAGAACACCCAGGCGAGTCCGGCGGCAAAAATTCCGACGCCAACGTTGGCGACCATATAGTTCGCCAGGGTGATGTTCATGCCGGTCTGTCGAAGTCGCCTGCGCATTTCGGTCGGGCGGGGGATCAGCCGACGGGCGAGAAGTTCCAATCGACGGCAAAACATGGTGGACTCCGGAAAGCTGTTTTTGCCGGGAACGCAACGTGCAAGATTGATTTCGGAAGGAAAAATAAAAGTTCGGCCAATTAAAACCGTCGATATATTATCCTATAAATCAGTAGGGTTAATAAATGCTTTACAGGATTTCCGTGACATGCCTGTTATTCCTGTTAACAAAATAAAAATTCTGAAATTTCAGCTAATCTCAGTTTTTCACTTATCAAATAATCAGAAATTTTAACCTCCTAATTCAGCATTTGGATTTATGGATTGTTTTATCCGGATTCTACTTTTACAATCGAGAAGATTTAAAGTGATGAAGGACGTAAGAACATCGGAATATTACAAGAGGATTAAGGCGGTTTTAAACGAGAATGAATTTAAGAAAGCCAGAAAAAAAATTTTCTATTCAAGACATGAAAATCTGGAAGCATTCTGGCATATAATTGTGGCTGGATATCCTGTTGAATTTGCAATGAAAAATTACAACGATTTATTTCGATATATCGATACACACGAAATCGAATACAAAGAAGCACTAACCACTTACATTGAATATCCCCTTCTGGATGCGGGGATATACTTTATAAAAACACAGTGGTTCGAATTAAATTAGGGGAATCAAATAAAAGGCTCGATATCGAGCCTTTTTTATTGTCTTTATTTTTCTTATTTCAGCTTTGTTTTTTGACACCCCTCATCGCTACTTACCACATTTCCTGTCACTTCCCAAATGTTTCCTGAATTTAGTAATTCGTCGACACAGGTTATTTTGCGGTTTTGCTGTACCTGCTTAATTTGCGCTTCCATTTCAACATCGTAAACCAACGACGGAACACTTCGGATAACACCAAAAGCTACAGGCATATCGGGCAATTTCATATTGATAATAGCCATGTGCAGCGTAGGATCCGCATCGTATGCATCATGAACAAGAATGTCGTCGAGCGTAATTCCGTTTTCCCCAATGACCGCCACTTTCAGTTTTCCTTTGTCGAAAATCAATCCTCTTTCATTGTCATTTCCGAAAACCATTGGTTTACCATGTTCAAGAAATAATTGTCGTTCTGCGCGATGCTGAGGATCGGTAATTTCATCATGAATTCCATTGTTGAATATCACACAGTTCTGTAATACCTCAACCGCCGATGTACCTTTATGATTGGCAGCAGCCTCAAAAACCGACTGGCTAAGTTTTATATTACTGTCGATAGTTCTGGCAAAAAAAGTACCCCTGGCACCGATAACCAATTGCCCCGGAACAAAAGGATCTTCAATGGTTCCAAAAGGTGAAGTTTTTGTTTTCACGCCTCTGTCGGAAGTAGGTGAATACTGGCCTTTGGTTAAACCGTAAATCCGGTTGTTGAAAAATATCAGATTGATGTCGATATTTCTTCGAATCAAATGAATAAAATGGTTTCCGCCAATGGCCATAGCATCACCATCGCCGGTAATTACCCAAACACTTAAATCAGGATTTGCCAGTTTTACGCCTGAAGCAACTGCTGCGGCTCGTCCGTGAATAGATGAAAACCATAAGTACTCATATAATACGGAAACCTGGAAGAACAACCAATTCCTGAAATAACAGCAAATTTTTCGCGTGGAATATCCATTTCAGCCATTGTGCGCTGAACAGCATTCATAATGGCGTAGTCGCCGCATCCCGGACACCAGCGTACTTCGTTTTCGCTTTTAAAATCTTTAACGGTATATTGTAATTCAGCCATTTTTAATCCTCCAGTAATTTGTAAACATTTTGTTTTAGTTCATCCACAGTAAATGGCAACCCTTTTACTTTATTCGCATTGATGATAATCGAATTGAGGAAGTTTATCGCGTAAATAGCCTGCAAACTGTCCAATATTTAATTCGCAAACAATAATCTTTTTAAATTTCCGAATACTTCTCAGTGTTTTTCGGCAATGGCTTAATATAGTTAAAATGTGCAAGGCTCACATTTTTTCCTTCTTTGCGGAGTTCTCGCACAGCACTAATCAATGCCCATAAGTTCCACCCCAGCCAACAACAAGAACATCACCTTCATCATCACCACAAAATTCCAAATCAGGAACCATGTCAACCACACTTTGAACTTTTTCTTCGCGGATACCAGTGTTTATCTGGTGGTTTTCAGGATCATGACTTACTGTACCGATTTCATTTTTCTCCAGTCCGCCAATCCGGTGCTCAAAACCAGCCATTCCCGGAAAAGCCCATTCCCGCGCCAATGTTTCAGCATCACGTTCATAAGCTTTAAAGTTCCGCATTTTTTGCAATCCGAGGTTTAATTGCAGGTAATTCAGCCATTGCAGGAATTTTCCAGGGTTCGCTTCCATTTCCTAAAAATCCGTCAGTTAACAAAATAACCGGAACCATTCTTTCAAACGCAATTTTGGCTGCTTAAAAGCATACCAAAAACAATCTGAAGGAGTGCTGGCTGCCAAAACCACTACCGGGCTTTCACCATTTCTTCCATAAAGTGCCTGTAACAAATCGGACTGTTCGGTTTTGGTTGGAAACCCTGTTGAAGGACCACCACGCTGAACATTTACAATAACCATAGGTAATTCGGCCATAACAGCTAAACCAATGGCTTCTGATTTTAGCGCCAATCCTGGTCCTGAAGTGGTGGTAACTGCCAAATCACCGGCAAAAGCAGCTCCAATAGCAGAAGTAATTCCGGCAATTTCATCTTCTGCCTGAAATGTTTTAACCCCCAAATCTTTTCGTATCTGACAAAGCCTGATAAAATATCAGTTGCCGGGGTAATAGGATATGAACCTAAAAAAAACTCCAAACCTGCTTTTTCAGCGGCAGCTAAAAAACCCCAGGCAGTAGCATGGTTTCCGTTAATATTGCGATAAGTTCCATTTTCAATATTTGCCGGATTAACCAATAACTGGGCGTCATATGCTGCATGTTCATTCCATAATTGTAGCCATCGTGCAACACTTTAACATTCGATTCAACAACTACAGGTTTTTTGGCAAATTTGTTTTAATAAATTCTTCGATATAATCCAGCGGGCGGTTAAACATCCAGCAAACCAGACCAAAAGCAAACATATTTTTGCTTCGAAGCACACTTTTATTGTCCAGTCCAAAATCTTTCAAACTCTCTTTGGTGAGACTTGAAATGGGAACAGGAATTTTAAAATAGTCCTCCAGGTTACATTCAATAAAAGGATCATCTGTTTCAAAATTTGCCTTATTCAGGTTTTTTTCGTGAAATGAATCCGAATCATAAATAATGGTTCCACCCGGATTCATAAATTTAGCATTTGCCTTAACCGCAGCCGGATTCATAGCGATTAATACATGTGCATAATCGCCAGGAGTATTAACATGTTTGTGTCCAAACTGAACCTGAAATCCAGAAACACCCCAACCGTTCCCTGTGGTGCCCTGATTTCAGACGGATAATCAGGAAAGGTTGAAATGTCGTTTCCCAATAACGCAGTTGCATCCGAAAATAATGTGCCGGTAAGCTGCATTCCATCCCCTGAATCTCCTGAAAATCGAATGGCAACTTCTTCCAGCTCAATTACTTTTGCATCCTTCATTTAATTACTTTTTATATTTAATATTTCATTTCAAAAGAAAAACGATTCTAGAATTAAAAGTCTATAATTTCAAAATCGATTTTATTAGTTAATTAAATTATAACGAACAAAAATAACCATTATTTAACAAGTTAGTAACGACATATTCAATTATTTAAAGGTTTTGATATATTTGAAACCAATTTAAAATTAATTTAGATAGTGGCATTAATTAAAACATTAAAAGGTAAAACTCCGGAGGTTGGAAATGACTGTTTTTTGGCCGAAACAGCGACCTTGATAGGCGATGTGGAAATTGGAAATAATTGCAGTATTTGGTTCAATGCTGTTGTTCGGGGTGATGTACATTACATAAAAATAGGCAATAATACCAACATTCAGGATAATGCAGTTATCCATGCCACATATAAAAAATCGCCAACTAATATTGGCGATAATGTTACCATTGCACATGGAGCCATCGTTCACGGATGCACAATTAAAGACAATATAATAATTGGAATGAACGCAGTGATTTTGGACGATGCAATTGTGGAAAGCAACTCAATTATCGCTGCCGGATCGGTGGTTACAAAAGGAACTATAGTTGATTCGGGATCTGTTTATGCCGGAATTCCTGCAAAAAAAATCAAAGAAATCAGCCCTGAATTACTTGAAGGCGAAATCAACCGGATCGCGAATGCTTACGGAATGTATGCGGGGTGGTATAGGGAGTAGTTCAGGGTTCAGTGTTCAGTGTTCAGTGTTCAGTGTTCAGTGTTCAGTGTTCAGTGTTCAGTGTTCAGAGGAAGAAGTTCAAAGTGGAAAGAAAAAGTGCTCAAGATGGAAAAAAAAAAAAAAAAAAAAAAAAAAAAAAAAAAAAAAAAAAAAAAAAAAAAAAAAAAAAAAAAAAAAAAAAAAAAAAAAAAAAAAAAAAAAAAAAAAAAAAAAAAAAAAAAAAAAAAACTCGCTACTCGTGGCTCGAGGCTCGTGGCCTAAGTTAGTTCTGTGTTCAAATTGGAAAGTGTAAAGGAAAAAAGTTCAGTGTTCAGTGTTCAGTGTTCAGTGTTCAGTGTTTAGAGGAACAAAGTTCAAACTGAAAACGATTTACTTCTGCAATTGAAACCCGAACGGTGGAATTTGTTTATAATCAGTCAGAAAATTTTGATATATTTGATAAATGACGAAAAATGAATTGATAACACATATCACAAACGCGGTAAAAACTTTAAATGTCAATAAGGTAATTCTCTTTGGATCATATTCAAAGGGTGAACAATCCGACAACAGCGACACTGATTTACTGGTTATTACAAACGACAATTTTATTTTCAGTTCATTTGCACAAAAAATGGAAACCAAATTAAAAATAGGCAGTGCTTTATATAAATTAAGGGAATTTGCAGACATTGACCTGATTGTGCATACTAAACCTATGTTTGCAAAGTTTATCGAGATGGACAGCGGATTTAAAAAAGAGATTGAAAAATCAGGACAGGTAATTTATGAAACCGATAACTAAAGAATTGTTGACAGCAGCCGAAGATGATCTTCTTTCTGCTAAATAACTGGTAACCGAAAAAAAGAACATTGTCAATAATTAACGAAGTATACATCGATGCAAGATATCCGGGTGATTTTGGACTTCTTCCCAATGGAAAACCTGAACCGGCGGAAGTAGTGCATTTCATTCGTTTTCGTGAAACAATTCATGATGGGGTGATTAAATCAATCGAATAATTAAAGGTAAGCTCTATATTGTCACAGAAGCTTTTTTTCTATAAATCTTGCGTCTCGCATTCCTGTGTCTGTTTGTCGCAGTATAATTTTTACTTTTTTTCCTATGTTCCTTTTCTTACTTTTACACCTCACTTGAAAATTAATGAAAATGAAACCTACATTACTTATACTGGCTGCAGGAATGGGCAGTAGATTCGGGGGACTGAAACAGGTAGAACCTGTTGGCCCGAATGGTGAAGCAATTATCGATTACTCGATTTACGATGCCATAAGAGCCGGATTTGGCAAAGTCGTATTTATTATCCGCGAAAGTTTTGCCGATGCCTTTAAAGAAAAATTCGATGCAAAGCTGGCCGGGAAAATCGAAGTGGATTATGTATACCAGGAACTGGATATGCTGCCCGAAAGCTTTTCGTTGCCGGAAGGACGCGAAAAACCATGGGGAACGGCTCATGCCATTTTAGTTGCAAAAGATGTGGTAAAAGAACCTTTCTGCGCTCTAAATGCCGACGACTTTTATGGTCATAAAGCCTATCAGATAATGGCAGATTTTCTCACCACATCGCACGACGACAGAGAATATTCTATGGTGGGGTATCAACTTTGGAATACACTTTCCGAATTTGGTTCGGTTTCGCGTGGTATTTGCGAGGTGGATGAAAATAATAATTTGAAGAAGATTGTTGAAACCATTAAAATTGTAAAAAGAGGAGATGAAGTAGTTTCGATTGAAAGCGATGGCAGCGAAACTCCGTTAACCGGAAAAGAAAATGTTTCGATGAACATCTGGGGATTTAAACCTTCCATATTTCCGATTCTTGAAAAGAAATTCACCGACTTCCTGAAGACGGAAATTGATAAACCTAAATCGGAAATGTACATTCCTTCAGTGGTTTTTGAACTTATAGATGAAAACCTTGCTACAACAAAAGTTCTGGAAGCGAATTCACCATGGTTTGGTGTTACCTATAAGGAAGACAAACCGTTTGTTATCGAAAAAATAAATGCTCTAATCGCAAAAGGAGAATATCCTGAAAAGCTTTGGGATTAAGTGATGCAACTTTTTCTTTTTCAAACTTTTATTTCCGAAATAATTTATTAAAACTAACACATGGAAATTAATCTGAATCACATAGCCAACCAGTTTCAAATAGAAGGGGAAGTCGTCAAAATCAACACCTTGGGTGAAGGTTTTATTAACGATACTTTTGTTATTAAAACACAACAAGGCCAGCCCGAT
>CAWGFE010000002.1:0-2500 GCA_963821875.1 uncultured Alphaproteobacteria bacterium
GACCTACTCTTCCAACGCTTAAGCGCAAGTACCATCGGCGCAGAGGGTCTTAACTGCCGAGTTCGGAATGGGATCGGGTGTGTTCCCCTCGCTATGACCACCAAGCCGGCAAAAACCGGACAAAGAGTTGCAAAAAGACGCGTTTGTTGCGTGAGCAGTATCACTGCCGCATGGATCCAAGGCGGGGCATCCGCCCTTCTCACCATGCATGGCGGGAAATCAAGCCAATCGAGCGATTAGTACCGGTAAGCTTCACACATTGCTGCGCTTCCACACCCGGCCTATCAACGTGGTGGTCTACCACGGCTCTCAGGGGAAAACTTGTTTCGAGGGAGGCTTCCCGCTTAGATGCCTTCAGCGGTTATCCCGTCCGCACATAGCTACCCGGCTATGCGGCTGGCGCCACAACCGGTCCACCAGAGGTGCGTCCATCCCGGTCCTCTCGTACTAGGGACAGCTCCTCTCAATTTTCCTACACCCATGGAAGATAGGGACCGAACTGTCTCGCGACGTTCTAAACCCAGCTCACGTACCACTTTAATCGGCGAACAGCCGAACCCTTGGGACCTGCTACAGCCCCAGGATGTGATGAGCCGACATCGAGGTGCCAAACAGCGCCGTCGCTATGGACGCTTGGGCGCTATCAGCCTGTTATCCCCGGCGTACCTTTTATCCGTTGAGCGATGGCCCTTCCACACGGGACCACCGGATCACTATGACCGACTTTCGTCTCTGCTCGACTTGTCAGTCTCGCAGTCAGGCAGGCTTATGCCATTGCACTCATCAGCTGATTTCCGACCAGCTTGAGCCCACCATCGCGCGCCTCCGTTACTCTTTGGGAGGCGACCGCCCCAGTCAAACTACCCACCATACAGGGTCCCGAACCCGGATAACGGGCTACGGTTAGATGCGAACAATCATAAGGGTGGTATTTCAAGGGTGGCTCCGTGCCAACTGGCGCCGACACTTCAAAGCCTACCACCTATCCTACACATAGGATCGCCCGCACCACTGTAAAGTTGTAGTAAAGGTGCACGGGGTCTTTCCGTCTAACCACGGGTACTCCGCATCTTCACGGAGAATTCAATTTCACTGAGTCTACGCTGGAGACAGCGGGGAAGTCGTTACGCCATTCGTGCAGGTCGGAACTTACCCGACAAGGAATTTCGCTACCTTAGGACCGTTATAGTTACGGCCGCCGTTTACCGGGGCTTCAATTCAAGGCTTGCACCTCTCCTTTTAACCTTCCGGCACCGGGCAGGCGTCAGACCCTATACGTCGTCTTGCGACTTCGCAGAGCCCTGTGTTTTTAGTAAACAGTCGCTACCCCCTGGTCTGTGCCACCCCCTCCTGGTTGCCCAAGAAAGGGTATCCCTTCTTCCGAAGTTACGGGATCAATTTGCCGAGTTCCTTCAGCGTAGTTCTCTCAAGCGCCTTGGTATTCTCTACCAGTCCACCTGTGTCGGTTTGGAGTACGGTCTATACGGTGGGGCTATTTCCAGGAACTGCTTGGCAGCACGGACAATCCAATAAGCCCGTACTACGTCCACAATTCGTCACATCCCACCAGGCTCAGGAATATTAACCTGATTTCCATCGGCTACGGCTTTCGCCCTCGCCTTAGGGGCCGGCTCACCCTGCGCAGATTAGCTTTACGCAGGAAACCTTGGACTTTCGGCGTGAGTGTTTTTCACACTCATGTCGTTACTCATGTCAGCATTCGCACTTCCGATACCTCCAGGCGCCCTCACGGGTCGCCCTTCACAGGCTTACGGAACGCTCCGCTACCGCGTGCACAAAGTGCACACCCGCAGCTTCGGTACATGTCTTGAGCCCCGTTACATCTTCGGCGCAGGACGGCTTGTTTAGACCAGTGAGCTGTTACGCTTTCTTTAAAGGATGGCTGCTTCTAAGCCAACCTCCTGGTTGTTTTGGCCTTCCCACATCCTTTCCCACTTAGACATGATTTAGGGACCTTAGCTGGCGGTCAGGGCTGTTTCCCTCTTGACGATGGACCTTAGCACCCATCGTCTGTCTGCCGGACTGTACTCCTCGGTATTCGGAGTTTGGTTAGGTTTGGTAGGGCTGTAGGCCCCCCTAGCCCATCCAGTGCTCTACCCCCGAGGGTAATCATCCGACGCTCTACCTAAATAGATTTCGCGGAGAACCAGCTATCTACGGGTTTGATTGGCCTTTCACCCCTAGCCACAAGTCATCCGAATCTGTTTCAACAGATACCGGTTCGGTCCTCCAGTGCGTGTTACCGCACCTTCAACCTGCTCATGGCTAGATCACCCGTTTTCGGGTCTAATTCATCGAACTAAATCGCCCTATTCAAACTCGCTTTCGCTGCGCCTACACCTAACGGTTTAAGCTTGCTCGATAAATTAAGTCGCTGACCCATTATACAAAAGGTACGCGGTCACCCTTTCGGGCTCCCACTGCTTGTAGGCATTCGGTTTCAGGTACTATTTCACTCCCCGCATTGGGGTGCTTTTCA
>CAWGFE010000002.1:5000-3078942 GCA_963821875.1 uncultured Alphaproteobacteria bacterium
GCGATAAATCTTTACCGTTACCGGACCATACGGTATTAGCGTCCGTTTCCAGACGTTATTCCGTACCCAAGGGCAGATTCCCACGCGTTACTCACCCGTCCGCCACTTTCCACTGGCCGAAGCCAGCTTCACGTTCGACTTGCATGTATTAAGCATGCCGCCAGCGTTCGTTCTGAGCCAGGATCAAACTCTCAAGTTCGATCGACTAAAGGCTTCTAAACGCACACAATCATGTTGATCATTGGTTTTGCCGGTTCCGAAAAACCGACATCACTTAGATCCTTAAAAGCGTGAACTTAGCAGCCTCGATAGACGACGCCGCCGCCCACGCTTCCCTTCCCATATTCACAATTTCAAAGAGCGCATTCCCGAAGAGCGCAACGGGCTAGGTATCTCGCTTGTTGCGACATACCATTCTACCCGATGGTAACTCGGAAACACCGAGGCTTGGCAGACCGTTATCGGTGGTCAGGCCCTCGCCTGCGGTGCGGCGGGTTATAGGCGTACGACCCAACCCTCGTCAAGCCCGAAGAACACATTTTTTGTGTTTTTGTGAAAGGGTCCGAAAACCCGCCAATCGAGCCCATTGAATATGGGTGCAACTTATGCCGCTTTCAACCGCGATTCATGTTGGAATATTAACCCCTTAGCGATCTTTTCCTAAGACAATTCAATTGACTGCGGGCCGGCGCACCGGCATGATTAAGAAAGATCGGGGCGTCGCAGGCCCTGAATAGGGTTAACTGGCACCAGGGCGAGGCCGCGATCTCGCCGGCCGCGACGACATCGAGTTGGCAGCGGAGTTATGCGGGGTTCGATGAATCAGTCGGTAGAAGACAGTGGCGCGACCATGGCCGAAACGCCCTCTCCCACGGCGGCTCACGGCGGCGAACGAACAACTTCCTGGACACTGGATCTGGGCGCGGATATCGGCTCGAAACGCTGGTTTCTCTCGCTGTTTCTTTTGACCTGCCTGGTCGGCGCGGTCAGTACGCTGGGATGGTTCGCCCTGCGCACACCGACGACAGCCGATCTCTACCGCGCGGCCAGCGATAATTCCGGCGAGACGGAATCAGCCGACAACACGGCCGCGGCGACTACGGCGGACGCGACACGGAATCAGGCGGCCGATCAGACCGCCGCCGCCCTGGCGCCCGCGACGCCGCCGGCGCCGCAACTCAAAACCGTCGACGTCAAGATCAGGCGCCACAGCACGATGATTGCCGCCCTGCTCAAAGCCGGGATTGATTCGCGCGACGCGCATAATGTGATCGCGGCGTTGAGGAAGGTCGACAATCTCCGCAAGATCCAGTCCGGCCAGGTCATCAAGGTGGGCCTGACGGCGGACGATAGTCCGGTGCTGCAGAAGATCTCCTACCGGCCCGATGTCGATCGCGAGGTTTTCGCCCAGCGCGGCGACGACGGCCAGTACAAGAGCTGGGCCAACGACATCCCGCTCACCAAATTCGCCGTGGCCGCCGAGGGCACGATCAATGACAGCCTGTTTCTGTCGGCCGCGCGCGCCGGAGTGCCTGCGCCGGTCATCGTCGAGCTGATCCGGATCTTCTCCTGGGACGTCGACTTCCAGCGCGAGATTCGCGAAGGCGACAAATACGAAGTCTATTACGAGCGCTACCGTGACGATGACGGTAATGTCGTGAAGGACGGAAACATCCTGTACGGCGCCCTGACTCTTAGCGGCGACAAGATCCAGCTCTATCGCTATCTGCCCAAGGGCGAGAAATTCGCCGAATATTTCAAGCCGGACGGGCGCAGCGCCAAGAAGATGCTGATGCGCACGCCGATCGACGGCGCGCATCTGACCTCCACCTTCGGCATGCGCAAGCATCCGATTCTCGGCTACACCCGGATGCATAAGGGCCTCGATTTCGGCGCGCCGCGCGGCACCCCCATCATGGCCGCCGGCGACGGCGTCGTGGAGCGGGCGTCGCGCTGGGGCAGCTTCGGCAATTACATCCGCATCCGCCACAACAGCACCTACAGCACGGCCTATGGCCATATGAAGGGCTATGCCCGGGGCATTCATCGCGGCGTGCGGGTTCATCAGGGCGAGGTCATCGGCTATGTCGGCGCCACCGGCGAAGCGACCGGCCCCCATCTCCATTACGAGGTTCTGATTCACGGCAAGCAGGTCAATCCGTTGAGCCTGAAACTGCCGACCGGTTACAGCCTCAAGGGTCAGCGGCTCGCGAGCTTCAAGTCGATGGTCAAGAGGATGGATGTGCGCATCGCCGATGCCGAAAACGTCAAGATGACGCAACAGACCAGCGACCTTGCGTCCGGCGCCTCGACGGGCGCCGCCCTGCCTCCCACCTCTAAGTAACTCACGCCGCGCGGCGGTTGCGCGCCTAGCGTGGACCGTCGGCGCGACGTCATTCGAAACCTTATAAACCCCAACCGAGTACCCCGCGCGCCATGGATTCCGCTCGCATCGTCGGCCTGTTCCGTTTTCCCGTGAAGGGACTGAGCCCGGAACCTCTTCAGGAAACCACCCTGGAGCCGGGCGAGTCGATTTCCGGCGACCGCCGTTACGCGATCGCGCTCGGCACCACCAAATTCAATCCGGACGCACCCGAGCATCTCGACAAGACCAGGTTCCTGATGCTGATGCGCGACGAGCGCCTTGCCGCCCTTGCCTCGTTTTTCGACGAAGCGTCGCAGACCCTGGTGCTGATGCGCGGCAATGGGCTCGCGATCAAGGCCTGCCTCACCAATTTCGAGGCGCGGGAACATATGGAAAAATTCTTCGAGCATTTCATGGGCGACCCCGAGAGCGGCCGTCCCAGAATTGTCGATGCGCCGGGTCACAGCTTCTCGGACAGCCGGCACAAATACGTGTCGATCATCAATCTCGAAACGCTCAGGGATTTGAGCGCCAGGACGGGACGGCCAATCGAATCTTTGCGTTTTCGCGGCAATATCTATGTCGATGGCTGGCCGGCCTGGGCGGAACTCGATCTCGTCGGCAAGGAGATGGCGATCGGCGATGCGCGGCTGTCCGTCGCCGCCCCGATCGAGCGCTGCGCGGCGACCAATGTCAATCCGCTCACGGCGGAGCGCGACATGAACATCCCCAAGGATCTGACGAGCCTCTACGGACACGCGGTGATGGGAGTCTATGCCAGCGTAACGACTGGCGGCGTGATCACGCTGGGTGACACGGTCACCGTCGACTAGCGATCCCGGCGCAGCACGCACGCCGGATAAATACCGGAAGGTCGATTAATGCTCGCGAGCCGGGCCCCTGACGGGACCGGAGCTCAGCTTGCGGGTTCGGAGGTCTCGGATCCGGCCTCCGAGGGCTCGGCTGCCGGGGTGGCCGGCGCTTCCGCACGAGCCCGTGGCGGACGTCCGCGCCGCTTGGGTGCTCCCCGTCCGTCGCCCGCTGCCGCGGCCGGAGCCTCGGCGCCATCACCCTGACCATCACCCGGTGGCGCAGCCGCGCCGTTGCCGGCATGATCGTCTGCCGCCCCGTTGGGCGACGGGCTTTCCTCCGCCGACGCGGCGACAGACGCTTCGCCCGGCCCATTGGCGCGATCGGCGCCAGCCGGCCTCGCGGCTTGGTCGCTCTTGTCGGACGCCTGCGGACGACCGTCATCGTTTTCACGATTATCGACCCGCGGCTGCTGCCCGTTCGCGCCGTTGCCGGCACTCGACACCGCCTCTTGCCCGGTCGCTTCCTCGCCGTCTCCCGACTGGCCGTTCGGCCCGCCAGGCACCGCCGAGCGCGCCTGCATCTGGTTCATGCGATTTTGAATGCCCGCCGGCCCTTCGGCCGCCAGCATCATGCGGAAATAATGTTCCGCATGCTGGAGATAATTTTCCGCGATAATTCTGTCACCACTCGCTTGGGCATCACGCGCCAAAGACTGGTACTTTTCGTAAATATGAGCCGCCGTACCGCGGATCTTCACATCGGGACCGTTGCTATCGAACGTGCGTCCAGATTGCGATTTACGATTGTTCGGCCGACCGCGCGACCGCTTGTTGTTTTGGCCTTGTCTCATCACCAACGTGTTCGAAGGGGTTGCTAATATCAATGAGGGCCATCCCGACCCTTCATTCATCATTCGGATTTATTAGCGGCCTTGTTTTCCTGCTATAGGCAAAGGGGCCGTTCCCAAGTGGGAATATATTGTTTTCGCTGCGCTCCGCAGCGACTTCCCTGTACGTGACTGATCGTATGTTTAGCCGGAATGACTATTATTTCCAACAGGAAATTTTAACCCTGCATGGTTTTTCGGAATCCGCTCTCATTCCTTGAAACCGGTCACACAGCGCGCCGTTCCGGCCAAATCATTGCGGCACTCCATATCGATAAAGCCGTTCTGTGACAGGAGTTTGACCACATCATCCGCCTGTCCTCGGCCGACCTCGAAAGCGGCCATGGAAGGACGCCCGGAATCGGCTGAAAACAGGGGCCCGAGCGCCGGGATAATACGGCGATAGGCCTCCAGCCCGTCCTCGCCGCCGTCCAGCGCCAGATGCGGCTCGTGATCGCGCACTTCGGGCGCGAGATCCGCGATATCGTCCCGGCGAATATAGGGCGGATTGGAGACGACGATATCGAACCGGCCCGAGAGTCCGGCCGTCCAGTCGCTTTCGGCGAAAGTCGCCCGCGCATCCAGCCCGAGCCTGCGGGCATTCGTCCGCGCCATCGACAGCGCATCCGCTGAAATGTCGACGCCAACGCCTTTGGCTTCGGGCAATTCATGCAGCAGGGAGAGCAGCAGGCAGCCCGACCCGGTGCCGAGATCGAGGATCGATAGCCCCGCCCCGTCCGGCGCCCGTGCGTCTTTTACGTGGTCCAGCACCGCCTCGATCAGGGTTTCGCTGTCGGGCCTTGGATCGAGGACCGCGGGGCCGACGGCGAAAGGCAGGCTCCAGAATTCCCGGCGGCCAAGAATATGCGACAAGGGCTCGCGGGCGGTACGGCGGCCGAGAAGCGCGGTGAACCGCCGCTCCTCCTCGTCGGTCAGCCGACGCATCGGGTCGATCAGAACGTCGTCGAAGCGGCGGCCCAGCACATGACGCATGATCAGCCGCGCGTCGAGCGGCGCGCTGGGGATCCCCGCGGCCTTGAGGTTCGCGGTGGCCACGCGCGCCAACTCCTGCGCTGTTTCACCCATAATCATTTCTTGACCGTCTTTTCCATTGCCGAGAGCCGGCTCGCCTGATCTTCCGCCGTCAGCGCGTCGATCAGTTCGTCCAGCGCTTCGCCCATCAGAACCTGTTCCATCTTGTGGAGCGTCAGGCCGATCCGGTGATCGGTGACGCGGCCCTGAGGATAGTTATAGGTCCGTATACGTTCCGAACGATCGCCGCTGCCGACCTGCCCGCGCCGCGTGCTGGCGCGCTCCTCGTCGGCCCGCTCGCGTTCGCGCTCATAGAGCCGGGCGCGCAGAACCTTCATCGCCTTGGCGCGGTTCTTGTGCTGGGACTTCTCGTCCTGCTGCTGCACCACGATGCCGGTCGGGATATGGGTGATCCGGACCGCGCTGTCGGTGGTGTTGACCGACTGGCCGCCCGGCCCGCTGGACCGGAAGACATCGACCCGCAGGTCCTTTTCCTGAATATCGACATCCACGTCCTCGGCTTCGGGCAGCACCGCAACGGTCGCCGCCGACGTATGGATGCGTCCGCCGGCTTCGGTCGCGGGCACCCGCTGGACGCGATGCACGCCGGACTCGTATTTGAGCCGGGCATAGGCGCCGGTGCCGGAAATCGCGATGATGGCTTCCTTGTACCCGCCGAGATCGGTTTCCGATGCGCTCATGACCTCGAATTTGAAGCGGTGCAATTCGGCATAGCGCTGGTACATCCGCACCAGAACGCCCGCGAACAGAGCCGCTTCGTCGCCGCCCGTTCCCGCGCGGATTTCGAGAATCGCGTTCTTTTCGTCCGCCGCATCCTTGGGCAGAAGCTCGATCTTGACCTGATTTTCCAGCGCATGAAGCTTCTTGCGCACCTCGTAGATCTCGTCCTCCGCGAGCGCGCGCATGTCGGCATCGTTGCCGCGGTCCTCGATGATCTCCTCGAGATCGGCAAGCTCCCTGGTGGCGTCCTGCCAGGCGACGATGCTGTCGATGACCGGCTTGAGCTCGGCGTGCTCCTTCGAGAGCCGCACGAAGTCCTCGCTCGACATCTTGTCGCCGCCGGCCATATCGGCCTCGATCGCCCTGAAGCGGTGCAGCAGCTGATTCAGTTTTTCCTGTGGGATCAAAGTCGTGTATCCGGCGACGCGTCGGAACTCATTCGAAGCTTGTGAGCTTGTGCTCAATGTCGGCGACAGGTACTTCCGCCTGCTCACCGGAGTCAAGATCCCTCAACGTCACCACATTGCGCGCCAGTTCGTCGCCGCCGAGGATCAGAGCGGCGCGTGCATTCACTTTATTGGCGCGTTTCATGCGTTTTCCGATATTCCCGCGATAGGTCATATCGACCGACAGACCGGCCTGGCGCAACCGATGCGCAATCTGGAGCGCGGCCTTCTGAGCCTCGCCGCCCACCGGAATCACCGCGATCGGCCGATCGGGCATCGGCGGCTCGTCGATCAGCATGGACATCCGCTCTATGCCGCTGCCCCAGCCGACCGCCGGGGTCGACGGGCCGCCCATCTGCTCGATCAGCCCGTCATAGCGGCCACCCGCCAGAACCGTGCCCTGCGCGCCGAGCGCCGTGGTGACGAATTCGAACGCCGTGTGGCAATAGTAATCCAACCCGCGCACCAGCCGCTCGTTCAGCACGAATTCGATGCCGAGCGCATCGAGTCCCTCGGTCACTTCCGCGAAGAATTCCTTCGCCGCGGGCGTGAGATATTCGGACATGCGCGGGGCGTCCTCGATGATCTCGCGGTCGCCCTCGTCCTTGGAATCGAGGATACGCAACGGATTGGTGTCGAGCCGCCGCACGCTGTCCTCGCTCAGGGACGATTTGTATTCCTTGAGATAGTCGACCAGCACATCGCGGTAGATCCGGCGGCTTTCCGTGTCGCCGAGGGTATTGAGCTCGAGCGTCACGGCCTCGCCCACGCCGAGCCGGCGGATCAGTTCCGCCCCCATGGCGACGATTTCGATATCGCCCTGGGGCTCCGCGACCCCGAGAAGCTCGGCCGTCATCTGGTGAAACTGGCGATACCGGCCCTTTTGCGGCCGCTCATAGCGGAACATCGGCCCGTGACCGAACAGCCGGAGCGGCAGATCCTGCGCCAGCCCGCCCGAGATGAAGGCCCGCGCGATACCGGCGGTATATTCGGGACGCAAGGTCAGGCTTTCGCCGCTGCGGTCCTCGAAGGTGTACATTTCCTTGGAGACGATATCGGAGGTCTCGCCCAGCGTGCGGGCAAAGACTTCCGTGAATTCGAAGATCGGCGTCGCGATTTCGGCAAAACCGAAATTCTCCGCAACCCCGCGAAAGGTTTCGGTGACCTGCCGGAACCGCCGGTTCTCATCCGGCAATATGTCACGGGTACCGCGAACGGGCTGCAGCTTGGACATGGATTTCTTTTCCTGAACTCTGACGACCCGTTCGAGGCCAGCCTCCCGACCGAACGGAAGATCCCGCGTTAAGAGGCCTTGGCGATCCTGGACTGGCTGGTGCCCGCTTCGATCTCGGCGGCGCGATTTTCAACCAACTCGACGATATGATCGATGATCGCGTCGTCCTTGATCTTGTGGTCGGTGACGCCGTTCAGATAGACCATGTGATTGCCGTTGCCGCCGCCGGTGAGGCCGATATCGGTCTCGCGCGCCTCGCCCGGTCCGTTCACGACGCACCCGATGATCGACAGCGTCATCGGCGTCGAGATATGAGCCAGACGCTTCTCCAGCACTTCGACCGTCTTGATGACCTGGAAGGCCTGACGCGCGCAGGACGGGCACGACACGATATTCACGCCGCGATAGCGCAGATTGAGCGATTTCAGCAGCTCGAAGCCGACCTTGACCTCTTCGATCGGATCCGCCGAGAGCGACACGCGGACCGTATCGCCGATTCCGGACCACAGCAGCATGCCGAGCCCGATCGAGGATTTGACCGTGCCCGACGTCAACCCGCCGGCTTCGGTGATGCCGATATGGAGCGGATAGTCGCAGGCGTCGGCCAGGCCCTGATAGGCCGCGACGGCCAGGAACACGTCCGAGGCCTTCACGCTGATCTTGAATTCGCGGAAGTCGTTGTCTTCGAGAATACGCGCATGATTGAGGGCGCTTTCGACCATCGCTTCCGGACAGGGCTCGCCATAACGTTCCAGAAGCTCCTTCTCCAGCGAGCCGGCGTTCACGCCGATCCGCATCGAGCAACCGTGATCCTTGGCGGCCTTCACGACCTCACGCACCCGCTCCGAGGACCCGATATTGCCGGGATTGATCCGCAGGCAGGCGGCCCCGGCTTCGGCGGCCTCGATGGCGCGTTTGTAGTGGAAATGGATGTCGGCGACGATCGGGATATCGACCGCGCGGACGATCTCTTTGAGCGCCGCGGTGGACGCCTCGTCCGGGCAGGAGACCCGAACGATATCCGCACCGGCGTCCTGCACCGCCAGGATCTGCTCGATCGTCGCGGCGGCGTCGCTGGTGCGCGT
This sequence comes from uncultured Alphaproteobacteria bacterium, assembly GCA_963821875.1. Classification (GTDB taxonomy): domain Bacteria; phylum Pseudomonadota; class Alphaproteobacteria; order CAVTAV01; family CAVTAV01; genus CAVTAV01. The sequence continues at coordinate 13,603 of CAWGFE010000002.1, forward strand.
ATTCGTCATCGTCTGCACGGAGATCGGTGCGTCGCCGCCGACCGGCACCCGGCCGACATGGATCTGTCTTGATTTGCGCCTGTCGATGTCTCGATACGGACGAACACTCATGAGATTCCTCGTGCAATTCGGCATTTGCGGGCCGGCCGCGGCGAATCCATCACAGGGACCGATGCGTCACGACCGCTTCTGCGTCGCGCTACGGGCCCCGTTATACGTCTGGTGCTGGTGGATGTGAAGTTAAGAACGAGTAGGAAAAAACGCCGAGAGGTTTAATTCCGCGCCGTGCTGACGCGGGCCTGCAGCGCTTGCGGCGCCAAATCTACACCCTTCCGCACCGCACCGAGCGGCCCGAGCGAACCGACGGACTCTCCGTCAACCACGATATCGAGCGCGCCGGCATTGCCCGTCATCATGGTCAGCCCGTCGCGATTCGGAACCCGGTAGGAATCGCCGGTTTTCAGCACGCGGCTGAGCAGAATATTCTCGTTCGCATCCTCGACCTGAACCCAGGAATCGGTCGCCGCACGGATCACGATCCGCGCGTCGGCATTGCCGGCGCCGTAGACCTTGGGCACATGGGGCTGTTCGACGATCGGGGCCGCAGCCGCCGCCTGATCCGCCGCTTCGGCGGCCGCTTCGTCATCCGCCACGGGTGCGGGCGCGGCGCCGACCGGCGGCTCCAGGGACGCAACCTGCTGGGCGGCCTGAGCAGTCGCATCGGCGGCGGGCGCCGACTGCCCGGACGCGTTACTTTGATCAGCCGCGGCGACCTTGGCCGGCGCCGTCGCCGTCGGCTTGGCGTCGGGAGCCGTTGTCGCGGCGGCGGCGGCCACCTTCGCGACCGTCTCTTTGCCGCCCTCCGCCTTGCCGGGCGTCTTTGCCGCATCATCGGCCTGCGCAGCGGCGGCTTCTGGAACGACGCTGTCGGAGGCAACGTCCGCCGCCGACGGGAATATGCTCTGTGGCCCGACGGAATTCGACGCCACCCGGTCCGGCACGTCCGGCACGCTGACCATCTTCAACGCGTCATAGGACGACACGAAATACCAGACGCCGTAGATCGCCATCGCGGCGACCAGCGAGAGCGCGATCATCGTCCCCTTGGGAACGCGCGCTTCATCGACGGGTTCGGGAAAGCTGAGACGCTGGTGGCCGGGGACGAGATGAATTTCTTCCTTGTAGCGGCCGACGATGGCCTGCTCGTCGAGCCCGAGAAAACTTGCATAGGCCTTCACGAAACCGACCGCATAGGCCGCGCCGGGCAACGCGTCGAGGCGGGACTCCTCAATGGCCTTGAGATGCTGAAGACGAATATTCAGGCTCTGCGAGATCTGCTCCAGGGAATAGCCCGACTGTGTTCGAGCGTGACAGAGGACCGCGCCGACATCGTTGTGATCCTCGGTCTCGACCTCATGGATCGTCCCGTCCAACGCAAAATCGTTGGCTGGCTCGTGTTGCTCTACGATGGAGTCTTGAAGCATTGCCCGCAATTTTCACCACCCCCACAGTCATCTACAAAACAGCGTACCGATCCGTCTCCTGGCCGAATTACGGCGCCTTTTACCCTCGGGCCGTCGTTTCCTCGTCGCTTCCTCACCGGTTCTCGCGCGTCCCGACACGTGTCGCTTTTAGAAAAGCAAAATCGACACCGGTAGTAGAAGCGCACTTATTGTAGAGCTGTTTGGTCAATGAAATACTAAAACAAATAACAGGATTCGACGCAATAGACGTTTTTCTGTCGAAACGCCGTTGCCGCCATCTTGTGTGTAATCGTCGGCTAAGCCCCCGATTTTGCAATTAGTGCCACGCAAATGTGGACAAAATGTGGAAAATTTTAAGCAACAATAAGGCAGGAAATTATTCAGAGAATAACGCGATGATCCTGTGCGAATTCTCTGAGCTTTCCTTGCACGCTGTGATCGGCCACGCCGAATAAAGTCTCGAGATAGTCTTTTAGGCTTCCGACTTCGAGACTCCGGATCATCGTCTTGATCGGCCCGACGGCGGAGGCCGGAACCGACAGGCTTCTCAGGCCGAGACCCACCAAAGTCATCGCGACCAGCGGACGGCCGGCCATCTCGCCGCACAGGCTGACCGGCACGTCGGCGGCGTCACATTTGGCGATGATCGATCTCAGGAAACTCAAGGCGCTCGGCGCGAAAATGTCATAGCGGTCGGCCAGAGCCGGGTTATTCCGGTCGAAGGCAAAGAAAAACTGAAGTAAATCGCTGCTGCCGATCGAAATAAAGTCGACCAGCGGCAGGAGGGTGTCGAGCTGCCAGGCAAGCGAGGGCACCTCCAGCATGGAGCCGACCATAATCTTTTCCGGCATCGGCGCCTTCATGCGGACGAGCCGGTCGACCTCGCGGTCGATGACGTTGCGCGCCAGTTTGAACTCGTTGACTTCGGCGATCATCGGGAACATCACCCGGAGCTCGGCGCCGGCCGCGGCCTGAATCAGCGCGCGCACCTGATAGCGCAGCAACGCCGGGCGATCGAGCGCCACCCGGATCGCGCGCCAGCCGAGCGCCGGATTTTCCTCCCGGTTCCTGGAGATGAACGGCACCTCCTTGTCCCCGCCGATATCGAGCGTCCGGAATACGACCGGTTTGCCGTCGGCGGCGTCCAGCACTTCGCGGTAAAGCGCCGCCTGTTCTTGCAGACGCGGCAGCTTGGAGCCGACGAGAAACTGGAACTCGGTGCGAAACAGGCCGATGCCGTCGGCGCCCGTTTCCTCCAGATGAGGCAGATCCACGGTCAGACCCGCATTGATGCTGAGCCCGACATTCAGGCCGTCCAGCGTGACCGCCGGCAGGTCCTTGTGAGCGGCGTATTCCGCGGCCCGCTGGACGCGCGCCGCCATGGTCTCGTGATAGGACTGGGCGATATCCGCGCCGGGATTGACATGAACCTGGCCGTTATCGGCGTCGACGATCAACTCGTCGCCGGGCTGGATCTGGTCGACGCCCTCGGCGAGCTTGCCGACCATCGGGATTTCGAGCGCCCGCGCCACTATCGAAACATGCGCCGACGGCGCGCCCTCGCCGAGCACGACGGCGCGGAGATTCTTGCGGTCGTAATCGAGAAGTTCCGCCGGCCCCATCGTCTTGGCGATCAGCACCGCGTTCTCGGGCAGGCCTTCCTGCGCGGCGGTACTCGGCAGCCCAACGAGATGGCGCACCAGGCGATGGGCCAGATCGTCCAGATCGCTCAGCCGCTCGCTGATATACGGGTCGGTGACATGGGCCATGCGGGCCTGATTGTCGAGTTGAACGCGCTCGACGGCGGCCTCGGCGGTCAGGCCGGACTCGATCACCGTCTCGATGCGCTGAAGCCAGCCCCGGTCATGAGCGAACATCCGGTAGGCCTCGAGGATATCGCGGTGCTCGCCGCCGCGCTTGAGTTCCGCCGAGGCCAGCATTTCGTCGATCGACTGGCGCAGATCGGCCATCGCCCGCGCCAGCCGGTCCTTCTCGTCCAGCGGGTTCTCGGCGATGAATTTGGTGATCTGAACCTTGGCCTCGTGAAAGACCGCCACGCCTTCCGCGATGCCCTCGGCCAGAGACATCCCTTCGAGAAAATGCGGCGCGCCGCGCACGAAGGGCCCTTCGGACAACTCATGCGGATCGACCAGATTGCCCCCGCCAACCAGCTCTGCGAGCGCCATGGCGACGATCTGGAGCGCCTCGATCTCTTCTTCGGTGTAGCGCCGCTGGGCCTTGTTCTGCACCACGACGACACCAACCACCCGATTGCTCCGGATGATCGGAACGCCCATGAAGGCATGGTAGATTTCTTCACCCGTCTCCGGCCGGTAGGCGAAGTAGGGATCCTTCTGGGCGTCGGACAGGGAAACGGGCGTCGCCAGCGCGGCGATGCGGCCGACCAGACCTTCGCCGAACCGCAGCCGGGTCTGGTGAATAGCCTCGGGATTCAGACCTTCACTGGCGAACAGTTCGAGCATGTCGCCGGCGCGCGCCAGATAGATGGAGCACACCTCGGCCACCATGTTCGCGGCGATGATCTTGACGATGCGATCAAGACGAGGCTGCAGTTCTCCCGGGGCCGCCATCAACTCCCGAAGGCGCCGGAGAAGGAGCCGAGGGCCTGATGCTGATGTCGGCGTAGTCACCCGGCCCGTACCTCCTTCGGGCGCGCCTCTACCGTACCGGGATCGAGAACGGCGCAAGCCTGCTCGACGAGTTCATCGAGAATTTCCTGAACCGGCTGCTCGCGGGTCACCAGACCGACGCTCTGACCCGCCATCAGCGAGCCGTTCTCGACATCGCCGAGAATGACCGCCTTGCGCAGCGCGCCGGCCCAGAAATGTTCGATTTCGAGCTGGGCCTGCTTCTGATCCAGCTCGCCGGCCTGAAACCGGGTGATGACTTCCTTCTGGTAGTCGAGGAATCGCTTGCTGGCCTGATTGACGAGCGCGCGCACCGGAATGACCGGAAAACGGGGATCGAGCTGAACCGACGGAATCGCGTCCCGCGCCGAGGCCCGGATGAAGGCTTTCTTGAAATTCTCGTGAGCCACGGATTCCGTCGCGCAGACCAGGCGCGTGCCGATCTGAACGCCCGATGCGCCCATTCTGAGATAAAGCGCGATCGCCTCGCCGCGCCCGATACCGCCGGCGACGAAGACCGGCACCTCGCGGATCTGGGGCAGGATCTCCTGGGCCAGCACCATGGTCGAGACCGGCCCGATATGGCCGCCGGCCTCGCTGCCCTCGATGATCAGCCCGTCGACCCCGCTGCGGACGAGTTTGCGCGCGAACCCGTAAGCCGGCGCGAAGCACAGAACCTTGCCGCCGCCGGCCTTGATCTTGTCGATCGCCCAGCCCGGCGGCAGGCCGCCGGCCAGCACCACATGGCTGACCTTGCGCGCGAGGCAGACCTCGACGAGGTCCTCGAGCGCGGGATGCATGGTGATGAGATTGACCCCGAAAGGCTTATTGGTCAGCTCGCGCGTGGCCGCGATTTCGGCATCGAGAAGCTCGGGCGTCATCGATCCGCAGGCAATCACGCCGAAACCGCCCGCATTGGACGTCGCCGCGACGAGGTTGCGCTCCGACACCCAGGTCATCGCGCCGCCCATGATGGCGTAATCCGTCCCGAGCAGCGCTTTTCCACGCTGCCACAGGCGATCCAGTTCAGGGAAGATCATCGGCCGGCTCATCTGTCGACCCCCTATTCACCCCGAAAAGTAAAGCTCGGAAACCTGTCCGTCACCGAGACCGCCCTATGCCGCATCGAGGTCATAGGCGGTGTGAAGGGCCCTTAAAGCGAGTTCCGTATATTCGGAGGCGATCAGGACGCTTACCTTTATTTCGGAGGTGGAAATCACCTGTATGTTTATACCCTTTTCCGCGAGCGTACGGAACATCCGGCTTGCCACGCCAGCATGGCTGCGCATGCCCACCCCGATCACCGAGATCTTAACCACGTTGGGATCGCTGCTGAGCGACTCGTAGCCAATCGCGTCCTTCTGCGCCTCGATCTGCTTGATCGCGCGCTTCAACTCCCCGCGCGGCACGGTGAAGGTCATATCCGTCAGGCCGTCCTGGGACACGTTCTGCACGATCATGTCCACATTGATGGCGGCGTCCGCCAACGGCCCGAAAATGGCCGCCGAGACGCCCGGACGGTCCGCGACGCCCGATACGGTGACCTTGGCGTCGTCCTTCGAATACGCGATGCCGCTTACGACTTCCTGTTCCACGATCTCATCCTCATCTACGACCAGCGTGCCCGGCGTGTCCTCGAAACTGGAGAGGACCTGGGTGCGCACATGCTCCTTCATGGCGAGCGCAACCGACCGGGTCTGCAAAACCTTGGCGCCGAGCGACGCCATTTCCAGCATTTCCTCGTATGTAATCTTGTCCAGCTTACGCGCCTTCGTGACGATGCGCGGATCGCAGGTATAGACGCCCGTGACATCGGTATAGATGTCGCACTGATCCGCCTTGAGCGCCGCCGCCAGCGCCACCGCAGAGGTGTCCGAGCCGCCGCGCCCCAGCGTCGTGATCCGCTGGGTTTCCGGCGCGACGCCCTGGAATCCGGCCACGACCGGAACCTCGCCGCGCGCCATGCGCTTCAGAAGTTCCTCGGTATGAATGTTCTCGATCCGGGCCGCGCCGTGCACGTCGCTGGTCTCGAACGGAATCTGCCAGCCGAGCCACGAGCGCGAGGTCACGCCCATGCTCTGCAGCGTCATGGCGGTCAGGCCCGCCGAGATCTGCTCTCCGGCCGAGACGACGACGTCATATTCGCGGGCATCGTAGATCGCCGAGACATTGTCGCAATACTCGACAAGCTGGTTGGTCGTTCCGGACATGGCGGAGACCACGACAGCGACTTCGTGGCCCTCGTCCACCGCCCGCTTGACCTTTTCGGCCACATTCCGAATACGATCCAGGTCGGCAACCGAAGTCCCGCCGAATTTCTTGACGATACGCACGATGATGATCCCTAACTGCACGGCCGGCGACATCCCGTGCCGCGGTTCCGCTTCGACACGCGGAGGATTTCGCAGTCTTACTTGCCGTGAAAATCGCGGCTATACATACTCATTAGATGGCAAGGACGCAAGCATACGGACGCCGGCGGACCCCGCCGAACAGTCGAACTTTTCAGGTTATTTAGCATGACTGGGCACAGTGAGTCAGCCGCCACGACAACGGCCGATCGCGACGAAATCGCACGGTTCTCCGCGCTGGCGGCCACATGGTGGGATCCACATGGCCCGATGGCCCCGCTGCATGAATTGAATCCGGCGCGGATCGGCTATGTCCGGGACCGTATCGCGGCGCATTACGGCCGGAATCCGAAGAACGATGCGCCGCTCAAGGGCCTGACCGTCCTCGATATCGGCTGCGCGGGTGGCTTGCTGTGCGAGCCGCTGACCCGGCTCGGCGCCCGCGTCACGGGCATCGACGCGGCGGACGACAATATAGCCGTCGCCCGCCAGCATGCCGACGACATGCGGCTCGAGATCGATTACCGCCACGCCACGCCCGAAGACTTGATCGGCGAGGACACGCGGTTCGACGTGGTTCTGGCGCTCGAGGTGGTCGAGCATGTCGCCGATGTCGACGCATTCGTCCGGGCGGCCGCCGGGCTCGTCAAACCGGGCGGCATCCTGATCGCCTCGACGCTGAACCGGACGCCGAAGAGCTTCGCGCTCGCCATCGTCGGCGCGGAATATCTGCTGCGCTGGGTCCCGCGCGGCACCCATGACTGGCGCAAATTCCTCAAACCGTCCGAACTGGCGCGCGCCTTGAGGGCCGCCGATCTCACGATCGAGGATCTTTCGGGGCTGAGCTACGAGCCGTTGCGCAAGACCTGGCGGATCACCCGTAATGTCGATGTGAACTACATCGTGACCGCGAACAGACCGGGGGCGACCTGAACTCGAATCCGACGTCTGGACCGTAAAGACGGGTTCTCCATAGACAGGTGCAGCCTGTTGGAGCACGGTCGGGCCTCGCTTATGATCGACCCGATTTCTCACTCCATACACAACATCCAGGAGAATTTCCGTGACGATTTCTATGTATCAGGCGTCGGTGCCTGTCATGGTCCGCAGTCTCAACAATCTGATCGCCATTCTCGGCAAGGCGACCGCCCATGCCGACGCGAAGAAGGTGGACCCGGATGTGTTCGGCGGCTGCCGGCTGATCGCCGACATGCACCCGCTCTCGCGCCAGATCCAGATCGCCTCCGACGTCGCCAAGGGCGGCGCGGCGCGGCTCGCCGGCGTGGAGCCGCCATCCTGGGCAGATGACGAAAAGACCATGGCCGATCTGGTCGAGCGCCTCAAGAAAACGATCTCTTACCTCGAAAGCCTGAAGCCCGAGCAGATCGACGGCTCGGAAGACCGTAAGGTCACGCTCAAGGTCGGCCCCAATACAGTCGATTTCCAGGGCCTGCCCTATCTGCTGAACTTCGTGCTGCCGAACGTCCTCTTCCATGTCACCACCGCCTACAACATCCTGCGCGAGAACGGCGTCGATATCGGCAAGCGGGACTTTATCGGCGGCATTTAACCTGTCCGGCGCCCGCCGTTAAGGGTGGAGCGCGAAGGTTAATCGGCGTAGCGTCGTGTTAATTGAGGGGTCACTTGGGACCCGAAAGGGAATTGGAGGGGGACAATGGGCGACACGCCGTTCGCGACTGAATCGAATCGCCGTAAATTTCTGAAACAGGCCGCCATCACGGGCGGCGTTTCCGCGCTGGCCGCCAGCCTGCCGCTCGGCAAGCAGGCGTTCGCTTTCTCCAGCTATCTGGAAGGCCCCGTCGTCGAGGTCGAAGGCGGCAAGATGCGCGGCCTGATCGGCAAGGACGTCCATATCTTCCGCGGCATTCGCTACGGCGCCCCGACCGGCGGCGCGAACCGCTTCATGCCGCCGAAGAAACCGCAGGGATGGCTCGGCGTGTGGGACGCTTTCGATTTCGGCCCATCCGCGCCGCAATCCCTCTCGACCGCGCCAAAGCCCAAGGAAGTCGGCATCGGCACCGACCCGGCGGGCACGCCGCAGAACGAGGATTGCCTGCGCCTCAATGTCTATACCAAGGGCGTCGACGCGGCGGGCAAACGGCCGGTCATGGTGTTCTTCCATGGCGGTGGCTATTCGAGCGGATCGGGCTCGATCAACGCCTATCAGGGCGAGAACCTGGCGCGCAGCCAGGATGTCGTGCTGGTGACCATCAATCACCGTCTGAATGTCTTCGGCTATACCTATCTCGGCGACGTGATTCCGTCGGGTTTCGAGACGTCGGGCAATGCCGGCATGCTGGATTGCGTCCGCGCGCTCGAGTGGATCCGCGACAATATCGCTAGCTTCGGCGGCGACCCCGGAAACGTGACGATCTTCGGCGAATCCGGCGGCGGTATGAAAGTGTCGTGGCTGATGGCCGCGCCTTCGGCGAAGGGCCTGTTCCACAAAGCCATCATCGAGAGCGGACCGGGCCTCGCCATGGGCCGGCCGGAAGCCACCGAGAAGGGCACGATGGCGCTGCTCGACGTGCTCGGCATTTCCAAGGACAAGGCGCGGGACCTGCAAATGGTTCCGCAGGACAAGCTGTTCGCGGCCTATGGCCAAGCGCTGCGGAAGCTGGGGGGCGGCTTCGGCGGCGGCGGGGCTTTCAGCCCGATCGTCGATGGCGTCTCGCTGCTGCGCGATCCTTTTGCGCCGGACGCGACGCCTGAATCCGCCGACGTGGCGCTGATGATCGGCACGAACCGCACCGAGATGTCCTTTTTCATGCGCGGGCCGGCCGCCGATGTGAACATGACCGACGACGGCCTGAAGCAACGCCTCGCCAAAACACCGAACTTCAATCCGAAGAAGGTCGATGCGGTCGTGAAGGCTTATCGCAAGGACTTCCCCGACGCCTCGCCCTGGAAGCTCTATCTGATCATGTCGTCGGACGGCTTCATGCGCGCCGGCAGCATTACGCTGGCCGACCGCAAATCGGCCCAGAAGGCGCCCGTCTATATGTATCTCTTCGATTGGGAGACGCCGCTGATGGGCGGGCATATGTACACGATGCACACGCTCGAACTGCCCTTCGTCTTCGGCAGCATCAAGAAGGCGACCTATATGGTTCCCGACACGCCGGAAACCCAGGGACTGTCCGATAATATAATGTCGGCCTGGGCGTCCTTCGCGCGCAGCGGCAATCCCAATACGCCGAAACTGCCGCACTGGCCGGCCTATACGGCCAAGTCACGCGAAACGATGATCCTCAACGTCAAAAGCCATGTGGAGAAGAACCCGAACCACGCGGCGCGCATGGCTTACGCCGAGGCGACCAAGCGAACATAGCACTCGCCTCGTCTTAAAGAGCTTTGGAATTTGCCCCCGGATGCCGCAACGTCCGGGGGTTTTTCCTGGCTCTCGCTCTGATAGGCTGGAGGGCGACGATATATATGTCGCTTCCCTCCTGGCCCCTCCTCAGCCGTAACGGGAACGGATCATGCCGACTGATCACGCAGAGCAGTTCGATCTAAAGACCACGTATATTCATCTGACCGATGGCCCGGCGGCCCATCTCATAAAAATCGACGAAACCTTCTGGCCGACAATTCATGAACGGACAGAACTTGGCGACGGAAAACTCGTAACGAAATTATCGCAGTCCGCCGATTGGCCTCACTGGGAAATGCATCCCGACGGGGATGAGGTCCTTTACCTTATCTCTGGCAAAATGGAACTCATTCTCGACGAGAACGGCCGGGAACGGCGCATTCCGTTCGACGCCGGTTCGGCCTTCGTCGTTCCGCAGGGGGTTTGGCATCGCGCTCTCGTTCATGAGCCGGGCGACCTGATCGGCATCACGCGTGGCCGGGGAACGCAAACCCGTCCGATCTGACCGCAGAGTTCCGGCAGGTCGCGATCTGCCGCGAGCCTGACCCTTAAAGCATTTCCCTAGTTAACCGGCGGTCAGCCGGCGCCGATCCGCGCAAAATCCGACTACTATTTCAAGTAAAATAAAATAAAAATAGAAAGGGACAATATTCCTTCTAAATGACTACTTAAAAACCCCAATATCGCCACATTCGATTAATGAATCAGTAATCATTTTTTCAAAGCATTGTCTCCCGAAAATTCCAAGGGCTAATTTTTTGTCGGAGTCAGATCATGACCCTTCCGGAATCGTTTTACATTTCTTCAAATGCTTTGTTGTCGGCGATCTTCTGGGTCTTTGCCCTCGCCACACTCCTGTATCTTGCACGCCAGCCGGCGCACCGGATGATCCTGAGCCTCGCCCTCGCGCTTCATAATGGCTTCCGGATCGCGGCGAAGTCGGTCGCGATGGCGCATGACCGGCTGGCCGCCCGGAACCGGGAGGTTCTTCTGGCCGCCGGCCGGGAAGCCGCCGAACAAACGATCGAGCGCGAATTCGAGCGGATAGACTCGACGGTCAAACGCGACCTCGCGCATTATCCGGCGCTTCATCGCGGTTTGAGCGACCGTGTCGCCGAGCTCGAGGAAGATTACCGGAAGAGCAGCGAGACGCCGCCCGCGCCGCCGGGCTGGTCCGAAGCCGTCAACGCGGTGGCGAACATTCCCGCCAGGGACAATCCCGCGGTCGGCAAGATCCTGGGGCTGATCCATGGCTCCATGGTCGAGGCCGAGGAAGAAGCCGTCACCGCCTATCGTCAGGCCAGCACGGAGCGTCACGACCATCTCAACAAGATGATGCCGAAATGGCGCCAGGTTTCCCAGAGCCTCGCCAGGGTGGACCGCAACGTCAAAAGCCTGCTGAAACGGTCCGAGTCCATCGACCGCCACATGGACGATTATCATAACATCATCCAGGACACCGAACGCGCCGAACGCACCCTCGCCGCCTCGTCCCTGGTTCACTTCATAATCGCGGCGGCCGTTCTCTCCGTAGCGATCGGCGGCGCGATGATCAATTTCAGCCTGATCGCCCGGCCGATGTCGGAGATGGTCGGCGGCACCAATATGGTCGGCGGATTCCGCACGGCCGATATCGCCGCCCTCGTCATCATTTTCGTCGAGATGTCCATGGGTCTGTTCCTCATGGAGTCGCTGAGGATCACGCGGCTGTTCCCGATCATCGGCGCACTGCCCGACAAAACCCGCGTGCGGATGATCTGGGCCACCTTCACGATCCTTCTGGCGCTCGCCAGCGTCGAGGTCGGCCTCGCCTATATGCGCGAGATGCTGCTGCAGGACGAGCTCGCGACCAATGCGCTGCTGCGCGGCGGTTCGCAGCCGACGGACCTGCAAAACTCGTTCGAGTGGATCACCATGTTCGCGCAGATGGGCATGGGCTTCGTTCTGCCGTTCGCCCTGATCTTCGTCGCGATCCCGCTTGAAACCTTCGTGCTGTCCTCGCGTAATGTCTTCGGCGCGGCGGCGGCGGGCCTCCTCAAGGCGTTCGCCTTCTCGCTGCGGCTGCTCGCCACCGGTTGCCGCTATGGCGGGGCCGTGCTGGTCGAAGCCTATGACGTTCTGATCTTCGGGCCTCTCTGGCTCGAGACCATGATCAAGACCCGTGTCGCCGATCGGGCGTCGCGCGCGATCAAGGAGGGCCAGCAATGACTGTGAAACGGGCCTGGCTGGTCCTTGCCGCCGCGATCCTGTTCCTCGGCGGCTGCGGGGCCGGAGAGCCCCATAATCAGGGGGTCTATCTTCTGATGGACACCTCGGGGACCTATGCCCGGCAGATGGACAAGGCGCAGCACATTATCGACGTCGTGCTCTCGCGCCTCCAGCCCGGGAACTCTTTGGCCGTCGCCCGGGTCGACACCGCGAGCTTCACCGAGAAGAACATCATCGCGACGGTCAATTTCGATGATCGTCCCTCGGTGGCGAACCGCCAGAAGCGGGACTTCCGCAACACCGTCGCGCGTTTCGTCAAGACAGTGAAGCCGTCGAGCTATACCGACATCACGGGCGGCGTATTGCAGGCGATCGAGCATCTGGACGAGGTGAAGCCGGGCCGGAAGACGATTCTGATCTTTTCCGATCTCAAGGAGGATCTCGAAAAGGGCTATGTCCGGGACATTCCCCTGCATCTCAAGGGATTTGACGTCGTCGCGCTCAATGTCACCAAACTGACGAGCGACAACATCGATCCGAGGGAATATATGGACCGGCTCAAGTCGTGGCGCCAGAGAGTGGAGCGCGGTGGGGGCCACTGGCGCGTTATCAACGATCTGGATAATTTCGACGGAACGCTGTCGAGCTAGGGTCTCTTGGGGAAAAAGGGACATGGGTGGGGCCGGCTGAAGCCGGCCCCACCCATGTAGTCCTAGCGGAACAACGAGAGCAGGACCTGCGGAGCCTGGTTCGCGATCGACAGCGCCTGGACACCAAGCTGCTGTTTGACCTGAAGCGACTGCAGTTTCGCACTCTCCTTGGCCAGATCCGCATCGACCAGATTACCGATACCGGTCTGGATCGTGTCGGACAGTTTGCTGGCGAAGGTCTTCTGGCTATCGAGCGAACTCGCACCCGTACCCAGCTTGCCCAACGCCGCATTCACATTGGCGATCGACGTCGTGAGCTTGGTCACGACACTCGCCGCCTGCGTCGCCGACGTAAAGGTCGACCCTGCAGTGAGAGTGATCGTGGAACCCGTCAGACTGAGATCCGCCGCAGCCACCGAGATCGCCGACGTACCGTCAGAACTGACGAGAGCCGACACGCTCTTGCCTGCGTTCTGTAGCATGTTGGTGCCGTTGAACGTGGCATTGTTGACGATGGTCGTGATTTGATCCCGGAGCGCATTGAAGTCGTTCTGCAGAGCCGTCCGGCTCGCGGTGTCGAGACCCTTGTCGGAAGCCGCGACCGCTTTCGCCTTCATCTGGTTGAGCAGGTCGGAAACCTGCTGACCGCCAGCGATGGCGATATCGACGGTGCTGATCGCCCGATCAAGGCTCTGCTTGACCGCATCCATTCCAGCCAAATCTGACCTGAGACCCTGCGCAATCTGATAGACCGCGGCATTGTCCTTAGGACCCGCGACCTTCAGACCGGTATTGATCCGGTTTTGCGTTTGGTTCAGTTGCATATTGGTGGAGTTCAGGTTCTGCAGTGCGACGAGAGCGCCCGAGTTCGTATTTACGGATAGCATAGAAGTTTTCCTTTCTGGGATTTGAGCGTTATGCCCTTAGGCGTTTTGCCTGCGCTGTCCTTGGCAAGTTCCATGCCACGGGGAAATCGCCGCCCAGAAACTCGTAACCTGCTATAATTACTTGATATTCTTCTTTTCTCCTTTTCATTTCAGGCGACGGATGCCAAGCAATTCTTGCCTCGACATCTACGCACTAGGAAAATTCTCTCCGTTACGACGACCTCGAATGGGCAACTATGGACCAGTACTGGCAGCGTTCTTGCCTTGCCTGGATTCCGATTGTTCAGCGGCCGTTCAGATTTAAACCGCCAGGCTTTGCCTATCGATCATCCGTTTGGCTGCAAGGGGTGATCCTCGCCCGTCCACAAACCGGCCGCGAATTCGATTAAGAAATTGAAAATGTTTAGATGTCAGAGTTTGACGTGTCTAACCTAACAGCGGTTTGTGGCGCGCGACGACCTAGAATTTGCTGCGGTGCAATATTTTGTTTGGAAGGCGCACAAACTCGGTTAATCTTGCATGTAGACTAAAACGATGGGCGGGATAATTCGGGTTGAAATTGCATCACCGGCCGCCGGAACACGTTTGGAGTAGTACAAAGAAAAAGACCTCCCCTTCTCACTTTATCGTCAGGGATGCCTTGTGTTCGCCACAATTTTGTTTATAAACATTGATTTAGATGTATTCTTCAACGAAAGATTGTCGCTGTTACGTGGCTTTCTCTTCGTTTCCGAGGCCAACCTGTCGTGTCGCGGCCGTTTCCAAGACGGCCTGGGTCTGGTTAGAGGGTTATCCGCGTAATGCTTTTATCGTATGCACTCTTGGCGATGGTCACGCTTGGGATTTGCCTGGCGGCCCGTCCTATCGGTCATATGTTGAAAGTGCTCGACGTACCGCGCCGCAACGGAAGAAAAACCCATCGCCGGGTGACACCCTTGGTCGGCGGTCTGGCGATCATATTGCCGTTCGTCGTCCTCTCCTGCGTGGAAATGGGCCTGTTCGGCACGCCGCTTTATTTCGGGCTCCTTGTCCTCTCGGCGACGTTCCTTGGGATGGGATTCCTCGACGATCGCGGTCATCTGCCCCCCGGCCTGCGCCTGTCGGTCGCAACGCTCTCTTGCGCGATTGTCGTGTTCGCCGTTCCTGAACTGCGGCTGACCCAGCTTGATTTCGCCTTTGGCAGTTTTGGTCCGATGCCGGAATGGGGCGGCGGCGCTTTCGCGGTCCTGTGCCTCGTCGCGCTGCAAAACGCCGTCAATATGGCGGATGGCAAGAATGGACTGGTCATTGGATTGTCACTGATCTGGGTCGCGGCGCTGGCCGTCTACGCGCCGGTTCAATTAACCCCGGTGCTGGTGGTGCTGGCGTTGGGCCTCTGCATCACGCTGGTGTTCAACCTGAGGAGTAAGCTGTTCCTCGGCGACGCGGGCAGCTACGCCCTGAGTGTCGTTATCGGCGCCCTGACGATCTATACCTATAACCATCATTCCGGCGTGACGGCGGATACAAGGATGACCGCGGGTGGCGTGGCACTCTGGTTCCTCGTTCCGGTCCTCGATTGCGGCCGTCTGATCATCACCCGTCTGATGCAGGGCAAGTCGCCGTTCATCGCAGACCGCAATCACCTGCATCATCTGTTGATACAGAAGATGAATTCCAAACAGGCGCTGGTCTGCTATTTCACGCTGGTCGGCGCGCCGATCGCGATGTCGGTTTTCGCCCGCGCCTGGACTCCGGCCCTGGTGCTTGCCGAGATGGTCATTTACTGGGCGGCGATCTGGCATTTGTCGCCGCATACGGAAAGCAAGCCGGCGCGTATTCTGCCTTTCCCGGCTCGGCCTATGGCAGCGGCGCGGCGGCGCCAGCCGGTATCGGCGACGGGCGCTGTTTTCGTCCATGACCACGCGGGACTCGGCGGTCGTGGCGCACCAGCGGTCGACCGAAGTCTTGCCGGTTCAGCAAAGCACCAACGTATCCCGGTTGCCGTTTTCTAACGTCGGATACTGATTGCTGCATCGGCGGGCCGAGCGATCGCTTTTCTTTCCGTCAGTGAAAGTCGCGTGACTTCGGGATAATTCTGACATCCCGGGGATGTTTGCGCATGGCCGTCTGCGCGACGCCCGCCACAAGCTTCCGGGACGCTTCCGGCGGCGCCGGGCAATCATCCTCCGCCAATCGCCAGAGAAGAGGCGACCAATCTTCCAGGTGCTCGGCAACGACATGAATGACCACTCCCTGACGCTGCACCCTCCCGCGGATCAGAATGAGGCGGCTTCCGATCACCACCCGGCGATATCGCTCAAAGGCTTTCGACCAGACGATGGCGTTGGCGTGTCCCGTTTCATCCTCGATCGTCATGAAGATGACGCCACGCGCTGACCCGGGTCTTTGGCGCACCAGAACCACGCCGGCGATCTCGATCAACGCACCATCCTTCATGGCGGCAAGCTGTGCCGCCGTGACGATTCCGCGGCGATCGAAACCGGCGCGCAGGAACGACACCGGATGAGCTCTCAGCGACAACCGCAGGGTCTGGTAATCGGCAATGACATGATCGCCGGGCGACATCGCCGGTAATGCCACGGGCGGTTCACGCTCCTGTTCGGGCGTTTCGCTATACTGAAACAAAGGCAGAGGCTTCGCCGCCTTGATGGCGGTCACCTGCCAAAGCGCCTGACGGCGATCGAGCCCCTGAGACGCGAAGACATCCGCCGCCGCAAGCTTACCGAGCGCGATCGGCGAGACATGCGTGCGATGAGACAGATCATAGATATCCCGGTAGGGCCGGCTGCGCGCCTCGACGATCACCTCCGCCTGTTTCTCGCTCACCCCGTCGACCTGCCGCAGGCCGAGCCGTACGGCATGGCCGTTCGTACTGGTCCCGGAAGGCTCCAACGTGCATTCCCAGTCACTCACATTCACATCGACCGGGCGCACCTCCACCCCATGCTCCTCGGCATCGCGCACGATCTGCGCCGGGGCATAGAAACCCATGGGCTGAGCGTTCAGGAGGGCGGCGGCGAAAACCTCCGGATGATCCCATTTCATCCAGGCCGAGACATAGACCAGCAGCGCGAAGCTCGCCGCATGGCTTTCGGGAAAACCGTAATCCCCGAACCCCTCGATCATCTTGAAGCACCGCCGCGGCGAAGTCCTCGTCATAGCCGCGCCGGGTCATGCCGGAGACGAATTTTTCCCGGAACTCGCCGATCGTACCCAATCGCCGGAAGGTCGCCATGGATCGGCGCAGATGATTGGCTTCGCCCGCACTGAACTCGGCCGCTACGATGGCAAGCTGCATCGCCTGTTCCTGAAACAGGGGTATGCCGCATGTTTTTTCGAGGATCCGTTCCAGTTCATCGGGAGGGCCATGCTCCGGCGACGGCTTGGGAAAGATAACATCCTCTTCGCCGCACCGCCGCTTGAGATAGGGGTGCACCATCTTGCCCTGAATGGGCCCCGGCCGCACGATCGCCACCTCGATGACGAGATCATAGAATTTGTTTGGTTTGAGACGCGGCAGCATGCTGAGCTGCGCCCGGCTTTCGACCTGAAATACGCCGATGGCATCGGCCCGGCTCAGCATGTCATAAACCTCCGGCCGTTCATGCGGCACGGTCTCGAGTGTCAAGCGCTGACCATAATGCCGCTCGATCATCGCGAAACCTTTTCGGATGCAGGTCAGCATGCCGAGCGCGAGCACATCGACCTTGAGGATGCCAAGCGCATTGAGATCGTCCTTGTCCCATTCCACGAAGGTGCGATCCTTCATCGCCGCATTGCCGATAGGCACCACGTCGCATAACGGATCCTGGGTCAGCACGAAGCCGCCGACATGCTGGGAGAGATGCCGGGGAAAGCCGATCAGCGCCGTAGAGAGATCGAGCGTGCGCCTGAGATCGGGATCTTCAGGGTTCAAACCGGCTTCCCGGACATGCTGGTCCCGCACGCCGGAAGACGACCAGCCCCAGACCATACCGGCCAGCGCGGAGATGCTGTCCTCGGACAGACCGAATACCTTGCCGACCTCGCGCACGGCGCTGCGCGCGCGATAGGAAATCACGGTGGCCGCGATCCCGGCCCGATCCCGGCCATAGCGCTCATAGATGAATTGCATCACCTCTTCGCGGCGCTCATGCTCGAAATCGACATCGATATCCGGCGGCTCCTTACGCTCCTCCGAGATGAAACGCTCGAACAGCAGGTCGAAGCGGTCGGGATCGACCGAGGTGATACAGAGGCAATAACACACGGCGGAATTCGCCGCCGAGCCGCGCCCCTGACACAGGATTTCCTCTTTGCGCGCCCAGCTCACAATGTCGTGCACGGTGAGGAAATAAGGCGCATAGCGGAGCTTCCCGATCAGGGCCAATTCCTTTTTCAGCGCCTTCGTCACCTTTTCCGGCACCCCCGCCGGATAGCGCTTTTTGGCGCCCGCCCAGGTCAAATCCTCAAGATGCGCCTGAGATGTCTTGCCCGGTGGCACCGGTTCTTCCGGGTAGTTATAGGCAAGCTGTTCGAGGTCGAAATGGCATGCCTCGACGATCTCCATCGTGCGGGCGACAGCGTCTTCATGACCTGAGAACAGCCGGCCCATCTCATCCGGCGATTTCAGATGACGCTCGGCATTGGCATGGAGCCGGAAGCCGGCGTCGCGGATGGCGCAATGCTCGCGGATACAGGTGAGCACATCCTGGAGCGGGCGGCGCTCGGGCGCGTGGTAATGACTGTCTCCCGTCGCCACGAGAGACGCGCCTGCGGCCCGCGCGACCGCCGCGAGCTCTGCAAGACGGCGCCGGTCGTCCCCGCGATAGAGATAATGCGCGGCGAGATAACAGGGCGTCTCCAACCGCCGGACAATATCCCGCAACTCGGTGGTAAACGCCTCATGCTCAAAGGATTCCGGCGGGATGACGATGAAGATCTGCCCGGCGGCATGGGTATAGACATCTTCGAGAAACAGCAGGCATTCGCCCTTTTCCGCGCGGCGCTTGCCGAGAGTGAGCAATCGGCAGAGCCGCCCATAGGCCGGCCGGTCGGTCGGGAAGCACAACAGGCTCGGCCCGTCGGCGAGATCGAGGCGGCAGCCAATCACCAGCCTCATCCCTGCCTTCCTTGCCGCGACATGGGCGCGCACGACGCCCGCCAGCGTGTTGCGGTCCGTCACGGCAATGGCGGAGAGGCCTAATGCCTTGGCGGTGACAACCAGTTCTTCCGGGTGAGACGCACCGCGCAAAAAACTGTAATTGCTGGCGACCTGAAGGTCGGCATAGGCAGTCATGGCGCCCTCATCCGAACAACCCGTGCATGAACCAGCGCGGCCTCTCATGCGGCTCCATCGCCTGATAAAGGCCTTCGCGATAGAGCCAGAAGCCCTGACCGGTTTCGCTTTCCACCCGGTAGTAATCCCGCACCCGGGCGTAATCCGCGCCTTCTTCGAGCCACCATTCGGGCGCGATCCGCTCCGGCCCGGCGGCGCGCACGACACGATGCGCCGCATGCCGCCAGACGAACCGGATCGGGGGGCCTTCCGGCACCTCGGCCATCACTTCGATCGATTCCGGCCTCAGCAGCAGCCGGGCGGGCCGCGGGACCGGACGGGTATCCCATGACGCCGATGCCGCCGCGTTTCTCTGCGCCGGAATGCAGCGCTCGGCGCGCTCCGGGATATGGCGTTCGGCGGCGGCAAGGCGATAAACCCGGGCCGCCCCCAGACGGGCCGACAACCGATCGACCAGAGATCCAAGCGCCTCGCGATCTTCCACCGCGGACCCGGCCCCGATCGACACCTGCTCGGGCGGCGCGCCCTCGACCCGATAGGCATTGAGGACCAGCATGTCGACGCCGAAGCCGGGATCGATCCCGTCGAGCTTCTCCGCGAAGAGCCGCATCAACGCGGCGGGATCGCGCACGCCGCGCCCGGTTGCGATATCGAGAGAGGCCACCGTGCCATCCGCCCGGAAGGCCACCAGCCTCAGGGACCGTGCGCCCTGATGCCCCTGGCCAAGCTGCAGACAGACGGAGTCGAGCAAACGCTTGAGCGCACTCTCTATCCCGTCGCGGGAAATAAGCGGCTCGGCGAGGCGCAAATGACTGCGATAGGCAGGCGCGGGCTGCGCCGGTGAGATCGGCTCGGCCTTCCGGCCCAAGGCCTGATCCAGCCGGTCGAGCACCGTATCGCTCAATCCGGCTTTGACTCCGGCGCCGAACCGACGGGTCAGAGCGGCGCGCGGCAAGCCGTAAAGCTGGCCAATCCGGCGCAATCCCACACGCCGCAAGACAAGAGCCGCCTCTTTCGGCAGGCGCAGACCCTCGATAGGCAACTCGTTCAGGACCTGCCGTCCCTCGCCCACCGGCGCGATCATCTCCGCAGAAGAAAAACGCGCCAGCGCCCAGGCTACACCCGGCGTATCGCCGATCCCGACCCGCACGGTGATCGACAGCGCTTTGAGCCGGTGCACGATATCGGTGATAAGCCCGGCTTCGTCGCCGAAGAGATGGGCGCAGCCGGTAATGTCCAGCCAGATCCCGTCGGCGCCATCCACCGTCACCCAAGGCGTATAGCGGCCGCACCAATCGGCGAGGCTCTGCAGCGCCGTGGCATCCGCGTGCGCTTCCGCCGGCTTCGTGATCAGGGCCGGAAAGATCGCCTTGGCATCGGCCAGAGGCTGACCGACCCTGAGCCCCACCCGCGCGGCGGCGCTATTGACCGCCGAGAGCTCCAGCACCCCATGATCCGACCCGACAAAGGCGAAAGGCGCCGTTTCAGACGGCGCGGGACTGGAGCATCTCCCGTTCCTTACCACCCGGCTGAACCGTTCGATCGGCCAGTTCGGCAGCCAGAGAGAAGCGATGCGTCTCATAATTCCATTCCACAGTCCACGCACCCGGCTTGCCGCCCCGGCATTTGAAAAGCTCGGCGCGCCAGCGGGGATGAAGCGGCAATCTGGTGTCCCAGGGATCGGGAGCGGCGGCATGCGCGCCGATCCGCCAGCGGGTCGAGGCGGCACTCGCCCCCCCGCCTTTATGCGGCGGGCGCAGCAACAGAGCCGGCCGGCGGTTTTCCATACAGGCAAGAACCAGACGCCGGGTAGCGGTGAAATCGGCCTCGTCCACCTCGCCCACCACCGCCGCAATCCCGGCGGTTCTGACCCCCTCCTCCACGGCCCAAAGCGCGTCTTTTTCCTTCTCCGCCAGAACCAGGATCAGCCGTGCCGGATCGAGCCCGAAGGCGGACAAACCATGGCCGTAGAGCCGGCCGGATTCCCGCATCATGCGTCGGCTCTGGCACCACAGGATCGTCTTCGCCGGACCGGTATCGGCGCCCGGCAAACGGCCCAGAAGCGCGAGGCCGAAACCGATGGCGGAAGGCCAGAGCCGAAAACTCTCGGCCGTAACGTCATGCAGGCCATGAGGGTCCAGCCGTCCCTGCGGCAGAGCGGTATCGACCGCCGCCACGCCGAACCGCCAGAGCCCCGTCTCATCCGCCGGCGATACAGGCTCGGCTGCCTGGGTCTCGCCGCCAAAGTTCAACGGCCGTTTCTCGATCTCGGCGACTCGTTTTTCGAGGGCGTGCAGAAGCGCGCGCTTCGAAGCGCCTGCCTCGACCGTCCCTTCTTCCGGGGCGTCGGGATCCGGAGATGAAACCTGATAATCCATGCTCCCAATCTAGAACAAATCAGGAACATTTAAAATAGGCCTGTGAAGCCCGTCAAAAGACCATATAAATTTCAAAGACTTATATGGGGCCTGGATTTTCCGGCAGCATGCTATTTCGCCGGGGTCTCCGGCGTTGTCGGGAACGAATCCAGGATATCGGGGGCCGCCGCACCCTTTGGCGGATGGCCGTTGAACACTTCGGATTGGCGATGCTGCAGATAGGCGCTGCGCAGGGCGGAGTAGAAATCGATCGACGATTTTTTCAAATTTTCGAGGTCGTCGCGGTTGTCGTCATATTCGATCAGCTCCTCCCCTCCATACAGCGCATAGGAGACCGTCGAATTGTTGATCAACCAGAACAGCGGATCGGATATCGTATCGATGCCGAGCCCGATGCCGTCGCGAACCGTCGACGGCCCGAAAAACGGCAACACCAGATACGGCCCGTTCTTCACGCCCCAAACCCCGAGCGTCTGACCGAAATCCTCCTCATGGCCGGGCAGATCGCCCGCCTTGGCGACATCGAACAGCCCGCCGATTCCGACCGTCGAATTGATGACGAACCGCACCAGCGTCTTGCCGGCCCGCCCCGGCCTGCCCTGCAGCAGATCGTTCAGGAAGGTGATCGGCGATGTCAGATTTTTGGCGGCGTTCGACAGGCCCCGGCGCGCCGGTTTGGGCGTTACCGTGCGATAAACCGTATCGAGCGGCCTGGCGATCACCGTCTCCACACCGTTATTGACCTTCAACATCGTCCGGTTGAACGGCTCAAACGGATCGGGCGCCCGGCCCGGGTCCGCCGGGGCCGTGCCATGAGGCGTGCTGGCGCAGGCGGAAAGCAAAAAGCCACCCATCAGAATGCAGCACAGAATCCAGATCCTCGAAACAGACCGAACGCGTTTCGAATAATCGGATTTGACTGTCATACCCGTGGGAAACCCAAAAGAAATGCGCGCGGAGGGGCCAAGCATGAGCGGACCGCACCGATACCGTCTTCGATACCCCCGATCCCCTCCATGATCAATTGGCATCGGCCATGGCC
Source organism: uncultured Alphaproteobacteria bacterium (assembly GCA_963821875.1). GTDB lineage: Bacteria > Pseudomonadota > Alphaproteobacteria > CAVTAV01 > CAVTAV01 > CAVTAV01. Next base: position 35,926 of record CAWGFE010000002.1, read on the forward strand.
TGTGCTACAGCCGCTTCCGGTCATCGCTATCCGACTTCCTATTCAACCCGTCAGGTGGACTATGAACGACACGCCCGCGAGCAAACAAGAAAAACAGCCGATGGTCCCACCGACCAGGATCGACTTCTCCGCCGATGACCGGCGCTGGATCGCCGACAAGATCACCGAGGTGCTCGCCACCGGGCGTTTGACCCTGGGCCCTTATACGGAAGCCTTCGAGAACGACTTCGCCTCCCTGCTCGGCGCGAAACACGCAATTGCCGTGAGCAGCGGAACGAGCGCGCTGGAAATCGCATTGCGCACGCGCGACGTCGCGGGCAAGGACGTGCTGGTGCCGGCCGACACTTTCTTCGCCACAGCGGCCGCCGTCATGGCGGCGGGCGGGCGTCCCGTCCTGATGGACAGCGATATCCGCACCATGTCCACGGCGGCGGAAGAGATCGAGCGCCGCATCACGCCGCAGACCGCCGGAATCATCATCGTTCACATCGCCGGCTTCGTCACCGACCGGATGCCGGAGATCCTGCGCGTCGCCCAGGAGCACGGGCTCTGGGTGCTGGAGGACGCCGCCCATGCCCATGCCTCGACGCTCAATGGGCGCTACGCCGGCACCTTCGGCGTCGCCGGCGCTTTCAGCTTCTATCCGACCAAGGTGATGACCAGCGCGGAAGGCGGCATGATCGTCACCGACGACGACCGGCTTGCCGAGGAAGCGCGGATCTACCGGGATCAGGGCAAGGCCAGCTTCCTCGAGAACAAGCATATCCGCATGGGCAGCAACTGGCGCCTGTCCGAGCCGCACGCGATCATCGGCTTGCGGCATCTCACCCATCTCGAGGAGATGGTCGCCGCGCGCCGCCGCATCGCCGCGATCTTCGACGAGGCGCTGACTGCGGAAGACCTCATCGTCGCGCCGATCGCCGCGCCCGAGGGCTGTGTCGCGAATTACTACAAATACCCCGCCATGCTGCCCGACGGGATCGATCGGGATGCCTTCAAGGCCCATCTCAGGAATGAGCACGGCGTCGCCTGTTCGGGCGAGGTCTATGAGGCACCCCTTCACAAGCACCCGGTCTTCAATGCGCTCGATACCGGCGACTTGCCGCAATCCGAGCGCCTGTGCAGCCGGCATGTCTGCCTGCCGGTCTTCGCCAGCATGACGGATGCGGACGCGCACCGGGTCGTCGGCGCCCTGCGCGCCGCCCGCAGGCAGTTCGCCTGATGTCCTAGGGGCCTTCTTCCGCCGGCCCGCGCAGATTGAACCAGCCGGCGATCGCGAGGCCCAGCGCCGACCAGAGAAGCTCGCGCGCGCGCCGAACGAGCGCCAGCGCCAGACCGATATCAGCCGAGCCCGTGAAGGGCATGGCGACGAAGACGGTCGCCGCTTCGAACGAGCCGAGATTGGCCGGGATGAAGAAGGTGGCGGAACGCACCAGCACCACCGCCGCTTCCATGATCCAGCAATCGCCGAAACTGAGCGGGACGCCCATCAGCTGCATGATCACCCAAACCTCCGCCGCGCCCGCGACCCAGTTCAGGAAGAACAGCCCAAGCGAGGTCGCGAACCGCACCGGATCGCGCCGGACGAAATCGAACATCTGGTCCTCGACCTCATCCATTCCCGCCGTGACATGGATGAGCCTTTCGCTCCAGCGCGACTCTTCGAGCTCGCGCGTGAACAGGCCGAGCCAGCGCTTATGCAGCGCCAGCAGGGTGAGCCCCATCAGCACGATCAGGATCACCACCGCGATAATCATGATCGTCTTTAATTGGGTCGACAGAATCGGGAGCTGCACGGCGAGGATGACACCGATCAGCGCGAAGGGCGCTTCCGCCAGGGCCAGCAGTGTCTGCATCAGGAAAAGGGCCGAACTCGAATCCGGATAAGGCACGCGGTAATGGCGCCTGAGCAGCAGCGCCTTGAAAGGTTCGCCCCCGAGCGAGCCCAAAGGGAGCACCACGTTGAAGGCCTCGCCGACCATATTGACGAGCCAGAGCTGAACGAAGCGGCGGAGCGTCAGCACCCGTTGGCGGAAGAGCAAGGCCCAGCCGCCGATCTCGGCGGCGAAGCCGGCGGCCCACACGGCGACGACGGCAACCGCGCCCAGCCAGCCGACCCGTGTGATCGTATGGGCGACCGCGGCAAGATCGGTTTCCGACAGGAGCCAGGCGAAAAGCGCGACGCCGGCGGCGAGAGCCAGAGTGGTGAAGAGTTTCATGAACGGCCTGCGGCTCAGGACTCACGCGGAACGATGCGGCCCTCGCGGGTGAGCCGGAATTCATGGCCTCGCCAGACGAAGGAGCGCCCGCGCAACGCCGCCGCCCAGGAGGCAAGCCCGATGATGTCGCGGAACGGCAAAAGCCACAGGGCTCGCATCGCCTCCCGGTCCTTGAGGATCGCCGCGATGCCCGCCGCCCCCGCGATCCGGACGCCGAGAGTCACCGCCAGCACCATCCATCCCATAAGGGAGAAGCCGGTCAGCACGGCGAAGATGAGAGCGAAGGGCACGGCGCGGATCAGGATGGTAGAGGCGAAGCCGGAGGGGTTGGCCGCCTTGGTGTTCTGGTCCCAGTAAACGACATGCTTCCACCAGGCCCCGACGCTGCCGTAATCCGGGATCATGTCGATCGTCATGGGCTGAAGCCGCATGGTCTTGCCCGACATGATCACCCGGCGGCCCATTTCCTGGTCTTCGACGAGAAACTCGGCGAGCGATTCCATGCCGCCGGTCGCGTCCAGATCCGCCCGCCGGATCGCGGTGGACGCGCCGAGGCAGAAGATCGCCGCGTTCGTCCAGTAGGTGAACAGCAGGCTCGGGCCGAAATCCACATTGATGGTCAGCAATTCGAACTTTTCAGCGACATTGCGCGCCCGGGCGATCCTGTAAAGCGTGCAGACATAGCCGACCTTGGGATCCGCCAGCGGCGCGACGATCGTGCGGAGATAATCCGGGGGCACGCGGGTATCGCTGTCGGAGATGACCAAAACCTCGTGCCGAGCGGCCTCGAGGCCGATCAACAGGTTCTGGACCTTGCCGTTCATGACCGGCTCGCTGTTTTTGATCGCCAGCGTTACGCGTTCCGGATAATCGCTGGCGAGCCGCTCCAGCATCTCGCGTGCCGGATCGTCGTCCCGCTGCAACGAGAGCACGATCTGAAAGTCCGGATAATCCTGCTCGCAGAAGCTCCTGAGATTGGCTTCCAGGCCCCGATCCACGCCGTAGACAGGCTTCAACACGCTGACCGGCGGCGTGTAGTCGCCGGTCCGACGCCGGCTCCCCGCCACGACCGCCAGGGCAGCGCCGACGCACAGCACGGAAAACACGCTGCCACCCGCGGCCGGGATCAGGCTAAGTCCTTGCAGGAGATGAAGCAGGATGTCGCTCGGCGGCATATCACTCCTCTTTTTGGGAAACGGTTGGGCGCGGCATTGGTTCGAGGGCCCGATATTTAACCGGTTATGCTTCGGAACGCATCAAAACATCTGGATAAAACACGCTCCGGCATGGAGAAACTTGCGCCGAACCCCAAACTCATGCCTGATGAGCCCGGCCGCGCCTTAAAACGTCCATATTGGCGACCTATATAGCCAAAAAATGGAGTAATTCAGTGTTCCGATTCATCACGCTTCTCACCATTTCGTGTTTCTTGAGCGTCTCTCCAGCCGTATTGCAGGCGGCCGAGACGTCCGCCACCGCGACGCAAAGCGGCGATCAGGCGACGATCCAGCATTTCTACGACGGTCTTCTCGCGACCATGAAGGACGGCAAGAAACTCGGATTTTCCGGCCGGGCCGAAAAGCTCAAGCCGCTGGTGAAGAAAACCTTCTCGCTCCCGTTCATGCTGCAGCTCATCGTCGGGCCGAAATGGAAGTCGATCGACAAGACGCAGCAGGACATGGTGCTCGCCAATTTCACCGACTGGGTCACGGCGAATTACGCCAGCCAGTTCACCGAATTCAACGGCGAGAAATTCGAGGTCGACGGCACCAAGGACGGCGGCCGGGGCACGACGGTCGTCGAGACCAGGATCGTCCCGAGCGACGATGCGCCCGTACCGCTCGGCTATCGGATGCTCCACGGCAAGGTGATCGACGTCTATCTCAACGGATCGGTCAGTCAACTCGCCCTGTGGCGCTCTCAATTCGCGTCCGTGATCAAGAAGGACGGCGTCGACGGCCTGATCGACCGGCTCAAGACTCAGACGACGAAGCTGGCGAGTTCCTAGAAACCGGCGGCTCGCCCAAAAGGGCGGGCAGGAAGATGAAGGTCGACACCAGCGTCAGCCCCAGCGCGATGGAGAGCAGCACGCCGAGGCTCGACGTGCCGGGATGGGTCGAAATCGCGAGACTGCCGAAAGACGCCAGCGTGGTGAGCGCGCTGAAGAGCACCGCCCGGGCGACCGGCGCGGCGAGAAGCCGGTCTTCCCCCGTACGCCAGGCATGCACCAGATAGATCGGGAATGTGACGCCGATGCCGAGCAATAACGGCAGCCCTATGATGTTGGCGAAATTGAGCGGCAGGCCGACGAGACCGATCCCCCCCAATGTCCAGACGGAGGCGAGCGCCAGCGGCAGAAGCACGCGGCCGACATCGGCAAGACGCCGCAGCGCGATGAACAGCAATACCGTGATCGCGACGACGGCGAGCGCCGCAGCGGTCGCGAAGGCATTGATGATCAACCGGCTCGATTCATAGATACTGATCGGCGGGCCGGAGGCTTCCGGCGCCACGCGGCGGACCGCCCGCACGAAGTCGATTAGATTCTTCTGCGTCGGCTTGGCGAAATTCGGATAGATCTGGATGCGGTACTGGCCGTCCCGCGTGATCCAGCTCCGTTTGAAATCCGGCGGCAGGTCGTTGAGCGTGACGGGCTTGGCGTCGAGCGCCTCGACCAGCAGCGAGCATTCGCCCGAAAATCCCGCGATCACATCGTCCGACATCTGCTTCAGCCGCGCGGAACCCGCCTTTGCCTGCAGGCGATCGATCGTACCGGCCAGCTTTTCGCCGATCTGTTTGAGCGGGCTCTTGGCCGTGGGCGAGGCCAGATAAGTCTTGATTGATGTCTCGGCTTTCCGGCCCGACGCCTCGATCTCGCTCGGGCTCGGCGCCGATTTGTTCGCGTCACAGGTCAGCGCGGGGCCGAGAAGGAAACTCAGATTCTGCAGAATGCCGAGTTTCTCGTCTTGATGTTCGGGCACGAGATCGAGCGCGGTCACCGTCATGCGAACTTGCGACAGGTCGCTCAGACGGTCCGCCTTCGCGCGCGCTTTCGCCGGCGAATCCGCGATGGCGTCGAGCGTATAGGGCGTGTTCATCGGATCCTTCATCAGGTCATGCAGTGTGGACATGCCCTCCGAATTCGGATTTTTCAGATGCAGCGGATCGAAGTCGAAATGCAGCCGGGCAATGCCCAGCGCGGCAACCAGCGTCGCGACGCCGACCACGCTCAAAACCAGTCCCCGGCGGCGGATCAGCCAGGCATTGAACGGGGCCAGCCTCTGATAGCCGACCGGCGCCGCCTCGCTTCGCGGTGTCGCCACGCTCAGAATCGCCGGCAACAGGGTGAGTGTGAACAGGAACGCAACGAGAATCCCGCCCCCGGCGATCACGCCGAGCGCCGCCACGCCGCTGTAATTGGTCGGCAGAAAGGCGAAGAAGCCGACAGAGGTCGCAATCGCCGCGATCAGCAGCGGCCAGACGAGGCCGCGGGCGGTCGCTTCGAGCGCGGGCAGAGGCTGGCTCAGGCGATAGCGTTCCTCGCGCAGTCGCATGCAGAACTGGATGCCGAAATCGATGCCGATCCCGATGAACATCACCGCGAAGGCGATCGAGATCAGATTCAACTCGCCCACCGCCAGCGCGGCCCAGCCCATGGTCGTCAGCAGCCCCATGATCAGCGTGAACAGGGCGGCGAGGATCAGGGTCACCGATCGGAGCGCGATTACCAGCAGGATGACGACCAGCGAGCCGGCCACTATTCCGGCGAGCTCCGCGCCGTTTTGAACCGTGGCGAATTCTTCGTCCGACAGAACCACGGATCCCGTCAGGCGGACGCGATAGCCGTTCTTGGCCGTCAGTCCGAGATCCTGCGCCGACTGGCGAATGAAATCGGTCGCGACTTTGCCGGGCATCAGGCCGGTATTGTCCAGTGTCGGACGCACGAGCACCATCGCCTGCGGGGCCCGGTCGAGCCCCGGCTGGCCGGCGAACAGCGCGCCCCAGTCTATCCGCGCCGAGCCGCCCGCAAGCCCGCGATCCAGCGCGCCGTTGACCTGTTTGAGAAACGGCCGGACGGCAGCATCGTCCATGGCGCCCTGATTCGCGCCCTGAAAGATCAGCTGGATGACGTCCAGAACGCCGGTCAGGCCCGGCTGGGTGCTGAGACTGCCGAGAAACGGCTGGGCCTGGCTCAACATGTCGGAAAGCCGGGTCAACTCGTCGCGGGAGAGATAGAGCAGCCCGTTGCGCCGGAAGAACGGACCGCCATTGGGCTGCTGGACCGCCGGGAAGAGCTTGCGGTTCTGCCGCAGCCTGTTCGCCAGCTTGTCGGCCCCGTGCTCGGCGTCGGCCAGCGACTTGGCGTCGATCACGACCAGGATCTGATCGGCCTCGTCGGGAAACAGCTTGTCGAAATGATCTTCATTGGCGAGGAACGGAATATCGCGCGGGAACAGCGCGTTCGTATCCGTATCCATGGTGAGGGTCTTCGCCGCATAGGTCGCCATGAGCAGGCTAAAGGCGACCGTGACGAGAATCGCCCACCAGGGCCGCGCGGCGCAGAGCCGCACCAGCCCGACCAGAGGCGCTTCAAGACGGTGTGAGGAGCGTGACACGGCTCAGATCGCCATGCCTGATCAATACCCGTCGTCGGCGGACCAATATTGATTCCAGCGCGGATCGCAGGATTTGCCCGCCCTGATGAACCGAATATCGGTCGAAATCCGCATCAGATCGCTCATGGGGTCGAGAGACGCATGCACGGTGTCGACCCGGTGGGCGATCACGTCGCCCGCCTCATAATCGGCCACCAGCCAGCGTTTCTTCGTCACGTCGGACATCCATTTCAGATCATGGGTGATCGGACGGCGGTCATCCGGCCGATCGGTCGGCGCCTTCTCCCGGGACACAGCCTCGAGAGAGACCTCGTGATGGGACTCTTCGAGATAGACTAGGCCGCCGGCCTCGACGGGGCAATCGCCAAGCGGCACCCAAAGCGTCAGAATATCCCCGGGCGCGCCCTGGATATAGCTGCCGTCGACATGAGCCCGCGAGGCGACGCGCTGTCCCTTGATGAAATGGCGCAACGGCGTGCGCTGGACCCGCTCGACGGGGCCGCCCAGCAGGCTCTCCGCGATATGCCGGAAAGCCGGCGTCTCGGCGAAATCCTGAAACGTCGGGCTGCGGACGAACTCATGCGCCGGATGACCGTTCACGCCGTGCTTCGGCATATCCGCCGCCTGCCCGGCATAGACACCGCGGCGATAGTCGCCGTCCCGAACAAGACCGGATGGAAACTGCCGGAGATAGGCTTCGCGGACATCGAGCACGCGCTCGCGCGGCAGAAGTCCGCGCAGCAGGACGTAACCGTGCTCGTCGAGCCGCTGTTGCGCGACGCCGGTGTCGAGATCCCGTTGCGTGGAGTTGACCATCGCCCCGACATATCGGTCATTGTCCGGCAGCGTTATGCCGTTCGAACTCAGTATCCTTGCAGACATAGGCGTTTAATCCCGTAGCTCGTCGAACAAGCCTTATTTTTATGAAATCGGTATCTCCGAAAAGAATGTTCGGAATATGTCGATCAATCCTGAATTTTTTGGATATCGGCAAAGCCACATGCACGCAGCCCTTTTTCAAGAAATCGCGCTCGTACATTCTGACTGACCAACGCAGCGAATTCGCCTTCATTATCATAGCCGTACATTGCGTCTGCTACGGCATCGGAAAGGCGCGTGGCCGGATGGCTGTAGATCTCTATCACCCCCTTCGGCAGAGTGTCAACGAACCGCAACATCGCCGATTCGTCGACATGACCGCTTGCCGCGAGGCCGAGAATCCAGTCGTTATGCATTATACCAGCACGCTTCATGCGAATCTCCATGATTTTCAACCATGGCGACATAATCCCGCGCTGTATCAGATCTCCCATGCGTCCGGCATATCCATTCTCGCCGCGATACGACGTCCAGGGCTCGCGCGGCAGGCGGACCGCCGCATTCGGCCGGCCCCGCATCTCGCGGAGAATCGCCGACAGCAATGTCGGGTGAAGATGCATGTGGTTATGGGCGTTGACGTGATCGAGTGTCAGACCGGTGGCCCGGAACGCCGCGAACTGGGCTGCGATCTCACGCTTGAGTTGCCGCCGGGCGGTGGGCGAGAAGAACCATTTCACGCCGGCCGCGGCAAGATTTTCAGGAAACCGTCCGTCCGGCCCGACCAGCGCGCCGACCTCTTCCACCGGCAGCGTCGGCACGCCCTGAACCAGCACCGCATGCAGTCCGACGCGCAAGGTCGGAAGGCGCTTGGCGCGGGCCACGGCATCGGCGGCGGCGGGCGCCGAAACCATCAGACTGGCCGCACTCAGGATCCCGTCGCGATGCCCGCGCTCGACGGCCTCGTTGATTTCTTCGCTGAATCCGAAATCATCTGCGGTAATGATGATCGACGACATGGCGGCCAGATACTATGAAGTTGGGACGCCGGACAAGCGTCCGGAACGGCGTCAAGACTATGCCGAAACGGCGCGAGGGGATATGAGAGAACGATGACGGGACAGGCACTGGTCACCGGAGGCACGGGATTTGTCGGCTCCGCCGTGGTGCGCAAGCTGCTCGCGCGCGGCCGGGACGTGCGCGCGCTCGCCCGCCCGGCGAGCAACCGCGCCAATCTCGAGGGACTGGATATCGAGATCGTCGAGGGCGATCTCAAAGATCCGGCAAGCTGGCCGCGGGCGTTCGAAGGCGTGAGCGATCTCTATCATGTCGCCGCCGATTACCGGCTCTGGGTGCGCCATCCGGCCGAGATGTACCGCACGAATGTCGAAGGCACGGAAGGCTTCATCCGCGCGGCGGCCGACGCCGGCGTCGGGCATATCGTCTATACCAGCAGCGTCGCGACACTCGGCATTCTGCCGGGCGGCGAACCCGCCGACGAGGACACGCCGGTCGCGCTCGGCGATATGATCGGGCACTACAAGCGCTCGAAATATCTCGGCGAGCAGGCGGTCCGGCGGCTGGCGGTGGACGAGAAAATCCCGGTCGTGATCGTCAATCCCTCGACGCCGATCGGCCCGCGCGACATCAAACCTACGCCGACCGGCCGCATCGTCCTCGAAGCGGCGCAAGGCAAGATGCCGGCTTATGTCGACACGGGGCTGAACGTCGCCCATGTCGACGACGTGGCCGAGGGCCATATCCTGGCGCGCGAACGCGGCCGGATCGGTGAGCGCTACGTGCTGGGTGGCGACAACATGTCGCTCAAGGAGATTCTGGTCGATATCGCCGGGATCGTCGGGCGCAAGCCGCCCCTTGTCCGCCTGCCCGCCAACGCTATTCTGCCGCTCGCCTACGGGGCGGAAATCGCCGCGCGGCTCTTGCCGAACTGGGAGCCCTTCGTCACGGTGGACGGCGTGAGGCTTTCGAAAAAGCTCATGTTTTTCAAGCATGACAAAGCCGCGCGAGAATTGGGTTATACCGCGAGGCCGGCCCATGAGGCGCTGGCTGACGCGATCGGCTGGTACCACGCGGGCGGTCTTGTAATTCGGGGCGGAACGGCGACAGGTGACCGACACGGCTACAGTACAAAGCGCGGAAATGCCCTCGGGCAAAGGCGCGGGCGACGAGAATTTCCCCGTCGGCTCGTTCCTGCTGCCCGGCCGGCTGCGCCCGCATGTCGCCGTCTTCTATGCCTATGCCCGGGCGATCGACGACGTCGCCGACAATGCGGTTCTGACGCCGGAGGAAAAGATCGCCCGGCTGGAAGGCTTTGCCGCCGCGATCCGGGGCGAACACGACGACCCCGCCTATGAAACGGCCCGCCGCATGCGGGAAAGCCTGCTTACGACCGACATCACCATGAAGCATTGCCTCGATCTGATCTCCGCCTTCAAGCAGGACGCCGTCAAAACGCGCTACGGGAATTGGTCTGAGTTGATCGACTATTGCGACCGCTCGGCCGCACCGGTGGGGCGGTATCTGCTGGATCTGCACGGCGAAGATCCGACGGATTACCGCTATTCGGACGCCTTGTGCAACGCGCTGCAGGTCATCAACCACCTGCAGGATTGTCAGGACGACTATCGCCAGCTCGACCGGGTCTATCTCCCGCTCGTTTGGCTCCGCGAAGCGGGCGGCACAGATCGAGGATCTCGACGCGCCCGGCATGAACGCCGCGCTACGGACGGTCGTCGACAAATGCCTTCAGGGCTGTCGCGGCCTGATGGCCGAGGCGGGCCTGCTCGCCCCCCACCTCAAGAGCCGGCGGCTGGCCGCGGAATCGGCGACAATCGTAAAGATTGCGCTGAAACTGATCGACGAGCTGTCCCGGCGCGATCCGATTGCGGAGCGGGTCGAGCTGACCAAGCCGCAATTCCTGATCTGCGGCGTCGCGGGCACCCTTTCCGCGCTGTTCCGCCGGGGCTGACGCCGCTCATGGACACCACACTCACCGTTCTCGCGGGCCTTTCGGCCTTGATCTGGCTCTATCTGCTGTTCGCCCGGGACGGGTTCTGGCGCGGCAGGGAACGCCTCTCTGGCGACGTCGAGCCCAAGGACTGGCCGAGCGTCCTCGCGGTCGTTCCAGCACGGAATGAAGCCGAAACGATTGAGGCCTGCCTTACCTCTCTGGCCGATCAGGATTATCCGGGCGATTTCCGCATCATCATGGTCGACGACGCCAGCAGTGACGCCACTGCCGAGATCGCGCGAAATGTCGCGGCGAACGGCGAACGCGCCATCGATATCGTCTCGGGCGCACCGCTCGAACCGGGCTGGACCGGCAAGCTCTGGGCGCTCAATCAGGGCGTGACGGCGGCCGGCGACGCCGAATTCCTCTGGTTCACCGATGCCGACATCACCCACGGCAAAGCCGTGCTGCGCGCGCTGGTCGCCAAGGCCGAGACGGACAAGCGCGATATCGTCTCGCTGATGGTGCGGCTGCATTGCGCCACGTTCTGGGAGGCGGTGCTCATTCCGGCCTTCATTTTCTTCTTCCAGAAGCTCTACCCCTTCGCCGCCGTGAACGACCCCACGCGGCGCACGGCCGGCGCGGCGGGCGGCTGTCTGTTGATCCGGCGCCGCGCGCTGGAGGCGGCCGGCGGGATCGAGGCCGTTCACGACCGGCTGATCGACGATTGCGCCCTGGCCGACCTAGTCAAGCGGAGCGGCGGCCACATCTGGCTCGGCCTGGCCGACGACAGCCGCAGCATCCGCCCCTATACGCGGCTCGGAGAGATCTGGGACATGGTGGCGCGCACCGCCTTCACCCAGCTCGGCTATTCCTGGATTAAGCTGGTCGGCACGGTAATCGGCATGATTCTGGTCTATCTGGTGCCGCCGCTCACCACGCTTTTGGAGCCGTTTCACGTCAATCTGGCCGCCACGCTGCTTGCCGTCGTCGCCTGGGCGCTGATGGCCCTCGCCTATGGGCCGACATTGCGGTATTACGGCCACAGCGCCGTCGAAGGCTTTATCACCCTTCCGCTCGCCGCCGTTCTATACACCGCCATGACGATCACGTCGGCCTTGCGGCACCGGCGCGGACAGGGCGGAAAGTGGAAGGATCGGCACTATCGCCCAGCCGAACGCAAGTCCTGACTTTGCCTGAGCTTTGCAGGAAAAGTCAGCGAGGGCATTGCATCAAAAGGGTTTTCCGTTGAATATTGTCCGTTAATACTAATAAATACGCGGCCAACGGGAGAAACAACGCCTCGCGCGGACCGTTCTCAAAAGAGAAAAGGCCGGCTAGCGACGTATCCAAATCACGGTAAAGGGCAGATTTTGATGTCCGTTTCGACGCCACTCTTAGACACAGTTCCGACACCCACCGAACTCCGTACTCTCAAACCAGCGCAACTCCGGCAACTCGCCGACGAATTGCGCTCGGAGACGATCGACGCGGTGTCGCGGATCGGCGGCCATCTCGGCGCCGGGCTCGGCGTTGTCGAACTGACCGTCGCCTTGCATTACGTCTTCGACACGCCGGACGACCGGCTGATCTGGGATGTCGGCCACCAGGCCTATCCCCACAAGATCCTGACCGGCCGGCGCGACCGTATCCGCACGCTGCGCCAGCAGGGAGGCCTGTACGGCTTCACCAAGCGCACCGAGAGCGACTACGACCCGTTCGGCGCCGCCCACAGCTCCACCTCGATCTCGGCGGGCCTCGGCATGGCCATGGCGCGCGACCTGAAGGGCGGCGACAATAACGTTATAGCCGTGATCGGTGACGGTTCCATGAGCGCCGGCATGGCCTATGAGGCCATGAACAACGCCGGCGCCAGCAATAGCCGTCTGATCGTGATCCTGAACGACAACGGCATGTCGATCGCTCCGGCGGTCGGGGCGTTGTCGAACTATCTCTCGCGTCTGATGTCGTCCAAGCCGTTCCTGTCCCTTCGCGACGTCGCGAAGAGCGTGGCGCGGCGTTTCCCGAAGAGCTTCAACACGGCGGCGAAACGCGCGGAGGAATATGCCCGCGGCATGCTGACCGGCGGTACCCTGTTCGAGGAACTGGGCTTCTATTATGTCGGCCCGGTGGACGGTCACAATCTCGACCATCTCGTGCCCGTTCTGGAAAATGTCCGCGACGCGGATGCCGGCCCGATCCTGCTTCACGTCGTGACGGAGAAAGGCCGGGGCCATCCCTTCCCGAAGCCAAGCGAAGAGAAATATCATGCCGTCTCGAAATTCGACGTCGTGACCGGCACGCTGCAAAAGAAACCGTCCAACGTCCCGACCTACACCAAGGTCTATGCCGAATCCCTGATTCAGGAGGCGGAAGACGACGAGCGCATCATGGCGATCACCGCCGCGATGCCGTCGGGCACCGGGCTCAACCTGTTTCAGGAGAAGTTCCCGGACCGGACCTTCGATGTCGGCATCGCCGAGCAGCACGCCGTAACCTTCGCGGCGGGTCTAGCGGCTGAGGGGCTGAAGCCCTTCGCGACGATCTATTCGACCTTCCTGCAACGCGCCTATGACCAGGTCGTCCATGACGTGGCGATCCAGAAATTGCCGGTGCGTTTCGCGATGGACCGGGCGGGTCTCGTGGGCGAGGACGGCCCGACTCATGCCGGCAGTTTCGATGTCGCCTATCTCGGCTGCCTGCCCGGCTTCGTGCTGATGGCCGCCGCCGACGAGGCGGAGTTGCAGCATATGGTGGCGACCGCCGCCGCCATCGACGACGGGCCGAGCGCCGTGCGCTATCCGCGCGGCAATGCCGTCGGCGTACCCCGGCCCGACCGGGGCGTTCCGCTGGAAATCGGCAAAGGCCGTATTTTGCGCGAAGGCAACCGTATCGCGATCCTGTCCTATGGCGGGCGCTTGCAGGAATGCCTGACAGCCGCCGAGGAACTGGCGGCGCGCGGCCTGAGCACGACCGTCGCCGACGCCCGCTTCGCCAAGCCGCTGGACGAAGATCTCATCAGCCGCCTGGCGCGGGAACATGAGGTGCTGATCACGATCGAGGAAGGCTCGGTCGGCGGTTTTTCGTCCTTCGTCTTGAATTTCCTCGCGCGGAGCGGCCTTCTTGATACCGGTATCAAGATCCGGCCCATGACGCTGCCCGACCGGTTCGTGCCCCACGGTGCGCCGAAATGGCAGTATCAGGAGGCGGGCCTTGATGCGCCGGGCATTGTGGGGACGGCCCTGACCGCCCTGGGCCGCGAGGGAATCATCGAGCAGGCGCGCGCCTGAGACAACGACGCGCCGATCGGCAAAGTTTAAGTACCACATGGCACAACAGACGGCCGTCCATGGCCCTTCCGACGAGATCGATCCTTATCGGCACGTTCAGGCTATTGTGTCGGCGTCCGGCAGCTCGTTCGGCTGGGCGATGCGCTTTCTGCCGAAAGACCGCCGTCAGGCGATCTTCAGCGTCTACGCCTTTTGCCGCGAGGTGGACGACATCGCCGACGGCGACGCGTCGGTCGGGGAAAAACGCACGGCGCTGGACGAGTGGCGCGCCGAAATCGATCAGCTTTACGAAGGCGCGCCCACCAAGCCGACCGCCCTGGCGCTGAAAGACGCCGTCCGCATCTTCAAGCTCGATCGCGACGCGATGATGGCGGTGATCGACGGCATGCAGATGGATGTCGACGGCCCGGTCATCGCGCCCTCCATGGACGATCTCGAGCTTTACTGCTCCCGTGTCGCCGGCGCGGTGGGACGGCTCTGCGTACGCATCTTCGGCGAGCACGGGCCTGCCGGACAGCGCACCGCCGAAAGCCTCGGCCTCGCCCTGCAGCTCACCAATATCCTGCGCGATCTGGACGAAGACGCCGCCGATGGCCGGCTCTATCTGCCGGCCGAACTGCTGGAGGCTCAAGGCATTACCGAGCGTGATCCGGCGACGGTGCTCAAGCATCCCAAGACACCGGTCGTCTGCCGCACGCTGGCCGAAGCCGCCAACAACGCCTTTGCCACGGCGCGCTCCGCCATCGCGGCCTGCGACGACCGCGCCCATATGCGCCCGGCCGTCATCATGATGATGGTCTACAAAAAGAGCCTCGAACGCCTGCTGGCGGCCGATTGGCGCTATCTCGCCGATCCCGCCCAGGACAGCTCGGCGGGCCGTGTTTCCAAAGCCGAAAAGCTGTTGATTGCGCTGCGCTACGGCCTATTTTGAGCGCTATGCGACAGCCGCGACTACACATCGTCGGAGCCGGACTGGCGGGCCTCGCCTGCGCCGTGCGCGCGGCCGACGCCGGGATTCCCGTCAGTCTCTATGAAGCGGCGGCTCAGGCCGGCGGACGTTGCCGGTCCTATCACGACGACGTTCTCGACCGCGATATAGACAACGGGAATCACCTGTTTCTCAGCGGCAATGCGGCGGCCATGAGCTATATCCGGACCATCGGATCACGGGACCGGTTCGTCAGCCCGACGGGCGCGATCTTCCCGTTTCTCGATCTCTCAAGCGGCGAGCGCTGGAGCGTCCATCTCAATGACGGCGCGGTGCCCTGGTGGATGTTCAATCCCGCGCGCCGCGTCAAGGGCACGGGGCTTGGCGATTACGTCTCGATCCTGCATCTCATGAGAGCCGCGCCCGGCGCGACGGTCGCCGATTGCGTCGATACGGATGCGCCCTTGTACAAGCGCTTCTGGGATCCGCTGACCGTCGCGGTCCTGAACGCCCGGCCCGACGCGGCGGCCGCCGAGCTTCTCATCCCCGTTCTCAAGCGGACCTTTCTCAAGGGCGGCGCGCATTGCCGGCCGATGGTCGCCCGCACGGGCCTGTCGGACAGCCTGATCGATCCGGCGCTCACCCACCTGAAGGCGCGCGGCGCCGAGATCCGCTTCCACCATCGCCTTCGGAGTGTCGAGCGGGACGATACCGATCTGACCGCGCTGCAATTCGGCGACCGGACGATCGCCCTCGACCGCGGCGACGGCGTCGTTCTGGCCCTGCCGCCGGCCGGCGCGCAGGAGATCCTGCCCGAGATCGCCGTGCCGGACGGCGCTTCGCCCATCGTGAACGGCCATTTCGTGACCGGGGGGCTCGCGCACCACGACAATCCGATCCTCGGCCTCATCGGCGGCACGGCCCAGTGGCTGTTCTTCCGCGACGATATCGTTTCGGTAACGGTCAGCGCGGCGGACGATCTCGTCTCCGTTCCCGCCGACGAGATCGCCGTGCGGCTCTGGCGGGACGTGGCCGCGGCCATCGGCACGCCGGACGCACGGCTTCCCGCCCACCGTATCGTCAAGGAAAAGCGCGCAACTTTTGCGCAGATTCCCGCCGCTTTGAAGCGCCGACCGGGCGCCGCGACGCTATGGCGCAATCTCGCGCTTGCAGGAGACTGGACCGCGACCGGCCTGCCCGCCACTATCGAAGGCGCCATAACCTCGGGCTTCACGGCAGCCGACCATATGACGACACGCTGGCCTTTGGCCGCGTCCGGTCGTAAACCTTCCGATGCCGCCGGGCCGGACCAGCCCGGCGACATGCGCACCGCCGGTGCGGCATAGACGAGAAAAGAGAAAGACGGGACTTGGGAATGACGTCGATCGCGCCTGATGACAATCGCGCCGAGCCGGTGAATCTCGCCGACATCGACGCCGTCATCGCGGATGCGACAGCGGCTTTCAACGCGCTTCAGAAGGAAGACGGCCATTTCGAATTCGATCTCGAGGCCGACACCACCATTTCGTCCGAATATATCATGCTCAACCATTTCCTGGACGAGCTGGAACCCGAAACGGAAGACGACCTCGCCGCCTATATTCGCCGCTGCCAGAGCGCGGACGGAAGCTGGCCGTTGTTTTACGGCGGCGACGGCGATATCAGCGCCAGCGTAAAGGCCTATCTCGCCTTGAAGCTCGTCGGCGACGATCCAGACGCGCCGCACATGGCCAGGGCGCGCGACGCCATTCACAAGATGGGCGGAGCGGAAAACGCCAATGTATTCACGCGCTACGCACTGGCGCTGTTCGGCGAGATCCCCTGGCACGGCGTACCGGTGATGCCGATCGAGCTGATGCTGATGCCGGCCTGGTTCCCGGTGAACATGGACCGGTTCTCCTACTGGTCGCGCACGGTCATCGCGCCGCTGCTGATCCTCGCAACCCTGAAACCCAAGGCCAGGAACCCGCGTGACGTTCATATCCGCGAGCTGTTCCTCAAGCCGCCGGAACAGATCGGCGAATTTTCGCAGAACCCGACAGGCAGCCGCTGGGGCGAGTTTTTCCTGAAGCTCGACAAGGTGCTGCGCCGGGTGGAGCGCCATTTCCCGAAGGGCTCGCGCCGGAAGGCGATCAAACGGGCCGAAGCCTTCATCAAGGAACGGCTCAACGGCGAAGACGGCCTGGGCGCGATCTTCCCGGCTATGGCGAACACCGTGATGGCCTTCGAGACGCTCGGCTACGCCAAGGACGATCCAAGCCTCGTTGCGGCCAAGACATCGGTGAAGAAGCTGCTCACGCAAGGGCCGCGCGGAGAGCGGTTCTGCCAGCCCTGTATCTCGCCGGTATGGGACACCGCGCTTGGCGGCCATGCCCTGCTTGAGGCCGGACACTCGGCGCATGACGACGTGCTGGATCCGGCCTGGGACTGGCTGCTCGACCGCCAGATCCTTGACGTGAAGGGCGACTGGGCCCGCACGCGGCCCGACTTGCGCCCGGGCGGCTGGGCGTTCCAGAACCGCAACGACCATTACCCCGACGTCGACGATACCGCCGTCGTCGGCATGGCGCTCCATCGCGCCGATCCCGAAAAATACGCCACCGCCATTTCCCGCGCCGCCGAATGGATCATCGGCATCCAGGACGAGGACGGCGGCTGGGGCGCATTCGATCCGGGCAACAAGGACTATTACCTCAACAATATCCCCTTCGCCGATCACGGCGCGCTGCTCGACCCGCCGACCGCGGACGTCACCGCGCGGTGCATCGGCTTCCTCGCGCAGATCGGCTATGAGCGCAGCCATCCCGCAATCGACAGCGCCGTCGCCTATCTCAAGCGCGAGCAGGAAGCGGATGGCAGCTGGTTCGGCCGCTGGGGTACGAATTACGTCTACGGCACCTGGTCGGTCCTTTGCGCGCTGAATGCGGCGGGCGAAGATCCGCAGGAGCCCTATATCCGCAAGGCCGTGGCCTGGCTCGAATCGCGCCAGCGCGCCGATGGCGGCTGGGGCGAGGACGGCGCGACCTACTGGCTCGAACGACGGGCCGAATGCAAGGAAAGCACGCCCTCGCAAACCGCCTGGGCCGTGCTCGCGCTGATGGCGGTCGGCGAAACCAACGGCGAAGCGGTCAAACGCGGCGTCGCCTATCTGATGAAGGCCCCGCGCGAAGGGTCGAAATGGACCGAGCCCTGGTTCACCGCCGTCGGTTTCCCGCGCGTGTTCTATCTGCGCTATGACGGCTACAGTCGTTTCTTCCCCATCTGGGCCCTCGCCCGCTACCGCAACCTGACACGCTCCAACGACAAGACCGTGGCGTGGGGAATGTGAGGTCGCGCGCCTTGAAGCCGTCATGACCAGGGTCGGCATCGTCACGGGGATGGCGTTCGAGGCCGAGTGCCTTCGGGCCGCGTTGCGGCGTCATCCCGATCTGCCGAAGCCCCGCATCCAGGTCACAGGCGCCCGGCGCGGGCGGGCCGAAGCGACGGCGCGAAACCTGATCGCCGAGGGCGCGACGGCCCTACTGTCCTTTGGCGTCGCCGGCGGTCTGGACCCGGACCTGAAACCCGGCGACCTGATCATTGCGGACCATATCCTGTCGGTGAACGGCCCGATCCTGGCCGCCGATTCCCACTGGGTCCACGCCGTCCTCGAAGGCCTCGGCGACATTGCCGCGATCCGGACGCTTCCGATCCTCTCGGTCGACAGCGCCGTGACGAGCGCCCGGGAAAAAGCCCGGCTTTTCAAGGAAACCGGTGCGGGCGTCGTGGATATGGAAAGTTACGGAACGGCGCGGGCCGCGAGCTCGGCAGACCTGCCGATGCTGGCGGTGCGCGTCGTCGCGGACAGCGCCAGCCGATCGCTCCCGAAACTTGCCTCGGGCGCGATCCGCTCGAACGGAACGGTGCGTCTCCGGCCGGTTCTGGCCGGCCTTCTGCAACGTCCCCACGATATCATACGGATGATCGGCGTCGGCCGCGATACGGCCAGGGCCCGGCGGGTGTTACGCCGCGTCGCTTTTCGAGACCTTCCGGCCCTTCTCCGCCGCTGACCCGCTGCGCGCCATCTGTTCCTTCACCAGATCGTCGAACATGAATTCGGCGGGGCGCTGCTTGTCGAGCGCTATCTCCGGCGCCATCGGCTTTTCGGTATCGATGCCCTTGCGCCAGACCTTGAAGGCCTTCAGCGGATGCTTGATCGTGTCGGTCACCGCCGTCGGCTCATAGCCGCAATGGACCATGCAATTGGCGCATTTCTCGTAATTGCCGGTGCCGTAGGAATCCCAGTCCGTGGTTTCCA
This sequence comes from uncultured Alphaproteobacteria bacterium, assembly GCA_963821875.1. Taxonomy (GTDB): domain Bacteria; phylum Pseudomonadota; class Alphaproteobacteria; order CAVTAV01; family CAVTAV01; genus CAVTAV01. Next base: position 55,063 of record CAWGFE010000002.1, read on the forward strand.
TCAGCTCCGCGAACGACTTGGCATAGCCTTCGTTCAAAAGATAGCAGGGCTTCTGCCAGCCGAAGACATTGCGCGTCGGATTGCCCCAGGGCGTGCAGTGATAATCCTGATTGCCGGCGAGGAAATCGAGATAGAGCGACGACTGGTTGAATATCCAGCCCCGGTCCTTGCCGCGCCGGAAGACGTCGCGGAACAGGTTCTTGGTCTGGCGGCGATTGAGGAAATGCTCCTGATCCTCGGCGCGCTCATAGGCATAGCCCGGCGAAACCGTGATGCCCTCGGCGCCGAGCGTCTTTACATAATCGAAGAACTCGACCGTGCGGTCCGGCGTGGCGTTATTGAACAGGGTGGCGTTCACGGTCACCCGGAAGCCGCGCTTCACCGCCTCGCGAATGGCGTCGGTCGCGCGGTCGAACGTGCCCTCCTGATCGACCGCCTTGTCATGCTCTTCCCGCAGCCCGTCGAGATGAACCGAGAAGGTGAGATAGGGAGTCGGCTCGAACAGATGCAGCTTTTTCTTCAGAAGCAGCGCATTGGTGCACAGATAGACGAATTTCTTGCGCGTCACGATGCCGTCGACGATCTGCTTGATTTCCTTGTGCAGCAGCGGTTCGCCGCCCGGAATCGAGACGATCGGCGCGCCGCATTCGTCGACCGCCTGCAGGCAATCCTCGACGCTCAGCCGCTTGTTCAGGATGGAATCGGGATAATCGATCTTGCCGCAGCCCGGACAAGCCAGATTGCAACGGAACAGTGGCTCGAGCATCAGGACAAGCGGATACTTATCATTGCCCTTGAGATGCTGCTTGATGATGTATGCGCCGACGCGCATCTGTTGGATCAAGGGAACGGCCACGTCATTATCCTTTTTCGATCAAGTTATCCGTTATTCGGAAGGCGCCGGCTGAGCAATGTCGCGCACTTCCGGAGGCAGCTTGAAATGCACGTTCTCGACCATACCGTCGAGTTCCGCGATTTCGGTCGCCCCGAGCTCTTTCAACCGATCAACGAGTTCGGCCACCAGACGTTCCGGAGCCGATGCCCCGGCGGTTACACCGATCGTATCGACGCCGTCAAGCCAATCCGGATTTAACGCCTGGCCGTCGTCGATCAGATAGCTCGGAATATTCATCTCCTCGCCGATCTCGCGCAGCCGGTTCGAATTGGAGCTGTTAGCCGCTCCGATGACCAGCAGCACATCGGCATATTTCGCCAATTCGCGCACCGCCTGCTGGCGATTCTGCGTGGCGTAGCAGATATCGTTAACGTCCGGCCCCGCGATATTCGGGAACCGCCGCTTGAGCGCGCCGATGACCGCGCGGGTGTCGTCCACGCTCAGGGTCGTCTGGGTTACATAGGCGATGCGGTCGGGATCGGTGACGTCGAGGCTATCGACGTCCTCGGGCTCGGAGATCAGATGAACCCGGCCCTCGACGCGCCCGAGCGTGCCGACCACTTCCGGATGGCCCTTATGGCCGATCAACACAACGTCGCGCCCGGTATTGGCGTAACGCTGGCCTTCCTTGTGAACCTTGGCGACCAGTGGACAGGTGGCGTCGATCACGGTCAGGGCCCGCTCGCCGGCCTCGTCCTCGACAACCTGGGAAACGCCATGAGCGCTGAAGATGGTGACCGCGCCGGTCGGAACTTCCGTGAGTTCCTCGACGAAAATCGCACCCTTGCCGCGCAAATCGTCGACGACACGTTTGTTGTGAACGATTTCGTGGCGGACATAGACAGGCGCGCCATACCGGCCCAGCGCCCGCTCGACAATGTCGATCGCACGCTCAACGCCGGCGCAAAACCCTCGTGGTTGGGCCAGAATGACCTTCAATTTCTTCCCCGCATTGTTTCGGATCGGTCGGACATGCCGGCGGAGGATAATTCCTCACACTTTACAAGTGCTTGCCGAAATGCCCCCGGGATTTTTGAGTTAACGAACAATCTAATTGAGCCGTGGACCGGCTTCAAGTCAATGCCATCGTTATAGGCATAATTCCTTATTGCCGAAAAATGGGGCGATTCGATGGCACACCACCCCTCCGGACAGCCCAAAAAGACCAGAGGCTTTTAAACGATATATTTAGAGCTCATTAAGCATGCTGGCGATCATAGGCCCGAACCGCGAGATATCGGGCGGAGGAACCCTAATCCGGAGCGCCAGAGCGCCGCAATGACAAGAAGCGTCAATCTGAACGAAATCCTCATCAAAGAGACGATGACGATCAAAGACGCGATCGCGCATATCGATAGCGGCGGCGCGGAGATCGCCATCGTCATCGATGAAGACCAGCGAATTGTCGGCACCATTACCGATGGCGATGTCCGGCGCGGAATCCTGCGGGGCATGTCGCTCGACGATCCGGCCAAGACGATCATGTTCCGGCACCCGCGCGTGGCGACGATGTCGACTCCGCGCGCCGAACTCATCGAGACCATGCAGCGGCTGAGCATCCGCCAGATGCCGCTCGTCGACACCATGGGCCGCGTGCTGGACGTGGTCGCCCTGTCCCAGCTTCAGCGGCGCGCGACCTATTCCAATAACGTTGTCCTGATGGCCGGTGGCATGGGCGTCCGCATGCGCCCCTTCACGACCAAAACGCCCAAGCCGATGCTCAAGGTCGGCGGCAAGCCAATTCTTGAGAGCATCATCGAAACCTTCAAACGGCAGGGCTTCTCGAACTTCATCATCTCGGTGAATTATCTGGCCGAGCAGGTGATGGATCACTTCGGCGACGGCAACACGCTCGGCGTATCGATCCGCTATGTGCACGAGAGCAAGCGGCTGGGAACCGCCGGCTGCCTCAGCCTGATCGAGAAGCCGGTCACCGAGCCCTTCTTCGTCATGAATGGCGACATCCTCACCGAAGCCGATTTCGAGAACATGCTCAAATACCATAACGAGTCCGGCGCCACGGCAACGATGGCGCTGAACCGATACCGCTACGAGATCCCCTTCGGGGTCGTGAAGCTGAACGAGCGCGGCATCGTGGATATCGAAGAAAAACCAAACCAGGAATTCTTCGTGAATGCCGGGATCTATATCCTGTCTCACGAGACGCTGCCGCTCATCCCGCATAACGAATATCTCGACATGCCCGACCTCTTTAAGGTCCTGCACGGCAAGAACATGCCGACCACCGGCTTTCCGATGTGGGAATACTGGCTGGACGTCGGACGCCCGCATGATCTCAGACAGGCCGAGGACGATCTTGTCGAGCATCCACGCAGACTCGACGCAGCGAGCTGATGACTGAAGAAACCGTCGCTTTCATCTTTGCCCGGGGCGGCTCCAAGGGATTGCCGGGCAAGAACATCCGGCCCCTCGACGGACGGCCCCTGATCGCCTGGTCGATCGAAGCCGGGCTATCCGCCCCGTCGATCGATCGCGTGGTCGTCTCAACCGACAGCGAGGAAATCGCCGACGCGGCGCGAAAACATGGCGCTGAGGTACCGTTCATGCGGCCCGCCGAACTGGCCACCGACGAAGCGCCGGAATGGCTGGCCTGGCGTCACGCCGTTACCACAACGGAAGAAGCACTTCCGGACATGAAGATCGGTACATTCGTGAGCCTGCCGGCCGTCGCCCCGTTGCGCACGGTCGAGGATATCGAGGCCTGCCTGACGCGTCTCAGGGAAGGCCGGCACGATGTCGTCTTTACGGTTGCCCGCAGCGACCGCAACCCCTTTTTCAGCATGGTCACGATGGACAAGGACGGAACGAGTGCGCTCGCCGCTCGGCCGGATCATGTTTATGCCCGCCGCCAGGATGCACCCACCTGCTACGACATTGTCCCGGCGGTCTATGTAACCACGCCGCGCTTCATCCTGAAGCACGAGAATATCTGGGAGGGGACCGTCGGCGCTGTCGAGATCCCGAAAACCCGCGCGGTGGATATCGACAGCATGGTCGATTTTCTACTCGCGGAAGCCATCCTCAAGGCACGAAAGTCATGTTGATCACGTCCATTCAAGACATCGAAGAAGAAGTTCACATAAAGCCGCTTTCGACCGGCAGGCGGGAGATCGGCCCCGGCCGGCCCTGCTTCTTCATCGCGGAGGCCGGCGTCAATCACAACGGCGACCCGGCGCTCGCCCGCGAACTCATTGATATCGCGGCCGAAAGCGGCGCAGATGCGGTCAAGTTTCAGACCTTCAACGCCAGGCGCGTCATCAGCCCCGACGCCCCGAAGGCGAAATACCAGAAAGACACAACGGGAGAGAGCGGCAGCCAGATCGACGTCGTACGCAATCTGGAATTTCCGTTCGAGACTTTCGGCGAGTTGTCGGAACACGCGTCCAAGCGCGGCATTCTTTTTCTTTCGACGGGTTTCGACACGACGGCGGTCGATTATCTCGAAAGCATCGACATGCCCATCCTGAAAATCGCCTCGGGCGAGATCACCAACTTCCCTCTGCTGCGGCATTTCGGCGCCACGAAGCGCCCCGTCATCTTGTCGACCGGCATGTCGGATATCGGGGAAGTGAGCGCGGCGATCGCGGTGCTCGAGGCGGCCGGCAGCACCGACATCGCCATTCTCCACTGCACGTCGAACTATCCGGCGCGCTACGAGGACGTCAATCTCAGGGCCATGCTGACTCTGCGTTCTGCCTTCGAGCGCCCTGTTGGCTATTCGGACCATTCACCAGGCATCGACGTGGCGCTTGCCGCAGTGGCGCTCGGAGCGAATATCCTCGAGAAGCATTTCACCGTCGACAAGAGCCTGCCCGGCCCCGACCACCAGGCGTCGCTCACGCCGAGTGAGCTGACCGCCTGCGTCACCGGCATCCGGAATGTGGAACGGAGTTTGGGAAGCACCCGCAAATACTGCACCGAGGCGGAAATGGACACCCGTTACGTGGCGCGCCGAAGCCTGTTCCTGGCAAAGCCCAAAAAGGCGCAGGAGATCATCACCGAGGATGACCTGATTCCACTTCGTCCGGGCGACGGCGTCCCGGCCTCAATGGTTGATTACGTGGTCGGCCGCCGTCTGACAAAGGATCTGCCGGACGGGTACAAGTTGCAGTGGAGCGACCTTGGGTGACGAAAGTCGGCATTATCACAGTCGGCCGTTCCGACTTCGGACTTTACAGACCGCTTCTGCGGGCGCTCTCTCAAGGTCGAAACTTCGATGTCCAGCTGATCGTTGGGGGGATGCACCTTTCGGAAGCCTTCGGCAACACCCTTCGGGAAATCGAAGCCGAGGGGTTTTCGCCTGCGGCCCTTGTCGACATGGAGATCGGCGAAACCGACGCCTTGCGCACCGCCCTGAGCATGGGGCTTGGCACCCAACGCTTCGCCGAGGCCTATGCGTCTCTCGACCCCGACATTGTGATCGTACTCGGCGATCGCTACGAAATGCATTCCGCGGCCGTGGCCACCGTCCCGTTCAACCTTCCTCTCGTTCACATCGCCGGCGGTAATGTAACCGAAGGCGCTTTCGACGATGCGTTCCGCCATTCGATCACCAAGCTCGCCCATGTCCATTTTACGGACACCGAGGAATGCGCCCGCCGGGTGCGGCAAATGGGAGAACCGGCCGACCGCGTCTTCGCTACGGGAGCGCTGGGCCTCGACAACCTTCATCATATCGACCTGCCGTCGAAAGACGATTTGTTTGCGCGATACGACCTGCGCACCGATTGGCCGACCCTTCTGGTGACCATGCATCCGACAACACGGACACCTCATAAGGCCGAGGCACATATTGCGGCGTTGTTGTCCGCGCTCGAAAAACTGAAGATCCAGGCGATGATTACCGCGCCCAATGCCGATCCGGGCGGCGCCGTCATGCTCGACGCGATCAAGGCCTTCGTTTCAACTCATGATCGGGCGCGCTATATCGATAATCTCGGAACAAGGAACTATTTCGCGTTTTTGAAATATGCCTCGGCCATGGTCGGCAATTCGTCGAGCGGACTGGTCGAGGCGGCGTCCTTCCGTCTTCCGGTCGTCGATATCGGTATACGCCAAGCCGGACGCCTGGCCCCCGCGAATGTCATTCACTGCGATCACGACACCGACGCCACGATCGCCGCCATCGAGCGGGCGCTCTCGCCGGATTTCGCCGCGTCGCTGAAAGGTCTCGTCAATCCCTATGGCGACGGGCACGCCGCAGAGCGAATGATCGAGATTCTCTCGACCCTGCCACGGCGGGACAGGCTCATTCAGAAGAAATTCGTCGACCTCTGACCACCGCGACGGCGTTCTCAGACATCGGAACCCGAGATAACGCTGCTCGGAAGGCTGATCAGGGTATCGGCAAGTCGCTCTGCGTTTGGCGTCGGCCCGCATTCGCACTCGGCATACATGGGGAGTGACGGAATCGGCGTCCAGGCCGGGCGCGTCATCACGCCGGCTTCATTGGTCGCTTTCAGGAAAGTGTCGCGCGCAACGCGATCCGGTGCGGCGATGCAGTTCAGCCAATAATTCAACTCCGTGTTCGCCGGCTCACTAAGGAACCGTTCCGCGCGACCCTCGAAGAAGTGTTGATAGCACGCCGCAAGCCGGCGCTTGGCGGTGAGGAAAGACGGTAGCATCTCCATCTGTGCGCAGCCGAGCGCGGCATTCAGGTTCGGCATCCGGTAGTTGAAGCCGATTTCGTCATGCGCGAACTCCCATTGGTGATCGCGCTTGGCGGTGGTCGTGATGTGTTTGGCGTGGCGGGCGAGACCGGGATCGTCGGTGACGATCATGCCGCCGCCGCCCGTCGTGATGATCTTGTTGCCGTTAAAGCTCAGGACGCCGAGTGGACCGGCATGGCCGACATGGCGACCCGCCGACCGGCTGCCCAGGGCTTCCGCCGCGTCCTCGACGAGCGCGATGTTCCACTCGGCACAGATCGCCGCGATCTCTTCGATCCGGCAGGGATGGCCGAACGCGTGCATTGGGACACAAGCACGGATCACCTGGCCGGTTTTCCTGTTCACGCAGGCTCCGTTGTTGACCTCGGCATTCCGTTCCAGGAAAGCCCGTAAGGCTTGAGCGCTCAACCCGCATGTAGCGAGATCCACATCGACAAAGACGGGCTTCGCGCGGCAATAGGCGATGGCGTTCGCCGTCGCGATGAAAGTGAGCGGCTGCGTAATGACCTCGTCGCCGTCGCGAACGCCGGCGACGACAAGCGCCGCGTGCAGGGCGGCCGTGCCGTTTACCGTCGCGACAGCATGTCCACAGCCGACATAGTCGGCGACGGCTCGCTCGAACCGCGTCACATATTCGCCGACGCTGGAGACGAAAGTGGAGTCGATGGCGTCGTCGACATAGGCCTTTTCGTTGCCGCGAAAGCGCGGTTCGTGTAGCGGAATTTTGCCGTCGGTTCCGAAGGTCTCGCGGATGAACGCTACGACGTCGTCATACATTGTAGAGATCGGCCTTGTAGCGCTTGAGATTATCGGGCTCGGTGAACCACTCGACCGTCCGGCGCAGCCCCTCCTCGATCGACACCTGAGGAGCGAAACCGGTGAGTTCCCTGATCAGCGTGTTGTCGCACCACAGGCGGAACACTTCGGAATTCTCCGGCCGCAGCCTCTGTTCGTCGACGATGAGTTTCGTGTCCCGGCCCATGAATTTGCGGATCAGATGGAAGGTATCGCCGATCGAGATCTCCGAATTGGACCCGATATTGACCACCTGCCCCTTCGCTTCGTCGCATTCGGCGAGCGCCAGGAATCCCCGGCAGGTATCGGTGACGAAATTGAAGTCGCGGGTCGGCGTCACGTCGCCGAGCTTGATCTCGTTCGCACCGGCCGCGATCTGGCTGATGATCGTCGGGATCACCGCGCGCGCGGACTGGCGGGGGCCGTATGTATTGAACGGCCGCGCGATCGCCAGCGGCAGGTCGAAGGAATTGTGGAAGCTCATCGCGATCGCATCGGCGCCGATCTTCGAGGCGCTGTAGGGCGATTGGGGCTGAAGCGGATGCTTCTCGTCGATCGGCACATACTGGGCGGTACCGTAAACCTCGCTCGTCGAGGTATGGATGACCTTCGAGACGCCGAAATCCATCGCCGCCCGGCAAATGTTCAACGTGCCGGTGACATTCGTCGCGACATAGGAATCGGGCGCGACATAGGAATAGGGAATGGCGATCAGCGCCGCGAGATGAAAGACGACATCGGTGCCCTTCACCAGTTCCCGGCAAAAGGCCGGATCGCGCACATCGCCCGAGATCACCTCGATCTCATCGAGGCAATCGATATCCTCGAGCCAACCCCAGTTATTGAAGGAATTATACAGTGACAGAGCTCTGATATCGCAGCCATGAGCGTGCAACAGTTCGACCAGATGCGATCCGATAAATCCGTCCGCGCCGGTCACCAGAACCTTTTTCTTGGAGATGCTTGTGGCTGTCATGTCACGCTTGCGATGGGCCCGGCCAGCAAGGGCGGACAGAGCCTGTTTGTTGCGGTCTCAGAAGATCACAAACAGAGTTAACAAGCTGCTAAGGATCGGACTTGGACGCCGCTTTTTCAGAGGCTTACAGCTTGCCGGTCTTCTTCGCCGGAGCCGCATTAGTCTGGTCGCTCGCCTCCTTCATCGTGCAGCCCGCTTGCTTGGCGCAAAGGGATTTCAGCAGCGCCATGGTCTTGGTGAACGGATCGGCCGGCGGCACGAGATATTCCGGCTTGTAGTCGCTGGCGGCGAGGTCGTAGGGCGTCTTGCCCAGTGAATCGACGACATCGATCTTGGCGCCGTTATCGACGAGGAATTGCACGACCTTGTTCCAGCCGTTGATCGCGGCCCCGTCGATGGCGGCACGGCCCGGGGGCGGCACAAAGCTGAACAGATACCGCTGATTGCCCGATCGAATCCGCACACGGTCGAGGAAGTTGTTCTTGCCCGGCGGCGGAATGCGGCCGATGCGCCGGGTCAGGCGGTTTATATCGCCGCCCGCCGCCAGCAGGATCTTCAAGGCCGCGATCCGCTGATCCTCCGACACGCCCTTGCCGCGGCTCGCCCGTGCCCCGAAGCCAAGGCCGGCCGCCGCCATCACGGGCGTCACACCGAACTGATCGGGCAGTTCCACGAGCGCGCCATGGGCCAGAAGCAGCTTGATCACGGGCACGTCCGCGGCCCGGGCGGCGCGCAGAAGCGGCGTTGCGCCCATCGACAGGATGATATCGGCGCCGCGCTCGAAGACGGCCTGGCGATAGCGCGGGCGATGCTTCAACTGGATGTTCGGATCGGCGCCCTTCTCCAGCAACAGCTTGACGACATCCACCGCTGTGGTTTTCTCGAACCGGCCCGCTTTGCCGACGCTCGCAGGCGGCGTGTCCATATCGACCGCATTATAAAGCGGGGTGCGGCCGTAAAAGTCCCATTTATTGACGTCGGCGCCGGCCTGGATCAGGTAGGCCGCCAGACCGAAATGCAGGTTCTGAAGCGCGACATTGAGCGCGGTGACCCGCTGCGGATCGGGCAGATCGAGATCGGCCTTGGCCTCGACCAATGCCTTCACGCAAGCCAGACAATTCTCCCGCGCGGCATAAATCAGCGGCGTGAAGCCGCCGTGATACATGTCCTTCTTGCGTGGCTCCGAGGTCACCCGGCGCTGCCAGTCGCGCACCGCGCCGCGCGCATTCACATCGGCGCCGTGGTCGATCAGCAGTTTCATCATTTCGGGCTGGCTTTGCGCCGCCGCCCACATCAGCGCCGTCTGGCCGCCCCAGCTCTCCTTGGCGTTCACATTCGCGCCATGGCGCAGGAGAATCCTGGCGGCATCAAGATTGCCGGTCCGGGCCACCACCATCAGTGGTGTCTGGCCTTCCCGGCTGGCCTCATCGGCCGGGACGCCCGCCTTTAGCAGCATCTCGATGATCGGCGCGGAGCCGATCACAGCCGCCTCGCCGATCGGCGTCGCGTTGAACGTGTTGCGGACATCCGCCTTCGCGCCGGCCTTGAGGAGCCGGCGCACCAGATCTACCTCGCCATAATGGGCGGCCCACAGCAACGCGGTGCTGCCGTTCGCGGACGTCGCGTTTACATCGGCGCCCTTGTCGATCAGTTTGATTGCGGCGGCCGGATTTTTCGATTGAGCCGCGGCGACAAGCGCCGGTTCGCCGGCCAGGGCGACCTGCGTGCCGATCAAAAGAAAAAGGGAAGCCGCCAGCCAGGCCCGCATGAACGATCAGATCTCCGTCAGCTCGCCGTTGCTGTCGCCGAATTTCTCCATCGGCACACCGGCGCGAAGGAGAAGCGTGTACAGCAGATTGGCGTGCGGCGTGTTGTGCGGATAGTGCAAATGCTGGCCGCCCTTGATCGTCCCGCCGCCATGGCCGAACACGGCCGAGGGAAGCGGATCGTTATCGTGCAGCTGGCTGTTCGCCATGTTGCTGCCGTAGAGCAGAATCGAATTGTCGAGCACCGTGCCGTCGCCGTCCGGCATCGCCGCCAGCTTCGTCAGGAAGTCGGCGAAGATCTTGCTGTGATAGATCTGGATCTTCACCAGCTTGTCGAGTTTCTCCTTCTTGAAGCCGTGATGCGACAAGGGATGGAACGCTTCCGACAGGCCGAGATTGGTATAGGCCTTCATGCTCGCTTCCGCGGCCATCATATAGGTCGAAATCCGCGTGAGATTGCCCTGATAGGCGAGCGCTATCAGGTCGAACATCAACGCCTGTTGTTCCGGGAACTTGTCCTGAACGCCCAAAGGGGGCTTCGGCAGCTTGAGGTTGGAGAGATCGTGGCTCGCCATCTTGTGCACCCTGCGCTCCACCTCGCGCACGGAATCGAGATAGTTGTCGAGCACCACTCGGTCCGACGGGCCGAGCACCGTCTTGAAGCTCGCCGCGCGCTCCATGGTGTAGTCCAGCACGCTGCCCTCCTCGCTGATCAGTTCCTTGCGCTCGGCTGGCGAATCGCCTTTGCCGAACAAGGCGTAGAACAGCTTGCGCGGATCATATTCCATCGGCAGCGCCTGGGTCGGCGTGCGGAAGGACACCGTATTGCCGAACATATTGCCGGCCTTGCCCGCCGGTCCGGCATGGCCCTCCGCCGCCACCTCGATCGAGGGAAGCGGCGTCGACTGGCCGATATGCTGGGCGGCGATCTGGTCGGCCGTGGTGCCGCCCGGCTTGCCGCCCGGGGCGACGCAGCGCAGCCATGTGCCCGGCGTGATGCCGTGCGGATCGGGGCTTTCGGCAGGCCTGTTGCGCAGATTGGTGACGACGGTCATCTGCGACTTGAATTTTTCGAGCGGCTTGAGGATAGGCGACATCTCGAAATCGCGGCCTGTCTTGGTCGGCATCCAGCGATTGTCGTTCTCGAGCATGATCGCGCCGTGGGGGAAGTAGAAGAAACCCATGCGCGGGGCCGCCTTGGCGGCCGTCTTGGCGAGCGCCGTGCCCGCGGGAATCATCGCATCAAGGAACGGCAGCGCGATCGATACGCCCGCCCCCCGTAGGACCGTCCGTCGAGAGATATGCTTCTTACTGATAACCATCACTCATGTCCTCGTTTTCGGAACAGCCTCCGGGCCTCAATCCGCAGCAGATGCCTGTTTGACCGCCCCACCGGCGCTGTCAGGCATTTTTCTCATCTGGAACGCGTCGCTCGTCACGATTCCCATGACGATCGCCGAGAAACGGTAATCATCCTTGGCCGCCTGGCGGACAATCTTTCTGACCGTCGGCATGTCGTAATAATGCAGCGTCCTGCCGAGGGCGAATTTCATCAGCTCCTCGGTGAAGGTCTGCACGAAAAGTTGCGGGTTGCGTAGCACCGCCGCGCGGACATCCTCGGGACCGTCGAGCTTGGTGCCGTCAGGCAACTGGCCGGAGGCATCGATCAGCGTGCCGGTGGCGCGGTCGCGGTTGCGCCATTCGCCGACCGCATTGAAATTCTCGAGCGCCAGACCGAGCGGATCCATCACCCCGTGGCACATATTGCACGACGGATTGTTGCGGTGCTGCGCCATGAGCTCGCGCACGGTGTGCGGCGTCTGTCCCGGCTTGTTCTCCGGCAGATCCGTGTTGACGTTCCCCGGCGGCGGATTGGGCGGAGCCCCAAGGAAATTCTCCAGGATGAACTTGCCGCGCACCACAGGGGACGTGCGATTCGGATCTGCCGTCGCCAGCAGCACCGCGCCCTTGCCGAGAAGCCCGAAGCGCGCCGGATCCGTCAGCGTCACGCGACGGAACTGATCGCCCTTGATGCCGTCAAGGCCATAGAAATGCGCTACCCGCTCGTTCACATAGGTGTAGTTCGCCGTTAGGAGATCGAGAACGTTATCGTTTCCGCGCAGAATGCTGCCGATGAAGAGCTTCAGCTCCTTCAAATAGGCCGGCCGGGGATCGTTGCCGCCGCTGCGGGAATTGGCCGGGGCGGCATCCGGGAAAATACTGGCGTCCGGCTCGATCTCCGAAAGCCGGTTCATATCCAACCAGTGGAACGCGAACTGGGTGACGAGCGACTTGGACCGTTTATCCGCAAGCATGCGCACGACCTGCGCCTTGAGCATCGCCGGATCGTGAAGCTCGCCCTTCTCAGCCACTTTGAGGAGCTGTTGGTCCGGAATGCTGCTCCACAGGAAAAATGACAGCTGGGAGGCGAGATCGATGTCGCTGACCTTGTAGATCGCGCCGGGGGCCGTGTTGGCCGGCGGCGTCGCGGTGCGATAGAGAAAGTCGGGGCTGGCGAGGACGGCCGTGATCGCCATACGAATACCATCGTCGAAGCCGCCCGCTTTCTGGCCGGCCCGATAGAATTTCATCAGGCCCGCCATGTCGCTGTCCGTGACCGGACGGCGGAAGGCCCGGGTCGCGAAGCGTGCGATGATCTGGTTGGCGCAGGGCGCCATATCCGCCGCGCCTTCGGGATAGCAGGAAAATATCTTCTTGCGGCTGTTGGTCTGGGCGACGCCGGTCGGATTGAATGGCCCCTGGATGGTGAAGGAGGAAATCCGCAGAATACGGTCCTGCCCGCCGCCGGGGATTTTGGATTCGAGCCGGCTGTCGGACTCGGCGAAAGTACGGGCGAGGAACGCGACGCCCACCTTGTGCTGCCCGGCCTTGACCTTGAAACGAATATTCTTGAGCCGTTTGTTGATCGCGTCGGCCTGAGAGACGCCGTGCTGGTCGATCGCCTTCTGATCGGCATCGCCGCCGATCGAGGTCCGGTAGACCTCGCGGCCATCGATGGTGACGACGACCGTGTTCTTGAACTCCATATTATAGACCCACAGGGCCTGGGCCATGTCGGCGATGTTAATCATATATTCGCCGTCGGCCGGAAATTCGTGCTCGACCACCAGGCCGCCGCGCGTTCCGAGAGGCAGGCCTTCGACATGACGCTTGGACGAGCTGTGGCCCTCATTGACATAGGTGGCGCTGCCGGCATGGGCCTGCGGATTGCCGATCGCCATCGCGGCCACGGTATGAGCCGCCGTGACATATTGCTCGAGGAAGGTCGGCGAGACCTGCAGGACCGCCGCCATGTTGTCGTATCCGTCTTTGGTATTGTCCCGCGGCAACAGCGTCTCGGGGTTCACCTTGATGCCGAGAAGATCACGGATCGCGTTGGCATATTCGGCGCGGTTGAGCCGGTGCAGGGCGACATGGCCGGGGTTTGGCCCCTTCGACGCCTCTACCTCATCGAGATAGTTCGCGAGCGAGGCGGTGAAGGAGGAAATCTCCTTATGCGGCGGATGGGGATTGCCCGGCGGCGGCATGAGGCCCCCGCGCAGCTTGCGGATTGCGGTTTCGAAGATGGCCTGATTATCGGGAATCTGATCCGGCGTCATGGTGTCGAACGCGACCTTGCCCGCCCAGTCCGTGAAGTTGTGGCACTTCACGCAGTAGTGGTCGAACATATCCCAATGCTTGTCGAGGGACGCGGGCGGCGTCGGGACGGCATCGGCCTTGGCGTCGGCTGCGCGAGCCCCGTGGCTCGGCACGCCGCACAACAGGCCCGCCGCCAGCACAAGACTGACCGCTACACCGGCTTGCCTCTTTTCCCTCACCTTCAGCATCACGACCTCTTATCGCCTCAACACTGGTCGACTAGTCCGAAGCAACTCTTACACGCCCGGCAATCTCAGGCGTCCTGGGCGTAATAGCCCCAATAGCTCTGGAACGCCAATTTCACAAACTCGTCCGGGTTTCCCCAATCCGGCTGAAGACCCGCGGTCGGCTTGGCCGCCACGGCTTCGGCCGGGCTCAATCCCGTGAACAGAAGATCATCGCGGATCTTCAGGAAAAGCTTCGCGTACATATCGCGCTGCGCCGCGAGCTGGGCTCGCGTCATCACCGGGCCGTTCGCCGGCACGATCCGCGTCTTATCATTCGCGACCTGGAGAAGCGTTTCCACGCCCTCGACGAGCCCGCCCATCCAGCCGCCGGTCCACCAGTCGATCAGCGGCCAGCGATCGGCGGCGACCACGCCGCCCGAGGCCAGTACATTCGCCTCGGGGAAATAGGCATACATGTCCCCGTCGGTATGGGCCTGCAGCATATGGCCGTACTGGATCTTGGCACCGCCGAACGGCATCTCGCCTTTTTCATAGAACGTCTTGCTGGGGCGGGCCTCCGCCGGCAAAGGCTCGAACACCTTCCCGTCCCAGGGACGGTGAATGTCCGTGCTGAGCCAGAGCCTGGTGTTGACCTGGGAGACGATCGTCGCGCCGCGTCTGGCAAGCGCCAGATTCGAGCCGGTCTGCTCGGGATGCCAATGGGTATTGAACAGCGTGCGGACCGGGCGGCCGCCGAATTGCTTCGAAATCGTCGTCAACAGCGCCGTCGAATGCGCGGCCGAGCCGCCATCGACCATCACGAGGCCGTCCTTCTCGCCCGCCACCAGCACATTGCCGCCGGCGCCCGAGATAACCGCCATATCGTCCCCGAGCCGCTGCACCGACAGAGCGCCCGAGCGCGCCTCGGCCAGCACGGGCATGAGGGCGAGCCCCGCCGCGCCGCCAAGGGCAGCTTTCAGAACATCTCGTCGGTGCGGCAAAGGAGTCATCCCCGGAATCTTTACGGCCGTCCATGATCGCCCCCGGTGCGGGGCTTATTCCAACCATAAAATGAAATGGTTTCGGAATCGGATAATGGTAGGCCTCAGTATTCCGGCAGACAAGGAGGATATGGCTAAAAAACGCGCAGAATCGGGGAAAACAGGCGCAAATTCGCGCTGAATCCCCGCCAGACGCTGGCCCGGAACGGCTGATCTATCGGCGATCCCGATCACGCCGGTCCCGATCACGGTGGTCGCGGTCGCGATCCCGTCTTTCCGCGTGGACAGGATGCCCGCCCTTGAAATTATCCCGGCGGAAATGCCGCGCGACATCGCGATGATATTTGTTATCGCGGAGATAATAGAAATAGCCGCCGGGCCCCCAATAGCCGCCGCTATACGGCCCATAATAGCCGTCGTAATAGACGGTCACATAGCCCGCCGAGCGGTGACGATAAGGCCCACCGACGCATCCCGCCAGGATCATGGCCGCCAGCGCCCCAATCAATATCGCCGTCATCTTTCGCATATCGTCCTCCACCGGGAGAAAAGGGACATCGATACACTCATGCTTACACTGGAGAAACGCTTCGGACGATAGGCTGGTTCCCGAGGGGTGCGCAGGAGCGTGATTGAGGTGCTTTCGACGTCACGTATTTTTCGAAAGGTAGGCAGGATCAACGAAACACCTTCGCCAGTCATACTTTGCTCGTCCAGCGCTATAGCTTTGCTTGAGTTAGGCAGCACTGAAGGGGCTGCAAACGACAATTTCTGTTGGTTGGGGCAGAACTCAACGCTGCGAGGGCCGCGCTGAAGGGGCATCGAACTACAGCTCCTCTGGACTTGGGCAGTGCTGAAGGCCCCAGAACGAGTTGACTTCCGGGGCCACTAGAGCGACTGATCGACGACATATTCATCGTTAGAGACCAGTACATGGCCATTGCTTCAGATCGCCCGCTTCGCACCGGATTCTTCAGAAAATTCATTTCGTTCCGGCTCAATGGAGGACCTAGAGCGCGGCAGACAAATTCCCTTACGACTTGTCCCGACTGCAGCCAGCAAGTCAGCGTACGCGCCGTGATTTGCCCTTCATGCGGATCGCCGGGCCCAAGAGGCAGATCCGACGCCGACGATGCTTCTTCGAAAATGACCGTTTCGGAGCTTTGCGACCTCTATTTGGCCGAGGGCTGCTCGACCAAGAAGCAGTCTACGATAGCGACGGACCGAGGCCGCATCGCCCGCCACATCAAGCCGCTTTTGGGTGACAGGCTTGTGCGTGATCTCAAGCGCGCCGACATCGAGCGCTTCATGATCGACGTGGCGAACGGGAAGACAGCGACCATCGAGAAAACAGGCCCTCGCGGAAAGGCCGTAGTTCGCGGAGGCAAGGGCACAGCGTCGCGGACAGTCGGATTCCTTGGAGCTATCCTCGCCTTCGCCGTTCAGCGGGAAATCCGTCCGGACAATCCGGTACGCGGGGTGAAGCGATTCCGAAGCAGGAGTTGCGACCGCTTCTTGTCCGAGACCGAGCTTGCCCGATTAGGACAGGTCCTTTCCGAAGCGGAAAATGCCGGTGTCAACCGCTTCGCAATCGCCGCCATTCGGCTGCTGACCCTGACCGGATGCCGCAAGAACGAAATTCTCTCCTTACAATGGAAGTGGGTGGACCTTGAGCGAGGGGTACTGCGATTGCCGGACAGCAAGACCGGCGAAAAGACGGCGTATCTTGGCGCCGCCGCGATCGACCTCCTGCGGCGGCTGGATCGTAGAGAGGGCTGCGCTTACGTATTCCCAAGCGATCGAGGAGACGGTCACTTCATTGCGCTGCAAGGTATTTGGTCGGACTTGCGAGCCATGGCCGAGCTTGATGACGTCCGGCTCCATGACTTGCGCCATTCTTTCGCCAGCTTCGCCGCCGCCGAAGGCACAAGCTTGCTCATCATCGGCAAATTGCTTGGTCACAAGAACTCGCGACGACCGCCCGTTATGCGCATCTGGCGGACGACCCGTTGCGCCGAGCCGCAAATATGGTTTCAAAGCAAATTGCTGGGAGGCTTATGGGATCTTCAGAAGAGGCCGCCGCAGTTACCGTCTAGCCATATCCAACTCTTTGCTGCGCACGTATCACTAACATTGTGCACCGTGCGTCACCCGTATTACAGCCTTCAGCTTTGCCTATTTCAACCGGCGCTGAACGGCAATTTTAACCACATTTCCTTTGGACCTGAGAAGTATTTAAGGCCTCCGAACGAGTTGACTTCCGGGGCCATCAGAGCGACTGATCTACGACGTATTCTTCCTCCGGTATCAGGACGCGACCATTGCTGCAGATCGCGCACTTCGCACTGGATTTCGGGAAAATTCTTTTTGGTTCGGCTCAGTGGAGGACCTCAAGCGCGGCAGACGAGTTCCCTCACGACTTGTCCTGAACGCGGCCAGCACGTCAGCGCACTCCCCCGTGATTTGCCCTTCATGCGGATCGCCAGGCCAAGAGGCAAATCCGGCGCCTACGTTGCTTTTTCGAAAATGACGGTTTTGGAGCTACGCGATCTCTACGTTACCGAAGGCTGTATTACCAACAAGCAGCCTACGATCGCAATGGACCGAGGCCGCATCGCCCGCCACATAAAGACGCTCTTGGGTGACAGGTTTGTGCGTGATCTCAAGCGCGCGGATATAGAGCTTTCAAGGTCGATGTGACAAATGGGACGACAGCAGCTGCCGAAAGAACAGGTCCTCGCGCCGAGGCATTGGTCCTCTTAGACAAGGGCACGGCGCGCGGACCCTCGGATTCCTTGGAGCCATTTTCGGCTTTGCCATTCAGTGGGAAATCCGTCCGGATAATCCTCTCCGTGAGGCAACCGCTTACGGAGCAGATGTTGCGACCGTTTCTTGTCTGGGACCTAACTTGCCCGATTTCAACAAGTCCTTTTAGAAGCGGAAAACATAGGTGTAAGCCGCTTCGCTTTAGCCGCGGTTCGGCTGCTTGCGCTCACGAGATGCCACAAGAACCGGCGAGAAGATCGTTATCTCGGTGCAACTGCAGTCGATTTTCTGCAAATGGTAGTTCGCGGGGAAGGCTGCTCTTACGTCTTCCCGAGCGACCGAAGAGATGGTCAACTCATAGTTCTATAAGGAACCTAGACAGATCTGCCCGCTAGAGTCGATCTACGTGACGTCCGCCTCCGCGATCTCCGCCATTTTTTCGCTAGATTTGATACTACGGAACGGACAAGTTTGTTCGTCATCGGCAAACTTCTTGCTCACGAGTACTCCTCGACGGCAGCGCGTTATGCACCTAAGGCTGAAAGGCCGCTACCGAGAGCAGCGGACAAGAACTCTGGACACATCTTTTCCAACATCGAACGATGCTCTGAGACTTTTGAAAGCAACGCTGAATAAGATAAGTATACCCTGAACCCGGCCAGATTACTAAAGGCCTTGCTTGATAATCCGCTTGTCAGGTATCGAGCTTGCCTGAATTGCATCATAACGTTAACACTTCTGAGCAAGATTTGGCCCCACCTCTTAGTGAACCTCTTTCACTCACACCTTCAAGGTTAAGAATGGCCCAGAAAACCGCTTTGATAACCGGCGCCACCGGTCAAGATGGCGCGTATCTTTCAGAATTATTGTTGAATAAGGGATACGTTGTTCACGGCATCAAACGCAGATCCTCGTCATTTAACACAGGACGCGTTGATCATCTTTATCAAGACCCCCACGAACATGAGACGAGCTTTTTTTTGCATTATGGCGATCTCACGGATTCGACAAATCTCATTCGGATTGTTCAGGAGGTTAAGCCGGATGAGATATACAATCTTGCGGCTCAAAGCCATGTTCAGGTCAGTTTCGAAACGCCTGAATATACTGCAAACGCCGATGCTGTGGGGACCTTGCGGCTACTAGAAGCAATCAGAATTCTAGACTTGCAAGAGAAGACGAGATTCTATCAGGCCTCCACGTCGGAGCTATACGGGAAAGTTCAGGAAATCCCCCAGCGAGAGACCACCCCCTTCTATCCACGCAGCCCATACGCAGCCGCTAAACTTTATGCCTATTGGATCACGGTAAATTACCGAGAGGCCTATAACCTATTCGCCAGCAATGGGATCTTATTCAATCACGAAAGTCCTATTCGCGGCGAAACTTTCGTTACTCGCAAGATCACGCGTGCGGTTGCGGCGATTGAATTAGGACTTCAACACAAGCTATTTCTCGGTAACTTGGACGCTAAGCGCGACTGGGGTCATGCTAAAGACTACGTCGAAGGAATGTGGATGATCCTTCAGCATGACGTCCCAGACGACTGGGTGCTAGCAACTGGAGAAACCCACTCGGTACGCGAGTTCGTCGAGTTCGCCTTTATGGAAGTTGGCCGCACAATCGAATGGATAGGGCAGGGCCGCCATGAAAAGGGCGTCGACAGCAAGAGCGGAGCAACGCTGATAGAGATCGATCCACGCTACTTCCGGCCGACCGAAGTGGACTTGCTCCTAGGTGATCCGGGCAAGGCCCATCAGCAACTCGGTTGGCGCCATAAGACGCCGTTCAAAGAACTTGTCGCACAAATGGTCGCTGCGGATCTCGAGACGGTAAAGCAGGAACAACGAGGCAATAGTGGCCACTGAGATCAGGTACAATATCAGCGGCAAGAGAGTATGGGTCGCCGGGCATCGGGGTATGGTCGGCAGTGCCGTTGTTCGCCGACTGCAGTCTGAGGACTGCGAAATCTTGGCCGTCGGACGACAGGCCCTTGATTTAAGAAGCCAATCCGACGTTGAAGATTGGATGTCGGAGGCAAAACCTCATTCAGTGTTTCTCGCCGCGGCCAAGGTCGGCGGCATTCTAGCCAACGATACATACCCGGCAGATTTCTTGTACGACAACCTGATGATCGAGGCGAACATCGTTCATGCAGCCGCTAAGATCGGTTTGGAGAAGATGCTTTTCCTAGGCTCATCGTGCATCTACCCCAAGTTCGCAACCCAGCCGATGGACGAGCGCCAGCTACTTACCGGTCCGCTCGAACCAACAAATGAGTGGTACGCCATCGCTAAGATTGCGGGCATTAAACTTTGTCAAGCGTACCGTCGGCAATACGGCTGCAACTTCATTTCGGCGATGCCAACAAATCTGTATGGTCCCGGCGACAATTACGACCTCAGAACCTCTCACGTCATTCCAGCGCTCATCCGCAAGATGCATGAAGCGAAGGAAGATGGCCGCCCAACGGTTGAAGTATGGGGCTCCGGCAACCCTCGCCGTGAGTTCCTTTACGTCGATGATCTCGCAGATGCGCTTGTGTTTTTGATGAAGCACTATGATGGTTATGAGCACCTCAATGTAGGCGTCGGTGTAGATATGACGATCAAAGAGCTGGCGCAAACCGTGAAGAAGGTCGTCGGCTATGCTGGTGAATTGACCTTCGACACCTCGAAACCCGATGGAACTCCGCAAAAACTATTGGATGTGACCCGGTTAAGCCAATTAGGGTGGAAGGCGAAAATCAGCCTAGAGGCCGGTTTAGAGCAAACATACGCCAGCTTCCGAGCGACAAGCGTAGAAGCGTAAGACAGGCCGAAATCGAGATCACGAACAGAAATAGCCATGCTCCCTTGCATCCAGTTGTGGCTATCTAGACCCTGCTTGCTGATCTCAACAGCGAGCGGGCGCATGCTTGCCGAGTGTATCGCATGTCGTGTGGCAGTCCGTGTACGACCGATTTAGAAAAAAGCCCTCTCGAAACTATAAAAGCAGGCTTCTCTGAGATGTCGCGTTTTCTGCCTCGACGTTTGGCGGTGAGTTTCGGCCATCGACCGTATCTACGCAGAATGGCGACGAACTTCGGCTGGCTATTCAGCGATCAAGTGATACGGATGGGCCTCGGCCTCTTTGTTGGGGCTTGGGTCGCGCGGTATTTGGGACCCGAGCAATTTGGCTTATTGAGTTTCGCTACGGCGATCGTCGCAATTTTCGGCGCAGTCGCAACTCTTGGTTTGCCCGAAATAGTGGTCCGAGACTTGGCAAGAGATCCGAGCCACGCCCCCGAGATATTGGGTTCTAGCTTCGTTCTGCGATTGATCGGCGGCGCTTTCGCGCTTGCATTGGCGATCGGCGCTGCCGCCTATGCCCGCCCGGACCACCTGACAGCCAAGATCATGGTTGCGATTATCGGTTCAGGAACCATTCTCAGGTCCGCGGAAGTCGTACGCTACTGGTTTCAGTCGCAGCTGCAGGCGAAATATGCGGTCTGGGTCGAAAATTCAGCGCTGATCATCAGCAGCGCCGTCAAAATCATCATGATTCTTGAGCACGCGCCGCTAATCGCTTTCGCCTGGGCGCTGCTTATCGAGGCCGCACTGGCCGCCACTGGCCTTTTCCTAGCTTACATGTCGCAAGGCAGACAACTCACTTCCTGGCGGCCGACGCTTACCCGTGCAAGCAGTCTGGTCCATCAGAGCTGGCCTTTGGTGCTATCGGGCATCGCTATCATGATGCAGGCGAGAATAGATCAGGTGATGCTTGGTGCTATGATCGGAGACGGAGAGGTTGGGCAGTATTCCGCTGCGATGCGGCTGATCGAAGCCTTCGCCTTTGTTCCGAGCATCATCTCTCTCACCTTCGCACCATCCATCGCTCAAGCACGCAGTTCGGACGCGCGCGCCTATGCGAACCGCCTCACCGACCTTTACCGCCTAATGATATGGGCCTTTTTGCTGACTGCGATACCCATCGTACTGCTCGGCAAATGGATCGTATTATTGGTTTTCGGACCGGCCTATGATCGCGCTGCCATGCTACTTCCGCTCTTCGCAATTCGGCTCTTCTTTGCAAACTTTGGCGTGGCCAAGACGCAGTTCATTACGAACGAGAGTCTGTTCAAGTATTCTTTGATGACAGCAGTCATTGGGTCGTTGATCAATATTGGTTTGAACTATCTATTGATACCAAGTTATAGATCCGAAGGCGCCTTAATTGCTACTATCGCCTCGTTTGCAGTCACGATATTTCTGATCGATATCTTCTTTCAGAAGACACGGGTTAACCTCGGCTTTATGGCCAAGGCGCTACTCTCCCCACACCGGATAGGAAAGACGAAGAACTAAGCGATGGGCACAGTCAACTTTGGGGCGCCGAAAGACGAAATTCTCTATCTAAAAAGGGAACTGGGTCTTTCGCTATTTTTCGAAGGGGGCACCTATCGTGGTGGTACCGCGCTCTTCGCAAGCGATCATTTCGAGAAGGTAATAACGGTCGAAAAATCCCCCGCTATGCAGGAGATTGCCGCGAAAAATATATCTCAGAGATCTAACATCGAACTCATGAAAGGCGATAGCCGCGAACATCTGCCGGCGGTTCTTGCAAAACACGACCATATACTCTTTTGGCTCGACGCACATTGGAGTGGCGGACAAACGTATGGCGAAAAAGACGAATGTCCGCTTTTGGATGAACTCGCGACGATATTCGCTGCAGGCAAAGACACACCCATCCTCGTGGATGACGCTAGATTGTTCTTAGCCCCACCTCCGCTACCTCATGACGCTGCTAGCTGGCCGAATATTCGCGAAGTGGTCAACGCTACACCAAAAGATTTCGAGATCTTCGTGTTCAACGACGTGATTTATATAATCCCGATGAAAATATCGGGTAGCTTCAGAGACTTTCTGCAAATCCGCGCGGGGCTGTCAGACACATCCGGAAAGTCCTCCCTCTTCAAGAAGATGCTCAAACGAGCTCATGTCGTCTCTTGAGTAGCGGCGCAGAATTGGTAATGGAAGCGGTTCGCGAATCTTTTTGGCTGGCAAAATATCTTTGTCGCCGGCTCAATCCCGTCACCGCGCTGAAAAATTGGGCGCTTGGACTTACGGATTGGAAAAAGTTTTTCCAGGCACGCGTGCGGTTCAACAAAATGGCGTCAGGAGACCGCCGAGCCGAGATCGGCTTCCTCAGGCCTTGCCTTGGAGATGATCGCAACATTACGCCGATCGAACCGATATACTTTTATCAAGATGCGTGGGCCTTCGAGCACATCGCACGGATACGGCCAGCCCAGCACATAGATATCGGTTCTCACCACAAATACGTCGCGCTTCTATCCAAGATCGTACCTCTTACAATGGTCGACATACGACCGTTGTCTCTCGCGCTCGATACGATTCACTTTAAGGAAGGTTCGATTCTGAATCTGCCTTATGAGAGTGAAAGCGTCGCTTCCATATCGAGTCTGTGTGTCATCGAACATATTGGATTGGGCCGCTATGGCGACCCGCTCGACCCGGAAGGCAGCGAGAAGGCAATCGATGAGTTGAAGCGTGTTCTAGCCCCACGTGGGAGCCTATTCATCTCGGTACCCATCGACGACGTCAATCGTACTTATTTTAACGCTCATCGCGCCTTCGATGAAGAATATGTGCTCGGCCGCTTCGCTCCGCTTAAAGTGATGGAGCGGCGCTATATCTATGGCGACACCTTCACGGATACGCGTCGCGAAGGTTTTGGCGTCGCATGCTATTGGCTGTCACGAACATGAGCTTTCTCCAACTTTGCGTCAATCCATGAAGCGCGCTGCAAGACATACCGTGAATGCCGTATCTCGGCTCCTCGACGCCATGCCGCCCCTAAAAATGGTCGTGCAGCTCGCTCTCGACAGGTCTCAAGGACTTAGCTTCGGCTCTTATAGCCTTCGTGACGAAGCGCATCTCGGAGCCTCGCTCTTGGCGGGGAAATCAGCCTTGGTCGTCGTCGATGGTGGCGCGAACGCTGGACAATGGAGCTTGGACTTCCTGAGCCTAATTGGTACCGGCCAGTTGAGCCACTTGCTTATGATAGAACCCAACCCAGCTCACGAGGCGAGTCACACGGCGTTACACCGACAGGATCCGGACGCCATTTCGACCGATTGGATCGCTCTAGGTGCTCAGCGCTCCGCAATGGAACTGCATTTCGACACCGAAGACAGTACCCTAGCTTCACTGTATGAGCGTAAAACGGACCATCACGGAATTTCACTCAACAAGTCCAAGGTCGTCCAAGTCGAACCCTTGACGGACGTTTGTACTCGCCATGGTTTTTCTCAGGTGGACCTATTAAAGATCGACTTAGAGGGGCACGAACTCGAGGCTTTGAAAGGTGCCCTGCCTCTGTTGGAAACTCACGCCATCAAGGCGATTCAATTCGAGTTTGGCGGCGCAAACATAGATAGCCGAACATATGTTCGAGATTTCTGGGACCTCTTAGTAAAGCAGCACCATTACCGGCTATTCCGTCTACTTCCTCGTCGTCGGCTCATGCGTATCCTCAAGTATTCGGAGAGCCTCGAGCAGTTCTCGTGGCAGAACCTTCTAGCCTGCGCGCCAGGAGTTGAGCCTGGATGGCCTTGCCAGTAAGAGCTGATGAGGGGCCCGTTGTCGTCACGCGGCTCGAAGGTGGTCTTGGGAACCAGCTATTTCAGTACGCTGCGGGCTGCGCGGCTGCCAAAAGCATCGAAGCTCAGAAGCTCTATGTTGATATTAGCAAGCTACCTGCCCAAGGGCATAGTCGTGCGCTTAGGCTATTTAATTTCAACGTCAACGCAAAGCTCATCTTTTCCGATCCGCTCTTAGGCATGGCCCCGGACGATGCAGTATCCTCGTGTGGCTCATCGCCATTGGAGATTATCGAAGAGCGCGCCGGCACAGGCTTGGACTTGATGTGCACGGAGAACCTGCCTTCGACAGGTTGTTGTCTTTCGGGCTTCTGGCAGACCTCGCGACACTTCAAAGACGTGGAAGAGCAACTGAGACGAGATCTGGTCCTGCGGGACGGGCCACGGTCCAATCTTAGGAACGCTCAGAAGTGGCTTCGTTCTCTTGGTCCGACGGTCGCGGTCCATGTTCGTAGGGGAGACTACCTAACCGGTGGACACGGCGCTCTGCCTGTATCGTATTATGAAGATGCGCTGGACTGGATCGGCCGTACAGCTCCCGAACAGCCAATGCCGATCTATTTCTCGGACGATCAGGAGTGGGTCCGCGACCATATGCTGGCCCGTTTTGGCGGAGCTCTGGTATTCGATCATTTCAAACTGCGCGACTTCGAAGAGCTCGTGCTGATGTCTACCTGCACCCATCACGTCATCGCCAACAGCACCTTCAGTTGGTGGGCGGCATGGCTGGGCAAGTCTGACCGCCAAATCGTCGTGTACCCACATCCGTGGTTCGCCTATCTAAAAGGCTCTTCAGCTCGTGACGATATGTGCCCGGTTGCTTGGCAGCGGCTCGAACTCAGACGGCCGTTCGACGAGGCCCCACCGCGTGTACTGGAATGGCGATCCTTACCCGGAAAACTCTTCAGATACTTTTCTGTTCGCGCACGGTCGGCAATCCAAACGCAACTTTATCGCCGCCGCGCACGCAAGTTCAGCAAGAACGTCGCGGAAACTCGCCCGTCTTTTGCGCTTGCTCGTGCCTCGCTTTCGCGGCCACAGGTCGAGGGAAGCGCGAGGAATGTGCGCTGGATTTGCTCCCTTGATTTCCGCAGCCACATGCCCATTAAGCCCTCCGAACATGACGCTCTCGACATTTCCTCTTCTGACATCAAGCTAAATCGTGAGCAGATGCGGCATCTCGGACTGGCATTCTCGGACTACAATAACGCCGTTGTACGAGTTTTTGCGTGACAGCAGCCATATATCAGGACGGCCCCAATCAGGTCGGACTGCCTCATGACTCCAAGTAATGTCAGCCCTGTGAGACGTCCCGGCACAGCGCCGTCATGCCGAGACGCGGCTTAGGCTGAATGCCTCCTCAAGCAAATCTATCGGGTAGTTCCAAGAATATTGCTCTTCGACCAGTGCCCGAAAGTCTCGTTGAATAGAACCCTGATTCTCGCGAGCATAACGATAAGCGTTCACGAATGTCTCGACACAATCCGCGTCAAATAACAGATGCTCGTGGCCGGCTTGACGCACAAATCTGCCGATATCTCCGACATCCGTCGCAACCAATGTCGGCCGATGGAAAATGAGATTGTAAAAAACGCCGGATTGAGAGGCATCTCGATAAGGCAACACGAAGACCGCACCTCTCCCGAATTGTCGGAGAACCTCTCCAAAGGAAACATAGTCATCGTCGATCTCGGCGCCCTCAGCCAGCAACTGGCTTTTGATTCCCGCGAGGGATTTATCCCATCGGCCAATGATGCGGACCGAGAATCCTCTCCCGAACTCGGACCGCAGCAGCTTCAAGAAAAAGTCGACGCCCTTATACGGCTCGACTCGTCCCCAAAATATCAACTCCTTTCTTTTTGGCTCGGCTTCTTCCGAAAGAGGAAGATCCTTTTGCTGGCTTAGCGTTGGCAACAAAGGCATCGCACCGTGCTTCAGTACCAACAACTTTTCTTGCTTGGTCGGCCTATATCGCACAACAAAATCCTCTCGGCTAAAATCACTTACGAATATTACGCGCCGAGCAATTCTTGAGAACCAGCGATGCGGCCAATAAGCTTGCCCTTTGAATTCGTGCGGCACCGGGTTGTGAATCGTTATGACCAGTCGCTTCCGCAGGAGCGGGAGGAGCATGACGTCAAGAAATGGAAAAACAGACCACTGGATATTGACCGCTGAATAGCGATCCGTGTTCCAAACGAAACGCGCGATCATTCTTAGGTATCGCCAGACGGAGGCGGCCGGATATTTTCTGGCCATTCCTGTGAAGATCAAGTTCACGTTGCTGAGCGAAGCTAACTCCGCCAGATATTCGGTATTCGCGCTTTGCTTAGAAACATAGACATCAACATCAAAGTATTGCTGAAGGGAACGAACATACCAATAGTCATAGGGCAGTGATCGCGACGTTGCATCCACCACTGCAAGTTTTGATCGGCTCATAGCTCTCAGCTCTGATCGACATCAACCCCTAATCAGACGTTTAATTCGGCTCTTGACCGTCGGGGGAGCTACAATTTTGACCGGATGTCCATTCATCTCGGATTCCTTTTCGGCCCTCAGGGCCTTTCGATAATTTTCAGCGCATTCAAGATTGTTCGTGAAATAGACTTTGTTCGGGCTTATCGCGAACGGGATTAAACTGTCCATGCAACGATTGGCCCCCACGGAGACATCCGGCCAAAACGAGTTGAAGTAGTCGTCGAGAATGATAATCCCTCCGTCCACGAGACATTTTTCCGCGAGCCTGAGATCATTCTCGGTCAGATCTGCTGTATGCCCCCCATCAACAGAAAATAGCCGCACCGGCCCAGGAATGTCCGACGGCCCTACAGTGGTCGAACTCGCCTGAATTATATGCACTCCCGTCACGCCAAATCGCTCCAAATTCCTTTCGAAGATCTCGCGATCACCGTGTCCTGAGTGGTCGACGTTCAACGACTGATCGAAAATATCGATGGCGAAAGACTTGTCCATAAGACCAAGCAGAATAAACAACTTGCCATGATGAACACCGATTTCTCCAACCGTCCCGCAAACCGACATTTCTCTCTGCACGTCGTTCAGATTTGCGATGGTCAAGGCACACGTTTTAGTGAGCCACCCCTTGACCGTATCCATCTTGCGGATGTATTCGCGCGGATCCATGAATTCCCCTTAACTTATTGAAAATAAAAATAATGTATGCTCCAAGGGTCAATCAATGAGACACATGGCAGCCAAATATGCCATATACTCTCTGTACCCTATGGACTTTCACCACTGAACGACTCAATCTGCAGACCATATAGAGAAACCGCTGGCAGTGACTCCCACTTCAACAACGCTTGACACCTTTCTCGCTGCTGGATCGCCTCTAACTACGAACAGGCATAAGCAGGATTCACCCCATTCTTGACCACACGGCAAGACTTTAGGAAAAGCCAAAAATCAGCCGGAAAGCTCATTGGTATCTCAGCTTGCAAATTCTTTGAATTGTTTTACGACTTGCCGTCTTCTCCTCAAGACACCCACGTGCAACAGTCGTGATTCCGCTCGGCGAAGATCATCCATATCTTGACTTCTTGACATGGGGCAACCACCACAAGTCAGAACTCGTTCAAAGTGTCTGAACGTTGAGACGCAATGACAATATTCGAAATTTAGGTTTGTCTAAAATGTCATCGGCACCGATAGCCCTTTTTACATATTGTCGGCCCGACCACACGCGGCGGACGATAGAGGCGTTACAGCGTAATGCACTTGCTGCAGAGTCCGACCTTGTCGTCTTTTCTGATGCGGCCCGGACAAGTCAGAAGACGAACGATGTTGATGAGGTTCGCGATTACCTGTCAACGATCCAAGGCTTCAAGTCAGTCACGATTAGACGACGCGACAAGAATTTCGGTTTATCGCGATCCATAATTGAGGGCGTAGCTGAAGTACTCCAACGATCGGAAAAGGTCATCGTACTAGAAGATGACATGGTGACGTCGCCGCACTTTCTCTCTTATATGAACGACGCCCTCGATCGATATGAAAAGGACGATCGCGTCGCAAGCATTCACGGCTATGTGTATCCGGTTAGGGATCCATTGCCAGAAGCGTTTTTCATCGCTGGAGCCGACTGCTGGAGCTGGGCAACGTGGCGGCGCGCATGGCGACTGTTCAACCCAGACGGCCAATTGCTTCTAGACGAACTCAAACAGCGCAAATTAGTACGCGCCTTCGATTTCAATGGCGCCTACGGATTCACCGACATGCTCGAAGCGCAAATCAGGGGCGAAAACGATTCCTGGGCTATACGTTGGTATGCGTCAGCTTTCCTAGCAGGAAAGCTGACCTTATACCCAGGACGAAGTCTGGTACAGAATATAGGCAATGACGACACGGGAACACACGGCGGCAACACGACTTACTTCGACGGTGCATTGAGCGACACACCGATAGACCTAAACGACGTGCCCGTGGAAGTGTCGCGTCAAGCCTCTCAGGCCTTTGAGAACTTTCTGCGCAAGAGTACGTCTCGCCCAAGGCGCTTGCTCAGGAAATTCTCAGCACTTAAGAAGACAAGACTCATCCAAGCGCTAACACCCCCTAAAGATTCCAGGGGATTTCCGAAGTCCGCTCCAGAAGCGCTTTCCGATCAAGTGAATTCGAATTTGGTGGTGCGCAGACGTTCGAAATAGCGTCGAGACGTTCATTTAGAGAAGAGAACTCAATGATCGATCGAATTACCCATTCTGGCCGAGAACTCGCACTGATAATTCGTCGCTCCTTCCATAGAGAGGGGATTGAATTCCTAACGCCCGATACCTACTCCCAGCAACTCGGCTATATGAATCGGCCAGTCGGATATGTCATTGCTCCTCACGTCCACAATCCCGCCCCGCGTGAAGTCCAATACACAAAGGAAGTTCTATTCATAAAGTCCGGCAAGGTTCGCGTTGATTTTTACGACGACGATCAGGGTTACCTCGAGAGCCGAATTTTATATGACGGTGACGTAATACTGTTGGCGTTCGGTGGCCACGGGTTCGAGATGCTTGCCGACACCGAAATCATTGAAGTGAAGCAAGGGCCGTATGCAGGTGATGCGGATAAGACACGATTTGAACCAGTGAGTGCGAACAAACTTAAACTGGTAGAATAGAACATGAGAAATTCCTCGTTCATACCCGTCAATGAACCCCTCTTGGACGGCAACGAAAAAAAATATCTTTATGAGTGCATCGACACAGGCTGGATTTCTTCTGGAGGTCCTTTTGTTCAGCGATTTGAAGAAGAGTTCGCGGCACGCGTTGAGAGGTTGCATGGGATCGCCGTAACCAACGGCACGGCAGCGATAGATGCCGCCGTCGAGGCGCTGGGGATCGGGCCCGGCGACGAGGTAATCATGCCCGCGTTCACGATAATCTCGTGCATAACACAGATGGTGAGGTCCGGGGCCCGGCCCGTACTCGTGGACAGCGATCCGCTTACGTGGAACATGGACCCGACTCAGATCGAGGAGAAGATCTCATCCAAGACCAAGGCTATAATGGCGGTCCACATCTACGGCCTTCCAGCCGACATGGACGCTATCCTCGAAATCGCTGGTCGCCATGGCCTTGCCGTTATTGAAGATGCCGCAGAAATGCATGGCCAGACTTACAAGGGAAAGCCATGCGGAAGTTTTGGCGACATCAGCACATTTAGCTTCTATCCCAACAAGCACATCACCACTGGCGAGGGTGGGATGATAGTAACTAACAGTACGGAACTCGCCGACACTTGTCGCGGCCTTCGCAATCTATGCTTTCAGCCTCAGCGACGATTTGTCCATGAACGCCTTGGATGGAACCTGCGCATGACCAACATGCAAGCTGCACTTGGCCTTGCTCAGCTTGAGCGCCTCGATGAATTTGTCGCCAGAAAGCGACGGATGGGCGCCTTGTATACAGACGAACTTCGAAGCGTTGATGTGTTGCAGCTACCGATGCCATCGACCAACTACGCCGAAAACGTCTACTGGGTATACGGGCTCGTTCTGAACGATGACGTCCCTTTCGACGCAGCGGAGGCAATGTCTCGTCTCGCGGAGCTCGGCATTGGGACCAGACCTTTTTTCTACCCGATGCATTTGCAGCCCGTCCTGCAGCGACGTGGGCTCTTTCTTGGAGAGAGCTACCCTGTCGCCGAGAGACTTGCCGAACGCGGCTTCTACATCCCGAGCGGGCTCGCACTTACCGAGCAACAGATTGAGGTCGTCTGCACGAGAGTCAAAGAGGTCTTCCAATGACACCTTTTTCCCTTTCGGCGCGCTATTATGACCTGTTGTATCGGGACAAGGACTATCGAGCCGAGGCTGCCTACCTCGGCTCCATGATCCGCGAGTTTCATGGAGATGCGGCAACTATTCTTGATCTCGGATGCGGCACCGGAATTCACGCCGCGCTGTTGCGCGAAGCAGGTTACGAGCTCGTTGGCGTTGACGTATCCGAAGCCATGCTGGAGCGCGCACGTTCAGAAAACCCGGAGCTCACGTTTATACTTGGCGATGTGCGGACCGTGCGCCTGGAACAGAAGTTTGACGTTGTAACTTCGCTATTTCACGTTGCCAGTTATCAGACAAGCAACCGTGACGTAAATGACTTCTGCGCAACGCTGAGGGATCATCTGGCGCCGGAAGGTATCGCGATCTTTGACTGTTGGTATGGGCCGGGAATCTTGACAGACAGGCCCGTCGTTCGCGTCAAGAGGTTCGACGACGATCATATCCGCGTGCTCCGAATTGCGGAGCCCGATATCGACAGCGAGAAGAACACGGTCGATGTCCGATACGAAATTCGCGTGGAAGACAAGAGCGACAGTAGCTTCACAACATTTCGCGAAGGGCATCTGATGCGCTACTTCTTCCTCCCGGAAATCGAACTCTTTCTGGAACAGAATGGGCTAAAACTCATCGCGGCACACGAGTGGTTAACCAAGCGGAAGCCAGATTTTGATTGCTGGAACCTGACGGTCATAGCGGCTCGTGCATGAAGACGATCGGCGTATTCTTGGGCGGGGATCTCCAGTCTGGGGGCGGCTTTCAGTATGAACGAACAATCGCCAATATACTTCAATCGTTCGGGCGCAATTATAAGTTCGTTTACTTCGTCGATACGAAAGCCAAGGCTCGAGATCTGACAGAAGTCGGATTGCCGGCGGTTAGCTACAAATTCGGGCCTCTGCATAAGATTTGGTACAAAGCATATGAGGGCGTCCGAACCTACCGGTTTCTAGCGCGTCTTGGCTTCAAGCATTCCTATTTCGATAAGCTGCTCCAAAGGTACGACGTTGACCTTGTATACTTCGTCGCCCCGAACGAGGTCTCCATCGGCCTCAATCATCATCACTACATCTTCACGGTTTGGGACCTTTGCCACAGGGACTACCTTGAGTTTCCTGAGGTAGGGTTTTCCAAACGTTTTGAAAGCCGCGAGGAGATGTATGGGCGAGCCTTGAAAAGAGCTGTCGCAGTAATTGTGGATTCCGCACTGGGCCAAGAAAACGTCATGCGCCGCTACGGAATCGACCGCGATAGGATCCGAGCGTGTCCCTTCCTTCCGAGCTTAAATATCCTGTCGACTACGACACCAATCGATGTCAAAAAGAAGTATGATCTCACCAGAGATTACATCTTCTACCCGGCTCAATTCTGGGCTCACAAGAATCACGTCTATATCTTAGATGCCCTGAAACTTCTTCGTGATCGACATGGCCTGACCGTTGACGCCGTATTTTCAGGCGCTGACAAAGGTAATCTAAAACATGTGATGAAAGTGGCGACCGAATACGGTCTCACTGATCAAGTCAAGCATATTGGCTTCGTTGATGCGGCGGAAATGCCTCCTCTGTATCGACAAGCACTGGCACTTGTTATGCCAACATATTTTGGTCCTACCAATATCCCTCCGCTTGAAGCTTTCGGGTTTGGGTGCCCGGTCTGCTACTCCGATTTGCCTGGGCTACGAGATCAAGTCGCAGACGGGGCTTTTCTTATGGATCTGAAAGACCCGGCTAGTCTGGTGGCGCACCTACTGACGTTGCTAGCCAAGGATCCTCTTGTGGAACAAAAGCGAAAGAGAGGGCACGAGCTCGTCAAGCAATGGAACGAAGACGACTTTTGGGCCGCAATCAGCTCCATTTTTGAAGATTTCTTTGAACTGCAAAGGCGCTGGAAGAGTTAAGCCCGTGGCGACAAGTCTCAACATTTTAAGACGTACCAGAGCGAGAGCACTGCCGCTGGGATATTTCGAAACACAGCAACTGACGATGCGCTATTGGCGCCTTCTCAGGATATGATGGTAATCTATTTTGTGCTTCATATGTCGACACTCAAGCAGCCATGATGCCAGGACGTAGCGCCCCGACTTCAGCCGGCCGAGTAGCCGAGGGGATGAGTTTTTCTACATTCGCCGCTGCAAGTGCCACAATATGTCTGGCACTTATGTCGTTTGGGTTTGGTGGCACTTCAAAGCTGTCCATACCGACGATTTACATATTCCTGCTAGCGATATTCAGCATACCGTGTACCGGCAAAATTCGGTTCGACTCGGTGATGGTGGTACTCGTTGGCTACTTCCTGACAATATCGATCGCCACCGGCCTTACACTCGACGTTGGCGCCAATCTCCCTTCCTATCTTCGGGCGGGTTTTTGGTTCTTGTCTTTCGCCCTTCTCTATCCGTTGTTCTCACGCTGTGACTACCGACGCGTGTCCGACCTGGCGCTCTGGTGCGGCCTGCTCCTAGCACTCCTTCATATCGTTCAAGCTATGCAAGCGATCGCGGGCCTCCCCATTCTGAGGATCGTACCCGACTCTTGGTACATGGCAGGTCACGTGCGTTGGAATGAAGAATGGGCCACGCCACGACCGGCCGCCATATTTACCGAAATCTCTTGGTACGCATTCTATCAAATCGTCGTACTGTGCACCGCGCTGCTTTGGTCACCTTACACGCCGCTAAAACGAGATTGGTATCGAATCGCTATAATCTGCATGAGCATCCTGATATCGGGCTCGCTCGTCGGTATCGTACTTCTGTTCGCTCTCATCGGCATTTGGCTAACAGACCAAGGACATCTACGCGCCAGACACGTCCT
Organism: uncultured Alphaproteobacteria bacterium; assembly: GCA_963821875.1. Taxonomy (GTDB): domain Bacteria; phylum Pseudomonadota; class Alphaproteobacteria; order CAVTAV01; family CAVTAV01; genus CAVTAV01. The sequence continues at coordinate 88,554 of CAWGFE010000002.1, forward strand.
GCTAATTATGCTCTGCGGTGCCACTGTGCTCGGAGGATTTCTAGGAGGTACGTCGCTCGGACGGACCACGCTCGCCCGTATATTGTTTCAGCAGGGAGAGGGATCGTTCGCCTTGCGCGTGATTGTCCCGTGGGTCCAGAGTCTACAGCGTGTTGCAGACCAATCCACTTGCCGGCGTTGGCATCGGCAACGAGGCCAACGCCGGGCTAGGAGCCGTGCGCGTTCAGCTGCCAGAGTTCAATAATGTTTATGCATACTTTCTGGCCACGACCGGGCTCCTCGGTTTCTCCGGTCTCCTGAGTTTCATCGCATTTGTCGGCAGAAAGCACTGGAAGGAAATGGCGTTGTTCCTTCTATTTGGATTTGCGCATGGCTACGGAATTACAGAACACTTTTGGATCCCTGCGCTCTTATGGGCAAGCGGCATAAACCAACGCAGGACCAAGGTGATCGAACAGCCTGACACCGCTTACTAGCCGGTCATTCGTCGGCGAACCATGACCAGGACCCAGGCCGAACTGACCGCCGCTACAATTAGAAAGATCAAACTTGCAATTACCAGCCGCCGGGGACGCGCCACATGTATGGGGGGTATGGCAGGGTCTATTATTGTGAAAGCGTAATCGCCAACAGCACTCGCCATCATCTTCTGCTGAAGCTGCACCTCCATTAGGTGAGCGATTGCCTCGTTCATGCTCGCACTTTGATTCTTTTCTCGAAACGCCTCTAGATAGTCGAGGTTCCCGGACGCCTCAGACTGTGCCCTCATCCTCACACGCTCGTTCAGGAGATCGACCATCTCATTGGCAAGCCGCGCCGCTCCAGCGGGATCGTCCCATAGGAACTTCACCGTAATAATGCCTGTTTGAAGATTGGTTTCCGCGTCGACCAGACCGCTGAGCTTCTCGTATACGAGTTCATCATTTGGCGATCCGTCACTGTTGGAAGGCATCGCGTCACTCTTGATCCACCGGTGATGAGCATTGTCCCAACTGCCTGGAAACAGCACTTTCTTGAGATCAAAGCGGTTCGCAAAGTCTAACAAGAACCTCCGGGATCTTAATTCCGCCATATAGACATTGACTTTTGCGCTGTTGTCAGCCCCACCAAGGCCTACACCTGCCAGATTCGATATCGCGCTCAGTGTTCCGCTGAGACTGTTATTGTCTCCCATGAGAAACTGGATCGATGTTGAAGGGCTCATCAAGACTGTTGCTTGATACTTCGGCGTGATCAAAAACGTTCCGAAATAGGTTGCTACGGCAACGACGATCGGCAGAACCAGCGTCCAAGGCCAATTTCTTGCTAGGGCCCCGAAAACGAGTTCTACCGAAAGCTCCTCCGAATCTCTAGCGCCTGCCGCCGCCGCATTGCTCATCCGATACGCTCTCCCAGTTGACCTTTCTCGAACCACACCCGACTGCGTCCTTACTATCGAATCCTAGAGCTCCCGTTGGCCCTACGCCTAACGAGGAGCGTTAGTAAGTGCCCCCCTTCTAACGCCTTTATCCCCTTCTGTCTTCTTGGTATCGAACGCATTAGTGCTCTATAACCCACGGGCTGGTCATCGTTTCCGCCGGCGGCTCGAGATTCTATGGCCTGATGCCACGCCCTCGCCGCAAGAAGCTAGTGCGCGAGCCAAAATCTTCTGTTCAATCTGTACATAGGACTACTGTCCCGCATCCCGACCTTACGTGCGGGAACTCCGCCAACAATGTTGTATGCAGGCACATCATGGACAACAACCGCTCCTGGCAAGACGACAGCCCCATAGCCGATATGGGCGCCCGGCATAATCATCGCGCCCGCAAAAATTACGGCATAATCGTCCACCGCGACGGACCGGCCCTTCGGTAAGAATAGCTCATCATTTATTTCGTGCCCGAGCGTGTAGATCTTGGCATCGTGAGCAATGGAAACATTGGATCCGATAGAAATACCTGCTCTGTTATCCAGATAGACCCCCCTATTTACGATCGTATGTGGCCCTACCTGTAAGCGCCCAAAATGAAAAAATCGGACGCCTCCCTGAAGTGTCGCCGACCCGTCAATTTCAAAACGACAAGCCTTATAGAGCAACTTCTTTAAGAAAAAAGGTAATATACTATGAATAAAATTGGCTGCACCTAATGATAAAAAATAAGATTGCGTTCTGAATTTTCTTGCAAGATTAAATATACCAATATTCCTCGCAAACAATCGAATGGGCACTATAGATCTATAAAATATAGACATACCCATTGATAGAAATTCGAAATTTACCAATCTTTCTATATACTCGTTCGCCGCCCTCATCCACAATCTGTCACTCACTCCGCCACGCCGCATCATGACGACGCCATTACTATGATAAAAAGACGCACCCGCACGTAAAGCCCTAAGCAAGAAGTCCGTATCGCACGCTATCTTGACATCTACATCAAAGCCTCCGACCGCGTCGAAAACTGACCGGTGAGTTAAACAAGATGGGTGACGGAATCCAAAGCCGAAACGAACTCTGCCGCCCTTAAATCGAGGTACGATAACATCTTCATATCGGCCATCTTCTGTAATTATTATTGTGTTCCCATAGACAATATGTAGACCTTCTCTCTTTTCCTTTGATAGGCTTCTTCGTATGAAGCTTGGCGCATAATAGTCGTCGGCGTTAAGAAATGTGACATATTCGCCTTTAGCGACCGCCAAGCCCTTGTTCCACGCGTCGGCAATCCCCTTGTCCGGTTCGCTCACATAATATGACAATTTGTCCGAATACTTTTCTATGAGCGCCTGAGTCCCGTCTGTAGATCCACCATCGATAATTATATACTCAATATTTTTGTAGTCTTGGCCAAAGACACTCTCGATTGTCTCTAAGATATGTTCAGAGCCATTGTAAACAGCGGTAATGACTGAAATTAACGGCGGCATTTAGGCATCCTATGACTTAGAAAGGGCTTCGCGATTTTGAGCTTGAGAGAGAAAGCTCCCTTGGAAAAATTCGTCGAAGCCCACGAATCTGCAAAAGCCAGGGTCAGTATATTCACAGGAAAATGCTGTCGTTCATGCTCCTCTGGCCCACATGATGGATTCCGCCGGAATATAAAGTTTATCATGTTGGGGAAATCAGCAGAACGACGTGTCTGTATAGAAAATATAAAGGGTTTGTCACGCAGAAATTTATATTGAGTGAGCGCTAAAGTCTGGATTTAATGAAGGTGCCTCAGGCCATTGGCAAGGTTTTTCTTATTGCGTTCTTTTCGGAGATTAGTTGTTTGCGAATAAGACTTCCTGCGCAGATATGGCATCGGCTTCAACTCACCTCGAACGCGTCATAGGCGCTAGCTCTCGCCCCCTCGGCGATATAAGAATGACCAACCACAACGAACCGTCACTCTGCAGCCCAAAGACACTTCGGATGAAAAGCCTTTCACAAGTACAGCAGGCGGCTGGTTCGCCGCCAACGGTATCCGTCATTACCCCATCTCACAATGCCAAAGACTTCTTGGCCAAGACAATCGAAAGCGTCATCGCACAGACCTATACGAACTGGGAACTTCTGGTCATAGACGATGCGTCAACTGATGGATCCCTGGCCCTTGCCAAAACTTACGAAGCGGACGACGACCGGATACGAGTTATTTCTTTTCCTTTTAATGTCGGCCCGGCGAATGCGAGAAACGAGGGGATTAAGCAATCGAGAGGACGGTTCATCGCGTTTCTAGACGGCGATGATTTGTGGGAGCCGCATAAGTTGGATACACAGATAAATGTGATGCTGAGAGAAAATTGGGCATTTTCCTTTGGGGGCTACACACACATCGGCGAAGACGGGAATGAGTTGGCTCAACGATCAGTACCAGAGCGCGTGACATATGAAGAGCTGTTGAAGACTTGTGTCATAGGATGCCTGACAGCTGTTTACGACACTCAACAACTTGGAAAGATCTACATGCCGCAAATTCGCAAGCGGCAGGATTACGGATTGTGGTTAGAAATCTTGAAGCGGATTAAATATGGCTATGGTGTCAAACAAAACCTCGGCTTCTACAGAATCAGGGTGAACAGCATCTCTAGAAACAAACTCTCTGCCATTTACTATGTGTGGCAGCTGTTCAGGAACCACGAGAAGATGTCATTCGTTAGAAGCTTGGTTTACACAATTCGGTATTCGGTTGCGGGCTTCAAAAAATATTACCTTTAGGAATGTCACGCGTGAGGGAAAAAGTCATATTTTTGGGACTTAACGAGGTCAACTTTGACTTCATCAAGTTTTATGCCAGACGTCTTCCTTGCTTAGACAGATTGATAAAAGACCACGGAGTATCTCAGACAACCTCTGAGACCAGATACGAGCAGCTTGAGCCCTGGATTCAATGGATCAGTGCGCATACGGGACTTTCCTTCGCAGAACATGGCATTTTTCGTCTCGGAGATATCGTAGGCCGGGGGGTCCCTCAAATATGGGAACGATTAGAGGATGCTGGCTTGCGCGTTGGGGCGATAAGCCCAATGAACGCAGACAATCGATGCAAGGCGCCTGCGTTCTTCCTGCCCGATCCCTGGACGAAAACCAGAGTGACGGGAACGCCTCTTCTTGAGAATTTATACGGGGCTGTCCGCCAAGCGGTTCAAGACAATGCTGAACGGCGCATTACTGCAAAGTCAGTCTTTCGGTTGTTGGCCGGTGCCCCCGTATTCGCCAAGGTTATCAATTACCCCATCTATCTCAAGTTGGCCATGTCTGCTCGTCGACGGCCGTGGAACGCGGCTATGTTTCTAGACCTTCTACTGACGGATATATTCGTCTACGAGACAAAAAGAACACATGTTGACTTCGCGAGCCTCTTCCTGAACTCAGCAGCTCACATACAACACCACTATATGTTCAGTTCTGCCGCCTACCAAGGTGAGCAGAAAAACCCGCCGTGGTATGCGCCGGAAGATGCCGACCCATTGTTCGACGTCTATCGACTTTACGATCGCATCGTGGCCCAGCTCCAAAATAATTTCCCACAAACTCGATTGATGATTGCCACCGCCCTACACCAGGAGCCGCATCCGGAGATCACATTTTATTGGCGCTTGAGGACGCACGAGGACTTCCTTCGACGTTTAAACGTCCCATTCGTGCGGGTGGAGTCCCGAATGTCTCGCGACTTCGTTGTTTATTGTAGTAATGAGAGCGACGCGGCAAGCGCCGCTGGCATCCTTCAAGCAGCGATCAGCGAGGACGACATAAAACTATTCGACGTGGACAACCGAGGCACGGACGTCTTCGTTACACTTTCTTACCCACGGGAGATTGATGATCGCTTCGCTTTTTATGTGGGAAATCAACGCTATAATAACTTTAGACAGGATGTTGTTTTTGTGGCGATCAAGAACGGCCAGCACAGTGGCATAGGCTACTTTATCGACACGAAAGCCGAACGAACGGCAACATTCCCCCTCACAGAAATCCCAGCGCGAATATTTCAAGCCATTGGGGTTTAATCATTTCGACGAACATTTTGCGCAAGTTTAGACACGTTTACAAAAAACTCGTAAACTACAGAAATGACGCGGTTTGAATATCTTCCTTGATCGAAAATAAGCATTGCGCGTTGCTTCAAGAATGCCGCGAGACTTCGGCGAGAGCTTTTTATAATTATGGATTTCGATAGAGATGAAGTCACCGAGATATCTTTTTTCCAAATTGAAGAAAACCCTCCACACGATCACATCGATCGATGAAAAATTGGATCAGGTAAAGATAAATCAGGGCCTTATTCTATCTGAAATGAATAGAAATAAATTATCAAATAATATCAAGGATTACGAATTCAAAGTATTCTCTCAGTGGGGAGAGGATGGAATAATTCAACATTTATTAGACATCCTTGATATAAAGAATAAGACATTTATTGAATTTGGTGTCGAAGATTTTTTCGAATCTAATTGTAGATTTCTTCTCATGAATAATAATTGGAGTGGTTTAGTTATAGACGGATCAAAAGATAATATTGAAATTCTTAAGAATTCTTATTTTTACTGGAAATACGATCTAAAGGCAATTGCGGGATTTATAACGAAATATAATATCAATGAAATTCTAAATGATAGCGGCTTCGATCAGGACATCGGTATACTTTCGATCGACCTTGATGGTAATGACTATTATGTCTTGGAATCGATAAATTTCTACAAGCCAAGAATATTAATTTGCGAATACAATTCCGTATATGGTGCACTCAGGAGCATATCAATTCCTTATCAGGACGACTTCGAGAGGACCCAAAAGCACTATTCGAACCTCTATTTTGGCGCATCGCTCGGAGCAATGACCTATTTGGCCAACAAGAAGGGATATTCTCTGGTAGGGACCAATAGCGCGTCCAACAATGCGTTTTACGTTAGAAATGACCTTCTGAACGACAAGCTTGAGGTCCTCAGCGCAGAACAGGCTTTTGTACCCTCGAAGATAAGAGAGGGGCGTGATGCACACGGCGCACTAACATACGTGGCGGGCGACGACAGAATTAACGTAATTCAGGGTATGCCCGTGCTTAACGTGATAACAAACGAAATAGAGCGCCTTTAATACACTGCGGATTTTCACGTGCCCTGTCTTGGTTCTTCCCGGGGAGATGTTTGTTTTATGTGCGAATCCGTGACACCAGCCCTGAAACATATTTTTGCCAACCATCTCCAGCTCGATCTCTTGAACCTGATTAACAAGGAGTCACTTCGCGAGGTCCGACCGGTGCACAGGGTCGGCAGCGGCAATTACCCTTGGCTGGTCAGGACGACGCACGGCCTTGATCCATCAGATCCACAACTCCCTGATTGTGCCGGCCATAGTCTTGTCGAAGAGCAAGACTAGCTGGCCAGCGCACTAGCCTAGATCACGACCGATCAAATGGAGAGGTCACACCGAGGATCCAGGTATTGATGGAAGAGCTTGGACGAGGGCGGCAGCATCACCGATCCTAATGTCGACTTCGGGACGATTGCACGGCATGACAAGGACGCCCCCACGTCTGACTGAAAACCGCTCAAACGGCCGGATACCATCCTGAAAATTCCCCGTTTGGTAGCGCAGGGAAATGTCACCTAAATCCTTTGGAAATCATAAAGATTGTTTGGATTGACCTTCCTCCCGAAAAGTGGTCCATGCTGAGAGTTAGAGTTCCGGCTATTCAAACTGTAACGCCCGAATAGGCGGCGGCGTCAAAGAGCTCGGCTGGGGCTTGCGTCCGGAAATCTCGTTTGAAATCGACAGACAGTGGAACGATTCCCCTCTAAGCCTTTTCGGGCGCACGCGCGGAGATTGGTCAATCCAGACATCCGCCAGTATCTACAAGCGCGACTGGAACATCGCCGGCTTCGCGCCGTCGATCAAGATTACCTACACCCGCAATTTTTCTACCATCGTCCTTTATGACCAGAGGCGTCTCCGTACGGAATTCGGAATTACCAAGGCGTTTTGATTAAGAGACCGAGGAAAAGACCCGCCGGGACTTTTTTTTGGCAAGGTGTTGACAAGTGTCACATGTAGACGGAAAGGTCGGTGCGCGAGGTATTCCCCGATACCTCACAATTAAGAGGTAGATCTGGCACACCGGACAGAATGCGAACTCATGGCCCCTATCTTCCCTGTTCTACTGTCCAAATTCCCTGTTCCTGCACCGAAATTTCCCTGTTGTGTGTTGCAGGGAATTTGAGCGTAACACCTTCAAAATTAAGAGCGAATTCAGAAAGAATTCGCTCGCGCTAGTTCATCGATCAGTAAAATTCCCTGTATTTTCCCTGGTTACAGGGAATTAGGCGAAGTTCGGCCTTAGCCTGGAACGAAGCCGAAGAAATCGCACAAATCGGGGAAAAATCTTGGCGCACCCGACAGGATTCGAACCTGTGACCTCTGCCTTCGGAGGGCAGCGCTCTATCCAGCTGAGCTACGGGTGCGTTTGTCGGCCGCTTGCGCCGGTCGGGGCGGAGATTAGCGGAAGGGGCGCGGTTTCGTAAACCGTTTTCGGTGGGCCGGGGCCGCTGTCCTGTCATTTAGGCCGGATCAGCGCGTCGCCGGCACCAGGACGGTGTTTTCGGCGACCGGCAGCGTATCGGGATAATCCGTCGTGTAGTGCAAGCCGCGGCTTTCCTTGCGGGCAACCGCCGAGCGCACGATCAAGTCGGCCACCATCGCGAGATTGCGCAACTCGAGCAGATCGGCGCTCACCCGGAAATTGCCGTAATAGTCGTCGATTTCATGGCGCAGCATGTCGATCCGGCGCTGGGCGCGTTCGAGCCGCTTGTTGGTGCGCACGATGCCGACATAGTCCCACATGAAACGCCGGATCTCGTCCCAGTTGTGAGCGACGACGACCTCTTCATCCGAATTCGTCACCTGGCTCTCGTCCCAATCGGGCAGATGAGGCGGCAGGTCGAGGCCGGGAAGCTGTTCGGCGATATGCTGGCTGACGGATTCCGCATAAGCCAGGCATTCGAGCAGCGAGTTGCTCGCCATGCGGTTGGCGCCGTGCAGACCCGTGAAGGTGGCTTCGCCGGCGGCATAGAGGCCCTGGATATCGGTCCGGCCCCACCTGTCCACCATGATTCCGCCGCAGGTGTAGTGCGCTGCCGGTACGACCGGGATCGGTTGTCTGGTCATGTCGATGCCGAATTCCAGGCAGCGGGCGTGGATGGTCGGGAAATGGCTTTTGATGAAGTCCGCGCTTTTGTGGCTGATATCGAGATGGACGCAGTCGATGCCCAACCGCTTCATCTCGTGATCGATGGCGCGGGCGACGACGTCGCGCGGAGCCAGTTCGGCGCGGGGATCGAATTCCGGCATGAAGCGCGTCCCGTCGGGGCGCAGCAGCAGCCCGCCCTCGCCGCGCACGGCCTCAGAGATCAGGAAGGATCGCGCCTGCGGGTGATAAAGGCAGGTCGGATGGAACTGGTTGAATTCCATATTCGCCACCCGGCAGCCCGCGCGCCATGCCATGGCGATGCCGTCACCGGTCGAAATGTCGGGGTTGCTGGTATAGAGATAGACCTTGCTGGCGCCGCCCGTGGCGATCACCACTGTCTTGGCCCGCATGGCCTTCACCCGGCCGCTTTTCTCATCGAACACATAGGCCCCGACGCAGCGGTCCCGCCGGCCGCCGACCCTGTCTTCCTTGATCAGATCGACCGCCAGATGCCATTCGAAAATCGTGACATTGGGATGAGCTCGCGCCTTGCCTTCAAGCGTGGTCTCCACGGCCATGCCGGTGGCATCGGCCGCATGGACAATGCGGCGATGGCTATGCCCGCCCTCCTGCGTCAGGTGATAGGCCTCCTCGCCATTCACAGCCGGTGATTTGCTGAACAGAACCCCCAGATCGATCAGCCATTGAATACAGTCCGGTCCGCGTTCCGCGACATGACGGACGACCTCGGCATTGCACAAGCCCGCACCGGCGACCAGAGTGTCCTGCACGTGGGATTCAATCGAATCCGAACTATCGAGAACAGCCGCGATGCCGCCCTGGGCCCAGCGCGTGGATCCCTGCCCAAACTCGATCTTGGAAAGAACGGCGACGCTCGCCTTGTCGGCCAGCCGCAGGGCGACGCTGAGGCCGGCGGCCCCGCTGCCGATCACCAGAATGTCGAAGGGCGTGTCATTAGCCACGATACCGGCGCTCCCCAATCACCAACCATTCCCGAATACGGACGGACGGCGCGTGCCATATAAATAGAGGAACCATGGCCGCCACAACGGCACTATCCATGAATGACTCCGTTGCGCTGCCTCGCGTATCCAGCCATTTCCTGAAGCCCCCAGCCGAGGCAATCTAGAGGGAGTGAGCCCGGCAGCGCAAGCGCCATCCGCCGGGCGCCAAACGTGAGGGTGAGCCAGGAAACGGAGGCTGGCGATCATGAGCATCTCGAAGGCCGATGCGCCACGACCTTGCCGTCGCAACTCTTCGCGTATAGGCTCGCTCCCGGCCTTTCATTTCCGGCCCTCCTCACGACGTTCCACTGGTCTTTTCGCGGTATTTTCCATGGCGCTCCTTCGCTCTGCACGATTTGGTATGGCCGTTCTCATGGGGAGCGCAGCGCTGCCTCTCGCCTCGGGCATGACGGCCCAACCGGCCAAGGCGGCGCCCTGGATAGAACCGGGCAATGTAACGCTTCGCAGCGATATCGAGGTGCTGGCGCGGTACGGCATCATCCCGAACCTGACGACGACCTGGCCGCTGCCCTGGGCGCAAATCGCAGCCGGAATCGACGCCGTTGAGGGCAAGGACCTGCCGAACTATGTGCGCCTCGCCATCGACCGGGTGCGCATGCAGATGCCTCACGAGACGACGCGGCTTCGCTCAGCACGTCGAGGCCGAGGGCCGCTACACCAACCGCCCCAGCGTCGTGCGGGACTTCTCCGAGCAGAACCGTCAGAAGCTTTACGGACAGCTGTCGACCGACTTTCAGTTGGGCTCGACCTATGCAAAGATCAGCATCGGGTACCAGGGCGACCGGCATCACGGCGTCGCCCTGCCGGACGATACCTATATCGCGCAAAACATCGGCAACTGGACCGTTTACGGCGGCTACGTCCCGCGCTGGTGGGGCGCCGGCTGGGACACCAGCCTGATCCTCTCGACCAACGCTCGGGAAGTCCCCAGTTTCGGCATCACGCGCCAGAATCCGGAACCCTTCAAGACCAAGCTCCTCAGCTGGCTCGGCCCCTGGACCTTCGACATGTATGTCGGCGAGTTGAACGACCCGCGCTATATCGCCAACACCGCCCTCATCAATATGCGGTTTGCTTTCGCACCCTTGCATAATCTCGAGATCGGCCTGTCCCGCGTCATCATGACCTGCGGCTCTGGCCGGCCCTGCAGCGCATCAAGCCTGTTCAAATCCTTTATCGGTGCGAGCGAACACCCCACCGGAAGTAGCGCACCCCAGGATCTCGGAAACCAGATCGCCAGCATCGATATCCGCTATACGCACCGAATTTCGAAAGATGTCGGCGCGTCGTTCTACATGCAACTCATCGGAGAGGACAGCACGGGACCAATTCCGGTGAAGAATTCCCGGTTGTTCGGCACCTCGTTCGACGGGCCGCTGGGCAATTCGGGCGGCCGGTGGCGGATTACCGGGGAATACAGCAACTCATTTTCGTCCAACTTCGTCGTTTCCAGTCATCATCCTTATAACGTGATCTATGAGCATCATATCTACCGGTCTGGATACCGATATTACGGTCGGGCGATCGGCGACAGCCTGGACAATGATAGCCAGATGATCTCGCTCACCGGACGGCTCTGGGATGGCGATAGCCGCATGCTGTATGGCACCTATCGCTATATAAAGCTGAACAAGGATGGCACTTGCGCCACGCTCCCGAGCGGTGTCTGCGCCGGCGGCGTCAGCATCGATGCCGAGACCATCCATATGCTCGAAGCCGGTCTCGAGCTGCCGACGGGTTTCGGAACCTTCGATTTCGACGGTCGCTTGCAAAGCGATCAGCCGAATACGCCGGGCCGCCACGACGCCGCGGCCTCTGTCGAGGTCGGCTGGAAGTTCAGGCTCTAAGCCAACTCCCTTCTAGTTGAGGAAATCCGTCCAGTCCCGGGTCAGCGCGGACTTGTTGTCGCGTGTGACGAGATCGTTAAGCTGCGGCGTGATATCAAGCATCTGACCACCATCCCGTGTGAGCGGCCGGAATGCGAACCGGGCCGCGCTCTTGCTCGATTTCAGCATGAAGAGATCGAGCGGGATCACCATATAGAAGCCTTTGTCGAAGCTTCCTTCGCCAAAATCTTTGGCCGATACATTGGTGAAGGTCGCGAAAGCGCCGACCCGGATACCGTTCTCGAACCGCCGCGACAGATCGAAAGTAACGCCCCGGTCACCCGCCAGATAACGGCCGATATGGACCGCCGTCTGCAAGCCATAGACCGGCAAGTCGTAATAGAAGGAGAGATGTCCGGTCACGACGCTGTAGTGGCGGAAATCGAACAGCACATTGAAATCGCGCTGCTTGACCCAGTTGACGTCGAGCCCGACACCGAACCGCCCGTCGAACGGCCGGTAAAGCACTTCGCCGCCGACACCGCCATACATCCATTCGAACAATCCGGCGGAAATCCGGGCATAGACATTCTTCATGGGACTGAAGAGGTAGTCCGCCTGCAGGCGTGTGACGCCGCTGCGGCCGTGCTGCAGATACTGCACGATATCGCTCCGGACATGGGGCAGCACGCTGTTGCTCTGACGGTGGATATGGTTGAGATTTCCGACGATGAATTTGTTCGCCACAGCGCGGACGCTGAGGCCGGGCAGCAAATCGACCTTGGTCGAGAGAACGGCCGACAGATCGGCGAGATAAACCCCTTCGTTTATGTCGCCGATATGTTGGCGCAACCCGGGGGCCAGCGACCATGAAAAATGCGGATAGGCTTTTTTGTTCTTGACCGCGCCCGTCGGCAGATCGAGCCCGGCCGCCGGCGCCGACATTTCGGCATTCGCCCAGATTTCCGAAGGACTGCCCTCCTGCTCCGCCGCTTTTTCAAGATCGTGCCGGATAACGGTCACCTTGCTCGTCTTGACCCCGTCAGCCATGCCGACGACGGTGATCGCCTCCACGCTCGGCGGCAGATTGTTGGCCATCACCCGCGCTACCCGGCCGACATTGCGCGCCGGCTGCCGGAACGCGACATGCGAGATATAGACCGTCGCCGAGAGATCCGAGATATAGACGGCATAGGCGCGATATCCTTGGGCCTTTAGGCCTCGGAATATCCGCGCTGCATAGTCGGGCGCGGGAGGCGACGACGCACCAGCCGCATCGCTTGGCGCGGCCGAAGAGTCCGGCTTTTTAGCAGGCGAGAAGCCGTCGGCAACCGCTGTCAGCGTCGATACCTGCGCCCCTTTGAGCATCGCCACAAGAGTCACACGCCCAACATCGCCATGGGCCGCATCGAGCGCACGGATTGCCCCCTCGCGGTAATCGTCACTCACCATCCAATAGGGGGCGTCGACCCTCACCTTGGCCACCCTCGCCACGGAATCGATCCGGACATCTTGAACGGTGAAACCTTCATCACCCAGCGCGATGACCAACCGCTTGCTCAAAGGCTGTCGATAGAATTCGCGACGGGCGAAGTCATCCGCCGCCGTTGCGAGCTTCGTCTGGGGCTCCGCGATATGCGACGCGTCGGCCGGCGTCTCCCTGTCCGATGAACTGTCCGGTTTCGGCGTAGCGGGATTGGATTTCGGCTGATCGTCCCGTTGCTTATCGCGCGGGACAACCGGCACCGGCGGCGTGTCGAATTTGGGAAGGCCGCGGCTGTGCAAATTGAAGCGAAACGCGGTCCGCACCATGACGGAGTTGCCGCGCTCGAAGGCGAGCCCCAGATCGAACCAGGGGACCGGCCTGTAATCGACGCCGGCATTTATGGGGAGAGAACTCCTTGAGAAAATTTCCGTTCGGTTCGGCCCGGCTCGGATCCGCGCCGTTATATTCGAGCTTGAGAGTCAGGCCTTTTATCGGGGTGTGATATTCGACACCGCCGAACAAGCCGATGCGGCGCCCCGCAAAGTAGTTGCCGAACAGAAATTTCCCGCCCTCGCCGACACTCGCGCTGCGGGTTCTGAAATGCCCGGAGATGAAACGGAGCGGATTGGGCAGCACATCCCGCGAGCCGAGATATCCCCATCCGATTCCCATCGTGAAATCGAAGTCATAGTAGCGTTTGCTCGCGACCAGATATTCGCCGCTGAACAGACCGGTCCCGATCGCATCCTGTAAACCGACCGCAACCTGCGGCAACCAGGACCCCTCATGCCAGAGTCTGATTTTGATGTCAGCGCCGCGATCGAGATAGGTGCCGCCCCCCCGAAGATTGAGAATGTCTTTGAAAAAAGTCCCCTGACTTTGAGGGAATGGTGCCCCTGCGATCGGAATATTCGTCGTGTCGGTATAGCGAAACGTCGCCTCAAGCCACGGCAAGATCTGCCAGGTCATATAATAGCGGCGATAGGGATTGACGAAGGATGCGCCTATCTCGAACTGGCCGTCCGGCGCAAACCGCGCTGTCCGCGTCTGAAGCAGACCTATGCCACCAAAATCATTGGTCGAATACTGGTCGTCAGACTGCGCGGCGGCCGGAAGTGCGGACACCACAGCGATCCCCGTCACCACTACCGACAGCGCGTTTCGAGCGACCCTTTTCCGCCGGCGCGCTAAATCGGCCATAGTGCGTCCGCCACAACGCTATTTTGTTATGACGGCAAGTGACGCAGCCGATACCGCGAGTTGAACTCATAATCTGGGTCAAGCTCGTCGCGAGTTTCAGGAAGTTCACCGGCGTCGCGTTCTTCGGCGCAACGATCGTACTTCCCGGAGGCACGAGCGTCGTCGAGAAACTCCACGCGCCGATCGGCGCCGGTTCTGCGGCGCCATTGGGATAGACGATGAAGACCCGCTTCTTGTCCGCCGATTTCTGCAAGCCACCGGCTTCGGTCAGATATTCTTTCACCGACTTGCCTGGCGTGAACTGCAGCGAACCCGGATTCAGCACATCGCCCACCACGGACACGAAATTCGGCCGCTTCGGCATGATGATCCGGTCACCAGGCTGTAGCACGGTGTCTAGGTCCTTCCGAACCCGCAGCACGGCCGGGTCGGCCTCGACGACCATCCGGCCTACGGCTTCCGTCTGCTGAAGCTGAACGGCGATGTCGCGGACCGCACCAAGGGCCGACGGGTCGACTTCACCGGCAAGAACCGCCGACGTTAGCGCATTGGTGAGTTCCCGAGCACTCCGCTTGAAGCCGGCCTCTTGTGCTTGTTTGACGCTCTGACGCGTAAAGACCGCCGCATAAGGATAGGCTTGAGGCGTCAAACCACCGGCACGCTTGATCACTTCCGACAACCGCTCGCCCTTGGTAATCGTGTAGAGACCGGGACGGACGAATTCGCCATCGAGTTCCACAGCGCCTCGTTCCTGATCGCTAAGCAGCGAATTGAAGCGAATGATGCTGCCCGGATCGACGAGAACCGACGCATCATCGACCTTGGCGATATTGAGCATCTGGCGCTGCAGGGTGGAAGTGCCTTTGTCGGCATTCTTTACAGATCGCATGAATTCGACCTTGGTGCGGTCCGCTCGATTGGTCAGTCCGCCCGCCACCGCCACGATCGACTGCATATCCGTACCATCGGTCACCGGATAAACGCCCGGATTCTGGACCTCGCCATTGACAGAGATAACGTGTTCCAGGACGAAGCTCAGGATATCCGGATTGACATCATAAACCTTCGGACATGTCGCATCGGTCGGTTCGGCTTTTGCCCCTTCCAGAATCACGGATCGAATAACCGCCACAAACCGATCCGACCGAGTATCGGTCACCAACCGGCTCAGGTGCTGGAGCCCGGTGCAATTGCCTTTGTACTCGCCGGTATTAACGACCTGTCGAACGGTCTGCGAAACCAGGAAGGAAATATCGTCCGCACCGAGTACGGTTATCCGATCCTTGTCATGCAGCGTGACGTTTTCCGTCCCGTCCAGAACCCGCCGAAGATCGACGGCTTTCAGGTTCCGCGCATGCGTGTCCGGATCGGTCGTCTCCAGGATCCCGAAGAGAAGATAGGGATCCGACTTGAAAACATCTGTCCGACCGAGAAGATCGCGCAGCGTTGGCGCCGCGGCGAGCGACCGCATGCCGGGGACCGTCACATGGCCATTGAGCCTGACCGCGCCGACCAGATTATCCTGCGTCCGCAGGACATTGATGAGATCGCCGGGGTGCGCATGCGCCTGCCCGATATTCACTTCCGAAACCGTCTGAGTGCCAGCCAGATCAAACCGCGAGACGAGAATTCTGAAACCCGAGGGACGGAGCGTACCGCCGCCGAGCTCGAGCGCATCGCGCATGGGCAGAGGAGGTTTCGCCTTGGCGAGTTCATAGATGCCGCGCCGTTTGATGTCCCCCGTCAAAGCGATTGTCGGACCGATCACTGGCACGACGATCTGATCGCCTTCCTGGAGCGTCACATTTGCGCTGCTCTTGCCAAGAAACAGGTCATACAGGTCTACGTTGATGACCTTCGACCCACGGAGAAGACGAACGTGGCGAAGAGATCCCGTTTTCTTGACGCCGCCGGCCGCAACAAGGGCATCAAGAACCGTCGTCATGCTGGTCAGTTGATGACGTCCCGGCTGCTGCACCTCACCGGCGACGACCACACCGATGGACTTCACTTGTCCCAGTGAAACATAGACATCGGTTCCCAGAAGCTCGGAGGCCACACGCGCCTGGACGTCTTTCTTAAAATCTCCGAACGTCCTGCCCGCAGCCGGAATAGGCTTCATATTCGGGAGGATAACCTGACCGTCGCGATCGACCTGTGTAACGACAGACTGAGAATTCGTTCCGTGGAAAATAGCAATGATCTGATCGCCTATGCCTAGCTGATAGCTGTCAGAAACGGCGCCGTTGAAAGGTGCGTTGTTATTGTTCGCGTTTTCGAAGAAGTCGTAGCCGAACTGCTCAAGATACTCATGAGACCGAAGGCAATAGTCTTTCTCGGTCGATGAAAGTTCTGCCTCGACCTGTGCCCGCGCGTTGTCGTCGAGGGGCTTGTTGCCGGAGCAATAGTTTTGCTTGTCGATCTTTTTCTGGAGTTGCAGCTGTTTGAGTCGGTCGGAAAGTAGCTGGGCCTGAACCGCCTGCTGATTGAATTGATCCAGACCGTTCAGATTAGGCTTTTGCTGATTGTTTTGGTTGTTCTGGGTATTGGTGGTCTGATTTCGCGACGTATCCACGGGAGAAGTCGTGTTCGTCGGCGCACCGGGCTGCTGATTCTGCAGATATTGCTGCAGCAACTGAGAGCTGTCGGCTGGCAGATTGCTCGGAAGATTCTGAGCCGCTGACGGTCCCGCCAGGCCGGCAACCACCAGAAGTCCCATAACCGCGGCCAACAACACTGTCTTGCGCTGTCGCCTGTTTGCTGCAATTCCTGTGGTCATCTCATGCTCTGACGGGTTGGATCTTTAATGACGTCGGCAAAGTTTTCGAGGCGGGCGCTGCTCACGTCAGCTATGGGGCTGCTCACGGCGGGTTGTGCCTCCAATCCGATCTTTCGGTCGGTCGAATCGGTTGCATCTCGCGCGGCTGGAATGCCGCGGGATCTTGAGATCGATAGGGCGACGATCGCGAAAATACCATACGCCACGATCCGGGCAAAGTTCGGCCACGGGCTGACATCCCTTCTGGTACTGGACAGCACCGACGGCGAAAAACTCAATTGGGTCGCCAGCGACAACACCCTTCTGGTGACGCAATCCGGCCGGCTGATCGAGACCTTCGGTTTTCCGGAAGACCTTCGCCACGTCGCCTTTGCCGGCGCCGACCCGCTGGCCAACGCGCCGCAATCCATCCGAGCGCCCGTCGACTACGAGATGACCTATGATCTGCAGACCAACGCCAGAAACGTTATCGACGTCGCCTCCCGTCTCGAACCCGTGTCCGCGGAAACGATCACGATCGTCGGCCTCACCTTCAAGACCATGCATTTGCGCGAACATTGCCGGTCGCGAGCCCTGAAATGGCATTTTCATAACGATTATTGGGTCGACGTCTATGACGGCTTCGTCTGGCGCAGCAAGCAGCATTTCGCCCGCTCTCTTCCGCCCCTGACCATCGACGTTCTCAAGCCGGCGGCCTAGCGCCCGGACTTGCGTCCCGATCATTGCGTGCTTGTGGTTGATGAGGTGGACGTCGTCGAATCCTGCTTGTTGGCCGCCAGGAAAGCCGCGACCGCAGCGGCCGCGGCGACGGAGCCGAGGATCAGGGCCTGAGCCATTCCATGAGACGGCGGAATATAAGGCGGCGGCTGATCCTTTCCCGACGACTGGCCTGAAGCGTTGCCGGCCTCCGCCTGCGCCTCTCGCGCGGCGACGCTCTTCCCCGCGCCCGTCGCGGCACGCTGCGGCGACAGCGTCTCGGCCGACGCGGTCGACACGGCCGCGACATGCGCCGTCAGAACAACAAAGCACAGCATTTTCTTCAAACCGGCCATGACAGCGGCAACCTCGTTACGGGCGGGAAAATCAATTTTGCGCCATTCGATGCGGTCGCCACCCCTCGGCAATCCCTGAAAGTCACGGTAACCATGAACCGAATGACGCGCCAAGATAAGCGGATTTGATCGGGAGAGTAAAGCCGCGCCTGCGCCTCTGGCTCATTTCGGGCCCGTTGCGCTGGTCGCGCCTTGTGGCGCTTCGCCGCGCTGGCTGTCCAGAAAGCTGTAGATCGCGTTCAGCGCTTTTTCGTCGCGCAATACGTCATGATAGTGGCCCCTTGGCAGAACGATCGATTTCGAATGCGGACGCGTGCCGAAATAGGCGCCGCAATCGCCTTCCTGATTGATGGTATGATTGGCGTCGTACCAGGGATCCTCCTTCCGCACGATCGCAAGAACGGGCTCGTCCGCGGGCGCCGACAGGCCGCGGATCAGGGCGCCGCCATGGCAGGTCCATTGCGCGATGACCCGCGCGCGGAAGTCGCTCCCGCGATATAGTGCCGCAGCGACCCCGCCCTCGCTCGCCCCCACAAGAAACAGATCCTTCCGGTCGGCCCAGGCGATCGTCGGCAGGCGATTGAGGGCGTAGCCGATCTCGGCCTGGCGGAAATCATAGACATATGTGTTGTGGCCGCCGGTCTTGGTCTTGGGATCGCATTGCCAGGGGCGAAACCGCCGCGCCATGCTGTCCGGCGCAATGACCGCATAGCCATGCCGGGCAAGATGGCGCAGAAACCTCCGGTCGCCCGAGCCAAGCCCGGTGCAGCCATGCATGTAGATGACGGTGGGCAGCACCGTGCCGGCTGCCGGCTCCCCCTTGCGGTGCCGTCCAAGATCATCCATGCGGGTAATGAGCGGGTCGCCGCTTTTGCTCATGGCCGGCAGAGCGACCAGCGCCCTGTCCCAGGTCAGTTGAAGGTCGGAATCATGGTTCAGCAGGGACTGCCCGGCGCAGGCCGTCAGAAGCCAGGCGGACGCCAGCATCATGATCCAGGCCCGCAACCGCCGTCCCTTTGCCGAAAAGATCAACATGCCACTGCGGCGGTGCGCGAGGCGCCGTCGACATCCCGCCCCGACCGAATGTGCCCGCTCCGGACCCACCAGCCGGGCCGAGCGGCGGCGATGGCGGCAGCCGCGGCGTCGGCCTCGTCCAACGAGGGAAACAGCCCGAAGCAGGTCGGACCGCTGCCGGAAAGCCGGGAGAGCGCGCAGCCCCTGGACTGGCCGATCCGCGCCAGTACGGCGGAAATCGCCGGAACCAGTTGCTCGGCGGCCGGTTGGAGATCGTTCCGCCGCGCCCTTAACTGCTCGGCAAGGCTGTCCAGCGTGGACGGAGCATGGTCGAGCGGGGCGGCGCCGGAATAGACCGGCCTGGCGGCAAAGAGCCTGAACACGTCGGGCGTGAGCAAGGGAACGCCGGGATTGACGAGAAGCAGGGCGCAGTCCGGCAACGCAACGGCCGGCGTGAGAACCTCGCCGATCCCGGACGCTTGAACCGGCAAGGCATGGAGGCAGGCCGGAATATCCGCGCCGAGCGTGGCGGCCAGCGCCGCGAGATCATCGAGACCGGCTCCGATATCCCAGAATTCGTTCAGAGCATGCAGGATCGCTGCGGCATCGGACGACCCGCCGCCGATTCCGGCCGCGACCGGCAGTGATTTGACCAAGCGGATATCCGCCGAAAAAGGTGGCGTCCCGATCGCCCGCTCCCGCGCAAAGTCGGCGATCGCCCGCGCGGCTTTCACGACCAGATTGTCGCCCACGGCCGGCAACCCCTTGGCGAAGGGGCCGTCGATCGAGAGATGGATATCGTCCGACCCCGGCCCGACCTCGAGGCTATCCCCGAAATCGGCGAAAGCGAACAGGCTGTCCAACAGATGAAAGCCGTCGGGGCGACGGCCGGTCACATGGAGGTAGAGATTGATCTTGGCGGGCGCGAGCCGCGAAACCATCGGAATTCGGCCGGAGCCTGCTGATCGGCCCTTAGCTGCCCTGCTTGTTGTCGGCCTTGGTGAGCCCACGCTTCAACTTCTCCTGGACCGACGCTGCGAGCGCGCTATCCGGCTTCATGGCGAGGGCGTGGCGCCACTGGAAACGGGCCTCGAGACGACGGTTCACCATCCAATAGGCGTCGCCGAGGTGATCATTGATGGTCGGATCCTCGGGATGCAGCAGCACCGCGCGCTCCAACTGTTCGATCGCGCCCTTATAGTCGCCGCGACGATATTTCAGCCAGCCGACGCTGTCGACTATATAACCGTCGTCCGGCAACAACTGCGCGGCGCGCATGATCATGGTCGACGCGCGATCGAGATTGCGGCCCTGTTCTATCCAGGAATAGCCCAGATAATTCATGACATAGGGCTGATCGGGCTTCAGCTGCAGCGCGTGCAGGAAGTCGTTCTCGGCGAGGTCCCACATATTGTCGTGCTGATAGGTCACACCGCGCGCGTAATAGAGCGCCCAATTATCCGCCGTCTCCGGATGGAGCGTCTTGATCGCCTTGTCGTAATAGGTGCGGGCCTCGGTATAGTGCTCCTGCTCGCGCAGCATGTCGGCCAAACCGGTCAGCGCGTCGAGGCTGTCGGGACGCTCCTTCACCAGATCTTTGAGAAGGGCGATCGCCTGATCGCTGCGGTCGGTCTGATTGAGAATGAAGGCGGTGCGAAGCTGGGCGTTCCATTTCAGCGGCGAGGATTTCGCAATGTCCTGATATTCCTGCAGAGCCGTGTCCAGCCGGTTCTGGCGCTGTAGAAGATCGCCGAGCAGCAAATGCGCGTCGGCGAAATCCGGCTGCAGGAAGGTCGCGAGCCGAAGATAAATCGTGGCCGGCCCCTGGGAGTCCCCGAGCGCGAGGGAACTGGCGATTGAAAAGAGCACCTGCGCCGCGCCATCCGCCGCAGTCGAGACCAGGCGGGGCGGCATCTTCTTGGCCTTCACGCGGGCCAGCGCGGAATCAATCAGTGGATTGGCTTCGAATTTCTTCGAGAAGGTCTCCAGCAACGCCTTGGCGCGATCGCGCTTGCCCGACCGGACCAGCAGGTTGGCGTAAGACAGGATATCGGTGAGCTGTACCCCGTCATCACTGCCGACGACCGTCTCATAGGCCGCGATCGCCTTGTCCTTCTGGCCGGCAAAATCATAGATCAGCGCGGTGTTGGACTGCTGAAACGGCTTATAGGCGTGGTTCTTGTCGAGCCCCTGAAGCTCCTTGATCGCGTCGTCGACCTTGCCGTCGCCCGCGATGATCCAGGCCCGGACGAGCGGCAGGGTCAGCGAACCGAAGCCGGCGTCGGGCGAGGCCGTGGTCCGCGCCAGCGCGGCGTCGAAGCGCTTCTGACGTATGTCGTCTCCAAGCAGCACGAGTCGGGCGATGCCGCGCGTGATACCGTTATTCTGCAGGCGCTTGGCGAGCTTCACCGCGTCGTCATAGCGGCCATCCGCGACGACCGAGGAAAAGGCGCGTTCGAGCAGATCCTTATTGTTGGGATCGCTTTTCAGGGCGCGGAGATAATATTCCGACGCCATGCGCGAATTATTGATTGCGCTGGCGTAACGGCCGGCGAGATAACTGCCGAGAAGCTGATCGTTGGGCGCAGGCGACGCGGCAACGGAGCCGCCACAAGAAGCGAGGCCCATCGCCCCGGCCAGAAAACCGACCATGGTAAGGCTTTTCAGCCCGACCAGCCGCGGGCGCCGAAACGCCGGCACCCGAATTTCAGCATTCAATCTCGGCATCGTCCTATCGCGTTAGCCCCGCCCGGTTAGCCTAAACATCCATAGAGTTGAGCAACAGCCTAGCATGCGTCAATAAAAGATCGGTTTAGATTTCCGGTCGGAAATACCCAAGTTCGATCCGCGCGGATATGCCGCAGCATCGCGCAGTCCCGCTACATATTGGGATAATTCGGCCCGCCGCCGCCCTCCGGCGTCACCCAGACGATATTCTGGGTCGGATCCTTGATGTCGCAGGTTTTGCAATGGACGCAGTTCTGCGCATTGATCTGCAGGCGCGGATTCGAGCCGTCGTCGTCCCGCACGATCTCATAGACATTGGCCGGGCAATAGCGCTGCTCGGGCGCATCATAGGTCGCGAGATTGACTTCGATCGGAACCCCGGGATCCTTCAGCGTCAGATGGACCGGCTGGTCCTCCTCGTGGTTGGTATTGGAAATAAAGACCGATGACAGCCGGTCGAAGGTCACCACGCCGTCCGGCTTGGGATAATTGATCGGCCGGCACACCGACGCCGGCAGCGTCGCCGTGTGATCGGCATGCTGACGCAAGGTCCAGGGTATCAGCGCGCCGAGCCCCAGATGATGCATCCACATATCGATGCCGCCGTAGATCGTTCCGGGGACAAGACCCCAGTTGAGCGCCGGACGCGCATTGCGCACGGCATAAAGATCCTTGTAGATCCATGACCGCTTGAACGCTTCCGGATAAGCGGCGAGTTCTTCCCGCCCGTCCGAGCCACGAGCCAGCGCCGTCGCCACGGCTTCCGCCGCCAGCATGCCGGATTTCATCGCATTGTGAGAGCCTTTGATGCGCGGCACGTTCACGAAACCGGCCGAGCAGCCGATCAGGGCGCCGCCCGGAAACACCAGTTTCGGAATCGACTGCAATCCGCCCTCATTGATCGCCCGGGCGCCGTAAGCGAGCCGTTTTCCGCCTTCGAGCAATGGGCGGATCCGGGGATGGGTCTTGAAGCGCTGGAATTCCTCGAAGGGCGAGAGATAAGGGTTTTTGTAGTCGAGTCCGACCACGAAGCCGATCGCGACCTGATTGTCCTCCATATGATAGACGAACGAGCCTCCGATCGTACCCGAATCCAGCGGCCAGCCCTGACTGTGCATCACCGCGCCGGGCCGGTGCTTGGCGGGATCGATCTCCCAGATCTCCTTGATGCCGAGACCATAGGTCTGGGGCTCGCTGTCGGCCCGGAGAGCGAACTTGTCGATCAGCTGCCGGGTCAGCGAGCCGCGGCAGCCTTCGGCGAAGAAGGTGAATTTGGCATGGAGTTCGATGCCGGGCTGGTAGGACGGCTTGTGGCTGCCATCCTTCGCAACGCCCATATCGCCGGTGGCGACGCCTTTGACGCTGCCGTCGTCGCGGTAGAGCACTTCGGCCGCCGCAAAGCCCGGAAAAATCTCGACGCCGAGCGCTTCGGCCTGCTCGCCGAGCCAGCGGCAGACATTGGCGAGACTGACGACATAACAGCCCTCATTGTTCATCAGGGGCGGCATCAGCCCATGGGGAATTTCGTAGCCGCCGGTTGCCGTGAGCACCATATGCGTGTTCTCGCTCACCGCCACGCTGACGGGGGCGCCCTTCTCCTTCCAGTCGGGGATCAGTTCGTTCAGCGCGATCGGATCGACCACCGCGCCGGACAGAATATGCGCACCGACCTCGGACCCCTTTTCCAGCACACAGACGGAGATGTCTGAGCCGGACTCGGCGGCGAGCTGGCGCAGACGAATCGCGGCGGCGAGACCGGCCGGGCCCGCCCCGACGATCACCACGTCGAATTCCATGGATTCGCGTTCCATCGTCTCCCCTTTTTCGATCGCATCGAATCGTTTCCGCTAGAGTCGGACCTTGATCCGCCTTATGCAACTCGGAAAACCGGATTCCACGATACTGGAGCGGCACCGCCGATCCATGCTAAAGATCGGGCCATGCCCAACTCCAACCCGCTGCAACCGCCCGAGATGCGTCCCGAGGATGCCCTGCGCTGGTATCTCGAGGCCGGAGTTGATGAAGCGATTGGAACCGAGCCGGTAGACCGCTTCGCGTTGCCTCAACCAAAACCCGAACCGAAACGTCCCGGTCCCAGGCCGGCCCCGCCGCCGGCGTCCGAGGCCGGCTTCACGCCGAACCAAGCCCCGGTACGTCCCTCGGGTCCGGCGGTTCTCGAATCGGCGGACGTGACGGCGGCGAGCGCCCGGGACCTGGCGCAATCCTGCAAGACGCTCGAAGAGCTCAAGACCGCGGTCACCGCCTTCGAGAGCTGCCCGCTGAAGAAGACGGCGATGAACACCGTGTTCGCCGACGGCAACTCCGAGAGCGGGTTGATGTTCATCGGCGAAGCACCGGGCGCGGAGGAAGACCGAAAGGGTTTGCCCTTCGTGGGCCGGGCCGGGATCCTTCTCGACAAGATGCTCGCGGCGATCGGGCGCGACAGGACGAGCGCCTATATCTCGAATATTCTGCCCTGGCGGCCGCCGGGCAACCGCACGCCGACCCCGAACGAGACCACGATCTGCCTGCCCTTCATCACGAGGCATATCGAGCTGGCGCAGCCAAAAGTCATCGTCTTTCTGGGCGGAACGGCGGCGGGCACCCTGCTCGACCGGCGCGAGGGAATCACCAAACTCCGGGGCCGCTGGTTCACTTATGAAGGGGTCCAGCCGGGGATCGCGGCGATGCCGACCTACCACCCGGCCTACCTTTTGAGGCAGCCTGCCCTGAAGCAATATGCGTGGCGCGATTTCCTTGAAATCCGCAAGAAAATGGACGTCATGACGTCAGAATAACAAGATATGGCGGTGTCCGAATTAACCGTGATCCACGGACTTCTTGAGAGTCACAGGCGAATCGGCATAGAGTTTGGCTTAACGACCCACCCCCCGGGGCTGGTTTGGCAGGGGTTAAGGTCTAACGAATTGGTAAGCCATAGATGCTATAAGAGCGGCTTGCCCCCGGAGACGGTTAGACGAGGCGGATGAGTACACGGGTATTAAGGACCTCAGGTCCTGGGGTGTTCCCCAAACGTAAGGGTTCGCTCGCCAGAACGGTCTGCGCCGCTCTGGCGCTTTGTGGCGCGGTCACGGTATTTTCCGGCGCGACCGGCTATGTCGGTTCGGCGTCGGCGATGATCATCGACCGGCCGTCCGGCCTGGCGACCGATTCGTGGCAGCAGGACGTTTCCGTTCCGGTGCCGCTCTCCAAAAAGGACATCAAGCTCTACAAGGAAATCTTCGCGCTGCAGGCGAAGGCCAAATGGCGCGCCGCCGACCGGCTGATCAAGAAGATCGACAACCGGCTGCTGATGGGCCATGTCCTGTTTCAGCGCTACATGCATCCGACCGGCTATCGCTCTTCCTACAAGGAACTGTCGAACTGGCTGAAGCATTATGCCGATCTGCCGGGCGCGCGCCGGGTCTATAAGCTCGCCCTGCGCCGTCGCCCGGCCCATGCGCGCTGGCCCAACCGGCCCGTGGCCGCCAACGCGATCCGCATCGCTCTGCGCGATATGGACGACTCCTACGAGGCGCCGAAGACCCATTCCTTCAAAGGTCGCGCAGCGCATGTTCATTATCTGGTCGCGCGGGACCTGCGCGCCAGACGGCCGGACCGGGCCGAGAAGCAGCTCGTCGCCGCCGAAAAAACCAAAACCATGTCGGGCGTCGATCTGGCGGCCGAATACGCCAAGGTCGCCAAGGGCTATTACTTCAAGGTCAACGATGGCAAGGCCCTGGCGCTCGCCGATCACGCCAGCGAGCTGGCCCCCGGCCAGATTTTCACCGCCGACTGGATCGGCGGTCTCGCGGCCTGGCGCAGCGGCAACTACCAGGAAGCCGCCGACCATTTCGAATCGATCACGACCTCGAACGACGCCTCGCAATGGACCATGGCCGCCGGCGCCTTCTGGGCGGCCCGGGCCAATCTCGTGGTCGGCCGGCCCGAACGCGTCAATCCGCTGCTCTCGATCGCAGCCGCCTATCCGCGCACCTTCTACGGTCTGATAGCGACGCGTCAGCTCGTCCAGGACATCAGCTTCGCCTGGGACAAGCCGCCGCTCGAACAGAATCAGCTCGACCAGATCATCAATCTCGAAGGCGTGCGCCGGACGATCGCGCTCGTGGCGTGCGGTCAGACCAGCCTCGCCGAGCAGGAACTGCGCCTCGCCTGGGGCCGCGCCGATCCGGCCCTCGGCCCCGCCATGCTGGGCCTCGCCACCAAGCTGGATCTTCCCGCGAGTCAGCTGCGCCTCAGCGACGATATCGCCCAACTGATCGGCGTCGCCTATGACAGCGCGCTCTACCCGATGCCGAACTGGCAGCCGGAAAACGGCTTCGGCGTCGACCGGGCATTGATCTACGCCCTGATTCGTCAGGAAAGCCGCTTCAACGCCAACGCCAAGAGCAGCGCGGGCGCCCGGGGCCTGATGCAGCTGATGCCGCGCACCGCGAGCTTCGTGGCGCGCGACCGGTCCCTGATCCGCCGCAACAACACCAAGCTCTACACGCCCGACGTCAATCTCGAGATCGGCCAGAAATATCTGCATCACCTGATGCAGCTGGATCAGCCGGGCGACAATCTGCTGCTTCTGCCCGTCGCCTACAACGCCGGGCCGGGCAATCTGCAGCGCTGGCTGAAACGCTATAACCACAAGGACGACTGGCTGCTCTTCATCGAGAGTATCCCGGTCCGCGAAACGCGGAATTATGTGGAGCGGGTTCTGGCCAATTTCTGGATCTACCGCTCCCGGCTCGGTCAGCCAACTCCGTCGCTCGACGCTTTGGCGCAAGGCAACACGCCCCGCTATGTTGAAGTGGACGGGGATAAGGCGTACACATCGGCGCAAGCAACCCAGACGGATCTTGCGCCGATCAATGTCAAATACTAAGCCGAAGCACGACTTTCTGCCCGTTCATATCGCCGTTCTGACGGTGTCCGACACACGGACGCCCGAGAACGATACGTCCGGCGATCTTCTGGTCGAACGCCTCACCGAAGCGGGCCACAAACTCGCGGCGCGGACCCTGCTCCGGGACGACACGGAAACCGTCCGCGAACAGTTCAGGACCTGGATCGCCGACCCGGCGATCGACGTGGTGATCTCCACCGGCGGCACCGGACTGACCGGCCGCGATATCACGGTCGAAGCGATCGAGCCGCTCTATGAGAAAAAGATCGACGGCTTCGGCGAACTGTTCCGGATGCTCAGCTACAAGACGATCGGCACCTCGACCGTTCAGTCGCGCGCGACGGCCGGCGTCTCGGGCGGCACCTATCTTTTTGCCCTGCCCGGTTCTCCCGGCGCCTGCAAGGACGCCTGGGACATGATCCTCAAGGAACAGCTCGATTCACGCCACCGGCCGTGCAATTTCGTCGAGCTCATGCCGCGCCTGCAGGAACACCTGAAGGCCTAACCCATACGCCCGGTCTTCCAGGCGTAATAATCTTCCCCGGTATCGATATCCGTCAGCGGATCGAGCAGCGCGACGCGGCGGCCTGCCGTGTTGACGAGCGTGTCCGACAAGGCGTCGGGCGTCGACCAGCGTACATGCCGGAAGACACCCCGCATGAGCGACGCGCGATTGACGCCGACCAGCCAGAAGCCGCCATCGGTGCTCGGGCCGAAGACGAGATCGGCCCTGCTCAGACGCTCGAATGCACGCGCGATATGATCGGCGGTGATCATCGGAATATCCGCGCCGATCAGGACCGCCGGACCGGGCGGCAGGTTCCGAAACGCCCGAGCCATGCGATCGCCGATATTACCGGGCCCCTGGGGCATGCACGGAAACCTCGCCGGCCAGAACCGCGCCCGGCGGGCAAAGTGATCGGGCGTCACGGCCAGCGTCACCGCCCAGTCGGGATGACGGGACAGCCGGACCAGCATCAGCCGCGTCGTGTCGCGGTAGAAACGCCACGCCTCGTAACGGCCGATATCCCGCGCGAGCCGCGTCTTGACCGAACCAAGACGGGGCGCTTTTACGAAGAGGATCAGCTGACGCCGCGTCATCCCTAGTTATAGAAATCGACGAGACGGTCCGGCGACACGCCGAGATAATAAAGCCCGAGACACAACAGATTGCGCACCGGCCGCTTCATATAGCCTTCCTGCCGGTAGCGCTCGGCGGACGTGATGGCCGGGGTCTCGAACTCGATGAACCGGCCGTTGAGCCGGCGCATGAAATCGACATCCTCCATCAGCGGCAGGGGTCGAAAGCCCCCAACCACGTCGTAGAGAATGCGGTGGATCAGCAGGCCCTGATCGCCGTAGGGCAGATCGAAGGTCCGGTTACGCCACGCGACGATCCGTTCGAGACGCCGCGCCTGCGGCGAGTCGTCTTCGAGCTGGAAGCGAAACACGGCGCCGCGCAGGCGGTTGTTCGGCTTGGAAAGAAACGTGCTGATATCGCCCTCCCAGCCGGATCCGAGCCTCGTATCGACATGCAGGAACAGATACCAGTCCCCTTCGGCCGCATCGGCGCCGGCCATGAGCTGCGGGCCGCGCCCGCGATGAGTCTCGATGACCCGAGCCCCGCTTGCCCGCGCGATCTCCGCGGTGGCGTCGCTCGACCCGCCATCCACGACGATGACCTCCTTGATCAGCTGCGTCTTGAACTGATCGATGGCGCGGCGAACAGAGTCGCCCGCATTGAGCGTCGGTATGATGACACTGATCATGCGTCAATTATGCCATAGAAACCGCGTCCACCCCATGGTGGTGGAAAACTCACTTCGACTTGGCGCTTTTGCCATTGAGAACCTTCGTCACATAACCGGCCACATCGAGAATGTCCTGCTGGCTCAGCACGCCCTTGAAGGTGGGCATCTGGTTGCGCCCGGCGGTGATGGTGCTGATCGCGGTATTGAGGTCGGTCAGGCCGATCAGCGACTTCCCGCTATGCGCGCCCTCGCCATGCAGGCCGTGGCAGATGCTGCAGGTGTCGTGATAGACCTTCTTGCCGTGATCGAGATCCAGCTTGGATATGTCGATCTCCGCCGCAACGGGTGCCGAGGGAGCGGCGGTCGCCTGGGGTGCGATGGGGCCGACCTTGCCGTCGAGCGAGAACATCCAGAGGCTGTCGCCGCGCTTCGAGCTCATGAACAGATTGCCGGCGGCATAGACCAGAACCATCTCGTGGCCCTTGTATTCGAACACGCTTGGCGGCGCGTTTACGCCCGCCCCGGTCTGAAATTCCCAGAGCCGGTGGCCGTTGCTCGTATCGAGCGCCGTGAAGCGGCCGTCGTTCCGGCCGACGAAAACCAGCCCGCCGCCAGTGGCGACCGAGCCGCTATAGCACTGATCGAAGAAGCGCTTGCGCCAGACCAGCTTGTTCGTGGTCACGTCGAGCGCCGCGAAAATCCCGAAGGATTTATACGGCGTGCCGTTGAATTCGCTGCCGATATATTCCTTGCCCTGAGGGGCCTTGCGCTCGTCGCGCGCGCCGCCCTGATAGATACCGACCTGATCGGAGGCGCAGACGAAGAGCCGGTGTGTCGCCGGGTCATAGGAACTCGGCGGCCAATTGGCCCCACCGCCGGGTCCGGGCCGTATCACGGTCGGCGTCTTCCAGAACGGCGTGAAGATCTTGCCCTGATTGACGAGATCGTAGTCCTCGGGCGCGATCTCGATATCCTGCAGGATAATCGGATCGCCGACGGGATAAGGCTGTGTCGGAGAGGTCGCCTGACGCGCATCCTGCGGGACCTTACGTTCCTTGATGCCGATGATCGGCTTGCCGGTGACGCGGTCGAGAATATAGGCCCAGCCGGTCTTGCTCACTTCGACCAGCGCCTTGCGCATCCGGCCCTTGATTCTGGCGTCGAACAGGACGATCGGGTTGGGCCCGTCATAATCCCAGATATCGTGATGGACGAGTTGGTAATGCCATTTGTATTTCCCGGTCCTGGCGTCGAGCGCGACGATCGAGGCGGTGAACAGATTGTCGCCCGGCCGGACGCCGCCATTGAAATCGGGTGACGCGTTGCCGACCGAGACGTAGAGCGTCCCCAGTTCGGGATCGATCGCCGGCGTCTGCCAGATGGGGCCGCCGCCGCGTTTCCAGGCGTCGCTGTCCTTCGGCCAGGTGTCGTGACCGGTCTCGCCGGGCCCCGGGATCGTGTGGAAGGTCCAGATCGGTTTTCCGGTCCTGGCGTCATAGGCTTTGACACGGCCGCGAATGCCATATTCGCCGCCCGCCACACCGGTGATGACCATGCCGTCGTAATACAGGGGCGCGCTGGTGATCGTGTAGCCGTCCTGCCAGCGCTCGACCTGAACCGACCAGACCACCTTGCCGGTCTTCTGATCCAGCGCGACGAGCTTGCCGTCGAGCTGACCGACGAACACCATGCGGTCGCCAAGTCCGACGCCCCGGCTGGTCCAGCCGCAGCAAACCGTGGTGAGGTCCGGATTGAGCTTGGCTTCGTATTTCCAGAGTTTCTTTCCCGTCTCCACGCTGAGCGCGAAGACGTCATCCGCACCGGTCACCGTGTAGATCACGCCGTCATGGACGATCGGCTGGGACTCGCCGGAATATTGCTGACCCTTGCCCGAGCCATCCAGATGGACGTGCCAGAGGCCCTTCAGCGTTTTGACGTTGTTTCGGTTGATCTCGTCGAGCGGAGAATAGCGCTGGTTGAAAACGGTGCCGCCATTGGTGATCCAGCCCTGTGTGGAGCCTTTGGCGAGTTCCGCAGTAGTGAAGGCGGGCGCCGGCGTGATTTCCTGAGCGCTCGAGGGGGCGTCTTTCGCGGAAGCCGCCCCCACCAAGCCAACACCCGTCAGCACGGCGGCCGACAGCATCGTCGCGAATAACCGGCCACGGCGTTTCATTGCCGGAAACACCGTTCCGTCGTGCAGGGCCTTACTTTGCACCCGTCTTTTCCTCCTTGTTCAACACCTCGACGATGTAAGTCGCGACATCGACGATATCCTGACCACTCAGGACACCGCCGAACGCCGGCATGTCGTTCTTTCCATTCACGACGGTCGCGGTAATCGGCGAGACGCTGTGCAGTTCCTTGAGCGACGCGCCGCCGTGACCGCCATACCCATCCGCACCATGGCAAAAAGTGCAGGCGTTGCGATAGACCGTTTCCCCCTTGTCCGCATGGCCGGCGAGGCTCGCCAATTCCTTTTCCAGATCCTTGTCCGCCCTGGAGCCGCCGCCCGCCGTCTTCTCGGTGACCGGACCCAGCGTGCCGTCCAACGCGAACAGCCAGACGTCGTCGCCGCGCGCGCTGCCCATGATCACGTTGCCGGCGGAATA
Source organism: uncultured Alphaproteobacteria bacterium (assembly GCA_963821875.1). Classification (GTDB taxonomy): domain Bacteria; phylum Pseudomonadota; class Alphaproteobacteria; order CAVTAV01; family CAVTAV01; genus CAVTAV01. Next base: position 119,610 of record CAWGFE010000002.1, read on the forward strand.
GGACACGACCATTTGCCGGCCCTTATACTCGAACACGGCGGGGCTGGCATTGGCGCCCGCCCCGGTCTGGAATTCCCAGAGCGGCTTGCCGTTGGTCTTGTCGAACGCCATGAACCGTCCGTCGTTCCGGCCGAGAAAGATCAAGCCGCCCTTGGTGACGGCCGACCCGCTATAGCATTGGTCGCCCCATTGCCGCCGCCAGACAAGCTTGTTGGTCCGAACGTCGAGCGCGGCGAAAATTCCGAGCGGCTTTTGCGGCGCCATCTCCGGCCCGCCGGCCGACTTGCCGCCGTGGAACAGCTGGATCTGCTGCGTCGCGCAGACATAGAAAAGATGCGTTTCCGGATCATAGGAACTCGGCGGCCAATTGGCCCCGCCCGCGAGCGACGGCGTAATCGGCACGCGCTTTTCGCCGTAATAGGGCGTGAAGATCCGGCCCTGATTGACCAGGTCGTATTTTTCGAGATCCATCGGAATGGAATGCGGCACGAAGGCGTCGCCCACCGGATAGGGCTGCGTCGCGGCTGTCGCCTGCCGCGGTTCCTGCGGCACCGGCTTCTCTTCCATGCCGATCAGCGGCTTGCCGGTAACCCGGTCGAGAATATAGACCCAGCCGGTCTTGCCCGCCTGAGCGATGCCCTTGCGCATCTTGCCGTCGATTTCGGCGTTAAAGAGGATCACCGGATTGGGTGCATCGTAATCCCAGAGATCGTGGTGGACCTCCTGGAAATGCCAGCGATACTTGCCAGTCTTGACGTCGAGCGCGACGATCGAGGAAGTGAACAGATTGTCGCCGGCGCGCTTGCCGCCGGCGAAATCGGGCGCGGCATTCCCGGTCGAAAAATAGATCAGTCCGAGATCGGGATCGACCGCGGGCGTCTGCCACAACGGCGCGCCGCCATGTTTCCAGGAATCATTATCCTGCGGCCAGGTGTCATGGCCGAATTCTCCGGGGCCGGGGATCGCGTTGAAGGTCCAGATCAGCTTGCCGGTCTTCGCGCTATAGGCTTTCACCTTGCCGCGGATGCCGTATTCGCCGCCGGCGAAGCCGATAATCACCATGCCATCGTAATAGAGCGGCGCGTTGGTGATCGTGTATTTGTCCTGCCAGCGCTCGGCCTGGACCGACCAGATCTGCTTGCCTGTCTTCTGATCGAGCGCGACCAGCTTGCCATCCAGCCGTCCGACGAAGATCTTGCCGTCGCCGAGCCCGACGCCCCGGCTGGTCCAGCCGCAGCAGACGGCGTTGTTGTGCTCATCGAGATGGGACTGGTAGCGCCAGAGGATCTTGCCGGTCTCGACCGAGATCGCGAACACGTCGTCCGCGCCGGTGATGATGTAGATCACGCCGTCATAGACGATCGGCTGCGCCTCGCCGGAGAATTTCGGCCCCACCCCGGAACCGTTCAGATGGGTATGCCAGACGCCTTTCAGATTGTTGACATTGTCGCGATTGATCTGGTCGAGCGGAACATATCGCTGGTTGAAGGTGGTCCGACCATTGGTGATCCACCCCGCCGTCGTACCGTCTTTCAACTGCACCGCTTTGAACGCGGGCGCCGGCCGAATCGCCGCCGTTATTGGCGCATCCGCCGTCTTTTCTTTCGCTTGAACCGCGCCGGGCGCACTCACCCCCAGCACCAGAGCGCCCCCGACCGCCCAAGCCTTTCGAATTGTCACAGCCGTTCCTTCCCTTGTCTCTCCCTAGTCTCAATAGAACCATCATCTCGGAGGCAGGCAAAGACCTTTCCGTTCCGAGAGTTGCGTCATATGTTCTTGCTTTGTTCTAAACGAGCTTTTACTCTGGCGGCCATGGAACGGGTTCATGAAGCGGGCTTCACCCATCCCGACCGGACTCGCGGGCGCGGGGCGAGAAGCAATGCCAGCGGGCGCTATGAGCCGGCCTCGCGGGTAGCGGCGGATGATGGCTGGTCGACGCTGGACGACGTGCCGCCGCCCTTGCGCACCGAGGTTCAGCCCGACACCAGCCGCTCGATCATCACCTCCAACAAGTCGCCCGACATTCCGTTCGACCAGTCGATCAATCCCTATCGCGGCTGCGAGCATGGCTGCATCTATTGCTATGCCCGGCCCAGCCATGCCTGGCTCGGCCTGTCGCCCGGGCTGGATTTCGAAAGCCGGTTGTTCTTCAAGCCGGACGCGGCCGCACTGCTCGAGAAGGAGCTGTCCAATCCGCGCTACGAGCCGAAGCTGATCGCCCTCGGGACAAACACCGATCCTTATCAGCCGATCGAGCGGCGGTTCGAAGTGATGCGCGGAATATTGGAAGTGCTGGATCGGTTCCGCCATCCCGTCGGCATCACCACCAAGTCCTGTCTGGTGGCGCGCGATATCGATATTCTGCGGCGTTTGGCGTCGCGTCAGCAGGCCAAGGTGTTCATCTCGGTGACGACACTCGACCGGAAGCTCGCCCGCAAGATGGAGCCGCGCGCCTCGACGCCGGGCCGCCGTCTCGATGCGATCAAGGCATTGGCGGATTCCGGGATTCCGGTGGGCATGATGGTCGCGCCGATCGTGCCCGGCCTCACCGATCACGAGATCGAGTCCATTCTCGAGGCTGGCCGCGACGCGGGAGCGCAAGACGCCGGCTATGTAATGCTGCGTTTGCCGCTGGAAATCAAAACACTGTTCGAGGAATGGTTGCGCGACGCCGTGCCGTTGAGGGCCGACCGCGTGTTGCATCACATCCGCGATGTCCGGGCGGGCGCGATGAACCAGTCCCGGTTCGGACAGCGTATGAGCGGCACGGGCCCCTATGCCGAGTTGATCGCGAAGCGCTTCCAGATCGCCACCAGGAGACTCGGCTTCGGCGCACGCCGCACCAAGCTCGATCTCTCCGCCTTCCGCCCCCCGGAAAAACCCGGCGACCAGCTCTCGTTATTTTAGGAGACCGCGCTCACACCACCATCCTGAGCGTCGCAACCTGGATCCCGGCTCTCCGGCGATGATGACGGAAACGGCCGCTCGTCCCGAGCTTGTCGAAAGACGTGCCGACTTGCCGGCGCCTGAGACAACGGACTTCGACGGGCTCGGCCCGAACGGAGGAGTCCGGAATGACGATGACGGGCGTTGGCTAAATCCGTGGGGTGCAAAAAAGACGCTTGGGCCGCCGGTTCCCACAGTGCTACCACCGGATCGAAAACATCTCTTTTCCGGTCCCGCCTCCATGCCCGATTTCGAAATCGAAGACATAGCGCGTCGCGACCTCGCCCCGGACGCCCTCATCGCGGGCGTGGACGAGGTCGGGCGCGGGCCGTGGGCCGGACCGGTCGTGGCTGCCGCCGTGATCCTCGCGCGCGGCGCGGTGCCGGACGGTTTGGATGATTTAAAGGCGCTCAGCAAGGCCCGGCGCGAGGCGCTGTTCGACGAGATCACCGGCGCGGCCACGATCGGCTGCGGCATGGCCAGCGTCGCCGAGATCGATACGCTCAACATCCTTCAGGCCAGCCTCCTGGCGATGACCCGCGCGGTCGAGGCTTTGGGCAGTGCGCCGCATATGGCGCTGGTCGACGGAAACCGTGCGCCGCGCCTCGCCTGTCCGGTCAAAACCGTCGTCAAGGGCGACGCGAAGAGCCTTTCCATCGCCGCCGCATCAATAATTGCGAAAGTGACGCGCGACCGTTTGATGGCCGAACTGGCGATCGAGCACCCGGCCTATGGATGGGAGCGAAACGCAGGATATGGTACGGCGGAGCACCGCGAAGGACTACAGCTTGTAGGAATTTGTCGCCATCATCGCAAATCCTTCGCGCCAATTCGTCAACTGATGACTTAAGACTCCATGTTAAAAGCTTGATTTAAAGGAATATTTTTGTTGACGCCGAGTTGGCTTTGACTTAAAGTCGCCGTCATGTCAGGGGAAAAAGACAAACGAAATCACGCGGCGAAGCCGGCCCAATCGCGGTCCGCCTTGCCCCTCGACCAGATTATCCAGGGCGACTGCATCGAGATCATGAAGTCGCTGCCGGAGAATTCGGTCGACCTCATCTTCGCCGACCCGCCCTATAATCTTCAGTTGCGCGGCGACCTGTTCCGGCCCAACAACACCAAGGTCGATGCCGTCAATGACGACTGGGACCGGTTCGACAGCCTGAAAACCTACGACACCTTCACGCGCAACTGGCTCACCGCCGCGCGGCGCATTCTGAAGGACACCGGCACGATCTGGGTGATCGGCTCCTATCACAACATATTCCGCGTCGGCGCCGCGATGCAGGACATCGGCTACTGGGTGCTGAACGACATCGTCTGGCGCAAGTCGAACCCGATGCCGAATTTCCGCGGCAAGCGCTTCACCAATGCGCACGAGACCATGCTGTGGTGCGCCAAGCATCAGGCCCAGAAGAAATACACCTTCAATTACGACGCCATGAAGATGCTGAACGACGAACTCCAGATGCGCTCTGATTGGGTGATCCCGATCTGCAGCGGCTCGGAGCGGCTCAAGGTCAATGGCGAGAAGGCGCATACGACGCAGAAGCCGGAAGCGCTGCTGCACCGGGTGATTCTCGCCTCGTCCCATGAGGGCGAGGTCGTGCTCGATCCGTTTTTCGGCAGCGGCACCACGGGCGCGGTCGCCAAGCGCCTGCGCCGCCGGTTCATTGGCATCGAAAAAGAAGATGCCTATGTCGAAGTCGCGAGCGAACGGATCAAGGCCGTCCGCCCGTTCGGCCAGGTTGCCGCCGGCATCACGCCGTCGCGGCGGGCCGAACCGCGGGTGCCGTTCGGCTGGGTCGTCGAACGCGGCCTCTTGGCACCCGGCGCGATCCTGTACGACCAGCGTAAACGCTATTCGGTGCGGGTGCGGGCCGACGGCAGTGTCGCCAGCCACGACATGTCCGGCTCGATCCATCGCATCGGCGCCCATGTGCAAGGCGCGCCCGCCTGCAACGGCTGGACTTTCTGGCATTTCGAGAAAAAAGGCACGCTCGTGCCCATCGACATCCTGCGCCAGCAACTCCGCGCCGAAATGGCCGCCGAAGCCGCCGCTTAAGGCCCGGCTCGTTCCCCCAACCAATCTCCGTTCGGGCTGAGCCGGTCGAAGCCCGTTATCGCAGCAGAACCCTCACGCCCTTCGACAAGCTCGGGACGAATGGAGAGCCTTAAACTGTCGCGTGCCACACCACCTTTTTCATGACCGTCGGCAGCGCCTGCTCGTGCAGGCGATCGAGCGGCCACCACAATCCGTCGGCGTCCCGCGCATCCCGGACCGTCGCGGTCAGAACCGTCAGTTCGAGATGGAAATGCGTGAAGGTGTGTTTCACCACACCGTCCAGCGCCCGCCACTCGGCGGAAACCGGCGCGTGATCGAGGGCCTTCGCCGGCCCGTCTTCGCTCCAGGGCGTCGAGGGCACTTCCATCATGCCGCCGAGCAGGCCTTTCTCCGGCCGGCGGCGCAGCAGCACGTCGCACCCCTCCTCGCCGTCGCGCGTCAGCCAGAAGGCCGTCCCCCGCCGGGTCGGCTTTTGCGCCCTGGCGGCACGGCGCGGCAGGGCTTCGGCGATACCCTCGGCGCGCGCCGCACAAGCCGCGTTCCACGGGCATAGCAGGCATTTGGGCTGGCGCGGCGTGCAGACCGTCGCCCCAAGATCCATCACGGCCTGGGCATAATCTCCGGCCCGCGTCCCGGGCGTAAGCCGGGCGGCATACTCGCGCAAAAGCGGCTTGGCGCTCGGGAGAGGCATGTCCTCGGCGTTCAGCCGCGCCATGACGCGCTCGACATTCCCGTCGACGACCACCGCCGGAAGGTCGAAGGCGATCGCGGCGATCGCGGCGGCGGTATAGGCGCCGATTCCGGGCAAGATGCGCAGGCCCTCTTCGGTCTCGGGAAACCGGCCGCCATGCTCCTTCGCCACGACGACCGCACATTTATGGAGATTACGCGCCCGGGCGTAGTAGCCGAGCCCCTGCCATTCCCGGAGCACATCGTCGAGATCGGCGGCAGCCAAATCCTCGACGCATGGCCAGCGCGCGAGAAACCGCCGGAAATAGGGCCCGACCGTGGCGACCGTCGTCTGCTGCAGCATGATCTCGCTGAGCCAGACGGCATAGGGATCCACCGCCTCGCCGGGCCGGGCGCGCCAGGGCAGATCCCGCCGGTGGCCGTCATACCAGCCGAGAATCGCCCGGCTCAACTCCGCCGGCGCACGTGAAACCTCTTGCTTTTCGGCTGTGGTCGTACTGTCTTTTGCGCCCATGGTGGCCTACTATCGAAGACGATTATGAGCGGTGCAACGGACAAAGTTCAGGAAAACAAGCGCTCGGGCCTCGGGGCCCAGAGCGTCAACCGTTCGCTGTCCAGAATCGTCCGCCGCGCCTTCGGCCGCCAGGGCTTTGCGGAGCCCGGCGTGTTGCTGCGCTGGCCCGAAATCGTCGGAGAGACTCTGGCGAAATTCTCCCTGCCCGAACGCCTGAGCTTTCCGCATGGCGAGCGCAGCCAGGGCACGCTCCATCTGCGGGTCGACGGCCAGTTCGCGCTGGAGGTTCAGCATCTCGAGCCGATGATCATCGAGCGAATCAACAGTTTCTTCGGCTATGGCGCGGTCAGCCGGATCTCGATCCTGCAGGCGCCGATCCCGAAACGCGCCAAGACGAAAGCCAGCAAGAGCAACCGGAATTCTCTCAAGGGGCCCGCGCCGCGGGCGGATCAGGACGGCGAGGAAACGCTGGACGATGCGCTGCGACGTCTTGCCGCCCACGTCTTGAGCGAGAACTCCTGATCTCCATTTCTCACGAGCACCGGACCATTGTGAGCCCGAGGGGCTACAGCCTATAATGCCGCCAAAATCACAGGGGCCTGAATGCCGGGGGTGAGGATATTGTTATGCGCGTTCGAATGACCTGCTTTTTGCGGCCGGGGATGATTGCCGGCCTGGCCGTCACGGCCGTCTTGCTGATCGGGGCGAACGGCCCATCGAGTCATGCGGCGACATCCGCACCGCCGCAATCGTCGCCGGCGGCGGCCAAGAAGGACCCTGTCCTCACGCTTCCCGACATGACGCTCGGCAAGAAGGATGCGCCGATCAACGTCATCGAATATGCCTCGATGACCTGTCCGCACTGCGCCCATTTCGACATGGACGTGTTCCCTCAGCTCAAAAAGAACTACATCGACACCGGCAAGGTCTATTACGTCTTCCGCGAGTTTCCGCTGGACGGTGTGGCGTTCCGGGCCTCGATGGTCGCGCGCTGCATGGACAAGAAGCATTTCTTCCCGTTCATCGACAAATTGTTCCGGAACCAGATCGCCTGGGCCAATCCGAAAGACTGGAACGACAAAAACAAGTCGCTCGAGGACAAGATGACGCCGCTTGCCAAAATGGCGAAGCAGGAATCGGGGATGACCCGCGCGGAATTCGACAAATGCGTCAATGACAAGTCGATGCAGCAGCAGATCGCGCTGCAGGCCGCGCGGGGCGATCAGGTATTCAAGGTGCCGGGAACGCCGGCCGTCTATATCGACGGCAAATTGCTGGTAAACTTCCAGAGTTACGAGAGCGTCGACGAGGAATTGCAGAAGGCGCTGAAGCAGAAATAAACCCCGCAGCCTCAACCCTTTAGGTGAAAGCGATGCCGGGTTTTCGCCATTTCGGCGGAATGCCGGCCAGGGCATTGCGCGCCATGGGGCCCTATTGTGGCCCGAATGGCGATGCCTATAATGGCCGCCGGATTGGACAGAATTGGATAGACTGATGGGCGTACAACTAGCTCGTTTCGCACGATATGGACGCGCCGCCGGCCTGGCCGCCGCGGCTTTGCTGCTTCTGACGGCCTGCGGGCAGGGCTCGAACGGATCGTCGAGCAGTTCCTCCGCCTCGTCGGGCGGCGAATCGGTTCTCGGCAAACAGGCGAAGATCGAGCAACTCCCCGACATGTCGCTCGGCAACAAGGGCGCACCGATCCACATACTCGAATATGCGTCCATGACCTGCCCGCACTGCGCGCATTTCGACGCCGAAGTGTTCCCCGAGCTCAAGAAGAACTATATCGACACCGGCAAGGTTTTTTACACGTTCCGCGAATATCCGCTGGACGGCGTAGCGCTGAGAGCCTCGATGGTCGCCCGGTGCATCGACAAGGACCGCTTCTTCAGCTTCATCCACGGCCTGTTCCACACCCAGATCGTCTGGGCCAATCCGGATCTGTGGAACAACGACAAGAAGACGCTGAAGGAGAAATTCACGCCGCTCGCCACCATGGCCAAGGAGCAGGCCGGCATGAGCCGCGCGGATTTCGACAAATGTATCAATAACAAGACCCTGCAGGAACAGATCGTGATGCAGGAAAAGCGGGGCACTGACGAATATGGCGTCAAGGGCACCCCTTCCCTCTTCATCGACGGGAAGGCGTTCAAGAATGTCGGCAGCTATGAAGACATCGACGCCCATCTGAAGGAACTATTGGCCAAGAAATGACCATCGGGGATGGTATAGTTCCTACTGCGACTGGTTTTCTTATTTTCGACAGCTTCTTGTTGCGGGGCACTTGAGTGCAATTCACGCGGCTGCGTCTTTCGGGTTTCAAGTCGTTCGTCGACCCGACCGAGCTTAAAGTCGAACCCGGCATGACTGCGATTGTCGGGCCGAACGGCTGCGGCAAGTCGAATATCGTCGACGCGCTGCGCTGGGTGATGGGCGAGAACTCGCCGAAAAGCGTGCGCGGCGGCGGCATGGAGGACGTGATCTTCGCCGGCACGTCGCTGCGCCCAGCCCGCAATCTCGCCGAAGTCTCCCTACGGATCGACAATGCCACGCGCCGCGCCCCGGCCGCCTTCAACGATCTCGACGAGATCGAGGTTTCACGCCGGATCGAGCGGGACAGCGGCTCGGCCTATCGAATCAACGGCAAGGAAGTCCGCGCCCGCGACGTGCAACTCCTGTTCGCCGACGCCGCGACCGGGGCCCACTCGCCAGCGCTGGTCAGCCAGGGCCGAATCGGCCAGCTCATCAACGACAAGCCGCGCGACCGCCGCGCGATCCTCGAAGAAGCCGCAGGCATCAGCGGGCTGTATTCGCGCCGCCACGAGGCGGAGCTGCGGTTGAGGGCGGCAGAGAACAATCTGGTCCGGCTGCAGGACGTCATGGCTCAACTCGAGGGCCAACTCGGCAGCCTCAAGCGTCAGGCGCGGCAGGCCTCCCGCTACCGCAATATCAGCGGCCATATCCGCTCGGCCGAAGCGCTGCATCTGCATCTGTTGTGGACCGCCGCGCAGGAGGCCAGGACCGAGGCCGAAGAGCGCTTCCGCAGGGCCCAGCAGAATCTCGCCGAGGTGACGCGCCTCGCGACACAGGCGAGCGCCGCGCAGGCCGACGCCAATGCGGCGCTTCAGCCGCTGCGCGAGGCCGAAGCCGTGGCGGGCGCCGTGCTTCATCGCTTGTCGGTCGCCCGCGAATCGCTGGACACCGAAGAAAACCGCATCCGGCAGACGACGGATCAGGTGAAAGCGCGGCTCGCGCAGATCGACGCGGATATGGAGCGCGAAAGCGCGATGATCGCGGATACGGAAGAATCCGCGACCAAGCTGGAAGAAGAACAGGCGCGGCTGGAAGCGGCCCAGGCCGGCGAGGAGGAAGCGCGGACCCGCGCCGAATCCGCCGTCGCTACGGCGACCACAGCCGCGCGCGAGGCCGAAGCGAAATTCGACGAGCTCAATTCCGAGGTCCACGCGATGGCCGCCCGGCGGTCGAGCCTCGAACAGCAACTAGCCGACGCCGAGCGCCGCGTGACCCGCCTCCAGCAGGAATACGAGACGACCCGCGCGACGATCGAAAAGCTCAAGGCCGAGGACGAGGAAGCCGACGCCGCCCGCGATCTCGAAATCGCCGTGAACGAAGCGGCCGAAACCGCCACTGGGGCGCGCGAAACGGTCGAGGAATCGGAAACCCGGCGTCACGCGGCCGGCGAGGCGGAAGCCAGGGCCCGGGAGGATTTGCAGGAAGTCCGAACCGCCGATTCCCGGCTGGAAGCGGAAGCCGCCGCGCTCGACAAGCTGCTGCAATCGTCCAGCGCGAAGGATTATCCGCCGATCGTCGATTCGGTGAAGGTGGCGCCCGGCTATGAAGCGGCGTTCGGCGCCGCGCTTGGCGACGAGGTCAATCTTCCGAGGGATAAGGCGGCGCCGATTCATTGGGAGAGCCTGCCCCCGCTGGAGAGTGCGCCGTCGCTGCCGGACGGCATTGAGCCCTTGAGCAAGCATGTCACCGCGCCGCCGGAACTGACGCGCCGGTTGTCGCAGATCGGACTCGTCGATGCGGCCGACGGTGCGCGTCTGCGCGAGACGCTGCTCGCGTCCCAAACGCTCGTGTCCCGAGACGGCGATGTCTGGCGTTGGGACGGGTACACCGCATCGTCGGACGCGCCGAGCGCGGCGGCCCTGCGGCTTTCCCAGCGCAATCGGCTGGCCGAGCTTGAAGCGCTTCGCGCCGACAAGGCGACGGAGCTGGCGAAGCGTCAGGAAATGTTCGAGCAGCGCCGCCTCGAATCGCAGGAAGCGGCCGAGGCGGAGCGCGCGGCCCGACGCGATTGGCAAGCGGCGGAAGAAGCTTTGGCCGCCGCCCGGCGCGGACAGGCCGATCAGGCCAAGCGCGCGGCGGAGCGCAATTCCCGCCTGGGCGGCCTCACCTCCACCCTCGAGCGGCTGGAAAGCGACCTCGCGGAAGCGCGGACGGCCATGGACGACGCCCGCAAGGCGCTAACGGGTCTGACCGGAGAAGAGGACGTTCGCGAACGGCTTCAGCACCTGCGCGCCGCGATGGAGGAAAAACGTGCGGCCCTGTCCGAAGCCAAGACGTCGTTTCAGGGTCTGACCCGCGAAAGCCAGTTGCGCGCCGAGCGGCTGGCCGCGATCGCCAATGAACGCCGCGCCTGGGCACAGCGCGTCGCCAACGGGCACAAGCAGCTCAACGCGCTCGACGAGCGCGCCAAGCGCGACAAGGAAGAACTGGCTTCTCTGGAAGAACGCCCCAAGGAAATCGAGGAGCAACGCTCCGGCCTGTTGAGCCAGATCTCGACGGCGGAGAAGGAGCGCCAGGAAGCAGCGGATGCGCTCGCGGCCGCGGAAGAGACGCTGGCCGAATGCGACAAGGCCGCCCGGCTTGCCCAGGAAACCAACAGTCAGGCCCGCGAAGAACGCGTCCGCGCCGAAGCCGCCATCGAACAGGCCAAGGAACGCATTTCCGAGCTTGGCCGGCGGACCTCGGAAACGCTCAACGCGGCGCCCGACAAGCTGCTCGAGATCGCCGAGGTCAAGCCGGATCAGCAATTGCCGGCGGTCGACGAGGTCGAACGCCGCATCGAACGGCTGAAACGCGAGCGCGACACGATGGGAGCGGTCAATCTGAGGGCCGAAGCGGAGGCCGCGGAGCTTACCGAGCAGATCGAATCCATGAATAGCGAACGCGAGGATCTCGAAGCGGCGATCGCGCGGCTGAGAACCGCGATTCAGGGATTGAACCGCGAGGGCCGCCAGCGCCTCGTTCAGGCCTTCGAGCAGGTGAACACTCACTTCGGCGAGCTGTTCAGCCGGCTGTTCGGCGGCGGCAAGGCCTATCTGACGCTTACCGAGTCCGACGATCCGCTCGAGGCCGGGCTGGAGATCATGGCGAGCCCGCCGGGCAAGAAGCTTCAGCTGATGACGCTCCTGTCGGGTGGCGAGCAGGCGCTGACCGCCATGTCGCTCATCTTCGCCGTCTTCATGACCAACCCGTCGCCGATCTGCGTGCTCGACGAGGTGGATGCGCCGCTCGACGAAGCCAATGTCGTCCGGTTCTGCGACCTGCTCGACGAGATGACCCGCCAGACCGATACCCGTTTTCTGGTCATTTCCCACCATCCGATCACCATGTCGCGGATGAATCGGCTGTTCGGCGTGACCATGGCCGAACGGGGCGTCTCGCAGCTCGTCTCGGTCGATCTCGACGGCGCCGAACGTCTCCGCGCCGCCGAGTAGGCAAGCGCCGCGACGGCGCGATTATCCGGGCCGATTCCCCGATCCCTGAGAGCATGCGGCGAATCCGGTCCTGCTTCCGATTGCTGCGGTGCAAGGACAAGGGACGTGATCGAAACGCGAACGCGATGGTTCGTAACGGAATTTTATCAAATAATTCAATGAGTTAAATTGGGGCTCGTCTTTCTTGACAGGGTATAGGCCAGTCACTATTGTGCACACGCTTTTCGGCGTCAGGCTGGCTTTTTACACATGGTTTCGGTGCGTCGGTGGGCTTGGGAGGAATGGCAGGGCCGAAAGGGTTTTGAATGACCGACGGCAATGACCACTCTTTGCTCAAAGACATCGAAACCCGCCTCGAAAAGGCGCGTGAAAAAAATCAGCCCCGACCGTCTCGAAAAGCCACCAACGACAGCAACGCAATTGGGGTTGCGATGCGGCTTGGTGTTGAGTTTTTTGTAGGCGTCGCGGTCGGCAGCATCATCGGATATCTGCTCGATAAGTGGCTTGGAACAACGCCGTGGCTCTTTGTCGTGTTCTTCTTCATCGGCACCGGAGCTGGCTTTTTGAACGTGTTTCGGGCGGCGAACAGCTTGGGTCGCACCAAGACCGGCAAGGATGAAGAGCCGGACGGTGACGACGAACAGCCCTAGCCGCACGGATCGAATGGTTGATTGCAGTGCCGGCGCTCCAAGCGCCTGAATGAGAACCCCACGGAGCCGACGTGCATAGCCCCCTCGAACAGTTTGAGATTCACCGGCTAATCCACCTCAATCTTGGCGGATTTGACGCCTCCTTCACCAATGCGTCCCTGTTCATGGTGATCGTTTCCGTGCTGGTGACGATGCTGCTGACGCTGCCGATGCGCCGGGCGACGATGGTGCCGGGCCGCTGGCAGTCGGTGGTCGAGATGTCCTACGAGTTCGTCGCCAGCATGTTGAGCGACAACGCGGGCAAGGGCTCGTCCAAATATTTCCCGTTCGTGTTCACGCTGTTCATGTTCATTTTGGGCTGTAACCTGATGGGCCTGGTGCCGTTCACCTATACGGTGACCAGCCAGATCATCGTGACCTTCGCCTTCGCCATCGTAATCAATCTCGGCGTAACGGTGCTCGGCCTCGCCAAGCACGGGCCAGGATGGCTCAGGCTGTTCGTACCGAGCGGCGTGCCACTGGTGCTGCTCGTCATCCTCGTTCCGATCGAGATCGTCTCCTATCTCAGCCGGCCGATGAGCCTCTCGGTTCGTCTTTTCGCGAATATGATGGGCGGCCACACGATCCTGAAAGTGTTCGGCGGATTCGCCGTGATGCTCGGCATGTTCGGCTTCGTGCCCTGGCTGGCCATCGTCGCCGTCACCGCGCTGGAATTCCTGGTCGCGGTGCTTCAGGCCTATGTGTTCGCCATTCTGACCTGCATTTATCTAAGCGACGCCCTTCACGTGAAGCACTGACGGGCCCGGACAGACCCAAAGACGACTTTTGAACCCAACGGAAGGAAGACAATTATGGACGCAGAAGCAGCAAAACTGATCGGCGCGGGCCTCGCCAGCACCGCTCTTATCGGCGCCGGTGTCGGCATCGGCACCATCTTCGGTAATTTCCTGTTGGGCGCGCTCCGCAATCCGAGCGCCGCCGACGGCCAGTTCGCCCGTGCGCTGCTCGGCTTCGCGCTTTGCGAAGCGACCGGTCTGTACGGTCTCGTGATGGCGTTCATCATCCTGTTCGCGTTTTAATCACCGGTCGAGACAGGCTCGTAATTCCGCCGGGACAAGACTATGCCTCAGCTAGACGTCGGAACCTATGCCCCCCAGTTGATCTGGTTGGCGATCGTGTTCACCGGACTGTATCTCGTGATGGCGTGGCGCGTATTGCCGCGTATCGCGACCGTTCTGGGCGAACGGCGCGACAAGATCGATGGCGATCTTGCCGATGCCGAACAGTTCAAGCGGGATGCGGAGAAATCTCTGGCGGATTACGAGGAGAAGCTGGCCGAAGCGAAAAGCCAGGCGCAGGCGATCGTGAAGGCGAGCCAGGATAAGGCCCGCGCCGAAATCGAGGCCCGCCAGGCGGAACTCGGCCAGGACCTCGCGAAACGCGCCGCCGAAGCGTCCGAGCAAATCGGCAAGGCCAAGGCAGAGGCGATGTCGCATATCCGCGAGGTCGCGTCCGACGCCGCCGGCGCCATCGTCGAACGCCTGATCGGCGAAACGGCCAAGCCCGACCAGGTTCAGGCCGCCGTCGACGCCGCGGCGTCCAACCGCTAACGGGGCGAACGCTGATGCATGTAACGCCTGAGGAAATCTGGGTCGCTTTCGGCTTCCTCGCCTTTATCGGCATCCTGATCTATCTCAAAGTGCACATTAAGATGGCGGCCGGGCTCGACAAGCGCTCGGTGGAGATCAAGGCCAAGCTGGAAGAGGCGCAGGCGCTGCGCGACGAGGCCCGCGAGCTTCTGTCCACTTATGAGAAAAAACTGAGGGCAGCCCGGCAGGAAGCCGCCGATATCGTGGCCCAGGCCGAGGTGGATGCGAAGGTCATGGCGAAGGAAGCCCATGAATCGTTGGAAGCCTCGCTTACCCGCCGCGCCAAACTGGCCGAGGACAAGATCGCCCAGGCCGAAGCCACCGCATTGCGCGAGGTTCGCAAGGTCGCCGTGGAGGTCGCCGCCGCCGCCGCCGAAAAACTGATCGCCGAAAATCTCAGCGCCAGTCAGGCCGACGCCCTTGTCGACAGCGCGATCAACGATCTGCCGGCCAAGCTGAACTAGCGGCTGGCGACGAACGATGTTTCGAATAATGGCCGGTTTTTCGCCCGGCCATTTTTTTTGCAATCAGGGACGTCTAATCGAGGTCTTTGACGTAGTCCGCGTAAGCCGCTGCCGTCATCAGCTCGCTATAATCGACCGGAGCCTCGAGTTGCAGAGTGAAGAACCACCCCTCGCCTTCCGGATCGTTGTTGACCAGCTCGGGCCTGGCGGCGAGCGCCGTGTTGACGGCGCCGACCACGCCGGCAATCGGCGTATAGACCTCGCTCGCCGTCTTGACCGATTCGACCACGGCGGCCTGCTCGCCCTTGGAGAAGCCGGTTCCGACCGCCGGTAGCTCGACATAAACCACGTCGCCAAGGCTTTGCTGCGCGAAATCGGTAATCCCGACATAGGCTTTGTCCGCGTCGACGCGAATCCACTGATGCTCTCTGGAATAGAATGCTTCGGTCATTCCGGATTCCTGAAGCCGCACCCGGTCGGCACCGGGCGTCGGACCACCTGGATCAATGAAATACGTTGAATTCGAGCTGCTTCTTATCGATCTGGAAACCAACCAGCACCTGATAGTCGGCGAGCTGCGGGTCGATTTTCGGTCCTTCGACCGCCAGCGGATTCTTGCGGTCGCGTCGCTGCTGGCGTTCGCGTTCCTTTGCACTCGGCGAGGTGTCGTTGAAATAGAGCGTCGTGTCGAAGGATTCGACGACGCCCTTGCGCTCCTGGCCATTGGCGAAATCGAATTTGCTGGTGAAAACCTTCTTGTCGATCATCTTGCCGCGATAGAGCACGGCCATGAAGAAAGGAAACTGGACGGAATTCTGTGTCACGCCCTTGTTGCGCGACGCGACTTCCAGAAACGACATTTCGATTTTGACATTAGTCTGGTTGCGATCGCATTTGACCCGAAGACCCGAAATATCGCTGCGGAACGTATAGGGCCCCGAAGAGGGGTCATCATTGGGGAACTTGATAGCCGTTCCGGTATGGCCAAGCACCGACACTGTGGGGCAATCGCGGACGGCGGTTTGATATTTGACTGTCTTAGTACCGCAACCTGAAAGGGCGAGACTGGACAGGGCCGCCAAGGCAACTGCCGTAGGGGCGGTAACGCGCATGGTAATCATCTCTTGTGAATCGTGTGACCTGCCGAGGAGTACTTTGATAACGAAATCTTGATATCCATCGCTGGCGCCAGATTAAGTCTTGCTCCCCTTGCGCGCGGATGACAAATATGCAGTGCAAGCAAGGGGCTTGGCCCTCGGCACCCGGATCTTGAGAACTCGGCGCCCATACTAGGTAACCGGCGCAGGTAGCACAAGAACGGAAAGCACGGGCCGCCGATGCCGCAGCGGAGCCTCCGCGGGCGTCTTCGGGCTCGGGCGGAATACGGAAGATAATGGAACGACCTTCTCTAAAAGTTGTGATCGCGAGTCCGCGCGGCTTCTGTGCGGGCGTCGACCGCGCCATCCAGATCGTCCGCGGCGCGCTGGAGAAATACGGCGCACCGGTCTATGTCCGCCACGAAATCGTCCATAATCGCTTCGTCGTCGAGCAGCTCGAAGCCGCCGGCGCGCTGTTCGTCGAGGATCTGAGCGAGGTGCCGGCCCATGCGCCGGTGGTGTTCTCGGCTCATGGGGTTCCCAAATCCGTGCCCGAGAGCGCCAAGGCGCGGCAGATGTTCTATCTCGACGCCACCTGCCCGCTGGTCAGCAAAGTCCATCGCGAGGCCGAACGCCACCAGAAGGTGGGCCGCCACATCATTCTGATCGGCCATGCCGGCCATCCCGAGGTCGTCGGCACGATGGGGCAGTTGCCCAAAGGCTGCATCACCCTGATCCAGGATATCGACGAAGCGCGCACCGCGCCGGTGCCGACCGACAAGCCGCTGGCCTATATCACCCAGACCACCCTGTCGGTGGACGATACGGTCGAGATCGTCGACGCGCTCAAGGAACGCTTTCCGGATATCGTGTCTCCCCGCAAGGAAGACATCTGCTACGCCACCACCAACCGCCAGGACGCCGTCAAGGCGATCGCCCGGCAATGCGACATACTGGTGGTGATCGGCGCGCCGAATTCGTCCAATTCCGTGCGGCTCGTGGAGGTCGCGCGGCGGCAGGGCTGTCAGGCCCATCTGGTGCAGCGCGCCAGCGATATCGACTGGACCCGGATCGACGGCGCCAGAACGGTCGGAATCTCGGCCGGCGCATCTGCGCCCGAAATTCTTGTAGAAGAGGTGCTCAGAGCGTTCCGACAACGCTATGATGTCACGGTCGAGGAAGTGCGGACGACCCGCGAAACCATTCAGTTCAAGCTTCCCGCGGCCCTGACCGCTTGACCCTGCCGGATCCGCAATAGCCGATGGCCGTCTATACCGAAGTCGCCGAAGACGATCTTGCCGCCTTTCTCGCCGACTACGATCTCGGCGCGGTGACGGCGTTCAAAGGCATCGCGGAGGGCGTGGAGAACTCCAACTACCTCCTCCAGACCGAAAACGGCGCCTATATCCTCACGCTCTACGAAAAGCGCGTGAACGCGGCGGACCTGCCCTATTTCCTCGGCCTGATGGACCACCTCGCGGAAAAGGACTTTCCGTGCCCGGTGCCGGTCCATGGCCGCGACGGGCAGGCTCTGAGAACCCTGTGCAACCGCAACGCGGCGATCATCACCTTTTTGAACGGCGTCTCGGTTCATCATCCAGGCCCGGATCACTGCCGCGAGGTCGGCGCCGGATTGGCCCGGCTGCATCTCGCCGGGCAGGGATTCGAGAGAGAGCGTCCGAATGATCTTTCTCTGACCGGATGGGAGACACTTTTCGATGCCTGTGAAGCGCGCGCGGACGAATTACAGGACGGTCTCGCTCAAGAACTCTCCGGTGAGTTGGCCGCCCTCGACGAGGCCTGGCCCGACGATCTGCCGACGGGCGTGATCCATGCCGACCTTTTTCCGGACAATGTATTCTTCCTCGGCGACGGGCTTTCCGGCGTTATCGACTTCTATTTCGCCTGCAACGACTTCTTCGCCTATGACATCGCGGTCTGCCTGAATGCCTGGTGCTTCGAGGCCGATCACTCGTTCAACATCACGAAGGCGCACAACATGCTCGCCGCTTACCGCTCTGTGCGGCCGCTTTCCGACGGCGAGCTGCAGGCCCTGCCCCTGCTCGCGCGCGGCGCCGCGATGCGCTTCCTGCTCACCCGGCTGTTCGACTGGCTGAACCGCGTCGACGGGGCGCTCGTGAAGGTCAAGGATCCGCGGGAATATCTCCAGCGCCAACGCTTTCATCGCAGCGTATCGGGCCCCGCGGCCTATGGACTGATGTGATGGTGGGATCGGAGACGGTCGAGATCTACACCGACGGCGCCTGTTCGGGAAACCCCGGCCCCGGCGGCTGGGGCGCGTTGCTGAAACGTGGCAGCCGGGAGAAGGAACTCTGGGGCGGCACGGCCGACACCACCAACAACCGGATGGAAATGACAGCGGCGATCGAGGCCCTCAAGGCCCTGAAACGCCCGTGCAAGGTGCGGCTCCACACGGACAGCCAGTATCTCAAACAGGGCATCACGAGCTGGATCAAGAACTGGAAGCGGAACGGCTGGCGCACCGCCGACCGCAAGCCGGTCAAGAATGTCGAGTTGTGGCAGTCGCTGGACGATTTGCTCAAGACCCACGACGTGAAATGGATCTGGGTCAAGGGCCATGCCGGACACGACGGCAATGAACGCGCCGACGCGCTCGCCAATCGCGGGCTGGACGATTACCGCAGGCGTCGCTGAGCGCGAACAAAAAGGGGCCCGAAGGCCCCTTTTCTCGGCATTTGTTCCCCCGGCTCAGAGCTGGCCGAGCGCCGTCTCGGCAGAGGACACTTCGAAGGCCCCCGGCTTCTCGATATTGAGCTTGGTCACGACGCCGTCCTCGGCGATCAGGGAATAGCGCTGGCTGCGCTTGCCCATGCCGAAGCCGGATCCGTCGAGCTCCAGGCCCATGGCGCTGGTGAACTCGGCATTGCCGTCCGCCAGCATCAGCACCTTGCCGTCGGCGCTCTGGTCCTTGCCCCAGGCATTCATGACGAAGACGTCGTTGACCGAGACGCAGGCGATGGCGTCGACGCCCTTGGCCTTCAGCTCCGCCGCCTTGCCGACAAAACCCGGGAGATGCTTGGCCGAGCAAGTCGGCGTGAACGCGCCGGGAACCGCGAACAACACGACCTTCTTGCCCTTGAAGATCTCCGATGTCGAAATCGGCGCCGGGCCGTCCGCCGTCATCTGGGTCAGTTTGGCTTCGGGAATCTTGTCTCCAACTTTGATCGACATGGCATCCTCTTGGCTGATTGGTGGATGGACCGGGTAGCGGGCACGGTCAGGCGCCGCACCCCGATCCAGAGAATCATTCGCAACATTTACCTCTTTTGACCCGCTCTGCCTAGATGCGGAGGCCTTGTGATCGGCCCCAAATAGCGCCATCTTGTATCCATGAGCGACTGGTCAAAGCGTTTCAGCGACGCTCGGAAGGCTGGCTATCTCGATGGCCAGCTTCTTCTGGCGACACCGTCGATCGGCGACGATCGTTTCGCGCGCACCGTCATTTATATGTGCGCCCACGACAAGGACCACGCCCTCGGGCTCGTCATCAACAGGCGGCTCAACTCCCTCACCTTTCGCCAGCTGCTCGGCCAACTCGACATCGACGTCGGCAAGCCGGCGCGCGACGTGGTCGTTCATTCCGGCGGGCCGGTCGAGGAAGGTCGCGGCTTCGTGCTGCATTCGGCCGATTACGTCCAGGAATCGACGCTTATCATCTCGGAAACGGTCGCGCTCACTGCAACCGTCGATATCCTTAAGGCCATCGCGGTCGGGGAAGGCCCGACCCACAGCCTGCTCGCCATCGGCTGCGCCGGATGGGGACCGGGTCAGCTGGAACAGGAAATCCAGATGAATGGCTGGCTCCATACCGAGGCCGACGACGAGTTGATCTTCCATACAGAATTATCTCAGAAGTGGTCTCGCGCCATGTCGAAGATCGGCGTAGATGTGTCAATGTTATCGAGTGATGTCGGACACGCGTAAGATGCGCTCGAAACTGTCAAATAGTAATCTTTGCCATATATTTTCTCTGTTAGATCGCAAATGGGCAGCGACCGATATTTCTCGAACGCGACTCTTGCGAGTTGATATAGCAAGTTATATTATCCCGTCCGTCATCGGCGTAGGCGCCGGTTCGAACAAGACATAAGAAACGTCGCGACAAAACGGGCGGGGGGACACTCACGCTTCCAAAAAGCCTTTCCGAATCGAACGCTCTACGTTTGCGTGAAGCGGCCGCGCGGCCTGCGTGCGCCTAAAACACATAAAGGAGGGGAGCTATGTCTCGAAAGAGATCACTGGCATTGCTGCTGGTATCGACGGTACTGACGATACCGGCATTCACGGCGACAGCCGCCACCGCCGGACAGGGAGCGACCGCGTCGCAGCCCATACTTGGCGAGGTTCTGGTTACGGCGACACGGCGCCAGGCCGAATCAATCAACAAGGTCGCGATGAGTATCTCGGCCCTGCCGCAGAACCAACTGGACGACCTGGATATCAAGACCGGCCAGGACCTGTCGCGCCTCGTGCCGGCCCTGCGCATCACGGCGAACGGCCCGACCGGCCGGAATATCTCCATTCGCGGCGTCACCTCGTCGATCGGCGCGGCCACCACCGGCGTCTATCTCGACGACACCGCCATGCAGACCCGCAATCTGGTCGGCATCTCGACCGGCGGCGGCGTCTATCTGCCCCAAATCTTCGATCTCCAGCGCATCGAGGTGCTGAAAGGTCCGCAGGGCACCCTGTACGGCGGATCGTCCGAAGGCGGTACGATCCGCTATATCACGACCCAACCGAGCCTCGATCACTTCAGCGGTTACGCCAAGGGTGAGATCAACTCGACCTATAAGGGCGGCACCGGCTACGAGGCGGGCGCGGCGATCGGCGGCCCGATCGTTCAGGACAAACTCGGCTTCCGGATTAGCGCCTGGGGCCGCTATCAGGCCGGCTGGATCAACCATGTGAACTGGCGCGATCCGAGCGATATCATCGCGCGGGATACCAACAGCATGGCTTCGCAGGCCTATCGCGCGGCCTTGCGTTTCGAACCCAGCCCGTCGGTGAAGATCACCCCGTCGATCTATTTCTCGCGGGAAAATCAGCATGATCAAAACCTGATCTACAAGGATATTCCGCAATACACGACCGCACCGGTGGCGACCCTTCAGTCCACCAACAAGCCGCTCGACGGCACCGGTCTGCTGCCCACCGGCTATACCGCGCCGACGACCGCCGGCGTCTATACGAACGTTCCCGGCCATATCGGCGAGAACGTCTATATCTATCCGGCGCAGACATACGGGC
The DNA here is from genome assembly GCA_963821875.1 of uncultured Alphaproteobacteria bacterium. GTDB lineage: Bacteria > Pseudomonadota > Alphaproteobacteria > CAVTAV01 > CAVTAV01 > CAVTAV01. The sequence goes on from CAWGFE010000002.1 coordinate 140,730, forward strand.
CGGTCAATCTCGGCAAATACGATACGATCGTGAACACACTGGTCGGCGACAGCTATGTCGGGCCGCTCTCCCCCGAGAAAGCGCCCCGGGTCTCGTCCCTGCTGCTGCCCAGCCTGACGATCGATGTGGATGCCGGTCCGGTCGAGATCAAGTCGATCACGTCCTATGTGCATGACAAGTCACGGGGCAATCTGCAGCTCACCTACACGGAGACACTCAATACCTTCGCGACGAACGGCTACAGCCCCCTGACCGACACGTCGATCCTGCACGATGTCGGACAGAACGGCGTGTTCTTCGGCTATTACTTCTATCAGGCCCATCGGCAGGCCTATTCGGAGGAATTGCGGTTCTCCTCGAACTACAACGACAGCCCGCTAAGCTGGGTCGCCGGCCTTTATTACAACAACGCCACGACCAACTCCCAAAACAGCGCTCCCGAAAACCGCACGGCGCTGCAGGAAGTTCTCCTGGGACATCCGCAGTTCTTCAGCCCGGCGCATACGGCCGCGGAAATCGCCGGTCTGGTCCAGATCGGCACGGCCCAGACGCTCAAGGAGGAAGAATTAGCCGGCTATGGCGAGTTGAACTACAACATTACGCAAAAACTCAAAGCCACGGCCGGCGTTCGGGTAACGCGGTCCAAGATCGATTACACGTCCGCCAGCGACGGTCTGCTGCTTCCATGGCCCGCTGGACAGGGTCCGAAAGTCGCCGGCACAATCAAGGAAACGCCGGTCACGCCGAAATTCGGTCTCTCTTATCAGGCCAATGACGACGACCTGTTCTACGTAACGGCGGCGAAAGGCTACCGCGCCGGCGGCGTTCAGCAGCAGGCAAACCCGACACAATGTAAAGCGGATCTCGATGCCCTGGGCATCAAGGACACGCCTGTGACCTACGGGTCCGACTCGGTGTGGAGCTACGAAGGCGGCGCAAAGGTCGGCATCGCGGGCAGGGCACGCCTTTCGGCGAGCGCGTTCTATATCAACTGGAACAAGCCGCAAACGCCATACATCCTGCCGTCCTGCGTGTTCCGCTATACCGAGAATGTGGGCAAGGCGGTCAGCCAGGGTTTCGACCTGCAAGGCAATATCGCGATCACGGATGGCCTGACCTTCTCCTTCGCCGGCTCCTATACCGACGCGCATTACACGCAGACCGTCACCTCGGTGACGGGCGGCACCCTCGTCGGCGCGGGTGACAAGCTCACCGGCATTCCCGCATGGCAGGGCAACGCCAATCTGCGTTACGACTTCGCCGTGACCAGCAACAATATGGCCTATATCATGGGCAGCTATCAGTATGTCGGCAAATTCTACAATTCGGGTGGCCCCGGCACGCCGAGCTACTCGCCGGATTACTTCACCACACCGGCGATGAGCTACGTAACCGTGCGCGCAGGCGTCGACTTCAACGACCTGGAAGTCTCCGTCTTCGCCGACAATCTGTTCAACGAAGACAAGCTGCAGCCGAACTCGCTCAGCGGCCGGTACAACTGCCGGAACGCCGCCTGCACGGTCTACGGCTCCTACTACCACGATGTGAAGGGCTCGACCTATCGTCCGCGCACGATCGGCCTGACCGTCACCTATCGCTACTAAGTCCTATCCGGCAGATAAGGCTGAGGGGCGTCCTTCGGGGCGCCCCTTTTTTTATGCGAACGGGAGAAACGGTGGGCCGCTATCTGAGCGGCGGATCGGATTCGAGGCGGGAAAACAGCAGGTGGTCGCGCCAGCGGCCGTTGATCTTGAGATACTGCCGGGCATAACCCTCCTGCCGGAATCCATTATGCAGGAGCAACAGACGGCTTGCTTCGTTATCGGGGATGCAGGCGGCTTCCAGACGATGCAGGCCGAGCGTATCGAATACGAAGGGCATGATCGTCTTGAGCGCGTCGCTCATATAGCCGCGTCCGGCATAGGCACGGCCGAGCCAGTAGCCGACGGAACAGCATTGGCTGACGCCGCGCGTGACGCCGAACAGGGTGATGCTGCCGAGCAGAGCCAGATCGTTGCTGCGCAGAACAAAGAAGGCGTAGCCGAGCCCGTCCCGCGAATCGGCCGCATATTGGCGGAGCCGGCGCTTATAGGCGGCGCGGGTCAATTCGTCGCTCGCCCAGGTCGGCTCCCAGGGAATCAGGAAATCGCGCGAGGTATCTCTCAGCGCGGCCCATTCTTCGTAATCATCGGGAACCGGAGAGCGAAGCGTAACGCGCTCCCCTTTCAGCACCGTCACGCCATCCTGCCGCGACGTTCTACTTACAAGCCCAAGACCCATGATCGAACAGCCCCTGACGGTCGTGGTCCCGGCCCTTTTTACGCATCAATTCGGCCGGCCGAATCGTGTCACAACTCTATCATAAGATTCGAGCCGGCTTAATGGCCCAATCGCCGCCAGGCTGGGTGTGGATGACTCGACCACCCGCTTGGCCACCCGGCGAATCGCGGCGGTGTCCACCTGATCGATCTTCGCGACCACCTCATCCAGGGGAATCGGCCGGCCGAAGATCAAGAGCTGGCGCGCGAGCTGCTCGACCCGCGAGGACGAACTCTCCAGCGACATCAATGTCCCGGCCTTGTGCTGGGCCCGGGCGCGTGCCACCTCGTCGTCGCTCACATCGGTCACCGGCTTGGCGAGTTCTTCCGCGATGACAGGCACGATCTCCGCAGCCTCCGCCTCACCCGTGCCGACATAAACCCCGAACAGGCCGGTATCCACATAAGACGCGGCGAAGGCATAGATCGAATAGGCAAGGCCCCGAACCTCGCGGACCTCCTGGAAGAGGCGGGACGACATGCCGCCGCCAAGCAGCGTCGCATAGACCTGGGCGGCGTAGAAATCGGGATCGTCATAGGTCACGCCGTCGAAGCCGAGCAGCAGGTGAACCTGTTCAAGATCGCGCACCACCCGGTGATCGCCGCCAACATAGCGCGCCGGTTCGTGAGCAGATGTCGCGCCATTGCTCAAGCCGCCCAGATGCGTTCTGGCCAGGTCGACAAGAGCGTCGTGATCCACCCCGCCGGCCGCCGCCAGAATCATGGTCGGCCCGCGATAATTGGCGGACATATAGGACGCCAGATCGTCACGGCGGAAGCCGCGCACCCGCTCCGGCGTCCCGAGAATCGTGCGGCCCAAAGCCTGGGACGGATAAGCGATTTCCTGGAGATTGTCGAATACCAGATCATCCGGCGTATCCATCGCCTGGCCGATTTCCTGAAGGATGACCGCGCGCTCGCGCTCCAACTCGGTCTGGTCGAAAACGGAGTGCTGAAGAATGTCCGAGATGAGGTCGACGGCGAGCGGCACATCGGCCGAGAGCACCCGCGCCACATAGGCCGTGTGTTCGCGCGACGTATAGGCGTTCAGATGCCCCCCCACCGCTTCGATTTCCTCGGCGATGCCACGGGCGGAACGCCGCTTGGTTCCCTTGAACGCCATATGCTCCAGCATATGGGAGACGCCATTCAGTTCGGCCGGCTCATGGCGCGCCCCGACATTCACCCAGATCCCGAGCGCCGCGCTTTTAAGCTGCGGCGTCGCATCCGTGGCGACCGTCAGACCATTATCGAGTTTGGTGATACGTACTGTCATACGGCTCTCGAACGGGACTCTATATACGCGCGTACGGCGGAAACATCGTTATCCAGCCTATCATAGCGCTCCGGCCGTTCCAGCAGATCGGCGAGAGGCGCCGGCAGACCGGGCCGAACACCCGTCGCGCGTTCCACGGCATCCGGGAATTTGGCCGGATGGGCGGTGGAAAGGTAAATCAACGGCACGGTCGGATCCGGCCGTTCGCGGCGGCCGGCCGCCACGCCGACGGCGGTGTGCGGATCGATCAGCTTGCCGGTCGTGCGATACATGTCCGCCATCGCCGCCAGCGTGTCTTCTTCACTGACCTCGGCGGCGCGGAACAGGGTCGCCGCTGACGCCAGACGGCCCCGCTCGATTTCGAACGCCCCATCGCGGCCAAGATCACCCATGAGGCCCGCAATGGACGCGCCGTTGCGGTCATAGAGGTCGAACAACAGGCGTTCGAAATTGCTGGAAACCTGAATATCCATGCTGGGACTGATGGTCGGCACTACCCCGGTCACCGTGTAACGCCCGGTGCGGAAACAGCGCACCAGAATGTCGTTCACATTGGTGGCGATCACAAGCCGTTCGATCGGCAGTCCCATCCGCTGCGCCACGTAACCGGCATAGACATCCCCGAAATTGCCGGTCGGCACGGAGAAAGCCACCGTGCGGTCGGGCGATCCGAGTGAGACGGCCGCCGTCACGTAATAAACGGTCTGTGCCGCCACACGGGCCCAGTTGATCGAATTGACCGCCGACAGATTCAGCCGGTCGCGCAAGGCGTGATCGGCGAAAAGCGTTTTCACCAAGGACTGGCAATCGTCGAAGGTGCCATCGATCGCGACGTTATAGACGTTCGAGGCCTGAACGGTGGTCATCTGGCGGCGCTGGACCTCGGAAACCCGGCCGGCCGGATGCAGCATGAAAATGTCGACATTGTCGCGGTCCCGGCAGGCCTCGATCGCCGCCGAACCGGTGTCGCCCGAGGTCGCGCCGACGACCGTGATGCGGCTGCCGCGCTTCTCGAGCACGGCGTCGAACATTCGCCCGACGAGCTGAAGCGCGAGATCCTTAAAGGCCAGGGTGGGCCCGTGATAAAGCTCCAGAATCCATTCGTTCGCGCCGATCTGGCTCAGCGGCGCGACGGCCGCGTGATCGAACCCGGCATAGGCGTCGCGCGTCAGGCCGGCGAGTTCTCCCTCGTCCAGACCGCCGGCGACGAAGGGCGCCATGACGCGCGTAGCGGTCGTCGCATAGTCGCGGCCGCGCAGGGCCGCGATGTCGGAAAGCGACATCTGAGGCCAGGCATCGGGCACATAGAGACCGCCGTCGCGGGCCAAACCGGCCAGCAACACGTCGTCGAAACCAAGCGCGGGGGCCGAGCCCCGCGTACTGATATAGGACAGGCGGTTTCTCACGCCTCGCATTCCTTCCAAAGAGCTTGTCTCCGGCGCGCTCGCCGAAGGCGCGCTACCGTAGCGGCGCACCCTTTTTAAGGCAAGATCAGCCGTCGGACGGGGATTTGGCGGCTTTGAACGCCCGCCAGGCATAGATCGCGAAGATGATCACCAGGACATAGGCCAGCGAAAACCACGTGATCGCATATTCGAGATGATTGTTCGGGATATCGATCCGCGTGCGTCCCCCGAGCGGCCAGCCGCCGGGAACGGGCGCATCGTCCCGGTCGATGATGACCGGCGCCAGCGGCTCGCCGACCGCCTTGGCCATCTGCGGGATATCGCGCTGGAACCATTCGTTCTTTGCGGGTTCGTTGTCGGGCGTGAACGGCCCCGCTCCACCGGTCAGCCGGCCAATGCCCTCGATGGTGACGGTGCCCTCGCGCTGGCCTTTCTCGCGGGCCTTGGGATCCTTGAGCTTTTCGGGAACCCATCCACGGTTGACCAGCACCGCCTTGCCCTCGGCGCGGACGAGCGGCGTGAACACCAGATAGCCGGCCTGAGAATCCGGCCCGGCGGCGTAAAGATAGAGCTCCTTGCCGTTCTGGTAATGGCCGGTCACGCGGACCCGGCGATATTCCCAGATTTTGGGATTGTCAATCTTGACCGGCAGATCGACCGCCGGCGCATGCATCTGATCGTGGATATGGGCGAGCAGACCTTCCTTCCAGTGCAGCCGCTGGATCTGCCAGATCCCGAGCCCGATCAGCAGCGCCAGGGCCGGGATCGTATAGATGACCGGCCAAAGCAGCGCGCGATAGGGAGATCGGGCTTCCGCGTCACTCATCGAGTTCGCCGGGCCGCGCCTGATACTTGTACTGCAGCGCCACCAGGGCGGCTTTGAACGGCCGAAGGAGGCCGATACCAAAGATCAGGATAAAGGGTATCCATATCACCATATGGACCCAGAAAGGCGGGGAGAACGTCATCTCGAGCCACAGAGCCCCCGCGCCCATCACAATACAGACGGCGAAGATGACGAAGACGGCCGGACCGTCACCGGTATCGACGCGGCTCAGGTCGAGCCCGCAGACCTCGCAGGTCTCCCTGACGTCGAGGAACCCCTTGAACAGGTGCCCCTCGCCGCAACGCGGACAGCGCGATCGGAGGGAGGTCTTCCAAACCGGCAGCGGTGGAAAATCCTGCGCCTCCGTCACGTAACTAACCCGCCGCCGGCAGCTCGAAAATTCCGATATAGATGCAGAAGAACAGGAACACCCAGACGACGTCGACGAAGTGCCAGTACCAGGCCGCCGCCTCGAAGCCGAAATGGTGATCCGGCTTGAAGTGTCCGGCCAGCGCCCGGAACAGACAGACGATCAGGAAGATGGTCCCGATGATCACATGGAGGCCGTGGAAGCCGGTCGCCATGTAGAAGGTCGAGCTGTAGATGCCGTCCTTAAAATGGAAGGCGGCATGGGCGTATTCGTAAGCCTGGATGGAGGTGAAGGAGAGACCCAGAAGGATCGTCAGAATCAGCCCCTGAACCAGACCCTGGCGGTCGCCTTCCTGCAGCGCATGGTGCGCCCAGGTGACGGTGGTGCCGGAGAGCAGCAGGATCAGCGTGTTGACGAAGGGCAGATGCCACGGGTCCAGCGCCTCGACGCCCTTGGGCGGCCAGACGCCGCCGATCGCCGCTTTCGGAAACAGCGAGGCGTCGAAAAACGCCCAGAACCAGGCGACGAAGAACATCACCTCGGAGGCGATGAACAGAGCCATGCCGTAACGCAGACCGAGCTGCACGACCGGCGTGTGGTCATGCTTGTGCTCCGCCTCGCGGATAACGTCGCGCCACCAGGAGAAGAAGGTGTAGGCGAGCATCACCATGCCGATGATCATTACCCAGGCGCCGTGGTTATGGAACCACATCACCGCGCCGCCGGTCGTGGTCAGCGCGCTGATCGAGGCGACGATCGGCCACGGGCTCGGATCGACCAAGTGATAATCGTGATTCTTCGCGTGTGCGTCAGCCATAGCGTCTCTTCTCCCGGCTCTGCGGAATTACCCCTGCGTTCTTAACTTCCTGCGCGGCCCAAACGTCCGGCCGCGTCGCCCCGCTCCGGCGTCTGTCCGCCGAAACCGATTTTGTTATCCGATTGCACATCGGCATCAGTGATGCCCACTCAACTTGGCGACGGTGATGAGATAAAACAGCACCACCAGCCCAATGAGAATCAGCGCAACGGCTATGTTGCGCCAGCGCAGCTGCTTGTGGCGATCGTGTAGTGGCATGTTCAGAGTACCGATGCGACAGCATGATCGCCCAAAAAGGCCAGGAAAATCAGGAACAGGAACAGGATCGAGAAGGCGAACAACCGGCGCGCTTCGCGATATGATCCGTCCTCGCTGTCCCGGGCATGCCAGACGAGCCAGGCCAGGGCGACGAAGATGGCGCTGAGCGCGCTCGAAACGGCGCCATAGAGAACGCCCGCCATGCCGAGCGCGAATGGCGCGACGGTCAGCGGCGCGAGGACGAGGCTGTAGAACAGAATATGCTTGCGGGTCTCCCGCTCGCCGGCCACGACCGGAAGCATGGGAATGCCCGCCTTGGCGTAGTCGTCGCGCTGGAACAGCGACAGAGCCCAGAAATGCGGCGGAGTCCACATGAAGATGATCGCGAACATCAGCACCGGTTCCCAGCTCAGCCCGCCCGTGACGGCGGCCCAGCCGATCATCGGGGGCAAGGCGCCCGCGGCCCCGCCGATCACGATATTCTGCGGCGTCCGGCGCTTCAGGCCAATCGTGTAGAACAGCACGTAATAGAGGATCGTTCCTGCCAGCAGCAAGGCCGGCGCCATGCCGACCGCCAGGCCCATCAGGACCACCGAACCGACCGCAAGCGTCACGCCGAAACCGAGCGCCTCGCCCGGCGCGATCCGTCCGGTCGGGATCGGGCGGCCCTTGGTCCGCTTCATATGGGCGTCGATATCGGCGTCGAACCACATGTTCAGCGCGCCCGACGCGCCCGCCCCGATCGCGATACAGAGAATCGTCGTGAAACCGAGCACCGGATGCAGATCACCCGGCGCGACCAGAAGCCCGACGAGCCCGGTGAACACGACGAGCGACATCACGCGCGGTTTCAGGAGCTCCCAGTAGTCGCGCACGGACGCGACCTGCTCGGTAGAGGCAGGCCCCGCCTGTGAACGGATGACAGTGATATCGGACAACAGCCGTCCTCGTTTCTCAATACACGTCGGTTAAGCGTAGAGCCTCGGGCCGCACCTACTTGATCTGCGGCAGTTGCTCGAACTGGTGGAACGGCGGCGGCGATGACAGGGTCCATTCCAGCGTGGTCGCATATTCGCCCCACGGATTGGCCGGGCACTTCTCGCCCGCCCGGAAGGTCCGCCACAGCACGGCCAGGAACACCACCAGACCGAGCGCGGTAATGGCGGCGCCGATCGACGACACCATATTCCAGCCCGCATACACGTCGGGATAGTCGACGATACGACGCGGCATGCCGGCCAATCCCAGGAAGTGCTGCGGGAAGAAGATGATGTTGACGCCGATAAAGGTCAGCCAGAAATGCAGCTTGCCGAGCTTCTCGGGATACTGCTTCCCGCTCATCTTTCCGATCCAGTAGTAGAAGCCGGCATAGATGGAGAACAGCGCGCCCATCGACATGGTGTAGTGGAAGTGGGCCACCACGTAATAGGTATCGTGCAGCGACGTATCCACGCCCGCATTCGACAGAATGATGCCGGTCACGCCGCCGATCACGAACAGGAAGATCATGCCCAGCGCGAACAGCATCGGTGTCTTGAACTCGATGGAGCCGCCCCACATGGTCGCGATCCAGGAGAAGATCTTGATGCCTGTCGGCACCGCGATGACCATCGTCGCGATCATGAAATAGGCCTTCAGATCGACGCCCATGCCGACCACATACATGTGGTGCGCCCAGACGACGAAGCCGACGAAGCCGATGGCGACCATCGCGTAAGCCATGCCCAGATAGCCGAAGATCGGCTTCTTGGAGAAGGTCGAGACGACCTGGCTGACGATGCCGAAGCCCGGCAGGATCAGGATGTACACTTCGGGGTGACCGAAGAACCAGAACAGATGCTGGAACAGGATCGGGTCGCCGCCGCCCTTCGGATCGAAGAAGGTCGTGCCGAAGTTACGGTCGGTCAGCAGCATGGTGATCGCGCCCGCCAGCACCGGCAGCGCCAGCAGCAGCAGGAACACGGTCACGAGCACCGACCAGACGAAGAGCGGCATCTTGTGCAGCGTCATGCCGGGCGCGCGCATGTTGAAGATCGTGGTGATGAAATTGATCGCGCCGAGGATCGACGACGCGCCCGCCAGGTGGAGCGCGAAAATGACCATGTCGACCGCTGGTCCGTACGCCCCGTATGTCGATAACGGCGCATAGAGCGTCCAGCCGGTGCCCGCGCCATTGTAGCTGCCTTCACCGGTCACGAAGAGCGAACCGATCAGCAGCGCGATCGACGCCGGCAGCAGCCAGAACGACACGTTGTTCATGCGCGGAAAGGCCATGTCGGGCGCGCCGATCATCAGCGGCACGAACCAGTTGCCGAATCCGCCGATCAGCGCCGGCATGACCATGAAGAAGATCATGAGCAGGCCGTGCGCCGTGATCAGCACGTTGTACATGTGATGCGCGGCGTCGTTGGAACCGGCGAGCGCCGGGAGAATCTGAAGACCGGGCTCGGCCAGCTCGGCGCGCATCAGGAAGGAGAAGATACCGCCGATAACGCCGGCGCAGACCGCAAAAATAAGGTACATCGTGCCGATGTCCTTATGATTGGTCGAGTAGACCCAGCGCTTCCAGCCCGTGGGATGACCGTGATCGCCGTGTCCGGCGGCGGCTTGATCATGTGCCATGGATGTCGTCCTTTCCTAAATCTTTAGCGCGCCGACGGGGCGTCGACCTGCGCGACCTGCACGGGAGCGGTCTGCGCTGCGGTAGCCACCTGCGTCGGCGATGTTTTCTGAACCGGGGATGTCTTGGCCGCGACCTTCACGGTCGCCGGCGTATCGGCGGCGGCGTATTTCTGCTTCGCCTGCGCCACCCATTGCTTGAAGGCCTCTTTCGAGACCACGTCGACCACAATCGGCATAAACGCATGATCCTTGCCGCACAGCTCGGAGCACTGGCCGTAGAAGGTGCCTTCCTTGGTCGCCTCGAACCAGGTCGCGTTGATCCGGCCGGGCACCGCGTCCATCTTCACGCCGAAGGCCGGGACCGCCCAGGAATGGATCACGTCATTCGAGGTGGTCAGCACCCGGATCTTCTCGCCGACCGGGACGACCACATGATTGTCGACCGCCAGCAGCCGGTGTTCGCCTGGCTTCAGATTCGCCGCCTTCACCAGAACCGAATCGAAGGTGAAATCGCCCTGGTCGGGATATTCGTAGGTCCAGAACCACTGATTGCCGGTGGCCTTGATGGTCATCGCGGAATTCGAGGTGTCGGCTTCGTAATAGAGCAGTTTCAGCGAGGGCACGGCGATGATGATCAGGATGATGGCCGGCACGACGGTCCAGATGATCTCGATCACCGTGTTGTGCGTGGTTTTGGACGGTACCGGGTTGGCCTTCGCGTTGAAGCGGATGAAGACATACAGCATCAACCCGAGCACGACCACGACGATGCCGGTCGCCACGATCAGCAGGAGATAATGGAAGCTCTCTATCCACGCCATGACCGGCGTCGCCGCAGGCTGAAAGCCGATCTCCCAGGGCTTCGCAATACCTAGATCCGCCGCCATCGCGTACCCCGCGGTAAGCAGGAGTGTGGCGCCCGCCGCACAGGCGCTTAAGATACCTTCCCTAAGTCTCATTATATCGACCAGCCCTTCCTGGAAAATCGAATGATCGTCCGCCGCCGCTCCGGGCGCGGGCGGACCCTACACCAGCCCTTTCTGCAGGGCAATATAGACCGCGCCGCCGCAGCGCTTCGACTGCCCAAAAAACCGCGCGACGTTATGTCGCATCTTATTGGCATGACTGGAAAATCGGCGCAACCGCGCGGTTTCGAGCCGGGCAAGAGACCCGGACAGACCGACTGTGTTAGAAAGAATTGGTCATGGACGTAAAACAGGTTCCGACAGCATTGGTTGCGGCATTGACGGAATGCGGCGTGAACGGCGCGCTTTTGACGCGCGAAGATTCGCCCGAATTGACCGCGGAGCGCGGCGCTTACCTGCTTCTGCTCGGCCACGCGCATCCGATCGACGTCATATACCGAAAGACGCCGGGGATCTTCCCTCCGGGGTGGTATGTCTATGCCGGCAACGCCTATGGGCCCGGCGGGATCGGCGCGCGAGTGGCGCGGCATTTCCGTCGAGGCAAACCGCGTCACTGGCATATCGACGGCCTGACCGACGACGCCGCTCTTTTCGCGATCCTTCTTCCCGGCCGCATCGAATGCGATCTGCTCGCGGGGCTCCGCGAACAGCGTGGTTTCGCCGTTCCCGCACCAGGTTTCGGAAGTTCCGATTGCCGGATCTGCGAGAGCCACCTTCTGCTCTGGCGCCCGGAGGGTTACCAGCCGGGCCGCATGCCATAGGGCACGCCATTCACCACGGCCTCGACCGGACCGATCTTTCCGTCGTGAATCTTGAACAGCTCCATGATTTGCCAGGTCCAGGGCGACGTCTTCTGGACATGGACCGTCTCGCCATTGGTGAGCTTGTAGGAGCGGAGCGCGGCGTCGTGATCGAAGAACACGCCGGCGAAAACCAGCCCGCGCTCGGGATCCACGATCAGCCAGCGCCGGTCGCGCAGCCGTGAATCCTCGCGGTAATAACCAAGCGCGAAGGCCTTGGCGCAACTCATCGTCGCGGGACCGACCGTGCCGCTTGACGACTTGAAGTTGGGGTTGTTGGTGGTCTGGACGCCGTTTTCGATCCGGTTACAGTCGTCGGCAAAGGGCGGATGGATGCTGCCGTCATTCTTTTGAAGCGCCGAAAAATAGGTATTCGCGATTTTGATCAGCTCGGTACGGGAGCGCCGCGTCTTGGCGGGCTCGATCCGCGCGAAATCGGGCCGTGGCGCTTTCAGATTGTCCGGCTCGCCGAAACTGCCCGGCCCCTTGCGGATCACAATGGTTTCCATCTCGGTGATCTTGCGGTCCACGACCTTGAGCCGGAAGCCGAGGATCACCGGCTTGCCGTTTTCCTCGACGACCGTGAAGCCGCCGACCGCCCCGCGCGAGGGGTCCGCGACGAGATTTTTGTAGTCCCTCAAGCCCGTCGCGATGTGCCACAGCCCATCGGGCAAGGTGAGTTCCTGGCCGTTCTCGGTGAATTTGGTGCCCTTGGCGATCGGCGCCCTGGACGGATCATGCGCGACCATGGCGGCGAGATACTGGTCCACCACGCCGAACAGGCAGGCGCGGTCGCAATTGATCGCCACCGCATGAGCCGTTCCCGTCGCCCCGCGCGGCAGGACCAGAAGGAGCAAAGCCCCGACAAATCCGAAAAGAATGCGCTTCACGTTCATGGCCTCCCCTCCGCCGATGACATGCGCCTCGGCCAACTATTCGGAACGGGTATGGAAATGTCAAACGAAGCCCGGCAACGCGGCGTCATATTAAAGATGAAACGACCCCCGGCCTTGACCATATAAGGAGACTAGTGGGACTCTCGGGCCAACACGCCGAGCAGACCTCACGCCAAACGGAATTGGCGCAACGACAAACCGGACTGGACCCGATCATGGCACTTCCCGAGAACACCGATGACCTTTTCTTCGCCCAGACAGGCATGGATCAGACGCGGGTTCAGCGCATCATCGACGACACATTGGCGAAATGCGACGACGGCGAGCTGTTCCTGGAATATGCCCAGTCCGAAAGCCTCGCCTTCGACGACGGGCGGCTGAAGAACGCCAGTTTCGACACGACCCAGGGCTTCGGCCTGCGCGCCGTGGTCGGCGAATCCACGGGCTTCGCTCATGCCAGCAACCTGTCCGAACAGGCGATCCAGCGCGCCGCGCAAGCCGTCGAGGCGGTGAAATCCGGTCATTCCGGCGCCATGAGCCTCGGACCCGCCGGCACCAACCAGCATCTCTACGTGCCGGACAATCCTCTCGACAATATGGGCTTCGACGCCAAGGTCGCGCTCTTGAAGGAGATCGACGCTTATGCGCGGGACAAGGACCCCCGCGTGCGGCAGGTGACGGCCTCGCTCGCCGGAGAATGGCAGGCGGTGATGATCATCCGCGCCGACGGCCAGATCGCACGGGACATCCGCCCGCTGGTCCGGCTCAATGTCTCGGTCATGGTCGGCGAGGGCGACCGTCAGGAAATCGGCTCGACCGGCTATGGCGGCCGCGAGGCCTATGCCCGTTTCGTCGATCCGGCGAACTGGCGCGCCCAGGTGGACGAGGCGCTGCGCCAGGCGATCACCAATCTCGATTCCGTCGCCGCGCCGGCAGGCGAAATGCCCGTCGTGCTGGGCCCGGGCTGGCCCGGCGTATTGCTGCATGAAGCGATCGGTCACGGGCTCGAGGGCGATTTCAACCGCAAGAAGACGTCCGCCTTCGCCGGGTTGATGGGCCAGCAGGTCGCCGCCAAGGGCGTGACCGTGGTGGACGAAGGAAACATGCAGGACCGACGCGGCTCCCTCACCATCGACGACGAAGGCACCCCAACCTCGCGGACCGTGTTGATCGAGGACGGCGTGCTGACCGGCTATCTGCAGGACAGGCTCAACGCTCGGCTGATGAATATGAAGCCGACCGGCAACGGCCGGCGCGAAAGCTTCGCCCATGCGCCCATGCCGCGCATGACCAACACCTACATGCTGGCCGGCGACAAGGACCCGCAGGAGATTCTCGCGTCGGTGAAGAACGGCATCTACGCCGTCAATTTCGGCGGCGGCCAGGTGGACATCACCAACGGCAAATTCGTCTTCAGCTGCACCGAAGCCTACAAGATCGAGAACGGCAAGATCGGCGCACCGCTGAAAGGCGCGACCCTGATCGGCAACGGCCCCGATTGCCTCACCAAGGTCGGCGCGGTCGGCAACGACCTGAAGCTCGACGAAGGCATCGGCACCTGCGGCAAGGAAGGCCAGGGCGTCCCCGTCGGCGTCGGCCAGCCGACCCTGCTGATCAACGGCCTGACCGTCGGCGGCACGGCGGCCGCCTGACGGTTTCCTACTTTCTTTACCTGCCTAGTGAACCTCGCCCGTAAAGGTGCGGAGCGCGGGGTTGGTGTGATCCGGCATGGCGAGGGCCGCGGCGACGCCGGGCCGGGCTTTCATCCGATCCACCCATTCCAGCAGCTTCGGGCAGCGCTCTCGTCTGCCGATCTCCGGGAACATGCGTTCCAGCATCATGCCGCAATGGGCGAAGAAATTGGCGTCCGCCGTGGTGAACGTATCGCCGGCGATCCAGGGATGATCGCAGAGCTGCGCCTCGACCTTGTCGACCGCGACATTGATCTTCCGGGTGGCGTTGGCGAGATCGGCATCGGAAAAGCCCGAGCGCGCCGTGCGCCATTTCTCGCGCTGCTCGTAAAGCGGGATGCGCTCGACCAGTTTCTCGAATTCGCCGCTTTCGACACCGCGCGCGATGACGCCGACCATGCGGTGCCAGCCCCACATGGACACATAGTTCATGACATGCTCGTCGATGAATTTGTTCCAATAGCGCATCCGGGCGTTGCCTTCGGGCGTATTGGGCCGGAGCGGCGGCGCGTCCGGGAAGGCGTCTTCGAGATACTCGTTGATCACCGTGCTGTGGGTGATGATGACGCCGTCATGATCCAGCACCGGCACCTGGCCTTCCGGGTTGATCGCGACGAACCAGGGTTCATGCTGCTCGAATTTGTGGAGATCCACATAATGGCTCTCGAATTCGAGCCCCTTCTCATGCAACGGAATGAGAGACTTGAGCGAATTGGCGACCGGTTCGGCGTGGTAAAGCTTGAGCATCGGTGAAACATCCCCGCGGGTTGGTGCTGTCTGTGTAGCTGCTCTTGATACAACGGCCGCCGCCCGCAGGCGAGTCCGTCGCGCCCGCGGCTAGTAGGAGAATTCCTTGAAGACGGGATCGACGCTGCCGTGCCAGCGGGTATTATAGGCCTCGAGCATTTCCTCCGCCGGCGTCTTGCCGCGTTCGACGATGTCGACCAGAGCGCCGAGGAAATGCACCTCCGATTCGCCGACCCAATCGAGCTCGGCGCGGCGCGTCAGGCCTTCCGATGCAATCTTGAGGATCTCGCGGGCGAAATCCCGCATGGTGCGATCGCCGATCTTGGCGTTCAGCGCCTGACGCGACACGTCATCTCGGAGCCGCCCGATATCGACATAGCTCCAGGTCTTGACCAGGTCCCAGGCGGCGTCCAGGGCCACATCGTCATAGAGAAGCCCGACCCAAAGCGCCGGCAACGCGCAGAGCCGGGACCATTGCCCGCCGTCGGCGCCCCGCATCTCGAGGAATTTCTTGAGCCGCACCTCGGGGAAGATCGTGGTCAGGTGATCCGACCAGTCGTCGATGGTCGGCCGCTCGCCGGGCAGCGCCGGCAGCTTTCCCTCCATGAAATCGCGGAAGGATTGGCCAGAGGCGTCGATATAGGTGCCATTCCGGTAGACGAAATACATCGGTACATCGAGGGCGTAATCGACATAGCGCTCGAAGCCCATGCCGGGATCCAGCAGAAACGGCAGCACGCCGGTACGGTCGGGATCAGTATCGGTCCAGATATGGGCGCGGTAGCTGAGATACCCGTTCGGCTTGCCCTCGGTGAAAGGCGAGTTCGCGAACAGCGCCGTCGCCACCGGCTGCAACGCCATGGAGGTGCGGAACTTCTTCACCATGTCGGCTTCGGAGGAGAAATCGAGATTCACCTGCACGGTACAGGTGCGGAACATCATATCGCGGCCGAGCTTGCCCTTCTTGTCCATATAGGCGCTCATGATCTTGTAGCGCCCCTTGGGCATGACCGGGGTCTCGTCGAGCGTCACCCTGGGCGCGAAGCCGAGGCCCAGGAACCCGATACCAAGTTCCTTGGCGACTTCGCGGACCTGAGCCAGATGAGTGGAGACTTCGTTGCAGGTCTGATGAACCGTGCGCAGCGGCGCGCCGGAAAGCTCCAGTTGCCCGCCCGGCTCCAGCGTGACCGATTGGCCATCCATATGAAGCGCGATCAGATTGCCGGCCTCGTAGATCGGCTTCCAGCCGAAACGCTGCAGCCCTTCGAGCACGGCGCGGATCCCTTGCGGGCCCTCGTAGTCGAGGCGGCCGAGATCGCTCAGCCGATAGCCGAATTTCTCGTGCTCCGTGCCGATGCGCCATTCTTCTTTCGGGCGGCAGCCTGACGCCAGATACTCGACGAGGTCATGCCGTCCCTCGACCGGAGGGCTCTCGACCTCCGCCTCAGCGATTCTTTGCGACATACACTCTCCCCGCCCTACTTTGCCGCACTGCGCGTCAAGCCTCGCAAGTAAGCGCTCAGCGGAAACCGCGCAAGAAAAAACGTTACCGACATCACGCTCAAACCCAGTCTCCGAGGGCCGCCTGCCAAAGGGTGAGCGCGGCGACGACAGCGGTGTCGGCCCTGAGAATCCGGGGCCCGAGCGTCAGGAGATGCGTGTTCGCCGCCGAAGCCAGAATGCCGCGCTCCCGCTCGCTGAAGCCGCCTTCGGGTCCGATCAGGACAGCAGTCGGAGCCTCGTCACGCTGCACCCGGGCAAACACGGTCGCCGCCGGCTCCGCCCCCTCGCCATTGTCGAACACGAAGCGGTGGCACCCGGCGGGAAGCGCATCGAAGGCGGCATCGAGCGACTTCAGCGGCTCGCGGATCTCCGGCACCGTGAGACGCCGGCATTGCTCGGCGGCTTCTACGGCGTTGGCTTCCAGCCGGTCGAGATTGACCCGCTCGACGGCGGTGAAATCGGTAAAGACCGGCTGGATGACGCGAACGCCGAGCTCGGTGGCCTTCTGGACGGTGTAATCGAGCCTCGTCCGCTTGATCGGCGCGAACAGGAGCCACAAATCGGGCTCGCTCGACTGCGCACGGGTTTCGGATGTGACCGTTACCCGGCACTGTTTGCGGCCAGCCTCGACGATTTCGGCCAGCCACTCGCCGTCGCGGCCATTGAACAGCAGCACGCCGTCGCCGGGTTTCCGCCGCATCACCGTGCCGAGATAGTGAGAATGGCCCGGCTCCAGCACCAACTCGGCGCCGGCTGCGAGGTCCTCCGTGACATAGAGGCGAAGCCGCTTTTGCGATGTCTCGCTTGTCGTCGCTTTTCCCATCGGGCACCTTGAGCCACGCGCTGCAATCCTGTAGGGCGCTATACTGTTGAGCCGATCGTTCAAGCGCAAGCACGAGAGAAGATCATGAGCCAGTCCGGCATGCCCGAGTCAGCCGACGCCCGGCCCGCCGACGCCGTTAGCGGCAACTGGGTGGACCGCTACGCGCCGCCGTTCATGCGGCCCTATCTCCGTCTTGCCCGCGCCGACCGGCCGATCGGGGCCTGGCTGCTCCTGTGGCCCTGCCTCTGGTCCACCGCGCTTGCCGCGCCCCACGCCTCCGAAAACGTCTTTTGGGGGTTCAACGCCGGCAACTGGCCCAACCCGATCCTGCTCGTCCTGTTTTTCATCGGCGCGCATGTAATGCGCGGCGCGGGCTGCACCTTCAACGACATCGTCGACCGGAATTTCGACGACAAGGTCGCCCGCACGCGCGCACGCCCGATTCCGAGCGGCGCAGTCAGCGTCACCGGCGCGGCAATCTTTCTCGCCTTCGAATGCCTGTTGGGGCTCGTCGTGCTGCTGTGCCTCAACCGCGCCGCCATCCTGCTGGGCATCGCCTCGCTGGGCCTCGTGGCGATCTATCCTTTCATGAAGCGCTTCACCTATTGGCCGCAGATCTTTCTCGGCCTCGCCTTCAACTGGGGGGCGATCCTCGCCTGGGCGGCGGTGACCGGCCGCGTCGCGCCGGCGGCGCTCGTGCTTTATCTCGCCGGGATCGCCTGGACTCTGGTCTATGACACGATCTACGCCCATCAGGACAAGGAGGACGACATTCTGATCGGCGTGAAGTCCACCGCGCTTCTGTTCCGGGAAAAGACCCGGATCTGGCTCGCGGGCTTCGCCGCCCTCACCATGATCGGCATCTGGCTCGCGGGATCGCTCGCCGGGGAAAGCCAGGCATTCTATCTGGTCTCGGTCTTCGCCACCGGTCATCTGGTCTGGCAGATCGGCACGCTGAAGATAGACGACGGCGCGGACTGCCTCTCCAAATTCCGCGGCAATCACCTCTTCGGCGCGCTCGTCTTCGCTGCTATCGTTGCCGGCAACGTCCTGTAAATCAGAGACCTCGGCCTTCGGGGAGACATCATGGGCTATGTCGAGCAGACCCTCGCGGAGGGCGAGGTCATCGTCCATCGGGCTCGATTTCACTGGCTCTACACCGCGGGCGCCATTTTCTGGCTCGTCTTCCTCGGCATCCTCGTCATCGGGGTCTTCATGTTCTTCAAGATGATGATCCGGAAATGGACCACGGAGATCGTGGTGACCAATCGCCGGCTCATCTACAAACTCGGCTGGATTTCCCGGGATTCGGAGGAATTCTCGCTTTCGCGGATCGAGGAGATCAATCTCGACCAGAGCATTCCCGGCCGGATCCTGGGCTATGGCCGGCTGACCCTGCACGGCACCGACATGGGCTCGATCGAGCTGCCCACCATCGCCCATCCCGTGGCGTTCCGCCGCGCGATCGACGCCGCCAAGCAGATGCCGCGTTCCGAACCCAAATAACATCGCCGCCTGAGGGGAACATCCATGGACACCGTGCTCAACAGCCTGATCAAGGGTTTTCCCTATCTGATGCTGCATTCGAGCGTCACCTTCGCCCTGCTGGTCGCGGCGCTCGTCATCTATGTGTGGATCACGCCCCATAAGGAATTCGCACTCATTCGCGACGGCAATGTGGCGGCCGCTATCACGCTGTCCGGCGCGCTTCTGGGGCTCGCCATTCCGCTCGCCTTCTGCATGGCGGCGAGCGTTTCGGTCTATGAAATCCTGATCTGGGGCGCGGTGACGCTGATCCTGCAGATCATCGCCTTCCGCATCGTGCATCTGTTCATCCGCGACCTGCCGCAACGGATCGAACGCGGCGAGATCAGCACCGCGATCTTCCTCTTTTCCTGCAAGCTCTCCGTCGCGGCGATAACGGCCGCCGCCGTCGCCGGCTGAGAACCGGCTCATGCCGCGCCGTTTCGAATTCATTCTCTACGCGCTCCTGATCGGCTCGGGACTGATTCTCTCCGGCATTCTGAATCGGTCCCGGCGCGCGCCGAGCATTCCGCCTCTCGAGCAGCAAACCGCGCCGCTGCCGCCCCGCGCCAACCAGTTGCAGCCGGGCTTTCACATGACGGTTCCCGAAACGCCCGAGCGCTCCCGGCACCGCGTCGTGAGCCTCGGCACCGCTTTCGCCATCAACGACAGCGGCGACTGGGCCACGGCGCGCCACGTCAGCCGCCACTGCGCCGCTCTCGTGGTGCTGGATGCCGACGGCGAGCATGGCTATCCGGTGCGGATGGTGGTCAATCATCCCCGGACGGATCTGAGCGTTCTGGTGACCGGCGGCTCGTTCGACCGGCTCACCATCGCCGCCCGCGACCCGGGCCGGCGTGAAACGGCCTTCTTCATCGGCTTTCCGCGGGGAAACCCGGCCTCGGTCGAAGCGTCCTACCTCGGCAGCAGCCGCGTAGACGTAACGGACGGACCGGAACTTGGCGGCGACAGCGAACGGATCCAGGGCGACTTCTGGGTCGAGGACCGGCGCGTCCCCGGCTTTCAGGGCTCGCTCGGCGGTTTGAGCGGCGGCCCCGTGCTGGATGCCTCGGGCTCGGTGATCGGGGTGGCCGTGGCGGAGGAACCGAGACGCGGCCGCGTCGTCTCCATCGCGCCGAGAAACCTGACAGAACTGCTGGACGGCGCCGGCTCCATCGGTTGGGTCGCGAGCAACAATTCCACGAAACTCGCCAAGGCGATCGTCACCGACGCCAATTTCGGCCGCTACGGCGACGACCTCAGGGCCAAATCCAGCGTCGCCGAAGTCTACTGCTACGGCTACCGCAGCGGCATCCAGCCGCGACGGCCGAGGCTTTGATCAGTAGGCCGGTGTTCCGATCTCTATCAGTCGATGGCCATTCGGCATTTGTTTCAATGCTATCACCCGGCCATCACTGGCTACACCGCCCGGAAACGATCCGCCGGGCATTTGCAATTCCACGGGCAGAATTTGGTTGCCGCGCTGTTCGAGCAGATAGAACGTCGAGCGGTTAAACACGATTAGAATATCGCCATTTGGAGACGCGTCGACAATTCGATAGCTCAAATCGCCGAGGCTCGGAACATAAGGCAGGGCCGGATTGATCTCTCGGAAGAAATCCAGGATTTCGGCGCTGATCGCGTCGCTATCCGGCCCAAATACCGCAAACCCCAATGCCTCCTCGACATCCGTCTCGCCACGTCCGGGAAACGGATATCGCGCAATAATCTTCGCCGGACCGTGATAGGCATCCAGGACCTTCTTCTTTATGGCCACCCGAAACCATATGACGTTGCGGGCCAGCCCGACGTCATTGGCGTGCTCGATATGAAGGTCGTCGAGCAGATGAAGGTCCTTGCCCGCGAGCGTCTCTAAGGCGATACGGCCGGGTGGCTGCTCGAATGCGACAGACGGTTCGCCGTCGAACAGAGCTCCGAACACTTTCAGGACTGAGCTCGACAGGCCTTTCTGGATCACCCGACTTCCGATGGGCTCGATCTGTCCGCCGGAGGAAATCTTCATAAGGCGTACGCGGCGATCGTGATAGTCGCCCAGCGTGATTCGGTCTTCTCCGACAAGATGGGGATTCCAATACCTCTTGTCGGGATAGGGCATGGACGCGATTACTTTCCCATCGGCATCGGCGACAATGAGAGTGCGGGTTTTACAGCCCTCAACGAGCGTCAGAAAGCGCCTGAGGCCGGTTGGCAGGAAAGACCACCAGTGACGTGCGTTACACTTTACATAAAGGACGCGATTGCCGCTCGCGCTGATATCAATTTCGGAAAAGCTCGGGCCGGCATCCGCGATGGCCTTGAATCGCATGGTGACCACATCCTGCGCAAATGCGCGGGATCCGGACGGCAATAACAACAGGATTAACTCCATGACGAGGAGGACGCGGCGCATAGGGCGGTCTCCTTCCCAGCGCCGACAAATATGGGACTCCGCGCGCCCTTATACAACCTCTGATTGGTTAACCTATCTGCGCTTTATACCCGGCCGCCCAAGGCGCGATATAGACCTTGGCATCGATGGCGCGGCCGTCGGCGGCCTTGGATTGCAGCCAGGTATGGAGGTCATCGAGCGGCACGACATGAACGGTGATGTCCTCGCTGTCATCGCCGCCCCCAGGACCGACACGTTCGAGGCCGCGGACCAGATAGAACCGGATCGTCTCTGATGTCAGCCCGCCCGAGGCCGCGCCTTCGAAAAGCTCGCGCCACTCGCTGGCGGTGAAGCCGGTTTCTTCCTCGAGTTCGCGTTTGGCGGCGGCCAGCGGGTCCTCGTCGGCCTCCAGGTCCCCGACCAGCCCGGCCGGGATCTCGATACAGGGCCGGCCCAGCGCCGGGCGCGCCTGCTCGACCAGCACCACCTCGCCCGCGTCCGTAATCGGAATCATGGCCACGACGGCGGAAACATTCACGCGCCGGACGAATTCCCAGCGGCCCTGCCGGACCAGCTCCAGCCACTTGCCCCGGCCCAGACTTTCCTCAGACTCACTCATAACGCTGTCCCTGTGATACGTTGCGCCGGCAGTTTAACGTCCATTCCGTCCACCACCATCTCTTGCTACCTTGCCAGCCCCGAAACCCGTAGAACAGCATTCATGGCCTTTCGTTCCCTTCGCGACTTCATCGATCTTCTGGATTCCCGCGGCGAGCTCGTCCGCGTGAGCGAGCCCGTCTCGACGGTGCTGGAGATGACCGAGATCCAGACCCGCCTCATGGCCGAGGGCGGTCCGGCGGTGATCTTCGAGAACGCGGTCAGGGCGGACGGCGAGAAATCCGACATGCCGGTGCTGGTCAATCTGTTCGGCACGGTGGGCCGTGTCGCGACGGGGATGGACCGGAAACCGGAAGAGTTGCGCGCGCTCGGCGAGATGCTGGCCTTTTTCCGCCAGCCCGAGCCGCCGGGCGGCTGGCGCGAGGCGATGGAAATGATGCCGCTCGTCAAATCCGTCATGGCGATGAAACCGAAGACGGTGTCCCGCGCGCCGGCCCAGGAGGTCATGCTGCAGGGCGACGAGATCGATCTCGCGAAACTGCCCATCCAGACCTGCTGGCCGAACGAGCCCGCGCCGCTCATCACCTGGCCGCTCGTCGTCACCAGGGATCCGAAATCGCCCAAGGACGACGCCTATAATCTCGGCATCTACCGCATGCAGGTGACGGGCCGGACCACGACCTATATGCGCTGGCTGAAGCATCGCGGCGGCGCGCAGCATTTCAAACGCTGGGGCGAGACGCGGCCCGAGCCCATGCCCGTCGCCGCCGTGATCGGGGCCGATCCCGGCACCATTCTCGCCGCCGTCACGCCCGTGCCGGACACGCTGTCCGAGTATCAGTTCGCCGGTCTGTTGCGCGGGGCCAAGGTGGAGCTGGTCGATTGCAAGACCATTCCCCTCAAGGTCCCGGCGGAGGCCGAGATCGTGCTCGAAGGCCATGTCCATCTCGATCGCTACGGCGATGAAGGCCCGTATGGCGATCACACCGGCTATTACAATTCCGTCGAAAAGTTCCCGGTGTTCGAGATCTCCGCGATCACGATGCGCAAGGATCCGATCTATCTCTCGACCTATACCGGCCGGCCGCCGGACGAGCCCTCGGTTCTGGGCGAAGCGCTGAACGAGGTGTTCGTGCCGCTGATCATCCAGCAGTTCCCGGAGATCGTGGACTTCTGGCTGCCGCCCGAGGGCTGCTCCTACCGGATCGCCGTCGTCTCCATGAAGAAGGCCTATCCGGGCCACGCCAAGCGCGTGATGATGGGGGTGTGGTCCTATCTCCGCCAGTTCATGTATACGAAATGGGTGATCGTGGTGGACGACGATATCAATGCGCGCGACTGGAAGGACGTGATGTGGGCGATCTCGACCCGCATGGACCCGGCGCGCGACATCACGCTCGTCGAGCGCACGCCGATCGACTATCTGGACTTCGCCTCGCCCGAAAGCGGCCTCGGCTCCAAGATCGGCCTCGACGCGACGAACAAACTCCCGCCCGAAACCCACCGCGAATGGGGCCGTCTCATCACCATGGATCAAGGCATCATCGACACCGTGACCGAGAAATGGCCGCGGCTCGGCCTGCCCGGTTCCGGCAAACCGATCTGGAAGTAAATGACCGATACATCAGAAAAACCCGCTGCCAAATCCCTGACCGCCAGCCAGGACGCCGCTTCGGACGAAGCGATCGCGCTGCTGCAAAGCCTGTTCACGCGGGCCAAGGCGCAAGGCGCGGACGCCGCCGACGCGCTCTTGGGCGAATCCGAATCGCTCGGCGTGTCCTATCGCCTTGGTCAACTCGAGGATGTGAACCGATCGGAATCGCGCGATCTGGGCCTGAGGGTGATCGTCGGCAAGAAGCAGGCGGTGGTCTCGACGACCGATCATTCCAAAGCCGCGCTCGACGCGCTGGTCGACCGGGCCGTCGCCATGGCCAAGGTTGCGCCGGACGATCCCTATTGCGGACTGGCCGATCCCGACCTGCTCCTCAAGGGCGAGGCGCCGGATCTCGACACCTATGACAGTCATGTATTGGATACCGAGGCGCTGATCCAAATGGCGGCCGAGGCCGAGGATGCGGCGCGCGCCGTGGACGGCGTGACGAATTCGGAAGGCGCGGGCGCGGAATGGGGCGCGGGCCGGATAACGCTCGCCACCAGCGACGGCTTCGCCAATGGCTACAAAACCTCCGCCTTCGGCGTCAGCGTATCGGTGCTGGCCGGCGAAGGCGTGGCGATGGAGCGCGACTACGACTATTCGAGCAAGCGCCACCTGATCGATCTCGACTCTCCCGCCGACGTCGGCAAGCGGGCCGGCGAGCGGGCGGTCAAGCGCCTGAATCCCAAGCGCGTGAAAACCGCGCAGCTGCCGATCGTGTTCGATCCCCGGGTCTCGGGCGGTCTCGTGCGACATCTGGCGGGCGCGATCAATGGTCAGTCTATTTCGCGAAAATCGAGCTTCCTGCGCGACCGGATGGACAAGCAGGTCTTCGCGAAAGGCGTGCGCATCATCGACGATCCGCTCCGGCGCCGCGGCTTGCGCTCCAAGCCGTTCGACGGCGAGGGCGTGGCCACGGCCAAGACCATGATCGTCGATGACGGGACTCTCAAGACCTGGATTCTGGATACGTCAACCGCCAGGCAGCTTGGCCTCAGGACGACCGGTCACGCCTCACGCGGAACCGGCGCGCCGCCGAGCCCGGGGACGACCAATCTCTATCTCGAGGCGGGCAATCAATCGCCGGCGGACCTGATCGGCCAGATCAAAGCCGGGCTCTATGTGACCGAACTGATCGGCATGGGCGTGAACGGCGTCACCGGCGACTACAGCCGGGGGGCGGCGGGCTTCTGGATCGAGAACGGCGAGATCGCCTATCCGGTGACCGAATTGACGATCGCCGGCGCCCTGATGGACATGTTCCTGAACATCACGCCCGCCGACGATCTCGAATTCCGCTACGGAACCGACGCGCCGACGGTGGTCGTCGAAGGGATGACCATCGCCGGCGGCTAGTCGCTCGGTCGGTTTCCGCCGGGCCTGCATCAGAACGCCAGCCATCCTTCGAGGAAGAGCGTGTCGTTCGCCGAGGCACTGCGGCCGCTACCGTCGTAGTTCAGCTTCGCACCGTCGAATTTGGTGTAGCCGGTATATTGCAGGGCCAGCTTCAGGCTGCTCATGGGCCAGAAGGACGGCCCGCCGTTCTTGTTGAACGGCAACCAGTCGGCCTCGAGGATATAGCCGTTGCTGTCCGGCAGGCCCGTGCGGGTGCCATACAGCGTCGGATCGCCACTGCCGGTGACCGAAAAATATGACGCGGTCAGACCATAGGTCTTGTCACGCATATAGGTCGCGGTCGCATTCAGGGCATGCAGCTTGTTGCGGCCGTTGTCCGCATTGCCGAGCGGCAGGCTGGCTTTGAGATGCTGCGTCTCGGTGATGTAGGAGAGCATCAGTTCGGCGTCATTCTTGTCGCTTGAATACTGATACTGGCTGTCGAAGCCGATATCGGTCAGCCGGTCGGTGCCCATGGTCCGGACGCGTCCCGGGAAAACACTGGCGGACATGCCGAAAGTACCGACCGAAAGATAGTTCGGCCCCCAGGAATGCTGTACGGCGAGGCGCCAATAGGGCGCCAGGCTGTGGATCTGGGCTTCGTCCGTCGGATCGACGCCGAAGAACTTCTGGAAGCCGGTAGACAGCGTCTTGTAGCCATCCACCTCGGCGTAGATCAGATCGTTGAACATCGTGTAGACGCCGAGGCCCGCAACCTGCTGACCGAAGCCGCCCTGGATCATGGTCGCGGCGCCGGGCTCGGGACCAAGCACCGAGGTCGAGAACGGGAAGCTCCAGACCGGGGTCGTGTTCCAGAGATCCGACACCGTCGGGTTGTTGTTCAACGTCATGCCGACCGTCAGCGTCTTGCTGCCGATCGTCTCGGTCTGAGCCGCGCGGATATCCGTGTTGTCGAGCGCGACCGCTTTTTCGGCGCCGTCATAGGTGCCCTGGATGAACGCGCCCATGACATTGGGGATTATCGCGCCGCCATAGAACAGGCTGATCTCATTCGGCGCCACATTGTTGTTGTCGCTGAAGCCGGGAGCGGCCCCACCGGGCTGGGCCTTGTTGGTGTGGGTAAACGCCAGTTGCGCCATCGCCGACACCGGCGGAACGAATTTGCCACCCTTGCTCATCACATAGCCGTTCAGCTTGAAATTGCGGCCGAACTGCGTGAGTTCCGGAAAATTGGTATGGCAGGTATTGCAGGGGAGACCGGTCTGCCGGGCGAAGCTCGGAACGGCCGAGGCCGGAAGCGGCGAGAAGGCCAGTACGGCGACGATAAGCGCCGCCAGCCGGCCAAGAGAGGAAAGAAACGAACGAGAAGACAGAAAAGGCATGGTGCACCTCAATGAGAAAGCAACAGAGGGCTCGGTGGGAAATGCAACTCCTGAATGGAAGTGCGGGAGAAGAGCTACTAGCGAATCCAGGACGGTTCGATGATCGAGATCAAAACGGCGTTAAATTCACCCCCGCCGGTGATCCGGGCTCTTCATTGAAGATGAAATTGACCGCGGGCTTCGGCCTTCAAAGCGACATTTGGCCGCATGGCCATTCACGCCGCACCGACACGGCCTAGCCAACAAAGAAAGCGCTCCGGCGGCCGGAGCCATCGGAGCGCTGTGCAATCGAAAATGTCGGGTATCCAGTGGATCGAAGGCCGCTTTGCGCCTCTCAGAAGGATTTGCTCACCGAGAAGACGAATCTCGACGACGCGGCCGGAACATTGCTGACATCGGTGTCCGAATACATCAGCCTGAGATCGAGGCCCAGAAGGCTGACGCCGACACCGCCATTCCATTCCCAGTAGCCCCCGGTATGGAAGGCCGTGTCCTGATAGCCCATATGGCCGAAAACATAGGGGGCCAGACGTGTATTCGGCAGCGGAATCGGCAGATTTATGTCGCCATAGATCCAGGTGGCGTCATCATGGCCGAGACTGGATTGCTTGGGCGAATATCCAACGCCGATCGACGTCGAAACGAAGCCGAAATCGTAACCGGCCGAGACGAGGCCCTCCCAATATTCGTCGTGCGCGTTCGACCACGGATAGGTGTAGTAGACGATGGTCGCGCTGTAGGAGAGAGCCCGCACGCTGTTGCTGTAGCCCGCATACCAGTCCATCTCGAGATGATCGCCGCTATTGTCGAGATTGGAGGCCCAGACGCCGGCGTTGAAGCCGCTCGGATGGCTCCAGTCGAGGCTGCCCTGAATGGCCGGATGCTGATTGCTCAGCGAATAGCCGCGAAAGACATAGTCATTGGTGAAGGTGACGGTTCCGCTGAACGAGCCGAATTTGGAATTCGGCGCGCCCTGGGCGAATGCGCCGGAGGTCACCGATAAAGTCGAGGCGACGATCGCGATCGCCGCCAGCATTCTCACAAAACTCATGTGCTGTTCCCTCCTATCGTTGGTTTGAGGCGTTCGACGGTTGGGGGTCTCAAAAAAGAGACGGGTGGCGCTCCGCATCGCACCACCCGTCCTTTACGCTACGCCTCTTAGAAGGATTTGCCGACCGTAAAGACGAAACGGGCGTCCGACACCGGAGTGTTCTGATCGGTGTCAACATACATCAGCTTAAGGTCAAGACCCATAAGGCTGAAGCCGGCGCCGCCGTTCCATTCCCAGTAACCGCCGGTGTGGAAAGCGGTGTCCTGATAGCCGAGGTGACCGAATACATACGGGCTGAAGTCCCCGGACATCGGAATCGGAACATTCACATCGCCGTAAACCCAGGTGGCGTCGTCATGACCGAGATTCGACTGCTTCGGCGAATAGCCGACGCCCGCATCGGCGGACATGAAGCCGAAGTCATAACCGGCCTGAACGATACCTTCCCAGTACTCGTCGCTCGCGTTCGACCAGGGGTACGTGTAGTAGACGATGGTCGCGCTGTACGAAAACTTGTCCATGCTCCCGGCGTAACCCGCCGACCAGTCCATCTCGAGACCGTCGCCGCTGTTCGAGAGATTGGACCCCCAAACGCCGGCGAAGAACCCACTCGGATGCTCCCAGGTCAGGCTGCCCTGAACCGCCGGATGCTGGTTGCTCAGGGAATATCCACGAAAGACATAGTCGTTCGTGAAGGTGACGTTGCCGCTGAAGGAGCCATAAGGCGACGACTTGGCATCGGCGGCATAGGCGCCGGAGGTCGCGGCGGTCATTGCCGTGGCCAGGACTGCGGCAGCCATCAGGGGTTTAAAAAGTCTCATTTACTGTTTCCTCCGATAGATAATTGAGGCGTTTTGACAAACGTTCATTGTCCAACAAGCGACAACGGAAATTACGCAACTGCATCATGTCGCCTGAAGGAGTACTCAAAAGCCGTGCCAAAGGCGGCAAAAATATGACAGAAATTTTATATTCTTCGTTTTATCAATAGAATCATTAATTTATTAAGGTGTCCCCTCGAATTTTCATGGACAAGAAAGTCACATCGCCCTGAAAATAGTCAGCATAAATATTGTGCATAGCGCCCATTAATCGATCATTAATGGCCAATCCTTGTTCGCCGCAACATAAGCGATGATGCGGCGCAGCGCGCTGCAACCCATCATTGCGAACCTGCCTAAGGACAGAGAAATTATAAGGGGGCTTATTTGTTGGTGGAAGCCGGGACCAGACGCTGCGGATCGAGCCGGTTGTCGAACCAGTAGACGCCCCAATGGACGTGCGGTCCGGTCACCCGGCCGGTGGCGCCGGTAAGGCCAAGCTTCTGGCCCTGCTTGACGATCTGGCCGACTTTGACGTCGATCTCGCTTAGATGGATAAAGACCGAAGAAAGACCATGGCCATGATCGATCATCAGGGTCCCGCCGGTCAGGAAGAAGTTCGGCCGCGCCAACGACACGACACCGCCCGCCGGCGCCCGCAGAACCGTGCCGACCGGCACGGCGATATCGAGCCCGGTATGCGGCGCGCGGGGCTTGCCGTTCAAAATACGCTGACTGCCGAAAACACCGCTGATCCGCCCCTTGGCGGGCCAGATGAACTTTTCGGCGAACCAGTTTCCGTCGATATCCTGCTCGCGCGCCTTGATGATCTTGCCGTTCTCGCGCCGGATCCGGGCAAGCTCCTTCTTGTTCGGCGAGACCATCTTGCTCGGCAGGCCGTTGATCCGGGCGATGTGATATTTGGTCCGCGCGACCTTGAGAACGCGATGATCCTTGGTGCCGTCTGGATAGACGACATCCAGGGTAGCGGTCTTTTTCGCATCGCGGTTGAAGCCGAAGACAAACCGGCCTTTCGCGGTAAGCCGGAGCGGACGGCCGTCGAAGACGACCTTCGCGCCGGGATCGGTCTGGCCGATCACCAGCCCGCCTTCGCTGACATCGCCGTTAAGCGTAACCTTGTCCGCCGCCTGAGCGGACACCGCACCGAGCGCGAGGGCGGCCAGCGCGGCGGAACCGGCGATACGAGCAAGCGAGTTCACGCGCCCCGAAGCTCCTCGTGGCGGCGGGTCGCGATCTCGGCGGTCGCATAGGCCTCTTGCCGCTCGGCGTTCCAATAGCGCAAATGATCGAGCGGAATCCGCTGACCCGTGACGGCGCAAAGCACATAGCTTCCCGGCACGACAATTTCATAATTTCCCGGTTCGTATTGAACGACGGCGGCGCTGTTCATGGCTCCAGGCTCATTTACTTCTCAGGTTTCGTTTCGTGGCCCAACAATAGGCCAGACCGGCCGGACTTCTCAAGCGGCGGCGGATCGTCCCTTAAAATAAGGACCCCTGACCGCTCTTTTCAGGGCTGCGTTTGGACTTTTTCGGCCGCGGGGCCGGATCGGCGCTCACCGAGCCCTCCGAGGTCACCAGGGCGGGGGTATGGCCGTCGCGGAACTCGATATCGAGCGCATCGCCCGATTTGAGCCGTCCCGCCGAGGTGACGGTCCCGCCGCCGGCGTCGCGTACGACCGCGTAACCGCGCTTCAGAACCTGACGATACCCCAGACTCTCCAGCAGGCGCGAAAGACCGGCGAGCCGGGTTTCCCGATCGGCCATGATTTTCGGAACCGAGACGCCGAGACGGCGGCCGAGTTCCGCGAGCGGCCCCTCGGGCCGCCGCACCCGCTCCTGAATGAGTGAGGGGCGCAGGCCGGCCCCGGCGATCTGCAGGCGTTCGCGATGCATTCCTGTATTGGCCCTCAGGGCGCGGGGCAGACGGTCGCTCAGATCGTCGAACATCTGCTGCGGCAGGCTGAGCAGATCCCTGAGCCTCGGCAGGCCGCGCGCGAGACCCGTCAGCCGGTCGCGCCGGTCGCTGACATATCGGGTAACCGCGCGGCGCTGGCGGCCCGCGAGCCCCTCCACCGTCTCCACGAGATCGGCCCGCACCGGCACCGCCAGCTCCGCTGCGGCGGTCGGCGTCGGGGCGCGCAGATCGGAGACGTAATCGATCAGCGTGGTGTCGGTCTCGTGCCCCACCGCCGATATCAGCGGGATGTCGCTGGCCGCCGCCGCGCGCGCCACGATTTCCTCGTTAAAGGCCCAGAGATCTTCCAGACTGCCGCCGCCACGCGCGACGATCAGCACATCGGGGCGCGGAATATCGTCGCCGGGCTGAATTTTATTGAAACCCTCGATCGCCGCCGCGATCTGCGCGGCCGCCGCCTCGCCCTGCACGGCGACCGGCCAGACCAGGACATGGCGCGGGAACCGGTCCGCCAGACGATGGAGAATGTCCCGGATCACCGCACCGGTCGGCGACGTAACCACGCCGATGACGTCCGGCAGATAGGGCAGCGGTTTCTTTCGTGACGCTTCGAACAGACCTTCCGCCTGGAGCTTGCGCTTGCGCTCCTCGAGCAGCGCCATCAACGCGCCGACCCCGGCGGGCTCCATCGATTCGATCACGATCTGGTATTTTGAGCGGCCGGGATAGGTGGTGATCCGGCCGGTGCAGATGACCTCGAGCCCATCCTCCGGACGGAATTTCAGACCGGCGGCAATGCCCTTCCAGCACACGGCGTCCAGCACCGCCGTGTCGTCCTTCAGCGCGAGATAGAGATGGCCGGACGCCGCGCGCTTGAAGCCGGAGATCTCCCCGCGCACCCGGACATAGCCGAAAGCGTCCTCGACGGTGCGCTTGAGCGCCTGCGACAGCTCGCCGACCGTAAATTCCGGCCGGTTCGCCCGCTTTGCTTCCTGTGCCTCGCTCACCGCATGTCATCCTGATCCGTTGCCGCGCCTGACCCGCGCCGCATGTTGTATCGCTCTCGGTGTATGATACAAGGGGTGCTGTTGAGGGGCCAATCAGAGTCACGAGGCTGGGCCCGTTTCGGGAATTCCTCCAGCGAGAAAGAACCGCCATATGAATGTCCTCGTTGTCGGATCGGGTGGCCGCGAGCATGCCTTGTGCTGGGTCCTGGCCCGCTCGCCGCTGGTCGATGCCCTGTTCTGCGCGCCGGGCAACGGCGGCATCGCGGACGTCGCGACATGCCTGCCGCTCGACATCATGGATTTCGACGCGCTCGTCTCCGCCTGCCGGAAACACAAGATCGACTTCGTCGTTGTCGGTCCGGAAGCGCCGCTGGTCGCCGGCCTGATCGACCGTCTCGATTCGGAAGGCATCAAGGCGTTTGGACCGAGCAAGGCCGCCGCCGTGCTCGAAGCCTCGAAAGGCTTCGTGAAAGACCTCTGCGCCGAGATCGGCATGCCGACCGCCGCCTATGCGCGCTTCTCCAATTCCATCGCGGCGCGGGACTATGTCGCCAGACAGGGTGTGCCGATCGTCATCAAGGCCGACGGCCTCGCGGCCGGCAAGGGTGTGATCGTCGCGGAAACGGTCGAGGACGCGAATATCGCCATCGATTCCATGTTTGACGGCGCGTTCGGCGATGCCGGCGAGGAAATCGTGATCGAGGAATTTCTGGACGGCGAGGAAGCCAGCTATTTCGCGCTCGTCGACGGAAAGAATATCCTGCCCCTCGCGACGGCTCAGGACCACAAACGCGTCGGCGACAACGATGTCGGCCCGAATACCGGCGGTATGGGCGCCTACTCCCCGGCCCCCTCCATGACGCCGGAGATCTCCAGGCGCGTCCTGGACGAGATCATCCGTCCGACGGTCGATGCAATGGCGGCGAAAGGCATGCCGTACAAGGGCGTGCTCTATGCCGGACTGATGCTGACCAAATCGGGCCCCAAGCTGATCGAGTTCAATGCCCGGTTCGGCGATCCCGAATGCCAGGTGCTGATGATGCGCCTCAAGTCGGATTTCCTGCCAGCCCTTCTCGCCGTGGCCGACGGCCAGCTTTCCAATGTCGATCTGCGCTGGCGCGACGAGGCGGCGCTTACCGTGGTGATGGCCACCAAGGGCTATCCCGGCAGCTACGAGAAAGGCAGCGAAATCAAGAATCTCGAGGCCGCGGGGGCGGACGAGCACGTCCAGATCTTCCACGCCGGCACGACGCGGAAGGGCAACAAGATCACCGCCACGGGCGGCCGCGTCCTCGCCGTCACCGCCTATGGCAAGACGGTCACCGAAGCCCAGAAACGCGCCTATGCGGCCGTCGACAAGATCGACTGGCCGGAAGGCTTCTGCCGCCGCGATATCGGCTGGCGCGCCATCGCGCGGGAAAAGGCTCGCTGATCTACTTGGCCGGCGACTTTGACGCGCGGCCGAGATTGAGGGTGCCGTCCACGATATGAATATCCCGTTGCGGGAACGGGAATTCGATGCCGTTCTCGTGGAACTTGTCCCAGATCTTCAGATAAACATCGCTTTTGACGTTGCGCACGCCGTTCTGCGGGTCCTGGATCCACATGCGCAGTTCGAGATCCACGCCGTTGTCGCCGAAGCCGATCACGAGGCAGTTCAGCGGCGGGTCCTCGATTACCCGTTTCGTCTCCCGGGCCGCTTCGAGCATCAAGGCCATGGCCTTTCTGAGGTCCGACTTGTAGGCGATCGAAACGGCGAGACGCTGGCGCACCTTGCTGGAGGTATAGGTCCAGTTCACCACCGGCCGGGTGATCATGTCCTCGTTCGGGATCAGATGTTCCTGACCATCGCGCGTGATGACGGAGGTGTAACGGGCGGCGAGCGAATTGATCCAGCCATAGGTATCGCCGACCATGATCACGTCGCCCGGCTTGATCGAGCGGTCGATCAGCAGAATCACGCCGCTGATCAGATTCGAGATGACCTTCTGCAAGCCGAAGCCGATACCGACGCCGACCGCGCCCGAAAATACGGCGAAGGCGGTGAGATCGATGCCCGTGCTGGTCAGCCCGACCACCAGCGCGATCGTGACCAGCGTGAATTTCAGGATCTTCGAGAACAGCGCCTTGGCCGAGGGCGTAAGCGTCGAGCTGCGATCGATCTGCACCTCGATCATCTTGGAGAGCAGACCGGCGAGCCAGACCAGCACGACGATGGTCACGAGCCCGAGCAGGATCGAATAGACCGACAGCCGCAACTGGCCGACCGTGAAGGCGAGCGAATCCAGGAAATTGATGGTCGGCGTCAGCCAACCGGCGATGTTCAGCGCCGCGACGATCCAGGCAACGACCGCGACGCTTTTCTGCAATATCGGATTTTGCAGCAAATTCGCCGCGAGCCGGATGACCACCCAAAGCGACAGCAGGGTGGTGGACAGCCGGACAAAGAAATACGGGAACCCGGCCGACCCATAGATGACCAGCCCGATCGACAGCAGCACAAGCCAGAGCACAGGCAGAAACAGCGGCTTGGCGATGGTGGCCGCCCGGTTGATCCAATGAAACTCCGCCCGTGGCCCGATTAGGGCCTGCTGCAACCGGCGTTCCAGGAACCAGGCCAGAAAATAGGTCGCCACGACCACGACAAGCTGTATCAGCGTCGCGGCGGTGAAGACGTTGTTCATGAGCCATCGATAGGCAGTGGAGAAAAGACCCTGGACCGTGTTCGGATCGAACCAGTTCATTCCGCCGACTCCTGCGCCGTCCCTTTATCCGCGGGCCGCCGCTCGGCGAAGAAGCCCCGCAGCAACTGCGCCGACGCCTGCTCGCTTAACCCCCCGTATATCTCGGGACGGTGATGGCAGGTCGGTTGAGCGAAGATCCGCGCGCCATGCTCTACACCCCCGCCCTTCGGATCGCTCGCTCCGAAATATAGCCGGTCGATGCGGGCGAAAGCGATCGCCTGCGCACACATCGCGCAGGGCTCGAGCGTGACATAGAGATCGCAGCCGATAAGCCGTTCACTGTTCTTCACCCGGCACGCCGCCTGAATGGCGAGCAATTCGGCATGGGCCGTCGGGTCCCGGTCCTCGATGACGCGGTTGCCGCCGGTCGCGATGACGGTCCCGGTCTCGCGCTCCACCACGACCGCGCCGACCGGCACCTCGCCGCGATCCGCCGCCGCCTTGGCCGCCAGGAGCGCGCGCTCCATCGGCGTGGCCTGATCCGGCATTGTCCGCCCCGGGACAGCCGGGCGGTCGGGCTTGGTTGGGCGGTGCATGTCAAAACGATGGCCGGTCCCTCGAATCGGGTCAAGCTGAATGCGCGGGGACAGGCGCGATATTCGCGGTATTCCGACCGGGCCATTTGCGCCATAATCCCCCGGGGCAGGCCATAACGGCGAAGGGGAAAGCTATGGAGCGGCGCGAAGTTCTCGCTCTTGTCGGTCTTTCCGCCCTGGCCACAACGATCGGGGGACGGATGGCGGACGCTCAATCCAGGGAACGCAACACCCGCGCGAGGCTCGTGCGGGTCTATGCGGACAGCAACGACATATCCCATCTCGAAGAATTACCGATGGCGGACAAGCTGGCGCCCGTGCCGGTCGTCGCCGTCGAGATCCTGAACTACACGCGCGATTCGACCGCCTGGCACCCCGCGCCGGATACGCGCTTCGCCCTCAACATCGTCGGCGATCTCGACGTTGTCACCTCCGATGGCGAGCATCACCATCTCGGTCCGGCCGATCTGGTCGCGCTGGAGGATCTGACCGGTAAAGGCCATCAGACCCACCGGTTGAGCCCGGTGGTGACCATGTTCTTCCATCTGGCGGCGGGCTTCGATTTCCAGGCCTGGGCCGCCGGGAAGGAACAGACCGTCGCGCCGTCTGCAAAGCCCGCGCCGCCGGCCAGTCCGGCACCCGAAGCCGGCGACGACACGATTCACGCACGGTTGTTACGGCTCTACACCGACACGGACGGAGAATCCCGTCTCGAGGTACTTGCGATGAGGGGCAGCAACAAGTCCATACCTGCGACCGAGATCCGGCTCGGTAGCGCCAGGCCGGGCGATTCCAGCGGCAAATTTCACAATGCCTTCTTCCGCCGCTTCGTCCGCAACATCGTCGGCGAGATGGACATCACCACATCGGATGGCAAGACTCACCGGATCGGCCCGACGGATCTCGTTTTCCTCGAAGACGTCGAGGGCAAGGGCCACGTCTCGACGCCGCTGACTCCGCTCACGGCGATTTTCATCCATGTCGAAGACGGCTTCGACGTCGTCTCCTGGGCCGCCAACCCGGGCAACTGAGAGAGAACGAAGGAGGACGGATCATGCAGCGACGCGATTTTCTGACCTTGAGCGGCGTGGCGGCGTTTGCCGCGGCGGCCGGAGGGGCCGGCGGCGGAAGCGACCTCTCCCAGGTCGGCCAGTGGCAGAAAGGCAAGCCGGCGACGCCGATCAGAATCCGGCGGATCTATGCCGACGACAAGGGCGAGTCCCATTTCGAGATGATGACGCTGGCCGACAAGCTGGAAGCGATCCCGCTGACCAGCCTGCGCGCGATCAACTACCGGCCGGCCAAGAACAACTGGCACAACGCCCCGGCCAAGACCTTCGCGATCAATATGGAAGGCGATCTGGAGGTCGAGACGTCGCTCCACACCAAGCATAAGGTCGGCCCCGGCGATCTGGTGTTCATGATGGATCTGACCGGCAAGGGTCATGTCACCCGGATCCTTACGCCCGTGAAAGCCTGCTTCATCGGCGTCGATCCGAAATTCGACATCGTCTCCTGGGCCAAGGGCGGGCCGGCGATTCCGTCCTAGGCACGTCCGGCGGGTGTTTTTCTCCGT
Source organism: uncultured Alphaproteobacteria bacterium (assembly GCA_963821875.1). GTDB lineage: Bacteria > Pseudomonadota > Alphaproteobacteria > CAVTAV01 > CAVTAV01 > CAVTAV01. Next base: position 176,605 of record CAWGFE010000002.1, read on the forward strand.
TCGGGCTGAGCCTGTCGACGCCCGTCAACTCCGGCGCCGAAGCGGTTGCACGCCCTTCGACACGCTCGGGGCGAACGGTTTGTGTGCTTCAAACAAGGAGCGGTCAAAAGATCTACGCCGCTCCCCTTGTTATCCCGGATCAGGTCCGGGATGACGACATGGGGAAAACGCGCCAATAAGCTTGAGCCCTTGGGGAAAAGGGCGGTACAACCGCCGCCGTGACAGAGAAGACACCACAACGCGCGACATCCGAGACGCCGGACGGCGAACGCATCGCCAAGGTGCTGGCGCGGCGCGGTGTCGCTTCGCGCCGCGAGGTGGAGCGCATGATCGAAGCGGGCCGGATCTCGCTCGATGGCCGCAAGGTCAGGACGCCGGCGACCTTCGTGACGCCCGCCTCCCGTATTGCGATCGACGGCAAGCCGGTCGAGGAAGCGGATCGCGCCCGGCTCTGGCTCTATCACAAACCGAAGGGGCTGATCACGACGCACCGGGATCCGCAAGGCCGCCCTACCGTGTTCGATCATTTGCCGAAAGACCTGCCGCGGGTCGTGTCGGTCGGCCGGCTCGACCTCAACACCGAAGGGCTGCTGCTGCTCACCAATGACGGCGCACTGGCGCATCATCTGGAGTCGCCGAAAACCGGCTGGATCCGCCGTTACAGGGTCCGGGCCTATGGTGACATCTCTGTGGACAACAGTCGCCGCCTTGCCGACGGCGTAACGATCGACGGAATCCGCTACGGCCCGATCGCGCTGGAAAAGGAAGCCGCCAAAGAGGAGCGCCAAGCGAAAAACGCGTGGTACAGCGTGAGCTTACGGGAGGGCAAGAACCGCGAGGTGCGGATCGTGCTGGAGCATTTCGGACTGTCGGTCAATCGCTTGATCCGCGTCTCCTATGGTCCGTTTCACTTGGGAAAATTGCAGCCGGGCGAAACCCGGCCGGTATCGCCGAGCGTGTTCAAGGAAATGATCGGGTCCTACCCGAGCGGTGAGACCGGCCGCAAGGCGAGCGAGGGCCATGCGCATCGTCGCCGGTAAATTGCGCGGCCGGCGGATCATCGCACCGGAAAACCGGGACATCCGCCCGACTAGCGACCGGGTGCGCGAATCCCTGTTCGATATCCTCGCCCATGGCCGCAGCCCCCTGCCCGAGGGCGCGCGGGTGGCGGACATCTTTTGCGGCACCGGCGCGCTCGGCCTCGAGGCCCTGTCACGCGGCGCGGCCCATGTGATCTTCATGGACAACGACCGCACCGCGCTCGATCTCGCGCGCCGGAATGCGAGCGAGCTTGGCGTCACCCGCGAAGCGACCTTCCTTCTGCGCGACGCGCGCACGCCGACCACGTCGCCGCGCCCGGTGGACCTGATGTTCCTGGACGCGCCCTACAAGTCGGACCTCACGGCACCGGCGCTGGATGCCCTGATCAAAGCCGGCTGGTGCAAGCCCGGCGCCACCATCGTCATAGAACTGGCGAAAATAGAAGACATCGCATTGCCGGAGGGGTGCGACGCCTTCGATGAGCGGGTCTACGGCCAGACCAAACTGGTTTTCGCGCGCGTGATCGACGATCAGGCGTGACATGATGACGCAACTACTTATACGAGTATTAATTTATTGAAAAACTCTTAATACGGGATTAATGTTCCCGTCATGGTTGCCAAATCGACATCACCGAAAAACACGCTCGCGGAAAAGCCCCTGCGCTATCAGGCGGAGGCCTTGCGCGCCTGTTTGACCTATACACTGAAAGACGTCTCCGCTCTCGGGCTCGTGACGGCGGCGCTGCATGTGAAACTCGCGATCATGGAGATCGACGAGGCGCTCGGGGGCGAGCCGGAAATCAAGCACGCCAGCTGAAGCCGGCCTCAAGCGCCTCAGCGCCGGCCGAACAGCCGTTCGATATCGTTGCGCGAGAGTTCCACATAGGTGGGGCGGCCGTGATTGCACTGGCCGGAATGGGGCGTCGCTTCCATTTCTCGCAAGAGAGCGTTCATTTCCGGCACGGTCAGCCGCCGGCCGGCGCGGACGCTGCCGTGACAGGCCATGGTGCCCGAGACGTCATCGAGACGCTCCTTGAGGCTCAACGCCTCCTCGACCTCGGCGAGATCGTCGGCGAGATCCTTGACCAGTCCCTGCACGTCGGTCGCGCCGAGCATGGCCGGAATTTCGCGCACCACCACCGCGCCGTTGCCGAACGGCTCGAGCACAAGACCGAGATCGGCAAGCTCGCTCGCCCGGGCCGCCAGCCTTTCGACCGCGCCTTCATCCAGCTCGACCACTTCCGGCATGAGAAGCCCCTGCCGCTTGATGCCCTCGCTGGCGAGTGCGGCTTTCATGCGCTCATGCACGAGACGCTCATGGGCGGCATGCTGATCGACGATGACGATCCCATCACGCTTCTCCGCGACGATATAGGTCTCGTGCAACTGGGCCCGCGCCAGCCCAAGCGGCAGGTCCACCTCGGCAGCGTCGGCCGGCGGCGCGGCCGGCGCGGCGAAGGGCGCCTGCTCCGCCTCTGCCAGACCCGCGCTCTCCACCCCCGCGGCCTGGAAGGCCATGGCGGCTTCCATCATATCCGGCGACGGCGCACGCGGCCCGGTATAGGCCGGCTGATAGCGCGCGTGGCTGTTGAGCGGCAGGCCCGGCGCGATATGGGGTTTCGCGGCGCCGAGCGCGGCCTGGGACACGGTGGTCGAGGCGCGATGGCCGGCGTCGTGCAACGCATGTTTCAGCGCGCCAACGATCAGCCCGCGCACCAGGCCGGGATCGCGGAAACGCACCTCGGCCTTGGTCGGATGCACGTTCACATCGACGAAATCGGGTTCGCAATCGAGGAACAGCGCGACGATCGGATGACGGTCCCGCGCCAGAAGGTCGGCATAGGCGCCGCGCACCGCGCCGCCGAGAAGTTTGTCGCGCACCGGACGGCCATTGACGAAGAGATATTGGAACTGGGCGTTGCCGCGACTGAAGGTCGGCAAGCCGATGAAACCGCGCAGCCGCACGCCTTCCCGCTCGGTATCGAGCCCGAGCGTGTTCTCACGGAATTCCCGTCCGAGGATCTCGGCCAGCCGCCCTCGGCGCGCCTCGAATAATTCGCCCTGCTGCGCCAGCGCCTGGAACGCCAGCCGGTCGCCATCCGAGAAGGTGAAGCCGATATCGGGACTGGCCATGGCGAGCCGCTTCACGATGTCGACGGCCGCGAGATATTCCGATCGGTCGGTCTTCAGGAATTTCAGGCGGGCGGGCGTGGCGTAGAAAAGATCCAGCACCTCGACCCGCGTTCCCGGCGGAAACGCCGCCGGCTCGGGGCGGGATTTCGGCCCGACCGTCAATTTCCAGGCGGTCTCGGAATCCGGCATCCGCGACGTGATCGTCATATGGCTGACCGAGCCGATCGACGGCAAAGCTTCGCCCCGGAAACCGAGCGTCTTGATCGCGAAGGCTTCGTCATCCTCGGGCAGCTTGGAGGTCGCGTGGCGTTCGATGGCGAGCGCGAGATCTTCGGGCGTCATGCCCGAGCCGTTGTCGGTGACCGTTACCGCCTTTCGACCGCCGCCTTCGAGCGTCACGTCGACGCGCGTCGCGCCCGCATCGATCGCGTTCTCCACCAGTTCCTTGATGACGCTCGCCGGCCGTTCGACCACCTCGCCGGCGGCGATACGGTTGACTGTCTCTTCGGGAAGCAGGCGGATGGCCATGGCTCGGCTCAGCCCTCCAACAGATAGGCGCGGGCCAGCTTCTTGCCGGCCTCGACGGCCGGCTGGCCGAACGGATCGACGCCCAGAAGCTCGGCCGCGATAATGGTTTCCAGCATGAAATGCATGAACAAGGCTCCAAGCGTGCGCTCATCGAGCGTCGCGATCCGGAAGATCCGCACCGGCCGGCCCGTCTTGGCCAGGGTCTCGGCGGTCGCCCGCGCCTCCGCATCGACGAGATCGCCGACAGTCTTCCCTGAGAGGTAGCCGAGCGACGGGTCGTCCGCAAGCGCGGGATCGATCCTCGGGCCCTTGCCGCGCCAATCCGGGATCAGGACGGTAAACAGTTTGTCGGCGGGCCCGTCGAGATAGAGCTGTACCTGGCTGTGTTGATCGACCGGTCCGAGCGCCCGCACCGGCACCGTGCCGTGCCCGTCCTTGCCGAGGCTTTCGGCCCAGAGCTGACGATACCACATCGCGAGTCGTTCGAGCGCGTCCGAATAAGGGAACATCACGCTGACCCGAACGCCGCGCGTCTGCTCCAGCCCGACCGACAGCGCCGCGCCGGCCGCCGGCGGACAATCCTCCGCGCTTTTCGACGCCATCGCCGTCTTCAGGACCTCGGCCGCCCCGTTTCGAAACGCCACCGGATCGAGGCCGGTCAACATGGCCGGGATCAGGCCGACGATGGAAAGGACCGAGAACCGGCCGCCAAGGGTCGGGTCGTGCTCGAAGGCCGTCATGCCATGGCGGTTCGCCAAGCGCCGCAAGAGATTGCCGTCCGGGTTCGCCTCGCTCGCCGGTTCGGTGATGACCGTGAACGCCTTGCCCAGATCACCGCCCGCGTCTCTGACCTTCGCCATGGCGGCGAAAAGCTCGGCGAGCGGTTCGGGAGTGCCGCCGGATTTCGAGATCGCGAAAAAATGGGTCGTGGCGAGCGGCAGGGTCTTGAACAGCCGGTCGAGACTGTCGGGATCGGGATTTTCAGGAAAATGAATCCGTGGTGTGTCGGAATTCTTGACGATTGACGTCACCGCCTGGCCGCCGAGGCTCGACCCGCCGATGCCGAAGATCACGACGTCCGATGCGGTCTCCCGGATATGCGCGACACGGCTCGCGACAGCATCGAGATCGTCGCGCCGGGCGGGCAGATCGAAAATCGAGCGCTCGTCCGGCCGGTCAGTGCTGCGAAGCCGCTCCAGCGCGTGCGTCGCGCGGTCGAGAAAGCTGCGGAATGCCGCTTCATCCAGGCCGTTCGGCCCGATCGACGCCTCGAGAGATGTTTCGATCCGCTGTTCGTACACCATGCCGCCCTTTCGTCAATTTTCGTCGTTCGTTTTGTTTTTAACGCCGAATAGCGACATTTTCGCCCCCTTTCCGAACCCCACCGCCAATTCGCCGTTAACGGACATTAACACCGTGGCACAGCGTTTGCTCCGTCTTCCTCCGAATGAAGAAAACCTAACTGGGGTGTCACAAAATGGGACGGTTCGGGCATTTCCTCCTCGGCTTTCTGGCCGGGGCCATCGCCTTTCGCTATTTGACGGCGGATACACTGGACGGCTTCTGGCTGATCGCCTTCGCGTCTGTCTGTTTCGCCGCCGAACTGCTATACGCCTTCCGCGTGTTCGACAAACGGATCGTCTCGCGGCTGCTGGCGAGCCGCCCGCAAAACGTCACCATGAAGGCAGAATAAATACCGGCGGACGCTAGTCTTTCGCCGGGGCGGGCAGTTTGGGATTTTCGGGCGTCCCCATGTCCTTCGGGTTTCCGACGACGACCCAGAGAAGATGACCCGGATCGAGCAGCTTCGCCGCCACGCGTTTCACCTGATCGGAGGTGACGGCCTCGATATAGCTGTTGCGCTTCTTGACATAATCGAGGCCCAGGCCTTCGCGCTGGATCGCGACGAGCTGGCCGGCGATCTTGCTGCTGGTATCGAAGCTCAAAGGGTAGGACCCGGTCAGATAGGTCTTGGCGTCCTTGAGTTCCTTGTCCGTGATTCCGTTCCTGGCGAGCTTGCCGATCTCGGCTTCGATCAGGGACACGGATTCGGCGATTTTCGTGTTTTCGCTGGCGACGCGGCCGAGAATCAGTCCCGTATGATCGAGTGGATAGAGCGAGGTGGCGACGCCGTAGGTGAGGCCACGCTTCTCGCGCACCTCATCCATCAGCCGCGACGAGAACCCGCCGCCGCCGAGCACGTAATTCATCACATAGGCGACGTACCAGTCGGGGTCCTTCCGTTTGATCCCCGTCTCGCCAAAGATCGCGGTGCTTTGCGGCACCTGTTTCGAAACGATCTTGAGGCCCGGCGTGTAGCTCGGCCTGGTCTCGGCGACCGCCGGCATGTCGCCCTTGGCGGGCAATGCGCCGAGCGCCATATCGAGCAACCGGCCGGCCTCGCCGGCATCCACGTCGCCGACGATCGCGACATACATGTTATCGCGGGCGAATTCGCGCCCGGCGAGGCCCCGCAGGTCACCCGCCTTGATCGAAGATATCGTTTTGGCGTCGCCCTTGACCGGACGGCCATAAGGGTGGTTCGGGAACGCCGCCTCGAACCAGGCATGGGCCGCGACGGCCTCGGGCTGTTCCTGCTCCTGCGCCAGGATCGCGATGATCTGCTTGCGCACGCGCTCCAGGGGCTCGGAATCGAAGCGCGGTTTGGAAAGCGCGAGCCCCAGAAGCTTGAACGCCGCGTCGCGGTTCTTGGTGAGCGTCGCGAAGCTGGCCGTGAAGCTGTCCCGATCCGCATCGAACGACATTTTGACGTTCAGATCCGAGACCCGGTCGTGAAACTGCTCGGAGGTCAGGTCGCCCGCGCCTTCGTCCAGCATGCCGGAGAGGAAATAGGCGAGACCTTCCTTACCGGCGGGATCACTCGCCGATCCGCCGTCAAAGGCGACGCCGACCTGGATCAGCGGGACACTGTGTTCCTCGACCAGCCAGGCCTTGATGCCGCCCGGGCTGGTGATCGGCTTGATCTCAAAGGCCGAGACCGGCGCCGAACGGATAACGAGCACAAAGACCGCGACAAGGGCGAGCGCGGCAACGGAGCGAAACGTCGCAAAAGCGAGCTTGGGGGCCATCGCCTATTGCTCCTTCCTGGGCAATAGCACGCCGGTCACCGACTTCTCGATGTGGAAGAGGTCGCGCGCGGCGGCATTCACCTGATCGAGCGTGACCTTGCCGACCTGATCGGGATAGGTCGCGACGTCGTCGATGGTGAGGCCTGTGGCGAGCGCGGCGCCGTAGACATAGCCGAGGCCCATCGCGCTGTCCTGCGCATAGACCGCGGAGGCGATCAGGTTGCGCTTGGCGCGGTCCAGCTCTTCCTCGGTCACGCCGTTCTTCACCATATCCGCGATGACCTTGTCGATCGCGGCTTCGAGCTGCTTCACGTCGCCGCCCGGCACCGGCGTGGCATAGATATCGAAGGTCGACATGTCGTAGGTCGTGTCGTTGTAGGACGCGGAGATGCCGGACGAGAGGCCCTGCTCGATCATCAATTTCTTGTACAGGCGGCTGGTTGGTCCGCCACCCAGAATCTGCGCCAGCACATCGAGGGGGATCGCCTGCCTCTTGTCGCCCCAATGCAGGCTCGGCGCGATATATTGGCGCTCCCACATGGGCTGGCGCACTTTCGCGTCATGCATGATCACGCGCTTGGCGGCGAGATGGGGCGGCTCTTGCGGACGGACCCGGGGCGGAATATCGCCGCGCTTCAACGACCCGTAATATTTCTCGGCCAGCGGCTTCACTTCATCCACCGTCACGTCGCCCGCGAGGATCAGGATTGCGTTATTCGGCGCGTAGTGATGATGATAGAAATCCACCGCATCGTCGCGCGTCAGCTTTTCGAGCTCGGACAGCCAGCCGATCGTCGGAATGCGATAGGGATGCAGCGTGAAGAGCGTCGACTGCACGGCTTCCTGCAGTTGCGCCTGCGGCCGGTTATCGGTGCGCATGCGGCGCTCCTGGATCACCACCTGAAGCTCGTGATTGACGTCTTCGACGTCGTCGAGCTTGAGGTTCACCATGCGGTCCGCTTCCATCTTCATCACGAGCGGCAAGCGATCCCTGGCGACCTTTTCCCAATAGGCGGTATAGTCCGGCGCCGTGAACGCGTTGTCCTGGCCGCCATTGCGCGCGACGATCAACGCGAACTGCTTGCCCGGCACCGCCTTGGTGCCCTTGAACATCAGATGTTCGAGGAAATGGGCGAGGCCGGACTTCAAGGGCGGCTCGTCCGCGCCGCCGACCTTGTACCAAACCATCTGAACCACGACCGGCGAGCGGTGATCCGGGATCACCACGACCTGCAAACCGTTTTTCAGGGTGAAGCTCTTCGCCCGGAACGACGCCGCGTCCGCGTGTTGTGCCGTGAGGCACAGCGCGCCGAGGGCCAAGCCGGCCAGAATGTTACGAAACCGTAGTCTACGGGCGAATCGCTTGCCCGTTTTCAGTTGGAGCTCTTCTACCGTCCGCCGGCTCAGTTTTTCTGCTCCGCATCGACCGGCGCACGGCGCTCGATCAATGGCTGCTTGGGCTGGTTCGGCACCGAAACGGAGTTGTCATAGAGGATCTTGCCGGTATCGGCCCCGCGATCCGAGATCTCCGTCGCTTCATCCCCGATCTTGGTGCGGATATCGGAGGACGTATCCGTCGCGCCGGTCCGCTTCAGGAGCATCGCCTCGCTTTGCGAGGGCGGCGTCACCTTGTGATCCGGGAACAGGGCCTGAATCGCGGCCGCCTCGGGATCCGCGTCGCGCGGCTGCTCGACCGTGGGCCGCGGCGGCAGGAGATTGTAATCCGGCGGCACGATCAGCGGCGATTTGGTGACGACGGCGAATTCGTCCGGCGGATGCTTGGAGATGCCCAGCGCATCCTTGAAGCTGCTGCAGCCTCCCATCACCGCGAACGCACCGGCGGCGAGACCGACAATGGCCACGCGCCGCGCGAACCGGCCGGTGCCGGGGTTCGATTGCAGGGATCTGGACGACATACAAAGGCTCCTAGTTCCGCTCAAAATCAGATCAGTGGCCGCCCCGTTGGCCGGCGAGACTGTCCCATATCAGCAACACCACGCCAAGCGAAATCGCGGAATCGGCGCCATTGAACGTCCAGAAATGGACGCTGCCCCAATGGGCGTCGATGAAGTCCGCGACGGCGCCATATCGCACACGGTCATAGATGTTACCCAACGCGCCGCCGATGACAAGACCCAGCGCCGCCGCCTTGAGCCGCGAATTCGATCGCCAGAGCCAGGCCCCGAGCACGACCACGACCGCCCCCGTCACCCCGATCAGGAGCCAGCGGCCGATATCGTTATGATCGTTGAACAAGCCGAAGCTGATGCCCTGATTCCAGCCGAGGACGATATTCAGAAACGGGGTCAGCTTGAACGCGCCGTTCCCGGGCGTCGCAAAGTGATTAAGGATCCACGCCTTGCTGGCGCGGTCCACGATCAGCGCGATCAGGATGAGCGACATGCCGATGACGCGGGCCTGACGCGCGATCACGGCGCGCCGCCGCATCAGGCGACCTCGTGGGACTGCACCGCGCCGGCGCAGCGGCGGCACAGATCGGGCGCGTCCTCGACGGCGCCGACCTCGGGCAGAACCTGCCAGCAGCGCTGGCATTTCTCGCCGTCCGCCAGCGCGGGCACGACTCCGACGCCGTCAACGTCTTCGAGCATGAAAGCGCCTTGGGGAGGCGTACCGTGAATCAGCGTGCCCGCCGAGGTGATCGAGATTTCCGCGAGATCCACGCCCTTCATGGCGTCGATATAGCTCTTGTCCTCGACATAGACTTGCGGCGCCGCCTGCAGACTGGCGCCGATGCGCTTCTCGCGGCGCTCGACCTCGAGCGCCCCGGTGACAACCCGGCGCAGCGCCCGGATTTTCTCCCATTTCCGGCCCAACACCTCGTCGCGCCAGTCCGCCGGGATCTCGGGGAAAGTGCGCAGATGGACGCTGTCCGTCTCGGACGGAAAGCGTGTCAGCCAGACCTCTTCGGCCGTGAAGCACAGCAGCGGGGCGAACCAGGCGGTGAGACACCGGAACAGCTGATCGAGCACCGTGCGGGCGGCGCGCCGGCGGATCGAGTCCATCGGATCGCAATAGAGCGTGTCCTTGCGGATATCGAAATAGACCGCCGAGAGATCCACCGCGCAGAAGCGGTAAAGCTCCGTGAACATGCGGTTGAATTCGAACTCGTTGCAGGCCCGGCGGATATTGGCGTCGAGCTCCGTCAGGCGGTGCAGCACCCAGCGCTCGAGTTCCGGCATCTCGCCCTGCGGCAGCTTTTCGGCCTCGTCGAAATTCGCGAGATTGCCGAGCAGATAACGCATGGTGTTGCGGATCTTGCGATAGGCGTCGACCTGGCCCTTGAGGATCTCGTCGCCGATACGCACGTCTTCGGTGTAATCGATCGCGGCGACCCAGAGCCGCAGGATATCCGCGCCGAATTGCTCCACGACTTTCTGAGGCGCGACGTCGTTGCCGAGCGATTTCGACATCTTGTGGCCGTCAGCCGTCAGGATGAAACCGTGCGTCAGGATCGCGTCATAGGGGGCGCGGCCGCGCGTGCCGACGGATTCGAGCAGAGACGACTGGAACCAGCCGCGATGCTGGTCCGAGCCTTCGAGATACAGGGACGCCGGCCAGGAAAGGTCCGGCCAGGTATCGCTTTCCAGCACGAAAGCGTGCGTGGAGCCTGAATCGAACCAGACATCCAGCACATCGCGGATCTGCTCGTAATCGTCCGGGTTATAATCGTTGCCGAGGAAGCGGGACGGGTCGCTCGCAAACCAGGCATCCGCGCCGTCCGCCTCGAAGGCCGCCGCGATCCGGGCGTTCACCGCCGCGTCCTGCAGCACCTTGCCGGTGGCTTTCTCGACGAACACCGTGATGGGCACGCCCCAGGCGCGCTGGCGCGAGATCACCCAGTCGGGCCGGGTCTCGACCATGCCGCGGATCCGATTGCGCCCGCGCTCCGGCACGAAACGCGTGTCGTCAATGGCCTTCAACGCTTTGTCCCGCAGCCCGTCCTCGCTCATCGAGATGAACCATTGCGGCGTGTTGCGAAAGATCAAGGGCGCCTTGGACCGCCAGGAATGCGGATAGGAGTGCACCAGCTTGCCCTTGGCCAGCAGCGCGCCCGCCTCGGCCAGCTTCTCGCAGACCGGCTCATCCGCCTTGTAGACATGCAATCCGGCAAAGAGCGGCACGGAATCGTAATAGACGCCGTTATCGGCCACGGTGAACGGCACTTCGAAACCGTATTTCTGGCCGATCTCGAAATCGTCCTCGCCATGCCCCGGCGCGATATGCACGAAGCCGGTGCCCTGCTCGGTCGTGACGTGATGGCCTTCGATCACCGGGACGTCGAAATCGTAGCCCTGCCCGCGCAAGGGATGCGCGCAGACGGTGCCTTCGAAATCCGAACCTTTGAAGTGCACCCGGCCGTTCTCCGAGGGCAGAAGACCGGTCCGCTCCGTGAAGTCACTCAACAGAGACTCGGCGATAACAAAACGCTTGTTTAGAAACGGCGTTACTTTCGGGTCATCTCGCTTCGCGCCCGCTACGCTAAACATTACGTAATCGATATCCGGCCCATAGGCGATGCCGCGGTTGCCGGGCATGGTCCAAGGGGTGGTCGTCCAGATGACGATATGCGCGCCGTCGAGCTCGGGCTTCGAGGCTTTGACAATCGGGAAGGCCACGTCGATCTGGGTCGAGGTGTGGTCGTGATATTCGACTTCCGCCTCGGCCAGCGCGGTCTTTTCGACCACCGACCACATGACCGGCTTGGAGCCGCGATAGAGCGCGCCTTTCATCAGGAACTTCATCAGTTCCCGGGCGATCTGCGCCTCGGCGGCATGCGTCATCGTGTTATAGGCGTTGTCCCATTCGCCGAGCGGGCCCAGGCGCTTGAACTCGGCGCGCTGGACATCCATCCAGTGCCGGGCGAATTCCCGGCATTCCTGACGGAATTCGAGGATTGGCACCTCGTCCTTGTTCTTGCCGGCCTTGCGGTATTTCTCCTCGATCTTCCATTCGATCGGCAGGCCGTGGCAGTCCCAGCCGGGCACGAAGGGCGCGTCCTTGCCCATCATCTGCTGGGACCGGACGATCATGTCCTTCAGGATCCGGTTCAGCGCGTGGCCGAGATGAATATTGCCGTTCGCATAGGGCGGGCCATCGTGAAGGATGAATTTCTCGCGGCCCTTGCCCGCCTCGCGCAGGCGCTTATAGAGATCGAGCTTCGCCCAGCGTTCCAGAAAAGCCGGCTCGCGCTTGGCAAGCTCCGCCTTCATGGGGAAATCGGTCTTGGGCAGGAATACGGTGGATCGGTAATCGGTTGTCATGATCTCGGTGGCTTATTGTTTCGTAACTGTCCAGGTCAAGGCGAACGTCCCGCCTGCGAGGCCGCAGCTCTCTGCGGCGCGGCGAAGGCCCGGCGTCATTTAAGACGCCGGGTTGATAATTCGAATAATCGGCCTGGTGAACGACATCGCCACAATCCCCGGGCCGCCCCGACCGGGCAGCCAATTCGGTTCCGGGCCAGTGTCTAGCGCGAGAGCGTTGTCTTGTCGAGCGCTTTGGCCGGGCGAGGGGACTCCCCGACCCGCTTGCCGCGTCAGTTGACGCCGGCGCGCGGACTCTGTTTGATGAATCCGGTCAGGGCGGGGGACGCCTGTGTTGGAATGCGATATGACGAACCGCACCGGACATGGTGGCGGCGGGGAGAAGACCGGCAGCATGACGATCCGCCATTGCGCTATCGCTGTCTTTGCGGCGGCCGCCCTGCTCTCGGCCTGCGGCAACGCGTCCCAGGAATCGAGCACGCAGACGCCGCCCGACGATTCCGCCTATACGTTCGGCCCGGCCAGCCCCGGCGGAACCGGCAAATTCTATATGGGCAGGGAGATCCCCGAGATTAACGGCCCACCGGACGCGGCCTGGCTCGACCGCACCAGCCGCGAAGCCGAGGAGCACACCGAAAAAGTCGCCGCCAATCTGGATCTCAAGCCCGACGACGTGGTCGCCGATATCGGTGCCGGTACGGGCTTTTTCACCTTCCGGATCAACCCGCTGGTGCCGGACGGCAAGGTCTATGCCGAAGATATCGATCCCGACATGATCAAGGTGATCGACCGGCGCAGGGCCAATCGCGACGCCGACAATGTCACCACCATCCTCGGCACGGTCACCGATCCCAAACTGCCCGAGGACAGCATCGATCTCGTCCTTCTGGTCGAGACCTATCACGCCTTCACTTACCCCAAGGAAATGATGGCGGCGATCCGGCAAGCGATGAAGCCGGGCGCGCGGCTGGTGGTGATCGAACACCGCAAAGCAACGCCGCCCAAGAACCCCCTCGAGGCGATTCCGAAAGCGCAGCTCGTCGCCGAGATCGAGGCCGCCGGCTTCACGCTGATCGCCGACAAGAACGTCCTGCCGGTTCAGAACTTCCTGGTTTTTGAGAAGCCGGGCAACGACTGAATCCGGTCCCCAGATATTATCGATTGCCGATAATATCGCCTTACAATAATATCTCCTCGCAATATGATGCGGATCGATGATCCGTTCGTTCAAGGGCAAGACGGTCCAAGCGATCTTCGACCGACAGTTCGTCAAATCGCTCGGTCAGGATGTGCAACGGAGTGCTTATCGAAAGCTGGTCGCGATCCATCTTGCCGATGAGGTCGACGAGTTGCGGATACCGCCGGGGAACCGGCTCGAAAGATTAAAGGGCGACCGCGGGGGCCAACACAGCATCCGGGTCAATGACCAGTGGCGAATCTGTTTTGTCTGGAAGGAGGATGGGGCCTATGACGTCGAAATCGTCGACTACCATTGAGCGCATGCCGCCACTTCATCCCGGAGAATTTCTTTCCGAAGAGTTTCTCAAGCCGTTAGCTATCTCGGCCTATAAGCTTGCGCAGGCCATGGATGTTTCGCCCATGCGGATCAGCGAGATCCTGCGCGGCAAACGCGGCATCACGCCGGACACCGCCATCCGTCTCGGCAAGGCGCTCGGAACCCCGCCGGAATACTGGCTGAAGCTGCAGGCCTATTACGACCTCGAAGTCGCTCGCGATTCCGCGAATGACGACGCCTTCGCCAAAGTAAAGCGTGTCGCCTGAACGGACGGCTGCGCTCGAGCTTCTCAGGAACGATCGACCATGCACATCGCGCAAGCGAGCGTCCGGGATCTGGACGCTGTCGCCCCTCTCGGGTCTGGCTTCTGAACGATCTCTTCGTCGCTAAGGAGGCGCGCCGGCAAGGCGTTGCCCGCGCCCTGCTCGATCGCGCCGTCGATTTCGCACGCGAGTACGGCGCTATTCGGCTGACGCTCTGCACGGCGATCGACAATGCGGATGCCCAGGCACTCTATGAGAGCGCCGGCTGGGTCCGGAACGAGAGCTTTACCTATTTCAACTTCGCGACGGCCTGAGCGCCCGGATCCGCCATCTCCGCCCGCGCCGCTTCCCGCGTGATCATCTCGAAAGCATTCGGGCGATAGGACGGGTCGTTGAGGATGCGGCGAGCCTCCTTGGCATCGTTATCGATCTGGGCCTTCAGCGCATCGAGCCCGTCGAATTTGCGCTCGCGCCGGATGAATTCGATGATCTCGGCATGGAGATGCCGGCCATAGAGATCGCCGGCGAAATCCAGCAGATGGATCTCGAAGAGGATATGCTCGGTGCCGACGGTCGGGCGCACGCCGATATTGGCAACCGCGTCATAGCGGCCCCGATCCGGCCCGTCCTCGATCCGCACCCTCACGGCATAGACACCGCGCCGTGGCTCCAGAAGATTGTCGATCGGCAGATTGGCCGTCGGAAACCCGATGGTGCGGCCGCGCTGGTCGCCTTCCTGCACCCGGCCGTCGATCGTCCACCAATGGCCGAGGAGCGCCGCCGCCTCGAACGGTTTGCCGCCTTTAAGCGCATCGCGGATCGCGGTTGAGGAGTGGATGGTACCGGCCACCTCGCTCGGCTCGACGATGGTGACGCCGAAGCCTTCCATCTCGCCCATCTGGCGCAACACGTCCGTGCCCCCGCCGCGGCCCTTGCCGAAACGGTAATCATAGCCGACCACGATATGGCGCGCGCCGAGTTTGCCGAGCAGGATGTCCATGACGAAATCCTGCGCAAGCGTCGAGGCCAGAGCGGCGTCGAAATGCAGCACGACCATGACATCGACGCCGAAATCTTCGAGATAGGTCGCCTTGGCGCGCAACGAGGCCAGCCGGAACGGTGGATCGTCCGGCCGGAAAAAGGCTCGCGGATGCGGTTCCTGGGTCAGGACGCATAGCGGCGTGCCGAGTTGGTCGGCCATTTTCGCCGCCTCTATCAGCACCACCTGATGGCCACGGTGGAATCCGTCGAAATTGCCGAGCGTAACCACGGCGCCGCGGCACTCCTCGGGGACGTCATCCAGGTGACGCAAGATGCGCATTCAAATCCTTCCGGCAGACGGACGAAAGCGCCGACGGCGGATCGGGCCATACGGCGCGGCCCGCCGGTCGGCCGCGGCGCCAAACTGTGCGGAGGGGGGACGATATGTCAATGGGCTTGGCGGCCACCCGCCATCTCGGCGGCGCGACTGGCGCAACGCCTCGTCGGCCGGTCCCGGCAGCCGATAGTCGGTATGCGTTAACCCTTTTTTAGCCCGGCATTCCTAAATTTGGACACTGCTTTTCCGCCCAGAATCTCATGGTGCGCGCTGCGGCTTCGGGCATGACTTTCAACGGGTTTCCAAGAACAACGAGGACAGTATGGCTGTAGACCTGTCAATGCCGATTCTAATCGTCGACGACTACAAGACGATGCTTCGTATCGTGCGCAATCTGCTCAAACAGTTGGGCTTCGACAATGTCGACGAGGCAACGGACGGGTCCATGGCGCTCTCGAAGATGCGCGGGAAGAAATACCAGCTCGTGATCTCCGACTGGAACATGGAACCGATGACCGGCTACGAACTTCTCAAGGAAGTCCGCTCCGACGACACGCTCAAGGGCACCGCCTTCATCATGGTGACGGCCGAATCCAAGGCCGAGAATGTGGTCGCCGCCAAGAAGGCCGGCGTGAACAACTACATCGTCAAACCGTTCAACGCCGCCACGCTCAAAGGCAAGATCGCCGCGGTACTTGGGGATTTCTAATGATTGTTGGGGAACTTCCCGAGCGTCTCGAGACGCTCGTGGACTATTTGCGCACGCACAAGGACCGGTCCGTCTCGCTGACGGAGATCGCTTCCGTGACGGAAGTTCTGATCGGCACCATGTCGACCTATTTCGGCACCATCGACACCTCGATGTACCGGGAATTCCGCTATCTTTCGGAATTCATCACCCGGGCGCGGGACGAGATCTCCCAGCTTCATCCGGCCGAACTCAAGACGCGCCAGATTCCGCGCGCCGGCCGTGAGCTCGACGCCATCGTGGCGGCGACGGAGGAAGCCACCAACACGATCATGGAAGCCGCCGAAACGATCATGGCGGCCGATCCGAGCGACGCCGACGAGTACGCCAACACCGTGAACGAATGCGTCATGTCGATCTTCGAGGCCTGCTCGTTCCAGGACATTACCGGCCAGCGCATCAGCAAGGTCGTCGAAACCCTGTCGGTGATCGAGACGCGTCTGCATCGCATCGGTGAAGTCTGGGGTGTCGAGGGCGAAGCTGCGGCGGAAGAAGAGTCGAAAAGCTCCGTCGACAATCCCGGCATGTCGGGCCCGGCACTCGCCGGGGAAGGCGTGGATCAGCAAGGCGCCGACGCGTTGATGTCCGGCGACGAGTCCGGGCACACCGGAAGCGCTCAGGATGCGGTCGACGACCTGTTCGACGCCGTCCCGGCCGAAACGGCCGACGAGATGATGGTGTCCGATATCGCCGAGCCCGAAACCGCCCAACCGGAAACCGCCGCCGCACCCGTTCCGGAGACCGACCTCTCCGATGAGGACGTGGAACGATTGATGGGAACCGAGGCAGAAGATCGCGGCGATGATTACCGGCCGCCGGTCGAACCCGACAACCGGACGGCGGAGGAACTCGTCCAGGCCGTTGAATCCCTGCTGCAGGAAGAAGCCGACGAGGCGGAGGCCGAAGCCGTCCGGGCCACGAGCCAGGAACTTAACAAGGTCGAGGAACTCAAGCTTCCGGAGCCGACCAACGACGACCAGGCCTCCTATGCCGAACCGCACCAAAAGGCGGCTCAGCAGTCGGCACAGGCCGGCGGCGGTGCCAAGAAAACCACTCAGGCCGACATCGACGCCCTGTTCAGCTAAATCCGCGGAGACCAAACGGCCGGGCGTCAGCCCTGCCGTTTGACGCTGCCGTCGACTTCCCAGTTATAGGGGACGCTGCCGTCCGGCGCGAGGGTGACGTCCCTGGCATCGACCGTCTTGCAATGGCCGGGGCGAATGACCTCGGTCTTGCCGTCCGTCCTGATCTTCATGGCGACTTGTCCGGGCCAGGCGGTGGTGATCAGGTTCCGCTGCTCCTTCACGCAGACTTTGACATCCCGCTTGTGGGCGAGGTCGACCTGCTTGTGGTCAAAGCGGCCATAAAGATGGAACTCGCCCGGTTTGTTGAAGGTCTGATCGTTCAGGAGAGTCAGGCTGCCCGGAGGATCGACCGCATAGGCCGGGGCGCTGGCCCCGATCGCGACGACGGCCGCACCAAGCGACATCAGGATCGTTTTGGGGAGGATTGCCATAGCTCGGCGTCCTTTCTGAAGATGATCGTTATCGATCGCCTTTGCGAGGCTCGTCAGTCAAACGGCTGACGCATAGCCTTGTTCGCGGGGTGCGACATCAGCACGCTGCGCCCAATTGCCGCGCACCGCGCGGACGCGGCGGCGGGCCACCCTCGTTCTGGAGAGAAAGTCTGGCGTTCTGGAGAGAAAGTCTGGAACGTCAGCCGATAGAGCGGACCGCCGGGGTGGCGTCTTGCTCGTCCAAGCCCTCGCCAAGGCTCGGCGCCCGGGCCGGACGGGGTTCGCCGAACAGGTAGCCCTGTGCGTAATCGACATCGAAATCGAGCAGTTGGACGACCGTCCGCTCCTCCTCGACCTTCTCGACGATGAGATCGATGCCGTGGCGCTCCATCGCACGTTTCAGATCCGCCGGATGGATATCGCCCGCGCCCTTGAGAAGCGTTTCGGCGGGAATCTTGATGTAGTCGAAATGCCGCTCGGCAAGCGCTGCAAGGTCGAGATTCAGATCCGTCACATGATCCATCGAGAACTGGAAGCCGAGCCGGCCCAGAAGCTTCAGGTCGTGCGCCAGCGCCACGCCGTGATTGGCCACGTCTTCCTGCTTGAATTCGAAAACGAGGCGGTTCGCCAGATCGAGATTGTGCTCGATGAAATCGACGAATTGCGGGAAAAAGTCCTTATCGTTCAGGGCCGCCGACGCGATATTGCAGAAGAACCGTGTTCCGGGACGCCGGTTCTTGAGCTGGCGGACCACCTTCACGCAGTTGAACAGCAGCAGATTGTCCAGCGTGGTGATGAGACCGGACTCATGCGCCACTTCGAGATACTGGTTCGGATAGATGATATGCCCTTCGCCGTCGCGCACGCGGGTGAAGGCTTCATAATGCTGCTGGCGGCGTTGCGGCAGCGAAACGATCGGCTGCAGATAAAGATCGACGCGGTTCTCCTCCAGCGCGTTGCGCATGATCTCATAGACTTCGTCGGAGCTGATCTCCGGCTCGGAGGATGGCGCGCTCACCGCCGTCGCCGCGGACGGCGCCTCGATCCGGGGGCCGGACCGGGTGACGACCTGCCGCAGCAGCGTTTCGATCATCTTCATCTGGGAGACGAGCTCGGCATTGCGGCCGGTCACCGTCTCGTCGAGTTCGGCGCGCGCTTCGAAGGCGGCGGTCTTCGCGACTTCGATCTCGCGCATGAGATCCTCCTGCTCGTCTCTCAGCCGGCGAATATCGCGGGTCACGATTCCACGCGACCGCAACGTCGCGACGCCCTGATGGATCTGCAGGAAGACGACGAAGGTGACACCGCCCCCCAGGATGCCGAGCACCGGCGACAGGCCGTCGATCGTCAGTGGCAGAAGCAGCGCAACGATCCCGGAGACCAGGAAATAAGCAAGAAAGAACAGGAGATTGGCGAGAGCGGGCATTGGAAACCGGAATAAACAAGAGGCCGACGCCAGTCGCGGCGACAGCCTGCCTCCACAGAAGGTGTTACTGTGCCCCGACAGATCTTTCCATTCTCTTAACCATAGCCGTCGCTTTCGCCGCCGCGCCGGAATCCGTTCCGATCCGACATGTTCAGCGCGCGTTCAGAAGAATTCCTGTAGGCTAAGGCCTCTTTCGAGCCGGATACGACATATGACCTTACGCCGGACGATCTGGAACGCATGTGCGGCTTTGGCCGTCACTCTCTCGCTGTCCGTGACGGCGGCGGCCGGTGAATCCGGGACCGGCAGCGGCAAGGACCGGCAGCGGAACAGCCTCGAATGCATTTTCTTCCGCTCGATCTATGACTGGCGGGCGATCGACCGGTCCAACCTGATCGTCTGGGCGCCCAGCCGCCGCTCGCCCTATCATGTCCGGCTTGCGACCCCATGCGACGGCCTGCGCTTCACCGATACAATCGCCTTCTCGTCCAATCTCGACGGCCGGCTTTGCGCGTTCGGCGGCGACGCCATTGTCGTCGACCACCAGCGCTGTCCGATCGGCTCGATCACCAAATTGTCTCAGGACGAACTCAACGACCTGCTGGCCCGTACCCCGGGACAGAAGAAGAAGGACAAGTGACCGGGCGGCGCCGCCGGGCGCGTCAGCTTTCCATCTGCCAGTCGTTGATCTGCCTGTAGCGCGCGGATTTGATGTGCTTGAACTGGCCGTTCTCGACCCAGTAGAGCACGAAGCTGATCGTGCGCATCACTTCGCCCGCCTTCAACGGCCGCTGGAAGAAGCCGTTCTCCCAGTCCCTGTAAACCTTGAATTCGGTCGGCAGCTCGGCGGCGATTCCGGTGGCGTCCGAAATGAAATGGCTTACCTCGACCTTTTCCCGGATATGCGCCTTCACCTCGGCGTAGAAATCGCGGATGCCCTGCGGCGTCTTGATCTGGGTCGCGCCGAGTTCCAGCACGACGTCCGGGTGATAGAATTTGATGAAGCCCGGGTCGTTGTTGTTGAACAGCGTGAGATATTCGTCGAACTGCGCGCGGGTCACCCCGCCGCACGCGGCGCCGGCCTGCGCCGACCCCGCGCTGCCCGCCGTCAAGCCCGATGCAATACCGGCAACACCCATCCCCAAGACCTCCCGTCGCGATGATCCGACCCCGTCCATGCCAAACCTCCCCCCAATGAGACGATAAGACAGAGTATGGAATGATAGGTGTATTCGCCGGACGAAGCCAGCCGGGGCCGGCGGACCCGGATTGCTCCGGGCACGACGCTCGATCCGACATTGACGATTAGGCTGCGGCCGCTTTCGCTTTCTTCGTTTTCCTGCGCGCCACCGCGCCCACAAGACCGAGGCCGGACAGCATCAGTGGCAACGTTGCCGGAAGCGGCGTGGTGACGACACTGATATGGGTCGACGCCACCGCCACTTGCCCGCTATACGCGGTCAATTGGATTCCATAAGTTCCATTGACATTGGGGTCGATTGACGCGCCTTCCCAAAGGAACTGCCAGGAATTCTGGGCAACATTATTGTTTGCGAGCAGGTTCAGGTACTCAGCCTCGCTTGTCGCGACGGTGCCGCCGCCGTTGCCCGTGCTGTTATCGCCGATCGCATGATCGGGCGTAGAAAGATAATTGAAAATCGGATCGAACGACGATGTAAAGTTCTCCGCGCTGGTTGGGTCGGTATCCAGCTGTAGTTGGTAAGTGAGATCACCAAGCTTGAGACCTGTTGTCCCCAGATAATCCGTATTTATGGACCAATCGAAATTCCAAATGGGCCGCCCGTTATTGTTGTATTCGCCGGACGGAAACGTATAAGTGCCGGCCCCGTTACTGTTGTAGATATTCTGAGGCTGACCCGTGCTGTCGAAACGCAGATGGGCACGCAATCCCAGCTCGACGCCATAATTGCGGTCGACCGTAAAACCGCCATTGGCATTACCAGTGCCGTAGATCACGTTGTTCGTCACGTTCTGGTCATAGGTAATGGCGGCAGAAGCGCTCGCAGCGCCAAAGCCAAGAACTGCCACACCACCGAGGACGGCCAGCCCTCGCTGCATTGATTTTGTCATCATTGATAATACCTCCGTCTGATCAGATTTTCGGAGGGGCCGGCCCGCTGTCCCGTGCCGATATCCACAACCGGAATGTGGACTATCCAAGCTCCCCACAGCCGGGAGTTACGCAACTTTCTTGCCAGACTGAGTTATGCCGTGACGTCAGGTAGTTAGGGCTTAGCGCCTGACACCTAGGCCTAAAAGTGTAAAATCTGCCGACGCTTTTCTGCTCTCCTTGAGGGCAGAAAACGGTTTTTTCCAAGAAAAATCAAATGGTTGGGATTTGTAAAATCTGCCGACACCTGTCAAATCGATGGCAATCAGGCTTTGGCGAGCGCCGTCTCGACCGGCAGAACGGGTTCGCCGAGGGCGTCAGCGACGGCGGCGTTTGTGATATGGCCGCGGCAGACATTGAGACCGTTGGCGAGATGCGGATCGTCTTGCATCGCCTTGGCGGCGCCCTTATTGGCCAGCGCGACGACGAAAGGCAGCGTGGCGTTGTTGAGGGCGAAAGTGGACGTGCGGGCCACCGCGCCGGGCATGTTTGCGACGCAGTAATGCACCACGTCGTGAAGCTTGTAGGTCGGCTCGGCGTGAGAGGTCGGCCGCGAGGTGGCGAAGCAGCCGCCCTGATCGATCGAGACGTCGACCAGCACCGAACCCCGCTTCATGTTGCGCACCATGTCCTCGGTGACCAGCCTGGGCGCGGAGCCGCCGGGAATGAGGACCGCGCCGACGACGAGATCGGCGTCGAGCACGTGCTCCTCGATGGCGTCCACGGTGGAGAAGACCGTGTTGAGCGCCGGACCGAACTGCATGTCGAGCGCCTGCAGGCGGCGCAGGGATTTGTCGATTACGCTGACATGCGCCTCGAAGCCCATGGCGACCCGCGCGGCATTGGAGCCGACCACGCCGCCGCCGAGAATCACAACATGGGCCGATGGCGTGCCGGGCACGCCGCCGAGAAGCATGCCGCGCCCGCCCTGCTCCAGCTCCAGACAATGGGCGCCCGCCTGAATCGCCATCCGGCCCGCCACCTCGCTCATCGGCGTGAGCAACGGCAAGCCGCCGAAGAATCGGTGACCGTTTCATAGGCGATCGCGATGCAGCCGGACTCCATCAGCGCCTTGGCCTGATCGGGATCGGGCGCGAGATGCAGATAGGTGAACAGGATCTGGCCCTCGCGCAGCATGGCGCGCTCGCGGGGCGACGGCTCCTTCACCTTGACGATCAGATCGGCCTCGGCGAACACGGCTTCGGCGGTCTCGGCGATGCTCGCCCCGGCGGCTTCATAGTCGCCGTCATCCAGACCGATTACATGACCGGCCATGGTCTGAACCGTCACCTCATGGCCCTGATGCACCAGCTCGCGCACGCTCGCCGGCGTCAGGCCCACCCGGTGTTCCTGAAATCTTGGTCTCCTTCGGGACACCGACTTGCATGACCCGTCGTCTCCTCCCGGCATTTTCTGCGCCTAATAAAGGAACATGGGCTTGCCCTGAACATGCGCAAGCCTCGGGCGATAATTGGCGGTGTCGTAGAGCGCGTCGACATCGACCCGCTTGACGCCCTTGACGCACATATCGACCGGCACGGTCTGATAGTTGCCGTTAATCAGCGCCATCATCTCGCCCTGCGCCTTGTCGGCCAGCCGCTGAATGGCCATCGTGCCATAGGCCGACGCGACCATTCGGTCGAGCAAATCCGGCGGCCCGGCCCGCATGAGGTAGGCCAGCGACTGCGCCACGATCCCCACGCCGGTGCGATGCTTCAGTTCCTCGCCCAGCGCCGCACCGATGCCGCCGAGCTTGCGGTGGCCATAGGCGTCCGCCCCGCCCCGCTCCATCACGTCGCCGCCTTCGAAACTCGCGCCTTCGGAGACGACGACGACGGCATAATGGCTTGGATTGCGCCCGCGGTCCTCCTGGACGAAACCGACCAGCCGATCCATATCGAACGGCACCTCGCTGATCAGCGTGCGGTCGGCGGCGGCGAGAAAACCGGAGATCAGGGCGGTCTCGCCGCTGTTGCGACCGAACAATTCGATCACCGCGATGCGCTCATGACTGCCCGTCGGCGTGCGGAGGGCGTTGATGAACTCGACGCTGCGGCTTACCGCCGTCGAGAAGCCGATGCAGTAATCGGTGCCGTGGACGTCGTTATCCATCGTTTTCGGGATCGACATCACCGGCACGCCCTCGCCATGGAGCCGGGCGCCATAGGACAGCGTGTCGTCGCCGCCGATCGGGACGAGGGCGTCGATGCCGAGATGATCGAGCACGCGCATCACATGCGGCGTGCAGTCGATCGTCCCGTCCTTGGCCGGCTCGCGATCCTTATAGGCCGACGTCAGAAACGCCGGCAATGCGTCCGGCTTGACCTTGCCGGGATTGGTGCGGGACGTATGCAGGATGGTGCCGCCGGACCGGTCGATCGTGCGCACGCTGTCGCGTGAGAGCGTCATCAGGCACCGCGTCTTCGACGCCTTTGCGTCGTCCGGATCGAAGGTCAGCGGACCGGCCCAGCCGCGGCGAAAACCGACGACCTCCCAGCCCTTGTCCTCGGCGTGATTGACCACCGCCTTGATCGCCGGATTAAGTCCCGGCACGTCGCCGCCGCCTGTCAGAATACCGATACGCATGGTCTTGCCTCCGTCAGGTTCGCTCCGGATTGCCCCCGCTCTCGAAGGATTGCGTTATTTGCCACGCGCATTATGTTTCACGCGTTGACCTCGGTCATAGGCGTCAGAATAGTGATGTCTGCGCCGCGGGTGCAACAGACCTCGCCCGCTCCGAGCCCGAACAGGACCGGGAGCCCCTTCAATTCCGGAGATTTGGAATGACCGACACCGACGACACCAGCCTGAGCTCACCGGAATCCATGGAGGACGGCGCGTTCAAGGTCGTCCGCGCCAATGCGCTGCGCGGCGGCGAGGTCGTCTATCTGGTGGCCGAGGATGGCGCGCGCCGGTGGAGCGCATCGATCACCGAAGCCACCGTCTATCGCGAGGAAGACGTCGGCGAGGCCCTCAAGCTCGCCGCGGATGACGAGACTGCGAATATCGTCGTCGCGCCGGAGGCCATCGAGATTACCGGCAAGCACGAGCCGGTCGGCGCCAAGGAAACGATCCGGGCGCATGGCGGCCCGACGATCAAATACGGCGAAGACGCGCTTCAGCCGGATTACTCCATTTGATCGCCACTTGATCCCCATGGCGTACCGTCGGCCGGCCAAGTTGTCCCCATCGCTTGCGGAACGCACCATATACGCGTAGTTTTTGCGTGCGACGGCGACTATCGCGCGGGGCAAACCTTAAAGTACGCCCGCCCCGCATCAAGCTTGACGAGGCTACCCACTGACAACTCGCGATTACGCGTGTGCAAGATTTTGGGAACCGTCGGACGCGTAATCCGTTAAATCGGGAGGGCGAAGCAACCCTCCATAATGCCCGCAGGGGTGTTTATCTAACGGGAGAACTCGAACATGGTTAAAGTTGCTTTGAAAGACATCGATTTCGAAGCGGTGCGCCGGATTGCGCTTGTTGCCGCAGTGACCGCGCCACTGGCTATTCTTGGGGCCTGCAGCCAGCAATCCGACCAGGGATCGGTATCGGGCACCGCAAATCAGGAAACGACACCGCCGGCCGCCGCGCCAAGCGGCGATCAGGCCGCGCCAGCAGCGCCGGCTGGATCCGAGACGCCCGCCGCCCCTGCTGAGGGAGCCGGTTCGTCCGACCAGTCCGGAGCGGCGCCAGCGGCACCAGCGACACCGCCGGCGGATACGAGTACCGATACGAATTCGGGCCAGTAGGAATCCGGCGACACGGCCCAAACGATATCGGATGCGAAAGAGCGTAGAACCTTACGCACATCAACGTTAGGCTTGGCGCCGATCGTTCCCGACCTCAGTTGGGATACGATCGGCGCCATATATTTTCTGCGCCGCGCCCCTCAATGACCCGCTGTACTCCCGTGACATGAAACTGAACTCAAAATAATTCAAGCCAATCAAGGAAGACCGATGCTCGTCGAGCAGATCTACACCGAGAACGCGCTCCGCAATTTCAACTATCTGATCGCCTGCCCGGAAACCGGCGAGGCGTTGGCCATTGATCCGCTCGATGTCGAAAAATGCCTTGCGGCGGCCAAGGACAAGGGCTGGGAGATCCGGCAGATCCTCAACACCCATGAGCATGGCGACCATACGGGCGGCAACACGGGCATGATTGCCGCGACCGGCGCCAAGCTGCTGGCCCATCACGGCGCGCAGGAACAGAACAGGATCTCCGGGGTCGATATCGGCCTGAAAGCGGGCGATGTCGTGAAGATCGGCAAGACGGTGGAGCTCGAAGTGCTGGACACGCCGGGCCACACCCAGTGCCATGTCTGCCTGCTCTCGCACACGGACCAGCCGTCGCTTTTCAGCGGCGATACGCTTTTTAGCGCGGGCGCGGGCAACTGTAAGGGCGGCGGCCATCCCGAAGCGCTCTACGAAACCTTCGTCGAGCAGCTCATCCGGCTGCCGGCCACGACCAGGGTCTTTCCCGGCCACGATTATCTGGCGAACAATCTCGGCTTCACGCTGGACCGCGAGCCGGACAACAAGACGGCGGCCGAGATGCTGCCCAAGGCCAAGGCCCAGGATCCGCATCATCCCATCGTCACCACCATGGCGGACGAGATGCGGATCAATACGTTCTTCCGGCTGAATAGCACCTCGGTGATCGCGGCGCTCCGCAAGAAGTTCTCGGACTTCCCGGAACATCCGAGCGAGAAGGACGTCTTCATCGCCCTGCGCGAACTGCGCAACAGCTGGTAAGGCCGATCAGCGCTGCGGCCGTAAGGGTGGGCCCTAGCTCCCGGCCCCGCCGGTAAACAGCCCGAGCCAGGCGAGATCGATCTTGCGGAAATAGAGATACAGCGTCGCCAGCGCGAGAGCGGCCGGCAGCGCCAGCTCGAAACCATAAAGCCTGGCGTAAAAGAACTGGAGATAGGCCCCGATTCGGGGCTTGCGGTAGTCCTTCACGACCGGCGCGACCACGTCCGACAGGACGCGCCAGAATTCCTCGCCGATATCCTCCGGCAATTTGGCTCGCATTTCTTCGTCGAGCGGGCGATGCACGATTTGCGCAATCGCCGCCGGGGAAACGCCTTCGGGAAAATCGTTCTTCACCTTGAACGTGATGTTCCGGGCAATCGAAAGCGCCGGGCCGCGCGACAGACCGAGACCCGAGAGCCGTTCGGTCATCTGCTTCTCGGCATCGCTCAATCCCGCATAGAGCCGCGAGAGCAGTTCCGCGTTGTAAATTTCGAGGACATGCGGCGTCGGCGTATTCGCGACATCGTCGAAAATGGCGATCGCAAAGGAGATCGTGAAATAGAGCACGATTATGAAAACGAAAAGCGGCAGCACGCCGGGATCGACGCGGGTTTCGAATCCGCCAAGCGGCAGATCGGTCAGAGCGATGCGAAACAGATCGATCAGGAACGCCAGCACGACCACGAGCAGAAGCATCCGCTTCGACGAACGCGTCGAGCGCGACAACGGATCATACGACACGGGCGGTCCCTTCCCTCTTCTGCGGCGGCGTGAATACCATCAGGCGGATGCGCTCCGGCGTTCGATAAATCGCGTGTACCAGTCGCGCAGACGGGGCAGTTCGGCGCCGAGCCGCACGCCCATCTCCTCGGCATATTTGAGCGCCGCGAACAGCGTGCAATCCGCGATCGTCACAGTCTCGCCCGCCAGAAACGTGTTGGTCCCGATAGCCTTGTCGAGACAATGAGTTCCGGACGCCAGTTCGTCCCGCGCCGCCCGCACCACATCCGGCGACTGCCGGACCCGCGTCTCGAAGCGCGGATGCCCGTATCGCACGATCGCCACGACCGGCAACAGCACGCCGAACTCGGCCCAGCGGTCGACCGCGCGCACCCGCGCCCTTTCCGCCGGCTCGGTTCCGATCATCGGCGGCTTGGGGTGACGTTCCTCGAAATACTCGATGATCGCAAGGGACTCCGGCAACAGCGCACCGTCGTCGAATTCGAGGACGGGCAACGTATCCTTCGGATTGGCCGCGAGATAATCGTGGGTCTTTTCCGGCCCCGCCGCGCTTTCGGCATCGGCAACGGGGATCCGGATATTCTTCTCCGCCAGATAGACTCGCACGCGGCGGGCGTATGGCGAGTTCCTGGGAACTCCATAGCTTCATACTCCCCTCAGCCCCTTTTCCAGCCCGATCCGGCTCACCCGCGAACGGCTCCCGTTCGGCCCACAGTCTATATCAAAGGCGGCATGAGGGCGAGCCAGGCCGGCGACCCGGACCGGCTCAATTGCACATGGATGAGAATCCGGCCCCATGCTAGGATCGCCGCCGCCGGCTGGCGGTCCGACAGCCGGCACGGATGCGGCAGATAAATGCGAGGAACGACTCCATGACGCTCGACGAGGCGACGACGGCGATCCGCGGCAAGGTCGCGCAGGGTTTCGATATCACCAGCAAGGTCAAGATCGATCTGGGATCCGACGGCGCGATCTTCATCGACGGTACGGCCTCACCGGCCACGGTGGACAATTCGACCAGCGACGCCGATGTCACTATCATAACGGACATGGATGTCTTCGACGGCATACTCGGCGGCTCGCAGAACGCCCAGATGGCGTTCATGACCGGCAAGCTGAAGGTTGACGGCGACATGAGTGTCGCTATGAAGATGGCCCAGTTTCTCTAGACAGACTTATTCCTCCTGATCGACTCCCGTTACGAGGGACGGGCAGATCATCGGGACGAGGCGAACGAGAGCTCCAAAGGTGTTAACCTGGATAAAAACCGGTTCTCTCATTGTCGGCGTTCTGGCCGGCGTGGTGGTGCTGTTCATTTTGGCGCCGCAAAGCAAGCCCATCCTTCGCTGGCTTTTTCCGGTCGGAAAGATCGAGTTCATCAATTTCGACACGCTGCGGCCGCCCAAGACGCCCAATAATTTCCTGCTGTGCCCCAAGGACTACTGCGTGTTCGGCGCGGATCAGATCGCGCCGGTCTATGACATGCCGAAGGAACGTCTGCGGGAGATCTTCTTCGAAGCGATGGACCTCAATCCGCGCATGTCGATCGAGAAGAACTACGACAATGTCGATCAGTACGACATCGTCGAGCGCTCGAAATATTTCCAGTTCCCCGATATCCTGACCGTGCGTTTCTTCCGCCGCGGCGAGGACGAGGACAAGTCGACACTCGCCATGTATAGCCGGTCGGTTTACGGCCATTACGACTTCGGCGTGAACCAGGCGCGCATCGAGAAGCTTCTCCGGATCATCCGCCCCTGACCGAGTCGCCGAATCGGCCAATATCTTTTCTGGAACGGCGTGGCGATCTTAGTCGCTGGGCCGGCCCGTGCTCTGCCTCGCCCGGAAAACAAGGACGGCGGCTTTATCTCGCGTCGAATCACGCTATCCTTGGTCGGCAAGGGCGCGCAGCCCACCCTGTTCACCGCCATAGCCGCGGTGGCGAATTAGGAAATTGTTAACCGGATGACCGGACGCTGAATGCGTCGCGGCGGAGGGAAGGCCGATACCGCGAAATGTATGAGTTGCGTTGTGACGGGCGCTGTTCCAGGGGCAGGGCCTCGAAGGAGTACCATGCCGAGTAAAACCTTTATTGCGCTTGCCGGCGCAACACTGCTGGCCGCTTCGGCCTCCTCCGTATACGCGGCCTGCGTACGGCCAAACGAGCAGCGAGCCGACCGGGTCCGCGCCCTTCAGACACAGCTCATGGTCGGCGCCCTCAAATGCGGGAAATATGACGGCGTCGATATCCGCGCCAGCTACAACGCGTTCGTGACGCGTTTCTCGCCGCAGCTCACGGCGCATTCGAAAGTGCTCAAAGGCTATTTCCGGCGCGCATCCGGATCGGTCTATCGCACCAGGATGGACAGCCACATAACGGAATTGGCGAACGCGGCGTCGCTTCAGAGCAACGCATCCGGGTTTTGCGCGCATATCGCCGCCCTGGCGCGGGCCACGACGCACGAAACGCCGGACCAGATCATCGACCGCGGCGAAGCGCCGGGCCTGCCGGTGAAGCTGGGGACGATGTGCGCGGCTGATTCGGATCTGGTCGACGAACTCGGCCACGCCGCGGCCATTTCGACAGATAAACGGATTTCGCGCGGGGCCGTCGAAGCGCGGGCGAATTCGCCAAGCGAGTGACGGCACGACGGAGGGGAAGGAAATGCCGGGCCGACGTTCGACCCGGCATTTGCTTATCTGGAAGAAGAATCCCTACTGGATCATAATCTCCGCACGGCGGTTTTGCGGCTCACGAGCGCCGTCCTTGGTCGGAACGAGCGGATTCTCCTCGCCCTTGGCCGTAGTCGAAATCTCGCCGGCGTCGACACCTTGCGCGACCATCGCGTCGTGAACGGACTGCGCCCGGCGTTTCGAGAGCTTCAGGTTATAGGCCGCCGGTCCCGAACGATCGGAATAGCCGGTGACGATGACACGAGCCGCGCCGTAATCCTTCGCCGCCTTGACGGCCTGATCGATGACCTGCTGGCCCTGTGTGGTGATCTTCGATGAATTGAAATCGAAGAACACGATGAAGGTCGGCGGCGGCGTCTTCTTTGCTTGCGGAGCCGGCGCGGGAGGCGGAGGCGGCGGTGTCTGTTCGGCCTGGGGCGCCGGGGCCGGGGCCGGTGGCGGCGCGGGCTGAGCGGCCGGTTGCGCTTGCGGCTGAGGCTCGGCTGCTCCGCCGAAGCGGAAGGTCAGACCGACCATGACCGCATGATTACCGTAGTCGGCGTGAATGGTCCGGCCGAGCGCGTCACGCAATCGGGCGTCGTCCGCCGCGAACATATACCGGTAATCCACCGTCAGATCGACCTTGCGCGACAGGGAGTAGGCAAGACCCGCAATCCCCTGCATGGCGAAGGTGTTGTCGGAGGCGTAGCCCGTAACGGGGCCACCCGCCGAATAACTGTCGAGCTTGATATGCGCCATTCCGGCGCCGACGCCGATATACGGCGTCACCTTGCTGCCGAAATCGAGATCCCACAGCGCATTCACCATATAGGAAATGGCCTTGACGTCGCCGCTGGCGGGACCCGAGACGACGCCGGGCAGACCGCCGGCATTGGTCACGCGGAGAGCGCTGGCATTGTTATCCCGATAGGCGATTTCACCTTCGAGCCGGATCTTGCCGAAGTCATGCCCGAGCGCCGCGCGAATCGCCGCGCCGTCATCGAACAGGGCCTTCATGTTGACGGAATTCGAAAGCTTGCTGTTGTCCTGGATGGTGTAACCGCCACCAACCGAAAAGTAGTTGATGATATTCTGACCACCCGTGCCTTGGGCGAAGGTCGGAGATGCTGTCAGCATGAGTAAGGACGCCGCGACTGCGGCGATGCCGGGGCCAACTCTAGGCGTTGTTTCGGCCATCGTGGTCACTCCCTGTTATGCCGGATGAAACCGGACTTTTTACATAGAGGCTCGCACAGGGGCAGAAACGAGGCCGAGGGGAGAATGTTCCGCCGCGTTCTGCGCCGGTAAAGAGCCGCGGTTAGCAAGGTCGCTTAGACCATTTGTCCATGGCTAAATTGTGGCCGGAAAACGGGCTTTCAGGGGCGGTGTTCGGCGTGGGGCGTTGCGCGAGGCAGACGGGACACAGCCGGGAAACGCTTAGGAATAATCCTTGGTTTTCTTGGCGTTCTGGCCCATCGAGCGGAAATATTCCGCTTCGCGTTCCTGAACCGCGGCATAGACCATATTGGCCGACCGGCGCAGCGCCAGTTCGTTGCCGGGATCGCCACCGGCGACCTCCTGACCGAGCCATTGAGCGACGAACGCGGAGGTGAAGCTGGCTGCAAGCCGATCGGAATAGCGCCGTGCGCTGCGGCGGCGCTCGACCTCGCGAAACGCTGCGCGAACCCGGCGATCACCCTTCCGCGTGTCGGTTACCTGAACGTCATCCAGAGCGCTTTCGCCTTCACGACGGCCGGTGCCGGCGGAATCCCTGCTTTCCGCTCTCGCAACGTCCCTCAGTTCTTGTCTGGCCCCGTTGTCGGCAGTCGTCATTGACTCTCGCTCCTTCGTTCACACCGCCTGCTGGCTATAATGGCGGCGGCCCGGATTTCTATCCCGGCGTCGTTTCTGCCTAAATCGGTAGCAAATGTCGGGCCAGGAGCGGTCGGGCCAATAACCCTTGGTTTTCTGCGGTTTCTCGGCCGCAGAAACGTGGCCCGTCATGCAGGTGTTACATTCCTGCGACAGGACGTTCCAAAATGAAACGGGAAATGGGACCGGAGAGTGGTCAGCCGATCATCGGCGAGGACGCATCGGCCGTTGCGCCGGGCGCCGTGGGGCGGCCCCGGGCATGCCCCCTGAGAGCGCCGAGCAGCCGGCGCTTGAGTTCGAGAAAGCCGCTGACCTCGGCCTCGAACTCGATCTGACTGACGCGTGCGCTATCGAGAATGCGCGGCAGGGCGAACGCCGGCGTGTCGCGCTCGACGAAGCCGGTCTCGCAGGTGGTGGCCGTCTCGACGCCGGCGGACGACAGCGTCGACCAATGATCCCGCGACCACACGCCGCTCGGATAGCAGAAATGGCGCATGGCGCCGGGAAGATGCGGCTCGACGATGTCGCGGTTGCGGCTGATCGCCTCCGCCGCCGCGGCGGACCCGGCCGGAAAGTCGTGACGATGGGTATGCAACTCGATCTCGACCCCGCTCGCCCGCAGCACCACCAGCTCTTCCGGGTCGATCAGGCTCAGGATCCGGGAGGCCGCGATCTCGTCATAGGAGACGCCGAGCGTCTCGCCGAGAGCGCGTGCGAGGGCTGTGCGTTTGTCATTGCCGTCGAGTCCCTGACCGTACTCGGAGATGATGCCGGCGACCCTGGTGCGCAACGCCGTATCCGTCAGATCGATCTCGCCTTCCGGCAGGCCCGGCACGCCGAGCGACGACAGATCGGCAGACGTCCGGTCCGTGCTCCAGAACATGTAGTCGACCGCCAGGCTGAAGATCGGCGTGCCCTTCTGGAAGTAATACGAGGTGAGATAGAGCGTGGCGGGAAAGTGGTGACGTTCGAGCACCGGCTTCGCGGCGCTGTAGACGCTGTAGAAACCGTCGTCGATGGTCAGCACCACCGGATCGGGCGGCAACGTATCGGCCTTCAGGCGCTTGAACGCCTCGTCGAGCGGCAGAACGCTGTACCCCGCTCTGGCCAGATAGTCCATGCGCCGCGCAAACTCGTCCGGTGAGATGAACAGGCCGGGGACGAACAGTTCCTCATCCTTGAGCGTAAAGCCGTGGTAACAGAGGATCCGCAGCTTGCCGCGCAGCAAGCGCCGCGAGAGCGCGAACAGCCCCAGCGCCTTTGCGGTCTTCAGAATGACGGGTTTCAACGACGACGTCATACACCTCCAGCCTCAGCCGGTCCCGATCCAGGATGATCACCGGAGAAAAGTATATCTCGGTCTAGGATGCGTTTCGATTGGCGACCTTCGGTCCGTGCTCGTTTTCCCAGCGCTCGACCCACAGCACGAAGTCCTGCGCCGGCATGGGCCGGCCATACAGGTAACCCTGAGCCGCGTCGCATCCGAGCGACTTGAGAAATTCCTGCTGCTCGACCGTCTCGACGCCTTCGGCGATCACGGAAATGTTCAGACTCTGGCCGAGCCGCACGACCGCTTCCACGATGGCGGCATCGTCGCGATTGTCGGGCACGCCGCGCACGAAGGACTGGTCCACCTTCAACTGGCGGAACGGATATTTCTTCAAATAGGACAGCGAGGAATAGCCGGTGCCGAAGTCGTCGATCGACAGGCCGACGCCCATCTCGCGCAGGCGCTCGAGCGTGGCGAGGACCTTCGTCGACCCTGTCATCACCATGCCCTCGGTGATTTCGACATCGAGCCAGCGCGCATTCAGACCGGTGCGCTGCAGGGCCACCTGAATCTCGTCCGCCAGATCGCCGCTTTCCAGATGCAGTGGCGACACATTGATGCCGACGGTGAACGGCGGGATACCGAATTTCTGCCAGGACTTGGCCTGGGCTGCGGCGGCGTGAATCAGCCACTCGCTCATGGGGATGATCAGCCGCGAGGATTTCGGCGAGCGGAATGAACTCGCCCGGCGGCATGAAGCCGCGGTCGGGATGCTGCCAGCGCATCAGGGCTTCCGCACCGATCAGCCGGCCGGTGGCAAGCTCGATCTGGGGCTGGAAGTAGAGCATGAACTCGCCACGATCGAGCCCTTGCCGCATCTCGTCCTCAAGACGGATGCGATCCTGAATCTTGAGATGCATGCTCTGATCGTAGAGGTGGTAGCCGCCGTTCGGCCGCTCCTTGGCGCGTTTGAGCGCGAAGTCCGCGTTCTGGATCAGCCGGTCGGGATCGGTGTCGTCGGTCGGGTAGATCGTCACGCCCATCGCGATATCGAGATGGATTTCGCGCTCCTCGTTCGCATAGGGCCGAACAACCTCGTTATGGATTTTGCGAACGAAGGCGATGACGTCGTCCAGATCCTTCTGGTTGGTCGCGACGATGGCGAACTCGTCGGGGCCGAGCCGGGCGACCGTATCGGTCCGCCGCACGGCCTTCTTCATCCGCTCGCTGCATTCTTTGAGAAGCTTGTCGGCGTTGGCGTGACCGATCATTTCGTTGATCGATTTGAATCCGATGACGTCGAGGAACGCGAGGCCCACGATCCTGTCGTTGCGCGCCGCGTTGGCGAGACTTTCCTCGAGCCGGTTGCGGAATTCGGTGCGGTTGACGAGGCCGGTCAGCACGTCGTGGTGCGCCATATGCCGGACCGTCATCTCGGCGCGGCGGCGATCGGTCAAGTCGACTGCCGTGGCGATCAGTCCCGGCACCGTCTTGCTCTGCCCCGGCAGCGGCACGAGCGACAAGGCGACATTGCGGATGCGCCCGGTCTGGGCGCCGATCACCTCGACTTCGATCTGCTCGGCGGTCCCGATCCGGTCGGCCAGCGGCGTGTTGTCGAGCATTTCGCGGGTATGGGGTGTCAGAAACTTGTCCAGCGTCGTCGCCTCGATCGCGTCACGCGGCTCGATCTCGAGGATCGCCCGCATCGCCGGATTGGCGTAGACGAAGTTGCCGTCGAGATTGATCTGAAAGATGCCGACCGGGCTCCGCTCGGTGAGAATGCGGAACTTGCCCTCGTTCTCGCGCGCATGGGTCAGGGCGAGGCGAACCTTGTCACGCTCGGCACTCAGGCTGTTGACGAGATCGATGTTCTGATAGCGGAACATCACCAGCCGCTTGAACGGCCGGTAGACGGCGATCGCGAGCAGTCCGATGAAGACGCCGAAAGCGAGCGTGGCGTTGCCCATCAGCACGTCGTGTTCGCTGCCGGCGGCATAGAAGGCGGAGGCCAGCGGCGCAAAAACACCGATCAGCGTCGCCGCCGTGATCGGCCAGTAGAACGCGGCGTAGATCAGCGAAGACGCCGCCACGCCGGCGATGATCAGAAGAATCACGTCGCGGGTGGGTGGATCGGATATGTCCACGGCGCCGATCAGGCTGCACCACGCCGTTCCGCTGACCACCATCGCGGCGGCAAAGAGATTGGCCCAGAAGAACGGCCGGTTTTCGCCCTTGGTCTCGAAATAGCGCCATATGCAAAGCGCGCGCAGGATGATTGCGCTGGTCGTCACGGCGATCCAGCGAAGCAGCGCCACCGGGTCGACCTTGCCCCAGCTGCTCAGGGCCGAGGCGATGACGACGAGCAGCAGGGCCGCGCCGATCACGCCGACATGCGAGTGCTGGAAAAGAAGATTGATCTGGTCGCGGCTGACGTCCGGCCGGATATCCTCGCGCTGCTCTTCCGTCATCTCATCGATGGACGACGGCTGCTCGCCGGACTTGAGAACTTTGGACACTCCCATGGCGCCGGCGATCTTAATAACGCGACGCAACGGTAAGCTGACGGTCGCAAGCGGGACGGAGTATCTGCACGGGCCTTCTCATAAACTTTCGACCGGTGGGTTGAGCGGATGAACGCTCGGCCGGAATACAGCGATCTCGGGCGGCCTGGCGGCATCCCGGAACAATACGGTCGTACTATGGACGGGCCGAGGTAAAATTTTGTTTAAGACATCTGCCCTTGAGCGCCGCGACCCGGCTCGCCGCCATAAATAATTTCAATTCCAAACCAAATAGTTAGGCGATGTCATCGTAGAATACGTGGTTGCCGATTACCGCCGTGGGGTGATGGCCCCGGCTCCAAGCGGGCGCGACCCGGTGATTATGATAATGCCGGGCGCCATTGGTCGGGTCCGGCACCTCGCCCGACCAGACCCGGCAGACGGCCGAGAAAACCCGGCAAAAGCTGGTCCTGGTGAAGTCGATCCGATCGAGTAAAGCGGCGTTGGGGTCATCCGGATTCCAGCACGAAAACTGAAGCCGGGCCCGGCACACGTCGCTCAGTGTTTCCGCACCGCGATAGCCGCTGCGCAACCGGTTGACGATGACCCAGGCCACGGCCTCCTGACCAAGCTCCGGCTCCCCGCGCGCCTCGCCCCACACCGTGCGCGCAAAGACCACGAAATCATCGATCGACCCGGCCACCATCGCCAAAACCTGACTCCTGACTACCGGCTCGGATTAGAACAAAACAGAAACAAAAAGAAAAGCGCAAATTATGACATTATTCCTACATATCGATTGAGATGCTCAGCTCTCGATCAGGCCATGCATCCGGCAGGCGGCCAGTAGCGCGTTGAGCGCCGCGCGGGCCTCCGTGTCCACCGTCGTTCCGCCGCTCGCATCCGCGATCGCGGCCTGACGTGCGCCGACAATCTGATCGCCGCCGATCTCGACGGCCGTCGCCGTCACCACGCCCACACTCCAGACCGCGCCGTCATAGCGCGCCCTCACGCCGTCGCTTTTCAACCAGACCGACCAGCCTTCGAGCGGCGTATGGAAGCGCCAGGCTCCGCCGATGAACTGCGCCAGCGCACCGTCCCGGCCGGCCCAGTCGCCGGTCGCGCCGGCGGCGACGATCCAGACCTGGCCTTCCGCCGGACTTGCGGGCGGCGCGGTCAGGGTCCGGTCCTCAGCGGCGCATTGCACGAGGCCGTCGAGCAGGTTCAACGCGTCGTTATGCGTGACTTCCTTTTGAGACTGGCTCTGCACGATATAGGGGGCGGCGAGACGGGGCGTCGGCATGAATATCCTCCGGTTTGGACGATCGGATCAGACGGTGAGGTCGAGCGGAACGCCGCGTCCAATCACGGCGCTCATCTGGTGGATCCGCAAGGCGAGTGCGGGCTGGACCATTCCGAAATCGGCGATCTGATCGCTCGCCGGATAAACCAGTTGCGGCGTGGTGGCCGCGATCGTTCGAACCACGGCGCCCGCGTTCAAGACATCGATCTGGTAGGATTCGGTTTCCTCGGACAGTGGAACATCGGCGCCATCGACCCAGTCGCCGTCATTACGGGTCCGGCGAAGCCATGTGAGCGTCAGATCGCCATTGGCGGCGCGGCGGCCGGCGCCATGAACCGGCGAGAACGGCATCAGATTTCGTGCCCGATAGGTAAAGGTGACAGGGGCCGTCGCCCCCAGTGTCGAGCGGACCGAAACGGGTTTGTAGTCATAGCTCTTGCCGATCCAGCCGGTCGCGGCGGCGACCTCCGCCAGCGCGGCGGCATTGAGCAGAACGAAGCGCTCTCCGGCAATGTGACCGGCAACATCCGCCTCCGTTCCGCGCCGGCCGCGCAACAGGCCCGAGAGAGCGTAGCTTCCATCCGGCTGCAACGTCGCGCTCGCGAACTGGACGATTTCGTTTCCGATCACAGCCGCGTTGGCGCCGTTCAGAACGGCGAGGTCGCTTACGGAATCGAGCGTCATGTCCTCGCGCAGGAGACTGACCGTCACGCTGTTCGCGCGATCCCAGTAGTCGGCGGGTCCGGGCCCCAAGATGTCCGTCGTCACGCCCATCACGCTCGGCGGCGAGACGGAGACGAACGGCGCATAGCTGGAGCCGCCGTCATTCGACAGATAGACAACCGCGCCGCGCCATCCCGTATTGGCGCCCGCCACCGCCGCAAAGAACATGGGGCTCGTCACGCCGGCCGCATCAACAGGCGGCAGGTCGAGCAGATGCAGCACACTCGTCCCGGGATCGTTGACGGCCTGAGCCGGGATCGTACCGGCGTCACCTACGGCGGCCGACTGGTAGACATCGCCAGTTTCGGGGACGCCTTCACATTGCAGCACGCCGTCGGCCAGGTCGATCCGCTCGATCAGAACGTCGCGCGACAGGCCGGACGCGGTCAGCGTGACCACATCGCCGGGACCGAGTGCCAGATGCTTCGGCCCCAGAGTCCAGGAGAGTGTCTGCCGGCGAATCCACGCCCGGCTCAGTTGCACTTCCGCGAGCTGCTTTGCCTCGGCGGCGGTAAGAACCACGGCCAGATCCAGGGTCGAGACACCGCTGGCCGGCGTCGTCGATCGCCGGGCGCGCTGCACGCCGGCCTGATAATCCCGCGCCGGATCGACATAGCGGACGGCGATCTCACGCGGCAGATCGAGCTCCTGGAGCCGGCGAAGCGTCAGCCGGTCGGGAATCGATCCGTCGCCCGGCATCTCCCCCGCCTTGGCGCCGAGATCCACTTCCGGAATCGACAGCACGCTGGACCGCGGATGACTGGCGAAACGCAGCGCTCCGTCGACGTCATGCACATCGAACGGATAGGCCGAGGACAAGGTCTCGATCGCCTTGCGCGCGACCATTACGTCGCCGACGCCATAGCCTCTGACCGCCCCCGCCAATTCCGCGACGTCGATAGCACCGGAGTCCAGCCCGGCCCGCTCGCAGAGGTCGCTCACCACATCGCTCAAGGCCCCCTGCCCGCCCTGATCCGCGATCACCTCGAACGTGAGATTCGGAATCCGGTTGGCGAACTCGCCGAGCTGCAGGGTATCGAACACGGCATAGGCGAGACCGCGAAAGGCCGGGGCGTTGCCGGCGCCTTCATGCGCCTCGATCAGCGGATCGGGCTCCTGGGTGTCGCTGCCCGTATAGATCCGCACCTCGCCGCCGACCGCCAGATCGCCGGATGCCGAGCGCAATAATTTGCCGTCCGCCCAGATCCGCCCGATCGACACGGTCTCGCGCCCCGACACCGCCACGGCGAGCGAGGACGCATAGCTATAGGTCACATTGGTGACCGTCTGCTTGTGGCCGCCCTTGCCGCCGACCGTCGCCGTGTCTTCCGACCGCGTCTCGATGAGGCCCGTGGACCAGATGAGATTTCCGGCGATGCGCATCGTGCCATAGACCAGTGGCACTGGCGCGCCATAGGCCGAACTCTGGACCGCGAGATCGCTGAGGCGTGGCCCCTCGGTGCGGCGGTTCGGACGCGCGCTTCCGAATAGCTGCGCATCGACGCCGGACCCGATCGAGGAGCCGATGAATCCGCCAAGCGTCGCCGCGCTCACGCCGAGCACCGTGCCGCCGATGCCGCCACCGACCGCAGCGCCGACCGCACCGAGAACCAGCGTCGCCATCAGGCCACTCCCGGCAGCCGGAGCGCCGCGACGATACGCGCGCGCCAGACGGCATCCAGGCGGTGCTCGACCACACGGCCGATATCGCCACAGGCATGAAGAATGCCGATATCGGTCACAAGCGCCAGATGCTGGGGATCGCCGTCGAATCGCATGAGATAGACATCTCCCGGCCGCACCTGTTCCAGCCCGATTTCCGCGCAGCCCGCAGCGTCAAGATGCGCCCTCAGCGCATGACCGGCCGGCAACCGCCCGTAGCCGGCGGCGTCATAGCCGGACAGACCGACTGCCCGCGCCGCGCAAACGATGACGCCGGCACAGTCGAGGCCCCGGCCCGGCACACGGCCCTGATGGCGAAAGCGCGTGCCGAGAAACGCCCGCGCCGCCCGCACGACATCCATCCTGCCAACGGAAGTGCGGGGCGTTGAAACCGGTCTGTCAGTCATGAGCAATTGTGTTATGGATAGCGGCCAGTAAGAACGGGAGGCACGACGTGGCTGAAGAAAAGACATCGACGATCGATTCGACGACGGCGGGGATCTATATCCACGAGATCCGCAACCAATGCGCCTATGTCCAGGCCTCGCTTGAGATGTTCAATCAGGCCATGGAGAAGGACGCGACCATCGCGATTCTCTATTCCGCGCAGAACATGCTGCAGCATTCGTCCACGCTGGCCCGCACGCTCTTTCCCGTGCGCAAGGCGGGTGCGAAGAACGCGCAGGCGATGAGGGAGATGCTCGGAATCGATACGGGACACCCGCTCAACGACAAGCCCCTTCTTCGGGTGTGCAACGATCCCGAGGAGCGCATGATCGAGTGGATCGACAACAGCCGCGACCGATTCGTGGTGATGGACTATGTCGGCCCCTTCGGCGTGGTTGGCGACCAGCCGGTCGAGGGCATGAAGCAGAGCGACGTCTTCCGCCATATCGACCCCGCGACTCTGAATTTCATCTTCCGCGGCGATTCCTTCGCCCTGCAAGGCATCGCGAATGCCGTCGCCGATATCGATGCGCGGATCAAACAACTCCACGATCAGATGTTTCCGGATGCAAAGGAGTCGACCGGGACGATGGACGGCCGGAACGCCGATGGCGTGAAGGAGTCCGAAGCGTCGGAGCTGGAAGCCGGCGACTAGCCGATCCCCGGATAGTCGAGCATCGAATCCGGCCCGGGGACGAAGGGTTCTCCCCGGAAATTCAGAACATTCGAGAACTTCGCCTTGCAGGTCGCGATGCGTTTGTCGCAGCCGGCATGAACGCCGTAAGCGTCACCGACGGCGATCGCACCCGGCATC
This sequence comes from uncultured Alphaproteobacteria bacterium, assembly GCA_963821875.1. GTDB lineage: Bacteria > Pseudomonadota > Alphaproteobacteria > CAVTAV01 > CAVTAV01 > CAVTAV01. Next base: position 216,367 of record CAWGFE010000002.1, read on the forward strand.
GCGTCAAACAGCGTGAACGCTCCCCCGGCAAATGTCTTGACCTCGACCGACCGGCCCGCATTGACGCCGGTTGTCCAGGTCAGCAATCCGTAATCGAACCAGCCGCTCGCCTCTCCTCGCGCCGAGTCGGCGAAGCGATAGCCGCTCGTAACCGACGTCACGTTGCCGGTAACGGTAAAGGCCGCCAGATTGACCTTGCAGCGTTTGTCGCCGAGATCCGCCCGGCATTCCGGCGAATAGACCGCGCCGATGGGCTGCTGCAATGCCTGCGACAAACCCCGAATCTCCGCGGTGAACCGGTCGCCGGTCGAGACTGACGTCGCCGAGACAGCCCGAGGTGAGACGGATCTTGCCCAGGGAGAGATCCGTCCAGTCGACCTGAAAGATCTCGATCGCCGCGAAATCGAACCACCCCTGCCGCAGATCGGTCTCCGAGATCGCCGATGAGGTGAGCGCGCCCGCGACATCCAGATTGTCGACACTCAACGCGTTCGATGTGGAAATGGCGCTCGGATTGAAGCCGCTGGACGCATGATAGGTCACGTCATCGACGACCAGCGGCTGATCGTGAGTCGTGAATCCGAGCACGACCCCGTCGCGCCTGGCGACGCGCCAGCAGGTCGCCAGCGTCGTCACCTCGCCGGCAATGTGATCGGCTAGATCATTGGAAATCGATTTCATGACGCGGTCAGACCCGGATCTCGACAACCGGAATATCCGGCGCGGAACCAGCGCCAAAGGTTTCCGAACTCACGGATAGCGCATCGTCGGCAAACCGGACCGGGACGTCGAATTCAAACCCGGCAGTAATCGTCATGCCGTTTGCCGGCGGACTGTCGAAGGTCACGACGCCGGTCGAGGTATCGACCGACCAGCCGCTTGGCGTTTCAACGCCGCCAAGCCCGATGCGGACGGATCCGGCGACCGGCTTCGTTATCGTGCGGATATAGCTCTCGCCCCCGCTTTCATATGTCTTGGTCAAGGGAAACGCTGTCGCCGATCCGTCCCCCGTGTCAATTGTCTGATCGAGCGCGGTAACGTCTTGTGACGGCGCGCAGGACTTGAAATCGGCGGCGTCCTTGAAACGAAAACCATAGGCCCGGCCCCGCCTCGCCCGGAAGAATGCGGCGATCGCCGAGAGATCGTCGTCGGTCCTCACGCCGGTGCCGAGATCGTAACGCGCCCGCGCTTCGGCCCAGTTGATATTGCGTTGCTCGAAACCGGACGCAAACTCGACCATGCCGGTCGAGAATTGCGGCCCGCCGGTCGAGCCGAACCCGATCGATGTCGGGAAGCGCACGTCGTGAAAGCCGTTCACCTCGTCCTCCTCGCTGAGTGCGAACCGGACATAGCCGTCCCGCAGAATTTCCGGATAGGCCCAGACGACGACATCCAGCAGGCCACGCTTGCGCGCGTCGTCCGCCGCCCGGTCGATAGCCGCCCAGAGATAGGCCGTCTCGGGAAGCAGGTTAAAGCCGGAGAAATAGACCAGCGCGTCCGGACCGTAGCCGAGCGTGTTCTGCACGAAGGCGAGGCCGGAATCATGCGCCCGCCAGTCGCCCGCGATGACGAAATCGTAGTCCTCGAGTTCCAGATGATCGAAGGCCGGCGCTGCAAAATAGGCGGTCGGTGCGTTGACCGTCTGCAACATCGGCGCGGCCGTATTCAGCACTTGCGGCGTATAGAACAGCAAGGCGACCTCGGCGCCTGGATAGGCCGCGCGAATCGCATCGCGAAGCGTATGAGTCGCCGTGCCGAGCTTGCCGCCGAGCCAATCGAGATAGGCCTGCTGATCCGCGTCCGGCGTCTCATGGACCGACCGATGCTTGGCCGGCACGGCGAGGCCGGTCTCGGTGGTATAGAGCGCCGTGGTGGTCGCGTCATAAAAGCAGGGCTTGGCGCCGTCCGACGGCGTGTACCACCACCAGGGCTCGCCGATCTGGCAGGTGATCGATCCACCCGCGGAAGCGAGCTCGCCGGCCAGGGCGAGATAGACGTCGAGCAGATAGTCGAGCGCCCCGGAATTGGTCGGTGCGATCAGCGTCGACGGCGGGTCCCAGCCGGTAAGCGCAGGCGTCCCGTCATGGGCCTCCTGCCGCCAGGCAAGGGGCGCGTTCTCATTCAACAATTCGAACGAAAGCGACAGGGTGACATCGAACCCCGCCGCGACCGCGCGTGCAAAGAAATCCAGATGCCAGGCGGCGCTTGCGGCATTCAGCGGTGATCCGGGATCGACGATGAAGCGGCCCTCGCCCGCGTCCCAGCCGAGGACGAAGAAATGACTCATGCCGAGATAGTGGACGAGCCGTCCGCGATAGCCGAGTTGCAGGAGATTCCGGACGATCCGCTCGGGCGTCACGTTGTATGTATCGTCATAGCCGTTGGCCGCACGAAGGTCGTGCGGCCGGACATGGCTATCGGCGACGGAAAGCGTCACCGGCCCACCGGTGAGTTCTATGCCCGAGAGGCCGAGCGTCGCCTCGCGCCTGATGAAGGTTCCGGCGGGCTCCTCGATCGGGCCGGCGGCCGTGCCGTCATAGTCGGGCGGCACCATTGAGATCACCAGCCGGTCGATGTCCCCGGCATAGACCGGGTCGGCGTCGCCGGGCAGCGCATAACCGCCATCCAGTGCGTCGAAATCCAGCGTGATGTCGGCGTCGCCCGGTGTGCCCGACGCATAGTTCCAGAGCCGGACATACCAGGTCTTCGCCGCGCCGGTCGCATCCCGGCCTTCGATCGTGAGCGTCGGCCCGTTCGGCTGATCCAGCGGCTTCACATTGGTGGATGCCCAGTGGAACCGGAGGGTCAGCCCGCGATAGTCCCGCTGCGTTTCGTAGGTGAGCAGCGGATGATCGTAATGATCTTCCGACTCCCAGATAAGTCCGGCGATATCGTCCTTCTGATAGAAAACCAGATCGACCGTCAGGGCGTCGTAACCGCCGCTCGTCGCCGAGGCCATCATCGGCCGCGGAAAATTGACGGTCCAGAAGCGCGGATCGAATCGATGGATTGTCGAGCGCGTCAGCGCGTCGCCGTCCTTGGCCAGCCAATACATGATGGTCCCGCTCAGAGATTCCTGTCGGCCCGCGCGAGCGTGCGCGCAATCGTTGTCGCCACCTGTCCGGCGCTCTGCCGCATCTCCTGGACACCTCCCGCGCCCTGCACATTCACCGTGATTGAGATCGGCCGGACGCCGGGACGGGACGATCCGGCCAAGGCGCCGGCGGACACGATCGCACCGGACACTTTGGGCACGAACAGCTCACGCCCATATTCGCCGACGACGTAAGGCGTGCCCGCCGAAACCGGCCCTCCCGACGCCCGGCCGGCGATCAGCCCGGAGAGCAGACTGCCGACGACATGCGTGCCGGTCTTGCCGAGATAGCTCGCGGCGGACGAGCCGAACAGACTGCCGAGACCCGAGCGCAGGGCATTGCCCGCGACCGATCCCAACACCGAGAGCGCCGTCGATTTGAGATCTTCGAGGCCGAGCTTGCCGCCACTCACGAAATCCGACAACGCCCGCGCCATGCCGTCGGAGGCCCTGGACGCGGCGGCCGCGATATCCGAGAAGCTTCCGTCGGCGGTTTTCGTGATCCCGCCGAGCGCCTCGCGCAGGGGTTTCGTATCCGCTCCGATCTTTACCAGGAGCGTATCGAGCGTGACATCGGACATGAAAAAACCGCCCAATAAAAAAAGCCCGCTTTCGCGGGCCCGGGATAGAGGCTTATGTGACCGCGCGGCTCAGGCGGTCACTTCACGAATTTCGCGATAAAGACCAGCGCCCGCCCGAATAGAAAGATGAAGGTGAAGATGATCACCGCCGTCCAATTCGTGTTCATCGGCTGCCCCCGCACGAAAGGCAGGATCTGCACCAGCAACAGGACGAGCGACAGCGCCATCAGGATATAGCCGCCTTTCCGGGCATATCCCCTCCACGCATTGCTGAACGTCCTCGACGAATCCTCTTCGCCATAGGAAATCGATTTGCCGGGCGTCACACTGCTGACGATGTGATCGAGGAAAGTGGTCGGCTTTTCCGCCTCGCGAGCTTTTCTCTCGGCCACCCGTTCGCGCAAGCGCTTTCTGGGAAGCTCTCTAGCCATGGCCGGATTGTGACGTGTCGCAGTCAAAGCGTCAACATTGCCGATCGGGGAACTTCCGCTCGAGATCCGTCAATTCCACCCGGGCGAGCGGCGCGGCGCCGGCACGGCCCGACGCGGGATGAAACCGCGCCCGCCAGCCATCCCAGGCCATCCAGAATTCGGCTGGCGTCGCCGCCCAGAACACCGCCGGCGTCCAGCCCAGAACGCCGGTTGCGACTTCGCCGAAGCGCCGCCAATCGATCTCCTTTCGGGTCATTCGCTGGCGTGACGACTGCCCTTGAGAATCGTTGCGAGAAGGTCGCCGACCACTGGCGAGACCGAGGCCAACCCCTCCTCCAGAATCATGGCGCCGAGATCCTCTTCGGCGAGATCCGCGCTGTCTTCCTTGTCGACGGTTTCCCACAGAATTACGGCCGTCTCTCCCAGGCCGATCTCGCCCTTGGACGCTTTGACGGCGAGGCCGATAACGCCGCCGAGCCGTTCCTCGATCGCGATGATCGCCGAGAAGCTCGGGCGAAGGACGAAGCGCCGGGGACCGAGCGTCAGCGATACCTCGCCGCGATGAGTATTCGCCGCTCTTGCCATGATCAGCTCACCGCGAAGCTGACGGGGCCGCTGCTCTCGAGCGACAGGGTATAGCTGCGCTCGCCATTATGCTCGCCGGCATAATCGAGCGCGGAGACGAGAAACCCGCCCGAAAACATGTCGCCGCTCTCGAAGACGATCTGATAGGTCCCGATCGCGCCTGCCAGCACGCGGGCCTGCAGGTCGAGCTCGGCCTGACTGTTGGTGAACACGCCGGCCCCGGAAATCGAGACCTTACGAATACCGCCGTCCGACAGCAATTCGCGCCAGCCGCCCGAATCCTTGTTCGTGATGTCGACCAGCTCGCTGTTGATCGTCAGGCGCGTCGAGCGCAGACCGGCGATGGTGGCGAAGCTTTCGCTCGGCTGCCCGTCGCCGATTTTCAGCAGGAAGGCGCGGCCTTTTTCGGCTGCCATGATGAATCTCCTCGGGGATTGTCAGGAAAGCGCGCGGGTGACGGCGCGGTAACGTTGAACGCCGTGAAAAGTCAGACCGTCGGTATCGAGCAGCGTCTGGGCGAAATCGAATCGCAGATCGACCAGTTGCTGGCCCGCGACGCTGATCGGCGCGCCGTTGAGCGCCGCGTAGACCAGACCAAATATCTCTTTGGTCTCTTTGCGGCCCCGGGCGCGCGACCAGACGTGAAGCGTCAGGCTGTGTTCCTGGCCGTCGAATGTTTTGGACGACCAGTCGGCGACCGTGGTCTCGCCGATCGTCACATAGGGAAAGGCCGTATCGGCTGGCACATGGTCGTAAACGCCGCTTACCATCGCCATCAGATCGGCGCTTCCGGTCAGTGCGTCGAAGACGGCCTTTTGCAGCGCCCATGTCGCCTCCCCGCTCATGAGGCCGCTCCAAGGCCCTTGTCGACCGCCGCGGCGATGTCACGGCGGATCCGCGTCGCGTTGGCGGCGAGCGCCGGACCGAGAAAAGGCTGAGCCGCCGCGCGCGTGGTTCCGAATTCGACGAACGCTGCGTACGGCGCGTCCCGACCTCCGGCCAGGACGGCGCCACTCGGCCCGTCCGCCGCCAGGTCGGTTCTGATGCTCGCTTCCAGGGCGCTCGGGCCCGGCCGGCCGGCATCCCGCAAACCAGCGACATTGGCGCGGGCGTCGGCCGCCACGCTATCGAGCGCGCGGGAGACAACCTGGCGCAACTCGGCATCCGCTTGGCCGTCGACAGCCGTTAGCCGGTTGGCCGAAAGCGGCGTGAAGCTGACCGTCATGTTCATCACGGGCTCGTTCTTTCTTCACAATGAAGCGAAAGGAAGGTGTCGCGCTCCGCGGGGTTCACGATGCCCAGAACGTAAAGCGCTCGGCCGTCATAGATCAGGCGCTGACCGGGTTGAACGCCGAGCCGATAGCGGATTATCACCTCATGCGTGACGCGGTGCCGGCGTTGCTCGCCAAGCGTCACCTCTGCACCGGCGGATGGACGGATAGCGGCCCAGATTTCGGCGAGATCGGACCAGCTTTCGGCGAACCCGCCCCCGCCGTCGCCCGCCAGAATTCGCGCCTGCAACCGGATTCGATGACGCAGATCGCAGATCGTCACGCCGGTCATCGCCCGAAACCCATCAGGCGGTAGGGCCGCCACAGAGACGCGGCGCCGATCGGCAAAGGCGGCAAGGCGGTCTGCCAGGCCGCGCCGTCGCGATGCTCGAACCAGAAGCCGATCAGCGCCATGAGCCCCTGCCGGATCGGTTCGGGCACGTCACTCGCGGTATCGCCGTAGCCCGCGATGTAGTCGATCGCGATGGCGTCGGTCGGCCGCAAGTCGGCGGCCCAGGATTGGCCCTTGTGCAGCACCAGCCGGGCCCGGTCATTCGAGCCATTGGCCAGGCGATAGGCGCTGGAAGCGATGACGCTCGATTGATCGTCCTGATCATAAACCGTCACCGCCACGATGCTCTGAACCGGCGGCCGGGCAAGTTCCACGATCCGGGGTCCGTCGAACCAAGGAAACCGAGCATCACTCGCCTGCCTTGCCGGCCAGTAATCGAGGCTCTGTCGCAGCATCTGGGTAATCAGGGATCGGCCGAGATAGGTTTCGGCCGTCTCGACGCCGCCCTTGATCATGGCGTCGAGCAGCGCGTCCTCGGTATCGTCGTCGACACGCAGATAGGTCTTTAGCTCGGTAAGCGACACAGGCGTATCGGCCGGCGCCGCCGTTACGACGGGCTCGTTCATCGTTTCGTACTCCGGAACTGAATGTCGGTTGGGCGGCTCGGATCAGACCGCCATCGCCAGGTCCAGCGCCAGGCGTTTCCGGCAGCCGGAAGAGCTGGCGGGCACCGCTGTTACCGCAAGCCCGTTCGCATAGAGAAGCGGCAGGGCGAGGCTCGAATTGTCCTGGACGGCGCCCGTGATATCCGGTGCTTCGCCATACTGGTAACGCACCGTCACGACCCCCGCTGGAACGCTCGCAAGGTCCAGTGCGATGACATTGGAATCCTGCCGGACGGCGGAAAGAATCGTCACCGGTGCGCCATCGTCCAGGACATCGAAGCCGGTAATCGCGCTCGTCGGCGTAAAGTCGCTGCCGCCGTCGGGGGACAGCCGGACGCGGACGGTCGCCCCGTCCATCGTCGCCGATGCGATGCGCGGCCCCAAACCGCCGAAGGGAACCTGCCCCAGACTGCGCAGAATGCTCCGGGCGTAGCGCGCCGCCAGCATTTCATAGCCCAGGCCTGTCAAATGCAACTGATCGGCATGAGGCAGATCGACGAGATTACCGGCTAGCGCGGCCCCTGTCGTCTCGGCGCAGAATTCGACTTGGGCGTCCTTGATCGCCTGCCAGGTCGCATCGGTTTCGGTTGAGTAAGGCGGCGAGGTGACCCGGCCGAGCGTGCCGACCAAAAACGGAAGCTCGCCTGCACTGCGCCCGGTGGCCGCCCGGCACTGGTCGTAAACGGTCGCGAGGCTCGCCTTGTAAGACGCTTTGGAGGTGGCGGCGAGCGCGTCCGATTCACCTTGCTGCCACAGGACGAATTCGCAGTCGCCGCCGGCAGCGCTCAGTCCCCCGGCGGCGGCGGACCAGGAGCCGCCCGGATCCCAGCTGGCGATCGCCGTGCCGCCGACGGCGTAGTCGATCAACCCCACCGGCAGGGTCAGGGCCGTGGCGAGCGCATTGCCGAGCGCGATAACGCCGTTGCCCGCCGGCGCGGCCCAGCTTCCCGACACCACCATCGACACCAGGGCGTTGGCGGTGGGGGGCGACGACGACACGTCCTTCATCTTGGACATATTCGACTGGCCGATCATGAAGACGTTGACGCCGACTCCCCATCGGCTCGCGCCGGAAAAGACGGGACCGGCCCCGCCTGAGAATCGAAGGCCGATATTGTACCAGCCGCCCTGGGGCACATCGACATCGCCGGAAAACGCGCCCCCCGAGGGCGCTGCGTCCAGCACCGTCCAGTCGTGGCCCGCGATGGGCGTATCGGTGCCGTCCCCGACGATCCTGTATTCGATCGCCGTCGGCGAGCCCGTGTAGCTTCCCGACAGCGTCACGATACGCGATGTCGCGCCGGCCGCGCGCTGGATCACCTGTCCGTCGGTGAAATCGGCGAAGCTGATTCCGTCGGGCGCGGCGTTCCATTTTGCGTCGAAATAGGCATGAAGATCGGCCGCCTGTACCGGCGTCAGAACATCGTTGAAGACCGCCGCTTCGGCGACATAACCGGTGAACATCAGCCCGCCTGTCACGGTGCCGAGGAGGAAGCTGGTGTCGCGCAGCGTATAGGCGGAATTGACGCTGGCGGTCTTCGTGCTGTCGAGAAGGCCGTCGATATAGAATGCCGTCGTGTTCTGACCCGGCGTGGTGGCGTTGAGGTCCAGCGTGACGATCAGAATGTAATACTGCCCGGCGCCGAGCGAGCCGTCCGAGTTCGGCGCCGACGCGCCGTTCACCAGCATCTGGACGGTGCTGTTCGCGTTGTTCACCAGCCAGACCGCCTGGTCCCGCTCGTTGCCGCCGGGCAAATCGCCGACATAGAGAAGCGCGCCGGGATTGACGTTGTCGAACCGGACGACGAAAGCGAAGCTCCGCTTCTGATTGGCGCCGCCGAAAACGCCTGCCGCGGCGGCAAGACTGTCGCTGCCGCCGCCGGGGAAGTGAAGCGTATCCCGGCCGTTCAAGTGCCCCGTGGCGACGGCGATTGCGCCGCCGCTGGTCAGGTCATTGCCGAGGCCGGACTTGTCGGCCAGCCCGGCGACATAGCCGCCCGAAAGCGTGATCGACGCACCGTCCGATGCGTCGTACCACGCCCTCAGGCTGGCGATGTCCGCGGGATTGGTGATCGCCATCGGTCTAGTACAGTCCGAGCATGTCGTTGGCGGTCGTCCCGGTAGCGCGCAGCCGCAGAACCCGTAACGGCAACATCGACCCGGCCGGCACGCCGACGAAACTTACCGGCGCGGATTCGCCCTTGAGGACAAGGGAGATATCGCCGCCGGTGCCGACATAAAGCCCGCGCGTGACAACCGGCAGATCGGCGCCGTCATCCGGCGTGACGGCGAAGGCATGCGCCGCCGGACCGGCAAGGCCCGGCGAGGTCGTCGCAAAGGGATCGTTCATGGAAGATCTCCGTCGGAGAAGGAAGAAGGGATCAGGCGAGGGAGAATTTCAGCAGCTTGATCGCGTCCGAGTTCACGACGCCGCCGCCCACGCGCTTGGTGGCGTAGAAATGGACGAAGGGTTTGTTGGTGAAGGGATCGCGCAGGATCCGCGTCGCCATGCGGTCGGTGATCGTGTAACCGCGTTCGAAATTGCCGAAAGCGATTGAGAGCGATGAAGCCGCCTTGTCCGGCATGTCGGCCGCCTCGACCGCCCGGTAGCCGAGCAGCGTCGCCGGCTGGCCATCGGAAAGGCCGGGCCGCCAGAGATAGTTGCCCTCGGCGTCCTTGAACTTGCGGATCTCGGCGACGAGGTTCGTGTTCATCGCGAAGGCCGCCGACGTCCGGTAGCCGGGCTTGAGCGAATAGACGAGATCGAGCAGCGAATTGGTCGGATCATTGGCCGGCCAGTCGCCGGCCACGCCGGTCGGCACATGCTGCAAGGTGCCGAACGCCCGCGCCGCATCCGCCTCGCTGGTCGTCGTATAGGCGAGGAACCCTTTCGGCTTGTTGGCGCCGTCGCCATTGATGAAGGCCGCGCCCTCCTGCGCGGCGAATTCCTGGGTCAGCTCCTCGGCGAGCCAGGTCTCGACATTGAAGAAGGCATCGTCGAGCATCGCCTGTGTGGCCGCGGGACTGGCATAGATCTCGCCCAGCGGCGGCACGACTTCCTGGAACGTCGGCGTGCCGGTTTCGCTGCGGGCATCGCTTTCGCCGACCCATCCCGACGTGGCGCCGCCGAGATTGACCAGCTTCTTGTAGTTGGAGGTCCCGATCGCGACGACGTTGGCGATGGCGCGAATCGGCGAGACCTCGACCAGGAGTTTCTCGATCGAGAGGTCGAGCTGTTCGGGCACCGCATAGCCGCCATCGCTCGGCGTGCCGGTGGACAGAGCCTTGGCCTCGAGAGCCTGCAGTCCCGTCTCGACGCCCTTGCGGATGAAACCGTCGAAGAACGCGGCCTTGTGTTCGACGGCGCCCGGGTCGTCGCGATGGCCATCCGCGACCGCCGGCCGGTTCGCCGCGACGAACAGACGATCGACATTGCTTTGAAGCGTGGAGACATCCCGGTTCAGCCGGTCGACCTTCTGTTCGAGCACGACGTCGCTCGACTGCGATTGTTGATCGTTCGCTTCCTTGAAAGCCTCGAAGGCGCGGCCCAGATCGTCGACCGCGCGCTTGATCTCTCGCACGCTCGGCTGTGTCGGTGTGGTGGTCATGGAACGGATCTCCTCAAGAGGTCGGGGTGAAATCTCAAACTTCGGAGCGAAACCTGCGGGAAAGCGTGCGGAGGCAGGCGAGAAGCCCGGCGAGATCGGACTCGTCGCTCTCCGCCTTCACGCGGGCGACGCGTGCGGCGTCCTGCATCGGAAAGGTGACGAGGGAAATTTCCCAGAGATCGATCTCGCTCAGCGTCCGGATGCCGGTCGCGGCGTCGATCGACGAGGCGACGGTTTTGTAGCCGATGGACAGGCCATCGATCGCGCCGATACGAAGCAGCGCGAGCGCTTCCCGCGCCCGCTGAACGTCCAGAAGCAGCTGTCCCCGCACATGGAGACCGCGGACGTCCTCGGCAATCGCGTCAAAGCCGCCGATCGGCTCTGCCGGATCGTGTTGCCAAAGCAGCTTGATCCCGGCGACGCCCCGCCCGGCGAGCGATTTGCGGAACGCGCCGGGCAGCACGATGTCGCCACCTTGATCGACCTGATCGAAGATCGCCGCATAGCCCTCGAAGCGGCCGGTCTCGTCCACTTTCTGAATGGCGGAAGGTGGACTGAGGCGCTTGGTTTCCTCCACGCTCATGGAACCTCTCTCCAACTATTGGATGATGGCCTAAATGCCGAAGGCGTGGCCGACTGCGAGTAGCTTGAGCTTGACAGCGAGGGTGATCGCCAGCGCCGTCAGTACGGCGCGGATAAGCCAGCGAACGGCGGTGCGCCTCGCTGTCAGTTTGGTGTCGCGCCAGGCATCGAGCAGCGTGCGCAGTTCCGCGATGTCGGCGCCGGCATTCGCATCCTGCAGACCGCATCGGGCCAACGCCCGGCTCGCACCGAGCTCGCTCGCGGCGTCGACGAGCTGACGCAGCGTGTCCTCGGAAAGCCCCTCGGCGGCCGCCTTCGCGCTTCTACGCGCAAGCGTTTCGAGTGACGGTTCGGTCACGACGGAATCCTACCGGCAATAAGCCTTTACCTTGAGATTGTGCGCGGTGATCTGTTCGAGCGTTGCGCGCGAGACGACATCGCCGGGCGCGAGCACGATGCGCCGCACCCAGGCGCATTCAGTCGACGGAGTTGTCATACAGCCGGTGCAACTCAGCGTCAGACACAGCATGAACATGCTCGTCGAGAATCGCCGCCTGGCGCGCGTGTTCATTGCCGGTCTCCGCGATGCGTCTTCGGGCGCGGTTCACGCCGGCCCGATAGACCGCCCGGAAAAGAAGGCCGGCGAGGACGCTAAGCAGTCCCGCGCCGGCCAGTTTCAGGAAGGTCGGGCCCAGCGAAAGAAGAGCGGCCATTACGACGCCGCGCCGGATGATCCGGTTTCCTTGCGGATGAAGCCGATCACGAAGGCGATCGCCGCGGCGACATTGGCCAGATGCTGATAGAGCTCGCTCGGAATATGGAGCCCGAACAGCACGAGAATGCCGCCGATCGCGGCCCAGGACGACGCTTCGGAAAAACGCGACAGAATCTTGGTCATGGGAGGTCTCCTTGCTGAAATCAGGACGGGGAAACGCTATCGCCGCCCTCGACCGGCCCGAGGCCGGCCGTACGGCGTTTTTCGTTCAGTGTCAGGAAGCTCGCGGCCTCGATGCGGGACCACAGGGCCTCGCGCTCGGCCGACAGCGCCGGGATCGCGTCGAGGTCGTAAGCCAGCCTCAAACCGTCGCCGAATTTCGGGGTCAGCCAGCCGTTAAGCGCGTCCGCCGTTTTATCGAGCAGCGGCAGAATGGTCTGCCGCCACAGCGCACGATTGGCCTCCTGGTAGTTGGCGAAAGTGTTGTCGCCCGGAATGCCGAGCAGCATCGGCGGCACGCCGAAAGCGAGCGCGATCTCGCGGGCGGAAACATGCTTCGATTCGATGAAGTCCATATCGGCCGGCGAGAACGACATGGCCTGCCATTTGAGTCCACCTTCGAGCAGCAGCGGCCGGCCGGCATTGGCCGCGCCCTGATACTGCTCGGCCATCTCGGTTTTCAGCCGGTCGAACTGGGACGGCGTCAGGTTGCCGGACCCGTCGCCCGGATCGAACACCAGCGCGCCCGACGGCCGGGCGGCATTGTCGAGCAACGCCTTGTTCCACGCCCCGGCGGCATTATGAATGTCGATCCCGAAGGCCGCCGCCTCGATCGGGCTCAAGCCGTAAAAATCATCCAGCGGGTTGAAGCTCTTGAGCTGAAGGATTGGTGTTTCACCCCGCGCGATGTCGACCGCATAACGATGCATCCGCCCGGCGACGCTATAGAGATACGCGACAGGCCATCCCTGCGGGCCCGGCACGACCGTCATGCGATCGGGCCGCAACGCATAGAGCTCGCGGGGACCCTGGCGCGAATCGGTCACTGCTTCGAGATAGCCGTTACCGGCGATGAGCAAATACCCGAACAGGGCTTCGAACAGCTCGTTGCCGCCCTGCAGCGGATTGGGACGATCCAGCAGAGCCAGCAGCGGATGAGCCGTTACGGCCCGGTGATTCTCGAACAGCGTCCAGGGGACAGACGCCGCCCCTTCCGAGACCATCCGCACGCAGCGAAAGGCGATGACGTTCTTGCGGTATCCCTCGGCGGCGAGATCGCCATAGGTTCGCGGGGTCCAGCTGGGCCCGGAGGTGCCGAGCCAGGTCACCAGGCCGCCGCCCGCGGTCGTCAAACCACCGACCGCACTGTGTTTTCGCTCGAGCGTCGAGCCGGATGACGGCGCGCGTTTCAAGGCGTGCCAGAAGCTGGACCACCGTCCCATCGGAACCTTCTCCAGATAAATGCGTTGAGAAGCACGGAATACGGATCGAGCGGATTTTCCGCCGACCGTCGTCATTTTTCGGGATTTGCCAATAGACCCCGGATGCCGTTATTGTCAGGTCAATTCCAGGGCCGTCGCCTGCAGCACAACGAGGGGTGGGCGTCTCGGACTGGAAAGTAGATCAGGGATAAGAATTCAGAGGGATGATATGACTTTCACTACGCGCAGTTTGATGGCTGCAGCCGTTCTCAGCCTTATGGCTTCGCCGGCTTTCGCCGCTTGCGACATGGTCACCTTTCCGGAAACCCATGTCAGCAAGGACGCCAACGCCAAGGAATTGAGGGAGGTTGGCACCAAGATCCAGAAGGCCAATGCCGAGCTCCAAAAATACAACACCTGCATCGACAAGATGATCAAGAAGCCGCTTCCGAAGGATGCATCCAAGGATCAGATCGCGGCGCGGCAGGCCGAGATCGACAAGAACACGAACGCCTATAACAAGGCCCTCGACAACCTGTCGAAAGCCGCCACCGAATATAACGCGGCCGTACGGGCCTTTAAGGCGCGTTCGAAGGGCTAAGGTCGACACGGTCAAGCATTTGCCGACGCCCGCGGCTGTTCGCCAGCCGCGGGCGTTTCTTTTTCGCATCACCCCAGCCGGCGCACCCGCGGGTCCTGGCCGGGACGCAGCATCAGATCGCTCAACGCCCAGACCAGCGCATCGACGCGATCCGGGCTGGCGCGGACGCCGCTTCCGGAGCGATACAGCGTAAAGGCGCACATCTGATCCTCCAGCAGATCGAGGCCGCTCGCCTGCCGTAGATGATGGACACGCGCTTGCTCATAGAGGGCGGCGACCGGCTCCGCCCGGGCGACCTTTCCCCGGCTGGCCTGAACCGCCCGGTAGCTGACGGCCGGATCGACCTGCCGGATGACGGCCTCGACCAGATCGCCGCCGTTATTGACCTCCGCGATCAGACGGTCCGCCCGAAAGTCCCTGTAAGCCTCCAGCGCGGCGCGGGCCCAGCGATGGGGCGAAACGCCCTGCACGGTCCGGTCCGCCAGCACATAGGCGTGACCGTCCGCGCCTTGCGCCGCCACCACAATTCCGCATTCGTCCGCCGACGCGCCGGAACTCACCGGCGGATCGACAGCGACGACTACGCGGTCCAGCGCGGGCGCGGCGTCGACGCGAAGATCCTCCAGCATCGCCCGCGACCATAACGCGCCCGGGATGTCTTCGAGAATCTCGCCCATCAGTTCCTGACGGCCGAGCCGTGTGCCGCGATAGGCCCGAACCACCTGATCGAAAAAGACCGGCGCGATATTCGAGCGGTTTTCGAAAGTTGTCCCTCGCGTGACCACCGTGTCCGGCCGCGCGAGGATCTCCGTGAGGAGAGCGATCGGACGCGGGGTCGTCGTCAACATCGCGCGCGGCGCCGGTCCCAGCCGCAAGCCGAATTGCAGGTTCGACCAGGTTTCCACGCCCCGGCTCCATTTCGCGATCTCGTCACCCCAGGCTGCGTGGTGCTGCGGCCCGCGCAACTGGTCGGGCTCCATGGCGGAATAGAGTTGACCGATCGCGCCATTCGGCCAGACGAGCCGCCGCCGTGAGGCCTGATAGACCGGCTGGAAACCGGGCCAGGCGCAGCGCCGCAAGCCGCTCTCGCCCTCGACCATCACGTCCCGGCCATCACTTTCGGTATCGGCGACCAGCGCGATCCGGGCGGGCGCGCCGGGCGGCGCCGTCAACGGCGTCGGGCCTTCGACGAGACTGCGCACCCATTCGGCGCCCATCCGGGTCTTGCCGAAACCGCGTCCCGCGACCACCAGCCAGCAGAACCAGTCGCCGGCCGGCGGCTTTTGCTTGGGCCGCGCCCAGAAACGCCAGTCGAACGCCAACCGATCGAGATCGGCCTCGGGGAGGTCTGCGAAAAGCCGGGCGCGCCGCTCGGACCCGAGCCGGGCCAGACGTTCGGCCAGCGACCACGCGTCCCGGCCGTCATTTTCTGAAATCGGCGGCAAGGCGTGTGACGACCCGGCTCAATCCTCGACGGGATGGTTCTCTTCGAAACGCCGCAATCTCTCCTCGATCAGGTCGACCGGCCCGAGACCGTCGTGATCGGCCATCCCGGCCGCCGGCGATCCGTCGTCCCTCTCGGCGCGGGCGTTCAGGCGCTCCCGGCGCGACTTCAGGATCTCCAGCGCCAAAGCGTCGTTATAGCTGCGGATATTGCCGCACAGCTTGCCGCCGAAATAGACCGGCTTGTCGACGCCGTCCCGGGCCCGCCGCAGAACCTCTTCTTCGAGATCGTCGACGGCGCCCGCCTCGGCCTCGTCCCAGGCCGCTCTGAAATCGGGGTCTTCCTTGCGCAGCGCAAACACCTGTTGACGGGAGACACCCGCCGCGTCACAGGCGCGACTGACATTGGCGTTCCGCCGCATCTCCTTGAGAAAACGCGTGCGCCGCCGCACGGTCAGCTCCGTTGCAACGGACGCGGAAAGATCGCCGCCGGCGGCCACGCCGGGCGATTGGTTCTGATCGGTCATGTCTCGTGACTTCGATGAAAGGAGAGGAAGGGGTAAAGCCCCGGCGGGGCCGGACAGATCCGCCGGGGCTCTGCACCGAAGCTACGCCACGTGCTTGGGGGCTTGGCGGGATCCCGGAGGAGCCCGCTGCAATGGGCGCAATTCCAGCGTTGAAAAAACCATGCCATACAGCGTGACGGATGTCAAGAAAAATGTTCCTATATGGTTCATTTTAATAAAAATATATGTAAAATATGAACCTATTATAGGAAAGGTTTGGTCATTTCGGTTTGTGTCGGAACACTGAAGCCGCACGACACGCACGAACTGTAAAATTCGAAATCTATATTTTATAAAATAAAGTAATACGTAAAATAGAAATGAAATATAGAAATGTCTATATTATAAAATTGGGCGAAATTAATTAACGGAAGGTTTCATTTGTCTGCGTATAACAGACCCAGTCACTTTGGTCTTGCGGATTTTTTGGAACGAACGATGCTCAAGATATTCTCAGCCGTTGCCGTTCTGGGTTTTCTGATTGGTCTGGCCGCAACGCCCGTTCTTGCCGAGTCTCTAAAGCCTCAGCCGTCGAACGACACCTCATCGAAGGCGATTATCGACGATGCCGAGGCTGCGGGCGCCGCACTGGGCGGCGCGCCGGCGTCGACCACGCAAGATCGTGGGACGGTGCGCGCCATCTCCGCCCCGCGCTGCGCGAACGGCCCGCGATGTATCATTCCGGATCCGGAACGAGCGCGCCGCGTCCTGGGGGCTCTGCTGGCGTCCATGGGGACGCTGGAGACTAAACCGGAACATGAGATCGGGCTGCCGACCGACGCCCGCTGACAGGTTGGAACGCGGCAACGTCAGGTCACTCGAGCCCATAATGCCGGGCCAGGCGCTCCAGCGCGATCCCGAGCACCAGCTTACCCGACCGGGTCGGCCAGCCGAGCGCCCGCTCGGCAACCTCGATCCCTTCGAGAAAACAGCACACCCGAAGCAGGACATCGTCCAGACCGGGCCCGGCGGCCTTGATCGCCCGGTCGACCCGCTGCTTGGCGGCGAGTTGCCGCTCGGTCGGGCTGAGCCGGTCACGGGTGAAGCCATATCGGTCGCTGGCCAACCGCCCCGACAGATCGGTGGTGACGCGGGGCGACATGCCGGCAATCTCGAAATCCTTGCGCAACGTCTCGCCGGCCTCGACCTGCGTCCCCGATAAAAACGGGCGCCCGTCGCGCCCCTTTCGGTGCCGTAACCAGCCAAGCGGCAACTCCGCCCGGTTCACGACGACGCGCCCACCGGATCCCGCCGGCGTATCGGGCAAGACCCCCCGTTCGCGTATCTGATGCTGCGCGCGATAGATATCGGCGTCGGACCGTGACCGCGCCTTAGCGCTTCCGGCCCGCACGTCCCTGCCGCGGTGACGGACGGTTCGCCGGGACCGGCCCCTAACGGCCCCGTCCTCCTGGCGCTCGGCGGTCGCCCGGCGCAAATAGGCCCGGCCGGGAGAAGAAATCACATAGATCTTCCCGGCCGCTTTGCGTTGCGGCGCGGCCGCCACCATATCGTGCCGCGCCAGCGAAGTGATCACCGCCGGCGGAATCCGCAAACGCCCGATCACATAGACCAGCGCCCCACTCTCCTCATCCCGTTCCGGCGCCGCCAATTCGCCGGCATCGAGCCGCTTCAAGGCGCGATACCAGGCGCTTTGGCGCGATTTCGCCGTGAGTGGGGATGTCGGATCGAATCGATCCGAAACGGCAAGCCTATGCGTCATCTCCGTGCTCCTCGAGAATCAGGTTCAGTCCGGCCAAGGCCCTTCATGGTGGATAGGATTATTATCATATTCCAAATCGGAACGATAGATAATAAAATTGGTTCTTTATAATATTTTTAAGAACCATATCGGATCGTTTTAGAGGGAAAAGCGCATGACAGGCACCGGCAACAGAATCCGTGAGATGCGCAAGAGGCGCGGCCTGACGCTCCAGCAGGTTGCCGACGCGATCCGGCCCGAACCGACCACGCCGCAAACCATCGGCCGGCTGGAGAACGGCGTCCGGATGGTCTCGATCGACTGGCTCGCCAAGATCGCCGAGGTTCTCGATTGCCATGTGGCAGACTTGATCGAAGCGCCGGAAGGCCAGGATGTTCCCTTGATCGGCGCCGCGCTGCCCGATGGGCACGTCCATGCCGGCGGCGCCGCACATGTGGAGATGCGCCCGGCCGCTCACCGGCCCGTGGCGATACGGATTTCCGAAGGCGTCGGCGCTTTCCAGCCGGGCGACATCGTCGTCGGCAACCGCCTGGAAGCACCGGATCTCGGGGGCGCCGTGAGCCGGGATTGCATTGTCCGCACCCGAAACGGAGAGACCCTGTTCGGCCGGCTCGCTTTGGGCCGGCGCGAGGGACGCCACACGCTGATCCCGCCCCAATCCGGCGCGGCCATCCGGTACGACCTGGAGCTGGAATGGGCCGCGGCGGCGGTCACGCTGATCAGGACGCTGTCATAGGGGACGGGCCGGAGCGCGCTCGCCGCAGCGCCCGGATCGAACAGAGTTAACAGAGTCAAAAGGATTAAGGTATAGAGTTTCCACGCAAATTGGCCGGCCGCGCGACTATCGGGCGGCGAGCGACAAAGCCGGGATACCGACCTTCCATGACCGACCTGATCCTGCATTACGCACCGTCGTCCTTCGACAGCCAGATCGTGCTGCTGACCCTTATCGAAAAGAACGTTCCGTTCAGCGGCGTCATCGTCGATACCGGCAAGCTGGACCAGCTCGACCCGAATTACGTTCGCAAAAGCGGCATTTGCGACGTGCCCATGCTCGAGCACGACAACAAGGTGGTCGTGGGCATCGGCGAGATCGTTTCCTATATCGAGGAGACCTTCGACGGCCCGGATCTCCGGGAGGGCGACCACGAGCAGATCGAGCATTGGATGACACGCGTCGCCACCGCCCATATCCGCGAACTGACGCTCGCCACGCCGCCCTATCCCGTCCCGTTTTCGCGCATGTTCTCGCGCCGCCGGATCAAGCATCAGATCGACATCGCCAATCGGTTCGCGCGCGAGGTCAACAATCTAAGCGACGTCTACCGCGAATATGTCCGGGTACTCCGGCACCAGTTCCGCATGCTCGGCGACGAATGGAAAGTCAACGACTTCTACCGCAACATTTCGGTCGTCCTGGACGCCCTCGAACTGCAACTCAAGGACACGCCCTTCGCCGCCGGCAAGACCTATTCGATGGCGGATATCTACCTGACGGCTCTTATCGCCCGGCTCGACGCCCTGAGCCTTGAATATCTCTGGGAGGAAGAGTACCGGCCGTCCGTTCTCGACTACGTCCAACGCATCAAGAGCCGTCCGACCTATGCCAAGGTCTTTACCGACGACAGCGTGCCGCGGTATTTCTCCGACGCATTTTTCATCAAGACGGTGACGTCACGGATCGCAATCCCGGTTTCGGCGTTGATCGTCGCGATCGTGCTTCTGATTCTGATCTAAGGCGTCAGTCGTCGCGCAGGACGTCCTGCGCCTTGAGAGCGGCCTGGGTCCTGTTCGCGACCCCAAGCCCTTTCAGAATCGCCGAAACGTGAACCCGCACGGTGAACTCCGAGGTACCGAGGATCTCGGCGATCTCGCCGTTGCGTTTGCCCTCGGCCAGCAATTTCAGGACCTCGCGCTGCCGCTTGGTCAGCATTGGCATGGCATCTTCGGAAATCGAGCCCGCACCGGTCCGCGCGCGGCCGCCGGAAACGCTCTCCTCGCCAGCTCCCGAAATCGTGGCGCGCGGGAGATAAACTGCACCGGACAGCACCAGATTGACCGCTTTTTTCAATTGTTCTTCGCTGGTGGTCTTCGGAACGTAGCCCGAGGCGCCAAGCTCGACCGCGCGGAATATGTCGGCCCTCGCCTCGTTATAGGAAGTGGCGACGATCGGCGCGTCTCCCGCCAATTCGCGCAGCTGCCGCAGCCCTTCTTCCCACGGCATGTCCTTCATCGCCATGTCGATCACGATCAGACCGAGATCCTTGTTCGCACGGACGATATCCAGGCATTCGGAAAATGTGCCGGCCTCTTCGCAACGAACATCATCGCTGACCGACGCGATAACCCGGCACAGCCCGAAGCGCGTTACGGGGTGCCCGTCTCCAATCAGCACATGCACTGAGCGTCGCTCCACTGCATTGTCAAATCCTTTGCCCAGTTACACTCACTACTACCGGCACATCATTGCGGGCCCGTCATGAAAGGCCAATGATCTCAGTCATTGCCGGCGACGAACTCCTCCGCGCCTAGATTTCTGAAACAAATCGGACGCCCGGAGATCCCGATCACTCGGAACCTCATCAACTCGGCTTTACGCGCCACACAGCCGGTCAGATCACGGCCAAATACCCAAGTCGGACGCGTCTGGCACACAGACGACTTCCCACAAAGCCAGCAACACAACCTCGGTGACGCGCCGGCTTCGTGTCCGAATATTCGGTCGGACTAAAATCCTCCGAAGGGACGGCAATCGTACAGGAGCTGGAAATTCTCCTATGGGTCGTATCCCCTCTACCCTCACTCCAAAGCGCTCGTAGACTTAGAATAAGCCATGGGAGGATTCAAGAAAAAAGCCTGAGAACTTGCGGTTAACCAACAATTCTTCAGTTCGGCGGGGACTTTCTCCCGGGGTCGCGGAACCGGCATCCGATGGTTTCCCGGACATCAGTGCGGCTTGCCGCTTCTGCAGCTTCCCGAGCGCCGTGTTTTTCTCGCACAGATAGTCATAGAACTTCTTCGTACAGCCCCTGATCTGACGGGGCGCCGCCGGCGCCATGAGAATCCGTCACAATCCTTAACGGCTCCTTCACTTCTTTATGGCGGGATAAAAGGTGAGCGAGTAGCGGCGCGATGCTGCAGCTTCCTCGACAAAGGCAAACCGCCGGCAACGACGGGACGCAGAGCTTCCGGTCCGGACCTGATCTGGATAGCGGAGTCGCCGAAAGGATTGAGACATGGCCTACGCTCAACATTCCTCCGCCCCCAGCGAATTCACGCCTCAGGCTCGGAGCGCCGAGGTCGAGCATGCCGCCGAACTGGCGCGGATGCTGGTTCGTCATCTCGGCGTCGAAGGCGCCGCCCGCACATGCCGGGAGAATCACTGGGACGGCGTTTTGTCCGAGGTGATGAATCAGACGGTGCCCGCAATTTAGGCGCTTACCGCTCATTATCGTCCGGAATCTCCCGGAATCATTCCGCGATGACCCGATAATGCGGCGGTCTGACTGACCTGCCGCCAGGTTCCGTGTATGCGCCAATCGCCGGGCGACCGCCCGAAATAGCGGATTTGCCGGGCCAGACAGGACTCGTCCCTTTTCTTCAATAGATAAGTCCCCTATAATTCATGCGCTAATTTCGCGAATCGTGAAAGGGGAGGTCGCGCCGAGCGGTCTGTAATGCAGGACGTCCACAAAGTCGTTGCGCAGCAAAAAGCATCGCGATAGTGGGCGAAGAGTTAGCTGTTCAGAGTCATCTCCAAGCAGTGTCAGACAGTCGGTGGGCCAAACAAGTTCGTCGGGTTCATTCCAGCGCTCAGCGTGGAAGTAGAAACCTTGTCGAAAGGGGGTAGTTATTTTAGTTTTCGCCAGGTCGTCGAGTGTTAACCGATGACGGTGAAATGTCAGCATGAGACTGACAAGAAAACATCACGGCTATCCCAAGTGATTGTTTGCCTTGAGCCGTTGTTTTGCGTGCACTGCAACAAGAGATCCCCTGATGAATGGGAGATTAACTTGCAACATTCCTGCTTTGCATTCACAACAATTCGCGGTTAAAGGTTAGCGATCAAGCCATTTGTATCAACGAAATCCCGACTCAGGAAACAGGATGAACACGAAAACAATTAAGTGGGGGCTCGCAGCCGGAGCAGTGACGGTCGTCCTGTCCGGCGCTGTCTTGGCCCAAACGGGCACGCTAAAGTCCATTCTCAACGCCGAGAACGAGACCACGCGCATTGCGCAGCAATCGCAGCAGCGAATCGACAAGCTCAGCGACGAGACCCAGGATCTTCTTTCAAAATACCAGAGCGAAAACCAGCAGATCGACACGCTGAAGGTTTACAACGGCCAGGTTCAGAAGCTGATCGACGATCAGAAGAAACAGATGGCGTCGCTCAACAAGCAGATCGACAACGTCACCGGCATCAGCCAGGGCGTCGTTCCGCTGATGCTCGATATGGTCGATACGCTGAAGAAATTCGTGAACGCGGACGTTCCGTTCCTCCCCGAGGAGCGCCACAACCGCATCACGGATCTCGAGACCATGGTCAACAGCTCGGACGTCTCCATCTCGGAGAAGTTCCGGCGCATTCTCGAATCGTATCAGATCGAAAACGACTACGGGAACACGCTCGATGCTTATGAGGGCTCCTTGACCGTTGATGGCAACAAGCGCCAGGTCGAGTTCCTCCGCGTCGGCCGCATCGCCCTGCTCTATCAGACACCTGACGGCGACGAGCGTGGTTTCTGGAACCAGAAAGAACGTAAATGGGAGCCTCTCGGTAGCGACTATCGGGACCCGATTCGCAACGGTCTGAGAATCGCCCGCAAACAGGCGGCGCCTGACCTTATCAAGTTGCCCATCATTGCGCCGGGAGCCGCAAAATGAAGAAACTTATTGCAGCAATCCTCGTGGTCGCGGCCGGCAGTATCGGCGTCGCGGTCGCGCAGCAGAACAACAACGCCCCGACCAATTCGGGCAGTCAGCAGCAAGCTGACAAGTCGGACAATGGCGGCACGGTGAGCCTTGACGCTCTGCTGGAAGAAGCCCGCAAGGGCAGCGAGCAGATGCGCGCCGAGGCCCAGAAGCGCGAAGCGCAGTTCCTCGCCGCGAAGAACGATCAGCAGAAGATGCTCGATCAGGCCAAGGCTGAGCATAAGGCGCTCGAGCAGAAGGGCGATCAGCTTCAGAAAACCTTCGACCAGGACGAAATCAAGCTGGCCGAACTCGACAAGCTGAAGAACCAACGTCTCGGCACTCTTGGCGAGCTGTTCGGTGTTGTCCGCCAGGTCGCGGGCGACATGAGCGGCCAGGTTCAGAACTCGCTGATCAGCGTTCAGTATCCGGGCCGTGAAAAGGAACTTCGCAAGCTGGCGCAAAGCAAGGATCTGCCGTCGATCAAGGAGCTGCGGAACCTGTGGTCCGCCATGCTGCAGGAAATGATCGAGTCGGGCCGGGTCGAGCGGTTCACGGCCGACGTTGTGACGACCGATGGCGAGCAGGTGAGCGAGCCGGTCATCCGCGTTGGTTCGTTCGATACGGTGGCGAACGGAAAATATCTGAAGCTTCTGCCACAGTCCGGCAAACTGGCCGTTCTGGCCAAACAGCCCCCGGGAGACGCAGTCGGCACGGTCAAGGCTCTTGAGAGCGCCGCGCCGGGCACGGTGGTCCAGTTCGCGGTCGATCCGTCGCGTGGCTCGATCCTGGATGCGTTGGTCGCTTCCGTCGGCATGATGAGCAAGGAACGCATCGATCAGGGTGGCCCGATCGGCTACACCATTCTCGCGATTGGTGCGGTCGGCGTTCTTCTGGTTATCGAGCGGATGATCACGCTGACGATCGTCAGCAGCAAGGTCCGGGCTCAGATGAAGTCCGATAGGCCGAACTCGAACAACCCGCTCGGCCGCGTCCTGATGGTCTACGACCAGAACAAGAACGTGGACGTCGAGACTCTCGAGTTGAAGCTCGACGAGGCCATCCTCAAGGAGTTGCCATCGCTCGAACGGTTCCTCTCGACCCTGAAGCTGATCGCGGCCGTCGCGCCACTTCTCGGTCTTCTCGGTACGGTTACCGGTATGATCTCGACCTTCCAGTCGATCGTGCTGTTCGGTACCGGTGATCCGAAGATGATGGCGTCCGGTATCGCTGAGGCCCTGGTGACGACGATGGAAGGCCTCTGGATCGCGATCCCGACGGTCCTTCTGCACAGCTTCGTTTCCAGCCGGAGCCAGAGTGTGGTTCAGGTTCTCGAAGAGCAGGCAGCCGGCATCGTCGCGGTTCATGCTGAACGAGGGACGGGCGCACAGGGGGCGTAACAGCTATGTTGTATATTCAGCTGTTCTTCTCCGACATCCAGTCCTTCTTGGACAGCGGCGGCAACATTCTATATTGGATTATGATCGCCGTCTTTGGAATGTGGGTGCTGATTATCGAGCGGTTTTGGTACTTCCGTACCGGGCATCCCAAGCAGGTGGCGCAAACTCTCAAAATCTGGGAAGCGCGCGCCGATCATACGTCTTGGTATGCCCACCGGATCCGGGAGACTTTGATCTCCCAGGTCTCCCAAAACCTCAATCGCGGCATCCCCTTGATTAAGACCTTCGTTGCTCTCTGTCCGTTGATCGGACTTCTGGGCACCGTCACGGGCATGATCGAGGTGTTTGACATCATGGCGATCACGGGCAGTGGTAATGCCCGCGCCATGGCGTCAGGCGTTTCCAAAGCCACGCTTCCAACGATGGCGGGAATGGTCGGTGCGATCTCCGGTATCTTTTTCGCCTCGCGCCTTGATCGCTATGCCAAGGCCCGCGCGGAAGAGGTTGCCGACAGTTTGACCACCGAGGACTAGGGGTCACCAATGGCAAGAAAAGAGCGACACGTAGGCGCGGAAGAAGCAGAGATGGACATGACGCCGATGCTGGACATCGTGTTCATCATGCTTATCTTCTTTATTGTAACGTCGTCGTTCGTCAAGGAATCCGGGATCGACATCCATCATCCCACGGCCTTGACGGCGGAGCAAAAGCCGCAAGCCAATGTTTTCATTGGCATCGCGGAGAACGACAAGATCTGGATGCAGAAAAAGCAGGTCGATCCGCGCACGCTGAGGGCAACGATCGAACGTGTAATGTCTGAGACCCCCGGGGGGTCGATCGTCATCCAGGCCGATAAGGGGTCGAACACACAGACCCTCCTCGAAGTGATGAACGCCGCGAAAGCGGCAGGCGTCGGCGAGGTTGCCGTGGCAGCACAGAAACCATGATTATAGCTAGATATATCCTATCCACCGCGATTGCGGTCTGCGTCACTCTGGGCCTGTTTTACGTGATGTATTCGCTGGTCCGGGTGACGGAACCGCATATCGACAAGAGCGCTCAGACTCACGTGATCGATTTCGTTCGCCTGAAACGCGACGAGACGACACAAACCAAGCAACGGAAACTTCCGGACCAGCCACCACCGCAGGATCAACCGCCCCCGCCACCGGACCTGGCTCAGGCGAAGCCTGACTACGCCAGCGCCAGCGGGCCGAAGATCACCATGAATTTCGCCAATGCCGGCGGTCTTCATGGCGGCGTCAAGCTCGGCCAGCCGGCGGCTGACCGGGACGCGACGTCCCTTTTGGTGTCCACAAGTCCTCTGGTCTATCCCAACCGTGCCCGATCGGCCGGAAAGGAAGGCTATGCGGATATCCAGTTCACGGTCACCAAGACCGGACAGGTTGTCGATGCGCAAGTCATCGACGAGAATCCGGACGGCTGGGGATTTGGTCAAGCCGCGGTCAAAACCGTTCAGAGATGGCGGTACCAACCGAAACTCGTGGATGGCAAGCCGGTTGAACGTCCTGGACTCCGGTTCCGTATCCGGTTCCAGCTGTCAAACAAGTAGCGTGGGCTAAGGAGGAGCGAGACATGAGACAGTTGCCAAAGGCGCTGTTGATGGCTTCCGTGGCGATCTTCGTCACCACGGGAACCGCAACGTTGATCCAATCCTCCCCGGCCTACGCCGCGGAGAAAAAAGAGGATCATCAAAAGACCCGCCATCTTCAATCTTTGTCTCAATCGGTCTATGAGGCCATCAACAAGGCCAACAAGGCGCTTGAAGCAAAGATGTATGACGAGGCGATCAAGCTGGCCAGCGACGTTCTGAAGCGCAAGAACCTCAATCAGTATGAGCAGGTGGTGGCCTATCAGGTGCTCGGCTATGCCGAGTATTCGAAGGGCGACAACGACGGGGTCATCAAGGCGTTCCAGAAGATCATCGAGATCGCCAAGAATTCAGACGGGCTGCCCGAGGGTACCCTGCAGTCGACTCAGTACAATCTGGCGCAGATGTATATTGGCCAGGAGAGCTACGACAAGGGCATCGCATTGCTCAAGGAGTGGTTCACCACGGCCGATAACCCGGCGCCCGACGCCTATATTCTCTTGGGCAGCGCCTATGCCCAGAAGAACGACTACAAAAAGGCGATACCTTATATGCAGCAGGGTATCGACGTGGCGGAAAAGCAGAAAAAGGAGGTCCAGCAGTCCTGGTATCAAAACCTGGCGTCGATGTACCTCCTGACCAATCAGTACAAGAAGGCCGAGCCGATCCTTGAACTGATGGTCATGAAATGGCCCACACAGCAGTATCTCGTCAATCTCGCCCAGGTCTACGGGATGGAGAAGCGCGAGAAGGACATGATGGGCATCATGGACGCGCTCTATCGCAAGGGTCTGTTCACCAAGGGCGATGAGATCCTTCAGCTCTCGCAGCTCTGGCAGTATCACGACGCCCCCTATCGCGGCGCCGTGATCCTGGAGAAGGGCATTAAGGACGGAATGGTCAAGAAAACGGCGAAGAACTACGAGTCCCTCGCCAACGCCTATATCGGGGCGGATGAAGTCGATAAAGCTATTCCGTATCTGACCAAGGCGGCCGAGCTTTCAGCGGACGGCAAGATCTATCTCCGTCTCGGCGAGGCCTATATCCAGAATCAGAAATGGAGCGGGGCCTCGGATGCTCTCGAAAATGCCCTCAAGAAGGGCGGTCTCGATAACAAGGGACAGGCCTATTATCTTCGTGGCATCGCCCAGTACAACATGAGCGACCTGAACGCGGCCAAAAAGTCCTTCGCTCTCTGCCGGGACGACAAGAAGATGAGCAAGAACTGTGATTCTTATCTTCAGCTCATCCGGCGGAAGGAGAAATCCCAGAGCTAAAGACGATGTCCTTCCGACACGATCGGAAGGACCGCACAAAACCAAGGCCGGCGCTGAAAAGCGTCGGCCTTTTTCTCTGTCCGGAAGGCGCTCGCCCCTATCCGCGCGGGAACAGCGGCGGCGGGACGAATTCCTTGTTGCGGCCGTGCGGCTTTCTCGTCGCCTCCAGCAGCTTCTTGCTCTCCTGCGCCAGACGATGACGGTCCGCCGGGGAAAGTTTTCCAACGACATCGACCAGCGTCGCATGGAGCAGCGTCTGCCCCGCCTCGCTGTAGGTCCTGATGTCACGCAACGCGGCGGCGTAGGCATCGGGGTTGTAGGGCTCCGCATCCAGCGCCTCGTTGGCGCGGCCGCGCGCGTCATTGAGCTGCTTGAAGATCGGAATGGCTTCCTTGCGGTTGGTCCGCATCGATTGCCGCAACAATTTCCGCCCCTGGGGCGACAGCAAATCGGTCATCGCCCCAAGCGTCACGCGCTCCGTTTCCACCCGGTCACCGTGGCGCGCGAATTTGCCGATCCACGCGCCCATCACGAAAAGATTCAAAGCGAGCGAGGCCACCAGACCGATGCCAAGCCACTTCGTGGTAGGGCTCATAAATCGAAGCTCCCCAGCCCGTCTTCCCCGAGCACCAGACCGCTCGCGTCAACCGAAATACCGTGATCGTGTATGGGCAGCATGTCCGTGGCGCCGACCATGAAGCCCAACATGCTCGCAAGCGCGAGACCGAAAAGCTGGGGAAACGCGCCTCTCAGGGCCACCGCCAGACCGCCGGACAGGTCCCAGAAGCGTCTGCGACGCTGCTCGGGACGGTTTATTCTCGTGACATCCCGAACATCGGCAGCGCTGTCGCGCACGGCCAGAACGTTCGCTCTCAACGGCATTTCGGCCGGCGAAACCGTATAGAGATTCAACAAACTGTCCAGGCGGGCGGCATCGACACGCGCCTCATCGAGTTCACCGGCCCCTGAACCCGCCGATACGCCCTTTTTCGCCGCCATACTCGCTTCTTCCTTGGGCCAGCGCGCCGGATCAGCGCCATAAGCCTCGAACAGCTCACGTGTCCTATCCGTTGTCATCTCGCATCTCCCAATACTTCCCCACGCACCCCTTCCAGCAGCACAAGAAGGTTCTTGCGCGCCCGCACAAGGAGCAACTCCAACGCCTTGACTCGCACCGATAAAATCTCTGCAGCTTCTTTATTGCTCAACCCTTGATAATAACATAAAACCACCGCCTCTCTCTGCCGGTCGGGCAGGACCGCCAACGCCTTCTCCACCAGTTCCGATGCCTGCGTCTCTTCCAGCTGGGCGTCCGCGATCGGCGAATTGTCGGCGAACTCGAAATCGTCCGGCAGCGCGGCATGGCTCGGCTTGCGTTTCCGGTCGATGCAAAGATTGAGCACGACACGGTAGAACCAGGTCGAAAATCGCGCGCCGTCATTCGTCCAGGTCGGCGCCTTCTTCCAGAACTCTCAAAAACGCTTCCTGCAACACATCCTCCGCCTCCGGCCGGCTGCTCAGCACCCGCTGAGCAAAAGCGAGGGTCCGGTCCAAATGCCGGTCGACGAGTTGAGCGTAAGCCCGATCATCGCCCTTGCCGGCAAGCAACATAAGCGTGTCGTCGCTCGCCCCAAGGCCCGAATCCTTGGCGTCGTCGCCGGCGTCGGAAGTCCGGTGGTCGTCTAACATGCGCGCATTCACCGCGACCTCTTCTCCCCGGCTAGTTCGGTCTACCCGTGACCGCGATCGACACGTGCTTGGTCCCAAAGCGGGCCTAACTATCTCTTTTCACGTGTGGCGCGCGGATTCCCTGCGTCCGGGCCTTCAGAGCGTATTAATCAAAACCGGGGTAAGGGTCTTTTAGGTTAAAAGGGTAACATGACACCCAACTACACCGGCAAGCCAGATGCGTCTCTTAGGCCTTAGTTTATCTCTTACCTTGGCAATTTGCGTTGCCGCGCCCGTGATTCTGGGCGTTATGGCGCTTGGAAGAGCGCCTCTGGTGAACTCGAACATCCCGATCACCTCGGCCGACTACAAGCGGGCCGAGACGCTTCTCAAGCGCGCCCAGTTCGCCCTGGCCGATCAACGCCACACCACGACCATCTCCGCGACCCAGTCGGATCTCGACAGCCTGGCCACCTTCCTCACCCACAGCTTGAACGGGCTCGCGGGCACGGTGAGCCTCACGCAAGGACGCGTTCGCATGCTCGCGACCTACCGCCTGCCGTCCAATCCGGTCGGCGATTATCTGAATGTCGCCATGACGGTGCGGGAATCGGCGACCGGCCTGGACGTGGAGACGCTCGATATCGGCCATATTCACATGAATGCCTGGGCGGCCCAACCCTTCATCCATGTCGTCGCGGCGCTCGTCCTCGGCCATAAGCTCGGCGGCGACGTCATCGGATCGGTCAAAGGTCTTGCCGTGGCGGAGAGGAGCGCCACCCTGACCATTCGGCCGGACGCCACGATCGAGAACCAATTCAAGGAGCGCGTGACGAATGTGGCGATTCGCGCCACGACACCGGCGGTCGCCGTCTATTACCGCCAGATCATGAAAATCGCCTCGGGCTATGACGGGACTCACCAGGTTCCCTTGGTGACCTTCCTGCAGCCCCTGCTCGCGATGGCCGAAAAACGTTCGGAGAATGGCGATCCTGTCGCGGAGATGCACGGCGTTATCTTCGCTCTCGCGATCTATTTCGGCGGGGACGGTCTCGACCGCCTGCGCAACGCCCTGTTGCCGCCGGATCTCGCCCGGGTCTACGTGCTCAACAACAATTACGTCGTCGTCCGCGGCCGCCACGATCACGTGCAGCATTTTCTCGTCTCGGCCGCCTTTACGATTTCAGGAGGAATCGGCTTCACCACCACGATCGGCGAGGCCAAGGAATTCCATGACCTGCTGCAAGGCGGGGAGGATTTCAGCTTTCAGGATATCGCGGCGGACCGCACCGGGATTACCTTCGCCCGCATCGCGAACACACCGGCGGGCGCGCGCTATCTCGAAAGCCTAGGGCGCCGTCCGCTGTCGGAGGATCTGTTCTTTCCGGTCGTCAAGGACCTGAAGGAAGGCATGTCGCCGCGACAGTTCGACAAGGCCTACCACGATACGTCGAGCCCGGCCTTCAAGGCCCGGCTCGCGCAGATCGACGACCGGATCGATGCGCTACCCGCCTACAAAATGGCCAGGTAGCACCGCATACGTCGCTATTTTTTCTTGGCCGTGCTCTCGATCAGGGTCCACCAGTTCCCCTCGGTGCAGTCGTATTCGAGGGTCTCTTTCTGGTCGAGCTTGCGGGCGTAGAGCGTGATCTTCTGCGGCCCGTCATACATGATGGGATCCGTCATGGTCAGTTCGTCCACGAGGATGATGTTTCCGACATCGCCGCCGAGGAAGCCGGATGTCGTAATCTTGACGTCGCTCCGCTTTTTCAGCGAAATCCTCTCGACGATATGCGCTTCGTCGCTATGA
This sequence comes from uncultured Alphaproteobacteria bacterium, assembly GCA_963821875.1. GTDB lineage: Bacteria > Pseudomonadota > Alphaproteobacteria > CAVTAV01 > CAVTAV01 > CAVTAV01. The sequence goes on from CAWGFE010000002.1 coordinate 246,623, forward strand.
GGCCACATCGCGATCGGCCATGCCTTTAGAAGCGCGGTATCGACGACCAGCGTGTCGCCGTCCCAGTGCGCGATGGAGTGGCCGCCGCGGGTGTGCGGGAAATCCTTGGGATGGCCGCGGCCGTCCATATAGATCCGGCGCACCTGCATCTCGAGTTCGTTCAGCAGGGTGATGCGTTTGGGCTGCTGAATGATCTCGAACGGATAGCTGCCGCCGCCGAACATTTCCGTCGGCATCCCGTCCGGCACGCAATAGGCGCCCGGCTCGTATTTCTTGACGTCGTACTTGGCCTTGAAGTCGGCGACCATCTTCTTGCCGCGCTCCGAAAGCTTGGGTCCCGCCGGCATGCCGAAACGTCCGCCCGTCCTGCTGTTCTGAAAAACGACCCAAACCCCCGACAGGTCGGGATGACTTTGCGCCGCTTCGGCGACCGCCGCGCCGGCCACGAGCGCGACACCGCAGGTCAGCGTCGCCAGAAGCGCGACCATTTTCGATCTGATTTTCCGTCCAACTCTCATAGCGTCCCTACTTTCTTGTCGTTCCAGACCTGTTTCTTGTGCCCTTGACGGTGCGGCGGCGGACAATGCCCCGTCACGCGCCGGGGCGCGCTTTATTTCTTCGCGGTCGCCTCGATCAGGCTCCACCAGTTGCCCTCGGCGCAATCATATTCGAGGAATTCCTTGTCCGGCAGCCGGCGGAAATAGACCTTAACCGTTTGAGGGCCTTTATACATCACCGGATCGGTGACGGTGACCACGTCCTCCATCACCTCGTCGCCCAGATCCTTCCTGGTCAGGCCGCGCCGCAGCTTCACATCCTTCAGCGCATCGGTCTTCTTGAGCGAGATGTGTTCGACGACATGCGTTTTGTCGCTATGGGGCCATCGCTCGGTCGGCCATGCCTTGATCAATGCGGTGTCCACCACCAGCGTCTTGCCCTCCCAATGCGCGATTGAGTGGCCGCCCCTCGTATGCGGGAAGCCTTTGGGATGGCCGCGCCCGTCCATATAGATCCGGCGCAGTTGCATATCGATCTCGGCGAGAATGGTGATGCGCTCGGGTTGCTGGATGATCTCGATCGGATAACCGCCGAGACCGAACATCACGGTCGGCATACCGCCGGGTACGCAATAGGCGCCCGGCTCGTATTTCGTCAGATCATGGGTCGCAGCAAAATCGTCGACGATCTTCCGGCCCTGCTTGGAAAGGTCGGGCTCCGCCGGAGCGCCGAACCGCCCACCGGGACGGTCGTGATAAAAGACCGTCCAGACCCCGGAAAGATCGGGGTGCGATTGGGCGTGGGCCTTGGCGAGGGCCGCGCCTCCATTGACCAAAGCGCCACCGGCAAGGATCGAAATCAGGGCGGCGAAAAGATATCTCGATCAACTCATTGAACTGGCTTTCATTTCTTCTTCCCGGCTTGGGCTTCATTGATTCTTTTATCGAATTCGGCCCGCCAGAGCCCCTGCGTACAGCCGTCCTCGAAAATCTCGTCGTCGCCGAGCTTGCGGTAGTAATAGGTCACGTGCGGCGGCGTGTCGTACATATCGGGATCGATCATGGTCAACTCGTCCACCAGGACCTTGCCCGTCAGTTTCGTGCCGGGCCGCAGGGGACGCAGCAGCTTCACGTCCTTCGCATCCATGAGCGAAAAGCGCTCGACGAATTTGGCCTTCGCGCTGTGCGGCCAGCGCGCCAGATACCATTCTTCGATCGCGGACGTCTCCACCACGATCGTTTTGCCCTCCCAATGGGCGATCGAATAGCCGTTCCGGGTGTGGGGATAATTCGTCGGCGCCTTCCGGCCATCCATGAAGATACGGCGATACTGGTTGCCCGCTTCCGACAGGATCGTAAGCCGCTCGGGCTGCTGGATCAGCTCCATCGGCATGCCGCCGAGGCCGAACATGATCGTGGGCATGCCGTGCTCCACGCAATACTGGTTCGGCTCCATATCGTATTTTTTGACATCGTATTTGGCGCGATAGGCGTCGACGATCGCTTGACCGTTTTTCGACAGCGGCCGATCGGCGGCCATGGTGAACCGGTCCGACGGCCCGTCATGCTGAAAGACGGACCAGACGCCGTTGAAATCCGGATGGCTTCCGCCTTCGCCCGTCAGCGCGGTATGACCTGCGCCGATCCCGACCGCCAGAACGACGACGATGCCGAGCGCGCGCAGACTGCGCGTGCAGACAGAAACGAATGTCGACATCCCCCCACCTTTCGATGTGACACTTTACCGTTGCGCAACCATGGTCGGGCGCGAACGTTGATAAAGCAAGTACAATCAGGGCGGAGGCGGCCTTTTGCCGGCCTTGGAAAATGAAAGGCCCGCCGCATCGAGCGGCAGGCCTTCCGTAAATCTTCGCGTTCCGTCGCCCGGAACGCCGGATCCGATCGAATCGCCCGAGGTCAGGCCTCGGCGACCGCGCGTTTTGCGATCACCGTGACGAGATTGGCGCGATACTCGGCGGTGGCGTGAATGTCGGAGTTCAGCCCGTCGGCCGGAACCTTGATGTTCTCGATCGCCTTGGCCGAGAAATCGCCGGCCAGCGCCTTCTCCATCTCATCCACCCGGAACACGCAGGGACCGGCGCCGGTCACGGCGACGCGGACATCGCCGCCCGTCTTGGAGACGAACGCACCGACGATCGCGTAACGCGACGCCGGATTCGGGAATTTCACATAAGCGGCCCTGTCGGGAATCGGATAGGTCACGCCGGTGACGATCTCGCCGGGCTCCAGCGCGGTTTCGAACATGCCGGTGAAGAAGTCGTCGCCCGCGATATCGCGCTTGGACGTGTGCACGGTCGCGCCAAGGCCGACCACCGCCGCGGGGTAATCCGCCGCCGGATCGTTGTTGGCGATCGAACCACCCATGGTGCCGCGATTGCGGACCATCGGATCGCCGATGCCTCCGGCCAGCTTGGCGAGCGCCGGAATGGCCTTTTGCACCTCGGCCGACGCGGCCACGACCGCATGGCGGGTCATCGCGCCGATCCGCACCGAGTCGCCACTCACCGTGATGCCTTCGAGATCGCCGATCTTGCCGAGATCGATCAGATCGGAGGGTGCGGCGAGACGCTGCTTCAGCGTCGGGATCAGCGTCATGCCGCCGGCGAGATAGCTGGCGTCCGAAGCCGACCCGAAGGTGCTGGCGGCTTCATCGACATTCTTTGCCTGGGTGTAATTGAAATCGTACATATCGCCCTCCCTTATGCCCGGCGCATGGCCGCAGCGCCCGCGGCAATCGCTTTGACGATGTTGTGATAGCCGGTGCAGCGGCATATATTGCCTTCGAGCTCCTCGCGGATGGTGTGCTCGTCCGGCTCGGGATGGCGGCGCACGATATCGACCGCGCTCATCACCATGCCCGGCGTGCAGAAGCCGCATTGCAGACCGTGATTCTCGCGAAAGGCTTCCTGCATCGGATGAAGCTCGCCGTCCTTGGCGAGGCCTTCGATCGTGGTCACGTCGCCGCCGTCCAGCTGAACCGCCAGCGCCGTGCAGGACTTGATCGCCTTGCCGTCGACATGAACCGTGCAAGCCCCGCACTGGCTCGTGTCGCAACCGACATGCGTTCCCGTGAGCCCGAGATTGTATCTCAGGAATTCGACCAGCAAGGTCCGCGCCTCGACGTCTCCTGTGACCTCACGGCCATTAACCCGCATGGATACTTTCATGTCGTGTCTCCCTTAAGCGGTTGTCCCGCCATGTGCGTTGGCTTGTTAGCTGCTGTAATACCAAAGAATCGCGCCGATGACAGCCACCAGAACGGGAATCCAGATCCAGGGGCTCAAACCGCCCTTTTTGGCGGGCTCCGGCGCGGCCGGTGATGGAGCTGCGGCCGGCTTTTCGGCCAACTCGGGAGCAGCTGCGGCCGGCGCCGGCTGTTCCGTTGGCGCGGCTCCCCCGGCCGGGGCGGCCGCGGCGTGAGCCGTGCCGACATTTTCGCTGAAATTCCGGAAGAACTCGTCGGCGAGTTTCTTCGATGTCTGATCGATGAGACGCGAGCCGATCTGGGCGAGCTTGCCGCCGACCGTTGCGGAGACGTCATAGCTGAGCCGGGTGCCGCCGTCCTCGTCGGACAGCGCTACCTTGGCGCCGCCTTTCGCGAATCCGGCCGCGCCGCCCTTGCCTTCGCCCGAAATCGTATAGCCGTTCGGCGGATCGAGATCGGACAGCGTCACCTTGCCGTTGAAGGTCGCGCTCACCGGGCCGACCTTGGCCTTCACGCTGGCGTCGATCTCCGTCGGCGAAACCTGGGTGATCGTTTGGCAGCCGGGAATGCTCTGACGCAAAACCTCGGGGTCGTTCAACGCGTCCCAAACGGCCTGGCGCGGCGCAGGAATAACCACGCTTCCCTGCATCTCCATGTCGGATTTTCTCCTGATTCTTTCGAGGCGTCATTGGTTTAACATGGCTCGCCGTGATCTGAAAGCCGGTTTCGGCGCACGTCGCCCTACGGCCGATTGAATAAAGTTCAGGCGCGCAACCAGCGCGCGGACAAATCGCCACGCAGGGCTTTCACGCCTGCCCTTTCGATGTCTATGATGGCCGCCACCATGACTAGGATACGCTGTTGTCTGTTGGCCGCCGCAGCGCGCGCGCTTGGCGCGGCGATGGTTCTCGCCCTTGCAATTCCGGCCGCCGCCGCCGCGAAGCCCAAAGCGCCCGACGTGGTCGTCAGCATTCTGCCGATACACAGCCTCGTCGCCGGCGTGATGGCGGGCGTCGGCACGCCCAAGCTGCTGATCGACCGGCTGGCCTCGCCCCATGACTATGCGATGCGGCCGTCCGACGCCGAGGCCCTGAACAAGGCGGATCTCGTGGTCTGGGTCGGCCCGACGCTCGAATCGTTCCTGATCAAGCCGCTCTCGACGCTGTCCAAGAAGACCAAGATCATCACCCTGACGCGCGAGCCCAGCCTTCACGTGATTCACATCGCCGGCGGCAAGGGCGCAACCCGGGCCGGCACGCAGGCCGGTCTCGATGTCGATCCCCATGTCTGGATGGATCCGGACAACGCGATCGCGATCACCCGGGTCGTCGCCGCCGCCCTCAAGAAGATCGACCCCGGGAACGCGTCGACCTATGACAGCAATGCCGAAGCCCAGATCGACGACCTGATCGATCTCGACATGTCGACCTCGGAGATGACGGCGGCGAATTTCGCCGACAAGCCGGTGATCCTGTATCACGATTCGCTGCGCTATTTCGCGAAGCGCTACGGCCTCGAGATCGCTGGTTCCATTCTCGTCGGGGACCGGTTGCCGGGCGCGCGCCACATGTCGGATCTGCGCAATATCGTCGCGGAGCGCAATATCCGCTGCGTCTTCACCGAGCCGGAATTCTCGCCCGCCATGGCCCAGGCGCTGATCGAAGGCACGCATGCCAAGATCGCGCAGATCGACCCGCTCGGCACAAAGCTGCAGCCGGGACCGGGCGCCTATCGTTTTCTCATCGAAGGTGTGTTCGGCAGTATCCTGAGCTGCCTGAGGGACTAGCTTTTCCGAGGCCGGCCGAACTCCTGCTCGAGCTCTTTTTCAAGCCGCAGGAAGTCGTCGGGCACCGGCATCCCCATAGCACGAAGTTCCGCAATCTTTTCGTGGATCTGAAAAGCAACCTCGCGCCGGTCCTTGGTCTGCTCCTCCATCTGGTTCCAGAGCATTAGAATTTCGGCCTTGAGCGTCTCGAACGCCATGATGGACTGCCCCTTGATTACTCGGTTACGGAACGACTCGGACGACAGCATGGCTTCTTTTGAAGTTTGCGGAAAGCCTGTAGCGTGACGTTGGGCTTATGGTCCAACCTGGCGCCTCATGCAGTCGAACGGCGATACAAAATGTCAAAACCGGATAACGCTTCCAATCCTCACGCTCCCGCGACCCGCGCCATCGTTACGATCATCGGATCCGACCGCGTCGGCATCATCGCGGGGATTGCGGCGGAGATCGCGGAGGCCAACGTCAACATCCTGGACATCAGCCAATCGGTTATCCGGGAGTTCTTCACGATGATCATGATGGTCGATCTCGGCCAGTCCCCTCTCACCTTTCACGAGTTGAGCGAAAAGCTGTCGCAGCGGGGCGAGAAGCTCGGCGTAAAGGTCGAGCTTCAGCGGGAAGAAATTTTCAAAGCAATGCATCGGATCTGACGGGAACGGTCCGGTGGCATTTTCGGCGAGGGTAGCCCGATGAAGCATCTGAGCTTTTCCGGCGAAGAGATTATCGAAACCATCCAGATGGTGCGGATGGAGCAACTGGATATTCGCACCGTCACGGTCGGCATCAGCCTGCTCGACTGCGTGAGCGACGACCCCAAGGTCCTGACGCGGAACGTCTTCGAAAAGGTAACGAACACCGCGCGGGATCTTCGCCGCGTCTGTGCGGAAATCTCTCGCGAGTTCGGCATTCCCATCGTCAATTGCCGTATCGCCGTAACGCCGCTTTCGCTGATCTCCGGCCGGTTCGGGCCCGATCAATTCCTTGAGCTCGCGGCAACCCTGGACCGCGCCGCCCACGACGTGGACGTCGATTTCATCGGCGGATTCTCGGCGCTTGTGGAGAAAGGCACGACGCCCGCCGAGTCGCATCTGATCGGAACCATTCCCCGCGCCCTGGCGTCGACGCAGCGGGTCTGCGCGTCCGTCAATGTTGGCACGACCCGGGCGGGCCTGAACATGGACGCGATCGCCCAGATGGGCTCGATCGTCAAGGAAACCGCAGAACTCACGGCCAAGCAGGATTCGATCGGCTGCGCGAAGCTCGTCGTCTTCTGCAACGCCGTCCAGGACAACCCCTTTATGGCCGGGGCCTTTCATGGCGCCAGCGAAGGCGATTGTGTGATCAATGTCGGCGTGAGCGGTCCCGGGGTCGTTCTCAAGACGATAAAGGCGGCCGGAGATGTCGATTTCGGCCAATTGACGGCGTCGATTCGTCAAACCGCCTTCAAGATCACGCGCGCCGGCGAGCTTGTCGGGCGAACGGCGGCGGCAAGGCTCGGGATTCCGTTCGGCATCGTCGATCTTTCGCTGGCGCCGACACCCTCCGAAGGCGACAGCGTCGCGCGCATTCTGGAAGAGATCGGCCTCGAGCGCGTCGGCGGTCACGGCACGACGGCGGCGCTGGCCCTGCTCAACGATGCGGTCAAGAAGGGCGGCGCGATGGCCTCGAGCCATGTCGGCGGGCTCTCTGGCGCGTTTATTCCGGTGTCGGAAGACATCGGCATGATCGAGGCGGCCGAGTGCGGCGCCATCACGATCGACAAGCTCGAAGCCATGACCTCGGTCTGCTCGGTCGGGCTCGACATGATCGTCGTCCCCGGCGACACGCCGCCGGAGATCCTCTCTGCCGTCATCAGCGACGAGGCGGCGATCGGCATGATCAACAACAAGACGACCGCCACGCGCATCATTCCGGCGATCGGCAAGTCGGTTGGCGATCAGGTGAATTTCGGTGGACTTCTCGGCCGGGCCCCGGTGATGCCGCTCAACCAGAGCTCGCCGCGGCGCATGATCGCTCGCGGCGGCCGGATTCCCTCACCGCTCGGCGCCCTGACGAACTGACCCGTCCCCTTGAGGAGAACGGGCCATCCCGCCAAGAGGCAAAGAGAGCATTACTCCGCCGCGTTCTCCGGCAGCTTGACCTTTTCGGCCTCGACCTCCTCGGCCGGCTGATAGATCTCGCTGCCCTTTTCCTTGAACTTCTCCGACATCTGATCCATGCCCTTGCGGGCGTAATCACGCACTTCCTGCGTGATCTTCATGGAACAGAATTTCGGGCCGCACATGGAGCAGAAATGCGCCACCTTGTGGCCCTCGGCCGGCAGAGTCTCGTCATGGAACGCCTTGGCCGTGTCGGGATCGAGCGACAGGTTGAACTGATCCTTCCAGCGGAAGTCGAACCGGGCGTAGCTGAGCGCGTTGTCGCGGGTCTGCGCCGCCGGATGGCCTTTGGCGAGGTCGGCGGCGTGGGCCGCGATCTTGTACGCGATCACGCCGGCCTTCACGTCGTCGCGGTCCGGCAGGCCGAGATGCTCCTTCGGCGTGACGTAGCAGAGCATTGCCGTGCCGAACCAGCCGATCATGGCGGCGCCGATGGCGCTCGTGATGTGGTCATACCCCGGCGCGATGTCGGTGGTGAGCGGGCCCAGGGTGTAGAACGGCGCTTCGTCACACTCCTCGAGCTGCTTGTCCATATTCTCCTTGATCATGTGCATGGGCACATGGCCCGGCCCCTCGATCATGACCTGACAGTCCTTCTCCCAGGCGATCCTGGTAAGCTCGCCCAGCGTCTCGAGCTCGGCGAACTGGGCCCGGTCATTGGCGTCCGCGATGCTGCCCGGCCGCAAACCGTCGCCGAGCGAGAAGCTGACATCGTATTGGCGCAACAGGTCGCAGATGTCCTCGAAATTGGTGTAGAGGAAATTCTCCTTGTGATGCGCGAGGCACCATTTCGCCAGGATCGAGCCGCCGCGGCTGACGATGCCGGTGACGCGGTCGGCGGTCATCGGGACATAGGGCAGCCGCACGCCGGCATGGATGGTGAAATAGTCCACGCCCTGCTCGCACTGCTCGACCAGCGTGTCGCGGAAGATCTCGTAGGTCAGATCCTCGGCGACGCCGTCGACCTTCTCCAGCGCCTGATAGATCGGCACGGTTCCGATCGGCACCGGCGAATTACGGATGATCCATTCGCGGGTGTTGTGAATGTTCTTGCCGGTGGAGAGGTCCATCACCGTGTCGCCGCCCCAACGGATCGACCAGACCAGCTTGTCGACCTCCTCGGCGATCGACGAGGTGACGGCGGAATTGCCGATATTGGCGTTGATCTTCACCAGGAAGTTCCGCCCGATGATCATCGGTTCGGATTCCGGGTGATTGACGTTCGCGGGAATGATCGCCCGGCCGCGCGCGACCTCGTCGCGCACGAATTCCGGCGTTACGAATTCCGGGATCGATGCGCCGAGCGAATTGCCCTTATGGTGACCGGCCCTGTCCGCCGCCTGTTTGCGGCCGAGATTCTCGCGGATGGCGATATATTCCATTTCCGGCGTGACGATGCCGGCGCGGGCATAGGCAAGCTGCGTGACCGACTTGCCGGGCTTGGCGCGCAACACCTGATTGGTGCCGCGCTGGAAGCCGGTTACATCCGCGACGCCGGTCTGGCCGACGCTGTTGTCTTCGGGACGAACCTCGCGGCCCTCATACCATTCGACATCGCCGCGCCCGAGGATCCACTGCTGGCGCAGCGGCGGCAGGCCCTTGAGGATATCGATTTCGGCTTTCTCGTCCGTATAGGGCCCCGAGGGGTCGTAGACCCGGACGGGGTCCGCCTTCGCCGACGCCTCCAGCTCGATCTCGCGGAACGGCACACGAATGCCGTCATGCCGGTCGCCCTCGACATAAACCTTCCGCGACCCGGCAATGCTGCCGACCGTCACGGATGCGTTATTTTCTGGAACGACGTTTCGGATCTTCGCCATGTCAAACCCCTTTTCTCGCCAATGCGTTTCGATTGGGCGTCTCTTAGACCCAACCTAAGTCCGCGACAGCGAAATGAAACCCCGTCGTTCAAAACGACGGCACTTGGCTGGAGATGAGCGATGAAACCGACGAGACCGTGTCCCCGGTCTGTCCATGCCAACTCCCTACGCTGGTACAAGCCAGATCAGGTTCGTGGGTATCATCTCAGTCCAGAGCTTACGCCCTTGGGACACCCCAGCGGTTGAGAGTCATTAGACTGTTTAGGGACGATGACGTCAATGCCGGCGATTTCGCCGGCCGGGTCAGACGCGTATGCGGGTCTTCCGACCCACCATCAGGAGGAAGCCGAGGCCCGAGACGAAAAGGATTATCCCGGCCGGGATCGGCACGAGACCCGGATCGACCGAGAGCGCTTTGACATCGAGGCTGTACTGGATCGCTGCGCCGCCGCCGTTGCGCTTGGCGTGAACCAGCACGGAATAGAGGCTCAACGGGCTCAGCGTTTCGGCGAAGGAGTATCCCGTGGGGAGCGCGCTCACCGGCGCCTTGATGCCGTCGAGACCGAGGGTGAGGTCGCGAAAGGCGCCCGAGACGGGCGTCAGCGTGAACTGAACGAGATAGGTTCCGCCCGTGACGGTGAGCGCCACGGTGTCGTCGTGATTTCCGGAATTCGTGTAGGAGAAAGGAACGCTGAAATCATCCGTCACCGCGCTAATGGTAATCGGCGCCGCATTGGCCTGCCCGCTGATGAAAACCGCAACCGCACACCCGAAAGCCCAAAGAACAAAACGACGCATTACTCTATTTTTCCACACACTGATCCGCTTGCGCCGGCGGCGCCGATGCGGATTTTTCGATTTCCGGAGGACGTCGTCGGCCCCGAAGCGAAGCCTTTAACGCAGGCGAATGCCCGCATCCGGTTTGGTCGACGGCTACTTAACAACGTTCCACGAGAAATCAACCGCCTAATTCTGCGCGGAAGCCACGGCTTGCCGTCCGGATATCGGGAATTCGTAAAGAAGGTTAACCTGGAGATCCGGATACACAGGAATAGCGCCTGCGACCGTTACCACACCGGACGTTTAATCATTATCGACGAAAACGGCGCCCCGAAGGGCGCCGTTTGAAGAACTGTATCCAGTTGCGCGGTACTCAGACCGCCTTCTTGAACCTTCTGCGACCGCTCAAGCCCAGAAACGCCAGGCCCGAACCGAAAAGCAGGGCCGCGCCGGGAATGGGTACGGCGGAAAGCTTGATGTCGAAAGCGCCGCCATCCGCTTTGGTATGCCCGCTGATGGTGAAATCGTATGTCCCCGGCGGCCAGCAAGAAAGTCACCGGGAGGTCACCGTTACTATAGCTGAAAGGCGAATTAACCCCGTCGTTAAAAGTCACCATAAGGTCAGTGATACCGCATGTCAGGCAATTACCAGGAGGGCTGAACGTCGTCGATATGTCTGTGTAGTCGATTCGAACCAGATGATCGAGAGGTGACAGCGTTACGTTGTAACTTTGAGAAAAACTCAGATCACCAGTCGCCGGAATATAACCGGAGATATATTCCAACGGAGTGCTCGGGCTCAGAACAGCGGCATGTCCCACGCTCGACACACCGGCCATCACCAATGCGACGCAGAGCCCTCCGGCCCATCGGGCTATCCGGGATAACGTACCGACCTTCATATTTTTTTCCTTCCACACGACTCTGAAAGCGCCACTAGGATGCCGCGCTTTTTGAAGCTCTCTGCCGCTTGCCACCGATACTGCCGACACTCTTGAACCGTTCGATAGTCGCAGATCCTAATATAATTTTAATAAAAAAGGAAGCCTTTATGTCGACAACAAGCAAAAAATCAAAATTGAAGAATTAATATGGTTAATAAAATCTATTATATATTTAAAAAATGATTAACGATATTGGTTAACAAAATAGAAGTCCGTGTATTTTATATTAATAAATATGTATCTTCATCACTACAACTTTCGTCACATTACATCTAGACATCACACGGGCGAAGCTGATCACACGACTATGTCTTTTCGCAATGCAGCAGATTCTACACAGCTGAAATATTGACCTGCCGGCGTCATAAGGACCCGATGCCGGTAGTTGCAAAGCCCTATCCCCTCCTCCATTCTGTCGCCCTCGTTTGGGGGCTGTCGATGTCGGATCCGTGCATCACCGTTGAAGGCGTTATGAAGCGTTTCGGCGCCTATACGGCCGTCGACGAGCTGAGCTTCGATGTTCCCGCCGGAATCATCTGCGGCTTTCTCGGCCCCAACGGCGCCGGAAAGACCACCTCCGTCCGGATGATGCTGGACATTATTCGTCCCGATCACGGCGCCATAACGGTTCTCGGCAAGCCTTCCACCGACCAGCAGCGCGAGCGGATCGGCTATCTACCCGAAGAAAAGGGTCTCTACAAGAAGATGAGCGCGCGCGAGGTCATTGCCTATCTCGCCGGACTCAAGGGCGTCGCCTATGCCGAGGCGTTGCGCCGCGCCGACGACCTGCTCGAGCGCTACGGCCTGGGCGAGAACAAGCGCACCAAGATCGAGCATCTCTCCGCGGCATGTCTCAGAAAGTCCAGGTGCTGGCGACGATTGCGCATAAGCCGGAACTCGTGATCCTCGACGAGCCGTTCTCGGGCCTCGATCCCGTCAACCAGCAGACGCTCGAGGATCTCATTCGCGACCTCAAGGCGCGCGGCGCGACCATTCTGTTCTCGACCCATGTCATGCAGCATGCCGAGCGGCTATGCGATCACATCATTCTATTGGCGCGCGGCCGCAAGGTGTTCGACGGCACGCTTCCCGGCGCGCGCGCCCTCCTGCCGCAGCGCGTCAAGATCCGCTGCGACGCGTCGGTGCCTTCCGACCGCTTCGCTTCCTTCGGCAGCGCGACGGTCACGCCGGATGGGCCCGATCAGGATATCGAGATCGCGCTCGGCAACGGCGCCTCGCCCCGCGACATTCTGACCGCCTGCATGGACGCCGGATCGGGCCTGAGCAATTTCGCTGTCGAGGAGCCGAGCCTGCATGACGTTTTCGTGCATCTCGTCGGCAGGCGACGCCGCGGACAGTGCCCGGGGAGACGCAATCATGAGGCGGATTTCATGGTCGCCGCACGCGACCTCAAGGAGAATCTGTCCACCAAAGGCTTCTGGATCGGGCTCCTGATGATGCCGGTCATGTTCGCGATCATCGGCATCGTGCCGAGCTGGATCGCGCGCCAGCAATCCATCACGACCTTCTTCGTCCTGGATCGCGCCGGCGGCAATGTCGACGTGATCGACAAAGGCATGGAGCGCGGCTACGCCCGCGCCGAAATGGCCAGTCTGCAGAGCTATCTCGACCGCTATGTCGAGAACCCGGCCCGCGCGGGCGACGCCGTCACGCTCTATCCGCACGGCTCGGCCCTCGATAGCGGGACCTCGCAAATTTCCCAGGCCGATATCGACCGCTTTCTGGCGATGGGAGGCAGCAAGGGCGTGCTCGCCCGGGCGGAGCCCTATCTCGTCTCCGGCGCGCCGGGCTTCGAGCCGCCCCGAAAACAGTTCGCCCGGCTGCCTCTCCCGGCGGATATCGGCCAGGCGGCCACGCCCGAGGCGTTCATCGCCGAGGCGCGGCCCTATCTGACGGGTGCAAAGAAGATTGCGGGGCGCGCGGACGACAACCCGGTCACGGCGGCCATCTATATTCCGGCGGGCTTCGGCAAGCCGCGGCGCCGGCGAGGCCTCTCGCCATATCTCGATGTGGGCGAGCGAGAGCCGGCGTCAGGCGCTCGGCCAGATGATCGGCGGCATCCTGAACAACGACCTCCAAACCCGCGCTTTCGACAGCGCCGGCGTCGGCCCGGAGCGCGTCGCGGCGATCCGGGACATGAAGGCCGACATCGATCAGTACCGGATCCGGAACCAGGCCGGCGCGGCAGGCGCCAACCAGAAAGTGGGCCTTGCCGATATCGTCCGCCAATGGGCGCCGAGCGTGCTCTGCTTTCTTCTGTTTCAGGCGCTGATCTTCACGGTCAGCCTGCTGCTGACCAACACGATCGAGGAGAAATCCAACCGGGTCATCGAGATATTGATGTCGTCGATGTCGCCGCACGAGCTCATGATCGGGAAGCTGCTCGGTTGCGCGGCCATCGGCGTCATGCTGCTCGCGGTCTGGGGCCTGTTCGCCTTCGTCCTGATTTCCCTGGCGGCCGGCCCGGTCAAGGAAATCGCCGGTTACGCCATCGGCGTGCTGACCTCGTCCTATCTGCTGCCGGCGTTCATCGCCTATTTCGCGATCGGCTATCTCATGTTCAGCGCGATCTTCCTCACCATCGGAAGCCTCTGCAACACCATGCGGGAAGCGCAGAACCTTCTGGGGCCCATCATGATCCTCATGATCCTGCCGATGCTCTCCATCGTCATCATCCCGCGCGATCCCAACGGCACGATCGCCAAGGTCCTGTCCTGGATCCCCCTCTTCTCGCCGATCGTCATGCTGGCGCGCATTTCCTCGAATCCGCCGGTCTGGGAGATCGCGGGCACCGGCGTTCTGATGGTCGCCACGGCGGCGTTGCTGCTCTGGGGATCAGGCGTGGTCTTCAAGCGCGCGATCCTTCGCTCGGGCGCGCCCCTCAGATTCCGCGAGATCTTCGCCCTGATCTCGTCCGATCTGTAGCGCGAGCCGGTTGCCAGCCGCGCGCGGTTACGACATTCTGAGCGCATGAAACTCGCTAGCTACAAAGTCGGCGGCACCGAACGGTTCGGACTGAGCCCGGACGACACCCGCCTTTTCGATCTCGGCGCGGCCTTCCGGCGAATCTCGGCCGTCGATGGCGCACCGCATACCATGCTGGACCTGATCGAGTTGGGCGACGCCGGGCTCGCCAAACTGCGGACGGCGGCGGCGCAGATCGCGCGCGACCCCAACGGCTTCGAGAGCCTGCCGATCGCTTCGGTCGAGGTGCTCCCGCCCGTACTCAGGCCGTCCAAGATCTGCTGCCTCGCGCTCAACAACAGCGCCAATGCGGACAGGATCATGTCGGGGCCGAAACATCCGGCGATGTTCCACAAGCCCGCCAGCGCGCTGGTTGGTCATCGCGGCAATATCGAGATCCGCCCGGAATACGGCCGGGTGCACCCCGAACCCGAACTGGCGGTGGTGATCGGACGCACGGCGAAGAACGTGCGGGCCGAGAGCGCCTATAACCATGTCTTCGGCTACACGATCCATAACGACATCACCTCGCCGACCATGCGCGCGGAAGACACGTTCCATTACCGGGCGATCCACCCCAAAGGCGGCGATTCGGACGAGATCGAGTATGTCGAGACCTGGGTGACCTATCCCGGCCGATACAAGGGCGCCGACACCTTCGCCTGCATGGGCCCCTGGATCGTCACCAAGGACGATATCCAGAATCCCCATGCGCTCGCCGTCAAATGCGAGCATCAGGGCCGGCTGATCACCGAGGACAACACGGAGAACCTCTTCTTCAAGATCCCCGAAGTGATCGCCTTCCTGTCGAGCTATACGACGCTGCTGCCGGGCGACATCATCTCGATGGGCACGGCCTTGAAGAAATCCGCCAAGGGCGGCGCGGTGCAGAATGTCGATCTGGCGAAGTTGGGCGGCCCCGTTTCGGTATCGATCGAGAAGATCGGCACGTTGCTGAACGGCGTGAAGAAGCTCGGCTGAGGCCCGCCGCCATGTCCAGCATGCTCGCCTGCGTCTCGCATTCGCCGATCATCATGATCCGGGCGAAGCCGCCGAAAGAGGAGCCCGAGATCGAGGCCCTCTACGGCGATTGCGTCCAGGCGATCGAGCGTTTCGACCCCGAACAGGTCATCATTTTCGGATCGGATCATTTTGCGGGCTTTCACCTGCGCGTCATGCCGGCCTATTGCGTCGGCCTCGCGGCGGAAGCCGTGGACGATGTCGGCGGCTTCGGCGGCAAGCTCGACGTGCCGCAGGACAGCGCCCTCGCGCTTGTCAAAAGCCTGCGCGTCGACGGGTTCGATCCGGCGCTGTCCTATGAAATGCGTGTCGATCATGCCTTCTCCCAGCCGCTGCACCGGCTCATGGGATCGCTCGACCGCTATCCCGTCATCCCGATCTTTATCGGGGCCCTGGCGCCGCCCTATCTGCCGTTCTCGCGGTCGCATCAGATCGGCCGGGCCGTGGGCGACTTCGTCGCGGGATCGGGCAGGCGCACGCTGATCATCGGTTCGGGCGGCCTTTCCCATCACCCCACCCGCTATTACCCGCTGCTCGGCGAGGCGACGCCGGATGTCTTCGCCTATCAGATGAAAGGTGCGGAGGGCGGCAGCTTCACGGATGACGAATGGTTCACCCGCCTGCGCGAGATGCATGAGGAAGGCGCGGAAATGCTGGTTTCCGGCAAACGCACCCGGGAAGATATCAAGCTAAACCCGGATTTCGACGAATGGTTCATGGACCGGTTCGCGGCCGGCGATCTCGCCGCGTTCGACGGCCTCGACGCGGATGAGACGTTCAAGCGCGCCGGCATCGGCTCGCTGGAGCTTCACACCTGGATCGCGGCCATGGCGGCTCATTTGAGCGCGGGAGGCGCCCTGCCCGACCGCCGGATCTATGCGCCGACGCTGGAATACGGCATCGGCTACGGCATGGCCTTTTCCCAGCCCTAGGCCTGCGCGTGTCTTGCGGACCTAGTGCCGGCGGGCCTGGACGAGCACACCGATGATCGTCTCCTCGCCAAGCGACCGGCACGCTTCCAACCGATGAAGCCCTTCGACGAGGATCAGCTTTTCGCCGTCCTGGCGAACCATGATGGCGCTCTTCTGGCCTTCCTCCAGGATGCTCGCCGCGAGCGTCTCGACGGTTTCCGGATTGAGCGTCTTGCGCCGAGCGAGCGGCACATAGATATCAGTAATCTTGAAAATCCTGTTGTCCAGCATGTACCTGCCCTGATTCCGTTGCCCAACCGGCAAGACCTCGGTATTCCGGGATGCTACGGTCTTACGGGCCCGGCCGTAAGGGGCGATGCAGGAATGACCCGGCGATGATCACGATTACCAACCGCCTCTCGATCGAGGAGGATGAAATCGAGGAGAGCTTCATCCGCGCCTCGGGCCCCGGCGGCCAGAACGTCAACAAGGTCGCGACGGCGGTTCAGCTCCGCTTCGATATCCGCAGTTCGCCCTCGCTCCCCGAGGATGTCCGCACCCGCGCCGAACGTCTCGCCGGCCGGCGGCTCACCAGGGACGGCGTCGTGGTGATCGAAGCCTCGCGGTTCCGGACCCAAGAACAGAACCGGACGGACGCCCTGAACCGGTTGGTCGATCTGTTGCGCCGCGCGGCCGAGCCGCCCCGGCCACGCAAGCCCACCCGGCCGACCAAAGCCTCGAAGATACGGCGCGTGGAGAAAAAGCAACGCCGCGGCGCGATCAAGAAATTGCGGCGCGGAAGACCGCTGGAAGAATAAACTCTGACACCTTTCCGCCATCCCGAGGCGCGATCACCGCCGTGGCGATCCAGACCTTCAACCTAATGGATTGCCGCGCTCCCGACGGTCGCTCGCGCTGACAGCGCCAATTTCAGGCGCTCACCCGCGGCTTGAGCACCTCATAAGCCTCGCGGATTTCGCGGAAGCGGATCGCGGCTTCCTTGTCGCCGGGCTTGCGGTCGGGATGATTTTCCTTGGCCAGCCGGCGGAACTGCGACTTGATCTGGTCGGGCGTGGCCTCCTCGTCGAGGCCGAGCACGTTGAGCGCCCGCGATTCCGGGGTATCGGACTCGTCCGAACTCCATTGCCAGGTATTCGATTTGGTGTAGCCCTTGGCCTTGCGCCGCTCGTCTTCCTCGTACTGTTTGGCTTCGTCCGCCGTCATATTGGAGAAGAAGTTCCAGTTGCGATTGAACTCGGCGGCGTGCTTCTCGCAGAACATCCATTTCTCGTCGGAAAACGGCGATTTCGGCGCCTTACAATCGGCCCGCTCCTCGCAGCCGACCCGGTCGCACAGGCGAACCGTGACCGGCTCGGGATCGACCCGTCCATAACCGCTCCACCGGGGGAAACCCCAACTTCTCGTCTTTTTCATCCGTCTTCGCTTCTTCTTCTAACGCGGTCCCGCAACAACCCGTTCCGGCCAGGCCGTCGGGAGAACCCATAACTCTATCACATTTCCGGAGCCTCGCCGCAATCCGGCTGACCCTCAATTCGGCTTTGCCGAGTAGCAATCTCGGGCGAGAACCACTACATTTGCCCGGTTAGGCACTCTCCAGCCGCTCCGGAGGGCGGAAAGACGACAATGAAACCGACCATCGTACTCGTCGATGACGACCGCAACATTCTGACCTCCATCAACATCGCGCTGGAGGCCGAAGGGTATCGCGTCCGCAGCTATACGGACGGCGAATCGGCGCTGGAGGCCTTCAAGAAACAGCCGGCGGATCTCGCCGTGCTGGACATCAAGATGCCCCGCATGGACGGCATGGAGCTCTTGCGCCGACTGCGCCAGATAACCGATATCCCGGTCATCTTCCTGACGTCGAAGGACGACGAGATCGACGAAGTCCTCGGCCTCAAGATGGGGGCGGACGACTATATCACCAAGCCGTTTTCCCAACGCCTGCTGCTCGAGCGCATCCGCACGATCCTGCGCCGGTTCGACCGCGCCAAGACCGCGCCGAAGGAAGACGATTCGGGATCGGTCATGCAACGGGGACGGCTCACCCTCGATCCGCTGCGCCATAAATGCACCTGGAACGGCCAGGAAGTGGTGCTGACGGTGACCGAGTTTCTGATCCTAGAGGGGCTCGCGACGCGGCCTGGCCACGTCAAGAGCCGCGACCAACTGATGGACGCCGCCTATGACGATCAGATCTATGTCGACGACCGCACGATCGACAGCCATATCAAGCGGCTCAGAAAGAAGTTCAAGGCCGTCGATCCGGAATTCGCCGGTATCGAAACACTTTACGGCGTCGGCTACCGCTTCATTGAATCCTGAGTCCGGCTGACCGCGCCGCCATGGCGACCTCGCGACGGTACCAAGACATCCCGCAAGCGGAGTTCAGAGCTGCCGCCACGGACCAGTCCGCCGCGTCTCAGGGCGCCCAGTCCGATCGCAACACGGTCAGGAAGCGCGCCTTCTCGCCGCTCACGCTCCGCATCCTGGTGGTCAATCTCGTCGCATTGGCGATCCTGGTCGGCGGCGTGCTGTATCTCGACCAATATCGCACCGGGCTGATCGATTCGCGGCTCAAGCAGTTGCAGACCCAGGCCGAGATCATCGCCGGGGCGCTCGGCGAGGCCGCGACGACCCAGCAGGACACCGCCGAGATCGAGCCCGACCGCGCGACCCAGATCATCCGCCGCCTCGTGGGGCCGACCGAAACCCGCGCCAGGCTGTTCTCGACCAGCGGCGAGTTGATGACCGACAGCCGCGAGATCATCGCCGAGCGCCAGGTTCTCGAACACAAACTGGCGAGCCCCACCTGGTACAACCGCGCGCTCGAAAAAATCGGCGACGTCCTCCAGATGATCGACAATCATCTGCCGACCCGCAGCGAGATTCCGCCATACGTCGAGCATCCCGCTCAGCGCGCATCCGACTATCCCGAAGTCACCCGGGCCCTCGACGGCTACTCCACGAGCATGGTGCGCAGCCGCGATGACGGCGCCTATGTCCTGACGGCGGCGGTGCCGGTCCAGCGCTTCCGCCGGGTTCTCGGCGCGCTGCTGCTCTCGACCGACACGACCGACATCGCAAAGATCGTCAAGGCCGAACGGCTCGCGATCGCACAGGTCTCGGCGATCGCCTTCGCGGTGACCGCGCTGCTGTCCCTGTTTCTGGCCAAGACCATCGCGCGGCCGGTGATCCGGCTGGCCGAAGCGGCCGAGCGAATCCGGCGCGGCCGCGGCCGGCGGGTCGCGATTCCCGATTTCTCCAACCGCAATGACGAGATCGGCGATCTTTCGGCCGCGCTGAAGGACATGACGCGGGACCTCTATGCCCGAATCGACGCGATCGACGCCTTCGCGGCCGATGTCGCCCATGAGCTCAAGAATCCGCTCACATCGTTGAGGAGCGCGGCCGAAACCGTCGCCCGCGCCGACGATCCGGCAGCCCGGGCCCGCCTCACGGCGATCATGCTGGAGGACGTGCGCCGGCTGAACCGCCTCATCACCGACATCGCCCAGGCCTCGCGGATCGACGCCGAACTGCTGCGCTCGGAGGCCGAGCCCGTGGATCTCCATCGTATGCTGGTCTTGTTCGTCGAAGGTTATGAGGCGACCGCCGACGAGGGAACGCCACGCGTCATCTATCGCGCCGAGACCTCGGAAGGGCTGATCGTCTATGGGATGGAGGCCCGGATCGGCCAGGTGATCCGAAATCTCGTCGACAACGCCATCTCGTTCAGCCCGCCCAACGCGAAGATCACCATCCGCGCCCGGCCGGCCGGATCCTTCGTGGTGATCACGATCGAGGACGAAGGTCCCGGCATTCCGGAAAGCCGGTTGGAGGAAATCTTTTCGCGCTTCTATTCCGAGCGCCCGGCCGAGGAGGATTTCGGGACCCATTCGGGCCTCGGACTCAGCATCTCGAAACAGATCGTGGAGGCCCATGGCGGGCGGATTTCCGCCGAGAACCTGTACGCGCCCGCGGAACCGGGCGGCGACGACACCCATGAAAAAGTGATCGGCGCGCGATTCACCGTCCTTCTGCCGGTCGATCCGCCCTGGGCGCGGGCCCGGAGATGACGAATGCGCGCGACCTCTGTGATTGACTTTTTCGCGGAGAAAGGGGCAGCTTGACGGTCATGTTGCTGGTCCACGGCACCTGCGTCGATCTCGACGGCATCGGCGTGCTCATCATCGGGCCGCCGGGATCCGGAAAGTCGGATCTTGCCATTCGTCTTATCGATGCGGGCGCGAGGCTGGTTGCCGACGATTATCTGTGGCTCGAGAATGCGGACGGCGGATTGGTGGCGGCCGTTCCGGAGAGTATCGCGGGGCTGTTGGAGGTTCGGGGACTGGGAATCGTGAAACTGTCGTATCGCGACACCTGCGCCGTGCGCCTGTGCGTCGATCTGGTGGCGCCGGACGAGATCGACCGGCTGCCCGCGGCCGGGCAATCGGCGCGCTATGAAGGCGTTGAGATCAGACGCCTCGCGCTCGAGGGGTTCGAGGCGTCGGCGGTGGCCAAGGTCAAGCTTGCGGCCCGAGCCGTCCGGGATGGTATAGTCGTAACCGAATGAAAATAATGAACGATCAGGGGTCTTCGTCCACCGAGCCGGCGGCACAAGCAAGCGAGAAGACTTGGGTGCTGCTGATCACCGGTCTGTCCGGGGCCGGCAAGTCGATCGCGCTCAAGGCGATCGAGGATCTCGGCTACGACGCGGTGGACAATCTGCCTCTGCCCCTGCTGCACAATCTCTTCGAATCTCCCGACAACTACAAACGCGCCGGTTCGAAAGGCGCGATCGCGATCGGACTCGATACGCGCACGCGGGCCTTCAACCCGGAATCCTTCGAGCAGAGCCTGGACGAGCTGATCGCCCGCCCCGATCTCGACGTGCGCGTCATCTTCCTGGAATGCGGCGACGAGATGCTGCGTCGCCGGTTTACCGAGACCCGCCGGCCTCATCCGCTCGCCGGCGGCGGCGGCGTCATGGCCGGCGTGACGGCGGAGCGCAAGCTTCTCGCCCGACTCAAGGAACGCGCCGATTACGTCTTCGACACCACCGATCTCACCTCGCACGATCTGCGCCGCCTGCTCGCCGGTCATTTCCGGCTCGACGCCAATCGCGGCATGACGATCTCGGTCATCTCCTTCTCCTATCGACTGGGCCTGCCGCGCGAAGCCGACCTGCTGTTCGACGCGCGATTCCTGGCCAACCCGCATTATGTCGAGAATCTCAGTCCCCGGACCGGCCACGATCCGGAGGTCGGCGCGTTCATCGCGCGCGATCCCGCCTTCAAGGAGTTCTTCGACGGGGTAACCAAGCTCGTCCTCTCGCTCTTGCCGCATTACCAGCGCGAGGGTAAGTCCTATCTCACCCTTGCTTTCGGATGCACCGGCGGCCGGCATCGGTCTGTCTTTCTGGCCGAACAGGTCGCCGCGGTCCTTGGCGACAAGGGCTATGCCGTCACCGTCAGTCACCGCGATACGGATATTCATGACAACAACGCTTCGGGGAGCCATTGAATGATTGGGCTCGTCCTGGTTACCCACGGGAACCTCGCCAGGGAATTCGTCGCGGCCACGGAACATGTGGTCGGGGCGCAGCAGAACATCCGCACGGTCTGCATCGGACCCGATGACGACATGGAAGTACGCCGCAAGGACATCGTCGACGCCGTGACCGAGGTGAATACCGGCGCCGGCGTCATCGTGCTGACCGATATGTTCGGGGGAACGCCGTCCAATCTCGCGATCTCGATTATGGACCGGGCGAGCGTGGAGGTGATCGCGGGCGTTAACCTGCCCATGCTGATCAAGCTCGCCAGTATCCGGCGCGATTCTTCGCTCGGCGACGCCGTCGCCGCCGCGCAGGACGCTGGCCGGAAATACATCAATGTCGCGTCGCGTCTGCTCGCGGGTGAAGAATAAGGCTTAACCTCCCTTGGAACAGGCCGTCCCCAGCTACGAAAAACGCGTCTCCATCGTCAATCGGAAGGGCCTCCACGCCCGGGCGTCGGCGAAATTCGCCTCGCTGGCCCTTACCTTCAAATCCGAGATCACCGTCACCAAGGACGGCGTCACCGTAAACGGCACGTCGATCATGGGGCTTTTGATGCTCGCCGCGCCGATCGGCCAGAGCATCGTCATCAAGGCCCGGGGAAAGGATGCGGCGGAAGCGATCTCCGCGCTCGACGATCTGGTCGCCCGCAAGTTCGACGAGACCTGATTCTCCCGGATCCAAGCCCTCAATCGCAGCGTTCTGCAACTTGACCGAGCCGGTCGGCTGGCCTATAAACGCCCGCACCTTAAGACATATGCCAACATAAAGATGTCTTTATAAGCCACAAGGCTATCGCACCGCCGAGCCATTTTCCTGGAGACTGCAATGAGCGAATCCGCCGATTACAAAGTCAAAGACATGTCGCAGGCCGATTGGGGCCGCAAAGAGATCAATATCGCCGAGACCGAAATGCCCGGTCTGATGGCGCTTCGGGAAGAATATGGCAAGGAGAAGCCGCTGAAGGGCGCGCGGATCGCCGGCTGCCTGCATATGACGATCCAGACAGCCGTGCTGATCGAGACGCTGACCGCACTCGGCGCCGAGGTCCGCTGGAGCTCGTGCAACATTTTCTCGACCCAGGATCAGGCCGCCGCCGCGGTCGCCGCTGCCGGCGTGCCGGTTTTTGCCTGGAAGGGTGAGACCGAGGAAGAGGCCGAGTGGTGCATCCACCAGACGATCAAGGGCCCGAACGGCTGGGTACCGAACATGATCCTCGATGACGGCGGCGATCTGACCGCCATCATGCACCGCGACTATCCCGAGCTGATGAAGGACGTCCGCGGCCTCTCCGAGGAGACCACCACCGGCGTCCACCGGCTCTATCAGATGGAGAAGAAGGGCGAACTGCAGGTCCCGGCCATCAATGTCAACGACTCGGTGACCAAGTCCAAGTTCGATAACCTCTATGGCTGCCGCGAAAGCCTCGTCGACGGCATCAAGCGCGCCACCGACACCATGGTCGCGGGCAAGATCGCGGTCGTCGCCGGCTACGGCGATGTGGGCAAGGGCAGCGCGGCGAGCCTGCGCGGCCTCGGCGCCCGTGTGATGATCACCGAAATCGACCCGATCTGCGCCCTCCAGGCGGCGATGGAAGGCTATGAAGTCGTCACCATGGACGACGCCGCCAAGATCGGCGACATCTTCGTCACCACGACCGGCAATATCGACGTCATCACGCTCGATCACATGCGGGACATGAAGGACCGCGCGATCGTCTGCAATATCGGCCACTTCGACTCCGAAATTCAGATCGCCGCGCTTTCCAACTACAAATGGGACGAGATCAAGCCGCAGGTCGACGAGGTCGTGTTCCCGGACGGCAAGCGCCTTCTGGTTCTCGCCAAGGGCCGGCTGGTCAATCTCGGCTGCGGCACGGGCCATCCGAGCTTCGTGATGAGCGCGTCCTTCACCAACCAGACCATGGCCCAGATCGAGCTCTGGCATAACCACCAGAACTACGACAAGAAGGTCTATGTGCTTCCCAAGCACCTCGACGAGAAGGTCGCCGCGCTGCATCTCGGCAAGCTCGGCGCCAGGCTGGAGACGCTGACGGCGAAGCAGGCCGAATATCTCGGCATGCCGCAGGAAGGCCCCTTCAAGCCCGATCACTACCGCTACTAAGCGATCGGATACCGCGCTTTCAGTCCCCGCCGGCCGGCTGGCCGGCGGGGATTTTATATCTGGGGGCGTGGGACGGCTTTCCTCAAGCCTTGTCGACCTTCCCATTGCCGCATTACCATAGGGGCGACCAGTACGGGGGCGTGAATGGTTAGATTGAGGTGGCCAACGGACACCGAGTCCGGCATTCGGCCCGTGCCGGCGTATGCCGTAGCCTTTTTTGGCTTCGACTCGCCGAACCTTTGGGCTGCCATCGGGCTCAGTGTCATCGTGGCCGGCGTTGTGTTCTGGGGCACGTGGCAACAGCATGCCCTTAAGCGTGAGCGCAAACGCGCGCTCGACAACGCCCGGCGCGCCGATGCGATGCTGCGCTCGGTTCCCGGCGCCTATATCGCCTGGGAGGCGGGCGGACGGTTCGTCTGCGGCAACAAGCTGCGGGACTGGCTCGCGCTCGACCGCCCGGTCAAAGCTCTCGACGATCTGACTGGCTCGGAAAGCGGTATCGCTCCGGATGATTTCGTCCGTTTGACCGCCGCCATCGACCGCTACCGCCACGACTACATGCCGTTCTGCGAAACCGTGACGTCCGCCAACGGCGCGCGGGTCTTCGAGGTCGCCAGCGCGGACGGCCAGCCCGCGAAAGGCGACGCCATCACGCACATCGCCTGGCTGCGCGACATCACCGACGACGCCAAGAGCCGCGCGCGCCTGTCCGAGGCGGCCCGGGAACGCGACGACCTTCAGGCCGTGCTCGACGCCGCGCCCTTCCCGGTGTGGCTGCGCGACGAGCATCTGTCGCTGCACTGGGCCAATCGGGCCTATATCAGGGCGGTCGAAGCCGACTCCCTGTCGGACGTCGTCATGGAGGAGCGCGAATTATCGCCGCGCGGCCATCTGGACTCGCCCTATGAGATGGCGGCGGAAGCGCAAAGCGAGCGCGCGACGCTGCATCATAACCGCTCGCTGGTGATTGGCGGCGAACGCCGCCTGATGGACATCGCGAATGTCCCGATCGAGACGCCGAACGGTCAGGCGCCGAAAGTCGCCGGCTTCGCCCTCGACGAGACCGAACTCGCCGATCTCCGCCAGGAGTTGAGCCGCCACAGCACCGCCCATAACGAAACCCTCGACGAGTTGACCACCGCGGTCGCGATCTTCACACCCGAACACAAACTGGCCTTCTTCAACCGCGCCTATGCGCGGCTCTGGCAACTGCCCGACGACTGGCTGGCCACTCAGCCGACCCACGAGGAGATCATCGAGCTGCTGCGCGAAAAGCGCCGTTTGCCGGAGCAGACCGATTTCCGCGCCTGGAAGCAGAGCCAGCTCGATCTCTACAACCGCCTGCTCGAACCGTTCGAGGAGCTTTGGTATCTGCCGGATGGGTCCATGCTGCGCGTCGTCGCGCAGCCTCATCCGCTGGGGGGATTGCTGTTCCTCTATGAGGATGTCACCGACCGCATGGCGCTGGAGACCTCCTACAACACCCTGATCGCGGTTCAGCGGGCCAGCCTCGACCGCTTGTTCGAAGGCGTCGTGGTGTTCGGCAGCGACGGCAACATGCAGCTCCGCAACGCCGCCTTCCAGAAGATCTGGCGTTTCGACGAGAATGTCCTGATCGGCCATCCGCACATTCGCGCGGTGCTGGATGCCTGCAGCGCCTGTATTCCGGAGGATGATCGCGCCGAGATCCTGACTCACGTCTTGGGCAGCGACGGCGAGCGGCGTCCGACACAGAAGCGCATGACCTGCCCGGACGGCCGGGTGATCGACTATACCTTCGTGCCGCTGCCGGACGGCGCGACGCTTCATACCTTCCTGGACGTCACCGACAGCGTCGAGATCGAGCGGGCGCTGCGCGAGCGCGCCGAAGCGCTGGAGACGGCGGACCGGCTCAAGACCGAATTCGTCGCCAATGTTTCCTACCAGTTGCGCACGCCGCTCTCCAACATCATCGGCTTCACAGAGATGCTGGAGAACGAATATTACGGCCCGCTCAATCAGGAGCAGCACGACTACACCGCCGGCATTCTCGCCTCGTCCCATCATCTCACCGCGCTGATCGACAACATTCTCGATCTCGCTATGATCGAAGCCGGCCGGCTGGAGCTGTCGCGCCACCATTTCGATCTGATCCCGTTCATGGATTCGATCGGCTCGATCGCGCGCGAACAAGCCCGGCCGAAGCAGATCTCGATCTCGCTGGCCTATCCGCCGGATATCGGCGATATCGTCGCCGACGAACGCCGCCTCAAACAGGTTCTGTTCAATCTGGTCAGCAATGCCGTGCAATACACGCCGCCCAAGGGCGAGGTGCAGATCTCGGCGGCGCGGATCGGCGAGGACGGAGAAACCATCCAGTTCCGCGTGACCGATACCGGCCCCGGCATTCCGGACGAGGAAAGCTCGGTGGTGTTCGAGGCTTTCCGCAAGGGCTCGGCCAGCGGTCATGGCACCGGGCCGGGTCTCGGCCTGGCGCTGGTCAAGAGCTTCGTGAGCTTGCATGGCGGCACGGTGACGCTGGAATCCGAGGCCGGCCACGGCACCAGCATCACGTGCCTCGTCCCCGCCTCCGGGCAGGCGGCGGTTGAAGAGGCGCAGGCAAAACCCCAACAGATTCAAACGGCATGAGCCTGAAAGGGACCCGGTGCTTGCGTCGTCGGCGAAACCGGGGCTACAAAACGCCGCAATGACAGTATCCGGGCAGCACGCCATGGCTCGCGGTATGGGGCCGAAAACAGGATCCGACGGGAGCGAAACGCCGACCATCCGTCACGTTTCCGTGTCGGACGAGGCCGGTTTGCACCGTTTCGGCGAACGTTTGGCGCGCGCCGCCATTCCCGGCGACGTCCTCCTGCTGATCGGCGATCTCGGCGCGGGCAAGACCAGCTTCGCACGCGGCTTTATCCGCTCGTTCGGCGTCGAGGATGAAGTCCCGAGCCCGACCTTCACCCTGGTCCAGACATACGATGTCGGCGGCGACGGCGAGACCCCGCCGCGCTCGATCTGGCATTTCGATCTCTACCGGCTGGAAGGCGAGCGCGATCTCTACGAACTCGGCATCGAGGAAGCCTTCGACGGCGGTATTACGCTGATCGAATGGCCGGACCGGCTCGGCTCGCTGACGCCGAAGGACCGGCTCGAAATCGACATCGCCTTTGGCGCCGCGGAAACCGAGCGGCGGATCACCTGCCGCGGCTGCGGCGTCTGGTCGCGACGGCTGGGCGACTTGATCGGGGAAGACGATGACAGCGTCTGACCGGATGGCTCTGATGACCGCGTTTCTCGATTCATCCGGCGTCACGAACGCCGCGCCGGCCGCGCTGGCGGGCGACGCCTCCTTCCGCCGCTATTTCCGGCTGAGCGATCCGCGGCCGCTGGTCATCATGGATGCGCCCCCGGACCTCGAAGATGTCCGTCCCTTCATCGCCATCGCCACCTATCTCAAGGAGCACGGCTTTTCGAGCCCGGCGATCCTCGGGGCCGATATCGAGAACGGCTTTCTGCTTCTGGAGGATCTCGGCGACGACACCTATACGCGCCTGCTCGACACCGGCCGCGGCCCGGGCGAAACCGCACTTTACGAAGCGGCGGTCGATTGCCTCGCCGCGTTGCATGCGCGGCCCTGCCCGGGCGTTCTCCCGATCGGCGACGCTGCGCCCTATATGCTGCCACCCTATGACGACACGCTCCTGATCCGGGAAGCCACGCTTTTCACCGACTGGTATTACCCCGCTGCACTCGGCCGGGACTGTTCGGCGAAGGAGCGTCAGGCCTTTATCGATTTGTGGCTTTCGGTCTTTCCCCTGGCGACGCCGAGGCGGCAAACGCCACTCGGCCCCGTTCTGGTGCTGCGGGACTATCACGCGGACAATCTGATGTGGCTGCCGGCCCGCGACGGCGCGGCGCGGGTGGGTCTCCTTGATTTTCAGGACGGTGTGATCGGCCATGCCGCCTATGATCTCGTCTCGTTGCTGGAAGACGCCCGGCGCGACGTGCCGCCCGCCCTCGCCGAAGCAATGGTCGCGCGCTATCTCACCGCGACAGGCGCCGACGAGACCGGGTTGCGCGACGCCTATGCCGTGCTCGGGGCCCAGCGCAACACCAAGATCATCGGCATTTTCACCCGGCTGTGGAAACGCGACGGCAAACCGCATTATCTCAAACTCATCCCGCGCGTCTGGGGACTTTTGGAGCGCGATCTCGCGCACCCCAAGCTGGCGCCCCTCGCCGCCTGGTTCGATGAACACACGCCCAAAACCATGAGAAACGATGTTCTGGAGGCGATCGCGTGACGTCCACAAATTCCCATCATAAGCCCGTGCCCAAACGGGCCATGCTGCTGGCGGCCGGCCTCGCCACCCGCCTGAAGCACCTGCGCCAGAACGGCCCGAAAGCCCTGCTCAATGTCGGCGGCCGCACGCTGCTCGATTATGCGCTCGACAAGCTCGAGGACGCCGGCGTCGAGGAGGTCATGATCAACCTCCACTACAAGGGCGAAATGATCCGGGACCATCTGGCGAAGGAGCCGCGCAAGAAGCTGAAGATCGAATTCTCCGACGAATCCGACAAGCTGCTGGATACCGGCGGCGGTATCGCCAAGGCGCTCGATTTCTTCCACGACGAGCCTTTCTACGTCATCAACGCCAAGCAGATCTGGACCGACGGCTATTCCAACACGCTACAGCGCCTCGCCGATTATTGGGACGGCGACAAGATGGACGCCCTGCTGCTGATGGTGCCGAGCGTCAGCGCCATAGGCTATACCGGCGTCGGCGATTACGACATGGAGCCGGACGGCAGGCTCAAGCGGCGCAAGGAGGGCCATGTCTCGCCCTTCGTCTACGCCTTTCAGATCATTCATCCGCGACTGTTCAAAGGGTGCCCCAAGGGCGCGTTCTCGCTCAACATCCTGTGGGACAAGGCCGAGGACCAGGGCCGGCTCTATGGTATTCGCCATGACGGCGGCTGGATTCACGTCGGCACGCCGGAAGCCCTGGCCGAGGCCGAAGTCTCGCTGCAGGATCCCTAAAGGGCAGTATGGTGAGCGCGGCGGCAAACGTTTACACCATCCCGCCAACGGCGGCGTTCGTCGATGCGCTGGCCCGCGGGCTGGCGGCGGAAGCCGGACCGGATCCGCTGACGCTCTCCCGAATGACCGTATTGCTGCCCACGCGGCGCGCCGCACGGGCGTTGCGCGAGGCTTTTTTGCGCCTCTCCGACGGCCGCCCGATGCTGCTGCCCGTCATGCGGCCGATCGGCGATGTGGACGAGGACGAACTCGATCTCACGCAAGGCGCGGGCGCGGCGGGCGACGCGCTCGACCTGCCCGACGCCATTTCGACGCTGGAGCGCCAGCTCATCCTGGCCCGGCTGATCCTGGCCCGCGCCGAAGCCGAAGACCGCGACATGTCGATCGCGCAAGCGAGCGTGCTCGCCCGGGAGCTGGGACAGTTCCTCGATCAGGTTCATACCGAACGGCTGAGCTTCGACCGCCTCGCCGAGCTGGTGCCGCAGGATTTCGCCGAGCACTGGGGCATCACCCTCGAATTCCTCAGGATCGTCACGCAGGCGTGGCCGAAGATCCTCGAGGAACGCGCGTTGCTGGATCCGACCCGGCGCCGCGATATCGCGATCAACGCCCTCGCCCGACATTGGCAGGAACATCCGCCGACCGACCCGGTGATCGCCGCCGGCTCCACCGGCAGCATTCCGGCCACCGCCGAACTGCTCGGCGTCATCGCGCGGCTGAACAAGGGCATCGTGGTGCTGCCGGGACTCGATCTGGACCTGGACGAGGAAAGCTGGGACGCGCTGGAGCCGAGCCACCCGCAATACGGCATGCGCGAGCTGATTGCCGGTATCGGCGTCGAACGCGAGGAAGTCAGGATCTGGCCGGGCATGGCCGGCGCCCCGCCGCCCGCCACCGCGCGGGTGACGCTGTTACGCGAAGCGATGCGCCCCGCCGCCACGACCGATCAATGGCGCAAGATCGACATGCGGCGGGGCCCGGCGCTTGAAGGTCTGTCCCGGCTGGATCTTCCCGGTCCGCGCGAGGAGGCCGGCGTGATCGCGCTCAGCATGCGCGAGGTGCTGGAAACGCCCGGCATGACCGCCGCGCTCGTCACGCCCGACCGGCAGCTTGCCCGACGCGTCGCCGCCGAGCTGGGACGCTGGAACATACCGGTCGACGATTCGGCGGGCACGCCGCTGGGCGAAACGCCGCCCGGCGCATTCTTACGGTTGCTCGGCGAGGCGATGCTGGAACGCCTGGCGCCCGTGCCCCTGCTCGCGCTTCTCAAACATCCGTTCGCCGCCGCCGGCATGGACCGCGCGGCTTTTCGCGCGACGGTACGGCAACTGGAGGCGGTGGTGCTGCGCGGGCCCCGCCCCGCCGAGGGTTTCGACGGCCTGAGAAACGCGCTGCCCGATGAGCCGGAGACCCAAGGACTCCGCGACTTCGTCGATCGGCTCGAACTCGCGCCTGCAGGTCTTCGAGAAAGCCATCGCCCGGCGCGGCGGCGTCCTGAGTTCGCTTGTCTCCTGCCATATCGCGGCGGCAGAAGCGCTTGCCGCGACGGACAAGAGTCCCGGCGGCAACGTGCTGTGGAGCGGCGACGACGGCGAAGCCGCCTCGACCTTCATCGCCGGGCTGATGGAGCACGCCGACGCGTTGCCGCCTTTCGAGGGCGAAAACTATCCGCATCTCTTCGAGTCTCTCATGGGCGGACAGGTGGTCCGGCCGCGCTTCGGCCGCCATCCCCGGCTGGCGATCTGGGGCCCGCTCGAAGCCCGGCTGCAGCACGCCGATCTGTTGATTCTCGGCGGGCTTAATGAAGGAACCTGGCCGCCGGAAGCGCCGGCAGATCCCTGGATGAGCCGGCCCATGCGGGCGCGATTCGGATTGCCGGCGCATGAACGGCGAATCGGCCTTTCGGCCCATGACTTCGCTCAGGGAGCCGCGGCGCGCCGGGTCGTGCTGACCCGCGCTCGCAAGGTGGACGGGCAACCGACGGTGCCGTCGCGCTGGCTGTCCCGGCTCGAAACGCTGATCGGATCTCAGGCGCTCGCACCGGAGCCCTGGGCCGACTGGCACGACGCCCTGGATCGTCCCGCCAAGGTCACGCCCGCCGCGCCGCCCTCGCCGCTCCCGCCGGTCGAAGCGCGGCCACGACGCTTATCGGTCACGCAGATCGAAACCTGGATGAGCGATCCCTACGCGCTTTACGCCAACAGGATCCTGCGTCTGCGGGTCCTCGATCCGCTGGACGCCGATCCGGGGGCGGCCGAGCGCGGCACCTTCATCCACCGTGCACTCGACATGTTCCTCAAGGCGCATCCCCATGACGTGCCGAAGGATTCGGTCGCCCGGCTCGAAGCCTATGGCCGCCAGGCTTTCGGCGAGACCCTGAGCCGGCCGACGGTCTGGGCCTTCTGGTGGCCGCGCTTTCAGAAGGTCGTGGAGTGGTTCATCGAGACCGAGCGGGATCGCCGGCGCATCGCCTATACGCTCGGCACCGAGATCAAGGGCGAGATGACGCTCAAGGGGTCGACCGGCGAGTTCGAACTCGTCGCCAAGGCCGACCGGATCGACCGGTTGCTCGATGGCGGATTGTCGATCATCGACTACAAGACCGGCGCGGTGCCGACCAAGAAAAAGCGCGAGGCCGGCTATGCGCCGCAGCTGCCGCTTGAGAGCATCCTCGCCTCGAGCGGCGCGTTTCCCGAGGTACCGCCCGAACTTGTGCGCGAACTCGCCTTCTGGCGCCTGAGCGGCGGCGAGCCGGCCGGCGAGATCTCCCCCATCCCGCCCGACGACATCGACCGTCTGGCGGACGAAGCACTGAACGGCCTGCTCGGCCTGATCGAGAAATTCGACGATCCGACCACGCCCTATCTCTCCCAGCCTCGCCCCGACTATGCCGGCTACGGCGACTACGACCATCTGGCGCGGGTGAAGGAGTGGCAGGGCCGGGGGAATGGGTCATGAGCGCGCGCCACCCCTCCGGCCTCACGGAAAGCCAGGGCCGCGCAATCGACCCGACGTCATCCTTCTGGGTGACCGCGTCCGCCGGCACCGGCAAGACCCGCGTGCTGACCAGCCGGGTGCTGCGCCTGATGATCGCGGGCGTCGCGCCGGACAAGATTCTCTGCATCACTTTCACCAAGGCCGCCGCCGCCGAAATGCTGAACCGCATTCTCGACCGGCTCGGCAAATGGGCGATGCAGCCGGATGGAGATCTCGCCGCCGATCTCGAGACGCTTCTCGATACCGCGCCGGACGACGCGGTGATGACGCGGGCGCGCCGTTTGTTCGCGCAGGTTCTCGACGTACCCGGCGGATTGAAGATTCAGACCATTCATTCCTTCTGCCAGTCGCTCCTCGCGCGCTTTCCGCTCGAAGCCGATATCTCGCCGTCCTTCTCGGTGATGGACGAGCGCACGTCGGAAGAGTTGCTCACCGATTCGATTCAGTCGGTGCTCGGCGACGCGCGCGACGGCGGCGATACCGAGCTCGCCTGGGCGATCCGCGAAATCTCCAGCCATGTCAGCGAAGGCATCTTTCAGGAACTGGTCGCGGCGGTCAGCCGCGAGCGCCGGACGCTGGCCCGGCTGATGACGCGCTATGAGGGTCTCGAAGGCCTGATCCGCGAAATGCAGACGCGCCTCGGCATCGCGCCGACCGACACCGATCACGGCATTCTGGAGGCGGCCTCGTCCACCGGCGCGGTCGATCACCTGGGTCTGCGCCGGGCGACGAACGCGCTGATGAACGGCAGCCAGGCGGACCGAAATCGCGGCGAGGCGATCCGGAACTGGCTGGCCTCGGACGTGTCGCGGCGGATCGAGGGTTTCGACGCCTATCGTGATCTCTTCCTCAAGAAGACCGATGGCGGTATCCGCAAGAATCTCGCCACCAGGAAGGTGCTCGAAATCGATCCGAACGCCGAGGACGCGCTGCATGCCGAAGCGATGCGGATCCATCATGTCGAGGATCACCGCAAGCTCCTGAAGATCGCCACGGCCACCGCCGCGATCTATCGGCTCGGCGTCTGCATTCTCGAAAAATACGACATGGCGAAGGAAACCCATGCGCTGCTCGATTACGACGATCTGATCGAGCGGGCCGGAACGCTCGTCAGCGAATCGAATGTCGCGGCCTGGGTGCTCTACAAGCTCGACAACGGCATCGATCACGTGCTGGTCGACGAGGCGCAGGACACCAACCCGGATCAATGGCGCATCGTGCGTGCGCTTTCGGACGAATTCTTCGCCGGACGCGGTGCGCGCGAGGAAGACCGCACGATCTTTGCCGTCGGCGACGAAAAGCAGTCGATTTTTTCCTTTCAGGGCGCCGATCCAACGATCTTCGACGATACCCGCGATCATTTCCGCAAAGCCGCCGGAGGCTCCAGGCAGCCCTTCGACAATGTCACGCTCAACCTCTCGTTCCGCTCGACCGAGGCGGTTCTGTCCTATGTCGATGCGGTCTTCGCCGATCCCGCCATGCAGGACGGCGTCGCCGGCGCGAAGGTCGGCCATCAGGTCAAGCGCAAGGGACAGGCGGGACTCGTCGAGGTCTGGCCGACCGAGCAGACCACAGATCAGGAGGAAATCACGCCCTGGGCCCCGCCGGTCCGGCAACACGCCTCCGACGAACCCACCATCCGGCTGGCCAATAAGATCGCCGACAGGATCCAGAGCTGGATCGGCGTCGAGACGCTCGAATCGAAGGGCCGTCCCGTCGAGCCCGGCGACATCATGGTGCTGGTGCGCCGACGCAACGAGTTCGTCGATGCGGTCGTGAATGCCTTGAAGCGGCGGGGCGTCCCGGTCTCCGGCACCGACCGCATGATCCTGACCGACCAGCTCGCGGTGATGGACCTCATTGCGCTGGGCCGGTTCATGCTGCTGCCGGAAGACGACCTGACGCTCGCCGTCGTGCTCAAAAGCCCCTTGATCGGGATTACGGAAGACGACCTTTTCGCGCTGGCTCATCCGCGCGACGGCACGCTGTGGCAGGAACTGACCATGCGGCGCATGGAGCGGCCCGCCTTCGAGGCGGCGTTCAATTATCTCAGCGATCTTCTTTCCATGGCGGATTATGTGCCGCCCTTCGAGTTCTTCTCCCATGTGCTCGGCGCCCTCAAGGGACGGCGGCGGCTGGTCTCGCGGCTCGGCCGCGAGGTGAACGATCCGATTGACGAATTCCTCGGCCTCGCCTTCTCGTTCGAGCGGCTCCATCCGCCCTCGCTGGAAGGATTCCTGCATTGGGTCGAAGCAGGCGACGGCGATATCAAGCGCGACCTGGAACAGGGCCGCAACGAAGTCCGCGTGATGACCGTGCACGGCGCGAAGGGGCTGGAGGCGCCGATCATCTTCCTGCCCGACACCTGCCAGGTCCCGCGCGAGCGCTCCCGGCTTCTCCCCCTGCCGGAGAACGGCGGCGGACCCGATCACGACGATCCGCTGTTCGCGCCGATGTTCGTTTGGCCGGTGCGCAGCGCCAACGAGGCGGGGATCGTTTCGGATGCGCGCGTCGAAGCGCGCGCGGCGGCCGAGCGGGA
Organism: uncultured Alphaproteobacteria bacterium; assembly: GCA_963821875.1. Taxonomy (GTDB): domain Bacteria; phylum Pseudomonadota; class Alphaproteobacteria; order CAVTAV01; family CAVTAV01; genus CAVTAV01. The sequence goes on from CAWGFE010000002.1 coordinate 281,021, forward strand.
ATATCGCCGGCTGCTCTATGTCGCGCTGACCCGCGCCGAGGACCGGCTTTACATCTCCGGCTGGGAAACCCGCCAGGGATCCGGCCGCGACACCGGCTGCTGGTACGACCGGCTCCGCGCCACCACCGATCAGATGGAGGGTTTCGGCCCGATTCTTCAGGCGGACGGCTCGACTGTCCGGCAATACAAAATCGAACAGCTCGCCGCGCCCGAAAAGCGCGAACGCGAAGAAGCCGCCGTCAGCGAAACGCCCCTGCCCGACTGGGCCCTGCGCGCGGCACCCCCCAAATCGCGTCCGCCCAATCCGCTGGCGCCCTCGCGCTCGGAAGGCGCCGAGCAACCGGCGCTCAGCCCCCTGCAGGAAAGTGATTCGGCGGCGCTTCGGCGCGGACGGCTTGCTCATACGCTGCTCCAGAGGCTGCCGGACCTGCCCGCCGAGGCGCGCCGGGCCGCCGCCGAACGCTATCTGTCCCGACCGACGCATGCGCTTGAGCCGGTCGCCGTGGCGGCGCTGGCGGACGAGGTCATGGGCATTCTCGAAAGCGCCGAATTCGCCCCCCTGTTCGGCCCGTCGAGCCGCGCGGAAGTGCCGGTCGCCGGCGTGATCGGCGCACAGGTCGTCTCGGGCCAGATCGACCGGCTGATGGTGAGCGGCGACACCGTCTGGATCGTCGATTACAAGACCAACCGACCGCCGCCCAAAGTGGTCGAGGACGTACCGCTCGGCTATCTCCGCCAGATGGCCGCCTATCGCGCCCTGCTTTCCCGCATCTATCCCGATCACGATATCCGCGCGGCTTTGCTCTGGACCGTGGAGGTCAGGCTATTGGAATTGCCGGGAGATTTACTGGACCGGCATGCCCCGGCCGTCGAGCCGGCGGCAAGCCATGCGTCAGGAGCATAACCACCCTGTCTTGACGCTCGGCAGGCCGCTCCCTACATTTCGCAACACGCGTCATCAACTCTCCAAACGGCCTCACGAAGGCCCTTTTGCGTACGGAAGGTCATTTCCATGAGCACGAAAGCCGTTACCGACACCAGCTTCCCGGACGACGTCCTCAAGGCGGAGGGCGCGATCCTTGTCGATTTCTGGGCCGAATGGTGCGGACCGTGCAAACAGATCAGCCCAGCGCTCGAGGAGATCGCCCAGGAAATGGGCGACAAACTGACCGTCGCCAAGGTCAATATCGACGATAATCCGATCACGCCATCGCAATATGGCGTGCGCGGCATCCCGACCATGTTGCTCTTCAAGGACGGCGAAATCCGCGCCATGAAGGTCGGCGCGATGCCGAAGAGCAAGATCGTCGAGTGGATCAATTCCTCGATCTTGACTCCAGCCCGAAGAATTCAAGTGCTTTGTGCCCCGCCGTTCTCATCATGAGGGCGGCGGGGTAAGCTTGTCTGCGCACTCGAAAAAACCGAATCTCGCGGGGGAATATGGGACGGACTATCGATACGACGGTCACGATCGTCGGCGGCGGCCCTGTCGGGCTGTCGCTCGCCATGGATCTCGCGTGGCGGGGCATCGACGTTACGGTGGCGGAACGACGCCCGGCGGGAGAGCCGCCCAGCGTCAAATGCAACCACACCTCCTCGCGTTCGATGGAATTCTTCCGGCGGCTCGGGCTCGCCGACAAGGTGCGCCGCGCCGGCCTGCCGGACGACTATCCGAACGACGTGGTGGTCCGTACCCGCGCCACCGGCTACGAGTTGATGCGGATCCACATCCCGTGCCGCACGGACCGCTTCACCGATAAATCCGGCCCCGATGGCTGGTGGCCGACGCCGGAGCCGCCGCACCGGATCAATCAGCTTTTTCTCGAACCGGTGATGTTCGCGCATGCCGCCGCCATGCCGGGCCTGACCATTCTCAACCTGATCGATGTCGAGGATATCGAGCAGGACGCCCGCAGCGTGACGGCAACCGCGCGCGACCTCGACACAGGCGGCACTGTCACCATTCGCAGCCGCTATCTCGTTGGCTGCGATGGCGGCCCGTCCAAAATCCGCAAGGCGATCGGCGCCAGGCTTAAAGGCGACGAGATCATCCAGCGCGTACAGTCGAGCTATATCCGGGCACCCGAGCTCCTGGGACTGATCGAGGGCAAGCGCGCCTGGATGAGCTATCTCTACAATACCGACCGGGCCGGGAACCTGATCGCGATCGACGGCCGGGAAACCTGGCTGATCCACAACTATCTGCTGCCGGACGAATCGGATTTCGAGTCGGTCGACCGCTATAAATGCATCCGCACGCTGCTCGGCGTCCGCGACGATTTCGACTTCGAGGTGCTGGGCGAGGAGGACTGGATCGGCCGCCGGCTGGTGGCCGACAAATTCCGGGACCGCCGGATCTATATCTGCGGCGATTCGGCCCATCTCTGGGTGCCGTATGCGGGCTACGGCATGAATGCCGGGATCGCCGACGCCATGAATCTTTCGTGGCAACTCGCCGCTTATCTCAAGGGCTGGGCGGGCGCGGGAATTCTCGACGCCTATGAGTGCGAGCGCCAGCCGATCACCGAACAGGTTTCCCGTTTCGCCATGCGCCACGCGGAAGGCGCGATCAAGGAGCGCACCTCGGTGCCGCCCGAGCTCGAGGAGGACAGCCCGGCCGGCGCGGAAGCCCGCCGCAAGGTCGGCGAGGAAGCCTACCGGCTGCACGTTCAGCAATTCGCCTGCGCGGGTCTGAATTACGGCTATTTCTATGACAACTCGCCGCTGATCGCCTATGACGGCAAATCCGCACCCGGCTACACCATGCATGACTACACGCCGTCTGCCGTGCCGGGCTGCCGCACGCCGCATATCTGGCTCGAGGACGGCCGCTCGCTCTACGATGCGATGGGGCCGGATTTCACGCTGATCCGCTTCGATCCGGCACTCGACGTCTCGGCCCTGACCGAAGCGGCGGAGCAACGCGGCGTTCCGCTGGCCGTATTGGATATCCCCTCGACCGACCTCCCCGACCCTTACACGACCAAACTCGTTCTCAGCCGGCCGGACCAGCATGTCGCCTGGCGCGGCGATGCCCTGCCCAGGAACGCGGCGACCCTCGTCGACCTCGTGCGCGGCGCATCATAAGCCGGGCGAGCGGTTTTTTTGCGACGCCTCACGGGACAAGCAGGAAAACAAGAAGGGCCGCCCCTTGCGGGACGACCCTTCCATTGTCAGACCTCGGCCTTCAAGACGGCCGGGATAATCGCATCAGCCGGAGAAAGCCTCCGGGGCGACAATCCAGGTCCGGGCACGTGAAGGCCTTACATGACAATGAGACACTGGATCACCTCCTTTCCGTTGTTGAAACCTGGAACTCAATATGAGCCTCGCGGCCGCCGACAACAAGAGCGGAGCGTCCCCGGCTAGCCGTGGGTTTCTTGCTCCTTCGCCGCGATATCGCGCTCGGTGAAGAGATAGTCGCGCAGTTCTTTCTCGAAATCCTGATTATTGCGGCGGATCCATTCGAGGATCATCGAGGCGTGCTCCATCTCCTCGCGCATATTGTGCAGGAGGATGGCCCGCAGGGCCTCGTCGTCGCAGTCGTCGGCCCGCTGGCCATACCAGTCGACGGCTTCCAGCTCCTCGATGAGCGACACGATCGCCTGATGAAGGGCCAGAGTCTCGTCGGTCAGGCGCTCGCGCGGCGCATGGAGGTCTTCGCTCGACATTTTTGTTCCTTGATTCGATGAAAGTTGGACCATCGGACACGGATGATGTCCTCCGCGACTGTTGCCCGGCCAGCGAACCGGAGCATTGCGCTCGATCAAGCTTAGGTTGGCGGGCGGTCAGCGCGTCTCGTTCAGCGCGAGCACGTGGCCGGCGAGATAGAGGGAGCCGCAGATGAGCACGATCGGCGGGGCATCTTTCTCCGCCGTGGCCGCGATGGTGCGAAGCGCGGCGGCGATTCCCTCCGAAGTCTCGGCGGAAATTCCCACGGCGGCAGCGGCGGAGACGACATCATCCGCCGGACGGCTGGCGTCCTCGCCCGGGATGGCGACGCCGTAGAGATTGTCGACCTTCGTCGCGAAAGCGCCGAGGAACGCTGCCGGATCCTTCGTCTTGAGCATGCCGAGGATGAGGATTACGGGGCGCCTCGGCGCGCGTTGCCGCCAGTCATCGAGCGCCCGGGAGACGACCTCCGCCGCGCCGACATTGTGCCCGCCGTCGAGCCATAATTCGCTTCCCGACGGCAGCAGAGCGGCGAGACGCCCTTCGTTCAGATATTGCATCCGGGCGGGCCATTCGGCGCGCGTAACGCCGTCGGCGAAACTCTCCCGGCTGAGATCGAAGCCCGTCACCGCCCGCGCGGCGGCGATCGCGACGCCGGCATTGCCGAACTGGTGCACGCCCATCAGCGCCGGCGGCGGCACGGTAAATTCGTCCTGCTTGTCGCGGTAGACGAATCCGCCCTCGTCACTCGGCTCGACATGGAAATCCCGGCCCTGCTCGATCACCGGCGCGGCAAGATCCCTGGCGCGCGCCAGGATCACGTTGCGCGCCTCGGGCACTTGCGCCGCCAGTACCAGCGGCGCACCCGGCTTGATGATTCCCGCCTTCTCGCCCGCGATGCCGCCGATCTCGCTGCCGAACCAGTCGGCGTGATCGAGGCTGACCGGCGTGATGACGGTGGCGGCCGGCCGGGCGATCACATTGGTTGCATCGAACCGCCCGCCGAGGCCGACCTCCAGCAGGCAGATGTCGGCGGGATCACGCGAGAAGGCGAGAAAAGCGGCCGCCGTGGTGATCTCGAATTCGGTGATCGGCTCACCCTTGTTCGCGGCCTCGCTCTCCTCGAAAACCGTGACCAGATCTTCTTCCGAGATCAGCCCGGTCGAGAGGCGGACGCGCTCATGGAAACGGACGAGATGGGGCGAGGTATAAACCTGCGGCCTGTAGCCGGCGCATTCATAGATCGCGCGCAGAAAGGCGACGACGGACCCCTTGCCGTTGGTGCCGGCGACATGGATCACCGGCGGCAGCTTGCGTTCGGGATTGCCGAGCGCGTCAAGCAGACGCTGCAACCGGTCGAGCGCCAGATCGATTCGGCGCGGATGCAGGCGCCGGAGGCGCTCGAGAACGGTTTCGCTTTTCACGTGAGGGGATCGGGTCAGGTCTGTGCGGCGCTTTTGCGTCCGGCGGCGACTTTGGGCGTCATCTCTTCCATCCGTTGATGGGACAGTAGCAGCATCTCGCCCGAATCCGGCAGCTTGTTCAGCAGCAGACTGATGATCCGCACCAGCGTCTCGCGCAATTCGTGCCGGTGCACCACCATGTCGATCATGCCGTGGTCATAGAGATATTCCGACCGCTGAAAGCCCTCGGGGAGCTTCTCGCGGATCGTGCTCTCGATCACGCGCGGGCCGGTGAAGGCGATCAGCGCGCCGGGTTCCGCCAGCGTCACGTCTCCGAGCATCGCGAAAGACGCGGTCACGCCGCCGGTCGTCGGATCGGTCAACACCACGATATAGGGCAGGCCCGCGTCCCGCAGCATCTCGACCGCCACGGTCGTGCGCGGCATCTGCATCAGCGAGAGGATGCCTTCCTGCATCCGCGCGCCGCCCGCCGCCGTGAAGACGACCAGCGGACAGTTGTCCTTGACCGCACGGCGCGTCGCGGCGAGAAGCGCCTCGCCCGCCGCCGCGCCCATCGAGCCGCCGAGAAAGGCAAAGTCCTGCACCGCCATGACGACGGGGAAGCCGCCCATTTTGCCGGTTGCGATCGAGACCGCGTCATGCGCGCCGGTCTTCGCCCGACCCTCTTTGAGGCGGTCGGTATATTTCTTGGAATCCTTGAACTTGAGCGGATCGTCGGGCACGGCCGGCAGGCTCATCTCGCGATAGCTGCCCTTGTCGAACAGGGTCTGGAACCGGTCCGTCGCGCCGATGCGTTCATGGTACTGGCAGTGGGAGCACACCTTCTGATTGGCCGTGAACTCCTTGTGGAAGATCATCTGGCCGCATTGAGGGCACTTGTACCAGAGATTGTCAGGGGTTTCCTTGCGATCTCGGAGTACCGCACGCACCTTCGGACGCACGTAATTGGTCAGCCAATTCATTCCTCAGTCTCCGGAAATCAAACCAAGGTTACGCAACTCAAGCATGGGCTAACTTAACAAAGTTTCGCGTGCCGAGGCTATCCCCCGGGCCAGATCGCGCACCAGGCCGGCAATTTTCTCACGCTGCGCGGGCGAGAAATTACCTGATTCATCAATGCCTTGCTTGATCAGATCGACGATCGCCGACCCGACCACGACACCATCCGCTCCACCCGCAATCGCGCGGGCCTGTTCGGGCCGCCGGATGCCGAATCCGACCGCGACGGGCAGGTTTGCCGCGCGCCTGAGCGCCGCGACATGGCGCGTCACCTTCTCGGTGTCGGGCGCGGCCGCCCCGGTCACGCCCGTGATCGAGACGTAATACAGGAACCCGCCGGCGTTCTTCAGGATCTTCGGCAGGCGCTTCTCGTCTGAGGTGGGCGTCGCCAGCCGGATGAAGCGGATCCCCGCCTCGATCGCCGGCAGGCACAGATCCTGATCCTCTTCGGGTGGCAGGTCGACGACGATCAACCCGTCGACGCCCGCCGCGACCGCATCCTCCAGGAAGGCGGGCACGCCATAGGAGTGGATCGGATTGAAATAGCCCATCAGCACCAGCGGCGTGTCGGGGTGAGCCTTGCGGAACTCCGCCGCCATCGCCAGCGTCTTTTTGACGGTCTGGCCGGCCTTCAGGGCACGCAGTCCCGCCGCCTGAATCGCCGGACCGTCCGCCATCGGATCGGTGAACGGCATGCCGAGCTCGATGATGTCGGCCCCGGCGTCCGGCAGCGAGAGCAGGATGTCGCGCGAATTCCCGTAATCCGGATCGCCGGCCATGACATAGGTCACCAGCGCCGCCCGGCCTTCCTGCTTCAGGCGCGCGAAACAGGCCTCGATGCGTCCGTCGCTCCGCCCGCTCATCGGATATTCACGCCTTCCCGGTCGGCAACCGTAAAGATGTCCTTGTCGCCGCGGCCGCTGAGATTGATCACCATGACATGATCCTTCGGCAGGGTCGGTGCGAGCCGGGCGACATGCGCCAGCGCATGCGAAGGCTCCAGCGCCGGGATGATGCCCTCGAGCCGGGAACACAGATGGAAGGCTTCGAGCGCTTCCTCGTCCGTCGCCGACACATAGGTCACGCGGCCGGTCTCCTTGAGCCAGGAGTGCTCGGGGCCGATGCCGGGATAATCGAGTCCGGCGGAAATCAATTCCGCCTCCAGGATCTGGCCGTCGTCATCCTGCAGCAGATAGGTCTTGTTGCCGTGAAGGACGCCGGGACGGCCGCCCGTAAGGCTCGCCGCATGCTTGCCGGTCTCGATGCCGTGGCCCGCCGCCTCGACGCCGTACATCGTCACATCCGGCTCGTCGAGAAACGGATGGAACAGACCCATCGCGTTGGACCCGCCGCCGATACAGGCGACCAGCGAGTCCGGCAGCCGTCCCTCGGCTTCCATCATCTGTTCGCGGGTCTCGTTGCCGATCACGCTCTGGAAGTCCCGGACCATTTCCGGATAGGGATGCGGCCCCGCGACAGTGCCGATCAGGTAATAGGTGCTGTCCACATTGGTGACCCAGTCGCGCAGCGCCTCGTTCATGGCGTCTTTCAGCGTGCGCGAGCCGGATTTGACCGGCACCACCTCCGCGCCCAGCAGCTTCATGCGGAACACGTTCGGCTGCTGCCGCGCGATATCCACCTCGCCCATATAGATCACGCAATCGAGACCGAACCGCGCGGCGACCGTCGCCGTCGCGACGCCGTGCTGGCCAGCGCCGGTCTCAGCGATGATGCGCTTTTTGCCCATGTTCTGCGCCACCAGGATCTGGCCGATGCAGTTGTTGATCTTGTGGGAGCCGGTGTGATTGAGCTCTTCGCGCTTGAAATAGATCTTCGCGCCGCCGAGATGGTCGGTCAGCCGCTCGGCAAAATACAACGGGCTCGGCCGACCGATATAGTTCTTCGCGAGATCGTCCATTCGCGCCTTGAAAGCGGGATCCTTTTTCGCCGCCACATAGGCCTTTTCGACCTCGAGAACGAGCGGCATCAGCGTTTCCGCAACATAGCGGCCGCCGAACACGCCGAATTTGCCGTGTTCGTCCGGTCCCGATCGGAAGGTATTCGGCCTCGTCTGGCTCATCCGTCTCAACCTATCACGTCATCCCCGTGGAAACGGGGATCCCGGAGCACCCGTCCGGGACGGTATCTGGATTCCCGCTGTCGCGGGAATGACAACTCTTTTACGGCCCTTCGATCAGAGCGCGTTCACTCTTTGCAAAAACGCGGCGATCTTTTCGGGGCTTTTCCGGCCCGGCGCGGTTTCCACACCGGACGATATATCGACCAATTTGGCCCCGCTTATTGCCACAGCTTCCGCGACATTGCCAGCGTGAAGGCCGCCCGAGAGCATCCAGCGATGTTTGGACGCGAAGCCCTTGACGAGCGACCAGTCGAAGCTCTTGCCGGTGCCGCCCGGCAGGGTGTCCTTCGTGGCGGCCACGGGGCGCGTATCGAACATCAGCATGTCGGCCGCCGCCTCATAGCGCGCCGCCGAGGCCACATCCCGCTCGGTGCCCACCTTGATCGCCTTCATCACCCGACACCCCGTGCGCCGGGCGATGGCGGCCACGCGTTCGGGCGATTCCGATCCATGCAGTTGGAGAACCGGCAATTTTACCGCGCGCAGGACACCGTCGATCTCTTCATCCGTCGGATCGACCATAACACCGACCGCGGTGATCCGCTCGGGGAGTCTCCCAACCAGCGCGGCGGCCTCCGGCGCGGGCACATAGCGCGGCGACGGCGGATAGAAGACGAAGCCGGCATAGCGCGCACCGCCGCTTATCGCCGCGTCAAGCGCGGCGGGATCCTTCAATCCGCAAATTTTGGCCTCTACCGGCATGTCTCACTCGAGGTTGATCAACGGGTCTCGGCGCAATGGAGCGTGGGCATAGCAGGGAAGCCCGAAACCGGCAAGACGCCGGTCCGAACGACGTTGCTCATGCAACTATTCTTGTGCCGCTATCCGGCACGGGCTAGGCTTGTCGCGGCACCAATGAATTGCGTTACATACATGTCGTCGTTTTCGTCACATTGGAGGGGGCAATGTCAGAAAAACCGTTTGGGGCGCTTAACAGGCGCAGTTTCATGTCGGGCACGGCGACAATCGCCGGCGCGTCCGTCCTCGCATCGAGTCTTCCCATGAGTGCAGCCTTTGCCCTCGAATCCTTCGAGCAGGGCCCCGTGGTCGAGACCAAATACGGCAAGCTGCGCGGGCTCGTCGATCACGATGTCAAGGTTTTCCGCGGCATTCGTTACGGCGCCGATACGAGCGGCCTGAACCGCTTTCTGCCGCCGAAGGAGCCACCGAGCTGGACCGGCGTCGTCGAAGCCTTCCAGTTCGGCCCGATCGCGCCGCAATTCGACCCGAACAAGCCGAGGCCGAAGAATCCGTTCTATCCGATCGAGCCGGCAAACATTCCCGAAGGCGAGGACTGCCTGCGGCTGAACGTCTACACTAAAAGCCTGGACCGCAACGCCAAGCAGCCGGTCATGGTCTGGTACCATGGCGGCGGCTTCTCGTCCGGCGCCGCGTCCATGCCGCTCTATCACGGCGAGAATCTCGCCCGGCAGGCTGATGTGGTGGTGGTGACGATCAATCACCGCCTCAATGTCTTCGGCTTCACCAATATGGCCGAGCTGCTGGAGCGCGAATTCACCACCTCCGGCAATGCCGGCATGCTGGACGGCGTCGCCGCGCTCAAATGGGTGCGCGACAATATCGAAGGCTTCGGCGGCGATCCGGACAATGTGACGATCTTCGGCGAATCCGGCGGCGGCGCGAAAGTCTCGATGCTGATGGCCATGCCGGACGCCAAGGGCCTGTTTCATCGCGCCATCGTCGAATCCGGCCCGGGCGTCGCCGTGGGCAATGCCAAGGGTAATGCCGAGGCGGCCGAGATGCTGCTCAAGGCGCTCGATATTCCCGCCGCTTCGGCGCGCAACATCCAGCAGGTGCCGATGGAAAAGGTGCTGGCCGCCTATTATGCCGTCTCGCCCAAGCTCGGCTTCGGCGAGGGTTTCGGCCCGATCGTGGACGGTGTCTCGCTGCCGCGCGAGCCGTTCGCGCCGGACGCCACGCCGCTCTCGGCGGATGTGCCCCTGATGATCGGCACCAACCGCGAGGAAGGCACGATCTTCCTCGGCGGTGCGTTCCAGGCCGAGGACCTGAGCAAGTTCAAGCTCACCACGGCAGAACTCGATATGGACGAGGCCGGGTTAAAGAAAACGGTCTCGCACTTCCCGGGCCTCGATGTCGACAAGGTCATCAAGAGCTACAAAAAGGCCGATCCCAAGGCGACGCCCTGGCAGCTCGCCGTGGCGATCCAGACCGACTGGATGATGCGCGTCAACAGCACCATCCTCGCCGAGCGCAAGGCCGCGCAGGGCAAAGCGGCCGTGTATATGTACCGCTACGACCATCCGACCAAGGCGCTGGGCGGCGGGCATATGGAAGCCTGCCACACCGCCGAAGTGCCCTACGTGTTCAGCACCATCAAGAAAGCGACGTGGCTCGCCGAGGACACGCCGGAGAACGAAAAGCTCGCGGAAATGATGAGCAAAACCTGGGGCGCCTTCGCCAAAAACGGCGATCCCAACAACCCGGCCCTGCCCCATTGGCCCGCCTATGATGCGCATAGCCGCGAGACCATGATCCTCGATGTCCACAGCAAGGTCGAAAAGGATCCCGGCGGCGCCCAGCGCAAACTGATGGCGGAAGTGCTGACGAAACGGGCCTGATTTAGACCGTATCCTATGCCAATAATCGGATATGGCGATGTCGGAGAAACTCCGCCTCGCGCGCGACAACGCGACGGCCCACAACGAGGCTTCCCAACTCTATGTAAAGCTTCGTGAAATGTTGGACGGCATGCTGCCGTTAAGCGCAACAATATACCATGTCGGCGCAACTGCTGTTCCCGGGTGTCTGACTAAAGGCGACCTCGACATATTGGTTCGCGTCTCGCCAGTAGATTTTAAAGCAGCTGAAAGAATTCTTTCCGCCCAATTCGAGCGGAATGTCGGATCGGCTCATACCACCAATTTCGCCGCTTATATGGATCCAACGAGCAAACCGGCTTTAGGAATTCAGTTGACCGTCATCGACGGCCCTTTGGACATCTTCCTTAGATTTACGGAACGTTTGCGAAACGATCGCGATCTCCTTGAGCGCTATAACGCGCTCAAAGTGCTTCATGATGGAAAACCGATGGAAGCTTATCGTGCCGCAAAGGCCGATTTTATCGCCGAAGCATTGGCGCGCTGATTCAGAATGGTACAGTCGGCTGACGCGGGCCGTCGGGGACCCGGGCACCGGAGGCCTTGTCGCGCTCGGCCTTGCGTTTTCGGATGCGGCGCTTGACGCCGGAGAACCAGGTGAGGACGCCGCCGCAGACCAGGCCGACGAGGAAGGCCAGGAAGATCACCAGATAAAGCGGCAGGGCCACGCTGCCGCCGACCGGATCGAGGGACAGCGTCACGAGATCCCGATTTGCGACCGCCAGCATCACGAGCAGCAGCGCGACAGGGACGGCGATGACCCACCAGAGGATTCGCATCGATTGATTTCCCGCGCGATTAAGACGTTGCGCCTGTCATGTAAGGAGTGCCGGACGATTCGCCAAGGACTCGGCGCGCAGCGAAAGATCGCTGGTTATTCGGCGGCGGACCCCGAACCGGTATTCAGGCGTTCACGCAATTCCTTGCCGGTCTTGAAGAAGGGCACATTCTTGGCCGGTACGCTGACCGCGTCCCCGGTGCGGGGATTGCGTCCGACGCGCGCCGGACGCTGCTTGACCGAGAACGCCCCGAAACCACGGAGTTCGACACGATCCCCGCGGGACAGCGCTGCCGCGATTTCGTCGAAAATCGTGGATACAATCCGCTCGACATCGCGTTGGTAGAGATGAGGATTCGCCTCCGCGAGACGGAGAATCAACTCTGATTTTATCATTACGACCAACCCTCCCGCGAACAGTGTACTCTTATCCGATCGACCTGCTGGCGCATGTCGCTTCGACAAGGACTTGTTAGATTATTCAGTAGGGTGCCAAAGGGCGACCAGTCCGTCAAGGGTAAGTCGTTCAGTTAGAAGACTTTTTCCGCCGACATAGGAGAAGAGTTGGTCGACGAGACGGCGCTCGCGATCGATATCCTCGTCACGGACGGGTAAATTCGCGCTGATTTTCCTGTCAGAGGCGAGCCAGGCCCGCGCATCGCGCTCACCGCCGATTGCATCGATCAGCTTGTCGCCGACCGCCTGACGGCCGGTATAAACGCGGCCGTCGGCCAGGCGCTTGACCTCGTCGAGGGGCAGGTTGCGCCGCTTGGCGACGAGGCCCGTAAACCAGTCATAACCATCCATAATCAAGGCCTTATAGACTTGGCGGGCCTTGTCGCTCATGGGCGCGAATTCGGACGGATCGCCTTTCAGGGGCCCGCTGGAGATCTGCTGCACCTTGATGCCGAGCTTGTCCATCAGGCCGGAAATTTCCGGCGCCTGGAAGATCACGCCGATCGAGCCCGTCATGGAGGTCTCGCGGGCGAAGATATGGTCGGTGGCGAGCGCGGCGATATAAGCGCCCGAAGCGCCGACCGAACCGATCACCCCGACGACCGGCTTCCTGGCGGCGACGCGGCGCAAGGCGTGGTACAACTCCTCGCTGCCGGTGATGGTGCCGCCGGGACTGTCGATCCGGACGATCAGCGCCTTGACGCTGTTGTCCTTGGCGATCTTGTCGAGAAGCGCGATACGCTGGGGATTGCCCGTGATCAGCCCGTTCAGCGAAATCCGCGCGATATGATCGCCGACGAAAAGGCCGCTGCTCTTCGAGGCGAAGGCGAGGATGGCGAGGACAATGGCAATGACGGCGGCAAAACGCCAGAACGCCACACGGCGCTTGAGCCGCCGCCGATCGACGATGGTGTCGATATCAGACGGCATGGGGATCCGCCCGCCCCGGCCGCGACGCCTGGATCGCGGCCCGAGGTATTACAGCTTTGAAAGGGTCACTCCTCGACGCTGTCTGCGTCATCCTCTTTGGCCTCCTTCTTGGCCTTGGACTTGCTGGAGGACTTCGCCTTGGTCGACTTGGCGGCTTTGGCCGGCTTGGCTTCGGCTTCGGCTTCGGCTTCGGCTTCAGCTTCGGCTTCGGCTTCAGCTTCGGTTTCGGTTTCGGCCGTGTCGCCTCCCTCGGCGGCAGCTTCGGCTTCGGTCTCTTCGGACTCGGACTCGACCTCGTCCGTCGTGTCGGCTTCCTCGCGGGCCTTGCTGATCGCCGCGCCGAGAATGTCACCGAGGCTCGCACCGCTATCGGAGGAGCCATACTGCGCGACCGCTTCCTTCTCCTCGGAAATCTCACGCGCCTTGATGGAGAGAGAAATCTTGCGCGAGGATTTGTCGAAATTGGTCACCTGGGCGTCGACCTTGTCGCCGACCGCGAACTTATCCGGACGCTGCTCGGAGCGGTCGCGGGCCAGATCGCTGCGGCGGATGAAGGCATGCATGCCGTCGCCGACCGTCACTTCGATGCCATTGTCCTGGACGCCCGCGACCGTGCAGGTCACGACATCGCCCTTCTTGACGTTGGTGATCGACGTCATCGGATCGGAGCTGAGCTGCTTGATGCCGAGGCTGACGCGCTCCTTCTCGATATCGACATCGAGAACCACGCCTTTGACGACATCGCCCTTCTTGTAGTTCTTGATGGCTTCGTCGCCCGGGGTTTCCCAATCGAGGTCGGACAGATGGACCATGCCGTCGATGCCGTCCTCGAGACCGACGAACAGACCGAACTCGGTGATGTTCTTGATCTCGCCCTCGATCTGCGTGCCGACCGGGTATTTCTGGGCGAAGTCGGTCCAGGGATTCTCCATGCACTGCTTCAGGCCGAGGCTGATCCGGCGCTTCTTCGGATCGACGTCGAGGACCATGACCTCGACTTCCTGGCTGGTGGAGACGATCTTGCCCGGATGGACGTTCTTCTTGGTCCAGCTCATCTCGGAGACGTGGACAAGGCCCTCGACGCCCGGCTCCAGCTCCACGAACGCGCCGTAGTCGGTGATGTTGGTCACGCGGCCGGTAAACTTGACGCCGACCGGATATTTGACTTCCACGCCTTCCCACGGATCGGCCTCGAGCTGCTTCATGCCGAGGCTGATGCGCTGGGTTTCCGGGTTCACCTTGATGACCTGGACATTGACTGTCTGGCCGATGCTCAGGGCTTCGGAGGGATGGCCGACGCGGCGCCACGCGATATCGGTGACGTGCAGCAGACCGTCGATGCCGCCGAGATCCACGAAGGCGCCGTAATCGGTGATGTTCTTGACCACGCCTTCCAGCACCTGGCCCTCCTTGAGGGTCGAGATGAGATCGGCGCGGGCTTCGGCGCGATCCTCTTCCAGAACCGCGCGGCGCGAGACCACGATATTGCCGCGCCGGCGATCCATTTTCAGGATCTGGAACGGCTGGGTGATGTTCATCAGCGGGGTGACGTCGCGCACCGGCCGGACATCGACTTGGCTACCGGGCAGGAACGCCACGGCGCCGGACAGATCGACCGTGAAGCCGCCCTTGACGCGGCCGAAGATCACGCCTTCCACGCGCTCGTTGTCCTCGAAAGCCTTTTCCAGATGCGTCCAGGCTTCCTCGCGGCGGGCCTTCTCGCGGCTGATGACCGCTTCGCCCTGGGCGTTCTCCATGCGGTCGAGGAACACCTCGACCTCGTCACCGACCTTGATCTCGGGCGCTTGACCCGGCGCGGCGAAATCCTTCAGGGGCACCCGGCCCTCGGACTTCAAGCCGACATCGATAACCGCCATATCGTTCTCGACGCCGACGACCGTTCCCTTGACGACCGTGCCTTCAAGGCCGGGGGTCGCGCCGAAGCTCTCTTCCAGGAGAGCCGCAAAATCTTCTTTACTCGGAAGCTGTCCCGCCGTGGCGGTATCCGTACTTTCAGACATTCTCTATCTCGATCCTTAAACTGCGTTCGTTCATATTCCGGCCTCCCGGTTGTATCCGGGGGTCTTGACCAATGTTAGCGCCCGCAGGCGCGACGTCTTCTTCGCCTCACAAAGCCTGCCTCGCGGCCATCGCCACGAAAACAGGAAAACTCGAAACATACCCAGCGCCGCGAGCCGCCCCGGATATGCCTTCCAGCACTGAAAGCCGGGCCTTTCCGGGCCACATCCATAAGGATGCCGTCCCGCAAGGACCGGCGAAACCGGGCGGTCATACTACAAGCGAGCGCCGGAAACCAGTGCTTTCGCCTTCGCGACCACGCTGTCTATAGCCAGATTCGTTGTGTCGAGCAAGTGCGCGTCGGGCGCGGGAACGGCCGGCGCGACCTCTCTTTCGGTGTCGCGCCGATCCCGTTCGGCGATATCCGCCGTCACCGCATCGAGCGTCAGGTCGGGATGGGTCGGTTTCAATTCCTCGAAACGGCGGCGCGCCCGTTCCTCGGGCGTCGCGGTCACGAAGATCTTCACCTCCGCATCGGGACAGACCACCGTGCCGATATCGCGGCCGTCGAGAACCGCGCCTTTCGCACCCCCCGGCGGGGTCTTGGCGAAGTTTCTCTGGAAATCGAGCACCGCCTTGCGCACCGCCGGAATCGCCGCGACCTTCGAGGCCATCCGGGCGACGATTTCGGTGCGGAGATCGGGATTGGCGAGATCCTCGCTCAGCAACGTGATGGCCGCCATGATGGCGGCGGACTCGAGATCGTCGCCGCCGTCCTGCAGCACCTTCCAGCCGACCGCGCGATAGATCAGGCCCGAATCGAGATGCGCGAAACCAAGCTCTAGCGCCAGGGCTTTGGCGAGCGTTCCCTTGCCGGACGCGGCGAGCCCGTCGATGGCGACGATCATCGGGTGGGGCCGCCGATCAGGCCGCGCCGGCCGCGACATCGGCGGCGGACGCGGCGGCAAACTCGGCGCCGAGCGTCGCCATCAGGGAGGTGAAGCTCGGAAAGCTGGTGGCGATCATGGTGTCGTCGTCGATCTCGACCGGATTCTCGGTCACGAGGCCCAGCACCAGGAACGACATGGCGATACGGTGATCGTGGAACGTTTCGATTCGCGCGCCGCCCTTGATCGGCTCGCCGCCCCGGCCGGCCACCGTCATGATTTCAGGTCCGGTGTCGACGCCCACGCCCAAAGCCTCGAGCCCCGCCGCCATCGCCGCGACACGGTCGCTTTCCTTGACCCGGAGCTCGCCGACGCCGTGCATCACCGTCGTGCCCGTCGCGGCGGCGGCGGCAATGCCGAGAATCGGATATTCGTCGATCATAGAGGGCGCGCGTTCGGCCGGCACCTCGACGCCCTTGAGCCGGCTGTAGCGCACGGCGAGATCCGCAACCGGCTCGCCACCGACTTCCCGGACATTCTCGTAGACGATGCTCGCCCCCATCTCACGCAGCGTCTCGAACAAACCCGTGCGATGCGGATTGAGACCGACATTGCGCACCAGAATATCCGACTCCGGCACCAGCAGCGCCGCGGTGACGAGAAAAGCCGCGGAGGACGGATCGCCCGCGACGTCGATATCGCGCGCGGCGAGTTCCGGCTGGCCGGTGACCGTGACCTCGCGGCGGCCGCCCACCAGCGATTTCGTATCCACCGTCGCGCCGAAATAGCTGAGCAACCGTTCGGTATGATCGCGGGTCGGCGCGGGCTCGACGACCGTGGTGCGGCCCGGCGCATTGAGGCCCGCCAGCAGAATCGCGGACTTCACCTGCGCGGACGACACCGGCATCTCATAGCGGATCGGCATGGGCGAGCGCGCACCGCTCACCGTGACCGGCAACAGCCCGCCGCTGCGCGAGGTGAAACTCGCCCCCATTCGTTTGAGAGGTTCCGTGATCCGCTTCATCGGCCGGCGGCGCAGAGAGGCGTCGCCCGTGAAAGTCGTCACGATCGGCGAGGTCGCGACCGCGCCCATCATCAACCGGACGCCGGTGCCCGAGTTTCCCATGTCCAGCACGTTGTCCGGCTCGCGGAAACCGCCGACGCCGACGCCGTGGACCCGCCACGCCCCCTCGCCCTCGCGCGTGATCTCCGCGCCCAGCATGCGCAGCGCCTCGGCGGTGCGCAGGACATCGTCGCCTTCGAGCAGCCCCGTGATCCGGGTTTCGCCGATCGCCAGCGCGCCCATGATCAACGAACGATGCGAGATCGATTTATCACCCGGAACGGCGACATCGCCTGTCAAAGCGCCCGAGCGCGAAGAGCGAAGAGCTGTCACGAGAATCCTCTGGATAACCCTTTGGGAATGACGTCCGTGTTGGCCGCGTTCGTCTCTATCATACCACGCCGGATGCCGCTATAGCCGCGAGCCCGCGACGCCCCGTTCCACGCTTTCTTGCATCGGGGTCTTGACACGCACCGCGGCACCCCTCAAAAGACCGCCCGAGCAGAAGAGGGTGAGGCTTGCCTTAACCCTCGCGAGTTAGCTTTTGACACGCCATTACAATCGTGGCATTGGGTGCGCTCGAAATTTCATTACATTCTGGAGTGATGTCAGTGGCGAAACCGGAATGGGGAACCAAACGCCAATGCAGCAAGTGCGGGGCCCGATTTTACGATCTGGGCAATGATCCGATCATTTGTCCCGCTTGCGGCGTCGAGCATGTTCCCGAGATCATCCTGAAGTCGCGCGCGCCTCAGGTCGAACAGGCGCCGAAGCCTGCGAAGGCGGTCGTCAAGAAGGCCGAGGAAGAAGAAGATACGGACGTCGAGGACGACGAGGAGGATCTCGACATCGACGACGATGACGACGATGCCGTGCTCGGCGACCTGGATGATGACGATGACGACGACGAGCCGGTCAAGGTCGGCGACGCGAGAACAGGCGACGACGATTAGGAAGACCAGGCCGCTCGCCGGACCGATCGGCCCCGGGCACGCAGCCAGTTTCACCGGTATGCGCGTTTGGGCTTGATTGTCGGCGAGGCTGACCCTAGGTTCCTTCCGAAATTCGAATACAGGGTCCGGGCGCGACGCTGTCCCAACAGCGAAACCCGCCGCACCGGAACCGGAGTTCGGGGCCATAGCTCAGTTGGGAGAGCGCTTGAATGGCATTCAAGAGGTCGTCGGTTCGATTCCGATTGGCTCCACCAAATTCCAGAAGGACCCGCAGGCCAAGCCTGCGGGTCTTTTGTTTTTCGAATCTCGCCAGGCGCAAAAATTCGTGCAGCCGTTATACTGTCATCTCCTGTCATGCCCGGATCAAGTCCGGGCATCCATCTACGGGAAAGACGTGGATCGCCGGGTCAGGCCCGGCCATGACGGCCATTGCGTCATCAATGGCGGACTTTGGGGAGAGAACGATTGGGCAAGCTTGGAACTGTGATTTCTCTGGCGATCTTCGCGCTGGGCGCGACGACGCTGACGGCCCGGGCCGCCGATAGCGCCGCTTTCGAGGCGAAAGTCGACAAGATCCAGAAGGGCGTCATCACCCTCGATTCCCATGACGACATCCCGTTCGACTGGGCGACGCCGGCGGACGATCCCGGCAAGCTCGGCGAGGATCAGGTCGATCTGGTGAAGATGAAGAAAGGCGGGCTCGATGTCGCGACCTTCATCGTCTATGTCGCGCAGGGCCCGCGCACGCCGGAGGGATACGCCAAGGCGAAGAAGGATGCGCTGACCAAGTTCAACGCCATCCACCGCATGGCCAAGGAGTATCCCGACCGGATCCAGATCGCCTATACGGCGGATCAGGTGCGCCGGATCCACAAGAGCGGCAAGCTCGTCGCGCTGATCGGCATCGAGAACGGCTATGTGATCGGCAAGGATCTCTCGCTGATCGCCGACTATTACAAGCGCGGCGCGCGCTACATGACCCTGACCCATTTCGGCAATAACGATATCGGCGATTCCTCGATCCCGCTGCCCAAGCTCGGCGACAAGGGCCCCGAATGGGGCGGCTTGAGCCCGTTCGGCCATCAGGTCGTGGACGAGCTCAACCGGGTCGGCATTCTGGTGGACGTCTCTCACACCGCGAAAACCACCACCATGCAGGCGATCGCCCAGTCCAGGGCGCCGGTGATAGCCTCCCATTCGGCCGTTAAGGCGCTGTGCGATCATCCCCGCAATCTCGACGACGAGGAGATGCGAGCGCTGGCCAAGCAGGGCGGCGTGATGCAGGTGGTCGCCTATGACTCCTATCTCAAGCCGGTGCCGAAGGCGAAGACGCAGGCGATCAAGGAGTTGATGGCCGCGCTCGGCATCAAGAGCCCGGAAGACGTCAGGAAGCTCGATCCCAAGCGCAAGGCGCAGTACGAGGTCCAGATGACGGCGTTCAACGAGCGCTGGCCCCGCGCCACCGTGAAGGATTTCGCCGACCACATCGATTACGCCGTGAAGGTGATGGGGATCGATCACGTCGGCATCGCCAGCGACTTCGGCGGCGGCGGCGGCATCGAGGGCTTCGACAATGCGAGCCAGGCGCGCAACGTGACCGCCGAACTCGTCCGGCGCGGCTATACCGAGAAGCAGATCGGCAAGATCTGGAGCGGCAATTTCCTGCGCGTGATGGCGCAGGCCCGGGCCGAAGCCCGCACGCTCTCGGCGCAACATTAGAAAAAAATGTCATCCCGGCCATCTGGTAAGCCCGAAGCTTTGCGTCGGTCGCGAGCCTTATGAGCCGAGACCCGGGTCGAACGCTCAGGCCCATGACAATGGGTCCCCGATAGCGCGCTTTGCCAAACGAGATCCGGGATCCCGGGCAAATCGGCTTCCGGGATGACAGTGTTGTGGCGTGACGATCTTGGCCACGCCGGCCTTGCCTTCGCGCAGGGGCTTGGCCAAGATCGACGGGTCCGGCCGATCGGCAATGGGGAGCGTCGGGAAGCGCGCCGGACCCTTGGGGAGGGGCCATGTCACAAGAGATCATCGACCGGGTCAGAGCGAACCCGCGCTACCATGCGCTCGCGCGCGAACGCAGCCTGCTCGGCTGGATTCTGAGCGCGATCGTCGTCGCCGCTTTCATCACCTTCATTCTGCTGATGGGCTTCGCCCGGCACTTTCTCGGCGAGCCCATGGCGGCGGGCAGCGCCATCTCGGTCGGCTTCCCGATCGGCGTCGGGGTCGCGCTGCTGTGCCTGTGTTGCAGCGGCTTTTACGTCTGGCGCGCCAACAAGGATTTCGACCGGCTGATCGCCGAGATCGTCCGGGAGGCGACCGATCAGCACAAGGCGGCGCGGCGGAGTCCGGCCAATGAGGCGTCTGATCTCCGGCGCGGCCGCCCTGTTCGCCGCTTCCCTTCCGGCCACAGCCTTCGCCGCGGACGCCGCTATGCGCAAGCCGAGCACGCTGGCCATCGCGATGTTCCTCCTCGTAATGCTGAGCACGCTGGCGATCACCTGGTGGGCCGCGCGGCGCATCAAGACGCGGCAGGATTTCTACGCCGCCGGCGGCCAGATCCGCGGCTGGCAGAACGGTCTCGCGATCTCGGGCGATTTCATGTCCGCCGCGACGATCCTCGGCGTCACCGGCCTGATGTACACCACCGGCTTCGATTCGATGATCTACATCCTCGGGCCGCTGGTGGGCTTTTCGGTGCTGATCTTCCTGATGGCCGAACGCTTCCGCAATCTCGGCAAATACACCTTCACCGATGTCGCGAGCTTCCGGCTGGAACCCGTGTCGATGAAGGCTTTCGGGGCCTGCGGCACGCTGGTGGTGGTGATCTTCTACATGATCGCCCAGATGGTCGGCGCGGGCGCGCTGATCGAGGTTTTGTTCCACGTCAACTACGCCTATGCCGTGATTCTGGTCGGCGTGCTGATGATCCTCTATGTCAGCCTCGGCGGCATGCTGGCGACGACCTGGGTGCAGATCGTCAAGGCCGTGCTGCTGATCTTCGCGACCATCGTGATCACCTTTCTCGTGCTGTGGCATTTCGGGTTCAGCCTGGAGGCGATGTTCCGCGCGGCGGTCGAGAAACACCCCCGGCACATGGCGATCATGGGGCCGGGCACGGCGGTGCCCGACGCGGTTTCGGCGGCATCGCTCGCCATCGCGGTGAGCGTCGGCCTGATCGGCCTGCCCCATATCCTGATGCGGTTCTTCACTGTGCCGGATTCCAAGGAAGCCCGAACCTCGATCTTCGTCACGCTGGTCATCGTCTTCCTGGTGTTCTTCGCGACCTATGTGATCGGCTACGGCGCGATCGCCCTGGTGATGGGCAGGCCCGAATTCACCGCGCCCGGCGGCGGCCTGATCGGCGGCTCCAACATGGCGACGGTGCATCTGGCCGACATGGTGGGCGGCGACGTCTTTTTCGGCTTCATTTCGGCGGTGGCCTTCGCCACCATTCTCGCCGTCGTCGCCGGGCTGACCCTGGCGGGAGCGTCCGCCGTCTCGCACGATCTCTACGGTCAGGTGTTCCGCAAGGGCCAGGCCAGCGAGAAGGAAGAGGTCATGGTCTCGCGCATCGCCGCCATTTGCGTCGGCATCGTGGCGGTGTTCTTCGGCATCGTGTTCGAGAAGCAGAATGTCGCCTTCATGGTGAGCCTCGGCCTCTCGGTCGCGGCGAGCGCCAATTTCCCGGTGCTGATCCTCTCGATGTACTGGAAGGGGCTGACCACGCGCGGCGCGTTCATCGGCGGCTTCGCCGGGCTGATATCGGCGGTGGTGCTGGTGGCGCTCGGCCCGGTCGTGTGGGTGCAGATCCTCGGCCACGCCAAGCCGATCTTCCCCTACGCCTATCCGGCGCTGCATTCGATGATTCTCGCCTTCATCTGCATCTGGTTCTTCTCGGTGACCGACCGCAGCAAGCGCGCCGCGATCGACCGCGAAGGCTTCGAGGTCCAGAATGTCCGCTCGCAAACCGGCATCGGCGCGGAAGGCGCGGTGGAGCATTAGAGACCGCACACGACCCCTCCCGTCATCCCCTCAAAGCGGGAGCGAAACCGGCGGAAGGCCTGACTTGAGCCGCAATTCATCCCCATATAGAGGGTAAGCGCCTCGCGGCGGGCCGCGTAACGAGTTCGCAACCGCTCGCGCATTACGATAGGAATCCGGTGCGCCGCACCACCCTCTACCCGAGTACTCCGCATGTCCACGACCGGAAAGAAATACCGTCCCGTAAAGGCCTATAAGGACCCGCACTTCCTCAACAGCTCGTCGGCCCGGCCGCTGCGCGTTCTGTCGGAATATTTCGAGCCGCAGCAGCGCTTCGACGAGATGCGGGTGCGCGACACCATCGTGTTTTTCGGCTCGGCGCGAATCCTCAGCAGCGAGCAGGCCCAGCATTATGTCGATGCGGAAAAGGCGCGCGGCGAGGTTTCGGAACACGCCAAAAAGCAGCTCGAACTCTCACGCTATTACGAGGCCACCCGCGAGCTCGCCCGCCGGCTGACCGAATGGTCGAAAGGCCTCAAGGGCACCGACCGGCGCTTCGTGGTCTGCTCGGGCGGCGGACCGGGCATCATGGAGGCCGCCAACAAGGGCGCGTCCGACGCGCGCGGCCAGAGCGTCGGCCTCGGCATCTCGCTCCCCCAGGAGCAGCACCCGAACCCCTATATCACCCGTGAGCTCTCCTTCGAGTTCCACTATTTCTTCATGCGGAAATTCTGGTTCAGCTATCTCGCCAAGGCGATGATCGTGATGCCGGGCGGCTTCGGCACGCTCGACGAATTCATGGAAGTGGTCACGCTGGTGCAGACCAAGAAGATCCACAAGCCGCTGCCCATCGTCTTCTTCGGCAAGGAATTCTGGGACCGGATCCTCAATTTCGAGCCGATGATCGAATACGGCACCATCAACCCGGAAGACGTGAAGCTGTTCCACTACACGGATTCGGTCGACGACGCCTTCGACTACCTGACCTCCAACTGACAAGGCACGCCCTCCAGCATCCGGGCGGGAATTTGTAGGACCCTTTCGTCTATTGGATCGCAATCATGGCGACGCGTGATCTGAAGAATTCTAGCTTTATGGCGGGCTTTACGGAGTCCTATCTAGCAGACGTCGGCCGGATAGTGGCGGGTTGGTCGCACGTAGAGGGTCATTTCGACATACTATTTCTCTCTGTTGTGGTCATGCTGGGAGCACCCTCCGGATCAATGAAGGACCCCCGAGTGAAGCTCTTGGGTCACACGTTTCTGAGTTCGCGTGAGGCAGTTCAGAGAAAGACTGGGGGAACTAGAACTATCTGACGAAGACCAAAAGACGATCTACAGGATCCTGAGTCAACTTGTTCAACTGCGATCGGAACGTGATGAGATTGCCCATGCACTGCTGTCGCCAGCATTCGATCCCAATAAAGGCATTTCTCCAGACGCTGCGGTAGCTCTTGTAAAGAGCTGGCGGAACGAAAAGCCCCCCGAGTTCAAACCTATCGATCAGGCCCGTCTGAAGAAGACCTTCGACAAAATACATTCCCTATATTGGGATCTGGTTGACCTCTCTCTTCGTCGACCTTGGTCTTCCATGCGACGTCATGTGCACCACATCGCGAAATCTGAGCCGTCCGCTACATGATGGTGGAATTCCCAACGGAATCGAACCCTTATTGATCCCGTTTTGTTCCTGATTTAACCTCATCACTGATGTCAGCGTTGCATGGCGTCACAAGACCGTCATAGCGCGGCAGTGTGCCGTGCGCGGCGGGCGGAGGGGAATCGAGGAATGGACGACCGGGAGGATCTGCTCTCGCCGGCTCTTGCGCTTGGACCGCATCAGGCGGAGAGCGTTTCGGATACGGAACCGCTCACCGCCGACGATCTGGCGCGCGGCGTGTGTCGGTTGTTCCGGCATATGGGCTTTGCGCCGATCATCGAATATCCGCTCGGCAACGGGCGGCGCGCCGACGTGGCCGGGCTGAACCGAAAGGGCATGATGGTGATCGCGGAGGTGAAATCCGGGCTCGCCGATTTCCGCGCCGACGGCAAGTGGCCGGACTATCTGGCCTTTTGCGACTGTTTCTATTTCGCCGTCGGGGCTGATTTCCCGCTCGACGTCTTCGCCGGGGCTCAGCCGGAGATGCAACGATCCGGCATTATCGTGGCGGACCGGTTCGGCGGCACCGATTGTGCGCGAAGCCGGCGAGATCAAGATGAACGCCGGCCGCCGCCGGGCCGAGACGCTGCGTTTCGCGCGCCGCGCCGCCGCCCGGCTCCACCGCGTGATGGACCCCGCGTTCTAAGCGCGCAGGCGCGGAACAAAGCGCCGCCTGCGGCGTTCGAATTTGCGCATCATGAAACGCATCCTGATCTGGATTCTTCGGCTTTATCTCGGCGGCGTCACGCTCGCGGCGGGCATCGCCAAGAGCCTTGAACTGCCGGGCTTCGCCAGCGTGCTCCAGACCTACCGGCTTCACCTCTCTTCGTCGACCCTGCTCGCCCTCGCGGTCACGGTGGCAATTATCGAGATCGGGCTCGGGCTATGGGTGCTCTCGGGGCTCGCCCCGAAAAGCGCGGCGGTCGCGGGCATGGTGATGAATGCGGGTTATTTGGCGATCATGACCCAGGCGTTGATCCGCGGGCTGTCGCTGCCCAATTGCGGCTGTTTCGGCGTGTTCATGGCCGAGCCGTTGCGCTGGTATTCCCCTCTCGAGGACGTCGTGCAGATCGGGCTGTTCGGGGCGCTCTATGCGATGGGCGGACGGCGTTTGCGCGGCGCGGGTTGACCCCCGAATACGAAACCGCCGAGCCTGTTCAACTCGGCGGTTTGCGTTGATTGCTTCTTTGGCTTGGAGCCGTCACCCGCGGTAATGGCCGCTCCAGAGGCCCCCGCACAGGCATTGCGGGGGATAAAACGTCACCGGGTCAGGGCCCGGCCACGCAAGGCGGAGTGTAACACGGGGCGACTACCTCGGCCACAAGGCCGATTTTCCTATCGCGGCGGCGCCCTGAGGCCGGCCGGTCAGGTGTTGATGAGATTTTTCCGGTCGTCCTCGAGCACGAGGCAGGTGAGCTTGCCGGTGGCATAGGCGCCGGTGTCGATCCCGATCCGGTTGTCGAGGATCTCCGCGCGCGGATTGATCGAATGACCATGCACCACGACATGGTCGTGCTCGATCCCGGAATTCAGGAAATCGTCGCGGATCCACATCATGTCCTGCGCCTCCTGCTCCTCGGTCGCGATGCCGGGCCGGATGCCGGCATGGACGAACAGGAAATCGCCTTCGACGTGATAGGTCTCGAGGCCCTGCAGGAACGCCCAGTGGGATGGTGGAAGCTTCGCCATTAACTCGTCGCGCGCCTTGTTGAGCGCGACCTCGCTGTAGATCTTCTCGATGGTGACGCCGTAGCTCTTCAGCGTCGCGATGCCGCCGAAGGTCAGCCAGGGCGGCCCGAGCCTCGGATCCTCGAGAAAACGCACCATAAAATCTTCGTGATTACCCATCAGGCAGATCGTCCGAAAGCCCGGCAGCGGATCGTTGGCGAGGATCTCGATGACGCCGCGGCTGTCGGGCCCGCGGTCGATATAATCGCCGAGAAAGATGACGATGTTCTCCGCCGGGTCCCGCGTCTCGGTGTCGGCGACGATCATGTCGCGGATTTTCTTGAGGAGATCGGTTCGGCCGTGAATGTCGCCGACCGCATAAACCCTTTTACCGGCGGGGACTCGAGCTTCGCGCCGGTCGCGCTCTTTTCTCAGGCCGAAAAAGCTCTCCAGCATGCCTACCACTCGTGGAACGCCCTCACCTTACACCGTGAGGAGCCCCTAGCTGCGCCTCGTTAATCCGCTCTGCCCTGACGTTATGACCCGCTGGAATTCGCCATATCCCCGAACCGCGCCCAAAGCTGACGTCCGCCCTGATTGTCGAGAATATGCGCAAGCGCCACAACCGGGCGTCGGTCATATATAATATTAGACTTGTCCAGCAGCACCGCAACCGCCGAATCGAGCGACAGGGCGTGACGATACGCCCGCGGGCTGATCATCCCGACGAAGGCGTTGGCGACGGCGACGATGCGGGCGGTGACCAGGATGTCGTCGCCCATAAGGCCTTCCGGGCGGCCGCTGCCGTCCCAGTGGGCCTGAACCTGCCGGATCGTCTCCACCACCGGCCCGTCGAATTCCACATCCGCCAGCAGGTCGGCCGAGGCCAGGATATTCTCGCGCACCAGCGCCAGCTCCTTGTCGCTCAAGGGGCCGGACTTGGTGAGGATATCGCGCGGGATGAAGATCTTGCCGACATTGATCAGCGCGCCGGCGAGCTGAACCGTCCCGATCTCGACGGCCGAGAGCCTCATGCTGCGCGCGATCATTCCCGCGACGCTCGAGACCCGGATCGAATGCTCGGCGCTGTGGGGGTCGCGCTTGTCGATGATCATGAGAAGCGCCGACACCAGCGCGTTGAGATTGCGTTCGCGCCGTTCGCGCTCCTGCACGAGGCCGGTGACGTCCTCATGGACCATAAGCACGCCGAGCCCCTGCTCCGCCGCCTGCTCGGGCGCGAGCGGCACGCGGATGTGATCATATTTGACATGGCGCGCGCCCGACTCCGCGGGCCATTCGAAAACGCCGGACGCGGTCTCGCCGGTCTCCATCACCCTGGCGTTGATCGCGGCGAGCGGTTCGGCCCGGGCCGGGCCCAATACGGCGGCCATAGATTTACCGTCCATATCCGCGGCGTCGACGCCGGCGTCGTTGGCGGCATGGGCATTGGCGAACTGGTACTGATTGTCGCCGTCCACGACCGAAATCGCGGTCGGCTGGCTGTCGGTCACAAGTTTCAGGAACGCGCCGAGATGGGCATGAAGATCGGCCAGCCGGCAATTCTCGGCCGCCGTCTTCGCCAGCCGGCGCGACACGCCGTGCCGCCAGACCAGCAGGAAGCCGAGCCCCACGGCGAGAACCAGAAACGCCACCGCGACGATCAGCCGCCAGCGCCGCGCCTGAATGGCCCCGAGCGCTTCTCCGGCGCCGACCGTGCGCACCAGCGTCCAGGGCGTGCCCCGGATCGCCCGGCCGGTCACCAGCACATCCCTACCGGCGTAATCCCGCGCCCGTTCGAACCCGCCGGGCGAGGCGATCGCATAGGCTTCGGCCAGAGTCGGCATATCGGCGGCCACGCTGCGTTCGAGCGGTTGCGCGCCGTTCCCGAGGGGCGAGAGGAAGTCGATCTGCGCGCCGTTCCGGCGCACCAGATAGCTCTGGCCGGTATGGGTCACGTCGCCCGGCTGGGCGAGCCGCGTCCAGAGATCGGGCGCGAGACGGCGCACCCCGACGACATAGCCGATCGGCGCGGCGTCCGGATCGGCCTGCACACCGTGAATAGCGGCGGCAAAACCGAGGGACGCCGCGCCGTCTGCCCCCGCGAAAACCCTGGAAAGAGTGACTTTATCGCCCTTGGTAGCCTTCATGGCCGCCGCCAGTTCCGGCCCCGGATCGGGCATGCCGGCGGTCTCGACCAGCACCTTGCCTGAGGCATCGAGAATGGCGAGGCCGGCGACATGCGGACGCGGCGTGTTGGCCGGCACGGCGGCATCGGGGTCGGCCATGTCGAAGCCGGACCGGAACGCCGTCGCCTTGAGAAGCGTGGCGAGATATTGCGCCGCATAGCCGGTTTCGCCGCCGGCCTGCGCTTTCGCGGCATTGCCGGTGATGTTGGATGTCAGCGTGGCGACGTAGAGGCGCACCGAGGTGTTCTGCGCCAGCCCCGCAAGGACGTTGCGCTCGGTCTCGAGCCAATCCTCGACCGCCGCGGCCCGGCTGTCGGCGACGAGGCCAAGGCGGAGCTGCCAGTCGTAGAGGTCCCGGTCGCGCTCGTTATCGGCATAGCGCCAGACGGCGAGAATCCCGGTGACCAGGATCGCGGCCAGGATCAGGCCGGTCAGCAGAAAGGTCCAGCGGGTCGTCGGGGTGATCGCGGCGGGGGTCGGCGGTGTCGAATTTTCGGGATCGCGCACGATCCGTCTCCCAGGAAAACGTCGCAGTGGAAGCTCGCCAAGCGCGAGAAGCGCCGTCGGAGCGGAGGGCCGGGCGGGATGGGCTCGCCGATGCTTAAACCGTTGTTAAGTCTCCTGCCCTAAGAATTGATTAACCGTAGGGTTTTCAGGGACGAGTACCGTTTTGCGAGATTTCCGGCGCCGATTGACGGGTGTTATGACGGCGCCGGCCATGCTGGCGTTAACCCTGTTCACGCCCCTTGTCGCCCGGCCGTCGCCGGCGGTGACTCCCGTCAACCTTCCCCACCCGTCCTATTTCGGCTCGACCGAGGTCGAGAACAGCCGGATCGACGCCTTCACCAAATGGACCGGCATGCTGGCCCGCTACCACGCGGAAGAAATCAAGGACGCGGTCAAATGCACGCCGACCCCGGTCTTTCCCTGTTTCCATGCCGACTGGCTCAAGCTTCTGGCCGCGCTGAAAGACAAACCGGTCAAGCAACAGCTCGACACGATCAACCGCACCATGAACCGCAGTCCCTATGTCACCGATCCGGTGAACTGGGGCGTGCCGGACTATTGGGCGACGCCGGATCAGTTCTTCCGCAAGGACGGCGATTGCGAGGACTACGCCATCGCCAAATATCTCTCGCTGCGCCAGCTGGGCTTCGCCGCCGACCGGCTCAGGATCGTCGTTTTGCAGGATCTCAATCTGGGCGTTCCGCACGCCGTCCTGATCGTTTTCGTCAAAGGACGGGCGATGCTGCTCGACAACCAGATCTCCGACGTCATTCCGGCAAGCGCCGTTCATCATTACCGGCCGATCTATTCGATCAACGAAAAGGCCTGGTGGTTCCACAAATCGATCAAGTCTCTGGCCCAGCGATGAAACCGGCGATCTCACGAAGATTTAACCAATTTGAAAGCGCCGCCGGGCCACACTGCGGAGCCCGTTGATGGGGGCGAAACCAAACATCCATCGGCCGGGAACCGTGATGAACAGGGGTATGGGCCGATCCGCGACAATACCGGGTCTTAAGACAGTTACCGTGGGCATGACTCAAAAGGAACGACTTCCCAGTCAGGAGGAGCTGCTTCTCGACTATGCCGAACGCCTCGGCAACCACCGCGCGGGGCGGCAGGCCGTTCATCTACACCTTTCGCGGCTCCAGCCGACGCTGCGCGAGGAGCATCACCTCCGGGTCGCGGCGGATACGTTCGATCATCTCGTCAAACGGCACGCCGGTCAGATCTTTCAGCTGTCCAACGGCGACCTGGTCGTCATAGTCAAGGGCGCCAAAACCTCCGAAATCGACGAAGCCGTCTTCAAACTCCGTTATTTCTTCCGGCAGGACCCGCTGTTCGCGGAAGAGCCGGGCGACGGCGAACCGGATCCGTTCGTCAACTGGTACAACATGGAGACGGACTACCCGACATTCTTCGCCAATATCCAGATCCTCGTTCAGGAGCTGCGGGCGCTGGCCAGCAATCCGCTGCTCGCGCTTCCCGACGACGACGAAGAGGAGGCCGAGCTTGGCCCGCGCAAGCCCGCGATCGGTCCGCTCGAACTGGCCCGGATCGAAGCCTCGCTCAATTCCATGGACGTCACGCCGTTCATTCAACGTCATCTCGCCTGCGCGATGGACGACAGCGGCGAGCCCCGCCCCGTCTTTTGCGATTATGTCATCTCGTTCGACGCCATCGAACGGGTGCTGACGCCCAAGCATGATCTGAGAGCCGAGCCCTGGCTGTTCCAGCGCATGCAGGAAATCGTCAACCCGCGCATCCTGAGCGAACTGGTCGATGTCGCGAAGGGCGGCCAGCTGCCGGTCTCCGTCAAGCTGCCGATCCAGACCATCCTGTCGCCGCAATTTCTGAAATTCCACCGCGAGTTCAAGCCGAAGATCGGCCGCCGCATGATGGTCGAGCTCGGCGTCGCGGATGTCTTCGCCAATGCCAGTTCCTTCGTCTTCGCGCGCGACTTCCTGCGCGACCGGGACTACCGCGTCGCCGTGGGAGACCTGTCGCTTCAGACCGTCGGCCTCGTCGACCGCGAAGCGATGGATGTGGATTTCGAGAAAATCGTCTGGTCGCCGCGCCTCGCCCGGATCCTCACGCCCGCCGGCATCGACCGGTTCCGCGACGTGGTGGAGCGCACCGGCATCAACCGTGTTGTTCTGGCGGGCTGCAATTCGCGCCGGTCGCTGGAAGTCGGGCTGGATTGCGGCATCCGCATCTTCCAGGGGCGCTACATCACGCGCGTCCTGGACAAATACCGGTCCCGTCCCGAAGCCCTGAGCGCGTAAGCCCCGGCGCGACGATATCCTAATTCCGAAATAAAGTTCCGCCTCAGCGCGGCGAGTGCTTGGCCAGAATGCGCTGCAGGGTGCGGCGATGCATGTTCAGGCGCCGCGCGGTCTCGGAGACATTGCGGTCGCACAGCTCGTAGATCCGCTGGATATGCTCCCACCGGACCCGGTCGGCCGACATCGGATGGGCCGGCGGTGCCGGTTTCTCGGCCTTGCGGGCCAGCAGCGCCGCCTCGATATCGTCGGCGTCGGCGGGTTTGGCCAGATAATCCACGGCGCCGGCCTTGATCGCCGCCACCGCCGTCGCGATGTTGCCGTAGCCGGTCAGCATGACCACGCGGCAGGACGGATGCGCGCCGCGCAGCATCGGCACCAGATCGAGGCCGGATGTCGAGCCGAGCTTCAGATCGATCACCGCGTAATCCACCGCGCCGCCGCGCGCCAGGCTTTGCGCCTCTTCGACGCTCGCCGCGCCGAAGGCGCGAAAGCCGCGCCGCTCCATCGCCCGGCAAAGCCGTTCGCGAAAGATATCGTCGTCATCCACCACGAGAAGTGCGCGCGACGCCTCGGCCGGACCATGATGGCCTGCGGGTGCGACGCTATGAGTCTGTGCCGTCATCGAAGTCATTTTCCATCCTTTGGCGCGACCAATCGAGCCGAACCTCGGCGCCGCTCTTCCTGTTGGCGAAGGCAACTCGCGCGCCGGTGTGCTCCAGGAGCGTCTTTGCGATGAAGATGCCGAGCCCCATGGAGGCCTCGTCGTCATCGCGTCTGCTAGAGACATAGGGTTCGCCCAGCGCGCCGAAAATCTCGGGCGAGAAGCCGGGCCCATCATCTCTAATGGTAAGCGTCAGATGGCCGGGCGTCCAGATGAGGGTGAGATCGACACGGGATTCCGCGAACCTCACGGCGTTGGCGACGAAGTTCCCGATGCCATGCACGATCTCCGGCAGGCGCGGTATCGTCGGCTCCGGCCCCTCGCCGCCGCCGCTCGTGACGATCTCGACATCCGGCCGCATGCTGGCATAGGGCTCCGCGATCGTCTCGACCAGGATCCCGGCCGGCTGCCGCCCGAGAAGCGCGTCTTCCTGCTCCGCGCCGGGCTTGGTGAGCTGGGCCAGAATCTCCCGGCAGCGGTCCGCTTGAGCCCGTAAAACCGTTATATCCTCAGCCAAAGCGCCGGGTTCCGTGAGATCGTGCTCCAACTCGCGGGCGATCACGGCGATGGTGCCCAGCGGCGTGCCGAGTTCGTGCGCCGCCGCCGCGGCAAGGCCGCCAAGCGCCGACAGTCGCTGCTCGCGGGCGAGCGCAAGTTGGGTCGCGGTGAGCGCTTCGGACATCCGTCGCGCCTCGCCCGCCACCCGCCAGGCATAGGCGGCGATGAAAACCATGGTCACCACCAGCGCCGTCCAGATGCCTGCGACATATTGCCCCGGGAGCACCGGCGACGGCCCGCTCCAGGGCAGCGGCAGGTGAATAATCGCCAGAACGGTCAGGAGAATCGTGGCGATTCCGGCGAGAATCGCGGTCGGTTTCGCGCCGAGAGCCGTGGCCGACACGATCACCGGCGCAACCATCACGACAGCAAAAGGGTTCTCCAGACCGCCGGTCAGCGCCAGCACGATGCCGAGCTGGACCATATCGAAAGCGAAATTGAGTGTCGCCGCCGTAATGCCGATCCGATGGGTCGCGGGATAGCGAAGAGACAGCCAGACATTCAGCCAGCCCGACACGGTGATCGCCAGCATCACCAGCCCGATCGGCATCTCGAAGCCGAGCCAGAGCAGCACGGCGAGCACCGTAACGGCCTGACCCGCCAGTGCGAACCAGCGGATCAGCACCAGCGTTCTCAGCCGCATCGCGCCCGAGGGGAACCGCCCGAGCCGCTCGCGAAGCGCCGCGATTCGGGCCGACTCCCCGCCCGGACCCGGGACGATATCGTCTACCGGCCCCGGCATGTCGGCGGCGGTGGCCGTCTCGGACGAGGTTGTCATTCATTGCTCCGGCGGCCCGGCGGCCGTATCGCGGAAGATCGTTCCGGACCGGCCGTCGGGCGCCGCTTTGCGCCGGCTCAGTCGGTCGCGCCGGCCTTTTTGAGAACCTGCGCCACGCGCTGGCGGCGGTTGTCCATGGCATATCCGAGCGCGGATTTTCCCGTGTAGTCCTGGTGATCGATATCCGCCTTGGCGGCGATCAGCTTCTCCACGATATCCCGATTGCCGAGCCGCGCAGCCTTGATAAGGGCGGTTTCGCCGTTCTTGTCCTGCTCGTTGGGATCCGCCTTATGGGCCAGCAGAACCCCGACCATCGCGGAATTGCCTTTCGCCGCGGCGATCATCAGCGGGTTTTCGCCGTCCCGCCGCGCGAGATCCGGATTCGCCCCCTGATCGAGCATGATATTGAGCATGTCGGTATCGCCCTTGTCGGCGACGATACAGACATAGGGAACGTCGTGATCGTCGCGGGCGTTAACCTGGGCGCCGCTGAGAATGGCGGCGCGGGCGGAGTAGTAATCACCGTCCTTGATCGCCTTCATCAGCTTGTAATTCTCGGAGTACTGGGCCTCGGCAGGCGCGACGCCGAGACCACAGAATACAATCATAGCGAGCGCTGCGAGACTTAATTTGAGCGTTTTCTCCATTGCGTTCTCCGAGGAATTTTCTGATTCTGACGAAGTATAGGATGTTTCCTTTTGGTTTCGTCAAGCGGCGTCGCCTCTGCTCCGGATCCCGGGGGCCCGGCCGCCAGCTGGCAGTTTCCCATAGGTTCCGAATTCGGAGGATTTGGCCATCGCTGCGGCGCCACAGGGCCGGTCTCGGCCACCTTACCTGATTCTCGCGGTTCTCGCCCTGATCGGCGCCGCCGCGATCGGTGTTCTGTGGTATTTGGCCCCGGGCCCGCAGAATGGCAAGCCGGTTGTCGCCTCTTACGGCAAAGCCGCGATCGGCGGGCCTTTCCGGCTGACCGACGACACCGGCAGGACGGTCACGAACCGGACCTATGCCGGCAAATATATGCTGGTCTATTTCGGCTATACCTATTGCCCGGACATCTGTCCGACCGAGCTTCAGATCATGAGCCGGGCGATCGCCATGCTCGGCCCCGACGCCAAGCGGGTTCAGCCGCTGTTCATCACCATCGATCCCGCGCGCGATACAGTGAAGGAAATGGCCGATTACATGAGCCATTTCAGCCCCGCGCCCATGGGCTTGACCGGCACGCCCGAACAGATCGCGTCGGTCGCGAAAGCCTACCGGGTCTATTATAAGAAGGTGCCGGGACACAGCGCCAAAGGCGACGACTACCAGATGAATCATTCATCCCTGATCTATTTCATGGGGCCCGACGGCGCCTATATCGACAATTTTCCGCCCGGCACGACGCCCGGCGATATGGCCAAACATGTCCGCGAGATCGTCAGGAGCGGCGCCCAATGACCGTTACGGAGCCGTTCTGGAAGGCTAAAACCCTGGCCGAAATGACTTCAGAGGAGTGGGAATCGCTGTGCGACGGTTGTGGCAAGTGCTGCTTGCACAAGCTGGAGGACTGGGATACCGGTGAGGTAAGCTATACCAATGTGGCGTGCCGCCTGCTCGATCTCGGCAGCTGCCAGTGCGGTAACTATAAAGAACGCAAGCGCCTCGTGCCGGATTGTCTTATTCTGACATCGGCGGCGGTCGCCGAGATGGACTGGCTGCCGGAAACCTGCGCTTATCGGCTGGTCGCCGCTGGCAAGGATCTTGCGTGGTGGCATCCATTGGTCTCGGGAAATCCCGAAACGGTGCATCAGGCCGGGATTTCGGTACGAGGCCGTGTCATCTCCGAACGGCGAGCGGGTGATCTTCAGGACCATCTGGTGGATTGGACATAGGACGGGCGGGACGGGAAAAATGGGACGAGCGAAGCCTCTGGATGCGCCGCGTCTGCTTCTTCGAATCGATGGCCGGCCGGTGCCGCTACAGGTGCGGCGAAGCGGGCGGGCGACACGCATTCAGCTTCGCATGGACCTGAAAAGCGGCGGTCCGGTCCTGGTTCTGCCGCGATATGCCTCACTCGAACGCGGTTTCGAATTCGCCCGCGGCAAGCGCGACTGGATCGGCGAGCAGTTGGCCCAGCAGCCCGAGACGATCCCCTTCGCGCCCGGCGAGATCATCCCTTTTCGCGGCCGCGACCACACGATTCTCTACCGCAAACGGCCGCGCCTTACCGGCCGGCGCGGCGAGATCTGGCGCCAGGACGGCGCGATCTATGTCACCGGCGAGGAAGACATGGTCGCGAGCCGGGTCGAAACCTTCCTGAAATTCGAGGCGCGCAGTGAAATCCACCGCCGCGCCCATGAAAAGGCCGGGATGATCGGCAAGCGGATCCGCCGGATCACGCTGCGCGATCCCAAAAGCCGCTGGGGAAGCTGCACCTCGACGGGCAACCTGTCCTTTTCCTGGCGGCTCGTGATGGCGCCCACCTATGTGCTGGATTACGTCATCGCCCATGAAGCCGCCCATCTCAGCCATATGAATCACGGGCCGAACTTCTGGCGGCTGGTCGATCGGCTGACCAATCATTGCGACCGGTCCCGCGACTGGCTCCGCGAAAACGGAATCCGCCTGCATCGATACGGGTGAGGACAATCGTTTCGGATCCGTTCTCTTCTAATCCAGCCCCAGTAGCCGCTGGAAGAAATTGCGCTTGTGCGGCTTTTCCGGCTCTTCGTAAGCCGCGCCCGGCAAGGGCTCGACCGGCAGGCCGTTCGACGCGTCGGCCATAAAACGGTGCCAGATCCGGGCCGGCAGACCGCCGCCGGTCACGCGCGCCATGGGGCTGGCGTCGTCGTTCCCGACCCAGACCCCGGCGACATATTGCGCCGTGAAGCCGATGAACCAAGCGTCGCGGAAATCTTGGCTGGTGCCGGTCTTGCCGGCGCAGGGACGGTCCAGCGCGGCACCGTGGCCGGTGCCCCCGTCCGTCATCACCGAGCTCAGGAGATCGGTCATCTCGCCGACCGTCTTATAGCTCAGCAGCTGAACCGGATCCTGCTTGGCGCTGCGATAGAGAAGCCGGCCGCCGCCGTCGCGGATTTCCGTAATGCCGTGAGGCGTCGTCTGCTGACCATTATTGTCGATTACGGCATAGGCGGCGGTCAGATCGATCAGATGGACCTCGGACGTACCGAGCGCCAGGGACGGCCGCGCGGTGATCGGCGTTTCGATGCCGAGCCGGCGCGCCATCGCGACCACGGACTGGCGGTTGGCCCGCTCGCCGAGTTTGACCGCCACCGTATTGATCGACTTCTTGAACGCCTCGCGCAGCGTCACTTCGCCGCGATAGGTCCCGCCGTAATTCTGGGGCTGCCAGCCATCGAGGATGATCGGCAAGTCGCGCATCTTGTCGTCCGGCGTCATGCCGGCTTCGAGCGCGGCGAGATAGACCATCAGCTTGAAGGACGAGCCGGGCTGCCGCATGGCCTGCGTCGCCCGGTTATATTGGCTCTTGGCGTAATCGCGCCCGCCCACCATGGCCAGAACCGTGCCGTCCGGCGCGGTGACGACCATCGCCGCCTGGGACGCCTTGGATTGTTTGCCGCTGGCGTCCAGCGCCTTTCGCACCGCTGATTCCGCCAAATGCTGGAGATGGGGATCGAGGCTGGTATGGATGACCAGATCCCGGTCCGTCGCGCCGGTATAATCCGGCAATTCGCTCAGCACCCAGTCGGTGAAATACCGGACCTGATCTCCCTTCGGCTCGGCCGGAATCACGCTCGCCATCCGGGCCTTGGCTTTTGCCGCCGCGGGCGGCTTGAGATAGCCGGCCTCCACCATGTTCTGGATGACCTCCCGGGCACGCCCCTCCGCGAGATCGGGATTGGAGGTCGGCGAATAGCGCGAGGGCGCCTTCAGCAGCCCCACCAGCATCGCGGATTCAGGCAAGGTCAGGTCAATCGCCGAATGCCCGAAATAGCGTTCGGAGGCCGCATCCACGCCGTATGTTCCGGCCCCGAAATAAACCCGATTCAGGTAAATCGTGAGGATCTCGTTCTTGGTGTATTTGTGCTCCAGCCAGAGCGCGAGCATAGTTTCCTGAACCTTGCGGCGCAGGGTCCGGTCGGGCGTGAGAAAGAGGTTCTTGGCGAGCTGCTGGGTGATCGTCGAGCCGCCTTCGACGATATGGCCGGCCCGGATATTGTCATAGGCCGCGCGCATGATACCGATGATATCGATACCGAAATGATGCCTGAAGCGCCTGTCTTCGGTGGCGATCAGAGCGTCGGTCAGACTGGTCGGCAGCTTGTCGACCGTGAGCCACTTCCCGGTGTAATCGCCGTAAACCGCGAGCGTCGAGCCGTCGTCGGCCAGCACCGTCACCATGGGCTGGTGCTGCGGCGCATTGGCCTTGCTGATATCGGGGAGATAGCTGGCGTAATAGCCGAGGAGGCCGAGGACGCCCATCGCGGCGATCGCCGCACCGAAGCCGGTCCAGCGCAACGCCTGACGAATCAGGCCATGGGACGTCCCGGGCGTCTTGCGGGCCTTCTTCTTCGACGCGCGCGGTTTGGCTTTGGCCATGACAGACAAACTCCGCCCGGGCCTGTTGCACCCGGGCGTTGGGAAAAGGCCTCAGACGGGCCCGCGCCGCGCCGCGTCAGATATCGAGATTCGCGACCTTCAGGGCATTCGCCTGGATGAAATCGCGGCGCGGCTCGACCACGTCGCCCATCAACCGCGAGAACATCTCGTCGGCGGTATCGACATGGGACACCTTGACCTGCAGAAGCGCGCGGGCATTGGGATCCAGCGTGGTTTCCCAGAGCTGTTGCGGGTTCATCTCGCCCAGGCCCTTGTAGCGCTGAATCGCGATACCCTTCTTGCCGAAGGACATGACCGTATCCAAAAGCCTGGTCGGCGACATGATCGTCACCTTCTGTTCACCGCGCAGAACGTCCGAGGGTTCACCATAGACCGACTGCAGCTGGGCGGTCTGCGCGTCCAGATGACGCGCCTCGGCGCTTGCGATCAGCGCCCGGTCGATGGTCTGGATTTCCTTCACGCCGCGCAGCACGCGCTCGAATTGCAGCCCGCCGTCGTCCGTCGGCATGCCCTGCCAGCCACGATCGGTCTCGGAGGCCAGCACGTCGAGCCGCCGTGCGACATAGTCCGCAACGTCCTGGGCGCGGGTGTCGTCATCCAGTGCGGCCGGATTGAGCGCGCCGGAAATCGCCAGCTGTTCGACCAGGCTGCGGGCATAGCGGGTCGGGATCGAATCCAGCAGGTCGCGGGTCTCGCGCGCCCGCTTCAGGATATCGCGCAGATCCTCGCCGGCGATCTCGGTCCCGTCCTGAAGCTTGAGCACGAGATCCTTGAGCCCCGAATCGATCAGCGAATTCTCCAGCTGCGCATCGTCCTTGAGATAGACCTCGGACTTGCCGCGCGTCAGCTTGTAGAGCGGCGGCTGGGCGATATAGAGATGGCCCTTCTCGATCAGTTCCGGCATCTGGCGGTAGAAGAAGGTCAGCAGCAGGGTGCGGATATGCGCGCCGTCGACATCGGCGTCGGTCATGATGATGACCTTGTGATAGCGCAGCTTCTCGACATCGAAATCCTCGCGTCCGATGCCGGTGCCAAGCGCCGTGATCATGGTGCCGATTTCGTTCGAGCTCAGCATGCGGTCGAACCGCGCGCGCTCGACATTCAGGATCTTGCCGCGCAGGGGCAGCACCGCCTGATTCTGCCGGTCGCGCGCCTGCTTGGCCGAGCCGCCGGCCGAATCGCCCTCGACCAGGAACAATTCCGCCTTAGACGGATCGCGCTCCTGACAATCGGCGAGCTTGCCGGGCAGGCTGGAGATATCCAGTGCGCCCTTGCGCCGGGTCAGCTCCCGCGCCTTGCGGGCCGCCTCGCGCGCCGTCGCCGCCTCGACGACCTTCGAGACGATGACCTTGCCCTCATTGGGATGTTCCTCGAACCACTGGCCGAGCTTCTCATTGAGCAAGCTCTCGACCACCGGACGGACCTCGCTGGAGACCAGTTTGTCCTTGGTTTGCGAAGAGAATTTCGGATCCGGAACCTTCACGGACAGCACGCAGGTCAACCCTTCGCGGGCGTCGTCGCCGGTAAGCGTCACCTTCTCCTTCTTCATCACGCCCGATTCCACCGCATAGTGATTGATCGTGCGGGTCAGCGCGCCGCGGAAACCGGCCAGATGAGTGCCGCCGTCGCGCTGCGGAATGTTGTTCGTGAAGCAGAGAACATTCTCGTGATAGCTGTTGTTCCACTGCAGCGCGGCTTCGAGCGTGATGCCCTCCTTCTCGCCGACCACCGAGATCGGCTCCGGCGTCAGGCCCTGCTTGTTGCGGTCCATATATTTCACGAAGGCCGTCACGCCGCCGTCATAATGGAACTCGACTTCCTTGGCCTCGACGTGGCGCTTGTCGGAGAGGACGATCCGCACGCCCGAATTCAGGAAGGCCAGCTCGCGCAGCCTGTGCTCCAGCGTCTCGAAATCGAAATCGATGTTCGTGAAGGTCTCCTTGGACGGCTTGAACATCACCTGGGTGCCGGTCAGTTCGCCGGCATCGCCGACGACTTTCAGATCTTCCTCCGGCTCGCCGTGGCGGAAGCGCATGAAATGCTCCTTGCCGGCGCGCCAGATGCGCAGCTCCAGCGTTTCCGACAGCGCATTCACCACCGACACGCCCACGCCGTGCAGTCCGCCCGAAACCTTGTAGGAATTCTGATCGAATTTTCCGCCGGCATGGAGCTGGGTCATGATGACCTGGGCCGCGGAAACGCCTTCCTCGTCATGGATCTGGGTCGGGATGCCGCGGCCGTTGTCGGTGATCGTCGCGGAGCCGTCCGGCTTGAGCTCGACGGTGATCTTGTCGCAATAGCCGGCCAGCAACTCGTCGATCGCATTGTCCAGCACCTCATAGACCATGTGGTGCAGGCCGGAGCCGTCCTCGGTGTCGCCGATATACATGCCGGGGCGCTTGCGCACCGCATCCAGTCCGCGCAGGACCTTGATCGACTCGGCGCCGTAGGTTTCCGCGCCCTC
This sequence comes from uncultured Alphaproteobacteria bacterium, assembly GCA_963821875.1. GTDB lineage: Bacteria > Pseudomonadota > Alphaproteobacteria > CAVTAV01 > CAVTAV01 > CAVTAV01. The sequence goes on from CAWGFE010000002.1 coordinate 320,318, forward strand.
GGCGGCGCTCAGATGTTCGCGTTCGTCTGCCATAGCGTTATCGTTCCTCGATTCAGACCGCGGCGGCGCGGCTCAACGCGCCGTCGCTCACCTCGAAATATTGGGCCCTTTCGCCGAAGCCTTCGAACAGGCTGCGATCGGTGCCGGAAAGCCAGGCCTGCACCCCGGCGTGACAAATCTCGTCGAACAGGGCCTCGCGCCGTTGGCGGTCGAGATGAGCCGTCACCTCGTCCAGCAGCATCAGCGGCGTCGCCGCCCAGGCCAGCGCCTGAAGCCGCGCATGGGCCAGCACGATGCCGATCAGCAGCGCCTTCTGCTCGCCCGTCGAACATCGCTCGGCGGCCTCGTCCTTGTCGACATGACGCACCGTCAGATCGCTGCGGTGGGGCCCGAACAACGCCCGTCCCGCTTCCGCATCCTGACGCCGAGTTTTGGCGAGACTTTGGCGAAAACGATCTTCCGCCTCGATGGCCGAAATATCGTTCAGCCAGTCGTCCACCGCGCCCGTCATGGCCAGCGCCGCGCGCGGAAACGCGCCCGTACCCGAATCCGCCGACACCCGCAACTGCTCGACCGTCTCGCGCCGGCTCGCGGCGATGGCGATGCCATGCTCCGCCATCTGCTCCTCGATCGCCGAAACCCAGCGCGAATCGCCTTCGTCCTCGAGCAACCGGTTGCGCTCGCGCATGGCCCGCTCATAGGCCGAGATCCGCCCCGCATGCGTCGGATCCAGCGCCAGCGTCAGCCGGTCGAGAAACCGGCGGCGGCCCGAGGGCGCCTCGGTAAACAGCCGGTCCATGCTTGGCACCAGCCAGCTCAACCGGATCTTTTCGGCGAGTATCTTGGGACCGCCGGCATTCACGCCGTCGATCCGCACCACCCGCCGGTCGCCGACGTCATTAGCGGCGAGCGACGTGAGATCGGAAACCGGTGCGAGTCCGGTACCGAGCTTCATCTCACCGTCCCGGGTAGCGAGCGTCGCGGCGATCGCCCAGGCCCGGCTTCCCTCCCCGCCATTCGAGCGGGTTACGTCGCCGAGCGTCGCTCCGCGCAGCCCCCGGCCCGGCGAAAGATAGGACAGGGCCTCAAGAAGATTGGTCTTGCCCGAGCCGTTCTGACCGGTCAGCACGACGGGCCGCGGATCGACCTTGATATCCGCACGGGCGTAATTGCGGAAATCGGTGAGCTGCAACCGGACAACGCCGTAACGCTCCACGGTCTCGCGCGTCTCGGCGGGATCGCCGGGGTCGGGCATGGGCACGTTCTGCTTCGTCGGCCTGCCCGTCATACCCGCATCGGCATGAGCACATACAATGTGCCGCTGGCCTCGGCATCGCGGATAATCGTCGGCGCGGTGGCGTCCGACAACTGGAACCGCGTCGTATCGCTTTCGATCTGCGAGACGATATCGAGGACATATTTGGCGTTGAAGCCGATCTCCATAGGCTCGGCGTCGTAAGTGACGGCGAGTTCCTCGGTGGCGCTGCCGCTGTCGGGACTGGTGACCGAGAGCGTGATCTTGTCCTTGTCGAGGCCGATCTTCACGGCGCGCGACTTCTCGGACGACACGGTCGAGACGCGGTCCACCGCTTCCGCCAGAAGTTTGGTGTCGGCCTCCATCATCTTGTCGTTGGTTTCCGGAATCACGCGGGTGTAATCCGGGAAGGTGCCGTCGATCAGCTTCGAGGTCAGCACGGCGTTGCCGGTGGTGAAGCGGATCTTGGTGTCGGAAAGCTGGATCTCGACCGGCTTGTCCGATTCGGCGATCAGCTTGTAGATCTCGTTAACCGCCTTGCGCGGGATGATGACGCCCGGCATGCCCTTGGCGCCCTCCGGCACGTCCATGTCGACGCGGGCGAGACGATGGCCGTCCGTCGCCACGCCGCGCAGGGTTTCCTGGCCGTCGGAGTCGGCGACATGGAAATAGATGCCCATCAGGTAGTAACGGGTCTCCTCGGTCGAGATCGCGAAGCGCGTACGGTCCACGAGCTTGATCAGCGCGCCCGGCTCGAGCGTGAACTTGTGCGCCATATCGCCGTCGGAAAGCACCGGGAAGTCCTCCCGGGGCAGGCTGGCCAGCGAGAAGCGCGACCGTCCCGAGGTGACGACCAGACGCGCGTCGTCCGGCCCGTGCTCGAAAGCGACCTGAGAGCCGTCCGGCAGTTTGCGCACGATGTCATACAGCATATGCGCCGGCGCGGTCACCGCCCCCGGCTGCTCGACCTCGGCCGCCGTGGTCTCGATCATGGCGAGATCCAGATCGGTCGCGGTCAGATGCAGCTTCCCGTCGGATGCGTCCAGGAGAACATTCGACAAAATGGGGATCGTGTTACGCCGCTCTACGACGCTCTGAACGTGACCCAGGGACTTCAGGAGCGCCGCCCGTTCGATGGTGAATTTCATGGTGCGTGACTTGGTTTCTGGATTGGCCTTGGATGTTATGTCTGTCGGCAGGTTGGTAGCCGAATATATAGATGTTTACCCGGTGAAACGAGCCTAAATGTTGTGGTCGGACCACCCCCGCTTCACGTCCGGGCCAGGAACTGGAAAATACACTCGCCGACCGTCCGGAAACGGGCGCGAATCCTAGCAGATTCGCACGTCCGCTGCACGTTTTTAGAGGTGTTGACTTTGCATCCGGAAACGCCGGGTTCAGGCGGGCGGAAACGGCGGCGGCAATCAGCCTTCGAGCATGCGCGAGAGATGCTGCAGATCGTCCTCGAGCGAGGAGTTGATCTGACGCAATTCGGTGATCCGTTTCACCGCATGCATGACCGTCGTGTGGTCGCGCCCGCCGAATTTACGGCCGATCTCCGGCAGGGACCGCGTGGTCAGCTGCTTGGCGAGATACATCGCGATCTGACGCGGTCGGGCGACCGCACGCGAGCGCCGCGCCGACAGCATGTCCGACAGCCGCAGATTGAAGTAGTCGGCGACGTGGCGTTGGATGTCCTCGATCGAGACCCGGCGGTCATTGGCGCGCAACAGATCGGTCAGGACCTCCTGGGTCATCTCCATCGTCACCGACCGCCCGGTAAGCGAAGCATAGGCCGTGACGCGATTGAGCGCACCTTCGAGCTCACGCACATTCGACGTAATTCGATGAGCGAGGAATTCGAGCACGCGCTCGGGCACGTCGGCGTCGGCGCGCTCGGCCTTGGACTGGAGAATACCGAGCCGCAATTCGTAGTCGGTCGGATGAATGTCGGCGACGAGGCCCCAGCCGAGACGCGACTTGATTCGCTCCTCGATGCCTTCGAGATCCGAGGGCGACCGGTCGGCCGAGATAATGACCTGGCGGTTGTGATCCACCAGCGCGTTGAAGGTATGGAAGAATTCTTCCTGAGTCGTGTCCTTGTGCGCAATGAACTGCACGTCGTCGATCATCAGCACGTCCACCGAGCGGAACTGCTGCTTGAAGGCCATCGTGTCCTTGTAACGCAGCGCCCGGATGAACTGATACATGAACTTCTCGGCCGACATGTAGATGACCTTGCGGTCCGGCGAGCTCTCGCGGATATGCCAGGCGATGGCATGCATCAGATGGGTCTTGCCGAGTCCGACTCCGCCATAAAGGAAGAGCGGATTGAACTTGACCGTCGAACTTTCGGCCACGCGGCGCGCGGCGGCATGGGCCAGCTCGTTCGACTTGCCGACGATGAAACTGTCGAAGGTGAACCGGGCATCGAGCGGCGCGCCGAATTCTCCGTCCTTCCTCGCGGGCTCGGCCGACGACTCGGGCGCCCGCGCGCCATTGCCGGATTGCGGCCGGCGCACCGGCGCGGCGATTGTGCCGGCGCCTCTGGGCGCAACATGAATCTCGACCGACTGCGCCTGCGACATCGTCTCGTGCCACAGCTCGGTCATGCGATCGGCGTAATGGGAGCGCACCCAGTCGCGCATGAAGCGAGTCGGTGCGGAGAGAAGAACGCGGCCATCGCGATAGGAGACGAACTCGACCGGCTTCAGCCAGCTGTTGAACGCGGCCTCGCCATACTCGCCCTTCAGCTCGCCGCGAACGGCTTGCCAGTGCTTCAACAGAACGTCGGGCGGCACCGACCCTGTCCCCTTATTCGACCCCTCGCTCACTGTTGCACCCATGGGAGCCCAGCTGCCTTCCAACCATTGATCCGCCCGCGATGACGTTCGGGATTCGGATCGCCCTCGAAACCGCCCGCCACATTATAGCAGGCTTGATAGCCACATTCAGTCGTCGTGATCGCCGCGCTGCGCGAGCGGGCGCCGGACCGGCACAGAAACAGAAGGGGCGCTTCCTTTGGAACGTCCAGCGATTCGATTGCCTCGCCGAACAACTCGTTGCGTTCCATGCTTGGGAAGACTTGCCATTCGATAAAGGCAGGCTGCTTGCCCAGACTGCCGAGATCGCAAACGCCGACAAACGACCACTCGGCCTTCGTCCGGACATCGACGAGAACCGCGTTCCCCTCGCTGGCCAAAATCTGCCAAGCACGTTCGGGCGTTATGTCTCCCGCATAGTTTGCCATCGCCTGCCTGTCTGTACCGTGGGCGTACTGTTTTTATGTGCCCGATGACCGTCGACAGCTAAGTTTTTTGTCGTGTCCCGATCTAACTGTCCAGCCCAAGATCACTATATCAATTCAAAAGAGCCCAAGTAAATCTAAATAGACCTCATGACAAAAACACCCACATCAACGTGTTTCAGTTGATCTCTTCAACGCGAATACTGGAACGTATGCGATGTGGTCTTGCTGTCCCCCGGTCCGCAAGTATCACAAGGGTACCGCCGCGGGCCGGCTTAGGCAATAGGATCACCGGTCGATCACGGAATTTTTTGTCGTTAACGACCGGCTTCGGCACGTCATACAAGATTCACACAAGATATTGCGCGGGGCGCTCTCGATTCCCCGAAGGAGTGACGCCGAAAGCACACCTCGTCTCCCTTCACAATGGAGAACGGCACAGAGTTTTCCCCAGCGTCCTGTGGACAGCCTGTGATCAAGTGCCCGCGATTGGAAAGCTGGGCCGGAAGAAACGTCTTGGTCGGAGCCGATGTCCGGCGCCTGGCGACGATGGTTAGAGCGCGTTGATGCGCTTCGCCAGACGAGAGATCTTCCGGGCGGCGGCGTTCCGGTGAACCACGTGACGGGTCACGCCCCGCATGATCTCCGGTTGCGCATCCTTCAGCGCGGCCTCGGCGGCCGTCTTGTCCTTGGTCGCGATCGCCTGCTCCACCTTTTTCAGGTAGGTGCGGATGCGGCTCATGCGAACCGTGTTGCGGGCCGTATGCCGCTCGATCTGCCGTGCGCGTTTACGCGCCTGTGGGTTATTCGCCATGGTATCCCTTGATATCTCTCGTGCCGTTCGGCGGGCGGGTTATAGCCTCGACCGGGCCACCCGTCAACCTTGCGGATGGCCGGGGACGCTTTTGCCGCAGCTTGCTTTAACGAAGCGTAAGCCCTGAACGCGGCGGCGCTATTTCGGCGTTACCGAGAATCGGACCACCAGTTCCGACCCCGCTTTCTTGAATTCGATGTCGAGCAGCTCGTCGTCGCGCTTGAAAGCGAGCGTGTGAGCCTTCTTCGCGCGGCGCGCGCGCCAGCCGAGTTGAGGCAGGGTGTTCCGATAAAACGTCATCACCGAGTCGCGAGAGAGAGGGCCGCTCGCATAGCGCTCGACGATGCGGCCGTCTGGCTTGTCGAACACGACGCCGCTGTCGGCTTGCTCGGTCAGGCCGTCCATCAGCGGAAGATCCTCGAACCCCGACAGAAAATGCCCCGGCGGATCGGCTGCGAGCGCGCCGGGCGCGCCCGTACCCGCCACCGCGAACAGCATCACGGCCAGGAGGATCGATAGATGTCTGAGTCGGCTCATGGGTGAACGTTATCTAAGAACGGCCTCTCCGGGAATCAACGCGACAATCTCTAACACTGGCTCTAACGCTGACGCTTGGCGCAATAATAGGTCGAGCGGTTGCTCTGCACGATATGCGCGACGCCGACCGTGCAGTCACATTCCGGACAGGGCTCGCCGGCCCGGTCGTAAACCGCGAATCGATGCTGGAAATATCCGAGTTCGCCGTCCGCCCGGATATAATCCTTCAAGGTCGAGCCGCCGGCCTCGATCGCTTCGAGCAACACGGCGCGAATCGCCGCGACCAGCTTCTCCACGCGCGCATAGCCGACATTCATCGCCAGGCGGCGCGGCGAGATGCCGGCGCGGTACAGCGCTTCGCAGACATAGATGTTGCCGAGTCCCGCGACGACGTGCTGATCGAGCAGCGCCGATTTGATCGGCGTGCGCTTTTCACGAAGCGCCGCATAAAGCGCCGCACCGTTGAACTGATCCGACAACGGCTCCGGGCCCATATCCAGAAAGAACGGATGGGTATCGATCATATCAAGCTCGGCAAGCGCCATCAGACCGAATCGCCGGGGATCGGAGAATCGGATCCGCGTGCCGTCTCCCAATTCGAAAACCACGTGTTCGTGAAGTCTTTCGACATTGGATCGCCGTTGCGCCGGCTCGATGATCATTCGGCCGGACATGCCGAGATGAACGATCAGCACGCGTCCGCTATCGAGAACGATCAGCAGATATTTGCCGCGCCGCGCCAGCCGCTCGGCACGGCTGCCCTCGATATTCGATTTCGAAATCGTCCGGCACCGGGATGCGAAGATCGCGCCGGCGCACGTCGACCCGATCGATTCGCTTGCCTTCAAGCGCGATCGAGAGGCCGCGGCGGATGGTTTCTACTTCCGGTAATTCAGGCATGGGACACGTGCATCGAGTGTAATCCATTTCGTCGCCGGCGCGACCGTCGTTTCGGCAAGCTAGCGCGGTTTTTTACGCTGCGCTATGGTCCGGCCATGCAGAACGACGCCAATACGCCAATCGGGGCCGATTCGTCCCGGACTGAAACACCGGAAGAGACCGCGAGCTTCGGTTTCCGCGATGTCCGCGCCGCCGAGAAATCGTCGCTCGTGCGCGGCGTGTTCGATTCGGTCGCCTCGAAATACGACATCATGAACGACGCGATGAGCTTCGGCATGCACCGGCTCTGGAAGTCGGCGATGATCGATTGGCTCAATCCCCGCCCGGGCATGCACGTCCTCGACGTCGCCGGCGGCACCGGCGATATCGCGGTAAAATGCCTCGAGCGCGGCGCGGCTGTGACGATCTGCGACATCAATTACGCCATGCTCTCGGAAGGGCGCGACAAGCGATTCGACCAGGGCATCTCGGAGGGGCTCGACTGGATCTGCGGCGACGCCGAGGCGCTGCCCTTCGAAGACGCCAGCATGGACGCCTACACGGTCGCCTTCGGCATCCGCAACGTGACGCATATACCGGCCGCGCTCGCCGAGGCGCGCCGCGTGCTCAAGCCGGGCGGCCGATTCCTGTGCCTCGAATTCTCTCATATGGTCGTGCCGGGACTCGACTCGGTCTACGACGCCTATTCCTTCCACCTCATCCCCCAGATCGGCCAGCTGATCGCGGGCGACGCCGAGTCCTACCGCTATCTGGTGGAGAGCATCCGCCGCTTCCCCGACCAGGAGACATTCGCCGCGATGATTGCGGACGCCGGACTGGGACGCGTGAATTACCGCAATCTTTCGGGCGGCATCGTCGCCCTGCATTCCGCCTGGCGGCTTTAGCGTCACATGTTTCGCGATCTCTCCCATGCGATGCGGCTGATCTCGATCGGCCGCGTATTCGCCCGGCAGAACGCGATGTTCGTTTTCGATCTCGCGCCGATCCCGCCGCTGCTCAAAAGCGCGGCGACATTGGCGAGGCAAATCCTGCCCGGCTGGCGGCCGGTGCGCGGGGCCGCGTCGGATGACGATGTCGCGCGCGGTAAACGGCTGGCGGACGCGCTGCAGATGCTGGGGCCCAGCTTCATCAAGCTCGGCCAGTTCCTGGCGACACGGCCCGATGTCGTCGGCGCCGATCTGACCGAGGGGCTGATCGCGCTGCAGGACAAGCTACCGCCGTTCTCCGGCGCGGAGGCCCGGCGGATCGTCGCGCAGGAACTCGGCCATCCGCTGGAAGAGATGTATGCGAGTTTCGACGACAAGCCGGTGGCGGCCGCGTCGATCTCGCAGGTCCATTTCGCGACCATTCAGGACCCGGCCCCCGAGACGCCCGAGAATGATTTGGATTCCGGCGGGGAAGCGGCGTCGCCGGACGAATCGGACGGGATGCCGCCACCGCGCGATGTGGCGGTGAAGGTTTTGCGGCCGGGCATCGACGCGGCGTTCCGGCGCGATCTGGATTTCTTCAGGTGGCTCGCCGAACAGGCCGAAAAGCGCGCCGCCGAGGCGCGGCGGCTGCGCCCGGTCGACGTGGTTACGAGTTCTCGAATCATGGGTGCAGATGGAGCTGGATCTGCGTTACGAAGCGGCCGCCGCGTCCGAGCTCAAGGAGAATATGGCGGGCGACGAGGGCTACGCCGTGCCCTCGATCGACTGGGACCACACGAGCCACCGCGTCATGACACAGGAACGCGTGATCGGCCTGCATGTGATGGACCGCGACGGGCTGATCGAAGCGGGCCATGACGTGACGCGGCTCGCCGGCATCGTCGTCGAGACCTTCCTCACCCAGGCCTTGCGCGACGGCTTCTTCCATGCCGACCTGCATCAGGGAAACATGTTCGTGCGCGACGACGGCGTGATCACGGTCGTCGATTTCGGAATCATGGGACGGCTCGACAAGGAGACGCGGCGCTATCTCGCCGAAATCCTCTACGGCTTCATCAAACGCGACTATCGCCGCGTGGCCGAGGTCCATTTCGAGGCCGGCTACGTGCCGCGCACCAAATCCGTCGAGAGTTTCGCCCAGGCGCTGCGCTCGATCGGCGAACCGATTCACGGCCGCCCCCTGAACGAACTCTCGCTCGGCAAGCTGCTCGCGCAACTCTTCGAGGCGACGCGCACATTCGATATGGAGACCCAGCCACAACTCCTGCTGCTTCAGAAGACCATGGTGGCGGCCGAGGGCATCGCCCATGTGCTGGACCCGAAAGTCAATCTGTGGGACGTCGCCGCGCCGCTGCTGGAGACCTGGCTGCGCGAAAATATCGGCCCCGACGCGCGGCTGCGCGACGCCGCCGAAGGCATGGCCGATTTCGCCCGGCGCATCCCGGTCATGATGGAACGGATCGGCCATACCGCCGACGCCTTGTCGAAGGGCGAGGTCCGCCTCGATCCGGAAAACTCCCGCACCATCGCCCGCGAGATCGCCGCCGAACAGAACCGGCTGGGCCTGTTCGGCCGCGTCCCGTTCTGGATCGCCGTCGTCCTCGCCGGCGCGCTCATCATCGCGCTGATCTGATTGCCGCACGACGGGTCGCGGGCCTGGGCGTCCGGGACGAGGGAGGCTTGCTGAAACGGTATTGCCGCCCCATTTTCTACATGAACGTCGCGTAATTAGTGCTAATGTCCGCGCAGAGCGTGGTTATTCGCTCGGGTCGCCGGCGATTGTCCGAGCGGCTGACGCTTTCCAGGAACGGATTTTGCTCGATAACAAGCGCATTCTTTTGATCATCGCGGGCGGTATCGCGGCCTATAAAAGCCTCGAACTGATCCGCCGGCTGCAGGATCGCGGCGCGCGGGTGCGCTGTATCCTGACCCGGTCGGGCGCGGAATTCATCACGCCGCTGTCCGTCGCGTCGCTTTCGGGCGAGAAATGCTACACGGATCTCTTCTCGCTGACCGACGAAGCCGAGATGGGCCATATCCGCCTGTCGCGCGAGGCCGATCTCGTGGTCGTTGCGCCGGCGACCGCCGATCTGATGGCGAAGATGGCCGCCGGCATCGCCGACGATCTCGCGTCCACGACCCTGCTGGCGACCGACAAGCACGTGCTGCTCGCCCCGGCCATGAATGTGGAGATGTGGGGCAACAAGGCGACCCGGCGGAACGCCCGGCAGCTCGTCGAGGACGGCGTGCTGTTCGTCGGCCCGGCAGACGGCGACATGGCCTGTGGCGAGATCGGATCGGGCCGCCTCGCCGAGGTGCCGGATATCATCGCGGCGATCGATAATTTTTTTCGTGACGCCCGGTTGAGAGGCCCGCTCGCCGGAAAGCGCGCGCTGGTCACCGCCGGGCCGACCCACGAAGCGATCGATCCGGTTCGCCACATCGCCAATCGCTCGAGCGGCAAGCAGGGCTACGCAGTGGCGCAAGCGCTCGCCGATCTCGGCGCGGATACGACTCTGGTCTCGGGGCCGACCTCGCTCGCCGATCCGGCGGGCGTCCGTGTGGTCCGCGTTCAATCCGCCCGCGACATGATGGCGGCCTGTGAAGCGGCGCTGCCCGTCGACGTGGCGGTTTGCGTCGCGGCGGTGGCGGACTGGCGGCCGGCCGATATCCGGGCTTCGAAAATCAAGAAGAACGTCGACGGCGCGCCGAAGCTCGAACTGGTCGAAAACCCGCATATTCTCTCGACGCTCTCGAAGCCGTCGAACCAGCGCCCGAAACTGGTGATCGGCTTCGCCGCCGAAACCGACGACGTGACGGAAAACGCCAAGGCCAAGCGCGCCAAATACGGCAGCGACTGGATCCTGGCGAACGACGTCTCGACCGGCACCGGCACATTCGGCGGCGAGACCAACCGGGTCCATCTGGTGAGCGGGAACGGCGTGGAAAATTGGCCCGAGGCCAGCAAAATCGAGATCGGCAAGATCCTGGCGAGCCGGATCGCCGACGCATTGACCCTGACGGAAGCCTAAATAGTGACAAAGGGGGCGGAGTGACAACATCGAGTGAGAGGAGGCCGGTGGCGGTCTCGATTCAGCGGCTGGAGCATGGCGAGTCCCTCCCCCTGCCAGGCTATGAAACCGAGCACAGCGCCGGGATGGACCTGACCGCGGCGCTGGCGGAGGGCGACGCTCTGGCACTGGCGCCGGGAGAGCGTGCGCTGGTGCCGACCGGTTTCGCGATCGCCCTGCCGGAAGGCTATGAAGCGCAGGTGCGTCCGCGCTCCGGCCTCGCCTTCAAGCACGGCGTGACGGTGCTGAACACACCCGGCACGATCGACGCGGACTATCGTGGCGAGGTGAAGGTCATCCTCGCCAATTTCGGCAACGAAACCTTCAGCGTGACGCGCGGCATGCGGATCGCCCAGATGGTGGTGGCCCCGGTCACGCGAATCGACTGGCGGCCGGCCGAGGCGCTCGACGAGACCACACGCGGCGCGGGCGGTTTCGGCTCGACGGGCACCAAGACCCCCGTTACGGCCGGTCCGGCGACGAAATGAACGGCCGCGCACAATGCTGAAGCTATCGAAGAAAATGCTGTTCGCGCTCGAGGCGGTGGTAGACATCGCCTACAACTCGCGCACCGAGCCCGTACAGTCCAAGGAGATCACGCGCCGCCAGGGCATTCCCCAGCGCTATCTCGAGCAGGTGCTCCAGCAGATGGTGCATGCGGGGATCCTCAAGGGCGTGCGCGGCCCGCGCGGCGGCTATCGCCTCGCCAAGGAGCGCCGCCGGCTGACGGTCGGCGAAATCGTCCGCGTCGTCTCGGCGCTGGAGGGCAACGGCGACGCCAAGGACGCCCAGGTGACCTCGTCGATGGGCACCAAGGTGATCAAGCCCTTGTGGGACGAGTTGCTCGACGACATCATGCAGCGGCTGGACGAATTGACGATTGAAGACCTGTGCGACCGCGCGGTCAGGTCCGGCGTGGACCAGGAGCGCCGCAAGACGCTGGACTTCACCATCTGACGACAGGGACCACCAGCAATAGGGAAGGCAGTGACGCAATGAAAATGTTGGAAACCGGCACCAGGGGCCACGGCCATATCTATGACAGCATCACCGACACCATCGGCAACACGCCTCTCGTGCGGCTCAATCATCTGGCCGCCGATCGCGGGGTGAAGGCCGATATCCTGCTGAAGCTCGAATTCTTCAATCCGATCGCCAGCGTGAAAGACCGAATCGGCGTCGCGATGATCGAGGCGCTGGAGGACATGGGCAAGATCACCAAGGACACGACGCTCGTCGAGCCGACCTCCGGCAATACCGGCATCGCGCTGGCCTTCGTGGCGGCGGCGCGCGGCTACAAGCTGATTCTGGTGATGCCGGACAGCATGTCGATAGAACGCCGCAAGATGTTGCTGCTGCTCGGCGCGAAGCTCGAGCTGACGCCCGCCGCCAAGGGCATGCGGGGCGCGCTGGAGCGGGCCGAAGAGTTGAAGAAGGAGCTGCCGAACGTCGTCATCCCGCAGCAATTCGTCAATCCGGCCAATCCCGAGATTCATCAGGTCACGACGGCGGAAGAGATCTGGAACGACACCGGCGGCAAGGTCGATGCCGTGATCTCCGGCGTCGGCACCGGGGGCACGATCACCGGCGTCGGCCATGCGCTGAAGAAGAAGAAGCCGGATGTCCGCATGGTCGCGGTCGAGCCCGAGGACAGCCCGGTGCTGTCCGGCGGCCAGCCCGGCCCGCACAAAATTCAGGGCATAGGCGCGGGCTTCGTGCCGGAAATTCTGGATACCGCGGTGATCGACGATGTCGTCACCATCGGCAACGAAACCGCCTTCGAGACCGCCCGGCTGGTCGCCAAGCGGGACGGCATCCCGGTTGGGATCTCGTCCGGCGCGGCCGTCGCGGCGGCGCTCGAGATCGCGGAACGGCCGGAGATGGAGGGAAAGACGATCGTCGTCATCATTCCGTCCTTCGCCGAGCGCTATCTCTCCACCGACCTGTTCGAAGGAATCGGTTGAGACCGACACCATCCACAACAACCCAAAGGGGGACAACCCGTATGCTTACGCACATCACCATCGGCTTCGACAATGTGGAAGAGGCCCGTGCCTTCTACGATCACATCATGGAGCCGCTGGGCTATAGCCGGGCCATGGACCACGGCGATATGAGCGCCTACGGCCCGGACGGCGGCCGGCCTCAGTTCATGATCCTGAAGCCGCGCGACGGCAATCCGGCGAGCTCCGCCAACGGCGGCACGATCGGACTCATCGCGCCGAACCGCGCCTCGGTCGACGAATTCCATCGCCGCGCGCTCGAAAAGGGTGGCATGGACGAAGGCGCGCCCGGCCCGCGGCCGTTCGGCGAGAATATATACGCCGCCTATATCCGCGATATCGGCGGCCACAAAGTCTGCGCGGTCTGCTCGACGGCGGAATAACGGCCTTGGCGCTCACCGACGACCAGCTCGAACGCTACGCCCGCCACATCATCCTCAAAGAGGTCGGTGGGGCGGGCCAGGCACGTTTGCTGTCGTCGAGCGTTCTCGTTGTGGGGGCGGGCGGTCTCGGCTCGCCCCTGCTTCTCTATCTGGCGGCTGCCGGCGTCGGGCGGATCGGCATCGTCGATTTCGACAAGGTCTCGCTCTCCAACCTGCAACGCCAGATCATTCACACCACGCCCGATGTCGGACGGCTCAAGACCGAGAGCGCGGCGGAGAAGATCGCCGCGATAAACCCCGATGTCGAAGTTATTACGCATACGGAACGACTATCGGAAGATAACGCCTTGGCGCTGATATCGGCCTATGACGTGGTGGCCGACGGCACCGACAGTTTCGAGACCCGCTTTCTGGTCAATGACGCCTGTTATTTCGCCAGGCGTCCCCTCGTCTCGGCCGCGCTCGGCCAGTTCGAAGGCCAGCTTTCCACCTACAAGGCCTATGAAGGCGGCGACAATCCCTGTTACCGCTGCCTGTTCCCGGCCCCGCCCCCGCCCGGCACGATCCCGAGCTGCGCCGAGGGCGGAATCCTGGGTGCGCTGGCCGGCGCCATGGGTTCGCTCCAGGCCGTCGAAGTGCTGAAAGAGCTCATGGAAATCGGCGAGGGCATGAGCGGGAAGCTGATGATCTATGACGCCCTGAGCGCCCGCACCCGCCTCGTGAAGATCAAACCCGACCCCGACTGCGCTCTCTGCAGCGCCCACGCCACGATCCGCCAATTTCCTCCAGCGGCGTGACGTAAAATGCGTTTCGGATCCGAAACGATAGCTTTCAGACCTATTTCTGAGCCAATGGGAGCCTTCGCGGCTCATATCGAGCCGTGACCGGCGCTTCTCAGCGGGAGACCGTGCCGCGCGACGATTTGCCAGCGGCCGGGCCAAAGCGCCCACGGCTTTGGCCGGTCCTCGTGGTCGCCATTTTCGGCATGCCGGCCGCAGCGATCATCGCGGGCGTGATCATGGCGCTCACCGCGGCGGTGGCCGACGGCGGGCCCATACGCTTCGACCGGACCTATCTCCAACACGTCCTGACCTTGCCGCCCGTCCTCATCGCGTCCGTCGTCGGCTTCGAGGTCGGGCTTGGCCTCGTGGTGATCGTGCCGTCGCTGCTCTCTCCCGAGCCGTGGTATCGCCGGCTCGGCCTTGTCGGGTTTCGGGGATACGGCAAAGCGCTGCCGCTCTTTATTCTCGGAACCTTCGCGATCAATCATTTTCTCTCGGTGGTCCTGCCGCCCCTTGTCGGCTCTCCCGCGTCCTATGAAGTCCCGCTCGTCCAGATACTCAAGAACAGCAGCCTGCCGGGTCAGATTGTCCTGATCTTCACGGCGACCATTTTCGCCGGTTTCATCGAGGAAATCGTCTTTCGCGGCTATATCCAGCGGCGCTTGCTCCGGCGATGGCCGGTCTGGCTGGCCATCGGCGCGGCGAGTTTGCTGTTCGCCCTGGCGCATTTCAGCCTCAGCTATGCGGTCTATATCCTGCCCATCGGCATTTGGCTCGGCCTCGTCGCCTGGCGCACCGGGTCGACCTGGTGTTCCATGACCTGCCACCTGTTCAACAATCTGATAGCCGTGATCGTCCTCTATGCAGGCGGCGCAAGCACGGCGGACGTCTCAGATGCCGCCAAATGGGAGATACCGGTCGCCGTTGTCGCAGTGCCGATCATGATCTGGGCCGGCGTCGTCCTGTTCAGGCTGCCGCTGGCGGCGGCCGCTCCCCGCCGGTCGGGAGGCTAGACGAAATCCCCGAAGACGCGGTCCGGCGGTTTGTGGCCGTCGACGAAGGTTTTGATATTGATGAGAACCTTCTCGCCCATATCGATGCGGGCTTCGATCGTGGCCGAGCCCATATGGGGCAGCAGCACGACGTTATCGAGTTCGATCAGCTTCGGGTTCACCGCCGGCTCGTGCTCGAACACGTCCAGCCCGGCGCCCGCCAGCTCGCCGGCCAACAGCATGCGGGTGAGCGCGTTTTCGTCGATCACTTCGCCGCGCGCAGTGTTCACGATATAGCATTTCGGCTGCAGCAGCTTGAGCCGCCGGGCCGACAGCAGATGGTAGGTCGCGGGCGTATGCGGACAGTTGACCGAGATGATGTCCATCCGGGCCAGCATCTGATCGAGACTTTCCCAATAGGTCGCCTCCAGCTCCTCCTCGATCTTGGAATGAACCGGCTTGCGGTTGTGATAATGGATCGCCAGACCGAAGGCCTTGGCGCGCCGGGCGACCGCCTGGCCGATCCGGCCCATGCCGATAATGCCGAGCCGCTTGCCCCAGATCCGGTGCCCGAGCATCCAGGTCGGCGACCAGCCTTTCCATTTGCCCTCGCGCATGATCCGCTCGCCCTCCGCCAGGCGGCGCGGCACGGCCAGCATCAACGCCATGGTCATGTCGGCAGTGTCTTCGGTGAGCACGCCGGGCGTATTGGTGACGGTGACGCCGCGCTGGCGGGCGGTGGCGAGATCGATGTGGTCGGTTCCATTGCCGAAATTGGCGATCAGCCGCAAATTCGGGTTGGCTTGGCTCAGCACCGCGCTGTCGATCCGGTCCGTGACCGTCGGCACCAGGATATCGGCGATTTTGGCGGCTTCGACCAACTCGCCCTGGGTCATGGGCTCGTCGGACAGATTGAGCCGCGCGTCGAACAGCTCCATCATCCGGGTTTCGATGGCGTCGGGAAGCTTCCGCGTGACGACGACGACAGGCTTTTTCGGCATTCAGGATCTCCAAAAACCACCGGCCGGAACCCTCGCCGACTGCGGAGTATCGGCGGAGCATCCTGTCCTTATGTTCCAGTGCCGTGACGAGCGGCATATGGCCGCATCGGCCAAGGCCTGGATTCTGTCTAGCAGAACTCCCGGATCGACTCAAACCGGGCTCTGCGGACGCAATTCCCGCGCGCCCATGCGATACTCGTGCCCGACCAGCCCCTTGACCCCTGGACAAGGCCTTCGGCATAAGAACGGCCAAGTCTAAACCTGTTGCCGGGATTATCCCACAAAAGTGAAGGAAGCCAGAGCGTGAGGCGCTTCCCGTTGTTGTCTCGCCATTTCCCCGGCGCCGTCGGGCTGATCGGCCTGTGCCTGTCGATCCTCCTGCCGCTGCCGCTGTCGAGCGCCACGGCGCAGGACCAGGACACGCTGCCCGTACCCCGCTTCGTCTCGATCGGGGCGGATCGCGCCAATGTGCGCACCGGACCGGGCAAGCGCTATCCGATCGACTGGGTCTTCGTGAAAAAGGGCATTCCGGTCAAGGTGATCGCGGATTTCGGCAATTGGCGCAAGATCCGGGACGTGGACGGCTCGGAGGGCTGGGTCTACCGGGCGCTTCTTTCCTCCCGGCGCAACGCCATCGTGACCGGCGGCCAGCACGCGGTCTATGTCCAGCCGGACGCCAGCACCGGCACGGTGTTCTTCGCGGATGCCGGCGTGATGGGCAAGCTGGACAGCTGCGTCAGGGACTGGTGCGAGATCTCGGTCAGGGATTTCACCGGCTGGATCCCCAAGACGCAGATCTGGGGCGCGCTTCCCGAAGAGCAATTCGAATAAGCCGCCTCCCGGCCCCGCAATCCGAATTTGAGCGCAAGAGCCGGAGTGCGTAAGCTGGCATATGTCTCCACATTAGGGTCGGAACCGACAGGAGACCGCCATGTACCGAACCGATGAACAACGCTGGACCGCCATTGCCGCGCGCGACGCCCGCGCCGAGGGTAGCTTCGTCTATTCCGTGGCGAGCACCGGCGTCTATTGCCGGCCGGGCTGCCCGTCCCGGCTGCCGCGCCGGGAGAATGTCCGCTTTCACGTGAATGCGGCCGCCGCCGCAAAAGCCGGGTTCCGGCCCTGCAAGCGCTGCCGGCCCCATGAGACCTCGCTCGGCGAACGGAATGCCGCCATCGTGACGCAAGCGTGCCGGACGATCGAGACGGCGGCTGAAATGCCGAGTCTCGATGCGTTGGCCGATGGAGCGGGACTTAGCCGCTTTCACTTTCATCGGCTGTTCAAATCCCTCACGGGCGTGACGCCCAAGGCCTATGGCGATGCCCACCGGGCCGAGCGGATGAGGCACGCCCTCGCGGACAGCGCGTCGGTGACGGACGCGATCTATGATGCCGGATATACGTCGAGCAGCCGGTTCTACGACAAATCCACCGCCCAACTCGGCATGACGCCGACCCGCTTTCGCAGCGGCGGCGTCGCCGAGACGATCCGATATGGAATCGGGCGTTGCTCCCTGGGGCGGGTGCTTGTCGCAGCGACTGACAACGGGATCTGCGCGATCTCGCTCGGCGGGGACGGCGACGAGCTTGTTTCGGCGCTCCGGCGGCGATTCCCGAAGGCGTCGCTCTCGCCGGGCGGGCGAGGTTTCGACCAAACGATCGCGCGTGTAATCGCTTTCGTCGACCGGCCGGAACTCGGCCTCGATCTGCCGTTGGATTTAAGAGGGACCGCCTTCCAGATCCGGGTCTGGCAAGCTCTGCGTGCGATCCCGGCGGGCGAGACGGTCAGCTATAGCGAGCTTGCCGCCCGGCTCGGCATGCAGAACGCCACGAGGGCGGTGGCAGGCGCGTGCGCGGCGAATTCCGTGGCCGTCGCGGTGCCCTGTCACCGGGTCGTGCGAAACGACGGCCAACTGGCGGGTTATCGCTGGGGGATCGAGCGCAAACGCGCGCTTCTCGAGCGGGAGGGCGAATGAGCCGGATTCCCGGAGCCGCGCTCGGCAGCCTTTTCGAGGAGCCCCCGCCCGGCGCGGTTGAAACCATCGCGGACGGAGCCATGGTCCTGCGCGGTTTTGCGAGCGCCGAAAGCCCGGACCTGATCGAGGCCGTTCAAACGATCGCGGCGGCGGCCCCGTTTCGCCATATGGTCACGCCCGGCGGCGGGCGCATGTCGGCGGCGATGACCAATTGCGGGCGCGGCTGGGTGACGGACGGCAAAGGCTATCGCTACGCGCTGCGAGATCCCGAAACCGGCAAACCCTGGCCCGTCCTGCCCGATCTGTTCCTGTCGTTCGCGGACCGCGCGGCCGCCAAAGCGGGTTTCCCGGGCTTCGCGCCGGACGGCTGCCTGATCAACCGCTACGAGCCCGACGCCCGAATGGGTCTGCATCAGGACAAGGACGAGAACGACCGGACGGCGCCGATAGTCTCGGTCTCGCTCGGCCTGCCCGCGATCTTCCTGTTCGGCGGCGCCGCGCGGCGCGATCGCCCGCGCAAGATCGCGCTTTCAAATGGCGATGTGGTGGTCTGGGGCGGACCGGCGCAATTCACCTATCACGGCATCGCGCCGCTCGCGGACGGCGAGCATCCGCTCACCGGACGCTGCCGCTATAACCTGACGCTCAGAAAAGCGCTTTAGTCGAAATCTTCCGCCAGCGCTTCACGGCTGTCCGCCGGGAGGCGGGCCATATGGCCGTAATTGGGGTGATCGACCTCGATCATGACGTCGACGGACGGATCGCGGAACCTGGCGACCTGCGCGGGCGTGAAAGGGAAATGGAGGAAATGGACCGACGAGGTCTTGCCGGCTTCCGTGGTGCGCTCGACGTCCGTCTCGAAGGTCGCATGGACCTTGTCGCCGCCGACGACGATATTCACCTTGTCCTCGATATGGCCGAGGGTGCCGAGCACTTCCTTGCGCTTCTTCTCGTCCGGGATCTCGATCATCATCGTAGCGACCAGTTCTGAGCCTTGCGGGATCAGCGGATTATAGGCCGCCAGTTCGTCGGCCAATTGCTCGTCGCCGCCTCGCTCGGCGTGGAGCATTTCCTGAACCTGCGTCCACATCGTGTCGTAGTTCTCGAAATAGAAGGTGACATAGGGGCCGACCGAAATCCGGCGGCGGCGCTTCAGCGCGATCATCTCGGCCCGGCGCTCGCCGCGCTTGGCCGCGTATTCCTCGTAGGGGAGGATATCCTCCCTGGTGATCACACGTTGGCTGGCATTCATCGTCTTTTTCCTTCTACTTCAGTCCAATGATTGCGGTCACGGCTCCCCGAGACCATAGGCCCGCGCGAAAATCTCGATCGGATGATAACTGCGGGCGGGAGTTCTTGCCCGCATCGATCCGCTCCATCCCCTGCAATATATGATCCGCCGCCAGCGGACATTCGGACGCGACATACTGCTTTTCGGCAGTGACGGCTTGCCGGGCGACCGGCTTGCCGACCTTCATCGCGACCTCGAAATTCTCCTTCATCACGCCCCAGGATCCGCCATGACCGGAGCAGCGCTCGACCACCCCGACATCGGAATCGGGGATGAGCCGCAACATGTCCGCCGCCTTCTGGCCCATATTCTGGGCCCGGGCATGACAGGCGAGGTGCACGGTCACGCCGCCATCGAGCCCGTTGAGACCGGGCGCGAGACCCTCTTTCTTCGAGATGTCGACAATATATTCCGACACGTCGAAGGTATGGCCGGACAGGGCCTTGATGTCCTCATTGTCGGGCACGATCAGCGGCCACTCGAATTTCAGCATCAGCGCGCAGGACGGCACCAGCGCGATCACGTCGTAGCCCTTGTCGATATAGGGCTTGAGTTCCGCCGTGACCGTCCTGGCGTTCTCGGCGACGGCTTCCAGATTGCCTTGCTCCAGAAGCGGCATGCCGCAGCATTTCGGATGCACGACGTCGGTTTCGACGCCGTTCTTGGCGAGCACGGCGCGTGTGGCGCTGCCGATGCCCGGATTGTTGTAATTCACGAAACAGGTGGCATAGAGGACCGCCTTGCGGCCGTAGGCCGGCGCTTCCTTGTTCACCTCGGGAACCTCTTTGCGGGCCCGGGCCGTGAAGGTGCGGCCGTGGAATTTCGGCAGGGCGGCGTTGCGGTCGATCCCGGCGACGGATTCGAGCACAGGCCGGGTGACCTTGTTCTTGACGTCCGAGCCCCAGTTCACGATCCCGGAAACCGGCGCGGCCATCTTGCCGTTGCGGTCGGTCTGGGCGAGCTGCCGGGAGGCGAACGGCGTCTCGCCTTTCCTGTTCTCCACCGCACGGTAACGCAGCATCAGATGGGGAAAATCGAGATCGAATTCGTGGGGCGGAACATAGGGGCATTTGGTCATGAAACACATGTCGCACAGCGTGCAGGCTTCGACGACCTTGCCGAAATCCTCGCTCTTGACCGCGTCCAGCTCCATGGTCTCGCTCTCGTCGATCATGTCGAAGAGACGCGGGAAGGAATCGCAGAGATTGAAGCAGCGCCGGCATCCGTGACAGATGTCGAAAACCCGGCGGAGCTCCGAGTCGAGCTTGTCCTCGTCATAGAAGTCCGGATTGTGCCAGTCGAGCGCGTGACGGGTCGGCGCATCCAAGCTGCCTTCTGCCATAGTGCGTTTCCTGTGATCAGAAGCGGGGAGTCATTGTCCGGCTGGAGGCCGGTTGAGATCGACCGGCGGCGGGATCGGGACGGTTTGGGACCATCCCGAACGCCGCCAACCGATGGTCGATTAGTCGAGCGTGTCCAGAGCCTTCTGGAAGCGGCCGGCGTGAGACCGCTCAGCCTTGGCGAGCGTCTCGAACCAGTCGGCGATTTCGTCGAAGCCTTCGTCGCGAGCTTCTTTCGCCATGCCCGGATACATATCGGTATATTCGTGGGTCTCGCCCGCGATCGCAGCCTTGAGGTTCAGCGAGGTGTTGCCGATAGGCTCACCCGTCGCCGGATCGCCGACGGCCTCGAGGAATTCGAGATGGCCGTGCGCATGGCCGGTTTCGCCTTCCGCCGTCGAGCGGAAAACGGCCGACACGTCGTTGAAGCCTTCGACATCGGCCTTTTGCGCGAAATAGAGATAACGGCGGTTCGCCTGGCTTTCGCCGGAGAAGGCCTCTTTCAGATTCGTTTCGGTCTTGGTTCCCTTGAGTGATGCCATTGTGAGCTCTCCTTTCAAACTCGAACTACGGATTGGTCCTCGGGTTGTCGGCCGGGCCTCGGAGGCCCGCTTACGGCAGTATGACCCCGCCGCATTGGGTATTCAGCCCTATAGGCGTCAATATGGTGCGGGATAAGACGCTAGTCAATACTTTAGAGAAATTCTAAAGCGTTGAATCGAGGATTTTTCGAAAGGAGATAGAGTCGGTCAGTTAGCGCGAACGCGGACGATCACGTCGACGCGTTCGACCTCGGTGCCTTCCGGGGGATTGGGCAGGCCCGAAAGAACCATCCGATCAGCCTCGAAGTCGCACAAAGTGCCTTTATCTTCGATGTAGAAGTGGTGGTGATCGGAGATATTGGTGTCGAAATAGGTTTTGCCGGAATCGACCACGACTTCGCGCAGCAGTCCCACATTGGTGAACTGATGCAGCGTGTTGTAGACGGTCGCCAGCGATACGCGCACATCGGCGCTGGAGGCTTCGTCATGCAGGGCCTCGGCGGTGACATGGCGGTCCTCGCCGCATTCGAACAACAGCTTCGCCAGAGCAAGGCGTTGACGCGTCGGCCGCAGACCGGCGTCGCGAAGGCGCTTCAAAGCTTGCGAAAAGGGGCGGGTCGTGTTCATGCGCGATCCTAACTCTCAACTCTCTACGGCTACACACCGATGGAAGCGAACGCGTTTTATTTGCGCGCGTCCTACCATTCTAGATCGGCTGCGCTCCCCCAAATGTCAAGCAGAGCGTCATGGGCAGCGGTTGCGCCGGCCTCATCACCTACGCTCAATCGCCCGTCTGAATACGCTCGACGAGCTGGCGCACGGTCGGCACGAAGCCGTTCGAATAGAACGGATCCTCGGCGAATTTATAGGCGCCGTGCCCGGCGAACATGAGGTTCTGATCCGGATCGCCGCCATGGGCGATGTCTATCAGCGTTTTCTGGATGCAGAAGCTGCGCGGATCGGCCTTCCGGCCCGTGCTGTGGGACGCATCCCGCTCCGACCAGTTGGAGAACTGGCAGGCCGACAGGCAGCCCATGCAGTTGGCCTGATCCTTGCGGATCTCATCGCGCGATTCCGGCGTGACAAAGATCAGCGTCGAATCCGGCGTCCGCATCACTTCCGTATAGCCTTGGTTGATCCAGCCCATTGCGCGGGTGCGATCCTTCGGGGTCACATAGACGTTGCGCTTGCGCAGGCCGATCGAGAATTCCGAGGTGTGCTCGCCCACCGGCTCCATGCTGTAGGAGATCTGGCGTTCCGAGCGCGCCTCCAATTCCTTCAGATAGCTGTTGCGCACGGCGGAGGAATAGAACCCGGTCGGACTGAAATCATGCAGCAGGATGTCGCCCTTCTTGAGCGTCATCAACTTCTGCTTCCAGATTTCCGGGATGGGGCTTTCCTTGGTGAGAAGCGGCCGCGTCCCGTACTGGAAAACGATCGGGCCGAGTTCGGGATTGTCGATCCAGTCCTCCCAGTCGCGCAGATACCAGACGCCGCCGGCCATCACGATCGGCGTCTCGCCGAGTCCCATCTCACGCATATATTGGCGAAGCTGAAGCACGCGCGGATAGGGTGATTCCGGCTTGGTCGGATCCTCGCTGTTGCGCGCCAGGCCATTGTGGCCGCCGGCGAGCCAGGGATCCTCATAGACCACCGCGCCGAGGAATTCCGAAACCTTGTGATAGGCCCGTTTCCACAGCGCCCGGAAGGCCCGCGCCGAGGAGACGATCGGATAGTAATAAACGCCGTAGCGCGCGGCGATTTCACCGAGGCGGTAGGGCATGCCCGCGCCGCAGGTGACGCCGTTGATGAGATCCCTGGCGCCGTCGAGCACGCCTTTCAGCACGCGCTCGGCGCCGCCCATCTCCCACAGGATGTTGATATTGATCCCGCCGCATTTGCAGGCCCGCTCATAGGCCTCGCGGACCTGCGCCAGTCCGCCCTCGACGGCGTAGGCCACGAGTTCCTCGTGCCGGTCGGTGCGGGTCCGCCCATGATAGATCTGCGGGATGACGTTGCCCTGATCGTCATAGGAATCGGCATTGACGCAGGAAACGGTGCCGACCCCGCCGGCCGCCGCCCAGGCGCCCGAACTGGCGCCATTGGTGGCCGAGACGCCCTTCCCCCCTTCGATGAGGGGGAGGACCTCCTGTCCAGACAAAAGTACCGAGTTCAGTGACTTCATGATTCCCCAGCCGCCATCATGGACCGCAATTCATAACGAGAGATTATCAACTAATATGCGGAATCCAAGGGTCGGAGCCTAATTCCGTGACATTTCCGTCACGAACCGAAGGTCGATCCGTCAGGCTTCCTGACGGATCTCCTCACCGCTTTCCTGGTCGACGGACTTCATGCTGAGCCGCACTTTGCCGCCCTTGTCGACGTCGAGAACCTTCACCTTGACCATGTCGCCTTCCTTGACCACATCGCCGACCTTGGCCACGCGATGCGGCGCCAGTTCGCTGATATGGACCAGTCCGTCGCGGGTCCCGATAAAATTCACAAAGGCGCCGAAATCCATGATTTTGACGACCTTACCATCATAGATATGTCCGATTTCGGGCTCTGCAACGATGTTCTTGATCCAGTCCACCGCCGCATCGATGACCGACAGATCCGCTGCCGCGACCTTGATGGTGCCGTCGTCGCCGATATCCACCTTCGCGCCGGTGGTCTCGACGATCTCGCGGATCACCTTGCCGCCGGTGCCGATCACTTCGCGGATTTTTTCCTTCGGAATCTGGATCGTCACGATGCGCGGCGCATTGGCGTTGAGTTCGCCGCGCGCCGTGCCGAGCGCCTTGTTCATCTCGCCGAGGATATGCATCCGGCCGTCCTTCGCCTGATCCAGCGCGATCTGCATGATCTCGCGCGTGATCGAGGTGATCTTGATGTCCATCTGCAGCGCGGTGACGCCGTCACTGGTGCCCGCGACCTTGAAATCCATGTCGCCGAGATGATCCTCGTCACCGAGAATGTCGGAGAGCACGGCGAAGCGATCGTCCTCCTTGATGAGGCCCATCGCGATGCCGGCGATCGGGCGCTCCAGCGGCACGCCCGCATCCATCAGCGACAGCGAGGTGCCGCACACCGTCGCCATCGAGGACGACCCGTTCGATTCCGTGATCTCGGAGACGACGCGGATGGTGTAGGGGAACGCTTCCTTGGACGGGATCAGCGCTTTGACCGCGCGCCAGGCGAGCTTGCCGTGGCCGATCTCGCGGCGTCCCGGGCCGCCCATCCGTCCGGTCTCACCCACCGAATAGGGCGGGAAGTTATAGTGCAGCATGAAGCTCTCGCGGTAGCCGCCCGCGAGCGCGTCGACGATCTGCTCGTCCTCGCCCGTGCCGAGCGTGGTGACCACGAGGGCCTGGGTTTCGCCGCGGGTGAACAACGCCGCGCCGTGAGCGCGCGGCAGCACGCCGACCTCGGCTTGGATCGGCCGCACCGTCTTGGTGTCGCGGCCGTCGATCCGCATCCCGGTATCGAGGATCGAGTTGCGGACGATCGTCTTCTCGAGCTTCTTGAACACGCCGCCGCCGACAACCGGATCGATCTCGTCTTCGGCAAGCTGCTCCGCGACCTCGTCACGGATCGCGCCGACCGCCTGCTGGCGGGCCATTTTTTCGGGCTCGCCGTAAGCGGCGCGCAGACGCTCTTCGGCGGCCGTCTTGACCCGGTCGTACAGCTCGGAGTTGTCTTCGATTTCGAGGTCCCAGGGGGCCTTGGCGCATTTCTCGGCCAGGCGGATGATCGCATCGATCACCGGCTGCATGTTGTCATGGCCGAAATTGACCGCGCCCAGCATGACTTCTTCCGAAAGCTCCTGGGCCTCGGATTCGACCATCAGAACGCCTTCACCCGTACCGGCGACAATAAGATCGAGCTTGCTCTCCGGCATCTGGTCGAGCCGGGGATTGAGCACATAATCGCCGTCGACATAGCCGACCCGCGCGCCCGCGACGGGGCCGAGGAACGGCACGCCGGACAGCGTTAGCGCGGCGCTGGCGCCGATCAGGGCGACGATATCGGGATCGTTTTCCATGTCATGAGACAGCACGGTGCAGATGACCTGCACTTCATTGCGGAATTTCGCCGGGAACAGGGGCCGGATCGGCCGGTCGATCAGGCGCGAGGTCAGCGTCTCCTTCTCCGAGGGACGCCCTTCGCGCTTGAAAAAACCGCCCGGAATCTTGCCGGCGGCGAATGTCTTTTCCTGATAATTGACTGTCAGGGGGAAGAAATCGACCCCCGGCCTCGCGGTGCGCGCAGCGACAGCCGTGCACAGCACGGTCGTGTCGTCGTAACTGACGAGCACGGCGCCATCCGCCTGACGGGCGATATGGCCGGATTCCAGGACGAGCTTGCGGCCGCCCCAGTCGATTTCTTCGCGGTGTATCTCAAACATCTATCTTCCTAAACCTTCAGTTGCGCCGCTCGGCAGCCTTCCGCCGGCGGCGATCGGTCCGTCCCCTATGGACGGACTCCGAATAAGTAAACACAACAAGGGGCATTCGGGACCGGTCTGCTTTGACCGCCCGGTGAACGCCGTCTCGTCGCTAAGAGCATGATGAACGTCCGGCCTCTATCTGCGAATGCCGAGGCGTTTGATCAAATCTTCGTAACGGCTCGCGTCGGTGCGCTTCAGATGATCGAGAAGGCTGCGACGCTGGCTCACCATCACAAGAAGTCCGCGCCGGGAGTGATTGTCCTTGGCGTGGCTCTTGAAATGTTCGGTCAGGTTGGCGATGCGTTCCGTGAGGATCGCGACCTGCACCTCGGGCGATCCGGTATCACCGGATTTACGGCCATATTCGCTGATGAGCGCCTGCTTGCGCTCTGCGGTAATCGACATCGGGAGTTCTCCAAACTCTTAGAGATTAAAAATACGCAGCGGATGAACCTCGCCGTCGTGAATTTCGGCCAGCGCGACGAGCCGGTCATCCGACACGACGCGCACGGTTCCCTCTTTGCTACTCGGAACGCGGATAACCTGTCCGCATTTTACCCTCCGGGCTTCCGGCTCGATCACAGCCAGCGCCGGGATGTCGTCCAGCGCGGTCATGACCGGGATGAGGATCCCGTCGGGCGGCGCACTATCGCTCAATTCCCTTAATTTATCCAGAGGAATCGAGTCGGCGGCGTCGAAGCGCCCGACGCGGGTGCGCCGCAGGCTCGTCACATGAGCCGCGGTGCCGAGCGCGCGACCCAGGTCCCGCGCCAGCGAGCGCACATAGGTGCCCTTGCCGCAATCGAGCACGAATTCGGAGGTCTCGCGGGGCGCATCGTCGCCATCATCGAGCAATTCGAGGCCGTAGACCTCGACCACGCGGGAGGCCAGCTTCACGTCCTCGCCGCGCCGCGCCAGGTCATACGCGCGCTCGCCGGCCACCTTTATGGCCGAAAAGGCCGGCGGCGTTTGTTCGATCGAGCCGATAAATCGCGGCAGAACCGCGCGGATCTCCGACGGCGTCGGGCGTTTTTCACTGGTTTCCGTCACCGCGCCTTCGGCGTCGTCGGTATCGCGGCCCTCGCCCCATTTAACGGTAAAGCGATAGGTCTTGGCCGCCTCCATGACATAGGCGGCGGTCTTGGTCGCCTCACCGAAAGCGATGGGCAGCACGCCGGTCGCCAGCGGATCGAGCGTCCCGCCATGGCCGGTCTTCTGCGCGTCGAACAGCCGGCGCACGATATTGACCGCCTGGGTCGACGTCAGGTCCTCCGGCTTGTCGAGATTGAGCCAGCCGCTGACTGGCCTGCCCTTGCGGCGACGGGCCATGACTCAGCACCGCCCGCTATATGTGTCATTCCCGCGAAAGCAGGAATCCAGCACAGGCATTGAAGGTCGATTCCCGCTTTCGCGGGAATGACGATGAAGGCGGCGGGTGCGGCGGCGAAACAAATGGAGGATCATTCGGTTTCATCCGGATCACCGTCCAGATCCTTCGCAACGCGCGGATCATGCAACAAGGCGTCGATCCGGTCGGCATATTCGAACCGGTCGTCGATCCGGAACTCGACCCTGGGGGAGAATTTGAGCTTCACGCTGCGTGCCATCCGGCCCCGCACATAGCCGGCGCTACGGTCGAGCGCGGCCAGAACGGTCTCGCTGTCCTTGCCGCCGAGCGGCAGCACGAAGGCGCGGGCCAATTTGAGGTCCGGCGTCATGCGCACTTCGGTCACGGTGATGGAGACATCGAACAGCGCGGGATCGCGCAGCTCGCCCCGGGAAAACATGTCGGCCAGCGCATGGCGGATCAGTTCGCCGACGCGCAACTGGCGTTGCGACAGATCGCCCGCCCCGTCGTTTCTGGCGGCCTTGTGGTCTCTGTGAGACATCGTCAAATCCGATTTTCACCGGCGCGGGCCGGCCGCGCCTCTGGTTCCGGTCGCTCCGACAGCCGGTGTCAGAGCTCGCGGGCGACCTCGGTGCGCTCGAACACCTCGATCACGTCACCAACCTTGATGTCCTGGTAGTTCTCGATCGCGATACCGCATTCGGTACCGGCCTGAACCTCGCGGACCTCGTCCTTGAAGCGCCGGAGAGAGCTCAGCGCGCCCTGATGCACCACCACGCTGTCGCGCAACAGACTTACCATCGCACCGCGCCGGACCACACCGTCGGTGACCAGGCAACCGGCCACCTTGCCGGCCTTGGATACGGAGAAGACCTCGCGGACCTCTGCCTGGCCGATCGTGGTGTCCCGCACTTCCGGCGCCAGCATGCCGGAGAGAACCTTCTTCAGATCGTCGACGAGATCGTAGATCACCGAGTAATAGCGGATCTCGATGCCCTCGGCCTCGGCAAGCTGCTCGGCCTGACGCGTCGCGCGGACATTGAAGCCGATGATCGGCGCCGAAGAGGCCTTGGCGAGCGTCACGTCGCTCTCGGAAATCGCGCCGACGCCCGAATGCATGATCCGGACGGCGACTTCTTCCGTGCCAAGCCCATGCAAGGCGCCGACGATCGCTTCGGCCGAGCCCTGCACATCCGACTTGATCACGACGGGCAGTTCCTTGACCTGCTTCTTGTTGATCTCGGAGAAGATGGTCTCGAGCGAGACCGGCGCGCCGGCGGTCCGGGAATTGCGCTCGCGGCGCTGGCGGAACGCGGTGATTTCACGCGCCCGCGCCTCGTTCGGCACCACGGCGAATTCATCGCCCGCATCGGGCGTTCCCGACAGGCCGAGAATCTCGACCGGCTTGGACGGCCCGGCTTCCTCGACCTGGTTGCCGCGGTCGTCGAGCAGCGCGCGGACACGGCCCCAATGGGCCCCAGCGACGACCACGTCGCCGACTTTGAGCGTGCCGCGCTGAACCAGCACGGTGGCGACCGGGCCACGACCGCGGTCCAGCTTGGACTCGACGATCGCACCTTCCGCCGGACGGTCCGGATTGGCCTTGAGCTCCAGGACTTCCGCCTGAAGCAGGATTGCTTCCTCGAGCTTGTCGAGATTGGTCCGGTTGATCGCCGACACCTCGACATTCAGCACATCGCCGCCCATCTGCTCGCAGATGACCTCGTGCTGAAGCAGCTCGGTCCGGATCCGGTCCGGATTGGCGCCCGGCTTGTCCATCTTGTTGATCGCCACGATCATCGGCACGCCGGCCGCCTTGGCGTGATTAATCGCCTCGACCGTCTGGGGCATGATGCCGTCATCCGCCGCCACGACCAGCACGACGATATCGGTGACCTGAGCGCCGCGCGACCGCATGGCGGTGAACGCCTCGTGGCCCGGCGTATCGAGGAAAGTGATCTTCTGGCCCGATTGCAGCATGATCTGATAGGCGCCGATATGCTGCGTGATACCGCCCGCTTCGCCGGCGGCCACATCGGTGGAGCGGAGCGCATCAAGCAGCGAGGTCTTGCCGTGATCGACATGGCCCATGACCGTGACGACCGGCGAGCGCGGATCGAGATCCTCGGGCGCGTCGTCCTCACCCTTGAGGCCGATTTCGACGTCGGCTTCGCTGACCCGCTTCGGCGTATGGCCGAACTCGCTCACGATGAGCTCTGCGGTATCGGCGTCCAGCGCCTGATTGATGGTCGCCATGATGTCCATCTTCATCAGCATCTTGATGACATCGACGGCGCGCTCGGCCATCCGGTTGGCGAGTTCCTGGACGGTAATCGACTCCGGAATAACGACTTCACGAAACACCTTGGACGGGGCCTCCGAACTTGCGCGCATATGACGCTTCTCGCGTTCCCGCGCGCGGCGGAACGAGGCAAGACTGCGCTGGCGCTCGTCGTCGCCCGACAAGGCCTTGGTGACGGTGAGGCGGCCCCGGCGGCGCGGCTCCTGACGCGGCGCGGCTTTCGGTGCGACCTTACCGCCCCGCTTGCGCTTGGCTTCGGCCTCCTCTTCCTCCTCGACCAGACGGCGGGCGCGCGCCGGCCCTTCCTCGGCCTTGGCCTCGGCCGGCTTCGCGGGGGCCTCGCCCTCGATTTTGGGTTTTTCGATCCTGCGGTCGGCCTCTTCGGCGGCCTTGCGGCGCGCGTCATCATCCGACTTCTTGCGCGCTTCCTCGTCCTCCCGACGCTTCTCGGCGGCGTCCCGCTCGACCTTGAGCCGGGCGTCCTCGACAGCGCGGCGCTCGGCTTCGACCTTGGCCTGCTTGCGGGCTTCTTCGGCGGCCTTGCGAGCATCGCCGAGCGCCCGGGCGCGCGACGCCTTTTCCTCGGCCGTCAGGCTCTTCAGGATCACGCGGCCGCGACCGCCGCCCTGCTCCTCCTGCTGAGCTTCCTGTTCGACAGGCGCCTGGGGGGCTTCCTTGACCTCTTCCTCGGGCTCGGGCGTGGCACGGGCGGTCTCCTCCGCCGCGGCGCTCGTATCGCGCGGCAGGATGCGCTTGCGTTTGCGCTCCACGACCACAGGCTTCGACCGGCCATGGGAGAAGCTCTGACGCACTTGTCCGGTATCGACCGTGCGCCGCAGTGAAAGCGTGCTTCGGCCGGACAGGCTGAGCTTCTGGTCTCGTTTGTCTTCCGCGTCACTCATGAACGAGTTGTCCTTCCAAACTTCGGAACCCTTCAAGCCGTCGGACCTCCGTGGTGAACCGATCGGCGAAGCCATCCGAGGTCAGGGCTGCATGTACCACATTTTCGCGGCCCAATGCCAAACCCAATTCCCTCGACGTAAATAATTCGACGACCGGCACGCCGGGGCACATGCGCCTCAGCTTTTCACGGCCGTCCGACGCGCCGTCGCGCGCCGCTATCAGAACGGCGATCTGTTTTGCTTTCGCGGCCCCCGCCACCTTCTCGGCACCCGTAATGAGAGCGCCCGAGCGCCGGGCCAACCCCAGCAGATCGAGACATCTTCTGGCAAGAAGCCGTTCGACCTCTTCAGAGAGGTCCGGCGGGACGGTGAGCCCCGCATCGGCGGATGCGCCGGACTTCCCGGCGCGCGTCTTGGACTCGGGGGTCAGGCCGCGCGCGAAAGCGTGGGCCGCGACCGCCTTGTCGACAAGATTTCTCCGGGCCGAGATCCAGACGCCCCGGCCGGGAAGATCACCGGCGATATCCGGGACGACCTCCCCCGTGGGCGCGCGCACGAACCGCACCATGGACGCCACCGGTTCGGTGCGTCCTGTCGCAATGCAGTGGCGTTCGGTTTGCCGCAGACCCAATAGCCCGTCCCTTCATCGTCCTAGCTCGACGTCGCCGGCTCTGACTCGGGCTGTTCGCCTGAGTCGGGCGCGGGAGCGGCTTCCGCCTCCTCGCCCTCGAACCAGTGAGCGCGGGCCGCCATGATGATGGCGTTGCCCTCTTCGTCGGACAGATCGAAATCCTTCAGAATGCCGTCGCGCGGATCGACCAGTTCGTCGGTCGCGAGATCGCCGAGATCGTCGAGCGTCTTCACGCCGTTCTCGCCGAGCACGACCAGCATGGCGGGCACCAGCCCGTCGATCGCCGCGACATCGTCCTCGACGCCGAGCTCCTTGCGCTTGTCTTCCGCCGCCTCTTCGCGCGCCGACAGCACTTCCTGGGCGCGGCGCTGCAATTCCTCGGCGATCGACTCGTCGAAGCCCTCGATCGAGGCCAGCTCGTCGAGCGGCACGAAGGCGACTTCCTCGACCCGGGTAAAGCCTTCGGCGACAAGAAGCTGCGCGATCATTTCCTCGACATCGAGCTCCTCGACGAACAGCGTGGTGCGCTGCTTGAACTCGTCCTGACGGCGCTGGGATTCCTCCGCCTCGGTCAGGATATCGATGGTCCAGCCGGTCAGCTGGGACGCCAGCCGGACATTCTGGCCACGCCGGCCGATCGCCAGGCTGAGCTGATCGTCGGGCACCACGACCTCGATGCGCTGGGTTTCCTCGTCGAGCACCACCTTGACCACTTCGGCCGGGGCCAGCGCATTGACGATGAAGGTCGCCGGATCCGGGCTCCACTGGATGATATCGATCTTCTCGCCCTGCAGCTCGTTCACCACCGCCTGGACGCGGCTGCCGCGCATGCCGACGCAGGCGCCGACCGGATCGATGCTGGAATCGTTCGACAGCACGGCGATCTTGGCGCGGCTGCCCGGATCGCGCGCCACCGCCTTGATCTCGATGATGCCGTCATAGATCTCCGGCACTTCCTGGGCGAACAGCTTCGCCATGAATTGCGGATGGGTGCGCGAGAGGAAGATCTGCGGGCCGCGCTGCTCGCGGCGCACATCGTAGATATAGGCGCGCACGCGGTCGCCATTCCGCAAAGTCTCGCGCGGCACGATCTCGTCGCGCCGGATGATCGCCTCGGCGCGGCCGAGATCCACCATCGCATTGCCGTATTCGACCCGCTTGACGATTCCGTTCACGATCTCGCCGATGCGGTTCTTGTATTCCTGATACTGCTGCTCGCGCTCGGCGTCGCGCACCTTCTGCACGATCACCTGCTTCGCGGTCTGGCTGGAAATCCGGCCATATTCGAACGGCGGCAGGGACTCCGAGAGAAAATCGCCGACCTGCGCGTCCGGGTTCCGCTGGCGCGCCTCTTCCAGCGAAATATGCGTCGATGGATTTTCCACCTGCTCGACCACTTCGAGAAGCCGGGCCAGCGCGATCTCGCCGGTGCCGCGGTTGATCTCCGCGCGGATCTCGTTCTCGCTGCCGTAGCGCGAGCGGGCCGCCTTCTGGATGGCTTCTTCCATCGCCTCGAAAACGACTTCCTTGTCGATGGACTTTTCGCGCGCGACGGCGTCGGCAATCTGCAAAAGTTCGAGTCTGTTGGCGCTTACTGCCATTGCTTCATCTCTCTGAATTGTCCGCCCGCGGCGTCCGCCCGGGCGCGATATTTGTTCTCCGTCGGGCTGCTCAGCCCTGTTCTTTCAACATCTCGTCCGTAATCACCAGCTTCGCCAACTCGATATCGCCGAAATCGATCCTGATCTCGCCCTCGTCGGTCGCGAGCCGGACCGTCTCGCCTTCGGCCCCGAGAACGGTCCCGCGAAACCGGCGGCGTCCCGAAATCTGTCTCGCCGTCTTGACGGTCGCAAGAAGGCCGGCGAACCGGGTGTAGTCATCGAGCCGTGTCAGCGGCCGGTCGAGACCGGGCGAACTGACCTCGAGCAGATACTGCCCGCTGATCGGATCCTCGACATCGAGGATCGCCGACACGGTCTCGCTCAGGGTCTCGCAATCGTCTATCGTCATCGACCCGTCCTCGCGCTCGGCCATGATCTCGAGGCGTCGCGGCGACCCGTCCAGCAGGCGCGTCCGGACCAGCCGGAAACCCAGCGCCTCAACCGACGGCTCGATCAATTTATGTACGGCGGTCGCGGAGTCGCGTGGCGTTTGCGTCATACCGGATCAGACAAAAGTCGACTGCGTCAGCCGATCTTGGTTTTTCAAGCCGCACCAATAAAAAAGTGGGCCGGTTGGGGCCCACTCTTGATGAG
Organism: uncultured Alphaproteobacteria bacterium; assembly: GCA_963821875.1. Classification (GTDB taxonomy): domain Bacteria; phylum Pseudomonadota; class Alphaproteobacteria; order CAVTAV01; family CAVTAV01; genus CAVTAV01. The sequence continues at coordinate 353,271 of CAWGFE010000002.1, forward strand.
TGCTTGTTTGTTGTTCTGCATATAGCACCGCCCCCGGGAAGCTTCAAGAGGCAAGGACTTAGGCCCGTCGATATCTGAGATAGGCGGGAGTCCGTCCCTCGCGGATCGCTTTCGCCTCGTAGCGCGTTCCGGGCCAATCTCCGGGCGGCTCGCGCCAGTCTCGCGGCCCGTCCGCGAGCCAGACGAAATCGGACCGCGAAGCCAGGCGCTCGACGGCCCAGGCGAGATAGACCGGGTGGTCGGTGGCGACAAAAAGCTCCGCGCCCGGCTTCATCACCCGATACAGCCGGTCGAGATTTTCATGGGACAGAAAGCGACGCTTTTCGTGGCGCGCCTTGGGCCAGGGATCGGGATAGAGAAGGAACACCCGACCAAGCGAGGCCTCGGGCAGTGCATCGAGCAGGACCGCTGCGTCATCCTGAAAGATCCGGACATTACGAAGTCCGCGGTCACTGATGTGCTTCAGGAGCCCGGCGATGCCGGCCAGGAAGTGCTCGGCGCCGATGAAACCGATATCCGGGTTCCCGGCGGCGCGGGCGGCCAGATGCTCCCCCGCCCCGAAGCCGATCTCCAACCAGTTGTCTTTGACCGGGCCCTCGAACAGCGTCGCGGGATCTATCGGTTCGACCCCCGCCTCCGTTTCACGCACCTCGATGCGCAACTCAGGCAGCACATCTTCCAGGAGCGCCTTGCGGCCCTTGCGCAAAATACGGCCGCGCCGCCGCCCATACAGGCGACGGCGCTTGATGCCGCTAGACGTTTCTTGGGTCGATTGAGCCGTCTCAGAGTGCGTCTTTGATGGCATCGACGAGATCGGTCTTCTCCCAGCTGAAGCCGCCGTCGGCGTCCGGCTCGCGGCCGAAATGGCCGTATGCAGCCGTGCGCGCATAGATCGGGCGGCTCAGATGGAGGTGTTCGCGAATGCCGCGGGGCGACAGGTTCATGACCTGGCCGAGCGCGACTTCGAGCTTGCTCTCGTCGACCTTGCCGGTGCCGGCGAGATCGACATAGATCGACAGGGGCTTGGAAACGCCGATCGCGTAAGACAGCTGGATCGTGCACTTCTCGGCGAGGCCCGCGGCCACGACGTTCTTCGCGAGGTAACGCGAGGCGTAAGCCGCCGAACGGTCGACCTTGGTCGGATCCTTGCCGGAGAACGCGCCGCCGCCATGCGGGGCCGACCCGCCATAGGTGTCGACGATGATCTTGCGGCCGGTCAGGCCGGTGTCGCCGTCCGGGCCGCCGATCACGAACTTGCCGGTCGGATTGACGTAGAATTCCTCTTCGGGGCACATCCAGCCTTTGGGAAGAATGTCCACGACATAAGGCCGCACCAGTTCGCGGATGTCGTCCTGGCTCATGCCGTCGGCATGCTGGGTCGACACCACGACGGAGGCCGCGCGGACCGGCTTGCCGTTTTCGTATTTCAGGGTCACCTGGCTCTTGGCGTCCGGCTCCAGGCCCTTGACGCCGGAATGGCGCGCCTGGGCGAGCGCCTGCAGGATCTTGTGGGAATAATGGATCGGCGCCGGCATGAGGCTGGGGGTCTCGTTGCAGGCATAGCCGAACATGATGCCCTGGTCGCCCGCGCCTTCGTCCTTATTGCCCGCGGAATCGACGCCCTGGGCGATGTCGGCCGACTGCTCGTGGACATAGACTTCGCATTTGGCGCGCTGCCAATGGAAGCCGTCCTGCTCGTAACCGATATCCTTGATGGCGGCGCGCGCGACCTGCTCAAGCTTGTCGTGACCGACTTCCTTGGCGCAGCGCACTTCACCGGCGAGAACGATCAGATTAGTGGTGACCAGCGTCTCGCATGCCACTCGCGAATAGGGGTCGGCGCTCAGAAAGGTGTCGACGATCGCATCGGAGACGCGGTCGGCAACCTTATCCGGATGGCCTTCGGACACGGATTCGCTGGTGAATATGTAATCTTTTCTCGCCACTGTCGTGCTCTCCCCTATATGGAAACAGACTTGACCGCTCCCTGAAGTGGTGCACTCCGGGAGCCATGCCTTCTAAATTTCAGAATTCGGGACCGACTGTCCGCCCCCGCGACTCTATTGCTCGCCTTATATCAACGAGAGCGTTGATCTTACAAGCATAAAGATATCCTTATATGATTATCGCCGCGGACGCGGTCTGACGGCCCGCCGGCGCGCCCCGTCAGCGTCAGGAATCAGCCGGCACGGGAAAGGGTTCGGGCTTGACGCCCGGCGTTTCGGGCGTCTCGGGAAGAAACTCGACATAGATCGATTGGCTCGGGAACGCGAAGCCCGTGCCCGCCTCCTCGACGATGCGTTTGATCTCCAGCGCGAGCTTTTCCTTGATCTCCAGCCACTCGCCCCAGACCGTCGTACGGGTAAAGCAGTAGAGCAGGATATCGATCGAGGAAGACGAGAATTTGTCGATGCGCACGAAAGTTGCCGCCTCGTCGGGCCCGACGAAATCCTCACTCGCGAACAGATAGGCCGCGATTTCGTCGCGAACCTGACGCAACTGGTCGATCGTGGTGCGATATTCCAGCCCGATGACCCAATAGATCCGGCGATGGGTCATATGGGAGAAGTTGGTGACCGCGTTGTCGGACAGCCTGGAATTCGGCACGAAAACCGGCGCCTTGTCGAAACGGCGGATCCGCGTGGTCCTGAACCCGATGAACTCGACGGTGCCTTCGACCACCCCGTCCACCGCGATCCAGTCGCCCTGGTGGAATCGGCGCTCGCCGATGACGAAAAGCCCGGCGATCAAATTCTTGAACAGGTCCTGGGCGCCGAGCGCGACGGCGACGCCGAACAGGCCGAGGCCCGCAATCAGCGGTCCGACCTGAATGCCCCAGATCTGGAGAATGACCGCGCCGCCGATCAGGATGAGGCCGATCTTGAACGCCTTGATGATCCACTGGACCATGCTCGGCGTGAGCAGTTCCTCGAGCCGGGCCGCTATCCGCGACAGGGGCGAGACCATCTGGTGCAGACCCCAGAAGATCGTGAACGCGACCAGGGAGCGGTTGATCTGCGCGATGAAGACCGCAAACGGCTCGGCGGGATGGAGATAGGCGGTGGCGAAGAAGAAGCCCATCACCAGCGGAATGAAGGCGACGGGCGGTTCGAGCGACGACACGATCTCATCGTCCAGCTTGTTTTGCGTCCTGGCGGTCCAGACGCTCAGGCGTTTGAGCAGAAAACGCGCGAACAGCCGGCGGAAAACCATAAAGGCGACGAAGATCGCGAGCGCGATCAGAATGTCGCCGATATTCACGCCGAGCAGACCGTGCTGCCAGACGGAGACGACCAGATTCCAGAAATCGTCGAGATTTTTCATGCGCTATGAAGGCCGAGCCACCGTTGCGTGGTGTCGCCGGAACCATAGCAAACTCAGAGGGAAGGTCCAGCTTTCCCGTTGCGCCGGCCGAACCGGGCAACGGGAGATCTGCCGCCGCGATATCGATGCCCCGCAGGGCGACCGATCATCACGGCTCCGACGGGTTGGAACTGGGACTACTCGTCGCTGCTGGGCGGGGTACGGCGCCGGGTGGTGCCACCGATGGCCTTGACGAGCTCGAAGACCCGCTTGCGGGTCAGCGGATCGGAAATCCGGTAATAGGCGCGCACCAGTTCGAGCGTCTCGCGCCGGGACAACTGATCGGATTCGAAGGGCTGCTGCTCGCCCTCGCCCATGCCCGCCCCCGAGGTGGCGACGGAATCGGACATGTCGTCAAAGAAGAAGGAAACTGGCACGTCCAGGATCTGGCTCAGCTTGTACAGCCGGCTCGATCCGATGCGGTTCGCGCCGCGTTCATATTTCTGGACCTGCTGAAAGGTCAGGCCCAGCGCGTCGCCGAGCTTCTCCTGGCTCATGCCCAGAAGGGTCCGGCGCAACCGCACGCGGCTACCGACATGTATGTCGACTGGATTTGGCTTTGATGTCACTTTCCCACAACTCCAAGGTTTATGTTTGTCAGGTCTTTTAAGGCGCCACCCGAGTAAGTCGCCCACAAATTGAAATTGTGCGCGACCAACACGCCAATATATTTACTCACGGAAATGTGAATGACCCTCTCGTAGCGAATAAATTTCTGGTCGTCAATTGAATGGAAATCTCATCTTTTGGAATGCATCGTCAACATTTTGGATAGGCTATTAGAATTAATTTCTGCGACTATTTCATTTTCTACTTCTTGATTTATCTATGAAAAGTGGAATGCCGAGACTCGCAACCACCATTGCGAGGGCGAGCCAGTTGCCCACAATCGAGAATAAAGTTCGCCCTTTGATTGCCTGCGGCAAATTGCCGTCGATCACCCCGGCGACATCGAGCGGAAGCTCGCGGCGCACCCGGCCATAGGAATCGACGATCGCGGATATGCCGGTCACGGCGGCGCGGACCACCGGCACGCCTTCCTCGATGGCGCGCATCCGCACCATGGCGAAATGCTGGCGCGGACCGTTGCTGTCGCCGAACCAGGCGTCGTTGGTGATATTCAGCAGCCAGGCGGGGTGATGGGATTCGTCGGCCACCTGGCCCGGGAAAATCGCTTCGTAGCAAATCAGCGGCGAGAACGGCGGCAAGCCCGGCACGTCGATCGTCTTGACGCCCGACCCGGCCAGGAAGTCGCCGTCGCCGACTTCGACCAGCTTGGCAATTCCCAGCGGCGCGAGAAGCCAGCGCAGCGGCAGGTATTCGCCGAACGGCACCAGATGATGCTTGTTATAGATGTCGAGCGTGCGGCCTTCGTCGTCCAGCACTTCCAGGCTGTTCCAGAAATCGAGCTTGCCGTCCTTCTCGCGGCGGTAGCGCGGCACGCCCAGGATCACATGACCGTCGGGCCGCGCCAGACGCCCGATCAGCACCCGGCGTGCGATATCCTGATCGATGAAATACGGGATCGCGGATTCCGGCCAGATGATCGTCACGTCGCCGTCCGACACATCCTCGTCGCTCATGGTCATGTATTTGACCAGGACGTCCTCCCGCTTCTTCACATCCCATTTCTGGGCCTGCGGAATATTGGCCTGAACAATTCTCAGATGAACGCCGGGGACCGTTCCGAAGTCGGCGGTCAGCACGCGGTACGCGCCGCCCGCTCCCATGATTACGAGCGCCAGCACACTCAGGATCACCGGCATCCAGCCGCGCGGTCCAGCAAGCCTCCGCCCGACGAGCGCGGCGGGTGACGCCGCGATCGCCATGGTTACGAAACTGAGGCCGTAGGATCCGTACACCGCCGCGCTCTGCGCCATCACGGGCGAGAACGACCAGGCGTCGCCAATCAGGTTCCACGGGAAACCGGTCAGGAGATAGCCGCGGGCCAATTCGCCGGCCGTCCAGGCGGCGGCAAAGGTAATGATGCGCCACGGCCCGGGACGCCAGAGCCACCAGGCCAGCACCATGGCCGCGCCCATATAGAGCGCCATACCGGCGGGCAAACCCAGCGTGCCGAAAGGGATCGCCCAGGCGAACTCTTTGGCGTCGACCAGAAAGGCGTTTCTCAGCCAGTACAGGCCGACCACCATATAGCCGAAGCCGAACCACCAGCCGAGCGCGAAGGCGCGCTTCCAGCTCTTGGCGCAATCCATCAGAAGAACGAGGATCGGCACCGTCACCAGCAGGATCGGCACGGCAAAGGTCGGCGCCATTGCGAGAGCCGACAGGGCTCCGGCAATTCCGGCGAGGATCCATCCACGCCAGCTTCTGAGACCGGCGAACACTCTAACCTGAGAATCGGTCATGGCCGACGGATCATAGGGGAATTGACGGCGACCGGAAGGGGCCTGCCGAAAATATTGCGCATGTTACGCCTCGGCGGATGGCGGCGGAGCGAAGCGTATCTTGAGTTTTTTCAACCGGCGCGGGTCGGCGTCCATCACTTCGAATTCGAGACCACCGGGATGGCTGATGACCTCACCCCGTTGCGGCACCCGGCCGGCGATGGCGACCACCAGTCCGCCGATCGTCTCGATATCTTCGTCGCGCGCCTCTATCAGCACCTTGCGGCCGATCATCTCCTCGAGCGCCTCGACCGAGCCCCGGGCGTCGGCGTCGATCTCGCCCTCGGCCACCTTGCGCAACGGCTCCGGCTCGATCACGTCATGTTCGTCCTCGATATCGCCGACGAACTGCTCGACCAGATCCTCGATCGTCGCCAGCCCGTCGATCCCACCGTATTCGTCGACCACCATCGCCATGTGAATCCGGGTCGCGCGCATCTTGATCAGGAGGTCGACCACCGGCATGGAGGGCGGCACGAACAGGATGTCGCGCCGCAACGCCTCGATCTTGGGCGGCGGGTGATCCGGCGTCATGTCGGACTGGACCTGGAAGACATCCTTGATGTGCAGCATGCCGATCACGCCGTCCAAATTCTTGCGGTAGAGCGGCAGGCGCGAGTGAGCGGCCTCGCCGAACAGCTTCACCACGTCGGCGAAGGGCGTACCGACATCGACCGCGATCACGTCGGCGCGCGGCACCATCACGTCGGAGACCGACAGCTCGCGCAGCTTGGCGAGATTCATCAGCATCAGCCGCTCTTGCGGATTCAGCAGGGCCTCGCTGTCGGAATGCTCCTCGATGACTTCCTGAAGAATGTCGCGCAGCGTCACATCCTCGCTGCGGCGGAATTTGGTCTTCAGCCAGTCGGTCAGGGCATCGAAAAGATTGGTGTCGCTTTGGCGCTTGTCGCGCGGGCTACTGTCGCCGGGTTCGGCGCCCGGGCTGGCTGTGTCTGAAGACGACGATTGGGACATTGGCTCGACTGTTGGAGTTCGACTGTTGGCTCGATCTTGAACCGGATCTTATGCGCGGTTCGTCTACCCGGCTATCGCATAAGGATCGGGAATATTCAATCGTGCGAGAATGGCGGTCTCGAGCGGTTCCATCTCGGCGGCGTCGCTGTCGGTCTCATGATCATAGCCGACAAGATGTAAAACACCGTGAATAATCAGATGACTGACATGATGGGCAAGCGGCTTTCCGGCCGCCTCGGCTTCGGCGCGAACCGTCTCATAACCGAGAACCACGTCGCCCAGCAGCGCCGGCATGCCCTGAACCGCCGCACCGCCGTCCCGGATCGGAAAAGACAACACATTGGTGGGCTTATCGATGCCGCGATACTGACGATTCAGTCCTTGGACGGTCTCGTCGTCCGCCAGCATGACGCTGACCTCGACGTCCGTTGCGCCGACCGCGACATCGCGGCGCGCAACCCCGGCCGCGCCGAGAACGGCGCGGCACGCCGTTTCGACGATCTGTTCGGCCTCAGGAAGGTCTGCGAGCCACTGCCGGCAGGGGATGGACAGTTCTATTTCCGTTTTCATCATGCGTGTTTGCGGCCTCGAGCCTCATCGCGGGGTCCCGCAGGCCCATATCGGACCGGTCCTCGCCGCGAATCTGATGGGCGCCCATCGCGAGAACGCGGCGGAACGCCACGGCGACCCGGCGAAAATCCTTCACCGTCAGGCGCGAGTCGTCGAGCTGGCCATCTTCCATCGCCTCGTCGATGATCTTGTCGATACGCGCGCGAATCTTCTCGTCATCGGGATCCTTGAGCGAACGGATCGCCGCCTCGACCTGGCCGGCCAGCAGCAGAATGCCCGCCGCCTTGCCTTGCGGCCGGGGGCCGGGATAGCGGTAATCGTCCTCATGGACCGTTTCGCCGGAAAGCCGCGCCTCGTCACTCGCGCGCGTATAGATCGGCTTCATCAGCATGGTGCCGCGCTGCTGGGTGATGGCGTCGATGATGACCCGGCCGAACCGGTTGCGCCGGGCGATCTCGATGCCGTCTCGCATCGGCGCTACCACGGCGCGGACCGACAGATCGGGCGGCAGCCGGTTGAGCACGTTGCGGCTGCGCCGGTTCTCGTTGAGCGCGCTGGACCGGACGGACTCGCCGATCCGGTGATACAGCGCCATCACGCGGCACCGCAACGGATTGACGCCGATCGCCTCGCCGGCGGTTTCGGCGAGATTGGCGATCAGGATCGAATGGTAATAGGTCCCCGGCGCATGCAGGGCGAGATCCTTGAGAACCGGGCTGTCCGCCGAGGCCAGCTCGAGCAGACGCATATCCGTCATCTCCTCGAAGGCCCGTTCGAGCAACGGCATCAGGGCCGAGGCGAGCAGACCGCTCATCAGCCCGGAGACGATCGCGAGCGACGCGATCGCGATGACGCCCGTGTCCGACGGGCTGGCGAGCGCGACAAGGACGGGCGCCAGTATCATCTGCGCAGCGCCCGCCGCGAGGCCCACCTTCACAACATCCGGCCGGCGGCGGCATTTCGGCGCGAGCACCGACGCCGTGCAAACGCCCGCGAGTTGGTAGACGACGAACCAGATCGACGCATCGACCCGGTAGGCGAAGAGCAAGGCCAGCGCCGCGCCCACCACGATCGCCGTGCGCATATTGATCAGGGCCGCCAGCAGAAGGCCGGCGAGGCTGATCGGCAGAATATAGGGAACCGTGCTCGCCGAGACAGACAGTCCGTCGGCGAGCGCCAGACCGACCGCTTCGATCAGCAGCGAGATCAGCATCGTGCCGCCCGCCACGCTGAGCGCGACATAGATCCTGCGCCGGTCGAAACCGGGCGGACGCCGGGTTTGATGCATGAACACGGCCCCCGCTCCCGCCAGAACGCCGATCAGCGCGAAGACCGCGATAAGCCGGGGCCAGACAGAACCGGTCTCGGAGGTCCGGTACAGCAGGCGCAGCCGCTCCTGAATCGCCGGCGTGATCCGTTCGCCGCTGTGAACGATCACCTCGCCCGCGCCGAACCGGACATAGACCGGCTCCGCGCTCTCGATCGCGGCGGTCCGGGCGCGCTGGGTGGCGGCGTCGTTGAGAGTCAGATTGGGGCGGACCAGCCGCAGCGCGGTGGACAGGATCCAGGTGCGTACGATCCGGGCGCTCTTGTATTGGATGTCGGCGGCCCGGTCGCGCATGATCTGTTCAACGCGGTCGCGGCTGATGATTCCCGACACGTCGTTCAAAAGCCGCGTTTCGCCGGTCGACACGTCGCGCAGAATGATTCCGCCGGACGAGGGTAACGCCGACGGCTCGTCCGCCACATAGCGGTTCAGCACGCTGGCGAAGAGCGCGTTGATCGCTCGGATCACGTCATTGGGGTCCTCGAGCCGCTCGATGATCTCGAAGGTCGTCGGATTGATCGGCAAGGCGAAATCGCGCTGGAAAGCCTCGTAGCGGTCGTTGAAGGACAGCGTCTTGTTGTCGAGTCGCTTCTTCATGTTCTGCAAGGCCGTACGGATCGGCGTGCCGATGCCGGTATAGAGATCGGCGTCGAAATCGAAGACGGGCAGCGCATTTTCGCCGGCCTCGCGGCGGCGGAAATCGGTCGCGATCTTGTCCTCGACCAGGATGTCCCGCTTGGAGCGGACCGTATCAGTGGCGACGCTTTCGAGCGGCGGTATGGGTTTGACGCTGACCGGAAATGGCGTGACGACGGCGGTGAGAAGAACCACGAAGAGAACGAAGAGCGTGATGTCGACAGGTTTGTTCCAGCGCGCCCAGCGATCGGCGGCAAGCGCCCGCAACGCCGACACGGGGAGCAGACGCCGCGCAGCCTGAATATCCGGGTCGACCGACCCGGACCCGGCTGCTTCGGGAGCCTCGGAATCACTCATTATGCCGCTCTTCTTTGGATCGGGCCTTGGCGGTATCGGCCCTCGGCGCCTGCGCTGCGCCCTGGTTTCGGCGACGTTTTTCGTCGTCTGATCGACCGTAAGCGTCCAAAATTCTTGTGACCAAACTATGGCGGACCACATCGGCGTTGGTCAGGCGCACCGTCGCCATGCCGTTGGTCTTGCCGAGAATGTCGACGGCGTCGACCAGGCCGGACCTGGCCCCGTGCGGCAAATCGATCTGACTGTCGTCCCCTACCACCACCATGCGCGAATTCTCGCCGAGCCGCGTTAAAAACATCTTCATTTGCACGGGCGTGGTGTTCTGGGCCTCGTCCAGAATGGCGAAAGCATGGGACAAAGTGCGCCCGCGCATGAAAGCCAGCGGCGCGATTTCGACCTCGCCGCTCTCCAGCTTGGTCTGCACCACATCCGCCGGCAGCATATCGTAGAGCGCGTCGTAAAGCGGCTGGAGATAGGGATCGATCTTTTCGCGCAAATCGCCGGGCAGGAAGCCGAGCCGCTCGCCCGCCTCGATCGCGGGGCGCGACAGGATGATGCGCTCGACCTCGCCTCGCATCAGCATGGAGACGCCGACGGCGGCGGCGAGATAGGTCTTGCCCGTGCCCGCAGGCCCGAGCCCGAAAACAAGTTCGTTGTCGCGCAGCGCGCGGAGATACTCCACCTGGCCCGGCGAGCGCGGCACGATCACGCGCTTGCGGGTTCGGATGGCGAATTCATCGCCGGCCTCGATCCCGCCGACCGTGCGACCATTGCCCGCCGGCGCGTCCCGGGTCATCCGGACGGCGCCGTCGACGTCGCCCGCCTCTAATGGCAGACCCTTCCGCAACCGGTCATAGAGGCCATTGAGAACGGAGATCGCCCGGCGCCGCGCGGCCGGATCGCCGGAGACGACGATGCGGTTGCCCCTCGGGGCAAGTTCCACGCCGAGCCATTGCTCAATTCTCGCGAGATTGCGGTCGTGCTCGCCGACCAGAACCTTGACGAGCGCGTTGTCATCGAATTCGAGAACGCTTTGGCGCGCGCCGCCATCGGCGTCGCCGCGATGGATCGTCTGATTCTTCCGGGTCTGGGATTTTTTGCTCTGGGTCTTGGCCGAGGATTTCTGCGGCGTTTTCGATGCCGACGCCGTCGACGATTTGGGACGACGCTTCGATCCGCCGGTCATGCGAGGGGGTGCGCCGCCAGGCTGTTGGCGTGGCCGCCAATCACGCTGACATCGAGCATCGCGCCGCGACCGGGCCGGGGCTCGCCCGCCGCATCACCGGCGGCTTGCTCGAAATCGACATGAACGGCCTGCATATAAGGGCTGCGGCCGATGAGCTGGCCTGCAGACCGGCCGGGCCGGTCGAGCAGCACCCGCATGTTGCGGCCGACGAAGGACCGGTTGAAGGCGAGCTGCTGGCGGTTGAGTTCCGCCTGCAATTCGGCGAGCCGGTCCTGTTTCACCTGTTCGGACACGTGATCGTCGCGGTCGGCCGAGGGCGTACCGGGCCGCGGGCTGTATTTGAACGAATAGGCCTGGGCGAAGCCGACCTCGCGGACCAGATCCATCGTCGCCTCGAAGTCGGCGTCGGTCTCGCCCGGGAAACCGACGATGAAATCCGACGACAGGGCCAGATCCGGCCGTCCGGCCCGAAGCCTGTCGACGATGCGATAATAGGCGTCGCGGGTGTGGCGGCGGTTCATCTCCGCGAGGATGCGATCCGACCCGCTCTGCACCGGCAGATGCAGAAACGGCATCAGGCTCTCGACATCGCGATGCGCGGCGATGAGATCTTCGTCCACATCGAGAGGATGCGAGGTGGTGTAGCGCAGGCGCTCGAGACCGGGGATCGTATCGAGACGCCGGATAAGCCGGCCGAGCGTCCACGCGTCTCCATCCGGCCCGTCGCCATGAAAGGCGTTCACGTTCTGGCCCAGCAGCGTGATCTCGCGCACGCCGGTATCGACCAGACGCCGGGCTTCGGCCTCGATCGGCGCAACCGGGCGGGAATATTCCGCGCCGCGCGTATAGGGCACCACGCAGAAAGTGCAGAACTTGTCGCAGCCCTCCTGAATGGTGAGAAAGGCCGCCACGCTTTTGGCGGCCGCGCGCTCCGGCAGCCGGCCGAATTTCCCGTCCACATCGAGTCCGGTCTCGACCAGCCCGGCGCGGCGGGCGGATTTCTCGCCCAGCTTGTCGAGCATCTCGGGCAACTCGTGATAGGTCTGCGGCCCGAAAACGAGGTCCACGACCGGCGACCGGCGCTTGATCTCCGCACCTTCGGCCTGCGCGACGCAACCGGCGACCGCGATCATCGTATCGGCGCCGCGCGCCGTGCGTTCGGCCTTCAATTCGCGCAAGCGGCCAAGCTCCGAATAGACCTTCTCGGCGGCCTTTTCGCGAATATGGCAGGTATTGAGGATGATCAGATCGGCGTCGTCCGGCGCATCGACCGCCGTATAGCCGCGATCGGCCAGAACTTCCGTCATACGATCGGAATCGTAGACGTTCATCTGGCAACCGTATGTTTTTACGAAGAGTTTCTTGTCCTGCAAAGGCGTGACATGTCCGCCGGCACGCCCCAGTGCCATAGCGGATTCCCAAAAGCGGCCAACCCAAGTGCCCGTAACATCTGACGGCAAATTACCACCGGACGGCGGAGAGTCGAAATTATCCCGCAGGGGCGCGGCACGCCGGCGTCAGTCGGACGCGGGCTCCTTGTCCTTGTCGATCCGCGTGCCATAGAGCTCCAGCCGGTGATCGACCAGCTTGAAGCCGAGTCGGCGGGCGACCTCACGCTGCAGCGCTTCGATCTCCTCGCTGCGGAACTCGTGGACCTCTCCCGATTTGACGTCGATCAGGTGATCGTGGTGGACATCCGGCACTTCCTCATAGCGGGACCGGCCATCCCGGAAGTCATGGCGTTCGAGAATTCCCGCCTCTTCGAACAGCCGGACCGTCCTGTAGACCGTGGCGATGGAAATGTTGGAGTTCGATCGCCGTCGCCCGGCGATAAACCTCTTCGACGTCGGGATGATCGCTCGCGGCCGACAGAACGCGCGCGATGACGCGGCGCTGCTCCGTCATCCGCATCCCTTTTTCAAGGCAGAGCTGTTCCAATTTATCGGGCATTCCACCAGCCTTCCCGGTTTGTCCCTCGGATTCCAAGGTACCGTCCTTCGTCCGCGACGTCATGCAAGGCGACCATAGCGGCGGCGCGCCATTCGTCCCGTGACGAACGGAGGCGCAACCGACCTGGTTCTGATTTTAACCGTTCGGACCGCACAGACAAGGCAGCCCGGACAGCAAAGGCGAGATTTTAGGGGGAAGCTATTTTCCGCGCTTGCGGGACTTCTCGCGCGGCAAGGTGCCAAGCCCGATCTGCTTGGCGAGTTCGCGGCGTTGCGCCGCATAGTTCGGCGCAACCATCGGATAGTCCGACGGCAGACCCCATTTCTCACGATATTCGTCCGGCGTGAGATTGTAGCGGGTCTTGAGATGCCGCTTCAGCATTTTGAGTTTTTTGCCGTCTTCGAGACAAATGATGTAATTCGGCGTAACGGAACGCCGTATATTAACGGCGGGCCGAGGTTTATCCGCGGCGGTCTCCCCGTTCCCAACGCGGACAAGCGTCTTGTATACTTGCTCGATCAACGGCGCTATTTCGGCCACTGCAACCGAATTATTTGCAACGTGCGACGATACAATATCCGCTGTCAAAGTTAGGAGTTCATTGTTGTCGCGGTCGTTTTCTTTCATTTGGCCCGTCGCTCCCGGAAAAGAAATGTCACGGGTTTTTATATTATTCCAAGTGTCCATCTGCAACTTCTAATAACGTGCTCTTCCATATCTGTTAGCATATAGCCCATTTAGGCTATGGGTTTTTCTTGCCATCATTTCATATCTTTATAGCGGCGAGACAAGCGCAACAAGCTTGCTCAAGACAAAAGCCCGAAAACCGTTTGGGAACGGTGATCAGGTTGTCGCGGTCGCCGGACGAGGCTCAAATCCGACCAGCGGTAACGGGACCGCCAGCAGTAATGCAGCTATGTGTCTGGAATTACGATCACATAGATAATACTTGGGCCTTTTGCCGATTTCTGCAAACCCCAAGTTTTCATAAAAGCGAATCGCAGTGGTATTGTCTTCCGCGACTTCAAGCAAAAGTCGGTTTGCTCCCGCCTCGATCGCCGATTGCGCAGCGGACGTTATCAGTGTACTGCCAATGCCTTTGCCGCGACAGGATTCGAGAACACCAATTGAAAGAATCTCTGCTTCATCAAAGACTTGGCGAAGAAGAACATAACCGGCCATCTCGCGTGATGAAAGAAAAGCGCCAAATGCGCGTGATTTTTCGTCACCCAAAATCTGGTTAAAATCTTCAACCGTCCAGGGACGCGCCGACAGGCCCAAAAAACTTCGCGCATTTAATGCCGCCAACGCCGCCGAAAGATCGCGACCGACGGCCCGGATCTCCATTTCGGCGGGAATCAGTCCGGATTCGATATTTTCGTCCGTCATGGTCGGGCTGGCGCGCCGGCCGGCAGCTTGGCGTCGGGCACCCGGAGATAGAGTGGCGAGGGAGGATGACCGGCATCGGCCGCGCGGCCGGATGCGATTTCCGCCAAAATCGCGGCGTCGGGACGGATAACGGTATCATGATAGCGAAGACCGTCACGCTCACCCAGACCGGCCCGGACAATACCGGCGCCGGATCCGGCGATATCGAGCGAGCCATTGCCGAAAAAGGCTGCCGCCTCATCGTGGCCGATGACTGATGGCGGCGCCGTGGCGCGGGGTTTACCGGCGTCGACTTCGAAGACCTGGACATAGAGTTCGCCGCGCCGGGCGTCGATCGCAACGCCCAGCCGGCGTCCCGTATCGACCTGCGGGCTCGCCGTCGCGGCGATGGCCTCCAGCGTCGTGATTCCGATGATCGGCCTGGACCGCCCCAGCGCCAGTCCGCGCGCGGCCGCAAGCCCGACACGAACCCCGGTGAACGATCCCGGGCCGGTGGTGACCGCGAAACGGTCAAGATCGGCATAGTCGAGATCCGCCTGCGCCAGCACCCGGGCGAGCATGGGGAACAGCATCTCGGCGTGACCGCGCGCCGCGGCGACGGATTCTGCGGCGAGCACCGTGCCGTCGGACCAGACCGCGGCCGCGCAGGCGTCGAGCGCCGTATCGAAGGCGAGAATATTCATGCGCTTATACCGGGCCGCACAGGGCCCGATGACAGATCACCCGGTTAGACAATCAAACAGGCGTCGTCGAAATCCAGCCGCGGTTGGCGCGGCGCCAGAGCGTCGTGATCGCCGTAGCCGATGGAGCAAATGAAATTGGAATGGAACCGCCCGTCGGGGAAAAACACCTTATCGAGCGCCGCATTGTCGAAGCCCGACATCGGGCAGCAATCGAGCCCCAGAGCCCGCGCCGCAATGACGAGATAGGCGCCCTGAAGCGTGCCGTTGCGGAAAGCGGTGGCCTCCGCGAGCGGCGGATTTCCCAGCAACGCCTCGCGAAAGCCGGCCGCCTTCGGATTGCCCGGATTGAGCGTCTCGACATGCTCGTGAAACTGGCTGTCGGTTGCGACGATCGCCGTGATCGGCGCTTTGACGACCTTCTCGACATTGCCCTCGCTCACCACGCCTTTGAGCGTCTGCTTGCCCTCGTCGCCGGTCACGAACACAAACCGTGCCGGACAGCAATTGAAGCTTGTCGGTCCCATCTTGGCCAGTTCGTAAAGCGCGCGGATCGAAACCTCGGAAACGGGCTTGTCCAGGAACTTTCGATGGGTTCGGGCGTTCCGGAAAATCGTATCGAGATCGGTGTCGCTCAAGATGTGGCTCACGGTAACCTCGCGTTTATCGAACTCAGGCAGACTCACCCGCGTTCATACACGCGCCAAGCCGCGCTGCCAACTGAGAAGGGCGCGCAAGGCTTTGCCGGGCCTTGAGGGAGGCGCGATGAACTTTGGTGAGGAACAAAGAGATGCCGATCGCCCCTGAAGCCCTGCGCCGCCAGCGCAGACTGGCGCTATACGCGCTGTCCGTCCTGTCCCTGTCGTTTGCCGGCCTGTCCCTTTTTGGAACAGCCGCGGCCCGCGCCGCCGACTCGGCCGTCATCCTGATGTATCAGCGCTTCGACGAGCCGACCCAGCCGGACAGCATCAGCACGAAATCCTTCCAAGCCCATCTGAAGGAATTGAGCGACGCCCGCTATCACGTCATGTCGCTGCCCGATGTGATCGCCGCCTTCCGGTCGCACACGCCGTTGCCGGACCGCACGATCGTCATCACCCTCGACGACGCCTTTCAGTCGGCCGACGAGCACGCCGTTCCCCTGCTCGAGCAGCATCACTTCCCCTACACGCTGTTCGTGACCACCGACCGGGTCGACGAGAGCGGCTCGGACTATATGACCTGGGACGAGATCCGCGCGGCCGCAGAGCAAGGCGCCACGATCGGCAATCACGGCGCGCGGCCGTTTCACATGGTGGAGATGAGCGAGGACGCCAACCGGGACAATATCACGCGAGGTTCGATGCGGATCGCCAAGGAAACCGGCGCGACGCCGACTCTCTTCGCCTATCCCTACGGCGAATTCGACAATGCCGATCAGGCGCTGCTGGGCGCGATGGGATATGCCGGCGCGGTCAGCCAGTATTCGGGCGTCGCGACGGCCGATCCGACGCCGTTCGACCTGCCGCGCTTTTCCCTGGTCGAGGCCTATAGCGGCATGGACCGGTTCCGCATGATCGCCAATGCGCTGCCCCTGCCGGTCGCCGATCTGCTGCCGGGCGACCCCAAGCTCGCGGACAATCCGCCGCCCCTGGGCTTCACGCTGACGCAGAAAGTATCCGGCGCGGACGCCCTGACCTGCACCCCGTCCGTCGCGGGCGGCAAGGCCGATGTCGAGCATCTCGGCGACCGCGTCGAGGTGCGCTTCGACAAGCCGTTCCCCGAGGGCAACGGCCGCGTCACCTGCACGACGCGCACGGCGGACGACCGGCTGCGCTGGCTTGGCGTGCCGGTCTACGTACCCAGAAAGTAAAGCTTAGATCTGCTGAACTTCGGTCACTTCCGGAACATAGTGCCGAAGCAGATTTTCGATGCCGTGCTTCAACGTGAGCACGGAACTCGGACAGCCGGCGCAGGATCCCTGCATGTGGAGATAGACCACGCCGTCCTTGAAGCCGTGATAGACGATGTCGCCGCCATCCTGGGCCACGGCCGGACGCACGCGGGTATCGAGCAGTTCCTTGATCTGCGTCGCGATCTCGTCGGTCTCGCCATCGGCGCCGTCAGCCGCATCGGCGACAGGCGCGGCGGCGGGATCGACCACCGGCTGGCCGGAGGTGAAGTGATCCATGATGCCGGCCAGAATTTCGGTCTTGAGCTCGGCCCAGTCGGCGTCGGGCGCGGTGACCGTGATGAAATCGCTCCCCAGAAACACGCCCGTCACGCCCGGCGCCTCGAACAGGCGGCGCGCCAGCGGCGAAGCGCCCGCCGAGTCCGGATCCGGAAAATTCGCCGTGCCGCTCGTCATCACGTCGCACCCGGGCAGAAACTTCAGGGTCGCCGGATTGGGGGTGTGTTCGGTTTGAATAAACATTGCTCGCTATCCTCTGGACTCGGGGCCTCACGCGTCTGACTGCCTTCTAAATGGCAATTATGACCAAATTGGTCAAGTATCCAAGCGACCCGTCAGTCCGCCAAAATCGCCCATCTCTCATGGTCCCGCCACGTGGCGCCGACGCGAAGATAACGCGGCGAAAGCCCCTCCAACCGGAAACCAAGACGCTTCACCAGCGCAATGGAGCGGGCGTTTTCAGGCTGAATATTGGCCTCAAGCCGGTGAAGCCCCAAGTCGTCAAAGGCAAAACGCATAGTTTGGCCAAGCGCATCCGTCATGAGTCCCTTCCCGGCATAACGAACCATCGCGTAATAACCGAGATAGGCACTCTGAAACGCCCCCGTGACGATCTCGTTGATGTTCACGACACCAGCGATACCGCCGCTTTCCGCCTCGATTGCCAGCAGACTGACATGCGGCCCGGTCACTTTCTGGCGAAACCAGTCATCAAAGCCGGTTTCGTCCGTAAACGGCTCGACCCAGGGCTTGTGAAAGTCCCGACTTTCCAGATGTGCTTCTATCAGCCCCTGCCCGTCAGCCCGGACGACTCGCCGTAACTGAACTCTGCTCATGCTGCCCCCGATAGGATGTCACGCCGCAGAAGCCGCCGTTCGTCCTCGTCTGCTTTGGGATATGTCAGACTTATTGAAGGGCCGGGCTTGATTGACAACTCCATCATCGTTTGTCGATCCAATAATATAGACCATCCAGCCTTCTTATATTATCGTTATATAATAATATGGATCGTCATAAACATCCATATTGTCGGCGGGCGATAACTGTGGGAGGTGACGAATTTGCGTGTAACGGGCCGCTACACAGGCCAGCCGTCGGGCTACAAAGCGTTCATTCCGGAACCGCTTTCAAATACCACGGATATCGATTTCGACGCTGAACTTCAGACCGTATTATCGAAAGCGGACCGCGCCCTCGGCCGCCTCGACGGGTCTATTCAGACACTTCCCAATCCGGACTTATTCGTTTTCATGTACGTTCGAAAGGAAGCCGTTCTTTCGAGTCAGATCGAAGGCACTCAGGCGTCAATTAACGACGTCCTGGAGGCGGAAGCCAAGATCTTTGACGCGGCCCGTCCGAACGACGTTGCCGAGGTTCTGAACTATGTGACCGCCATGAATTATGGCTTGCAACGTCTCGACAGCCTGCCGCTGTCCCTTCGGCTGTTCTGCGAAATTCACGCCAAGCTGATGCACGGCGTCAGGGGAGGCAAATTAACTCCCGGCGAATTCAGGCGTAGTCAAAACTGGATCGGTCCCCAGGGAGCGGCTCTAAACGACGCCTCTTTCGTCCCTCCCCCGCCATCCATGGTTCAGGACATGCTCGGCGATCTGGAAACGTTTTGCCACGCCGATACCGCTCTGCCAGCCTTGATAAAGATCGGGTTGATTCATGCCCAGTTCGAGACGATCCATCCATTTCTGGACGGAAATGGCCGCGTCGGCCGGCTCCTCATCACTTTCTTTCTTTGCCAACAGAAAATTCTTCGAACGCCGGTTCTTTACCTCTCTCACTATCTCAAGAAGCATCGCGGCCGGTATTACGACTTGCTTCAAGCAACGCGAGATAATGGCGACTGGGAAACATGGTTGAAATTCTTTTTGCGAGGCGTAGCCGAGGTCTCCGACGAGGCGACGGAAACGGCTCGTCGAATCGTCGACCTCAGGGAAGCGCATCGCAACGTCATTACCGAGAAGTTCGGGCGCGCCGCGGGTAACGGTCTGACGATACTCGAATACCTCTTCACAAATCCGATTCTTACCGTCAATCAGGCCGTCGAACGCTTGAACGTCGGTTACCCGACAGCCAACAACCTTATGGCCCGATTCGTCGAGGCAAATCTTCTGGTCGAAATCACCGGGAATGCTCGAAACCGGCGATTTAGCTATCAACCTTATATCCGGCTATTCACCGATTCCTGAGCACACCGTCACGGTTTACGGCCTCAGGAACCCGACGATGTCGTAGACCTCTTTTACGATCGGGTCGGCGATGGCGTGGGCGCGGGCGGCGCCGTCGCGCAGCACCTTGTCGACTTCGGCGGGATCGTTCATCAGGCGGTTCATTTCCGCCGTGATCGGGCCGAGCTGGGCGACCATCAGGTCGGCGAGCGCCGGTTTGAACACCGAGAACATCTTGCCCTCGAATTCCCGGCACACCGCGTCCGCCGTCTTGTCCGCCAGCACCGCATAGATATCGACCAGATTACGCGCCTCGGGCCGTTCGGCGAGATCTTCGGCCTTGCCGGGCAGCGGATCGGGGTCGGTGCGGGCCTTACGGATCTTCTGCGCGATCGTGTCGGCGTCGTCGGCAAGGCTGATGCGGGAATATTCCGAGGGATCGGACTTGGACATCTTCGCCCTGCCGTCACGCAGGGACATGATCCGCGCGCCCAATTCCCTGATCACCGGCTCGGGCAGCGTGAAGAACTCGACGCCGAAATCATGATTGAATTTCTGAGCGATGTCCCGGGTCAGCTCCAGATGCTGCTTCTGGTCCTCCCCCACCGGCACATGGGTCGCCTTGTAGGCGAGGATGTCGGCGGCCATCAGGCAGGGATAGACCATCAGGCCGGCGGAGGCGTTCTCGCGGTCCTTGCCGGCCTTGTCCTTGAACTGGGTCATGCGGTTCAACCAGCCGATCCGCGCGACGCAATTGAAGATCCAGGCAAGCTCGGCATGCTCGGCGACCTGGCTCTGATTGAACAGGATGCTGGCCTGGGGATCGATCCCCGAGGCGATGTAGCACGCCGTCATGCGCCGTGTGTCGTCCCGGAGCTGCTTGGGATCGTGCGGGACGGTGATCGCGTGCATGTCGACCATGCAGAAGATCGAGTCATACTCGTCCTGCATGCCGACCCAATTCCGGATCGCGCCCAGATAGTTGCCGAGATGCGGCACCCCGGTCGGTTGGATGCCGGAAAAGACCCGACCCTTTTTTTCTGCCATGACTCACCACCCGTTTGAAAAGCGCGCGGTGTTATCGCCGGACTATGGCGTGCGGTCAACCGGGGTTGACGGGTGAGCGGCGCGCCAGCCGCTTGAGATCGGCGATGCTGTAGGCGCCGACGAGCCGGCCGATCGCGAGGAAGAATGCGATGCCGCCCGCCACCAGCGCGGCGAGCGCGCCGATACGGCCGAGCACGGCGCCGTGGAAATAGGGCGCCAGCCAATGGGCGATCGCGAGCAGGCCCGCCGCCATCCCGGCGCAGCTCGCGATCACGGCGATGATCCGTTTCCTGAGTTGGGCGTCGGGCCGGAAATGGCCGCGCCGGTGCAGCGTAACGGCCAGCAGGCCGACATTGACCCAGGCGGCGGTCGCCGTGGAGAGCGCGAGCCCGACGTGACCGATGCCATAAGGCATCAGGCTCAGCATCAAAATCACATTCAGGACGAAATTGATCACCAGACAGATCATCGTGAAGCGCACCGGCGTCCTGGTGTCCTGCCGCGCGAAAAATCCGGGCGTGAGGATCTTGACCAGCACATAGGCCGGCAGGCCGGCGGAAAACGCCATCAGCGTATAGACGGTCGGCAGCGTGTCATGGACGTCGAAGGCCCCGCCCTGAAAAAGCACCGTGATGATCGGCGTCGGCACCGCCAGCAGCGCGACGGCGGCGGGCAATGTGAGCAGCAGGACGAACTCCATGCCGCGATTGAGGCTGTTGAGCGCTTCCTTCTCATTCCCGGCGGCGACCTGACGCGAGAGAAACGGCAGCAGCACGGTGCCGACCGCCACTCCGATGACGCCGACCGGTAGCTGGTTGATCCGGTCGGCATAATAGAGGAACGAGATCGATCCCTTGGGCAGGAAGGACGCGAGGATGTTGTCCATCATCAGATTGAGCTGGATGCCGCCCGCGCCCAAGGCCGCCGGCGCGATCAGCCGCATAAAGGCCATCACATCCTTGCCGAAGCGCGGAATCCTGAGACGCAGCCCCATGCCCATCCGCCCGGCGGCGCTGGCCACCCAGATGAGCTGAAGCACGCCGGCTGCGGCCACGCCCCAGGCGAGCGCGTGACCGGGCGTTTTCGCTACGCTGGCGAAGCCGACCAGCGCGGTGATGAGCGCGATGTTGAGAAGCGCGGGCGCCGCCGCCGTCACAGCAAACCGCATGAAGGCGTTCAGAATGCCGGAATAAAGCGACACAAGGCTGATGAACAGCATATAGGGGAAGGTGATCCGGGTCAGCGCGACCGCCAGCGGAAACCGCTGGGCATCCCCGATGAAACCCGGCGCCATGGCATACATGGCATAGGGCATGAAGATCTCGAAAAGGCCGAAGATCAGCAGCAGCGAGAGCAGCAGCACCGCCAGGATCTGCTCGGCGAACTCCCGCGCCTGCAATTTGGCGAGCACCGGATCGGGCGCGCTTTCCAGCGTCTTGGAAAACATCGGCACGAAGGCGGCGTTGAACGCGCCCTCGGCGAACAGGCGG
This sequence comes from uncultured Alphaproteobacteria bacterium, assembly GCA_963821875.1. Classification (GTDB taxonomy): domain Bacteria; phylum Pseudomonadota; class Alphaproteobacteria; order CAVTAV01; family CAVTAV01; genus CAVTAV01. The sequence goes on from CAWGFE010000002.1 coordinate 374,999, forward strand.
CGGAAGAAATTCGGCGTCTTGAAGGCGATAAAGAAACAGTCCGATACCAGCCCGGCGCCGAGGAAATGCGCGGTGATCACATCCCGGATGAAGCCGAGGATCCGGCTGATCATCGTAAAGGTGCTGTTGGTCAGGATGGATTTGAGCATACGGGGCAAACTCGAGCGCGGACCTTGAAAAGGCGGCGCACACGCACCGCCGAACGAACCTACTCCACGATCTTACTCAGATCTCGATTAATCAATTCCGCATGTCGGCGGGAGTCACGCGGCATCCTTCGCCATGGCGGGATCTTCGAGCGACGACAGCAATTCCTTTTCGATCGATTTCAGCTTTGAGGCATGAGTGATCTTGTGGCCGAAAAGATTGCGCACATAGAACACGTCCACGGCGCTTTCGCCATAGGTCGCGATATGCGCGCTGGAGATCGACAGATTGGCCTTGGTGAGCGCGTAGGAAAGATCGGCCAGCAGGCCGGGGCGATCGCGGCCATTGACCTCGATCACCGTGTGGCTGTCGCTCGCCCGGTTGTCGATCAGCACGCGCGGAACGACCTTGAAGACCCGTTCGCGTTTCGGCGGCTTGTGACGTTCGGCCAGAACCTGGCGCGGCCGCACTTCGCCCTTCAGGGACTGCTCGATCGCGCTGCGCACGCGTTTCAGCCGGTCCGGATCGGCGAAGGCGTTGCCGTCGGAATCCTGGATCACGAAGGTATCGAGCGCGAGACCGTCCTTGGTGGTGTAGATCTTGGCGTCGACGATGGAGCCGCCGGCCATGGCGACCGCGCCGGTGATCCGCGCGAACAGGCCGGGATGGTCCAGCGTATAGAAGGTGATCTCGGTGACCGCCCGGAAATGATCGACGCGGGCATCCACGGTCAGCTTGACCTTGTCCTCGTCCGCCTTCTTCATCAGCCGCGCGTCGTATTCGAGCTTCTCGGGCGTATTCGACAGCCAGTAGCTGTCGAAATGGCGTTCGACATAGGCGTCGATGTCCTTCTTCTTCCAGTCGGACAAGCGGCCCCGCAAATCCTCGATCGCGGCGGCGATGCGGCCCTGAGGCGCGGCCACGGACAGGCCGCCGTCGATCACCGCCTCGGCGCGATGATAGAGATCGCGCAGCAGCTGTCCCTTCCAGCCATTCCAAATTCCGGGGCCGACCGCGCGAATATCGGCAACCGTCAGGACCAGGAGAAGCCGCAGCCGCTCGGGGCTCTGCACGATGCCGGTGAAATCGGCGACCGTCTTGGGATCGGAAATGTCGCGCTTGAAGGCGATGCTGCTCATCAGCAGGTGATAGCGCACAAGCCAGGCTGTGGTTTCGGTCTCGGCCTCGCTCATGCCGAGCCGCGGACACAGCTTCTTGGCCACCTTGGCGCCAAGCTCGGAATGGTCGCCGCCGCGTCCCTTGGCGATGTCATGCAGCATGACCGCGACATAAAGCACGCGGCGCGAGATCACCTTGTGGATGATCTCGTCCGACAGGGGGTGGTCCTTGGCGAGCGACCCGTCCTCGATTCCGGCGAGAACGCCGATCGCCCGGATGGTGTGCTCGTCCACCGTATAGGTGTGATACATGTCGTGCTGGGTCTGGGCCACGACGCGGCCGAAATCCGGGATGAACTTCCCGAACACGCCGGCTTCGTTCATCTTGCGCAGGAACAGCGCCGCATCCTTCTTCGAGGTCAGGATCTCGAGGAAAAGCGCGTTGGCTTCCGGGTGGTTGCGCAGCTTGGCGTTGATCTTGCGGAGATTGCGGCTGATGAGCCGCAGGGCGCTCGGGTGAATATCGAATCCGTGAAGCTGGGCAACGCGGAAGATGCGAATCATCTTTATCGGATCGCGTGCGAAATCGTCGTCGTTCTCGACCGTGATCCAGCTTCCGTCGACCACGAATCCGTCGACCTCACGGCGCTTGAGCCCGAGCTTCGGCAGGCGGAATTTGGGCTTGCGCTTGTGCTGCTCTTCGAGATGGGCGCAGAAGATCCGGGTCAGATCGCCGACGGTCTTGGCGATCAGATAATAATGCTTCATGAAGCGCTCGACGCCGATCGTGCCTTCGCGGTCGGCATATTCCAGCCGCCGGGCGAGCTCGAGCTGCACGTCGAAGGTGAGGCGTTCCTCGGCGCGGCCCGCGATGTCATGCAGGTGGCAGCGCACGGTCCAGAGGAATTTCTCGGCATCGACGAATTTGCGCAGCTCGGTCTTGTTCAGCACGCCGGCCTCGACCAGATCGCCGACCCGTTTCACCCGGTATAGATATTTGCCGATCCAGTAGAGCGTATGAAGATCGCGCAAGCCGCCCTTGCCTTCCTTGAGGTTCGGCTCGACCACATAGCGGGAGTCGCCCACCTTCAGATGGCGGGAATCCCGCTCGGCGAGCTTGGCCTCGACGAAATCCGGCCCCGTGCCTTCGACCACCTCCTGATCGAACCGCTCCTCAAGCGAATCGAAGAGGCTCTCGTCGCCCCACAGGAAGCGTTTCTCCAGCAGCGCCGTGCGGATGGTGAGGTCGTCGCGGGCGAGGCGGATGCAGTCGTCGACCGACCGGGTGGCGTGGCCGACCTTCAGGCCGAGATCCCACAGCATATAGAGCATGTATTCGACGACCTGCTCGCCCCACGGCGTCTGCTTGTAGGGCAGCAGGAACAGGATATCGACGTCGGAATAAGGCGCGAGTTCGCCGCGCCCATAGCCGCCGACGGCCACGAGACACATCCGCTCGGACAGCGTCGGATTGGTGACCGGATAGACATAATCGACGGTGAAATCGTAGAGGCAGCGGATCACCTGATCCATCAGGTAGCAATAGCCATGAGCCGCCGCAGTGCCGTTGCCGTCCTTCTCGAACCGGCGCCAGACTTCGTTGCGGCCCTTCGCATAGGCGGCCTTCAGAAGATCGAGCACGACCGGACGCATATCCGCCGGCGGCGCCTTCTCGGCGCTCTTGCGGATCTCGTCGAGGAATTTGGCCCGGTCGATGATCGCCCGGCGCTCTGGAACCATTACATTCATGCGCGTCTCTGCGAACCGTGAGGCGTGGATTGTTACGCGGCCAGCCTTTATGGGCTCTAAATGGTCACCATCCTATGGATTTGCGATGGTTCTGTCATGCCAAGCGTCCTGCGTGATGCTTTCTTCATCGGCCGTCTTTCCGGGCCCGACCCGGAATCCATCTCTCGGACAGGCGCGAGACTGGACTATGGACCCCGGATCAAGTCGGGCTGACAAGTCAGGAGGTGGCCGCCCTAGCCGTCATCCTCCCCGAGCGCCTTCAAGCGGTAGAGCGCTTCGAGCGCGTCGCGCGGCGTCAGATCGTCCGGGCGCAGATCCTCGAGCGCCTGTGCCAGCTTGGACGGGCCGCTCGCCTTGGCGCGGTGCGCCGTCGCGCTGGCGAAAAGCGGCAGGTCCTCCGACAGTCCCCGCATGGCGCTTTGCTGATCGCTCAATTCCAGAAGATTCAGAACTTGTTCCGCTCTCGTAACGACTGAGGCGGGGAGCCCCGCGAGCTTGGCGACCTGGATCCCGTAGGAGCCTTCGGCCGCGCCGGGCCCGACCTCGTGCAGGAACACCACGTCGCCCTTCCATTCCTTCACCCGCATGGTGTGATTGGCGACATGAGAGAGCTTGCCGGCGAGACCGGTGAGCTCGTGATAATGCGTCGCGAACAGGGTGCGGCACCGGTTCACGTCGTGGAGATGCTCGACCGTGGCCCAGGCGATGGCGAGGCCGTCGAAAGTGGCCGTGCCGCGGCCGATTTCGTCCAGAATGACCAGTGACCTGGGCCCGGCCTGATTGAGGATCGCCGCCGCCTCGACCATTTCCACCATGAAGGTCGAGCGGCCGCGCGCCAGATCGTCCGAAGCGCCGACCCGGCTGAACAGCCGGTCCACCACGCCGATATGGGCCTCGCGCGCGGGCACGAAAGAGCCGATCTGGGCCAGGATAGCGATCAGCGCATTCTGGCGCAAAAAGGTGCTCTTGCCCGCCATGTTCGGCCCGGTCAGCAGCCAGACCCGCTTCTCGCCGGAGAGATCGCAGTCATTGGGCACGAACGGCCCGGCGCGGTCGGCCGCCAGCGCATCCTCCACCACCGGGTGCCGGCCGCCGACGATATTGAACTCGCGTGTATCGTCGATCTCCGGGCGGACATAGGCCTTCTCGCGCGCCAGCGTCGCGAGCGCCGATGATACATCCAGCCGGGCCAGGGCTTCCGCCGCGCCGACGATCGCATCGCTGCGCTCCAGAACCTCCGAGAGCAGCGTGTCGAAGATCTCATGCTCGATCTCCAGCGCACGGGCTTCCGACTGGTCGATCTTGCGGGCGAGGTCGGCGAGGTCGACCGTGTTGAAACGCACGGCGCCGGCCAGGGTCTGGCGGTGGATGAAGGTTTCGGCCCAACTGCCGGACATGAGCTTGTCGGCATGGGTCGGTGTCACTTCGATGTAATAGCCGAGCACATTGTTGTGGCGCGCCTTCAGGCTCTGGATGCCCGTCGCCTCGCGATACTTGGCTTCCAATCCGGCGATCAGACGGCGGCCCTCGTCGTGCAGTGTGCGTTGCTCGTCCAGCGCCGGATCGAAGCCCTTGGCGATGAATTTGCCGTCGCGCGGGATCATCGGCGGATCGGCGACCAGCGCCCGGCGCAAGCGGTCGGCGGTCGCGGCATGTCCCTGAAGCTTTTCAAGCGCCGCTGTCAATTGTTTCGGATGTGCAACAAGGCTTTCCGATGCTTGGCCTTGCTCGAAGACCTGCCGGATCGCACCCGCTTCCGCCAGGCCATCGCGCAGCGCCGCCAGATCGCGCGGCCCGCCCCGGCCGAGCGACAGCCGGGAGAGCGCCCGCTCCATATCCGGGCAGCGTTTGAGCGCGTCCCTGAGCAGGCCCCGGAGCAAGTCCGCCTCGGCGAAGAAGGAGACCATGTCGAGCCGGTGCCGGATCGCCTCGGGCCGCGTCAAGGGCGCGCTTAACCGGCTGACCAGCAGCCGCGCGCCGCCCGCGCTCAATGTCCGGTCGATCACGCTCAACAGCGAGCCGCGCCGCTCGCCGGACAGGGTGCGGGTCAGTTCGAGACTGCGCCGGGTCGCGGCGTCGATCGCCATGGTCTCGTCGAGCCCGACCCGCGACGGCGGCTTGAGCGTCGGCAGCCGGCCCTTCTGCGTTTCGGTAACGTAATCCATCAGCGCGCCGGCGGCCGCCAGCTCCGCGCGCTCGAACGCGCCGAAGCCGTCGAGCGCCGAGACCCCGTAGCGCGATTTCAAGAGCCGATCGGCCCGCTGGCTGTCGAAACGCCCGGCCGAAAGGATCGTTACGGACGCGTTCCAATCATGAAGCCCGTCGGAGATGGCCGGGTCCTCGGCCAATCTCTCCGAGACGAGCAGCTCGCCGGGCGCGATCCGCGCGAGCAGCGCGTCCAGCGACCGGGCCGGCACGAGGGTGGTGGAGAAATCGCCCGTCGACATATCGAGCCAGGCCAGCGCGAGCGTGCCTTCCGCCAGCGCGAGCGCGGCGAGAAAATTGTGCCGGCGGGCGTCGAGCAGCGCGTCCTCGGTCAAGGTCCCCGCCGTGACCAGCCGCACGACCTCGCGCTGCACGACCGCTTTGGAGCCGCGTTTCTTGGCCTCGGCCGGATCCTCGGTCTGCTCGCAGATCGCCACTTTCATGCCGGTGCGGATCAGCTTGGGGAGATAACTCTCGGCGGCGTGGACCGGCACGCCGCACATCGGAATATCCTCGCCCTGATGTTTGCCGCGCTTGGTCAGGGCGATATCCAGAGCGGCGGCGGCGCGTTTGGCGTCGTCGAAGAACATCTCGTAGAAGTCGCCCATGCGGTAGAACAGGAGATAGTCCGGATAGGCGGTTTTGATCTCCAGATACTGCGCCATCATGGGCGTCACGCCGGGCGTCACACTGGTCGGCGCGCCGCCACTCGGCGGTGTGCGGGCGGGTGTTTCCGGAACCTCCGGCGGAGCGCTTTCCAAACTGTCGTCCATGGCCTCGTGTTGTACATGAGCCGGTCATGCGTGAGCAACAGGCGGGACATGCGCCGGCGGCAGACCACGAAACCGTCTGCCCCCTATCCTTTTTCGCTCCGCGCGGTATTCTTGGGGTTGAATTTTTGACGCCCTCATCTTAGGCGCGCGAGCACCGAACCGAACCTCTTAAGGGGCGAACGGGGGAAGAGTGGATAAACCGATAAAACGGCTGAGCGACCAAGAAGCGCTTCGCTACCATGCCAGCGGAAAGCCGGGGAAACTCGAGATCGTGGCGACCAAGCCCGTCGCCACCCAGCGCGATCTGTCCCTCGCCTATTCGCCCGGCGTCGCGGTTCCGGTGCGCGCGATCGCGGACAACCCGACAACCGCTTACGACTATACCGCCAAGGGAAACCTTGTCGCGGTGATCTCCAACGGCACCGCCATCCTCGGCCTCGGCAATCTCGGCGCGCTCGCCGCCAAGCCGGTGATGGAGGGCAAGTCGGTCCTGTTCAAGCGCTTCGCCGACGTGGATTCCATCGATCTCGAGATCGAGACCGAGGATGTCGACGAATTCGTGAATTCGGTGCGCTATCTCGGGCCGTCCTTCGGCGGCATCAATCTCGAGGACATCAAGGCGCCGGAATGCTTCATCATCGAGCAGCGCCTGCGCGAGATCATGAACATCCCGGTGTTCCATGACGATCAGCACGGCACGGCGATCATCACGACGGCGGGGCTGCTCAACGCGCTGCATCTCACCGGCCGCAAGATCAAGGACGCACGGCTCGTCGTGAACGGCGCCGGCGCGGCGGCCATCGCCTGCCTGGAGCTGATCAAGGCCGTCGGCCTGCCCAACGAGAACGCGATCCTGTGCGATTCCAAGGGCGTTATCTATCGCGGCCGCGAAGAGGGCATGAATCAGTGGAAATCGGCCCATGCTGCGGACACCAAGCTGCGCACGCTGGAAGACGCGCTGAAGGGAGCGGACGTGTTTCTCGGCCTGTCGGTCAAAGGCGCGGTGACGCCGGAGATGGTGCGCTCCATGGCGAAGAAGCCGATCATCTTCGCCTGCGCCAATCCCGACCCCGAGATCACGCCGGAGGAGGTGGCGGAGATCCGGTCGGACGCGATCATGGCCACCGGCCGCTCGGACTATCCCAATCAGATCAACAATGTCCTGGGCTTTCCCTATATCTTCCGGGGCGCGCTGGACGTGCGGGCGACGACCATCAACGACTCGATGAAGATCGCGGCGGCGGAAGCACTGGCGGCGCTGGCGCGCGAGGACGTGCCCGACGAAGTCGCGTCGGCCTATGGCGACCTGCCGCATTACGGGCCGAAATACATCATTCCGGTGCCGTTCGATCCACGCCTGATCAGCCGGGTGCCGCCGGCGGTCGCCGAAGCGGCGATGAAGTCCGGCGTCGCGCGCCATCCGATCATGGACATGGACGCCTACAAGGCTACGCTGTCGGCCCGGCTCAATCCGACCGCCGCGTCGCTGCAGATGATTTTCGAGCGGGTGCGGGCCAATCCGCGCCGCGTGGTCTTCGCCGAGGGCGAGGAAGCCCGGACGATCCGGGCGGCGGCCGCCTTCCGCAATGCCGGCTACGGCGTCCCGATCCTGATCGGACGCGTCGAGCATATCAACGAGACGCTGTCCGAACTGGGCTTCGAGAGCATGGACGCTTTCGAGGTCCATAACGCCAAGCTCTCGACCCGCAATCAGGACTATGTCGAATATCTCTACGGGCGGCTCCAGCGCAAAGGCTTCCTGCGGCGCGATTGCCAGCGCCTGGTGAACAATGCGCGCAACGTCTTCGCCTCCTGCATGGTGGCGCTCGGCGACGCCGACGCCATGGTGACCGGCCTGACCCGCAATTATTGGGGGGCGTTGAACGAGGTGCGCCACGCGATCGACCCGAACCCCGAGGCGATGGTGTTCGGCCTGTCGATCCTGGTGACCGGCGGCCGTACGGTGTTCATCGCCGACACGACCGTCCATGCCCGGCCGACCTCGGCCCAACTGGCGCAGATCGCGGAGCAGGCGGCGGGCGTGGCCCGGCAATTCGGCCATATCCCCCGGGTCGGCCTGATCTCGTTCTCGAATTTCGGCAACCCCGAGCACGACATCACCCAGCATATCGAGCGGGCGATCGAGCTTCTGGACGCGCGCAAGGTCGACTTCGAATATGACGGCGAAATGTCCGTCGACGTGGCGCTGGATTATGAGATGATGAAGCGGCTTTACCCGTTCAGCCGCCTGTCGGGCTCGGCGAATGTGCTGGTGATGCCGGGACTGCATGCCGCCAACGCGGCCTCCACCCTCATCACCGCGCTGCGGAGCGGCAAAATGATCGGGCCGCTATTGATCGGCTTGTCAAAACCGGTCCAGATCAGCCAGATGGGTTCGTCGACCTCGGATCTGGTGAATATGGCCGCGCTTGCGGCGCATGACGCCATTCGCTGAGGGGAAACCATGGACTGAGGGCCGAAGCCCTCGGGTCCGGGATTGAGGAATGTCGGCCACCCACACCTGGCTAATCGATATCGTCCTGATGGTCTCGGTCGCGCTTCTGTCCTTCGGCGGCGCCGCGACCTTTCTGCGTCTGCGCAATCGGCAGCGCTCGGCGGAGAGCAAGAGCTCGATCCTGGAAAGCCGTCTGGGCGCCGCAATCGAGAGTCAGTCCGCCGGCTTCGCGCTTTTCGACAGCGATGACCTGCTGGTTTTCTCGAACACGCGGCTGCGCGACATGCTTCCCAAAATGGCCGATCTCTCTCCCGGCCAGACAGCCGGGGCCGTGATCGATGCGATCGTCGAAAATCTCATCCCCTTCGGCTCGATCACCGACCGCAAGCCCCTGGTGAACCGCATCACCACCGTCTTCAACGATCCGCTCGGCACGCCCCATGAAGCCAAGACGCGCACCGGACAGTGGCTGCGGATACGCGCGACGCGGGTTAGCGACGGCGACCGGCTGCTTCTGATCGACGACGTAACGGACGAGATCACCCGCGAGACCAATATGCGCGAGAGCGAAATCCGTTTCCGCGATCTCGTCGAGCTGTCGTCGGACTGGATCTGGGAAACCGGGCCGGATGGACGCCTCACATTCGTGTCGGAGAATTTCGCGCGCTCGCTCGGCGTGCCGGTGCGGGACCTGCTCGGCAACCGGCGCGAGGCGCTGAGCAATCTGCGCGCCAACCCGACCGCCTGGCGCGCCCATCTCTCGGCCATCGTGGCGCGGCAGCCTTTCCGCGACTTCGAACATTCGATCGTCTCCGCCTCGGGCGAGACATTGCGCGTGCGCGACAGCGGCCGCCCTTATTACGGGCCGGGCGATGCGTTTCTCGGCTATCGCGGCACCGGCAAGGACGTAACGCGGGAATGGCAGGCGGAGCAAAGCGCCGAACGGTCCCGCCGCCTGCTCGAAGAAGCGGTGGAGGCGATGTCCGAAGGCTTCGCGCTGTTCGATCCCGAAGACAAGCTCGTGATGTGCAACAGCAAATTCATTCAACAGAATCCGAGGATCGCCGGCGCCTTCACGCCGGGCACGAGCTATGAGCAGATTCTGCGGGCGATCGCGACCAGCGGCGTGGCCCCGGACGCCGAAAACCGGGTCGAGGAGTGGGTTCGCGAACGGGTCAACCGCAAGCGCCAGTCGCGCACCACGACCGAGCGGCGCATGCCGAGCGGCAGCTGGATCGGCGTCACCAACTATCACACCGAGGATGGCAGCCGGGTGGTGCTCTATACCGACATCACCGAGATCAAGGAGCATGAAATCGCGCTCAGCCAGCGGGTGTCGGAGCTGCAGGAGAGCCAGACCATCCTCAAGAAGCAGCGCCAGGAACTCGCCGAACTCGCCGATACGCTGGAGGCCGCGCGCGACCAGGCCGAACGCGCGAACCGCGCCAAATCCGCCTTCCTCGCCACCATGAGCCATGAATTGCGCACGCCCCTGAACGCGATCATCGGCTTCGCCGAAATCATTCGGGATCACGCCCTCAAGACCGACGGCAACAGCCGCTATGCGGAATATGCCGTGGACGTCTACGAGAGCGGCCGGCACCTGCTGGATCTCATCAACGATATCCTGGATGTCTCGCGGCTCGATTCCGGACGGCTGGAGCTGAACTGCAATCCGTTCAGCGTGGGCGAGGCGGTGCGCGGCGTGGCCGAGACCATGCGCGGCGATATCCTGGCCTCCGGTCTGGCGCTTGAGGTCGACATCCCGGCCGGCCTGCCCGACTTCGACGCCGATGAGCGGCGCATCAAGCAGATCGTGATGAAGCTGCTCTCCAACGCGATCAAATTCACCAAGCGCGGCGGCAAGGTCACGGTCCGGTCCGCGATGAACAATGCCGGCGGGATGAGCGTTTCGGTAACCGACACCGGCATCGGCATCGCGCCCCAGGACATCCCCCGCGCCATCGAAAGCTTCCGCCAGATCGACAGCGAGCTGAACCGGCGCTATCCCGGAAGCGGCCTCGGCCTACCCCTCTCAAAAGCAATGATCGAGCTCCACGGCGGCACGCTCACAATCGACAGCAGGCCCGGCGAAGGCACGACGGTCTCCGTCAGCCTTCCTGCGGAAAGACGGGTCAGCGAGGTCGAGACCGGGACGGGATCATAAGTCGGCCCGAGCCGCTACACGCCCTTAATTGATAGGGGATCGGATCCTATGTCGGCAGGGACGCTTTTTGCCACCTGTTGAGAACCGCGAATAACGCAATCGCCGGTATGCCGATCAATCCGGCGCCGACGAAAAATATTGCGTAGGCATGCATCAACCCGAAGCTGCCTTCCAGCCCTTGCACGATAACACCGGAGAACACTTTGAGTATCTTTCCGGCCCATGTGTAGGTGGAACTGAGAAGCGCATACTGGGTCGCTGTATAACCCAGGCTCGTCAAACTGGACATGTAGGAGACAAGCGCGACTCCCGCAACAGAGATGCCGAAATTGTCCAGCGCCATCACGATTGCGAACACGGCATCGCCATGGGCATAAGGCAATATCGCATAGGCCATCGTTCCGAGAATTTGCAAGGCGCCACCGACGAATAATGCGCCCATATAGCCAAGCCAAATCGAGAGAAACCCGCCGGCGGCCACGCCCAGAAACACGGCGACGAGACCAAAACTGCCGCGCACCGCGCCGACAAGATCTTTCGACAGGCCGATGTCGTGATAGAGCGGATTCGCCATCGGGCCCATCATGAAATTCGGCAGTTGAAAGAGGCTGATTGCCACCAGCATCAAAAGCGCCTGCGCGCCGTAGGCCTTGAAGAAGACGATAAACGGTCCTGCTACGGCGTCGAAAAGGCCGCGCCCACTCCATAGCGGAGCTTCGGTCTCCTTTTCCTCCATCACGCGGTCGGCATTTGCCGGTTCGTTGGCGAGAAGGCAGGCAACAACGCCGATCGTCATCAATGCGCCATAGGCGACATAGGACGCATTCCATCCGATGCGCGCGGCGATCGGCAGAATGATCGCTTCCGTCGCCAACATCGCCGCGCGATAGCCGAATGTGTAGGCGGACGTCAGAAGCCCGAGTTCATCGGCATCCTTCGCCGTTTCGATGCGCCAGGCATCGATCACGATGTCCTGCGTCGCGGAGGCGAATGCCACCACAAGCGCCAGCACGCCCAGCGTTACCAGGCCATGGCCCACGCCCGCCACGGCCATGGCGATCAATCCGCCACCGACGAAGAGCTGGGCGATAATCATCCAGCCGCGGCGGCGTCCGAGCCTGCGGAGAAACGGCGCGCTCGTCCGGTCGATGACCGGCGCCCAAACGAACTTCAGGGAATAAGCAAGACCGACACCCGACAGAAAGCCGATGGTCGAAAGCGACGTACCCGCATCGCGGAGCCAATAACCGAACGTGTTGCCAACCAGAAGAAACGGGAGCCCGCTGGAAAAACCCAGTGCCAGCATCACCAGAACATGCGGTTGGAGATAGGCTGAAAATGGCCGCTTCTCGCGCGTCGACATAGTCATGCGGCGACGGCGCGGCTGATCTTCGGGAACAACCCAGAGAGCCTGAAATCAAACTCGGTGCGATCGACAGGCTTGGTCAGCGAGCCATCCCTGCCCGCCTCCCGGCAAGCCCACCGCCCGGTTTCCAATGCCTCGGCCCATTTTTTCAGTCGGGATGCCACCATTGCGCCGCCAGCTTATAGAGTTTGCCGCAACAAGGCTTGCCCGAATTTTCCTCAGAAAACGCTAATAGCGGGAGCGCGGCCCGGTCGAGCCGGTCTCGGCGGGTAGTTCGTGGATATGAACGTCCAGGCCGGAATGGAGGCGGAGGATTTCGCTGGCGCGCCGTTCGCGCTCCTTGTTCACCGTGCGGACCCAGAGCAGCAACCCGCCATGATCGAGCTGCTCTTTCAGATAATGCGCGTGATGATCGCCGAACCATTTGGCGAGGATCGTGCCGAGCGCCCCGCCGGTGCCGCCGAAGACGACCGCGCCGGCAATCGCCGCCGCCAGCGCGCCGCCCGACGCGACGATGGCGCCGGCCGCGACCGTTGCGCCGACATATATGAGGCCGCCGGTCATCGCCCCTTCGACATCGCCGACCGTCTCGGTCGAGACATAGGCGGTTCTCGGCACCTCGCCGCGATCCTCGAGTTCGGTCACCTTGCGGTATTTCCCGTGGAGCTTTTCCTCGACGGTCTGCTCGGCCGCCAGCAGGCTCAGTTCGGAGCGATCGAAGCCCGATGTCAGAAGATCGTCGATCGCGGCCTGCAATTTCCCGGCGTCCTCGAAGACGCCGACCGCCTCGCGAACGCATGAATTGTCCCGGCCGTTCTCCATCGCCGTCTCTCCTCTCGCTTCCACCTTTGACGTGTCGTAGGCGTTCGAGAAAGAAACGCATGAGATTGGATTTGGATCGCGGTCGCGGCGGTTTTTTCTGCGGCTTTTCGACCCGGGGACACGACCGCGCCGATCCCGGAGGAGGACCGCGCCCGGATCTTCCACGAAAACGCCGAACGGGTGTTCCATATAAAACCGGCCATGTAAAACCGGAATGACAGCGCCTCCTTTTGGCGCTAGCCTCTCCTCTTGTAACATCCGTGATGGTTCATCGCGGAATGCAAAGGGGGGCGGAATGCAAAGGGGGGACGGACACATGAAGACGGTCGATCATCTTATCAGGGGCGCGGCAGCGGCCGGTTTTCTCGTCGCTTGCTCAATAGGGACGGCGCAAGCGGCTGACAAATGCGGAAGCCTTACGTCGTTCGGCGTTCCCAATCACACGGTCTCTATTTCCAAAGCCGAAATGGTGGCGGCCGGACCGGCGCCAAGGCGGAACACTCCCGGCGCACCGCCGGGCGCCGATCTTCCGGCCCACTGCCTTGTCGAAGGCATGATCGACCAGCGCACCGGCGCGGGCGGCAAGACCTACGGCATCGGCTTCGCCGTTGCGCTGCCCGCCGACTGGAACGGACGGTTCCTGTTTCAGGGTGGCGGCGGCCTCGACGGCGTGCTCAATCCGCCGCTCGGCCCTATTGCAGCCGGCGACAAGCCCGCACTCGCCCGTGGCTTCGCGGTCGCCAGCACCGATAGCGGCCATCAGGCCAAGGCCGTCTTCGATGCGAGCTTCATGGCCGACCAGCAGGCCGTCGTGGACTTCCAATACGCCTCGATCGGCACCGTGACCGACCTCGCCAAGCAGATCATCGCCGCCTATTACGGCAAACCCGCCGCGCATTCCTATTTCACCGGCTGCTCGATGGGCGGCCGCGAAGCGATGATCGCGGCGCAGCGCTATCCGCTGAAATTCGATGGCGTCATCTCGGGTGCGCCGGCCATGCGCGTCGGCTGGTCTGGCATCGGCGACAAATGGGTCTCGACCGTGCTCAACACCGTCGCCCCCAAGGGCGCCGACGGCAAACCGGAGGTCACCAAGATCTTCTCTCCGGCGGAGAAGAAACTGGTCATCAACGGCATTCTCAAGGCCTGCGACGCCAAGGACGGCCTCAAGGACGGCATGATCTTCAACGTCGCCCAATGTCATTTCGATCCCGAAATGCTGGCCTGCAAGGGCGAGAAGACCGACTCCTGCCTGAGCCACAAACAGGCCGCCGCGATCAAGCGCGCCATGGCGGGCCCGAAGGATTCGAAAGGACACCAGGTCTATCCCGGCTTCTATTACGACACCGGCCTTGCCGCCCGGCGGCCCATTCCGGGGCTGCTCAATCCCGGCCCAAGCCCGGTCGGCGGGACGAATTATCAGACCAAAATGGATGTGGACGCCGAAGCCGCGGCGGCCGCCGCCAATCCGGCGAACGCGACGGGCGACACCGCCCACTGGGTCCAGCTCAACAGCTTTTACCAGAAAGGCGGAAAGCTGATCTTCTTCCACGGCGTCAGCGACCCGTGGTTCTCGGCGCAGGATACCGTTCGCTATTACAAGCAGATGGCCACCGCCAATGGCGGGGCCGACAAGGTTCGCGCAATGGACAGCCGGCTGTTCCTCGTGCCCGGCATGGGACATTGCGGCGGCGGCCCGGCGACGCTCGACCGGTTCGATCTCTTGAGCAAGCTGGTCGACTGGGTCGAGAACGGCAAGGCGCCGGCGTCCGTCACCGCGACGGGCCGCGACTTCCCGGGACGCAGCCGGCCGCTCTGCGCCTATCCGAAACACGCGCAGTACACCGGCAAGGGCGATCCGGAGAACGCGCAGAACTTCACCTGCCAGGACTGACCGCGTAAACTAGGGGGTGGCGCCGATCCGGCGCTCATTCGCGCCGGAGATCCCTCATCGCCATCCCGTTTCCGCCCCACTATCGGCTCAGCCTCGCGCTGTTCGTCGCGGGCTTCGTCACCTTCGCGGCCATGCATTGCATACAGCCGCTGCTCCCGGTGCTGGCCGACGCGTTCCATGTCTCCGCGGCCGAGGCAAGTCTCGCCATGTCCGTGACGACCGGCATCCTCGGGCCCGCGATCCTGACCGCCGGCATGATCTCGGACCGCGTCGGGCGGGTCGGTATCCTGATCGGCTCGCTCGCCTGCTCGGGCGTCTTGACTCTCGCGGTCGCCCTCGCACCGACATGGGAAAGCCTGCTGGTGTTCCGGTTCCTCGCCGGCCTGTCGCTCGCGGGCCTTTCCGCCGTGGGCGTGGCCTTCATCGCCGAGGAGGTGAACCCGGAAGCCGTGCCTCGGGTCGTCGGGCTCTATATCGGCGGGTCCGCGATCGGCGGCATGTCGGGGCGCGTCGCCGCCGGCGTCATGACCGACTTCCTCGGATGGCGCGCGGCCGTGGGCGGCATCGCGGTGCTGACCTTGATCGCCGCCGTCGTCTTCTGGCGCATCGTTCCGCCATCCCGGAATTTCGAGCCGCGCTCGATTCATCCCCGCCGCATCGCCAGCGGGATCCGCGAGGCCCTCAGGGACCCGCAACTGCCCCTTCTCTACGCCGAGGCCGCCCTGCTGATGGGCGCGTTCTTCGCCGTTTACAATTACATCTCGTTTCGCCTGTTGGCGCCGCCGTTCGATTTGAGCCATGCCGAGGTCGGATCGATCTTCACGCTCTATATTCTCGGGTCGATCTGCTCGGCGGGCGCCGGACATATCGCGAAGCGCCTCGGCCGCTCGCCGACCTTCCTCGCCTTCATCGGTCTGGCCCTCGCGGGCGTGGCGCTGACACTCTCCCCGATGCTGTGGCTCGTCATTACCGGCGTCGGACTGCTGACCGCAGGCTTCTTCGGCGCACACGCCATCGCCTCGGGATCCGTCGCCGCCCGCAAGGCGAGCTATCCGGCGCTCGCGTCGGGGCTCTACTTTCTGGCCTTCTATCTCGGCGCCAGCATTTTCGGGACGCTCGGGGGAGTCGTCTGGGCCCGTGGCGGCTGGATCGGGGTTGCCGGTCTCTCCGGCCTGCTTTTCATGGCGGCGATCGCCATAGGCCTGAAGCTCAGATCGGCTGCTGACGGGTAGCAGATATTCAGATCTGTCCGAGCCGCCTAACTCTCGTTCCAGCAGTGCTCGGCAAAGCGGCGGGTATCCTGCTGCAGGACCGCGTCCTCCGGGGCGCCGAAAAAGCCGGCATGGGGCATGGCCTCGTAGACCAGCAGCTCGACCGGCACATTGGCGGCGCGCAACCGGTGCAGCATGCGCGCGGCGTTGGAGAGGAACAGGTCGCGCGTGCCCGCCGTCATCAGGGTCGGCGGGAAGCCGCGCGAGAAATCCCCGAACAGGGGCGAGAGCAAAGGATCGGTGAGATCGTGCCCGCCGGCATAGAGCCGGTTCATGATATCGAGGCTGTCCTGCAGCACCACGTCGAAGGTCCGGTTGGTCTGGAAGCTGTCGCCGGATTCGGTGAGGTCCAGTTCCGGCGTCTCCAGAATCAGCCCGGCCGGCAGGGGCAGCCCCTCGTCCCGCGCGCGCAGCATCAGCGCGGCTGCGAGATTACCGCCAGCCGAGGAGCCATGCACCACGATGGTTTCGGGCGCGTGACGATCGAGCACGGCGCGATAGGCCGCGATGCAGTCGTCGAGCGGCGTGGGATAAGGAAAGAGCGGTGGCATCCGGTAATCCGGCGCATAGACCGTGCCGTTCATCAGCACCGCGCTCATCCGCGCGCCGAACCGGCAACCCTCGCCGCCCCCGGCGACGAAGGCGCCGCCGTGAATGCTGAACAGCACATGGTCGGGGTTGGCGTCGCTCGCCCGGCTGACCGCGTGATAGCACGGCGCCTCGCCGAAGGTCAGCGTCTCGACCCCGGCGCCCTCCGCCACACTCGCGGCGGCCTCCCGCAGGCCCCGGAAATTCGCATCCGCCGCTTCGACCCAGCGCTGCCAGCCCGCCACATCGTCGAGCGCGGGATAATCGCGATTGATCGGCGGCGTCTCGGCGGCTTGGGAGAGAAAGGCCTGCGCCTCGGGGCTGATCGATTTCGGCACCGGAATGGCCCGCGCATCGAGCTGCAACGGCGTAAATGTCTGATTGTCGGCCATGGAATCCCCCTCGTATTCAAGCCCCCGCTGTCGCGCTCACTTTACCGGCTCGGAAGGTGTACGCAAATAGGAGCGTCCCTTTATCGCACCGTAACGAGCCGCCGATAGCCCAGCGCCTCGGCGATATGGACGCGCGAGATGGTTTCCGCGCCGGCGAGATCGGCGAGGGTTCGGGCGACGCGCAAAACGCGGTGATAGCCGCGCGCCGACAGCTTCATGCGTTCGGCGGCATCGGCCAGGAGCTTGCGCCCGCCCTCATCCGGCGCGGCGATCCGGTTGAGAAGGTCGCCGTCGGCCGTGGCGTTGGTGCGCTGCTCCGGCCCGCAGCCGAGGGACCGGAACCGTGCCGTTTGCATGTCCCGCGCGGTGGCGACCCGCTCGCCGACCACGCGGGAATCTTCGGCGGGCGGCGGCAGCGTCAGATCGGCGGCGCTGACGGCGGGCACTTCGACGATGAGATCGATGCGGTCGTATAGCGGCCCCGAGATCCGCGACTGGTAATCCGCACCGCATTTCGGGGCGCGCGAGCACGCCATCGCCGCATCGTCGAGATAACCGCAGCGGCAGGGATTCATCGCGGCGATGAGCTGGAACCGCGCCGGATAGGCGATATGCGCGTTGACCCGCGCGACCACCACCTCGCCGGTCTCGAGCGGCTGGCGCAGCGAGTCGAGCACCGGGCGGGCGCATTCCGGCAACTCGTCGAGAAACAGCACGCCGAGATGGGCGAGCGAGATCTCGCCCGGCTTGGCCCGTTGGCCGCCGCCGATCAGCGCCGGCATGGAGGCCGAATGATGCGGCGCGCGGAACGGCCGCCGCCTCGAGAGCCGGCCGCCCGCCAGCAGGCCGGCGACGGACTGGATCATGGAAACCTCCAGCGCCTCCTGCGGGGTCAAGGGCGGCAGAAGGCCCGGCAGGCAGGCGGCGAGCATGGATTTGCCCGCGCCGGGCGGGCCGATCATCAGGAAATTATGACCGCCCGCCGCCGCCACTTCGAGCGCCCGCTTGGCCGATTCCTGGCCCTTGATGTCCTTGAGATCCGGCATCGCCTCGTCGTCTTCGGCGAGCTGGGGCGCGGGCGGCGAAAGGACCTGCGTGCCTTTGAAATGATTGACCAGCGCGAGCAAGCTTTGCGGCGCGAGGATTTCGATCTCGCCGGCCCAGGCCGCTTCCGAGCCGCAGGCGGCCGGACAGATCAGGGACTTCTCCTCGGCCGAGGCGGCAAGCGCGGCGGGCAGCACCCCGGCCACCGCCGCCACCTGGCCGTCGAGCCCCAATTCGCCGAGCACGGAATAGCCCGCGATTTCGTCCTCCGGCAGCACGCCCATGGTGACGAGCAGGCCGAGCGCGATCGGCAGGTCGTAATGACTGCCTTCCTTGGGCATGTCGGCGGGCGCGAGATTGACCGTGATGCGTTTGGGCGGCAGCGCGAGACCGATGGCCGAAAGCGCCGCCCTCACCCGCTCGCGCGATTCCGCCACCGCCTTGTCCGGCAGGCCGACGATCGTGAACGCCGGCAGCCCCGAGGCGATATGCACCTGCACATCGACGGGCTTTGCCTCGATGCCCAGAAAGGCGACCGTGGAAACATGCGCGACCATGGCGGCTCGATGGTGACGGCGTTGGGTTGGCGGGCCTCGAAGAAACGCAGGAACCTGCGCGCAAGAATTGTAGCCGGAAGTGACGCCCGGCCGCCACGATTGATTCCGACATTCGCTCGACGCAGGCGCCGTCCTTGGCGTTACGGGCGCGGGTGACTATGTTCCAACAGGTATGCCGCCAACGGGGCCGCGCGCTCTCAACCCAGAGGACACATGGCGAAGATCAATCTGAAGAAGCATGAGAAGAAGATTGCCGTGCGGCGTCTGCGCGCGAGCGACTATGAGGCCGTCCGCGCCCTGCAGGAGGAAGTTTTCCCCGGCGTATCGACCTGGACCAAGACCCAGTTCGACAGCCAGCTCAGGACATTCCCGGCGGGCCAGCTCGGCGTCGAGATCAAGGGTAAACTCGTCGCGATTTCCTCCAGCATGCTGGTGAAAAGCGATGTCGCCATGTCGGCCCACGACTTCGACGAGATTACCGACAACTCCTATATCCGCAGCCATAACGAGAAGGGCGACTACCTTTACGGCATCGACATCGCAATTCTGCCCGAGTTTCGCGGCCAGAAGCTCGCGCGGCGGCTTTACGAGGCGCGCAAGGAGATCGTCCGGAGGCGCAATTTGAAGGGCATGATCATCGGCGGGCGCATCCCGAATTATCACAAGCACGCCAGTGAGATGAGCGCGGAGGATTATGTCGAGAAGGTCTGCGCCAAGGAGCTGGAGGATCCGGTTCTTTTCGCCCAGCTCGCCAATGAATTCGTCATCCGGCGGGTGATGCCCGATTACCTGCCGGAGGATCATGAATCCTGCGGCTATGCCGTACTGATGGAATGGACCAATCCGGCCTACACGCCGAAGGACGGCACGCCGATCACCAAGTCCACCGTGCGGCTTTGCATCGTCCAGTATCAGATGCGGAAAGTCCGGAAGTTCGACGATTTCACTCAGCAATGCGAATATTTCGTCGACACGGCGTCCGACTACCGTTGCGATTTCGTGCTCTTTCCGGAGTTGATCACGACCCAGCTTCTCTCGCTGGTGAAGCAGGACCGGCCCGAGATGATGGCGCGCAAGCTGACGCGCTATACCGACGCTTATCTCGATTTCTTCACCGATCTCGCCATCCGCTACAACGTCAACATCATCGGCGGCAGCCACATGACGCTGGAAGACGACCGGCTCTACAACATCGCCTATCTGTTCCGGCGCGACGGCACGATCGGCAAGCAATACAAGATCCACGTCACGCCGGATGAAGCCCGCTGGTGGGGCGTGACGCCGGGCAACGAGGTGCGCGTCTTCGACACCGACTGCGGCAAGATCGCGATCCTCGTCTGCTACGATATCGAATTCCCGGAGCTCGCCCGCGTGGTGACCGACAAAGGCGCGTCGATCCTGTTCGTGCCCTACAACACGGATATGCGCTCGGGGCATTTGCGGGTCAGCCATTGCGCCCATGCCCGCTGCATCGAGAATCACTGCTATGTCGCGGTGGCGGGCGCGACCGGCAATCTGCCGAGCGTCGATGCGGCCGATATCCATTACGCCCAGTCCGGCATCTATACGCCGCAGGACATCCCGTTCGACCGCGACGGCATCGCCGCGGAATGTACGCCGAATGTGGAGATGGTCGTGATCCATGATCTCGACATCAACCAGCTCGGCCATCACAAGCAGTTCGGCACCACGCGCAACTGGAACGACCGCCGCACCGATCTCTACAAGGTCCGCTTCAAGGACGGCGACAAGACGATCGAGGTCTGAGGCTCTCGCATCCGAAGAATGGAACGGCCCCGGCGGTCCCGTCGTTGTTAAGACGAAACCCTTCCCCGTTCATCGCCAATCTTCGGAGTATCGCGTGATCCCATTCTGGCTTCACACCCTGTCGATCGTCTCGCTCCTCGTCGCGGGTGGTTGCGCGATCGTCATTGCGGTCCATGTCGCGCGCGATCCGCAGCATATGTGGATCATGAATGTAGTCTGGCCCGTCTCGGCGCTATTCGCATCCATCGTCGCCCTGTGGGGCTATTTCCGGTACGGCCGGCTGGCCGCCGACCGGCTGATGACGCCGGCGATGGAGCGCGGCGAAACGCCGCCGAGCCGGAAGGACACCCCGTTCGCCATCATGGTCGGTAAGGGCACGTTTCATTGCGGCAGCGGCTGCACGCTCGGCGACATCATCGCGGAATGGGCGGCCTTCCTGTTTCCGGTCGCGGCGGTTCATCTGGGCTGGATGTCCGTCTTTCCCGACAAGATCTTCGCGGTCTGGGTGCTCGACTACATCCTCGCCTTCGGAATCGGCGTGGCGTTTCAGTATTTCACGATCAAGCCGATGCAGGATCTCTCGCCGGGTGATGGTCTGATCCAGGCCATCAAGGCCGATACGCTCTCGCTCACCGCCTGGCAGGTCGGAATGTATGGTTTCATGGCGATCGCGCATTTCTGGATTTTCGCCGGTGTCCTCGGCGCGCCGCTCAAGGTCGCCAGCCCCGAATTCTGGTTCATGATGCAGATCGCGATGCTTTTCGGCTTTGCGACGGCCTATCCGGTGAACTGGTGGCTCATCCGAACGGGCGTCAAGGAAGCGATGTAGGGCTGGCCAGCCAGAATATAGTGTGTTATAATTAGTTTGTTATAACTGGTCCGTACGGCGCGATACCAATGCTCCAGATTGTCGAACACGGGACACGCCAAATCCCCATGCTGGCTGGTCCACTACCCCTAAGCCCGGCCGTACGGACCTTTTTTCGGGACCGCGCAACTTTTGCTCCCGAAAAATTTATCGTTCCACAAAATCGACGCATTTCATCCCTAAGGACTAGGTGATAACACGGGCCCGCAAGAGGATCCCGGTATAACGACAGGGTCAGTAGGCGTCTCCACCAGTGTTGCGGAGTCGAACTGATGACGACAGACGACCAATGGACCGTAGCCGGCAACGAGCCTCGGCTTGAAGACGTTCTTTCCGACCCGGCGACTCGGACCCTCATGCGGGCGGACGGCATCGACGATGCCGCTATGCAGGCGCTTATCGAGCGCATGAGGCCCTGTGTGAGCCCGCTTGATTTCGTGCCGCCAGCGCGTGAGCGGCCCGATCCGGCGATGCGGACGTCAGCCAAATATGTCCGGCGGCAGCCGGCGCGCAGCCATGACGACAAGGCGAGCATGCAGGCCGCCGCCGGCGTCGTCTCGCGCTGGATCGCCGCCCTCGTCACCGACAAGCGCGCCAGCCTGGACTGATCCCGTAAAAATAAGGACGGAGCGACAGCGCCCCGCCCTTGCTCAACCCTTCTCGCCGCTTATTGCAGCGGAACCTTGATGACCTGCGGCTCCATGAAAGTGTGAAGCCCCATCAGGCCGAGTTCCCGGCCGACGCCCGACTGCTTGAATCCGCCGAACGGCAGGTCGGCCTCGGAGCCGACATGGTGATTGACCCAGACCGTGCCGGCCTCGATCTGCTCGGCGATCTCCGCGCCCTTGTTCACATCCGTCGTCCAGACCGACGCGCACAACCCGTATTCGGTGTTGTTGGCGCGCTCGATCGCCTCGTCCACGGAGGTGTATTTGAGAACCGGCAGGACGGGGCCGAACTGTTCTTCCTTCACCAGCCGCGAGTCGTCCGAGATATCGGCGACGATCGTCGGCGCGATGAAATAGCCCGGCCGGTTGAGCTGATGACCGCCGGTCGTGATGCGGGCGGCCGGCTGCTTGCGGGTGTCCTCGATAATGTCGAGAACCTTGTCGAACTGCATCTTGTTCTGCAGCGGGCCCATCTCGACATCGGGCTCGAACCCGTCGCCGACCTTGAGGTTCTGCGCCATCTTGGTGAAGCCGTCGACCACCGCGTCATAATGCCTCTCCGGCACGAAGACACGCTTCACCGCCATGCAGATCTGGCCGCAATTCATGAAGGCGCCCATGAAAACCTTGGGCATCATGCTTTCGAGATCGGCGTCATCCAGCAGGATCGCCGGATCGTTGCCGCCAAGCTCCAGCGTGACGCGCTTGAGACTGGACGCCGCGCTCGCCATGACCTTCTTGCCGGTCGCGGTGGAGCCGGTGAAGGTGATGCGATCGATGCCCGGATGCTCGGTCATCCACTGGCCGAGCGCATTGCCGCCGGCCACGACGTTGAAGACACCCGGGGGCAGAATGTCGCGCGCCACGTCGCCCAGCATCAGCGTCGCAAGCGGCGTATAGGGCGACGGCTTCAGGACCATCGTGTTGCCGGTATAAAGCGCCTGGGCGATCTTGTGGGTGCCCAGAATGATCGGGAAATTCCACGGCGCGATGCCGCCGACCACGCCCATCGGATGGTAGATCAGCTCGACCCGGTGGGTCTCGTCGGTCCTCAGCGTCTGATTCGAAACCTCGATGGCCGAGAAGGCTTCCAGCTCATGGGCGCAGCCATTCATCTCGAACATGGCATTGGACAAGGGCTTGCCTTGCTCCTTGGTCAGGATGATCGCCATATCCTCGACCTTTTCGCGCACCGCTTCCGCGAATTTATGCAGATATTCGCGGCGCTCGCCGAAGCTCAGCTTGCTCCAGCTCTTGAAGGCGCGCCGCGCGGCCTGCACCGCCTCGTCGAGCTGTTCCTTCGTCGCGTCAGGGCAGCTGGCGAAGGGCTCACCGATCGCCGGATTGATGATATCGAAACTCGACGGACTGCCGGCGGGCTTGCCGTCGATCGTATGGGTGAAGGCCTGGGTTTCGGGCGTGTGGGACGGGGTCGGCATGAATACATCCTCCTGAGTAACGCATAGCTCGCGGTCGCACCGGACTTCGGGAGGAACGTCTTGCAGCGGCGGCCGGACACGCGTGAACGGCGGCACCCATCCCCCCGGATGGTACGGCTCGAATTTGTCTCTCAAACGCCGATCTTAAACCGATGGGGCCGATGAGCGATAGAGCGCAGATGCCGGCACGAGCGCAGCGATGTGCCTGAGCTTGTTGGGGTTGCGCATGATATAGATCGCGGCGATCCGGCCATCCACGATCTCGAGCGCGGTCGTCTGCAGCGTGCCGTCCGCCTCGACGCTCGCGAAACCCGGCAGGCCGTTGATCGCCAGAGGCTGCTTCCAGACGGTCAGGCGCAGGTCGGCTTTGTGCGCCTTGCGCGCAATCCCGGCGAAGAACCGGCTGACATGGTCGAGGCCGAGCACGGGGCGCCGCGCTGAGGGCTTGTGGCCGCCGCCATCGGTGTGGAGCACGACGTTTTCCGCCAGCAACGCGCGCAAGCCGTCGAGATCGCCCTCGCGAGAGGCGGCGAAAAACGCGTCCGCGATACGGCGGCCTTCAGCGGCCGGCACCCTATAGCGCGGCCGGTTCTCGCGCAGATGCGCCCGCGCCCGCGCGGCCAGTTGACGGCACGCCGCCTCGTCCCGGCCCAGCGCCCCGGCGATCTCGGCGAATTCCAGATCGAAAATATCGCGCAGGATGAAAGCGGCCCGTTCGAGCGGCGACAACCGCTCCAGCGCCATCATCAGCGCGACCGACACGTCGGACGCGACGTCGTCGCCCGCCGGATCCGAGATCAGCGCGGGATCGTCGAGCAGTGGCTCCGGCAGCCACGGCCCGATATAGGTTTCGCGCCGCCGTCGCGCCGATTTCATCTGATCGAGGCACAGCCGCGTGACCACCTTCGCCAGATAGGCGCGCGGAGACTCGATCCCCGCCGCCCGGGCGCCGCGCCAGCGCAGATAGGCGTCCTGCACCACATCCTGCGCATCGGCCACCGAGCCGAGCATGCGATAGGCTATCCCGGCCAGATAGCCGCGATGCGCTTCGAAGGTCTCGGTGGACGTGTCCGTCATATGTCCGTTCGTACGGTAACAGGTCTTGGACGCCGGGGGTTCGCCGATCTCGCCGTCCCGCGTCGCAGATCCCTCCCTCTCCGCTCCCGGGGGCGGAGAGGATTGGGGTGAGCCGAGGGATTCCCGGGCCTTCACGCCGCTTCGGCCGCGGCCGGCGCGCGGTCTTCAGGATGAACCACGCGGAAGCCGATGGCGATCCGGTTCCAAGTATTGATCATGCCGATCAGCAGGGTCAATTTGACCAGTTCCTCCTCGGAGAAATGCCGCCGGGCCTCGTGGTAATCCTCGTCAGGCGCTTGGGTTTCGGCGACGCGCGTGAGCGCTTCGGCCCAGCCGAGCGCGGCGCGTTCCTTCGGCGTGAAGAGCGCCGATTCACGCCACGCATTCAGAAGATAAAGCCGGTCCTCGCGCTCGCCATCCGCCCGGGCTTCGAGCGTGTGCATATGCAGGCAATAGGCACAGCCATTGATCTGCGACACGCGGGTCAACACGAGATGGATGATGGTCGGCGCAAGATCCTTCTTGACCTGCATCGAGAGCGCCTGCAGGGCCTTGATCTCCTCGGGCGCGGTGGTATGGGGACTCAAACGGGATTGCATGGATCGTCTCCTTCACATTCAAAAGGGATACGTCCATGAGACGAGCCAGCCGCGAGGGCTGTGACATGCCCGCGGAATTTTTTTCGGATCAGGCCGCCGCGCCGGGTTTTTCGGCGTGACGGCGCTCGATCGCGTCCCAGATCAGCGCCGGGATGTCGACCGGATCGAAGCGCTGGATTTCCTGAATCCCGGTCGGCGAGGTGACGTTTATTTCGGTCAGATAGTCGCCGATCACGTCGATGCCGACAAAGACAAGCCCGCGATCGGCAAGCGCCGGACCGATGGACTCGCAGATATGGCGTTCCCGATCGGTCAGAACAGTCTTCTCGGCGCGGCCGCCGACATGGAGATTGGACCGCGCCTCACCCTTGGCCGGCACCCGGTTCACGGCGCCGGCGAATACCCCGTCGACCAGGATGATCCGCTTGTCGCCCTTGCGGATCTCCGGGAGATAGCGCTGTACGACCATCGGCTCGCGATTGATCTGGGTGAACATTTCGATCAGCGCGTTGAGATTCTCGTCATTCGGGCCGATATGGAACACGCCCGACCCGCCATTGCCGAAGAGCGGTTTGATGATGATGTCCTCGTGCTCGTCGCGGAACGCCGTGATCTCGGCGCGGTTCGAGGAGATCAGCGTCGGCGGCATCAGATCCGGGAAATGGGTGACGAACAGCTTCTCCGGCGCATTGCGCACATGCACCGGATCGTTCACCACCAGCGTCTCGGGATGGATATGCTCCAGAATATGCGTCGCGGTGATATAGGCCATGTCGAAGGGCGGGTCCTGACGCATCAGGATCACATCCACCGTCGCGAGATCCAGATTCTCCGCCGTCCCCAGCGTCATCGGTTCCGCAGGATCGCGTTTGACATTGAGCGGACGGACCATCGCATGCACCCGGCCATGGGTGAAGGACAGGTCGCTCGGGAGGTAGTGGAACAGGGCATGGCCCCGGCGCTGGGCCTCGAGCGCCAGCACATAGGTCGAAATCGCCCTTGATGTCGATCCGGTCCACCGGATCCATCTGGATGGCTACGGCCAAACTCATATCGCCCCCGCCTTTATTCCTTCAACCTGTGCCGTCATTCCCGCGAAAGCGGGAATCCATACCCCGTAGGATGTCGCTTGGATCCCCGCTTTCGCGGAGATGACGATCAAATCATTGCGCCAAACATGAACGCACGCGTCATCAATCGCCGGGGGGCCGCAATCTGTCAAGCGCCCCCGAATGATAGAGTGATGGTCATGACATCGGACGGCGATCGTATCGCCGACCCGTACGATCGCCGCGCCGAGGATCGGGCGGGCGGCACCGTCGATGATAGTCAAGTCAGTGCTTGAGTTTTTCTGCGTGCCGTGATAGTAAAGCATATGCTTAACTATTCGTACGATGTCGACAAAGCCTTCCATGCCTTGGCCGACGACACGCGGCGGGCGCTTCTGGACCGGTTGTCCAAAGGCCCGGCCTCCGTCAGCGAACTGGCGAAGCCGTTCGACTTGACGCTCGCCGCCATCGTCCAGCACGTCCAGGTCCTGGAGGAGAGCGGCCTCATCGCCACAGAGAAGGTCGGGCGCACGCGGACTTGCCGCATTTCCAGCGACGCCATAGCCCGCGTCGAGCGCTGGCTGACCGAGCGCCGGGAGCTATGGGAGAGCCGCTTCGACCGGCTAGGCGCGCTTCTCGAAGCCGCATCCGAACCGCCAGAAACACAAACCGACTCAACGCCTCGCAGGAGACCGCGCATATGACCACCACCCCGTTCTTTCACGGCACCTTCACCCTGACGCGGCGATGGAATGCCGCGCCGGACCGCGTCTTCGCTGCCTGGGCCGACCCCGCGGTGAAGGCCCAATGGTTCGGCCCCAGGGAAGACTGGAGCTTGATCCGCCGCTCCTTGGATGTCAGGGCGGGCGGCACGGAAGTGCTGGAGGGGACATTCACGAAGACCGGCAGGACCGCCCTCTTCGAAGCGCGCTATCATCTGGTCGAGCCCGACCGCCGGCTGATCTACGATTACGACCTCCATCACGGCGGCAGCTTCCACTCGGTCACCCTGTCAAGCCTCGTGCTGCAGCCTGAAAACGGCGGCACGCGGGTGTCCTATACAGAGCAGATCGTGTTCATCGACGGAACGGACGGGACCGCCAGCCGCGAGCACGGCACCAGCCTTCAGTTCGATTTGATCGAAAAAGTGCTGATGGCCTGAGGGAGCTACCCATGACACTGGCGCTCTATGCTCACCCGTTCTCGTCCTACTGCCAGAAGGCGCTTATCGCCTTGTATGAAAACGCAACTCCGTTCGACTTCAGGCTGCTCGATCCGCAAGCTCCGGAGAACTTCGAAACGCTGGCGAAGATGTGGCCGATCGGCAAATTTCCGGTACTCGACGACGACGGTATCGTGGTGCCCGAAGCCACGACGATCATCGAACACCTGGCCATATATCATCCCGGGCCTGTTTGCCTCATTCCGGCCGACCCGAAGCGCGCGGTCCATGTGCGCATGATGGATCGTATCTTCGACAACTACGTGATGACGCCGACGACCTGGATCGTGCTGAACGCGCTGCGCCCGCTGGAGGCCCGCGATCCGCTTGCCGTCGAGCAAGGGCGGACGATGCTCGATACGGCTTATAAATGGCTCGACGGGCACATGGCGGGCAAGCAATGGGTATCCGACGGGACATTCAGCCTCGCCGATTGCGCCGCTGCTCCGTCATTGTTTTACGCGGATTGGGCGCATCCGATCGCAGAGAAGTTCGGAGAGCTCCGCGCCTACCGTAACCGGCTACTCGCCCGGCCGTCATTCGCCCGCGCGGTGGATGAGGCCCGGCCCTACCGACAAAATTTCCCACTCGGCGCCCCTGATCGGGATTAGCCGGCCATACGATGGAGCGCCGCAACACAGCCGGGTGGCGGCGTTATTCCGACGCCATCTTTCTCGTTTCGACACGCACCAGGCTGACAACTTTCTTTACACCGCCGATCCGGCGGGCCTTGGCGATCGCATCGTCCAGTTCCCGGCGCGACCGGGCCATGCCCATGAGATAGACCACGCCCTTGACCGTCTCGACGCTGTAATTCACGTCCTTGACGTTCTTGTCGGCGAACAACGCGGTCTTCACCCGGGTCGTGATCCAGGAATCCTTGATGTGACGGATCGGCCCGCCCGGCTCGCCCACCTGTATCTCATTCTGGACGTCCTTCACGTCCTTGAAATTCCAGGCGATCTTGGCCGCCTTGATCCGGTCGTCGCGCGACGTGACGACGCCGGTGAGATCGACATGGCCTTCGAAAACCTTGACGCCGACACGGCCGCCAAGTTTCTTGTCCGCGTCATAGAGCGCGCGGCGAATGGACAGCGTGAGATTTTCGTCGGAAACGGCCTTTGAGACGGGCCGGTCCTGAGCAGCGGCGACCCCGACGGCGGTGCCGGCGCCGGCGGCCGCGACGACGCAGCCCTGCGCAAGCGCCGCGAAGCTAAGGAGCCCCGCGACCACGGCCAGACGAAACCAGACGCCTGACACTTTTTGTTCTTTCATAGTCCCTCATCCCGAATAGGCCCCCGTGTCCCATGCAGCCGCGATGTGGGTTGGCAATTGGCCGGATACCACAAGCACCGCATCAAATCTACACTGGAATGCGGCGAAATCCGGGCGAGTCGCGAGAAACCACGCGGCGGCGCGAGCGATGCGGTTTTTCTGATGCGGGCTGATGGCCTCGGCGGCCGCGGCCTTGGACGCCCGGATCTTGACTTCGACGAAAGCGATCGTCCGCCCGCGCCGGGCGATCAGATCGATCTCGCCGACCGGTGTCTTGAAGCCGCTCGCAATGATCCGGTAGCCCTTGAGCCTGAGCCACCAGGCCGCCCGCGCTTCCGCACCGCGGCCCTGCCTGTAGGCGCGCTGGCGCGATTGCCTGCTGCGGGGTTCGGCCATCTGCACGCTATTCCTTGAGCCGGTAGCCCGTGCGGAAGATCCAGATCAGAAGCGACAGACAGACGGTGAGAAACAGCGCCGTGCAGGCAAGGCTCACGGCCACGCTGACATCGCCCTTGTTGAAGAAGCTCCAGCGGAAGCCGCTGACCAGATAGACCACCGGATTAAAGAGGCTCACGGTGCGCCAGACCGGCGGCAGCATGTCGATCGAATAGAACGCGCCGCCGAGGAAGCTCAGCGGCATCACCACCAGCATCGGAATGAAGCTCAATTGCTCGAAGCTCTTGGCCCAGATCCCGATGATGAAGCCGAACATGCTGAAGGCCACCGAGGTCAGGACCAGGAAGGACGCCACCCAGATCGGGTGCTGAATGTTGAGCGTGACGAAGAACGACGCCGTGATCAGCACGATCAGGCCGAGCACGATGGATTTCGTGGCCGCCGCACCGACATAGCCGATGATGATTTCCACCGCGCTGATCGGCGCGGAGAGAATCTCGTATTTGGTGCCGGTGAATTTCGGCAGATAGATCCCGAAGGACGCGTTGGAGATGCTCTCGGTCATGAGCAGGAGCATGATCAGGCCGGGCACGATGAACGCGCCGTAATTCACCCCCCCGACCGTCTGGATGCGCGAGGCGATCGCGCCGCCGAACACGACGAAATAAAGCGTGGTGCTGATCACCGGCGTGGCGATGCTGCCCCATATGGTGCGCAGCGTGCGCGCGATCTCGAATTTATAGATGGCCCAGACGCCATACGCATTGACCGTCATGACCGGCCCTCCTCCCCGCGCGTCTCGTTGATCAGGCCAACAAAAATCTCTTCCAGCGAGCTCTTGCTGGTCTCGAGATCCTTGAAACCGATCTCCAACTCGGTCAGGCGGCGCAGAAGCAACGGAATGTCGGTGTGCTCCTCATTCGCGTCGAAACTGTAGAGCAACGTCGACCCCTCGTCGCGAAGCGTGAGATTCCAGTTGCCGAGAGCGGATGGCACGGCCGAAAGCGGCTCATGCAGATTGAGGGCGAGTTGACGCTTTCCGAGCTTTTTCATCAACGCGACCTTATCGTCGACGAGGAACACGTCGCCCTTGCGGATGATGCCGACCCGGTCGGCCATGTCTTCGGCTTCCTCGATGTAATGGGTGGTGAGGATGATGGTGACGCCGCGTTCGCGGAGCGAATGGACCAGTTTCCACATATCCTTGCGCAGCTCCACGTCGACGCCGGCGGTCGGCTCGTCGAGGAACAGGATTTCGGGCTCATGGGCCAGCGCCTTGGCGATGACCACCCGGCGCTTCATGCCGCCGGAAAGCTCCATCACCTTGGCCTTGCGCTTTTCCCAGAGCGACAAATCCCGCAACAATTGCTCGATATAGGCCTTGTTCGGGGCCTTGCCGAACAACTCGCGGCTGAACGACACCGTGGCGATCACGGTCTCGAACATGTCGACCGCCAGTTCCTGCGGCACCAGGCCGATCTTCTCGCGCGCCTGGCGATAATTGCGGACATTGTCGTGGCCGTCGACGGTGACAGTGCCGCCGCTGGCCTTCACCAAGCCGCAGACGATGTTGATCAGCGTCGTCTTGCCCGCGCCGTTCGGCCCGAGCAGCGCGAAGATCTCGCCCTTATGGAAATCCAGATTGACGGTATCGAGCGCCCTGACGCCGTTGGCGTAGGCTTTCGACACGCCTGAAATGGAAATGACGGGTTGCATGAAGACGGGATTCCAGATGCCTCGGAGGTCGCGAAGACGCCGAAGCTAATGCAAATCCGGCCCGATGAGAACAGACTCTCAGTGACGGTCTCGTGAAACCCGTGCGGGCGGCTTCCCGCTTGATGAACGGCTGTCGAAAACGACCCTGGATCCCGACGCCGCTGTTCGTTCGGTGACCGTCACATGCCAGCCCTGCAATTGCGAGAGGGGATCAAGCGTCGTATAGCGGTCCACGCAGTCGATGTCGTAACGCGCGTCGGCGTCGAGCGAAAAGTCCGGTTTGTCGATACTGTCTTTGGTAAAGACGCGGATGCGTTCGAGCTTGCCGGTTTTTTCGTCGATCTGCTTGTAGACGCGCATCAGCCAGATCTTGAGCGTGCCGGTGCCGGGGGTACGGATCGAGGTCTTGCCGTCGAAACTCGCGGCGATCCGCTTGGAGGCCGTGTCGGCGATCTCGATCTTGCAATTACGCCTGACAATCAGAACGTGATCGGCCCGCGAGACCCGTTCCCATTTGGCCGGTTTCTCGGCCACCTTCACGGCGAAGGATGCACCGCTGACGCGCGCACCGGCGCAGGCGCCAAGCGCGAGACAAGCGGCCAATAGAAGTGGGGCGCGAAACAGGCGCGCGGTCACATCTTCCTCCTCGTCTGGACGCCGCACCGGAGTCCGCCTTTCCGGTATGGTCACGCTAAATCTGGTCCCGAGGGCCGGGCCAATAAAAACATCGTGACCGGCCGGCCGGCGGGGCGGCGCCGGACTGCTTATTCGTTCTTCTTGGCCGGCTTCAAGGCGAGCGCCCGGGCATAGACTTCCCGGCGCGGCAGACCCGTTTCGGCGGCGACATGGGCGACGGCCTCCTTGACCGATCGGGTCTCCAGCGCGGATTTCAACACGCCGTCGAGATCGATCTCCCGCGCGGCGGTCTTTTCGTCCGGCGGGCCGACCACGACGACGATTTCACCCTTGGGCGCGCCGGCTTCCGCGTAATGTCCGGCGAGGTCGGAAAGCGGCGCGCGGCGCACTTCCTCGAACATCTTGGTGAGCTCCCGCGCCACCGCCGCCGGCCGGTCGCCGAGCACGAGCGCGGCATCGGCGAGCGAAGCCGCCAGGCGTTTGGGCGATTCATAGAACACCAGCGTGGCGTCGAGCCCCGCCATCCCCTTGTACCAGGCGCGGCGGGCCGATTGTTTCGGGGGCGGAAAGCCCGCGAAGAGGAACCGGTCGGTGGGCAGGGCGGCGAGCGTAAGCGCCGCGATCACGGCGGAGGGCCCCGGCAGGGTGGTGACCGGAAGGCCGCGCGCAACGGCTTCCCGGATCAGCTTATAGCCGGGGTCCGCGACCGTCGGCGTGCCCGCATCCGAGACCAGCGCGATGGTCTCGCCCGCCTCGAGCCGGGCGAGGATTTCCGGTCGTACTTTTGCCGCATTATGATCATGATATGGGGCCGTGCGCGCGGCGATTCCGTGCAGCGCGAGAAGCTTGGCGGTCACGCGGGTGTCCTCGCACAACACGAGATCGGCCCTGGCGAGCACGTCGAGCGCGCGCAGGGAAATATCGGCGCTATTGCCGATGGGCGTCGCGGTAACATAAAGTCCGGGCGCGACGGTATTCTTGCCGCCGGACCGAGTGGCCGAGCCTGGGGTCTGCTGCCGCGACATGATGTGCCGCCTTTTTCGGTTGGCCGCGGCCGTCCGGGGCGCGGCATGAGGTGAATAAGAAAATCCGGAGACCTGTGGCGAAAGGATAAGGGTGTTGCGCACAAGGTCAAACCTCTCCGGCATTGCCGTCCTCCGCTATGTCATGGCGATGGCGCTGTGCGGCCTGCTCGCGGCCTGCGCCACGGCGCCGGAATCCGGCCGGCCCGGCGCGCGCCGCGCGGAATCTGGCCAGCAACGGCCCGGCGCGTCCGAACAGCAAATTGTCAAACGCCACCACGCCGCCGCCGGCGAGCCGATCAAGATCGGCATGCTGCTGCCGCTTTCGGGGCGCAGCGCGGCGGTCGGCAAAAGTCTGCTCGACGCCGCCGAAATGGCGCTCTACGAGATCGGCGACGACAGTCTCGTCCTGATCCCCCGCGATACCGGCGATACCCCCGCCCAGGCGGCCAGCGCGACACGCGAGCTTCTCGATCAGGGCGTCGAGGTCATTCTCGGGCCCTATTACAGCACGAGCGTCGCGGCGGCGGCGCCGATCGCCAATGCCGAGGGCGTCAATCTGATCGCGTTTTCGAACTCGCGCGACGTCGCCCGGCCCGGCGCCTATCTGATGGGCTTCCTGCCCGGCCAGGAGGTGAAGCGCATCGTCGATTATGCGCGCTCGCAGGACCTCAAGCGCTTCGCCGCGCTGATTCCGGCGAGCGACTACGGCACGCTGGTGCTGCAGCAGTTCCAGAAAGCCGTAGCCGCGGATGGCGGACATCTCGGCAAGATCGAGATCTATCCCCGCGGCACCGAAGGGCTCGACTCCTTCGTCCGGCGGCTCGCCAATTACGACGCGCGCGAGAAGCTGCTGAGAGAAGACAAGGAAGACCTGCAGAGCTACGGCGACGACGATCTGGCGCATGACGCGCTGTCGGATCTGTCCGGCCGCGAGACGCTGGGCGGCGTGGATTTCGACGCGGTGTTCATCCCCGAAGGCGGGATCGTGCTGCGCGCGCTGGCGCCGCTCCTGCCCTATTACGACATCGATCCCGAACACGTGAAACTGCTCGGCACCGGACTGTGGGATGACAGCAATGTCGCCCGCGAGCCGGCGATGATCGGCGGCTGGTTCGCCGCGCCCGCCCCCGCCGCCGCCAAGATCTTCTCGAACCGCTTCGCCAAGACCTTCGGCAACCGGCCGCCGCGCATCGCGAGCCTCGCCTATGACGCGATGGCGCTGGCGGCGGCGCTGTCGAAGGATCCGCCGGACAAGCGCTTCTCCCGCGCCGCGATCACGGATCCCAACGGCTTCAAGGGCATCGACGGGGTCATCCGCTTCAACCCGGACGGCACGTCCGACCGGGGCCTCGCGGTTCTGCAGGTGCAAAAGAGCGGTTTCGACGTGATCAGCCCGGCGCCGAACTCCTTCCTCACCGCCAAGAACGACCATCCGGACGTGCTGCGAAAACCGGAAGTGAGTCAGCAGGCGCTGAAATAGCCGGCGCGATCGTTCCGGGTCATCCGCCCAGCATCATCTTGAGCACGGAATTGAGCATTTGCCGGCCCTTGGGCGTGGCGGCGATGCGGCCGCTGGAATAGGTGAGCAGCCCGTCATCGATCAGGATCACGAGCGTCTTGGCGCCGATATAGTCCTCGAGCGACCGGCCCGCGGCCTCGCGGAACCGGGCGGCGTCGACGCCTTCGGCCAGTCTCAGGCCCATCATCAGCATCTCGGCGCCGCGCTCGGCCGCGTCGAGCGGGAGCACCTCCTCGGTGCCGTCCCCGCGCCTGTCGACGAATTTCAGCCAGCCTTCGGGGCTGCGCTTTTGCCGAAACGCCGTGGGGCCGCCCCCCCTGTCATTGAGGCCGGTCGATTGGCGCACGCTCAGACGGCCATGGGCGCCGGGACCGATCCCGGCATATTCGCCGTAGCGCCAATAGGTGAGGTTGTGGCGGCTCTCGCCGCCGGGCCGGGCGTGGTTGGAAATCTCGTAGGCCGGGAAACCGGCCGAGGCCGTGATCTCCTGGGTCGCCTCGAACATATCGGCCGCCTCATCATCGGACGGCACACTCAGATTGCCGCGCCGGGACATGGCATAGAACGGCGTGCCGGGCTCCAGCGTGAGCTGATAGAGCGAGAGATGATCTCCGGCCAAGGCCAGCGCCTGCTTGAGCTCGGCCTCCCAGGCGGCGAGGCTCTGGGACGGACGGGCATAGATCAGATCGAAGGAGACGCGATCGAAATGCCGTTTTCCGAGCGAGAGGGCGGCAAGCGCTTCCGATACGCTGTGCGCCCGGCCGAGTCCTTTGAGATCGTCGTCATGCAGGGCCTGAACGCCGAGCGAGAGCCGGTTGACCCCGGCGGCCCTGTAACCCGCGAAAT
Organism: uncultured Alphaproteobacteria bacterium; assembly: GCA_963821875.1. GTDB lineage: Bacteria > Pseudomonadota > Alphaproteobacteria > CAVTAV01 > CAVTAV01 > CAVTAV01. The sequence goes on from CAWGFE010000002.1 coordinate 409,649, forward strand.
GCGCCGCCTCGACGCTGGTCGGATTGGCTTCGAGGGTGATCTCGGCCTCGGCGTCGAGGCTCCAGTGCCTGGCCGCCGCCTCGATGACCGCGCCGACGGTCGAGGGATCCATGAGCGACGGCGTGCCGCCGCCGAAGAAGATGCTGGTGACCGTCCGACCCGGCGCAAGCGAGGCGAAATAGGCGATCTCGCGGGTCAGCGCCCGGGCCCAGTCGGCCTGATCGACGCCCTCGCGGACATGGCTGTTGAAGTCGCAGTATGGACATTTCTGGAGGCAGAACGGCCAATGAATATAGACGCCGAAGCCCGGATCTATTCCGGGTCGTTGCGGATCCGTATCAGTCGGCAAAGCAGGCTGCGACGAGTTTACGGAACGCGTCTGCCCGATGGCTGATCGCATGTTTGACCCCAGGGTCCATCTCGCCGAAGGTCAGGGCTTTCCCGTCCGCCACGAAGATCGGATCGTAGCCGAAGCCCTTCTCGCCTCTCGGCGGAAAGCTCAAATATCCCTCAACCCGGCCTTCGAAACACTTAACATCGTCTTTATGGCCGGATGAAGATGGCCAGGCCAGCGCCAAAACGCAAACGAATGCAGCGCGATAGGGCGGCTCCGCGGCGGTCGCCTCCAGTTCCTCTTTCACCCGGTTCATCGCATAACCGAAGTCGCGCTTGCCGTCCGTCTCGGCCCAGCGCGCGGAATAAATGCCGGGCGCGCCGCCAAGCGCCGCCACGGCCAGACCGGAATCGTCCGCGAGCGCGACATGGCCCGAAACATCGGCGGCCGCGCGGGCTTTGAGGACCGCATTGGCCTCGAATGTCGTGCCGGTTTCTTCGGGCTCATCCAGACCCAACTCACCGGCGGATTTCGTTTCGATACCGTAAGGGCGAAGAAGATCCGCGATTTCCCGCGCCTTGCCCGCGTTATGGGTGGCGACGACGAGCGGCCCGTTCAGCTGCACGCTCACGCGCCTCTCCTATTTCGCGGCGCCGAGCGCGGCATGCTGGACGTCGACCAGATGGGCAATGCCGGACTTGGCGAGGGAGAGAAGCTTGAAAAATTCTTCCTCCGAGAACGGGTCACCTTCGGCGGTGCCCTGAATCTCGACGAGGCCGCCACGTCCCGTGATGACGAAATTGGCGTCGGCCTGAGCCGATGAATCCTCGGCATAGTCCAGATCGAGCACCGGCACGCCCTCATAGATGCCGCAAGAGACCGCGGCAACCGCATCGGTCAGCGGCATGCGCTCGATCAGGCGCTTGGCGAGCATGGTTTCGAAGCACTGGTGAAGCGCGACATAGGATCCAGTGATCGCGGCGGTGCGCGTGCCGCCGTCGGCCTGGATCACATCGCAATCGAGCCGGATCTGGCGTTCGCCGATGGCGGGAAGATTGGTCACCGCGCGGAGCGAGCGTCCGATCAGCCGCTGGATTTCCTGGGTGCGACCGGATTGCTGACCCCGCGCCGCCTCGCGCTGGGTGCGGGTATGGGTCGAGCGCGGCAGCATGCCGTATTCGGCGGTCACCCAGCCCCGGCCCTTGTCCTTCAGCCACATGGGCAGGCGCTCGTCGACGCTGGCGGTGCACAGGACATGGGTATCGCCGAATTTGGCGAGGCAGGACCCTTCGGCATATTTCGAGACCCCGGTCTCGAGGCTGACGCTCCGCAAATCGGCGGGACTGCGTCCGGACGGGCGCATGATCTTTCCTTTCGGGACAGGTTTTCGCGGGCCTTGGGCGCGCGGAGGTTTCGGTCGCGAGCGGGGTTCTAACGCGATCACCGCCGCGCGTCCAGCACGGGCCCGTGTCTCGTCGTGACGAGCCCCGGGCCGACCGCCGGCGGTGCGCGTTGACGGGTCGCCGGCCCGTCACTACATATAGGCCCGCTTTAAACCGGGGAACCCGAACAGGAAGGTCTTGATCCGTCTCGCAGATCGGGAGGCGTGAATCCGGACCAGCCGAGTGACGTGACCGATGACCAAACCGATCCTGGATCAGACCAAGGACAATCGCGGAACCATCGAGACGCTCAACGAGCGTTCGGCGGAGATTTTTCGCGAGGTTGTCGACGCCTATCTGCAGAGCGGCGAGCCGGTGGGGTCCCGGTTCCTGGCTGATCGGCGGCATAACACGCTGTCGCCCGCCTCGATCCGCAATGTCATGGCCCAGCTCGAATCGGCGGGCCTGCTGCGCGCGCCGCATACGTCGGCGGGCCGGGTGCCGACTCAGCTCGGCCTGCGCCTGTTCATCGACGGTTTTCTCGAAGTCGGCGGGCTGTCCGAGGAAGAACGCAAGACCCTCAAGGGCCAGATGGATCCGTCCAGCGGCCGGCTGGAGGACCTGCTGACCCAGGCGACCGACATGCTTTCGGGACTCAGCCACTGTACCGGCCTCGTGCTCGCGCCCAAGCTGGACGCGCCGCTGAAGCATCTCGAATTCGTGCCGATGAGCACCGGCCGCGCCCTTGTCGTGATGGTGAGCGAGGACGGCGTGGTCGAGAACCGGGTGATCGAAACGCCGGCCGGCATGACCCAGTCGAATCTGGTCGAGGCCGGCAACTATCTGACCGCCCGGCTGGCCGGCAAGCGAATCGAGGAAGTCCGCGAGCAGGTCCTGGCCGAGATCAACAGCGACAGGGCGGCGATCGACGAGCTCACCGCCAGGGTGGTTCAGGCCGGGCTCGCCCAAAAAGGCGGCGACGACGACAAGACGCTCATCGTGCGCGGCCATTCAAAATTGCTGACCGACGTGAGAGGCGCCGAGGATCTGGAGAAGATCGGCAAGCTTCTCGACGATCTCGAACAGAAGAAGGATCTGATCCGCCTGCTGGAGCTGGCGGGCGACGCCGAGGGCGTGAAGGTCTTTATCGGCGCGGAGAGCCAGCTGTTCAGCCTGTCGGGCTCGTCCCTGATCGTCGCGCCCTACGGCCATGGCCACGGCAATGAAACAATTCTCGGCGCGATCGGCGTGATCGGCCCGACCCGGCTGAACTACGCCCGAATCGTTCCGATGGTGGATTACACCGCGAAAATGATCGGCCGGCTGCTGGACCCGACCCAGCCGGTACGGTTGCGCCAATAGTCATCATAGAGCAGGTTGCACGCATCAACAGGGACGGCGCGCCAAGCATGGACGTCCCGGAGACTGGAGAAGCAGGAGTTATGACGGAGTCGACGAAGCAAAATCAGGACGGTCAGGAGCCGGAAGAAGCCCGCGAGAACGACGCGACCGGGACGCCGGAAGCGGAAACCGCCGAGGCCGAGTCGGGCGCGGTCGAGGAGCGGGAGGCCGCCGCGCCGAAGTCTCCCGAACAGGAGGCCGCCGATCTGAAGGACCGGCTGCTGCGCGCGGTGGCCGAAACCGAGAATGTCCGCCGCCGGGCGGAGCGCGAGCGCGAGGAAACCGCCAAATACGCGGTCACCGGCTTTGCGCGCGATCTACTGAACGTCGCCGACAATCTCCGCCGGGCGCTGCAGAATCTCTCGCCCGAGGTCCGGGCCAAGGACGAGGCCGTCAACACGCTGGCGGACGGCGTGGAGTTGACCGAGCGGGAGCTTCTCCGGGTGTTCGACAAATACGGCATTCGCGTCCTCGACCCGCAGCCCGGCGAAAAATTCGATCACAATTTCCATCAGGCCATGTTCGAGGTGCCGAACGCGGATCAGGCGCCGGGAACGATCGTCACCGTCATGCAGGTCGGCTACGCGCTCAAGGACCGGCTGCTGCGTCCCGCCATGGTCGGCGTCGCCAAGGCGGCGCCGGGGGGCGAGCCCGAGCAAAAGGTCGATACCACGGTCTGACCGGAGCCGTCCGGCGGATCAGGACGACTGCGGCAGGCTCGGCAGGGACAGCTTTATCTGCGGATCCGACACGGTCGCCTTTCCGAGTCCCGACGCCAGCAAGTGCGCCACGGCGCTGGCGTCACTATCGGAACCATTGGATTTGTCGGCCCCTCTCGTTTCGCCGTTGCCGTTCTGGCGCTCCTGTTCGGTGCGTTTGACGACGAAATGGGCCGAGACGTCACCGGCGCGCTTGAAATGAAAGACCAGAAACAGGCTGTTGCCGCGGGTCAGGGCCTGCTGCAGGTCATAGACTTTGAGATGCATCGGACCGAGTTCGAGATTGGTCGTCTCGCCGGCCGGAATGGCGAGCGGGCCGACCGAGGTCGACCTACTCTGTCCGTCGGCCGGCCGGTCCTCGGCGATCTCGACATGACCGGCGTCCGGCCCGGTGATGAACATCAACTCGTCCGGCTTGTCCGCCTTGTTGTCGATCATGACATAGGCCTCGACACTCTGACCGGCGGCGGCCTCATGGATCCAGGCGTCGTGCAGTTCGACGCCCTCCTTCGCGGGCGGCGTTGCGCTGCCCGCCGTATCGGCGGCTAGGGACGCCGTGGACACCGTCAAAGCGGCGATTCCGATAAATGAAAGCAAAGCCCGTTTCATGGCCCGACCTTCCGTGACATCGTGAACATCGCCGGGAGTGTACGGCGTCGGACGTGAATTGTCGAAGGGCTTGCGCTACCGTGTCGCGACGCGCGGCTATCAAGGGGGACACCATGGATCTTGAACTGACGGGAAAACGCGCGCTGATCACCGGCGCCTCCAAGGGCATCGGCCGCGCCACGGCGCGATTGCTGGCCGAGGAAGGCTGCGATCTCGTGCTGGTCGCGCGGGGCGAAGAGGGACTCGCGGCGATAGCCGAGGAAATCGCCGGGAAAGCGGGCGTGTCGGTCGCCACGGTCGCGGCCGATCTGTCGAGCAGCGAGGGCATCGCCTCCGTCGTCATGAAAGCCGGCGACCTCGACATTCTCGTCAACAATGCCGGCGCGATCCCGCCGGGCAGCCTTCAGGACATTCCGGACGACACCTGGCGGGCGGCCTGGGACCTCAAGGTCTTCGGCTATGTCAATCTGACCCGCGCGCTCTATCCGGCGCTCAAACAGCGCGCCGGCGTCGTCGTCAACATCATCGGCGCGGGCGGCGAGAAGCTGTCGCCGGACTATATCGTCGGCGGCTCGGGAAACGCCTCCCTCATGGCGTTCACGCGCTCGCTCGCCAAGGCGGCTCACAAGGATGGCATGCGGGTGCTCGCGATCAATCCCGGCCCGGTGATGACGGACCGCGTCGAGACCATGCTGAAGGCGCAAGCCGTGCGCGACTTGGGCGACGAGAGCCGCTGGCCGGAGTTTTTCGCGACCATGCCGTTCGGCCGCGCGGCCGCGCCCGAGGAAATCGCCAACGCGGTGGCCTTTCTCGCCTCGCCCCGCTCGGCCTACACCTCGGGAACGATTCTCACCATCGATGGCGGCGCCCAGTAGGCCCTTCCAGGGCCGCGATCAGCCGCCAAATCGTTTAAGAACCAGATCCTTATGGCAAAGAATCTTGCGCGGGGGAGGTTGCGGGGCTGCCCGCCGCAACCTATATAAAGCCAGAATTTCGGCTCGGGTCCTGTGCATGGGAGCCGGGCGGGGGTGATCTTGTTTTGGGGATCCGAAAAGGCGCTCTTGTTACCTGAGGCCATCGAGATCTGCCGCAGAAGAGAGGAATCATGGCTAAAGTAATCGGTATCGACCTTGGCACCACGAACTCATGCGTGGCGGTCATGGAAGGCTCCAAGCCGCGTGTCATCGAAAACGCCGAAGGCATGCGCACCACGCCCTCACAGGTAGCCTTCACGGAAGACGGTGAGCGGCTCGTCGGCCAGCCGGCCAAACGCCAGGCGGTCACCAATCCCGACAATACGCTGTTCGCGATCAAGCGCCTGATCGGGCGCCGCTATGACGATCCGATGACGAAGAAGGACATCGACATGGTGCCCTACAAGATCGTCAAGGCGCAGAACGGCGATGCCTGGGTCGAATCCCGGGGAGAAACCTACAGCCCGAGTCAGGTTTCCGCCTTTATCCTGCAAAAGATGAAGGAAACGGCCGAGAAGTTCCTCGGCGAGACGGTGACCCAGGCGGTCATCACGGTTCCGGCCTATTTCAACGACGCCCAGCGCCAGGCGACCAAGGACGCCGGCAAGATCGCCGGGCTCGAGGTTCTCCGCATCATCAACGAGCCGACTGCGGCCTCGCTCGCCTACGGGCTTGAGAAGGCCGAGGGCAAGACCATCGCGGTCTATGACCTGGGCGGCGGCACCTTCGATATCTCGATCCTCGAGATCGGCGACGGCGTCTTCGAGGTGAAATCCACCAATGGCGACACCTTCCTTGGTGGTGAGGATTTCGACCAGCGCATCGTCGAATATCTCGCGGAAGAATTCAAAAAAGAGAACACCGTCGATCTGCTGAAGGACAAGCTGGCCCTGCAGCGGCTCAAGGAAGCCGCCGAGAAAGCCAAGATCGAGCTGTCCTCGACCCAGCAGACCGAAATCAACCTCCCCTTCATCACGGCCGACAATACCGGGCCGAAGCATCTGACCATGAAGCTGACGCGCTCGAAGCTGGAAGCGCTGGTCGACGATCTGATCCAGCGCACGGTCGCGCCGTGCAAGGCCGCGCTGAAGGATGCCGGCGTGTCGGCGGGCGAGATCGACGAAGTGGTGATGGTCGGCGGCATGACCCGCATGCCCAAGGTGATCGAGACCGTGAAGAGCTTCTTCGGCCGCGATCCGCATCAGGGCGTGAACCCGGACGAGGTCGTCGCGCTCGGCGCCGCGATCCAGGCCGGCGTCCTGCAGGGCGACGTGAAGGACGTGCTGCTGCTGGACGTGACGCCGCTTTCTCTGGGCATCGAGACCCTGGGCGGCGTGTTCACCCGCCTCATCGATCGCAACACCACGATCCCGACCAAGAAGAGCCAGGTGTTCTCGACTGCGGAAGACAATCAGACCGCGGTGACCATCCGGGTTTTCCAGGGCGAGCGCGAGATGGCCTCCGACAACAAGATGCTCGGCCAGTTCGATCTTGTTGGCATACCGCCTGCGCCGCGCGGGGTGCCGCAGGTCGAGGTGACCTTCGATATCGACGCCAACGGCATCGTCAACGTCTCGGCGAAGGACAAGGGCACCGGCAAGGAGCAGCAGATCCGCATCCAGGCCTCCGGTGGCCTGTCCGATTCCGATATCGAGAAGATGGTCAAGGACGCCGAATCCCATGCGGCGGAGGACAAGGCGCGGCGCGAGACCGTCGAGGCCCGCAACCACGCCGAGTCGCTGGTCCATTCGACCGAGAAGACGCTTGGCGAACATGGCGACAAGCTTGAGGCCGCCGACAGGACGGCGATCGAGGACGCCGTGAAGGCGCTCAAGGAGGAACTCGAGAAGCAGGACGTCAACGCCGACGCCCTGAAGGAAAAGACCCAGGCGCTGACCGACGCTTCGATGAAGCTCGGAGAGGCCGTCTACAAGGCCCAGCAGGCCGGAGAGGCCGGCGCCGGTGACGAGGCGGCGGGCGGCCAGCAGGCCGATGCCGATAGCGATGTCGTCGATGCCGACTTCGAGGAAGTCAACGACGACAAGAAAGACTCCGCATAAGGCAGTCGCGTGTCTGCCGTCCCGATCCGCCTGGACCGGGACGGCGGCGCTATAGGGGGCCGGAGAAAACCGGTACCGGATCGAGTCAGAAGAAACCGGGTTGGAAATGGCGAAGCAGTGCTTTTATGAGGTCCTTGGGGTCGAGAGGACGGCCAACATCAGCGATATCAAGTCGGCCTATCGCCGTCTCGCCAAGCAATATCACCCCGACCGGAACCCCGAAGACCAGGACGCGGAGGTTCGCTTCAAGGAAGTCAACGAGGCCTATGACGTTCTGAAGGACGACGACAAGCGCGCCGCCTATGACCGTTTCGGCCACGCCGCCTTCGAACATGGCGGCGGCAACGGCGCGGCGGGCGGTTTCGATTTCACCGGCAATTTCGCCGATGTGTTCGACGACCTGTTCGGTGATTTCATGGGCGGCCCGCGCCGGTCCTCGGGTCCGCGCCGCGGCGCCAATCTTCAGTTCAATCTCGAAATCGGCCTGGAAGACGCCTATCACGGCAAACGCGCGACCATAAAGGTTCCGACGACCGAAAAATGCGAGAGCTGCAGCGGCTCCGGCGCCAAGCCCGGCACCCAGCCGACCACCTGCCCGACCTGCGACGGCCACGGCAAGATCCGCCAGAGCCAGGGCTTTTTCACCATCGAACGCACCTGCCCGGTCTGTTCCGGCAATGGCCGGGTGATCGGCGATCCCTGCCCGGACTGCGCGGGCAACGGACTCGTGCGCAAGGAAAAGACGCTCGATGTCGAGATCCCCAAAGGCGTCGAGGACGGCACCCGGATCCGGCTTGCCGACGAAGGCGAGGCGGGCCCGCGCGGCGGACCGGCGGGCGATCTCTATATCTTCCTGTCGGTCAAGCCCCATGCGCTGTTCCGGCGCGAGGGGCCGCATATTCACTGCCGCGTGCCGATTTCCATGGTGACGGCGTCGTTGGGCGGCCAGGTCGAGGTTCCGACGCTGGATGGCGGCCGGGCCAAGGTCACCATTCCCGAAGGCACCCAGAGCGGCCGTCAGTTCCGCCTCGCCGGCAAGGGCATGCCGGTGCTCCGCAGCCGCGCCCACGGCGACATGCTGATCCAGGCCTTCGTCGAAACGCCGGTCAAGCTGACCAAGAAGCAGAAGGAAATTCTGCAGCAATTCGCCGAAAGCGAAGGCGAAGAAACCAATCCGGAAAGCGCCGGATTCTTCAAGAAGGTCAAGGAGCTCTGGAACGATCTGACGGAGTAGCCGTCAGATAGGCGATGATCTCGCGGGCCCGGGCGCGCGCGTCGCTCCGGTCCTCGCCGTCGCGGCCGGAGGTCCCCCGAAACGGCCTGCCGTTCCGGTATCCGGCGGCCTTCCACCACCATAGATTGGCGACGACCAGCAGCACCAAAGCCGCGACGAAAAACCACTGGTCCGTCATGACGCCGCTCCCCGCCGCTTCATATAGAACCACATCATGATGAGCGACGGCAGAAGGACGCCGCCCACGATGGCCGCCATGCCGACGGGCCGGGCGAGATGGGCCGGCAGGGCGAGCCAGATCACGGCAAGGGTAAACCCTCCCACGACATAGGCCCAGCCGGTGCGGCGGCGAAGAGTCTGCATCAGCGCCGGATCGCAGCGGACGGAGGGCGTCAGAATCTTGGGCAGGCGGTTGCCGTGAAAGACCAGATAGCCGCCGACAAAGACATTCACGATCCGATCCGTCGTCGGATGAGCCGACGCCGCGTCGATCAGACCGAACGCCTCGGCGAGCCGGGCGCCCAGGGTCATGGCGATCAGCAGGCTGGCGAAGATCATCGAGCCCGAGAGTGCCTTTCGGGCATCGGCGGCCTTTTCGCCCTCCATCATCGCTGCGCAGGCGACGGGCAGTCCGAACGTCTTGCCCGCCGCTTTCATGCCGACCCACAGGACCGGCAGGAAGAACATGCCGATCGCCCATGTCCCGGCCTTTTCAGGGCTGACGTAGCACAGAGCGCTGCCGACAACGACCGGGAGCGCCATCGTCGCCAGAGCGAGATTGGATAAAGGCCGGGTGATGGTCATGTCGTCGTCTCCTTCGTCGGCGGATTACGAATGCCGGAGCTTATGCCCGAGCCACAAAGTGTGGAGAGCAGGCAACAGGCCGGTCGTCAGAATGATCGCCATGCCGAACATCGCCGCCGGGAGGGCGAGTGGCGCGACAAGCCACACGCCGGCATAGGCGAGGCCGCCGAGCGCATAGGTCCAGCCGGTCAAGCGCTTATAGGCCTGGGCGCTCGCTTCCCCGGCCGCGCTCGGCGACAGCGGGAAGACGGACTTGGGAAAAGCATTGCCGAGCACCGCCGCCATCAGGCCGAAGACGACGTTGCCGCCGCGCGCGGCGATCAAAGAAGTCGCCTCGTGGCCGATCAGGCCGAGCCGGTTGGCGAGAACCGCCCCGAAGATAACGACCGCCATCGTGCCGGTAACCGCGATGCCACCCATAGCCATGACGACCGCAGGGGCGGCGATGGCCCTCCTGGCATCGGAGTCGTATCTGGACCGCCACATTTTAGACCGGGGCGGCGCCCGGTCGAGGGCCCTGCACGTATAGGCTACGCCGACCCACGCCAGCGCCAAGCACATGTCGCCCTGCGCCAAGATCACGCCGACGCCGGAACCGAGATCCCACAACCAGGCCGCCACGATGGCTGCAAGCGCGATCGTCACCACGGCAAGGATGGATAAGGGCCGATAGGCCTTCACGATTTGCCTCCCTCTTCCAGCGCGTCTCCGGCAGGCGCCTCGCCCGCGCCGTCCTTGATCTCCCAGCCGAACGCCTGGGTGAAACTCGAAAAGCGCGTCTTCGAGCACCGACATCTTCAGCCGGTAGGTGATCGTGGTACCGGTCTTCTCCGCGTCGATCAGGTCGGCCTCCTTGAGCACCGCGAAATGGGCCGACATGGTCGGCTTGGAGACCGCGAACTGCTCCGACAGCTCGCCCGCCGTCATCGGCCGTTTGCGCAGAAGCTGCAGCACGCGGCGGCGCGTCGGATCGGACAGAGCCTTGAAAACCTTGTTCATTGATTCTGTATTTAGCGAATTATCGAAATATAGTCAAGCCCGGAGAATTTGGGTTCCCGTCGAGACCCCTTACATGCCCTGTCTGAACCGGATCGGTTCCAGGCCCTTCCTTTCACGACGTCCCTCGCGGCACAATGGCGCTACCGGCGCCATCAGCGGGAGCCGCCCCATGTCCTTCGAGGAAGCCGTCGTCTTTGCGCTGACGCTGCCCGATACGGAGCAGACGACCAGCTACGGCAAGCCCGCCGTCAGGGTGGCGGGCAATGGCCGCGCGTTCCTGTTTCCGGGGCACGAGGCGCAGGAGAGCTTCTGCCTCGCGATCGACCGCGACACGGTCGAAATGCTGAAGGAAACTGGACCCGAAACGTTCTATCAGACGGCGCATTACGCCGGCTACGACGCGGTGCTGGTGCGCTATGACAGCCCCGACGATGAGCGCGTACGGGACACGATCGCCCCAGGCCCGGGACTGGACCGCCGCTCGCCCGAAGGCGCGGCCGCGGCGCAAGAAGGGCTGAGACCGGCCAGCCTCCCTCAATGTCATCCCGGAAGCCGGTTTGCCCGGGATCTTCGATCCCGTTGGCGAAACGAGCTATCCGGGACCCACTGTCGCAGGATCAGGCGTCTGACATGGGTCCCGGCTCAAGGCCGGGATGACGGCAGGGGAACTCAAAAATCCGAGGCGATGCCGTTCTTTTCCCAGTCGCCGTAGCGGGTCGGTTCCAGGCCCTTGGGGCCGTTGATCTCTTTCGGCAGGGGTTTCTTCGCCCGGGAATCGGCGGGGCTGGGCGCCGGAGGGGCTTTGGAATCGCTCTCGGGCCTGTCGTTCTTTTCGCTCACATTCGGCTCCTTTGCTCGCGGCCCGGATTTGCTTGAATGCCGGGGCGAGCCTCCCAACATATTCTTCGCGCCGCTCGTTATGCCCCGTTGTTATGGCCGTTGTTATGCCATGCGTTTCGAGGTTGGGACAAGCGGGGCGGCGGATGGTTTGAGGATCGGGGTCACATCGATGGGTTACGCTCGCACCGCTTTGTTGCTCGCCGCGATGACGGCGCTGTTCGTCGGCATCGGCTATATGCTCGGCGGCGAAACCGGCATGATCATCGCCTTCCTGTTCGCGGCGGGAATGAACCTGTTCGCCTACTGGAACTCGGACAAGATGGTCCTGCGCATGTACAACGCGCGGGAAGTGACGGCGGAGAGCGCGCCGGAGCTCGTCGAGGTGGTCAGGTTCATGGCCCATAACGCCGGCATTCCGATGCCCAGGGTTTATGTCGTGGAAACCGATCAGCCGAACGCCTTCGCCACCGGCCGCAACCCGGAGCACGGCGCCGTGGCGGTGACGACGGGCCTCGTAAACATGATGACGCGCGAGGAGCTGGCCGGCGTCGTCGGCCACGAACTGAGCCATATCAAGCATCGCGACACCCTGACCATGACCATCACGGCGACCATCGCCGGCGCGATCGGCATGCTGGCGAATTTCGCGCTGTTTTTCGGCGGCGGCCGGCGCAATCCGCTGGGTCTCGTGGGCTCGCTGATGCTGATGATCCTGGCGCCGCTCGCCGCGATAATGGTGCAGATGGCGATCAGCCGCACCCGCGAATACGAGGCCGACCGGGCTGGCGCCGAGGTTTGCGGCCGGCCGCTCTGGCTCGCCTCGGCCCTGAAGAAGCTTGGCGAGGCCTCGGGACGGATCCCGAATGCGGCGGCCGAGCGCAACCCGGCCACGGCGCATCTCTTCATCGCCAATCCGCTGGGCGGCATCGGCCACGACAACCTCTTCGCCACCCATCCCAGCATGGAAAGCCGCATCGCGCGGTTGAGGGAAATGGCGGCGGCCCAATCGGACCGTTGACGGCGAAGAGAGATCCCGCCACGGGTGCTCAGTACGGATTGCCCTTCTTGTCGAAGAAGGTGGTTTTCCCGTCGGCGGTATGGGCCTTCATGTCGATATCGGGATAGTCGACATCGTCGCCGGGCGTGCGGTCGCCGATTTCCAGATAGGTGGCGGGCCGGCCGGATTTGTTTATAAGACAGTGGCCGTTCGCGACGCCGGCCTTGAACCCGGCGGCCATGCCGGGTGTGAGCAGCATCTCGCCCTCGTCCGTCACCAGTGTCAGCTCGCCGTCCAGGATATAGACCAGCTCGTCCTGCTTGCTGTGCCAATGACGTTGTGCCGACCAAGCGCCGGGCTTTAAGGTGGTGAGATTGACGCCGAAATTGGTCAGGCCGGCGGCCTTGCCGAGAGCGCGTTTTTCACGCTGCAGGGTGATGGACCGGAACGTTTCGGGATAGCTCGAACCGATGCGCGGCGTGATCGCCTTGGGGTCGAGAATGACGTTGCCGGGTGAAGTAGACATAATATCCATGAATGAAATCCTCTCGAAAACGGCGCCTTTTCCCCATTCGGCCCGACATGACCTGAATAGAATAGTCTTATGAGACTATTTCTACGATGAACGCCGCCAGCCGTCAAAGCATGCCGTCCGCCCGCCGGATTGCGCTTCATGTTCTGGGCCGCGTTCTCGGCCGCCGGCAGCCGCTGGACGACGCGCTGAAGGCCGCGCCCGACGTCGGCGTCCTGTCGGCCCCCGACCTCGCCTTTGCGCGCCATCTGATCGCCACCAGCCTGCGCCGGCTCGGCCAGATCGACGCGGTGATCGCCCGCTGCCTCGACCACCCCCTGCCGGACAAGGCCTTCGCGGCCCGCAACGCCTTGCGGCTCGGCGTCACCCAGCTCCTGTTTCTCGAAACGCGGCCCCATGCCGCCGTCTCCGAAACGGTCGATCTGGTCCGGGAGAAGCCGTTCCGGGGACTGGTCAACGCGGTCCTGCGGCGGGTCATCCGCGAGGGCGCGCCGCTGATCGCGGCTCAGGACCCCGCCCGGCTCAACACCCCGGACTGGCTTTGGAGCAGCTGGGAGACCGCCTACGGCGCGGAGACGACGCGCCGGATCGCCGACGCGCATCTCGCCGAACCGCCGCTCGATATCGTCCTCAAGCCCGGCCTCGATCCCGAGAGCTGGCGCGAAAAGCTGGACGCCACCCGTCTGCCGCTCGATGTCCTGCGTCGTTACGAGGGCGGAAGGATTGAGAGTCTCCCTGGATTCGAGGACGGCGCCTGGTGGATTCAGGACGCCGCAGCGACCCTGCCGGCGCGGCTGTTGGACGTCCGGCCCGATGAGACGGTTCTCGATCTCTGCGCCGCGCCGGGCGGCAAGACGGCGCAGTTCGCCGCCGCCGGCGCCCGCGTCATTGCCGTCGACCGGTCGGAAACCCGGCTCAAGCGGGTTCATGACACGCTCGGACGACTTCGATTCGAAGCCGAAACGATCATTGCGGACGCTTCCAAATGGCGGCCCAAGACGCCAGTGCCCAAAATCCTGCTGGACGCGCCCTGCAGCGCCACGGGCACGATCCGCCGTCATCCCGATCTCCCTCATATCAAGGGCCCGAAGGATGTTTCGTCGCTGACGGCGGCGCAGGACCGGCTGCTTGCCAATGCGGTCGACATGCTCGCCCCCAGCGGCGTGCTGATCTATTGCGTCTGTTCGCTCCAGCCCGAGGAAGGCGAGGCGCGGATCGAGGCGCTGCTCGGCTCCGGCGTAGCCGTGACGCGCCGGCCTATACGGCGTGAGGAGATCCCGGGCCTGCCCGAGGCGATGGGGCTGCCCGACGCGATAACACCGGCGGGCGATTTGCGCACCCTGCCCTGCCACCTCGCCGAGCACGGCGGCCTCGACGGATTCTTCGTCGCCCGGCTCGGGAAAAAGACCTGATGCGACAATTTTTCAGGCCGCTTGCGGGGGTAACTCCAAGCTGGTAAGCAACCTAGAATCAGGAGGTTGGCAATGAAGCACCCCGTTCGCATATCCCCATCGATTCTGGCGGCCGATTTCGCCCGTCTGGGCGAGGAAGTGCAGGCCGTTTCGGCGGCGGGCGCGGACTGGATCCATGTCGATGTGATGGACGGGCATTTCGTGCCCAATCTCACCATCGGGCCCGGCGTGGTGAAGGCGTTGCGGCCCCACAGCCGGCTGCCTTTCGACGTGCATCTCATGATCTCGCCGGTGGACCTCTTCATCGACGATTTCGTCAATGCGGGCGCGGACACCCTGACCGTTCATCCCGAGGCGGGCCCTCACCTTCACCGCACCGTCCAGCGCATCAAGGCCAACGGCATCCGCGCGGGCGTGTCGCTCAATCCCGCCACGCCGATCTCGATGATCGAGCATGTGATGGGCGATATCGATCTGGTGCTGGTGATGTCGGTCAATCCGGGCTTCGGCGGACAGAAATTCATCGAGAGCCAACTCGACAAGATCGCCACGCTGCGCCGGATGATCGACGCGTCAGGCCGCGAGATCGACCTCGAAGTCGACGGCGGCATCACCCGGGAAACCGCGCCCAAGGCGATCGCGGCCGGCGCGGATGTGCTGGTCGCGGGAACGGCGACCTTTCTCGGCGGCCCCGACGCCTATG
Source organism: uncultured Alphaproteobacteria bacterium (assembly GCA_963821875.1). Classification (GTDB taxonomy): domain Bacteria; phylum Pseudomonadota; class Alphaproteobacteria; order CAVTAV01; family CAVTAV01; genus CAVTAV01. The sequence goes on from CAWGFE010000002.1 coordinate 424,649, forward strand.
CCGACAATATCCGGTCCCTGAGGAGCGGTGGCTGACCTTGGCGGCGCTCGAACAGGCCGGCGGGTCGCGCGAGGCCGGACCGGGGACGACTCGGGCCAGATAGTGCTGGACGGGCGGGGATCAAACCGGGGACAGTGTGTCCGGGGGTGGGGCGGAGACCTTAATGCTGGAGCGCTTCGTCAAGTCGGCTATGCAACCACCTAAGTCCTGGGCGCAGCGCGGCCGAACGGCCCTGCGCGAGAAATTCTATGCGACCCGCCTTTACGGATATCTGCTGAAAGGCCGCCAGCCGGCGACGGTCGCGGTGGTGCCCGACGATCCGCGTCAGGGCGCCGTCGATACCGGCAACGAACTCTTTCGCGGCCTGTACCATTTCGCTGGCGAAACGATTAATGCGCCGAACGAGGCGCCCTGGGCGGTGGCCGGCGGCAGCCTCGACTGGCTGCGCGAGGCGCATGGTTTCGCCTGGCTGCGCCACTTCGAGGCCTGCGGCGGCGATGCGGCGGCGCGCCAGATCCGGCTTTACGTCAAGGACTGGCTCGCCCGCTTCGATCAGTGGGATCCGCTCGCCTGGGAACCCGCCGTGATCGGCCGGCGGCTGATCTCCTGGACCATCGCGTCCCAGACCATCCTGACCGGAAACGACCTGATCTTCCGCAGCCATGTCTTGAACAGCATGGCGCGCCAGACCCGCCATCTCGCGCGGTCCGCCCACGAGGCCCCGGCCGGCCCGCCGCGCATGACGGCGGTGATCGGCCTCGCGGTCGCCGTGCTTGGCCTCGAGGAGGGCGAAAAATCCCTCGCCCGCGCGCTCGGCATGGTCGAGGAGGAAATCGAGCGGCAGATTCTGGTCGATGGCGGCACGATCACCCGCAACCCGTCCGATCTGGTCCTCCTGCTGGAAGATCTGGTGCTGCTGCGCGATGCCCTGAAGAAGGCGAAAGGCGACGTGCCGATCCCGCTTGTCACCGCGATCGACCGGCTCGCGCCGATGATCCGGTTCTTCCGGCACGGCGACGGCAAGCTGGCCCTGTTCAACGGCAGCTTCGAGGAAACGCTGGAGCCCATCGCCGGCATCCTGGCGCGCGCCGAAGCCCCCGGAAAACCGGTGATGAACGCGACCCATTCCGGCTTTCAGCGCCTGAAAAGCGGCCGCGCGCTGGTGATCATGGATTCCGGCGTCATCAAAATGCGCAGCGCGGCCAGGCGCCATCACGCCGGGTTGCTGAGCTTCGAGATGAGCTTCGGCAAGGACCGGCTGATCGTTAATTGCGGCGCCGCCGAATCCCGCAGCGGCCAGCTGTTCGATCTCGCGCGGTCGACCGCCGCCCACTCGACGCTGGTGGTCAACAACACCAATTCGCTCGATCTCGACGGCCTGGCGCAGTCGACCCCACCGGCGGTCAAATCCGAGCGCCACGACGAGCGCGGCAATGTCTGGATCGACGCAAGCCATGAAGGCTACCGCGCGCAATACGGTCTGATCCATCGCCGGCGGCTCTATCTCGGCACCGGGGGCGGCGATCTGAGAGGCGAGGATATCCTGACGGTCGCCGGCAAGCCGCTCGGCGCGCCCCTGCCCTTCGATGTCCGGTTCCATCTCCACCCCGATGTCGATGTCTCGATCCTCGGCGACGGCCAGGCCGCGCTGCTACGCCTGCCGCGCGGGGCCGGCTGGACCTTCAAGGTTCGCGGCGGCGTTCTGAAGCTGGACGAAAGCCTCTATCTCGGCCAGCGCGGCGAGGTCCGGCGCTCGGAACAGATGGTCGTCTCCGGCGCGATCGACGACGACACCGCGACCGTCAACTGGTCGTTCTCGCGGATCGGCGGACCGGGCCAGGCGAGCGACGCGCCCGAGGGCGAGGGCTGACCGACAAAAAACATCCGGGATGACGGCCCGGCTATATCTGCGCCGAACGGAGATTAGCGTATTCTGATGACGCCAATCCCCGCCCATCGGAAATCGCCCAACAAGCGCTTCTAATGCGGGAAATCCTGCATTAGAGTGCGGCCCTCCTCCCAGAACCAACCCTACGACTGCTGGCGGCTGACATGATCAAACGGGCATTGATATCGGCATTCGACAAGACGGGCCTCGTCGAACTCGGCAAGGCGCTGGGCGCGCATGGCGTCGAAATTCTCTCGACCGGCGGCTCGGCCAGGGTTTTGAGCGAGGCGGGCATCAAGGTGCGCGAAGTCGCCGATTACACCGGCTCGCCGGAAATGCTCGACGGCCGGGTGAAAACGCTCCACCCGAAGATTCATGGCGGCTTGCTCGGCATCCGCGACAATCCCGATCACGCCATGGCGATGCGAGAGCACGGCATCGGCCCGATCGATCTGGTTGCGGTCAATCTTTATCCCTTCGAGCAAACGGTGGCCGGGGGCGCGGATCTCGCAACCTGCATCGAAAATATCGATATCGGGGGCCCGGCCATGATCCGCTCGGCGGCCAAGAATCATGGCGATGTGACGATCATCGTCGATCCGTCGGATTACGCCGAGGTGATCGAGGAGATGAACGCGTCGGGGGGCGAGACGACGATCGAGCTGCGCCGCAAGCTCGCGGCGAAGGCCTATGCCCGCACCGCCGAATATGACTCGGCGATTTCTTCCTGGTTCGCTTTCGCTGTTCAGGGCCAGATGTTCCCGGAAACGCTCAATCTGTCGGCGCACAAGGCGCAGGAGCTGCTATACGGCGAGAACCCGCACCAGAAGGCCGCCGTCTACAAGGCCCAGGGGACGGCGAGCGGCCTTGTCGGCGCAAAGCAGCATCAGGGCAAGGCGCTCTCCTACAATAATTTCGGCGATACCGAGGCCGCGCTGGATCTGGTGTCCGCTTTCGACCCGAAAACGCCCGCCATCGCGATCATCAAACATGCCAATCCGTGCGGCGTCGCCGTCGGCAAGGATCTGGTGGACGCCTACAAAAAGGCGCTCGCCTGCGATCCGGTGTCGGCCTTCGGCGGCATCGTGGCGGCGAACGGAAGGATCGACAAGGCGACGGCCGAAGCGATTACCGGCCTGCGCACGGATATCGTCGTGGCGCCGGAAATCGCCGACGACGCCCTGCCCGTCTTCGCGGCCAAGAAGAACATCCGGGTGCTCACCATCGGGCCGCTGCCCGACCCCAGGCGGCCCGGCCTGATGCTGCGCTCGATCTCGGGCGGTTATCTCGTGCAGTCGCGCGACAATGGCGTGGTCACCGAATCCGATCTTCGGGTCGTCACCAAGCGCAAGCCGAGCGAGACTGAAATGGCGGATCTGCTGTTCGCCTTCACGGTCGCGAAATATGTCAAATCCAACGCCATCGTCTACGCCAGGAACGGCGCGGCGGTGGGCATCGGCGCGGGCCAGATGAGCCGGGTGGACTCGGCGCGCATCGCCGCCATGAAAGCGGAAGACGCCGCCAGGGAAGCGGGCCGGGACAAGCCCGAGACGATCGGCTCGGTGGTCGCCTCCGACGCCTTCTTCCCCTTCGCCGACGGGCTACTGGCGGCCGCCGCCGCGGGCGCGACGGCGGTGATTCAGCCGGGCGGTTCGGTGAAGGATGACGACGTGATCAAGGCGGCGGATGACGCCGGCCTCGCGATGGTCTTCACCGGCATGCGCCATTTCCGGCACTAGGGTAAAAACGAACGGCATCTATTGAGCGGTGACGGGAAAACACCGTTCGGGCTGAGTCCGTCGAAGCCCGTAGCACCATAGGCCGCGACCCCTACTCGCCCGACGGCAAGTCCCTGAGCAGGTCTTCCGGATCGAGCCCCATCTGACGGATTCGGCGGACGATCTGCGGCCAGTCTTCCTTGAGGAATTTCTGGCGTTCGGCCTTCATGAGCCGGGCCCGCGCGCCCTGCCGGATAAACAGGCCGATGCCGCGCCGGCGCTCCAGCACGTCGATCGACGAGAGTTCCTGATAGGCCTTGGAGGCGGTAAGCGGGTTGATGTTGTATTCGCTGGCGATCGCACGGATCGACGGCAGCGGATCGCCGTCGCTCAACCGCCCTTCCAGAATCCACGACACGATCTCGGCCATAAGCTGGCGATAGATCGGTTGGCCGTCGTTCCAGGTCGTATCCAAACTTTTCTCCGTCGGGGGCCCAGCGTCCATCAGGCCACCCGTATCGCTCTCCTAATACACACAAACACGCAAACTGCACAGGCGAGAAAGTCCGCGGCTCCGCTACCGGTCATTCGTACCTCAGCACCCGCGCCGGGTTAACCCGCGCCGCGCGAATAGCCTGCGCTCCCACAGCGCCCCAGGCGACAGTCAGCGTCACACCGAGGCTGGCGAGGAAGGGCCAAACGCTCAAATCGGCGCGCGAGACAAACAGATCGAGATACTGCTCCGCCGCGATATAGGCGAACGGCCAGGCGATCACATTCGCGATCAGGACCGGCTTCGAGAGATCCCACAAAAGCAGCCAAAGCACCTGCCTGCTGCTCGCGCCTAGCGTCTTGCGCACGCCAACTTCATGAAGCCGCCGCCCGACCATATAAGTCGCCATCCCGATCAGGCCCATGACCGAAATCACGATCGCGAACAAAGCGATTATCGCGCTGGCTTTGCTGATCGTCGTGTACATGGAATAGGCTGCCTGAAATGCCTCGTCCATGAAGCGATGTTTGATCGGCGTATCGGGCGCGAGCTTCCTCCATACCGCGTCGATGCGTTTGACCGTTCCTGATACGTCGCCCCTCGAGATCTGGATGATCGGATAAGGCGTGCGGACGTTCAAAAAATAGGCGATGGAAGGGGGACCGACGGTCGTCAGTTGCAGCGGCTGGTTGTCCGCCACGCCGATGATCGTTCTTGGCACAGCAGCTGCCTTACCATCGGGCGTCCTTGGTGCCGAACGGTCATAGATCGTCTTGCCGACGGCCTCATCGGGCGTCCAGCCGAACGCTGCAGCAGCAGATCGATCAATGATGATGCTTTTTGGCTGGACCGACTTCGCCGCAGCGGAATCGTCGTCCGCGGCATCGTCACGCACTTCGGAAAAGCCGCGCCCAGCGAGAAGCTTTACACCGGTAACCTTGAAAAAATCGTAGGACACACCGCGCGGATTGAATGTTAGGAGCTTCGCGCTCGGATCCGGCGACGCCGAGAACATCATCGTCCCCGCCACTATTCCATAGGGCGCGATATCGGCCGCGGTATATCCCTTCACGCCGGGCAAGGCGAGAATCTCGCTGCGAAAGGTTTTCGGGTTTATCTGGGCGTTGAGAAGACTGTTCCGGATACTCAGATCCGGGTCCGTCGTCCGGTTGAGGCCGGTCCGACGCAACGTCGCATTCTGGACGTAGATCACCATAACGGCGATCACGAGGAAGCTTGTCGCAGCGAATTGACTGCCAATGAGGAGAGCGCGCAACAGGCGGGAGCCACCATGAAGCGCGCCGGGGCGAAGGGCGAAGATCGGCCGTACACGCGCGAGAATCATCGCGGGATAACCCCCGGCCGCCAGCGTGACGGCGATCAGAATCCCGGCGATTCCGGCCCAGAACCACCGCCGGTCGAGGCCCGGAATATAGAGCCCGATATCCGGCTGGTTCAGATGGGCGATCGCGGTGAACACCGCCACGAGCGCGATGGCCAGCGACAGAAGAGAGAGCAGCCCGGCCTCGATGAGGCTCTGCACAAAGATCTGGCGTCGGGTCGCCCCGAGGGCCTTGCGCATGCCGATTTCCTTGGCGCGCGCCGCCGCCTCCGCCGTCGCCAGATTGGCGAAATCGAGACAGGCGACGCCGAGCACCAGCACGCCCAAAATATAAAGGATGACCGTGAACGGGATGCCGAACCGGCCGCCGAGGAAGATCTGGTCGATGAAGCTCGTTGTGAACTCGGTCATCGGTGCGGTTTTGAAGCTGGCTGTCCCCTGATTCTTGGCGATGTGCCGGGCGCCGAAACCCTTGAGGCCGCGATCGAGATCGGCCCGTGTGACCGAGCCGTCTTTCGGCAGAAGAACATAGGTGGGAAACAGCAGGTTCTGCCAGCTGTCGATTTGCGACATCGCCACAGCCTTCGCACCCTTTGGGGCCGGATACGCGGCTTTGAACAGGTCGTCGATCACGTCCATCGACACCAGAAGGTCGAACGGGTCATTGAAGAGCGACTTGCCGAAATGGGAAGGAGGCCGGATTTTCGATATGACGCCCGTGATCGTTACGTCTTCGGATTTGCCGAGGCGAATGGTTCGGCCCAGCACATCCGTCGTGCCGAACATGCCCTCCGCCGCTTTGGCAGTAACGATCGCGCTTTTCGGCCTGGAGAGGGCATGCTTCGGATCGCCCGCAACGAAGGGAAGATTGAAGATTTTCAGGAAATCCGCGTCAGCCCCGTCGATATTGCGGCTGGTCTTCTTGCCGCCTGCGACAACCGGTGTCCGGCCAGACGACATCTGGCGTGCAACCGCCGCAAGTTGGGGAAAATCGGCGCGCAGATATTTCGCTACCGGTGCGGAAACGAACATGACGCCGGAGAGGCCCAGACCGACGGACGAACCGGGCGGAAAATACTTTTCACTGATCGCATAGATCCGCCCGGCATTCGCCCAGTGGGTGTCGAACTGGTTGAAGTAGTCGGCCACCGTATAAGCGCCGATGAAACAGGCGAGCCCGAGCGAGAGCGCGACGACCTTGCTGAGCGTCGTGCCCTTGTGGCGCCAGGCGTTGCGCAGCGCGATCGCCAGATAATGGCCGATCATGGCGCCTCCCTATTCATATCTGAGCACCCGCGCCGGGTTAACCCGGGCCGCGCGCAGGGCCTGGTTGGCGACCGCGCCCCAGGCGATGATGAGCGTCGCCGCGAGACTGATCAGGAACGGCAGCGGCGTCAGCGGCGCGCGGGTGATGAACAGGCTCAGATAGGCCCGCGCCATGAGAAAGGCCAGCGGCCAGGCGATCAGATTCGCGATCAGGACCGGCTTGGAGAAATCCCAGATCAGCATGCGCAGCACCTGGCCCGTGGTCGCGCCGATGGTCTTGCGCACGCCGATCTCGTTGAAGCGCCGGCCGACCACGAAAGTCGCCATGCCGACGAGCCCCATGCTGGCGATGATCACGGCGAAGACGGCGAGCGCCAGGAAGACGGAGTTGATGACGTTGAAGGTCTTGAAGGCTTCGTCGAAACGTTCGTCCATGAATTGCCGCTTGATGGGCGTCGTCGGCGCAAGTTTTGCCCAGACGGCGTCGATATGTTTGAGCGCGCCGGCGACATTGTTCTTCGAGACCCGGATGATGGGAAACGGGGTGCCTCCGGGCTGAATTTCGTAGACGTAATTCTTCGGCCCGATGGTGAAGAATTCCAGGGGCGCGTTCGCGGCGACGCCGATGATGGTTTCGGGCGCGGTCACCGCGCGGTTGCCGAGATAGGGCAGCGGCGGAATCTTCTCGTAGATCGTCTTGCCGACGGCCTGGCCCGGCGTCCAGCCGAAGGCCGCCGCCGTCGCCTCGTCGATGATGATCGGCCGCGGCGGGGCGGATTTCAGCAGCTCCTCCAGCTTGCCGGGTTGCGAGAGGTCGAGATCCTTCGGCGGCTGCTGGCCGCGTGAGACATCGTCGCCGCGTTCCTCCGAGAAATCCCGGCCGGCGACGAGCTTGATCCCCGTGGTCGAGAAATAGTCGAAGGTGACCTGACGGCGCTGGCAGTTGATCCGCTTCGCCGCCGGATCGGCCGAGGGCGAATAGTCCAGCAGGCTCGCGGCAATCGAGAACGGCTGGTTCGCGGAGGCGGTATATCCCGTGATGCCCGGCCCGTTCAGGATCTCGGTTCTGAACGTCTTGGGATTGATCTTGGCGTCGATCAGGCTCGAGCGAATGACGACGAGCTGATCCGATGTCTGGCCGAGGCCGGTGCGCTTCAGCTCGCTGTTCTGGGAATAAACCACGACGACGGCGATCAGCAGCACGCTCGCCGCGACGAACTGCGCACCGATCAGGAGCCCGCGCACGAAGCGGGAGCCGCCCCGCGCCTTGCCCATCCTGAGCGCCATCACCGGGCGGATCCGTGCGAGCACGAGCGCGGGATAACCGCCCGCGAGAATGCTGACGCCGAACAGGATTGCAACGAGCCCGCCCCAGAATCCGACCCGCGTGATGGACGGCATATGGAGACCGATATCCGTCGGGCGATTGAGCACGGAAATCACAATCGCCATCAGGATGAGCACGATGACCAGTGCGACCGTCATCAGCATGGTGACCTCGACCAGGGTCTGCAGCGCGAGTTGGGTGCGGCTCGCGCCGATCGCCTTGCGCATGCCGATTTCCTTGGCCCGGCCCGACGCTTCCGCCGTGGCGAGATTGGCGAAATCGAGGCAGGCGACGGCAAGCACCAGCGCGCCGAAGAAATAAAGAATCGCCGTGAACGAGACGCCGAATTTGCCGCCGAGAATGATGTTGTTGATCGACGAGGTGGTCAGATCGCTGACGGGCACGGCGCTGAAAATGCCGCCGCCCTCCGTCTTCGGAATATGGCGGTCGCCGAAGCCCTTCAGGCCGCGCCGCAAGTCGTCAATCGTGAAGGAGCCATCCTTGGGCAAAAGCGCGAAGGTAAAAAATCCCGAGTTCAACCAGCTGTTCATCTCGGAAAAGCGGTTGTTGCTCATATTCTTGAACTGCGGCGCGAGCAAATCGTCGAACACGTCCATCGATGTCAGCAGATCGAAGTGCTTTGTCGTCATGGTCGCGCCGAGAATCGAGGGCGGCGGGATTTTGGTGACCACGCCGGTGATCGTCACTTCGACGAGATCCTTGAGTTGCACGCGCCGGCCGATCACGTCCGTGGTGCCGAACATGCCTTCGGCGGCCTCGTCGGTGATGATTGCGCTTTTTGGAGACGACAGCGCGCGCGCGGGATCGCCCTTGATGAAATTCAATTTGAAGATCTTGAGGAGATCGGCATCGGCCGACCGAATGGCCCGGACGGACTTCTTGCCGTCATCGGTTACGACGGGTGTTTCCTGGTCGGAGGCCGCCAGGCGGGCAACGGCCGTAAGCTTGGGGAAGTCGGCGCGCATATATTTGGCGGCCGGCGGCGAGGTAGCGGGCAGTGTGGGAATATTGGCCGAGGAGCCCGGCAGGATGATCTTCTGCTGGATCGCGTAGATCCGGTCGGCATTCGACCACTGGCTGTCGGTCCGGCTGAAATAATCCGACGCCATATAGGCGCCGACGAAACAGGCGAGACCGAGCGAGAGCGCGAAGATCTTGATCAGCGTCGTGCCCGGCCGCCGCCGGAATCCGCGCAGCGCGAACATGATGTAGTGAGAGAACATCGTCAGCCTCCTGAAAAAATCTGCCTCGGCCCGCGCCCCCTCAGCGCGCGCCGGACTGCGCAGCCCTCCCCGTCCCTCCAGGGCGCTCCGGACGCCTCTCCCTCCCCGGGGCACGGGGCAGGGAGAGGCCGGAGGCGAAAGGCAGCTTGGGGACTGCCTTCGCTGGGGACCGCAGTCGGTCGGGGGCCGTCATCACGTGGACTGCCCGGAATCATGTTTGTCGTCGCCGCTGCGCCTGATCGAGCCGACGCCGTGAATGCTCGAGCTGACATGCGGCGGCTCGCCGGAATAGACCACGTCGCCGGCGCCGTTGACGGTCGCGGTCAGCCGGTCTCGAACATCGAGCGAGACGCGCCCCGCGCCGTTGACGACCACCGTCGCGGCTTTTACCGGCATGTCGGAAAAATCGGCGTCGCCGGTGCCGTTGATGGTGAGCGAAACCGCGTTCATCCGGCCCGACCCGGTGACATGGCCCGAGCCGCTGATCGTGATCCGGCTCCAGCCGCCGGCCGCACCCTTGATCGTGACGTCGCTGGTGCCGCGAGCATTCAGCTTGTCGAGCGACGGCACGGTGATGTGAGCGGTGAGCGGTCCGTGGTCGGTATTCGAGAACCAACTGCGACCATGGCGCTGAATGAAAAGCGTATCGCCGCGCACGGTGACGCGCGTGGAGTTGAGCACCGCCTTGTCGGCGTCGAGCGACACCGAGGCCGCTTGCCCGACCGTGATATCCAGCGTCGCCGTCCCTTGCAGCACGATGGAATCGAAACCGGTCAGACGGCTCAGATCCCGGCTCGCCGCGTCGGCGCCGTAACCGCCGAATCGGGGCCCGTGCGAAAAGTCCTTGCGGAAGCTCGCGCCGCCATTCCACCAGTTCTGAATCGCGACGCCGCAGAGCAGAACCAGCGTGATCAGGATGATCCATTTGAACGGGCTCTTATGCGGATTGTCATTCATGGGATGGAATTCCTATTCGTACCGAAGCACCGACGCCGGCTTCGTTCGCGCGGCGCGCAGGGCCTGGACGCCAACAGCGGCCCAGGCGATCACAAGCGTGATCAACAAGACTGAGCGCGAAGGGCAGCGGTGTGAGCGCGATGCGGTGAATGAAGACGCTCAAGTAAACCCGCGCCGCCAGAAAACCGAGGGGCCAGGCGACGACATTCGCGATGACCACGGGCTTCGAGAAATCCCACAAAAGCATGGCGCAGAATCTGCCCGGTGGTCGCACCCAGGGTCTTGCGGATGCCAATCTCCTGCACCCGGTGGCCGACGATGAAAGTGGCCATGCCGATCAAGCCGAGCGAGGCGATCACGATGGCGAAGATCGCGATGCCGAGAAACACGCGGTTGAGAACGTTGAACAGGTGGAACGACATCGCGAATTGCCGGTCGAGGAAACGCATCCGGAATGCAGTGGCCGGGGCCATCTGCGTCCACAGATGCTTGATCCGGGCGAGCGTGCCAGGGATGTCGTCCCGCGCGATTTTGATGATCGGATAGCTCGCCTGTGGCACGATGTTATAGACGAAGTTCTGAGACGCCGCCGCAGTGAGCTCCATTGGCGGGCTCGCCACCGCGCCGATGATTTCGACGGGAATGGCAACCTCGCGCGGGCCCGACGGCGTTCGAAGCGTCTGCTTCTGATAAATGAGCTTGCCGATCGCCTGGGTCGGGCTCCAGCCGAACATTTTGGCAGTAGTCTTATCGACGATGACGCGTTCGGGCGGCGCGGCGTTGATCCGCTTCTGCAGCCTGTCCGCGTTGGACTGATCAAGCTTGCCGCCGAGGCGATCCTCGAGCGACTCGCCGTCGCCGCGCGCCTTGGAGAAGTCGCGCCCAGCCAGAAGCTTCGTCCCGCTCACCTTGAAGAAGTCGTAGGAGACCCAGCGCGCCGAGGTCGTTACCTGTCGGGCCGTCGCCGAGGGCAATCTGGCATACTGGGCGGCGGTGATCGTGCGGTCGAAGGGAAGCGTCTGGCTCGCGGTGTAGCCGGTGACGCCCTTGGTCGCCAGGACGGCGGTGCGGAAGGTCTCCGGATCGATCTTGGTATCGTTCAGCCGGGTCGGCAGGATGACCAGCGGATCGCCGCTGCGGCCGAACCCAGTGCGTTGCAGGGTGGTGTTCTCGGCATAGATGACGACGACGCCGATCAGGAGAACGCTCGCGGCGGCGAATTGCACGCCGGTCAGGATCGCGCGGATAAGCCGCGACCCGCTCCGCACCCGGCCCGAACCCAGTGCCAAAATCGGGCGAACGCCGGAGAGCACCAGCGCCGGATAACCGCCCGCCACAAGACTGGTGGCGATCAGCACACCGACAATACCGGCCCAGAAATCGAACTGTGACAGGGGCGGCAGCCGCATGCCGATATCGACCGGATGATTGAGCGACTGCGCGACCAGCGCCATGACGCCGATCGCGATCGTGACCGCCACCGCCGCCAGAACTCCGACCTCAATCAGGTTCTGCAAGGCGAGTTGGTGACGCTTCGCGCCCATCACCTTGCGCATGCCGATTTCCTTTGCCCGGCGCGACCCTTCCGCGGTCGCCAGATTGGCGAAGTTCAGACAGGCCACGCCGAGAACCAGCGCGCCGAAGATATAGAGGATCGTGGTGATCGACAGGCCGAAATTGTCGCCGAGTACATAAGAATCGATCCACGCGGCCGAGAGACCGGTTACCGGAATCGCATGCAGCGTCACCTTGACCGGCCCCTTGGGAACATGCCGGGCGACGAAGGCGGGAAGCTGCCGGTTCAGGTCGTGCATCGTGAACGAGCCATCGGCTGGCAGCAGCGCATAGGTGATGAAATTGATACTCGTCCAGGAGTTGGATTCCGACGGCCGGTCGCGATCCGTGCCGATCGAGGCCGGATTGGCGAGGTCATCGTAGACATCCATCGAGACGAGGAGATCGAAATGTGTCCCGGCATAGGTCGTGCCGAGACTCGAAGGCGGCGGAATCTGGTTCATCACGCCGGTGATCGTCACATCCACCAGATCCTCGATCCGGATCGTGCGGCCCATCACATCGGTCGTCCCGAAAATCGCTTTTGCCGCCTTGGTCGTGATGATGGCGCTTTTCGGCATCGACAGCGCGGACCGGGGATTGCCCTTCAAAAGCTTGAAATGGAAGATCTTGAAGAAACCCGGATCGGACGCCTTGACGATCCGAAAGGATTTGTGATCCCCGGCCTGAATCGGAACCGGGCGCGAGCCCGCCACCGAGGTATGGCGGCCGGTCGCTTCGAGCTGCGGGAAGTCGGCTTGCAGATATTTCGCGAGCGGCGCGGCACTCAACGGCAGGGCCGGTATTTTCGTGTCCGAGCTCGTCAGCGTGATCTGCTCGCGGAAGGTGACTATGCGGTGCGCGTTCTTCCATTGGCTGTCGGTGTGATCAAAATAATAGGCGACCATATAGGCACCGACGAAGCAGCACAGGCCGAGGCTCAGCGCCAGCACCTTGATGGCGGCCGCTCCCTTGCGCCGCCTCAGCGTCTTGAACGCCATGAGAAAATAATGCCCGATCATGTCGCTTTGTCCGGCTTTCACATTGGACCGTCTTCCCTTGGCCGATCAGATCGCCGCCGCCACTTCCGACTCCGGCGCGATGCGGCCGTCGAGCATGTTGACGATGCGGTTGGCGCGTTCGCCGTGCGCGGGCGAGTGGGTCACCATCAGGATGGTCGTGCCCTGCTCGTTCAAAGTTTCGAGCATGCGCATGACGTCCTCGCCGTTCTGGGTGTCGAGATTGCCGGTCGGCTCGTCGGCGAGGATGAGCCGGGGATCGCCGACCACGGCGCGGGCCACGGCGACACGCTGTTGCTGGCCGCCGGAGAGCTGCTCGGGCTTGTGCTTGGCTCGCGGCATCAGATCGACGAGTTCGAGAACCTCCCGCACGCGGGTCTTGCGGTCCGCCTTGGAGATGTTCTGGTAGAGGAGCGGCAGCTCGACATTCTCGTAGACGGTGAGATCGTCGATCAGATTGAAGTTCTGGAAGATGAAGCCGACATTTTTCTTGCGGAACGCCACGAGCTGGCTTTCCGAGCGCGTCGAGAGCTCTTCGTTGCCGAAGTGATAGCTGCCATCGGAAGGCGAATCGATCATGCCGACGATGTTCAGCAGGGTGGATTTGCCGCAGCCCGACGGGCCCATGACGGCCAGGAACTCGCCCTGGCGGATCTCGAGCGTGATATCGTCCAGGGCGGTGGTTTCGAGATCACGCGTGCGGTAAAGCTTCCGGACATTTTCGAGTTTGATCATAATGCGCTCCCCTTTCTCGGCGCGGTGTGGTCGCGGTCAGATAGCCTGTCGAATGATGCGGGCCTTCGCCGCCTTTCGGTCTTTGTCGTCATCCCCGCGGAAGCGGGGATCCGGCCTCCGCCGTTGATGTGGGATTCCCGCTTTCGCGGGAATGACGGGTAAATGACTCGGTCCGACCGCATCCTGCTCTACCCCCGGCCCCCGGTGAGATCGATACGGTCGATATTCAGGAACTGGTCGTAACCGGAGGTGATGACGCGCTCGCCTTGCGACAGTCCGGTTTCGACCTCGACATAGTCGGGATTGCGGCGGCCGATCGTGATCGGGCGGCGCACGGCGACGGAGCTGTCCGGCGCGACGACGAAGACCCAGCGGCCGTCGGTGTCGTCGATATAGGGGCCGTTGGCGAGCATGAGGCTCTTGGCGGCGGCGCCGATCTCGATATTGAGGCGCAGCGTCTGGCCACGCCGGACCGTGTTCGGTGTCTTGCCGTCGAAGGCCAGATCGACCTCGAACTGGCGGTCCTTCACATTCGGATAGACCTTGGTGACGGTAAAGTCATAGGTTCTGCCGTCGATCTCGGCGGTCGCCTTCTGGCCGACCCGGACGCGGGAGAGATAGAATTCGTCGACGAAGGCCGAGACCTTGAAGGAGTCGATCTCGTCGACCTGGCCGATCCGCTGGCCATGCGACAGGGACTGGCCGATCTTGGCGTCGAAGGTGGTGAGCTGGCCCGAGATCGGCGCCTTGACGACGAGATTGTCGAGATTGCTCCGGGTGATCTCGAGATTCTTCCTGAGCTGCTCGGTCTCGGCCGCGAGTTGGGAGATGGTATCGCCCAGAAGCTCGTTGTCGGTCTTTGTCGCCTCGATGATCGAGAGACGCAGATTCTTCTGATAGTCGAGCTCGGCGCGCATATCCTGCACGTCGGCGGCCTTGGTCGCGCCGGACGACAGCAGCTGTTCGTTACGTTTCAGCTTACGGGTCAGGTCGCCGATCTTGTACTCGGTCGTCAGCAGGTCCCGTTTATGCTGCAGGCGGTTCTGCTCGAACTGCAGCTTGTACATGTTGAGCTGGTTGATCTGATCGCTGACCCGGGCCTCGGTGTCGACGACCTGCAACTGAAGATCGGTGTTCTTCAGTTTGAGGAGCGGCTGGCCGGCCTGGACCATTGCGCCCTCCTCGACATCGACCGCGGTCACCTGCCCGCCCTCGACGGCGTCGAGATAGACGGTCTCCTTCGGCACGACATTGCCGGTTACCGGAATGTATTCGCGGAAAGTCCCGAATTTGACCTGGGAAACCGTCAGGCGTTCCGCGCCAACGGTCAGCGTGCGGCTGAAGCCGTAGCGATAGACGCCATAGCCGGTGAGAAGAAGAAAGATGAGAACGCCGATGCCCCCGGCGAGCCAGCTCAATGGAATGCGTGGACCTTCGATGCGTCGGTCCATGCCGCTCAACGAGACCGGCTCCTCCGGCTCGTCGGACTTGTCCTTGCGAAACGGCGTGATAGCCATGGTCCCCAGCCCGCCTTGGTGCCCCATTGCGCGAACGCTGGTGCGCCGCCCGCAACAGTGTATTAGATATGTAACACACTAAGCATCTATGACATCGCCGTGACGTTGAGTCAACGGTTTTCAAAATCCCTTTGAAAACAAAGCACTGGAACAGGTATGAACGATGCGCGGATCAAAACACGCGGGCAGAACCGACTCGGCCTGTCTCCGCCGGCCCATACGCCGCAATTGTTCCGCCGTGGAATTTTATCACGCCGGTCGCGACAGGCTTTGCACGATTTTGAGAGCTTGAATGTCGACGGGGACTAGGAAGCCTTGCGCTGTTCGGCGGATTTTCGGATCTCGACCACACCGGCGTCGCCATCGACCTTGACCCAATCGCCGGTTTCGATGATCTCGAGCGGGTCGCGGTCGAGATCGGTCACGGTCGGAATGCGCATGACGACCGCGCCGAGCGCGGCCTTGCCGGTCATCTCGTTGAAGATCATCGCGCGCGGCGCCTTTCCGGCCAGCCGGGCGATATGAAAGATCGAGGACCATCCGGACGAGCCCTTGGCGCCCGGAAACACCAGCACCTTGTCGGCGAAGCTGACGCCTCGCAGCTCGTGCCGGGTCTCGATGATCGTGCCGTCCATCGGATTGACGCCGCCCCATCCCGAAATCGTCTCGCTTGTCACCAGCGCCTCGCCTTCCGCGACGCCGCCGACGACCTTGCGGCCCTTTAGCGTAATGACTTCGCTCATGGCGCTTCTCCCTCCCAACGGCCGGTGCAGGCCGCGTTGACGCAATCCGCCGTCGAGCCGAACCACGCCTCGATATTCATGAAAGCCGGCAGGTAATGGGCCTGCTTGGCCGAATCCAGCGCGGCCACCCTGGTGCCTTTCGGGATCGACTGGCTGATCGATGAGCAGGTGTCGGTCAGCACGATGCCGCCGGCTTCCCGGATCGTCTTGGTGTAGCCATTGCGGTCCGCGACCGCCTTCACCGCCCGCGAGGTGAAGATCCACAGCCGGCAGTTCTCGCTCACCTTGCGGCCGTCGAGCAGCTTCACGACCTCCCAGATCTGCTCGATCGAATAATGCGGACAGCCCAGCATGACGAAATCGACATTCGGATCGCTGCCGACGGCATTGATCGCGTCGTACACCTTGCGCCGCGCCGCGGCGTCATAGACGAAGCTCTCGCGCGGCTCGCGCGGTCCGAAGGCCGCCTCGAGCGTCGGGGCCTCCGGCGTGATGCCGATGATATGATACATCTCGACTCCGCCCGAGGACGCCGCCGCCGCTCCGAAATGCTTGTGGCGAATGAGATTCGGCTGGCTCATCTTGCCGGTCAGGACGGGGATATTTTCCTCGACCGCGTCGCCGACGAAATAGCCGAGCATGCCCCAGTCCATCACGGTATCGACCGGCACCTCGACATCGATCCTGTAATCGCCATACCGGCATTCGTCGCGGTGGAAGCCCCAGTCGGGGATCTTGCCGGTGAGCATGGCCGCGCTGGTCAACTCGCGGCCCTCGGTATTGGTGCGTCCGCCGATCACCGAATTGCAGAACACCACCGCCGAGGATTCCATCCAGGCGCAATGCTCGCCCTTCACCGGAACATTGCCGGCGAGATAGGGCGTGCAGGTCTTGAGCAACTGGATGCCGTGGCCGGCGATCGCGTCCTCGCTGGTCATGAACCGCTCATGGGCTTCGGCGCTCATGCCCATGGTCTCCCATTCGACCGGATCCATGCCGCCCTGGAGATGGCAGCTATAGACCTGGGTCCGCGGCACCTCGACGACCTCGTCGCTGTCGAGATCGAACAGCGAATAGATCACGTCATAGCTGGCGTCGAATCCGCGTTCCTTGAAATAGTTGGCCAGAAAGGCATTGGTCGAGCCGGGCACGCCGGCGACATTGTTGGTGTCGACGAACCGCTCGGCGCCGAGAGCCTCGCCGTAACGGACCAGAAGCTCCATGGCTTTCTGCTTGGCGTGGCCTTCGCCGCCGTCCCGCATGGATTTTTCGTGATCGGTGAGCTGCATGAGGTGCGTAATCCTGGTCACTTCGTTCCCGGCCTCGCCCCCCAGGACGATCCGTGAACTGTTCCGATTTGCCTGGCCGGACGCCTGGCATCAGTGCGCGACCAAGAAAGGGACCCATTCGCCTCCGGGCTACCGCAAGATTGGCAGCCCTTCTCCCCTGTACGGCGGGCATCCAAGCACCGCCCTAGAAATGGCTGCGGTGCAGACCATGCGGTACTTTTTTGCGTCTCCGGCCGAACTTTACGGCGCCTCTCTCGTTAACCACAGAGTTGTGTAGCGCGGTAGCCGGAGGCGAATGGGCACTCCTCCCCCCAATGAATCTATAGTTCCGTCGAAGAGCGCTTTTGTCAACGCTGCAAATGGCGCAGAGCCATTACAAATGGCTCGCTCCCGGGGGCGTTCCGGACGGCCCGAGGCACATCGAAACGCGGCCGTAACGCTCACGCCGCCTTGCGTCCCCAAAGCTGTTTCGAGGCGAGCCGCGCGCCTTCGGCCAGGGCCTCCAGCTTGGCCCATTGAATCGAGGGATGGACGCGCCGGAGACGGGGCGCCTGGGCGAAACCGCAATCGGTCCCGCCCATGATGTTCTCCCGCCCGACCAATCTGGCGAGCCTGACCAGCCTTTCGGCAACCAGTTCGGGATGCTCGACGACATTGGTGGAATGGCTGATGACGCCGGGCACCAGGGTTTTGCCCTCGGGCAATTTCACGTCTTGCCAGACCCGCCATTCATGCTCGTGGCGCGGATTGCCCATCTCGATCAGGTAGTAGCCGGCCTTCACCTTGAGCACGAGGTCGACGATGTCCTTGAGGGGTACGTCGCCGACATGGGGCGTGTTGAAACTGCCCCAGCAGATGTGATAGCGCACCTTGTCCTCGGGCAGATCCTTGAGTGCGTGATTCAGCGCCTCGATCCGAAGCGCCGCCCATTTGCGGTATTTCTTCAGATGCTTCGCGCCGAAGCCCATATCGAACATATAGGGCAGGAAGGCGTCGTCGACCTGAACGGACAGACCGGCCTTGACGATCGCGGCATATTCCTCGCGCATCGCTTCGGCCAGCGCGAACAGGAACTTCTCCTCGCTGCCGTAATGCTCGTCCTTGAAGCGTGGCACCGCGCTCGCCGGCGCGACGACGGGAAGGAACGCGCCCTCGACCTTGGCGCCCTTGAGCGCCGCCTTGAAATTGTCGATGTCCCGCTTGATCGCTGCCTGGCCGGTATATTTGATCGGGCCGACGGCGACCGCCGCGCCGCGTTTGGGAAGATTCTGGGTCGGGAAATATTCTGCATAGAAGTCGGGGAACAGCCTGGCGTCGCGGCCGATGCCCCGCGCCGCGTCCAGCTCGCGCTCTTCGAAGCCCGATAACCGGTCCATCGCATAGAAGGACCAGCTGCGCGGCTTGCCGAATTCACCGTCGCTGACGATGTCGATCCCGGCCCTGGCCTGGCGCTTGACGACATCGGCGACGGATTTCCTGAGGCAGGCCCGATAGGCCTTGTCGTCCACCGCAACGCCGTCTTCCATCGCCGTCACATAGGCCAGAAGATCCGGCGGCCGGACCAGACTGCCGACATGGGTGGTGAGGATGCGATGCGTTCGATCGGCCATGGCGGCCCTCCGTTTTCCCAAGACGACCAAGACCGTCAGATTACCAGCCGGACCGGGGCCTGCAAGTCGGCCGGATGAAACCGAAACCGGCGAAGAGCGTTGCATGAGGAAGAACACGGCGGGCCGGAGCGGAGCGCCGTCACGATAACCGGGGGCAACAAAGGAGGTTGTCATGCTCTACTGGGCCGCGGTCTTTTTCATCATTGCGATCATCGCGGCGATCTTCGGATTCGGCGGCATCGCGGCCGGCGCGGCGAATATCGCAAAACTCCTGTTCTTCGTTTTCGTCGTGCTTTTCGTGCTGTCCCTGATCGCCCATATGTTCGCCTGGACCTGACCCGGCCAGGCCGTTCATGCGGCTATTTGGCCGGAAACCTAAGCCTTTCCCAACCGTTTGTACGACAAAGTCCCGCCGCCTGGCGCGGCGTTCAATATCAACGGGAGATGGTCATGGTTTTCGTGACGGCGCTGTTTTTCATTCTGGCGCTGGTCTCCGTCATCTTCGGCTTTGCCGGCATGGTGCCGCGCGCCGCCACCATCGCCAGGGCGTCGTTCATCGTCTTCGGCGTCTTCTTCGCGGTGTCGCTTTTGTCCGTCGTCCTCGGCTGGGCATAGCGGCACGACGGGGGATCGACAAGCAAACGGCCCCGGAGACTATCCGGAGCCGCTGAGTCGGCTTTCTTGTCGGCGCGCGATCCTAGTGGATCGTCTTGCGCCATTCGTCGACTTCTTTTTCGGCCTGTTCGCGGGCAACGCCATAGCAATTCTGGACCTTGCCGACCAGTTCGTCCCGGCGTCCCTCGATCATGTCGAGGTCACCGTCGGTCAGCTTGCCCCATTGCTGCCTGGCCTTGCCCTTGACCTCTTTCCATTTTCCTTCGATCTGGTCCCAGTTCATTGATGTCTCCCTTCTTTGGTCGGGTCCGCATGACCCGTCAGGAGATCAACGAGAACGCTTGTCGAAGGTTCCGGCCACGAGAGGCCGCGCTCAGGCGAGAGCGGTGGCGAGCACCAGCTTCTTGATCAGCCAGGCGCCGCCCTGCCGGACGAAATCGACATCATATTTGCCGGAGGCAAAAACGCTGATCGGCTCACCCGCCTTGCCCTTGAAGACGGTCACATAGGCGCTGAGATGCGCGCTGTCGCCGTCCACCTTGACGATCTGGTTGGCGAGATGATGGCGGAAGGTGTTCGGTCCCCACTGCTCGTTGATGCCGCCACAGAATGCACGCAGCGCGTCGCGCCCCTCGAACTTGCCGACGGGCCCGCCGTCCCAGACGCAATCCTCGGCGAACAGGTTGGCGAAATCGTCGATCTTGTTGTCGTCCACATTGTAGCAATACATCGCGAAGGCCTCGCGAATCGCCTCCTTGTCCTCGAGCACGGATGCCATGAAAAATTCCCCCAAAGAGTGAAAAAAGGGCGCAAAAAGAAATAGGGCGCACCGCACGCCGGAGCCCGGCGCGGCACCTGCCCTGTGCCGGGAAACTTAGACACCCCGGCCGCGTAAGATCAAGCGCGTCTTGCGCGCTGCGCTATCCCAGCGCCGGCGGCTGTGCGGCGGTGAAGCTTTCGGGGCCCGCAATCGAAGCGACCATCGACGTCGGCGCCGACAGGATGTTCCAGGCGTTGTCGTCGCCATGCTTGGGATTGAGGATATACGCGATGACGAGCGCCAGAATAAAGGTCAGCCCAGCCAAAATCACCAGATAGAGCAGAGCGGCGGCATAGGGCGATTGCGGTTCTTCTTTCAGCATTGTTGTGTCCTCGACAAAACGACCGCTTTCCTGACGGGCCAGGGCACGGCCTTGGTTGTTCTTCTTTGACCGCGCCGCACATTTCGTGCGCCGAACCGG
The DNA here is from genome assembly GCA_963821875.1 of uncultured Alphaproteobacteria bacterium. Lineage (GTDB taxonomy): Bacteria > Pseudomonadota > Alphaproteobacteria > CAVTAV01 > CAVTAV01 > CAVTAV01. The sequence continues at coordinate 445,207 of CAWGFE010000002.1, forward strand.
ACACATTTGCCGCGCCTCGAGCGCCCGCTCGGGTGTCTCGAGGGCTACGGGCCTTCGGCGTGAGTCAGCACATTCGTCCCGTGTTGCCGTTCGGGTGGCGGCGTCGCTTGTCGATCAGGGATGGATGGCGGCGATTTCACGTCCCGGCCAATTAATCCAGCGACGCGCTTCCATCGGCCGATTCGACCATGGACGGCGCAGTCGGCTAAATTAAGCGACGGGAAGATGGACGGGTGGTGGAAGCGAGATTAATTCGCTGTAATGTTCTGGATGGCGGCGACATGCCGCATTCCCGCGGGGCACCGCGCGCGCAACACTTCCGGCCGACGCTCTGCCGCGAGCCGGAACGTCCCGTGGCAGACGTAACAGCCCCTTAAGGGTCTGTTTTGCCGGGATTAAAGGATGACGGCGATGACGATCGCTTCGATCACGGTCAGAACGCACAGCGCGCCGAGATAGATAGCCCCCGCTGTGTATGGCGATTGCTCGTTCGTCATGATGATGACCTCCTTTTTCGTTATGGCGGACGCCCGATCTCTGGCGCCCACCTCCCCCGGCACGTTTTTCAGGCCGATTCGCCGTCTTATAGCATCTGCGATGCCATACCGTCTCGAACTCTCGAGGCTAACGCAAATCGAACAGGCCGACTATACCGTCCGCCGTCGAAAAAAGTAAGTGCCGGCAAACTTTTCGCGCATCCCGGGCCGCCGGCATGCATAGCCGTGCAACCATGGACGGAGCGTCCAAATCCGCCTATCCTGCGGCCACGAGCCAGGGGGCTGGGCTATCCAACCATACTGGATTTCCCGTTTCTCGCCGTAACGCACTGACGAGGCGCAAATCATGACAGAAAACGGCGACAAGACGCTGCAATGGTGCGGCAGCTGGGCTGCGAGCTCCCAGCCCGTGATGCCGGGCGTCGTCGATCCGCCGGACATTCAGGAACAGACCGTCCGCCAGGTGATGCTGATCAGCCTCGGCGGCACGCATCTTCGCTTGCGGCTTGCCAACGCCCACAGCAACGCACCGCTGATAATCGGCGCGGCCCGCGTGGCGCTGGCCGGACCGGACGGCGCGATCTTGCCGAAGACCGACCGCGACGTAAGCTTCGGCGACACCAACGCGCTCACGCTGCGCCAGGGTGAATCGGCCGTCAGCGATCCGGTCGCCATCGACCTGCCCGATCGCTCCCATGTCGCCGTCAGCCTGTTCCTGCCCGGCAAGCCGTCGCTTTCGGCCTGGCATTCGACCGGATTGCAGACCGCCTATATCTCGGAGACCGGCGACCATACCGGCGCCGAGACCTTCGAGGTCGCATCGACGTTTCAGCAACGGCTGATAGTCGGCGGGATCGATGTCGCGAATGAGAACGCCAAAGGCGCCATCGTCTGTTTCGGCAATTCGGTGACGGACGGCGCGGGCTCCACGCCCGACGCCGACAAGCGCTGGCCGGATCAGCTGGCCGTGCGTCTTGCGGCGCGAGAGGGCGGTTTGCGCTACGGCGTCGTGAACACGGGCATCTCGGGCAGCCGCCTGTTGCGCGATGTGATCGGCCAGCGCGGCCTGAAGCGATTCGAGCGCGATGTGCTGAGCGTGCCGGGCGTGAAATATGTCACCCTGCTTTACGGCAACAACGATCTCGGCTTTCCGCACATGCCGGACAACTCACCGCTGGCGGCGACCGCCGACCGCTCGCCCGTAAAAGCCTCCGACATCATCGACGGTCAGCAGCAGATCGTCGCCATGGCGCGGGAGAAGAATCTCAAGGTTTTCGGGGCCACCCTGCCGCCCTTTCTCGGCGTGCCGTTCTTCGACGGCACCAAGGCGGAGCCGGAGCGCCGGGCGGTCAATGAGTGGATCCGGGACGGCGGGGCGTTCGACGCCGTGATCGATTTCGACGCCGTGCTGCGCGATCCCGCCGATCACTCGCATATGCGCGCCGAGTATGACAGCGGCGACCATCTGCATCCGAGCGACGCCGGCTACAAGGCCATGGCGGACGCGATCGACCTCACGCTGTTTCCGTAACGCTCAACCGGCCTCGATCAGGCGCTCGGTGAGCGCACCGACGGTCAGGATCCGGCCGTCCAGGGCGGTCAGCGGGCAGATGCCGATCAGGCTGTTGGTCAGGAATATTTCGGAGGCCGACCGAAGCTGCTCGACCGGCACCGTTTCTTCTCGAACGCTGACGCCGAGCTCCCGGGCCCGGCCGATAACGGCGGCGCGCTCGATCCCCGGCAGGGCGCCATCGGAGACCGGTGGCGTGACGAGCCCGTCCTGCGCCACCAGAAACACATTCGACGCGGTCGCCTCGGCAAGGGTCCCCTCCGTATTGAGGATCAGCGCTTCCGAAACGCCGGCGGCGTCCGCCTCCATCCGGGCGAGTACCATGCCGGTATAGGCGAGCGACTTCACCGCGCTCAACGGCGAAGCGGCATCGCGCCGGATGGTCCGGGCGGTGATCGCCGTCATGGCGTCGGGCGGCGAAGCGGCTTGCGAGGCGGTGATCAGAACGGTCGGATGCGGATCTTTCGGCGGCGCGACCCCGCGCGGACCCGGTCCCCGGGTCAGCGTGAGCCGCAGGCTGGCCCGGTCCGCCGTGCGCAGGCCGGTCGCGACCAGCACATCCTCGCAGGCCCGCCCCAACGCCGCCGCATCGAACGGTACGGGAATGCCGAGAACGGCCGCGCCGCGTTCCAGCCGGCTGAGATGCTCGTCGAGCCAGGCGATATGGCCCGATCGCGCCAGCATGGTTTCGAACAGTCCGTCCGCCAGCAGGAAGCCGCGATCGGTGATCTCAATATGGGCGTCGCCGCGCTCGACCAAAGCGCCGTTCAGCCAGACGGTGCTCATGCCGTCGCCGTCATGGTCAGGAAGTTTTCCATCAGCCTGTGCCCGCTCGTGGTGAGGAAGGATTCAGGGTGGAACTGAACGCCGTAAACCGCAAGCGACGTGTGTTCCAACGCCATTATCTCGCCGGACTCGGTCGTCGCCGTGACCTCGAGACAGGCCGGCAGATCTTCTTCCGATACGACCAGGGAGTGATAACGCGTCGCCTCGAAAGGATTGTCGACGCCCTCGAACAGTTTCGAACCGAGATGAAAGATCCGGCTTGTCTTGCCGTGCACCGGCCGGTCGGCGCGGGTGACCTTTCCGCCGAAGACCTGGCCGATACATTGATGGCCGAGGCAGACGCCGAGGATCGGCACCACGCCCGCAAACGCCTCGATCGCCGCGTTGGAAACGCCCGCCTCGTTCGGCGTGCAGGGGCCCGGCGAGACAATGACATGGCTCGGGCCGAAGGCGCGGATTTCGTCGAGATCGACATCGTTGCGCCGGACCATGCAGTCGGCGCCGATCTCCCGGACATAGCGGTAGAGGTTGTAGACGAAGGAGTCGTAGTTATCGATCAGGAACACGCGCGCCGTCATGCTTGCCGTCCCGGTCTCGCTGCCGTCACCGGGCAACGTCGCGCCGGAGTGCAACGAAGGCGGATCATTCCGCCGCCTCCACGTCGCGTTTCGCCGCGCCGAACGCATCGAGCAGCGCGGCGGCCTTGTCGAGGCTTTCCTGATATTCGGCCGCCGGATCGGAATCCGCCACGATGCCGCCGCCGGCCTGCACCGCCGCCTTGCCGCCCCGGATCACCATGGTGCGGATGACGATATTGGTGTCCATCGCGCCGTCGAAGCCGATATAGCCGATCGCCCCGCAATAAGGCCCGCGCGTCACCGGCTCGAGCTCCGCGATGATCTCCATGGCGCGGATCTTGGGCGCGCCGGTGATCGAGCCGCCGGGGAACGCCGCCTTCAGCAGATCGATCGCGCCGCAATCCGGCTCCAGCGTGCCGGTCACGGTCGAGACCAGATGATGCACCGTCTCGTAGGATTTGAGCGCGCAGGCCTCCCTCACCTCGACGCTGCCGGGACGGCAGACCCGCGAGAGATCGTTGCGCAGCAGATCCACGATCATGATGTTCTCGGCGCGGTCCTTTTCGCTCGCGAGCAGTTCCTGCTGGATCTCGGCATCTTTCGCCGGATCGTCGGCGCGGCGCCGCGTGCCCTTGATCGGCCGGGTTTCGACCGCTTTGCCGGTGAGCTTCAGAAAGCGTTCCGGTGAGGTAGACAGCACGCTGGTGTCGCCCGCGCGCAGGCAGGCCGCGAACGGGGCCGGATTACGGTTGCGCAGCGTGAGATAGAGTTCGGCGGGATCGACGCCCTCCGGCAAGTCGGCGAGAAAGCGCTGGGTCAGGTTGGCCTGAAAGATGTCGCCGGCATAGATATAGTCAATCACGCGCTTGACCGCGGCCCGATAGGCTTCGGCCGTGAAGCAGGACCGCCAGTCGAGACCGGCGAGCCTCATAGCCTCGGCCGGGGCCGCGGGCCGGTCGAGCTTTTCGAGAAATTCGGCGGCCCGGCGGCGCGCCCGCATCTCGCGGTCCTTGGCCGGGGCCGGCGCGCCGGTCGAGATCAGGAAGGCCTGCCGCTCCTGAAGATCGAAGGCCAGCACCACGTCATACAGCCCGACGGCGCCGTCAGGCACCGCCATGTCGTCACGGGACGCGCGCGGGACGCGCTCCAGCACCGTGCCGAGCTCATATCCGAAATAGCCGGCGGCTCCGCCCTGGAACGGTGGCAATCCCGGAACTGTTTCGATTACGTAACGGTCGAGCTCGGCGCGGAGGAACTCGAAGAAATTGTCCTCCACCGGTTCGCCTCCGCGATGGGTGACGCCGTTATGCGCCGTTACTTTCTCGAACGGATCGACCGCCAGAAAGGAATAGCGGCCCTCGTCGCCGTCCGGCCGCGCGCTATCGAGAAAGACCAGCCAGTCTTCCTGCGACAACGCACCGAAGGCCTCCGCCGGCTCGCGCCAGGGAATCTCGATGACGAAGGGAATAGATCCCGCCAAAAGACGCTCCGCAACCTTACTCGGGGCCAGAAAGCCGGCCCCCACCGAATGCGCGACCTTAAAGCACTAATCGCGGAACGAGGCCAGCATGGATTGAAAGCGGCAGAAACCGGCGGCTAGTCATCGGAGACATCAAGACTTTTGAGCCGCTGCGTCCGCCGCCACAGCGAGCACGACGTCGGCCGGCGGCACGCGCTTCCGTCCATCACAACGCCGCTCCCTTTTCGCGCGGCGATACCGGGCTGCCCCGCGCGGCGATGCCGAGGGCCTCGGTCGAGGATGTCTCGGGGCCGTCTTCGTTGATCGTGGTGCGCCGGAGATCGCGCTTGTATTTGAACACGTCGTAGCCCGTGGCCTTGTGGATCGTGCAGCGATTGTCCCACAGGACGAGATCGCCTTCGCGCCAGCGATGGGCGTAGACGAATTGCGGATGGGCCGCGAAAGCGTTGATTTCCTCGATGAAGGCCTCGCCCTCGTCCCGCGGCCAGCCGAGAATATGGGTCATGTGATGGCCGATATAGAGCGCCTTGCGGCCGGATTCCGGGATCACCCTGACGACCGGATGCTCGACCGGCGGCATCGACGCCTTCATGGAGGCGGTGATGTTCTTGTAACCGGCGCGGCCCCGCGTCTTCCAGAAATAGTGCTCGGCGACAAGCGGCTCGACCGTCTCCTTCATCTCCGGTGAAAGAGCGTCATAGACCGCGCGGGTATCGACGAACCAGGTGTCGCCGCCTTCGGGCGGAACGATATGGGCCGACAGGATCGACCATTTGGTCGGCAGCGCGTTGAAGGAGGAATCGGTGTGGAATTCCTCATTCGCCTTGTTGGAGGCATGCCGCAGATTGTTGGCCGGCATGAAATCGCCGTTGATGTCGAGATTCGAGACGTCATACATCTCCGGCGCGATCCGCCGGTTGGAGCCCGCGCCGACGCTCCGCATGCCCATATGAGGCGGCAGTTCCAGCGGCCCGAACTTCCGGCTGAATCTTATCTGTTCGGCATCCGTAATGAATTGATCGCGCAGCACGACGAGGGCGTATTCCGCCATGGCGGCATTGACCGCCTCGACCAGTCCGGGCGACGGATCGCTTTTCAGGTCCGCGCCGATAAACTCGGCCGCGAAGAGCGGGTGAAGCTGATTGATCTCGTAGGTCATGCCATGTTCCTCGGGGCGGGTCCGTCCGACCGCGCCGGCCTTGCGCGCGTCTGGGCCGCCAATTTTACAGTTTGGCCGGAAAACCGTCCAGACAAGGTCTGCGAACGCATTGCGCTGGGGCCCATCGCTCCGCTACAACCACGCCCCATGGCGCCGCCCCTTCTCTTTCTCGACGACGTGTATCTGAGCTTCGGCGGAACGCCGTTGCTCGAAGGCGCGGATCTGTCCGTTTCAGCCGGAGACCGGCTGTGTCTGGTGGGGCGCAACGGCTCCGGCAAGTCGACCCTGCTGAAGATCGCCGCCGGGCTCATCGAGTCGGACAGGGGCGGGCGCTTCCTGCAGCCGGGCGCGACCGTTCGCTATCTGCCCCAGGAGCCGGACTTTGCGGGCTTTGAGACGGTGCTCGCCTTTGTCGAGGACGGCCTCGCGCCGGGCGACGATCCGCACCGGGCGAGCTATCTTCTTGGCCAGCTCGGCCTGACCGGCGCGGAAACCCCCGCGCATCTCTCGGGCGGCGAGGCGCGCCGCGCCGCCCTCGCCCGGACCCTGGCGCCGGAGCCCGATATATTGCTGCTCGACGAGCCCACCAACCATCTGGACCTCGCCGCCATCGAATGGCTGGAACGCGAGCTTTCCCGGCTCCGTTCCGCCCTCGTAATGATCAGTCATGACCGCCGGTTCCTGGAAAATCTCTCGGGCGCGACGATCTGGCTGAACGGTGGGGCGACCCGCCGGCTGGACAAGGGCTTCGGCGCTTTCGAGGAATGGCGGGACGACCTTCTCGACCGCGCCGAGGACGAGCGCCACAAGCTCGACCGCAAGATCGCCCGCGAGGAGGAATGGATCAAATACGGCGTCACGGCGCGGCGCAAACGGAACCAGCGCCGGCTGCGGGACCTCGCCGAGTTGCGTCAGACCCGGCGGGACCAGAAACAGAAGGCGGCGCAGGGCTCGATCAATCTCACCGTCTCCTCGGCCGATATGTCCGGCAAGCTGGTGATCGAGGCGAAGGACATCGCCAAAAGCTTCGGCGATACACCGGTCGTGAAAGACTTCTCGACCCGGATCCTGCGGGGAGACCGGATCGGCATTATCGGCGCGAACGGCGCCGGAAAGACGACGCTGATGCGGCTTCTGACCGGCCGGCTGGAACCGGATTCCGGAACGGTGCGGCTCGGCAGTAATCTCGAGACCATCGTGATCGACCAGAAGCGCGACGCGCTCGATCCGGACGCAACGCTGCTGGACACGCTGACCGGCGGGCGCGGCGACACGGTGTTTCCCGGCGGCCAGCCCAAGCATGTGATGAGCTATCTGAAGGATTTCCTCTTTCTGCCCGAACAGGCGCGCACGCCCGTCAGTCGCCTGTCCGGCGGCGAGCGCGGCCGGCTGATGCTGGCGCTGGCCTTTCTCAAATCCTCCAACCTTCTGGTGCTGGACGAGCCCACGAACGATTTCGACATCGAGACGCTCGACCTGTTGCAGGAGGTTCTGGCGGATTATTCCGGCACCGTGGTGTTGATCAGCCATGACCGCGATTTCCTCGACCGTGTCGTCACGTCGGTGATCGCCTCCGACGGCGGCGGGGTCTGGACGGAATATGCCGGCGGCTATTCCGACATGCAGGCACAGCGCCGGGCCGACGGGCCGACGCCGGAAAGGACGAAGCCCGCGAAGAGCGGCAGGCCGTCACCGGCGCAGAAGAGCCGCGCGCCCAAGCGCAAGCTTTCCTTCAAGGAGAAACACGCGCTCGAAACGCTGCCCGGGCGCATGGCGGATCTGGAGGAGCGGATTGCCGCGCTTCAAAAAACGCTCGCCGATCCCGGCCTTTACGCCCGCGACCGCGCCAAATTCGAGCAAGCTTCGACCGACCTGAACGAGGCGCAGGACGCGCTCTCGGCGCTCGAGGACGACTGGCTGGCGCTGGAGTTGCTGCGCGAGGAGCTCGCGGCGGATTAAGCCTCGGCCCGAAGCCGGGACAGCAGGATCCCGCCCGCCGCCAGAAAGACGATGATCGCCGCAAGCCCGGCGCGCTGACTGACGAAGACGCTGGTCGCCAGGCTGACGGCCAGGGGCGCGGCGAAGGCCGTCGCCTTGCCGGACAGGGCATAAAGCCCGAAAAACTCGGTCATCAGCTCGGGCGGCGCGAGCCGGGCCAGCAGGGTGCGGCTGGCGGCCTGGGCCGGCCCGGCGAAAAAGCCGAGCAGCGCGGCGCAGGCGATCATGATCTTTTCCGGCGCGGTCGCGAACAGGCCGGAACCGGCGGGCGCGGGCGTCGGCGTAATCGCGAGAATGCCCGCGAGGCTTGCGATCAGTCCGGCGACGGCCAGCAACACGGTCGCCTTGGAGCCGAGCCGATCGTCCAGCCAGCCGCCGATAAACGCGCCGATCATGGCGAAGATCACGATAATGATGCCGAAAAGCCCGAGCGCCGTCTGGTTCCAGTGAAACATGCCGGCGGCATAAATCCCGCCGAAGGAAAAGACCGCCGTCAGGCCGTCATTGTACAGCATGCGGGCGATCAGGAATTTGAGAATCATCCGATAGCGCCGAAGATGGCCGAGCGTCCTAGCGAGAGTGCGAAGACCGGTCCTCACCGCCGCGCCGACGCCCATCCTGGCGGGCGCATCGGGCGTCCAGAGGAACAACGGCAGAATGAACACGGCCAGCCAGACCGCCGAGAACGGCCCGACAAGCCGTTCAGGCTCATGGGCGGCCCGGGACAGACCAAAGGCGGGCGTGCCGGGCAGCACGAACAGACCAAGAATCAGGGCCAGCGAGACGAGCCCGCCGAAATAGCCGAGGCCCCAGCCGAACCCGCTCAGGCGCCCGAGCCGCGCATTGGGCACGAGGGACGGCATCATGGCGTTGTTGAAGACGGTCGCGAATTCGACGGCGACGGTGCCAAGCGCGACGACGATCAGGGTCAGCGGCACGACATGCGCCGCGCCGGGGCGCGAGGCCCAGAGCAGTGCCATGCAGACGAAGGCGACCAGCGCGAACCCGGCGATCCAGGGCTTCCGGCGGCCCATGGAATCCGCGATCGCGCCGAGGATCGGACTCAACACCGCGACGGCCAGTCCGGCCGCCCCTTGGCCAAGGCCCCAAAGCGACTGTCCGTGCACCGCATCGCCCACCACGGTGTCGACGAAATAGGGCGCGAAAAGAAACGTGGTGATCAGCGTGAAAAATGGCTGGGTCGACCAGTCGAACAGCGCCCAGCCCCATGTCGCCCGGGTCGGGTTACGCGCCGCGCGCCGCGCTTGGCTCACCCGCCGAGCAGGCCATGGAAATGCCGGGCGGCGAAGCCGAGCTTGCCGACGGTGACGGCGCCGCCGGCCTTGTATTCACCGATCAGCGACAGCGCGCGCTCGATCGGCCGGGCGCGATCGTCGGCCCATTCGTCGACGGCGGCGACGCCCTCGGCGGAGCGGTTGGCGAGGATGGCGCTGGTGAGGCTGCGCTGCTGGGAATAGAGATCGTCGATAATGCCGGCGATCGCCAGACGCTCCCAGTGATCGTCCGAGGTGATCTGTTCGCCGGCCGCCCGCAACCAGTCATAGCCGAGCCGCGCGCCGACCGCGAAATAGGCCCGGCCGACATCCCCGACCTCCCGGCCGAGCTCGTTGGCCACATGCACGATATCCGCGGCCGAGGCCATGGGTTCGAGGCAGGCGATCAGGCGTGCGGTTTCCTCGGGCACGCCCTGCTCGACATAAGTCGCGATCCGCTCGTTGAAGCTTTCGATCTGGCTCCCGGTCAGGATCTTGGTGGCGTCGCGCTTCAATTCGTCGATACCGGGCGAGAACGCCTCGATCGTCTCGGCGATCGCCATCGGCTGCTCGCGATTGCGCAGAAACCACAGCGTCGAGCGATGCTGCAGCTGGATGACCTCGAGCAGCATCAGATACTGGATCGAGGTCGGCACCTTGTTATCGAGGGCGTGAACCCCATCCCACAACTCGTTGAGGCCGAAAACCTCGCGGGTGGCGAGGAAGGCGCGGGCCACCTCGCCGTAATCCGCGCCGGACTCTTCCTGGATGCGGTAGACGAAGGTCACGCCGCCCTGATTGACGATCTCGTTGGCGATAACCGTCGCGATGATCTCGCGTTTCAGGCGATGCGCCTCGATCGCCGCGGCGAATTTCTCCCGCAACGGCGCCGGAAAATAGCGCCCGAGATCGCGCCGGGTCGCCGGATCGTCGTCGATATCGCTGCCGAGCAGAGACCGGTACAGATCCATCTTGGAATAGGACAGCAGCACGGCGAGTTCCGGCCGGGTCAGGGACTGGTGATCATTGGCGAGTTCGGCGAGCGTTTCGTCGTCGGGCAGGAACTCGACCTCGCGGTCAAGGATCTCCTCGCGTTCGAGCGCCCGCATGTAGCGGATCTGGCGTTGCAGCAGCTTCGCCCCCTGGGTCTCGGTCACCGAGAGGATCCGGGTCTGGGCGTAATTGTCCGCCAGCACGTGCTCGGCGACCTCGTCCGTCATCTCGGCCAGCTGCCGGTCGCGCTGCTTCTCGGTCATCTCGCCGTCAGTGACCACCGCGTTCAGCAGGATCTTGATATTGACCTCGTGATCCGAGCAGTCGACACCGGCTGAATTGTCGATGGCATCCGTATTGATGCGGCCGCCGTGGCGGGCATATTCGATCCGGCCGCATTGGGTGAAGCCGAGATTGCCGCCCTCGCCCACGACCTTGAATTTGAGCTCCCGGCCGTCGACCCGCACGGCGTCGTTGGCCCGGTCGCCGGCCTCGGCCTGGGTCTGGTCGTGCGCCTTGCAGTAGGTGCCGATACCGCCAACCCACAAGAGATCGGCCTTGGTCTTGAGAATCGCCTTGATCAATTCGTTCGGCGTCATCTTGTCGCGATCGACGCCGAGCAGCGCCCGCATCTCGTCGGTCAGCACGACCGATTTGGCGGTGCGCGGAAAGACGCCGCCGCCTTTCGAAATGAGATCGGCGTTGTAATCGGCCCAGGACGAACGCGGCAGCGAGAACATGCGCTCGCGCTCGATATAGCTCTCCATCGGATTGGGATCGGGATCGATGAAGATATCGCGATGATCGAAGGCGGCGACCAGCTTGAGCTGGCGCGACATCAGCATGCCGTTGCCGAACACGTCGCCCGACATGTCGCCGATGCCGACGACGCTTATCGGCGTTTCCTGGACATCGACGCCAAGCTCACGGAAATGCCGCTGCACGCTGATCCAGGCGCCGCGCGCGGTGATGCCCATCTTTTTGTGGTCGTAACCCGCCGACCCGCCGGACGCGAAAGCGTCGCCGAGCCAGAAGCCATGCTCCTTGGCCACGCCGTTCGCGATATCGGAGAAACTCGCCGTGCCCTTGTCGGCGGCGACGACGAGATAGGGATCGTCGGTGTCGTGGCGCACCACCCGCTCGGGCCGCACGATCTCGCCCTTGGAGAGATTGTCGGTCAGGTCGAGCAGGCTGGAAATAAAGGTCTTATAGCAGGCGACGCCCTCGGCCATGATCGCGTCGCGATCGCCCGAGGGCAGATTCTTCGGCACGAAACCGCCCTTGGCGCCGACCGGCACGATGACCGTGTTCTTGACCCGCTGAGCCTTCATCAGGCCGAGAATTTCGGTGCGGTAGTCCTCGCGCCGGTCCGACCAGCGAATGCCGCCGCGCGCGACCTCGCCGTCGCGCAGGTGAATGCCTTCGACGCGGGGGGAGAAAACGAAGATCTCGACATGGGGGCGCGGCAGGGGCATCTCGTCCAGCCGGGAGGAATCGAGCTTGAAGGAAAGCTGCGGCTTGGGCTCGCCCCGCTCGTCGCGCTGGAAGTAATTCGTGCGCAGGATCGACATCACCACGTTGAGATAGCGCCGCAGAATCCGGTCCTCGTCCAGGCTCGAGACCTTTTCGAGCAGGCCTTCGATCGATTTGGCGATCTCGCCGGCCCGGGATTCGCGGTCTTCCATCGACATATCGAGATCGGGATCGAAACGCACCCGGAACAGATCGACGAGTTGCGACGCGATAGCCGGATTGAGGATCAGGGTTTCCTGCACATAGGCCGGGCTGAAGGTCAGCCCGATCTGGCGCAGATAGGCGAAATAGGCGCGCAGGATAACGGTCTGCCGCCAGTCGAGCCCGGCCTTGAGGACCAGCGCGTTGAAGCCGTCGTCATCGACCTCGCCGGACCAGACCCGCTCCAGCGTCGCTTCGAGCCGGGCGCGGCAATTGGCGAGATCGATCTCGCCGCCTTCGCGGTCCTCCATGCGGAAGTCGTGAACCCAATACTGGCCGCTGTCGGTGGTCGAGACCTCGAAGGCCTGCTCGCCCAAGACCTTGAGACCGACATGCTCCAGCATCGGCAGGCAATCGCTCAGGGGAATGAGCGTGCCGGAATGATAGATCTTGAGCCGTATCTGGCTCGCCGGGTCCTCGATCGGCCGGTAGAAATTGAACGAGACGTCGCCCTCATTCTCCAGTCCCTGGATGCGCTCGATATCGAACAGCGCGAGTTCCGGGCCGAACGTGTCGCGGTAGCCGGCCGAGAACGCGCCCGCGAAACGGCTCCAGATCCCGTTGCCGATCCCCTCGCCGTGTTTCGTCACGACCGCGTCATGCAGCCGGTCGCTCCAGCTGCGCGCGGCCTCGGCGATCTGCTCGTTGATCGCACCGATATCCACCGAGGGAACCTCGCCGGGCCGGGTCTTCACGATGAAGTGGATGCGCGCCAGCACGGATTCGCCGACCAGCGCGTAATGAGCGGAGATCTCGCCGTCGAACGCGCCGCACAGAATATCGCCGATCTTCACCCTCAGATCGGTGTCATAGACCTCGCGGGGCACATAGACGAGCGCCGAGACATAGCGTTCGAACTTGTCGTAGCGCAGGAAGGCCTTGGCGCGCGGCCGCTCCTGCAGCCGCAACACGCCGATCGACACATCGAACAGCGTCTCCTCGTCGATCTGGAACAGCTCGTCGCGCGGATAGGTCTCCAGCACGTTGAGCAGCGCCTTGCCGTCATGGCTGGCGGGCAGGAAATTGGCCCGCTCCAGCATGTGTCGCACCTTCCGGCGCAGCACCGGAATGGCCCGTGGGCTCAGATTATAGGCGGCGGAGGTGAACAGGCCGACGAAGCGGTGCTCCGCCTTGAGCCGGCCCTTCGCGTCCATGCGCTTGACGCTGACATAGTCCAGATGCACCGAGCGGTGAACCGTCGCGCGGACATTGGCCTTGGTGATGATCATCAACTCGGGCAATTGCAGGAAATCGCGCACTTCGGGCGAGAGCGCCGTCAACTCCTCCGCGCTTTCCAGCACATGGCGATCGGGATCGCTCAGGATGCCGAGGCCCGAGCCCTCGACCGCACGGACACTCTCGTCACCGCGTTTGCCGACATGCTCATATTCGCGGTAGCCGAGGAAGGTGAAATTGTTGTCGCCGAGCCATTTGAGAAAATCGATCGTCTCGGTGATCTCGCCCTTCTCAAGGGGCGGCGGCTCGGTCTCCAGCGTCGCGATAACGTCGTGAAGCCGGTCGAGGATAGGCCGCCAGTCCTCCACCGAAACCCGGACATCGGCCAGCACGGAGCGCAGGCGTTGCTCGATTTCGTTGAGAATATCGGGCTCGATCTGCTCGTCGATCTCGATATGCATGATCGATTCGAGCGTCGCGCCGGCTTTTTCCGCCTCGGCGTCGGCATTCTCCGTCGTGCGGTCGAGCACGCGGATCAGCCGGCCCTCTTCGTCCCGGCAGACATACATGGTCGGATGGATGACGAGATGCACGTTGTGCTTCATATAGGCCAGCGCATTGCTGACCGAATCCACCAGGAACGGCATGTCGTCGTTGACGATCTGGATGACCGTGTGGGCCGAGCTCCAGCCATGTTCCGACAGATTGGGATTGAGGATCTGGATATTGACGCCCGCGGGCGCGCGGCGCGAGGCGAGCTTCCAGGCGGAGAGCGCCGCGCCGTAAAGCGTCTCGACCGGGACGTTCAACACGTCGTCGGGCGACGCATTGGCGTAATAGAGCTTGATGAATTCGATAATCGGCTTGGCCTCGCTCACACCGAGCCGGCTTTCGGCATAGCCGATGACCTTGCCGATATGCGCGAGTTTGGGCTTCCAGGAATCGTGGGTCACGGCGTCACCCGCCTCGTGATCACCCACCTTGTGACGATCGCGCGGGACGCCGCGCGTGGTTCGACAAGCCTTATCCGATCGGGGTTGCTTATTTGCGACATGACCGCTCCCAACGCGTTATTAACCTTATGGTTGGCCGTGAGCGCCTGAAATTCAAGGGTTCCCCGATGGTTTGACTTATCGGATCTCCGGCTTAACGGGGTCCGGCCTCGGGATCGGACCCCTCTCCGGACGCCGCGTGATCCTCGTCGGGATCCGGGCCGGAATTGGGAACGTCGATCGCGGCGCGGCGCAGAATTCCGTCCACCAGCGACGGTTTTTCATGCAGGACCTTGACGATATCGACGCCGTGGCCGGTAGGCTCGCGGCGGCCCAGCATGAGCACGAATTCGGACTCGTCCTCGATTTCTATGTCGTCAACGTGGCCGAGCACGGGTTGCTCGCGCAGGATCGACCGCGCGAACGCGATGGAATCCCAGGCTTCGCCCTTTTCGGCGCGGCGCTCGGAGCGCTCCGCCGCGACACAGGCCTTGATGCCGCCCTCCTGGGCGTCGAGGAAGCTCTTGAAACCGTCCTGCGGCACGCCGTGACGCAGGCCGTAAGCCAGGGCGGCGGCATATTCCGAGAGCCGCGTCTTGTCGTAATCCGCGCCGAAAATCAGTTTGACGATCGGGGTATAGGGCGCGCGTTCCTGCGTCTCGATACCGACATTCGCCAGAATCGCCTGATAGGCTTCGGGGGCCGCTTCGGCCTCGAAATGGAAGCGATAGGCTTCGCCGAGCGCCGTGTAGAGCGCGTCGCGCGAGCGGGTGATGATTTCCTTCGCCTCGCGCGCCAGACGCTGGCACTGGCTCAGGCTTTCCAGCAGCGGACCGGTATCCGGCGCTTCCGCCGCAACCTCGCCGGCGACGGGCTCCGCCATGGCCGGTTCGTCGTCATTGTCGGCGACCATGTCGGGTGCGCCCTGATCGGCGGTCTCGTCGGCGTCCGGCGCGGCGTCCTCGGTACCCTCGTCGCCCTTGGCCTTGCAGTTGACCGCGCCGAGCACGAAATCGATGTGCTCGTCATCGTCGCTGAACGGCACGACGACGCCGCGATAGAGAATGGTTTCGCCCTTGTCATCGTCGAATTCGGCCTCGATCCCGACCGGCGCGCCATTGGCGATGCATTCGAGGAAATGCTCCGAGATGCGGCCGAACAGACTGCGCTTGGAAACGCCGGCCAGCGGATCGCCGGACCGCGCGACCGTGCCGCCTTCGGACAGAGCGTCGCCGATGAACCGGATGACGGGCTCGTCGACGGATTCGCTGATGTCGAGCACGAAACAGTTGGAGCGGATTTCCTCGAGCTGATTGGCTTCGATATCCCGCATCGACGGGAAGGTGCGCTCGCCCCGGAGTTGCTCCCAATAGGCGGCCAGCCGGTTGATCATGCGGCGTTCGGAACCAGCGCCAAGTTCGACATGAGAAGCGGCGACATCGCTCATCTATTCACCTTCAACACCTGAAGCGGGCGCGTTTCGCTGCCCGGTTGAGAGACCCTACGGGCGCTCAGTTAACCTTGAGTTAATCTTGTTTTCCGTCCGGCCCCGGAGTCGCCCCCGGATCCGGCGGAGATTGCTGCGGCGCGGACGCCCCGACGCCGGAGGAATCCGGTGCTGGCGCGGTTGTATCGGGCCCGGACGCGCCCTGCTCCGTATTCGACCCCGTCTCCGGCACCCCGGTGGACAACCCCTGCGCCGAGCCCGGCATCGGGGCGGGCCCGAGCGAGGCATAGGACGGTACGGCCCCGGGGCACGCCGCGAAACTGTGGAAACCGCTGTGGGCGGAGCCGGTCGCCGCATAACCGGCCAGCCAGGCCAGCGCCTGACCGGCGACGGGATCATCGATCGTCATCTGATCCTTGTTCTCGGCGGGCCGGGCCGCGATCACCCAGGACGTGTTGTTGACGCAGGCGATCTGGGTTCTGGCCGCCTCGGCCGCTTCCGAATCTGCCGGCGTACCGGCCGCGCCCGCGTTCAGCGCCGCCTGATCCTGCGCCGACGTGGCGGGGATGGCCGGAAGCGCGTCGCCGGCAGCACCCGGCTGAGTCCCGGCCACGCCGTCCTGCGACTGGACGTCTTCACCCGGCGGCGGCGCAAGCGGCGATGTCTGGATCGCATCGGACTCGGCGGGCGACGATCCGGGTAAAGATCCCGGCGGCTGAGTTGGTGACTGGGCCGGTGACTGGTCCGGCGCTTGAGCGGTTTGGCCGTTATCCGCCTGCGCCGGGGCGCCGAACAGCGTCGAAGCGCCGGGTTCGGACCCGATCTGGCTGGAAACCGGCGGCGGGGGCGGCGGCGCTTGCAGGACGGCCGCGAGCCGCGAGAGAAAGCGCAGACCGTTCCGCGCGTTCTGGATCCGATCCTGGGCATCGCGGACCCGGCTCATGCGATCGGCGGCCGCCGGATCGTCCGGACCGGGCAGAAAAGCCTGCGCCGCGTTCCATGCCTTCCAGTTCTCCGCCTGGGCCGCCGCGATTTTCTTGTCGACGGGCGCGACATGGCCTTCGATCGTGGCGAGCGTCAGGTCGAGATCGCAAGCGGAGATCTGGCTTGCCGCGAACCGCGTGATCTGATCGAGCGAGAGGTTCCAGCCCGGATCATAGGCCCCGCCGCAGTCCAGCCCCGAGAAAGGGTCGCCGAGATTGAGCACCACGCCGCCGGGCCCGGAGGCGGGCGTCGGCGTATCGCTCTGGACCTGCGCAGCCGCGCCCGACAGCACGGCGCCCGTCAGGAAAACCGACAGGGCGGGGCCGGCGATGGTCGACAAACGCATACTCAGTCTCCCGTGCATCCTGTATCCCATTGATCGGAAACGTGTCAGCCGATCGCGCGATCCGGCCGGCCTTCCATACCGCGAAGCTGATGCCGGTTCTCGCCGGGCCGCTTCAACTCGAACACGGATTCGACCGAGGTATAATCATAATAGCCGAGCCGGGCCAGAGGCCGGATTTTCGGAATGTCGATCCGGCCCTCGGCGGTGAGCGCCGCATCGTCGATATGGATCATGATGACCTTGCCGATCACCATGTCGACCGTGCCCATCGCGCCGTTTCCCGGCAGCCGGACCGTCTGGACGTACGTGCATTCGAACTGCACCGGAGACGCCGCGACGCGCGGCGGCTTGACCCGGACCGACGGGGCCTTCACGAGCCCGGTGAATTCGAACTCATCGATACCGGGCGGCACCATGGTCGACGACAGGTTGACCGCTTCGCGCAGATCATAGGTCGCCATGTTCCAGACGAACTCGCCGGTCGCCTCGGTATTCACGACGGAATCCTTGCGCTTGCCTTCGGGCGTCTGATTGGCCGAGAACATCACCAGCGGCGGATCATAGGTCAGCATCTGGAACTGGCTGTAGGGCGCCAGATTGTCGAGGCCATCCGCGCTGCGGGTCGAAATCCAGCCGATCGGGCGCGGGACGACACACGACTTGAACGGATTGAATGGAAGGCCGTGGTCGTCCAGCGCCGGATCGTACTGCATTCAGGATTTCCTATTTGAGATTGATATAGCCGACGCGGTCGCCGCGCGGGCTGCCGACCCACATGGCCCCCTCCGACATCACGCCGACGCTGATGGTCGGGATCGGGCTTTTGCCGTCCATGATCACCTTCGTCGTCGCCTCCATCGTCTTGGGGTTGATCTCGACGACCTTCCAGCCGGCCGACCCGCCGCCTGCCGGAGGCCGGCCCGCGACGCCGCCGGCCGCCAGAAGCATGCCGTCGGACGTCCAGCGAAGGTTGTCGGGCAGGATATCGAGCTTGACCGAGCTCTCCTTCATGGGTTTCTCGCCGAGGGAATATTTGATGACCTCATGGATGCCCATCATGGCGAGATACATCGTCTTGCCGTCCGGCGAGAGCGCGATGCCGTTCGGGCCCGAGCCTTCGGTGCCGGGCACGGGCTTCACCGCGGCGTCGCCGGGATGCCACTCATAGACGACGCCCGTCACCTTGCCCTGCATGATGCCCGCGAAGGCGTTCTTGACCGTGGGGTCCATGAACTTGGTCACGACGAAGCCGCCATCCGGCAGGATCGCAACCGAATTCGAGAAGGTTTTCGGCGGCAGGACGACGCAGCCGATCCAGGTCAGCGACGGTTTCGCACCGGTGGCGTCGAGATCGAACGCCTCGACCGCCTCACGGGCGCCGTGGCTCGTGATGTACATCTTGTAATGACCCGCCTCGGCTTCGGGCCGGAGCGACAGGCCGTGGGCGGAGAAATTCTTGACGTCCAGCGGGCCGGGGCACGTGCCGAACATTTTCTTGTCCCACATGAAATGCGGATCGTCGCCGGGGAACAGCACCTCGAAGGTCTTGGCCTTGGCGTCGATCAGATAGAAATGGCCGGAATGACCCTGACCGGCCATGCCGCCGGAGATGATCCATTTGGTGTTCGGAAGCGGCATCAGATCCTCGGGACCGTCCACCCCGCACAGAAACTTCATCTTGCCGTAAGGCGCGCATTTATCGGCGCCCGCCTCGGCGGCCCTGGCCTGACCGCTTACCGCCGACACCGCGCCGACGGCGAGCAGTCCGGCCACCATCAATCCCCACAACCCTGCTCTCTTCATGACGTCCGTCTCCCTCTTGTCAAAAACGCTCCCTTTGCCCGGCCAAATCAGGGCATCGGCATATAGCCGACCTTGTCGCCCTGATAGGCGCCGAGCCACAGCGTGCCGTCGACATCGATCGCATTGCTCACGTCCTGTATGATCGACTCCTTGTCGCCGCTCGCGATCTTGGTGGTCTTCATCGTCTCCGGATTCAGCTTGAGCACCGTCCAGCCGGCGAAGTCGGGGGCCGGGGCTTCAGGATTGGGCGTGCTGTCCTGTCCCGCGACCAGAATCGAGCCGTCGGGCGCCCATTGCATGTTGTCCGGCGAGAAGCCGACCTTGACCGTCTTTTTCTCGCGCTCGTCCGTGCCACGCCGGAACCGGACGATCTCGTGCGAGCCCCAGGCCGCGACATAATACCATTTGCCGTCCTTCGAGACCGCGATGCCGTTCGCGCCGTCGAGATCGGTGCCGGGCACTTTCGTGATGCCGAGTTGGGTATGCCATTCATAGACCGCGCCCGTCTTGTTCCCGGTGAAGATCGAATTGAAGCCCATCGGGTTGGTCGGGTCGAAGAACTTGGTGAAGGCGAAGCCGTCCTTGGGCAGGAAGGTCACCGAGTTCATATAGATGTCCTTCGGCATCACCACACAGCCGATCCAGGTGACTGCGGGCCGGGCGGCCTTGGTGCTGAGAGTGAAGACCTCGACCGACTCCCGGCCGCCGTGATTGATGGCGAGGATCCGATAGGCGTCCGGACCGGTCTTTTTGAGCGCGATGCCATGCGCGACGAATTTCGCCGGATCCGGCGGGCCGGGGCATCGGAAGAAGTCGGTCTTGTCCTGCTCGTTCCTGGCGGACGGGCCCGGATAGAGCTTCGACCAGGTCTTGTTGCGGGCGTCGATCAGATTGAGCCCGCCGTCCTTGCCGTTCCGGCCCATGCCGCTGCCGACGATCCACGGCGTACCGGATATCTGACGCATATCCTCGACGCCGAGCGGGCCGCACAGCAGGGTCAGGTTCCCCTGCGAGCCGCATTTTTCAGCGCCGGCGGCGCGCGCGGGCGGGGCTGGCGAGAGCGATAACGTCGCGAGGCCGGCAATGGCCAATGACGCCACGCCGAGTGTCTTCAGAAACCTTGTGGTGATCGATGATGTCATAGTCCGCCTCCCAAGCGTGTGGCACCCGGCCCTTGCGGCATTCCCCTCACCGGGCAGGATCATCGCGCATCATGGCGCGAATAGGGCATCGCCTCAACTGGCCGTCGCAGCCCGCACGGGCGCTTTCGGCGCGGCGGGCGCGAGGTCCTGTTTGGCGAAATCATCGACCGCGACGACGGCGGCGACGGCGGCCGCCGCTTCGCCGAGCCGTTCGGCTTCGTCATTGGTCAGCGCCCCGGCGGCCAGCGCTTCCGAGACATCCCGGGTGCGCGCCTTGCGGAGCTTCTGCTGCAGATCCTCGGTTTCGGTGACCAGCCTGAAGGCTTTTTCGAGCAGCGCCACACCATTGTCGCCGCGGCCATGATTGATGTCGGGCGTCAGCCGGTCGCGCGTGGCGGAAGGCTCCAGCAGCAGCTCGGCGCAGTGCCGCGCGAGCGCATCGGTCGGCCCCTTGCGGCGCATGCCGAAAGGCTGGACGAAGAATTTCAACAGGCCGGCCATCGCGCGGCCCGGCATATTGGCGAAGATTTCCGCGAAACGCCGCTCGATCGTGGCATAGCCGCGCTCGCAGCAATAATCGACCAGCGGCAGGTCCTCGTCATGGCGGTCTTCGTCCTCCCAGCGCTTCAGCACCGCCGAGAGCAGATACAGCTCCGAGAGAATGTCTCCGAGCCGGGCCGAGAGCATTTCCTTGCGCTTCAAAGCACCGCCGAGCGTGAGCAGCGCGATATCGGCGGTGAGCGCGAAACCGGCGGCGTAGCGGCCGAGCTGTTTGTAATGGCGCGCGAGTTTCGGCTCGTCCGGCGCTGGCGAGGTCCGGCCGCCGCTCCAGGCCCGGGCGCTCGCGCGGCACCAGGTCGCGATCGCGTGGCCGACATGGCTCCAGAACGCCTTGTCGAAGTCGGCGAGCGCGGCCTTGCGGTCGTTGTTTTCGAGCGCACTCATCTCGGCGAGGAGATAGGGATGGCAGCGGATCGCGCCCTGGCCGAAAATGATCAGATTGCGGGTGAGGATATTCGCGCCCTCGACCGTAATGCCGACCGGAACGGCGCGATACAGGCTGCCGAGATAATTGAGCGGCCCTTCGATCACCGCCTTGCCCGCATGGACATCCATCGCGTCGTTGACGGAATCGCGCAGCCGGTCGGTCGCGTGAGACTTGAGGATCGCCGATACCACGGCGAGCTTGCGGCCTTCGTCGAGCCCGGCGCAGGTCAGCCGGCGCGCGGCGTCCAGCAGATAGGCATTGCCGGCCAGCGCCGCGAGACGCTCCTGAACGCCTTCGAACCTGCCGATCGGCAAGTTGAATTGCTGACGGACGCGCGCATAGGCGCCGGTGGTGTGGGCGGTGAACACCGCCCCGGCGGCGGAGAGCGAGGGGAGCGAGATGCCGCGCCCGGCGGCTAGCGCGCTCATCAGCATCTTCCAGCCCTTGCCGATCTGCGCCTCGCCGCCGATCACATGGTCGATCGGGATGAAGACGTCCTTGCCCCAGTTCGGGCCGTTCTGGAAAACCTGCAGCGCGGGCAGATGTCGCCGGCCGATCTGAACGCCGTCGAGATCGGTCGGCACCAGGGCCACGGTGATGCCGAGATCCTCGCGCGATCCCAGCAGGTGATCGGGATCCTCGAGCTTGAAGGCGAGGCCGAGCACGGTGGCGACCGGGCCGAGCGTGATGTAGCGCTTGTGCCAATTCAGCCGGATGCCGAGGACGTTGTCGCCCTCGAACGCGCCCCGGCAAAGCACACCGGTGTCGATCATCGAGGCGGCGTCCGAGCCCGCTTCGGGACTGGTCAGCCCGAAACACGGGATTTCCTCGCCCGCCGCCAGACGCGGCAGCCAGTATTTCTGCTGTTCCTCGGTGCCGAACTGATGCAGCAGCTCGCCTGGCCCGAGGGAGTTCGGCACCATGACGGTGACCGCGGCGGTGACCGAATAGGTCGAGATCTTGCGCACGACTTCCGAATGGGCATAGGCCGAGAAGCCGAGCCCGCCATGGCTTTTCGGAATGATCATGCCGAAGAACTTGTTCTTGCGCAGGAACTCCCAGACGTCGGGGGGCAGATCCCTCAGCTCCCAGGAGATTCGCCAGTCGTCGAGCATGCCGCAAAGCTCCTCGACCGGACCGTCGAGAAAGGCTTGTTCCTCCTCCGACAGCGCGGCGGCCGGCGTGCCGCGCAGCTTTTCCCAATCGGGATTGCCGGAGAACAGATCCGCGTCCCACCAAACGTCGCCCGCCTCCAGCGCCTCGCGCTCGGTTTCGGACATGGTGGGGAGCGCGCGGCGCGCCCAGGAGAAGATCGGCCGTGTGATGGTGTTGCGCCGAAACGCTCGCAGCATGATCGGACCTCCGGGGTGCACGGGGTTTGGCGACGACATCTCGTCAAGACAACGGTTACCGCCAAGACAACGGTTACCGCCGGTCGCGGTTCCGCGCCTTGTCCTCGATCATATACCAAATGCGGCTCACGGGAACCGGCGCTTTGGGAGCCGCGTCCTAGCCGGCGACAGTCGCGCCAAACGGGAAAACGGGGAGGGGATCGACAAGCATTGCGACGCAATTAAGACGAAATATCATCGGGTTAAGCTTTGTTTAGGATCGCTCGGTGATGGTGTCCACGCGGGCTGACTGACGTTACGAGGTACGTCTTTTGGCAAAACGGACGACAGCGGAGTGGATGGCCGGAATCTCGGCGCCGCTTTTTCGCGACATTGTAGAGAACTGCGCCGACGGCATCGTGGTCATCACGGCCGAGGGCCGGATCGCCTATCTCAATCAGGCCGCCGAGCAGATGTTCGGCTGGCCCTTGAGGCGGGCGCTCGGCCGGCCGATCGAGATCTTCATGCCGGAGCAGTTTCGCTCGGCTCATCCCGGTCACATCGAGGCGTTTCACCGGGCCGGCGAACCGGCGCGGCGCATGGGCGACCGGCTGCTGCGGACCTATGGGTTGAAGGCCGACGGCACCGAGTTCCCGACCGACATCTCCATCATGGAATCGGACAGCGGGACGGGGACGGTTTTCGTCGCCCTCGTTCGCGACATCACCGAGCAGGTCGAGATGGAGACGCGGCTCGAAGACCTCGCCAATACCGATCCGCTGACCGGCGTTTCCAACCGGCGCGCGTTTATGACCCGCGCGGCGCAGGAATTCGCCGAAGCCCGGCGCTACGACGTTCCTCTATCCGCCGCCATGATCGATATTGACCGGTTCAAAGCGCTGAACGACCGCTTCGGCCACGCCATCGGCGACAGGGTTCTCCGGGTCGTGGCGACGCAACTGTCGGGTGCGCTGCGCAAGCCGGATATCTTCGCCCGCTGGGGCGGCGAGGAGTTCATCTGCCTGTTGCCTCATACCGACGCCGATCTGGCCAAGACGGCCGGGGAGCGGCTGCGCTGCTGCATCGACGAAACCTCCGTGGCGGCCACGGATGTCGAGCTCGCCCGGGTGACGGTGAGCATCGGCGTCGCCAGTCTCGCCGAAACCGACCGGTCGATCGACATGCTGATCGACCGGGCCGACCGGGGGCTCTATATCGCCAAACAGACCGGCCGCAACAAGGTCGTGCTGCAACATCCCGACGACGCGGACACGGCGCAAAGCGCCGCCTGATCAGCCTTTCTCGCTGTCCAGCGCCTTCATGTGCTCGGGCGCGTAGCGCTCGCCCGCCGCCGAGCCTTTCGGCACCGCCGCTTCGATCGCCGCGAGATCTTCCGCTGTCAGCGAGACCGCCATGGCCGAGAGCGCGTCATTGAGCTGGCCGCGCGTGCGGGCGCCGATCAGCGGGATGATGTCCTTGCCCTGGGCGATCACCCAGGCGATGGCGAGTTGGGCCACGGTGATCCGCTTTTCATTGGCGATCCGGCGCAGCCGCTCGACGATATCGAGATTGTGTTCGAGATTGTCGCCGCCGAACCGGGGCATATGGCTGCGCAATCCGCCGCCCCCTTGCGAGCGTTCCTTCGACCAGTTGCCCGACAGGAGCCCGCGCGAGAGCACGCCGTAAGGATTGACCGCGATATCGAGCTCGCGCGCCGTCGGCAGCACCGAGTCCTCGATGCCGCGCGAGATCAGGGAATATTCGATCTGAAGCCAGGCGATGGGATGCACGGCGCTCGCCCGCCGCAGGGTCTGTGAGCCGACTTCCGACAGCCCGACATGGCGGACATAGCCCTTGTCTATCATCTCGCTGATCGCACCGACCGTCTCCTCGATCGGCACCGCCGGATCCAGCCGCGCGGGCTGATAGAGATCGATGTAATCGACGCCCAGCCGCACCAGCGTATAGGACAGGAAACTCTTCAGCGCCTGGGGCCGCGCGTCATAGCCGACGAACGCGCCGTCCGGCGAGCGCTGTGCACCGAATTTCACCGAGATGAAGGCCTCGTCCCGCTTGCGTCCCTGCAGGGCCTCGCCGAGCAATAGCTCGTTATGGCCCATGGCGTAAAAATCGCCGGTATCGAGAATGGTGACGCCTTCGTCCAGCGCCTGATGAATGGTGCGGATGCTCTCCTTCCGGTCCGTCGGCCCGTAGAAGGCCGACATGCCCATGAGCCCGAGCCCCATGGCCGAAACGGTCTGTCCGGTGCTGCCGAGAAGGCGCTGTTCCATGGCGGTCACTCCGTATGGGGAATTGCGGGACAATCAAGGACGCCGTTGGCGGCAACTGGCAGGACCGGCTCCCCTTGCTGCATTCCGGATCCCATCGAGGTTGTCCCGGAGTCTCGGAGCGGTTCGCAAGCAAGTCAAGCGAGCGCGGCCGAAGGGGTTGACGACAGGCGGCCTGACCGGGCTCGATTAGACCTTGCCCGGCCATTCGGAGGTCTTATCTAGGCTTAAGAGGGCCGCCCGCAGATCAAAGGAGACAACACCCATGGAAAAAACGCCCGGACCGGATCATCCCATCACAATCGAGAAGAATCCCAAACGGGTCGTGGTGAAGGTCAAAGGCGAGACCATCGCCGATACGCGCAATGCGAAGACCCTCAAGGAGGCCAACTATCCGCCGGTGCATTACATCCCGCGCGCCGATGTGGACATGATGAAGCTCGCCCGCACCACCCACACGACCGAATGCCCCTATAAGGGCGACGCGTCCTATTTCAGCATCCTCGATCACGAGCTGGGCGAGAATGCCGTGTGGTCATACGAGAAGCCGCATAACGCGGTCGCGGATATCAAGGAACATGTCGCGTTCCATCCCAAATCCGTCGATTCGATCGAGGAAGAGGACTGACCGGGCGGCCTAATTGAGCCACTGCTCGTGCGGCGTGCCCTTCAGCGCCTCGGCCATCTCGGCATAGTTCTCGACGATCTCGTCGAGCCGGGTGGGCAGGATTTTGCGGTGGTCGCTGTGCGCGGCGATCGGGGTGAGGCCGAGGAAATCCGATAATTCGTCGTTCACGTCCGCCTGCCGCGCCTCGGAAGCGAAATAATCCTCGTAATCGATCCGGTAGATCCGGTGCTGGCTGAGCGAGGACACGAAGTCCTCGAGCCGCCGGTTCTCGCCCGCGATCACGTCCAGATCGGCGGCGACCCGATCGGGATCGATGGTCAGCTTCCGCCGCCTTACCTGCTTGTTGCCGCGCGCCGCCGCCTCGTTGGAGACTTCCAGATGCCAATAGGACAGCGCCCGGCGCAGGACGTTGCGGCGGCGGAGATAGACGATTGCGAGATCGTCCCGCTCGCGGATGATATCGGTCGCGTCATTGGCGCGGAACACGACGTGGAAGTCCTTGAACCCGATAGTCCGGAGATTACGGTAGTGCTTGAGGCGCAACGGTTCCCGCCGCAGGGCGCGGCGCGCGGCGGCGTAGCCCTGGGCCGTCAGGAAGAAGGCCCGGCCATCGAGGATCGTGTCGATATAGTCCGAGAGACGGTGGCCGCCGAAATGGGTAAGATTCCAGAGCTTGCGGCTCGGCGTCCAGGGACCGAGGATCTCGCCGTAATTCAGCGCGTCGGGATGGAGATTGATGTAATTGGCGACGTAATTGCTGCCGCTTCGTCCATTCGTCAGGATCAGATGATGCCTCATGACCGGCCCTTGCCAGGCCGTCCGGATAATCGCACCGCCAAAACCACGGCGGTACACTGCGGCCTGATCCGGGGAGAACTCCGCAGGCTGCAAAAAGTTCCGGGATTAACGCCTTATCGGTGACTCGGCGGCAGGTGCGGCGAACAAGCCTCTCCCGGTCGGCGCGCAATATGTGCTAGGACGCGTCAGGCCCTGCTATGAGGGCGGAAGCGCCCATGACCGACGAACTCATCGCCAAGCTGGAAAAACGCCTCGGGCGGCTGCACGCGCGCCAGCGGCTCGGGCTGGAAGCCGACCACGAGCACCACATCTTTCATCGCGGCCGGCATCTCTTTCACGTCGAGAACTGGTACTCGATCCACGGCCTGATCCGGGGCTCGCTGAAGCTTTCCGGGCTTTACTGGCTCGGCCGCCGCAACGCGACCCGGCTGCGGCTGCGCGAGAACCGCATCCGGCTGGTCGGCCTGCCGCCCGCGTTCGACGGCTACCGCCTGTTGCATATCACCGACATGCATGTCGACACGAACCCCCGGGCGATGGACCGGCTGATCGAGATCGTGCGCGGGCTGGACTACGACGTCTGCGTGCTGACCGGCGATTATCGCGGCCTGACATACGGGCCCTATGAACCGACGATCGAGGGCATGGCGCGCGTCGCCAGGCATTTCAAAGGCCCGGTTTACGGCGTGCTCGGCAATCACGATTCGATCCGCATGGTGCCGGCGCTCGAGGACATGGGCATCCACATGCTGCTGAACGAGGCGGTGGCGCTCACCCGGGACGACGCGCGCATCCATCTCGCCGGCATCGACGACGCGCATTATTTCCATGCCGACAATATCGAGAAGGCGGCCGGCGGGATTCCCGATGACGAGATCTCGATCCTGCTGTCCCATACGCCGGAAATCTACCGCCAGGCGGCCCATTGCGATTTCAGCGTCATGCTGTGCGGCCATACCCATGGAGGGCAGATCTGCCTGCCCGGCGAAATTCCCCTCACCCTCGACTCGACGATGCCGCGCTATCTCGGCCGCGGCGCGTGGTCCTATCACCAGCTTGTCGGCTACACCTCGCCCGGCGCCGGCACCTCGATCGTCGATGTCCGCCTCAATTGCCCGCCGGAAGTGACGCTGCACCGGCTCGAGCGGGCCTGAGGCGTCAATAGGGCCGGTCGCGCACGCCGAAGCGATAGAGGATCTGCGAAAGCAGAAGCTCGCCGACGAGGAAGCCGGCGACGCCCGCCACGATATCCCCGGCCGTGAGATCGAGATCGCCGCGCACCACGAGGAACGGAAACAGCGACTCCGGGATCTGGTCGAGGCCGAGCGCCATGCCGCCCGAGGACAGGCCGGCCCGGCGCTTGATGAAACTCGACAGCAGATCCCCCGCCATCGCCGCCACCGCGATCAGCAAACCGACCCGCCAGTCGAGACCCAGCGCGGGTGCAATGGCGGCGGTGACGGCAAGCGAGATGATCACGCCGCGAATCGTCTTGGAGGGCCCGAAAATCGGCCGTCCGTCCGCGAACGGGATATTGCCGTCGACCGGAAAGGCCAGTCGCGCGCCCAACAGACGCTTCAAGATCACCGGCGCCCCGTTCGCCATCATCAGAAGAACGAGGACCTTAACGATCGGCACCAGATGCATGAAAAGCCTTTCCCTGTAGCCCTCCACTATACGGGAGAAGGCATGTTTTTCCATAATTTTCAGTCGCTTATATTTTACCCGGATAATATTTGACATCGATAATAGTATCCGGGTAAAAAGGGGCCTATTCTGGTTTTAAAAGGACAGCGACGATGACCGAGGACACGCAATGGACGGCTTTTGCCGGAGAAAAACGGATCGCTTCGGGCGCCCCCTGGGAGGTGGCACTGACGGTCAAGGCGGAATTCGGCGAGGCCAGCGGGGCCGGGGTCCTGACCTTCGATGACGCGACCGGCCGGCAGGTCGATTTCGATCTGCGTGGCGATGACGCGGAAATCGTGGCGCGGCTGAAAGGCGAACCGTCGGGTGTGAAACCGCCCGAGGCGACGAAGCCCGCGCGCCCCGTCGGCCGCCCGAGGCTCGGCGTGGTCGCGCGCGAAGTCACGCTTCTGCCGCGCCATTGGGACTGGCTCTCGAAGCAGCGCGGCGGCGCGTCGGTGACGTTGCGACGGCTGGTCGACGCCGCCCGCAACGCCGATGGCGGCGATCACGCGCGGCGCGCCCGGGAAGCCGCGGACCGCTTCATGTCCGCCATGCTCGGCAACGCGCCGGGTTATGAGGAAGCCGCCCGCGCGCTTTATCGCGGCGAAGAGCGCAAATTTCTCGAGCTGATCGCCGGCTGGCCGACGGATTTGAGCGCCCATCTGCGACGCCTCTCCGCGCCGTCCTTCGCGACGCCGTCCGCGACGTGAGGCGGGGCGATTGACGCGCGCATAACGACGGGTAAAGCTGACCCCGTAACGACGGGAAGGACGCAGCAATGGATCAGAAAGTGGATATGGCCTGGGCCGACGCACCGAGTGTCGAGGGTATTATCAATTATGTCGGCGAGATGACGGTCCGGCCGGAATTCTTCGCCCGCGACTATTCGCGCGACAATCTGACCATCAACGGCGTAACCATGCTGGTCCGTGATCTGCGCTCGAAGCGCGACGCCGTGAGCCTGGAGGCCGAGGGCTTCCGCCTCGTCGACCACAAAACCAGCATCACGGATTTCAAGGACGAGGACGCCCTCAAATCGACCTATCTCTCGGAAGTGCGCGAGCTGATCGCGAGCGTGTCCGGCGCGAACAGGGTCATCATGTCGCCGGGCGCGATCCTGCGCTTCGGCGAGCGCTCGAACGATTATCGCAAGAGCTTCAATTCGCGTCCCGCCCGCTTCGTTCATGTGGACGTGACGCCGCAGTCGGCGCCGAACCTCCTGAAGCCACTTCTTGGTGACGCGCCGCAGCCCCGTCGCGTCGTCGGCTACAATGTCTGGCGCGCGATTTCGGAACCGCCGCAGGACGTGCCGCTCGCGGTCTGCGACGTGCGCAGCATCGAAGACGGAGACCGGGTCGCGGCCGACGCCGTGTTCGATCCCGAGGAAGGCGCGGGCTTCAGCTTCGAGGCGTTTCTTCTCAAGCACAATCCGCATCACCGCTGGGCCTATTTCTCGGGCATGACCCGCGACGAAGCCCTGGTGTTCAAGAATTTCGATTCGGAGGCGGATCAGGGCGGCGGCGTTCCTCATGTCGCCTTCGACGATCCGACCTGCCCGAAGGACGTCGGCCCGCGCGCCAGCGTGGAGACCCGGGGCTACGCGCTGTTCGATTGACTCTCCGGCGACGCCCCCCGAGCCGATATCGCCAGACTTTACTGACCGGGCGTTTCAATCAACGCGCGGAACGCCCGCTCGATCTCGCTGACATGGCGGTCCTTGTGGCGAAGCGCGAAAAATCGCCGCTTGGGCAGTTCGAAATCGAAGGCGACCAGCCGGCCCGAGGCGAGCAAGGGAGCGACGACGAGCTTCGAGAGTGCGGCCGCCCCGGCGCCGTCCGCCACGGCGGCGCGCACGGATTCGTTCGACGGCAGTTCCAGAACGATATCGAGATCGTCCGGCGCGAGACCGAGATCCTGCAGCGCGGCCTCGAAGATCGCCCGCGTGCCGGAACCGCGCTCGCGAAAGACCCAGCCCAGCGTTTTAAGGTCGTCCGGCGTAAACCGTTTGGATTTCCCGCCCTTCGCCACCGTCCGGCTTGCAACCACCACCAGCTCGTCCTCGGCGACCGGCTCGATGGTGAGCGCGGCGTCCTCGACGGTGCCTTCGACGAAGCCGAGATCGACCGAGCCGTCGCGGATCATCGCGGTGACGTCTTCCGTGTTGCCGATGACGAGGCTGAGCGTGACGCCCGGATAGGCGGCGCGGAAGCGATGGAGAAGCGGCGGCAACCAGTAATTGGCCACCGTCTGACTCGCGGCGAGCGCCAGATTGCCGCGTTTGAGCCCGGCGAGATCGGCGAGCATCGCCTCGGCTGCGGCGGCCCGGGCGAGCACCGCCCTCGCCTCCACCAGAAACAGCCGCCCGGCCTCGGTCAGCGCGATCCGCCGGCCGATACGATCGAACAGCGTGGTGGCGTGACGCGCTTCGAGCGCGCTCACCGCCGCGCTCACCGCCGACTGGGTGAGGTTCAGGGCTTCGGCCGCGCGCGTCACATGTTCGCGCTCGGCCACCGCCACGAAGATGCGGAGTTGTTCGAGGGTCATGAGCCTCCGGTCGCGGACGGTCCGATCAGGTCGTTATCTCCACCAGCATCAGACTAAATCCGGCGATGAAAAGAAAGGCGGCCGAGCCGAGAATGAACGGTTTGAACCCCTTGGCGCGCAGTTTCCGGATATCGGTTTCGAGCCCCATCGCGGCCAGGGCCATCGACAGCAGGAAGGTGGTGGCCGTGACGATCTCGGCCTTGAGCGCGGGCGGCACGGCGACCACGCTGTTGACGCCGACCAGCGCGATGAAGCCGAGCACGAACCAGGGCAGCGGCACCGGGCGCGACCGGCCCCGTCCCTCGCCGCCGTGTCCCTCGCCGCGCCGGCGCGGGCGGCGAAACCGAGCCCGATCACCACCGGCGCCAGCATCATCACGCGCGACAGCTTCGCGATGGTGGCGAAATCGCCCGAAAGCTTGCCGTCCTGATAGGACGCCGCGACGACCTGCGCGATCTCGTGGATCGACGATCCGGCCCACAGCCCGAAGGAATGCGGCGTGAGATGCAGCAGGCCGGGAAGCATCGGATAGACGAACATGGCGATGGAGCCGAACACCGTGACGCAGGCGACGGCATAGGCGACGTCCTCGTCCGGCGCATCGGTCACCGTATTGGTCGCCACCACGGCGGACGCGCCGCAGATCGACGTGCCCGCCGCGATCAGCTCGACGAGCTTGGGCTCGATGCCGAGCATCCGGCCGAGCCATTTGGTGAAGGTGAAGGTGGCGAACAACGTCGTCAGGATCACCGCCAGACCGCTCGGGCCCACGGACACGACCTGCTCGGCGGTGAGCTGAAGGCCGAGAAGGATAATGGCGAAGCGCAGGATCCGGCGCAGGGAAAAGGCGACGCCGGCCCTGGCCCGGCGCGGCGTGCCGATGAGATTGTGAAACGCGATGCCGATCGCGATGGCCAGGATCATCGGGCTGAAGGCGGCGACGCCCGGCACGTCATGCAGGGCGAAGGCCGAGCCGGCGATGGCGGCGGTGAGCAGGATGCCGGGCAGGATCGTGGCCAGAAGGCCCGGCTCGGCGTGTCTGGTGTCGGTCGCGGTCGTGGTCACGGCGATACTCCTCGTTACGGGAAGCTGCACCATGCCAAGCGCCATTCATTCAATCCAATTCATAATTATTGCCTAATTGTTCGATTTTATAGAACGATTGCTACGCCAATGACAGTCCCGATTGGCGCTCGGCCCCTGCGCCCCTTATGGTGCGGAACAATCGCCGCCCCGGCGCGGTTGGTCCTGTCGTTTCAAAGGAGGAGAAGAATGGAAGATTTGCACACCCAGGGTATCGCCATGCCGCGCCTCGGCTTCGGGACCTTCCGCATGCAGGGAGACGACGCCCGCGCGCCCGTCGAATCCGCGCTGGACCTCGGCTACCGGCATATCGACACCGCCGAGATGTACCGCAACGAGGAGGCCGTCGGCGCGGCCGTCGCGGCGTCGGGCATCCCCCGGAACGAGATCCATGTCACGACCAAGGTCTGGCACGAGAACCTCGCGCCCGACGCGTTGCGGCGCGCCTTCGACGCCAGCCTCGCCCGGCTGAAACTCGATTTCGTCGATCTCTATCTGATCCACTGGCCCGCGCCCGACATGGATATGGGCGCGACCTTCGGAGCGCTCGAGACAATCCGCGAGCAAGGCGGCGCGAAGGCGATCGGCGTGTGCAACTTCACGACGCCTTTGCTCAAGACCGCGATCGAGGAGGTCGGCGCGCCGATCGCCTGCAATCAGGTCGAATATCACATCTATCTCGATCAGACGCCGCTGCGCGACTATCTCGCCAGCAAGGGCGTTCCGCTGACCGCCTATGCCCCGCTCGCGCATGCCACCGTCATGGACGATCCCGTCTTGCGGAAGATCGGCGAGAAGCACGGCGCGAGCGCGGCCCAGATCGCGCTGGCCTGGCTGCTCGATCAGGACGGCGTCGCCGCGATCCCGAAGGCGCAGCATAAGGCGAACCAGCAGGCCAATCTCGACGCGCTCAGGATCGCGCTCGACGACGAGGACCGCCAGGCGATCGCCGCCCTGCCCAAGAACCAGCGCCGCGTAAACCCGCCCTTCGCCCCCGACTGGGACGCACCGGCTGTTTGATTGATCGCAAAATCATACGGAGACGATCGAGCATTTAACCGCCGCGTGATGGCAAGAGCGGTGCACGGCATCTTGGCAGGCGACGCGCGGGTATGGTGATTTGCAGCCCAGAACCTAGGTGCTAGGTCGTAACGTGATCCCCACCGACGACACTAGAGACTCTGCTGACGGCGCGCACTTTGGAGAGGTTTATGCAAACGCTCTATGGAACGGCGTGACGTTTTTTGTGCTCCGCGATCCTTTTTGATGATCTCTGAGATGTATTCGAGACCGTCGTTGAGGTCGGGAAAATAGTTACTCGGGTGGGCACATTCGTTTCTCTTACTGAGAAGCCCTTCGAGCGCCTTCATCTCGCCTTTCGTAATTTACTTTGCGATATACATCGCCTCAATCAAGGCATGTTCAGTATATGATTCACGAAGGTCATCCAGCGACGTAACTGTCCACTTCGGTCGTGCAGCGAGAAGCGCAACAAAGGCGTCTTTGGCTGGCGTTCGCGTCCAACATCGGGAGCCGGGTCCGACACAAGGAAAGACCCGCGCCGCGCTTTCGGCGAGGGCCGAGGTTGTCTTGGCATATTTGGACCGGAGCACAGCACTGGCACCAACGCAAATCAATGGAGGCCCCGTGCCGGGCTGCATGCCGACGGATACCACAATATATTGTGGCTAAGACAGTCCATCAGCAGAGTCAGTTCGCTAATAGCGAACTTTTTCTTGACACGGCCGAATTTTATTCTATTTTTAGCGAACGTGGCCAGGGAAGATAGCGCCACAGGTTGGCCAGTTTCGACTGGTCGTGGGGGCCATCGGCCCCTCCCCTCGCCGGGGACGCCAGTCGCAGGGATGAAATGCGGGTCGTGGCGGCTCCGGGCTTAGGGCCGCAAGCGCACGTTTGCGGCGAAGGGACACCTGGGAGCTACCGTATGCCCGACTTGCCTCCGGGGCACGGCGCACACCTGTTGGGATTGGCTCAACAGGGATGACCCGGAGGATGCTGAAATGGACAGATTGCCCATTAAGCCCCTGGACACCGGGCAGCGGATCCGCCGAAAGGGCCGGAAGCGTCCCCGCCGTAACTGGTTGGGACGTGTTCTTCGGAACCGGTCGACGCTGTTGGCTGTACTTTCGTTGGCGAAAGCCTGCGTGGAACTAGTGCAGGTCATCAGCAAGCTGATAGGCGGCTCCTAGGTGTCTAACTTTTTAGACGGAATAAAACCCATGACACCAAGGGGACACATTGATGGCGATGATCAACAGGGCTCTCCGGTTGATTCGCGTGTACCACGATCTGAACCAGTCCGACGTTGCCGCGCGGGTCGGCCTATCGAAATCATATGTCTCGGAGATTGAGAAAGACGCCAACGTGACGCTACAGGTCTTAGAGAAGTATTCCAACGCTTTCAATATCCCGGTCTCGTCGCTGATGCTATTCGCGGAGCAGGCGGGGGAAAGCCGTTTGTCGGAAGGTGCTCGGGTCCTAGTCGCGGACAAGGCTTTGAAGATGCTTGATTGGATCGCGACCATCTCTGGCGAAAGAGAGAAGGAGAAGCATGTCTGAGCGGCGCTCATATCCGCGCGACCAATCACCATTGTATATGGTGACATCACCGTCCAAGCTTGCCGAAATATTCTTCTTGAACCCTGTGCAGCTCGGTCTGCTCTTGGGTGCAGAGGACAACTACATCCGGTGGGTGGACAAGAAGACGGGTCGTGACATTCAGTGCCCGAAGCCGCTCCTCGATAAGCTTCACCGACGCGCCGCAGCCTTGCTCTCGCGGATCGACACGCCCGACTTTCTTCATTCGGCAGTAAAGGGGCGCTCCTATATCTCAAATGCGGGCCAGCACTCTGCCGAAGAGCCTACAGTCAAAATCGATGTGCGTAAGTTCTATCCGTCGGCCCGTGCACAAGCCGTATTCCACTTCTTTCGCGACCGCATGCTCTGCGATGGTGACGTCGCCGGTATCTTGGCTCGGCTACTGACGGTCGACGGCCACTTGGCTACTGGAAGCAGCGCGAGCCCCATACTCTCGTACTTCGCCTACGAGGACATGTTCTTCGAGATCGAACAATTGGCGCTATCCAGAAACTGCAAGATGACGTGTTACATCGACGACATGGTATTTACCGGAGACGGAGCGACGCGAAGGATGATCTATGATCTCATACGCATCGTTCGGCGCTATCGGCTCTGGGGACACAAGACGAAGCTATTCTATCCCGGACAACCCAAGGTCATCACCGGCGTAGCCGTTACGAAGGTCGGAGCTCGTCTGCCAAATCGCCGCCAAAAGACGATTATCGATGACTTGAGACTCTTGGATACCGCTGTCAGCGATGCCCAGCGCCTCGGTATCCTTAGGCGACTTCATGGTCGGCTCTATGAGGCCGCACATATAGATTCCTCGTGGTTGCCCAAGGCCACCGCAGTGCGAGACCTGAAGCGTGGGATCGAGCGCAAGCAAAGGCTGACTTAGACCGCACGCTCCCCCGAGGAGAGACGCCTAACGGCGGCCGCTTACTAACTGATCGTCTTTTTGAGGATAATTGGAGCGGGCGATGAGATTCGAACTCACGACCCCAACCTTGGCAAGGTTGTGCTCTACCCCTGAGCTACGCCCGCGCTCCGATGCCGAACCGGGTTTGTTCGGTCGGCGGCGATCATACGGATTAAGGCCCGCATTTCAAGAGGGCAAAAGATCTTCGCCGCGGTAATCTCCTGCCGTCGTCCCTGACGGCCTTCTTCTATGGCCTGCGCGTGAAGAACCCCTTAAGGTCGGCCTTCTCCACATCCCCTGTCGATCCCATCGCCCGCGCAGAGGAGGCAAGGCTTGTCCGATATCGAGTCGCCCGCCACCGAGTCCGATCTTTTTGCTTTTCTCGAAAAACTCGGCATCGAGACCGAGACCGTCCGCCACCCGGCGGTCTTCACCGTCGAGGAGGCGCGACGCCTGCGCGGGGAGCTGCCGGGCGGCCATTGCAAATCGCTGTTCCTCAAGGACAAGAAAGGCCAGCTCTGGCTCGCCGTGGTGCTGGAGGACCGGGCGGTGGACCTGAAAGCCCTGTCCGGGACAATCGGCGCGGCGCGCATCAGCTTCGGGACGCCGGAGTTGCTTTTCGAGGTTCTCGGCGTGACGCCCGGCTCGGTGACGCCCTTCGCGCTGATCAACGATTCCGGCCACAAGGTCCGGGTCGTGCTGGACAAGGGCATGCTGGACCTCTCGCCATTGCATTACCATCCGCTCGACAACCGGGCGACGACCGCGATCCGGCCCGGCGACCTGCTCGCCTTCATCGAGGCCTGCGGCCACGCGCCGACGATCGTGGAGATCCCGGAACGGGCCGCGAAGCCGGCCGATGGAGCATGAGCGAGGTCCCGCCGAACGGACCTGATTCCTTGTGAGCGCCAATCCAATGGCCTATGTAAGGGCTATCGGCGGAAATGCTGGTAGGCCGTACACGGGAGAAAAGGCAGACATCGCATGAGCGAACCCATTATCGGCGGCGGAGAACCCACGCCCGAATCCCTCATCAAGGAATCCACCGACCAGAATTTCATGGTCGACGTGGTCGAGGAATCCCGCGAGACGCCGGTGATCGTCGATTTCTGGGCGCCGTGGTGCGGGCCCTGCAAGCAGCTCGGCCCGATGCTCGAAAAGCTGGTCAAGGCCGGCCGGGGCTCGGTCAAGCTGGTGAAGATCAATATCGACGAGAACCCCCATGTCGCGCAGCAGCTCCGGGTGCAATCGATCCCGGCCGTGTTCGCCTTCAAGGAAGGCCAGCCGGTCGACGCGTTCATGGGCGCGCTGCCCGAGAGCCAGCTCAAGGAATTCATCGAACGCCTCGGCGGGGCGGCGGGTCCGAGTCCGTTCGAACAGCTGATGGAAGAAGCCGCCGCAGCGATGGAAAAAGGCGATCACCAGGGGGCCGGCCAGCTTTACGGCGCGGCGCTTCAGGAAGAGCCCGGCAATCCGGACGCGGCGGGCGGTCTCGCCCGGTGCTTCATCGAAATGGGCAATCTCGATCAGGCCGAACAGGCGCTCGGTCTCGTCGCCAAGGAGAATGCCGAACACCCCGCGATCGCCGGCGCGCGCTCGGCGCTGGCGCTGGCGCGCGAGGCGGCGGGAGCGGGCGATGTGTCCGGGCTCAGGGCGGCGATCGAGGCGAACCCGAAGGATCATCAGGCGCGCTACGATCTCGCCATCGCGCTGCTCGCGGGGGGCGATCGCGACGGCGCGGTCGAGCAGCTTCTGACGCTGTTGAAGTTGGACCGGAACTGGAACGATCAGGCCGCCCGCAAGAAGCTTATCGAGCTGTTCGACGCGTTCGGCCCGACGGATCCGTTGACGCTGGACGGCCGCCGCCGGATGTCATCGATCCTGTTCGCATAACGCCGGCCGCACGGCGACAAGGGGGCGACGACGTGTCATGACGGATCCCACGACGAAGCTGGACCTTCCGAGTGTGATTCCGGTGTTTCCCCTGACCGGCGTCATTCTGCTTCCCGGCGCCGATCTGCCGCTGAATATTTTCGAGCAGCGCTATCTCGCCATGACGCGCGACGCGGTCGCCGGGCCGCATCTCATCGGCATGATCCAGCCGTCGGACCCCGACGACCGCTCCTTCGAGCCGCCACTCTACAAGATCGGCTGCGTCGGCCGGTTGAGCGACTTCCGGGATACGCCGGACGGCCGCATCCTCATCACGCTCACCGGCATCGCGCGTTTCGAGGTCGAGCGCGAACTGACCGAACGCACCACGTCCTATCGCCAGATGGTCGTGCGCTATGACCGCTTTCTCGACGATCTGGCGCGCGAAAACGACCACACGCTCGATCGCACGGCGCTGATGGAGGCGCTGAAGCGGTTTCTCGAAATTCAGGGCGTCAACGCCGACTGGAACAGCCTGACCGGCATGAGACCGGACACGCTGGTCGATGCGCTGGCGATGAGCGTGCCCTTCGCGCCGGGCGAGAAACAGGCCCTGCTCGAAGCGAAGACGGTCAACGACCGGGCGAAGATCCTGATCACCCTGCTCGAGATGGCCGCGGCGACCGGCGCGGGCGGCGATACGCCGTTGATGCAATAGGCTCGATCCATGCAGTAGGCTCCGGGGTGCTGGGCAAGCCGCGCCGCGCGGATTAGACTGCGCGAAATTCCTTCGAAGAGACATGTCATGGTGAATGATCCCGCCGAGATCGATCCCAAGCTTCTGGAGATCCTGGTTTGTCCGCTGACCAAGGGTCCGCTGCGCTACGACCGGGAGGCCCATGAACTGATCAGCGACCAGGCCGGCCTCGCCTATCCGATCCGCGACGGCATCCCGATCATGCTGGCGGACGAGGCGCGCGTCCTCGACGATACCAAACCGGCGGGCGGAGCGGCCCGTCATGAGTGAGCCGCAACCCGGCAAGCCCTGGCCGACCGAGCTTCGCGTCAAACGCGAGGAGCGCCGGCTCGAGGTCGATTTCGACGACGGCGCATCCTATTCCCTGCCCGCCGAGCTTCTGCGCGTCGAAAGCCCATCCGCCGAAGTGCGCGGCCATGGCGGCGACGAGAAGAAGATCGTGCCCGGCAAGCGCACCGTTTCGATCAAGGGCATCGAGCCCGCCGGCCACTACGCCATCCGCATCCTGTTCGACGACGGCCACAACACCGGGCTGTATACCTGGGACTATCTCTACGAACTGGGCCTGAGGCAGGACGAGATCTTCGACACCTATCTCAAGGCGCTCGAAGCGCGCGGTTTGAGCCGCGACCGGTAACGCTTTCATTCCCGCTCGGGGGGACGCCATGGCGCGACTATCCGGCAAGAAAGGCCTTGTCACGGGCGCTGGGCGCGGCATCGGCGCAGCCATCGCGCGGGCCTTCGCAAGCGAAGGCGCGCACGTCATCGTCACCGATATCGACGGGACGACGGGCGAGACCGTCGCGCGGGAGATCGGCGGGCAGTTTCACAGGCTCGACGTGGCGGTCGAGGAGGACTGGCGGTCGGTCATGGCGGAGGTCGGCGCGCTGGACGTGCTCGTCAACAATGCCGGCGTGACCGGGTTCGAGAACGGCGCGGTCCCGCACGATCCGGAAAACGCGTCGCTCGAAGACTGGCGCGCGGTTCACGCGGTCAATCTCGACGGGACGTTTTTGGGGTGCAAATACGCGATCCGGGCAATGCGCGAAAAGGGCGCCGGGTCGATCATCAATATCTCGTCGCGCTCCGGCATGGTGGGAATTCCCGCTGCCGCAGCCTATGCCGCGTCCAAAGCCGCGATGCGCAATCACACCAAGACGGTCGCGCTCTACTGCGCCCAACAGGGCTGGAACATCCGCTGCAACTCGATCCATCCCGCCGCCGTTCTCACCCCGATGTGGGAGCCCATGCTTGGCGACGGGCCGGAGCGCGAGGCCCGCATGGAGGCGTTCGTGAAGGACACGCCGCTCAAACGCTTCGGCAAGCCGGAGGAAATCGCCGCCCTCGCCGTCCTGTTGGCATCGGATGAGGCCGCCTATATGACCGGCACGGAACTTACCATCGACGGCGGCATTCTGGCGGGATCGGCCGCCGCACCCGGTCAGTAGCCGATCGCGAGGCCGTCCTTGCGCATTTCGGTGGCGCCTTCGTAGACGCCTGTCGCGGGATCGCGGCGGATGGCCTGGTAGCCGCCGAAGACGACCCCGTCATCGACGATCTCGACGCTGTGCCGCATGGCGCGCAGGCGCTCGACGGTCTCGACGGGAATGCCGGGCTCGACCTGCAGCGTGCCGTTTGGGTCGGCGCGGGCGCCGTCCGGCTGGCGGCCGCCGAAATGAAAGAAGCGCGCGGCGTCGCCGGCGGCCTGAAGATCCATGCCGTAATCGATGATGTTGACCAGCACCTGGACATGGCCCTGGGGCTGCATCGAGCCGCCCATCAGGCCGAAACTCATATAGGGCTCACCGTCCTTCATTACGAAACCCGGGATGATGGTGTGGAATGGCCGCTTGCCGGGCGCGTAGATATTCGCGCTGCCGTCCTGAAGCGAGAACAGCGCGCCGCGATTCTGCAGCATGAAGCCGAGGCCGTCGGGCACCAGCCCCGAGCCGAAGCCGGCGAAATTGGACTGGATCAGCGAGACCATCATGCCGGACTCGTCGGCGACACTCAGATAGGTCGTATCACCCGGGCCCTCGATCGCCGGCACGCCGGGACCGGGATCTTTCAGGGCGCGTTTGGGATCGATTAGCGCGAAGCGCTCCGCGCCGTAAGCCTCGGACACCAGACCATCCAGCGGCGCGTCATAGAAATCCGGATCGGCATAGAATTTGGCGAGGTCTTCATAAGCGAGCCGCTTCGCCTCGACCAGATAATGTATCACCTCCGCCGAACCACGCCCCCACCTGGTGAGATCGACGTTCTTGAGGATGTTCAGCATCTCGAGAACCGCGAAACCCTGGCCGTTGGGTGGCAATTCATAGACGTCGTGACCGCGATAGCTGACATGGCCGGGCCGGACCCACTCGCCGGCATGGGCCGCGAGATCCTCCAGCCCGAGATCGCCCTGTAGGCGCTCCATATAGGTAGCGATCACATGCGCGAGCTTGCCTGTGTAAAACGCGTCGCGCCCGTTCTTCGCGATCGTCTCCAGGGTCGCGGCGAGATCCGGATTGCGGAAGATTTCTCCCGCGCGCGGCGCGCGGCCATCGGCGAGAAAGGTATGGCGGGCATTGTCGAATTCCTCGATCAGGTCGCCGGCATCGGCCAGGCTCGCCATATCGGCGGCCCAGGCTTCGGCGATCACCGGCGAGACCGGGAATCCATCGCGGGCATGGGTAATCGCGGGCGCCAGCAGCTCGTGCATGGGGCGCCGGCCGAATTGCTCGTGAAGCTGATACCACCCGTCGACCGCGCCCGGCACGGTAACCGAATAGCTGCCGACGCTCGGGACCATGCCGGCCGGACCGGCCTTCTTGCGCATCTCGGCGAGGCCGCGCGACCTGGGTGAGCGGCCCGAGCCGTTGAAGCCGTACAGCTTGTTCGCGCGCGGGTCCCAGACGATCGCGAACAGATCGCCGCCGATGCCGCAACTCACCGGCTCCATCAGCCCGAGCGCCGCATTGGCCGCAATCGCCGCATCGACGGCCGAGCCGCCGGCCTTCAGGATATCGATGGCGATCTGGCTCGCCAGCGGCTGGGCCGTCGCGGCCATGCCGTGTCGGGCGAAGACGGAACTGCGGGCGAAGGACGGCAGTCCGTACGGCCGGGCGCCGCCGCCGATGTCTTCGCCGCCCGCCGTCATGACGTAAGGGACCGGCCGGTCAGCAGTTTCGGCAAGTCGCCGACACTGCCCCGCGCGTGCTGGATGAAAAAGCGTTTCAGGGGCGGGATCCGGTTGACGACGCCGAGCCCGAGGTCGCGCGCCATGCGCAAGGGGGGCACGGCGTTCGAGAACAGCCGGGTCAGCCCGTCGGTCACGGCGGTCAGCAGCACGTTATCGAACCGGCGCCAGCGCTGATAGTGCTCCAGCACGGCGTCCCCGCCGACATCGAGCCCCAGATGTCTGGTGTCCGAGAGAATTTCGGCCAGCGCCGCGACGTCCCGCAATCCCATATTCAGTCCCTGCCCCGCGATCGGATGGACGCCATGCGCGGCGTCCCCCACCAGCGCGAGCCGATGATCGATATAGCGCTCGGCGAGCTGCACGCCCAGGGGATAGGACCAGCGCGGACCGATGCAATGCGCCTCGCCCAGATAATCACCGAGGCGGGCGCGCATCTCGGCGTCGAAATCCGCCTTGTCCAGCGCCATCAGCGCCGCGGCGCGCTTGGTCGGCTCGGTCCACACGAGCGACGAGCGATGGCCGGTCATGGGCAGCGCGGCGAAAGGTCCCGCAGGGAGAAACCGCTCCTGGGCGAAGCCGTGGTGATCGCG
Organism: uncultured Alphaproteobacteria bacterium; assembly: GCA_963821875.1. Taxonomy (GTDB): domain Bacteria; phylum Pseudomonadota; class Alphaproteobacteria; order CAVTAV01; family CAVTAV01; genus CAVTAV01. The sequence goes on from CAWGFE010000002.1 coordinate 486,441, forward strand.
TTCGTGCTGAACCGTCGTGACGATGCCGGACTGGCCGTATTCCGAGGCATAGACCTTGATGCCGGCGCTGTGGCGGATGCGGGAGCCGCGCCCGTCCGCGCCGATCAGCAGGGCCGCGCGGATCTCCGTGCCGTCCGTCAGCGTCACCCGGACGTCGTTGGGGCCGCGCGCGATTTCCCCGGCCTGGGCCGGCGCGAAGCGGGTGACGTTCCTCAGATCGGCCGACAGCGCGTCCAGCGCCTCGCGCAGATGCCGGTTCTCGACCATATAGCCGAACGGCTCGTCGGAAACGCTGCGGTGATCGAAATGCAGAAACAGCGGCGAACCGCCATCCGAGACACGGATATCGTTGATCGGCTGAACCTTGCCGCGCAGCCGCCCGGCGAGCCCGATCGCCTCCAGCATGTTCCAGGCGGCGAAGGCAATGGCGGAAACCCGGCCGTCGAATTTCGCCTCCAGGGCCCGGGCCGGGTCTTCCCGGTCGACGACCACGGCGCTGACCCCGCCATGATCGAGCGCGGCGGCGAGCGTCAGGCCCACCATGCCTCCGCCGATGATGACGGCATCCGTCTCGATCATACGTCGCCTCCAGGAAATCGTTCGAACTTTCTTATCTCAGCCGGCGGCTGCGGGCCAGTTCGTTTCGCAGAATCGTGATTTGGCGCTCCGCAGAAAAACATATTACCGATCGCTTATTCCATGCGCATTTTTTGGCGCCTGTTTTTTGTGCGCCCGCCAAAAACTGCATAATATTTATGCAAATAGATACCGATTGCGCGTTATCCGATTCTCGGCGGTTCCGAATCAACACATAATTCCAATTGGTTAGTGGGCCCCCTGGATTCCGGCACGGTTCTTGTAAATGACGGGCCAAGCTCTTGAACCGTCATCCTCTGCGCTGAGGGGCTGGGGACCGGAGGGGCGATTTGGTTGTCACGACCACACTCTAAGTGAGGGAGATAGGCATGAAACTCGTAACGGCGGTCATAAAGCCGTTCAAACTGGACGAAGTTCGCGAGGCCTTAACGACCCTTGGCATCCAGGGCATGACCGTTACTGAGGTCAAAGGCTTTGGACGGCAAGGTGGCCACACCGAAATCTACCGCGGTGCGGAATACGCTGTGAATTTCCTCCCCAAAGTCAAAATCGATATCGCGGTGCCCGCCGCTCAGGTCGACAAGGTCGTCGAGGCGATCAAGACGGCCGCCAAAACCGGACAGATCGGCGACGGCAAGATCTTTGTCCTCGATCTTGGTCAAGCGATCCGCATCCGGACCGGCGAGACCGACGAAAACGCCCTGTAGGAGGAAATGATGAAACACTTGAAAAGAGCTTGTCTCGGCCTCGCGACCCTGGGCGCCACGTTCCTTATGAGCGCGGCGGCCTTTGCGGAAGATGCGCCGAAACTGGATACGGGCGACACGGCCTGGATGCTGACATCCACGGCCCTCGTCCTGTTGATGACCATTCCGGGCCTCGCCCTGTTCTATGGCGGGTTGGTGCGCAAGAAGAACGTGCTGGCCACCGTGATGCAAAGCTTCGCGATCACGGCGCTGATCACGATCGTCTGGATGGTTGTCGGCTACAGCCTGGCCTTCAAAGGCGACGGTGCCTATATCGGCAATCTCAGCGCCGCCTTCCTGAACGGCATCGGCGTGGACACCCTTTCGGGCACGATTCCGGAAAGCGTGTTCGTGATGTTCCAGATGACTTTCGCCATCATCACCCCGGCGCTGATCTTCGGCGCGGTCGCGGACCGCATGAAGTTCTCCGCCGCGCTGATCTACGTCACCGGCTGGTCGATCCTGTGCTACTCGCCGATCTGCCACTGGGTGTGGGGCGGCGGCTTCCTCGGCCATGCCGGCGTGCTTGATTTCGCGGGCGGCACCGTGGTGCACATCAACTCCGGTGTCGCGGGTCTCGTCGCCTGCCTGATGCTCGGCAAACGTCTGGGCTACGGCCAGGAGAACATGGCCCCGCACAATCTCGTCCTGTCGGTGATCGGCGCGTCGCTTCTGTGGGTCGGCTGGTTCGGGTTCAACGCCGGTTCGGCTGTTGCGTCCAACGGCGCCGCGGGCATGGCCATGCTGGTTACCCAGATCGCCACCGGCGCGGCGGCTCTGGCCTGGATGTTCGCCGAATGGATCGTTCACAAGAAGCCCAGCGTTCTGGGTGCGATCTCCGGTGCGGTTGCGGGCCTCGTCGCCATCACCCCGGCCTCCGGCTTCGTCGACCCGATGGGCGCCCTGTGGATCGGCATCGCCGCCGGCGTCATCTGCTTCTGGGCCGCCGTCTGGCTCAAGGTCAAACTCGGCTATGACGACTCGCTGGATACCTTCGCGGTTCATGGTATCGGCGGCTTCGTCGGCGCGATGCTGACCGGCGTCTTCGCCGTCAAGGCGATCGGCGGAACCCCCGGCGCGCTGGAAGGCAATGTCGCTCAGATCTGGACGCAGTTCTATGGCTGCATCTTCACCATCGTCTGGACGGCCATCGTCACCTTCGTCCTCTTGAAGATCATCGACATGGTGATGGGCATTCGGATCACCGAAGCCGAGGAGCGCGAAGGCATGGACACCTCGCTGCACGGCGAGAGCATCGCCTGACCGAAATCCCGTCGGGCCGCTCTTGGATGGTGGAGCGGCCCGACGGGAATGATGCGTTCTGCCCCCCGGAACGCAAAACGGGGCCCGGGAGAAATCCCGGGCCCTTCGTTTTTCTGACATTCCGCCGCGGGCACGAAAGTTGCGCCGCGCAACTCGGGGAGCCGCCACCATCCGCTTGTTCGCCGTCCCGGGCCTCTCTACAGTAGCGCGCCATGCTGAATGACCGCTTCGCCAACCTTCCCGAATATATGTTTCCGCGCTACCGGGCGCTGATCGCCGGTATGTCCGCGCCGGCAACTCTCACCGTCATCAATATGACGGTGGGCGAGCCGCGCCATAAGGTGCCCGGCTTCGTCGGCGACATCCTGAAACAGCGCGAGGCCGACTACGGCAAATATCCGCCGATCCAGGGCACGGAGGAATGGCAGGAGGCGGTGACCGGCTGGCTGAGTCGGCGGTTTAAGCTCGCGCCCGGCCAGATCACGGCGGACACCGTTCTGCCGCTTGTCGGCACCCGGGAAGGCCTGTTCCTTGCGACGCTTGCCGTGACGCCGTCGGAGAAAGCCGGTCAGCGACCCGCCGTCGTCATGCCGAACCCGTTTTATCAGTGCTATCTCGCGGCGGCGCTCGCCGCGCATGCCGATCCGATCCTGCTGCATGCGACGGCCGAAACCGGGTTTCTGCCTGATTTCGCCAGCCTGTCGGCCGCCGACACCGCGCGGACATCGGTATTTTACCTGTGTTCGCCGGCCAATCCGCAGGGCTCGGTCGCGGATCTCGCTTATCTCACCGACGCCATCGAGCGGGCCCGCGCCGTCGACGGCGTGCTGGTGATGGACGAGTGCTATTCCGAGATCTACGAGCACGACGCGCCGCCCGGCGCATTGCAGGCCGCGGCGGCGCTTCCCAACGATCTCGGCGATCCCTTCGCCAATGTGCTGGTGTTCCACTCGCTCTCCAAACGCTCGAATTTGCCGGGGCTGCGCTCCGGCTTCGTGGCGGGCGACAGGCGCGTGATCGCGGCGTTTCGCCGGCTCCGGGCCCTGGCCGGGCCGACCAGCCCGATTCCGGTGCTGGCGGCTGCGGCGCAAGCCTGGCGGGACGAGACCCATGTCGAGGAAAGCCGGCAATTATATCGGCGGAAATTCGAGCTGGCGGAGGCTATACTGACGGGCAAGGCCGGCTATCACCGGCCCAGGGGCGGGTTCTATTTGTGGCTCGATGTCGGCGACGGCGAGGCCTTCGCGACGCGGCTCTGGCAGGAGCAGGGCGTGATGGTCCTGCCCGGCGCCTATATCGGCGAAACCGATGCAGCCGGCTTCAATCCCGGCCGGCCCTATGTCCGGGTCGCGCTGGTCGACCCGCCGGACGTTGTCGGCGAAGCCTTGAACCGTATTGCCAAACTGCTATAAATCGCCAGACGCGGTGGGGCGCTAAGGAGGGAGACTGTCTTGGCTCGCAAGAGCAAGAAAACCCCGAAGCACGTCCTCGTCGCGGAGGCAACGGTGCGGTTTATCAAGCGGCGTCTCGTCGAGGCGTGGGGCGTTTTTGTGGCCTTGGTCGGCGTCGGCCTCGCGCTTGCCCTGCTCAGCTACCACCCCGCGGATCCCAGCCTGAACACGTCGTCCGGCGCGCCGCCCGAAAATCTGATGGGCCTGCCCGGCGCCTACGCCGCCGATATGCTGCTGCAAATTCTGGGTGTCGGCGCCGGCGTCTTCGCGCTGGCGTTCCTGTGCTGGGGCGTGAAAACCGCGCTGCATCGCGGGCTGCCGCGCCTGCCGATCAATGTGCTGAGCCTCCTCGCCGCCGCCGTTCTGCTGGGCATGACGGCGGCCGTTCTTCCCTATACCGCCTCCTGGCCGATCAATTCGGGCTATGGCGGCTGGCTCGGCCGTCTCGCCGACGACAAGATTCTCGAGGCCTTTGCCGTTTTCAAACTGTCGGTCGCGCCCTGGGTGCTCGGACCGGTTCTGGCGGCGGTCGCTCTGACGGCGCTTTACTTCGCCCTCGGCCTGAACCGCGGCGAATGGCGCGTGATCGGGTCCGTCACCGGCGCGACGTTGCGAACCGCCGGCCGCGCCGTCGCGAAAATAGCCTCCTTCGGCTCGCGCTCGGACGAGCCCGAGCGGCGGCCGGAGCCGGTTCGTCTCAAACGGCCCGTGGCGAGCGTGGATATGGACGAGCCCGACCCCGTCTCGACACCGGCGCGGACCCGCGTCGCGCCGTCCGCGCCGAAGCTCAAGACCGGCCAGCGGGCGGCGCGCGAACGCGAGCCGTTCCTCGATCTCGAACCCGCGACCGGCTTCGCGCTGCCGCCGCTCAATCTGCTGACCAAGCCGTCGCGCAACGACCGCATCGAGCGGGCGAGCGCCGACGCGCTGGAGCAGAACGCGCGGCTGCTCGAATCCGTGCTCGAGGAATTCGGCGTTAAGGGCGAGATCGTTCAGGTAAGGCCCGGTCCGGTCGTCACGCTGTACGAACTCGAGCCCGCGCCGGGCACCAAGGCGTCCCGCGTGATCGGGCTCGCCGACGATATCGCCCGCTCGATGAGCGCGGTGTCGGCGCGCATCGCCGTCATTCCGGGCAAGACCGTGATCGGCATCGAATTGCCGAACGCCAAGCGCGAGACAGTGTTCCTGCGCGAGCTTCTCTCGACACCGGAATATGAGCGCTCCTCGTCCCGGCTGGCGCTGACGCTCGGCAAGGATATCTCCGGCGCGCCGGTGATCGCCGATCTCTCCTCCATGCCGCATCTCCTGATCGCGGGCACCACCGGTTCGGGCAAATCCGTCGCGATCAACACGATGATCCTGTCGCTCCTGTATCGCCTGACGCCGGATCAGTGCCGCTTCATCATGATCGATCCGAAGATGCTGGAACTGTCGGTCTATGACGACATTCCCCATCTGCTCTCGCCCGTGGTCACGGAGCCGAAAAAGGCGGTCGTGGCGCTGAAATGGACCGTCCGCCAGATGGAGGACCGCTATCAGTCCATGTCCAAGCTCGGCGTGCGCAATCTCGCGGCCTATAACCAGCGGATCGCGGAGGCCGCCAGGAAGAAGGAGCTGCTCAAGCGCACGGTCCAGACGGGCTTCGACGCGGACACCGGCCAGCCGATCTACGAGGATCAGGAGCTCGACCTCAATCCGCTGCCGCTGATCGTGGTGGTGGTCGACGAAATGGCGGATCTGATGATGGTCGCCGGCAAGGAGGTCGAGGGCGCCATCCAGCGGCTCTCGCAAATGGCTCGCGCGGCCGGCATTCACCTGATCATGGCGACTCAGCGCCCCTCGGTGGACGTCATTACCGGCACGATCAAGGCGAATTTCCCGACCCGGATCAGCTTTCAGGTCACCTCCAAGATCGACAGCCGCACGATTCTCGGCGAACAGGGCGCCGAACAGCTGCTGGGCCAGGGTGACATGCTGTATATGGCGGGCGGCGGACGCGTGACCCGCGTCCACGGCCCCTTCGTCTCCGACAGCGAGGTCGAGCGCGTGGTGGCGAGCCTCAAACGTCAGGGCTCGCCCGACTATATCCACGAGATCACCGTCGATACCGAAGGAGAGGACGATTTCACCTCGCCTTTCGGCAATTCGGGCGGTGACGAGCTTTACGACCGGGCGGTGGCGCTGGTCGCGGCCGAGCGCAAGGCCTCGACGAGCTTCATCCAGCGTCATCTGCAGATCGGCTATAACCGCGCGGCCCGGATCATCGAGCAGATGGAGAAGCAGGGCATCGTCAGCCCCGCCAATCACGTCGGCAAACGCGAGGTACTGGTGATGGATCATGGCGCGTGAACGGGACCGGTCCGAAACCGCGCATGAGCAGATTCCGCTTCCGCCGGCCGCCCCCAGGGGCCATATCTCAGTCATGATAAGCCGGATGACAAAAATTCTGCTGGGCCTTGGCGCGGCTCTCGCCGTCACGCTGATGACGGCGCCCGTTAACGCGGCGGTGAGCGCGCCGATGCCGATGACCCAGTTCACGGCCTCGCAGAAGCAGGATCTCTCGAAGATTCAGGACTATCTCAACAGCACCAAGACGCTGAAGGCAAACTTCGACCAGTACGCGCCCGACGGCTCCATGAGTACGGGAAGCTTCGTTCTGGAACGCCCGGGTCATCTCCGCTTCGACTACGACCCGCCGTCGCAGGTCCTGATCGTGGCGGACGGCTATTGGCTCACCATGGTCGACGCCCATGTCCGCCAGATGTCGCGCTGGCCGATCAACGACACCCCGCTCGGCGTGCTTGTTAAGGCCAACATCGACCTTACACAGGACGTCGACATCATGGGGATTGAGGATTCCGCCGGGATCATCCGGCTGACGGTGGCCGACAAGAAGGATCCCGGCAAGGGCACCCTGACGATGGTGTTCACCAAATCCCCGTTCGAGCTGCGTCAGTGGCAGGTCGTGGACGCTCAGGGACAGGTCACGACGGTCACCCTCAGCGATACGCGACAAAATGTCGCCGTGGATCCGAAGGCCTTCACCTACAAGGATCCGCGTCCGGTCCAGCCATTCAAGCCTGGCTTACACAAGTAGTTGTGCCTATAGGGATTTTTCCCCCAGATCTTGATCCGGTAACGTTTTTGTCAGCGCGCAATTTTTGGATTTGAACGGCGCGGAATGAATACCCATATAGCCAGTAAGCGGCGGAAGGCTAGTCCCCCCAAAGCAAGGCAAGATCCCCTGACATGCCTTGATAGCCGACCGCCCGGCGCCGACTTCCCCTCTCGGCGCCCCGCGCGATAAGCGCAGGAAGCGTCCGACCGAATGTATCCGGCCGGACGCTTTCATTTTTGAGCCCCCGAACTTTTCGAACGAGGAGCTTTTCGAACGACACGGGGCATTTTTGTTTAGGGCGTTGCGCGTTTCGCCTATAGTCGCCACTTCATGACCATGACTATTCAACAGCTTTGTCCCGCGGGGTGCCGATGATGTCCGGCCAGACCCCCGACACGCCCGACGATCTCTTCGACGAAGACGAGGACGTCGATCTCCGGGAAGATTTCCCGACGCTCGACGCGGTCCGGCGATTCACGCGCGTCGCCCAGGAAATTCGCTGGTTTTCCAGGCTCGGCGAACGGATCTCGGCGGAGGACCGCGCCAACGCCAAGGCCTATGTCGAGGCGCTCGGCTTTCCCGACGCCGAGATCGCCGAGGTAGGCGACTGGTCGGAAGCGGTGATCGCCGCGACCAATCTCGATATCGACACGCCCGCCTTCGACGCCGAGGAGCAGATTCGCAGCGCACTGACGGCCGAGGCGCTGGAGCTGATGGATGAGGAGCTCCTCACCTTCGCGCTGACCCATCTTTCGGGCTCGATCGCGGAGCTGGTGGAGGACGCCGCCGCCGATGCCGCGCTTCGGGCCGGCTATGACGACGACGAAACCATCCGGGCCGCCGCCGGCGCGGCGATTCAGGCGGCTCACCAGGCGGCGCTGGTGCTGGCCGCCGGCGCCGAGGACGAACCGGCCCCGGCCCACAAATTCCGTCTGTTCGAGGCCGGCCGCTGGCCGCTCGGCCTGATCGGCATGACATTGCATATTTTTTAAGCATCCGCCCATGTCCCTTAAAATCACGACCTGGAACATCAATTCCGTACGTCTGCGCATCGGCCATGTCGCGCGGCTCGTCGAACACGCGAACCCGGATGTCCTGTGCCTGCAGGAGATCAAGGTTCAGGAGCTGGATTTTCCGTATAAGGCCGTCCGCAAGCTCGGTTTCGAGCATGTCGCGGTGGTCGGCCAGAAGGGCTATCACGGCGTGGCCATCCTCTCGCGCCGGCCCTTCGAGGACACCGAACGGCTGAACTGGTGCGGCAAGGAAGATGCTCGCCATGTCCGGGTGCGGCTCGAGGGCGGAATCGATCTCCACAATTTTTATGTTCCGGCGGGCGGCGACGTTCCCGACCCGGCCGCCAACGAGAAATTCGCCCACAAGCTCGATTTTCTCGACGAGATGACAGGGCATTTCAGCACGGCGCGCCGCAAGGGCGCGGCGGCGTCGATCCTGGTCGGCGACCTGAATGTCGCGCCGTTGGAGCACGACGTCTGGTCCCACAAACAGATGCTGAAGGTAGTCAGCCACACGCCCGTCGAGGTCGAACGGTTCTCCCGGCTTCAGAAGTCGCTCGGCTGGGTAGACGTGATGCGAAATTTCGTCCCGCCCGACGACAAGCTCTACACCTGGTGGAGCTACCGGGCGAAGGATTGGGAGGCGTCGAACCGGGGCCGCCGGCTCGATCATGTCTGGGCGACGCCCGACCTCGCGCCGAAATTCAAGACGCTCGATATTCTCAGGGAAGCGCGTGGCTGGGAGAAAGCCTCGGACCACGTTCCCGTGACCGTCACGCTCGATACGTGATCCTGCGAGCCTAAAGGCCCACCCGGCGCAGGCGGTCGGTGGTCTCCTCGAGCCGCCGGGCCAGATGGCGCATGATCTCGATCGCCATTTCGGGAAACTCCCTCACCATCCGGAAGAACATCTCACGCGTGATGCAGAGCGCGGTCAGCTCGGTCAGCGCCCGAACGGTCGCGGTGCGCGGCACCTCGCAGAGAACGGCGATCTCTCCGACGATCTCATGGGTTCCGGCCTTGGCGACCTCGCGGGGTCCCGCCTCCCCTTCGGCATAGATCCCGGCGGTGCCCGACAGGATCACGTAGGCCGCATCGCCCGGTTCGCCGGCCGCGAACAGCGCCTCGCCCGGCGCGTAGGTCATCCGGTCGCTGGCGAAGGCGAGCAGCTTCAGTTTGGCCGGATCGACGCTGCGAAACAGCGGCACCCGCCCGAGGACGGCGACTTCGTCGTCCAGATCCGCGGTCCGTCCCAATGCCTCGGCGCTCATCCACCGGCTCCCGTCGTTTGCTGCATGACCTTGTCCTTCTCCCGTTTGCCCCTGACATCCGGTAGGCCTTCCGGCGCGCCGGCGCCGACGACATGTCCATCGGCAAATGTCACGACGTGATCGAACCGCAGCGCGAGCGCCGGCTGATGCACGCTCCAGATCAGCACCGCCGGGCCATCCTGGCGGCTGATCAGGTGATCGAGCAGCCGGCCTTCGCTGTCCGCGTCCAGCGCCGCCGTGGCGTCGACCAGCACGAAAATTTCCGGATCCTTGACCATGGCCCGCGCGAGCGCGAGCTTCTGGCGCTGGACCGCCGACAGTCGCGCGCCGCCGACCCCGACATCGAAGGCGAAGCCCGCCGCCGCGATCGCCTCGGTCAGGCCGAGGTCGGTGACGATTTCGGTGATCAGCCGGTCGACCATGCGCGGCGCCCCAGGGCGGCCATGGGCCACCGTGCCGAACAGAATATTGTCCGCGAGGCTCGCCGCCGCGACATAGCGATCGGGTTCGAAGAAATCGATCCGGCCGGCCAAGTCGGGTGGCAGGTCGGCCGCGAACAGGCGCCGGGCGAACAGGATGCGCCGCCGCATGTCTTCATCCAGCCCGCCGAAACGGTGGCGCGCGGGGATCAGCTTGAACGGCAGGCCAAGCAGCCGCGACCGGTCTTCCGGACCGAGATCCATGACCGCCCGGCGCGCCACCCTGCCGGTGAGCGACTGGAAATAGGGCAGATCGGCCGAAGCGATGAAGCTGAACTGCTCGAAGAACGGATGGCCCTCGGGCAGTCCGGCGAACATCTCGACCATGGTCGCCGCGATGATATAGCCGAGATCGAGCAGCGGCTCGGTCAGGCCCGCCTCGTCCAACACGTGGCGGACATAAGGCTGCGTGGCGAGATTTTCCATGGCGAAGGTTTCATCAACCGGCACGCCGAACAGCAGGTTTTCGGCGAGCGTCGCATTGGCGTTGTAGGAATCGGCCTCGAAGAACTCGACCAACCCCGCCTCGGACTCCATGACCCGCGTCCGGAACAGCCGCCGGGCTTCGAGCAAGGCGGCGGCGAGAGCGGGCTCGCGTGCCGGATCGATCCGGCCACGCAGGCCGAAGCGGTAGACATCTCCATCGAAACCCACGGCGGCGAGGGCCGGGTGGGCGCGGCCTACGAGATCCGGGCCGGTATCCGCGCCCGGCGCACCGCAGCCATAAAACAGATTGTCGCCGAGACTGCCGGCGAAAACATAGCCGTTCGGCCCGACATAACCGATCCGCCCGCGATCCAGCGGCCTCCCGCCCCTGGTGATCCGGCCGCGCTCGGGATCGAGCAGACCGGCGATCGCCATGGCCGCGTCGTCCGCCCCGCTGCCGGTTCCGCCCGTGAAGGCGATCCGTTTCGCGGCCGGCAGGGAGAGCGTGACATCATCGACGGACGGGCGGCCCCATTCGTCGTTCACCGTGAGATGGCTGATTTCGATATCGCCGCCCGGCGCCGGGTCCGCCGCTTGCTCGGGTAAAGAGGGGTCGGGCGCTCCGGCGACGCCGAACTGGCTGATCACCTGCTGATAGCGGATCCGGGCATCGGCAACGCGCTGATAATAATTCAGCAACTCGCGCCACGGCGCGGCCAGATCCTTATGAGCGGCGACGGCGGCGAGCAGCGTGCCGATATCGAGCTCGCCCTCGATCACCAGGTAGCCCCCGATCGAATAGAAGAAGAACGGCCCCAGATGCTGGATGAAATTGTTGATCGCCTTGATGACGAATTTGCGCAGATAGATCGAATAGCGGACATCGAAAATCGTATCGAGCCGGGACCGGAAATCGGCCTGTTCCTGACCCGCCGTCCCATGCACCCGGATCTCCTCCACGCCCTGCACGCTTTCGCCAATCCGATCGGAAAGTACACGGATGAGCTGTACCCGCTCCTTGGCCAGCCGGTTCACATGGGCCTGCAGCCTGGGGATGACGATGATCTGGACCGGATAGAGCGAGACCGCCGCCGCCGCCATGATCGGATTCTGCATGAACAGGAAACCGAGAACGACGATCAGCGTGCCGCCCTGAAAGGCCGGCAGGGCAAGCACGTCGCCGAAAAAACCGCCGAGCGATTCCACCTCGCCGGTGATCATCGGGATGATCTTGCCCTGGCTCATCCGGCGGAAAACCGGCAGCGGAAAGGTCAGAACGCGGCCGTAAAGCTCGAAGCGGAATTCCCGTAAAATTTTTTCGGCCGTTATGCCTTTGTACACGTTAATGGCGTATTTGAATCCCTGATTGACGAACACCAGGAGCAACAAACCGCCGCAGAGCGCGAAGAGGTAAGCGCGCTGATCGAGCTCGACGCCGAGCACCGCGACGGGAAAATGAGCCGCTTCCGGCGTGATGGCGCGGTTCACGATCGCCTTCGGGAGTTCGTAGAAGACGTAGAGGAAGGGGAACGAGACGAGGGCCAGAACCACGAGCACGATCTGCTGCCGCCAGCTTTGACGCAGCACGTATCGGTAGAGGCTTGGTTCCATGCCTTTGGGTCCGCGAAGGGGTGCTCAGCCGGGTTCGGCGCAATGCTGTTTCAGGGATCGACGCCGTATCGGGCGTCCCGGGGCTCCCGAAGCCCGGCCAGAATCCTAACCGGCGCGGCCTGACGATTTCGTAAACACCCGGCTGTCTCGCATGTGAGGATCGGATGGCGCGTGTACTGATTTACAGCCATGACAGCTTCGGCCTCGGCCATATCCGCCGGTGTCTGGCCATCGCCGGATCGCTGGTCGCCGATTTCGCCGATCTGCAGGTTCTCATCCTCTCGGGCTCGCCGGTGATCGGCCGGTTCGATTTTCCCGACCGGGTCGATTATGTGAGCGTACCCGGCGTCGTGAAGCAGAAGAACGGCGACTATGTCTCGCGCGATCCCGCCGAGCCGATCGCGGAGGCGATCCGGATGCGCTCGGAGATCATCCGTCACACCGCGCAAGTCTTCGATCCCGATATCTTCCTGGTCGACAAGGAACCGCTCGGCCTGCGCGGCGAGGTCACCGAGACCCTGCATTTCCTCAAATCGCGCGGCGTGCGCCTCGTGCTCGGCCTGCGCGACATTCTCGACGATCCCGGATTGCTGGCGGCCGAGTGGCGGCGCAAATCGGCCCTCGCGGCCATCGAGGTCCTTTATGACGAGATCTGGGTTTTCGGGCTGGAGCAGATCTGGGACCCGTTGCACGGACTGCCGGTAAGCCCGTTGGCCCGCGCCAAAACCCACTTTACCGGCTATCTGAACCGCAAGACGGCCGAAAAACCCAAGCGCGACAAGATCGGCGGCCTGCTGGTGACGCCCGGCGGCGGCGGCGACGGCGCGGTGCTGATCGACTGGGTGCTCGCCGCCTATAAACAGGCGCAAGACGTCCTGCCGCCGGCGACGATCCTGCTCGGCCCCTTCATGCCGGGCGCCGCCCGCGCGGCCTACAAGCTCCGTGCCGAGACGCTGCGCTCGGTCGAAATTCTGGACTTCGCGCCCCGCGTCGGCCCGCTCTTCGCCGCCGCGTCGGGCGTCGTCGCGATGGGCGGATACAACACCTTCGCGGAGATTCTGTCCTACGACCGGCCCGCCCTTCTGGTGCCCCGCGAGGTGCCAAGGAAGGAGCAGCGCATTCGCGCCGAACGGGCATCCGCGCTCGGTCTTGCGCGGACGCTGTACGACGACGGGATCCACGATCCCGACATGATGATCACCGCCCTGCGGACCCTCGCCGAGCAGCCGAAACCGTCGACCGCCGCCATTCCCGGCCTTCTGGACGGCTTGAGCGAAACCAACCGGCTCGCCGCGCCGTGGCTCGACGCCGACGCCGGGGCCCGGAGGATCTCCGCATGAAGCCGCTCATCGTCAATCGCGAGCCGGGCTTCGTCGCGGTCCTGCTCAAAGGCTATCCGAGACTGTCGGAAACCTTCATCGCCCGGGAAATTCTGGGCCTCGAACGCCGGGGCCTCGATCTGCGGCTGTTTTCCCTGCGCCAGCCGCATGATGCGACGACCCACGCGATCCACGACCGGATTGTGGCGCCCGTCGCCTATCTCCCGGAATATCTCAAGGATGATCCTCGGCGTGTCAGAGCGGCCTGGGCGATGGTGCGCCGTTGGCCGGGTTACCGCGCGGCGCGTCATGCCTGGCTCAGGGATCTGGCCCGCGACAGAACGGCGAACCGTATCCGCCGTTTCGGCCAGGCGCTCGTGCTGGCGGCGGAACTCGGCCCGGATTGCCGGCATATTCACGCCCATTTCCTGCACACCCCGGCCTCGGTTGCGCGCTATGCGGCCCTGATCCGCCGCGTGCCCTGGTCCGTCTCCGCCCATGCCAAGGATGTCTGGACGACGCCCGAGTGGGACAAGCGCGAAAAGCTGACGACCTGCCGCTTCGCCGCGACCTGCACCGCCGAGGCCTATAACGACCTTTCGGCGCTGGCGCCCGACGGCATCGTCCGGCTGCTCCGCCACGGCCTTGCGGAGAATTATGCGCGGGAGATGCTGGCGCGGAAACGCAAAGACGGCCGCTCGCCGGCGGACGCCGTCACGATCCTCTCGGTGGGCCGGGCCGTGGCGAAAAAAGGCTATGACGATCTGCTGAAAGCGCTGGTCCAGCTCCCGGACGACCTCCATTGGCGCTTCGTGCACATCGGCGCGGGCGACGAATTGGACCATCTCAAGGCCGACGCGGCTGCGCTCGGCATCGGCGATCGTGTCAGCTGGCTCGGCGCCCAGTCCGAGGAGACCGTGGCGCGCCATTACGCCTCGGCGGACATTTTCACGCTGGCGAGCCGCGTCAATGGCGACGGCGACCGCGACGGCATCCCGAATGTTCTCATGGAAGCGCAGGCGACCGGCCTCGCCTGCGTGACGACGACCGCCGGCGGCATTCCCGAACTGATCCGTGACGGCGAGACCGGGCTTCTGGTCCCGCCCAGCGATCCCGCAGCGCTTGCCGGCGCCTTGGCGCGCGCCGTCGCCGAGCCGGCGTTGCGCGAAAAACTGGGCACGGCGGGACGCGCCCGAATCCGGACGAATTTCCGGGCCGAACCAACGCTCGACGCGCTCGCCGGCCTGCTCGGCGCACCGGAAGTGGAGGCCGCCACTCTTTCCCTCGCACGGGCGGGTTAGCCATGCGGATCGCCTTCTATACCCCGATGAAGGAGATGTACGACCCGGTCCCCTCGGGCGACCGGCGCATGGCCCGGCTGTTCTTCGATGCGCTGAAAGCCGCCGGTCACGAGCCCTATCTCGCCAGCACGCTGACCACTTTCGATCCCGCCGGAAACCAGCACGCGCAGGCGATGCTGCGGCGCGAAAGCGCGGCGATCGCCAGACATATCATCGCCGGCTGCCGGGGCGTGGACGCGGAACCGCCCGGTCTGTGGTTCACCTACCATCTCCATCACAAGGCGCCGGACTGGATCGGACCCGCCGTGGCGAGCGCGCGGCGGATTCCCTATGTCGTGGCCGAAGCCTCGATCGCGCCCAAACAGGCAAAGGGTCCCTGGGCGACGGGTTACGACGGCGCGCTGAAAGCCGCCCGCGCGGCGGATTTGCTGCTCGCGATGACCGACCGGGATGAGGCGGGGCTGCGCGCGGCGCTCGGCTCCCTTGCGCCGGTCCGGCACTTCCGGCCCTTCATCGAGCCGCACGAGGCCACCAACGGACGCGCCCGCAGCGCCGCCCGGGTCACGCTGGCGCGCCGCTATCCCGGCCTCAATCCGGCGCTGCCCTGGCTGATCACGGTGGCGATGATGCGCGAGGGCGCGAAAGCCGCCAGTTACGCGGAGCTTGGACGGGCCCTCAAGGCGCTGGTCAACCGCCACCCGGACCGGCCCTGGCAATTGCTCATCGCCGGAGACGGGCGGGCGCGCTGTGACGTCGAGGCGGAACTCTGGGATCTGCCGGCCGGGCATGTCGCGATTCTCGGTGAGGCCGACCGCGCGCTGCTCGATTTGTGCTATCTGGCCGCCGACCTGCATGTCTGGCCGGGCCGCGGCGAGGCCTATGGCATGGTCTATCTCGAAGCCGCCGCCGTCGGACTTCCCTCGATCGCCTGCGCCGGACCGGGCGTGGCGGAAGTCGTCGAGCAGGACGAAACCGGGCTGCTCGTGCCGCCCGGCGATCCGGAGGCGTTCGCCGACGCCATCGCCGAGCTGATCGGCGATCCGGCCAGGCGGGCGGCGATGGGCGCAAAGGCTCATGCGGCGAGCCGAGGCCGGCACGGCTTTTCCACGGCGGTCGAGACATTGCGGGCCGTTCTGCCCGACGGCGCGGCGTCACAGCGCGGCTCCGTGCAGGAAGCCGCGTCATGACGCCGGCGATTTCGGTCCTGATCTATGTCCAGCATCTGCTGGGGATAGGCCATCTCAAACGGGCGGCGGCGCTGGCGCGCGGTCTCGCGGAGGCCGGGTTCCGCGTGAGTGTGGCGAGCGGCGGCATGCCGGTGCCCGGGATTTCCGTCGGCGACGCCACCCTTATCCAGCTTCCGCCGCTGCGCGCCGCCGACAGCCGCTTCTCGGCCCTCGTCGACGACATCGGGGAACCAGCATCGACCGTGATTTTCGCGGCGCGGCGCATTCGGCTGATCGAGGCCGTCGAGGCCGCCGCGCCCGACATCGTCATCACCGAGCATTTCCCGTTCGGACGCCGCAAACTCCGCGACGAAATCCTCACCCTTCTGCAGGTTTGCCGCAAACGACGACGCCGGCCATGGATCATGGCCTCTGTGCGCGACATTCTCGTGGCCCCGCGTGATCCGGCCCAATGCGTTGACTGGATCGAGGCCTATTACGATGCAATTCTGGTGCATGGCGACCCCGGAATCATGCCTTTCGAGGCGAGTTTTTCGCTCTGGCCGAGCATCGCGCGGAAGGTCCATTACACCGGCTATGTGACGGAGCCCCTTCCCGATCCCGTACCGGACGGCGAGCGCTTCGAAATTCTGGTCTCGGCGGGCGGCGGCACGGAAGCCGAAAGCCTGATCGAGACGGCGCTGGCCGCGCGGCCGCTTTCCAGCGCGCGCCGTTGCCCGTGGAGGGTGCTGCTCGGCGCATCCACGCCGGATTGTTCCTTCGACCGGCTTCGCGCCCTGAGCGCGCCGGGCGTTGCGATCGAACGGTTCCGGCCCGATGTGCCGCAACTGCTGGCGCAGTGCCGCCTGTCGATCAGCCGGGCGGGATACAACACCATGGCCGAGACCGTCGGCTCGCGCGCCCGATCAATCGTCGTACCGTTCGAAACCGAGCGCGAGACCGAGCAGGTCCAGCGCGCCGCGCATTTCGCCGCGAAAGGCTTGTGTCATTTGGTGCGCCAGGCCGATCTGACGCCGCAACGGCTGGCGACGACCATCGACGCGGCGCTTGCCGGGCCGACGCCCGGCGCCGCAAACCTTCGTCTCGACGGGGTCCGGACGACGGCCTTCCTTCTTTCCGAATGGATCAGCCCGACGGGCTGGACGCGCGAGGCATGGGGCGCATGAGCATCGCGTCGTGGCGTCAAATGGATGCGGTTCTGAAATCCTTCCGGCATGACGGGCGGGAGGCGCGGCTGTGGTGGCGCGATGACGACGCCGAGGTCGTCACGCCCGAACTGCTGCGACTCGCCGCGCGGGCCGAGCGCCACGACATCCCGTTATCGCTCGCCGTCATCCCCGCCGGAGCCTCGAAGGGGCTGCGCGAGATTCTGGCGCGCGGACGCGGCTGGACCGCGATGGTGCACGGCTTCGCCCATAAAAGCTACGCGCCCGCTGGCGAGAAAAAGGCGGAATTCGGCGCCCATCGTCCCTTGGCGCGCATGGGCGGCGAGCTACGCATGGGACTGGACCGGCTTTGCGGCGTGTTGCCGGACCATGCCCGGTCGGTTTTCGTACCGCCCTGGAACCGGATCGCGCCGGACCTCGTGCCCGAGCTCCCCGCGCTCGGCTTCGCCGCGCTGTCGACTTTCGGTCCGCGCCCCGAGCGGCCGGCGCTCCCGATGCTCAACACGCATCTCGATGTCATGAACTGGCGCGAGAAACGCTTCGCCGGCGCGCAGGAGCTGCTCGACAAGCTAAGCGCGTTGCTCGAATTCCAGCGTCAGGCCGATGAATCGGCGGCGGAACCGATCGGCATCCTGACCCATCACCGCCAGCATGATGCGGCCGCCGAGGCCTTTCTCGACAAGCTCGCGAGCCGGCTGTCCTCGGCCGGCACGGTGCGTTGGCTCGGTCTGGACGACGCCCTCCACGGCGTCACAGCGGGGCCGGAAGCCGAAGCCACAGACTCGATTCAATCGCTCCGGCCGGCAAAGGCAACCGCCTGATGACGGTCTGCGCCAGCGCCTCCGCCAGCCGCGTCACCGCATAACGGCTCGAAAACAGGACGTCGACGCGTCCCTCTTCGAGAAGCGGCGCGATGGCCCGCTGTTCAGAGTAGCTCCGCCAGGCCCAGTCCACCGGATAGCCGCCGGGCAGGAAAATGTCGTGGAACTGCAGCAGGACACCGGGTCGAAGGCGCGGCAGAACCTCATCGAGCACGAAGGCGACGTCGCTGCCCGGCGCATATTTGTGGCTTGAATCCACGAACAGGATGTCGCCCAACTCCAGCACATCGAAGCGTTCGAGCGCCACATCCTGGACTCGGCAATTTTCAAAATCGACCGGCAGAACCTCGGGCGAGCGTCTCGGCGCGGGGTCGATTGTGGTGATCCGCGTCGCAAGCCCGCCATCCGCCACGGCCCGGACCATGAAACGCGTCGAATGCCCGGCGCCGATCTCGATGATTTGCCGGGGTTTGGCGGTGCGCACCATCGCATAGAGGACCGCGGCATCCAGTCGCGGGAACCAGTCCTGCAGCCAGCGGGGCGCCGGCGGCGGCTCGCTGCCGATCGCCAGAAGCGCGTCGCGATACGCGTCCATTCCCTCCAGAATCCTCAGAAATCCGGGCGCGGCTGCCTCGATAACGGATGTCACGGGGCCAGCACCATCCCGTCCCGCGCCACGACCGAGCCCGGGCGGGTCCGCGCCACCGCCCGCGCCACCTCGTCCATCGCCGCATCGTCCTTTTCGGGATCGTGATGAAACACGACGAACGTCCTGACGCCGGCGGCATCGGCGAGCCGCGCGCCTTCCTGCCAGGTCGAATGGCCCCAGCCGGCCTTCGGCGCGAAGCCTTCGTCGGTGAATGTCGAGTCATAGATGAACAGGTCGGCGTCCCGGATCAGATCCAGAATGCGGGCGTCGGGCTTGCCCGGCACATGCTCGGTATCGGTCACGAAAGCGATCGACTTGCCTGAGAAGTCGATCCGGTAGCCGGTCGCGCGGTCGGGATGATTGAGCGGCGCGGTGCGGATCTCGATACCGTCCCCCGGCGTCAGGATGTCCCCGGCCTTGAACAGCCGGATGTCGAAGCGGAGCGGCATGTCGGCGAGGCGTATCGGAAAGATCGGCGGCCCCATCAAGGTTTCCAGCACGCCGCGCATCTGGGCCTCGCTGTCGAGATGGCCGACCCATAACCGGCAGGCCGAGCCGCGCGCGCGGTGGGTCGCGAGATAGGGCAGTCCGTTGATATGGTCGAGATGGGCATGGCTCAGGAACAGGTCGAGATCGTCGGAGCCGTCGCCGTCCGCGCGGCAGAACGCCTGAATGCCGGTGCCGGCGTCGAACAGCAGACGCCGCCCGCCGCAGGTCACTTCGAGACACGACGTATTGCCGCCATAGATCAGGCTTTCGCGCCCCGGCGTCGGCGCGGATCCCCGGACGCCCCAGAACGTAACCCGGAACGGCGGGACGCACTCCGTCACGGCACCAGGCGGTAGCCGCCTTTGTCGGTCACCAGCAGGTTCGCATTGGCCGGATCCTTCTCGATCTTCTGGCGCAGCCGATAGATATGGGTTTCCAATGTGTGGGTCGTGACCGCCGAATTATAGCCCCAGACCTCGTTCAGCAGCACGTCGCGGCTGACCGCACCCCGGCCGGCGCGATAGAGATAGCGAAGGATCGCCGTCTCCTTCTCGGTCAGCCGGATCTTGGATTCGGTATCGGCGTCGACCAGCAGCTTGAGGCCCGGCTGGAACGAAAACCGCCCGACCGTGAAGATGGCGTCCTCGCTCTGCTCATGCTGGCGAAGCTGGGCCCGGATCCGCGCGAGAAGGACGTTGAAGCGGAACGGCTTGGCGACATAGTCGTTCGCGCCGGCTTCGAGCCCGAGGATCTGATCGGCGTCGGAATCCGACGCGGTCAGCATGATGACCGGCATGCTCGCGCCCTGCCGCCGCATCTGTTTGCAGACCTCGCGGCCCTCGATATCGGGCAGCCCGACATCCAGGATGACAAGATCCACATGGCCGCCCTTGACCGTTTCGAGCGCCTCGCGCCCCGTGCTCACGATCGTGGTGACGAACTCGTCGTGAAGGACGAGCTGGTCCGCCAGCATATGCGCAAGGGTGGAATCATCGTCGACGAGCAATATGTGCTTTTGACCAGCCATATCTCCCCAATCTCTTTCCGGCCCGGTTTTCCCGGCTCCCGGGCCGCAAGTTTAGCCAAAGCCTCCCAACCCTGCCGACACTATACCGGAATCATATGGTTTTCAGCAGTCTTCGCGTTATGATCCGCCACGCGATCGGCCGGATCCTATAAGATCGGACCGGCACAAGGATGTTTCAAGCAATGAGTACCGACCCCGACGCCAAATCGGATCTGACGGAAACCCGGGCGGGCCAACGGGTTGAGGCCGCCATCGGCGCGTTACGCCGGGGCGACCCGGTCGTCATTGCGGGCCGGGACGGCGAAGCGCCCGAAATGACGGTCGCGGCGG
The DNA here is from genome assembly GCA_963821875.1 of uncultured Alphaproteobacteria bacterium. GTDB lineage: Bacteria > Pseudomonadota > Alphaproteobacteria > CAVTAV01 > CAVTAV01 > CAVTAV01. The sequence continues at coordinate 506,705 of CAWGFE010000002.1, forward strand.
AACTGTGCCGGACGGATCTGCTGGCGCTGCTGCGGGAACGGGCGGCGGGTGCGCTCTCGCTTCTTCTGACAGCCAATCGCGGCGCGATTCTGCACATTCCGCCGACCGGGGACGACGTTCTGCGCCTGCCGCTCGATGCGCATTATGACTCCGGCACCATTCGGGCGCTGGCGGATCCAACGCATGATCTGGACGGCACGTTTCGTGGACCGCTCAAGCGGTCGAAGGATCCGATAAGCGGGCCCGGCAAGGCGGCGATGGATCTCGTGAAAACCGCGCTGCTGCTTCCCGCCGCGCTCACCGCGCCGCTCGGCATCGGCGCGTCGGAAGCCGAAAGCTGGGCCGAGGCACGCGGGATGGTGAGTGTGTCGATCGACGACATCGCCAGGGTCCGCGACCAGGGAGCGCTGCCGCTTCTAGAGCGCGTGGTCGCCACCCGGGTGCCGCTGGAAGATGCCGAAGCTTCGCGGATCATGGCGTTCCGTCCGCGTGACGGTGGTCAGGAACATCTCGCGATCGTCATCGGCGAGCCGTCGGGCGATGCGCCGGTGCTGACCCGGCTGCACTCCGAATGTTTGACCGGCGATCTTCTGGGATCGCTCAAATGCGATTGCGGCGCGCAGCTCAAGGGCGCGATCCGGACGATCGCCAAGGCGGGTTCGGGCGTTCTGCTCTATCTCGCCCAGGAAGGCCGGGGCATCGGGCTGGTGAACAAACTCCGCGCCTATCGGCTTCAGGAACAGGGTTTCGATACGATCGAAGCCAATGAGCGGCTCGGCTTCAAGGCAGATGAGCGCGAATTCGTGGTGGCGGCCGAAATGCTCAAAGCGCTGGGGTTCAGGACGATCCGGCTCCTCACCAACAATCCCGACAAGGTCGCGGCGCTCGAGGCCGAAGGCGTCAGGGTGGCCGAACGCGTCCCGCATGCCTTCCCGTCGAACAATCACAACGAATTCTATCTTGCGACCAAGAAGAAGCGCAGCGGCCACTATCTATGACCGTGCTGATCGAGGTCCGCGCCGCCAGAGGCCAGACGCAGGGGATGCTGACGGCGGGCGGGCGGACCTATCGCTGCGCCCTCGGCGCGGCCGGGATCCGCCACGACAAGCGGGAAGGCGACAAGGCGACGCCGGCCGGGACCTTCGCCTTGCGCCGCGTTCTCTATCGCCCGGACCGGGGCGATCCGCCGGCGACCGGACTCCCCGCCTCCGGGATCGGACGTCACGATGGCTGGTGCGACGATCCGGCCGATCCGGCCTATAACCGCCCGGTCGCCCTGCCCTATGCCGCGAACTGCGAGACGATGTGGCGGGACGACCGGCTCTATGACGTCGTCGTCGTGCTCGGCCATAACGACGATCCGGTGGTCCCGGGTGCAGGAAGCGCCGTGTTTCTGCATGTCGCGAAGCCCGATTTCGGGCCCACCGAGGGCTGCGTGGCGCTCGCGCGCGAGGATCTGCTGGAGATAGTGCGGCGGGCCCGGCCCGGCGACGGAATCCGTATCGCGGCGGAAAACGAGGGCTAGGCGGGATCAGGCCGGCGCCGGCCGCGCGCCGAATATCGCCGTGCCGACACGGACATGAGTTCGCGCCCATGCGAACGGCGGTCTCGAAATCGCCGGACATCCCCATGCTGAGCGCCGCGAGGCCGTTTCGTTTAGCGATCCTGGTCAGAAGTGCGAAATGGAGCGCGGGCTCCTCTCCCGCCGGCGGAATGCACATGAGCCCGGCGACATTGAGCCTGTGATCCTCTATGCAGGCGCCGATGAAGGCGTCGGCGTCGCCCGGCAAAACACCCGCTTTTTGTGGCTCCTCGCCGGTATTCACCTGAATGAAGATGGGGCGATCAAGGCCGGTCTTGGCGAATTCCGCGGCGAGCGCCCGCGCCAGCTTGTCCCGGTCGACGGTCTGGATCACGTCGAACAGCGCCACCGCCTGGGAGACCTTGTTGGTCTGGAGGGGGCCGATCAGATGGAGCTCCAGATCGGGATAATCTTCACGCAGGCCGGGCCATTTGCCCGCGGCTTCCTGCACGCGGTTTTCCCCGAAGATCCGATGGCCGGCCTCGAGCGCCGGGCGGATATGCGCGCCATCGTGGGTTTTGGACACCGCGACGAGCCGGGCCGCACCTTCGGGCCGGCCGGCGGCCTGCTCCGCCGCGCGGATGCGAGCCTTGATCACCGCCAGATTGGCGCTAACATCCACCGTCTCGTCTGTCACCTGGGCCATGCGCCTGATCCGGAATGCGGGAGACTTCCCCTGAAAGCCGCCGCGACCCTAGCAAAGCAGGCGCTCAAGCTCAATTGCGCCGCCCATCGCGCCGTCCGCCGCGCCTGGCGGCGGAATGGCCGGCCGCTGCCGCCGCTGATCATGATGACGGACGCCGCCCGGCTCGGCGACCCGCTTGAGACGCTCGACGCGCTGCCGCGCGGATCGCTGGTGATCCTGCGCGATTACGATCATCCGCAGCGCGCCCGGCTGGCCGCGAGACTGGCGCGGGCCTGCCGGCAGCGGGGCCTGCTTCTGTCGGTCGCCGGCTCGGGACGCTTGGCGGCCCGCATACGCGCCGACGGCCTGCATCTGCCGGAAGGCCTGGCCCGTCGCGCCGCCGCCTGGCGCAACCGCAAGGATTGGCTGATCACCAACTCCGCCCATAGCCTGCCGGCGATCCGGCGCGCGGAAACATTCGGGGCGGACGCCGTATTGCTGTCGCCGGTTTTCCCGACCGCCAGTCATCCGGGCGGCGATGTGCTCGGCGTTTTACGGTTTGCGCGGCTGGTGCAGGAGGCGCGGCTGCCGGTCTACGCACTTGGCGGCATTTCGCCCGGCTCCGCCCGGCGGCTCAACGGCAGCGGCGCGGCGGGCCTTGCAGGGATAGGCGTCTTTACGCCGACACCACACCGAGAGCGGCCGTAGCCGCCCTGCGCCTCACCCGAATTTTCTAGAAATTGACGTTGCCGCCGAGATAGACGACCGCGGCGTCGTTGGAATCCTGCGACAGCGTGACGCTGTTATAATTGAAATATTGCAGGCCGCCGCCAAGGCTGACACCCGGACGGAGCCGGTAGGCGGCGCCGAACTCGAACGCGTAGATCCGATTGTCGGGATTGACGCGGAACAGCATGTTCCGGGCCCGCTTATGACGGCCGGAGGAGAATTGCAGGCTCGTCGAGAACGCTCCCCGGCGGTAATTCACCCCGACGTCATAGGCCGTCTGCGCGCCCAGAGCGTCGGCGCTGTCGCGCTGCAGCGAGGCGCCGAAGGTGACGCCGGAATAGCCGAGATTAAAGCCGAGATTGTATATCTGGCGGTTCGAGCCGAGCAGCGGCGCGTCGATAAACAGGCTATCGAGCCCGTAAGAGCGGTCCCGGCGCAGGAACGTCGAGGTGACGCCGAATTCGAGCCCCTGGTGATTCGGGTCCGACGACTTCTCCGGCAGATAGGAAATGCCGAAATGGACCGCGGCGTAGCGCGGCGTGAAGGACCAGAACGACCCCTCCGGCAGGCTGTTCTGCAGCGCGCTCGCGATCGGCCGTCCGCTGACGGGCGCGCTCGCCCGCGTCGCCAGGGCGTCGGTCGGCGATCCCGGCGAGGCCTCGCCGATGGTTTTCGGAAGCCGGCGATCGAGATCGGCCGGGTCGACGATGTCCGTGCCGCTTTCAAGATAGATGAAAGCGCCCTTGCCCTTGCCGCCCGAGCCCGGATCGTCCAGCGGAATTTCGATTCCGAGCTTGGTGGAGCCCGCGCCATTCGACGACAGGCGAACCCTCGCCCCGTCGGGAGCCTTGTCGCCCGGCGCGGCGGCGGGCGGCGCTTTCGCGTCGTGATGGCTGGCGAAAATATTGAACATCTCGAGGAGCCCGGCGAATTCCCGGCCTTCGCTCGCACTGCCGGAATTGGCGGCCCAAGCCGGCGCGGCGGTCATGACCGCCAGACACGCGACCACGCTGGCCTTCGCCAGGGTGCTGCGTGCCGAGGAAATGCGACTCTCCCGCATGTCTATTTCCATCCCTATCCTGCTCGAGTTCACGGGCGTCGTCGAGAAGACTTTTTATGGATCGTTTTTAGTACACCCCACCGGGCCCGGCAAATCAAGAGTTTGCGCTAACTTTTTAGGATTAGGCCGGTGATTTGCCCATCTTTGTTTCAAATTGTGACAATCCGATGACGGTTGCGGCCGATCGGGCCCCGGCGCGGCGCGATCGCGGGCCGACTCTGGAACGATGCGGGAAGGATGTTGTCCTTTTGGCCCCGGACCGGTAAAAGGGCAAACAATCCTGCGGGATTATGTGAGTGCACCGGAAAGCCCGGTCGAATTGGAGCGTATCAGCGATGAGTGTTCGGGGTGAGACGCTTGGCGTCGTAAAACTGGCGCTGGCCAGCCTGTTTTGTGCCGTTTTGGTGACAGGTTGCGCCTCTCATGAAGGGCCGCAAGGCAAAGACCCGTTCGGGACACGCTTTTTCGCGTCGTCCGACGCGCCCGGCCGGGCGGCGCGGGTTAACGGTCTGCTGTGGCGCGCGAGCCTGGAAACCCTGAAATTCCTGCCGCTGAACCGGGCCGATCCGGTCGCCGGCGTCATCCTGTCAGACTGGTATTCTGCGCCGCAGGTGCAGGATGAACGCGTGAAGGTCGAGGTCTTCATCCTCGGGCGCGAGTTGCGGGCGGACGCCCTGCGCGTATCGGTTTTCCGCCAGGTCAGGAACAAGACCGGCCAATGGGTGGAAGCGGCTACCCAGCCGGGCACCGCGGACAAGATCGAGGATTCGATCCTCACCAAAGCGCGGCAGATCCGGCTACGCGAGATCGACAAAAGCTGATCGGCCGACCACCGCCGCGCTCCGCAGCGTCCGACTGTCGCGCTGCGCGCACCGGAATGTGAGACAGTCGTCAGGGTATCGATCATCAAGGTTCAAGAGTTCAGGGCGGATCGCGCAATCGATGTCGGAAGAAACGGCGGAAGCAGCGGGCAAGTCGGCGCCGAACGGTACGGGGGCGCGCTACAACGCTCAGGCGACCGAAAAGAAATGGCAGAAAATCTGGTCCGAGCGCGAGAGTTTCCGGACCCGCGAAGACCCTTCAAAGCCGAAATACTACGTCCTCGAGATGTTTCCCTATCCATCGGGACGCATCCATATGGGTCATGTGCGCAACTATACGCTCGGCGATCTCGTCGCCCGGTACAAGCGCGCCTGCGGCTTCGACGTGCTCTATCCGATGGGCTGGGACGCCTTTGGAACGCCGGCGGAGAACGCCGCGATCGAGCGCGGCATTCATCCCGCCCAGTGGACGAAACAAAACATCGAGGCGATGAAGGAACCGCTGAAACGGCTGGGCTTTTCCTATGACTGGAGCCGCGAGATCGCGACCTGCGATCCCGACTATTACCGCCACGAACAGAAGATGTTCCTGGATTTCTACGCCCAGGATCTCGCCTATCGCCGCAAAAGCTGGGTGAACTGGGATCCGGTGGACCAGACCGTGCTTTCCAACGAGCAGGTGATCGACGGTTGCGGCTGGCGCTCCGGCGCGCCGATCGAGCGGCGCGAACTCACCCAATGGTTCCTGCGCATCACCAAATTCGCCGGCGAGCTGGAATCGGATCTCGAAACCCTGACCGGCTGGCCGGAACGGGTCCGGCTGATGCAGAAGAAATGGATCGGGCGCTCGGAAGGCCTGCGCATGCGCTTCGCATTGTCCGGCCCGGCGCTCGGCACACTTTCGGTGGAGCCGGAGCTCGAAGTCTACACCACGCGGCCGGACACGATCTTCGGCGCGAGCTTCTGTGCGATCTCGGCGGACCATCCCCTGGCCGAGGCGCTTGCCGCCGGCAATGCGGGCCTGAGGAATTTTATCCAGGAATGCAGGCGGTTAGGGACCAGCGAGGAAGCCATCGAACGGGCCGAAAAACGCGGTTTCGATACCGGTCTCACCGCCGCCCATCCCTTCGTCGAAGGCCGCAGCCTGCCGGTCTATGTCGCGAATTTCGTGCTGATGGAATACGGCACGGGCGCGATTTTCGGCTGTCCGGCCCATGATCAGCGCGACCTCGATTTCGCCCGGAAATACGAGCTGCCGGTGCGGCCCGTCGTCATCCCGTCCGACAGCGATCCGGCCAGTTTCGAGGTCGGCGCGGAAGCCTATACGGGCCCCGGCAAGCTCGCCAATTCCGCGTTTCTCGACGGGATGAGCGTCGATGACGCCAAACGGACCATCGCGGAGCGGATCGAAGGAGCGGGGCGCGGCCGCCGGACGATCAATTTCCGCCTGCGCGACTGGGGCATTTCGCGCCAGCGCTATTGGGGCTGCCCGATCCCGATCATCCATTGCGAGACCTGCGGCGTAGTGCCGGTGCCGGAGGCGGATCTGCCGGTCGTTCTGCCGGACGATGTGAGCTTCACAGGCGCGGGCAACCCGCTCGATCAGCACCCGACCTGGAAGCGTGTCGACTGCCCGAAATGCCGCGCTCCCGCCCGGCGCGAGACCGACACCATGGACACTTTCGTCGATTCCTCGTGGTATTTCGCGCGCTACTGCTCACCGAAGTCGGATCAGGCCTTCGACCGCGCGGCGGTGGATCGCTGGCTGCCGGTCGATCAATATGTCGGCGGCGTCGAACACGCGATCCTGCATTTGCTCTATTCGCGCTTTTTCACCCGCGCGCTCCGGGAATGCGGCTACCTCGGCATCTCGGAGCCCTTCAAGGGTCTGTTCACCCAGGGCATGGTGTGCCACGAGACCTACCGCGACGAGGACGGCAAATGGCTGTCGCCGGAGGACGTGGTCCGGAGCGCGGTCGGCGACGAGATGGTGACCGCGGTCGGCGATCGCCCGGTCACCGTCGGCCGCTCCGAAAAGATGAGCAAATCCAAGAAGAACACCATCGATCCGGGCCAGATCCTCGATCTCTATGGCTGCGATACGACGCGCTGGTTCATGCTGTCGGACAGCCCACCCGACCGCGATATGGAATGGAGCGAATCCGGTATCGAAGGCGCATGGCGGTTCACGCAACGGGTCTGGCGGCTGGTGAGCGAGGGAATCGCCAAGGCCGCGCCGCGCGACGCCGCGACGCCGACCGAATTTTCCGATCCGGCGCAAAAGTTGCGCGGCGCAACTCACAAAACCATCGCGGCGATCACCGAGGATGTCGAGAAATTCCATTTCAACCGTGCGGTTGCGAGGCTCTATGAGCTTGCCAACGAAATCTCCGGCTTCGATCCGGAAAAGGCCGGCGCCGGGTCGGATTTCGCCTATCGCGAAGCCTTGGAGGCGCTGGTTCGCCTGATGTCGCCGATGACGCCGCATCTGTCGGAAGAGTTGTGGTCGGCGCTCGGCCATGAGACCATACTCGCCGACATGGCCTGGCCGGTGGCGGATCCGGCGCTCACGGTCGAGGACACGGTGACGATCGCGGTGCAGGTGATGGGCAAGCTCAGAGGCACGTTCGACGCCGAAAAAGACGCGGAAAAAGCGTCGCTCGAAGCCATGGCGATGGAACTCGACAGCGTCAAACGGGCGATCGACGGCAAATCGGTGCGCAAGGTGATCGTCGTGCCGAACCGGATCGTCAATATCGTGGTCGCCCCGTGACATCGGCCGCCCGAGCCCTGATCGTCATTCTGGCGACCCTGCCGCTTCTCGGCGCTTGCGGCTTTCAGCCGCTCTACGGCACGGATGGCGGGACCCGCAATCTCCCCGCCGATCTCGCCCGGATCCAGATCGCTCCCATTTCCGACCGGCTCGGCCAGCAGGTGCGTAACACCTTGCTGGATCAGCTAAATCCGGCGGGCGAGCCCGGCGCGCCGGACTATCGGCTGGAGGTCAAGCTGGATCTCAACCGCCAGGGCGTCGGCTATCGCAAGGACGAATCCATCACGCGGGTGAATTTGCGCCTGGTCGCGAATTACGTGCTGCGCAACAGCGCCGACAAGGTCGTGCTGTCGGGTGCGGGGCACTCGATCGCGTCCTTCGACGTGGTCCAGAAGGATTTCTCCACGCTGACCGCCGAACGCGACGGCGAGGAACGCATGGCGAGCGATGTCGCCAATCAGATCGTCATGCAGCTGGCCGCGCATTTCCAGAAATACGGCACGAAATATTCGGCCAGTTCAGGCCGGTAGGGCGGACCGCCGTGAAATTGAAAGCCTCGCAAGTCGCCGCTTTCCTGAAGGCGCCGAAGGATACCGCGCCGGCCGCCCTGATCTACGGCCCCGACGAAGGGCTGGTGCGGGAGCGCGCCATCGCCCTCGCCAAGGCCGTCGTTCCCGATCTCAAGGATCCGTTTCTGGTCGCGACGCTCGAAGTCTCGGACATAAAGGAGGATCCGGCGCGGCTTCGCGACGAGGCCGACGCGCTGTCGATGATCGGGGGCAAGCGCGTGGTGCTGGTGACCGGCGCAACGGATGCGATTTCGGGCGCCGTGGCCTCGTTTCTCGAGGAAAGCGAGACGGCGACCTCAAAGCCGGTGTCGCTGGTAATCATCAGCGCGGGCGATCTCGGGCCTCGATCCTCGCTGCGCAAGGCGTTCGAGGCCTCGGCCAACGCGCCGGCCGTCCCCTGCTACGCCGACGATTCCGGCAGTCTCGAATCCATGATCCTGGACGAGCTGGCCGCCGCCAATCTCTCGGCGGAACAGGATGCGCTGGATTTTCTCGTGGGCCACCTCGGCGCGGATCGCCAGGTTTCCCGCCGGGAAATCGAGAAACTGGTTCTCTATATGGGGGCGGATACGAGCACGGTGGACGAAAATACCGGACGCAGCGAACGCCGGCCCGTCACGCTCGAGGATGTCCGCGCCTGTATCGGCGATGTCGCGGCGCTGGCGCTCGACAATGTCGTGCGGGCGGTGGCCGGTGGCGACGTCGCGACGCTCGACCGGGAACTCGGGCGGCTGTTCGAGGAAGGCGAGCAGCCGGTCATGGTGCTGCGCGCGGTGATGCGCCATTTCCAGCGTCTGCACCGGGCGGCGGGCATGGTCGCCAAGGGTAAATCGCCGGGTCAGGCGATCGCGGCGCTAAGGCCCCCGGTTTTTTTTAAGGAACGGACCAATTTCGAGCATCAGCTGCGCCGCTGGCCCGGGCCGAAGCTCGGCATGGCGCTCGAACGGCTGATCCGGGCCGAAGTAATGTGCAAGACGACCGGCTTGCCGGCCGAAGCGATCTGCAGCCGCGAATGCATGGCGCTTGCCGCGGCCGCCCGCGCGGGACGGGCCTGACCGCGGCGCGGCTTGCGGCTTAATTCCTCTATTCCTCGATAATATGGCAGAGCCGGCGGCAGATTTCGTCGAGCTGGTCGAGCGTTTTGTAGTTGATGACCACATTGCCGCCCTTGGCCCCCTTGTCCGCGATCGAGACCGTGAGCCCCAGGGCGGATGAGAGATCGTGCTCCAGCTCGACCGTATTGACGTCCTTGCCGGGCCTGGTCTTCGCCGGCTTCGGTTTGGCGGCCTTTTGGAGCAAATGCTCGGTCTGACGGACATTCAGGCCCTTGGCGTAGACTTCCTTGGCGAGCGCCGCCGGATCCTCGGCCGAGATCAGCGCCCGGGCGTGGCCCATGCTGAGCTTGCCGTCCGCGACCATGTCCTGGACCGCCTGCGGCAATTCCAGAAGCCGCATCAGATTGGCGACGTGGCTCCGGCTCTTGCCGACGGCTTCGGAAAGCTGGTCCTGAGTATAGCCGAATTCGCGCTGCAGCCGGCGGTAGGCCACCGCTTCTTCGATCGCGTTCAGATTTTCGCGCTGAATGTTCTCGATCAGCGCGACTTCAAGAGCTTCCGAATCCGTCAGCGGACGAATGATGACTGGAACGTCGTGAAGCCGCGCCGTCTGGGCGGCGCGCCAGCGGCGTTCGCCGGCGATGATCTCATAGGCGTCCTCTTCGCCCTCGACCGGGCGGACCAGAATCGGCTGGAGAATGCCCTGTTCCTGAATCGATGCCGCCAGGTCCTGGATCGTTTCGGCGTCAAAATACGTCCGCGGCTGATAGGGGTTGGGCCGCAGAAATTCGATCGGAAGCGTCGTTTCGCCCCCGGATTGACCCGCGCCCCCCGCCTCGTTGGCGGCGGTTGCGGCCTGCGGCGCGCTTTCATCCCCCAGAAGGGCCGATAATCCCCGGCCGAGACCGATGGGCCGCCGGGATTTTCCTTCAACCATGTTGATACTCATCAGGCTGCGTGGGGCCGGTTTTCGCGGCGAATGATCTCACCGGCGAGTTTGATATAGGCCTGGCTACCGGCACAACGATAGTCATACAGCAGCGCCGGCTTACCATGAGACGGCGCTTCGGAGATCCGCACATTGCGCGGAATCACCGTATTATACACCTTGTCGCCGAGATAACCGCGCACATCGGCCGCGACCTGATCGGACAGGCGATTGCGGACATCGAACATGGTGAGCACCACGCCCTGGATCTCGAGATCCGGATTATAGGCGGCGCGCACCCGTTCGACCGTGCGAAGAAGCAGGCTCAGGCCTTCGAGCGCGAAAAATTCGCATTGCAGCGGCACGAGCACGCTGTCGGAGGCGACCAGCGCGTTGAGGGTCAGCAGGTTGAGCGACGGCGGGCAGTCGATCAGCACATAGTCATAAGGCAGGCCTGTCGAGGACCCCATTGCCGCATCCAGCGCCGCGCGCAGCCGGTAGGAGCGCTGCGGCAGGTCGATCAGTTCGATCTCGGCGCCGGACAGATCGATCGTCGAGGGAACGATGTCGAGACCGGGAATATTGCTGCTGACCGCCGCTTCGGCGACATTGGCCGAGCCGAGCAACACTTCATAAGTAGAGAGCGTGCGATTGGCGCGGTCGATGCCGAGACCGGTGCTGGCATTGCCTTGCGGATCGAGATCCAGGATCAAAACCCGGCGGCCGACGGCGGCAAGCGCGGTGGCAAGGTTAATCGCCGTGGTGGTCTTACCGACACCGCCCTTCTGGTTGGCGACGACCAGTATCTTCGGCTGGCCCGGACGCTTGCGGACAGACCGCGCGCCTTCCCCGACCGTCTGGCTACTAACGGATTGAACAGGCTTACTTTTTGGCTGATTTGGCCGAATCATCACGTCCGACACGATGCACTCCTCTCAGGCGTAAGATGGTTCCCGTTCGGTCCGTTAGGCTGGGAACTTTCTCGGTCTCCATAATCCAGTATTTAGTAGCTTCGGTCAATTCAGCGTCTACATCTTGTCCCTTTAAAAACAGGCAAATACTATCTGTAGTGAGAAAAGGCTCTGCCAGAACAAGGAGTTCACCAAGCGGGGCCAGGGCCCGGGCCGTGACGACTCCGGCGGGCCTCGGCTCGAGATTCTCGGCTCTTGCCCTGAGGATATCCACAGAATCGATTTCGACTCGGCCCAACGTGAGTCCGGCGAGTCGGCTCGCTTCTCTCAAAAACGCGCATTTTCGCGCGTCCGACTCGACAAGAACGACCGGACTCACGCCCATGATCGCGAGCACGAGGCCCGGAAATCCCGCGCCGCTTCCCAAATCGACCAGCGGGCGGTCGGGCCCGACAAGGCCGCTGTCCCGGACCAGCGGATAGAGCTGGGCCGAGTCCAGCATGTGCCGGCGCCAGAGATCCGGGATGGTCGAGGGTGCGACGAGATTGAGCCGCTTCTGCCAGGTCGCGAGGAGATCGGCGTAGCGGGTCAGCCGTTCCAGTGTTTCACGTGGAACATCGGTCGCGGCCCTGAAATCCTCGGGCCCGAACGGCCCTTCTATAGAAGGCCGCGTCACGCGCTCCGCCGCCAACCGCCCCGGCGAACATGCAGAAGAAGCGCCATGACCGCGGCCGGCGTCATGCCCGGAATGCGGGCAGCCGCCCCGAGCGTCGCCGGGCGCGCCTTTTCGAGCTTCTCGCGCACTTCGGCGGAAAGCCCCCCGATCCGGTCATAGGCGAGATCGTCAGGCAGTGCGAGCGCCTCGTCCTTGCGATAGGCCGCCACGTCGGCATCCTGCCGCTCGACATAGGAGCGGTATTTCGCATCGATCTCTAGCTGCCCGGCGATCGCCGGCGAGACCTCCCCCAGCTCCGGCCAAATGCCCGCCAGGGCTTCGAAGCTCACATCTGGATAGGCCAGGATCTCGAAGCCCGACCGCTTTTGCCCGTCCTGCACGACCTTGATGCCGTGACGCCGCGCCTCGGACGGCGAAATATGCTGCTTTTCCAATAATTTACGTGTGTTCAAGAGCGCTTCGGCCTTTGTCTCGAAAGCCGCTCTGCGACCCCCGCCGACGCAACCGATCCCGATCCCGCGGGGTGTCAGACGCTGGTCGGCATTGTCCGCCCGCAACCGCAATCGGTATTCGGCCCGCGACGTGAACATTCGATAGGGCTCGACGGTCCCGCGCGTGATCAGATCGTCGATCATCACGCCGATATAGGCCTCGGCGCGATCCAGCAGAAACGGCTCGCATCCGGCAACCCCGAGCGCAGCATTGAGTCCGGCCATCAGCCCCTGCCCCGCCGCCTCTTCATATCCCGTCGTGCCATTGATCTGGCCGGCGAGATAGAGGCCGCGCAACCGCCGCGTCTCCAGTGTCGGCTGCAACTCGCGCGGATCGACGAAATCATATTCGATCGCATAACCGAGCCGTTTGATCTCCGCCTTTTCGAGTCCGGGAATGCTCGCGATGAACGCCCGCTGCACGTCCTCCGGCAACGAGGTGGAAATACCGTTCGGATAGATCGTGTCGTCGTCCAGGCCCTCCGGCTCCAGAAAGATCTGGTGGCCGGCCCGTTCCTTGAACCGCACGACCTTATCCTCGATGGACGGGCAGTACCGCGGCCCGGTCGATTCGATCTGCCCCGAATACATCGGCGCGCGATGGAGATTCTCCCGGATCAGCGCGTGCCCCACCTCCGTGGTCATGGTGATATGACACGCGATCTGCGGCGTCGTGATCCGCTCGGTCAGGAAAGAGAACGGCGTCGGCGGACTGTCGCCTTCCTGCACCTCGAGCGCCGCCCAATCAATGGTTCGCGCGTCGAGACGCGGCGGCGTGCCGGTTTTCAGCCGCCCGACGGCAAACCCGGCACGCCGGATCGTCTCCGCCAGGCCGATCGACGGCGCTTCGCCGTACCGCCCCGCGGAAATCTTCTTCTCGCCGATATGAATAACGCCTTTGAGAAAGGTCCCGGTCGTCAAAACCACCGCCGGCGCGCGGTATTCCACGCCGTCGGCGGTCACGATGCCGCAAATTTCGGGCCGAGCGCCCTTCCCCGAATCGATAATCAGATCTTCGACGCTCGCCGCGACGATCTCGAGATTATCGTATTCGCGCAGAATATCCTGCACCGCCGCCGCATAAAGTTTGCGGTCGGCCTGGGCTCTCGGGCCGCGCACCGCCGGGCCCTTGCGCCGATTGAGCATGCGGAACTGGATTCCGCCGCGATCCGCCGCCCGGCCCATTACGCCGTCCAAAGCGTCGATTTCGCGCACGAGATGGCCCTTGCCGAGCCCGCCGATCGCCGGATTACACGACATCGCCCCGATGGTCCCGGTCGAATGGGTCACGAGCAGAGTTTTGGCGCCGATGCGCGCCGCCGCGGCCGCCGCTTCCGTGCCAGCGTGCCCGCCGCCGATTACAATGACATCGAATACGGCCAAATCGCCGTTCCTCCTGGCGTTAAAGTGCCGCGCACTCTCCGGTTTCGCCCCGATTCTGTCAAGATAGAGCGGGATTCACCGGCAATTCTTTGGGCGATGTTCCACGTGGAACATCGCTCGAAATCCTCATTTTCCGATGCAGAAGTCCCGGAACACGACATCCAACAGATCCTCGACGTCGACGCGGCCCGTTATTCGGCCCAGACCGCGCGCGGCCAGACGAATATCTTCCGCAATCAGCTCCAAACCCCGCGATCTGTCTTCAAGGGCCTGTTTCAGATGGTCCAATGCCAATTCGAGCGCGTTCCGGTGCCTCGCCCGCGTCAGCATCACCTCGCCCGCGCCGCCATACCCCTGAGACTCGACAAAATCCGCCAGTTTTTTCTCCAGAACCGACAGGCCGCCGCCGGTTTTCGCCGACAAAAAAATCCCGCCATCGTCCCGAACCGCCAGATTCTTGAATTCACGGCCTGTCACCAGATCGATCTTATTCCACACGATCCAGCGCTCGGCGCTTTCGATGCCCTCTTCCGCCGGATTTTCCTTCAAGAGAGAGGCATCGCGCACAATGAGCGCCACATCCGCCCGCCGTGCGACATCCCGCGCCCGCCGCGTGCCCTCACGCTCGATCGGATCTTCCGATTCCCGCAAGCCCGCCGTATCCGCCAAGGTCATCAGATATCCGCCGATTTCGAGATGCACTTCGACCACGTCCCGGGTCGTTCCCGCGATATCCGACACGATCGCCGCGTCGCGCCGCGCCAGGGCATTCAGCAGCGACGATTTCCCCACATTCGGCGGGCCCACGATCGCGACCCGAAACCCCTCGCGCACCCGCTCGCCCGCGCCTCGATCGGCGAGATGTGCCTCGACGGCGTCACGCACCGTCTCCAGACCTTTCCAGATCGAGTCCGGCACTTCCGCCGGCACGTCCTCCTCCGGAAAATCGATCACCGCCTCGATCCAGGCCAGATCCCTGAGCATCGCCGAGCGCCATTCTTCATAAAGCTCGCCCAGCGCACCTTCCATCTGCCTCAGGGCCTGACGCCGTTGTCCTTCGGTCTCGGCATTGACCAGATCGACGATCGCTTCCGCCCGCGTGAGATCCAGCTTCCCGTTCTCGAACGCCCGCCGCGTGAACTCGCCGCCCTCGGCCGGCCGCAATCCCTCGATTTCCCCGAGCGCCCGAAGCACGCCATTCACCACGGCCGGGCCCCCATGGACATGGATTTCCGCCACGTCTTCGCCCGTATAGCTTTGAGGAGATTGGAAAAAAAGCACCAGGCCCCGGTCGATCTCGTCGCCGGTTTCGGGATCGACAATCCGCCGCAACCGGGCCGTTCCCGCCTCCGGCGGCGGTGCTTTCGTCAATGTCTCGACCGCCCTCGCCGCGCGCGCGCCGGACAGGCGGATCACCGCAATACCGGCCTTTCCCCGGCCCGATGCCAGCGCGTAAATCGTCATCTTTTCCGTGTCCGGCTTGTTCGTCGGGCGTTATCCGGCGGCCACGTCTTCATCCGCCCAGGGCGTGTCGGCGAGCTCTTTCCAGTCCGGCTGCATCATCAGCCGCTCCACGCGGCCACCCTGTTTGAGATGGGTCTCGACGATTTCGTCGAGATCCGCCTTCGTCCGGTAATGATACCAGATCCCTTCCGGATAGATCACCAATGTCGGCCCCAGCTCACACCGGTCCAGGCACTGCGCGGCGTTGATCCGCACGCCTTTCAGGCCCTCTTCCTTGGCGCGCTGTTTCAGATAGTTGCGCAAGACAACTGCGCCTTTGGCGCTGCAACAGCCTCGCGGGTCGTCCTTGGCCCGCTGATTCACGCACACAAAGACATGCTCTTTGAAATACGGCTTGGGTTCCTCGGCCATCCGGCGCCTCTCGTCTGTTTCTTGGTTCTTCCGCCCGTTTCGGCCCGCGCTGCGCTCAGCCCTTACCCTTGTCCTTCGACATGGCGGCGTCCCAAAACGCTTTCTGCATATCCTGCCAGCCCTGCGCGCCGCCCGGCATCCAGAACGACATCAGTTCCTGCATATTGCCGCTCTGGGCCGCCGTTTCCATGGATTTCCGCATTTCCTTGAGGAACGCGTCCTGCAATTTGGAAACATCGGGTAATCCCAGAAAGGTGCGCGCCTCCTCCGGCGTACAATCGATATTGACCGTGACTTTCATGACGTCGCTCCGGCAAATCGCCCAAAAACCGGGCCTCGCTCGACCCTATGCCATGGCCAAGCCCCATTCAACGCCCTTATCATGACGCCGCCGGCGTGATTACATTGCGTCCGTATCGTTTTCCACTTTGTCAGGATCACCGCGCAAACCATGATCGATCCGTTCCAAGCCAACCGTCTCGGCGAAGAAACCAGCCCTTATCTCCTGCAGCACAAGGACAACCCGGTCCACTGGCAGCCCTGGCGTCAGGAAGTGCTCGATTACGCCCAGTCGCAGGACAAGCCAATTCTGCTGTCGATCGGCTACGCCGCCTGTCACTGGTGCCATGTCATGGAGCATGAAAGCTTCGAGGATCCGGCGATTGCCGCGCTCATGAACGAAAACTTCGTGAGCATCAAGGTCGACCGCGAAGAGCGCCCGGACGTGGACACTATCTATATGAATGCATTGACGTTTCTCGGACAGCCCGGCGGCTGGCCGCTGACCATGTTCCTCACGCCGGAGGGTAAGCCGTTCTGGGGCGGCACCTATTTTCCGCCGGAAGCGAAATACGGCCGGCCCGCGTTCCCCGACATGCTGAAGCGCATCGCGGAGGTCTATCGAAACGAAAAGAACACCGTCAACCAGAACGTCTCCGCCCTGACCGACCGGCTCAACGAACTGGTCACCGCACCGGTGCCGGGGATCTTCAAGCCGGAGGCCGAAGCCCGCGTCTCCGAGGCGGTCCTGCGCCAGATCGACCGTCATCACGGCGGCATCGGCGACGCGCCCAAATTCCCTCAGCCCTATATCTATGAAATGCTGTGGCGAACCTATCTCGGGTCGGGCGACAACGCCTATTACAACGCCGTCACCCGCACGCTCGATCACATCGCCCAGGGCGGCATTTACGATCATCTCGGCGGCGGATTCTCCCGCTACACCGTCGACAACGCCTGGCTCGTCCCGCATTTCGAAAAAATGCTCTATGACAACGCCCAGTTCATCTCGCTCTACACCCATGTCTGGCAGGAAAGCCGCAATCCCCTCTACCAGACCCGCATCCGGGAAACCGTCGACTGGGCCTTGCGCGAGATGATCACCCGGACCGGCGCTTTCGCCGCCAGCCAGGACGCGGATTCGGACGGAGAAGAAGGCAAATTCTATGTCTGGACCGCCGACGAGATAAAAACCCTGATCGGCGAGGATTTCGACCTTTTCGCCGCCACCTATGACGTCCGGCAGAGCGGCAACTGGGAAGGTAAAACCATCCTCAACCGTCTGAACAGCATGGCCGTCCGCCACTCTCCGGAGCAGGAAGGCCGTCTCGCCAGGGCCCGGAAAATCCTCTTCGAGGCACGCCAAAAGCGCATCAAACCGGGCTGGGACGACAAGGTTCTCGCGGACTGGAATGGCCTGATGATCGCGGCCCTCGCCGAAGCCGGCGCGATCTTCGACGAGCGTCCCTGGATCGACGCGGCAAGACGCGCTTTCGACGCGATCGTCTCGACCCATGCCGATCCCTCCGCGCCGAACCGTCTTCTTCACAGCTCGCGCAACGGCACGGCGCGCCATACCGGCATGCTCGACGACTACGCCTTCATGGCACACGCCGCCCTCGCCCTTCACGAAATCACCGGCGACGACGCCTATGTCGAAAAAGCGCGCGCCTGGATGGACGTGCTGGACGCCCATTATCTCGACGCCGAACGCGGCGGTTACTACCTGACGGCCGACGACGCCGAGGCGCTCATCACCCGCAGCCGCGGCGCCATCGACAATGCCGCCCCCGCCGGCAACGCCGTCGCCGCCCTCGTTCTCGCCTTGCTCTATCACCTCACCGGCGAGGAGAGCTTCCGCGAGCGCGCCGATAGAACGATTACCGCCTTCGCCGGCGACCTCGGCACGGTCGGCATGGGCTTCGCCACCCTCATCAGGGCCTACGAGACGCTGACCCGCGCGATCGACATCATCATCATCGGGCGGCGCGGCGAGCCCGCGACCGATGCGATGATTCGTCAGGTCCGCCAGACCTGCCTGCCCAATCACACGCTTCAGGTCGTGGCCTCCGACGCCTCGCTCCCCGACGGTCATCCGGCGCATGGCAAGACTGACGCCGGCAGCGTCACGGCCGCGTATGTTTGCGTCGAGAACCGATGTTCCGCCCCGCTGACCGATGCCGACGCCCTCGCCGTCGAGCTGGTCAGAGTCGGATCGCGAACCGCGGCTGCAATCACGCCGTCCGGCACCTGACCGGACCGCGCGCCATGCCCCAACTCTCCATGCACAGCCCGGTCGGCGATCTGACCATCAGCGAGGAGGACGGCGTCATCGTCTCCCTCGACTGGGGCTGGAGTTCGATGCAGGGGGATTCTCCCCTGCTGCGCCGCGCCCGCGACCAGCTCGACGGCTATTTCGACGGCTATTTCGACGGCAAGCTCAACGCGTTCGATCTTCCGCTCGCGCCGCCCGGCACCGCTTTCCAGCGGCGTGTCTGGAACGCGATGCGCAAGATTCCGGCCGGGGAAACCCGCAGCTACGGGGATCTCGCCAAAACCCTCAAATCGGCGCCGCGCGCCATCGGCCAGGCCTGCGGCCGCAATCCGATCCCGATCATCATACCGTGCCACCGAGTCCTCGGCTCACATGGCTCGCCCGGCGGCTATTCCGGAGCTGGCGGGTTGGACACCAAGCGCGATTTGTTGAGGCTCGAAGGGATTGTGATCTAGATCTGGTAGCTCTGCTCATAAGGCTACTACCGATAGTGGGTTTCCAGTCATCAGAGCCGGATGACAACGCAAAACACCGGCGTTAGAGTTGTCCTCCATTCCATCCGATAAAATACCGAGGAGAAGACCTTTGCCCGGCAGCGATATCACCATCTCCGCCAAGGACGGCGGCCGTTTTTCCGCTTATCTCGCAAAGCCGTCCGGGGGTACTGGCCCGGGAATCGTCCTTATCCAGGAGATTTTCGGCGTCAACGCGGTTATGCGCGGTCTTGCCGACGATTACGCCGCGCAGGGCTATGTCGTTCTCTGCCCGGATCTGTTCTGGCGGCAGGAGCCCGGCGTTCAGATCACCGACAAGACCCAGGCCGAATGGGACAAGGCCTTCAAGCTGATGCAAGGATTCAACCTCGACAAAGGCATCGAGGATCTCACCGCCACGCTCGATCATCTGCGCCAGCAAAAAGGATGCACCGGCAAGGTCGGCGCTGTCGGCTACTGCCTTGGCGGCCAACTCGCCTATCTCATGGCCTGCCGCACCTCATCCGATGCCTCGGTCGCCTATTACGGCGTGATGATCCAAAATTTCCTGAACGAATCCAAGAACATAACAAAGCCTCTCATGCTTCATATCGCGGAAGAGGACGGGTTCGTGCCGAAGGAAGACCAGGCAAAGATCAAGGACGGCCTGAAATCGAATTCGAAGGTCACCGTCCATTCCTATCCCGGTTGCGACCATGCCTTCGCCCGGGTCGGCGGACAGCATTACGACAAGCAGGCGGCCACCACGGCCAATCAGCGCACGCTGGATTTCTTCAAGACCCATCTCGGCTGACGGGAAGATCCGATGGCGTCCACGGCCAGGACGATTCAGATTTCGAAGACCGGCGGGCCGGAGGTCATGGAGCTCGTCGAGAAGCCCCTCGGCGCGCCAGGCTCCGGCGAAGTTCTTGTTCGCCATGACGCCATCGGGCTGAATTTCGTCGAAACCTATTACCGGAGCGGGCTCTACAAGGCGCCGCTCCCGACCGGGCTCGGCAGCGAAGCCGCCGGCGTGATCGAAGCGGTCGGACCGGATGTAACGGATCTCAAGCCGGGCGACCGCGTCGCCTACGCCACCGGACCGCTCGGCGCTTATGCCGAGGCGCGCGTCATGCCGACGAAGACGCTCGTCAAACTTCCCGACGGGATCGAGACGCGCCAAGCGGCGGCGATGATGCTGCAGGGCATGACGGCCTGTTACCTGCTCACCCGGACCTACAAGGTCAAACCGGGCGATACGATCCTCCTCCATGCCGCCGCCGGCGGCGTCGGACTGATCGCGAGCCAATGGGCCAAACATCTCGGCGCGCGGGTGATCGGCACGGTCGGCTCCGAGGAGAAAGCCGCGCTCGCCCACGCCCATGGCTGC
This sequence comes from uncultured Alphaproteobacteria bacterium, assembly GCA_963821875.1. Taxonomy (GTDB): domain Bacteria; phylum Pseudomonadota; class Alphaproteobacteria; order CAVTAV01; family CAVTAV01; genus CAVTAV01. Next base: position 526,600 of record CAWGFE010000002.1, read on the forward strand.
GACGAGATCATTCTTTATCGCGAGGAAGATATCGTCCCGCGGGTCAAGGAACTGACCGGCGGCAAGGGCGTCACTGTCGTCTATGATTCCGTCGGCAAGGATACGTTCGACGCCTCGCTCGACAGCTTGAAGCCGCTCGGCATGCTGGTGTCCTTCGGGAACGCATCCGGCCCGCCGCCCCCTTTCGATCCCTTGCTTCTCGGCACCAAAGGCTCGCTGTTCCTGACGCGGCCGAGCCTGTTTCACTATTGCGCCGACCGCGCCGATCTCGAGGCCATCGCCAAAGCGCTGTTCGACGTCGTTGGCTCGGGCGCGGTCAAGATCGAAGTCAAACAGACCTATCCCCTGGAGGACGTCGCCACGGCCCATGCCGATCTCGAGGCGCGCCGCACCACGGGATCCACGATTCTCCAGCCGTGACGATCGAGATCGTCCGCTACCGCAACGCTCTGCAAGCCGATGTCATCGCGCTTTGGGAAGACTGTGGGCTGGACGTCCCCTGGAACGACCCCGTCAAGGACATCGAGCGCAAATGCCTCCACAGCCCCGACATGTTTCTGGTGGCGCTGGAGCATGCGCAGCTGGTCGGTACCATCATGGGCGGCTATGACGGCCATCGCGGCTGGATCAATTATCTCGCGGTCCACCCCGATTGGCGCCATCGCAGCCTCGGCCGGCAGCTGGTCTCGGAAATCGAAGGCCGACTTCTCGCCCTCGGCTGCCCGAAAATCAATCTCCAGATCCGCGAGAGCAATGCCGGGGCCGCCGCCTTTTATGAGAAAATCGGCTATAATCCCAGCGCAACGATCAGCTATGGAAAGCGCCTGATCCCCGACGATTGATCAAGCGGTATACGCGCGCCGCCCTGTCCCCAGATACAGCAGAATAGCGCCCATCACCGCCGACAGGACCGACCCCGCCAGCACGCCCAGCCGCACCTGCGCGGCATAGGAAAGCGCATCTGGCCCGACCGCCGCCAGATCGTTGAAGGCGAGCGACCCGATGAACAGGCTCATCGTGAAACCGACGCCTGCCAGCACGCAGCCGCCATAGAAGCCAAGCCAGTTTACGCCGTGTGGCAATTGCGCCTTTCCGGCCTTGATCAGTCCGTAGCTCGGCAGAAACACGCCCAGCTGCTTGCCGACGAAGAGGCCGAGAGCTATGCCAAATGGCACCGGGCTCAGCAGATCACCTAAAGACAGTCCTGCAAAACTCAAGCCCGCATTGGCGAACGCGAACAGCGGCACGATGATGAAGCCGACCAGGCTGTGCAACTCATATTCTATCCGTTTGCCGACCGTGCCGAATTCGCTGCCCTTCTCCGCCGATTCCTGAGGGATCGCGAGCGCCACGACAATGCCGGCGAGCGTCGCATGGACGCCGCTTTTCAACACGCAGAACCACAACAACACGCCCAGTATGGCGTAGGGCCAGATCTTGTGAACCCGCAGCCTGTTCAAGCCGAACAGGAAGGCGAGGATGACGCCCGCCCCGATGATCATGCCCGGCGCCAGGCTGCCGGAATAGAACAACGCGATGACGATGATCGCGCCGATGTCGTCGAACACCGCGGCGAGCATGAGAAACGTCTTCAATCCGCTCGGAATCCGCCTGCCAAACATCGCCAGAATGCCAAGCGCGAAGGCGATGTCGGTCGCCGAGGGAATGGCCCAGCCGGTCAGAAGCCGCTCGTTGTCGAGATTGACCAGCACATAGAGAACGGCCGGTACGACCATGCCGCCCAGCGCCCCGGCCGCCGGCAAGACGAGTTGTTTCACGTCGCGAAGATGGCCCTCGATAACCTCCCGCTTGATCTCCAGCCCGATCAGCAGAAAGAAGATCGCCATCAAGCCGTCGTTGATCCACAGAAGCATCGGCTTGGCGAAGCCGGTATCGCCGATCGTCACGACGACCGGGGTTTCGAGAAAGCCGCGATAGAGCGGCTGAAGCGGGGAATTTTCCGCCAACAAGGCCAGGACGGTGGCTCCCATGAGAAGCACACCCGCCGTCAGGTCCCGGTCCTTTTGCAAAAGAGCGGCGATTCGATCGATCATCAGCCCAATTTTGGGCTGGATCGGCCGCTATGCAAGCGATTTCGGAGGTAAACCGGCGCGAGGGATCCATGTCCCCCCGCCGTCTCGATCAGGTGTTCATCGAATCGAAGAAGTCGTGATTGTTCTTGGTGTCCTTGAGCTTGGACAGCAGGAACTCGATCGCATCGACCACGCCCATCGGCTGCAGGATGCGGCGCAGGACATACATCTTCGACAGCGTCGCCTTGTCGACCAGCAGCTCTTCCTTGCGGGTGCCGGACTTAACGATGTCGATGGCCGGGAAAATGCGGCGGTCGATGATCTTGCGGTCGAGGATGATTTCGGAGTTACCGGTGCCCTTGAACTCTTCGAAGATGACCTCGTCCATGCGGCTGCCGGTATCGATCAGCGCGGTCGCGATGATCGAAAGCGATCCGCCCTCCTCGATATTGCGCGCCGCGCCGAAGAAGCGCTTCGGGCGCTGCAAGGCATTAGCGTCGACACCGCCGGTCAATACCTTGCCGGACGAGGGGACGACGGTGTTGTAGGCGCGCGCCAGACGCGTAATCGAGTCCAGCAGGATCACCACGTCGCGCTTGTGCTCTACGAGCCGCTTGGCCTTGTCGATCACCATCTCGGCGACCTGGACGTGACGCGCGGCCGGTTCGTCGAAGGTCGAGCTGATGACCTCGCCCTTCACCGAGCGCGCCATGTCGGTCACTTCCTCGGGGCGCTCGTCGATCAGCAGAACGATCAGATAGACTTCGGGATGATTTTCGGTGACGGCGTGGGCAATGTTCTGCAGGAGCATCGTCTTGCCGGTGCGCGGCGGGGCGACGATCAGCGCACGCTGGCCCTTGCCGAGCGGCGCGACGAGATCGATCACCCGCGAACTCATATCCTTGTTGGTCGGATCGACCCGATCGAGATTCAGGCGCTCATCGGGGTAAAGCGGCGTCAGATTGTCGAAATGAACCTTGTGACGCGCGGATTCCGGATCCTCGAAATTGATCTGATTGACCTTGAGAAGCGCGAAATAGCGTTCGCCGTCCTTCGGCGCCCGGATCAGGCCTTCGACCGTGTCGCCGGTGCGCAGGCCGAACCGGCGGATCTGACTCGGGCTGACATAGATGTCGTCGGGCCCGGGAAGATAATTCAATTCCGGAGAGCGGAGAAAACCAAATCCGTCCTGGAGGGTCTCCAGAACACCGCCACCGGTAATCTCGATATTTTTTTCGGCGAGTTGCTTGAGGATCGCAAACATCATGTCCTGTTTGCGCATATTCCCCGCGTTCTCGACCTGCTGCTCCTCGGCGAACGCCAGAAGCTCGGTGGGCGACTTACCCTTAAGTTCTTGAAGATTCATGGCAAATTTTGCCGTATCACTGGATTATGGAAGGAAGGGACCAATTCGATCCGGAGCACTACGGAATCTAGTGGAGGCGTAGCCGCAGATTTGGGATTGGCGGAGTTTAAGAGGGAAATCTTAAGAAGAGATTGCCGCTTGCCGACGCCGCGCGCGTTCCGGTCCAACGACCAAGCTCACACTGCCATCCCACGATGGCCAAGCCGTTGCCGGTTAGATAATGTCCGATCGGCACGGCGTCAAGCCAAAGAATCGTTGACTATTCAAAAACTTCAAAAGCGTCGCCGCCCGCAACCTCCCCCGGACCCTAAAACGGCTTCACGATCACCATGATCACGATGACGATCATCAGCACCGTCGGGATCTCGTTGGCGACCCGATAGACCGTGTCACTGTGTTTGTTCTCATCCCGGGCGAACTGTTTCCGCCAGCGCGCATAGGCGGCGTGGACGAGCTGCAACAGGATCACCATGGTGAGTTTCACGTGGAACCAGCCGGCCATGTAATCGAAGCCCGGCCGCAGCACCAGCAGGATCCCGAAAAGCCAGGTGCAGAGCATGGCGGGATTGATGATCCCGCGCAGCAGCCGGCGCTCCATGACCTTGAAGGTCTCCGACTGCACGGAGCCCACCTCCGCCGCGCAGTGATACACATAGAGCCGCGGCAGATAGAGCATGCCGGCCAGCCAGGCGATCACCGAGATGACGTGAGCCGCCTTGATCCAGAGATACCACTCGCTGAGCCAGATACCGAAGGCTCCATCGCCCAACATGTCGCGCTCCTGTCTGTCGTCCCGTTCTAGACCGTTGTGGTTTTACACGGACATCCCGAAAAGCCGCTCGCGCAAATCCAACTCCCCTCGTCCGGCCCCAGACTTTGACCGGAACCGTCCGCGCGGGCAAGAGCGCCCTGAACGATTTCTCCAAGACCACGGATGAAGGCCTCGTTCGTGCCAAGCGCCGCAACCCGCTTATAGAACGGCACGCCGGCTTCCTCGGCGAGTTTCTTGTACTCGATATCCAGCTCGACCAGCGTCTCGACGTGATCGGACACGAACGCGATCGGCACGACGATCAGACCCGTCTTTTCGCTCCCGGCTCGTCCAATCTCCGCGTCCGTCGACGGCTGCAGCCACTTCATCGGCCCGACCCGGCTCTGATAGCAGATACGCCAGTCGAAATCCGCCCCACCGATCTTTTCTCGAATTCGTCCGACCAAACTCTGGACTGTCAGTTCGATTTGCGACTGATAGGGATCGCCGGCCTTGATGATGCTTTCCGGCAGGCCGTGCGCGGAAAACAGCACGCGAATCTTGCCGGTATCCCTGGTCTCCTGAAGCGCCTGCGTGATCGTTTCCGCATGACCGGCCAGAAAACCGGCGTTTCTCGGATAGCAGCAGACCGTCACCTCGCGGGCCGGATCGATCCGCGCCGCCCGCGCCGCCTTGTCCCAGTCCTTGAGAGACGATCCCGTCGTGGTCGTGGAGAAGTGCGGATAGAGCGGCAACAGCACAATTCTGTCTGGCTTGTAGGCCTTCACCTGCGCCGCGGTCTGGCGGCTCATCGGATGCCAGTAGCGCATCGCGATGAAGACCTTCGCCTCGCCAACCTGCTCGCCCAGAACCACTTCCAGCATTTTCGCCTGGGCCATGGTCAGCGGCAGGATCGGCGAACCGCCTCCCATATAGGCGTAGTTCTCCTTGGCGATCGGCGCCCGGCGCGACGAGATCAATTTGGCGATCATCCATCGAAGCGGCTTGATCAGCCGGATGATGGCGGGATCGTAAAACAGGTTGAACAGAAAGGGCTGAACGGATTCCGGCTTGTCCGGCCCGCCTAGATTGAACAGGACGACAGCGATACGCTGTCCGGATTGGGTCTCGCTCGTCACAGCAGGATCCTCGACATCCTTATCCGCGCCAGGCACGGACGATTTCCACGAGTCTCGTGACATGCGGGATCGGCGTTTCCTTTAAAATCCCGTGGCCCAGATTGAAAATAAACGGTCCGTGACCCAGCACCTCCAGAATGGCCATCACTTCCCTTTCCAGGGCATCGCCGCCCGCCAGCAGGGCTATCGGGTCGAGATTGCCCTGAACCGGACCGTTGACCTGAAGCGCCTTGCCGAGCCCGCGCACCGAGACGCTGGTATCCAGCCCCACGACATTCACGCCCGTGGCTTCCTGATAGGCCGGATAACGATCGCCAATTCCGCGCGGAAAGCCGATGATCAGGGCGTCCGGCCGCGCCTCCCTCACCCGGCCGACAATCCGCGCCGTCGGTTCGATGCAGAGCTTTTCCAGCAGGCTGTCCGGAAGAACGCCGGCCCAGCTGTCGAAGATCTGAACGATATCCGCGCCCGCCTCGAGCTGCGCCACCAGATGACGCGAAACCGCCTCGACCAGCAGATCGATCAAGCGGTCCATCCGTTCGGGATGCTGATACGCCCAGAGCCTCGAGAGCGCGTGATCGCGCGATCCCCGGCCCTCGATCATATAGGTCGCGATCGTCCAGGGCGCGCCGGCGAAACCGATCAGCGCGCGCGTCGGATCGAGCTTTTCCCGAACGCCGCCAAGCGCCGTATAGACCGGCTGCAAATGCTCCGAAAGCCGGTCCATGTTGAGCCTCGCCAGATCGTCGTCGCCCCTCAAGGCGTGAAGAACCGGTCCTTCGCCCTGCTCGAACTGGACCGTCTGACCCAGCGCATCCGGAATCACGAGGATATCCGAGAACAGAATGGCGGCGTCCATGCCGAACCGTGTCACCGGCTGCAGCGTCGCCTCGATGGCGAGCTCGGGCGAATAACAGAAATCGAGAAAGTTTTTCGATCGGGACCGGACATCGCGATATTCAGGCAGATAACGGCCCGCCTGGCGCATCAGCCAGATCGGCGGCGAGGTCAGCGTTTCGCCTTTCGCCGCCGCGACAAGTTTTGTTGCTTCGCTTGAATTAGCCTGACCGGCTGAAGGCATCGTCATAGGATCGATCCCTCAGACGCCCTACCCTCTACCTTAATACTTATCTTAAAGAAAAGAAGGTGGATGTAGTGGATGGTTGTGAATGTCGGGAATTGCGGATTGCGCACCATGTTATCCCCAGTGGACAATTTTCGCCCGGAACAGGATGGTTATCCCGAGGGTTTTCTGAATTGAGCGCACAAGCTAACAAAAGACAGGGTGTTAGGGCTAGGGCGAACAATCTGGATTACGGGGATAACAGGCTTTTGGATCTGTCGATCACTGGGGACGGCCTGTTTGTTCATGAAGGATGAAAAAATCATCCAGAGGGAACAGAGTCGATGACGAGAATCGAAGTAGAAGGATGAATCCGGCCGACCTGTTCAAAACCCGGATTCTATCCCCATGCCTAAGAAACTGTTAACAGGGTTTTCGAACGGTTGTTCGCGCCTGCCCGCCCACGTCTGATCAAACAGTAACGGGAGACCAATGCCGCATCTGCACCTTCATCTCGTGTCGGATTCGACCGGTGAAACGCTCATTTCCGTTGCCCGCGCCGTGATGGCGCAATTCGAGGATGTCAGTGCGACCGAGCATGTCTCGGCTTTCGTCCGGTCCCGCAGGCAGCTCGACGAAATCATGATGGCCGTGAAGAAAACCCACGGCATCATTCTGTTCACATTGGTCGACAAGGAAGTGCGGGAGGAATTGCAGGACCGCTGTGACGACGAGCGGATAACCTGTATTTCGGTCCTGGGACCGGTCATTTCGGCGCTTGGCAGCTATCTGGGCCTGGAGGGCCGCGGCGAGCCGGGCCGGCAGCACATGGTGAATGCCGAATATTTCCGTCGCATCGCCGCGATGAATTTCGCCATCGCCCATGACGACGGGCATCTCTCCAAGGATCTGCCCAATGCCGACATGATCCTGGTTGGCGTGTCGCGCACGTCGAAAACACCGACCTGCGCCTATCTCGCCAATCGCGGCTACAAGGTGGCCAATATCCCGATCGTCGCCGGCATTCCGGTGCCGGAAGAGCTTTATGATCTGAAAAAGCCGCTGATCGTCGGTCTTACCATTAATCCCGATCGCCTTATCGAGATCCGCAAGAACCGGCTTCTCACGCTCCATGACAAAAACGAGTCCGACTATGTCGACATGGGCGCGATCAAGGAGGAGTTGACCTATGCCCGGCGGCTGTTCGCCAAGCGCGGTTGGCCCGTGATCGACGTGACACGCCGCTCGATCGAGGAAACGGCGGCGGCGATCGTCAATCTCCATAACCGCCGGCTGCTCGAAGCACACAGTGCCTGAATGCGCGATTGTCCACAGATTGTCTATACGCCGGAATCAGAGCCTTTAACCTCTTGTGATACTGTCCTTATCGGGATTTTGTACAGCTGGATTACACCCTTTATTCGCAGACTTGTTCCATGACGAACGATCCTTCACCAACTCTCATTCTTGCATCCTCCAGCACATCCCGTGCGACGCTTCTGCGCGAGGCCGGACTCGATTTTGCGATCCAGCCGGCGCGAGTCGACGAAGAGGCGATCAAACAAGCCATGCAGGGCGAAGGTGCCAAGCCGCGCGATATCGCGGACGCCCTGGCGGAGCTGAAATCGCAGAGGATTTCCAGCCGTCAGCCCCACGCCATGGTCATCGGCGCCGATCAGATCCTGGTTTGCGAAAACCGGCTGTTCAACAAACCCGGGGATATGGACGAGGCCCGCGCCCATCTCGAATTCCTGTCCGGCAAGCGCCACGATCTCGTCAGCGGCACGACCATCGCGCGGGCCGGATCGGTGATCTGGCGGCGGATCGATATCGTCAAGATGACCATGCGGGAGCTATCGGAAAGCTTTATCTCCGGCTATCTTGAACGGGCGGGCGAGGATGTGCTGGGAAGCGTCGGCTGTTATCGCCTGGAGGGTTTGGGGGTGCAGCTGTTTCGGAAAATCGAAGGCGACTATTTCACTATTCTCGGATTGCCGCTTCTTCCGATCCTCGATTTCCTGCGTCTGCATAATATGGTCGAGTCATGACGGATCACACGCTGACTCACACAGGCAATACGCGCCTCGCCGGTGTCATCGGCTGGCCGGTTTCCCATTCGCTCTCGCCGCGCATTCATGGTTTCTGGCTTCGCGAGCTCGGCATCGACGGAGCCTATGTGCCCTTCCCCGTAAAGCCCGAAGCGGTCGAAGAAGCGATTACCGGCCTCGCGGCGCTGGGTCTCGCCGGGGCCAATGTTACCGTGCCGCACAAGGAAGCGGTCATCCCGATCATGGATGATCTGGACCGGACCGCCCGGCGGCTCGGAGCGGTGAACACCATCGTGGTCGGGGATGATGGTCGGCTGGTCGGTCATAACAGCGACGGATACGCATTTCTTGAAAATCTCAAAACCAATGCACCGGACTGGTCCGCCGATCTCGGGCCCGCCGTGGTGCTTGGTGCCGGCGGCGCGGCGCGGGCGATCGTGGGAGCCCTGATTGATGCCGGCGTGCCGGAGATCCGGCTGATGAACAGGACCCGGTCGCGCGCCGAGAGTATCGCCGAGGATTTCGGCGAGCCCGTCATCAAGGTGGGCGACTGGAATACCTTGCCGGCCTATCTTGGCGACGCCGCCGTCCTGGTCAACACCACCAGCCTCGGGATGAAGGGCCAGCCGCCGCTGGCGATCGATCTGGCGCAATTGCCGCCCGATGCGGTGGTCAACGACATCGTCTATGCCCCGCTGGCGACCGATCTGCTGAAAACGGCGCGCGAGCGCGGCAATATCGTCGTGGACGGGCTCGGCATGCTGCTGCATCAGGCCCGGTTCGGCTTTACCGCGTGGTTCGGCGGCGAGCCGATCGTGACGGAAGCCTTGCGGCGTTTCGTTCTGGAACGGTGACCGGGCATGTATGTCCTCGGTCTCACCGGCTCGATCGGTATGGGCAAGACCGAGGCGGGACGGATGTTCGCGCGTCTCGGCGTGCCGGTCTACGACGCCGATCACGAAGTTCATAAACTGTTCGCCCGTGGCGGCGCCGCGGTCGTGCCGGTCGAGGCGGCGTTTCCCGGTGTCGAGCATGACGGGGCGATCGACCGGGTCGAGCTCGGCACGCGGGTTTTCGGCAATTCGGAAGCGCTCGGCAACCTGGAAGGCATCGTTCATCCCCTGCTTCAGAACGGCAGACGCGCCTTTTTCAAACGCGCGGCCGGCAACAGGGAACCGCTCGTGGTTCTGGACATTCCCCTGCTGTTCGAAACCGGCGGCGATCGGGCCTATGACGGCGTGGCGGTGGTCTCGGCCCCGTCCTTTATCCAGCGCCAACGGGTTCTGAACCGGCCCGGCATGTCCGCCAAGCGCTTCGCCGATATTCTGGCGCATCAGATGCCCGACGGGGCGAAGCGGCGCCGCGCCGATTTCGTCGTCCCTACCGGATTGGGCAAGGTGGCGGCCTTGCGGCGGATTTGCGAAATTGTCAGACTCGTGAAAACCAGGCCCGCGCGGGTCTGGCCGAATGGGACAAGGCCGCCGCGCGGTCTCGCAGCCCTGCCCGATCACATATTCATCTGAGGAAGCCCATGCGCGAAATCGTTCTCGATACGGAAACTACCGGCCTCGATCCACAAAATGGCGACCGGCTGGTGGAAATCGGCTGTGTCGAGCTCGATAATCATGTCGCCACCGGGGCGACCTTCCACGTCTATGTCAATCCGCAGCGCGATATGCCGGAGGCTGCCTTCAAGGTGCATGGGCTGAGCGAGGAATTTCTCTCGGTCAAGCCGGTCTTCGCTGAAATCGCCGAGGATTTTCTCGCCTTCATCGCCGACAGTCCGCTGGTGATCCACAATGCCTCGTTCGATATGGGTTTCCTCAACGCGGAGCTTGGCCGGCTTCGCTACGACGCCCTGCCGCCGACCCGCGCCATCGACACGATCAGCATGGCGCGCCGTAAATTCCCGGGCGCCCAGGCCAATCTCGACGCGCTGTGCCGGCGGTTCGGGATCGACAATTCGAGCCGCACCAAGCACGGCGCGTTGCTCGATGCCGAGCTTCTGGCCGAGGTCTATCTCGAACTGATCGGTGGTCGGCAGCCGGGTTTGGGCCTCGCGCTGACCCCGGGCCGCACGGTGGCGGCCTCCGAGGTGGAGCGGGTTCGCCGCGAGCCGCGGCCCAATGCCGCCAGCGCGGAGGAGATCGCCGCCCATGACGCTTTCCTCGACGGGCTCACCTCGCCGCTCTGGCGGGAATAGATCGCGGCGCGCCGGTCAGTTGACGTTGACCGGCTGTCCTTGCGGGTTCTGTTGAGCGGCCTGATCGCGCTGCTGCTGATAAAGATAGCCGAAATCGACCGGATCCAGCATCAACGGCGGGAAACCGCCGTCGCGCGTGGTGTCCGCGATGATCCGGCGAGCGAACGGGAAGATCAGCCGCGGGCATTCGATCAGAAGGAACGGCTCGATGTTGTCGTCCGGCAGATTGCGGATCCCGAACAGTCCGGCATAGACCAGCTCGGCGATGAACGCGTTCTTGTCGCCCTGCTTGGCGTTGACCGAGATCTTCAGCTCGACCTCGTAGCCTTCCTCGCCGACACGGCGTGCATTGACGTTGATCGTCACGTCGATCTCCGGGCGCTCCTCGGACTGGAGAGTCTGGGGAGAATTCGGATTCTCGAAGGACAGGTCCTTCACATATTGCGCAATCAGGCCGATCTGCGGGCCGTTCTGGGCATCGGTGCCTTCCGGTGCTGCGCCCGCATTACCTGCCTGGCCGCTTCCGTCGTTATTGGGGCTGTCCACCATGGGATGTCCTTATTGAATACACCGTCGATATCATCGGCCGTGAGGCGGCGGAACCGGCGGCATCGCTGCGTTATTTGGTCAGGAGTGGCTAGCATGGAAATCCCGGCCGAACAACCCGTCTTGCGCGTCCCGGAATGTCCCGGTCACCGCTGCCCGGCCACCGGACGTCTTGACGCTTGTTGCGGAGACTGTGTTAGGGACTATGCTTGTCCTTTGGCGCTCAAAGGCCTATCTATCAAGAGTAGCAGGGATAGCGATGGGCGAAAGTTTTCAAGGCTTGGAAATATTAATCTGGGCGGCAATAGCGGGATTTGTCATTTTCCGCTTACGGAGCGTGCTGGGCCGCCGTACCGGAAACGAACGTCCGCCCCGCGACTCGCTCAGCCACGAGTCTTCTCCCCCCGGCGGCACCAAAGCGGAAGCGTCCGATACCGTGATATCGCTGTCGAAGGGCGCGCGCGGCCAACAGGACGCGAATGCGCCACAGCGCCAGCTTACAGCGCAATCGGTCGGAATCGATCCGAATTCGGCGCTGGCCGAGACGTTGAGCCGGATCCGTGTCGCCGACCGGTATTTCGAGCCGGCCGAATTCGTCGACGGCGCCGCGACCGCTTACCGGATCATCATTCACGCCTTCGCCTCCGGTGATGAAGCCGAGTTGAAACCGTTATTGAGTCCGGACGTGATGGCGGATTTCCGCCGGGCGTTGTCCGCCCGTGCGGCAAAGGGCGAGACCGTCGACGCCCAGGTTACCGATATCGTTGCGGCCCGGATCACCGACGCCGAGTTGAACGGCACCACCGCCGAACTGACCATCCGCTTCGAGAGCGACATCGTGCGCTGCACCCGCAACTCCGAAAACCGCGTGATCGACGGCGATCCCACTGACCCGAGCCGCGTCACCGATGTCTGGACCTTCTCGCGCGACGTGGAGAGCGACGACCCGAACTGGATGCTGGTCGCAACATCGACCGAACACTGAAACCCTGTTCCGTGAGCAGCGCGTCACGCCGCGTGGACCCTTCGTTGCGTATCTGCCGTTTATCTATTCTCGTTCTGTCCGTATTGGCCCTCTCGGCCTGTGTGACGGAACAGAAACCGCCGCCGGGAAAAGAAACGGTCAGGTATGATCGCGTCGGCTTCGACAATATTCCTGGGTGGCAAAAAGATGACCCGGTCGCCGCGCTCGTCGCTTTCCGCAAATCCTGCACGCGAATTCTGAGCGCCGATCCCGCCTCTCCGATGGGCGGAATTTCCGGCACGGCCGGGGACTGGCGCGTTGTATGCCGGCAGGTCGAGGATATGAGTGAGGTTCCGAATATGAACCCCGATACGGCCCGGGCTTTTTTGGAAAGCGCTCTTGTGCCGTTCCGGATCCGGAGCGGGCATAAGACCAAGGGGCAGATCACCGGCTATTTCGAAATCGACGTGAAGGGCAGCCGGGTCAGGAGGCCGGGCTATACCGTACCGATCTACAAACGGCCGCCGGATCTCGTCAGCGTCGATCTCGGTCTGTTCCGGCCGGCCTATGCCGGCGACCGGATCGCCGGCCGTGTCAAGGGCAACAAGCTCGTGCCCTTCGATGACCGCGCGGCGATCGGCAAGGGCGCGCTGGCGGGCCGGGGTCTCGAACTCGCCTGGCTGGCCGATCCGGTTGATGCGTTCTTTCTGAGCATTCAGGGCTCGGGCCGGATCTCGCTGCCCGACGGCAGTGTGATGCGGGTCGGCTATGCCGGCCAGAACGGCTATCCGTATCACTCGATAGGCAAGCTTCTCGTCGAGCGCGGCGACATGAAGCTCGAAGACGTCTCGATGCAGTCGATCCGGGCCTGGCTCGAGGCACATCCCGATCAGGCGCAGGATATTCTCGACGCCAATCCTTCTTATGTCTTCTTTCGCGAGGTGACGGGCGACGGGCCGCTCGGCACCGAGGGCGTGCCGTTAACGCCGGGCCGCTCGCTCGCGGTCGACGACGAATATATCGGTCTCGGCACGCCGGTCTTTCTCGACGGCACTGTCCCCGGTCCCGAACAAGGCGCGCCCGACGAACCGTTCCGGCATCTGATGATGGCGCAGGATACCGGTGGGGCCATCACCGGACCCTTGCGCGGCGATGTGTTCTGGGGTTCGGGCGACGCGGCGGCCTATCGCGCCGGCGTCATGAACTCGACCGCCACATTCTATGAGTTGATTCCGCTCGCGCTCGCCGACCGGCTCGGCGAACGGCAGGTGGCGACAAAATGAGCGCGCGGCGCGGCGTGCCACGGGGCCTGAGCCCGGAAGACGCCGCGCTTTGGGCGCGCGCAATGAAAGACACGACCCCGCTGCGCCATCGCGCCGACTGGCTGAAACCGATCGAGCCGGCCAAAGCGATGCCCCGCAGCAGGGAAACGGTTCGATTGCGTGACTCGATGGACGTCCCCTCGGAGCTGGCGCCGAAGGGTCCGCTCGGCATCGACGGCGCGCTGGAGAAACGGTTGCGGCGCGGCACGGTCGAACCCGACGCCACGCTTGATCTTCACGGCGAAACCCAGACCCGCGCCCATGACCGCCTGATCCGGTTCCTGAGCGTTGCCGAAGCCACCGGCCGGCGCTGTATCCTCGTGATCACCGGCAAGGGCGCGCCCAAAAGCGGCATGGATTTCGATTCCGGCTGGCGCGTCCGCGAGCCACGCGGCGTGCTGCGGCGCATGCTGCCGCAATGGGTCAAGGAGCCGCCCTTGCACGACAAGGTGCTGACCGTCCGGCCCGCCCATATGCGCCACGGCGGTGGCGGCGCGTTCTATGTGATCCTCAGGAGGCGGCGTCAGAGAGAGAAAGGACCGCTATGACTCCGTTCGGCGCGCGGGTTCGCGAAATGCGCGCCCGCCGCAATATCAGTCTGAAGGAAATGGCGGCGGCCCTCGGCGTGTCGCCCGCCTATCTCTCGGCGCTCGAACATGGCCGCCGGGGCCGCCCGAACTGGGCCCTGGTGCAGAAGATCATCAGCTATTTCAATGTCATCTGGGATGAGGCGGAGGAGCTGTCGCGTCTGGCGCGTCTCTCTCATCCGCGCGTCGTGATCGATACCGCCGGTCTCATTCCCAAGGCGACCGAACTCGCCAACCGGCTGTCGGAAGACATCGCCGATATGCCGGAGGCGGAAATCGACCGCTTGCTCGGCGCGGTGCGCAAGCGATCGAAATCCTGAGCGGCTGTTCCCTTACAGAATAAACCGGGTGAGATCCGCGTTCTCTTTGAGATCGCCGACATGTTCGCGGACATAGGCGGCGTCGATGGTCAGGGTTTCGCCGGTCTTGTCGGTGGCGGTGAAGCTGACCTCGTCGAGCACCCGCTCCATCACGGTATGCAGCCGCCGTGCGCCGATATTCTCCACCGTTCCGTTGACCTCGGCGGCGATGCTGGCGATTTCCAAAATGGCGTCGTCGCCGAATTCGAGGGTCAAACCCTCGGTTTCCATCAGCGAGACATATTGCTTGATCAGGCTGTGCTGCGGCTCGGTCAGGATCCGGCGGAAATCGTCCCGGGTGAGCGCGTTCAGCTCGACCCGGATCGGCAGCCGGCCCTGAAGCTCGGGCAGCAGGTCCGACGGCTTGGCGACGCTGAACGCCCCGCTCGCCACGAACAACACATGATCGGTCTTCACCGAGCCGTGCTTGGTCGAGACGGTCGTGCCTTCGATGAGCGGCAGCAGGTCGCGCTGTACGCCTTCGCGGCTGACATCCGCCCCGCCGCGGCCTTCGCGGGCGCAAATCTTGTCGATTTCGTCGAGAAAGACGATGCCGTGATTCTCGACAGCGTGAATCGCATCGCCGATAAGCGATTCCTGATCCAGCAGCTTGTCACTTTCCTCGGCGAGAAGCGGCCCATGGGCGTCGGCGACCGTCAGCCGGCGCGGCTTGGTGCGCTGGCCGAAGGCCTTGCCGAACATGTCGCCGAGATTGATCATGCTCATGCTGGCGCCCGGCATGCCGGGAATCTCGAAGCTCGGCATGCCGCCGCTGGCGTCCGCCAGTTCCAGTTCGATCTCCTTGTCGTCCAGCTCGCCGGTCCGAAGCCGCGCGCGGAAATTCTCCCGCGTCTCGTTGCTGGCGTTCTTGCCGACCAGCGCCTCGACCACCCGGTTCTCGGCATTCAGCTCGGCCTTGGCCTTGACTTCCTTGCGACGCTTCTCGCGCACCATGAAGATGGCGACCTCGACGAGATCACGGATGATCTGCTCGACGTCCCGGCCGACATAGCCGACCTCGGTGAACTTGGTCGCCTCGACCTTGATGAAGGGGGCTTCGGCCAGCTTGGCGAGCCGGCGCGAGATCTCGGTCTTGCCGACGCCGGTCGGCCCGATCATCAGGATGTTCTTCGGCAGAACCTCTTCGCGCAGACCCTCGGCCAGCTGCTGGCGCCGCCAGCGGTTACGCAGGGCGATCGCCACGGCACGTTTGGCATCGTTCTGACCGACGATGTGACGGTCGAGCTCGGAGACGATTTCGCGGGGAGTAAAAGCGGTCATTCCGCCTCCAGGGATTCCAAAGTGATGTTGCGGTTGGTGTAGATGCAGATATCGGCGGCGATCTCCAAAGCCCGCCGGGCGATAGCCTCGGCGTCCATGTCGCTGTCGATCAGGGCGCGCGCGGCCGCCAGGGCATAAGGTCCGCCCGAGCCGATGCCGATCAGACCGTCTTCGGGATCGAGCACGTCGCCATTGCCGGTGAGGATCAGGCTGGTCGAGGTGTCGGCGACCGCCATCACGGCTTCGAGCCGGCGCAGATACCGGTCGGTGCGCCAGTCCTTCGCGAGTTCGACACAGGCGCGGGTCAGTTGGGCCGGAAACCGTTCCAGCTTGTTCTCCAGCCGTTCGAACAGCGTGAAGGCGTCGGCGGTCGCGCCGGCGAAGCCCGCCAGGATCTTGCCGTTGCCGAGGCGGCGGACCTTCTTGGCGCCGGCCTTGAGCACCGTGTTGCCCAGTGTCACCTGACCGTCGCCCGCGATCACCACCTTGCCGCCCTTGCGGACGGACAGGATGGTCGTGCCATGCCAGGTGGTGGCTGGCGAATTCGTATCGGATTGAGTCAAAGGATACGCCTTGTTGTCTTTATGGGTCACGCCCGGCCCGGCGGAAGCCTGCGGGCCGCTCTTTCATGTGGCGTTTTTGGGGTCCGGGTCAAGAGTTTGGCAAGTTCGGCCCGTTAAGTTGCGGCTCGAAGCATCGAGTCGGGCGCAACAGACTGGTCCCGGCGCGGTCTTCCTGATATACCGCCGCGAGGTGCATTTCCCTGGAGCCGATATCGGATAAATCCATGCGCAAGGCGAGCATAGAGCGCAAGACCAAGGAGACGGCCGTCAAGGCGTCGTTGAACCTCGACGGAACGGGCGTCTACGACATTTCCACCGGGATCGGTTTTCTCGATCACATGCTCGAGCAGCTCTCGCGGCATTCGCTGATCGATCTCGACGTGAAGGCCAAGGGCGATCTGCATATCGACTTCCATCACACCACCGAAGACAGCGGCATCGTTATCGGTCAGGCCGTCGCCGAGGCGCTCGGCGAGCGCAAGGGCATCGTCCGTTACGGATCCGCCACGATCCCGATGGACGAGACCTGCACACGCGTCGCCATCGACCTGTCGAACCGGCCCTATCTGATCTGGAAGGTCAATTTCACCAAACCGAAGCTCGGCGACATGGATACCGAGCTGTTCAAGGAATGGTTTCAGGCCTTCGCCCAGGCGGCCGGCGCGACGCTGCATATCGAATGCCTCTATGGCGAGAACAATCACCATATCGTCGAGTCCTGCTTCAAGGCACTGGCGCGCAGCCTGCGTCAGGCGGCGGAACTGGATCCGCGCAAGCCCGATGCGGTGCCCTCCACCAAAGGGCGACTAGCGAGCTGACGCGCTGGCTGACGTCGCGAGAGGATCAACGGTAATGCGTGTCTATTCGGTGCATGAAAATCCCGCCTATACGGACGACCGGCGGATCGTGCTGGTCAAGGAAGGCTTTTGCTGGCCGGCCCTGTTCTTCACGATCATCTGGGCGATCTATCGCCGGGTCTGGCTCGGTCTCGGGGTCTATGTCATCGGCATTGTCGTGCTCGCGGTCGCCGAGACGGTCGCCGGTGTCCAGCAGCCCGTGCCGGGCCTGTTGAGCATTGCTTTCGCCCTGCTGGTCGCGGCGGAGGCGAATGACTGGCGCTGCCGGGCGCTCGCCGGGCGCGGCTATCGCGAGGTCGCCACCGTGATCGGCGAAAATCTCGACGACGCCGAGCGGCGTTATTTCGAGCTGGCGGCCGACGCGCACGCCGTTACGCCGAACTCTGTCGCTCCCAACGCCGCCGCGCCGGGAGCCGATCCAGAACCCGCGGGTGCCGCATGAGCGTCGCGATCATCGATTACGGCTCGGGCAATCTGCGCTCCGCCGCCAAGGCGTTCGAGCGGGCGGCGAAGGATCAGAGTCTCGATGTCGATATCGTTGTGACGTCCGAGCCGGATGTCGTCGTCGGGGCCGAGCGCGTGGTGCTGCCCGGCGTCGGTGCGTTCGGCGATTGCCGGCGCGGCATCGAGGCCCTGCCCGGCATGCTGGATGCGCTGGAAGAAGCGGTCCGGAAAAAGGCGCGGCCGTTTCTCGGCATCTGCGTCGGCATGCAGCTCATGGCGGACCGCGGTCTCGAACACGGCACCCATCCGGGCTTCGGCTGGATCAAGGGCACGGTCAGCGCGCTCAAACCCGGCGATCCGACGCTCAAGGTGCCGCATATGGGCTGGAACGATCTCACCTTCACGCCCGCCTCCAAGGGTCATCCGGTCCTGCGGACGCTCGGCACCGGCTGCCATGCCTATTTCGTCCATGGCTACGGCCTGCATTGCGACGATCCGGCGGATGTGCTGGCGGAAGTCGATTACGCCGGCCCCATTACCGCCATTATCGGCCGCGACAACATGATCGGAACCCAGTTCCACCCCGAAAAGAGCCAGGATGTGGGCTTGGCGCTGATCGCCAACTTCCTCACCTGGAAACCGTGACACAAGGCGCAACGAGATCGAACTGATGATTCTTTATCCCGCCATTGACCTCAAGGACGGCAAATGCGTGCGTCTGTGGAAGGGCGAGATGGCCAAGGCCACCGTGTTCAACGACAACCCGCCGGGTCAGGCGCTGGCGTTCGAGAATGCCGGTTGCCGCTGGCTGCATATCGTCGATCTGAATGGCGCTTTCGCCGGCCATCCGGTGAATGGCGGCGTGGTCGAGGAGATCCTCAAAGCCGTGAACATCCCGGTGCAGCTCGGCGGTGGCATCCGTGACATCGCCACGATCGAGCGCTGGCTGGAGCTCGGCATCTCGCGTGTCATTCTCGGCACGCTGGCCGTGCGCGCGCCCGCCGTCGTCAAGGAAGCCTGCCGCCGGTTCGAGGGAAAGGTTGCGGTCGGCATCGACGCCCGGGGCGGCCGCGTCGCCGTCGAGGGCTGGGCCGAAGACTCCGATATCAGCGCCGAGGATCTCGCCAGGGAATTCGAGGATGCCGGCGCGGCGGCGATCATCCATACCGATATCGAGCGCGACGGCGTCTCGACCGGCGTCAATATCGCCGCGACGGTCGCGCTCGCCGATGCGGTCAATGTGCCGGTGATCGCCTCGGGCGGTATCGGCTCGCTCGACGATCTCAAGGCCCTCAAGGCCGCGGCGGCCGACGCCAAAGGTACGATCGACGGTGTGATCGTCGGCCGCGCGCTTTATGACGGCAAGTTCGATGCGCCCGCCGCGCTCAAAGTGCTCGAAGGCTGATCCATGCTGAAGGTTCGCATCATTCCCTGCCTCGACGTGAAGGATGGCCGGGTCGTGAAGGGCGTCGAATATGTCGATCACCGGGACGCCGGCGATCCGGTCGAGCAGGCCAAGCTCTATGACGCCGCCGGGGCGGACGAGATGTGCTATCTCGACATCACGGCCTCGAGCGACAACCGCAATCCCCTGTTCGACGTGGTGCGCAGCACCGCCGAGCAATGCTTCATGCCGCTCACCGTCGGCGGCGGCGTGCGCACGATCGAGGATATGCGCAAGCTCCTGCTCGCCGGCGCCGACAAGGTTTCGGTCATGACCGCCGCGATCAAACGCCCCGAGATCCTCAAGGAAGGCGCGGAGAAATTCGGCTCGCAATGCATCGTCTGCGCGATCGACGCCAAGCGCACCGGCCCGGGTAAATGGGAGATCTATACCCATGGCGGCCGGCAGGCGACCGGCGTCGATGCGCTTCAGCATGCCAGGCGCGCCGCCGAGCTGGGCGCGGGCGAGATCCTCTTGACCTCGATGGACCGCGACGGCACCAAGGACGGCTACGACCTCGAACTCACGCGGACGATCGCCAATGCGGTTCCCATTCCGGTGATCGCATCGGGCGGCGTCGGCAATCTGCAGCATCTGATCGACGGCATTCTGATCGGCCGCGCCAATGCCGTGCTGGCGGCGTCGATCTTCCATTTCGGCGAATATTCGATCGGCGAGGCCAAGGCGGCCATGCGGCTTGCCGGGGTTCCGGTGCGCGGGCCCGGCGAATAGGAGGTTCTCATGGCGCATGATTTCAGCACGCTCGGCGCTTTGTTCGATACCGTCGCCTCGCGTCAGGGCGCCGACCCGAAATCCAGCTATACCGCCAGCTTGCTGGCCGCCGGCAAGGGCAAGATCGCCCGCAAGGTCGGCGAGGAAGCGATCGAATCCATGGTCGCCGCGCTCGCCGACGGTCACGACGCGCTGGTCGCGGAATCCGCCGACCTGCTGTTCCATATCATGGTGATGTGGGTCGCCTGCGGGGTGACGCCCGACGAGGTCATGGCGGAGTTGCAGCGCCGAGAAGGCACCTCCGGGCTCGAGGAAAAGCGCCAGCGCGGCCAAAAGGCCGAGTGAGAAAACGGAGAGGAACCGGAGAGCGTCAAATGGCTTACGACAAGAACAATGTCTTCGCCAAAATCCTGCGCGGCGAGATTCCCTGCAACAAGGTCTATGAGGACGATTTCGCCCTCGCCTTCCACGATATAAACCCGCAGGCGCCGGTCCATGTGCTGGTCATCCCGAAGGCCGACTATGTCAGCATGGACGATTTCACGGAAAACGCGGATCCCGAAATGATCACCGGCTTCCTGCGCGCTGTCGGCCACGTCGCCCGAGAACTCGGCCTGCCGAAGGACGGCTACCGCGTGCTCGCCAATATCGGCGCGAATGCCGGCCAGGAAGTCCCCCATCTGCACTTCCACATCTTCGGCGGCCGCCATCTGGGCCCGATGCTGACGAGGAAGTAGACAGCGGCGTTTCCGAGATGCACAAGCCGTTACCCCGACAATTCCCGCTTTCGCGGGAATGACGATGGTGGTGGAGCAAGGTCCCCAGTACTCCCTCTTCGCTCAGGGGAGAGGGTAAGCAGGAAAGGACGTTCGCCCTGAGCTTGTCGAAGGGCGTTCTTCGACAGGCTCAGAACGAACGATAGCTTTAAACCCTCAGCCCAGCTTCTTCGCCATCAGGTCCTTATACGGCGTTTCCGGGCGGGCGCCGACATGGTTGATGACTTCGGCGGCGGCCATGCCGCCCAGGCGGCCGCAGTCGTGCAGGCTCTTGCCGTGGGTCAGGCCGTAGAGGAAGCCGGCGGCATACATGTCGCCCGCGCCGGTGGTGTCCAAGACCTTCACGCCGGGTTCGGCGTCGACCACGTGGATCTCGTCATTGGAAAAGACCACCGAGCCCTTTTCGCTGCGGGTCAGCGCGGCGAAGTCGCAATCCTGACGGACGAGCTGCAGCGCCTCGTCGAAATCCTTTGCTTCATAGAGCGAGGTGATCTCGGCCTCGTTGGCGAACAGGATATCGACGTGATTTTTCACCAAATCCCGGAATTCCTCGCGGTAGCGGTCGACACAGAAGGCGTCGGACAGCGTCAGCGCGACCCTGCGGTTGGCGGTGTGGGCGATGTCCATCGCCTTGCGGAACGCGGCCTTGGCCATTTCCGGATCCCAGAGATAGCCCTCGAGATAGGTGATCTTGGCACTTTCGATCAGGCCGGGATCGACATCGTCCGGGCCCAGGGCCTGACAGGCGCCGAGGAAGGTGTTCATGGTGCGCTGGGCGTCCGGCGTCACCAGGATCAGGCAGCGCGCGGTGGGCGCGCCCTCGGTGGCGGCGGGCGTGCTGTAGGTCACGCCGAGCGCGCGGATGTCGTGGCCGAACACGTCGCCGAGCTGATCGTTGCGGACCTTACCGATGAAGCCGGCCTTGCCGCCGAAGGACGCGACGCCGGCGATGGTGTTGGCGGCGGACCCGCCCGACATCTCGACCGCCGGCTCCATCAGGCCGTAGAGCTCCTTGGCCCGGTCGGCGTCGATCAGCGTCATGCCGCCCTTGGGCAGCTTCTGATCCGTCAGAAAAGCGTCGCTGGCGTGCGCGATCACGTCGACGATGGCATTTCCGATGCCGACGACGTCCAAGGTCTCATTTGCCATATTTGTCTTCCCCAGTCGTGTTGTGCCCGGCCTGAAACGCGCCCCGCCCCGTATGGACCTTATTCGGTGTGAATACGGGTGCTGACGCTGTGCCGGATGGTGAATTACTCGCCCGGCAGTATAAGGGTGACGCAGCGGGCGGCAAGGTATTCCTTGGCGTTGTGCCGTTGCAGCGCCCTTGCCGATCGGCGCGCGAGGCGGCACCATCGAACCGGTCACGGTGATCAACGGAGTGTCGGCCCATCCTTCGCGCGCTCAGTCTGGCCTTTCAGCAGCTGCCGGACCCGGCCTTCCGCCGGATCCTGTGGCTCGGCATCGGCCTGTCGCTCCTCGTCTTCGTGGTGCTCGGCGTGCTGGTCGGCTTCGGACTTCATTATATTCCGGCGGCGCGCTGGCACTGGCTCGACGATTTGATGGCCGTCGGCGGCGTGCTCGGCTTCCTCGTCGGGCTCTGGCTGCTGTTTCCGGCGGTCGTCAGCATGTTTCTCGGGATTCTGCTCGACGACGTGGCCGACGCGGTCGAACGCCTGCACTATCCGGCCGATCCGCCCGGGACCGCGCCGTCCCTCGCGCTCTCGGTCGTGCTGTCGCTGAAATTGATGGGCACGCTGGTCGTGCTCAATCTTCTGGTTCTGCCGCTCTATATCGTCGCCCTGTTCATCCCCTTTTTGAGCCTCGCGATTTTCCTCGTGCTCAACGGCTATCTGCTCGGCCGGGAATATTTCGAGCTGGCGGCCACCCGCCATATGAGCCCGCGCGACGCGAGGGGTCTCAGGCGGCGCAATAGCGGACAGGTCTTTCTGGCCGGCGTCGTGATCGCCGGGCTGTTTTCCGTACCCTTTCTGAACATCCTGGCGCCTGTTGTGGGCGCGGCGTTCATGATGCATGTCTACAAGGCTCTGCCCGGTCCCCGACAGGCGCGTTAAATAACCTTTTACAAATCGAATGTTAGGGTTACGCGTTTGACAACCATAACTGGCACACACCACGGCGGGTCACCGGACAAGGGCATTTATATGTTTCGTTTCTTCAATAGACGCATCGAAGGCAACAGAGCCGTCGCCTCCGAGGCTTCTTCCGCCGTCGTGGGAGAAAGCGCGAATCCCCCTCTCGACGACGATACGACGATCACCTTGCCGGATCAGCCCGAGCGCGGGCAGACCCGCCGGAAGACCGACCGGGAAAACGTGCTGACGGTCGGGTCCAACATCACGGTTCAGGGCAAGGTCCGCGGCTGCGACATGCTTTACATCGAAGGCGAAGCCGATGTGAAAGTGGCCGAGTGCGGCGCGCTTGTCGTGGCGGAAAGCGGCCGTTTCCACGGCAACGCCCTGGTCCGGACGGCGGAGATCGCCGGACTGTTGACCGGCAATCTCGTCTGTACCGGGCGATTGGTGCTGCGGGCCACGGGCCGGATCGACGGCAAGGTTCGCTACGGCGCGCTGGAGATCGATACCGGCGGCGACCTGGCCGGCAATATCCGGGCCCTGCCGGTGAAAGACCGTTCCAGCACCGAGGAATCGTTCTTCGGTCTCGTGCGGTATCGCTGAGCCGGCCCATTCGCCCCGGCGTTAAATAAGGGTTTACGCACGGCTGCTACTGTCCCAATGACCGGCGATGCATGGCCTTAATGCTTCCGGCGCGGAATTCAGAGAACACGAAGGAATTGCTGAATGTTTGGTCGTACCAAGAACGATGGTGACCCGGTCACGCCCGCTGCGCGCGGTGACGCCAGTCGCGGCGAAGACAAGCGCCTGCCCGAATTCCTGAGCAGTTCCGAAACGCCCGCCGCCAGTCCGCTCGCCCCGCTCGCCAGCGACGATCATGATCGCGAAAGCGCCGGCACCCGGTCCCCGCGTCCGGCGATGGAACCGCGCGGCGTCGAGATGCGCGCGCCCGATGTCCGGGTTCCGGATGTCCGCGGCCCGAAAAAGATGGCCCCCGCGCCGGCGCCCGATACCCGCCAGCATCCCGAAGAAGACAAGACCCTCACGGTCGGCCGAGACATTTCGTTGCATGGCGAAATCGCGGATTGCGCCAAAGTCCATGTCGATGGCAAGGTCGAGGCGACTCTCTCCAAGTGCCGGGCTTTGATCATCACCGAATCCGGCTATTTCGGGGGAACCGCCGAAGTCGAGACCGCGGATATCAGCGGACGGTTCGACGGCGCTCTGGAATGCGCCGGTCGTCTCATCATTCGCGAGAACGGTCGCGTCAACGGCGACGTGCGTTACGGACAGATCGAAATCGAATGCGGAGGGGAACTTAGTGGCAAGGTCGGCACCGTCGAATCGGCTGATTCGGAAGAATCGGATGTCGAACCGTCCAACGACGACCAGCCGGAGCGCTCGGCCGCGTCGTTCTAAGGGCGCCGCCATACGTCCCCTGATTACGCGCGGCGGCCTTGTTTCCGCCGGCCTTCTCGCGATGTCGCTTCTCTCCGGCTGCGTGACCTTCGGCACCAGTTCGAACGGCCCCGCCCCTGCACCGGCGGCGCAGCCCGCCGTGGCGGAACTGCCGCCGCCTCCGCCGCCCCCACCGCCGCTTCCCGACGTCAAGGATCTGGTCGGTCTGACCGCGGACGACCTGCTCAAATATTTCGGCGATCCCAACGTCCGGCGTCACGAGCCACCCGCCGAAGTCTGGCACTATGTCGGGCCGGAATGCGTGCTGCATCTGTTCCTCTATGACAACGCCAAGGCCGGCGAGCCGGTCGTGAGCCATGTCGAGATCAGCGAGCGCGGCCCGCTACTGGTCGAGGCCGCCGAACGGCGCGACGGCGTCTGTATCGAGGCCTTTCTCAAGCCCGACATGGACCTGCCCAAGCACGCGCCGGCCGCAGCCGCCAGTCAGGACGATCCCACCGGCGACGATACGGCGGTAACCGGCGCGGCGCCGGCCGACGGTGCGACGCCCGCTCCCGGACCAGGCGCCCCCGCCGTCGCGCCTTAAGCCGGCGTTTTTTCCTTGAAAGCGCAGAGATCCCTGACCGGGCAGGCCGGACATTTCGGCTTGCGCGCGGTGCAGATATAGCGGCCATGCAGGATCAGCCAGTGATGGGCATGGAGCCGGTAATGCGCCGGCACCGCCTTGACCAGCTTTTCCTCGACCTGCAGCGGCGTCTTGCCGGGCGCGAGCCCCGTGCGGTTCGAGACCCGGAAGATATGGGTATCCACCGCGATGGTCGGCTCGCCGAAGGCGATATTCAGCACCACATTGGCGGTTTTTCGGCCGACGCCCGGCAGGTGTTCGAGCGCATCGCGGTCCTTCGGCACCACGCCGCCATGCTCGTCGATCAGCATCCGGCTCAGCGCGATGACGTTCTTGGCCTTGGTGTTGAACAGGCCGATGGTCTTGATATAGCGCTTCAGCCCGGCCTCCCCGAGCTCGACCATCTTCTCCGGCGTGTCGACCGCCTCGAACAAAGGCGCGGTCGCCTTGTTGACCCCGGCGTCCGTCGCTTGGGCCGAAAGCACCACCGCGACCAGCAGGGTGTAGGGATTGACGTAGTGAAGCTCGCCCTTGGGGTCGGGATTGGCGGCTTCGAGGCGGGAAAAGAAGGTTTCGATATCGACGCGTTTCATGGCGCTAGAAAGTAGCGGGCGCAACGCGGCTTCGCGAGCGTTAAATTCGCCGGCGGGGCGGCCGGACAACGGAGAAATTGCCGCCGCGCTGCTTTCGCCCTAAATTATGCCGCATGAACGAGAAAACATCCGGCATCGGCGAGCGCATCGGGCATCACGCCGCCGTGCCGTCTTACGCCAAGAGCCTGGATGGCCCGGTGTGGTTCAACGCCGTGCTGACGCCCCACCGCTCCCTGTCGCCGGTCGGTTTCACGATCCTGATGTCCGTGCTGGCGATGATCAGCTTCACTGCCGGCATGTTCTTCGTGATGCACGGCGCCTGGCCGGTCTTCGGCTTTTTCGGTCTCGACGTCGGACTCGTCTACTTCGCTTTCAAGCTGAATTACCGGTCGGGCCGGATCGCGGAGAAGATCCTGCTCGATCAGGACAGTCTCACGGTCGCCCGTCATTATCCCGGCGGGCAGGTCAAGTCCTGGAAATTCGAACCTTATTGGGTCCAGGTGCTGATGTTGGCGCCCCGGGGGCGCGATCCGGTGCTGACGCTGCGCTCTCACGGCAAGGATCTGGTGATCGCCGCGTTCCTCACCGTGCCCGAACGTCAGGAAGTCGCCGACGCCCTGCTCGAAGCGTTGCGCCGCCGGGCGATGGATGTCGAACCGTCATAAAGCATTTCTCGGGTGTTATTCGGCTTTCGTAAAACCCAGCACATCCGCCATCGAATAGTGGCCGGCCGGCTTGCCGGCGGCCCACAGCCCGGCCCGCACCGCGCCGCGCGCGAAGATTGCCCGGTCGGTGGCCCTGTGGGTCAGTTCGATACGCTCGTCATTGCCGGCGAAAATGACCGTGTGGTCGCCCGCTACCGTGCCGCCCCGCAAAGCCGCGAAGCCGATCGCGCCCCGCTTGCGTGCGCCGGTCATGCCGTCGCGGCCGCGGTCGGCGACTTCGGGCAAGGCGACGCCGCGGCCTTCGGCGGCGGCTTCACCGAGCGCCAGCGCGGTGCCCGAGGGCGCATCCACCTTCATCCGGTGATGCATCTCGACGATCTCGATATCGAAATCCGGTCCCAGCCGGGCGGCGACCTCGCGGGTCAGCTCGACCAATAGATTCACGCCGACGCTCATATTGGCGGCGCGGACGATCGGCGTGCGGCGCGAGGCGGCCATCAGGGCTCTGATGTCGTCGTCCGTCAGTCCCGTCGTGCCGATCACATGGACTATACCGGCATCGGCGGCGATCCGGGCCAGCTCGACGGTGGCGGCCGGCGTCGAGAAGTCGAGCACGACATCCGACGCGGCGCATAAGGCCTGCGGATCGTCGATGGCGGTGACGCCGAGCGGGCCGATCCCGGCGATCTCGCCGACATCGCGACCGACGTCGTCGCTGCCCGGCCGCACCGTCGCGCCGGACACCCGCGCGCCCTCGGCCGCCGCAATCTCGCGTATCAGCGCCCGGCCCATGCGGCCCGCCGCACCGACAACTCCCATTCGAATTTCCGCCATCATCGTCTCCCCGATAGATCGCCCGGTTTAACGCCCTTGCCGCCATCACTCAAGGCCCGTACGCGCCGGCTTGCGTGTCGGCGCGGGAAGCGCATGATGGCGCTTGGAACATGGTCTTCATCCCGGGAGGCGGCACGATGGTCTACAAGAAGAACCTGGCGGATCTGGACTGGGTGGAAATGGGGCACGGCGCGCGCTTCTTCCACGAACGCAAAACGCTCACGCCGATGAGCGAGGCCTACAGGCCGAAGCTCGGCATCAGCCTCTACAAGCTCAAGCCGGGCAAGCGCGCCTTCCCGTTTCACGCCCATTCGGCGAATGACGAGGCGCTGCTTGTCACGAGCGGAACCGGCACCCTGCGTTACGGCGAGGAAGAGATCCCGCTCGCGGCGGGCGATTACGTTCATCTCCCGGCATCCTCCGGAACGGCGCATCAGATGATCAATACGGGCGAGGACGATCTCGAATATTTCTGCCTCTCGAGCATGATCCTGCCCGAGGTCGTGGTCTATCCGGATTCGAACAAGATTGCGACGGCGACCTATGCGACGGCCGCCGACGGCAAGACTCACGCGCGGAACTTCTCCGTAATGCGCCACGAAACGGTGAGCTACTGGGACGGCGAGAAGCCCGAATAGTCTGGCCGCAATTTGATTAGGATGCCTCTTCGGCGGCCGTTTCCGGCTCCGTGAGCTCCATGGCCTGCGGGGTGGTGCGCGGCAAGGCCTGGAACGGCGTCTGGTCTTCCACGGGAGCCGGTGCGCGCGCCTGCATGCGCAGGAGGACGAAACCGCATGTCAGAAGCGCCACCACGCCGGAGAAGAAGAAAAGTCCGGCGGGCGCGAACAGATTGATCGCCGTCGCCGCGCCGAGCGGGCCGAGAATCGCGCCGCCGCTATAGAACAGCAGCATGCCGCGTCCGGTCGATACGGCGTCGCTCGGGTCGGCATAGTCGTTGGCGTTGGCGACGCTCAGTGGGTAGAGCGTGAAGCCGACGCCGCCGAAGATCGCGCTCAGCACCAGCAGACCCACAAAGGAACTGGCACCGACGATCGCAATGCCGGTCGCGGTCACCGCGATTGCGGCACTGACGCCCGCAATTACCTTGCGGCGGTCGAACACGTCGGACAGCCGGCCGATCGGATATTGCATCACCAGCCCGCCGAAGATTGTCGATGTCATCAGACCGCCGGTTTGCGCCGCGTTGAGGCCGATCGCCGTGGCGTAATAGGCCATGAGACCGAAAAACGCGCCCTGAATGACGCCTGAGGAGAAGCTGCCGATCACGCCGGTCGGTGACGTCTCGTATAGCTGGCTCAGCCGCAAATCCGCTGACGTCGTGATATCGGGGGCGACGATCCGGGTGAGCGCGATCGGAACGGCGGCGATCGAAATCAGGATCGAGGCGATCGCATAGAGCGCGAATCCCGAGGAATCCGGCAGATAGAGAAGAAACTGGCCGGTGCCGTAGGCGCCGTAGAACACGATCATGTAGATCGCCAGGATCGAGCCTCGGGTCTCGCGGGTGGAGCGGGTGTTGAGCCAGCTCTCTACACAGACCAGAAGGCCTGCCATGCAGAAGCCCTGGAGAAAACGTAGCAACGCCCAGAAGCCGCTTTCCAGCCCGAAGGGATGGGCGAGCGTCGCGGCGGAGAGAATGGCGGTGAAAGCGGTGTAGGTCCGGATATGGCCAACGGATTCGATCCAGCGCTGCACGAACTGGGTGCCGATGAACTGGCCGACGAAATATCCCGACATGACCAGGCCGGCGGTCAGCGGCGAAAACGACGCCTCGGCCATCCGCACGCCGAGGAGCGTGCCGAGCAGGCCGACTCCGAAGGTCAGAAGAACGATCCCGGCCAGGAGGGGAGCGATTGAGCTTATTATTGCACGCATGACCCGTTTGTCGCCCGGCCCCCGAACCTCGTCGACCCGTAGGCCCCGTCCCTATCGTCTCCGGCCCGGTCGCGCAAGGGGGCGAAACGGACAGCGGCGAAAGGTCTATTCGCCGGGGCTCTCGTGGATCGGCTCCCCGGCTTGCCGCGACGCCTTCGATTTTGCGGCTTCTCTCGGCGTCAGGTCGCCCATGCCGGGCTCCGGCGTGCCGGGATGGATCATTTTGACCAGCGTGTGGTCGTGATTCCAGATCGTATGCTTGAGAACGCCGCCGATATGCAGAAGTGTCCCGGCGGCCAGCGAGATCGCCCCGACCTGATGGCAGAACAGGGCGGCGTGGAACAGATCCGGGTTCGAGCCGATCGGGTTGGGAACTTCGAACAAGCCGTAGAACCGGATCGGCATGACGCCGGCCCAGGCCATGACGGGACCGGAGACGAGCATCAGCCCGGTCGCGGCGATCAGCAGGTAGTGCACGATCTTGCCGAGCGTGAAGCTCCAGCCTTCCTGCCCCTTGATCGGACCGGGATGGCCCTGCTTCAGGCGCCACCAGATGCGGATGGCGATCAGAATATAGGCGGTCAGCGCGATCGAGGTGTGAATGTGCAGCATGGGATCGCCCATCACGTCGATCGAATCGCCGACGAACAACAGCGCGACCACGGCCGCCACGATCAGCCAGTGCAGCAGAATGGAAATCCAGCCGTAGCCGGTCGGATAATCTTTCAGGCGCATCGACAAACTCGACATATCTCCCGCGCCTGTCGCCGGGGCGCGCGACCCTCGCCGGCAAGCGGCCGGTACGGATACCTTGAATCCGGAAGCCTCGTGCCAGGAGGCCCGGGCCGTCCACCAACAGCGACGCCGGTACGCCGATACATATAAGCACCGGCACGGCTTATTGCACGATGTCGGCGCGCGAAATCCTGCTCGAAAGCCGGGGTGGTCCGACGTCCCGGCGCGCGCGGTTCCGGCGCGTGAAATCGAGATCTTCAGGCGCGGTCCGGATAGAGGTCGTAGCGGACGCCGTTGATCCAGAGCCGCTCGACCTTGAGTCGCTTGGCGTCGGGATCGCTCGCCGGCTCGCCGGAAACCGTGATCCGCACGCCCTCGGCGAGATCGCTGTCCTTCAGCCCTGCGCGCTCGTTGCGCCAGGGCTGGCCGACTTCGAGCGTCCACCACGTCCCGTTGACGTCCAGCATGATCTTGCCATGCGGATTACCGAGATCGACGGCGCGGATAACACCGTTCAGCTCGATATTCTTTCCTGTCGTCCAGCTCCAGCCGTGATGGGCCTGAGCGGATTTCGGGGCCGCCGGAATCAGCGTCGCCCCAACGAGCAAAATACAAAAAACGCCGAAGGCAGCCGCCGGCCGCCTCCCCCAAACGTCTTTGAACATTCCAGCCTCCGGTTCAAAGCTTGATGGGTAGAAGATTTGTCCTGACGCGCGCGAGGTCAAGTATGGAACTCCGCCAGCGGGGTCAAAGTTCCGTGTAAGCACGCGCCGACAAGTGGCCCGGCGCGGGTCTTACGTCTTCCGGTTCTTCTTCAGATCGTCGACCACGCCGGGATCGGCCAGTGTCGACGTGTCGCCGAGATTGCTGAAATCGTTCTCGGCGATCTTGCGCAGGATCCGGCGCATGATCTTGCCCGAGCGGGTCTTGGGCAGGCTGGGCGCGAACTGGATGACGTCCGGCATGGCGATGCGGCTGATTTCCTTGCCGACCCAGTCCTTCAGCTCCTTGTTCAGGGCTTCGGTCGGCTCGACATCGGCGTTCAGCGTCACATAGGCGTAGATGCCCTGGCCCTTAACATCATGCGGGAAGCCGACCACGGCGGCCTCGGCGACATGGTCATGGGCGACGAGCGCGCTTTCGACTTCGGCCGTGCCCATCCGGTGGCCGGAGACATTGATCACGTCGTCCACGCGGCCGGTGATCCAGTAATAGCCGTCCTCGTCGCGCAGGCAGCCGTCGCCGGTAAAATATTTGCCCTTATAGGCCGAGAAATAGGTCTGCACGAAGCGGTCGTGATCGCCGTAAACGGTGCGCATCTGGCCGGGCCAGGAATCGGTGATCACCAGATTGCCCCGGCAGGCGCCCGTCTGCGGATTGCCGTCGGCGCCGACGATTTCAGGCTTCACGCCGAAGAACGGCCGGGTGGCGGAGCCGGGCTTCAGGGCCGTGGCGCCGGGCAGCGGCGTAATCATGATGCCGCCGGTCTCGGTCTGCCACCAGGTATCCACGATCGGGCAGCGCGAGTCGCCGACGGTCTTATAATACCACAG
Source organism: uncultured Alphaproteobacteria bacterium (assembly GCA_963821875.1). GTDB lineage: Bacteria > Pseudomonadota > Alphaproteobacteria > CAVTAV01 > CAVTAV01 > CAVTAV01. Next base: position 557,494 of record CAWGFE010000002.1, read on the forward strand.
CCAGGCCTCGGGATTGATCGGTTCGCCGACGCTGCCGAGCAGGCGCAGCGAGCCGCGCGAGGTCTTGTCCACCGGCCCGTCGCCCTGGCGCATCAGCGCCCGGATCGCGGTCGGCGCGGTATAGAAGATATTGACCTTGTGGCGGTCGATGACCTCCCAGAACCGCGACGCGTCCGGATAGGTGGGCACGCCCTCGAACATTACCGTCGTCGCACCGTTCGCGAGCGGGCCGTAGACGATGTAGCTGTGTCCGGTGACCCAGCCGACATCCGCAGCGCACCAATAGATATCACCGTCGTGATAGTCGAAGACATATTGGTGGGTCATCGAGGTATAGACCAGATAGCCGCCGGTCGTGTGCAGCACGCCTTTTGGCTTCCCGGTCGAGCCGGAGGTGTAGAGGATATAAAGCGGATCCTCGGCGCTCATCTCGACCGGCCGGCACTCGGCGGAGACATGCTTCGCCGCTTCGTGGAACCAGACGTCGCGGCCCTTCACGAACGGCACCTCGCCGCCGGTGTGTTGCACCATGATGACGGATTTGACGCCCGGGCACCGCTCCAGCGCCTTGTCGGTATTCACCTTGAGCGGGATTTTCTTGCCCCCGCGCACGCCCTCGTCGACCGTGATGACGCAATTGGATTCGCAGTCCTGAATCCGGCCGGCCAGCGCATCCGGCGAGAAGCCGGCGAAGACCACGCTGTGCACCGCGCCGATCCGCGCGCAGGCGAGCATGGCGTAAACCGTTTCCGGAATCATATGCATATAGATCGTCACCCGGTCGCCCTTTTTGACGCCCTGCTCCTTCAGGATGTTCGCCATCCTGCAGGTCTCGGCATGCAGCTCCTTATAGGTGATGCGGCGCTGGTCCTTGGCGTCGTCGCCTTCCCACAGGATCGCGACCTGATGGCCGCGCTTGTTCAGATGGCGGTCGATGCAGTTGACGCTGGCGTTGAGTGTGCCGTCCTCGAACCACTTGATGCTCACCTCGCCCGAGAAGGAGGCGTTCTTCACCTTGGTGAACGGTTTGATCCAGTCGATCCGTTTTGCGTGCTCTGCCCAGAAGCTCTCGGGATCGTGAACGGACTTGTTGTACATCTCGAGATAGGTTGCCTCGTCGCACCAGGCCCGTCTGGCCCATTCCTCGGATACCGGGATGATCTGGCTGTCGGACATGGCCCCCACCTTTTCTGCTGCTGCGATCCGCGAACGCTATCAAGACGATAGCGGTGAAATGATACGAAGCGGAGAAGCCTTCTGGCAAGGGAAGCCCGCGCGGCGAATGTCGGATCCGGCGACCGGGCGTGACCTTATGTCGCGCCTTCGCCGGGATGCTGAACGGCTCCCCGCTCTTCATACTGGCTTCAGGTTCAGACCTGCTCCATAGGCCCATGGATACATTAGTAACCGATGACACTGACATGCCGCTGGTCGATAACACGGCGATTCTCGACACTGTTTTCGCGCGTTGGCGGCTGCCCTGTCTGAGCGCGGGGCTGGAACTGGGATTTTACGAAGCGCTCAATGAAGCGCCGGCCACTGCGCCGGAACTGGCGGACAGGCTCGGACTCGATGCCAGAGCGGTGCGCGCGGTGCTGCCGGTGCTGGCCGCCAGCGGCATTCTCGACGTACATGACGACCGCTTTTCACTGACCGCGACGGCCCGGATCTATCTGCTGAAGGACAGCTATTATTTCTTCGGCGCGAAGCTCATGAGCCAGGCTCAGTCGAGCTTCGAGCATGGCGAATTGCTGACCTATCTCCGTCCGAAGAAGCCGCGTCGGAGTTGGTTCTGGCGTCCCGACCCGGTCGATGCCTGGGAAGCCGGCAAGATTTCGCCGGAAATGGCCAAAAGCGTGGCGGCCTACATGCAGTCGGAATGCGCCGGGCTCGCGGCCGGCGCCGCGGCCAGCGGCGTGTTCTGGGGCGTCAAGCGGCTGCTTGATGTGGGCGGCGGCTCGGGCGCCATGGCGGTGGCGATCGCGACGCGCCAGCCCGGCACCGAATGCACGGTCATGGATCTCCCCGCCATGTGCGAGGAGGCCAGAGCCTATATCGACGCCGCCGGCATGGGTCACAGGATCACGGTCCAGCCGGTCAATATGTTCCGGCAGCGCTGGCCCGAAGGCTATGACGGCGTCGTGTTCTCCAACATTTTCCATGACTGGGCGTCCGAGACCTGTGCCCTGCTGTCCAGGCTCGCCTTCGAGGCGCTGCCGGCCGGCGGCAAGGTTTTCGTCCACGAGATGCTGATGAATGACGATCACAGCGGCCCGGCGGCGACCGCGGGCTTTGCGGCGCAGATGCTGCTCGATACCCGCGGCCAGCAATACACGTTTCCCGAAATCCGGGAATTGCTGGAAGGCGCCGGATTCGCCGATGTCGGCGTGACCCGCACCTCCGGCTATTATTCGGTGGTTACCGGCAGAAAGCCCTAAAAGACGACGGCCCTCAACTTGACCATTCAACTTGAGCGACGGCTCCGATAGAGTTCCCCTTCGACACACTCGGGAGGGAGGACACATGGAAACGCCGCTGGTCGACAACAAGCCGATTCTGGAAACCGTTTTTGCGCGCTGGCGCCTGCCGTGCCTGAGCGTCGGGCTGGAGCTCGGCTTCTACGAAGCGCTCAACGACGCGCCGGCCAGCGCGGCCGATCTCGCCAAGCGGCTCGATCTCAACGAGCGGGCGATGCGGGCGATTCTCCCCGTCCTGGCGGCGAGCGGCATCCTTACCTCGCGCGGCGGCCGGTTCGGCCTCACCACGGCGGCCCGGACCTATCTTCTCAAGGACAGCTATTTCTTTTTCGGCGCGAAGCTTGTGGCGCAGGCCCGCTCGAGCAACGAACACAACGAACTTCTCAAGGCGCTGCGCCACAAGGACGAATACAAGGGCGAGCGTCAGCGTCCGGTGGAAGGCTGGGAAGCCGGCCAGATCCCGCCGGAAATGGCCAAGAACATCGCCGCCTATATGCAGTCCGAATGCGTCGCGCTGGCGGTCGGCGCGGCCAGGAGCGGCGTGTTCAAGGGCGTGAAGCGCATGCTCGATGTCGGCGGCGGCTCGGGCGCGATGTCGGTCGCAATCACGGCGCATCAGCCCGACACGCATTGCACGGTCATGGATCTTCCGACCATGTGCGAGGAGGCGAAGGGCTATATCAAGGCGGCCGGCCTCGAGGGCAGGATCGAGACGACGGCGGTCGATATGTTCCGCCAGCCCTGGCCGGAAGGCTATGACGGCATGGTGTTCTCCAACATCTTCCATGATTGGCGCTTCGAGACCTGCGCGACGCTTTCCTCCCTCGCTTTCGGCGCGCTGGTGAAGGGCGGCCGGATCTTCCTGCACGAGATGCTGCTGAACGACGATCAGAGCGGCCCCGCCGCCACCGCCGGGTTCTCGACCCAGATGCTGCTCGGCACCCAGGGCCAGCAGTTCTCTTATCCGGAACTCAAGGCGTTGCTGGAAGGCGCCGGATTCACCGATATCGGCGTCATCCACACTTTCGGCTATTATTCCGTCGTCACGGGCGTGAAACCGTAAGGCGTACGGGCTTCTCCCGGCGCGCGGATGCCGCCCCGAGGGGAGTCGTCATGCCGGCAAGCCGCATTCGTCCTTTCGAGATGTCCGCGTCGGGCGTCAGTCTTTTCCGCGATGGGCGGTCCGAGGTCACCCGGGCTCACGCCGGCCCGGAACGCGGCGTCGACGGCTTCATGGTCGCCGCGCCGGTGCTGACCCGCAATCCGCCCCATGGCGGCGAGATGCATCCCGACGGCGATGAATTCATCTATCTGCTGTCGGGCCGTTTCGATCTTATTGCCGGGGAAGATGGCGCCGAGACCGTCACGCCGATGGCGCCCGGTCAGGCGGTGATCATTCCCAAGGGCGTCTGGCACCGGCTCGAGATCAGGGAGCCCTGCCATATCGTGGTGATGACGCCGGGCCCAGGTGGCGAACACAGACCGCCGGACAACCAAACCCGTTCGTAGTGAGCGTGTCGAACCATGTCCTTCGACAGGCTCAGGACGAACGGCCTCCTTGTCTAGCCGACGAAGACCGCGCCGTCGCGAATCTCGATGGCGATGGCCGTGAGATAGCGCCCCCGGCACGGGCCGGCGAAGCAATAGCCGTCCTCGGGGCGGAACACCGCGCCGTGATTGGCGCAGAGGAAGAATGTGCGCTGCGGATCCATGAACACGCCGGGCCGCCAGTCCATCGGCAGGGCGATATGCGGGCAGAGATTGCGGTAGGCGTAAACCGCGTCGCCGATCCGCTGGATGAAAAACTCGAAGGGATCTTCCTGCGGGCCATAGGTGAAGACGCGCGCGCCGTTCTCGGGAATGTCGCCGATGCGGCAAAGCTCGGTTCCGCGGTCGGGCGCGCCCGGCACGTCCGACAGGTCGGCGGGACCGGGATCACCGAGTTTGGGCAACAAGCGCGGTCAGCCGGCCAGAACCCGGCCGTCCTCGACGCGGATCGCGACCGGCGTAAGCCAATGGCCCTCGCACACGCCCTCGTCGCAATAGCCGTCCGGGATGCGGAACTGGGCGTAGTGATTGATGCAAAGAAAGCGGTCGCCCGCGCCGTTGAGGAATTTCGGCTCGCGGTAATTGAGCGAGATGTTGAAATGCGGGCAGGCGTTCACATAGGCGACGATGTCGTTTTCGTGCGCCATGACGAAGATCTCGGCCTTGCGGCTTCCCTCGCCGAATGCCAGAAGCACGGCCTTGCCGCCGTCGAGATCCTCGAGCGTACACAAAGTCTCGCCCGGTTTCGGCCCGCCGAGTTCTTCCGGGGTCTTCGTGCGGGGGCGGCTTAACGGCTCTTCCTTCTGGATCGCCGTCACGGCTTCACGCCTCCCATGCCGCACAGGATCTTCCAGGACCTGGCGTCGATCGGCATCACGGACAGCCGCGACTGACGCACGAGAGCCAGATCGTGCAGCCGCTCGTCCGCCTTGATCTCCTTGAGGCTCACCGGCGTCCTGAACGCGCGTCCGACCTTGAGATCCACCATGCCGAACCGGCCGGAGTCGTCCGTGTGGTCGGGGTAATATTCCTTCACGACCTCGACGATCCCGACGATCTCCCGGTCCTTGCCCGAGTGATAGAACAGGCACTGGTCGCCCTTCTTCATGGCCTTCATGTTGTTCGATGCCTGGTAGTTCCGAACCCCGTTCCAGAAGGTCGTCCCGTCGCGCAGCTGATCGTCCCACGACCAGGTGTGCGGTTCGCTTTTGACCAGCCAATAGGCCATGTATCGCCTCCGTTATGTCGTTCCGGGCACGGGCGTCACGAGGCGGCCGCGGGCTGCCCCGACACCTCGTGCTTGAACGGCCTGTTGAGGAGCTGCTCGACCATCGAATCGATATCGCCGCCCTGGTTCAGCACCGCGTCCACCGCCGCGCAGATCGGCATGTCGACGCCGTGTTTGGCGGCCAGGGCGACGGTCGCGCTCGCGGAATAGACGCCCTCCGCGACCGAGCGCCGTTCGCCGAGAATCTTTTCCAGCGAGCGGCCCTTGCCGAGCTCCATGCCGAGCGACATGTTGCGGGACTGGGCGGATGAGCAGGTCAGGATCAGGTCGCCGAGGCCGGACAGGCCCATCAGCGTCTCGCGCTTCGCGCCCAGCGCGTCGCCGAGCCGCAGGATCTCGGCAAGGCCCCGGGTCATGAGCGCGGCGCGGGTATTTTCGCCGAATTCCTTGCCCTGGACGATGCCGCAGGCGATGGCGAGCACGTTCTTCACGGCCCCGCCGATCTGGGCGCCGATCACGTCGGTCGAGAGATAGGGCCGGAAAGCCCGCTGGCCCAATCCTTCCACCAGAGACGCGCCGACCTCTTCATCCGCAGCGGCAAGGGTCACGGCGGTCGGGCTGCCCAGCGCAACCTCGCGCGCGAAGGTCGGACCGGAGAGCACCGAGATCTCGACCTGCGGCAGGGTTTCCGCAACGACCTCGCTCATCAGCTTGAGCGTGCCCTGCTCGATGCCCTTGGAGCAGATGACGGCCGGAGTTCGCGGCCGTATCAGCAACCGAAGCCGCGTCGAAACCTCCCGGAGATGCTGGGCGGGCGCGACAAGCAGTACGGCGTCGGTATCGCCCGCCTCGGCCAGATTGCCGGTCGCCTCGACAGTCTCGGGCAGGGAGACGCCGGGCAAGAAAACCGAATTCTCGTGGCGGGAATTGACCGCCTCGATGACCTCGTCCTCCATCGCCCACAGCACGACGCGCCGTCCGGCTTGCGCCGCGACCGCCGCCAAGGCCGTCCCCCAGGCTCCTGCGCCAATGATGCCGATGCTTTCCACGTCGAAATTTATGCCCGTATGGAAATTTCGAGGCAAGGCCGGAAGCGGGCCTAATACACTTTCGTCTCGCCGCCCTTGGCCGATTCGACCGTAAAGCCGACGTCCTGCCCATATGAGATTTCGAGATTATTGCCATCGGGATCGCCGATATAGGCCCAGTAGCCGACCGGCGGGCCGTAATCCTCGGGGCCGCGTTTGAGGCAGCCTTCCGCGCGCGCCAGGTCGGCCAGCCGGTCGACCTCCTCTTGGGTCTCACAGGCGACGCCCAGATGGCCGAACGGCCCCAGCGGTTCGTCCGCCACACCCGGCTGGTGTACCAGCACGATCACGAAGGGCCGCGTCATATCGCCGACCCAGGCGACGCCGCCCTCTCCGTCGTCGGACGCCCGGCGATGCACGACCTGCATGCCGGCATATTTGGCGTAGAAGGCGATGCTCGCGTCAAGATCCGAAACCGCCAGCGCGATATGGGTGAAACCCGTATCCGACATGATCCGCTCTCCTCTGCGTGTGTAAGGCCGGATTGACCACGCTCAAAGACCGTTTGCCGCAACGGCGCCATAGTGTCTCCACTAGATCATGGGAGCGCGGATGATGAAAACCCTCGTCGTCTATTATTCTCTCACCGGCGCGACGCGCAAAATCGCCCGTGAGCTTGCCCGAGTGCTGCATGCCGATCTCGAGGAAATCGAGAGCCGGAAATCCTATGCCGGCTTTTTCGGTTTTCTGCGCGGCGGGCGCGATAGCTGGCGCGGTCATCTGGCGCCGATCGCCCCGGCGAATCGCATTCCGGCCAATTACGATCTCGTCATTCTTGGCGGTCCGCTTTGGGCCGGCCATCTCGCGCCGCCGCTCCGGCGCTATGCGCGGGACCATAAGGGCGAGTTCAAAAAGGCCGGATTCTTCCTCACCCATGGCGGTTCGCAACCGGCCAGGGCGTTCGCCGAACTGGAAGCGCTTATCGGCGTCAAGCCGGTCGCGACCATGGCGATCCAGAACCGCTCCGTCGCCGCCAATCAGTTCGAGAACGATATCTCCGACTTCGCTGGTCCGATTCGCATGAAGGAAGAAGCGGTCTTCTAGGCTCTCAGGCTTTCGCGCCCTTCCGGCCCGCGCCGAGACGCGGGGCGGCGGTGCTGTCGAGCGGCCAGCGCGCGCGGGCCGGCGCGTCGAGATCGTCGATCAGCCCCAGCGCCATCCGCTCGATCCCGGCCCAGGCGATCATGGCGCCGTTATCGGTACAAAGCCGCACGGGCGGCGCGATCAACCGGCTGCCGCGCTCGCGGCACAAGGCGTCGAGACGTTCGCGAAGATAGCTGTTCGCGGCGACGCCCCCGGCGATCACCAGCGGCATCGCTCCCGCCTGGTCCATCGCATGGGCCGTGCGGTCGGCCATCACATCGCCGACGACGGTCTGAAAGGCCGCCGCGAGATCGGCGGCGTCCTGCTCCGATACGGCGCCATCGCCGGCGCATGCGTCGGCGAGGCGTTTGACCGCGGTCTTGAGGCCGGAAAAGGAAAAGTCGCAGCCGGGCCGACCGACCATGGGGCGCGGCAGGGCGAAGCGGGCCGGGTCGCCCCGCCTGGCGATCCGCTCGACCGCCGGGCCGCCGGGATAGCCGAGGCCCAAAATCTTGGCGACCTTGTCGAAGGCTTCGCCGACCGCGTCGTCGATGGTGGTGCCGAGCCGGCTGTAATTGCCGACGCCCTTGACCAGCAGAAGCTGGCAGTGGCCGCCCGAGACCAGCAGCAGCACATAGGGAAAATCCACGTCGTCCAGAAGCCGGGCCGACAGGGCATGGGCTTCGAGATGATTGATCGCGAGGAACGGCAGGTTCCGGCTTGCCGCCAGCGCCTTGCCGGTCATCAGCCCGACCAGCACCCCGCCGATCAGGCCGGGGCCGGCGGTCGCCGCGATCGCATCGAGATCGTCGAAATCGACGGCGGCTTCCTCCATCGCCCGGGCGACCAGCCCGTCGAGATGCTCGATATGGGCGCGCGCGGCGATTTCCGGCACCACGCCGCCATAGGGCCTGTGATCCTCGATCTGGCTCAACACGATGTTGGAGAGGATGCGCCCGTCGCCCGAAACCACGGCGGCCGCGGTTTCGTCGCAGCTCGTCTCGATGCCGAGGACGAGCGCGGAATGGGCCTTATCGGGCGATTCGCGGTTCACGGGGCCGGTCTTTCCTTGTATCACATGCTTGAGTTTCACGGGTCCGATCACGTGCGATCCGCACCCGCGCAACGGCCAATATCACTTCCGTCGAAGAAACCGCAAGGCGACTCGGCTTCCATGTCTTCCAGCACCCCTCTCAAAATCGGCACGCGCGGCAGTCCGCTGGCCCTGGCTCAGGCGCATGGCGTGCGCGACAGTCTGATCGCCGCCCATCCCGGCCTGACCGAATCGGATATAGCCATCGAGGTGTTCAAAACCCGCGGCGACAAGATCACCGACCGCAAGCTTCTGGAGATCGGCGGCAAGGGGTTGTTCACCGAGGAGATCGAAGAGGCGCTCAGAACCGGCGATCTCGACATGGCGGTGCATTCCATGAAGGACATGCCGACGGAATTGCCCGAGGGCCTCGAGATTCCCTGTCTGCTGGAGCGGGTCGATCCGCGCGACGTGCTGATCGCGCGCGAGGGAACCTCGATCGCGGAGCTGAAAGAAGGCGCGACCGTCGGCACGGCGAGTCTCCGGCGCGAGGCCCAGCTCCGGCATTTACGGCCGGATTTCAATGTCGTCACCTTTCGTGGCAATGTCGGCACCCGGCTGAAAAAGCTCGAAGCCGGCGAGGCCGACGCCACGTTGCTGGCGCGGGCCGGGCTTGTCCGGCTCGGCATGACCGAGGTGGCGAGCGCGACCCTCTCGATCGAGGAAATGATGCCAGCCCCGGCCCAGGGCGCGATCGGCGTGGAATGCCGCGCGGAGGACAACCGTATCCGGGAGCTTCTCGCGCCGCTCAACGACACCGCCACGACCCTGTGCCTCGCCGCCGAACGCAGCCTTCTGGCCGGCCTGGACGGCTCCTGCCGCACGCCGATCGCCGCGATCGCCACGCTCGACGGCAAGACGCTGCATTTGCGCGCGCGCCTTCTGGCGCCCGACGGCTCGCTGTGTTTCGCGACCGAGCGGCTGGGCGGGCCGAATGACGGCGTAATGCTTGGCCGGGACGCCGCCGCCGAATTGCGCGTCCGGGCCGGTCCCGATTTCATCGCCGGCCTGGCCTGACGGGCCGAAAGCGACGCCGATGGCACAGACGATCCTCATCACGCGGCCCCGCGAGGATGCCGAGAAACTCGCCGCCGATCTCGAGGCGCAGGGCTTCGACACCCTGATCGAGCCGATGCTCCATATCGATTTCCTCGAGGATCCCGGCTTTTCGGCCGCCGGCGCCCAGGCGATTTTGCTCACCAGCGCCAATGGGGCCCGGGCGCTCGGCCGCACCGATGCCCCGCGCGACATACGGGTTTTGGCGGTCGGGACGACGACGGCGGCCGCCGCGCGGGCGGCGGGGTTCCGTAACGTCGAGACGGCGGGCGGCAATGTCTCGGAACTGGCGCGCCTCGCCGGCGAAATCCTCGATCCCAAAAGCGGGCCCGCGATCCATGTTTCGGGCCGCGACGTGGCGGGCGACCTCGCGGGAGCGTTATCGGCGCAGGGATTCACATATCGCCGTCACGTGTTGTACAAGGCTCGCGCGGCCGAGGCGCTCGGCGAGGCGGCGCGCGCGGCGCTTGCCTCTGGCGCGATCGCAGGCGTCGTGTTCTATTCCGCGCGAACCGCGGCGACTTTTGTTATGCTGGTGAAACAGGCCGGGCTCGCAGCGACTTTACGCGCGCTGACGGCGTACTGCCTGAGCGAGGCTGTGGCGACGGCCGCGCGAGACGCGGCGTGGGCGCGGGTGGAAATTTCGGCCGGGCCCGCCGATCGCGGCCAGAAGTCGGCCGACTGAGTGACGTCCCGGATAATGGATAAGATGCGATGAGCTCGGACGAGCAGAAAAAACCGGAGCAGACCTCTCAAGAGGCGGGTCAGGGCGCGGGCGCGTCTCCGGCGTCTTCCGCCGCGTCGTCACCGAAAGACCGGCCGGCCGACAAGGGCAAGACGGCGGACAAAGGCAAAGCGGCCGACAAGGCCAGAGAGGGCTCGACGGGCCAGCGGGGCCATCGCGGCCTGATCCTGCTGGCCGTTATCCTGTTCGTCTTTCTGGCCGGCCTGTTCGCCTGGCCGTTCATCATCCCCCGTCTTCAGGCCTATCTGCCCGACGGCATGCGGCTGATGCCGGCCCAGGACGTCGCGACGACCGAGACGACGGACGCGCTGGCCAAGCGGATCGACGCGCTCGAATTCGACGCTCGCCTCGCGGCCCGCGCCGGCGAGCGAACAGGCGTTCAACGATCTCAAACAGCAGGTCGACCGGCAGGCCGGGCAGATGGCGGATCTCGCCCAGCGGCTGGACGCGGCGCAGAATGATTCCCGCTTCGCGGATTTGATGAAGACGCACCAGGAACTCGCAAGTTCGATCCGCGATCTGCAGGTCCGGCTCTCCAAGCTGGAAAACGCCGCGCCCACGGGCCAACGGGCCACGCTGCTGGCGCTGGCGGCCACGCGGCTGCGGATGCGGGCGGCGACGGCGCGGCCCTTCCCCAACGACCTGGCTCTGGTTCAGCGGCTCGCCAAGGATGTCGGCGGACTGGACGCGGCGGGAACGAAAGCGCTCAACGATCTCGGGCCCCACGCCGCCGAGGGCGCACCGTCCGAACGCGATCTCACCATGGACTTTCCGATGGCGGCGCGCGCGGCGATGAAGGAAGCGGCGGTGCCGGCGGACACCAGCTGGTGGCGCGCGGCGCTGGACCGGATTCTGGCGCTGGTGACGATCCGCCATACCGGCCCGATCAAGGGCGACAGCGTGGAGGCTCATCTGTCCCGCGCCCAGGCCCGGCTGGACGCCGACGATCTCGCTGGCGCGGTGAGCGAGGTCGAGGCGATCAAGGGCACGCCGGCGGACAAGATCGATCCCTGGCTGCAATCGGCCTATGCCCGGCTGGCGATCGACCGGGCGGCGCGGGCCCTCGAGGGCGCGGCCTATCGTCTGGGCGCCGATCTGACGTCGGGCGGCGCCGCTGCCGGCCAGCCTGCCAAGACACCCGGCGCGTCGGGATAGCGCCCATGATCCGGCTCATAGGATTTCTCTTTCTCGTCGCCGTTCTCGCGGTGATTTCGGTCTGGTTCGTCGATCATCCCGGCCATGTGACGCTGCAATGGATGGATTACCGGATCGAGACGACGACAGCCGTCGCTGCCGTATTGCTGCTCGTCGTGATCGCCGCCTCGGCGCTGTTCTACCGGTTTTGGCGCTGGCTGCGGCGCGGACCCCAGGCCTTGAGCGAGATCTGGCAGGGCGGCAAGCGCAGGCGCGGCCTGAAGGCGCTGAGCCGGGGCTATGCCGCGCTCGCCTCGGGCGACGGCCGTATAGCGCTGCACCGGGCGAAGGAAGCCGCCGGGTTGTTGAACGAGCCGGCGCTCACCAATCTTCTGGCGGCCCAGGCCGCGCAGCTGGCGGGTAATGAGGCGGAAGCCGACGCCCGTTACGCCGCCCTGCGCGCCGATCCGCTCACCGAAGTCGCGGCCTTGCGCGGCATGCTGGCCCGCGCGCTCCGCAACGGCGACCGTGACGAAGCTCTGCGGCTGGCCCGCCGCGCGCGCGAATTGAAGCCCGACGCGGCCTGGGTTTCGGCGGTCCTGCTCGAGGTTCTGCCGCAGAAGCAGGCCTGGGACGAGGCCGAGGCCGCGCTCAACGAGGCGGTGCGCCACGGCCATCAGACTCGCGAAAAGGCCACCCATATGCGGGCCGTCCTGCGGTTCTCCCAGGCTCTGGACGCCGCCGCCAAGGGGGACGACAAGAAAGCCCGCAGCCTGGCGGTCGAGGCCCACCGGCTGGACCGCGGCTTCGCGCCGGCCGCCGCCTTCGCCGCGCGCACCTGGGGCGAGGAAGGCAGTCCGAAAAAAGCCTTCGCCATCCTGAAATCCACCTGGGCGGTCTCGCCCCATCCCGAGCTGGTCCGCGTGTTCGGCGATCTGACGGCCAATGATCCGCCCTATTCGGTGCTCAAGCGCCTGCAGGAACTCGTCGCCGACCGGCGCTACGACCGCGAAAGCCGGCTCGCCATCGCCGCGCGGGCGATCGACGCGAATGACTGGGAGCTGGCGCGGACGGAGTTGAAGGCGCTCGCCGATGGGCGCGTCTCTCCGCGCGTTTGCGAGCTCTACGCCACGCTGGAGGAAGGCGAAACCGGCGACCGGGACACCGCGCGGGAATGGCGCCGCAAGGCGCAGGCCGTGCCGCCGGAGCCGAGCTGGCATTGCCGCGCCTGCGGCCGCACGTCCAAAAGCTGGCGCGCGATCTGTCCGAGCTGCGGCTCCTTCGATTCCACCGACTGGCGCGCGCCGGAAACCGCGCCCGCCGCAATCGAACCCGGCCCGTCATCATCGGCCCCGCGTCCGGCCCGCCGTCGTCTGCCGATCTCGCTCGTCGACGCCACCGACGATCTTTACCGCGATCTCGCCGAAGGCGAAGCCGCCGACGCCGAGACGACCTATAACCGCGGCGAACCGGCGTCCGGCTAGCGCCCGGAACGGCGGTGCGGCAAGCCGGTCCGGGACCGGAGCAATAAAAAAAGCCGTTCATCCCGAGCTCGTCGAAGACCGCCCGCTTTCGTGACAGAGCCGTGCAAGACTCTCTTGCAGCCCGCGCGCGGCTTGCCTATGTTGCGTGCCGCAACAGCCCCATCCGGAGCCGCCTTAGCTCAGTTGGTAGAGCGGCGCATTCGTAATGCGTAGGTCGGGTGTTCGAGTCACCCAGGCGGCACCACACTTTCCTTAGTGCATAAGCGTCTTTACACGAGAGTCCACGATGATTCATGATCTCCGTGGAACCGCTGCGCATCAGGACTTATATGAATAACAGACCTGAGACTCTGCCAAATTTCGAGAGTCCACCCGTTGTAGAGGTCGTCTTGGGTGTTCAGTTTGAACGCATTTCGGGCTTCAAGGCAATTCACGCTGGCTTCCTGTGGGAGAAGTTTCGCGATGGTTTTCCACTGACCCAAGAGCAACCTCCGTTAAGTCCAGTATTTGAGACTTTTGGCACAAATACAGGCCGTAATGTTCCAAAGTTTGAGTTTGTATCAGGGCCGCCGCCCACGCCACGGTTATGGTTCTTGGATAATGAACAGACACAACTGATCCAATTCCAGCCAGACCGTTTCATCCACAACTGGCGGAAAGTTCAGAAAGACGATGTTTACCCGCGGTATGGGAAAATCAAAGCCGACTATCAAGGCGAACTATCTATACTTCGAGAGTTTTTTGACGATCTTCTTTTGGGAGAACTTCGGCCAAATCAATGCGAGGTGAGCTACGTAAACCATATAATTTCGCTCGCGGATGAAGATTTATGTTCACAGCCGGGGAAAGTGTTTCAATTCTTAGGGAAGTCCTTTGCGCCAGAAGTGTTCGACAAGCTCGAGGACACACGTTTCCAAATGCGGTTCCCGCTTTTCTCTGATGACGACACACCTGTGGGACGACTACATGTCAACGCGCAGCCAGGATTATCAAGTGATGGGACACCAATGATTGAACTCACCCTTACAGCACGTGGAGTTCCGTTATCTCCGACAGTTGAAGCAGCGTCTCAGTTTTTAGATTTTGGCCGCGATAAGATTGTTCGGGCTTTTGCCGCGCTAACTACCGAGGAAATGCATAACAGGTGGAGAAGGACGCAATGAGCGCGTTGGCTGCATATGAAAGTATGGATAGTGGTGGCTTCGTGTATCCGTCCGGTACAGCGCGTACAGCTGTGCGTCACCATCTAACAAATGAAGTAGTAAGGGGATGGCAGGGCGCTGCTTTATCCACATTAGCATTTGGTGTTGATCAAACCCCGAACTGGTTGCCGGCTGTCTACGGTCGGATGCAGGAGCTAATGTCGTTGGACATCGGTTGGGACGGACACAATGGACAACCTGTCAGCCGCGATATAGCGGGGTTCGCGATCGAGTTTCTGCTTCAAACGATGACGACTGATGGACCTCCCCCTCAGTTGGTGCCCCTTAGCTACGGCGGTGTCCAATTAGAGTGGCATGAAAAGGAGATTGATCTCGAGATTGAGGTTGAGGCGCCGAACCGTATTTTCGTGAGTTTTGAGGATCATCAATCTGGTGAGGAATTTGAGAAAGAATTTTCAACAGAATATAGAGAAGTCACGCGGGTTTTGCGGATGCTTGCGGTACGTTAATCGAGCCAAGTGATAATTCTGACTTCTCATGGCCCACCCTCCACGCGACGCCAGCGGCAACGTCATCCCACATGACGACCCAGGCATTCAGAACGACGATGGGTTGATACGCCATATAAATCCCGAACATCACATTATCTTCGACAAAAATGCCGGGTGTAACAGACTTTCTAGTGGCGCCTTCGCAGAGTCATCAAAACCCCCAGGCGGCATGTCCGTGAACTTGGAGCGTCCGATGACGGTGGCGGGTCTAACCAGCCTAGAGATGCTGCCGAATGCCAATTTTGGAGCTGTCCGTCTTATAGCTGGCGATATGCGAGAGTTGAGGCATCGTGTTGGTAGTGATCCACGTCCAGACAACCCTTACCACGGTGCAGTTTGGGACATTCCCAGAAATCGTAAAGCAAAAAGACAAATAATGGAACGGATAGAATGGCTAAAAAAGCCGGATAAGTTAAGATAGGTGCTCCGTTTCATATTACTTTAGATCGTTATTGCTGCCTCTATACATACGATTTTTAAACCCGTTACAGTAAATTATTGACGGAATCCGTTGCCACCAACTGATTTTGGTGCACGTTTAAGTTTTCACCGCACCCGGTAAAACCTGATCTTCACCGCCGGGGTCGACTTGTCCGTCGTGGGCACCAGCGTGCCGACGAAGACGGATTGGCCGAGCCATTCGTATTTGCCGAGCGGTGGTTCGAAGACCGGCTGGGTTCGAACAGCGGCGGGTTTGCCGTCTTTGGGTGGGCAGATCACGCCTTTGTTGACGACATTGATGACCACGCCGTCGTCGGTGCGCAGCATGTAGTCGGCGCTGATCTGGGTGCAGCCGTCGGCGCGGGTGAGTTGCCAGTCCCAGCCGCCGGGCATGACGGTGCCGTTGATTTTCGGGCCTTTGATGGTGCCGCCCGTGATGGGAATGATGTTGCGTTTGCCGAGCGCCGTCATGCCCACCGGGATCGCCTTTTTGAGCGTGACGGTCTCCTCGAAGGCGAATTCGAGCGTCGGTTTGGCATTGGCCGCGGCGGCCCCGGACCCCTCTGCGGCTTGCGCCCTTCCGCTTCCGGCGACGACGGCAGTCAGCATGACGGCCGCTAATATCGTATTGGTTCTGTTGATCATTTCGTCCCCCATGAGTCGATCGCAGGCCATCCCTCCGGGCCCGTCCAGCCGAGTATAGAGCAAATCACCGCCGGAAATATCCCCTCCGCGCGCGCTTTCTTTCTTGCCGGAGAACCGGAGGTTGTAAACGGTCTGTAAGTCAGTTTGCGTTAGTTTCGCCCGAGTAACCGGCTTAATTCGGGTGTGTGGTGATGGAGCGGCTTTTTTCGCTCTTGGTGTTTTCCTTCCTGCTGACCGCGGCGGTGCTCGGCAGCAATGTGTGGGCCGATCAGCGGACCGGCGGGACCGGACCGGCGATTGCCGGCCAGGCCTCGGTCATCGACGGCGACACGATCGACATTCATGGAACCCGGATCCGGCTGTTCGGCATCGATGCGCCGGAGGGCCGGCAGATCTGTCAGGACGGCGCCGGACGGGATTACCGCTGCGGCCAGCGCGCGGCGCAGGCGCTCAGCCGCAAGATCGCCCGGCACACCGTGTCCTGCACCCGGCGCGACACCGACCGGTATGGCCGCGTCGTGGCGGTCTGTTCGGCCGGCGGCGCGGATCTCAACGGCTGGATGGTGAGCCAGGGCTTCGCCATCGCCTATCGCCGCTATTCCAAAGCTTACGTATCGAATGAGGAGGCCGCCGATTCGGCCCGGCGGGGGCTCTGGGCCGGCAGCTTCACGCGGCCCGAGGAGTGGCGGCACGCCAAGTCCGTCCAGGTGGTCGACGCGCGCAAAAAATCCGCGCCGGTCTCGACGGCGGGCTGCAACATCAAGGGCAATATCAGCTACCGGACCGGCGAGAAGATCTATCACGTCCCCGGCGGCAAATATTACGACGCCACCCGCATCAACCCGGCGAAGGGCGAACGCTGGTTCTGCACCGAGGCGGAAGCCCGTGCGGCCGGCTGGCGGCGCTCACGTCAGTAGTTGCGTCCGCTCGTGCGGCGCACGGGCTTCGACAGGCCTGTCCTGAGCCCGACAAAGGGCGTCCCCTCGCCTCTAGATCACCATCAGGTCGTTGCCGACGATCACTTCGCCGTCGAATTCCTTGCGCACGCCGTCGATGAAGGTCGAGACCGGGAAGTTGAGCTCGCCTTCCCTGGTCGTGCCGGGCAGCAGGTGATTGAGCACCACCGTCTTGACCTTGGCCTCGCGCGCCGTCCGGCCGACATCGCCCGGCGTCGAATGGGTCTCGGCGACATGGCGCCAGACATTGTTCGGATTGCCCGCGGCGGCGGCTTTCCTGTTCAGCGCTTCCATCTCATCATAGATCGCCTGGGACATGATCTCGGAGACATAAACATCCGCGCCGCGCGCGAGTTCGACGAGGTTCTTGGTATAGGCCGTGTCGCCCGAGAACACGATCGAGCGGCCCTTGGTGTCGAACCGGTAGCCGACCGAGCGATAAGGCATCTTGGCGAGCGTGCGCGGCGGGTAATGTGCGTTCTCGACCGCCGAAACGGTGACCTTGTCGTCCTTGAAGACCTGAATGGGGTGTTCGGTGGCCTTGAAGTCCTGGCCGCGAAACTGGACGTGGGGCTTCAGCGTCCGGCCCTCGTCGGCCACGCGAATGTCGACATCGGCGTTGAAGAACTGAAGCGCGCCCTGAACCATCGCCGCCGTTCCATAAGGGCCGTAGACATGGGTCTGCGGCTTGCGGTTGCCGGTCCATTGCAGGCTGAGAAGGGCGGGCAGGTCCAGCGTGTGATCGTTGTGGAGATGGCTGAAGAAGACGGTCCCTATTTTCATATAGCCGAGGCCGCAGGCCACCAGATCGCGCACCGTGCCGTAGCCGCAATCGAGCAGATAGGGCGTACCGTCGATCAGAACGACGCTTCCCGTCATGGCGCGCCGCATATCAACGCCCGGCCCGCCGCGCGTGCCGAGCAGGACGAGATGCGTTCCCTCGGTCGACACGTCCAGGCCCCGTACGATGGTGCCGACGCCCGGATCCTGATTGGCCGCGCGGCCCTGACCGGCCTTTTCCTGGGCCCGGACCGCCGCCGGGGCGAAGCCGAGCGATGCGCCGAGGGCGGCTAGGCCTGCCGCGCTCTTCAGCAGGCCGCGCCGGCTCTGCGCGGCGGTGTTCACTTCGGTCGATCTGGACGTACTGCGTTCGTCTTTCTGCTCGCTCATTGCACCCTCCGGTGACGCTGATTCTGGTTGTCGCTTGGCTGGCCGCCCCCGCCCCATAAGACATGCTGCCCGTCGCGGGGTCAATTGACCTGCAACAAGACCGCCCCCTATTGGTCGTTCGCCTCCGGGGCGAGACCTAGCGCAGCTCGATCATGCGGTTGCCCGAGCTGTAGCGCCGGAGACCGAGATGGAACAGGCCGGTGGCCGCGAGCGGGCACACGATCGCCGCCGCGACGACCTCGAGCAGCTTCGCGGCCGAAAAGTCCCGCAGGATCTCGACCGGCACAAAGCCGACAAAAGCGGCCGGCAGCGCTGAGTAGGTCAGGATCTTCACCACGCCGGGCAGGCCGACCTGCGGCATCGAGGCCAGCATTAGGAAGCTCTCGCAGAGCTGGTCGCTGACGCTGGACCGGCCGCGCGAGATGAAGGCCAGGCAGTTGATCGCCAGATAGCTCGCCACGATCACGCTGGCGCCCAACAGCGCAAAGCCAAGCGCCAGCACGGCCTTTTCGGGCGTCGCGGCGGTGACCCACAGCACCATTCCCGCGCCCGACAGGATATCGCCGAGCCCGGTCGGATCGGACCGGCTGAACAACACGCCGACCAGCGCTGAGCGCGGCCGGCCGAGATAGACATCCAGCGCGCCGTCCCGCACCTTTTGCGCCAGCGTCCGCGCGCCGCCGAAAAAGGTGGTGTGGATGCCGAAAGCGACCGCGACGATGCCGTACAGCGCGGCGACATCGCTGACGGTCCAGCCCCGGATCTCGCCCGTGACCGCGAAGAACAGCCACCAGATCGAGAACCAGATCAGGTTGTTGAGCGCCATGAAACTCGTGAGCGCGATGAAATTGCCGCGATCCGCGACCGCCGAGCGCAGATTCGCCTTTGCCAGCGCGGCAATCCAGCCGAGATGGCCTGTCAGACCAAAGCGTGTCATCAGATCAGTCCTTTCGTCAGAACCCGGCGCTCGAACGCTGCACTGAGCAAAACAACCGCCAGCAGAATGGCGATCAGCCAGATGCCCTGCAGCGCCAGCATGGCTTCGGCGTGTCCCCTTGCCGGATCCAATATCAGGCTGGCCGGGGCGTAGAGCATCGCCGGAAACGGCGTCGCCCAGGCGAGCTTGCGCAGCAGGTCCGGATAGGCGGTGAGCGGCACGATCATTCCGCCGAGCACGAAGATCAGCTTCTGCGTGATGAAGAAGACCGGCCGGGCGGTGCCGAGCCAGGCCGCACTCAGCCCGACCAGCATCTGCACGCCAAGCACGATCGCCCCGCCGCCGGCGAGCGTGACCGGCAGGAAGACGATCATGGCGGGTTCGAGCGGCAGCTGGCCGGTCAGCGCCCAGGCGAGCGCGACGCTTGGCAGGGTGAAGCCGCCAAGCGTCACGATCATGCGGCCCAGCTCTTCCGCGAGCGTCAGCGCGATATAGCTCACCGGCCGGATGAAAGCCGTGGCCAGCGCCCCCGAGGCGATGTCCTCCTCGATCTGCCGGTAACAATGGCCCAGCGAGAAGACGACGATCTCGGTCAGGGTGAAATACCAGACGAGCTGCTCATAGCTCAGCGAGACGCGCGCCAGCGTCGCCGCCGGCACGATATGCCAGAGGCTCGCCCAGATGCCGATGATCACGCTGAAGGTGAGGAACCGCGCCGCCATGGCGAGCTTCTCGCTCCAGGCCTCGCGCGCTCCGAGCCCGACGCAATGGACGAGTGCACCCGTGCGCGGACTCAAGGGCACGTGCAGAGAAAGGCTCAGGCTTTGTCTTATCCCCTGTCTTATCGTTGCAATCATGGTCCGTCTCCGTAGAGGTCGCGGATCACCGCGTCCAAAGGCGCGTTCTCGATGGTCAGGTCCTGCACGGTCAGTTGTCCGAGCGCCGCCGCCACGACCTTGTCGACCGGTTGCTTCGTGACATCGACCGCGAGCGTCAGCCGGTGGCGCGCGCGGCCGACCACGCTCACGCCCTCAGCCATTGGCGTGGCCGGCTCCTCCTCCTCGGTCACCAGCGTGACCTGTTTGGTGGTGAGGAAGGTCGAACGCAGATCGCCGAGCGGCTTGTCGAGCAGGATCCGGCCGTGATTGATGAGAATCACCCGGTGACAGATCTCCTCGATATCGCCGGTGTCGTGGCTGGTGAGCAGGATCACCGTGTCCTCCGCCTCGGCGAGATGCCGCAAATGCTCGCGCAGCAGCGCCTTCGCCGTGACGTCGAGGCCGATGGTCGGCTCGTCCAGGAACAGGACCTTGGGGCGATGCAGCAGCGCCGCCGCGATCTCGCAGCGCATGCGCTGACCCAAGGACAGGCTCTTCACCGGCCGGTCGATCAGATCCGTGATCCGCAGCACCTCGGCGATCTGGCCGGCCCGCGCGCGATAGGTATCGGGCTCGATGGCGTAGATCTTCGCCAGCACGTCGAAGCTGTCGCGCACCTTGAGGTGGTACCAGAGCTGGGAGCGCTGGCCGAACACGATGCCGATCTCCAAGGCGAGCCGCTTGCGCTGCGCCCACGGCACATAGCCGGAGACGAGCGCCGACCCGCTGGAGGGATACAGAATCCCCGTCAGCATCTTGAGCGTCGTCGACTTGCCGGCGCCGTTCGGGCCGATAAACGCCACGCGCTCGCCCGGCGTGATCGTGAAGCCGATATTATCCACCGCGGTGACGCTCTCGCGCTTGCCCCGGCGGAATCGTTTCGTGAGTTCTTTTACGTCGACAATCATTGTCGTTTCACTCCCCAAAGAAGAGCGAAAGACGAACAGGGATTTGGAGTCGGAATGTGTCGGAAAAGAGTGCCTGTCAGCCTTTCGCGGTCCGCGCGGCTGACGGGTCTTGTGCTTTTAGACGATCGTCAGCCGTGTCCCCGGGTTTCGGCGCCGCGCGTATAGACGCACATGCCGCCAAAGCCTTCGGTCACCATTGCGGCGAGCAGAGTTGGGGCGTTGCGAAGGGAGATGTGTGTGATCCGGCGATCCATCATCATTCCATCCAGTGTCCCGAGGGTGAAAACCAGTTCGCTCGCGTGTGGTGTTTGGCTGATCTTTGCGAAAAGCGGCCGCAATGAACCACAACCGCCATCCGATTCCAAGAAAATTCAGGATTGAGTTCCCGGATTTGGCGCAAAGTGTGGCCCTATGGCCTCACTCGGTCGGCGGCGTGCATTTGAGGACGCCCGGCTTGAAATAGCCGGGCTCGAGATGGATCGCCGTGTTGACCACGCCGTTGCGGGTCTTGTCGTAGATATTGTTGAACTCCCAGACCAGATGGCCCTGCGGGTCGACCTCGAAGACACGGCCGTGCTCGGTCTCGGTGACGAGGATGTTGCCGTTCGCCAAAATCTGATGCTTGCCGCGCCGCCAGCTATAGAACGGCGCTTTTGCGTTGCCGCGGAACAGCACCTTGTAGGCCCCGGTGCGCGGGTCGATCGAGTCGATCTCGGAATGTTTGAGCCCCATATTGTTGTTGAAGACGGAGATCGTGCCGTCGGGTTCGAAATCCGGGTCATGCTGGCGGAACCACGGGCCGATCTGATGCCACTTCAGGGCATAAGTCTTGCCGTCCAGCACCGCCACCATATTGAGGCTACGGAAGCTCACCAGCAGGTCGCCGGGAGAGAATTCCGGAAAGGCCCTGGCCATTTTCGGACTCAGGACCTCGACATCGTTTTCGTGATAGGGGTCCGGACCGTAGAGATGTTTGACCGGATCTTCGAGGGTGTGCATCCAGAAGATCCCCTCCAGATGATAGGGTTTGACGATGTCGTCCTCGAGTGAGACGGATTTGAGCACGCGGCCGGTCTTCATGTCGTTCTGCATGATGTGATCTTCCTTCCAGCTCCAGATCGTGCCGTCGTCCGCCGGGCTGACCACATGGGTGAAGTCGCCCTGTGTCTTCCACATCGTCTTCCCGCAGGGCCCGACTCTGGCGAGCACATCGCCGCCGTCCGAATCGATGATCAGCGAGCCATCGGGAAAGACGGCCAGTCCATGCAGAAAGATGTTCTGGGGATCGCGCGCCGTCGAAAGATGGGTGAAATCGACCGGCCAGTAATGCAGTTCCTGGCCCTTGGAATTCAGGAGAATCGCGCCGAAATAGGCGGAGCGGCCCCAGGTCAGGCCCGAGACCAGAATGGTGCCGGGCTCCATCTCGGATTTCCGATAGACCACGAAGCGCTTCGAGTCCGGATAGGCTGGCACCAGATTCCGGGTCGGCTCGATCTTCAGATCGTTCTTCCAGTAATGGCTGAAATCCTTCGCGCCGGTGAGGGCCTGGTCGAATTGTTCGGCCGGCCACAAATTGAGTTGGCCGGCGACGAGGCCGTAGATAAAACAAAGGAACGCCAGCGAGACGACGAACAAAACGACGGGAAACCGGTCTTTCCATCGCATCGTTCCGTCGACTCCCTTCCCTGCCGTGAGTGAGTTGCTATATGGCGCGGGCCTTGAGAGCGGCCGCGATGGCGTCGCAGCGAAGCAGCGGCGGACGTTCCTCGTCGGTCGGCAGGCCCCCATAGCGGGTGGGGGGATGGATCCGCTCGGCTCCGGCGAGCAACGTGTCGGCGGCGCGAATGTTCAGGGTGTCGACAAGCCGCTGCAAACTCTCGGACGGAGCGCGGCACAGGCGGTCGTAATCGACGAGCACGATCTGTTCGCGCGGCGTATCCAGCACCGGGGCGTAACATTCGCGCCAATAGGCCAGCCAGTAGCCGCGATCGTCCGGTGAAAACAGAAGATCGGTGCCGCGCCAATTACTGATATCGATCGGGCGGTGGGCCGCGCCGAATTCGAAATGGCCGAGCCATTCCATATAGCGCAGGGCAAACCCGTCCTCGGCGTGCAGCCGCGCGAAACGGCGATGCTGGTTGTGCATGGACAGCGCGTGATCCCACGGATTCCGGATCGGCACCACGATACGCGCGTCGGGGAACATGTCGCAAAGCAGATCGAGCCGCGCGATATTCGCGTTGTTTTTGGAGAGATACCGCGGCATCGATCCCTCGCCGCGCGCGTCTTTATCGTCGCCGAGCGAGACGATCTTGCGCATGTGATCTCGCAGGAAGGTCTCGAATTCCTCGTCGATATCGGTGGAGTCCCAGGGATCGATATGGTCGGGATGATAATGGGATTTCCAGAACCGCAGCCACAGCACTTCCTCGAAGGCTTCCGGACTGTCGAAACCGATCGACAGCCCGTCGCCATGGGCGCGTTCGGTCTCTTCATGGCGCCGGCGGAACGGCCGCGAGAGCCGGTCCCACATCATCGGGCACAGCACGAACGGCATCACCCTGTATGTGTGCGTCGCGAATTCGGGCAAGGGGCTCAGAAGTTCGAGCAGAAGTGTCGTGCCCGCCCGGGGCAGCGAGGTGATGAAGACGGGATTGCGAATCGGGTGCCGGGACAGCGTGTTGCTGTACAAGCTGGTCTCTATGCCGGCGACCGCAATCTGAGCGTCGAGCGCGGAGAAGGCCAGCCGGTGCAGGGCACGGTCCATCGGCCCGTATGTCCCGGCGGGTTTCATTTGCGGACCAGCAGAATCGCCGAAACCACGGCGAGTGACCCGGCGATGAAGCGCCAGTCGATGCTCGCCGACTCCGCCTGGTCGGTATCGAACAATCCCGCGGCGATGCAGAACGCAAGTAGCAGTACCGGAAATGCCAATGCCGCGACGGTTCGCGCCAGAATCGAAAAGAACGCTCCGAACATGCCGAGCGAGGCGGCGCGGATCGCCACGGCCTTATCGTCATCCGACAGGTCCGGCGTCCGCATGATCCGGAGCGCTTCATTGGCGTTGCCGAGGACGGCCCGCGCTGTCGGAACGACGCCCGCCACCCGCAGTCCGACGGCGAAAAGACAGACGGCGACTGCGAGCGTGACATAGACGGTCATCGCGTCGTCCTTTTCAACTCGTCGGTGTCGGCATGCGTCGATGGAGAGGCGTCGTTTTTTCCACGCCGGCGGAACAGCCGCTTGATCGGGTACCAGATGAATCCGACGATCGCGAGGAAGACGGCGCCGACAAAGGCGAAGATCGTGCCGATAACACTCAATCCCAGTCCGGGCCCGACATAGGCTTCGGCGGCAACCGGCGCAAAAACCGTTGCGAACAGGATGGCAAGGCCGATCAATCGCCGGCGGATGTTTCGGTCGCGACGAGTTATGCTGCGCTCACCCGCGTTGCTGAAAAAACCGCTGACCTCGATAATGGTAAACACCAATCCGGCCAAACGGTTCCATCCACCTAATTGCGGCTTGACCCGGGAATTTTCGGCGCCAGTGGGGTGATGTCGGTCGGCCTTTGTGTATAGTGGCCGTGACGTCGAAACAGCACCCAGCATGTCAGGATAGGGAGTCCGCAAATGACAGAAAAAACCGTGGATATCAAAACACCCGATGGCTCGATGCCGACCACGATCACGCATCCGGATTCCGGCGGGCCGTTTCCGGTGATCCTGTATCTGATGGACGCGCCGGGCATTCGGCCGGCCTTTCTGGATATGGCGCGGCGGCTCGCGGGCGCGGGCTATTACGTGATGACGGCCAATCTCTATTACCGCAACGGCCTGCCGATCGCGCCGATCGATTTCGCCAATGAGGACGATCGCAAGCGCATGTTCGACCTGATCAAGACGGTCACCGTGCCGCGCGTGGTGGTGGACGCCAGGGCGATGCTGGATTTCGCCAAGACGGACAAGGAAGCGGATCCGAGCCGGGTCGGCACGGCGGGCTTCTGCATGGGCGGCAAGCTGGCGCTCGGCGTCGCCCAGGCCTTCCCCGAGGTCGTGAAAGCCGCCGCCTCGCTGCACGGCGGCCATCTGGTGACGGACGAGCCGACCTCGCCGCACAAGAATGTCGACAAGATCAAGGCCGAACTCTATTTCGGCTGGGCCGACAACGACCAGTCGGCGCCCAAGGATACCATCCCCGAGATGGAAAAGGCGCTGCAGGCGGCGGGCGTCACCTACAAGATCGACTATATGACCGGCGCGCCGCATGGCTACACCATGGCGGACCTGCCGCCTTATCATAAGGAAGCGGCGGAGGCGCATTGGCGCGCCCTGTTCGATCTCTTCAAGCGAAAACTGAGCTGACCGGCCGAAAAAAGGCCGTCATCCCGGATCTAGAGCGCGATCCCTGTCGAACGCTCAGGTCGATGACAGGGTTTTCGCGCTCACTCGATCCGGGATGACGGCGCCTGGGGGGAGAATTTCAGCCCGAGCCCCGCGCTGTCCGTCAGGACCCGTATTTCACACTGCAGCCATAGGGCCGCGTCACGGCGGGATCGACCTTGCCGCCCGAAAGCACCGCAGTGATCGCCGGCGTGACATAGCTCTGCGCGGTCTTCAGATCATCCGGGTTCGCCGTCGGCGTGTCGTCGATCGCGCCCATGTAACGTAGCGTGCCCTTGGCATCGATGACATACATGTCCGGCGTCGTCCGCGCGTCGTAGAGATGGCCGATCGTGCCCTTGGGATCGAGCAGCACCCTGGTTGGCGCCGCCTCGCGCTCCCGGGTCAGCTCGTTCGCCTGTTCGGCCGTGACATAGCCCTGCTTACCGGGCGCCGAGGAAATGATCGACAGCCAGACCACACCTTCCGACGTCGCCGCCTTCTGATGGGCCTGCATATTGCCGGTGCTGTAATGCTTGCGCACGAACGGGCATTGATGATTGGTCCATTCCAGCACCACGGTCTTGCCCTTGAAGTCGCTCAGATGGACCGTATTGCCGTAGCTGTCGGTCGCCGCGAAATCCGGCGCTTTCTGACCGATACGCGGCACGGCCTCACCCGGCTCGACGGGGAGAAGGAAAGCGAGCGTCAGGGCGGCGGCCGCAGCGCCCGTTCCCAGGATCGTCTGTCTACGCGAAAGCTTCATCACCAGTCTCCATGTCCAGTTGAAACATCGCCCGGTTTTGGAATCGAAGATCTCCTGCTGTGTCGGCCTCGCTTTATCCGTTCAATACTTTCTCGACCTCCGACGGCGTGAGGATCTGCGGCAGCACGACCGGATCGCTCTGCCGGCCCGGAGGGTAATAGAGATAGAGCGGCACGCCGGACCGCCCGAATTTCTCCAGCATGGCGGTAATCTCCGGGTCCTGATTGGTCCAGTCGCCCTTGAGATACACGATGTCACGCTTGCGAAAACTGTCGACCACGGCGGGGCTCGAAAGCGCCACGCGCTCGTTCACCAGGCAGGTGATGCACCACGCGGCGGTGAAATTGACGAACACGCCGTCGCCCTTTTGCAGCGCGGCGTCGAGACGCGCCTTGGTATAGGGCTGGTACAGAGCGTTCTGCGCGACCTGCGGTGCGGTTTCGTTCCCCGCGTTCCGGCTTTGCCAGCCGGCCAGCAGCAGCGCCGCGACGACGGAAAGCACCGCGATACCGCGCCCCAAAGGCCGCGTCAGCCCGCCCGATCCCGCGCGCCACAGCCAGATCGCGAAAGCCAGCAGGACGGCCCCGCCAAGCGCCGCCATCACGCCGTCCGAGCCGGTCTGCTGCGAAAGCACCCAAATCAGCCAGGCGGCGGCGGCATACATCGGGAAAGCCAGGAACTCCTTGAACCGCACCATCCAGGCGCCGGGTCTGGGCAGCAGATGGCGGACCTGCGGCGTCACGCTGATCAGCAGAAACGGCAGGGAGAAACCGAGGCCGAGCGCGATAAAGGTGAGGACGGCGACGGTCATGCTCTGGGTCAGCGCGAAGCCGATCGCCGTTGCCATGAACGGCGCGGTGCAGGGCGCGGCAACGACCGCCGCCAGCACGCCGGTAAAGAAGCTGCCGATGGCGTCCTTGCGGTCGGCGAGCGACCGGCCGACCCCCATCGCGCCGCCGTCGATCGAGTAGACGCCCGACAGGTTGAGTCCGACCAGAAACAGGACATAGGCGAGAACGGTCACGACGATGGGCGACTGGAGCTGCATGCCCCAGCCGGCCGTTTGCCCGGCTTCGCGCAGCGCGACGAGCACCACGGCCGCCGCGACGAAACTCAGGACCACGCCGGCGGTGAACAGCACCCCGTCGCGCCGGGCCTCATGGGGATGCGCATCCGCCTGCCGGGCCACCGACAGCGCCTTAAGGGACAGCACGGGGAAGACGCAGGGCATGAGATTGAGGATCATGCCGCCGATAAAGGCGAAGCCGAGCGCGATGAACAGCGGGATGGAGCCACGCCCGCCGGTTGCGCCGCCCGGCTCGTCGCCGTTCGAAATGGTTCCGGCGGCGCCGGCGCCAGACGTTTTGCCGAGCGCGGCGACGGCGGGCATCGGGCCGGTAAAGGCGGCGGTGAAAGCGTAGGCTTTCATATCGGCCCGGCCGGCATTCACGACGATCACGCCGTCCGCCTTCTTTGGCGAGGCCTGATAGCCGCGCGCGGTCGAGATGATCAGCGTGCCGTCGGTCTGTTCGACCGTCTGGGGCGCCGCATAATCGATCAGCCCGTCTCCATAGGGAAAATAGGCGACCGATTTGATGGCGGCCGGCTTGACGCCGAGCTTGGACTCATCCCCGATCACCAGCGCGAATTGCTTGTCGTTCACCGCCGCGCGCAGGGCGAAGGGCGCGGGCCCGGGAACCTTGTCGAGGGCGGCGGTGAACCGTTTCGCGGTCGCCGGGTCGTGCGCGGCGGCGGCAGCGCTTGCCGGGGCGATTGTGAGCGGGATATCGAGCTTGGCTTCTTCGGGAACGCAAACTTCCTGGCACACCAGCCATCGGGCGTCGGCGGCCAGCGTGACGGTGTCGCCCGGCTTCGCGGCCGCCGGCACGTTCAACGGCACCAGCAGATGCGCCGCGCCGTGATAGCCGTAATTCATCAAGGGGCCGACCGGGATGCGGCTCGGCGCGGGCCAGTGGATATCGCCGGCCGAATAGCCGTCCGGCAGGGTCCATTTGATGGTGGTCGGGATGCCGGAATCGCCGGGATTGCGCCAATAGGTGTGCCAGCCGTCCTCGGGCGTCAGCGTCAGCATCGCCCAGACCGTCGCGCCCGGGGCGGCCTTGGGCGATTCAAGCGCGAGCGTCGCGTCGGTGTGCTCGTTTCCGACAGAACTGGCGGCATGCGCCGGTGCGGAGAGAACGCCGGTTCCCGCCAGAATCACGGTTATGGCCATCACACCCGCCGCGACGCTTCGCGGCAGCAGCCCGGCATGTTTCAGAAAACTGGAAATCCTCAATCCTGGACTCGTCATAAATGCTCAATCCGGCCGTGAGTTTAGCCTATATGGCTATGCCGCACGAGGGATGCGACAACGTTTCACCCGATCGTGAAGCGGCGTGTAGGCCACGCGCTCAATGTCGCGGCCTTTACGAAGCGTAAGGACCGCGCAGGCATGATGCTCCGACGGTTTCACGGTTTTCCGTCATAAAAGCGCTTTCGGATACGCAGATTTCATGGCCTCAGAGGATCCCACGCCGACCGCCGATAACGTGCCGCCGCTTGCAGACCGTCTGTTCAAGGGCTCGGCGCTGATGATCGCCATGCGCTGGTTCGTCCGGCTCCTGGGCGTGATCAGCACGGCCATTCTCGCGCGGCTTCTCACGCCGGACGATTTCGGCGTGATCGGCCTCGCGATCATCCTCACCGGTTTCGTCAGCAGCATCACCGATGTCGGCGTCGTCATGGCGCTGATCCAGAATACCCGCGCCGAGCGCAAACATTACGATTCCGCCTGGACGATCCAGATCGGCCAGTCCGCCGTCGTGGCGCTGGTCATTCTGCTGTGCGCGCCCTTTTCCGGCGAGTATTTCGGCGACGACCGGGTTCCCGCGGTTCTCGCGCTGACGGCAGCGTCCATCGTCGTCGAGGGCTTTATCAATATCGGCATTGCCGATTTTAGAAAGAAGCTCCAGTTCGGCCGGGATTTCCTGTTCTCCGCCGTGTCGCGGTTTCTCCGGCTCGTCGCCACCATTATTCTGGCGGTCGTGCTCAGAAATTATTGGGCGATCGCCTATGGAAACCTGGCGGGCGCCGCGATCGATGTCGCCCTCAGTTATATCATGAGCGCCTATCGCCCGCGCCTGTCGCTCGCGGCGGTCAGGGAGCTGTGGTCGTTCTCCCAATGGATGCTGGCTATCAACAGCATCAAATTCATGCTCGAACGCGGCGAACGCTTCATCATCGGCCGCGCCATCAGCACGGAAATGTTCGGCTTCTACTCCGTCGGCTACGATCTCGCCTCGATGCCGACGATCGAGGTCGTCATGCCGATCGTCCGGGCGGTCGACGCCAGCGTCGCCCTCATCAAGGACGAGGCGGACCGGCTGCGCGGCGCGCTGGTCAATCTGTTCTCCGCCGTGATGCTGTTCGCCCTGCCCTGTGCGCTCGGCTTCCTGATGGTTTCCCGCGAATTTCTCATCATCGTCCTCGGACGGCCCTGGCTTCCCGCCTTGCCGATCATCAAGGCGGCGGTCATCGCCGCGACCATGGAAATGATGATCCTGGTCGTCCAGCGCGTGCTCATCCGCGCCGACCGGATTCGCACCATCGGCATCATCACCGGCCTCCAGATGGTCGTGCTGCTGGCGGCGATCTACCCGATCTATTCGGCTTTCGGCCTCGCCGCCGTGATCTATGGCAAGGCAATTCTCTCCGCCGTCGTTCTCGTGATCATGGCGGTCATTCTCGGCCGTCAGGCCGGAATCTCGGCACGGTCCTATTTCGGGGCCATTATCCGCCCCGTCCTCGCCGCCGCGGCAATGGTGGCCGTCCTTCAATATGTCGGCGGCGCGGAGCAGTGGAACGTCCTCGTCGCGCTGCTCCTCAAGGTCGGGATCGGCGGGACCGTCTACGCCAGTGTCATTCTCGCGCTCTGGCTGATGGCGGGTCGTCCGGAGGGCGCCGAACGCTTCCTGATCGACAAGGCGGCCAGCATGCTGACACGGCGCAGTGACTAGCGCCTCAGTCTTCCGGTGCGATGGTGAGCGTCAGCCCGTCCAGCTCGTCCGAGAATTCGATCTGGCAGGACAGCCGGGACGTTTCTTTCATATGCCCGCTGCCTTCCAGAAGATCCTGCTCATCTTCCTGCCGCTCGGGCAGCTTCGCGAACCAGGAGTCCTCAAGATATACATGGCAGGTCGCGCAGGAGCAGCAGCCCCCGCAGATCGCGGCGATGGGAAAGTCGTTGTCGCGCAAATTCTCCATCACGGAGAGACCGGTTTCGCCTTCGATGGTGCGCGTCGAGCCGTCGCGGTCGGTAACGATGATTTTGGGCATGAAACTCCTATTCGAACTCTTTCAAAGCGATATCGGGATCGGCCAGTCTGGCGGGGTCGGGCCTCGCGCCCGCGGCGACGAGTTTCTTCGCCGCGGTGAAATCGCGCAAGGCGTTGATGCAGTTGATCGCGACGAACACGCCGTCGCGCAGGTAACACGCCGAGAACTTGCGGTCCTCCAGGCTGCCCCGGATCACCACCCGGTCCTCCGGCTCAGATAAGCCCACGATCTGCAATTTCAAATCGAATTGGTCGGACCAGAACCAGGGAACTTCCGCGTAAGGCGCGGGCTTGCCGATGATCGCGGCGGCCACGGCCTTACCCTGGGAGACGGCGTTCTGCACTGATTCGAGCCGCAAGCGCCGGTCGAGAAGCGCGTTGGGATGATTGGTGCAGTCGCCGGCGGCGAAAACCGACGGATCCTCGGTCCGGCCGCAATCATCGACCACGATGCCGTTGTCGACCGCCAGGCCCGCCGTTTCGGCAAGACCGGTTTCGGGCAGGATGCCGATGCCGATGATGACGAGGTCGGCGGCGATCGTCTCGCCCGTGTCGGTCGCCACCGCACCGACGCGGCCCTGATCGTCGGCCTGAAAGCCGGTGACGCCCGTGTTGAGCCGGATATCCACGCCCTCGCCGCGGTGAACATCCTCGAAAAACTGCGCCACGTCAGGCGCCATGGCTCGCGCCATGACCTGGTCGAGAAGCTCGATGACGACGGGCTTTGCCCCAAGCTTTGCCATCACCGCCGCGACTTCGAGCCCGATATAGCCCCCGCCCACGATCGCGACGGCCGCGTCCGGTTCGAGCTCGGCCTTGATCGCCTCGACATCGCCCAGCGTGCGCAGGTAATGCACGCCTTTGAGATCCGCGCCCGGCACGTCCAGTTGCCGCACGCGTGAGCCGGTCGCGAGCACCAGCTTGTCATAGCCGAGGCTCTCACCGGATGTCAGCGTGACCGTTTTGGTGGTCCGATCGATCGCGCCGACCCGCATGCCGAGCTTCAGCGCGATGTCGTGGTCGTCGTAATAGGTCGGCCGTTTCAGATAGAGCCGTTCATGCCCCACATCGCCCGCGAGGAAGGCCTTGGAAAGCGGCGGACGCTCATAGGGCACATGAGACTCGTCGCCGATCAGCAGGACCGGCCCCTCATATCCCATGAGACGCAACGAAACGGCGGTCTGGCCGCCCGCCTGTCCGGCGCCGACGATAATAACAGGCTCTGGCATCGCTCCGATTCCTTAAATCCCGCGTTTCATAGCCCAGGAACGCCTCCCTCAGAAACCGGAAATCTGCTGTTCTGCCCGATTCAGGCGATCTTCGGCCTGCGTGACGGGATAAATCGTTGACAAAGCGGGCCTGCTTTGCCATTTCCTAATCACGACTAATTTAGTCATGATTGTCCGGCAGGGACTATCGAGGACGAGACGCAATGATCCGACTGACGCGGCTTGCCGATTATGCGGTGGTGCTGATGAGCCATATGGCCTATCACCCCGAGGAGCTTTACAACGCCGCCGACACCGCGGAGGCCACCGGCCTGCCCATGCCGACGGTGTCGAAGATCCTGAGCCTGATGGCGAAGGGCGGGTTGCTCACCTCCCATCGCGGGCTGAACGGCGGGTTCAAGCTGGCGCGCCAGCCCTCCGGGATCTCGGTCGCGGATATCGTCTGTCTGGTCGACGGGCCGATCGCGCTGACCGAATGCGTCGATGATTCGGCGGGCGATTGCAGCTTCGAGACGGCCTGCCCGGCGCGCGGACCGTGGCACAAGATTAATTCGGCGGTGCGCGAGGCGCTGGAAGGCGTCACGCTGGCCGAGATCGTCACGCCGTTTGGTCACAATGCCGGGGAAATGCGGGCCGTTCATGATGAGTCTTGGCCGGAACGGACGCATTGAGCGAGCCAAACTGAGGAAACGAGTTTTAGATGGTTGATGTTGCGAACACTCAGGACAGCCGGAACGAAGAGGCCCTGCGGCAGGTTTCCGGTGACTACAAATATGGTTGGGTCACCGACATCGAGTCCGATTTCGCGCCCAAGGGGCTGAACGAGGATATCGTCCGGTTCATCTCCGCCAAAAAGGAGGAGCCGGAATGGCTCCTGGAATGGCGGCTGAAGGCGTATCGCCGCTGGCTGGAGATGGACGAGCCGACCTGGGCGCGCGTGCACTATCCGCCGATCAATTTCCAGGACGCCTATTACTATGCCGCGCCGAAGAAGCCGTCGCCGAAAAGTCTCGACGAGGTCGATCCCGACATCCTGGACACCTATAACAAGCTCGGCATTCCCCTGAAGGAACAGGAAGTGCTGGCCGGCGTGAGGAACGTCGCAGTGGACGCCGTGTTCGATTCCGTCTCCGTCGCGACCACCTTCCGGGGCAAGCTCGCCGAGCTCGGCGTCATCTTCTGCTCGATCTCGGAAGCCGTGCGCGAGCATCCGGATCTGGTGCGGAAATATCTCGGTACGGTCGTACCCTATTCCGACAATTTCTACGCCACGCTCAATTCGGCGGTGTTCTCCGACGGCACGTTCGTTTACGTGCCGAAGGGCGTGAAATGCCCGATGGAGCTCTCCACCTATTTCCGCATAAACGCGGCCAATACCGGCCAGTTCGAACGCACGCTGGTGATCGCCGACGAGGGTTCCTATGTGAGCTATCTCGAAGGCTGCACGGCGCCGATGCGCGACGAAAACCAGTTGCATGCGGCGGTCGTCGAACTCATCGCGCTGGACGACGCCCAGATCAAGTATTCGACGGTGCAGAACTGGTATCCGGGCGACAAGGACGGCGTCGGCGGCATCTACAATTTCGTCACCAAGCGGGGCGCGTGCCGCGGCAAGAATTCCAAGATTTCCTGGACCCAGGTCGAGACCGGTTCGGCGATCACCTGGAAATATCCGAGCTGCATCCTGCAGGGCGACAATTCGATCGGCGAGTTCTATTCGGTCGCCGTCGCCAACAACTATCAGCAGGCCGATACCGGCACCAAGATGATCCATATAGGCAAGAACACCCGCTCGACGATCATTTCCAAGGGCATCTCGGCGGGCAAGGCGCAGAACACCTATCGCGGGCTGGTGCGCATGCAGCCGGGCGCCGAAGACGGCCGCAACTATACCCAGTGCGACTCGCTGCTGCTCGGCGATCGCTGCGGGGCGCACACCACGCCCTATATCGAGGTGCGCAATCCGACCGCCAATGTGGAGCACGAGGCGACGACCTCGAAGATCAGCGACGATCAGTTGTTCTATTGCATGCAGCGCGGCCTCTCGGCGGAGGACGCGGTCAGCGTCATCGTCAACGGTTTCTGCAAGGAAGTGATGCAGCAGCTGCCGATGGAATTCGCGGTCGAGGCCCAGAAGCTCCTCGGCATCAGCCTCGAGGGCAGCGTCGGCTGACCGGACCTGAACATCCAGAACACGAAAGCGAACCAATGCTCGAAATCAAGAACCTGCACGTCTCGGTCAAGGACAAGCCGATCCTGAAGGGGCTCACCCTTTCGGTGGATGCCGGCGAGGTGCACGCGATCATGGGGCCGAATGGCTCCGGCAAGTCGACCCTCGCGCATGTGCTGGCGGGCCGCGAAGGCTACGAGATCACCGACGGCTCGATCACCTATGACGGCAAAAATCTCCTGGCCATGGAAGCGGACGAACGGGCGCGCGACGGCGTGTTCCTCGGCTTCCAGTATCCGGTCGAAATCCCCGGCGTCTCCGGCATGACCTTCCTGCGCGCCGCCTTGAACGCGGTGCTCACACACCGCGGAGAGAAGACGATCGATGCGATCGACTTCCTCAAATTGGTGCGCGAAAAGGCCAAGCTCCTGGAGATGGACGACGCGATGCTCAAGCGCGCGGTCAATGTCGGCTTCTCCGGCGGCGAGAAGAAGCGCAACGAGATGGTCCAGATGGCCGTGCTCGATCCCAGGCTTGCGATTCTGGACGAAACCGATTCCGGCCTCGATATCGATGCGCTGCGCGTCGTCTCCGCCGGCATCAATGCGCTGCGCAGCCCGGATCGCGCGATGGTGCTGATCACCCATTATCAGCGGCTGCTGGACTACGTCGTGCCCGACAAGGTGCATGTGCTGGTGAACGGCCGGATCCAGGAATCCGGCGGCAAGGAACTCGCCGAGAAGCTGGAGCGCGAAGGCTATGCCGCGTTCGGCGTTTCAGAGGCGGCGTAAGGCCGGTCGAAAGATGCAAAAAGCAGCCCTGGTCAAAAACCCCAAGCGGATGGAGGGGGAAAATCCCCTCGCCGATTTCTCCGCGCTGGAATCCACCCTGCCCGGCCATGACGTCGGCTGGGTAAAGGATCTGCGGCGCTCGGCGGCAAGCCGGTTCACCGCGCTCGGTTATCCGAGTCAGAAGGTCGAGGCCTGGAAATATACCGGTCTCTCCGCGCTCGCGACGCAGCGCTTTACACCAGCGTCCGCCGGTGAGCGCGTTTCCGCCGCTGCCGTGGCGGCTAAGGTGTTGGACGGCGCGCAGTTGCTGGTATTCGAAGCCGGTCACTTCCGCCGCGATCTCTCGATGCTCGATCCGGTTGACGGTGTCGAGATCACGACGCTCGGTGAGGCGCTGGCGGCGCCGCCCGACTGGCTCGAAGCGCATATGACCGAGTTGGCGTCAGGGATCGAAGCCGACGCACCGTTCGACAGTTTGAATCTCGCCATGATGAGCGACGGCGTCGTCGTGCATGTCGGCGAAGGCCGGGAGGTCGCGCCCGTCATCCAGATCCTGCATCTCGCGAGCGAGGCGGGGGTGGCGCATCATGTCCGAAATATCGTCATGGCGGACGCCGGGAGCCGGGTCACGGTTCTGGAGAGCTGGGCTGGCGAACCCGACGGCGCCGCCTGGACCAACGCCGTCACCGAATTCGATATCGCCGACGGCGCCGAGGTTCGCTACGTCAAGGCGCAGGAAGAAGCGGCGGCGGCGTTTCATCTCGGCCGGACCAAGGTTCGGCTCGGACCGAACGCGCGTTTCGACGCCTTCGTGCTGTCTGCGGGCGGACGGCTGGCGCGCAGCGAGGTGCTGGTCGAACACGCCGGGGAGTTCAGCAAGGCGACGGTGAACGGCGTCTATGTCGGTCACGACCAGCAGCATCTCGATCAGGTGACGCGGATCGATCACGCCGTGCCGAACGCCACGAGCGATCAGGTCTTCAAGGGCGTGCTGTCGGGCAAGGCCCGCGCGGCGTTCCAGGGCACCGTCATCGTGCGCGAGGACGCGCAGAAAACCGATGCGCGCCAGGCCAATCACACCCTGCTGCTGTCGCGTACGGCCGAGATCGATACCAAGCCGGAACTCGAGATCTATGCCGACGACGTGAAATGCGCGCACGGCGCGACCGTCGGCGAGCTGGATCATGTCCAGCTTCATTATCTCAAATCCCGCGGCATTCACGAGGCGGACGCCCGCGCGATGCTGGTCGAGGCTTTCGTCGCGGAACTGGCGGACGAGATCGCGCGCGAAGACCTGCGCGACTATGTGCTGGCCGGAATCCGGGCGGCGATCGCAAAGGAGGCGGCGGAATGAACAAGCCGCTCGACATGGCAACTGCCGCGACGACAGTGAAGCGCGCCTTCGACCCGGAAGCCGCGCGCAAGGATTTCCCGGTGCTCTCGCGGCCGATTTACGGCAAGCCGCTCCATTTCCTCGATACCGCGGCGAGTGCGCAGAAGCCGCAGGCGGTGATCGACGCGGTGAGCGACGCCTACGGGATCGACTACGCGAATATCCATCGCGGCGTCTATTACCTCTCGCAGAAAGCGACGGAGGCCTATGACGCGGCGCGGGCGAAAATCGCGGCGTTCCTGAATGCGCGCGAGCCCTCGGAGCTCATCTTCACGCGCAACGCCACCGAGGCGATCAATCTCGTCGCTTATTCCTATGGACGGAAATTCCTGAAGGAAGGCGATGAGGTCGTGCTCTCCGAAATGGAGCATCATGCCAATATCGTTCCCTGGCAGATGCTGCGCGATGCGGTCGGCGTGAAGCTGACGGTCGTGCCGATCGATGACGCCGGCGAGCTGGACATGGAGTCTTACGTCACGGCGCTCGAGGGCAACGTCAAGCTCGTCGCCATGACTCACATGTCGAATGCGCTCGGCACGGTGACGCCGATCGCGGAGATTATCCGGCTGGCCCACGACGCGGGTGCGAAGATTCTGGTGGATGGGTGCCAGATGGTGCCGCATGAGACCGTCGATCTTCAGGCGCTCGATGCCGATTTCTATGTCTTTTCGGGCCACAAGCTTTACGGTCCGACCGGGACCGGCGTGCTGTACGGCAAGAAGGATCTGCTCGACGCCATGCCGCCCTATCAGACCGGCGGCGACATGATCCGCACGGTGAGCTTCGCCAAGACGACCTTCGCCGCGGTTCCGGCGCGGTTCGAGGCGGGCACGCCGCATATCGCCGGCGCGATCGGGCTCGGTGCGGCGGTGGATTATCTCCGGCAGTTCGACATGGCGGAGATCCATGCCCATGAGATGGAGGTCGCGGAATATGCGCGCGGCCAGTTGCAGGCGATCAACCAGGTGCGGATCTATGGTGAGGCCGGGCGGCGCGGCAGCCTCGTTTCTTTCGGGCTCGACTGCGCGCACCCGCATGATATCGGTACCATCCTCGACCGCGAGGCGGTGGCGATTCGCGCCGGGCATCATTGCGCCCAGCCGGTGATGGAGCATTTCGGCATCTCGGGCACGGTGCGCGCGAGCTTCGGGCTCTACAACACGAAGGCCGACGCGGACGCGCTGATCGCCGGCATTCGCAAGGTGATGGAGATTTTCGGCTGATGTCGGATTTGCGTGACTTATATCAGGAGGTGATCCTCGATCACGGGCGCACGCCGCGGAATTTCGGGCCGCTCGAAGGCGCGAACCGCACTTCGGAGGGCCACAATCCGCTCTGCGGCGACCATATCGAGGTTCACGCCGTGGTGGACAAGGACGGCCGGATCCAGGACGTGAAATTCGAGGGCCATGGCTGCGCCATCTCGACCGCTTCGGCCTCGATGATGACGGATGCCGTGAAGGGCAAGACGGTCGAGGAGGCCAGGCAGCTGTTCGAGCATTTCCACGATCTCGTCACCAAGGACGACGCGCTGCCGGAAGACGATATGGACAAGCTCGTGGTGCTGGCGGGCGTGCGGGAATTCCCCATGCGGGTCAAATGCGCGACGCTGGCCTGGCACACGCTCAACGCGGCGCTGGAGAACGAGCCGGAAGCGGTGACGACGGAGTAGGTTTGGATGTCCGAATATCTCGATGAGTTTCTGAAGAAGATGGACGAAACAACGGACGGGTCTGGCAAAGCCGCCGGAACGGAGAACGGAACGGAGAACGGCATGGCCGAAGCCGAGGCCCCGACGGCTCCGGAGGACCGCGCGTTGCTGGACCGGGTGATCGCGGTGCTGCACACGATCTACGATCCCGAGATTCCGGTCGACATCTACGAGCTGGGTCTCGTTTACGACGTTCACGCCTATCTCGGTGGCAAGGTCCGGGTGCAGATGACCCTGACGACGCCCCACTGCCCGGTCGCGGAGACCATGCCGGACGAGGTGATCGAGACGGTGAAGACCGTCGAAGGTGTCGAGGATGTCGATTTCGAACTCGTCTGGGATCCGCCGTGGGATCCCTCGAAGATGTCCGAGGCCGCGCGCCTCGAGCTTGGATTTATGTGAGTCCGGTCACGTCAATTCGTGATCGATTGAGGAACCGAAAGTAAGGAATTAGCGTCATGGCCATGCAAGTGATCAGTCTGACGGATGCGGCGGCCGACCGTGTGAAGGCGCTGCTCGCGAAACGCGACAAGCCCGCCGCCGGGCTGCGCGTCAGTGTCGATTCCAAGGGATGTTCGGGCCTTGCCTATGTCGTCGATTATGTCGACGAACCGACCCCCGGCGACGACCTCGTCGAGGACAAGGGCGTAAAAGTCTTCGTCGACCCCAAGGCCGTGCTCTATCTGCTGGGCAGTGAGATGGACTATGTCGAGGACAAGTTCTCGTCGGGTCTCGTCTTCAAGAACCCCAACGAAGCCGGCCGCTGCGGCTGCGGCGAAAGCTTCCACGTCGCCGACGACACCCCGGGCGCGGCCACGCACTAGGTCCCTCACCCGTCACCTCCGAACGGACCTCGCGGCCGCTATCCGTGATCGGCGCCGATGGCCTCCGACACCGACGTGAAACCATCCTGTGCGAGACAGGCGGCGAGGTCGTGCTTGATCTTGCGGACGAGTCCCGGGCCGCCGAACACGAGGCCCGTGTAGAGTTGCACCAGCGTCGCGCCCGCGCGGATCTTGGCATAGGCGTCCTTGCCGGATGAGATCCCGCCGACGCCGATCAGCGGCATCTTGCCGTCGGTGAGTTTGTAAATCCGACCGAGCAGCTCGGTGGAGGGCGCGAAAAGCGGCCGGCCGCTCAGGCCGCCGGTCTCGTTGCGATGGGACGAGACGAGGCTGTCGGGCCGGGCAATGGTGGTATTGCCGACGATCAGACCGTCGATGCCGTAGTCCAGCACAGTGCGCGTGATCGTTTCGGCCTGCGCCCCGGTCAGGTCCGGCGCGATCTTGAGGAGAAGCGGCGGCTTGACCGTCAGTTCCTGGCGCACCTGGCGCAACCGGGCCAGCAGGTCCTCCAGCGACTCGCCTTCCTGCATATCGCGCAGGCCCGGCGTGTTGGGCGAGGAGATATTGACCACGAAATAGTCGCCATAGTCGGCAAGGGTCTTGAGGCCGACGACATAATCCGCGCCGCGGTCGACGCTGTCCTTGTTGGCGCCGAGATTGATGCCGATGATGCCGGGAAAGCCCTTGCGGCGCATCCGGCGCAGCCGCCGCCCGATCTTGCCCATTCCCTCGCTGTTGAAGCCCATGCGGTTGATCACCGCGCGATCGTCCTCAAGCCGGAAAAGCCGCGGCTTGGGATTGCCGGGCTGCGGGCGCGGGATGACGCTGCCGACCTCGACGAAGCCGAAGCCCAGCCGCTTCATCGCCACCGGCACTTCCGCGTTTTTGTCGAACCCGGCGGCCAGCCCCACCGGATTGGGAAAGCCGAGACCGAAGGCCTCGACCGCCAGCGCCGGCGGATCGCGATCGGCGAAACGGGGCCCCGCGCCGAATTTGAGCGCCCGCACTGTCCAGTGATGGGCGGCTTCCGGATCCAGCCGGCGGGCGGCGGCGGTCGCGATGTCATAAAGCCCCATGGCCGGCCCTCACCCGCTGAATTTCGAGGCGGCCAGCGGTTCGGCCGCGATCACGGCCTCCATCGGCAAGTCGCCATAGAGATGCGGAAACAGCGCTCCGCCGCGCGAGACCTCCCATTTGAGCGCGCCCTCGTCGAGACACGCCGTATCCACGGTGAGGATCACCAGTCCCGTCTTGTCCTTGAAGTGCTTGTCGAGCGTGCCCCGCACCTGATCCTCCGCCGAGAGATGGATGAATCCGTCACGCTTGTCGTCTGGAGACATCGCCAGCGCACCGGCGGCCTGCGCCGCCCGCCAGTCGGCCTCCGAGCATATTTTGTAGATCGTTCTGTCGGTCATGATCCTTGATTACGCGCATAATGCCCCAATTCCCGGGGCCGACCCTAGTGCAAGTTTCGCCGGGATTGAATCACCGATGAAAGGCGGCGGATAGGTCTCACGTCACATCTTTGCTTGCGACTCGCAACTTTGGGGTTACACTTGGGCCCGGGGAAGGGTAGCGACGGGGCGCCGATCACGAGGATTGCCTCGATTGCTGACTCATAAAGCCATCTGGAAAGCGATAGACGAACTGGCGGCGAGCCATGGGCTCTCCACGTCCGGTCTCGCGCGCCGCGGCGGTCTCGATCCGACCGCCTTCAATGTCTCCAAACGCCATTCACGCGACGGCAAGCCGCGCTGGCCCTCGAGCGAAAGCATCGCGAAGATTCTCGATGCGACCGGCGCGAGTATCGACGATTTCGCCCGATTATGCGGCGGCGGCGATATGGCGCAGGCCATCCGGCGGGTGCCCGTCATCGGCATGGCCCAGGCTGGCGCCAAGGGTTTTTTCGACGACGGCGGCTATCCCGTCGGCAATGGCTGGGACGAAGTCGCCTTTCCCGATCTCGGCGATCCCAACGCCTTCGCGCTGGAGATCACCGGGGACAGCATGGAGCCGGTCTATCGGGACGGCGACCTGATCGTCGTCTCGCCCGCCGCCGGCATTCGCCGCCGCGACCGGGTCGTGGTCAAGACCACCGACGGTGAGGTGATGGCCAAGGAACTCGCCCGCCGCACCGCCCGGCAGATCGTGTTGAACTCGTTCAATCCCGCCTATGAACAGCGGATCATCCCCACTGAACAGATCGCCTGGATCGCCCGCATCGTCTGGGCCAGCCAGTAGCGCTTGCGACGGGCGCGTCTCAGGCTGCCCACGCCTTTATCGCTCGAACGGCGTCATTTCCCTGACCACCTGGTCGAGGCCGTTCGGAGAGTCCGTATTGAGCGCTGCCAGCAGTTTGCGGCCCTGGGCCTGCAGGATCCTGTCGACCTCGCCGTCGGGCGGAAGCTTTTCGGCCGCTTCCAGTTCACGCCGCGCCGTGTCGAGGTCGGGGTCTTTGGGATGCATGCGAATGAGCGCCTTGGCGTATTCGACGCGGATCGTGGGATTGCGGGGATCGAGCGAGATGGCCTTGTCGAAAGCCTCTTGGGCTTTTTTGCGCGACGCGCCATAGACGACCGAGGCGAGGAACGAGCCGCCGCGCGCAACGACTTCCGCATTCCAGCCGCCGTAAGCCGCATGGGCCCAGCCCGAGTTCGGCGACAGCTTGATCGCTTTCTTGATCAGCGATTTGGCCTGCTCGCCATAGCCGTCGGCATGGGCTTTCATCTTGCCTTCCTGGCGGGAGAGATAGCCGAGCCCGATGGAAAGCTGCAGCATCGCTTCCACATTGCGCGGATCCTTGGCGCGCGCCGCGCGGGCCGTCGATACCGCGTCCTTGAGTTCTTCCTCCGCCGCCGCGCCGCGGGCGATATACCCGGCATGCATCAGCATCGCACGGGCCGCGAGCGCCAGCCCTTGAGCCGTGTTCTCGGTACGGGCGAGTTTGGCGGCCTCGAGGAATTTGCCGTCGTGGAAGAGCGCTGCGGCGGTCTGCGATCGCGCCTCGCCAAAGCCGGCCGAGGACCAGGCCAGTGTCAGAACGGCGATCAGGAAAACAACCGGCAGATACGCAACGGGTCCGCCACGACGAACCGTTCCACCAAAACGCATCGGTGATCCCTATTAAACAGTGTCCGGCGTCCCCGAAAGACAAGATAGCCGAAAAGCCGGCCGCGTCCATGGGCCGGCTTTCAATTTCCCGTGGTCACGATTGTGACGATCGAGAGGCTCAGACCGCGACGCTGTCGGCGGATTGGTTCAGCGCGTTGCGCAGCAGCGTAATGCTTTCCGGGATGCCGTAGAGCGCGAAGAAAGAGCCGATCCGCGGCCCCTGGGTCTGGCCGAGCACGACTTCGTACAAGGCCTTGAACCAGTCGCGCAGATTCTCGAAGCCATGACGTTTGCCGACCTCGTAGACCTGTGTCTGGATATCCGCGCCGCTCGTCTCCGGAGCCAGGGATTCCAGCACGGCGATCAGGTCCTCGATCGCGGCGCGCTCCTTGTCGTCCGGCGCGCGGAATGTCTTGGTCGGCTTCACGAAGTCTTCGTAGTAATGCGCGGCATAGCCCACCAGCTTATCGAGCAGCGGATGGGTCTCGGGCGTGGCGCCTGGCGCATAGCGTGAGATAAAGCCCCACAGCACGGCCGGATCGCCGGTATTCGCCGCGCCCACGAGGTTGAGCAGCAGCCCGAAGCTCACCGGCGCGCCTTCGCCCGGCGGCGTGCCGCCATGAATGTGCCAGACCGGATTGACCAGCTGCTCCTGCGGCGTCTGGTTCGGGAACTTGTCGAGATGGGTGAGATATTCGTCCGCCGTCTTGGGGATGACGTCGAAATACAGCCGCTTCGCCTTTTTGGGCGACTGATACATGTAAAGCGACAGGCTCTCCGGCGAGGCGTAACGAAGCCACTCGTCCATGGTCAGGCCGTTGCCGATCGACTTGGAAATCTTGCGGCCGTTCTCGTCGACGAACAGCTCATATTGGAAGCCTTCGGGCGGCGTGCCGCCGAGGATCTTCACGATCCGGTCGGAAAGCCGCACGGAATCGACGAGGTCCTTGCCCGACATCTCGTAATCGACGCCGAGCGCGACCCAGCGCATCGCCCAGTCGACCTTCCATTGCAGCTTGGCGTGTCCGCCGGTCACCGGTTGCTCGACTTTCCGGCCGGCGGCGGTTTCGAACACGATCGTGCCGGCCTCCGCGTTGCGCTCGATCAGCGGCACCTGCAGCACCACGCCGGTATCCGGGCAGATCGGCAGGAACGGGCTGTAGGTCGCCTGTCGCTCCGCGCCCAAGGACGGCAGCATCACGGCCATGATCTCGTCGTAATGCTCCAACACCTTCAGCAGCGTCTCGTCGAACAAGCCGCTTTTGTAGCATTCGGTCGAACTCTTGAACTCATACTCGAAACCGAAGGAATCGAGGAACGCCCGGAGCCGCGCATTGTTGTGATGCGCGAAGCTCTCATACTCGTTGCTGAAAGGGTCGGGCACCTGGGTCAGCGGCTTGCCGAGATGCTCTTTCATCATCTCCTGGTTCGGCACATTGGTCGGCACCTTGCGCAAGCCGTCCATGTCGTCGGAGAAGGCGAACAGCTTGGACGGCGTGTCGCTCATGGTCATGAAGGCGTTGCGCACCATGGTCGTCCGCGCGACCTCGCCGAAAGTGCCTATGTGCGGCAGCCCGCTCGGTCCGTAACCGGTCTCAAACAGGACATAGCCCTTTTCCGGCGCGCCCGATTTATAGCGCTCGATCACCTTGCGCGCTTCCACGAACGGCCAGGCGGTCGTGGAGGCGGCGAGGTCGGGGTCGATTTTTGGCGGACTCTGTCTCGATGGACTGGTCATCGGTCAATGGTCTCAGGGAGTTATGGCCATGCCTCGCAGGGCGGCGCAACCGTATGCGCAACCCCCTCGCCCGTCAACCGGCGCGCCGATATACTCGGCCCCGCGCCGGCCCGGATCGGCCGCCTGAAATTCACCCCCGACGCCTGAAGGATCGTATGTCCACGCCCGGCCAACCGGACCCCGCCCCAAACATGCCCGACCGCGCCGCGGTGCTGCCCGATGTCCCCGTGCTGGTGACGGGGGCGCGCGAGGCGGTGCTGGTCACGCCGGCGGGCGAGGTCGATACGATGTCGCTGGCGGCGGCCGGGCGCAAGGTCGCGAGCGAGCCGGCGCTGTTCTGTTACGCCACCGCGGTGCGCCGCAAGCTCGGGATCAAGCGGGCCGTTGGCTATGACGCGCTGGAGCTTTTCGCCTTCACGCGCCCGGCCAATTTCATCCTGCCGACGCCGCTGGGTCTGGCCCATGCCATGGACCTTGCCGATCACCGGGATCACGGGCTCGCACCGGAAGACACCGCGCTGCTGATCGTCCGCTCGGCCCATCGCCTGCTCGAGGATCTGACGCGTCTCGACGGCCATGCGCGCTCCCAGGCCGCCCGCATCGCAAC
This sequence comes from uncultured Alphaproteobacteria bacterium, assembly GCA_963821875.1. GTDB lineage: Bacteria > Pseudomonadota > Alphaproteobacteria > CAVTAV01 > CAVTAV01 > CAVTAV01. Next base: position 601,156 of record CAWGFE010000002.1, read on the forward strand.
CACGATGGCCCGCGCGGGCTGGGTCTGGGGTCCGGCGGTGCTGACCGCGCTCGGCGCGCCGGAACCGGAAGCGCAGGAGCGGAGCGCTTATCTCGCCGGATACGATGTCTGGAATCGCCTGACGGAATGGGACGAGGAACCGCCCGCCCCGCCGCCCGGCGACCTTTCCGTCACCGCGCTCGAAGCCGGTGAGCGGCTCGGCCAACTGGTCGGCTCACAGGCCGAACGGCGGGAGGCCCAGATCCATTATGCCGAGGAAGCGGCCAAGGCCTTTGCGCCGAGAGACCGCGCCGGGGTTCCGAATGTCGTGCTTGCGGAAGCCGGAACCGGCGTGGGCAAGACGCTCGGCTATATCGCCCCGGCCAGCGTCTGGGCCGAAAAGAATCAGGGCACGGTCTGGCTGTCGACCTATACCAAGAATCTCCAGCGCCAGATCGATCAGGAACTCGACAAACTCTATGACCGGCGCGAGTTGAAGGCGAAGAACGTCGTCATCCGTAAGGGCCGGGAGAACTATCTCTGTCTGCTGAACCTGGAAGAGGAGGTCGGGCGCGGCGGCTTGCAGCCGGACCGCGCGATCGGCATCGGGCTGGTCGCGCGCTGGGCCGGGGCGAGCCGCGACGGCGACATGGTGGGCGGCGACTTTCCGTCCTGGCTGCTGGGTTCGCTCGGCGGGCTGCATCTGATGGACGTGACCGACCGGCGCGGCGAATGCATCTATTCCGCCTGCCCGCATTACCGCAAATGCTTCATCGAGCGCGCGGTTCGTAAGTCGCGCAGCGCCGAAATCGTCATCGCCAATCATGCGCTGGTCATGATCAACGCCGCCTTGCGCGCGGAAGAAGGCGAAGTGCCGACGCGCTATGTGTTCGACGAGGGCCACCATCTGTTCGACGCGGCGGACAACGCCTTCTCGGCGCATCTCTCGGGCTATGAGGCGGCCGAGTTGCGGCGCTGGATTCGCGGCGCCGAATCCGGGCGCGGCCGCAGCGCCAATCGCGTTCGTGGTTTGGAAAAGCGCGTCGGCGATCTCGTCGGCGAGGAGGATGCGCTGGAGACCGCCCTGCACGACGCCGTGGCTGCTGCCGCCGCCCTGCCCGGCGAGGGATGGCACAATCGCATCGCGTCGGGCGCGCCGATGGGGCCCGCCGAGCGGTTTCTGGCGGCGTCGCGCCAGCATGTGCTGGCCCGGGCGGACAAGGACCGGGACGGCTACAGCCTGGAGGCGAGCGCCGACGAACTGCCCGCGATGTTGCTTTCCGCGTCGGGCGCCTTGCGCGCGGGGCTGATGGAGATCGCCAAGCCGCTGCAGGTCCTGGCGAAGGGTCTGACGCAGAAGCTCGACAAGCAGGCCGCGACCATGGAAAGCGCCACGCGGGCGCGGATCGAGGGCGTCGTGCGCGGCCTCAGCTACCGCGCCGACAATATGCTGCAGGCGTGGATCGGCATGCTGGGCGGCCTCGGCGAAGGCACGCCGGAGAAAATGGTCGACTGGTTCTCGATCGAGCGGATCGACGGGCGCGAACTCGATGTCGGATTGCATCGCCACTGGATCGACCCGACCGAGCCATTCGCCGAGACGGTCTTGGATCAGGCCCATGGTGCGATCGTCACCTCGGCCACGCTGCGCGATCAGGTCGGCGGAGACGACGCGGCCGACGACGACTGGCGCTCGGCGGAAATGCGCACCGGCGCGTTGCATCTCGCCAAGCCGCCAGAGCGGTTCAGCCTCGCCTCGCCCTTCGACTATGCGGCCAAGACGCGCGTCTTCGTGGTGACCGACGTGAAGCGCACGGAGTCCGATCAGGTCGCCGCCGCCTATCGGGAGCTGTTCCGCGCGTCCCATGGCGGCGGGCTCGGTCTCTTCACGGCTGTCTCGCGGCTCAAGGCCGTGTACGGAAAAATCGCCGCGCCGCTGGAAGAGGACGGTATCTCGCTCTATGCCCAGCATATCGATCCGATGGACACCGGCACGCTGGTCGACATCTTCCGGGCCGAGCGGGATTCCTGCCTTTTGGGCACGGATGCGGTGCGTGACGGAGTCGATGTGCCGGGCCACGCGCTGCGGCTCATCGTGTTCGACCGCATTCCCTGGCCGCGCCCGACCATTCTGCATCGCGCCCGGCGCAACGCTTTTGGCGCGCGCGGCTATGACGACATGCTGACGCGGCTGCGCCTGAAACAGGCCTTCGGCCGGCTGGTGCGCAGCCGCAACGACTACGGCGTGTTCGTGATGCTGGATTCCATGGCGCCCTCGCGTCTGATGAACGCGTTTCCGCCGGGCGTCAGCGTGGAGCGCCTCGGGCTGAAGGACGTGATCGAGCGGACCCGGGATTTCCTGCAGGGCTGGCGCGAAGGGTCTTGAGAGCCATTCGGTATGCGCTGGCGGCCGGTAAAGGAAACCGGCCGCCAGCTACGCCTCGCGTGTTTTTAACGTGATGTCGTTATCGGGAGGAACGAAGCGCCTCAGGTCGCAAGCGTCCCGTTATTCTGACCTTTTTGCCGCTTAAATCCGGCATAGCCGACAAGCCCGAGTCCGGAGAGCAGCAAAATGGCCGCGCTGGGAATCGGCGTTTCGGCAAGCGGGGTCGCGGTCACCCGAATATGATAGGTGCCGGTGCCGCTACCATTGATTTGCAGCTGATGGATGTCCCCGTCGCCCAGGATGACCGGGGTCAGGATCGCCGACCCGTCGCTTCCGACACTGATCGGTCCGCTTTCGGGCCCGGAAAGACCCAGCCACTGCATGCCGAGGCTGTCGAACGTGCCCGACACCGTCGTGAGCAACGCATGATAGCGCGCGGTCAGATTGGTGGTGAAATCGTATTCATGAGGAAAGGACTGATGCGTGGGACCCGAGAGGGAATTGTCCACGCTGAACTCATCGCCCAAAGCATTGAACGTAAAGGAACCGACGGTAGCTGCTTGCGCACCAACGGATGCCAACAGTCCCACTGCCAGGGTCGCTATTAAACTCGCTACAACTTTCATCTTTAAACCCCTTGTGGATTCGTTTCATCCAGACCTGATGTCACGGAGTGCGTGGACGCGCACTCCGTGACATCAGGCTAGGGGAACGGGTGAGCAACCCTGCTGTTCCCCGAAATCGGACGCAATTTGTGCATCTATCGGTTGTTATTGAATGACGGTTATGCGCGAAAACGGACAGCCGGCGGCGGGCACGCAAGCGGGCCGCCGGCGTGATCGAGTTGGTCGCGATTCAGCGGCGACGGATGTCTAAGCTTGCACCTTTCCATCGCTCTTTGGGCGCCGCCACAGGGTGCCGGCGAAGCCGATGACGGCGAGGCCGGACAGCATCAGCAACGCCGCTTCCGGAATCGGCGCCACGGCCGTGACCTGGATGTGGTAGGTGCCCGTTCCGGCGCCGTCGATCCGCAACGTCTGCTGCGTTCCGGCGGACAGGGTCGGGATCAGGATCGCCGGCGACGTCATGGCCGACAGCGGTCCGCTCTCGGACCCCGAAATGCCGAGCCACTGCTCCGTGAGACTCGTGAACGAACCGTCCACGAATGTCAGGATCGCGCGATAGGGTCCGGAGAGATTGATCGTGAAGTCATAGTCGTGAGGAAATGGCGAGACGCCCACGACGTCGTTATCGATGGAAAACTCATCGCCGCCGGCATTGAACGTAAACGACCCGACGGTGGCCGCATTGGCGCCGCCGGACGCGAACAATCCGATCGCCAGGGCAATCAGGATACTCGTCGCACTTTTCATCTTGTGGGCCCTTCATGGATTCGCTTGTTGAAAAACAAGGCATCCGCAGAGAGCCCTCCGTCCATACAGTCTGCGTGCGCCCGGCTGGCCAACGTCGGACGGCGCCACATGTTCCCGACTTTTTGGCGGCAATTTCTGCGCGTGTCGCCACGGAGCGCGCCGCGGCGCTACACGGGTATGACGGTCCACGGTCTAAGTGCTTGGGCGAAGAACTCAAATCACGTTAAGCTTGGGCCATTACTGGACGCCATCGGTGAGGGGGGAACATCATGGACATGGATATTGTCACGGACGGCCTGCGCTTTCCGGAAGGGCCGGTCTGGATGCTCGACGGATCGGTGATCGCGGTCGAGATTGCCGCCGGCCGGATCACGCGGGTGCGGCCGGACGGCAGTAAGGAGACCGTCGCCGAGCCGGGTGGCGGACCGAATGGCGCGGCGATCGGGCCGGACGGCCGGCTCTATGTCTGCAACAATGGCGGTTTCGGCTGGATCGAGGAAAACGGCCGGCTGATCCCGCATAATACCGCACCGGACTATTCCGGCGGCCGCATCGAGGCCGTGGATCTGGACACCGGCAAGGTCGAGGTCCTGTATCATGCCTGTGACGGTTTCGGGCTGCGCGGGCCGAACGACATCGTGTTCGACGCGCAGGGCGGCTTCTATTTCACCGATCTCGGCAAGGGCCGCGACCGGGACGCCGATCATGGCGGCGTCTATTACGCGAAGCCGGACGGCTCGAAGATCGCCACCGTCGCCTATCCCCTCGATAACGCCAATGGCGTCGGCCTGTCGCCGGACGGCAGGACGCTTTACGTCTCCGAGACGACGCGGCGGGATCTCCTGGCTTTCGACATTCTGGAGCCGGGCGTGGCCGGTCCCTCGCCCGGATTGTTTCCCGGCCGGCCCGTGGCGTCCTTCCCGGCCCGTCAATGGCTCAATTCGCTGGCCGTCACGGCCGACGGTCACGTCTGTGTCGGCACGCTGCTCGATATTCCGGGCATCGCGATGGTGGATCCGCGGACCGGGTCCTATACCGATCATCCCTTCGACGATCTGCTGGTCACCAATATCTGTTTCGGCGGCGCGGATATGCAGGACGCCTGGATCACGCTTTCGACCACGGGCCGGCTCGCCAAAGTCCGATGGGACCGGCCCGGCCTGAAGCTACCGCACTACGCCTGAGCCGGCGCGGCATCCTTCTTGCCGGGAACGATTGCTTCGCATAAGGTCGCAAAACGCCACAGCTTTTTCCCATCATGTCACAGCAGGTCGATTGTCCCATGCCGCAAAAGGTCTCGCATCAAACCGCCCTCATCTACGTTATGGTTCTGGTCTCCGCGGCCGATAGCGAGATGCCGGACCGCGAACTGGGCGCCATCGGCACCATCGTCAGCACGCTGCCGGTTTTCCGCGATTTCGATCCCGAGGATCTGGTGACGATCGCCGAGGAATGCGCCTCCATCCTCGCCGGCGACAACGGCCTGGAGGACGTGCTGGCGATCGCCAAGGCCGCGCTCAACTCCAAGTTCCGCGAGACGGCTTATGCGCTGGCCTGCGATGTCGCGGCGACCGACGGCGAATTGCCGCAAGAGGAGTTGCGGCTGCTCGAATTGATCCGGCACACGCTGAACATCGACCGGCTGACGGCGGCCGCGATCGAGCGCGGGGCGGCGGCGCGTTACGCGCACGCCTGAGGGCGGACCCCTCTTCCATTCTCCGAGAAACCGCCTCGCCCGCGTGCTATGCTCTCCGCCATGGAAACGTGGGTTCTCGATCACGAGCCGGTGCTCCGGCTCTCCATCTTTCTGGCGGCGATCGCGATCGTCGCGTTGGTCGAGCGGTTTCGCCCGCGCCGCGCCGCCGAACAATCCACATTTCTGCGCTGGGCCAATAATCTCGGCCTGTCGGTCGTGAACACGGTCATCCTGCGCCTGATGATCCCGGTGACGCTGGTCGCCACCGCCGTCTGGGCGGGCGAGGGGAATATCGGCCTGTTCAATCAGGTGGCGCTGCCGGGCGGCGTGGAGATTGCGCTGGCGGTCATCCTGCTCGATCTCGTGATCTACGCCCAGCATGTCGCGTTTCACAAGATCCCGCTGCTGTGGCGAATCCACCGCATGCATCACACCGATCTCGATGTCGACGCGTCGACCGGCTTGCGGTTCCATCCCGTCGAGATGGCGCTGTCGCTGGGACTGAAGATCGGCGCCGTCATGGCGCTCGGGGCGCCGCCGCTCGCCGCCTTTCTGTTCGAGGTTATCCTCAACGGCGTCACCCTGTTCAATCACGGCAATCTCCGGCTCGGGCCCCGGCTCGACGCGGTGATCCGCAGCCTCATCGTGACGCCGGACATGCACCGCATTCACCACTCGGCCGAGCCCCGCGAAACCGACAGTAACTACGGCTTCAATCTCTCCTGGTGGGACCGGCTGTTCGGCACCTATGTCCGCGCGCCCGCCAAGGGCTATGACGGGATGACGATCGGGCTCGCGGAATTCCGGGACGCGAAATGGCTCGGCATTGTCTGGATGCTGGTGACGCCTTTTTACGACGCGCGCAAGCAGCCCCGGACGCCCGGAAAGGTGTCGCCGTGAAACGCCTGTTGCTCTTGCGGCATGCGAAGGCCGAGGCGCATACGGCGCAGGCCGGCGATCACGCGCGGGGTCTGGCGGCCCGAGGCCGGACGGCGAGCGGCGAGATGGGCGTTTATCTCACGTCTCATGGTCCCGTGCCGGACCTGATCCTGTGTTCCGACGCCCGGCGTGCGCGCGAGACCCTGGACGGGCTGCTCGTCACGCTCAAAGGCCGTCCCAAGACCGAGATCGAGCCCGCGCTCTATCTCGCCGAGTCCGCCGCGCTCCTGACGCGTTTGCGCAAGGTCAATGACCGCTTCGAAACGGTGATGATAATCGGCCACAACCCGGGGCTCGAGGATCTTGCGAAGGATCTGATGGCGGCGTCGGCGGCCGGCCCGGCCTATGCGCGCATGACCGCGAAATTTCCGACCGCCGCCCTGGCCGTCCTCGCTTTCGAGGCCGAGTCTTGGGCGTTCGTCGATCACGGCGGGGCGAGTCTCGAAACATTCGTCGTGCCGCGCGATCTTGCAGAGACCTGAAGAGACATGACATGACGACCCCCGATCCGGCGTCTTCCCCTTCGGTCCCGCCGACCTTCCGGGTCGTCGATCTCACCAAGGTCTACCGCATGGGCGAGGTGGAGGTTCATGCGCTGAGGGGGTTGAGCCTCGAGCTTTACGAGGGCGAATTCGCTGTGCTGGTGGGCCCGTCCGGCTCCGGCAAATCGACCTTTCTCAACATCATCGGCGGCCTCGATGTGCCCTCGGGCGGCTATGTCGAATTTCGCGGTCAACGGCTCGACGCGGCGGATGAGCGGGCGCTGACCCGCTATCGGCGCGAGCATGTCGGCTTCGTCTTCCAGTTCTACAATCTGATCCCCAGCCTCACCGCGCGGGAAAACGTCGCGCTGGTGACCGAGATCGCCGACGATCCGATCACGCCCGAAGCGGCGCTCGATCTCGTCGGGCTCGCCGATCGGATGAATCATTTCCCGGCCCAGCTCTCAGGCGGCCAGCAGCAGCGCGTGGCGATCGCGCGCGCCATCGCGAAGCAGCCCGACGTGCTGTTGTGCGACGAGCCTACCGGCGCGCTCGACATCACCACCGGCGTGGTGGTTCTCGAAGCGATCGAGCGGGTGAACCGGGAACTCGGCACCACCACCGCCGTGATCACCCACAATCAGGCGATCTCGGCGATGGCCGACCGGGTCTTCACCTTCGCCGACGGCACGATCGGCGAGAGCCGCGTCAACGAGACCAAGGTGTCGCCGCAGGAGCTGAAATGGTGATGGGGCAGCGGGTCTGAGACGATGATCAGCGCGCTCAACAAAAAGCTGATGCGCGATCTCTGGCACATGAAAGGTCAGGTGCTGGCGATCAGCCTCGTGATGGCCTGCGGCGTCGCGGTCTGCGTGATGGCGCTCGGCATGCTGCATTCGCTCGAGACGACGCTGGACACGTTCTACAGCCAATATCGCTTTGCCGATGTCTTCGCGGGCCTGAAGCGCGCGCCGGTCTCCCTTGCCGACCGGATTGCGGAAATCCCCGGCGTTTCCCGGGTGGACCAGCGTATCGTCTATTTCGTCACCCGCGACATCGCCGGTTTCGACGAACCCGTGATCGGCGAGATCATCTCGATTCCCGAGCGGGGCCAGCCGGTCCTCAACGATCTCTATCTCACGTCCGGAACCCTGCCGCAGCCGGGCCGCAACGGCGAGGCGGTGGTCAATCAGGCCTTCGCCGACGCCCACCATCTGACCGTCGGCGACAGCTTCACCGCCGTCGTCAACGGCCGGCGCCAGAAGATCACGGTCTGCGGCACGGCCCTTTCGCCCGAATTCGTCTACACCATCGGCCCCGGCAGCCTGTTTCCCGACGACAAGCGCTTCGGCGTCATGTGGATGAGCCGCAAATCGGTCGAGGCCGCCTTCGATCTCGACGGCGCGTTCAACAATGTCACCCTGTCGCTCGCGCGCGGCGCGAACGAAGCGGATGTGATCGAACGGCTCGACCGGCTGCTCGAACCCTATGGCGGCACCGGCGCCTATGGCCGCAAGGATCAGATCTCCAATTTCTTCATCTCCGGCGAATTCGACCAGCTGCGCGCCATGGCGATCATCGCCCCGGCGATCTTCCTGACCGTGTCGGCCTTCCTGCTGAACATCGTGATGTCGCGGATCATCAGCCTCGAACGCGATCAGATCGGCGTGCTCAAGGCCTTTGGTTACACCAACACTGCCGTCGCGCTGCATTACCTGAAGCTGGCGCTGGTCGTCGGCGTGATCGGCAGTCTTCTCGGGGTTGCGCTCGGCACCTGGACGGGCTACGGCCTTGCCGACATCTACGCCCGGTTTTATCGGCTGCCCAATCTCGCCTATACGCTGCGCCCCGATGTCGTGGCGATCGGCGTACTGACGACGCTGGGCGCCGCCGTGGTCGGAATCCTCGGCGCAATCTTCAAGGCTGTTGCCCTGCCTCCGGCCGAGGCCATGCGTCCGCCGACCCCCGCCATCTATCGCCGCACCATTCTCGAGCGCCTCGGCCTCGCGCGCCTTTTCACCCAGCCGAGCCGGATGATCCTCCGGCATATCGAACGCCACCCATTGCGGTCGCTGTTCTCCTCGCTCGGAATCGCGGTGGCCGTGGCGGTCCTGATAGCCTCGAGCTTCTCCCTCGATTCGATCGACTACATCATCCGGGTGCAGTTCAATATCGCCGCGCGTCAGGATGTCTCCGTGGGATTCTACGAAGCGCGGCCGATGGATACGATGCATGCGGTCGAACATCTGCCGGGCGTGATGCGGGTAGAGCCCTACCGCACCGTTCCGGCGCGGCTGACGAACGGCCGGTTCTCCCGGCGCGTCAGCATCACCGGCGTGCGCCCCGGCGACGATCTGAACCGGCTGATCAATTCCGACCTCCAGGTCGTCCAGGTCCCGAAAACCGGGCTGATGCTGTCTAAGAAGCTGGCGGATCTCCTGCATGTCGGGCGCGGCGACTCTCTCATGATCAGGGTCATGGAAGGCCGCCGCCCGGTTCGCAAGATTCCGGTGTCCGGCGTCTATGAGGAGTTCATCGGGACGTCCGCCGTGATGAGTCTGGGAGCCTTGAACGAGCTGATGGGCGAAGGACCGTCGATTTCCGGAGTCTATGCGACGGTCGACGGCCGCCAGAAGGAAGAGCTCTATTCGATCCTCAAGGACATCCCGGTGGTCTCCAGCGTGTTGCTGCGCGAAGCGACGCTCAAAAGCTTCAAGGACACCATGGCGGAGAATCTGGTGCGCATGATGATCTTCAACATCGCCTTTGCGGGTCTGATCGCGGTCGGCGTGGTCTACAACACCGCGCGGATCTCGCTTTCGGAGCGCGCCCGCGAGCTGGCGAGCCTGCGCGTCCTCGGCCTCACCCGCGGCGAGATCTCCTATATCCTGCTCGGCGAATTGACGTTACTTACCCTGGTCGCCCTGCCCGTCGGTTGCCTGCTCGGAAGATTCTTGAGCTGGTTGCTCTCCATCGCGTTGAACACGGATCTCTATCGCATCCCGCTGATCATAAACCCGTCGACCTATGGCTATTCGGTTTTGGCCGTGCTGATCGCGTCGGTTGCATCAGGACTCGTCGTGCGGCATCGTCTCGATCACCTGGACCTTGTCGCGGTCCTGAAGACCCGGGAGTGAGCGATGGCTCTGCTCGACACGCTTCTCGCCAAGCTCGGTAAGGACCGGCCGACCCAGATCAAGCGCGGATTGCTGATCCTCGTCGGGCTGATGATTCTCGGCACCATCGGCTGGTCGTTCGTACCCGCCCCGGTTGCCGTCGATATCGGAACGGTCACCAGGGGCCGGCTCGAGGTCACGGTCGATGACGAGGGCGAGACCCAGGTCAAGGAACGCTATGTCGTCGCCTCGCCGGCTGCCGGCCGGCTGGAACGGATTCCCGTCGATGCCGGCGATCCGGTGGTGGCCGGACAGACGTTGCTGGCGACGATCCTGCCCGCCGATCCGACGTTCCTGAGTGCGCGCGACGAGGCCCAGGCCGAAGCGCGGGCTGAGGCCGCCCGGGCCGCGAAAGCCCAAGCTGACGCCGATCTCGGCCGCGCCAAGGCGGCGTTGACTTACGCCAAGACGGAACTCGCCCGCGCCCAGCGTCTCGCCAAACAGGGAACGATTCCGCAGAAGGCCCTCGATCAGGCGCAGCTGGATGTGCAGCTGAAATCGGCCGAGCTCGAGAGCGCGCAGTCCGCGGTTCATGTCGCGGCGTATAACCTCACCTCGGCGGAAGCCGCGCTGATGGGACCCAATCAGGGCAAAAACCCGGACGAGAAGGTCAGCGGCTGCTGCATCGAGCTGCGCTCGCCGATCACCGGTGTCGTATTGCGGCGGCATCATGAGAGCGAGACGGTGGTGCCGGCCGGCGAGCCCCTTGTGGATGTCGGTGATCCGAACAATATCGAAATCATCGCCGACCTGCTCTCGACCGACGCGGTGAAGCTGAAGCCCGGCGCGCATGTCTATATCGATCACTGGGGCGGCCCCAACGTGCTGAACGGCCGGTTGCGCCTGATCGAGCCTTCGGGCTTCACCAAGGTTTCGGCGCTTGGCATCGAAGAGCAGCGCGTCAATGTGAAGATCGACATCACCGATCCGCATGACGAATGGGCGAGCCTCGGAGACGGCTTCCGCGTCGAGGTTCGCATCGTCGCCTGGGCGGGGGATGACGTGCTGAAAGTGCCGGTAGCCGCCCTGTTCCGGGACGCCGAGGGCTGGGCGGTGTTCGTCGATCACGATAGCCATGCCGCGTTGCGGCAGGTCGCGATCGGCCATCGAAACGATCTCGAAGCCGAGGTTGTGAGCGGCCTCAAACAGGATGAAGAGGTCGTTCTGCACCCGGGTGACGAGATCGTCGACGGGAAGAAGATCTCCACACGTTAATCGGAAGGACTCATGAGCGAAAAGCCACTCGTCATCTATCACATCCCCGGCTGCCCGTTTTCCGAACGGGTCGAGATTCTGGCCCGTATCAAAGGCCTCGACGACGTCTTCGAGGATGTCGAGATCGATATCTCCAAGCCGCGTCCCGACTGGTTGCTGAAGAAGACGCGGGGCACCACGGCGCTGCCCGCGATGAGCCTCGAGAACGGCGAAACGCTGAAAGAGAGCATGGTGATCATGCGCTATCTCGAAATGCGGTTTCCCGAACCGGCGGTCGCTCAGAAGGATCCCTATCGCCATGCCGTCGAGAACCTTCTGTGCTGCAACGACATGGCCTATGCCGGCGCCGGCTACCGCATGATCCTCAACCGGGATCCCGACAAGCGCGACGAGTTACGGGCCGCCGTCGATGCGGAATATGCGAGGCTGGACGATTTTCTCCGGCATTACGCCCCCGATACCGATTTCCTGTTCGACGATTTCGGCTGGGCCGAAGTCGCCTTCACGCCGATGTTCAAGCGGCTCTGGTTTCTCGATTACTACGAGAATTACGAGATTCCGGGCGGCTTGAAGCGCGTGCAGCGCTGGCGCGAGGCCTGCGTCAATCATCCTGTCGCCCAGCACCGCACGCGGGAAGAGCTCCTGAAGCTCTATTACGACTACGCGCAAGGTGCGGGAAACGGAAAGATTCCGGAAGGCCGCGCGATCTCCAGCTTCACGCTCGAGCCGCACTGGTCCGAACGCCCGATGCCGCCCCGCGACAAATGGGGCGAGCCCGCCTCCGACGAAGGGCTTGGGCTGATTACGGCGTAACGCTCACGCCTCCGCGACCGTCAGCCATGGCCAGCGGGCGCGGTAATTGTCCGCTTTTACCTTGAAGAGTTCGGGTTGGAGCATCTTCGGATTGGGCCGCAGGATACCATCCGCGACGTCCCCGATGCCGAAGGGCGCATAGAGTTCATATCCGCCCGGCGCCGGCCTCAGGCCGATACAGGTGCCGGCGACGAGAAACCGGTCGATGCCGTCGCGGCTCGACGTCAGGGCGGGATAATCGTGGCCGAAGCGGTCGGCGTACCAGAGATGGACGCGGGCCTGGTTCTTGAGCTCGATGACCTCGGCCAGCTCGCCGAAAACCTCTTTCATATGCTGGATACGGGCGTCTTCCGCTTCCCAGGAAAGATCGCTCCCGTCGTAATAGAACAGGTCGTAATCCTTGATGTTCTCGGTCAGCGGCCGGTCGGACCGGGCGTTCCAGACGGTTTCGAAAAGCGATCCGGCGACCAGCCAGACATCGTCGAGGCCGAGGGCCGGCAGTCGTTCCAGAATTGCGCGGTTGAGCGGGTTTTCGAGCGCCAAGCGGATGAAATCGGTATCGGTGATGGTTTCTGTAGGCATGTAGCCATCCTCGCCGGACGTGGTCCTGCAGGTCAACCGGTGCCGTTCGTGGCGAGCCCGTCGAACCACGCGCGCGCCTCGACAATAAATCCTTTATAGAGTTACGGTTAACTGGCGGGGAATTGCCGTTCCCGGGGGAAGCCTTCCAAGGATATCGGTTTTGAAAGAAAAAGAGCTACGGTTGGCGCTCGTCTGTTACGGCGGCATTTCCCTGGCGGTCTATATGCACGGGATCTCCAAGGAGTTCCTGAAAGCCGTGCGCGCTTCCAAGATCTATCATTCCCGGCCCGATTACGCCGAGCGCCAGCGCGCCAGTTTCGCCGATCTCGCCGGCCCCGCCATCCGCACCGCCGATACCGAACGGGTCTATTTCGATCTCATCAAGGCGATCGGCAAGAAGCTCGATCTGCGGCTGCTGATCGACGTGATCGCCGGAGCCTCGGCCGGCGGGATCAACGGCATCATCCTGGGCCGCGCGCTGGCCCATGACCTGCAGATGGATGCGCTTCGCGACGTCTGGTTCAAGCATGCCGACGTCAGCGAATTGCTGAGCGAGGAAAGCCGCGCGGGCAAGTTCAGCAAGTTCTATCTGCGGCCGCTGTTCTACTGGATGGGCGGCGGTTTCGGGCATAGCTCCAAGATCGAAAAGGAAGCGGCGGCGAAACTCTCCATGTTCGTGCGCTCGCGCTGGTTCAAGGCCCCGTTCGACGGCGAGAAGCTCCTCGGCATCCTGTTCGACGCGATCGAGGAAATGGGTGAGCCGGCGGCGCCGGATTCCTCGCTCGTTCCCTCCGGCCTGCCGCTCGAACTCTTCGTCACCGTCACTGATTTTTACGGCTACACCCACCACATTCCGATCCACGATCCGCCGATCGTCGCGGAGCGCGAGCACCGCCATGTGCTGCGTTTCCTGTACCGGCGCTGGCGCTCGGGAGAGATGCGCTCGGATTTCAACCGCGAACATGTCCCTTCGCTCGCCTTTGCGGCGCGCGCGACGTCGTCCTATCCCGGCGCCTTCCCGCCCGCCCAGATCAGCGAGGTGGACCGCATGCTCGAGAAGCGCAGCCGGAGCTGGCGCCACAAGACCCAGTTTCTCGAGAGCAATTTCCGGCCCTATCGCCTCGCGGGCCTCAACCCGATGATGACCAGCTTCGTCGACGGGTCGGTGCTCAACAACAAGCCGTTCGAACCGGCGATCGAGGCGATCCGGACGCGGGCCGCCTACCGCGACGTCGACCGGCGGCTAATCTATATCGATCCGCATCCCGAACAGATCGGCCCGCCGCCCGACGGCGAAGTGCCGGGTTTCTTCTCGACCCTCAAGGGCGCGATCTCGGAGATCCCGCGGTCGGAGCCGGTCCATGACGATCTCTCCGACATCAGCGCCGTGAACGCTCAGGTCCAGCGCCGCAAGACGGTCGTCGACGCGGCCCGCCCCCATGTCGCCGAACTGGTGAGCTCCATCACGCGAGACCGGCTGCACCGACGGATCTCCATGGAGACGCTGCGCAGCTGGCGCGACGCCGCCAATTCCCGCGCCGCGGTCGAGGCCGGATTCGTCTATGAGGGGTATGTCCGGCTCAAGCTCGCCTCGGTCGAGGACAACGCCTGCCGGCTGATCTCCGGCCTGTGCCGCTATTCGGAAGGCTCGGCGCAATTCGTGATGATCCGCGCGGTGATCGATATCTGGGCGCGCATGCGCGGGATCTATCCCGAGGAAGGCAATGTCCGCCTCGTCAAGCCCGGCACGGCCCATGAGGGGCTGCCAGCCTGGGTACGCTTCCTCGAAGCCTTCGACATCGATTTCCGCCGCCGCCGGCTGCGCTTCATGATCCAGAATCTGAATCACCTCTACAGCCGGCTTCACGAGTCCCACTATCAGGGTCTGCGCGCGGATGATCTCGATGCCCTGAAAGGCGAGTTCTACGATGCGCTGGAATCGCTGCGGCAATTCGATCATGTCGGCATCGTCGCGCGCGAGACCGCCATCAAGGCGCGCGAGCTGTTCCGCAAGGACATGCCGGATCTCTCCACGGGCGCGATTCCCGATCACGCCTACAGCTTCGCGGCCGCCAATATGGAGCGGGTCGACGCGCTGCAGACCATGCTGGCCAACGACATCGACCTCGATGCGGTCAACCACAAGGTCGATCAGATCCTGTGCCGCCTGTCGGAGGGCGACTGGCCGGTGGAAGCCAAACGCGAGGTGCTGACCAGCTATCTCGGCTATTCCTATTGGGACGTGCTGACCTTCTCGGTCACCAATTGGCGCGATCTCGGGGAATATGACGAGATCCGGGTCGACCGGTTCAGCCCCGACGACTGTACGACGATCCGCAAGGGCAGCGCCGAGACAATCCTCAAAGGCATCACCTTCAAGCATTTTGGCGCCTTTCTGTCCCGAAAGGACCGCGAGAACGACTATCTGTGGGGCCGGCTCCACGCGGCCGAACGCCTGATCGACATCCTCTACGATGCCGCGAAAGTCGAGGAAGCCGAGGGCGGAATCGACAAGCTCGCCTTCAAGAAGCGCGCCTTCGAGACGATTCTCGATGTCGAGGCGGATCACTTGCCCCACTGCGCCGAACTGATCAGGACCGTCCGGGCCGAGGTCGCAGCGCTGTAATCTCTTTGCGGTATCGGGACAGTTTGGTCTGGCCGGAAAAGCGGGCCGGGCGTTATGATCGCTGCCGTTCCGGCGCAGCACGGGCCGAACGCAAAGAAATCGAACAAGGGCCGCTTGGCCGAACAGCGGTGGGTGTCGTATATCGGGTCCCGCCCGAAGCGGACCCCATAAATTAATCCGGAAGCGTGACCCGAGCCGGAAGGAAGCAGCGTAGCAATGAACAAGCCAGCAAACATCAAAGCCCCCACCACGACCGCCGCCGAGATTTTCCTCAGACGCCTGAAGGCTCATGGCGTCGACTACTTCTTCGCCAATGGCGGTACGGATTTCGCGCCGATCGTGGAGGCTTTCGCCCATGGCCAGAGCGAGGGCGCCGCCCTGCCCGAGCCCCTGATCACGCCGCACGAAACCGCGGCGGTCGCCATGGCCCATGGCTACTTTCTCGCGACCGGCAAGCCCCAGGCCCTGATGGTGCATACCAATGTCGGGCTCGCCAATGCGGTGATGGGCACGATCAACGCCGCTTCCGATCACATCCCGATGCTGATCTGCTCCGGCCGCACGCCGGTGAGCGAGACCGGCCATCTCGGCCATCGGACCGCGCCGATCAATTGGGGCCAGGACATGCACGACCAGGCCGCGATGGTGCGCGAGTCGGTCAAATGGGATTTCGAGCTGCGGGTTCCCGAGCAGACCGCCGATCTTGTCGACCGGGCACTCGGCATCGCCATGTCCTATCCGCGCGGGCCGGTCTATCTGGCCCTGCCGCGCGAGGCGCTTTGCGCGCCGTGCGACGCGCCGGCCGATCCGAAACCCACGCTGGCGCCGTCGCGCTTCGGCCCGCATCCGCAGGATGTGGAGACGGCCGCGAAGATGATTCTCGACGCCTCCAATCCGGTCATTATCGCGCACCGCGTCGGCGATGACGATGGCGGCTTCCACGCGCTGCGCGATTTCGCCGAACTGGTCGGCGCGCCGGTGTGCGGCTGGTGGCCCTCGCGCAATGCGATCTCGACCGACAGCCCGATGCATGGCGGCGCCAATCCGGGCGATTATGTGACGGACTCCGACCTCGTGATCGTGATCGATCATCTGGTGCCGTGGCTGCCCCATCGCCATGAGTTGAAGCCGGGCGCGAAAGTCATCCAGATCGGGCCCGATCCCCTGCATTCCCGTTTTCCCGTGCGCGGTTTCCGCTCGGATCTCTCGATCGCCAGCGACGCCGAGACCTCGCTTCACGCGCTGGAAGCGGTGCTTCGGCCCCAAATCACCAAGGGCAAGGAGAGGGAAAAGGCGGAGGCCCGCTTCGAGGCGGCCGCCGCGAAGAATTCCCGGTTGCGTTTCGAGATGATGGAGCAGGCTCAAAAGGGCTCCGGCACGCCGATGTCCAATCTCTGGGTCAGCAAGTGCCTGTCCGAAGCCGCCGGTCCGGATGCGATCGTTTTCTCGGAGCTCGGCATCAATCCGGGCGTGATGAACCTTCCCAATCCCGGCACCTATTTCAACGCCAGTGTCGCCGGCGGTCTGGGCTGGGGCGTGCCCGCCGCGCTCGGCGCGCAGCTCGCCAATCGCGACCGCATCGTCTGCGCCACCGTGGGCGACGGCTCCTATATGTTCGCCAATCCGGTGGCCTGCCATCAGATCGCCGAGGCGCACGAACTGCCGATCCTCACCATCGTGTTCAATAACGGCATCTGGAACGCGGTCAGAACGTCAGCCCTCGATATCTTCCCGAAGGGCGCGGCGGCCAAGGCCAATCTGATGCCGGTCACCTCGCTCAAGCCGACGCCGGATTTCTGCAAGATTGCCGAAGCCAGCCGGGGCTATGCCGAGCGGGTCGAAAATGGGAAAGATCTTCCTGCGGCGCTGAAGCGCGCGCTCAAGGTCATCCGCGAGGAGAGGCGACAGGCCCTGCTGGAAGTGATCGTTCAGGTATAGCCAGACCTCAGCTTTTCTCGGCAATCCACGCCTGGATGGTTTCCGGCGATGAGAGCCGTGCCCATTGGCGTTCCGGATAATTGAAATTCTCGGTGAACTCGTCCGCGAGGGCGGGGTTTTGGCTCATCGCTGCGATCAGGGCCCCGAGATCCGGGCCCGGTGGCGCCAGCATCGTGTTGGTCCAGCGCTGGGCACCGAGCACGCGCTCCATGCGGCGCTGATCCACCCGGTCGGCAAACGTCCGGTCGAAAACGTCCGTCTTCACGATTTCCTCGCCGAGGATCCAGGCTGAATGGGACGCGATATTCGCTCCCTGCCCGAGGATCGGATCGACCGTGGCATGGGCATCGCCGACGGCAATGGCGATTGCACCGTCGCCGATCTCGGCGGCGGACTGGCGGATGCCCGGCACCAGCCCGCCTTGCAGAAGGTCTTTGGGGTCCTGCAGATCGAAGCGCGCGGTATCGATGCGGTCATAGATCGTCGGGTGGTGCCGTTCCAGTTTGGCGAGCAGCGTGTCGAGAAAGAGCCGCCGGTCATCGTCATAGCGCAGATGCGCCATCTCCTCGATATCGCCGCCCGGAATATTCTCAAGCAACAGCACGTCGACGCGGCCCGAGAAGCTGTACATCGGAATATGGATAAGTTCGCCGTGGCCGGGCGATACCGAGAAGGTGACGCTTTCGGGCTCGTCCGGCCGGACGCCGGTGTATAACCCGACGCAGAGTATACGCTGCGGCCTATCGAACGGCGAGTATTCGGGCCGGACCGGGAACATTTCCGCGAAGGCCCCGCGCCCGGCGCCCACGACCACGAGATCGAAATGCTCGCCGAGCGCCGGAATCTCGTCGCGGTCGATCTGGCGGTAATAGATCGTCCCGCCGCGCGCCTCGAAGTCGTCCATCAGCCTCGGCAGATAGATCCGGTAGTCGACGGCGCGGCTCGGCGCGGAAAAACGGCCGGGAAAGGCCAACGGGTCGGGCAGGGCGAAATAGTGCCGGTGGATCTGATAGCCCCACTCCTCGACCGGCCAGTGACACACGCCGAGCCGGCTTTCCCGCGCCAGCGTCACGTGATGATGGGAAACCGAATTGGGCAGCCGTCCGTCGCGGACTTGCTCCGGCGTTTTGTCCGTGATGATCGTCGCCTTGATTCCGTGCTCGAGCAGATAAAGCCCGAGATGCAGCCCGGCGACGCCGGCCCCGACGATCCCGATCGATTTTTCCATCGAACCTTCTCTCCCCCAAGAGGTTCGCGAAACGTGGCGGCGATCAGATGTCGAACAGTTTCATCGCATTGCCGCTTCGGATCGCATCCCGCGCGCCGGGCGCCAATGCGTCGACGCGTTTGAGCACACCCGGCATGTCCCCGATCGAGAAAGGATAGTCGGAGCCATACATCACCCGGTCCGCGCCCACGCTTTCGACCAGGAAGGTCAGCGTCTTCTGATCATAGACGATGGAGTCGTAATAGAGCCGGCTCATATAGCTGCTCGGCGGCGTCTCGATCTTGCGCGGTCCGCGCGCCACTTCCCACATCCGGTCGAACCGGGCGACCAGATAGGGAAACTCGCCGCCGCCGTGGCAGGCGATGAGTTTGAGGTGCGGGAAATCGTCCAGGAAGCCGTCGAGGATCATACGCGCGAAGCACAGGCTCGTCTCGGTGGTGAAGCCGATCGTGTTGCCGAGGCCGTAGCCCTTGAGTCCCATGCCGTCCACGAAGGGGAGCGTGGGATGGACGAAGACCGGCAGCTCCATCGCTTCGATCTCGCGCCAGATCGGGCGATACTGCGGCTCGGTCAGCGCGTGGCCGAGAATATTGGTCAGCATGCAGATGCCGAGCGCGCCGTTCTTCTTGGCGCGTTTGACTTCCTCGATCGCGTCGTCGGCGTGCTGCCAGGGAAGCGAGGCGAACCAGCGGATCCGGCCGTCATATTTTCGCTCGGCCGCCCGGTAGTCGTCGTTGATCGCGCGGGCGGCGGCGGCGCTCTGCTGGCGCGTGCCCCAATAGACATTCGGGGCGGTCAGACTGATGATCGCGATATCGACGCCCGCCTTGTCCATCGCCTTGATCCGGATGTCGTAATCCAGCATCGCCGGCACGATCGCGCCGATGAATTCGCCACGATAGACGAGTTCGCGATTGGCGCTCGGCCCGAGATGGAAATTCGGGTCGTGCGCGTCGTCGACCTGCTTCATCCAGCCCGGCGAATACATATGGGTGTGAACGTCGATCACCTTGGCGGTGGATTTGGCCGGCGGGCCCTGCGTTTGTTCCGCCGAGGCATCCTTGGCGTTCGCCTTGCCCGATCCGCCCGCAAGGCCGAGCGCGCCCGCGGCCCCGGCGGCGCCCGCCGCGCTTAGAAACGATCTCCGGTCGATGGTCATGGATCTCCCCTTCCCCAAGTCGCATGCGATGTATCATGACTTTTCAACAATCGCACGGCGGCCGGGCCGTCGCAATGGCGAAGCTCATGTGAGCGTCGGGGAAGAAAGGATCGTCGAAGAGGATCTTCGGCCTGTTGTAGCGGCGGCGGCCCGACCCTGGAGGCGATCGGGCCGCCAGCCTCTAGCGCTCTGGAAGCGCCTTAGTCGACAAGCTGGTGGACGGCGTCTGTGCTCCGCGCTCCTTCGGCCGTCTCTTTGGCGGCGAGGGCCGCCTGAAATCCGGTCGAGTGCCGCCGCCTTGGCCGAGGCGTCCGAATTGGTGTCCCGGTCGAAAGCGTTCGCGGCCTCGCGGCGATACGGCGCGGTATCGGCGGTGTCGGCGACCTCGACCGCATCGTCGTCCAGATAGGCGAGCCGCCGGACCTGCTCGACGGCGGCTTCCTTGGTGGCCTGGGCCGCGTCAAGCGCCTGTTTGGCCGTCGTCACGCGATCCTTCGCGGCGTCAAGCCGGGCGAATAGCGAATGGTTGATCTTGCCGCGCAGTCTTGCGGCGTCGCGCTCCAGAGCCGCGCGGACCGCATCATGCTCCGGCAGCTCTCCGAGCTTCGCCTTGATCGAATCGATTTGCTCCTGGGTTTCGGCGATCTCGTTCTGGGCTGCGTCGCGTTCGCTGACGGCCTCTTCCAGGACGACATTGGCCTTCGTCTCCGTCTCGGTCGCTTCCGTGAGCGCCGACCGGGCACCGGCGACGACCTGCGGCTGATCCTGGCGAGTTGCGCCGGCAGTCCCTGTTCGCGACATATCGCCGGCCAGACACGCGCCGGAGGCTCCCGCGGTCAGCATCGTTCCCAACAACGTCGCGATCACTAGCTTGATACGCATGTCCACCTCCGAAGTTTTTGAGAACCGAATTGCCATCACCGCCCGAGGGGTCAGGGACCGGATCGGGCGGGTCGCTCAATCTTTGGAGTGTTGGCTAGGAAACGCCGGAAGTCGGGCGAAGGTTCGACCGCATTTAGACAAAAATGTGTCGAATTATGGTTAACAAAATAGCGGCTTTTGCGGCGCCGATACTTCTAACCGTCTGACTATTCGATCTTTTCTTGGCAAATATTCATAGTCTACCGCTTGCAACGCGGATCTATTTTGCGCCTATTTTCGGCGTCGCGGTCTGTGCCGGTCATCCCCAGCGGGCGGGCTCGGAGCCCGGCGCGAAGGCCTCGTCGGGCGCATTGGTGCGGGCGGTCGCCAAAGCCGCCTTCACCGCCGGCCGGTCTCGCATGCGGGCGAGCCAGTCCATGACCTTCGGCGAGGCGTCGGCATTGCAGGCATCCGGCATGAGCTTCGGCATCGAGTTCAAGAAAGCGAAAGCCTCGATATCGATCGCCGAGTAGCCGTCGGGCAGAAGCCATTCGGAGTCGCCGAGCATCTTCTCGCAGCGCTCGACGGCGAGCCGGGCATTGGTTTCCGATAATTCGATCTCGTCGGCATCGTATGAATCGTCGATTGCGGCGCGCCAGCGCATCCGGCGTTCTTCCGTCGGCATGGCTTTGAGCGCCTCTTCGAGATCCTCGCGGCGGCGCTTCTTCAGTTCCGGCACGAGATATTTGCGGCAGCCGAGCGTCGAGACCGCCGGGCCTGTGCGTTCGCCGAGATAACGGCCGAAGGCCCTCACCCGCCATTTGCCGGCGGCGGAGTCCGGGAGCAGGCGCGGCGTCTCCGGAAAGGCGTCGTCGAGATATTCCAGCATGAAGAAGCTTTCCGAGATTATGGTGTCGCCGTTCACCAGAATCGGCCCCTCAATATCGAAATTGTGCGTCGCCTCGACATTGAGGGCCGGCTTGTCCTTCAACTGCTCGAAGGTCAGCCAGTCCTGATAATGGCTGGTGAAATCGAGCCCTTTCTCATGGAGCGCGATAAGCGGCTTGAGGCTGAAGGTATTGGGTTCCCAATGATACAGATCCAGCATGTCCCGTCTCCTCACGCGCGTTTGAGATGGGTCAGGCGTTCGGCGGTGAACATCCGTCCCAGATTCCAGCTCGCCACGGTCGCCGGCCGTTCATAGATCTTGCGCAGCCACTCCATCGTATGGGGCGTCTTCTCGTCGTTCACATAGCCGTTCGGATTCATCGGCATAAAGTAGCAGAGGTTGAAGGCGCAGATATCGGCCAGCGTGAACATGTCGCCGGTCAGCCATTCATTCGCCGCGAGATGTTCTTCCATCAGGCTGGCGCCGTAACGGTAGCGCCGGTCGCTCTCCTCCAGCTCACCGGGCCTGAACTTGCCGAAGGTCGATTTCTCCCAGGATTTCTGGCGTTCCTTCTGAGGGATGTCCTTGATCTGTTGCTTGACTTTCTCGACCTCTTCGGGCGGCGGCGGATTGTCGGCGCGCCGGCTCCAGGCCAGCATGCTGACCGAGGGTGCGTAATACTGGTCGACGAATTTCATCCACCAGCGCATGCGCCAGCGCCCCTCGGCGTCGGCGGGTTTTAGCGGCGGGCCGTCGAAGGCGTCGTCGACATATTCCATGATCGCTGTGGATTCATAGAGATTGAGCCCGTCATGGCTCATCGCCGGCACCACGCCCATCGGATTGATCTCGAGATACCAGTCCTGGTGGTGATCGTGCTTGAAGACGTCGATCCAGTGGCTCTCGAACTCGACGCCCTTCTCCTTCAGCGCCTGGATCGGCTTGCCGGAATTGGCGTTCGGTTCCCAGTGATATAGCGTCAGCATGTCCCCTCCCCGCGCATCAGCGTGTCGCAGCGCGCCTTGCTTCCCTCGAGGAACCACGGATGGGTGGTGATGAAAAGGTCGTTGCGTCCCATGCCGCTCGCGCCCCCGGTTATAAAGGCGACCTCGCCGTCGACGTCTTCCATGAAATCCCCCGGGGAGTCTGGTGCACCTTTTGCCGAGCGCGATCTTAGCGCGGGCCAGACGGCTCTGAACAGGCCCTGATGGGATAGTTTCGGGGCCGAAAGACGTTAAATCGACGGCGGTATCACCGGCTTGGCGGTCTCTGTCTGTTGACCGCGTTCAGGAGCCAAGCGCATTCTTCTAAAACGGTTTTTACGCTCTAGTCATTCGGACTAATTAAATAGATCGGATAGAGTCGTTATAATTGAGATAATGTTAACGAATTGAGTAAGAGTATTAGGGCAGGTTGCCATAGCCCGGCACAGGGCCTGTTTATCGAAAACCACGGAATTGAAGCCGCATGTCCGGTACTGAAATGCAGGATTCGAGCCCGAAGACCGTGTCCCCCGGGGATAGGGAGGATACGCTACTCATCATTGACGACGAACGGCCGATCTGCGACCTGATCGCCGACGTCGCCGAGGGCTATGGCTACCGCGCCCATAGCGCGACGAGCTACGACGAAGCGCGCGCCGTTCTCGAGACCGGCAATCCCAATCTGATCTTCGTCGATCTGATGCTACCGGAAGTGGACGGCATCGAGATCGTGCGTCACATCGGTGCCGCCAATTGCGACGCCAAGATCGTCATGATGAGCGGGGTCAATCACAAGATACTCGCCTCGGCGATCCGGGTTGCGGTGAACCAGGGCCTGAACGTTCTCGGCTATCTCACCAAACCATTCTCGGTCCGCGAGGTCCGCGGCCTGCTCGACACCGGGCGGCGCCAGAATGTCATGCCGTCGGCCGAGGAACTCGAAGAAGGGATCAAGGCCGAGGATCTGTGCCTGTTCTATCAGCCCAAGGTCCAGCTCGGGCCGCAACAGGCCATGAGCGTCGCCGGCGCCGAAGCGCTGCTGCGCTGGAAGCATCCCGAATACGGCCTGATCACGCCGGACCGGCTCATTCCGGTCGCCGAAGCCAACGACCTGATGGGCGGTCTCACGGATTTCGTCGTCAAAGCCGCCATCTCTCAGCTCCACAGCTGGAAGAACCAGGACATCGACGTGGTGGTGTCGATAAACATGCCGCCGGATCTGCTGACGGATCGCTCGCTGCCGGATCGTCTCGCCGATCAGATGGCCGACGCCCAGCTCGACCCCGGACAACTGTGTCTGGAGATGACCGAAAATGCGTCGATTACCGATTATGTCGACGCGGCCGAAATTCTGACCCGTTTCAGGCTCAAGGGATTCGGTCTGTCGCTGGACGATTTCGGCACCGGCCATTCCTCGCTGGTTCAACTCCACCAGATGCCGTTTTCCGAGTTGAAGATCGACCGCTCCTTCATCACCGAGATCGAAACCAACACCGATGCGCAGATCATCGTGCGTGCGATCGTCGATCTGGCGCGCAATCTCGAACTGACGGTCTGCGCCGAAGGCGTGGAGACCGCCGGCTGCCTGCGTTACCTGCGCAATATCGGCTGCCATCTGGTGCAGGGCTACTATTTCGGGCGGCCGACGCCCGCGGACGCCTTCGCCGAGCTCGTGCGCCGCTGGTACAAGGGGGCCGAGCGGCAGGACGCCAATCGCACCGGTGAAATATTGTGTTGAGCGTAGGCTCGGGGCCGCTTGATGGCCGGACAAGCGGCCAAAACGGGTCGGGTCTCTGACAATGCTCGAAGAGAGGACACTCGACGGATCGTCATGAAGGGCAACTTTACCGGCCGCGCTCGATCCGTCGATACCGATGCGTCGTCGGAGCCCTCCACCATGCCATCGTCGATATATTCCGGACTCTCGTCGGCCGCTTCCCCGCCGCCCGGGGACGGACCGGAACAGCCGCCAGGCCTGTGGCGGCGGGTCTGGCGTTTTGCCGCCGGCCTCCGCGACGATCTGATCGGTCTGCTGCCGTCGTTCCTGCAAGGACCCTATTTTCCCGAAGCCAAATTGAAGACGCGCCTGATCGTCTCCATGGTGGCGCTGGTCGTGGTGACGGCAAGCGTCGTCGGCGTCGTCGCCTATCGGAATCTCGAAGACGCTTTGCTTCATTCCGAAACCGGCCGGCTCGAATCCGACGTGCAGGCGCTGGCGATGGGCATCGACAGCCGCGTCCGGGCGGTGCGTGACGACGTCGCCGCCATTCGAGGCGCCACGGCGGTTGCCGGCATTGTTCGCGGCAGCGAGGCCGGAAACGGAGTCGATCCCAAGACGGGCGATCTGTTGGCGGAATGGCGCACCCGGCTCGGGACGTTGATGACCGCGCAGCTCGACGCCAAGCCGAATTACCTGCAGATGCGATTCATCGGCGCGGCGGACGGCGGCCGTGAAATCGTCCGGGTCCAGCGCGACAAGGTCGGGGGGCCGGTCCATGCAGTCGCCGATGCGGAGCTTCAGCAAAAGGGCGGTCACGACTATTTCATCCAGGCCATGCGGATGCTGGCGGGCGGCGTCTATATCTCGCCGGTCAATCTCAATCGCGAGCATGGCGAGGTCCAGGTTTCGCACACCCCGGTGCTGCGCGCCGCGACGCCGGTCTTCGACGATCACGGCAAGCGCTTCGGCGTTATCGTGATCAATGTCGCGATGCGGCCGATATTCGACAGTCTGCGCACCGCTACCCGCCAGGGCGGCAAGATCTACGTGGTCAATGACCGCGGCGACTTTCTTGTTCATCCCGGCCATGTCCATGAATTCGGTTTCGATCTCGGGCAGCGCTATCGGATTCAGGACGAGTTCCCGCCCGTAGCCCCGCTCGTTCACTCGGATGGCGGGCAGTCGCGAATTATCCGTGATTCGAAGATCGGCGATTTCGGCATAGCGGCCGCGACGACGCGGCTTGCCGGCGGACCCAAGGTCACGGTGATGGAGACCCTGCCGCTGTCGGTCCTTTCCGCTCCGCTCGATACGCTGCGCATGTCGACCCTGTCCACGGGTATCGCCGGCGTCCTGTTCGCGACGCTGCTCGCAATCGTCATCGCCCGCTCGCTCTCCAATCCGCTCGAGAAAATGACCGACGGCATCGTCGCGCTCAAACAGCAAAAGCCGTTCGACTTGCCCACCACGGCCGGCGGCGAGATCGGCATGCTCGCGCGCGCGTTCGAAGATTTTGCCGAGCAGGAACGGCTCTACCGGTCGACCCTGCAGTCGTCCTATGACGCCATCTTCACGAACTCGCTCGACGGCATCATTACCTCCTGGAATCCGGCCGCGCAGAGGCTCTATGGTTACACGCCGGAGGAAGCGATCGGGCAGCATGTCCGGATGCTCGTTCCCGACCATATGCGCGATCAGCAGCGCCAATATATGGTCGATCTTCGGCGTGGCGGATCGGTCTCGAACCTGGAAACGGTCCGCCGCCGGAAGGACGGCGGCCTGGTCGAAGTATCGCTTGCGCCATCGCTGGTGCGCGCGCCCTCGGGCGAGCCGCTCGGCGTTTCGGTGATCGCGCGCGACATTACCGATCGCCGTCAGGCCGAGAAGCGTTTCCGGCTGGCGGTGGAATCAAGCCCGACCGGCATGGTGATGGTGAAGGCCGACGGTACGATCGTTCTGATCAATGCCGAGGTTGAGCGGATGTTCGGCTACCGGAAGGACGAATTGCTCGGCGCGTCGATCGATCTTCTCGTGCCGGAGCGCTTCCGGACGGACCATATGGAGTACCGGTCCGGTTTTACCGGCGATCCCGAGTCCCGCGCCATGGGCGCCGGCCGCGACCTCTATGCGAGGCGCAAGGATGCGTCCGAGTTCCCGATCGAGATAGGCCTCAATCCAATTCCGCAACCCAACGAGCTTTTGATTCTCGCGAGCGTCGTGGATATCAGCGAGCGGAAGGAAGCGCAGCTGGCGCTCGAGCGACAGAAGACCGAACTCGAACGGTCCAACGCGGATCTCGAACAGTTCGCTTATGTGGCGTCGCACGATCTCCAGGAACCGCTGCGGATGGTGGCCAGCTATACCACGCTTCTCGCCGAACGGTATCAGGACCAGCTCGACGAGCGCGCCGGAAAATATATCAACTACGCGGTCGAAGGCGCCAAGCGGATGCAGCAGTTGATCACCGACCTGCTGGATTTCTCACGTGTCGGCACCCGCGCCAAGCCGCTGGGGCCGGTTGACACCAACGAGGTGGTCGAGAAGATCGTCCGCGCATTGCACACGCGCATCAAAGAGAATGGCGCCGACGTGACTTTCGGGACCTTGCCCACGGTCCTCGCCGACGAAACGCAGCTGGGCATGATCTTCCAGAATCTGATCGGCAATGCGGTGAAGTTCCGCGCCGATGAGCGGCCGAAGGTTCGTATCGAGGCGAAACGGGATGACCGGGAGTGGCTTTTTTCGGTCTCTGATAACGGCATCGGGATCGACACGAAATACTCCAGCCGGATCTTTCAGATGTTTCAGCGCCTCCACGAGAGAGGCCGGTATGACGGCAGCGGGATCGGATTGGCGATCGTCAAGAAAATCATCGACCGGCATGGGGGCCGGATCTGGTTCGAATCCGAGCTCGGCCGGGGCACGACATTCTTTTTCACGCTTCACGCCGGCCAGAACGAGACAGGAGGTACCAACCAATGATAAATCCCTTATCCGTGCTTCTTATAGAAGACAATCCGGCGGATGCGGACCTCACGCGCGAGGCCTTCGAGAGCAATCGCCAGGACGTCGATCTGTCGGTCGTCCTGGACGGCGTCGATGCGCTCGACTTCCTGCACCAACGCGAGGGATTTTCCGACGCCACCGAGCCCGATCTCGTCCTCCTCGACCTCAACCTGCCGCGCAAGGATGGCCGGGAGGTTCTGGCCGAGATAAAAAGGTCCGACCGGCTGCGACAAATTCCGGTGGTCGTGCTCAGTTCCTCAAGGGACGGCGAAGATGTCCGCCAGAGTTACGATCTCGGCGCCAATTCCTATATTTCGAAACCGGTCGATTTTCACAGCTTTCGGGTTGCGTTGAGTTCCCTCAAGAGGTTCTGGTTCTCGACGGTTCAGCTACCCAGCGGCAAGAAGCGCAGACTGCCTTTCGACGGGACCGGCGATGCAGACTGAGCCGTCCGAAGCCGCTGCGCTCCCGGCGCATGATGCCGAACCGGTTCTGCTGCTGGTCGAGGACAATCCGGCCGATGCCGAGCTGACCTCCGAACTGCTCGCGGAAGTCCCCGGCTATCGCTACCGTCTGGTCGTCGCCAGCCGCCTGGAAGAGGCGCTCGGCGTTCTCAGAAGTCAGCCGGTCCACGCCGTAATCCTCGATCTCAACCTGCCGGACTCGACCGGTATGGAAACCCTCGATCGGGTCCGCGAGGTCGACGACGACGTCCCGGTTGTCGTCTTGTCCGGCGCCGACCGGCCGCAATCCGGGGTCGAGGCGCTCGAACTCGGCGTCGGAGGATTTCATCGGTAAGAACGAATCCTCCGGACGTCTGCTTGCCCGCAGCCTGCTCTATTCGCTCGAACGTCTGCGCGCCCAGGAAGCCAATCGCCAGGTCGGGGACGTGCTGGACGCCATGCCCGACGCGGTCATGGTCGCCGATCTCGACGGTCACGTCCGTTATGTGAATGAAGCCGCGCGGAGCTTCCTCGGCGAGGACTGCGCCGATCTGGTCGCGGAACTGCTGAACCATTCCACAGGCAGCGGCGCCCCCGCTTCCATCGAAGTGGTTAAGGGCGCGGAAACGCGTCAGGCGGAGATGCGCGTCGCGCCGATGGAGTGGGATGGCAAGCCGGCCCATCTCGCCAGCGTTCGCGACGTCACCGACCGCCGACGGATGGAAGCGCAACTCGCCCAGGCCCAGAAAATGGAAAGTCTCGGCCAGCTCACCGGCGGCATCGCTCACGACTTCAACAATATCCTGCAGATCATCATGGGCCGCGCCGAACTGCTGGAGGAATTGGCGGAAGCGGAACCGCATCTCAGCAAGCACGCGACAAGTATTCGTGAGGCGACGGAACGCGGTGCGACGCTGATTCGCCGTTTGCTTGCTTTCGCGCGCCGCCAGCCTTTGAAGCTCACGGCGGTCGATGTCAACGAGCTCATCGGTCAGCTTGACGGCATGGGCCGGCGCACGCTCGGCGAGGATATCGACATGAAGACCGCGCTCGCCGTGGATCTGCCGCCCGCGATATGCGACGACAGCCAGCTCGAATCCGCGATCCTCAATCTCTGCGTCAATGCACGCG
The DNA here is from genome assembly GCA_963821875.1 of uncultured Alphaproteobacteria bacterium. Taxonomy (GTDB): domain Bacteria; phylum Pseudomonadota; class Alphaproteobacteria; order CAVTAV01; family CAVTAV01; genus CAVTAV01. The sequence continues at coordinate 629,781 of CAWGFE010000002.1, forward strand.
ACGCCATGCCGGATGGCGGGCGGCTGCTGATCGAAACCCGGGCGGTAGAGGTCGAGGACGGCGCCGATTTCGGAATTTCCGAACTCGCGCCCGGCGCCTATGTCCAGATCGCGGTTTCCGATACCGGCACGGGCATGCCGCCCGACGTGGTGCGCGAAGCCTTCGAGCCGTTCTTCACCACCAAGGAGCCCGGCAAGGGCACCGGCCTCGGACTGAGCATGGTTTACGGCCTGATGAAACAACTCGGCGGGACGGTCAAAATCTATTCGGAGGTCGGCGTCGGCACGACCATCAAGCTGTTCGTGCCGGCGTCCGCGTCGCCGGTCAAGGCGGCGGCAAGCGGTATGGAAAACTCCGTCAAAGGCCGAGGCGAGACGGTTCTGGTGGTCGAGGACGACGAAATGGTCCGCGATTCCGTATCGGATCAATTGTCCGCGCTTGGCTACGTCGTGCTCAGCGCCGCCAACGGCCCCGAAGCGCTCGATGTTCTCGCCGGATCGGAGGATATCGCCTTGCTGTTCACCGATGTGATCATGCCGGGCGGGCTCAATGGCAGCCAGCTCGCGAGCCTGGCGAGGGCGCAGCGCCCGGCCCTCAAAGTGCTCTTTACCTCCGGCTATACCGAGCGCGCGGCGGTCTTCACCGAGAAGTTACCCGAGGGCGCCGAGCTGTTGTCCAAGCCCTACCGAAGCGAAGAGTTGGCGCGGCGGGTTCGGGATATCCTGGACGGCGTGGCGTCGGGATAGACGGCGGCCGGCTCTCGTTTCCTCGTCACGGCGCACCGACGCGCGGTGATCCGGATCGCTCGCCCCTTGATCTTGATCAAACTGCACGCACATAGAGTCCTATAGGCTTTGGATTGCGATTTTCTCCCCCAAGAAATTTCCAAGGAGACTATGGATGGCCAAGACGCGGGCACGAGGAAACGGCGCCAGTCAGATACCAACCCCTGATCTCGGCGCGATGAATGTAATGTTGGGAACGATGGCCGAGACGGTCGGCGACCAGCAACGCGCCGCCTTGCACACGGCGGAGCGGATGGCGGAAGAAACGTTCCGGTTCTGGGGCCGTCGCATGCAAGCTTATGCCGAGCATCTCAAGGAGATGCAGGCCTGTTCCGGTCCGTCCGAATATCTGGATCTGGGCAGCAAGTTCATCAACCGGGCTTTCGTCGATTACGGCGACGAGACCGGCATGATCATGAAAATGAGTCAGGACGCGGTGGCTGAAGGTGCCGAGACGCTCGACAAAACAGAATAAAACGGCAAATCGGAATGCCAGCCCGGACAAAAAGACCGGGGCCGATATCGTTCCGCTTAGACCGTCCGGCGCCCAAGGCGCCGAGGGCAAGGCCGATGGGGCGCCGTCCATCACCAATCCGATGGACGCGATCTGGCGTTTTTCCGAAGCGCTGAGCGAGAGGGCCGCCCCGGAGCCGCTGGCGCTGGACGATCTCAATCGCTATTTCCACGCGACCATCTCAAAGGCAACGCTCGGCGTCTCGCCGGCTGCCCTCGCGCTGGCCTTCACCGACTGGTGGCTGCATCTCATCAGTTCGCCCGGCAAGGAAATCGAGCTTCTCCAGAAAGCGGTGCGCAAGTCGCTCCGGATGGCGGTATATGCCGCCCGGTCCAGCTCGCACCCGGATGGCGGCGTCTGTATCGAGCCGCTGGCCCAGGATCGGCGGTTCGACGATCCGCAATGGCAGCAGATGCCCTACAACCTGATCTATCAGAGCTTTCTGCTGACCCAGCAGTGGTGGCACAACGCGACGACCGGGATCGGCGGCGTTTCGTCGGAGAACGAGCACATCGTCTCCTTCGTCATGCGCCAGATCCTCGACGTCTTTGCGCCGACGAATTTCCTCTGGACCAATCCCGAGCTTCTCAACCGCACGATCGCCGAGGGCGGCGCCAATCTGCAGCGCGGTGCGTTGAACTTCATCGAGGACTGGGAGCGCGAAATCGCGGGCCGCAAACCGGTCGGGGCCGAAAAATTCAAGGTCGGGCGCGACCTCGCGACGACCAAAGGGCGCGTGGTCTATCGCAATCATCTCATCGAGCTCATCCAGTATGAGCCTCAGACCGAAAAGGTCGAGGCGGAACCGATCCTGATCGTGCCCGCCTGGATCATGAAATATTACATTCTCGATCTCTCGCCGGAGAACTCGCTCGTGAGCTATCTGGTCGAGAATGGCCATACGGTATTCATGATCTCATGGCTCAACCCGACCGCCAAGGATCGCGATCTCGGCATGGAGGATTATCGGACGCTCGGCATCGAGGCCGCGCTGGACGCGGTACAGGCCATCGTGCCCGATCAGAAGATTCATGCGCTCGGCTATTGTCTCGGCGGCACGCTGCTCTCGATCGCCGCCGCCGCAGAAGCGCGGTCCCGCAACAGCCGTCTCAAAAGCATGACCCTGCTGGCGGCGCAAACCGACTTTACCGAAGCCGGCGAGCTGACCCTGTTCGTCAACGAAAGCCAGCTTTCCTTCCTCGAGGACACCATGTGGCAGCAGGGCTATCTGGATACTCACCAGATGGCCGCGAGCTTCCAGCTTCTGCGCTCCAACGACCTGATCTGGTCGCGCGTGCTCAAGCAATATCTGATGGGCGAACGCGAGGGTATGATCGATCTGATGGCGTGGAACGCGGACGGCACCCGCCTGCCCTATCGCATGCATTCGGAATATCTGCGCCGGCTGTTCCTCGACAACGATCTCGCCGAGGGCCGCTATCAGGTTCAGGGCCGTCCCGTGGCGCTGAGCGACATCCGGGTTCCGATCTTCGCGGTCGGCACCGAGTCGGATCACGTGGCGCCGTGGAAATCGGTCTACAAGATCCACCTGCTGAGCGACACCGACGTGACTTTCGTGCTCACCAGCGGCGGGCATAATGCGGGCATCGTCAGCGAGCCCGGCCATCCACACCGGCATTTCCGGATCCTCTCGCGCAGCTCGACGGATACCTATGTCGATCCCGAGCAATGGAGCGCCCAGGCCGATCAGCGCGAGGGTAGCTGGTGGCCGGCCTGGACCGAATGGCTCGCCGGGCAATCCTCCGGCAAGGTGGATCCGCCCCGCATGGGCAACGCGGATCGGGGCTACGCGCCGCTCGAGGCTGCGCCCGGCACCTATGTTCTGACGCCGTAACCTCCCTTCGCGGCCGGTATCCGGCCCCGCATTCCTGTTGAAGGTTGTCCGTCCGGGCCTTACGAGTTGGCGGCGTTCCGGTGCAGCGGCAGTGCGTCATTACCGGCCTCGGCGGGCTTCGTTTTTCCCGCGCCGGGGTCTTGTGATGCGCTCTCCGCGGCAAGCGCGAGTTGCGCATTGCGGACCCTGTCGGCGAACGTGACCCAGGTCTTGATCTGGGTCGAAGCGGCGTCGAACAGGGACAGCAGGATCTTCGACTGCGCGGCCATGACTTCGTTCATGTCCTGACTGTTGACGAAGACAGGCAGGGACTGCACGAGCAATTCGCGCGATTGTGTCAGGGCCTCTTCCTGATTTGCCGTGATTTCCGCGACCGCTTGCTCAAGCTCCGACACGATGGCGTCAAAACGCTCGAGATTCGCGTGTCGCAGTTCCGCACAACCCGCCCCCGGCGCTCCCCACCATTTGAGAAGGGCGTCCAACCGATCCAGCTCGGGTGCAAATTCGTCGCTTTTCATGAGCGGTGCTGCCTGCTTTCTGAAAAAGCGTCAGCTCCGATTGTCGAAACCGGCGCAGACGGAGTCAATTCGTCTGGCCTTTAGATTCTGTTAAGGCGCGTGAAAAGCGAGCAGGGCCATCCGCTTAGGCATTTCGCTTTATTTTCAGCCGGCCGACGAACCGTCCCTGCCGCCGCGCGATCGCCGCAGGATTCGGTCGACCGGCGACTCGCCCGAGTCGTTTTCCGCCGGACTCTCGGGAGCGGCGGCGTTGTCATCCGGACCGTCGTGACGGCCGATGCTCCAGCGCGGCCATCTGAATTTCGGCATGGCCGGCTCGGGCTCGGCCGGCGGCATCGGCAACTGCGGTTCCGGCTCGGGGTCCTGTGTCGCCAGGACGCCGGCGGCGATCGCCTTCAGGGTTTCGGCGGTATCGATGAGATTGGCCGCGCTATGGGTTTCGGCCTCCTCATAGGCGTCGGTCTCCTCGTCCTCGACGGCGCTCCCGGCTTCTTCGACGTCTTCGGCGTCGGTCGCCCCGTCTTCCAGGTCGCTTGCCGACGGCGCTTCGTCCGCCGCGCTCCCGGCCGCCTCGCCGGGCGCGATATTGTCGTTGGGCACCTCTTCCGGATCGGGAATTTCCGTCGAATCCTGGCGATAGGCCGCGACAGGATCGGCGATCGGAAGGTCGAGAAAATCCTCTGCCTCGTCCGGCTGATCGGGATCGGCCGGCGAGTCCAGGGGCGCCGCCAACTGCGAAACCTTGGCCGCCGATGTCGACGGCGACAGCATGGCGAGGCGTTCGGCGAGTCCGGGAAACTCCGGCTCGGCCGTGTCGGCGGTGGGCGGTTCGACGACGGGCGGCTCGGGGACAGCGGCGCCCGCCTGCGTCTCCGGATAGCCGCCATAGACATAGAACGGCAGCCGGCGCGTATCGGCCATCGACAGCAGGATGCCGCCGATCCGTCCGCCGCCGCTCCGAATGAGACGGATCGCGTGGGCCACCGCGCGGCGCCGGGTGAGCCCCCAGCGCAGGGTCAGAATCGTCATATCGACGCGGGAGAACAGCGCCCGGGCGTCGGCGACGTCGTTGACCGGCGCGGTGTCGATGATCACGACGTCATAGCCCTCGCGCAATTCGGCCAGCAGATCGTCCATGCCTTTCGACGCCACAAGCGTTGCCGGATTTCCGGTCCGCGTGCCGGCGCGCAGAACGGCGAGCCCGGTCGGCTCATCTTCGAGCAAGACGTCTTCGACGGTGGCCTTGCCGGCAAGGATGTCGTCGAGGCCGGGCCCGTCGCCGAGTTCGAGCGCCTTGTGAATTTGCGGCTCGCGCATATCGGCGTCGACCAGAATCGTCTTGCGGCCACCCGCCGCGAAAAGCCGCGCGAGATTGAGCGCAGCCGTGGTCTTGCCCTCGTCCGTGCCCGCCGAGACGATCAGGATGGTTCGCACATCGTTCCGTTCGCCCGCGACCAGCAACGCGGTCTGAACGGGGCCCCAGGCGTCGGCGAATTCGGGCGGCGGGGCCGGCCGCTGTTGCGCCGGAGCCCACAGACAGGGAAGACCGCCGCCGACGCGCGGCACGATTCCGAGAATGTCGAGTTCGGTGGCCCGTTCGAGCGCGTCGATCGTCGAAAAGCCGCGATTGCGGATCTCGAGCAGCCACATGATCAGCAGGCCGATCACCAGGGCCCCGCCGGCGGCCAGTCCGAGCACGACGGCGGGATGGGCCGCGTTGCGGCCGGGCAGAAGCCAGGCCCGCCCCACGATCCGCGCGTCGAGAGCGGTTGCGCCGTCGCGGCCGCCGATGGAGGGGTCGCCGATAAAAGCGGCGGCGAGCGCATTGGTGATGATGAGGCTCTTGGCCGGCGTATCGGCCGTGACCTCCACGGCGATCACATGGGAGGTGCCGATCTGATAGACGATCGTGTGTTTCAGGAGCCGGCCGATCACACCGTTCTGGGCGTCCGCGGCGGACCGGGAGCCGCCAAGCAGTTTTCGGACCGCGGTGACAACCGGGCCCATAAGGCCGGGCTCGGCCAGATCGGCATTGAATTCGGGATCCCGGTTGAGATCGAGGCGGTCGATCACCTGTTTGGCGAGGCTCGGCGAGCGCAGCAGGCCGAGTTGACCGTCGATCGTTCCGGCGTCGGCGACCGACCCTGTGGCGCCGTCATCGAGCAGAATCAGGGATTGAGCCGCGTATTTCGGCGCCGCGAGGTCCAGGACGACCGCGCCTCCCAGCATCGCCAGCGCCACCGCGACCAGAACGATATAGCTGCGCCGCCAGAACCGGCGGGCGACGCTCGAGGTCCGGGGCGCGTCGCGGCCGCGGGCGGAGGAAGGGGAGCGGGAGGGTTCGGCAAATGTCATATTGGGAGGACCGGTAGCGCCGGAAAGGGCGGAATCGTTGGAAAAAAATCTCGGGAAAACGAACAGTATCCAAGCCGCGACAGGCTATCCGGATGTCGTTACAGCTTCTTTAACGATAACGACGGCGCTTCTGGCGCCAAAAGACCGTTCGGCATGATCCAAGAGTGCCCAGTTCCGGCAGTTTTCCGGGCCGGACTCGCCTTAACTAGAGAGTCCATTGGAGGGCGAGATAATAGGAAAATTCGTTTGAGGCGGTGACATTCTCGATGCCGCGTCCCGCGGAAAACAGCAGGTGTTCATGGGCGTTGAAGTCGTAGACGCCGCCGATGTTGAAGCCGCTCATCCCTTTGCCGCCCACCGTGTCGGCGGTCTGATGATAGATCTCTCCGCCGAGCGCAAGATTGTCCGTGACCTGGCGCTGCAGAAGCCATCCGACGAACCAGTAGTCCTTGTTGCCATCTCCGGGATTGTGCCAGTAGCCGCCGCCGCCATAGGTGGTCCACCGTCCGAAATCTTTCTGCAGCCAGATCGGGATGAATTCGGTCGTCAGATCCTCGCCGAGGCCGCGTTTCGCATCTCCCGTCGGGACTTCGATGAGCGGAAAGGTTGCGACCTGCGGCCACCAGTCGCTGCTGTCGGCGTTTATGAACCGATACTTCGCGCCGAGTTCGACATCGCCCCGCCCGACTTTCATGGACCCGCCATGGGGCGCATCGAAAGCGAGCGGCACGATCATGTGAATCATCAGATTCGGCGCAGGACCGTAATTGATTTCGGTGCCGGCCAGCGTCCCGCCGGTATCGCCTTTGACATGCGTCGCGGCTGAAAATCCGTAGATCTCCCAATGCTGGTAGTCCACGGGAACGGGATCATCGGTAATGAAAGGAGGGCCGGCCAAGGCCGGGCACGATGCGCCAATCGCGATCATGAAGAGCAGGATGGCCGCGGCTGGACCTGCCTTCCTGGTCTTAAAGAACACAGCTTTTCCCCTTCCTGCACGGTCTTGACTGGACGGCGCGCGGGTACCGTCACGTTAATCGCCAAGACGACGCGTTAATGGAAAAACGCGCCTCGGGTTCCGATGCTATACGTCAGAGACGACTGAGAAAAGCGTACGGACCGGAGATGCGACGAGGTCGAAACGGCTTTTGGCGGAAATGGCCGGAAACCGGCACCGGCGCGGCCGGCGAGATCCTGATCGAGGAGTTCATGGAGCCGCTGGGGCTGACCCAGGGCGCGCTCGCCGAGGCGATGGGCGTGCAACGCAAGCACGTCAACGAGCTGTGCAACAACCGCCGCAACGTCACGGCCGCCACCGCGCTGATCTTCGCCCGCGTGTTCGGCAACAGCCCCGACTTCTGGCTCAACATGCAGCGCCGCAGCGAGCTTTGGGCGGCCATGCACGATCCCAAGGAACAGGCGCGCATCAATCGGGCCAAGCCGTTGACCGCGGCGGCGTGACGGGACCTGCCGGCATCGGCGCTACGCGGATTTCATCCTGTGGCCGGGCGCAAATCTTTCGGCGCTCCGGCGTAGAAGGCGGTTCGATGGTGTGGAGCGGGACGGATTGTCCTTCGGACGTCTCCACGGCCTGTGGACGCTTCGACTCCGGACCGAAAGGCTTTTGCCAGACCCCGTCCGCCGTCGCCGATACCGGCGGGTCGGACACAGGAGGCAATGGCGGAGAGGATGGGATTCGAACCCACGAGGGGCGTTAACCCCCACACGCTTTCCAGGCGTGCGCCTTAAACCACTCGGCCACCTCTCCGGATGCGCCAGGTTGGACCGGCGGCACTATAGCGAAGCGTGACTCGCTGACAAGTCCTTGCGAATCCGTCCCGGGCCCGCCGGTTCGGTTCAGAAATGAACCCGCGTGCCGCCGAAGAACGCGATGGGCGGCGCGACGCTCAGAGCGCGGGTGTTCCGCGCGTTCGGCGCTTCGATCATCGGCACGCCGCCGGTCGCGGAGAAGGTGCCATAGGTCGCGTAATGCCTGTCGAACAGGTTGTTGATCGTGCCGTAGACCTCGACATGGTCCAACAGCTGATAACTCGCATGGGCGTTGACCGTGACATAGCCGGGGACTTTCGGCATCAGATTGGATTCGTCGCCGAACAGATACTGGCCGCTGGCGGCCCGGCCCGAAAAGGACAAAGCGAGGCGGCGGGTGGCCTGGACTTTCGCGCCGAATTTTATGCTGTGATGGGGAATGCCCGGCAGCTGATCGCCCGGCCTCACCGTAATCGTGCCATTGGCCGCCGCCATTGGATTGTTCGGGCTGTTGAGGAGAAGGGCCGTCCGGTACGTCGCGTCCGTATAGGCGTAGTTCAGATAGCCGCTGAAGCGCCGGGCCGAGAGGGTCAGGCCCGCTTCGACGCCGCGCCGGCGGGTCTCGCCGATATTGCGGAAATAGGCGCGGCCGGTCGTGCCCGAGGCGACATACTGGATGTCGTTCTGGCTCCGCGTGGTGAAGGCGGCGGCGCTCCATTCGAGTTTGACGCCGTCACCGGGCGTTACATGGCCGCGCAAGCCTGCTTCGATCGTCTTGGCGACGACCTGATCGAGCGACGGATCGCCGACGAAGAAATTGGTCAGGCTGCACGGGCTGGCGGGATCGGCGCAGGACAGTTCGGCCGGCGTCGGGATGCGGTTCGATTCCGAATAGCGCGCATAGAGCGTGGTTCCCGACATCAGCGTGTAGGCCAGGCCGGCGCTGGGGTTGAAACGGTCGTAATGATGAAGACCGTTCAGGGCCGTGCCGAGCCGGTCGATCAGTTTTACCCGCGCGCGGTTGTATCGTCCGGAAAGCGTTGCCGTCAGCTCGGGCGTCAGATCGAAAACATCCGAGATATAGATGCCGGTATAGGCGTTGCGGGCCACCACCGAGACCGGCGTTATATCGCCGGCTGGCGAGTCGATCTGGATGCCGGGCCCCGCGAAGCCGCGGTCCAGCGTGAGGGCGCCGATCTCCGTGGTCGCGCCGAACCGCGCCCGGCCGTGATCATAGCTCGCGCCGACGATCAGCTGGTTTTCGTGACCGAACAGGCCGCCGCCATAGGTCACCTGTACCGATCCGCCATAGGTATCGGTGCTGGTCGAGGTCCGGTTGAGGAAGGCATAGGGTCCGCCATTTATCCAGTCCGGGGCCGTAAAGAGCCCGGCATAGGCGAGATACGGGCTGTTGGTGACGAAATTGGCGATCGGCGCGCCGGTTGCATCGGTCAGCGTGTCCCCGTCCTCAGTGCAAAGTACCGTGTTGTCGGATGCGCAAACGCCGGCGTCGGCGGCGTCGCCGTTGAGTGTGTGCTGGCGGAGATGACCGTAATAGGCGGTGGCCTGCAGCGCGGTCATCCCGCCGAGACCGATATTGGCGGTCGGGGAGATGCGGATATAGCGATTGCGGGTGGCGTCAGGATAGGTGAAAACGCCTTTCCGGTTCACCGCGATCAGGTCGACCGGCGCCGTTCCGTTGCCGGTGAGATCGTTGTCCGCGCCGGTGATGTTGAGATGCACCTCATTGCCGTTGTCGCGCCAGCCGATATCGCCGTAAATCTGACGCAGGTCGGATGGGGAATGGGGCCGCCAGCCGCTTTCATGGGTGCGGTTCGCCGCGAGATAGATCGCCCGGTGATCGTCACTCAAGCCGATTTCGGCGCCGCCCGAGATACGACCGAAGCTGCCGCCCGATACCTCGCCGGTGACGCCCTGATAGGTAAAGCCGTTCTTCATTTCGATTGCGAGGGAGCCGCCGAGCGCGTTCAGACCGAACACCGGATTGGTGCCTTCGATGGTGATGTTCTCGACGGCGGAGTCCGGGATCAGGTCCCAGTCCACCGTATCGCCGAAGGACTGGTTGAACCGCACGCCGTTCATATAGACCGCCAGACCCTGGGCGTCCCCGGCCAGCGGCGATGCCTCGAAGCCGCGAAACACCAGGTTGGGCTGAAACGGATTGTTCTGGGCCTGATTGAGCGCCAGTCCGGCGACGCTGCGCTGGAGCGCGTCGAGGACGCTGGCCCGGCCGTCGCGGCGGATGTCGGAGGTATTCAGCATCTGCGGGTTTGCGGCGATCTTGTCGCGGTCGATGCCGGTGCCGGGGATGGGAGTGGCCGTCACGACGACATTTACGGGCGGGGCCGGCGGATTGGCGGCGGGGGTCTGCTGAGCCGCCGCTACGCGCGGAATGGCCGCTAGGGGTGCGATGCCAAACGCAATGAGGACAGCGACAAGCGCTGTCCTGGAGTTTGCGTCGGCCCCGCCCGTCATCGGGTCGGGCGCTTGGGGAGACGCCGGCCCGGTCGTTGGGTCTGTCATTCGAATGAGACAGTTTTTCGTTTGGGGTCGTGCAATCGGTGCTGCTTTAGACGGGATCCTAGCGGCCCAAGATGAGCCGAGGCTGAATTCTTCATGAACAACAGATGAAAATCCGCGCTGGCGGGTTACTTCGCGCCAGCCGTCATCCTGTAGCCATGGCCGCGAACGGTATGGATCAGGGGCGGGTCGAAGCCGTGGTCGATCTTGGCTCTGAGCCGCCGGACATAAACATCGACGACATTGGTCAGCGGGTCCGAGGTCTGGCCCCAGACATTCTCCAGGATGCGGGCGCGGCTGACCACGCGGCCCTCGGAAGCGAGCAGGAATTCCAGAAGCGCGATTTCCTTGGCGGTCATCTCGATCAGCTTCCCCGCGCGGCGCACCTCCAGCGTTTCGCGGTCCAGTTCGAGATCGGCGAGGCTGAGCCGGGGCTTGCGTTCCTCGAAGCCGGCCGAACGCCGGATCAGCGCCTCGATCCTCGCCAGCAGCTCCTCGAAGGCGAAAGGCTTGGCGAGATAGTCGTCCGCGCCCATGCGCAGGCCTTCGACCCGGTCGTCGAGGCTGTCCAGGGCCGTCAGCATCAGGATCGGCGTCTTGACGCCCTTCTGGCGCAGCGTCTTGCAGACGGCGCGGCCGTCCATATCGGGCAGGAGAAGGTCGAGAATGATCAGCGCGAGATTCTTGCCGCGGCCGAGCTCGAGACCCTCTTCGCCGGTCGCGGCGGTGTCGACGCTGTAGCCCTCGGCCCGCAGGCCGCGCGCGACGAAGCCGGTGATGCGCTCGTCGTCTTCGATGAGCAGGATGTTCATGCCCGGGCCTTCGCTTTGGCCGATGGTGCGGCCGCCGGCGCGCGCGGCAGCGTCACGGTCACGGTGGTGCCCTGCCCGGCCGTGCTTTCGACCGTGATCTCGCCGCTATGGGCCGTGACGATCGCCTTGGCGATGGGCAGTCCGAGGCCCGAGCCCTGCGGCGCCATGCTGCGGCCCGCGTCGCCGCGATAGAACCGCTCGAAAACGTTCTCGATATCGTCCCGTGACATGCCGGCGCCCGAGTCGCGGATGGAGACGCTGACCCGGTCATCCCTGGCGCCGAGCGTCAGGATGACGGTCTGGCCCGGTGCGGAATAGCGCACGGCGTTGTCGAGCAGGATCATGAACAGCTGGATCAGCCGGTCGGGATCGCCGAGGGCCGCGCAGGGCTCCGCGCTCTTTTCCAACCTGACGGTGATGTCGCGCTCGCCGAGCGCTTCGGCATGGCCGCAGGCGTCCTCGAGCAATTCGTCGAGCGGCACCGTCTGCAGATCGAGGCGCAGGGCGTCGGCGCGGGCGCGGGCGATCAGCAGGAGATCGTCCACCAGCTTGCCCAGCCGCCGCGCCTGTTCGACGATTCGCGTCAGAGCGTCGCGATAGTCGCCGGCGCCGACCTGTTTGCCGCGCAGGGTCACGTCCGCCTCGCCCCGGATCACCGTGATCGGCGTGCGCAACTCATGGCTGATATTGGCCATGAACTCCTGTCGCATGGCGTCGGTTCGCTTGAGTCGCTCATTGGCCCGGGCCAGTTCGTCCGTGCGCGCCGCGACGGTGCGTTCGAGCCCGCTTCGCGCCTCGATGAGCTGTTTTTGCTGACTTTCGAGCCGGCTGGCCATGCCGTCCAGCGCCTGCCCCAACTCGGCGAATTCGTCGTGGCCGGTCATATTGGTGCGATGCTGCAGCCGCCCTTGCGTCAGTTCGCGCACACCGGTCATGAGATGGCCCATGGGCGTGCGGATCCGGGTCGAGAGGAAATGGATCGCGGTGGCCGCCAGGATCAGACCGAGCACGGTCACGCCCCCGGCGACGAGAACGAGATCGGAAAGCAGCTCGTGAGTCGCTTCGTCGGCCCGGCGCACTTCTTCCGATTCGTCCCGGATCGCGGACTCGATCTGCCGACGCAAGGTGCCGTCGATCTCGTCTTCCATCAAACTCACCAGTGCGGCGCGGTCGGACGGATTCTCGCCGTCGGACAAGGCGCGCCCGAGCATGGTCTGCTGGTCGAGGATTGAATTGATCGTCCTGATCAGCTCGTCGACGTCGCCGATTTCCTCGGACTCCTCGGCGCGCTTGTCGGGATCGACGAAGGCGGCTTCCCGCTCCGTCATCTTTTTGAGGGCCTGGAGATTCTTGCTCAGCTGCGCGCCGGTTTCGGCGATGTCGTCGGTGTTCGCCGCGCCGCCGCTGATAGCGATGTCGCCGAGTTGTTTGAAGTGGCGATAGGCCGATTCGGCGACTGCGTGATAGGCGTCGAGCTCGTCATGGGAGATCTGGCTGCGCTCGAGATGATATTGCGCGCGCCACACGGTCCAGACCAGCGCGCCCGAGACGAGCAGAACCGCCCCGAGAAGCACGAGAATCAAAACCGTCAGTCGTGTCCGAACCATGGTGTCAGGCCGTATCCCCCGCCGCGGCATCACTCGTCGCGGCGCGCGCCGGTTCGCCCGGCGCTTCAAACAGCCCTTAAGCTACTGTTCCCGCCGCATCCAGGCAATTGCTCCGATGACGCGGCCCTGCGGGCGGCGCAGCGCCACCGGACGGGCTGGTCCGGATCCATCCGGCGGCGGCAGGCTCGCGGTTCTACAGCCGGTAGCCGATACCGATACCGACGACGACCGGATTGATCTTCACGCGCACGGTTTCCAGACCGAGCGCCGTGGTGTTCAGCCGCGCCTTCGTCCGCATATCGATATATTTGACGTCGACATTGACGAAGAAGTTGTCGTTGATGTCCATGTCCGCGCCGACCTGGGCGGCCCAGCCGACGCTGTCGCCGAGATGGACACTCGTCGGCCCGACCGCGGTCTGAAGCGCGCGGCTCGCCTTCTCGCTAAAGAAGACGGTGTAGTTGATTCCGGCGCCGACATAGGGGTGAATCCGGCCCTCCGGCATCAGGTGATATTGCAGGGTCAACGTCGGCGGCAGCACCCAGGACGAGGCAAGCTCGCCGATCGAGCCGGTAGTGCCGGTCTTGCCGCTGACATGGTGCTTCGAACTTGCGGCGATGAGTTCGAGGCCGATGTTGTCGGTCAGCATATAGGTGAAGTCGACTTCGGGCACGATGGCCTTGTCGACGCTGACGCCTTCTCCGGGGAAGGACGGCAGAATGCTGCCGCTGCTCTCGGTGGGGATGACGTCGATCGCCCTCATCCGCACCAGAAAATCTCCGGCCGCGGCCTGGGCCGTGGTCGCCATGGCTAACGGCGCTGCGCTCGCCAGGGCGAGCAAGATGAATTTACGCATGTGTTTCCTCCTGTTTATCCAGCCGAGACCAGGCTACGGCGGACCGCCGTGGCGAACATTGATTTGGCACAAGGAATTTGTGCTGTTTGGTCTAAGATAAGTGGATTACAGGAGGGGTTCGCGTGTGGGCGGAGGATCGCCCGGCGGACGGGCCGGATTCAGTCGTCCAGTTCCGGATAATGCCGAAATATGCCGCTGTCGTTGAACGGCTGGAAGCGCTTGGATTTCCGGTATTTCCTGAGGCGCGGCCGGGCGGCGATACGGTCGTGAAGCGTCACGACCAGCGGGCACTCTTGCTCGACCCGCGCCGAGGCGCGCGGAAAGGCGTATCGAAGGCCCGCGACGACATGATGGAGCGAGAGATCCGCGTAGCTCAGCGTATCGCCGACCAGATATGCGCCGCCTTTCGGATTGCGCGCCAGAACGGTCTCGAAATAGCCGAGGAATTTCGGCATGCGGCCGGCGCGAAAATCCCCGGCGCGTTTCTTCGCCGCCGGTTTCTGGTCCTCGTAATAGAGCGCACCCGCGATCGGATGATGGACGTCGTGGATTTCCTGCACGAAATCCGAGATCGTCAGTTGCAGCTGGTGAGTCCAGAGCCGGCCCGCTTCGGCTTTCGGCGCGAGACCGAGCCGGCCGCCGAGATAGAGCAGGATATTCGCGGTCTGGCCGATCAGCTGCTTGCCGTCCTTGAGAAACGGTGGCGCGAAGGATGGATGGATCTCGCTTTCCGACTCGATCAGCGCGACCATCGCATCCATACCGCCGGCTTTCGGCGTGCGCGCGACGTCGACATAGTCCGCGCCCGCTTCTTCGAGTGCAAGCCGGACGAATTCGCCGCGTCCCGGAATGCCCGGCCAGTAATACAGTTCATAGGGCATGGCGATCCCCCTTTCGGCGACTCAAGACGGTTGCTTCGGTATGAACTCCAGCGTCATCGTGTCATCAAACGGCGTGGATTTCCATTGGCCGTGGAGCCGGCGGTAGCGGCCCCGAACGCGCTCGACGAGATCGGAAGTCAGCCAGACCGGGGCGGTCTCGCCCTGCGCCGCGAGAAATGTTCCGACGCCCGCGACGAAAGGCGCGGCCTCGCTCTCGCCGTAACAAACGCCGGAGAGCGGCCCGACGATGCGTTCCGTCAGGCCGATTTCGCTGCCGGGCGTGAAGGCGTCGGGCCCCTTGCCGGCAAGCGTGTCGAACGTCGCGCCCTTGGCGATCAGGCCATAGAAGGAATCGGTGAGGCCGGCTTCGGTTTCGAACGCGAAATGGATGAGGTCATGCCGCAAGGTGCTCCGGGTCTCGAACGCCCGCGATTCGCCCGAACCGTCGGGCCGGCGATAGTCGAACCGGTGATGGGTGGGAGAAATGCGGGTGAAACCGATGGTGAGCATCCCGCATGATCCTCTACAGGATTGCGGAGCGCTGCAGCGCCCGCTCCGTCCGGGCTGAGCTTGTCGAAGCCCGTTCCCGGCAACGGGCTTCAGGCTCAGGCCGAGTTGCTTCTATGCCCGTTGTCGCCATCACCTCAGTCGTCGCTCATCTTGAGGGCCGCGATAAAGGCCTCCTGGGGGATATCCACCTTGCCGATCGAGCGCATGCGTTTCTTGCCGGCTTTCTGCTTTTCCAGAAGCTTGCGCTTGCGCGTCACGTCGCCGCCATAGCATTTCGCGGTGACGTCCTTGCGCAGGGCGGAGATCGTCTCGCGGGCGATCACGCGCCCGCCGATCGCGGCCTGAATGGCGATCTTGAACATCTGGCGCGGGATGAGTTCCTTTAGCCGCTCGCAAAGCTGGCGGCCGCGCATTTCGGCGCGCGAGCGGTGCACGATCATGGCCAGCGCGTCGACCGGATCGCCGTTGATCAGGATCGACATCTTGTCGAGGCTGCTCTCGACATAGTCCTCGAGCTGATAGTCGAAGCTGGCATAGCCGCGGCTGACCGATTTGAGCCGGTCGTAGAAATCGAACACCACCTCGTTCAGGGGCAGGTGATAGACCACCATGGCGCGCCCGCCGGCATAGGTGAGATCCACCTGCTCGCCGCGGCGCTCCTCGCACAATTTCAGCACCGCACCGAGATGGGTGTCCGGCACCAGAATGGTCGCCTTGATCCAGGGCTCCTCGATGAAGTCGATCTTCACGGGATCCGGCATGTCCGCCGGATTGTGCAACTCCTTCACGCCGCCGTCGGTCATGTGCATGCGGTAGATGACCGAGGGCGCCGTGGTGATGAGATCGAGATCGAATTCGCGTTCGAGGCGTTCCTGCACGATTTCGAGATGCAGCAGCCCGAGAAAGCCGCAACGGAAGCCGAAGCCGAGCGCGGCGGAGGTCTCCATCTCATACTGGAAACTGCCGTCATTGAGCCGGAGCTTTTTCAGGCTCTCGCGCAGCCGCTCGAAATCGCTGGCGTCCACCGGGAACAAGCCGCAAAAAACGACCGACTGGCTCGGCCGGAATCCGGGCAGCGGCTTTTCCGTCGGTTTGTTTGCGTCGGTAATGGTATCGCCGACATTGGTGTCGGCCACTTCCTTGATCGCCGCCGTGATCGCGCCGACTTCGCCGGGGCCGAGCGAGTCGACCTGGGTGAGCTTCGGCGTAAACACGCCGACCCGGTCGACGACATGGTTCGTACCGGCCTGCATCATCTCCACCTTCATGCCCTTTTTGAGCCGGCCGTCGATCACGCGGACGAGAATGACCACGCCGAGATAGGCGTCGTACCAGCTGTCGACCAGCAGGGCCTTCAGGGGCTTGTTCGAATCGCCTTCGGGCGGCGGCAGGCGGTGGACCAGCGCTTCGAGCACCTCATGGATGCCTTGGCCGGTCTTGGCCGAGGCGTGAATCGCATCGGACGCGTCGAGGCCTATCACGTCCTCGATTTCCTGTTTGATCCGTTCCGGATCGGCGGCGGGCAGATCGATCTTGTTGAGGACCGGCACGATCTCGTGATTGACCGCGATCGCCTGATACGCATTGGCCAGGGTCTGCGCCTCGACGCCCTGGCTGGCGTCCACCACCAGCAGCGAACCCTCGCAGGCGGCGAGCGACCGGCTTACCTCATAGGCGAAGTCGACATGGCCCGGCGTGTCCATGACGTTGAGGACATAGGTCTCGCCGTTATCGGCCTTATAGGTGAGCCGGACCGTCTGGGCCTTGATCGTGATGCCGCGTTCGCGCTCGATATCCATGGAATCGAGCACCTGGGCCTTCATTTCGCGCTCGGTCAGCCCGCCACAGGCCTGAATGAGCCTGTCGGCCAGGGTCGATTTCCCATGGTCGATATGGGCGATGATCGCGAAGTTGCGGATATGGCCGGTGTCGAGCATCGGCGGCTTTTATCATTCGCCCGAAGGCATGCCAAGTGGCCTGCTAGCGGGCCAGGCGGTCAGCTTCAATTGAAAGGGTGGGGAGGCTTATTCGGCGCCGCCGCGCAGGCTCGCGAGGGTGAATTCCACGCTGAGCCGGGACGGCTCGTAACGGATCGCGAAACCGCCCGGAAAGATCCGGGCCACTTCACCGTCGACCCGGCCGGCGCTTTCGTGCTCGATCGTCACCTTGTCGTTGAAATCGACCGCGCAATCCGACTTGATCATCGCGCCGATCGGCGAAATGTTAACGATCTCTCCCGAACCGACATCCTCGCGGACGTAAATCTTGATCGGCGAGCCGACCTCGAACCGTTCGAATTTCCGCCGCTCCTTGGCCGTCAGGCCCGGGCGGTCTCCCATTGCTCGACGTACTTGACGCAAGAATTTCATCTCGTCCCTCGTTACCTCACCGGGCGAAGCCCGCAGCTCCCGGGCGAGGTGATGGCCTGCAACCGGCCCGATAGCTTATGCGCACAGTTTGCGCTGAACTTAGTAAAAGAAACGTCAATGGTCCGCGCGAAATGGTTTGAAACCGGGCCCAATCCACAAACAGGGCCGTCGCGGTTTTTCATGCGAGCCCCCGGGCGGCCTGTCGCCGTATGGCAAGCGACCCGGTATTTCAGTCGCTCACTTTTCGTCCGGATCGGCGCTGGTCTTGGAGGCGATCCAGTTCAGCAGCATCAGGCCCGGCACGACATAAGGAAAGACGCCGTAGAGCGTGTCGCCGACCGAATGTGAATAGTGGTCGATCCGCAGGAAGACCTGCACGCAGAACACGGCGCACAGCAGCACCAGCAGCGCGCCGATGGCGGAGACCGGGCGGTAGATCCAGCCCCAGGGCTTGAACCAGACGGGGCGATACCAGTTCTCCATGACAGTCTCCTTCGTTGCTGCGCACGACGATAACACCGTCGCCGTTTCCGACGTATGATGTTCCAGGCGATGGGTGTGATCGCCCAAGGCCAATTGCTCGGGGGACGCCAATGACACTCTCGGATATCGGTGCCTATGCCAACCTGCTGGCCGCAGCCGGGGTCATCGCCTCGCTGCTGTTCGTCGCCTGGCAGATCCGCCAGAACAACGCTTTGCTCCGGGCCCAGACACGCCAGACCATGGTCGAGCGCACGCAGACGGAGCTCTACGCGCTTGTGGCCGATCCGGACATCTCCAAGGCGTTTACGAAACCCGATCCACTTACCCAGGACGACTGGATCAAGCTCACGCACTGGCTGATCGCGTCCCTGCGCCAGCGTGAATATGAGTGGGTCCAATTCAGCGAGGGACGCCTCGACAAGAAGCTTTATGAATCTTATCGCGGCATCCTGCTCATCCACCTCGGCCCGGAGCGTACCGCGAAATGGTGGCGAGAGGATGCGCGCGATCTGGGTTTCAATCCGGACTTCGTAGCCAGTGTCGATGCCTATCTCGCGAGCCACCGGCCGAGCGGTCATTTCGATCGGCTCGCGGCCTCGAAGCCCTGAGCCCGTTAGCCTGCGTCGCGTGGCGTAGCCTGATGTCGGCGGTCTATTTCTGCGCTTGCGCCTCGGGCTTGCCCGACGGGTCGGGGATGATCACGCGTTTGGCGATCAGCCAGTTGCCGTCGATCTTGACCAGATGATTTTCCGACACGCCGGTATCGAGCGCCTTCCAGGCCGCGCCGCCCTTGGGATCGGCCAGAAGGGTCGTCCAATAGGCCTGGGCCAGCGCCTTGTCGCCGTGGATATCGACGGTGAAGTTGTAATAGATGTGGCGCGTCTTTCCGAATTTCTGATCGGGGGTCATCTTCCACTGCTTGCGCAGACCCGCGATGTAGTCGTGGAGCGCTTTCCGGCCGTGTTCCAGCACCTTGCCGCCGATGATGATCTCGCCGTCCGGCGCGTAGACGCCGGCATAGGCGTCCGGATTGGCGGTGTCGAGCGCAAACATATAGCGCGACATCGTCTCCTCGATCGCCGCCCGGTCCTGCGCTTGCTGCGGGGTGAGCTTGACGGCCGACGCTGGCTGCGCTGCGACCACGCCGGTAAGCGCGGCTGCCGCGGCGATGGATAAAGTCCGAGTGATGTGCATAAGAAACCTCCCCTGATCCAAGAAGCGCAAACGATATCACCGATGGCGCGCCGTCGCATCCTTGTTGATGCGACGGCGGGTATTCACGATCGCGGGCGCCTGGCGGCCTGAACCAGCCGTTCGAGGTGATTGAGAAAACGCGAGCGGTCGGCCTTGGTGAAGGCTTTCGGGCCGCCGCCGGGGCCCAGGGGATTGGCCGCGCGCATATCCGCCATCAGGTCGCGCATGGCGAGCGCATGCCCGATATTGGCCTGGGTGAATTCCTCGCCGTTCGCGCGGATCGCCGCCGCGCCCGCCTCCAGGCAATTGGCGGCGAGCACGGTGTCCTGCGTGATGCAGATATCGCCCGGCCCTGCCCGTTCGGCGATCCATTTGTCGGCGGCATCCGGCGTCCCCTCGACCACCACCGTTTCGACCAGCGGCGACGGATTCGGCCGAATCCCGCCATTCGAGACGACGTAAACGTGAAGAGAATGCCGCTCCGCCACGCGAAGGGCCTCGGCCTTCACCGGACAGGCATCGGCGTCGATGAAGAGGCGGGGCATGACTCGTTCCTTCTCGTCATTCCCGCTTTCGCGGGAATGACGGTGGCGGGGGCGCTATCCCCTCAGCGTGCCGCCCGTGGCCTTGGTGACGGCGGCGACGAGTTTGTCGGCGACGGCGTCGATTTCGGCGTCGGTGAGGGTGGCCTTGGTTGGCTCCAGACGGATCGAGAGCGCGATGGATTTCTTGCCGTCGTCCACACCCTTGCCCTCATAGACATCGAACACATTCACGCTCGTGACGAGCTGACGGTCCACGCCCTGGGCCGCCGCGATCAGCGTCTGGGCGGGCGTGTCGCGGTCCACCACGAAGGCGAAATCGCGTTCGACCGCCTGGAAATCGGAGGCTTCCAGCCTGGGCCGGGTGCGCGAGGCCTTGGCCTTGGGCAGCGGCAGCGCATCCAGCATGATTTCGAAGCCGACTACCGGGGCTTTGACGTCCAGCGCCTCGAGCACGGCGGGGTGAATCTCGCCGAACGCCGCGAGCACATTCTTGGGGCCGAGCTTCAGCACGCCTGAACGCCCCGGATGATACCAGCCGGGCGCTTCCGCCGCCGCCTGGAGCCGGTCCACGGGCAGGCCGAGCCCCCGCAGGGTTTCCACCACATCCGCCTTGGCGTCGAACACGCCGACCGGGCGCGGTTTCTTGTCCCAGTGGCGCTCGCCGGTGTCGCCGCGCCGGATCCCGGCGGCGATCATGGCCTGGCCCTCGGGCGTGTCGTCCGAAAAGCACGGGCCGAGCTCATAGAGCCCGACATTCGCGAAGCCGCGATCGGCGTTACGGCCGGCGGCGCGGATGAGATTGGGCAGGATCGAGGGGCGCATGGCGTCCAGATCCGCGCTGATCGGATTTTCGAGCGCGAGGTCCGGCGTCGCCCCGCCGAACAGCACGGCGTCCGCCGAGGAGACGAAGGACCAGGTGACGGTCTCGGCCAGCCCGCGCGCGGCCAGCATCCGGCGCGCCAGACGGTGGCGGCGTTCGGCCGGGCTGAGCGCCGGCCTGATCGCGTCGCGATTCATCTCCAGCGGCGTCGAGGGGATCTTGTCGTAGCCGTTGATCCGCAGGATGTCCTCGACCAGATCGGCCTCGCCGTCGACATCGTGCCGCCAGCTCGGCGTGGTGACGCTCAGATCCGCGCCGTCATGCTGCACCGCGAAACCCAGGGACTGCAGGATACGGATCTGCTCGACCTGCGGCAGATCCACGCCGCCGAGCGTCGACACCCGGTCATGGCGCAGGGTGACCGTCCGGCGGTTGTCCGGCGCCTCTCCGGCGACGACGTTCTCGCTTGGGCTGCCGCCGCAAAACTCCAGAATCATCCGGGTGGCGCGCTCCATGCCGGGGACCGTGCCCTCGGGATCGACGCCGCGCTCGAAGCGGTAGCGCGCGTCGGAATCGATGCCGAGCATGCGGCCGGTGCGCGCGGTGCGAATGGGGTCGAACAGCGCGGACTCGACATAGACGTTGACCGTCTCTTCCGTGCAGCCCGTGCCCTCGCCGCCCATCACGCCGCCGAGTCCCAGCGCCTTCTTCTCGTCGGCGATGACGCACATCTCGGAATCGAGCGTGTAGGTCTTGCCGTCGAGCGCCAGCAACTCCTCGCCGTCTTTCGCGAGCCGCACGATGACGTCGCCGTCCAGCTTGTCGGCGTCATAGACATGGAGCGGCCGCGCGAATTCGTAGGAGATGTAATTGGTGACATCGACCAGCGCGGAGATCGGGCGCAACCCGATGGCGGCCAAGCGCTGCTGCAGCCAGTCGGGGCTCGGGCCGTTCTTCACGCCCTTGATCAGCCGGCCGACAAACAGGGGGCAGGCAGTCTCCGCACTCTTCAGATCCAGCCGCACTTTCGTGTCGCTCTCGAACCGGCCCTCTATCGGATCAAATCGCGGCGGCTTGAACGCGCCGATGCCGGCGGCGGCGAGATCGCGCGCAATGCCGGACACGCCCAGCGCCTCCGCGCGGTTCGGGGTGATCGCGATATCGAAAACGGGATCGTCCAGTCCGGCGATATCGGCGAAGGACTCGCCCACCTTGGCGCCCTCGGGCAGTTCTATGATGCCGGTATGCTCGTCCGAGAGGCCCATTTCGCGCTCGGAGCACAGCATGCCGTTCGATTCGACGCCGCGAATCCTGGTGGGTTTGAGCACCATGCCGGTGCCGGGAATGGTCGTGCCTGAGGGCGCGAAGACCCCCTTGAGCCCGGTGCGTGCATTGGGCGCGCCGCACACCACCTGCATGGTGCCGAATTTGGTCTCGACCATGCAGACCTGCAGCCGGTCGGCATCCGGGTGCGGTTTCGCTTCGATGACATGGGCGACCGTGAAAGGCTCCAGAATCTTGGCGCGGTCGGTGACGGATTCGACCTCCAGGCCGAGATTGGTGAGGGCGGTCGAGATGGTCTCGACTTCCGCTTGCGTGTCGAGATGGTCCTTGAGCCAGGAAAGTGTGAATTTCATCGGCTGAGCCCCGTCGCGAGAGAGGGCACGTCAAGCGCGGCAAAGCCGTAATGCCGCAGCCAGCGAAGATCGGATTCGAAGAAGGATCTGAGGTCGGGGATGCCGTATTTCAGCATCGCCGCACGCTCGATCCCGAGCCCGAACGCGAAGCCCTGCCATTCGGCGGGATTCAGCCCGACGGCGGTGAGCACCCGGGGGTGCACCATGCCGCAGCCGAGAATCTCCAGCCAGTCCTCGCCCTCGCCGATTTTCAACTCGCCGCCCGAATAGGAGCAGCCGATATCCAGCTCGGCGGAGGGTTCGGTGAAGGGGAAATAGCTCGGCCGGAAGCGGACCTTCAGCGTCTCCACCTCGAAGAACAGCTTGGCGAATTCGGCAAGGCAGCCTTTGAGATGCCCCATATGGCTGGTTTTGTCGATCACCAGGCCTTCGATCTGATGGAAGGTCGGCGTGTGGGTCATGTCCCAGTCGCAGCGATAGGTGCGGCCGGGCGCGAGGATCCTCAGGGGCGGCTTCCGCGACATCATGGTGCGGATCTGCACCGGCGAGGTATGGGTGCGCAGCACCTTGCGCGCGCCCTCCTCGTCCGCTTTCAGGTAGAAGGTGTCGTGCATCTGCCGCGCGGGATGTTCCGGCGGGATGTTGAGTGCGGTGAAATTGTGGAAGTCGTCCTCGATGTCGGGACCGAGCGCGACCTCGAATCCCATCCGCGCGAAGATTTCGGTGATCTCTTCGATCACCTGGCTCACCGGGTGGAGCGTGCCCTGCGGCTCCGGCGCGGTGGGCAGCGTGATGTCGACGCGTTCGGAGGCGAGACGGGCTTCGAGCTCGGCGGCCTTGAGCCGCGCGGTCGCATCCTCGACGGCGTCCTGGATTCTGTTTTTGAGCGCGTTATAGGCCGGGCCGGCGGATTTGCGTTCCTCGGGCGACATGGCGCCGAGGCCCTTCATCAACTCCGTGACCTTGCCTTTCTTGCCGAGCGCCCCAACCCGGGCGCGCTCCAGCTCCTCGATCGATCCGGCGGACCGGATCGCCTCGGTCAGCTCAGCTTCGAGACTGTCGATATTCTGCATCGCGAGTCATGACCCTGAAATGAAAACGGGGATCGACGACGGCGACCCCCGTTTACACGAAACTCGATTGTCGTCAGGGGGCCGGTTAGGCGGCCTTGGCGAGAGCCTTTTGCGCTTCCTCGACAAGGGCCTTGAAGGCCTCAGGCTCCCGAACGGCGAGATCGGCGAGAATCTTGCGGTCGACCTCGATGCCCGAAAGATTGAGGCCGTTGATAAATCGGCCATAGGTCAGGCCGGCCTCGCGCGCGGCGGCGTTGATCCGCTGGATCCAGAGCGCGCGGAAATTGCGCTTGCGGACGCGCCGGTCGCGATAGGCGTATTGCTGCGCGCGTTCGACCGCCTGCTTGGCGATGCGAATCGTATTCTTGCGGCGGCCGTTGAAGCCCTTGGCCTGCTTGAAAACTTTCTTGTGTTTTGCGTGCGCGGTCGTGCCGCGTTTCACTCGTGCCATATCCGCCTCCCGTTAGCTGTGCAGGTACTTCTTGACGATCTTGGCGTCCTGGGGCGCCAGAATCGTCGTACCACGCTGGTTGCGGATCTGCTTGTTGGTGCGCTTGATCATGCCATGCTGTTTGTTGGCCTGATTGGCGCGCACCTTGCCGGTGCCGGTGAAGCTGAAACGCTTCTTGGCCCCGCTCTTCGATTTGAGCTTGGGCATTTTGCTTCCTTCTTCGTTCGATGTTGCTTTTGAAGCTTTTGGGCCGACACGGCATGCCCTATATGGCCGGACCGCCCGAAAAGACCGCAGGGTTATAAGAGTTCAGCGGCTCGAACGCAAGGGGGAGGACGCGTCGGCTAGACCGTAGCGCCGCGAGAAGACCCGGTCGCGAAATTCTTTGGCCTCCCTGGCGGACAGCAGGCCGGTCAGGATGACGAAACCCGGCCGGTCGAGCAGGCGATATGCCTTGCTGGCGCATACATCCGTCAGTTGACCCGTCTCGTCCAGAACGGCGGCAACCTCGAAATCGGATGTATCGTGCGAAACGGACAGTGTGGCCATGGAAAGGGGTGTAACCCACGAAAGATAAATGATATTTAATGACGCGGTCCGTCGCCGGACGTGTGACGTTCGGAAAGAGCATAGTGATGCGTCCCCTTGAGAATCCGGGCCAAGCCGGTCAAGCTTCTCCTTTCGGGCGTTTGCCGGCAGTTATGGGGGAGAAAACATCATGTCCAAAGTGATCGCGGCGGCTAGTCTGGTCTTGGGGTTCCTATGTCTGCATGTCGCCGCGGCGTCGGCGCAGTCCTGCGACAAGGCCTGCCTGGAGAAGATCGCGGATGAGTACCGCGCGGCCTATCTGAAGCACGATCCGACCGCCATTCCGGTCGCGCCGCATGTCAAATATTCCGAGAACAACGTCACTATGCCGTTCCCGGACGGTAGCTGGGACACGGTGACCAAGGAAGTCGGCAAGCCGCTCATCTTTTCCGATCCGAGGACGGGCCAGGTCGCGATCATCACCGCCATCATGCAGCGCCAGATCGAAGGCTATCTCGCGGTGCGGCTCAGGGTCGAGAACGGCCAGATCACCGAGATCGAGCATATGCTCTCCACCAAGCGCAATCTCTCGACCCCGCCGACGCCGATCGGCGACGTGCACAAATATACCCATGCCCCGGTAATCGAGCAGACGGTGCCCGCGTCCGAGCGCCTATCGCGCGAGGACCTCATGAAACTGGGCGACGGCTATTTCAAGACGCTGCAGCAGAATGACGGCACGCTGCACAGCCGCTTCCTGCCCGACGCCACGCGGCGCGAGAACGGGATGCTGTTCAAGGACATCGCGGGCGGTTTCAAGTCGGGCTTCTACGCTTTCAACAACCGGGTAAGGCGCATGCCGGTCATGGTCGACGAGGCGCGCCAGATCGTCCTGTTCCGCGGCTTCATAGATCACAAAGGCGTGCTCGACACCTACAAGACGACAGACGGCAAGGAGCGGAAATCGATCTTCCAGGAGCCGCAGACCTGGGATTTCCTCGAGATGTTCAAGATCAAGAACAATGCGATCGCCGCTGTTGAGGCGGTGTTCATCCAGGGCGAATACAACCAGCATACGCCGTGGTCGAAGGCGCTCGATCCCCGAATCTGGATCCCGACTCACATCGATCCGGTGAAGTTGAAGTGAGCGGGCGCTAGGCCGGCGCGCCGGGCGCCGTCCGGCGCCGCCGGATGAGGAAGAGTGCGAAGACGATCGCGAGCGGCAGGATGACCTCCGGAATGGCCTGTAAGTTCAGCCCGGCGATGGCGCCTGCCCGGGGAACGACGGGCTGAAGCCCGGCCGCGCTCGTGATCGTGTCGCTCGTGACTTTGGCGCCGATGGCGAGGATGAAGCCGGCGGCGAATAGCGGAAAGGCGTTGCCCCGTTTACGCGTGACGAGAAAGCCGGCCGAAATCAGGTAAAGAAGGCTGGCCGAGACCCACAGCGCATGGATCCACCACGGAATCGCGTTCATCAGGGGAATGAAGGGGCGATAATCGTCGCCCGGCATCTGTCCGCCCAAGGCCGCGGCGACGCCGAAATGGCCGGTCTTGTAGGTGACGGTGACAATGGTCGCGAAGAAATTGCTCATGGCCTCGAGCGCGATAAAGAAGATCAGGATGCCGCGCACAAGCGCCGTATCGACGATGTTCATGACCGCGATCCTTTCCGCATAGCTCGAGAACACACATCCGAGCGCCCGGCTAAACGCCTGTCTATCACGCTAAATCGTCCGTCTTCTGACGCATCGCCTCGGCCCATTCCAGTTTTTCCCGGCCGGGCCGGTCCAGCCTGTCGCTGAATTGTCCCGGCGCTGCCCGAAGTGCCGGTTGCTATTTCGCCGCGCGGGCCAGAACGCTGTCGATTACCTTCACGCCGCTGCCGCCGATCCGGAGCCATCGGTCCGACTGGTCCTTGAAAATCGTCATTGGCGTGTAGCCTCCCCATTTGACCCAGGCCTTGCGCAGATTCAGCTGTTCCGGCGGTAGTGTGCCGGACGCGTCGCTACCTGGCTGAACGCCTCCATGGCGTTTGGCGAAGTTATAATAGAGCAGGTCTGTATTGAGGTCCTGCTGCGGTGTCCGCGACGTCAGAAGGGCCTCGGCCAGCGTGGCGCTGTTCTTGCTGATATAAGCGATGGGCACCCAGCGGACCGCGAGATCGGGATGGGTCTTGTGGAGCTGTTGGTAGAGCCTGGCGCCATAGGGCGCATTGGGATCGAAGATGATCTGGATATCCGCCGGGCCGGGCTTGCCGCCCATCTGGATGCCGCGTGCCGCGTTCAGGACTGCCATATCGGCCGCCGAAAGCTGGCCGAACATCACGCCGGGCGCGTCCGAGACGATTTTGGGCACGGGTTTCGGCGCGGTAGCCGGAACGGCCCCAGCTGACCCTGTTCCTGAGCCCGGAAGGGACTCCTCGGCTTTCTTCGCCTGTCGTGGTTTGCAGTTCTTGTCCAGCCAGTCGCCCAGCTCTTGCGAGGCGGCGGTGAAAGCGGGCGTCACTCGGGCCGGGCGGCGCCCTTCCTGAAGCTCGATCTGCCGGCCCATTTTCTGCAGAGCCTCGCTCGGCGTGCGGTCCGGCACATTGGCGCTCAGATTCTCGAGGATCTTGCCGAGCTTTGCGAAGGAGCCCGGCTCCGGCTGTGTCGGGCCGAGACTATCCTGGACGCCGACGGTGAAGGTGTAGGTCGTGGCCGGCACCACGAGCGCCATTTTCGTACATTCCTTGAATTTCTCCGGCCCCATCTTCCTGATGGCCGCGAGTTCCCGTTTGTCCTTTTCGCTGAGCTGCGGCGTCGCCGTGCTGCCAGACTCGCCATTCGCCATGGCCAGCAGGCTGCTCACCAGCTTCTTATGGCTGTTGTAGAACGCGATATTGGCGGCATTCGGTTTGCCGAGCAGTTTCTCGGCCATCTGGTTTTCGGCGCCGCCCGACGCCGCCATCGCGCCTTGCATCAACGCGAGATCGCCGAGAACGAACTGCCGGGCCGTCATGCCCTGCGCCTTGATCAGCGCCATCATAACCGGCTGGCCGTCGACCGCCTTAGCCATATCGTCGATCGACGCCGTCTGTCCCGCGAGGTTGATGCCGTCATCGGTGCGGATACCTTTGGCTTTGGCCGCCCGTGTGATCGAGAGAACCTTGCCGAGCGTTGTCTCGGTCACGGTGTATCTCGACAGGGTGGCGCGGCCGGCTGGATCGAGGCCGCTGGCGCTTGCGGATCCCGCGGTAAAAGCCATCGCGGTGCCCAAAACGCCCGCCAGCGCGGCCGGCCGGATACGGTCAAAGACAAGTTTGGTCGATGTCGGCATGAAGACTCCTGGTTGGTAACGGACGGTCTGTCGGTTCGCGACCGGGGTGCGACGTGATAATGCACCCGAGTTTTGGGTCATGCCCGCGAAATGCGGTCAGACCATGGCATGCCTGTTGGGAAACGTGTCGTTTGGGAGAAATACCGGACTCAATCCGGATATCGGGCCGCGAGTTTCTTCGGTGCGGTATTGCGCCAGACCATTTTAAGGGCGCTCGAAAGCGTTACCTCATCGGCCATGTCGGAGCCGTACCAGCGTCCAGCCGGCATGGCCCCGGCTTCCGGCAGATCGAGCGCGACCTGCCGGACGGCCTAAGGCGTTTTGGCCCACTCCGACTCAGGCGGGCTCCGTTACGGCTACCGCGCCGACTTTTATGGGCGCGGTTTCCTTGAGGAACAGCGCAAAGACGGCCGCGACGACGGCGCAGCCCACCATGATCCACAAGGGCGCGGCCTGACCGTAGACGTCGGCGGCCCGGCCGGCGGCGGTCGCGCCGATCACCGAACCGATCATCTCGCCGATCCCCTGTGTCAGGCCGAAGGCCGTCGCCAGATAAGCGACGGGGACCGTCTCGGACGGGATTGTTCCCATGAACATCGGGAACACGCCGCTTGCGGCCCAGCCGATGAACAGCAGGAGCGCAATGATCCAGGGCGAGCCATGATAATACAGCGCGCCAAGCGGCGTGATCACGCCGATCGCCAGGAAGAAGATCATCACCGGCTTGCGGCCGATCTTGTCCGACAGGCCGGGCACGATAAAGCACCAGATTGCCGCCGCCAGACCGAGCACGCTGACGAGATAGCTCATCGTGGAGGCCGGAACGCCCCGGCTGGTGAAGAACACAGGCAGGAAGGTCCAGCCCAGCACCATCCAGCACACCATGACGCAGCTGATCAGAACGCATAGCCACATATTACGGAACTTGAACATCGCCAGCCGGCTCATCCGTTCGGGCGGCGGCGCTTCCGATTCCCGGTGAGCCTCTTCGACTTCGCGGGCGGTCGGCTCGCGGATGTATCTCGCGATGACGAACGCCATTACCATTCCGGGGATCGCGGCGAGATAGAAGGCGTCGCGCCAGCTCAGCCAGTTGGCGATCGCGACAAGCACGAGCGGCGCCGCGAAGGAGCCGAACAGGCTGCTCAGGGAATTCTGCATGATGCCCATATTGGCGCCGCGCCGCTCATGGCTCGAACTCGAGCACCACAAGCGACTGGGAAATGGGCGCGATGCCGCCTTCCGAGAAGCCCATGATCAGCCGGGCGGCCATCAGCATCAAGAACGAGCCCGCGATACCGGAGAGAACCGAGCACAGGGAAAAGACCACCACCGATACGATCAGAAACGCCTTACGCTTGCCGACCGCTTCGGCGAGGCCGCCGAGCAGGATGCCGGACAAGGCCCAGGTGAAGGAAAGCGCGGAGACGATCGCGCCGATTTCGGTGTTGTTCAGTCCGAGATCCGGCCCGATGAACGGGGCCAGATATCCGAATGCGTTGCGATCGATAAAGACGAAACCGAAATTAATCGCGAGAATCGCGATCATTCGATTCTCGTACCGCCAAAAGCCACTTTCTTTCATTTTTGTCCCCCCGGACCAACGGCTGCGTGTTGCGTCGTCAATTTGGGCAGGAAACGCGCGCAAGGTCAATTGCGCTTGGCCGCAAAACAGCCACTTCTGGCCTGTACTCGCCTTGCCCGATTAGACTGGCGTTAGGGAGAGGCCTGTAAACTCGGGGACAACGCTCCGCGAGACGAAGGGAGAGCACCGGTGCGCCGGAAAATAAATCGTCTGGCCAAATGCCTGCTGGCCTGGGGCCTGGCAGTCGGTCTTGGCGGCCTCAGCGGGGTCGCCGTCGCGCCGCCCGCCGCGGCGCAGCATGCCGGTCCGGCCCTGTGGCAGGTGACCGGCCCGAAGGGCTCGCTCTATGTCATGGGCTCGGTGCATGTGCTCACTGAGTCGGACAAATGGATGAATTCCCGGATCGAGGCGGCTTTCAATTCCGCGACCTGCCTCGCGCTCGAAATCGATCTGGCGTCGATCACGCCGCAGGAGATTGCGGCCCGCATGCAGATGGCGGGGCTCTACGATCCCAAGGGCGGCGGCCTCAAGGCCCATGTCTCGACCGCGACCTATCGGCGCTTGATGACGAAGACCGCCCAGATGGCGGTCTCGCCCGCCTCGCTGGACCGGTTCAGGCCCTGGCTCGTCGGCCTGGTGCTCACGTCGATCCTGACTCAGGCGCAGGGCTACGAGGAGCAATACGGCGTCGACTACACCTTCATGATGCGGGCCCGGGCGAAGCACCTGCCGATCGTCGGCCTGGAAACGCTGGAGGATCAGGTGCGCGTGCTGAGCTTCGACGACGGCGAGAGCGACGACAAGACCTTGAACGACGTTCTCGACGATATGGACCGTTCGCCCGGCCTGATCCGAAAGCTTTCAAAGGCCTGGCTGAAGGGCGATATGACGACCATCGCGAAGAAGGTCGCGGAGGAATTCGCCGACCGGCCGAAGGACTACGACCGGCTGATCGCGCAGCGCAATCGCAAATGGGCGCCGGAACTGGCCCGCATGCTGAAGCGCGGCAAGCACTGTTTCGTGGTCGTCGGCGCCGGCCATCTCGTCGGCAAGGCCAGCGTTCTCACCCTGCTCAAGTCCGCCGGCTACACCGTCGCCCGGCAGTGACGGACGGTCATAACAAACGGCACCCTCCCCGCTTGCGCGGGGATACCGGCCGCTTCGGTCGAACCGTTTGAGGGGAAGCCGCGTCAGCGCGGCGCGATCACCATGGACATCTGCCGGCCTTCGAGCTTGGGAAGCTGCTCGACCTTGGCCAGTTCGTCCGTCTGGGTGCGCACGCGTTCGAGAAGGTCCATGCCGAGTTCCTTATGGGCCATCTCGCGGCCACGGAATCTCAAAGTCACCTTCACCTTGTCGCCTTCCTGGAGGAATTTCTCGACGGCGCGCATTTTGACGTCGTAGTCATGCTGATCGATGCCGGGACGCATCTTGATCTCCTTGACCTCGATCGTCTTCTGCTTCTTGCGCGCTTCGCTCGCCTTCTTCTGGGCCTGATATTTGAATTTGCCGTAGTCGAGAATCTTGCAGACCGGCGGGTCGGTATGCGGCGAGATCTCGACAAGGTCGAGCCCGACGCCCTCCGCTCTCCGCAAAGCGTCGTCGATACTCACTACTCCGTGGTTTTCACCCGTATCGTCGATCAGGCGCACCTCGCGCACCGTGATCGCGTCGTTTACACGTGGTCCGTCTTTGCGCTGCGGGCCAGGTTCAGGTCGTTTTGCTATGTATCGTCCTCCTCGAATAGGGATGATATCCGCACGCCGTTCCTTGGCCCGAACCGGTCGGGCGGCCCACAGATATCGTCAAATAAATATAACCGCTCCCGAGTTGACGGAGTCTGAACTCAACCGCGAATCCCGGGGGCCGTTGCTTCCATCTTAAGTCTATTCACTGCTTCGTCGATCGCAAGCACTTCTTGCTGCTGCGCGCCCAGACGGCGCACGGTGACGGTTCCCTCCTCCGCTTCGCGGCGGCCGAGAACCAGGATCACCGGCACTTTGACATGGCTGTGCTCGCGGATCTTGTAGTTAATCTTCTCGTTCCTGAGATCAAGCTCGCAGCGCAGGCCCGCCGCTTTCAGCTTGCCGGCGATCTCCTGCGCGCGCTCATCGGCATCCGACACGATGGTCGCGACGACGCATTGCACCGGCGCGAGCCACAAGGGCAGCTTGCCGGCATAGTGCTCGATCAGCACGCCGATGAAGCGTTCGAGCGTGCCCAGAATCGCGCGGTGCAGCATGACCGGACGGTGCTTGTTGCCGTCCTCGCCGATGAAGCTGGCGTCCAGCCGCTCGGGCAGCACGAAATCGAGCTGCAGCGTGCCGCATTGCCAGGTCCGCCCGATCGCGTCCTTGAGGTGAAATTCGATCTTCGGTCCATAGAATGCGCCCTCGCCCGGCACCTTCTCGAACTCGAAGCCGCCGGCCTTTTTCGCATGGGCGATCAGCGCGGTCTCGAGCGCTTCTTCCGCGCGGTCCCAGACCTCGTCGGACCCCGCGCGCGTCTCGGGCCTCAGCGCGAGTTTCACTTCGATCTCGTCGAAGCCGAGATCCTTGTAAACCGAGCGCAGCAGATCGCAGAACGCCAGAGTCTCCTCGGTGATCTGATCCTCGCGGCAGAAGATGTGCGCGTCGTCCTGGGTCATCTGGCGCACGCGCATCAGTCCGTGCAGCGCGCCATGCGGCTCGTTACGGTGGCAGCAGCCGAACTCGGCCATGCGGACCGGCAGGTCGCGATAGCTCTTGATGCCCTGCTTGAAGATCTGGATATGGGCCGGGCAGTTCATCGGTTTCAACGCCATCAGCTCGGCGTCGCCCGAGAGCACCGGCGCATCCTCGTCGACGCTCGGAATCTCGTCCGGCACGATGAACATGTTCTCGCGGAATTTCGACCAGTGGCCCGACTGCTCCCAGAATTTGGAGGCCAGGAGCTGCGGCGTCTTCACTTCCTGATAGCCGGCGTCGCGGATCCGGCGGCGAATATATTGTTCCAGCGCCTGCCAGATCGCATAGCCCTTGTCGTGCCAGAAGACCGAGCCCTGGGCCTCTTCCTGGAAATGGAACAGGTCCATCTCGCGGCCCAGCCGGCGATGGTCGCGCTTTTCGGCTTCCTCGAGCTGGTGGAGGTAAGCCTTGAGCTCCTTGTCGTCGCGCCAGGCGGTGCCGTAGATGCGCTGGAGCATGGCGTTGCGGTGATCGCCGCGCCAATAGGCGCCGGCGAGCTTCATCAGCTTGAAGGCCTTGCCGAGCCTGGCCGTGGAGGGCAGATGCGGGCCGACACAGAGATCGAGGAAGTCGCCCTGTTTATAGACCGAGATGACCTCGTCTTCCGGCAGATCGCGGATGATCTGCGCCTTGTAGATCTCACCCTGATCCTCGAAGAACCTGATCGCCTTGTCGCGGTCCCATTCCTCGCGCTTGATCGCCTCGTTGCGATCGACGATCTCGCGCATCCGGGCCTCGATCTTTTCGAGATCGTCGGGCGTGAACGGTTCGTCGCGCGCGAAGTCGTAATAGAAGCCGTTCTCGATCGCCGGACCGATGGTGACCTGGGTCTCGGGGTAAAGCTCTTTCACGGCTTCCGCCATGACATGTGCGGCATCGTGGCGCAGCAGTTCCAGCGCCTCCGGGCTCTTCGAGGTGATGATCTCGAGCGCCGCGTCGGACCGGATCAGATAGCTCAGATCCCGCTCCTGGCCGTCGACCTTCGCGGCAAGCGCGGCCTTGGCGAGGCCGGGGCCGATCTCGAGCGCAATCTCCGCCACCGTGATGGGCTGCGTGTACCGGCGCACGGATCCATCCGGCAGGGTGACGGAGAAACTCTCGGCGGCGGCAGCGGGCTCACTCACGGGTCTGATCCAAATTCGGGGTTATTGATGTCCTTGCCGGACGGCGCTTTCGGCAAGCGCTTAACACCGGGCGGAAGGTAGTGGGATTTCGGAAAGTGTCAAGCGCACAGCGGGTTTATGCGCGGGACGTCTCGTCGCTGGAGACGGTGTCCTCGGCGGGCTCGTCCGCGCCTGTCGTCCGCTCGGCCGTTTCCGTGGCGGTTTCCTCGTCGGAGGCCGTTTCCGTCCGGGGCTCCTCTGCCAGAAGCTCGTCGTAAAGGTCGAAGGTGCGCTCACACATCAGGTCCAGCGAGAAGGCGTCGATGACGTGGCGGCGCGCGACCAGCGCCACGTCGGCGCGGGTCGAGGTGTCCATGTCGATCGCGGTCATCAGCGCGCCTGCGAGCGAGCGGGAGTCATTCGGCGTCACCAGCCAGCCGGTCCGGCCCTGCAGAACGGCTTCCTGAGAGCCGCCGTGACTGGTCGCAATGACCGGCCGGCCCATGGCCTGCGCCTCAACCGCCACCCTGGCAAAGGCCTCAGGCTCGGCCGACGCCGAGATCACCACGTCGGCCAGCATATAGGCGGCGGGCATGTCGTGGCATTCGCCGACGATCTTCACGAGGTCGGCGACGTCCTTGGCGAGGATGAGATCGACCAGTTTCTTGTAATAGGGATCCTGCTCGTTGATCTTGCCGACGATCAGGCACATGACGTCGCCCCGGCCGATCTGGCTCAGCGCGTCGATGACGGTGGTCTGGCCCTTCGACGCGGCGATGCGCGCGGGAACCATGATGATCGGCACGCCGTCCGGCAGGCTCCAGTGATTGGCGAGCTGAAACAGCCGGTCGGCATTGATCGCGGCGGGATTGAATTGCGAGACGTCGACGCCGCGCGGAATGGTGGTGAGCCGGGTCTCGGACGAGATCAGGCCGTCCTTCAGTTTTTCTGCGACGAAATCCGAAACGGCGATCAGACGCTTCGCGTTCAGCATGCTGGCATTCGACCAGTCGTGAAAACGTCCGGAGGCGCGGGCCAGCCGATGAACCGTGCCGACGACGGGAACGGCGGTCTGGGCGGCGGCGTTGAAGGTGCTCCAGGCCCCGGCGAAGCCTTCCTGATGCACGAGGTCGACGGAATGCTTGCGGATCAGCTTGGCGAGCTGGCGCGAATTCGCATACATCGAGAGAATATTGTTGGTGCCAACCGGCATTTCGACGTGAGTCGCGCCGGCGCGCCGGATGCGCGAGACCAGAGAGCCGCCGGATGAGACGATGATCGATTTGCCGCCGGCGCGGATGATGCCGGTGGAGAGATCGGCCGTCGAGGTCGCCGAACCGCCGGCCTCCAGCGACGAGACGACCTGCAGCACCACGGGCGCGCGGCTTCCGGGCCAGCGCGGCGGCGTGCTACGATGGCCGCGCCATCCGATCTGGTTGGCCTCAGCCATGTCAAACCCTATTCGACTCAAGGATCATGAGCGCTTCTTCCGGTCCCCTCTTACTCCAGCGCGAAAACGGCGTAAATATCGCTTACCATACACTCGACGGCGCAGATCCCGGGATTGTATTTCTGGGCGGCTTCATGTCGGACATGAGCGGCACCAAAGCGACGGCGCTCGAGACTCACTGCCGAAACCATAGCCGCCGATTTGTAAAATTTGATTACCGTGGGCACGGCGCCTCGTCCGGGAAATTCCGCGACGGGACGATCGGTCTGTGGCTCGACGACGCGCTGGCGGTAATCGACGAGGTCACCCGGGGTCCGCTGATTCTTATCGGCTCCAGCATGGGCGGCTGGATCGCGCTTCTCGCGGCGCTCGCCCGCCCGGAGCGCGTGAAGGGCCTGATCGGCCTGGCCGCTGCCCCGGATTTCACCAGCGATATCTGGAACGGCCTGAGCGAACCGCAAAAGCGCGCGATACGGACGACCGGCTTTATCGAGCAACCATCGGACTATTCCGACGAGCCCTATGTCATCACCCGTGCTCTGATCGAAGATGGAGCCCGCCATAGTCTTCTCAACGCATCCATATCACTTCGGTGCCCGGTGCGGTTGATTCAAGGGATGGACGACACGGATGTGGAGTGGACCACGGCGCTCAGGATCGTCGAGCGGCTGGAAAGCGACGATGTGACGGTGACGCTGTCCAAATCCAGCGACCACCGCCTGTCCGAACCGGCGGACCTCGATCGTCTGACGGGTATCCTCGAAGCGCTGTGCGCGCAGGTCGGCTAGGTTTTATTCCACCGTCCAGGTGCGGCCCGACCGCAGCAGACCGTCGATATCGGTCGAAAAAGTCCCCCCCGAGACCTCGTCGATCTGGGCGTGGACCGCGTCCTCATAGACCGGCGCTTCCTCGGCATAGAGCACGCCCAGCACGACCGGGAATTTCGGCCGTTCGAGATTGGCGAGCATGGTGGCGAGCGTCCGGTTGGTCTCGTCATGCACCAGGATGTCCGCCTCGGTGACGCCGTTCTCGCCGATGGTGACGGCTTCGATCTCGAAGGTGCCGGGCTTCACGCGCAGACCTTTGTTGCCCTCCGCGCCATAGATCAGCGGCTTGCCGTGTTCGGCGAAAAGCTGCTCGTCCTTGGCGACGCTCTTGTCGGTGAAGTCGGCGAAGACGTCGTCGTTATAGACGATGCAGTTCTGGAAGATCTCCAGGAACGTCGCGCCCCTGTGCGCGTGGGCCCGCTTGAACATCTCGGGGAGATGCTTCTGGTTGGTGTCCACCGAGCGGGCGACAAATTTGGCGTTCACGCCGAGCGCGAAGCTGCACGGGCTCACCGGCGCGTCGATCGAGCCGTAAGGCGTCGAGGGCGAGCGGGTACCGGGGCGGCTGGTCGGCGAATACTGGCCCTTGGTGAGGCCGTAGATTTCGTTGTTGAACAGCAGGATCTTGACGTTCACGTTCCTGCGCAGGATGTGCATCAGGTGGTTGCCGCCGATCGACAAGCCGTCGCCGTCGCCGGTGATCATCCAGACATCGAGATCCGGGTTGGCGAGCTTGACGCCCGTCGCGATCGCCGGCGCGCGGCCATGGATCGTGTGAAACCCGTAGGTGTTCATGTAATAGGGAAAGCGCGACGAGCAGCCGATGCCGGAAATAAAGACCAGCTTCTCGCGCGGCACGCCGAGTTCCGGCATGGTCCGCTGGATGGCTTTGAGGATCGCGTAGTCGCCGCAGCCCGGGCACCAGCGCACTTCCTGATCGGAGGCGAAGTCCTTAGCCGTCAGCTTCTGGGTATCGACCATTTCATTCATGACGAAACTCCATCCCTACTTTTCGAGCTCGGCGCGCACCGCCGAGACGATTTCGGCAATCTTGAAGGGCTGTCCGGAGACCTTGGCGAGGGTCGTGACCGGCCGCACGAACTGATCGCGCAACACGGTTGCGAACTGGCCCATATTCATTTCCGGCACGATCACCTTGTCGAAACGACCAAGGAGCTCGCCCAGATTGCGCGGCAACGGC
Organism: uncultured Alphaproteobacteria bacterium; assembly: GCA_963821875.1. Taxonomy (GTDB): domain Bacteria; phylum Pseudomonadota; class Alphaproteobacteria; order CAVTAV01; family CAVTAV01; genus CAVTAV01. The sequence goes on from CAWGFE010000002.1 coordinate 666,092, forward strand.
CAGATATGGCGCACATGGATATGCGAGACCGCATGGCCTTCCGCGATCAGCCGCTTCACCGCCTGACGGATCGGCCCGTGGGTCGAACCCCAGCCGACGACCGCGATCTCGCCGTGATCCTCGCCGACGCCGACTTCCTGCAGCGGAATATCGTCGGCGATGCCGTTGATCTTCTCGGCGCGGATCTTGGTCATGCGGAAGTGGTTGTCCGGCTGATACGAGATATTGCCGGTGTCGTAGTCCCGTTCGATGCCGCCGATGCGGTGCTCGAGGCCGGGCGTGCCGGGAATGGCCCAGTTGCGCGCCAGGGTCTTCTCATCGCGCCGGAAAGGCTGGAAGCCATCCGGATCCGTGCGGAATTCGACCTTGAACGGCTCGTAGTCCGAGAAATTCGGGATCCGCCACGGCTCGGCCGCGTTGGCGAGATAGCCGTCGGTCAGCACCATCACCGGCGTCATATATTTGGTCGCGAGCCGCACCGCCTCGATCGCGGTGTCGAAGCAGTCGGCGGGCGTCGAGGAGGCGACGACGGGGAGCGGCGCGTCGGCGTTGCGGCCATAGACCGCCTGATAAAGATCCGACTGCTCGGTCTTGGTCGGCAGGCCCGTGGACGGACCGCCGCGCTGCGAATTGACGACCACCAGCGGCAGTTCTGTCGCCATGGCGAGCCCGATCGCCTCGGTTTTGAGCGCGATGCCGGGGCCGGACGACGATGTCACGCCCAGACCGCCGGCGAAGGCCGCGCCGATCGCCGAGCAGACCGCCGCAATCTCGTCTTCGGCCTGGAAAGTGATGACGCCGAATTTCTTCAGCCGCGCCAGCGCATGCAGCAGCGGCGAGGCCGGCGTGATCGGATAGGAGCCGAAGGTCATCTGCAGGCCGGAAAGCTGCGAACCGGCGAGTAGGCCCCACGCCATCGCCTCGCTGCCGGTGATGGTCCGGTACAGCCCCGGCGGCACTGCGGCGCGCTGGATCGTGTAGCGGCGCAGCGAGCTGCCCATCTCGGCGGTTTCGCCGAAAGCGTGGCCGGAATTGAGCGCGGCGATATTGGAGTTCGCGATCTCGGGCCGCTTGGCGAATTTCTTCTCCAGGCCCTCGACGATCGGTCCGCGCTTGCGGCCGAACATCCAGAGCACCAGGCCCAGCGTCCACATGTTCTTGCAGCGCAGCGCGTCTTTTTTCGACAGGCCGAATTCCGCAACCGCGTCCATGGTCATCTTCGAAATATCGAGCTCGATGACCTGATACTGATTAAGCGACGGATCGTTGAGCGGGCTCTTTTCGTAGCCGGCCTTTTTCAGGTCCTTGTCGGTGAAGGAGCCGGTATCCACGATCACCATGCCGCCCGGGCGCAGATTGGCGATATTGACCTTGAGCGCCGCCGGGTTCATCGCGACCAGCACGTCCGGCGCGTCGCCTGCCGTCATCACGTCCTGATTGCCGAAATTGATCTGATAGGCCGAGACGCCGTAGGTCGTGCCCGCCGGCGCGCGGATCTCCGCCGGATAGTCCGGGAAGGTCGCGAGATCATGGCCGAACAGCGCAGTCGACGTGGTGAATTCCGCGCCGGTCAACTGCATGCCGTCGCCGGAATCCCCGGCGAAACGGACCACGACTGAATCGAGTGCCTCGTGTGGCTGGCCGGACTTCTTGGCCGCGGCTGCGTCCACATGAATGGTGTTCATATACTCCTCCGGGGATTTGAGACCCCTGCGCCGTCCGGAAATCCCGGCGCTTGCCTATAAATAGTCATCGGCCAGCCCTGCGTCATGGGCATATCGGGCGAGACGCACGGCTCTGGAATTTCGCCGGTGTGGTAGCGGCAATGCGCCGACGGCGCAAGAAATTTTCCGTTCCCTGTCATGTCGCGGTGCAGCATGACGCGCCGCCGCCCCGCCTGGTTCGTTAAAATGTCATGGCGCGTATTAACGATATAGTCATGCCGTCGCGCCTAAGCTCGTCAAATCTCCGAGACGACCGAGACGAGCGTGTGGCCGATGGCAAATTACGTCAAAAAAATCAGTCAGAGATTCGATCAGCGCCGCAGTCCGCGCAGCGCCATCACCGAAATTGCGCGTATCGTGGTCGGTCAGGAGCATTTCAGCTGTGTCGTGATCGACATTTCGGCCTCGGGCGCCAAGTTGTGGTCCCGGCTGATTCCGCAGATGGGCACGCTCATTCACCTCGATATCAGCAATTTCGGCGTCATTCCCGCCACCGTGATCCGGCGTCAGCCGGACGGCGTCGGCGTCGAGTTCAGGATCGCCGAGGAAGACCGCGAAGCCTTTGCCGAGCGCCTCGCCGTCATCGTCCGTCCCCACGACGAACTGGCCCAACAGACTGCCCACCACTAGAACGCGCTTTCTTTAGAGAATTTCCAGCACCGATTCCGGCGGGCGGCCGATGCGCGCCTTGCCGTTGGCCACGACGATCGGGCGTTCGATCAGGATCGGATGCGCCACCATCGCCGCGATCAGGTCTTCCCGGCTCAAATCCTCGCGGCCGAGATCGAGGGCCTTGTACGGCTCCTCCTTTTTTCGCATGGCGTCGCGCGGCTCCTTGCCGAGTTTCCTGAGAATTCCATCCAGTTCGTCCGTCGAGGGCGGGGTCTTGAGATAGTCCACGATCTTCGGGCCGAGGCCGCGTTCCTCCAGCAGCGCCAGGGTCTGGCGCGATTTGGTGCAGCGTGGATTGTGATAGATCGTGATCGTCATCAATCGGCTCCGCAGTCGTCAGAGGTATAACGGGTCCGGTTATAGCGCCGGCGGCAGACCGGCGCCATGGCCCATGCGTATGAAATTGACAATCATTCGCAGAATTATTATATGATTCTGGCAGAAGTTAGATGTCCTCGATTGGTCCTGAGGAATGAGAGTGCCGTATGTATGTGTGTATCTGTAATAGCCTGACCGAAAAGATCGTGCGCGAGACCGCCGCGCGGCCGGCCGTCCGTTCGGCTGAGGATCTCTTCGCCGCGCTGGATATCGAGCCGATTTGCGGCCACTGCATGGATTTCGCTGAAGACATCATCGATGAGGTCTCGCGCGAGACTGAGTATCAAGCGCCGCCGCCCCTGAGAGTCGTCAACGGCGGCTGAACGCCGCCCGGACCTACCCGTCACATCACCCCGTATCCAGCGCATCCGATGTGGCGGGCAGGTTTACCCTGCAAAGAGGCGGCGTGGTCGTCTATAGTGGCGCGAAGAGGCCGGCTTCACCTGGCCGGCGACGTTAAGCCCGGGGAGAGTGAGCCATGAAAGGCGACAAGAAGGTCATCAGCTATCTCAACAAGGCCCTGACCAACGAGCTCACCGCCATCAACCAGTATTTCCTGCATGCCCGGATGTACAAGAACTGGGGCGTGACCGGGCTTGGCGAAAAGGAATACGAGGAATCGATCGACGAGATGAAGCATGCCGACAGGCTCATCGAGCGCATCCTGTTCCTCGAAGGCCTGCCCAATCTGCAGAATATCGAGCGCCTCAAGATCGGCGAGAATGTCACGGAAGTCCTGAAATGCGACCTTGCCCTCGAGCTGGAGGCGGTGCCCCTGCTCAAGGAAGCCATCGCCTATTGCGAAACCGTCCCCGATTACGTCAGCCGCGAACTGTTCGAAGACATCCTTGAATCCGAGGAAGAGCATATCGACTGGCTGGAGACGCAGCTGGATCTCGTCAAGAAAATCGGCGCGGAACGCTATATGCAGGCGAAGATGTAAGAGGCACGTTGGCTTAATCCGCGCTCATCCTCACCGTCATTCCCGCGAAAGCGGGAATCCAGCTCCACCGCTGACGTTAGATTCCCGCTTTCGCGGGAATGACGTTGTAGATTGAGTGCCAGCTACCCAGTGACGGTATCGGCTATTCGGCCTTCTTGCCAGCGGCCCCGATGAGCTTGTCGATCAGTTCGCCGATGGGCAGGTTTTCGTCGGTCTTCGGGTTGTAGGGAACGCTCTGCTCGGACACCCATTTCTGGCGTTTGGCGATGGCCGAGGCCATCAGAGGCTCTATGCCGGCGGCTTCGACCGTGGCGGCGGAGAATTCCATTTCCTCGGCGCGGCGCTTGCCGTGAACATAGACGCGGTCGAGCATATAGGCGCTTTGCTTGGGCCAATCGATGCCGGGATAGGTACGTTTCAGCGAGGCGAGGACGTCCTCCTCGACGCCGTAATGGCGCGCCGCGAACAGGCATTCGACGATCAGCGCCTCGATCCCCTTGATCATGACGCTGCGGCACATCTTCTGGGCCGACGCCACGCCGATCTCGTCGCTTCTCACCGTGACATTCATGCCGATGGCCTTGAGACGCTCGGCGACCGTTCCCGCGGCGCTGCCGCCAAGCGCGATTGGCACGCGCAGGCCATAGGGGCCGATCGGGCTCATCACGGCCGCTTCGACATAGGTGCCGCCCGCCTTCCGGATTGCTTCCGCCCCCGCTTGCTTGTCCTGGGGCGAGACGGAATTGACGTCGAGAAACACCTGGTCCGGCTTGATGAACCCGGCGACCGTGTTCGCGACGTCGCGCGCCGAACCGGCGGTGACGCAGGAGATGATCAGATCGGCGCTCTCGCAGGCGGCGGCGTGGGAATCGCAGGCGACGGCCCCGATCTGCGCCGCCTTGTCCCGCATATACCGGCCGCCGTCCTCGCGGTCGAACAGGACGTCATAGGCGGCGACCCGATCGACGCCCGAGGTCAGCAAGTCCTTGCCGAATCGCCCGCCGACCTCGCCAAAGCCGATCAGCGCAACCGTCTTGATCCTGTCTTCCGCCATGATCCTGCAACCTTCAACGCCGTTCGCGCTGAGCGTGTCGAAGCGCGTCCTTCGACAGGCTCAGGACGAACGGATTTGGTGGGTCTGACTCAGTCTTCCAGATCTTCCAGCCGGTCGACATAAACCAGACCGGCCTTCTCCAGCTTTTCGCGCATGCCGTAGATATCGACGCCGAGCTCGCCCTTCTTCAGCCGTTCGCGTGTCGCCGCTTCCTTGGCTTCGCGGGCGTGGGACGCCTTCAGGACCTCGTCCGCCTTCTGGCGCGGCACGACGCAGACACCGTCATCGTCGCCCAGCACCACGTCGCCGGGATGGATAAGCTGGCCGGCGCACACGATCGGCACATTGACCGCGCCGGGCGTCGCCTTCACCGTCCCTTGCGCGTTGACCGTCCTGGACCAGACCGGGAAATCCATCTCGCGCAGTTCGCCGACATCGCGGCACCCCGCCTCGATCACGAGCCCGACCGCGCCCCGGCTGCGGAGCGAGGTGCCCAGCAGTTCGCCGAACATGCCGGTGTCGTTCTCCGAGATCGAGGCCAGCACCAGAATGTCGCCTTCCTGACACATCTCGACGGCGACATGGAGCATCCAGTTGTCACCCGGATGGGAGAGCACCGTCACCGCATTGCCGGCCGCCCGCGCGCCTGGATAGATCGGCCGCATATAGGATTTCAGCAGGCCTGTCCGGCCCTGGGCTTCATGGACGGTCGCGGTGCCGCATTTGCCGAGAGCCTTGACGGTCTCGAGATTGGTACGCTCGATATTGCGGACGGCAACATATTTCATGGGTAAGCATCCCCTTGTTGTTTTCTGTGATTGGATGATGTCGGTGCAGGTCTATTCGGCAACGTTCCTGAGGGCCGCCTTGTTCCCTTCCCAGATTTGGCCCGGCACCAGAACGGAGCCTTCGAAGAGCCGCCGCGCCGTGCGCAACAGGCCGGCGCTCAGGATCTTGATCCCGTCATCGGCCTCTTTGGTATCGAGCTGGACGGTGAACTCGCCGGTCGGGTGCTCGATCGAGATCGTCTTCTTGTCGCCGTCCGGGATGACCGCGATGCCCTCGCCGACCGAGCCCGGCAACACACAGCCGGTCGCCACGGTCACCGCGCCGAGTACGCCGATCGCGTCATGGCACTTATGGGGAATGAAGGTCCGGGTGGAAACCGCGCCGCCCGCTTCGGGGGACGAAATCAGCGTCATTTTCGGCACGACCTTGTTGGTCACGTCGCCGAGATTCATGATCGGCCCGCATTTCAAGCGAATCGCCTCGATCCTGGCGCGGACGTCCTGCTTGGCTTCGAGCTCCTTCGGTGCTTCGCGGCCGGTCGCGCCGACATCGGCGGCGCGCATCAAAACCACCGGCATGCCGTTATCCGCCATGGTCACCTCGACGCCCTCGATCACATCCTTGACGTTGCCGGAGGGCAGCAGCGCGCCGCAGGACGAACCTTCGGTATTGAGGAAATGCAGGATGATCGGCGCATGGCTGCCGGGCACGCCGGAAATTTTCGCGTCGCCGTCATAGGCCGCCTCGCCGCCCGGCGTCGGCACCGTCGCGGTGCACAGGCTCTCGGTGTTCACGAGGAAGATGCGCACCGGCGTCTCGCCGTCCTTGGCCTCGATCAGCCCTTCGTCGATCGCGAAGGGGCCGACGCCGGCGAGGATGTTGCCGCAGGTCGGGGAGGTGTCGACGCGGGCCTCGTTCACCACGACCTGCGCGAAGAGATAGTCGATATCGGCGTCGGGGCGTTCCGAGCGCGAAATGATCGCGACCTTGCTGGTCAGCGGATCGGCGCCGCCCATGCCGTCGATCTGGCGGTTGTCCGGCGAGCCCATGACGGCCAGGAGAACCTTGTTGCGGGTCTCGACGTCGTCCGGCAGGTCGGCCGCGTGGAAATAAGCGCCCTTGGACGTGCCGCCGCGCATCCATACGCAGGGAATCTTGGTTTGTCTCATCTGAACCGGTCCTTTCTCTCGGTACCGACGCCGGGCAGAGCCGCGCCGGTCGAGCAGCGGGATTACGCGCTTTTAAAGACCATATTTCCGGCCCGCTTGGCGATCCGCCAGCCGGAATCGGTCAGCACGTAATCGTCGCGAAATTCGCCAACAAGCTGAACCGGATCGGCGGTGATCGGAAAGGTCGATGCTTCCGAATCCGCCGTTCCGGTAATGAGTAAGACATACAATAAGCCCTTGGCTTTGTCGCCCCCCTGCACGTCGATCAGGGCGTTGGTGACGAAGTGCCGCGTGATCTTGGATGCCGGGCGCGCCTGGTACTGCGCGAGGATCGCGGGCCGGCCGAGAATCGGCTGGTCCGGGGCCGTCGGACGGGTGAACTCGGCGTCCTCGGCATAGAGATTCGCGAGCATCTCCCATTCCCGAGTGTCAATCAGGACGAAGGATCGGATCGCCAGGTTACGGCAGTCCGATTCGATGGCGCGGCGCTCGTCGTCAGTCATGGCTGGCCCCTTTTTTTGGCGACAGGTATCAGGAACGCTCCAGCCAGCGGCGCAAAGCTGCCGTGACCGGAGCCGGTTTCTCCCACGGCGCCATATGACCACAATCCTCGACGATTTCGAAGACCACACCGGGAATGTCGTAGGCCCATTCGGCGTGCTGTTCGGGCGAGCGCCAGGCGTCGTGCCGGCCACAGAGAACGAGCGCGGGGCAGGCGATCCTGGGCAGCAGCGAGGCTTCCTCCGGTCGGGTCAGCATGGCGTTGACCTGGCCCTCGAAATTTGCCGGCGTCATCGAGCGGATCATGTCGCGCAGCGGCTCCATGATCGATGCATCGCCGTGATAGGCCTCGTAGACCATCGGCGGCAGCCAGTCTTGCAGCAGAACCTCGATCCCGTCGCGGCGGACCGCCTCCACGAGCTTCCCGCGCAGTTCCGGCTCGCCGGGGGCGACCGGCGTCACCGAGGTGTCGAGCAGCGCGATCCGGCTCACGCGTTCCGGCGCCAGGCGGAACATCTCCAGCGCCACGCGCGCGCCCATGGAATGGCCTGCAATCGCGAAACGGTCGGGAGCGTTCAGGAGGGCCTTCTCGGCCATCTTCGGCAGCGAGTCGCATTCCCGGTAATCGGGTACGACCGGAACCGCGATATCGGCGAGGTCCCGAATCTGGTGCCGCCAGACCGTGCGGTCGCATAACAGGCCGGTGAGGAGAAAGAGAGGCTGTCTGGTCATGCGGTCTTGTTTACCGGACCTTTGCGGTCATCGCACCGATATGTGTCATTCCCGCGAAAGCGGAAATCCAACACCAGCGTTGACGATAGATTCCCGCTTTCGCGGGAATGACGATGACTTATCGACGAGCTTTTACCGCAACCCGCGCAGCTTCAGCTTGTCGATCTTGCCGGGACCGGTCTTCGGCAGCTCGTCGAGGAATTCGACGGCGCGGGGCACCTTGTAGTCCGCCAGTTGACCCTTGCAGTAGTCGATCATCTCTTCCTCGGTCATGGTCTTGCCGGCCTTCAAGACGACAAAGGCCTTCACGATCTCGCCGCGAAAATCATCCTTCACGCCGACGGTCGCGACTTCGACCGTATCGGGATGACTGGCCAGAACCTCGTCGACCTCGCGGGGGTAGATATTGAAGCCGCCGGAGAGGATCATCTCCTTCTTGCGGTCGACCACGAACAGATAGCCCTCGTCGTCGAAATAGCCGATATCGCCGGTATAGAGCCAGCCGTCGCGGATTGCGTTCGCGCTTTCTTCCGGGCGGTTCAGATAGCCTTTGGTGAATTGCGGTCCCTTGACCCGGATTTCGCCGCGCTCGTAAAGCGGCATGATCTCGGTGCCGGTATCGAGATCGACGATGTCGACCTCGGTCAGCGGCGGTACGACGCCCACGGACAAAATCTTGCGTTCGTGGAACATCGTGTTGTTCGCGGTCGGCGCGCCTTCCGACATGCCGATGCCCTCATAGATCGGGCAGCCGGCCTCGCGCTCCCAGTTCCGCAGCAGGTCCTCTGAGCACGGCGCGCCGCCGGAATTGCAGATCTTCAGATGGGAAAGATCGGTCTTCTTGAAGTTTTCGTGGGCGAGAAGGCCGACATAGACCGTCGACGGCCCGCCGGCGAACATCGTCACCTTGTATTTCTCCAGCTCCGACAGCACGACCTCGCGCTTGTACTGCCTCACCAGGACATGGGTCGCGCCCCAGTAGAGCGCGTAGATCACGCAGTGATGATGGCCGAAAATGTGGAACATCGGCGCGACGCTCAAGGACACCTCGCCGTCCCAGTCGAATTCGAAGAAGGCGGACTCGGCGCGGCAGGCGGCGATGATCGTGCTGTGAAGATGCTCGGCGCCTTTCGGCAGGCCGGTCGTGCCGCCGGTGAAGAACATCATGGCCTTGTCGCCGGACTCGGGGAGAGGCTGCGGCAGCCCGCCCCGGCCCTCCTCGATCCATTTCTCGAGGGTGTGCTCGCCCGTCCCGACGGCATAGACATGCTTGACGCCGAGCTCGTCGCCGAATTTGCGCGCCCGGTCCAGATATTCGGGCAACGTCAGGATCACCGTCGGTGCGGCGTCCGTCATCAGAGGGCTCAGTTCCCGGTCGGAATAGTTCGGGTTCATCGGCGCGACATAGCCGCCCGCGGCCATGGTGCCGAGAATCGCGACCGGCATCTCGAGGCAGTTGGTCATCACGATCGCCACCCGGTCGCCTTTCTCGATCAGGAGCCTGAGGCGCTTGGCGAGACCGGCGACGGCCTGAAAATGCTGCTTGTAGGAAAGGCTGCGATCCTCGCAGATCAGCGCGATGCGGTCCGGAATGCGCTTCGCGGTCGCCTCCAGGCAATGGATGATCGTCGGGTAGTCCGGCGCGTTGTCCGGAATCTTGAGGGTCGACCGTCCCGGCTTTACGGCAAGCTCGCTTTCCATTGCTTCTCTCTCCCAATTTACGCGCCGATTTACGCGCGTCAGCACTCCCGGAGGCTTTTATTGGGCCCCTCGTGACCGGGGCGCCGCGGATCGGCCTGGCCTGGCGCCTTCGATCCGTCGCTTGGTTTACAATCCGCCCGGGTCTTTGCGCAATCCCCAAGCCGCGCTATTCCGCCGGATGGGGCCCTTCCGTGACTTTCGCGGCCTCGCTCCGACGGCCGATCCGCCGGGCCGCCATGAGCGTATAGACCGCCGGAATCACGAACAGCGTGAAGATCGTGCCGATCAGGAGCCCGCCGACGATCACCAGACCGATTGACTCACGGCTGGCGGCGCCGGCGCCCGTGGCGATCACCAGCGGAATCGCGCCGAACACCATCGCGCCCGTGGTCATCAGGATCGGCCGAAGCCGGAGCGTGGCGGCCTCGACCACCGCTTCGATCAGGTCCATGCCCGCCTCGCGATTTTGATTCGAGAATTCGACGATCAGAATGCCGTGCTTGGTGATCAGGCCGATCAGCGTGATCAGGCCGACCTGGCTGTAGATATTGAGACTCGCGCCCGCCAGCCACAGGGCGAACAGGCCGCCCGCAATCGAGAGCGGCACGGTGAGCAGGATGATGAACGGGCTGCGGAAACTTTCGAACTGGGCGGCGAGCACCAGGAAGATGAAGACGATCGCCAGCCCGAAGGTCGTATAGATCGAGGACGACGATTTAAGGAACTCGCGCAGCTGCCCGGTATATTCGAGCCGGGCGGTGCTCGGCAGCGTCTCCTTCGCGATCTGCTGCAATGTCGCCAGCCCCTCGCCGAGAGAGACGCCGGGCGCCAGATTCGCGCTGACGGTGGCGGAGCGAAGCTGGTCGAAATGGCTGAGCGACCGGGGTGCGACGGTTTCCGTGACCTTGACCAGATTGGCGAGCTGGACGAGCTGGCCGTTGGCGGCCCGGATATAAATATTGCGCAGATCGTCCGGATTGCTGCGGAACGGCTCGGTCAGCCTGACGATGACGTCATATTCCTGGCCGTCCTTCTTGAACCGAGTGATCTGCTGGCCGCCGACCAGAATGCCGAGGGTCTGACCGAGGGTCCGGGCGTCGATGCCGAGATCGGCCGCCTTGTCGCGGTCGATGTCGATCTTGACCTGAGGCTTGTCGAGCCGGAGATCGGTGTCGATCGCGGTCAGCTTGCCATTGGCCTCCAGCGCAGCCACGAACTTCTGCACCATGGTGTGGAGCTTTTCGAAGGCCTCCGGCGTCTGGACGACAATCTGAATCGGCTTGGATGCATGACCGCCGCCCAGGGGCGGCGAGAGAATCGGGAAGGCCCGCACGCCCGGCACGTCGCGCAGCTTGCCCATGATGGTCGGGATGATCTGCTGCGGCGTGCGCGAGCGTTCCGACCACGGCTTGAGCTCGACGAAGACGCGTCCCGACGTGACGTCCGAGCCGAAGCCGATCACTTCCATGACGGTTTCCGCTTCGGGAATGCTCTGCGCGATCTTCTGGATCTCGCGGCCGTATTTCTCGGTGTAATCGATGGTCGAGCCTTCCGGCGCCTGGAACATGATCGGAAAATCGCCGCCGTCCTCGAGCGGAGCCAGTTCCGTCGGCAGACGGACAAACAGCACGACGCCCGCCGCGGCAAGCCCGGCGCCGACCGCCAGCACCGTCTTGCGGTGGTGCAGGGCGCGGATCAGCGTGCTGCGATAGCCCCGGGACACGCGCTCGAAAAAATTCTCCATGGCCTGATAGAGCCGGCCATGTTTTTCGTGGGACTTCAGCAGCTTCGAGCACATCATGGGCGAGGCCGTCAGCGCGACGAAGCCGGAGATCAGCACGGCGGCGGCCAAGGTGATCGCGAATTCGGTGAACAGCCGTCCGCTGGTGCCGCCCATGAAGGACACCGGCACGTAAACGGCAGCGAGCGTCAGCGACATCGCGACGACGGCGAAGCCCATTTCCGCCGCGCCTTTCTTGGCGGCGTCTATCGGTTGCATGCCGGCTTCCACGTGCCGGTAGATATTCTCCAGCATGACGATCGCGTCATCGACCACGAGGCCGATGGCGAGCACCATGGCGAGCAGTGTCAGCGTGTTGATCGAGAAGCCGAGCAGATACATCAGCCCGATCGAGCCGATCAGCGAGACCGGGATCGTGATCAGCGGGACGAGCGTCGCGCGGAGCGAGCGCAGGAACAGGAAGATCACCGCGATCACGAGCACCATCGCTTCGAGGATCGTCTCGTAGACGTTCTTGATCGACTCGCGAATCGAGCGCGAGAAATCGACGATCACCTCGGCCTGCATGCCCGGCGGCAAAGTCTTCCTGATTCGCGGCATGATCGCGCGCACGGCGTTGGAGATATCCAGCGGATTGGCCGTGGCCTGTTTGGTGATGCCGAGCCCGTAGGCGGTCCGGCCGTTGTTGAACATCGCGAAGCGGGTATCGGCGGGGCCGAGTTCGGCGCGGCCGACATCGATCAGGCGGACGAGATAGCCCGAGCCGGTCTTGCGGATAACGAGATTGTTGAAGTCCTCGGGCGTCTTGAGATCGGTCTCGGTGAGCACCGAATATTCGCGGTACTTGCCTTCCACCAGACCCGCGGGCACTTCGACATTCTGCTGCCGGAGCGCATTGGCGACATCCTGCGGCGTTACGCCGTAGGCCGCCATGCGCTGGGCGTCCAGCCAGATCCGCATGGAATATTTGCGCTCGCCGATCTGGTTGACCGTGGCGACGCCCGGCACGGTCTGGAGCTGGTCCAGCACGTAGCGGTCGACGAAGTCGGACAGCTCCATCGGCGACATGCGGTCGCTCGAGAAGCTGACGAACATGATCGGCTGGGAATCCGCCTCGACCTTGGCGATCACCGGTTCGTCGACATCCATCGGCAGCCGGCCGCGCGACCGGCTCACCCGGTCGCGGACATCGGCCGCGGCCGAGTCCGGATCGCGGTTCATATTGAACGTGATGTTGATCCGGCTGCGGCCCTGCTGGCTCGACGAGGTCATATAGTCGATGCCTTCGATGCCGGAGAGCGATTCCTCCAGCACCTGCGTCACCTGCGATTCCATGATGTCGGCGCTGGCGCCGGCATAGGTGGTTTGAACGCTGACCACCGGCGAGTCGGTCTGCGGATATTCCCGCACGGTCAGCTTCGAGAAGGAGACCAGGCCGAGCAGAACGATGACGAGGCTGAGGACGGTCGCGAAGACCGGCCGGTCGATACAGACGTTGGAGATCTTCATCCGGCCGTCTGCCCGGCTTCGGGAACGGCTTTCACCGGCGAACCGTCATGCACCTTCAGCGTGCCGCCGGTGATCACGACATCATTGGGCGAGAGCCCGTCCACGATCTCGGCGCGGCCGAACCGCCTGAGTCCGACCGTCACCTTGGTGAGCACGGCGCGGCCGTTCACGACCCGGTAGACCGCGAGGTCGTCGCCCTGCGCGACGATCGATTCCTCGGGCACGACGATCGCCTTGTCCTTGTGCCGGGTCACGATCTCGACCCGGGCGAACAGGCCGGGTTTCAGCCGATGATCAGGATTGGGAATGCTGGCGCGGACCGCGAGACTGCGGCCCGCCGGGTCGGCGCGCGGGCTGATCGCGTAGATCTCGCCGCTAAAGGCCTCGCCAGGCAGCGCGTCGACCGTGATGTTGACCCGTTGTCCCGGATGCAGAAAGCGCAGGAAGCGCTCGGGGACATTGAAGTCGATCTTGATCGGATCGATTTCATCGAGGCTGATCAGATCGTCGCCCGCCTTCACGTAGTCGCCGACATCAACCTGACGCAAACCGGCCACGCCGCTGAAAGGCGCGGTGATCCGGGTCTGTTTTACCTGGGCCTTGGCAAGCTCCGCAGCGGCGCGGTCGGCTTCCATGGCCGACTGCGCCTGATCGCGCGCGCTCACCGTGCCGGCACCGGATTCGTAAAGCTTTTCGGCCCGCTTATAGGAGCGCATGGACAGGCGCAGCCGGGCTTCGGCCTGCGCCAGTTGAGCCTCCGGGATCGAGGCGTCGAGCCTGAACAGCAACTGCCCCTGCTTCACTTCCGCGCCGTCCGCGACTTTGATCTCGGTAATCAGCCCCGAGATTTCGGGCCGCGCGATGATCGACTGATTGGCGCGGAGGTCGCCGATCGCCGGAAGCGATTCGACGAGCGAGCGGATCGTCACCGGCTCGACATTGACGGCGACGGGCGGTTGCTCGCGATGGCCGTTCGCGCCTTGCGCAAAAGCGCCGGCGCTGCCGAGCGAGACGGCTGCGGCCGCGGCAAACAGGAAGGAAATCAGTCTCGGCACACGTGCGGCCCTCGCATTGTCGATCTTGGCGCGATGGCGGCCCGGAACGAGCGGCAACACCGCCAACGCCGGGTATCAGGCTCGTCTCGCTTCCATGGATCGATAGATCAAATCCGCCCGGCCGCCATGATTCATGTCAAAAACGGTGGTCCAGGTCGCTGGCGCGCCTTTGTGATGCGTGGGATTTGTCCTGTCAATGCGTAGCCGGGAGACCGCTCACTCAAAGCGATCTCCGTCGCGCGCGTCGGCGCCACTCAAGGATGGTATTCGAAGGCGCCCATGTCCGGCTTGCCGACCATCTTGCGCGGAGCCGTGCCGAGCGGGGCCTTGTATTCGAGAACCGGCACGAGGGAGACGCCGGTATCCGCCTTGCCGGGCGCGATGCCCTTGTTGATCGCCGCCGCGCCCTTGGCGAGATGGAAATCGAACGTGTCGCGGTTCGCGAAGGATTCCCGGAGCTCGAGAAGGTTGTTGTCGTCCTTCACCGGCCCGTCGGCCAGCCGCGCGATGCCGACGATCAGATTGTTGCGCAGCACGAGCGGTGTGGAGATGTGATTGGTCACGAAAGTGCCGAGCGGCGCGTCGTTCACGAAGGTGTTGTTGACGATATAGGCGGCGCGGGGCCGGCCCGGATCGCAATGCTCCGCGCCGTATGAAATGCCGGTATGGTTTTCGCTGTTCCGGCCCTGCTGGATGACGTTGCCGATGACATAGGACGTGCCGCAGTCCGGCAGGTCGATGGCGTAGCTGCCATTGCCGTCCTTGCCGTCCATGATCCGGTTATAAGCGATGTAGTTTTCGAGTCCGCGTGCTTTGACCTGATGGCCGCCGACCGCGCCGACGATATAGCTGCCGGTCAGCCGGAAACGCTTCGCCCGGCCGACATAGATATTGTGCGCGTAGGTCCCTTGCCGGATCTGGTGGACGAATTCCGAGTTCTCGATGGTGATATCGCCGCGCCCGCTGTCGTCGGACAGGAGGCCGAATTCATTGTCGTGGAAATAGCTGTTCTTGACGACCAGCTTGCCGCCCTCGGCACGAATGCCCGCGCCGTTTACGTCGCGGACGCGGGCGCCGGAAAACTCGATGTTCTCGACGGTGACGTTATCGCCGTCGATGATCCAGATCGCCTTTTCGTTGGAGATATAGCCGGACGATTCCAGATGAGCCCGGCCGCCGACGCCGCGAAGCGTCAGGTTATTCTGATCCCATTCCGCCCAGTCATTCTTGTAAACCCCGGCTTCGATCTCGATCGTGTCGCCGTCCTGGGCGATCCGTTCGAGGTCACTTGGCTTCTTGTATTTCTGATCCGGCCCCACCCGATAGGTCTGCGGCTTGTGCGGGCCGCCCTGACGGAACTCGCCGCCGTCCGGCAATCGTGCGGCGGACCCCTCCGCCGACCCCTGAGGCGGACTGAGCCTGACCGTATTGCCGCTGTCCGAGGGCGCGCTGCCCTTGTCCCCCTTGTCGCTGTCGGGGCGGATCTCGATATAGTCGAGATCGTTCTTGCTGACCGGCAGGATCATGACCCGGCCGTCCTTGAGATGGACATAAATGTCGGCGACGGCGACGGGCGCCGTGGCGGCAAGCCCGAGGGCGGCGACGATCAGGAAACGGAGCCAGCGTGTCATTCGGTCCACCGTATCGATATGTGTGATGGGACGCCGGGCGGCCTCGGCCTCTCGCGGCGATCCTTGATAGTACGGCGTGTGCGTACGGATGCCCACACTCCGCCAGTTTGCTTAAGATTTCTTTGTCGCGTCCGGGTAGCGGCTTTGTGAACGGTGCGGCTGCGGGCATGATGGGGCGGTTTTCTGTCACAATCGCGTGAGGCTTCGCCATGGCGCAAATGATGAAGGCGATGCTGTTCGACGGGTCCCGCGCAGGGATGGTCGAGCCGCTGACGTTGACCGAGATGCCCGTGCCGCAACCCGGCGCCGGCGAGGTGCTGATCAAGGTCACCGCCTGTGCGGTCTGCCGCACAGACCTGCATGTGGTCGATGGCGATCTGACGGAGCCGAAACGACCGGTCATTCCGGGCCACGAAATCGTCGGCCAGATCGCGGCGCTCGGATCCGGCGTGAGCGGCCTGCGGACCGGCGACCGGGTCGGCGTGCCCTGGCTCGGCCATACCTGCGGAACCTGCGCGTTTTGCCGGAGTGGTCGCGAGAATCTCTGTGACGCGGCCGAATTCACCGGCTACACGCGGGATGGCGGGTTTGCCGAATACACCGTGGCGGACGCCCACTATGTCTTCCCGATTCCCGACAGCTTTTCGGACCGCGATGCGGCGCCGCTGCTCTGCGCCGGCTTGATCGGCTACCGCGCGCTCACCATGGCCGGCGAGGGCAAACGACTCGGCCTCTACGGTTTCGGCGCGGCGGCCCATATCATCGCGCAGGTCGCCCGCCATCAGGGCCGAGAGGTCTACGCCTTCACCCGGCCGGGCGACGAAAAAGGCAAGGACTTCGCGCGGACGCTCGGCGCGTCTTGGGCCGGGGATTCGACGGAAGACCCGCCGGCCCTGCTCGACGCCGCGATCATCTTCGCGCCGGTCGGCTCGCTGGTGCCGCAGGCGCTGCGCGCGCTGGAGAAAGGCGGGCGGCTGATCTGCGCCGGCATTCATATGAGCGACATTCCCTCCTTTCCCTACGCCATCCTGTGGAAGGAACGCAGCATATCCTCCGTCGCCAATCTGACCCGGGCGGACGGCGAGGCGTTTCTCGATATCGCGCCCGAAGTCCCGGTCACCACGACGACGGTTCCCTATGGGCTCGAGGACGCCAATCGCGCGCTGGACGATTTGCGCAACGGCCGGTTCGAGGGCGCGGCGGTGCTGATGATCGGCTAGCGGCGCGCGCCTATTGATAGGCCGCCCAGATCAGCAGAACGACGCCGAGGATCACCCGGTAGACCACGAAGGCGGTCATGCCCTTGCGCTTGAGCCAGTTCAGTAGAAAGGCGATGGCCGCCATGCCGGAGACAAAGGCGATGGCACCGGCGAAAGTCGCGTCATGCTCCAGTTGCGCATTGCCGATCTTGATCAGGTCGTGAACGCCGACGATGCCGGCGGCGGTGATCGCCGGGATCGACATGAGAAAGGAGAAATTGGCCGCCTCGACGCGGGTGAGACCGAGAAACCGTCCGCCGGTCATGGTGATTCCGGAGCGGCTGGTGCCCGGCAGCAGCGCCAGACACTGCATGCAGCCGATCAGGAACGCCTGCGGGAAAGTCAGGTCCTTCATCTCCCGGCCGCCGCGGGTATAGCGATCGGCTATATAAAGAACTATGCCCCAGAAGATGCTGTCCACGGCCACGATATAGACGTTGCGGAGCATCTCCTCGACGTCGAAATAGGCATAGGCCGCGCCGATGAAGACGACCGGAATGGTCGCCACGGCGATGCAGTAGAACAGATGCCGGTCCATGCCTTCGCGGCTGACCCGGTCTATCGGCCCGATGGGCCGGCGGAGAACCTTTACCAGGCCCCAGACTTCGCGCCAGAAATACAGGATGACCGCCCCCAGAGTGCCGATATGCACGGCCACATCGATGGGGAGGCCCTGGTCGGGCCAGTGCATCAGGGCCGGGATGAGGATGAGGTGGCCGGATGAACTGATGGGCAGGAATTCGGTGATGCCCTGAACGACGGCGATCACCACCAGCTGAGTTGTGTCCAAGGCGATAATCCTTCAAACAAATACACTACTAAGCGAAGGCCTCGGAGTGATGCCGCGTCGCTGCTCGGTATGCGGATACCTAGCAGCGAAGCGCGACTTTATTGTGACGCCGGGACGGTCGTGCAGTGCCGTGGATTGACTCTGGCGGCGGAGCATCGACGTCCAGATGAAGGAGAGCTTAAAACCGGCGATTCGGCCGGTGTCTGTCGGGCTGCCCGCCGGCGGCGACCGATTCGCATCTGGCCGATCCCGACACCCAGTATAGTACCATAACGGTACTATATGTTTTGATAATATTCCTAAAAGCCAAAATGTCCGCGCAATTCGCTGCAAATTACCTATATTATAGGACAGTGAAGCTGCCCTATATGCGGAATTTCGCTCGCATTTCCTTGACGTGTCTGCTATAGGTTGCCGGCTCTGGACTCACCTCTGGGAGAGAATTCGCTTGACCAATCGGATGCTTAGATTCGTCGATCTTGATCAGCGCATGCCTGAAAAGCGCACGGCGAAGGACCGTGCGCGCGATTTCGACGAAATCTATAACGAATTCGTCACCGAGGAGGCCGCGAAGCAGGCTTCGCGCTGCTCGCAATGTGGCATCCCCTTCTGTCAGGTTCATTGCCCGCTGGGCAATAATATTCCCGATTGGCTCAAGCTGACGGCCGAAGGCCGCCTGGAAGAAGCCTATGAGGTTTCGTCGGCGACCAACAACATGCCCGAAGTCTGCGGCCGGATCTGCCCGCAGGACCGCCTTTGCGAAGGCAATTGCGTGATCGAGAAGGGCTTCAACGCGGTCACCATCGGCTCGGTCGAAAAATATATCACCGACACGGCCTGGGATAAGGGCTGGGTGAAGCCGATCACGCCGCGCATCGAGCGTGATCAGTCCGTCGGCATGATCGGCGCCGGTCCCGCGGGTCTGGCGGCGGCGGAAGAACTGCGCAAGCGCGGCTACCAGGTCCATGTCTACGACCGCTATGACCGCATCGGCGGGTTGATGATCTACGGCATTCCGAATTTCAAGCTCGAGAAGGAAGTGATCACGCGCCGGGTCAAGCGACTTGAGGACAGCGGAGTCGTCTTCCATCGCAGCTTCGAGGTCGGCCGCGACGCCTCCCTCGCCGAGTTGAAGGAGAAACACGACGCGCTGCTGATCTCGACCGGCGTCTACAAGGCGCGCGATATCCAGACTCCGGGGTCGGGGCTGAAGAATATCGTGCCCGCCATGTCCTATCTCACCGCGAGCAACCGCAAGGGCCTGGGCGACGAGGTGGCCGAATTCGAGGACGGCTCGCTGAATGCCGAAGGCAAGAACGTGGTCGTGGTCGGTGGCGGCGATACGGCGATGGACTGCGTGCGCACGGCGACGCGCCAGGGCGCCAAGTCCGTCAAATGCCTCTATCGGCGCGACCGGGAGAACATGCCCGGCTCCATGCGCGAGGTGAAGCACGCCGAGGAAGAAGGCGTGAAATTCATCTGGCTGTCCTCGCCCGCCGGCTTTCTCGGCGACGACGCGGTCACCGGCGTGCGCGCCCAGAAAATGCGTCTCGGTATGCCGGATGCGTCGGGCCGCCAGTCGCCCGAGCCGATCAAGGGCTCGGTCGCGACTCACAAGGCGGATCTCGTGATCAAGGCCCTCGGCTTTGATCCCGAAGAGATCCCGACCCTGTTCGGCGCGCCGGCCCTCGAGGTCAGCCGCTGGGGCACGATCAAGATCGATTTCCGCACCATGATGACCAGTATCGACGGTGTGTTCGCGGCGGGCGATATCGTTCGCGGCGCGTCCCTGGTCGTCTGGGCGATCCGCGACGGGCGCGATGCCGCCGCGGCGATCCACGACTATATCGAAGCGAAGGCGATTCGCGATCAGTTGATCGCCAAGGCGTCCTGAACACTGTTTTAAGTCTCGGCGCCGGCGCAGCGGTTTGCAGCACAACGCCGCCGGTCCGCCCTTGAGGGCCCTTCAAGCCTGGGGAACTGATATGACAAAAGAAACCGAACTCGAACAATTGGCCGCGCAGGAATTCGTCGACCGTTGGAGTCGCGACGCCGCGCGGCTTGAGGCCGAAGGCACCTATGCGCCGGAGATGGAGCATGACTCCTGCGGCGTCGGGCTCGTGGCGGCGATCGACGGCAAGCCGCGCCGCTCGGTCGTGCTCGCGGGCATCGATGCCCTCAAGGCCGTATGGCACCGCGGCGCCGTGGACGCCGACGGCAAGACCGGGGACGGCGCCGGCATCCATGTCGAAATCCCGCAGGACTTCTTCAAGGAACATGTCCGCCGCACCGGCCACGAAGCCGCCGAAGGCAGGCTCGCGGTCGGCATGGTCTTTCTGCCGCGCAACGATTTCGCCGCTCAGGAAGAGTGCCGCACCATCGTTGAAACCGAAATTCTGAATTTCGGCTACTACATCTATGGCTGGCGTCAGGTGCCGGTGGATGTGTCCGTGATCGGCACCAAGGCCAATGCGACCCGGCCCGAGATCGAGCAGATCATGATCGCCAACACGCCGGGCAGCACCGAAGAGGAATTCGAGCGCCGGCTTTATATCATCCGGCGGCGGATCGAAAAGCGCGTGCTGCGCGAGAACATCACGGATTTCTATATCTGCTCGCTGTCCTGCAAGTCGGTCATCTATAAGGGCCTGTTCCTCGCCGAGCAGCTGTCGGTATTCTATCCCGACCTGATGGACAGCCGCTTCGTCTCGTCCTTCGCGATCTATCACCAGCGCTATTCGACCAATACGTTCCCGACCTGGCGTCTGGCCCAGCCCTTCCGCACCCTCGCCCATAACGGTGAGATCAACACCGTGCGCGGCAACACCAACTGGATGCGGAGTCACGAAATCCGCATGGCGTCCATCGCGTTCGACGAGTTCAGCGAGGACATCAAGCCGATCATCCAGAAGGGCTCGTCGGATTCGGCGGCGCTCAATTCCGTGTTCGAGGCGCTGATCCGCGCCGGCCGCACCGCGCCCATGGTCAAGACGCTGCTGATCCCGGAGACCTGGTCGAAAAAGACCACCCTGCCGGGCGCCCATCGCGCGCTTTACGCCTATTGTAATTCGGTAATGGAGCCATGGGACGGCCCGGCCGCGATCGCTGCGACCGACGGCCGCTGGATCATCGCCGGTATGGACCGCAATGGTCTGCGCCCGATGCGGTACACCATCACGGCGGACGGCCTGCTTATCGTCGGCTCCGAGGCCGGCATGGTCGTGGTGCCCGAGAACAAGGTCATCGAGAAGGGCCGCGTCGGCCCCGGCCAGATCATCGGCGTCGACCTTGAGAAGGGCGAACTCTATCACGACCGCGAGATCAAGGATCTGCTCGCCTATGAGCATCCCTACGAAGACTGGGTGAAGGATTTCAAGCCGTTCGAGGAGTTGCTCGGCAAGGCGGTCAAGGAGCCCGTCGTCTTCAAGGACGAGGAGCTGCGCAGCCGCCAGATCCTGGCCGGTCTCAGCATCGAGGACCTGGAGATCATTCTCCATCCGATGGTCGAGGACGCCAAGGAAGCCACCGGGTCGATGGGCGACGATACGCCGCTCGCGGTTCTCTCGACGCGGAACCGGCCCCTGAGCCATTTCTTCCGCCAGCATTTCAGTCAGGTCACCAACCCGCCGATCGATCCGCTGCGCGAATACCGGGTGATGAGCCTGAAGACCCGGTTCGGCAATTTCGACAACGTGCTGGACAAGGATCTGCGCCGGAAGGACGTGCTGGTTCTCGAATCGCCGTTCCTGACCAATGGCGAATTCGCCGTGCTGCGCAAATATCTCGGCGAAAAGGCGATCGAGATCGATTGCACCTTCCCGGTCGATGGCGGCCCCGATGCCCTGAAGGATGCGCTTGTGCGGATCCGCCAGCAGTCGGAAGACGCCGTGCGCGAGGGCTACGCCCATATCATCGTGACCGACGAGCATGTCTCGCCGACCCGCGCGCCGATCCCGATGATCCTGGCGGTCGGCGGCGTGCATTCGCATCTCGTCCGCAAGGGACTGCGGACCTTCACCTCGATCAATACGCGGGTGATGGACTGCATGGACACCCATGCGGTGGCGGTGATGATCGGCGTCGGGGCGACCACGGTGAACTCCTATCTCGCGCTCGAGTCGATCGCGGATCGGCATGCGCGCGGGCTGTTCGGCAAAATGTCGCTGCGGGATTGTGTGGAGAACTACCACCACGCGATCGATCAGGGCCTGCTGAAGATCATCTCAAAGATGGGCATCGCCGTGATCAGCTCCTATCGCGGCGGCTACAATTTCGAGGCCGTCGGCCTGAGTCGCGCGCTGGTCGCCGACTTCTTCCCCGGCATGACCTCGCGCATCTCCGGCATCGGCTTCAACAGCATCCAGAAGCGGGTTCTGGACCTGCATGGCCGGGTCTATCGCGAGGGTATGAACGCGCTGCCCATCGGCGGCTTGTACAAGTACCGCCGGGGCGGCGAATTGCACGCGACCGACGGCCAGCTCATCCATGTGCTGCAAAGCGCGGTGGCGAACGATTCCTACGCGCAATACGCCAAATACAGCCAGGCGATGCGCGACATGCCGCCGATCAGTCTGCGCGACCTGCTGGATTTCAAGCCGGTCGAAAATCCGGTGGCGGTCGACGAGGTCGAATCGATCACCGAGATCCGCAAGCGGTTCGTCACGCCCGGCATGTCCTTGGGCGCGCTCTCGCCGGAAGCGCATGAGACGCTGACCATCGCCACCAACCGGATCGGCGCGAAGTCGAGCTCCGGCGAAGGCGGCGAGGGCCGGGAACGGTTCCGGCCCCGGCCCAATGGCGACAACGCCAACTCGCCGATCAAGCAGATCGCGTCGGGCCGCTTCGGCGTGACCGCGGAATATCTCGCCAATTGCCGCGAGATCGAGATCAAGGTCGCCCAGGGCGCCAAGCCCGGCGAAGGCGGCCAGCTGCCCGGTTTCAAGGTGACCGCGGAGATCGCGCGGCTGAGGCATTCCACGCCCGGCGTCATGCTGATCTCGCCGCCGCCGCATCACGACATCTATTCGATCGAGGATCTGGCTCAGCTGATCTACGATCTGAAGCAAATCAACCCGGATGCGCAGGTCTGCGTCAAGCTGGTGGCCTCCTCGGGCATCGGCACCATCGCCTGCGGCGTCGCCAAGGCCAAGGCCGACGTGATTCTGGTCTCCGGTCATTCCGGCGGCACCGGCGCGAGCCCGCAGACCAGCATCAAATATGCCGGCATCCCTTGGGAAATGGGCCTTACCGAGGTCAATCAGATGCTCACCCTGAATGGCCTGCGTCATCGCGTGAAGCTGCGCGCCGACGGCGGCATCAAGACCGGCCGGGACGTCGTCATCGCCGCACTGATGGGCGCGGAGGAATATGGCGTCGGCACCACCTCGCTGGTGGCGATGGGCTGCATCATGGTGCGCCAGTGCCATTCCAACACCTGCCCCGTGGGCGTGTGCACTCAGGATCCGCGCCTGCGCGCCAAATTCGAGGGCACGCCGGAGCAGGTCGTCAATCTTTTCAACTTCCTGGCCGAGGAAATCCGCGAATATCTCGCCAAGCTCGGTGCGCGGAGCCTGAACGAGATCATCGGCCGGACCGACCTTCTGGCGCAGGTGAGCCGGGGTGCGGCGCATCTCGACGATCTCGATCTCAATCCGCTGCTCACGCAGCCCGACGCCGGCGATTTCGGCCGGATCTGCACGCTGAAGGGGCGCAACGAGGTGCCGGATACCCTGGACGCCCAGATGGTGACGGACGCCAGTCGGGTGTTCGAGGACGGCGAAAAGATGCAGCTCACCTATACGGTGCGCAACATCCAGCGCGCGATCGGCACGCGGCTCTCCGCCCATATCGTGCGGCGCTTCGGCATGGACGGGTTGAAGCCGGGCCACCTGACGGTGCGTCTGCGCGGCTCGGCCGGCCAGTCCCTGGGTGCCTTCGCGGTGCAGGGGCTGAAACTCGAAGTGTTCGGCGACGCCAACGACTATGTCGGCAAGGGCTTGTCCGGCGGCACTATCGTCGTGCGGCCGATGACCTCGAGCCCGCTGGTCTCGAACCACAACACGATCATCGGCAACACGGTGCTTTACGGCGCGACGGCCGGCAAGCTGTTCGCGGCCGGTGAGGCCGGCGAGCGTTTCGGCGTGCGGAACTCCGGCGCGCTGACCGTGGTCGAGGGCTGCGGCTCGAATGGCTGCGAATATATGACCGGGGGCGTGGCGGTGATCCTCGGCAAGATCGGCGACAATTTCGCGGCCGGAATGACCGGCGGCATGGCCTTCGTCTATGACGAGGAGGACGAATTCGAGCCTCACGTCAACGAAGAGTCGGTGGTCTATCAGCGGATCGGGTCGTCCTATTGGGAAGGCGTGCTGAAGGACCTGCTCATGGAGCACGCCCAGGAAACCCAATCGGCCTTCGCCCAGCGCCTGCTGACCGACTGGGATCTCGAACTGCCGAAATTCTGGCAGGTCTGTCCGAAGGAAATGGTCGACCGCCTCGAACAGCCCTTGAGCGAGGAGCCGGAAGCCAAGACCGCGTAGGTGGTCCGGCGCGCGGCCGATCCGTTCGCGTCAGCCGTGAACGCCCTTGAGGTACTTGGCGACCAGCGCGTTCAGCTCGGCCTTTGGAATGGCGGATAGCGCGTCCTCGACATGGGGCGGCAGAACGACGTCGTCGGAATATGACGAGGTCATGATGGCGGGCAGGACGTCGTCGAGGCTTTTCCCGCCGTTCGTCGCCTTGACGAGCGCCTGATTGACGGCCTGCCAGAAGGCCGCGCCCTGGGTATAGAACAGCGAGTATTTGCTGAAGTCGTGGTCTTTCTCGATCCGGCGCTGCACGTCGATCAAGCCCAGATCGATCTTCGCGTTGGGGCGAAGAAAGGCGGACCGCGCCGCCGCAACGTCTGCCTGGTCCGGATAGATCCGCCCCAACGCCTTGAACGCATAGTAATTCGCGAGGCTCTCATTGACCCAGGCGGGAAGGTTGCCCCGGGTCAGCTGATGAAACTGTTCGTGTAGAACGGTGGCCAGGGGCAGCAACAGATCGCGCTTTTGGGGCGGGCCGCCGGATTTGATGTAATTCACCAGAAGCGTGTCATAGCCGGCCGCGCCGCCGCTCTCTCCCTTGTTCCGGGCGATGCCCAGCCAGACCACGGTCAGATCTTTCGGAATGTCGCCGTAATTGGCGCTGTTGAGAATGCGCCGGAAATAATCGAGGCCGCGCATATGATCGGCGACATGGACCGTTGTTTCGATGCGCTTCAGGTCGTCGGCGATATAGGTGAGCGACAACCCGTTGGTCTTGACGGTGTGGGACGGCGCGTCGCCGACGACGAAATAGGCCGGGGGGAGCTTCAGGCCCGGCATGCTTTCCAGCACCAGTTGCCGGTTCGGCGCCGCGATGACCACATCCACCCGTTCGGGCGCCGGTTGGAGCCTCAACAGCGATGACGGCCCCGAAATGATCCACCAATCCTTGGGCGTCTTGAGATGAAGGCTTTGGCGTTTGGAAGCGACGATACCCTCCGGTCCGACGGCTTTGAAATCCATCGTCCAGCTCGCCGTCTTGCATGTCAGCGGCAGATCCCACTGCCCTCGGCCCGATGTCTTGAGCGGCTTGCCGTCGCATCGAATATCATGGAGTTGCAGGTGGGTCCCCGCCTGTTCGCCGGTGCTGATCAGGCGGGGGACGGCGGGGTCGAGGGGATCGAAATGCGGCAGGGTGAGCGTGACCTTGGCCGTATTGGGCGCTTGGGCGTCGATCCGGATATCGTAGTGGGGCGTGATAACCCAATTCTTGACCGAGCCCGTGGGCGCGCATCCCGGCAGACACGCCACTAGAACAGCTGCGACGGTCAGCCGGCCGACATGCGTAATGACTCTCATCCCAGGCTCAAAATCGCGCAGCTCCGCGCCGCGGTCAAACCGCTAGAAGTAGAGCCAGTAAAGTCCGAAACGGCGTTGCTGCCAAGCCCAGGCCGCGAAAGCCGCGAATACCGCCAGCAGAATCGCGGCGAGAAGCGGCCAACGCAGCTTCACCCGGTTTCCCTCAAGCGTTTGCCACCGCACCGGGCGCACCGCCCTCCATGCATTTGGCCACGGCAACAGCAATTCGGGACCATTCCCCCGCCGTGTCGGTCAGGCGGTTGAAGCCTTTCTTGGTCAATTTATAGTAGATCCGCGTGCGGCCGTTCCTGGCGGCCCGGCGCGTGCTGAGATGGCCCTTGGCTTCGAGATCGTGGAGTGTGGGGTAGATAACGCCTTCGCCCAGCGCGATCTCACCGCCTGTCGAATTCGCGAATCGCCTTGACGAGGTCGTAGCCGTACATTTCCCGGTCCTTGAGAAGCCGCAGGATCAGGAGTTCGGGAACGCCATTCATGAAGTCGGGGTTCTTGGTTCTGGCCATTGGTTCGTCTCACCTTTCTCCACCCCCAAGATCTTTACGGTACCTTGTACTGACAGGCATGTCAAATTTAAGGCCAGATTAGCGTGTTTGTGTGACAAATCGCTCCTTGCCGATAGCGAGTCGGCCGATCATAAATCTCGACTAATCCCTCCAAGCCGTCTTATGGACGGCGTCATCTTCAATTAGACTGCCTGCCATGCGGTGTTTGTTGCATTTCTGGTTTTGCCCGGCTTCCCGGGCCGTTCGTATTGCGCTGAAGGAAAAGGAGCTCGACTTCGAAATGGAGGTCGAGCCGATCTGGGAGCGCCGCGAGGATTTCCTTGCCCTCAATCCGGCGGGCGACGTGCCCGTGCTGATCGAGGATGACGACAAGGTTGTCGCCGGCGGCCGGGTGATCCTCGAATATCTCGAGGAATCTACGGAAAAGCCGGCCCTTCTCGGCAACTCGCCGACCGCGCGCGCCGAAACGCGGCGGCTGGTCGACTGGTTCGCCGACAAGTTCAATCGCGAGGTGACCGAGGGAATCGTGCGCGAGAAGGTGCTGAAGCGCTTTCTCGGCCTCGGCGCGCCCGACGGCAATGTCATCCGGGCCTGCCTGCAGAATGTCCATTATCACATGGATTATGTCGGCTATCTCACCGAACGCCGCCGCTGGCTCGCGGGCGACGAGTTCTCCTATGCGGATATCAGCGCCGCGGCGCATTTCTCCTGCCTGGATTATCTTGGCGATGCGCCCTGGGGCGACCACATTCTGGCCAAGGACTGGTATATGCGGGTGAAGTCCCGGCCGAGCTTCCGGCCGCTTCTCGGCGACCGGATCGCCGGTCTGGCCCCCGCCAAACATTATGCGGATCTTGACTTCTGACCAAACCGCCGCGCGCCCGCGCGACGCCATCACGGCGAAGGCGAAGGAACTCGGCTTTCCGGTGATCGGCTTTACACCCGCCGCGCCGGGACCGGGTGATCGCGCCCATCTTGACGCGTTTCTCGCCGAGGGCCGCCACGGCGACATGACCTGGATGGCGGAGACTTTCGAGCGCCGCGCCGCGCCCACCGCCATGTGGCCCGAAGCCCGCAGCGCGATCATGCTCGGTGTCCCCTACACGCCCGAAAACGATCCCCTGGACGATCTCGAGCAGCGCGATCGCGGCGTGATTTCGGTCTATGCCCGGGGCAAGGACTATCATGATGTCGTCAAGAAGCGCTTGAAAGCGCTCGCGCGTTTCGTGGCCGAAACATTCGGCGAGGAGGTAAAGGTCTTCGTCGATACCGCGCCCTTGATGGAAAAGCCGTTGGCCGCCCGGGCGGGGATCGGCTGGCAGGGCAAGCACACCAATCTGGTCTCGCGCGCCCAGGGCTCCTGGCTGTTTCTCGGCTCCGTGCTCACGACACTGGATCTCGTGGCGGATGCGCCGGAAGCGGATCACTGCGGGTCGTGCCGCGCCTGTCTCGATATCTGTCCGACCGACGCCTTCCCCGCGCCTTATCAACTGGATGCGCGGCGCTGCATCTCCTATCTGACCATCGAGCATAAGGGGCATGTTCCGGCGGCGTTCCGCCGTGCCATCGGCAATCGGATCTATGGTTGCGACGATTGCCTGGCGGTGTGTCCGTGGAACAAATTCGCGCAGGATGGTGCGGCGGCAAAGACTGATGCGGCGCTCGCGCCCCGCGAGGGATTGGCCGCTCCGCCGGGACTCGCCGAGCTGGCCGCGCTAGACGACGCGGCTTTCCGCGCCCTGTTCGCCGGCACCGCGATCAAGCGGATCGGCCGCGACCGGTTTCTGCGCAATGTTCTGATCGCGATCGGCAATAGCGGTAGCCGGGATCTTGTCCCCGCTGTCATAGCGCGGCTTGAAGACGAGTCTCCGCTGGTACGGGCCATGGCGGTGTGGGCGCTGCGGCAGCTTTTGCCCGACAGCGAATTCGCCAGTCTGAAAGAGCGTTATTTCGAGGGCGAACCGGATCCGGATGTCGCGGCCGAATGGCTGGACTCCGGCGCTTCCTGATCGGACGATTTCGGGGCCGGCCCCGGCTCCAGCGTTTTCAGGTTCTTCGCCGCCTGCTCGGCCTGGGGCGATCCGGGGGCGCTGTCGATCACCTTCTGCCAGTCGTCCCGGGCGCCGGAGAGGTTGCCCTGACGTTGGCGGATATAGCCGCGCTCCAGCAGGGCGTCGACGTCGCCCGGCTCCATCTGAAGCGCTCGCTCGATATCCTTTGACGCCAGATCCATCTGGTTGGTCTCGCGCCACGCGCTGGCGCGATAGACATAGATCTCCGGCCGCGTCGGATCGATATCCAGTGCCTCGTCAAGATCGTTGAGCGCGCGGTCGAAGTTTTTCTCTCCCGCCGACGCGCGGGCCCGGTCGATCAGGATGTCGCAGGCGGAAGGCGATCGCTTGGCGACATATTTCAGCGCTTTGGTGAGCGTGGCGCGGGCCGACCGGAACTGCTTCGCCATCAGCCAGGCGTTGCCGGCCTGGCTCAGCAGCGCGGCCCGCAGGGCATCGCCGCTCTTGGCGCCGATCCGGGTGGCGGTGTCGCTGATCTGTACGTCGTCGGCCAGTTCCTCCAGTACCGTCGCGGCGTCCTCGTAGCGGCCCATGCCGACCAGCGCAAGCGCGGCGCAATGGCGCGACGCGCCGCCGCCGCCGTTCTTGTGCCATTCGAGCGCCTGATTATAGGCCTTCTCGGGATCGCGCCGGGACTGGAGCACGCAGTCGCGATAATGGGTTTGCCCGGCGTCGGTGCCGGTCGGGCGCGAGATCGCCGGGCCGACGGTCGCTGCGAACACGATCAGCCCGAGAAAGGCGGCTGTTCTTTTGGGGAAGGATCGCGTCTTACAAACTCCGTCTTTGAGGCCCGGCCAGGGCCTCCACGTTCACTTAACCGCGTAATAGGTGAACAGGGAATGGTCCGGGTTGCCGCGCCGTTCGCCCGTTCCCAGGATCACCGTTCGGGTGAGCCAGTCATGCGGTCCGGTCGGTGCGTCGAAATAGGGCGTCATCCGGAAATAGGGCTGCGGCGACGGGTCGTTTTCGTCGTGGTGAAGATAGCCGATATTGTGGATATAGATCCAGGCGCCGTCATTGGCCTGCAGCATGTAATGGGTGTTGACCTGAATGCCCTGGCGCAGATCCTTGAACATGGCGTAATCCGCGCCTGAATAGGGCACGACTTTGCCCTGAAGCCGGGGCCCCCAGATTTCCCCGCTCGCCGGCGGCACATAGCCTCGCCCGCCGCGCGGACCCATGAAGGTCACGCGTTCCTTGAAGAAGATCCGGATCGAGAAGACATATTCGATGTCGATCTTGGGAATTTGCCTGTCGGCCATGTCTGGTTCTCCTGTTCGATCTGGCCTAAAGCAATTCGTAATAGGTGAAGAGCGTGTAGTCGGGATCCTGGAACCGCTCGCCCGTGCCGACGAACACTGTCCGCGTCAGCCACTCATGCGGTCCCGGCGGTGCGTTGAAATAGGGCGTGATCCGGAAATACATCGGAACGTCCTTGCTGGACGGCGCTTCGAAGGATTGCGTCCCCGGCTTGTCGACGGCGGCCGTCTTGGCGTCGGCCGGTGGCCGCGTGCCCGGCGGGTTATCGAGCGCATAGAGATAGCCCATGTTGTGAATGTAAATATAGGTGCCGTCGTCCGCCTGCAGCATGTAATGGGCGTCGAGCCCGAACTCGCCGCCGTAATCCGCACCCGAATAGGCGACGACCTTGCCGTTCAGCTTCGGTCCCTTGATGAAGCCGCCGGCGGCCGGAACCCAGACATTGTTGCGCATCGGGCCGGCGACCCGGATCCGCTGCTTGAAGTCGATATGGATCTGGAACGCGAATTTTAGATCGATTGTGGGGACGGGTTCCTGCTCGGCCATTGAAGCCTCCTTCTCTCGTTATTGCGAGCGGCGCCTAGAGCACGGCGTAATAGGTGAAGATCGTGTGGTCGGGATTGGCGAAGCGTTTCGCCGTGCCGAGCATGATCGTGCGCGTCAGCCATTGATGCGGGCCGAACGGTGCGTCGAAATAGGGCGTGAGGCGGTAGTAGAAATCCTCGGCGGCGTCCCATGTCGGGTCGTTGTGATCGATCTGGCCGCCGCCCTTCGGATACATGTAGCCGGTGTTGTAGAGATAGATCCACGCCCCGTCCTCGGCCTGCAACATGTAATGCGAATCGAGCAGACCGCTATGGGCGTAATCTCCGCCGGAATAGGGCACGACCTTGCCCTGAAGCCGCGGACCCCAGATCTCGCCGCCGGCCGGCGGCACGTAATCCCGGCTGCGGGTCGGGCCCTGAATGAAGATCCGCTTCTTGTGATCGACCCTGACGCTGAATGCGTAGTCCAGCTTGATCTTCGGGATCGGGTGCTCCGCCATTATCGTCTCCCTCTTGAGGCCCGCGCGCCGGAGTCTGCGCTCCACATGCGCTCGGGCCGTACCCCCGCCGCGGCGATCCTAACCGTTGTGATAACGACTATACAGAAGGGACCCTTGCGGCGAAACGCCGCCGTTTGAGGCATCGCCCGGTCGTCCCGAGCTTGTCGACGGACGTGGTTCGACGGGCCCCCTGTGAATGCGCCCGGAACTAAGACTTCGAGACGACATTGAGCATGTCGCCGATGCGCACGAATTTGCGGCGGGGCGAGGGGCGTTCTCTGGCGGCGGCGCGTTCGGCGGCGTCGATTTTCTGCCAGTCCTCATAGCTCACCAGCTTGGCGTCGCGTTCCTCGAGCAGGCCGATCAGCGCCTTGGCGCCGGGTTTGCCGGGACTGGGAACATCCTCGGCGATATGGCGAGCGACCGCCTCGGCGTCGGGCGCCGACGTCGCGATGGTGCCGGTCGGTCCGCGCATGGCCCAGCCAGTGCAGTAGAGCCCCGGTTCGATCCGGCCGTCCTCGTTGCGGAACAGGCCGCGGCGTTCGTCATACGGCGCGCCCTCGAGCGGGATCGATTGATAGCCGATGCAAGTGATAACGAGACCGGCCGGGATCTCGACGAATTCGCCGATCCCGACGCACCGTCCGTCCGGCTCCACCCTGGTGCGTTCGAAACGGACCGCCTCGACTCTCTCGCCGCCGAGAATTTCGACCGGCTGGACATAGAAATGCAGCGACAGGCCGATCGGCTTCATGTCGCGCGTGTTGTCGGCATAGCCCCGGAGCAGAGCCAGATTGGCCTCCTTGCCCTTGCGTTCCTGGGGCGGGCAGGCGTCGGCGTTGTCGGGAATCTTGTGCCTGGCGACGAGCGGCACGGTGCGCGCCAGTTCGCCGAGCTCACTGACTTCCTTATGGGTGAAGGTCGCTTCCACGGGGCCGCGCCGGCCGACGACATGGATGTCCTTGATATGGGCCGCGTTGATCCTGGCTTCGGCATGGGGCGCGATGTCGGAAGCGGCGAGTTCTTCCGGCGTGAGCGCCAGAATCCGCGCGCAATCCAGCGCGACATTGCCGACGCCGATGATCACGACACTTTCGACATCCACATCGACGTCGAGATTGGCAAAATCGGGATGACTGTTATACCAGCCGACGAAACGGCTCGAGCCGATGACGTTCTTTTTGTCCGCGCCTTCGACCGTCAGTCCACGGTCCTTCGGCGCGCCGGTCGCGATCACGACGGCGTCGTAGATCTCGCGCAGCTCCGCCAGAGAGACATCACGGCCGATCTCGACATTGCCGATGAAATGAACGTTGTCGCGCTGGGCCGTCCGTTCGAAGACCCTGCCGATCTTCTTGCTGCCCTGGTGGTCCGGCGCGACGCCCGCCCGCAACAGGCCGAACGGTGTCGGCAAGCGATCGATCACGTCGACCTGAACATCGGCGAATTTTTTTACGATTGCATCGGCGGTGTAGAACCCGGCCGGGCCCGACCCGATAATCGCAACACTCAAGGTCACTGACGAACCTCCCGACGGTGTGCGCCCCGCCTCTGCTGGCTCAGCTTCCGGGAGGATGGCTCGCGCCTGGCTTCTCCCCGCGCCGGCTTGCGCCCCGCTCCCCCGCCAATAGCCGTTAATTTAAGGCGTGCCGGCCGGCTTTCCGCAAGGAAATTCCGGCCGGGCCTTGAGAGGCGTATTAGCGAGAGGCGCGATTGGCCGCGCTGGTGGCCGCCTTCAGGGACGCCGTAACGATGTCCTTGTCCATGCCCACACCGAAGACCGTCGCGCCGTCGCCCGTGGTCGCCTCGATATAGGAGGCCGCCATCGCGTCCGAGCCCCGGCCTACGGAATGCTCGTGATAATCGACGACTGACAGGCTCACACCCAGCCCGGCGGCGACGGCGTTAATGAAGGCCTCGACCGGACCGGCGCCACGACCCTCGATTTCTACCGTTTCCCCGTGACGCGTGACTTGAGCCGTCACCACGCGGCCCGCGTCGCGATCGGGCAGGATCTGGTGATCGACCAGCGCGAAAGGCCCCGGCTGCTCCAGGTAGTCTGTCAGGAACTGCTCCCAGATCGCCTTGGAGGTCAGCTCCTTACCCTCGCGGTCGGCATGGCCCTGTACGGTGCGTGCGAACTCGACCTGTAGCCCGCGCGGCAGGGACAGGCCGTAATCCGCTTCCAGGATATAGGCGATGCCGCCCTTGCCGGATTGGCTGTTGATCCGCACCACCGCCTCGTAGGAGCGGCCGACATCCTGCGGATCGATCGGCAGATAGGGCACCTCCCAAACACCGGAATTGCTGTTCCGCATCGCCTTCATACCCTTGTTGATCGCGTCCTGATGGGAGCCGGAAAACGCGGTATAGACCAGCTCGCCGGCGTAGGGGTGGCGCTGATGGACGGGCAGCTGGTTGCAGTATTCCGCAACGTGGATCAGCCGGTCGATATCCGAGAAGTCCAGTCCGGGATCGACTCCCTGGGTCACCATGTTCAGGCCCAGCGTCACGATGTCGACATTGCCGGTGCGCTCGCCGTTGCCGAACAGCGTGCCCTCGACCCGGTCGGCGCCCGCCATCACGGCCAGTTCGGCGGCGGCCACGCCCGTGCCCCGGTCGTTATGGGGATGCACCGACAGGATCACCGAATCGCGGTTCTTTATGGTGCGCGAAAACCATTCGATCTGGTCGGCATAGATGTTCGGCGTCGCCATCTCGACCGTCGCCGGCAGGTTCAGGATGATCGGATGGTCGGGCGTCGGCTCATAGACGTCCATCACCGCCTCGCAGATTTCCCGGGCGAAATCCAGTTCGGTGCCGGTGAAGCTTTCGGGCGAATACTGATAGACGATCTCGGTCCCGGGCGTGACGGTTTCGGCGCAGTCTCGCACGATCCGCGCGCCCTTGGTGGCGATTTCGATGATGCCGTCCTTGTCCATGTCGAACACGACCCGGCGCTGGACGGTGGAGGTGGAATTATAGAGATGCACGATGGCCCGGCGGCTATCCTTGATCGCCTCGAAGGTGCGGCGGATCAGGTCCTCCCGCGCCTGGGTCAGCACCTGAATCGTCACGTCGTCCGGGATCAGGTCTTCCTCGATCAGCACGCGGACGAAATCGAAATCGGCCTGGGACGCGGCGGGGAAACCGACCTCGATTTCCTTGAAGCCCATCAGGACCAAAGTCTCGAAGAAGCGGCGCTTGCGCTCCAGACCCATCGGTTCGATCAAAGCCTGATTGCCGTCGCGCAGGTCCACGCTGCACCAGACGGGCGGCTCGGTGATGGTGTTGCCCGGCCATTGGCGGTCCGGCAACTCGATCGGCGCGAAGGGCCGGTATTTCTGAATCGGCATAGTCATGTTTCTCATCCTTGGTCTCGCGGCGCCGCGGCGCCGGTCATTGGTCATGCGCGTTATGGCCAAAGATCAGCCGCCGGCCGGCCGTCAGCTCCGGCGGCCGCCCGTAAGTCGCAACGCAGGCGCGCGGTGAGAAACGGATGAGATCCGGGGCGATGAAATTAAGGAAAACATGGATGTCACGATCTGAACTGAAACGGTTGGATAATCGAAAAACCGCAGACGCGGCGAAGCACCCCGACGCCTAGAGCGTCGGGCCGGTAAGGAGGAGTGCTTGTGTCCAACATTTCCGTGACATGGCCTGGAAGATAGGGGCCGGGCTGTGAAAGGTCAAGGATTTCGGCCTTTTGGGCCCGGTTTTCCGGCCCCGTGAATTGACGTAATATGATCGCGGTCAACGCGGCGTAAAGATCGGGGAGGCATGGTGCGGGCACGTCGAACCCGTATCGGGGTGTGAAAGTGGCGAAATCTCACCTGTTGCTCTTGTGCAACACCACTTGAGCCCCCAAATGAGGGAACGATTCATGTCCTGCGGCTCAGAATCCGGCGGAGTGGGCCCGGAGGCGAGCCGAACGAGGGGATTGCGAAAATGGAATTTGAAAACTTCACGGACCGGTCCAAGGGATTTGTGCAGAGCGCCCAGACCTTGGCGCTGCGCGACGGCCATCAGCGGCTGGTTCCCCTGCATCTGCTGAAGGTGCTGCTGGACGACAAGGAAGGCCTTGCGTCCAATCTGATCCAGGCGTCGGGCGGCGACGCCGCGGCCGCGCGCAAGGGAGTTGAGGCCGCGCTGGGCAAGATCCCGAAGGTCGAAGGCTCGGGGGCCGGTCAGGTCTATCTCTCGCCCGAGATGGCGCGGCTGTTCGAGCGCGCCTCCGAGATTTCCGAGAAAGCCGGCGACAGCTATGTCACCGCCGAGCGGCTGCTGCTCGCTCTCGCGTTGGACAAGGGCAACGAGACGGAAGAGATCCTCACCAAGGCGGGCCTCACGCCGCAGGCGCTGAACGGCGCGATCAACCAGATCCGCAAGGGCCGTCAGGCCAACACGGCGAGCGCCGAGGATTCCTATGACGCGCTCAAGAAATATGCCCGCGACATCACGGAGCTCGCGCGCGAAGGCAAGCTCGATCCGGTAATCGGCCGCGACGAGGAGATCCGCCGCACGATCCAGGTTCTCTCGCGGCGCACCAAGAACAATCCGGTGCTGATCGGTGAGCCGGGCGTCGGCAAGACCGCGATCGTCGAAGGCCTCGCGCTTCGCATCGTCGACGGCGATGTCCCGGAGTTGCTCCGCGACAAACGGCTCTTGTCGCTCGATCTCGGCGCGTTGGTGGCCGGCGCGAAATATCGCGGCGAATTCGAGGAACGTCTGAAGGCGGTGCTGCAGGAAGTCAGCCACGCGGAGGGCGACCTGATCCTCTTTATCGACGAGTTGCACACGCTGGTCGGCGCGGGCGCGGCTGAGGGCGCAATGGATGCGTCCAATATGCTCAAGCCCGCGCTTGCCCGTGGTGAGCTGCACTGCGTCGGTGCCACGACGCTCAGTGAATACCGCAAGCATATCGAAAAGGACGCGGCGCTCGCCCGCCGTTTCCAGCCGGTGTTCGTTTCGGAGCCGTCGGTCGAGGAAACCGTCTCGATCCTGCGCGGCCTGAAAGAAAAGTACGAGCTTCATCACGGCGTGCGGATCTCCGACAGCGCGCTTGTCTCCGCCGCGATGCTTTCCAACCGCTATATCACCGACCGCTTCCTGCCGGACAAGGCGATCGACCTCGTCGACGAGGCCGCGAGCCGGCTGCGCATGACGGTGGATTCGAAGCCGGAGGATCTCGACGAGCTGGATCGCCGGATCGTGCTCCTGAAGATCGAGCGCGAGGCGCTGAAGAAGGAGACCGACAAGGCATCGCAGGATCGTCTCGCCAAGCTCGAGGACGAGCTCAAGGAGCTCGAGACGCAGTCCGGGGAACTGACGACCGCATGGCGCGCGGAGAAGGAAAAGCTTTCCAGCGCCCAGAAGATCAAGGAACAGCTCGATCACGCCCGCATCGAACTCGCCTCGGCGCAGCGCGAGGGCAATCTCACCCGCGCCGGCGAGCTGGCTTACGGCGTGATCCCGGATCTCGAGAAGAAGCTGGCGAGCGCGGAGGAGTCAGAAGGTCAGGCGGTGATCAACGAGGCCGTGACCGAATCCGATATCGCGGCGATTGTCTCGCGCTGGACCGGCATTCCGGTCGACAAGATGCTCGAAGGCCAGCGCGAGAAGCTGCTCAAGATGGAGGAGAACCTCCACAGGCGTGTCATCGGCCAGAATCAGGCGGTCGTTTCGGTGGCGAACGCAGTGCGCCGCGCCCGCGCCGGCCTGCAGGATCCCAACCGGCCGATCGGTTCCTTCATGTTTTTGGGGCCGACCGGCGTCGGCAAGACGGAGCTGACGAAAGCGCTCGCGGAATTCCTGTTCGACGACGATACGGCGATGGTTCGGATCGATATGTCGGAATATATGGAGAAACACTCGGTCGCGCGGCTGATCGGCGCGCCGCCGGGCTATGTCGGCTATGAAGAAGGCGGAGCGCTCACCGAAGCCGTGCGCCGCCGGCCCTATCAGGTGATCCTGTTCGACGAGGTCGAAAAGGCCCATCCGGATATCTTCAACGTGCTCTTGCAGGTGCTCGACGACGGGCGGCTGACCGACGGTCAGGGCCGCACGGTCGATTTCCGCAATACGCTGATCATCCTGACCTCCAATCTCGGTTCCGATATCATCGCCAATCTCGAGCCAGGCGAGGAAATCTCGAAGGCGCGGGACGGCGTGATGCAGGTCGTGCGCTCGGCCTTCCGGCCCGAATTCCTCAACCGGCTGGACGAGATCATCCTGTTCAATCGCCTCAGCCGTGACGACATGGCGGGCATCGTCGACATCCAGCTGGGCCGCATGCGCAAGCTGCTCGAAGACCGCAAGATCGAGATCGATGTGGACGAATCAGCGCTCACCTGGCTCGGCAATGCCGGCTATGACCCTGTCTACGGGGCCCGGCCGCTCAAAAGAGTGATCCAGACGAACCTGCAGAATCCTCTCGCGAATCTCATCCTTGAGGGCAAGATTGCTGAGGGCGATACCGTCCAGGTGGGCGTCGCCAACGGCGCGCTCGCCATCAACGGTCAGGAGATCCACGCCGAGGCCGCGTAACCGGCCAGCTTCCTTATCTTTTCCAGGCGGGCCGGACGATTGTTCCGGCCCCGCACCGGCGTCGAAACGGCCCCTCGCCGACCCGCCGCGACCGCTGCTCTTTTGTCCCATTTTGGGACTCCAGCAATCACACGTGTGAGGTGTATCAAGGCCTTAGCGCGACTCTTAGCCTTGATCAAAACGGTTGCGTAACGGATTTCCGGTTGGCAAACTCTCGCGCGCACGTTGCATAATAAGGATAATAATAAGAACTCGAGGGGGCGCATGGGAGTCGAGCTTAGCACCAGACAGGGCCTCGACCTGTGGCGCAGCGTTTTGTCCGCCAGCGTCATCAGCAACGCGCCTGACCTGTCGAACCGGCAGATGGCGATCCTGCTGATCGTCTATCTCGATCCGCCGCCCCATACTGTGCGCAGTCTCGCGGCCGAATTGCAGGTTTCCAAACCCGTCGTCACCCGGGCGCTCGATTCCATGGGGCAAGTCGGCCTGATCCGCCGCCAGCGCGACGAGAAGGACCGGCGCAACGTACTGGTCATGCGCACGGTGAAGGGCGCGGTATTCCTGAGCGAATATGCCGAGATCGTCATCGCCGCCGCCAATCTTCTGGACGAGGAATAACCCTGCCTAAGGATCTCGATCCCCGTCTCAATCCGTACCGGCCGGATCTTGCCGCCAGGCATCTCGAAGGCCGGGTCGAGGCCCGGGCCTTCGTCGAGGGGCGCCCGCGTCAGCTGCGCGTCGGCGCGGCCACGCTCAAATCCGCCCCCGACGCGCAAGCCGGCCAGGCCAGCCAGTGTCTCTTCGGCGAGGTCTTCACCGTTTATGAGGAGAAGGACGGCTGGTCATGGGGCCAGGCGGCATCGGACTCCTATGTCGGTTACGTGCCCACGGACACGCTTCGGGACGACATAGCCGAGCCGACCCACCGCGTGGTCGCGCTGGCCAGTCATCTCTACCCGGAGCCGGATTTCAAGCGCCCGCCGCTTGATATTCTGCCGATGGGCGCTGAGGTCGCGGTTCGCGCCGGCGCGGACGAGCGCTTCGTCGAATTGGCGACCGACGGCTATATGGTTCGGCGTCACCTGATGGCGCTGACCGATACCGACCCCGATTACGTGACGACGGCCGAGCGGATGATCGGCATTCCCTATCTCTGGGGCGGAAAAAGCACGACGATGGGGCTGGATTGTTCCGGCCTCGTACAGATCGCGTTGGCCTTGGCGGGGCACAAGGTGCTGCGCGACAGCGACATGCAGGCAGAGACCATCGGCGACGGTTTGCCGGAAGGCCTGGATCTCCGGCGCGGCGATATCGTCTGCTTTCCGGGCCATATCGGCTTTCTGTGGAACGAAATCATGCTGCTCCACGCCAACGCCTATCAGATGGGTGTCTCGAAGGACCCGCTCGCGGATGTCATCGAACGGGTTCGGGCCGAACAGGCGTCCAGCCAGACGCCGAAGCCCCCGGTCACCTGTATTCGCCGGATAGCGCCCTAGGCTCTATTCCACCGGCCCCGCGATCGACCAGACATGGCCGAAGGGATCGCGCAGCTTGCCGTATTTTGCGCCCCAGAACTGTTTCTCGAGCGGCATGATGGCGGTCGCGCCCGCGCCGAGCGCCCGGTTCCACAGTGTGTCGGGGTCCTCGACTTCGAGATGGATCGTCACGCTGGTGCCGCCGAGCGTGGCCGGTGAGGCGGTGCCCCCGCCGCCGCCGAACTCGTCCGAGAGGTACAGCCGGCCGCCATTGATCTCGAGATCGGCGTGCAGGATGCGATGACCGTCATCGGCGAGCTGCTTCGCCGCGATTTTCGCGCCGAAGGCGTTCTCGTAGAAGCTCAATGCGGCGGCCGCTCCTTTGATCGTGAGATAGGCGACAACGTTGCGGCTCGTATCCATCTGCAATCCTCCCCAAGGCGGTAACGTCGACGATTTAAGCCGGAAGTCCTGTCAGAGTCGAGCCAGAAACGTATCGATCGCGGTGCGGGCCGCCGGTTCGTTCAAGGTGGGCGGATGGCCGATCCGGGGAATCGTCACCGTATCGAGATCGGGTTTCGCCACCTGCATCTGACCCAGTGTCTCGTCGGCCAGTATGTCGCTCAACGCGCCCCGGATCGCGAGTGTCGGGATCGGCTCGAGCGCGCTATAGGCCCGCCAGAGATCCGGCGCCGGGGCCTGGGGCCTGTCCTGCTGACCCGGCGGCGGCTCGCGGAAGGCGCGGCCGATTCCGGGATCGTAATCGGGCACCGGATGGCCGTTATCGTCTTCGCTAAAGGTGCGGCGGGCGAGATCCATCCAGTCGTCCTCCGTCCAGTCGGGAAAGAAGTCGCCGTTCAGTTTCTTCTGTGCCGCGGCCGCATCGGCCCATGTCGAGATTTCGGGCATCTTGCCGACATAGTCCGCGATCCGGGCCGCGCCTTCGGGCGCGATCTCCGGCCCGACGTCGTTCAGCACGACGCCGTCCAGGGCATCGCCTTTGAAGCTCGCGAACAGCATAGCGAGGATGCCGCCCAGCGAGGTGCCGATGATGACGATTTTCGAGAGCGACTCGGCGGCCAGCAACGCGA
The DNA here is from genome assembly GCA_963821875.1 of uncultured Alphaproteobacteria bacterium. Taxonomy (GTDB): domain Bacteria; phylum Pseudomonadota; class Alphaproteobacteria; order CAVTAV01; family CAVTAV01; genus CAVTAV01. Next base: position 705,636 of record CAWGFE010000002.1, read on the forward strand.
TGATGTCGCTGACATAGGTGTGCGGAACATAGTGATGGAAATCGGAATCGTAATCCGACTTGCCGCGTCCCCGAAGGTCCGGCGACAACACTCGGCGCTCTTGCTTGAGATGGAGCGCCAGATCCTCGAAATCCTTCGAATTCCGGGTCAGGCCGGGCAGGCACAGGACCGCTGTCCTGGCGCCCGCCTCGGCGGCGTAATCGCGGTAGTAAAGGGAAAGGCCGTCGGCCGACCAGTAGCGTTTTTCGGCATAGGGCAGCGTATTCATGAACTCACCTCATTTGCGCCAGCCCGAAAAGCGCGATCCGTCAGGTCCCCTCGATCAGGATTGCGCGAAAGTCGTTGACGTTGGTGCGCGTCGGCCCGGTCGTCACCGTATCGCCCAACAATTCGAAGAAACGCCCGGCATTATGCGCCGACAGGAACCAGGACGCATCCAATCCCTGTTCCTTGGCGCGCGTCAAGCTGTCGGAATCCATGATCGCGCCGGCGGCAGGACCGGTCCCGTCGATCCCGTCGGTATCGCAGGCGATCGCCGAGACGCCGTTATGGTCCCTCAGATACCAGGCGAGCGCCAGGAGATATTCGGTGTCGCGGCCGCCCTGGCCGGCCGGGTTCTTGACCTCGACGGTAGTCTCCCCGCCCGAGATCAGCGCGAGCCGCCGGCCCTTGCCGATCGCCTCGATCGCGATGCGGGCATGGGCTTGTGCCACCGCGCGGGACTCGCCCTCGATCGCGCCGCCCAGGATCACCGGGCGATAGCCGGCGGCCTCGGCGCGTTTCGCGGCCGCTTTCAGCGAGCCGTCGGCATTGGCGATGACATGGAACTCGGTGCGCGAGAGCTTCAGGTCCGCGGGTTTCGGCGATTCGCCCTCGCCCGATTTCAGATGCACCGCGACGGCGGGCGATATCGGAATCGCGTAACGCTCCAGAATCAGCCGCGCGTCGAGCGACGTCGTCGGATCGCCGACGGTGGGGCCCGAGCCGATATCGCCGGGCCGGTCTCCCGGTACGTCGGAAATCGCGCAGGTGAACACCGGCGTCGGATAGGCCGCCTCGGCCAGCCGTCCGCCCTTGATGCCGGAAAGATGACGCCGCACGCAGTTGATCTCGGAAATCTTCGCGCCGGAATTCAGCAGCGCCCGGGTGATGGCCTGTTTCTCGGGTAGGGTGATCCCCGCCGCTGGCAGGACCAGCAGGCTGGACGCGCCGCCCGAGAGAAGGCACAGCAGCAGGTCGTCGTCATGCAGGCCGCCGGCGAGCGATTTGATGCGCCATGCCGCCTCAAGCCCCGTATCGTCCGGCACGGGATGGCCCGCCTCGATCACCTCGATTCCGTTGAGCGACTCGCCCTCGCGAAGCCCGTGGGCATAGCGCGTAACCACGATGCCCTCGCAGGCCCCGCCGTAATAGGCGTTGGCCGCAAGCGCCATCGAGACGGCCGCCTTACCCGCACCGATGACGACAAGGCGGCCTTTCGGGCGCGGGGGCAGATAGGCCGGCAGGCAATGGGCGGGATCGGCCGCGGCGACGGCTTCGTCGAAAAGGGCGCGCAGCAAAACGCGCTGCTCGTCAGCCATGAATACCGTCCTGCGGGAAAAGGTCTGGAGCGGGTGAAGGGAATCGAACCCTCGTCGTAAGCTTGGGAAGCTTCTGCTCTGCCATTGAGCTACACCCGCACCGGCGTGCTAAACTGTTTTACCATGTCGGGCCGGCCCCCACCAATCGGCATTCGTGCGGTCGTGGTCCGGACCCGCCGATCGGAGCATGCCCCTTTTAAAGCCCGGTGAAGGGTAGTTGAGTAAGTTGGCTTTTGGCCGCCGTCAATCCGTTTTGATGGCCTAGACAGATAAGACAGGTAACGACGGGACGTTTTATGGATCAGCGCGTTGCATCGTCGGAAGACAGCCGCCCTCTGGAGCCTGCCAAGTTTCGCGATCCGGATGTGACCGCGAAGGGCGAGGCGCGGGCTTTTGTTGCGCTCAAGGCGCTCACGACGCTGTGGATCAATACGGGCACGATCTGCAATCTCACCTGCGGCAATTGCTACATCGAGTTGAGCCCGACCAATGACAGCCTCGCCTATATCTCGGCCGCCGAGGTCGTCGACTATCTCGACGAGATCGCGGCGCTCGATCTTCCGAGCCGCGAGATCGGTTTTACCGGCGGCGAGCCGTTTCTCAATCCGGACTTCATGGCGATGCTCGAGGAGGTGTTGAAACGGGGTTTCGAGGCGCTGGTGCTGACCAATGCGATGAGACCGATGATGAAATGTGCGGATGCGCTTCTGGATCTGAAGCGCCGCTTCGGCGACACGCTGACCCTGCGCGTGTCGATCGATCATCCGACGCCGCGAGGCCATGAAGCGGAACGTGGGCAGAATAGCTGGGCGCCCATGATCACGGGGCTGCGCTGGCTGTCCGACAACGGCTTCCGGATCGCGGTGGCCGGGCGCAGCGGCTTCGGCCGGGCGGGCGAGAACCTTCAGGCGTCCTATGGCGATCTCTTCCGCCGTGAAGGCGTCCGGATCGACGCCGCCGATCCGGCGCAGCTCGTCCTCTTCCCTGAAATGGACGCGGCGAAAGACGTGCCCGAGATCACCACGGGCTGCTGGGACATCTTGCATGTCGATCCGAACGACATGATGTGCGCCTCCTCGCGCATGGTGGTCAAACGCAAGGGCGCGGACCGCCCCGCCGTTTTGTCCTGCACGCTCCTTGCCTATGACCCGCAATTCGAAATGGGTCCGCGCCTCGCCGATGCGCGGGGTCCGGTGAAACTGAACCATCCGCACTGCGCCACCTTCTGCGTCCTTGGCGGCGCGTCCTGCAGCGGATAGCTATCGGGGCGCCCGCGCGTCATGCTTGACGCGGGCCGGACATCGGAGTACCAGAACCGCCGTGGCGATTTGGCGACCGGCTTGCGGCCACGTTAAACAAACAGCTAAAATGGTCGGGCGAAAAACCCTGACCGGACGGTCGGGGTTTTTTCGTTTGAGGGACGATAATGAAAAGCACAGTAACGAACGAAACCGTCAAATCCTGGCGATTGAAGACAAAGCTGGTGCGCGGCGGCACCAGACGCTCGCAATTCGGCGAGACCAGCGAAGCGATCTACGCGACCTCGGGCTTCGTCTATGACGAGGCGGAAACCGCCGAGGCCCGCTTCAAGGGAGAGGCCCAGGGCTTTACCTATTCGCGCCTCGCCAACCCGACGGTCGCGATGTTCGAGGACCGCATGGCCTTGATCGACAATGCCGAGATCGCACGGGGGACGGCGAGCGGCATGTCGGCGGTTTCGACCGCGCTTTTGTGCCAGCTCCGCGTGGGCGATCACGTGGTGTCGTCCAGCGCACTGTTCGGCTCCTGCCTCTATATTCTGGAGGACGTGCTGCCGCGTTTCGGCATTACGGTCAGCTTCGTGACGGGCAGCGATCTCGATGCCTGGAAAGCCGCGATCAAGCCCGAAACCAAGGTGGTGTTTCTCGAATCGCCGGCCAATCCGACGCTCGACATCATCGATATCCGCGCGGTCTCCAAAATCGCGCACGCGGCGGGCGCGCGGGTCGTGGTCGACAATGTGTTCGCGACGCCCCTGCTGCAGAAGCCGCTGGAACTCGGCGCCGATGTGGTGGCCTATTCCGCGACCAAGCATATCGACGGGCAAGGCCGGTGCCTCGGCGGCGCGATCGCTTGCAGCAAGCAGTTCTTCGACGATCATCTGAACCAGTTCCTGCGTCATACCGGGCCGACCATGAGTCCGTTCAACGCCTGGGTGTTGCTGAAAGGGCTGGAGACGCTGGAGTTGCGTATTTCGCGCATGTGCGAGAACGCGGTGAAGATCGCGGATTTTCTGGCCGATAACGGCGCGGTGACCCGCGTGCGCTATCCGGGCCGCAAGGACCATCCGCAGCATGATCTCGCCATGAGCCAGATGAGCGCGGGCGGCACGATCGTCACCTTCGATGCGCCGGGCGGGCGCGAGGCGGCCTTCCGGCTGATGAACGCGCTGCAGATCGTCGATATTTCCAACAATCTCGGTGACTCGAAGACGCTGATCACTCATCCGGCCAGCACGACGCATCAGCGCTTGAGTCAGGCTCAGCGCGATGCGTTGGAGATCGGACCGGGCATGATGAGGATTTCGGTCGGCCTCGAGGACGTCGACGATCTCACGGAGGATCTCGCTCAGGCCATCAAGGCGATGTAGCGGGTGATCCAACGGCCTGTTTCCGGCGAATAAAACGTCAGATAGACGCTCGGGGAATCCGCGGCTCGGATAGCGCGGATTCCCCGTCCAGCCTTTACACGCAGGGGACGGGCTTTATTTTTCGCCTACGGAAACCCTATATTTCGGGGATAGGGACAACAGTCGGACCCATGAGCTTATGGCATATCAGGCCACGACGCGATCAATCGAAGTTTCGGTTGAGCCGTTTTATCTGGAAACGGAATCCGAACCGCAACAGCACCGGTTCGTCTGGGCCTACCGTGTCCGGATCGCGAATAACGGCGCGTGCACGGTCCAGCTCAAGAATCGCTACTGGCGGATCACCGACTCCCTCGGCCGCACTCAGGAAGTGCGCGGCGTCGGCGTGGTCGGCGAGCAGCCGGTTCTGGCGCCGGGCGAGAGCTACGAGTATACAAGCGGCACGCCGCTCGATACCCCGTCGGGCATCATGGTCGGCACCTATCACATGGAGACCGATGACGGCGAAGGCTTCGAGGTTGATATCCCGGCCTTTTCGCTGGACAGCCCGCACCAACCAATTCAATTGCAGTAACGCGCGGCTTTGGCCGGCGCGAGATTATTTGAGAAGGGACACTCCATGACCGGACCGGTGAAGATCCAACCGTCGAACGCGAATGTCGTCTCGGCGCCGAAATCCCGGCCGTCGCGTAATGAGGCCGAAAAGGCGATCAGGACGCTGCTGCGCTATATCGGCGAGGATCCCGACCGCGAAGGCCTGCTGGATACCCCGGGCCGCGTGGTGTCGGCCTATGAGGAATGGTTCTCAGGCTATGACGCCGATCCGGTCGAATATCTCCAGCGCACCTTCGAGGAGATCGAAGGCTATGACGAAATGGTCGTGCTGAAGGATATCCGGTTCGAATCCCATTGCGAGCACCATATGGCGCCGATCATAGGCGTCGCTCATGTCGGCTATCTGCCGAAGAACCGGATCGTCGGCATCTCGAAGCTCGCGCGCGTCGTGCACGCCTATGCCAAGCGGCTGCAGGTGCAGGAGGTCATGACGGCGCAGATCGCCAATCTGATCAACGAGGTGCTCGAACCGGCGGGCGTCGGCGTGGTGATCGAGGGCAGCCACGAATGCATGACCACGCGCGGCGTGCATAATCCCGGCAGCACGATGGTGACGAGCCGCATGCTCGGCGCGTTTCGCAAGGACGAAAAGACCCGGCGCGAATTCCTCGCCTCGATCGCGCGTAATTCCTGAGCCACTTCAATCCAACCGTGAAATGCTCTAACGTCTCTCCCTGCAACCGGCCTTGCCGGATCCGGGATTATGAGGGGGAGATCATGACGTTGCTGAGATCGAAAATTTTTGGCGCCGCGCTGGCGATCGCTGCAGTCGGGTTTGCGACGGTCGCGGCTCAGGCCGGCGATAGCTACATGGTGCCGGCCGGCACGCCGGCCTATATCAAGAAGGCTGTCGAATCGCCGGATCGCAGCCCGCAACAGAAGGCGCGGGACGTGAACCGCAAGCCGGCCCAGATCCTCGCCATGTCCGGCATCAAGCCGGGCGACAATGTCGTCGAATTCGCGTCGTTCGGCCAGTATTACACGACAATGATTTCGAGCATTCTCGGGCCCAAAGGCACGGTCAATATGTATGACCTGCCCTATACCGAGAAGCGCGCCGGCGCGGCCAGCCGGGCTTTCGTCGCCAAGCATCCCAATTCCCACTATCACGTCGTCGACTACAACAAAATCGAACTGCCGAAGAACGTCGATATCGTCTACATGATCCTCTACTACCACGACCTCTCGATCCAGCACATCGACACCGCGGCGCTCGATAAGAAGATCTACAATGCGCTGAAGCCGGGCGGCGTCTTCTTCGTGGTCGATCACAACGCCCGGCCGGGCTCGGGTCGGGAGGATACCAACAAGCTGCACCGGATCGATCCCGAGGTCATTGTGAAGGAGGTGACGGCGGCCGGCTTCAAGCTTGCCGAACGCAGCAACATCCTGGCCCATCCCGAGGATCCGCATACCCAGATCGTCTTCACGCCGGGTCTGCGCGGCAAGACCGACCGCACGGTCTTCAAATTCGTGAAACCTGCAGACTGATCATCCGATTTTTCGGCCTCAAAGGGGCGGTCTTCGGGTCGCCCTTTTTCGTTGGCCGGTTCCGGAATTGCCGCGGTGCTATTGAGACGCGGCGAATCGACACCATCTAGCAAAGGGAGCGCGCGCACCGACTGTAAGCATTCAATCGCGGAGATCTTCCGCGATTGGTTCGTCATGGGAGCTTGCTGCATGAATGCAGTCTACAAGTCGGAAGAGGGAGCGCGCGCGGTCGAGGCGCGGTATCGCGACTTTCTGAAAAGCTGGCCTGTCGCCAACAGGCAACTTCGCTTGCCGACGCGCCAGGGTGAGACCTTCGTCATCGCCTGTGGGCCGGAAAGCGCCCCGCCTCTCCTCCTTTTTCACGGCAGCGCGACCAACTCTTTTATCTGGATCGACGACGTCGCCGACTGGGCCGAGCATTTCCGTGTCTTTGCCGTGGACATGATCGGCGAGCCCGGCTTCAGCGCTCCCTCGCGTCCGCCGCTCGAACTCGGAAGCCTATGCCCATTGGCTGGACGATGTGATGACGGGACTCGGTCTTACAAGTGCGGCGATCGTCGGCGCGTCGCTTGGCGGTTGGCTCGCGCTCGACTATGCGACGCGCCGGACCAACCGGGTGGATGCCCTGGCGCTCCTTTGTCCGGGCGGCGTCGGCCGGCAGAAGATGGGCTTTCTGTTCACGGCGTTGCCCTTGCTGATGTTCGGCGACTGGGGCCGGCGCAAGGCGATGGAGATCGCGATGGGCCCCATCCCGCCCGCGCAGCTTTCGGCGCATGCCGAAGCCGCCGACTTCTTCGAACTGATCATGGAGCATTTTCGCACGCGCACCATGGTGCTTCCCGTTCTCGACGACGATGCGCTGCGACGTCTCGACATGCCGGTGCTGACGATCCTCGGCGGCGAGGACGCGATTCTGGATTCGGACGATACCAGACAGCGGCTCGAAGAAAATGTGCCGCACGCGGAGATCTGCTATTTGCCGGAAATCGGTCACGGCATTCTGGATCAGACCGCGCCGATCCTCGATTTTTTGCGGAAATCGACCGGCGTTTAGGAGTCTTCGGCTTCCTTGGGATCCAGCACATAGGTCGTGCTGCAAAACTCGCAGGTCGCTTCAATCCGGCCGTTGACCGTGATCTCCTCGAGTTCTTCAGGCGAGAACGTCTTGATTACCGAGGCGATGCGCTCCCGGCTGCAGCGGCAGCCGAACTTGACCTCGCGGGGCTCATACACGCGCACGCCGTCCTCGTGATACAGCCGGTAGAGCACGTCCTCGGGGCTCAGGGACTGATCGGTCAGTTCCTCGAAGCTCAGGCTGTCGAACAGGATCGAGGCGCGCCGCCAGTTTTCCTCGGGGTCGGTATCGGGCTGTTCCGTCGACATCCCGCCACCTCCCGCGACCTGCTGGATCATGATGCCGTAGGCGCGCCAGGGTTCGGGAGCATGACCGTTACCCTTCGTGCCCGGGTTGACGCCGAGCTTGATGCGGGTTGGCAACTGCTCCGAGACGCGGAAATAGGATTCGGCACATTCGGCCAGCGTCCCGCCTTCGAGCGCCACGATGCCCTGATAGCGCTCCGTATAGCTGCCTTGATCTACGGTGAAGGCGAGATTGCCGTCGCCGATCAGTGCCGAGACGTCCGCTTCGGATCCGGGCGCGTCGGCCTCCAGTTCATCGGCCTTGTCGGGGTCGATGCCGGCATAGCCGCGCACCGTGCCGTCGGTCGTGAAATCCGCCGCCATCAGACGCACCGGTCCGCTGCCGCGCGTCTGCAGGCTGAACACGCCGTCGAATTTAAGGGTATTGCCGAGCAAGGCGGTCAGCGCGATGGATTCGGACAGCAACCGCGAGACCGCCGCCGGATAGTCATGCCGCCGCACGATATCGTCCACGACCGAATCCAGCCGGGCGACGCGGCCGCGCACGCCCGCGCCTTCGATCTGGAAGGGCAGGATGAAATCGTGACGGTTGTCGGATGAACTCATTCGCTCGAACGTCGCGCGTTTAACGGTTAACGGATTTGCCGAAGCACCAGAGCAGGATGCCCTTCTGGACGTGAAGCCGGTTTTCGGCCTCGTCCCATACGGCGCTTTGCGGACCGTCGATCACCTCGTCGGTCACCTCCTCACCGCGATGGGCGGGCAGGCAATGCAGGAAGACGGCGTCCGGCTTGGCGCGGCTCATCAATGCGGCGTCGACCCGGAACGGCGCCAGGAGCTTCATGCGCCGGTCGGCATCGGTGTCGCCCATCGAGACCCAGGTATCGGTCATGACGCAGTCGGCATCGGCCACGGCGGCGGCCGGGTCGGCGGTCAGCGTGACATCAGCGCCCTGCGACGCCGCCCAGTCGAGCACATCCTTGCGCGGCAAGAGCTGTTCGGGGCAGGCGAGGCGAAGCGTGAAGCCGAGTTTGGCGGCGGCGTGAATCCAGCTCACCACCATATTGTTGCCGTCGCCCGACCACGCGATGACCTTGCCGTCGACACGCCCGATCCGCTCCTCGATGGTGAGGAGATCGGCCATGATCTGGCAGGGGTGGGAGAGATCGGTGAGCCCGTTGATTACCGGCACGCTCGCGAATTCGGCGAGATCCAGCAGATTCTTGTGCTGCTTGCCGCGCAGCATGATCCCGTCGACATAGCGCGAGAGCACGCGGGCGGTATCCGCCGCCGTCTCGCCCCGGCCGATCTGGCTGTCCTGCGCGGTCAGGATCAGGGTCTCGCCGCCGAGTTGGCGCATGCCGACATCGAAGGACACCCGGGTGCGCGTCGAATTCTTCTCGAAGATCATTGCGAGCACATGGTCCTTGAGCGGCGCGCCGGCATCGAGCATGCCCTGGGGCTGGCCCTTGCGCGCGGCCTTGAGCGCCGCCGCCTGATCCAGGATCTCGCGCAGCGTTTCCGGCTCGAGCGCGTCGAGATCGAGGAAATGCCGGAACTTCTTGCCTGTCGACGATGCGCCGCTCATCAGCCCTGCTCGCTCGCCAGATCCGTGCAGACGGTGTCGATGATGTCGACCGCGGCGCGGACATGGTCCTCTTCGATGATGAGGGCGGGAAGCACGCGCACGACATTGTCGCCCGCGGCGATCGTGACCAGACCCTTGCCGAGCGCGGCCTTGATGAAATCCACGTTCGGCACTTTCGGTTTGATCCCCAGCATCAGGCCCTCGCCCCGCACATCCTCGATCACCTTTGCATGACGCTCGGCGATCATCGCCAGCCCCTGGCGCAGCAGATTGGACATCTTCTGCACATGTTCCATGAAACCGGGTTCGAGCATAACGTCGAGCACGGCGTTGCCGACCGCGCAGGCCATCGGATTGCCGCCGAAGGTCGAGCCGTGGGTGCCGAGGGTCATGCCCGCCGCCGCTTCATGTGTCGCGAGACAGGCGCCGATGGGAAAGCCGCCGCCCAGGCCCTTGGCGAGCGCCATGATGTCCGGCTCCACGCCGCTCCATTCATAGCCGAACAGCTTGCCAGTCCGGCCCATGCCGCACTGGATCTCGTCGAAAACCAGCAGCAGGCCATGGTCGTCCGCGAGCGCGCGAAGGCCGGACAGGAAGCCGGAGGGCGCGGGGCGGATGCCGCCTTCGCCCTGCACGGGTTCAACCAGGATTCCGGCGGTCTCCTCGGTGATCGCGGCCTCGACGGCGTCGAGATCGCCGAATTTGACGGTGTCGAAGCCCGGCACCGGCGGGCCGAAGCCGTCCATGAGCTTCTTCGAGCCCGACGCCGCGATGGTCGCGAGCGTCCGGCCGTGGAACGAGCCTTCGAACGTAATCAGGCGATAGCGGTCGGGATTGCCGGCATGGGCATGGTATTTGCGCGCGGTCTTGATCGCCGCTTCCACCGCCTCGGCGCCCGAATTGCTGAAGAAAACGAGATCCGCGAAGCTGTTGTCGACGAGGCGTTCCGCCAGCCTCTCCTGCTGGTCGATCTTGTACAGGTTCGACGTGTGCCAGACCTTGCCGGCCTGTTCGGTCAGCGCCGCCATCAGCCTGGGGTGGACATGGCCGAGCGAGGTCACCGCGACGCCCGACCCGAAATCGAGAAATCGGCGGCCGTCATCGGTGTAGAGATAGGGGCCTTCGCCCCTCTCGAAGCTGATGTCTTGCCGCGCATAAGTGGGATAGACAGCCGATTTCATCGCGCCTTCCTCGTTACAAGTTCCACCGGAACGGATAACACTCCCGCCGCCCCTGCGGCAGGTCTCTCGATTTACGTCAAACCCAAGGAAAGCGCGGGAGTATGATGAGGCGAGGGTATCCTGTCAATTGTCAAGCAGGGACAGGAACATGCGGGCTGTGCGCTAGGCCTTGATCTTGTAGCCGCGCTTGAACATCTGATGACACAGGGTCCAGAGCGCCGCGACGCAGCCGGCCGTAAAGATCACGCCGAAGCCGACATTGCTGTCCGCGTGGCCGATAAAGCCATAGCGGAATCCGTCGATCATATAGAAGAACGGATTGACCACGTTCACGTGCTGCCAGATCTTCGGCAGCCGGGTGATCGAATAGAAGGTGCCCGACAGGAAGGTGAGCGGCTGTATGACGAAATTGGTCACCGTGGCAAGGTGATCGAATTTTTCCGCCCAGATCGCCGCGGCGACGCCCATCAGCGAAAGCAGCATCGAGCCGGCGACGGCGTAATAGATCACCAGGGCGATATTGTAGATCTTGAAGCCGACGAAGAAATGCAGCGGAATCGCCAGGACGACGGCGACCATCAGCCCGCGGGTCACGCCGCCCATGGTATAAGCGAAGGTCAATTCGCCGGCGGACAAAGGCGGCATCAAAACATCGACGATATTGCCCTGAACCTTCGACCCCATCAGCGACGAGGTCGTGTTGGCGAAGCTGTTCTGCAAGAGCGCCATCATGATGAGGCCGGGCGCGAGGAACGCTTTGAACGGGACGGAGCCGATGCCCCGGCCGGTTCCGCTCAGCGCGATCAGGAAGATCGCCATGAACAATAAGGTCGTCGCCACCGGCGCGGCGATGGTCTGCATGCCCACCTTGACGAAGCGCTTTACTTCCTTGGTGTAGAGCGTCCAGACGCCGATGCGGTTGAACGCGCCGATCCGGCGAACCGCGTAGTCTTCCCGGGACGTGGTGCTGACGAGACCGTGCATACCGTAGGGCCAACCTGAAAAATGGACATGACGATTATACCGGCCGAGCGCCGTCGCGCGAAACCGTGAAACGGTTATCCGGGCCGCCGGTGAGAGCGAAGGCCTTATCCGCCCCGAACCGTCCCTGTCAAGAACCGCCTTGCCCGCGCGGGATCAGGCACTATGTTATGGGCACGACCGAGAACCGGCTATCCGGGGAAATTTGAGAGGCATTTTTAGATGAGTTGGACCGAAAAACGCATCGAGCTCCTGAAGAAATACTGGAGCAAGGGCATGAGCGCGAGCCAGATCGCCGAGGAGTTGGGCGATGTGACCCGCAACGCGGTCATCGGCAAGGCGCACCGGTTGGGCCTGAACTCCCGCCCGTCTCCGGTCAAGGGTCCGGTCGAGAAGAAGCCCCAGCCGAAGCAGCCCAAGCCGGTCGAGGCCCGCCCGAAGCGGATCACGCTGATCAGCCTGACCGAGCGCATGTGCAAATGGCCGATCGGCCATCCGGGCGAGGACGACTTCCACTTCTGCGGTGCGCCGTCCGTCGCCGGCCAGCCCTACTGCGAGGATCATTGCCGCCGGGCCTATCAGACGCCGGCGCCCAAACGCGATCGCGCGCGGCCGCCGCGCATGTAGCGCGCCGCGGCTTTTCGCGCACTGATATAAACCGCAGCGACATAAAAAGGGCCGGCTGATGCGCCGGCCCTTCTGTTTTGGAGAAGCTCTTACCCGATCAAAGATCGATCGCCTCGTTCTGACGGGGACGCGTGCCCTGGTAATAAGGCGCGGCAGCCAGTGCGGCCTTGGTACGATTCGACACGCTGAGCGACTTCAGAATCGCCGAGACGTGAATCCGGATCGTATGTTCCGAGGTGCCGAGTTCCTTTGCGATATCGGCGTTCGACCGGCCGAGCGTCAAGTGACCGAGCACTTCCTGCTGGCGCCTGGTGAGACGCTGGATCGAATCGGCCGAAACCGAATCGGGAACCGTGGGCAGGGATTCGCGGCTCGCGGACTCCTCGCCAGCCTTGCCCTGCGGCGGGCGGGGCAGATAGATGCCGCCTTCGAGGATGATGCGCAGGCCGGATAGAATTTCGTCGCGGCCCGATGTCTTCGGAATGAAGCCGGTGACGCCAAGTTCGATGGCCCGCAGGATGTCGCCTCGATTGTCGATTGTCGAGAACATCACGACTGAGGAGTCGGGCTGGTTGACGCGAAATTTTCGCGCCACATGCATCCAGTTGAGCTCGCTGTTCTTGGGCTCGAACATGATGATGTTGAACTCGCCGTTCTTCTCGGAAAGATCCAGCGCTTCCCGGGTCGATTCCGCTTCGACGACGTCGACTTCGCCGCCCAGTTCGGTCAGAAGGTCGCGGAGACCCCGACGGATCAGGAATACGGGTTCGGAAATAAGAATGCGTATCTTGCTCAAAATAATCTCTCGTTTCCCAGATTTTCGTCTCAGTCGGCCATAACCAGCGCCTGAGCCGATCGTCTGAACCATTGTTGAAATGGTACCACACTCATGGCTCCGAATACCGCGTCAGCAATTTCTTGCCTCTACAGCCAGAGCCCCATGTCCCTCCCAACCGAGCGACGAACTCGACACCGTCCCGTTCGTGCACTTCTGCGGTGGACCGCCCGGGTGTTTAATCAGGGGCGATCATTGTCGCCCTTGCCTAAAATGTAAAGCGTGATGGGGAAGTTGTACTAGCAAAAAACGCAGCGGATCGAAGGTTATTCTGGGAAGAAATCGTCAACGAACGGTAACCGCGCAAAATTTGAGCAAAAATTGCCGCGAAAAAGCGTGATTATGTCAGTTAGTCCATACAAATTATGCCATTTGGACCAAATCGCGCTGCGACAAAAAGTGCCAGCGGTGTCGAGAAAGTTAACGACAAGAGAGCCGAATTGCATGGCGGTGGGCGTGTTTTTCGCGGGTGCCGAGTTTATCTCGCATCCGATTCGCATGCATCGCCATGCCGGAGGCCGAACGATTTACCGTCGACTTCAAGCAAATGATTGAAGAAAAAGGGAACGGACTCATCGCGTTGACCCGTTTGTTAACCAAATCGTTCTAGCAACGGCTGGATTCGGGCCGAACGAGTCAGTAAAGTCGGCAAGACGCATTTCGGGGGGCGTCACGCACGACTCGCCATCCTAAAAATTCAAAACCACGGAAGTCTGACCGAAAGCGGCTGTATTAATGCGCGCAAAAATAACAAGGTGGTTGGCGGAAACGACGCGGCCCGGGCCACGGGACGTCTTTCTTTGGGACACTGATCTGCCAGGCTTTGGTTTGAAGATCACGCCGGCCGGAAATCGTATTTATGTACTACAATATCGTATCGATGGCCGGCTGAGGCGTTACACCATCGGCAATAGCGGCGCGCCGTGGACGGTATTGTCGGCGCGGCAGGAAGCGACGCGCCTGCTCCGTAACATCGCGGACCACCGTGATCCGGCCGAAGAGAAGGCCGCGGCCAAGCGCGACCTGCTGCTCGGCGATCTCTGCGATCTCTATCTCGCCGAGGGCTGCCGCAACAAGAAGCTGTCCACCATCGCCACCGATCGCGGTCGTATCGAACGCCATATCAAGCCCCTTCTCGGCCGCCGCCGGACCCGGACGGTCACGCGGCGGGACGTCGAGAGATTTCTGGCCGATGTCGCCTCGGGCACGACCGCCGCCGACATCAAGACCGGCCCTCATGGCCGCGCCATCGTGACGGGCGGCAGAGGCACCGCGATCCGAACCGTCGGGCTTCTCGGCGCGATTTTCAGCTTCGCCGTCAAACGCGGCATCCGCTTCGATAATCCGGTTCACGGAATCGATCGCACCCTCTAGTCTCCGTGTCACCGGATTCGGGGACTCCTTTTCGGGGCCGCTCAGGAGGAGCCGGGCCAGGCGCGCATCGAGCCGCGCCTGTATCAGCCCGGACCAAGTGATTTCACGCGATAGGATTGGAAGGAGAGAACAGATGAAGGTCTTCGAGATTCAGCCGGGCAGCACGACGCTCGAGGGGATTCAGCCGGGCGAGCGCGACAAGCCGACCCCCGGCCCTCGCGAGGTGCTGGTGCGCATGCGCGCCGCGTCGCTCAACTATCGCGACCTCGCTGTCGCGACCGGCAATTACTTCGGCGGCGTCGTGACCCGGCATCTGATTCCGTTGTCGGATGGCGCGGGCGAGATCGAGGCCGTCGGCGAAGGCGTGACCACGCTGGCCGTCGGCGACAAGGTCGCGGGCACCTTCTCGTCGGGCAACCCGCCGGCACCGCTCGGCTCTCCGCTGGACGGCGTGCTGACTGAATATCGCGTCTTTCCCGAGGACGGTGTCGTGAAATATCCTGGCCATCTCTCCTTCGAGGAAGCCTCGACTTTTCCCTGCGCCGGCGTGACGGCCTGGAATGCGCTGACCACGACCAAGGTGCTGAAGCCCGGCGAGACGGTCTTGCTGCTCGGCACCGGCGGCGTGTCGATCTGGGCGCTGCAGATTGCCAAGGCGGCGGGCGCGCGCGTGATCATCACGTCGTCGAGTGACGAGAAGCTGGCGCGCGCCAAGGAACTCGGCGCGGACGATCTGATCAATTACAAGAAGACCCCGGCCTGGCATGAAGAGGTCATGAAGGTGACCGGCGGCTATGGCGCCGATCACATTGTCGAAGTGGGCGGCGTCGGCACGCTTCCCAATTCCTATCAGTCCGTCGCGCCGGGCGGCGAGATCGCGCTGATCGGCGTGCTGACCCAGGCGGCGGGCGATTTGAGCCCGCATCCCATGATGCTGAAGGGTGCGACCCTGCGCGGTATCTTCGTGGGATCCCGTGACCTGCTTGTCGGCCTGTGCCGTGCCGTGGATGTTAACAAGATCCATCCCGTCGTCGATTCAGTCTTCCCGTTCGAGAAGTCGCTCGACGCGTTCAAGCATCTCCAGTCGGGCAAGCATTTCGGCAAGGTCGTCATCAAGATCTGACGGCCGGAGCGTCACGATAACGTCGAAGCTGCTCGTACAACCGATCCCGCACGCTCGGGCTTCACCTTAATCCGCGCCGCCCTCGAGGAGAAGCCGGGCGGCGCGCCAGCGCAGCATGCCGCCCGAGAGATTGGCGACCTTTTCGCGCCCGGCCTTTTTCAGCATCACCGTGGCCTGGGCCGACCGCCCGCCGGCGCGGCAGACGGTGACGACCGGCTTGTCGTCGGGAATCTCGTCGGCGCGCTCTGCCAGTTCGCTGAGCGGGATGAGTCTGGCGCCGGGGATATGCCCCAGCGGACCGGTATATTCCGATGGCTCGCGCACATCGACGATCGTCACGTCGTCGAGATGTTCCTCCACCCAATGCGGCTGGATCTCCCAGATGCCGGCAAATGTCAGCATCAACGGGCCCCAATCGGGAATGTCGAGAGAGCCCAGATCATCCGGCTTGCCGCATTTCTTGTTGGCCGGGACCGCGATGTCGATCTGTTTGGGGTGGTGCAGGCCGAGATTTTCCATATAGCCGACGAAATCGTCTTCGGAGAGTTCGCCGCCGACCCGTGGATTGAATTCCTTCTCCTCGGCGACGCTCGTCACCGTCAGCCCGCGATAGTCATGGGCCGGATAAAGCAGGCAGGCGGCGGGAAGCGAAAAGATCTGCGTATGCAGCGAGCGATACATCGAGCGGGCGTCGCCCTGCTGAAAGTCCGTCCGGCCGCACCCCCGGATCAACAGGCAATCGCCCGTGAAGGCCATCGACTCGTTGTCGAGAACATAGGTCACGCAGCCATTCGTGTGCCCCGGTGTCGAGCGCACCGTGAGATAGCGTTTGCCGAAGGCGACCGTATCCCGGTCCTTGAAATATCTGTCGGCCCCCTCGGCGCCGCTCGCCTCCGACAGGCCGATCCGGGAGCCGAGCCGTTCCTTCAACAGGGAGGCCGCCGTCACGTGATCGGCATGGACATGGGTGTCTAGCGTCCAGATCAGCTTGAGGCCCAGTTCGCGGATCAGGGCGGCGTCGCGTCCAGCCTGCTCGAACACGGAATCGATCAGCACCGCCTCCCGGCTTTCGCCGTCGGCCAGGAGATAGGTATATGTCGAGGATTGCGGATCGAAGAGCTGGCGGAAGATGAGCATGGCGGACCTCTTTGGTGTCGTCGGATCGCAGTCTAGCATCGAATTTCGGTATGGCGTTGGACGAAAACAAGGCTGCCGGCCTCGATTCAAAAGCCACGCTGTGCGCGC
This sequence comes from uncultured Alphaproteobacteria bacterium, assembly GCA_963821875.1. Classification (GTDB taxonomy): domain Bacteria; phylum Pseudomonadota; class Alphaproteobacteria; order CAVTAV01; family CAVTAV01; genus CAVTAV01. Next base: position 722,285 of record CAWGFE010000002.1, read on the forward strand.
CGCGAATAGGTGCTAAAGTTCCAACAAGAGTTTTGCGGCAGCACCGTTCAAGAAAGGTCGTCATACATGGCGCTATCCGTTATCGGCGCAGGTTTTCCGCGCACTGGCACCGCCTCGCTCAAGGTCGCTCTCGAACAGCTTGGGTTGGGCAAGTGCTATCACATGTCCGAAGTATTCCCGCGGCCCGATCACTGGCCGCTCTGGGCCGACGCCGCCAATGGCAGGCCGGTGGATTGGGACAAGATCTTCGACGGCTTCGGCGCGGTGACGGATGCGCCCGCCTGTCTCTTCTACAAGCAGATCGCGGATCATTATCCCGACGCCAAGGTCGTCCTTTCGATGCGCGATGCGGACCGCTGGTTCGAACTCGACACAATCGACCATCCTCTCCGAGGCGATCATGGCGAAGTTCCGGGAAATGCCGCCGATCCTCATGGACATGATGCACAAGATCGGCTGGCATCCCGAGGATGCCGAAAATCATGACAGGGCGCGTATGATCGCCCGGCTCAACGCTCACAATGACGAAGTCAAGCGGACCATCGCGCCGGACCGGCTGCTGGTGTTCGAGCCCGCTCAGGGCTGGGAGCCGCTTTGCGCCTTTCTCGGGCGTCCCGTGCCCGATGAGCCGTTCCCGCACGTCAATTCGACGGAGGAGTTCAAGAAGATGGTCCTCCAGATGGGCGAACAGAACGCCCCCGATCTTACGAGCGCCAGTCAAATTCTGGCCGAGCAGGCGGCCGCCCAGCGGAACAGTCGGGGCGCTTGAGCCGATGCGAGAAAGAATCGGCTCATGACCCAAGGTTCCTGTCTGTGTGGCGCGGTCCGATACGAGATCCCCGGGCCCTTCAAGACGATGCTGTCGTGCCATTGCTCGATCTGCCGCAAGCATCACGGCTCGATGTTCGCGACGTTCGTCTCGGCGCCGCTCGATGGCTTCCGCTGGCTTTCCGGCGAGGACAACATCACGCGGTATCGGTCGTCGGATGAGTTCGACCGGCCGTTCTGCAGCGCCTGTGGTTCCCCGGTCGCGACACCGGTGCCGGCGATGGGGCTGGTCTTCGCGCCGGCCGGGGCTTTGGAAGGCGATCCCGGCATCCGGCCCCAGGGGCACATCTTCGCCGGCTCCAGGGCACCATGGTACGAGATCACGGACGCGCTACCGCAATATGACGAATATCCCGAAAGCTTCACCAAGGTTCATGCCGTACCGGGGCCGGAAAGGCCGATGCATAAGGACGGCGTCGTGCAGGGCGGCTGTCTGTGCGGCGATGTGGCCTTTGAGTTTACCGGCGAGCCGAGCCGCGTGATTAATTGCCATTGTTCGCGCTGCCGGCATTCCTGCGGTGCGGCCCACGCGACGAATATCTTCCTCAATGCCGATCAGTTCCGCTGGCTCCGGGGCAAGGACAAGCCGCGGCTTTACAGGCCGCCCGACGCCGAACGCTTCGCCGTCAGCTTCTGCACGCGCTGCGGCGGCAAGACGCCGATGGTTTCCGAGACCGCGAATTTCGCCATGATTCCGGCCGGCTCGCTGGACGATGCGCCGGGCGTCGAGCCGATGGCGCATATCTTCGTCGGCTCGAAAGCGCCGTGGTTCGAGATCACCGACGGCCGGCCGCAATTCGAGGAATATCCGACGGAAAGCTGACGCTCGGCGAAATGCGCCAAAGGGGGGAAGGGCCATGAAACGGGAGCGAGATCGAACACCGGATGGAGGCGATATCGAACAGGTCGCGGGCGGCGGGCTGTTGCACCGGCGCCTGTTCCTCACACGCACCCTGACGCTGGCCGGTATGGCCGGGATCGGCGCCGGGGCTGGACTGACGACGCCGGCGCGAGCGGGCGAAAGCGTTGTATCCGATACATTCCCCGACTGGATGACGCATCAGGGCAAGGGCCGCTCGCCCTATGGCAGCCCGTCGCCCTACGAGGCGGGTGTCAAGCGGCCGCTCTCGCCCGAAAGCCCGATCGCGCCGGGCAATGGCGTTTCGTTCACGCCGCTCGAGAAGCTCAACGGAATCATCACGCCCAACGGGCTTCATTTCGAACGCCATCACGCGAGCGTGCCGGAGATCGATCCCGCGAAGCATCAGCTGATCCTCCACGGCCTCGTACGCCAGCCACTGGTCTTCGATGTGAACGCGCTGCTGCGCTATCCGATGACATCGCACCTCCATTTTATCGAATGCTCCGGCAACAGCGGCCGAAATTTTTTGTCCAGGCCGCTGCAGGGCACCTGCGGCACGCTGCACGGCCTTCTCTCCTGCGCCGAATGGACCGGCGTGCCGCTATCGGTCCTGCTGGACGAAGCCGGGCTCGACCCGCGCGGCAAATGGGTCATCGCCGAGGGCGCGGACGCCGCCAGCATGGTGCGCAGCGTGCCGATGGCCAAGGCGCTCGACGATGTCATCGTCGCGCTCTATCAGAACGGCGAGCGGCTGCGGCCGGAACAGGGCTATCCGATGCGTCTCGTGGTGCCGGGCTGGGAAGGCAATATCAACGTCAAATGGGTGCATCGCCTGAAGGTCGCCGAAGGCCCCGCCGAATCCCGCAGCGAAACCGCCGAATACACCGATCTGCTGCCCGACGGCAAAGCACTGCAATTCACCCTGCCCATGGGTGTGAAATCGGTCATCACCCGGCCCTCGCCCGGCCTCACGCTCGGCGAGCGCGGCTATTTCGAGCTCGCCGGTCTCGCCTGGTCCGGCCATGGCAGGATCACCCGCGTCGAGGTTTCCGCCGATGGCGGCAAGTCCTGGGCCGATGCCGCGCTCGACGACCTCGTTCTGCCGCGTTGCCTCACGCGCTTCCGGATCCCGTGGCGCTGGGACGGCGCGCCGTCGATTCTGAAAAGCCGGGCGCATGACGACAAGGGAAATGTCCAGCCGACGCGGGACGCGCTGGTGACGCGCTACTCGCCGGGGAATATCTATCACTACAACGCCATCACCAGCTGGTCGGTACAGGAAAACGGGGAGATCAAGAATGTCTTCGCGTAAACTCATCCTCTCGGGCGTGTCGGCGGGCCTCGTGATCGTCGCGCTGGGCTTTGGAGCTGAAACCGTGTCGGCCGCCGCTGCGACCAATCTCTCGCCGCATCTCGGCCATAAAGTCAGCGAAGCGGATCTCGCCTTTTGGGACCGCTCGATCCAGCCGGACGGGCGCAACTTGCCCGACGGCTCGGGCACCGCGGCCGTCGGCAAGCAGGTTTTCGCCGATCACTGCGCGACCTGTCACGGCGATACCGGCGCCAAAAGCCCGTTCGGCCTGCCCGCGCTCGTCGGCGGCCGGGGCTCGCTGGCGAGCGACCATCCGCTGAAGACCATCGGCAGCTATTGGCCCTATGCCACGACGGTGTTCGACTATATCCGCCGCGCCATGCCCTATGACGCGCCGAAGTCTCTCTCGAACGCGGATGTCTATGCCGTGACGGCCTATCTGCTGCATCAGAACGGCATCATCGGCGAGACGGCGGTCCTGAACGCCAGGACGCTGCCCAAGGTGAAAATGCCGAACCGAAACGGCTTCATCCGCCGGGATTCTGTGCAGAAATAGAAGGGATGAACAATGGGCGTGATCGAACCGGTCAATCAGACCGTCAAATCATTTCGGGGACTGCATCTGTATCACACCGGCCGGTCGAACTGCGCGGCGCGGGTGCGGCTGCTGATCCTTGAAAAGCATCTGCCCTGGGTCAGCCATCACGTCGATCTCTATACCAAGGAGAATGTCTCGGAAGAGTATTTCGGCATCAATCCGAAAGGCGTCGTGCCCACCCTGGTTCACGACGGCAGGGTGATCGTCGAATCGAACGACATTCTGCTGTATCTGGAGGAACAGTTTCCCGAGCCGTCCTTCACCCCGGCGGCCGCGGCCGAGCGCGAGGAGATGAGGCGCTGGCTGAAGCTTTCCGGCGACATTCACATTCCGGGGATCAAGACATTCGCCTATGCCAAGGTGAACGCGGCGCTGGTGGAGAAGACGCCGGAAGAGGTTGCGCTGTACCGCAAGCTCCAGAAGGATCCGGCGATGCTCGCCTTTCACGCCAAGCACGATCCGGGCAAGAGCTTCTCGGACGAGGACGTGAACTCGGCGACGGCGCTGCTTCGCCGGGCGCTCGGCGACATGGACGCGGCCATCGCCCGGACCGGCTGGATCGTCGGCGATGACTATTCGCTCGCCGACATTTCCTGGGCGCCGACCTATAATACGCTGCAGCGCGCGGGCTTTCCGCTCGAGGATTATCCCCATGTCGTCGACTGGCATGGCCGCATCATGAAACGCCAAGCCGCCCAGCGCGCCTTGGGGGACTGGTTCCGCGAGCCGCGCATGGGCGTGACCGAGATGGCGGCGGGAGAATAATCCGACCGCACGATTTCTTGAACCGGAGTCTCGTCGCAGTGGCTGTGCCGCCACGCGAATCGGGGTAGACTGGCTCGTCTTTAACGCGATCGCCGAGGCAGCAAGAAGGCGGCATCGCATCAGCATGGAGGGGACCATGTGCGACGAAACCACTCTCGAAGATATGGAAGAATACGAGCGTGCGGGTAAGCTGACCCGGCGCCATTTCACCGCGCTGACGGCCGGGGCGAGCCTCGCTCTGTTCCTGCCCCGGGCGGCGGATGCGATGGAAGTGAAAGGCATGGACGTGAGCGTCACCACGCCCGACGGTACGGCGGATTGTTATTTTACCCGTCCCGCGACCGGTAAGCATCCCGCCGTCCTCATCTGGCCGGATGTCTTCGGTCTTCGCCCCGCCTTCAAGAGAATGGGCGACCGGCTGGCGGAGTCCGGCTATGCGGTGCTGGTGGTGAACCCCTATTACCGCAAGGCCAAGGCGCCGATCCTGCCGGAAGGGGCGAGCTTCCAGGATCCCAAGACCCGCGATGTCGTGATGCCGCTGATGCAGTCCTTTACGCCCGAGGGCGAGATGTCGGACGCGAAGGCCTTCGCCGGCTGGCTCGACAAGCAGGACTCGGTTGATACGTCGAAGAAGATGGGCACCACCGGCTATTGCATGGGCGGCCCTTTCGTGTTCCGGACGGCGGCGGCATTGCCGGACCGGGTCGGCGGCGCGGCTACCTTCCACGGCGCGGCGCTGGTCACCGACAAGCCGGACAGCCCGGACAAGCTGATCCCGAAGACCAAGGCCCGGTTCCTGATCGCCATCGCCGAGAACGACGACATGCGCCAGCCCGACGCCAAGACCGTGCTCCGGCAGGACTTCGCCAAGGCCGGGCTCAAGGCCGAGGTCGAAGTCTATAAAGGCACCATGCATGGCTGGTGCCCGCCGGACTCGCAGGTCTACAACAAGGAGCAGGCCGAACACGCCTGGTCCCGCCTGCTGGCGACGTTCAAGGAAGCGCTGGTTTAAGGCGCCCGGCCGATCCGATTGCCGATGCCGTTCTGGGCGTCATTCTTCCCAGGGCGGCATTTCGCCGGTCGCGACCTTGGCTGAATTCACCAGGATGAAATTGTCCAGCACGTCGCGCGTGTCCGGGAATTCGGTCCGGATGGTCTTCATCAGCTCGTCCGACGTCTTCGATGTCGCGGCGGCCGCCTTGAAGGCAATCAGATAGCGCCGGGTGAAATCGAGTGCGCTCGTGTTATCCGGCAGGCCCGGCAGCTTGTGGCCCGCGACGACGATCTTGGGCTTCAGGGCCGCCAGCGTGTCGAGCGAGGCGAGCCAGTCGTCATATTGCGACGCCTTGTGCTCGCCGAGCCAGAGATGGATCTTGTCGAAGCACAAATCGCCGCAGATCACCGCGTCCACCGAGGGGACATAGAGCGCGGTCGCGTGAATATGATCGCCCTGCATCGGCCCGATGACCCGGATCTCATGACCTTCGAGCATGATGCGCCCGTCCTGTACGGGATGCACGGCCACCGGATGACGCGGCCCGTTCTTACCCAACATCGGTCCCCAGCGCTTGAACTTCAGCGGATAGGACTTCCAGATATCGTCGACCACCTGCGGCGCCGTCACCACCTCCACGCCCGGGAACAGGTCGGTGAACACATCGACGCTGAAGAAGTGATCCGGGTGATCATGCGTGATGTAGATTATCGTCAGCGTCTTGCCGGTCTCCAGGACGTCGGCGGCGAGGCGCAGGCCGTCCGCCCGCGTGAACGGCGGGTCGACCAGCACCATCTCCGTCTCGCCCATGATCATCGTCGAGTCCGAAAACAAACTCGGTTCGCTCGACGTGATCACCTTGATCTGAAGCGGCGCGGCTTTCTCCCCGGCCGCGGCGCCCGTCGCGATACCCATCGCCAAGGCGATGCCGATCGTCCAACTCATCACTTTGCGCATAACAGCCTCCTCTCGTTCTTCCCCAAACAGGGCCGACGGCGGCGCGCCCCAAGCGCGCCGTCATCCTCCCACGCCGCCCGAAGGCGGCAACGGACCGCCGATCAGTGGCCGGCCTTCTTTCGCGGATCCTTTTCGCCGAGCCCCGGATAGAACAGGGCGCGGTTCGGCATCGACTCATTGTAGACGTGGCGCTTCTTGAACAGCCAGTGGCCGTTCCGGCGCACGAGCTCGTCCTCATAATGGCCGAAATACAGGAGCTGCACATCGTGCTGCGGTGTCGCATTGGTGAAGGCGAACCAGTAGGCGATCGTATGGGCGGTGTTGCCGTCGACATCGATTACATGGTTGATGATCTGATGGCGCGTGCGGGGCCGCGAGGTGGCGCCTTCGGGAATCTTGGCCCGCGCCGCCGCGCCGCCGACGAAGCCGGCCATCGCCTTGCGGATCGCCGCCTTGCCGGTCTCCGTGCCGCCGACCCAGATGAGCACGCCGTCGTCGGCCCAGGTCTTCATCACCGTGTCGATATCGCCGGCGTCGACCGCGATCATGTATCGGTTCGAGAGATTCTCGATCTCGGCGCGGTCGTCGGCATAGCTCGCCATCGCGATGCCGGGGAACGCAAGCACCATAAGTAAACTCAGTCCGAGAGCCGTTCTTTTCATCGTCAAGCCTCCTGTCGATCTTGTGGTTTGGTTGTTTTCGCTTTACGCCGGCGGTAAGTCGTCCGCGCGCGCCGACGCCCCATGGAACTAGGATAGGGACAACGGCCCCCGCCGATCCAGCGGATATCGCGGCGGAAGCGTGGAATGGATGGACAGCGGACCGGCGGATCGAGACTATCCCGGAGAGTACGGCCCGATGTGGTCATTGGACGCGAGGTAAAGTCGATATGGAACTGAACGCCGATTTCACGAAACGCGTCGTGCTGCATGCCGATGAGATCGATTGGAAAACCTCGCCGACGCCCGGTGTTCACCGGCGCATGCTGGACCGGATCGGCGACGAAGTGGCCCGCGCGACCTCGATCGTGCGCTACGACCCGAACAGTTCCTTCCCGGCCCACACTCATGGCGGTGGCGAGGAATTCATCGTGCTCGACGGCGTCTTTCAGGACGAGCGGGGCGACTTCCCGGCCGGTTCCTATGTCCGCAACCCGCCGCAATCGCGCCACACGCCGGGCTCAAAGCCGGGCTGCATGATCCTGGTGAAGCTCTGGCAATTCGATCCCGACGACCGCTCGAACGTGTCGATCGATCTGACCCGCATCGCCGCCGTTCCCGCCGCCGGCCGTCCCGGCGTCGCCGTCACGCCGCTGTTCGCATCCGACAAGGAAAACGTTCGCGTCGAACACTGGGAACCGGGCGCGGCGGTCACCCTCGAGGCCGATGGCGGCGCGGAATTCTTCGTGCTCGACGGCGGCTTCACCGAAAGCGGCGATACCCTCCGCCGCCACTCTTGGCTCCGCGTCCCCTCGACACCGGCCGTCACGCTGCACGCGGGCGCGGAAGGGGCAAGGATCTGGATCAAGACCGGGCATCTGCGCTATGCGGCAGCTCCGGCCGTGTGATGGGTGCTGGGTTCGGCTCGCGGGGGACGCCGCTAGAACGGGTCGAATCGCCGAGAAACTTCAGACTTCACACCTAATGCGTCGGGTCGCGTGAGACAGCAGCGCGATGCCGTCCCAGGTCGCATCGAACTGCAGCGCCCGCCCCACCGGAACGATCCGGTACCCGCCTCTGCCCGAGATGACGCGGGCCAGGCACCGGAGTTCGGTTTCGGAGAATCCGAAATGGGTGATGGTCTGGAGTTTCCGGTTGGCATATTCCGCCAGCGCGTCCAGCTCGGGCAGAACGGCGGTGTGGAGGAAGCCGCCGCCCTGCGTCTCCTTGAGGGCCTCCGGGATGTCCCGCGTCTCCAGCACGGTGACGGCGTTGCCGACAGTGTAGCCGTGCGTACCGACATCTCGGCCGAGGAGATCATGCAGATGGACGAGCTTGGCGATCGCGACGCCGGTCGGCGTCTCATGGGACTTCTGTTCGGTCACGGCATACAGACGGTGGAAGAAATCGCGCGCCAGGTCGCCCGGATCTCCCACCCAGAAGAGTATTCGCGGCGACCCGCAGCCCATTTGGTCGAACCAGAAAACGTCATTGAAGAAATTTTGGGCCAGCTTGTCGCGCTCGGCGCTCGCTGCGTCCCGATAAGCGGTGGTCTCGAAGACGGCGAAAGATTTGCGGTCCGGAAACCCGAGCGACAGGCCGTCGGGTCGGATGGGAATGCGCGAGACGGTCTCGACCTTGCTATCGCCGCCCCAGATCATGCGCAGGTCGATCGTCGCCGACAGGCGTTTTTCGAGATCGCCACCGTAATCATAAGTGCAGAAGATCTGGCGGTCGCTTTCGCCCGACCGGTTTATCGCGGCGGCGATCAGGCCGATCAGCCATTCCGTGCCGGGCGCCACCGATTTCGGCAAACGCACGATGTTGCAATTGCCGGCCAGAACCGACACCGCCCAGCTATAGACGAAGATCGTGTCGACATTGGTCGGCGGCAGGTGAAGGGCGACGCCGCGCGGCGCCACAACGACGTCGTCGTTCGAGCTCGACGCTTCGAATTCGGCTTTTACGCGTTTGAGGGACGCCGGCCGCAGCCAATAGCCCAGCGCCATATACTGCGGCATCGCCCGCGCTTGCGGGGCCGCGAGAATGTCCCGGGAGATCGTGGCCAGCAGGTCGAGCGAGCGGTCATCCATTGCCGGGCGGCCGAGAAAGGTCATGCCCTCCGCACGCGTCACCAGAGCGTCATCGGAGATCTCTTGGGCGGAGTCGCTCCAGATCCGGGTCGTCATGCGACTTCCGAGGCGATAACGTCGCTGCAACCGCGCAGCTCCGCCTTCGGCACGCGGCCAAGGATGCGCAGGCCCTTGCCCATCCAGCCGTCGGTGCCCGGATCGACGGCCTCGATAACGCCGAGGTCTTCGGTCAAAAGGCTGTGGCCCGGATAGCTTTGCGGCAGAAGCGACAGAAGCTGAACGACGCCCGGCTCTCCGGGCGGCTGGACCTGCCACGTATCGGGGTCGCGAATGATGATATCGGTCATATTGGGGGGATAGAGCAGGCCGCCGGGCCCCTCCAGTAGAATCGATCCGATCTGCTCCACCATTCCATAGAAGTTGAAGATCCGTTTCAGGCCGAAGGCGCGGGCCAGCGCGTTGCGGAAGGTTTCGTTGTCGACCGACCGTTCGATCATTTTTTTCCAGCCGCCGGAATGGAGTAGCGTTCCGTTCGACAAGTCGAGCCCGTCCTCCTTCAACTGGTCATGGAAGCGGAGCCAGACCATGAACGTAAAACCGAACAGGAAGAACGGCTCGTTTCCGTGGCGTTCGAGAAAACCCGCGATGGCGTCGCGATCGGGCGACAGGTCGGGGCGCAACGCAAAGACGTGATTGCGGCCGAACCGCATCTGGCCCAGCACGCCAGCGCCCCGCGCGCTCATCATCTTCGGATCCTTCAGCACCGCCTCGGTGTCGATAATGAGCATTGGCAGGCGCTTGGGCCCCATGACATGCATCAGCGAACTGGCCAGGGCTTTTTGCTGGAGGATCGACGTCTCCTTGTCGATCAGAATCTTGCTGACGCTCTGGCCCGTCGTGCCGCTGGAGGTCAGCGTCAGCCGAATATCGGCGATTGGTACGGAATGGAGCGCCTGCTTTTTGAAGATCGAGACCGGCAGATAGGGCAATTCGTCCATCGAGGCCGCGTGCAATCCGCCCCAATAGCCGTCGACGATGCGTCTATAGGGAAGGCAGTTGTCGTAATGATAGCGGGTGAGCCGGGCGAGGCCGTCGAGCAGGAGGCCCGTCTTCTCCGGCTCGGGGATGGAATAAGGCTTGCGGCGGATAAGAGCGTCGACGTCTGTCATGTCCGGGCTGCCAGGCCTTGGTAATCGATCTTGCCACGCTCCGTCGTCGGGATTTCGGACAGCGTGTGAATGCGATAGGTCGTTCGCGGCAATGTGTATCGCCCGGCGAGCACATCAACGATGGCATTCGGATCGTCCGCCTTGGGCGTCACGAAAATATGCACGAAATCTCCAGTCTGGACCACGGCGGCGGGCGTTATCGTGCTGACCATACGCTCCACGGCGTCCAGATCCACGCGTAGACCATAGACCTTACCAAATCGCTTCGCCCGCCCCGTCAGGGTGAGGCGGCCCGCGGAGTCCAGATATCCGAGGTCTCCCGTTTCAAGCCGTCCACCCATGACATCGCCGAGGGCGAGGTCGGCGCGGCTTTCGGCATAGCCGAGCATCACATTCGGGCCGCTATAGACGACATGGCCCGTCTCGCCGGCCGCGACGCCTGTCGCGCTGTCGCCGACGATCCGGATCTCGCCGCCAGGGAGAGCTTTGCCCACCGAGAGCGGAGCCTGGTCGAAGTCGTCATGGGCCAGTGTGGTCATGCGCGGACCGGCTTCGGTTTGGCCGTACATCACGTGAAACCGTCCCCCACGGCTATCCATGTACTCATGGACCCGCTGGCGAGACGGCTCGGGCAAATTCCCTCCCGCCTGCGTAAAGACCCGAACGTCCGGCAGTTGCAGCCTCTCGTAGCGGAGCCGTTCCATGGTCTGAAAGTGAAACGGCACGCCGGGGAAATGTGCGACCTTTGCATCGCGGGCTACCGTCCAGAAGGCGGCGTCGGTCATTTTGTGTCCGGTCAGGGTTACCGGCGCGCCCCGGACCAGATGGCTGGTCAGGATCGACAGGCCATAGGAATAATGCAGCGGCAGATGTCCGAAGCCGGTTTCGGCGCCCCTGACGTCGAGAACATCGGCGATCGCCGACGCATTATGGTGCAGGGCGGTCAGGCTCAAGCGGACGAATTTGGGGCTTCCGGTCGATCCGGAGGTCGAGAGCAAAAGAGCCGTCTCGTCCCCGATAGGGCCGCCTGCCGGTCCTGTGGTGATATCGAGCCGTCCGTCACCCGATGGTGAGATCAGATATTCTGGCCCGTATCGCGAAACCAGCGCTGCAACCGTGTCTGCCGGCAGACCCGGATCGAGCAAAGCCACCGCATGGCCCGCCTTCCAGGCACCCAAAAGGGATGCCACGCCGTCGACCGTATTGGGGATCAGGAGAAATACGAGGCTCCGGGGTCCGGCGAGCCGCGAGGCCCAACGGTCAATCCTTTCGCGCAAATCTGTCCGAGCCACAAAGACCGGTTCGGAATCGTCGCGCAAGGCGGGCAGGTCGGTCGTGGCGATGTCGGTGAACGGATGTTTCATGGATCCGCTCAAACCAGCATGCCACCGTCGACGCCGATTATCTGACCCGTGACATAACGGGACAGGTCTGATGCCAAATAAAGCGCGGTGTCCGCCACGTCTTCCGGCGAACCGATGCGGCCCATCGCGATCGACGCGGCGCGTTCCTGATATTTCTCTTCGGGCAGACTGGCGATCATGTCGGTATCGATAAATCCGGGGGCGATCGCGTTCACGCGAATATTCAAGGACGCTAGTTCCTTGGCCGCCGAGAACGTCGCGCCGATCACGCCGGCTTTCGAGGCTCCGTATACGAGCTGTCCACTATTGCCGACGCGTCCGATGATCGAAGAGATATTGATGATCGAGCCGCCGCCGCTCCGGCGCATCACGCGGGCGGCCGCCTGAGTCCCGTATAGGACACCCTTGAGATTGACGCCGATAATTTCATCGACATCGCTCGCCGGGATCATGCCGATCAGGCCGTCGCGCAGGATGCCGGCGTTATTGACGAAAATGTCCAGTCTGCGGCCCAAGTCGAAGGCTCGCCGCACCAGGCGGTCGGCGGTTTGCGGGTCGGCCACGTCGCCCATGACAACGTCGGTCCGGGTGCCATGGCGTCTGGCGAGGGCTTCAGCGGCCCGCGTCGCCGTCTCCTCGTCCGAATGCGCGTTCAGAATTGCCGTCGCCCCACAGGCGGCGAAACGATCGGCGATCGCCTGTCCGATACCCCGGGCGCTTCCCGTAACGACGGCGACACGCCCGGTCAGGTCCAGAAAATCAGGCATATTTCGCCATAATTTCGAGGGCCCTGGCGAAGGAGCTCATATCCAGGATGTCGTCCATTTCGAGCATGCAGTCGAATTCGGTCTCGAGGGCCGCGACAAGAGCCATATGGCCGACCGAATCCCACCCCGGATACTCGTTGTAGATAAGTTTGCTGCGGTCCACATCTGGACCGAGTTCGAGGACACTTGCAAATTGGGAGAAAACCCGTTCTTCCATCTTGGACCCTTCGCTCCGGTTTCAGTTGGGAGCCGCTGTCATCACGGCGTCGGGGACACGGTACATCCTGCGTCCCTGCGCAGGGTTGCCATGTAGCAGGAAACCGTCCCCGGCAGTAGTCTTTAGCACCGATCCGGACGCCAGCTTCGAGAAATGGCCAAGCCTCGCCGAGGGATCGAGAATGGCGCCCGCGCCGAGAAAACCCGCGGTTCCGCAAACCGCGAAACCGCTCATATTGGCGTGGGGAGACAGAACGGAGGACGGGCCGATCGTCACGTCGTGACCCGCCGTTGCCCGCACGTTCAGGAGCGAATTGTCGCCGACTTTGGCGAAAGCCCCGACAAAGGCGAACGGTGCGGCGATGACGCCTTCACCAAGCTCGGCGGTGTTGGCGACGACGGCCGAGCGGTGGACGAGGGTATGCAGTCCGGCGCACCGGGGCCGCAACTCCGACTGGATCTTCCACCGGATGTGCGGATCTCCGACGCAAATCAAAACCTTCAGATCGCCAAAGTTTTCGATTTCCGAGGGGTCGCGGACGAGCGCCGGTTCATATCCGAGTACGGCGCTGATGTCTCGATAACGCCCCTCCATTTCATCGACGATCGCCGCCACTTTGCACGGCTGGCTCTCTTCCGAAAGATATGTCGCGACTTCCAGAGCCAGCGCACCCGCGCCGATCATGACCAACTCGTGCACCTGTTTTCCCACAACCCGTTCTGTAACCGAGCCATATCCTGTCAGGCCACTCGGCCGTTTCATGCTTCGGCGCGGCCAACGGGGCGAGTATGCCGTCCCCGCCCGCCGTCAGCAGTCTCGGCACGGCTGAAAAGCTCGGCTTACGCGCGCGATTGAGCGATGACGCTCATCGCCACAAAATGCTGGAATATGGTTAAAATTTTATTGGTGCCCTCGGTCCGACTCGAACGGACACTCCCTTGCGAGAACCAGATTTTGAGTCTGGCGCGTCTACCAATTCCGCCACGAGGGCATGCGATGACTGGCGGCGCGCATGATAGCGGCGGTGGGGCGGTGGTCAATAGATCCTTCATACCCTTGGGAAAGACTGGCGGGCCGCTCATCTTCGGATAAGATCGCCCGATGCTTCGCCGCCTCTACGACTGGACCCTGAGTCTCGCGGGGCGCCGCCATGCCATGGCGGCGCTGGCGTTCGTCGCCTTCATCGAAAGCTCGGTCTTTCCGCTCCCGCCCGATCTGCTGATCCTGCCGATGGTTCTGGCTCGGCGGGAGCGCTGGTTCCGGATCGCGACGGTGGCGACGATCGGCTCGGTCCTCGGCGGGCTGGCGGGCTACGGGATCGGCTATTTCCTGTTCGATGCGTTCGGCCGGCCCTTGCTGGATTTCTACGGCTATACCGCCCAATTCATGCGATTCCAGCAGAAATACAATGAATGGGGCGCCTGGATCGTCGCCTTTTTCGGGCTCACGCCCTTTCCCTACAAGGTGATCACGATCGCCAGCGGCGTCACCCATCTCGACGTGGCGGTCTTCATGCTGGCGAGCGCTGTGTCGCGCGGCGCTCGGTTCTATGTCGAGGCGGCGCTGCTCTGGCGTTTCGGCCCGCCGATCCGCAGCTTCATCGAAAAATATCTGGGCTGGCTTGCGGCGGCCTTCTTTGTGTTATTGTTTGGCGGCTTTCTCGCCCTCAAATATCTCTGAGACTGAAGACGCCCGATGACCCGACCTTTCGAACGCGCGACGCTCTTTGTAGCGCTCGCCAGTATCGCCATTCTCGGCGGCGCTTTCGGCTTTCAATATATCGGCGGGCTTAAGCCCTGCGAACTGTGCCTGGCCCAGCGCTGGCCCTATGTGATCACCATTTCGGCCGGTCTGATCGGCTTCGGCGCGGCGCGGGTCACTATGCGAAACACGGCCCGCGCGATGTTGGCCATCGCGGGGCTCACCTTCCTCGTCGGCGCCGGGATCGCGGTCTATCACGTGGGCGTCGAGCAGAAATGGTGGGCCGGGCCGGCCACCTGCACCGGGCTTTCCGACGTAGGCGGCAGCGTTCAGGATTTCCTGAAGCGGATCGAGAACACGCCGGTGGTGCGCTGCGACGAGATCGCCTGGTCGCTGTTCGGCATTTCCATGGCGGGCTATAATGCGATCCTCTCGGTGCTGCTCGCCATTTTCTGCGCGGTCAGTCTCAAGGGCCGGAAGTGATGACCGACGACAAACGCAAAACCCGCAAACATCCGAAAACCACGGCCGGGGGCGGCAATGGCCCGGGCGGCCTGTCGCGTGAGGAAATGATCGACCGGATCATCCGCGTCGATCATGCCGGGGAATATGGCGCGGTGCGGATCTATGCCGGCCAGCTGGCGGTTTTGCGCGGCACGAAGTCCGAGAAGGTCATCGCTCATATGGCCAAACAGGAAGAAGACCATCTCGCTGCTTTCGACAAGCTGGTGGCGGACCGCAAGGTCAGGCCGACCGCCCTGGCGCCGCTCTGGCATGCCGCCGGTTTCGCGCTCGGCGCGGCGACGGCGCTGATGGGCGAGAAGGCGGCGATGGCCTGCACGGTCGCGGTCGAGGAAGTCATCGACGAGCATTATGCCGGTCAGGCCGAAAAGCTCGGCGACGACGAGACGGATCTGCGCGACACGATCGAGAAATTCCGCGCCGACGAACTCGGTCACCGCGACGAGGCGCTGGCCCAGGGCGCGGAGGAAGCGCCGGGCTATCGGATGCTGTCCGACGCCGTGAAGGCCGGCTCGCGCCTGGCGATCTGGCTTTCCGAACGGATATAGCCGACGGGTCCGGGCTTAAGGCTCCAGCTCGCTGTCCCAGTAGAGATAGTCGGCCCAGCTTTCATGCAGGTAATTCGGCGGGAACGACCGTCCGCAGTTCTGCAGCTGCTGCACCGTCGGCTGGTAGGGCATGATCTGCGGAAACATATGCGCCTGACGCATCGTCCGGCCGCCCTTGCGCAGATTGCAGGGCGCGCAGGCCGTGGTCACGTTCTCCCAGGTGGTGCGGCCGCCACGCGCGCGGGGCACGACGTGATCGAAGGTGAGGTCCGTCTGCTCGCCGCAATACTGGCAGTGAAATTTATCGCGCAGGAACACGTTGAACCGCGTGAAGGCCGGATAGCGCGCCGGCTGGACATAACGCTTGAGCGACACCACGCTCGGCAGCCGGATTTCCATCGTGGGGCTATGCACGGCGCGCTCATATTCCGAGACGATGTTGACGCGATCGAGAAAGACAGCCTTGATCGCATCCTGCCAACTGAGGAGCGACAGAGGAAAATAGCTCAACGGCCTGTAATCGGCATTCAACACCAATGCCGGACAGGTCTCCAACGCTTGTTGCGAACCGATCATGGAGTGATTCCCATCACCTGTTGCGCCGCACTGCCCTTCTGGCGCGGCAGTTTACAGTATAAATTGTGACGGTTCCAAGCCGTGTTGCTAGATATCGTTGTTCCGAGCCTTTAGGGTGAGTCCGGGAGGCAGTGATTGCACAGCGTTGCTTCTGAGAAAAAATGGCTGAAAAACAGACTGTCGTGACGCGTTTCGCGCCCAGCCCGACGGGACTTCTCCATATCGGGCACGCCTATTCCGCCCTGATCGGCTTTGAGAGGGCGCAGGCCGCGGGCGGGCGGTTTCTGCTGCGGATCGAGGATATCGACCGCGCCCGCTGCCGGCCCGAATTCGAGCACGCCATCCCGCGCGATCTCGCCTGGCTCGGCATTTCCTGGGAAACGCCGGTGCGCCGCCAGTCGGATCATTTCGACGATTATCGCGCGGCGCTGGACCGGCTCGAAGCCATGGGCGTGCTCTATCCCTGCTTTTGCACGCGGAAGGACATCGCGGCGGAAATCGCCCGCAGTCCTTCCGCGCCACACGGCCCCGATGGCGGGCTCTATCCCGGCACCTGCCGTCGCTTGAGCGCCGCCGAACAGCGCGTCCGGATCGACGCCGGCGAGCCTTATGCCTTGCGGCTCGATGTGCAGGCGGCGCTCGGTCGGGTCGACGCGCCCCTTACCTGGTATGACCGTCACGCCGGCAAGGTGATCGCGCAGCCGGAAAGCCTCGGCGACGTCGTGCTGGCGCGCAAGGATGTGCCGACCAGCTATCACCTTGCCGTCGTGGTGGACGATCACCTTCAGGGCGTCACGCTGGTGACGCGGGGCGAGGACCTTTTCGCCGCCACGCATCTTCATCGCCTGTTGCAGGAATTGCTGGGTTGCGAGACGCCGGACTATGAGCACCATCCGCTGCTGTTGGACGAAGAAGGCAAGCGCTTCGCCAAGCGAGATACCGCCGTAACGCTCGCCGGCCTGCGCGCGGAGGGCGTCTCGCCGGACGAAGTGATCGAGACCCTTCGCACCGGCCGGATGGCGTGGACGACCTCGGCCCGCGCGTGATAAAATGACATATACCGCGTTTTCCTGGGCAAATCGTCGTTTGCGGCTGTTCCTCTGCCCGAGGGCCGGAACCCCATTCGATCGACCGTGCTCGCCGCTACCATCCGAAGGAGACAAGATATGAGCTTGCGATTGAATATGACGGCGCCCGATTTCACCGCGGAAACCTCTCAGGGGAAAATCAGTTTCCATGACTGGATCGGCAATTCCTGGGCGATCCTGTTCTCGCACCCGAAGGATTTCACGCCGGTCTGCACCACCGAGCTCGGCTATATGGCGGGCCTGAAACCGGAATTCGACAAGCGCAACACCAAGATCATCGGCCTGTCGGTCGATCCCGTGTCGAGCCATGCGAAATGGATGGACGACATCGAGGAAAGCCAGGGCCACAAGGTCACCTATCCGCTGATCGGCGATCCCGAGCTGAAGGTCGCCAAGCTGTATGACATGCTGCCGGCGGAAGAAGGGGACTCGTCGGAAGGCCGCACGGCGGCGGACAATGCGACGGTCCGCTCGGTCTTCATCATCGGGCCGGACAAGAAGATCAAGGCGAGCCTCACCTATCCGATGAGCTCGGGCCGCAATTTCGACGAGGTGCTGCGGCTCCTGGATTCCATGCAGCTCACGGCGAAGTTCCAGGTCGCCACGCCGGTCAACTGGAAGAACGGCCAGGACGTCATCATCGCGCCGTCGGTGTCGGACGAGGAAGCCAAGACCAAATTTCCGTCCGGTTGGCGCTCGCCCAAGCCCTATATCCGGCTCACCAAACAGCCGAGCTAAGGCCGGGAGCAAGAGGTCCGTTCGGACTGAGCCCGTCGAAGCCCGTCTTGCTCAGGCCTGAGCGTGAACGACATGGATCCCGGCTCTTCGGCCGGGACGGCGACGGGTGGCGGCGTATCTACGTCGCCCGTTCCTCCACCAGCTTGATGATGTCGCTCATGATCTCGTCGAGCTGGTAGTCCTTCGGCGTATAGACGCCGGCGACGCCCAGGGATTTGAGTTTGGCTTCGTCCTCGACCGGGATGATGCCGCCGGCGACGACCGGAACGTCGTCGAGGCCGGCCTTATGCAGGCGTGTCGTCACGTCGCCGATCAGGCCCACATGGCTGCCCGACAGGATCGACAGGCCGATGACATGCACCTTTTCTTCCAGCGCCGCGTTGACGATCTGGGCCGGCGTCAGGCGGATGCCGTCATAGACGACGTCCATGCCGCAATCCCGGGCCCTCACGGCGATCTGTTCCGCGCCGTTCGAATGGCCGTCGAGCCCTGGTTTGCCGATCAGGATCTTCAAACGCCGTCCGAGTTTTTCAGAGAGCGCGTCGACGCGCTCGCGAAGCGCCGTGATGTCGGTGACGCCCGCCGCGCTGGCTGCCCCCGACGCCCCGCCGATCCCGGTGGGCGCGCGATATTCGCCGAAGACGTCCCGCAGCACACCGGCCCATTCGCCGGTGGTCACGCCCGCCTCCGCCGCCTCGATCGATGCCGGCATGATGTTGCGGCCTTCTGATGCCGCCGCTTTGAGCGCCGCCAGCGCCGTCTCGACGGCCTCCGGATCGCGCGCCGCGCGCCAGATCTTCAGGCTGTCGATCTGGTTGGTTTCGGCGGTCTCGTCGACGGTCAGAAACTGCTCGTTGATGCCGGTGGTGAGCGGCGAGAGCTCGGTTTCGGTGAAGGCATTGACGCCGACCACGGTCTGTTCGCCGGATTCGACGGCCGCCAGCCGGGCGGCGTTGGCGGCGACGAGCCGCTCCTTCATATAGCTCGAGTTCGATCGCCGCAACCGCGCCGCCCATCGCCTCGATCCGCTCCAGCTCCGCGCGGGTCTCGGCTTTGAGCTGTTCTACCTTTTCCGCAATCACGGCCGAGCCGGCGAAGATGTCGTCATAGTCCAGCAGGTCCGTCTCGTGGGCGACGATCTGCTGAAGCCGCAGGCTCCATTGCTGGTCCCATGGACGCGGCAGGCCGAGCGCCTCGTTCCAGGCGGGAAGCTGCACCGAGCGGGCGCGGGCGTCTTTCGAGAGCACCACCGCCAGCATTTCCAGGAGAATCCGGTAGACATTGTTCTCCGGTTGCTGCTCGGTGAGGCCGAGACTGTTCACCTGAACGCCGTAGCGGAACCGGCGATATTTCGGATCCGTAATGCCGTAGCGCTCGCCGGTGATCTCGTCCCACAGCTCGACGAAGGCGCGCATCTTGCACATCTCGGTGATGAATTTGAGCCCGGCATTCACGAAGAAGCTGATCCGGCCGACGACCTTCGGAAAATCTTCTGCGCCGACCTGACCGGAGTCGCGCACGGCGTCCAGCACGGCGATCGCCGTCGTCAGCGAGAAGGCAAGCTCCTGCACCGGAGTCGCGCCTGCTTCCTGCAAGTGATAGGAACAGACATTCATCGGATTCCATTTCGGAATCTCGCTATAGGTGTAGGACGCGATATCGGTGATGAGCCGCAGGCTCGGGCCGGGCGGAAAGATATAGGTCCCCCGGCTCAGATATTCCTTCATGATGTCGTTCTGCACCGTACCGGAAAGCGCCGAGGGCGAGACGCCCTGTTCCTTGGCGAGCGCGACATAAAGTGCGAGCAGCCAGGCGGCGGTCGCATTGATCGTCATGGAGGTGTTCATGCGATCCAGGGGAATGCCGTCGAACAGCGCCCGCATATCGCCGAGATGGCAGATCGGCACGCCGACCTTGCCGACCTCGCCGCGCGCCAGCTCGTGGTCGCTGTCATAGCCGGTCTGGGTCGGAAGATCGAAGGCGACCGAGAGGCCGGTCTGGCCTTTTTCCAGATTCATCCGGTAGAGCGCGTTGGACGCGGCGGCGGAGGAGTGGCCCGAATAGGTGCGGATCAGCCACGGGCGATCCCGCTCGCGCCCGGCTTTCGTTCCCGCCTTGTCGCCGCCGTTTTGCACTTGCGTAATCGCTCCCGCGCGGCTGACGATGCGCCGCACAAAAAGTCCAAGCCGACTATTTTCTATCGAACACCAAACTTGCCGAAATATCGAGGATTATTCTCGCTTCCGCAGGCTCGGCCATTTGAGTTTGGACCTGCAATCACACTATCCTGTAAAATGGTGCAGCGCAAAAATACTTGCTACGAGGATCGGAACTGAGCAGTCGATCCGTTCCAGGTCGCCTGTTCAGGGGTGGCGCGAGATCCACCAAAGCCTGACGAACTTCTGCCGAACCGCTTGGCCAAATGACCGGTCGCGGCACGGAAGGATAGGGGCAGCGACATGGTGAAATCGGCCGATGCGAAACGTGATCCGGACGATGCGGCCTCCGCCGCCGCAGAGAAGGGTCTCTATGATCTCGGCGAGATCCCGCCCCTTGGCTATGTGCCGAAATCCATGCATGCCTGGGCAATCCGCCGCGAGCGCCACGGCCCGCCCGAACAGGCCATGCAGCTCGAAGTCGTGCCCACGCCGGCGATCGACTCGGACGAGGTGCTGGTGCTCGTGATGGCGGCGGGCGTCAATTACAACGGTGTCTGGGCGGGCCTGGGCATTCCTGTTTCCCCCTTCGATATTCACAAGGCCGACTATCATATCGCCGGCTCCGACGCCTCGGGCATCGTCTGGGCGGTCGGCCGCCGGGTCAAACGCTGGAAGGTCGGCGACGAGGTCGTGGTCCATTGCAATCAGGACGACGGCGACGACGAGGAATGCAATGGCGGCGATCCGATGAATTCGCCGTCCCAGCGGATCTGGGGTTATGAAACGCCGGATGGATCCTTCGCCCAGTTTGCCCGCGTCCAGTCGCGCCAGCTCATGCCGCGCCCGAAACACCTCACCTGGGAAGAAAGCGCCTGTTACACCCTGACGCTGGCGACCGCCTACCGCATGCTGTTCGGCCATCGCCCGCATATCCTGCGTCCCGGCGATCACGTCCTGGTCTGGGGCGCGTCCGGAGGTCTGGGCTCGATGGCGATACAGCTCTGCGCGACCGCCGGCGCCCATGCGATCGGCGTGATCTCGGACGAGTCGAAACGCGATTATGTCCTCTCGCTCGGCGCCAAGGGCGTGATCAACCGCAAGAATTTCGATTGCTGGGGCCAGCTGCCGCCGGTCGGCGACGCCAAAGGCTATGCGGACTACATGAAAAGATGCCGCGAATTCGGCAAGGCGATCTGGGCGATCACGGGCAAGGGCAACGATGTGGATTTCGTCTTCGAGCATCCCGGCGAGCAGACCTTCCCGGTCTCCTGTTTCGTCGTGAAACGCGGCGGCATGGTGGTGATCTGCGCCGGGACGACCGGCTATAATCTCACGCTCGACGCGCGGTTTCTCTGGATGCGGCAGAAGCGGGTGCAGGGCAGCCATTTCGCCAATCTCAAACAGGCCAGCGAGGCGAACCGGCTGGTCATCGAGCGGCGCATCGATCCGCGCATGTCGGAAGTCTTCGCCTGGGAGGATATTCCCCGCGCCCACACCATGATGTGGAAGAATCAGCACAAGCCCGGCAATATGGCGGTGCTCGTCTCCGCCAAATATCCAGGGCTTCGCACCCTTGAGGATGTGATCGCCGCAAACGGCCAATAGGCGCAATTCAACAGGATCGAGGGACCACCGGGCCATGACAGCGATGCCTTCAGAAACCGGGCAAACGGCCGGGTCCGACAGCCCGATCGCCCGCGCCCGGGACGCGCTCGACAGCGCGGAGTCTTTGCTTGCCGCCGCGAAGGATGGTGTCGCGGCCATGGTCGTGAGGAACGGCAAGATTGACCGTTCCCTCATGGAGGAAAATCAGTTTCCGGTTCATGGCTTCGCCTGGATGGCGACCTATGTCGAGGCGCTGCGCGAAGCTCTTGGCTGGGCCGGGCGGCTCGAGGACGAGGGCAAGTTCGGCCGCCTGGAGAAGCTCATCCTCCAAGCCGGTTTCGGCGAATATCTGGCGCAGCTCAAGGGCGGCATCCCGATGAGCCAGGGCGAAATCATCCGGCTCGAAGCCCTTGGGCTTGACGCGGAAGATCTGGCGGCTTTCGAAACGGAGACCGTCAGGTCGCTGATCGCGGAGGGCACGGGAACGACGCTGCGGGCCGAGCTTGCCGAGGTGATCGAGCACACGAATTCCAACGGGCATTTCGGCGAAGCCGGGCTCGACGACATGCTGGAGATGATCCGGGATCAGTTCCGCCGATTCGCCGACGACAAGGTCATCCCCGAGGCGCCCGGCTGGCATCATGACGACACGCTGATCCCGATGGAGATCGTCGAGGAGATGGCGGGACTCGGCGTGTTCGGCCTGACGATCCCGGAAGAGTTTGGCGGCGCGGGGCTCGGCAAGCTCGCCATGTGCGTCGTCTCGGAAGAGCTTTCGCGCGGCTATATCGGCACCGGCTCGCTCGGCACCCGCTCTGAGATCGCCGCCGAACTGATCCTCTCCGGCGGAACACCCGGGCAGAAAGTGAAATGGCTGCCCCGGCTCGCCTCCGGCGAGATCCTGCCAACGGCGGTTTTCACAGAACCGAATACCGGCTCCGATCTCGGCTCGCTGCGCACCCGGGCGGTCAAGGATATGACCGACGAGGGCGATCCGGTCTACAAAATCTCCGGCAACAAGACCTGGATCACCCATGGCGCGCGGAGCGACCTGATGACGCTGCTGGCGCGCACCGATCCGAAAGAGACCGGCTATCGCGGCCTCAGCATGTTCATCGCGGAAAAGCCGCGCGGCACCGACGAGGATCCGTTTCCCGCCGAGGGCATGACCGGCGGCGAGATCGAGGTGCTCGGTTATCGCGGCATGAAGGAATACGAACTCGGCTTCGACGGCTTCGAGGTGCCGTCGGAAAATCTGCTGGGCGGCGTCGAGGGCCAGGGCTTCAAGCAGCTCATGGCGACCTTCGAGGCGGCGCGGATCCAGACGGCGGCGCGAGCGCTCGGCGTGGCGCAATGCGCACTGGAACTCGGTCTCGCCTATGCGCTGGATCGTGTGCAGTTCGGCAAGCCGATCTACGCCTTCCCCCGCGTCTCGGGCAAAATCGCTTGGATGGTCACCGAGATCATGCTCGCCCGCCAGCTCACCTATTTCGCCGCCCGGCGCAAGGATGAAGGCGAGCGCTGCGATCTCGAAGCCGGCATGGCGAAACTGCTCGCCGCGCGCGTCGCCTGGGCCGCCGCCGACAACGCGCTGCAGATCCATGGCGGCAACGGCTATGCGCTGGAATATCCGATCAGCCGTGTGCTGTGCGACGCGCGTATCCTCAATATTTTCGAAGGCGCCGCCGAGATTCAGGCGGAAGTCATCGCCCGGCGGCTGCTGGAGAGCGGCTAGGCGGAAACGAAAAAGGCCGCGTCATCGACACGGCCTTTCGTTCTTTGCAATAGATACTCGCGACGTAGCGCTGATTATTCCGTCGCGGCCTTCTTGGCGCCGGTCTTGGCGGCAGCCGATGCGTCCTTTTCCTTCTTCGCCGGGGCGGGATATTCGGCGATATACCAGATGAAGCCTTTCTTGCGGCCCCAGGCCAGCCACCGGAAATTATAGTCCGGCGATATCGTGACGCCGAGATTGGGGCCGTCCTCGGTGCAATCCTCGCCGTGATCGTCGCGGGTCCACTGAGCGCCCCAATTGGCGTAATCGCCGACCTTGAATGTCGTGCCGTTGACCCAGTCGAGTTGCCGGGCGTCGCAGAAATACTGCAGGCCGATCCAGGCTTCCTGGGTCTGATCGACATACAGGTTCTTGTACAGGTTCAGCATCGTCTTCGGCGACTTGATGATCGCAAGACGGCCCTGCCGGCCTTTGTATTTATGACGCTTGGCATCGACCTCGGCGCCTTCCCAGCTGACGGTCTTGTGCGGCGTCACCAGCTGGAAGTAGCTGCCCGATGCCGGATCGTAGAACGGCGCGTAGAAGCGGCTATCCGGCGGACCGTCGCCGAAGGCATGGGAAATGCCCTGCGGGACGTCCGAATCAGATTGCGCTGTGGCTGTCTGGATCGCGCTGAACGTCAGAACGGTCACAAAGGCGCCCGCCATGATGGGGCCGACACCCGGCACAAGTGCGCGCAGCCGGAGCGGCCGCTTCGTCTCCGCGCGGTTTTCGCGGACTCGCAGAAATCGTCTCATTCCGATGAACATGAAAAACAGCCCTCACGCCACAAAAGGTCACACGGCTCGTCTTGGGGTTAATTCCTACGCTGTGATGACCGGTGACCTGACTACACACACAACCATGACATTTAATGCGTTAGGATTGTGTGAATAGTCTGCCACACCCCCACCGAAAATGCCAGAAATCCGCCATTTATGGTTAATTTCAGGTCCATCAAAGTTAACGCCTCTTCTCAATGACGCCCTGTCTGTCCTAGTGTTTGAGAACAGATCCCAGGAGGCGTTCCGGACATATGGATTTCCTGACCGTTCTAATTATTCTCGCACTGCTCGCCGTACTCGGTGTGTTGATCACCGGCATCGTCTCGATGTTTGTGGGGGGCGAGTTCAATCGCAAATACGGCAACAAGCTGATGCAGACGCGTGTGTTCATCCAGCTCATCGCCGTTATCCTGATCGGACTGGCATTCCTTTTCCGGCGTTAGATCCGGCGGCGCGGGGCGGCGATGGTCAAGCTCAACAAGATCTATACCCGCACGGGAGATTCAGGCGACACCGCCCTCGTTTCCGGCAGGCGCCGGGTCAAGCATGATCTGCGGGTCGACGCCTATGGCACCGTGGACGAAGCCAATGCGGTTATCGGCCTGGCGCGGCTGGAGTCCGAGGGCGCGATAGACGCGATCCTGTTTCGTGTCCAAAACGATCTTTTCGATCTCGGTGCGGATCTGGCGAACCCGGCTGATCCGGAAGCGTCGGATAGCGCGCTGCGGATCCTGTCTGCCCAGGTCGACCGGCTGGAACGGGAGATCGACGAGATCAACGACACTCTCTCGCCTCTGACCTCCTTCGTGCTGCCCGGCGGCACGTCTCTCGCCGCCAGGCTTCATCTCGCCCGGACCGTCGTGCGCCGGGCCGAACGGCGCATGACCGCACTGGCGGCAAGCGAAGCGGTCAATCCCGAAGCAATCAAATATGTTAACCGTCTTTCGGACCTTCTCTTTGTCATGGCGCGGCACTGCAATGACGGCGGCGCCCGGGACGTTCTCTGGGTGCCCGGCGCAAATCGTTGAAACTGCTGGCGATTGGGTTTTGGGCGGGGCGTAGAGGCCGGTTGCCTTCGTTGACAGCTTTGTGACCATCGTTTAATCATGCGGTAATTGTGCAATGCGATAAAGATGAGGCGGCCTTTAACCTAACGCCGTGGGATTCGGCAAAGAATCCGATTTCCGCACACGCGAGGGCAGGGCCTTGGGGTCGCCTGGAGTGATGGGGAAGGAATCGTTGGAAATGGGCGCTCGATGAAGATCCTCGTGCCTGTCAAACGCGTGGTCGACTACAACGTCAAGATCCGCGTCAAGCAAGACAATACGGGCGTCGACCTCGCCAATGTGAAGATGTCGATGAATCCGTTCGACGAAATTGCCGTCGAGGAAGCGCTTCGCATCAAGGAAGCGGGCACGGCCGACGAGGTGGTCGTGGTTTCCATCGGCGTGGCGCAGGTGCAGGAAACCATCCGCACCGGCCTCGCCATGGGGGCCGATCGCGGCATCCTGGTGAAGACCGACACCGCGCCCGAACCCCTCGCCGTCGCCAAGATCCTCAAAGCCATCGTCGACGCCGAACAGCCGGGCATCGTGCTCATGGGCAAGCAGGCGATCGACGACGATTGCAACCAGACCGGCCAGATGCTGGGCGCGCTTCTGGGCTGGCCGCAGGGCACGTTCGCCTCGAAGGTCACCGTAGAATCCGACAAGGTCGAGGTCACGCGCGAGATCGATGGCGGTCTTGAGACGGTTTCTCTGAACCTGCCCGCGATCGTCACCACCGATCTGCGCCTGAACGAGCCGCGTTACGCGTCGCTGCCCAATATCATGAAAGCCAAGAAAAAGCCGATCGACGAGAAGACGCCAGCCGATTTCGGCGTCGATGTCGCGCCGCGCCTCGAGACGCTCAGGGTCGAGAGTCCGGAGGGCCGCAAGGCGGGCGTCAAGGTTGGCTCCGTCGCCGAGCTTGTCGACAAGCTCAAGAACGAAGCTGGTGTTATCTGAGGGCCGGAACAGAGTCATGACAAGTCTCGTCATCGCCGAACATGACAACGCATCGCTGAAGGATGCGACGCTCAACACGGTCACGGCCGCTCAAAAGCTCGGCACGGACGTTCATATGCTGGTCGCCGGCTCGGACTGCGGCGCGGTGGCCGAGGCGGCCGCCGGGGTCGCCGGCGTCTCGAAGGTCCTCGTCGCCGACGCGCCGGACTACGCCCATCCCCTGGCCGAGGCGATCGCGCCGCTGATCGTCACGCTGGCGGGTGATTACGATGCGGTTCTGGCGCCGTCCACGACGACCGGCAAGAACATCATGCCGCGTGTCGCGGCCTTGCTGGACGTCGCGCAGATCTCTGACATCATCGAGGTCATCTCGCCCGATACCTTCAAGCGGCCGATCTATGCCGGCAACGCCATCGCGACGGTCAAGACCAGCGATCCCAAAAAAGTGATCACCGTGCGCGCCACGGCGTTCGACAAGGCGGGTGACGGCGGTTCGGGCGAAATCCAGGCGATCGAGGGGGCGGCCGATCCCGGCATTTCCCGCTTCGTCGGTCAGGAATTGTCGAAATCCGAGCGGCCGGAATTGACCTCGGCGCGGATCATCGTCTCGGGCGGGCGCGGCATGGGCAGCGGCGAAAATTTCGCGTTGCTTGAAAAGGTTGCGGACAAACTCAACGCGGCGATCGGCGCCAGCCGGGCCGCCGTGGACGCCGGTTTCGTGCCCAACGACTATCAGGTCGGCCAGACCGGAAAGATCGTTGCGCCGGAGCTTTATATCGCGGTCGGAATTTCCGGTGCGATCCAGCATCTCGCCGGGATGAAGGACAGTAAAGTCATCGTAGCGATCAACAAGGACGAGGAAGCGCCTATCTTCCAGGTTGCGGATTACGGTCTGGTGGCCGATCTTTTTAAGGCGCTGCCCGAATTGGCGGATGCACTGTAATGACCGACACAATGACGCTTGAACGGGGTGACAGCAAAAACGGAACGAAGCCTATGATCAAGACGATCGGAATCATCGGCGCCGGGCAAATGGGGAACGGCATCGCGCATGTCTGTGCCCTGGCTGGTTTCAAGGTCATTCTGTACGACATCGAACCCGAGGCCGTGAACAACGCGATCGAGCGGATCGACCACAATATGGAGCGGCAGGTCTCGCGCGGGATGATCCAGGAGGCCGATCACAAGGCGGCGATGGATCTGATCAGCGGCGGCGACAGCATGGAAGCCTTCGCCGACGCCGATCTCGTCGTCGAGGCCGCGGTCGAGAACGAAGAGGTCAAGCGGCGGATCTTCCGGGAGCTCTGCCCGCATCTCAAACCCTCGGCGATCGTCGCGTCGAATACCTCTTCGATTTCCATCACTCGTCTCGCATCCACGACCGACCGGCCCGAAAAATTCATCGGCATGCATTTCATGAATCCGGTGCCGCTGATGCAGCTGGTGGAACTGATCCGCGGCATCGCAACGGGCGAGGACACCTTCAAGGTCATTCGCGAGGTCGTGATCAAGCTCGGCAAGACACCGGCCAACGCCGAAGACTTCCCGGCCTTTATCGTCAACCGCATCCTGCTGCCGATGATCAACGAAGCGATCTACACGCTCTATGAGGGCGTCGGCACGGTCGAGGCGATCGACACGGCCATGCGTCTCGGCGCCAATCATCCCATGGGACCGCTGCAACTCGCGGATTTCATCGGGCTGGACACCTGCCTGTCGGTGATGCAGGTGCTCTATGAGGGGCTCGCCGATTCCAAATACCGGCCCTGCCCGCTGCTGGTGAAATATGTCGAAGCCGGCTGGATCGGCCGCAAGGTCGGCCGCGGCTTCTACGATTATACGGGCGACGAACCGGTTCCGACGCGCTGATCAGCGGGTTCTAACATCATTTGTTCGCGAACGTTGGACGACGTCGCGGACCGTCCCTCTAGCTGACG
The DNA here is from genome assembly GCA_963821875.1 of uncultured Alphaproteobacteria bacterium. Lineage (GTDB taxonomy): Bacteria > Pseudomonadota > Alphaproteobacteria > CAVTAV01 > CAVTAV01 > CAVTAV01. Next base: position 750,309 of record CAWGFE010000002.1, read on the forward strand.
GTGGGCGTGGCCGCCGCTGCTTCGGGCGTCCGGTAAACGTCTAACGTATCGATCGGCGGCCGCGCCAAAAGCCCGTCAACATAAGTTGCGAACCCCGGCAAAAAGTAGTTCCGCCGCTGCCGCCAGTACCGCTGCAGTCCGGGCAGATCCTTCACCGCCATGATTGGCACCGTCATGGCCTCGCGAAGATCGGTGTCGATCGTCCGCTCGGTCGCGAGAAAATAGCTGTTCTGAAAAGCCAGCATCAGGGCGTGGGTCAGGACGATGAACTGGAATTCCTCCTCTTTCGCGAGGGGCTCGTCCGACGTCATGGCCTTTATATAAAGGTCGCTGGCCTGTTGGTTCGCGCCAAGCTCCAGATACCAGCTCTGCACGGCGACATTCGCGGCATTGCCGGAGCCCGACCGGACGGCGATCGAATTACTTTTGACCTGAATGGCGACGTAAACGAGCGAAACGATGACGGCGACCGCACCGACGATCTGGGCGATGCTCGCCAGATCCGTGAGAGTAAATTGCATAACGGCCCCCTGCCGAAGTGGTGACGCGGTCACAAGTTATCACAGCAAAGGCCGTGCGCTGGCTATGCTGATGATACCCGGCCAAACATGAGTGACGCTGCTGGAGCGGTTGTCAGCCCTTGGCGATAATTTTTTTCAGCTGGGCGACCGCGCTGGGCTCGTCCCATTTCGTACCACCGACATGACGGCCGATCACGCTTGAATCGGGGTCGATCAACACCGTGGTCGGCAGCGCGTTGGCGCCGAGCGCAATCGAGAGGTCCAGCGAGGGATCGGTATAGGAATCGAGTGACGTAAGCCCGTTCTGCGCGAGATATTTGGCCGCGATGGCCGGGCTCTTGTCGACCGAGATCGTGATCACCTTGAGTTGATTGCCGGAGAATTTCGATTTCAGCGCCGCAAGCGACGGCAGTTCCAGCTTGCAGGGCGCGCACCAGGTTGCCCAGAAATTCACCAGAACATAGCTGCCCTTGTAGTCGGTCAGCCTGTGCGTGCCGCCGGCATCGTCCGTGAACGTCTTGTCCGGCACTGGTTTCGGCTGCTGGGAAACGATAATATCCGAGGCGGCCGCGGCGGGCGACTCTTGTGGCGGGACCGCAGATGGCGTATTGCCTGCCAACCATTGAAAGGCGCTGTATCCGAGGACGGCGAGCGCGATCACGATCAGCAGACCGAACAGCGCGGCGCCATAATTGATTTTTCGTGCGGCCATGTGCTCTCGACCTGGTTCGTGACCTGTGCTGCAGGATCCTGACGTTGGACCTTAGTGGACCCTGGCGATGACTCAACAAATCCGCAAAGGCGGTGCTTCTTCCGATAATGCCACCCCCGCGCAAGCCTCACAAGGAAGCGCGGGTGCGACGGATGGCGCGGCCAATTCCATGTGGGGCGGCCGCTTCGCCGCCGGGCCTGCCGAGATCATGGAAAAGATCAACGCGTCGATCAGCTTCGATATCCGGCTGTTCGCCCAGGATATCCGGGCGTCGAAGGCCCATGCCGCCATGCTGACGGAGCAGGGAATCATCCCGGACGAGGACGGTGCGGCGATTCAGCACGGTCTCGATCAGGTCCTCGGCGAGATCGAGGCGGGCAAGATGGCGATCGATCCCGCCCTCGAAGACATTCACATGCATGTCGAGGCACGGCTCGCCGAAATCGTCGGCCCGTCCGCCGGACGGCTGCATACGGCGCGGTCGCGCAACGATCAGGTCGCGACCGATTTCCGGATGTGGGTGCGCGACGCGATCGACGGCCTGGATGCGGCGTTGAAGGATCTACTCGCAGCCCTTCTCGATCAGGCGGACGCCCATGCCGGGACGATCATGCCGGGCTTTACGCATTTGCAGGCCGCCCAGCCGGTGACTTTCGGTCATCATCTGATGGCCTATGCCGAGATGATCTCGCGGGACCGTGGCCGGTTGCGCGACTGCCGGAAGCGGCTGAACGAAAGCCCGCTCGGCGCGGCGGCGCTCGCCGGCACGTCTTTCCCGATCGACCGGAACAAGACCGCTGCAGCGCTCGGCTTCGATGCGCCGATGCGCAATTCGATCGATGCGGTGTCGGATAGGGATTTCGCGCTTGAATTCCTGAGCGTCGCCTCGATCGCCGCGATGCATCTCTCGCGGCTCGCCGAGGAGATCGTGATCTGGTCGAGCGCGCAATTCGCCTTCGTCCGGCTGTCAGACTCCTTCTCGACCGGATCGTCCATCATGCCGCAGAAGCGCAATCCGGATGCTGCCGAGCTGACCCGCGCCAAGGCGGGCCGGATCTTCGGCGCGCTGCACACGCTGCTGGTGGTGATGAAGGGTCTGCCGCTCGCCTATTCGAAGGACATGCAGGAGGACAAGGAACCGGTGTTCGACGCCGCCGAGTCCATCGGCCTGTGCGTTGCCGCCATGACCGGCATGATCGCCGATCTCAAGGTCGACAAGGCGCGAATGGAGAAGGCCGCGGCGGCGGGCTACACCACGGCGACCGATCTCGCCGACTGGCTGGTGCGCACGCTCGGCATGCCGTTCCGCCAGGCCCATCACGTGACGGGTCGGATCGTTGCGCTGGCCGAAAGCAAGGGTGTCGGAATCGAGGAACTGTCGCTCGACGATATGCAGTCGGTCGAGCGGTTGATCCGCAAGGACGTGTTCGATGTGCTGGGCGTGGCCAATTCCGTCACCAGCCGGACGAGCCTCGGGGGCACGGCGCCGGAGAGGGTGCGCGAGGCGGTCGCGCGGGCCCGCAGCGAGTTGGAATAGATCATGAAGCGTGTGATTGCGATCTTTCTGTTGACCATGATGGCGGCCACGACGCTGGCTGCCTGCGGCAAGAAAGGCCCGCTCGAATTGCCGAACGGCCGCACCGCCAATCCCGGGCAGCAAAAGAAGGGCGAGAATCAGTCCGGCTTCTAGCGGCCAGTCTGAGCAACTGAGTTCATAAGGCGGATCGATGGATCATTTCGAATATCGCGGCGGCCGGCTGTTTGCCGAGGACGTGCCTCTGGAGGAGATCGCGCGTGCGGTCGGCACGCCCTTCTATTGCTATTCCACCGCCACGCTCGAGCGGCATTACCGCGTCTTCGCCGGCGCGTTCGCCGACAACAATGTCGACGCCATGGTCTGCTATTCCATCAAGGCCAATGGCAATCTCGGCGTGGTCGCGACGCTCGCCCGGCTCGGCTGCGGCGCGGACGTCGTCTCGGGCGGCGAGTTGAAGCGGGCGATGCTGGCCGGAATTCCGGCCGAGCGGATCGTCTTCTCGGGCGTCGGCAAGACACGCGAGGAAATGGCGGCTGCGCTCGAGGCCGGTATCCATCAGTTCAATGTCGAATCCGAGGCGGAGCTTGTCGCGCTCGATGAGGTTGCGCGCTCGCGCAACACCGTCGCGCCGATCACGCTGCGGGTGAACCCGGATGTCGACGCCAGGACTCACGCCAAGATCTCCACGGGTCTCAAGGAAAACAAATTCGGCATCCCCTGGGATTGGGCCCGGGACATCTATCGCCGCGCCGGGGCCATGGCCGGCATCCGGATCGTCGGCATCGACGTTCATATCGGCTCGCAGCTCACCGAATTGTCGCCTTTCGAGGATGCGTTCCAGCGGGTCACCGAACTGGTGCATCAATTGCGCGAGGACGGCCACACGATCGAACGGCTCGATCTTGGCGGCGGTCTCGGCATTCCTTATTCCGCCGAACTGCCGCCCTCGCCCGCCGACTACGCCAAGATGATCGCGCGGATGGCGAACCGGATGGTCGGCTGCCAGATCATTCTGGAGCCGGGCCGGCTGATCGCCGGCAATGCGGGCGTTCTGGTCTCGCGGGTCGTCTACATAAAGGATTCGGAGCATCGCACCTTCGCGATCCTCGACGCGGCGATGAACGACCTCATGCGTCCGGCCCTTTATGACGCCGTCCACCGGATCGAGCCATTGAATGAAGCCCCGGCCGGTGCCACTCTTAAACATTATGACGTCGTTGGCCCGGTCTGCGAGACCACGGACACCTTCGCCCGCGCCCGCGAGCTGCCTGAGCTTCGTCAGGGCGATTATGTCGCGATTCGCTCGGCTGGGGCCTATGGGGCCGTGCTCTCCTCGACCTATAACGCGCGCCCGTTGGTCCCCGAGGTCCTTGTGCGCGGCGACCGGTATGATCAGGTGCGCCGGCGCCAGAGTTTTGAGGAAATGATCGAACTCGAATCCATACCGTCCTGGCTCGACCAAAGCGATGTCGGCGGTCGCCGAAAGAGGCAGGCGGGGTGACCGACCGGAGGCCGCCGCGCTCGCCCGAGTCCGCGGAAGCGTTTGCGCGGCGCGATACCAGTGCGTTGTCTCCCGATCTCGAACGCCGCATAACGGTCACCCGCGCGGCTCTGCTGTGGGAAAATTTCGTCGGCGCCTTCTGGCCGGTCGTGGTCTATATCGGCGTGTTCGTCGCCGTTTCCCTGCTCGATTTCTGGCACGAAATGCCGGGCCTCCTGCATACCGGATTGTTCTGGTTCGCGGTGGCCGGCCTGCTGTTCTTTCTGCAACGGGCGGTGGCGCGGTTTTCCGTGCCGGACCGGGACGCGGCGATCGAGCGCCTTGAGGCCGGCAATCAGCTTGGTCACCATCCGATCGCGGCGCTTGACGATGTGATGGCCGAAGCGCCGGTTGCCGAAGAATCGGGAACGGCGAGTCGCTCCTTGTGGCGCGAACATATCCGCCGGGCGCGCGCCCGGATCGGCAAGCCGAGGGTCGGCTGGCCCTCGCCGGGATTGGCCCGGCGCGATCCCCGTGCGCTTCGCGCCGCCGCGCTGTTGCTCGTCGTGGTCGGATTCGCCGCCGCCGGGTCGGACTGGTCGGCGCGCCTGTTCAGCGGAATCGTCCCGAGTCTCGGTCTCGGCAGTTCGGGCCCGGTCTCGCTCGATGCCTGGATTGCGCCGCCGTCCTATACCGGCAAGGCCCCGATCTTTCTGCACTCCGGCGATATTACCGGTCACGAATCCGCCGCCCCAACCAAAACCTTGCATGTGCCGGTCGGCAGCAAGGTCCTCGCCCGGCGCTCCGGCGGCGGCGCCGACGTCCTGATCGACGGCAAGACGCACGACTTCCGGCCGGCCGGCGACAAGACCGAAGAGATCGCCTATCCGGTCGAAAAGAACGAGAGGCTGGCGATCAAAAGCCACGGCAAGACGATCGGCGCGTGGAATCTGGAGGTAATCCCGGACAATCCACCGGCGGCGTCCTTTATGGCCAAGCCAAAGCCAACGGTGGGCTATGCGCTGCATATTCAGTTCGGCGCGGCGGATGATTACGGGGTCGAATCGGTCAAGATGGCCCTGAGGCGGCCGAGCGACAAGGACGAAGTTCTTTATGTCGAGCTGCCGGCCGCACGCGGGCAGACCAGCATCTCAGGCGATCACTATCAGGATCTCACCTATAACCCCTGGGCGGGCGAAAAGGTGATCGGCACGATCGAGGCGCGCGACGCGCTGGGTCAGGTCGGCGTCAGCGAGCCCGTGAAATTCGTCCTGCCCGAACGCAAATTCACCAATCCGGTGGCGAAAAAGCTGGTCGCGATGCGCAAGCACCTTGGCGACCATCCGAAGGATCGCGCCAGCGTCAAGGCCGGTCTCGCCCAGCTCATGGACAAGCCCGAGGCTTTCAATAACGACGTGACGACCGCGCTGGCCCTCGGTGATGCCTACTGGCGGCTTCAATACGACAAGAGCGACCAGGCGATCGACGCGGTGCGCGATACCCTCTGGAAAACGGCCGTCCATATCGAGAACGACGACGTCACCCGCGCCCGCAGCAATGTCCGATCGCTGACCGAGCAATTGCAGAAGGCGTTGGCCGAGGGTGCGTCCCAGCAGAAGATCGACCGGCTCATGAACGAGCTTCGGGCGGCGCTGGAGAAATATCTCAAGGCCATGCAGGCCCAGGCGCAAAAGAAGAACGGTAACACGTCACAGCAGGCCGGGCAGCAGGCGCAAGGACCCGGTCAGCGGGTGACGGCGGATCAGTTGCGCAAGATGCTGGATCAGGCCCGCTCGATGAGCCAGACCGGCGCGCGCCAAGCGGCCTCGCAGCTGCTCTCGCAGATGCAGTCGATTCTGGAAAATCTCAGCGCCAAGCCGATGAACGCTGCACGGGATCCCGGTCAGAAGGCGATGCAGTCGGCGATCTCGAATCTCGACAAGCTGGCGCGCGGCCAGCAGTCGCTGATGGACGAAACGTTCCAGAAGAGCGGCAAGAACGGCCGCAACGGACGGCAGGGCGAACGCGGCCGCGGTCAGTCCGGCGAGAAAGGGCAGGGCCGCCACGGCTCCAAGGGCAAGGGTGATTCCGGCTCGCTTTCCGGCCTGGCCGGCCGGCAGGGCGGGCTGCAGAAAGAGCTGCAGACAATTCTCCAAAGCCTCGGTGGCAAGGGCGTCAAGACGCCCGAAAGCCTGTCTCAGGCCGGATCTTCCATGGGTCAGGCCGAGTCGGCCTTGCGCCATTCCGACAGCGATGACGCCCTCGACAATCAGGGACAGGCGTTGCAGGCTCTCCGCAACGGCATCGGCGAACTCGTGAACAACGCCAATAAGCAGATGGGGCAGAAAGGCCAACAGGCCGGCAGTCAGGGCAACCGGCCGGGCAACAAAGGCGGCTTCGCGACCGATCATATCGATCTGCCCTCCGGCTCCGATGTCCAGCGCTCGCGGGAGATCCTGCAGGAATTGCGCAAGCGGTCCGGCGAATGGCAGCGCCCGCGCGAGGAGCGCGACTACATCAATCGCCTTCTCGACGTTTTCTGAACGTCACACATTGAACCGATTGGTATCGGAAGCCGGGCTTATTGCTGGGTGGAAACCGTATCGACTTCAAGGTAGCGCGCGTCCGCCGGTGGACTGGCGATCTTGATCGAGAAGGTCATTGTTTCGCCGGGCTGCAGGACCCGCTCCGGCAATTTATGAACCGTCTCGCTGAGCACCTTGTGATCGTCCCCGCTGAGCCGGGTGCGGACCTCCGGCACGGCAGCGGCGACCGTTCCCGAATTGACCACCGTGCCGTTTACGACGCGGTAATCCGTGCCATCGATCGTTTCGGTCGAGGTGGTCACGGATTTGGTCTGGAACTGGGGTTTTACCTTGGCTTGCGGGGCCGGTTTCGGCGCTTCCGCGGAAGACATCGCCGGTTTCTCGATCGAGAGGCCAAGCGCGTTATAGAGCCGGGCGGCGGCCGGCCAGCCATCCACGATCGATTGGCGGAAGAAAATAACGCCGCCGATGACGGCGACGACCAGAATACCGAGCACAGCCCAGCCGACGATCAGACCCGTAGAGGTTTTCTCTTCCTCGATCGGCTCCCTCTTGATCGCTGGACGGACCGGCGCTTCCTCGTCGCGCTTCGCGGTTATGTCCGGCGCGCTTCCCGGCTCGACCGGCGCTTCGTCCTTGTCGTCCGTCGATACGTCGATATCCGGCAGGGCCGGCCCCGCCGCATCCTCCGGCTCGGCGGTCTCTTCCGCCGTTTCGTCCGCACCGGCCTCGGGTTCGGCGGTCCATGGCGGCGTAGCGGCTTCGGCGGCGTCCGCCTGTTCCTCAACCGCCTCGGCGGGCGCCGCTTCCGGCTCGGGAGCCGGTTCGGGCGCGGCGGCGGTTTCCGCCGCGGTTTCCAGAGGAGTTTCGTCCGGATGACGCCATTTCGTGCCGCATTTTGAGCAGCGCACAGTTCGACCGGTCGCCGGTATGGCGGCGTCGGGAATCGTAAACCGCGTGGAACAGTTTGGACAGGAAATGATCATTCGGAGAGCCTATGATTAACGCCACTCTATAGAGCGATCCAGACCAAGGCAAGCCTTTCAAATGCCTAGTATTATTCGGTTTGCGAAGATGTCCCGAAATGGGATTTTCGCCGATCATGGTCTAGACGCGAGGGCGCGCCCTATGCGATTCTTTACGTCTTGGGAGCGGAACCGGCCGGGCCTCGTCGATGCCGGGAGCAAAACCGCGGCCGCAAATGAGGGCCAGACACCGTGATACGCTTCGAAAATGTGGGTGTGCGCTATGGCATGGGCGCCGAGGTTCTGCGCGACATCAATTTCGATCTGGAGCCCGGGTCCTTCCATTTTCTCACCGGGCCGAGCGGCGCCGGCAAGTCTTCCCTCCTCAAACTGATGTATCTCGCGATCAAGCCGTCGCGCGGCCTCATTTCCATGTTCGAGCGCGACGTGACCAAGGCCGAGCGTAAGGATTTGCCCGCGCTCCGGCGGCGCATCGGCGTGGTGTTTCAGGATTTCCGCCTGTTGCCGCATCTGACCGCGCTCGAAAATGTCGCGCTGCCGTTGCGGATCGCCGGCGCGCGGGAGGACCAGATTCGCGAGCACGTGGCAGAGCTTCTCGCCTGGGTCGGTCTCGCCGACCGGATCAATGCCCGGCCGCCGACCTTGTCCGGCGGCGAGCAGCAGCGGGTCGCCATCGCGCGGGCCGTCATCGCCCGGCCGAGCATCCTTCTGGCCGACGAGCCGACAGGAAACATCGATCCGAAAATGGGCGAACGTCTTCTGCACCTCTTTGTCGAACTGAACAAGATCGGCACGACGATCGTGATCGCGACCCATGATTCCGGCCTCGCCGAACGGGTGAACGCGCCATTGCTGCAGATTGACAACGGCCGGCTCAATCACCTTCCCGCGCCCGCGCCGCATGAGCCAAAATTGCGGGTCGCCTACGGCAAGGGAGAGCGCCGCGCTCCGGCCCCGGAAAGCGCCAGCCCGGTCGAATCGGAAGAAGATCTGCTCGAAGAAACCGACGCCGGGTCCGGCGACAAGTCTCAACCGGATTGACGGAACGGATGTCATGAGCTTTTTGCGCGGCCCGATCGTTTACCTGGCGGACCATCCTTCGGGCCGGTTACTGCCTTGGGTGATCGCCGTCATGGCCTATCTCGCCGCGCTTGGCGTGGCGGGCGTGATCACGCTGGATCAGTCGGTCGCAAGTTGGCGCGCGTCCTTGTCTCACACAGTCACCGTTCAGATCACGGCGGGTGCGGAAACCGCGCGCGACACCGAGCGCGACGCCGTTGTGAAGCTGCTCAACAACACGCCCGGAATCGAAAGCGCCCTGCCGCTCAGCAAGGCCGAGGTCAAGAAACTGCTGGAGCCCTGGCTCGGCGCCGGGAATGTGACCGACGACCTGCCCATCCCGGCCCTCGTCGATGTGGTGCTCTCGCGCGACCGGGATGTCGATCTCGACGCCCTGTCGAAGAAAGTCACGGAAGTGGCGCCCGACGCCGTGCTCGATGATCACGGCGGCTGGCTCCAGCGCTTCATCGATCTGGCGCAGAATGTCCAGTATCTGGCTGCGGGAATCGTGACCCTTGTCGGGCTTGCAACGGTCGCCATCGTCATCTTCGCGACGCGCGCGGGCATGGCGATCCATCACAACACGATCGAGATCTTGCACCTCATCGGCGCGAAAGACAGTTTTATCGCTAGCCAGTTCCAGCGGCATTTCCTGTTGCTCGGCCTGAAGGGCGGCCTGATCGGTGTCAGCGTGGCCGTGCTCTCGCTTCTCGGCATTTCGCGCTTGTCGATCGGCATGGAGGATGCGTTCATTCCGAAATTCGGGTTTTCCCTCACGCTCGTGGCCGCGCTGGTGGCGCTGCCGCTTCTGGCAAGTCTGCTAACGATGCTGACGGCGCGCCGTACTGTGACCTCCGCGCTGGGCCGGATGGTCTGACGATGGCGCGACTGGGGGGCGCAGCAGGGGCCGCAAGCGCCGGATCATCATCTGGACTCTGGCGCTGCTCGTGATCGCCTGGCTCGGCGGCTTTGTCTGGTTCACCGGCGCCCTGCCACGCAGCGAGCCGAACATCACCGACACCGATGGCGGCATCGTGGTGCTGACCGGCGGCGACCAGCGCTTGACGGCGGCGATGAGCCTGCTGGATCGCGGCTATGGCAAGCGGCTGCTCGTCACCGGCGTCAATCGCAAGATTGCGCGGGCCAAGCTCAAATCCTTCATGGGCAAGAGCGCGCCCGGTCTGTTCGACTGCTGCGTCGATCTCGGGCGTGAGGCCCAGGATACCATCGGAAATGCGCAGGAAACCGCGTCCTGGGTGGTCAGCCACGGCTACAAGTCGATCATCGTCGTCACCGCCAGCTATCACATGCCGCGCGCGCTGGTCGAACTCAACTACGCGCTGCCCAACTGCAAATTCATTCCCTATCCGGTCTTTCCCGACAGCGTGCGGATTTCCGATTGGTGGCGCTGGTCCGGCACCACCCGGCTCCTCGCCGTCGAATACACGAAATTCCTTGCGAGCAAGGCGCGGGTTACACTACTGCACGCCATTCTCGCAATTTCCGGATCCTGACGGGCATGCTGCCGCTCCGCTCCGCGCTGTTCAATATCGCCTTCTATCTTTGGACCACCGTCATGGCGATCCTTTGGCTGCCCGCAATGTTCGGTCCCGCGATCTGGACCGTGCGCGGCCAGACGATCTGGGCGAAAGGCGTCATGGGGCTGTTGCGCGTTTTGACCGGCATCCACATCGAAATCCGCGGCCGGGAAAACCTGCCCGAGGGCGCGGCGCTCGTCGCGTCCAAGCATCAGTCCGCCTGGGACACGATCATCTTTCATATTCTGCTCGAGAATCCGGCGGTCGTGCTCAAACAGGAGCTGCTCTGGATCCCGGTCTATGGCTGGTATGCCCGCAAGGTCCGGATGATCCCGATCGATCGCAGAGGCGGCTCGAGCGCGGTGCGCGGCATGATCCGCAGCGCGCGCGCTGCGGTCGAGGACAACCGGCCGATCGTGATCTTTCCCGAAGGCACGCGGGTGACGCCCGGCCAACGCGCGCCGTATCGCCCGGGCATCGGCGGCCTCTACAGCCAGCTGGGCGTCGATGTGATCCCGGTGGCGTTGAATTCGGGGCTGTTCTGGCCGCGCCGGAGATTCATCCGCCGGCCCGGCACCATCGTTCTCGAATTTCTCCCCGCCATCGCGCCCGGCATGAAGCGGGCGGAATTCGTCGGCGCGCTCGAAGCCCGTCTGGAGCCGGCGACCGATGCTCTGATCGCCGAAGCGCAACGCGCCGGGAAATAACAATTTTCTGTGGATAATCGATCTATCCGGCCGATATTGAGGATAACTGTGGCTCACTCCCTTGTGGATTCTGGGGATAACTCGGATAAAGTTGTATATTCAAGGCCCTATCCATCACGAACTGGTGTATGCTATAGGGAAACATATAGAGAACAAATACTTTGCGTCTGGGGCCTCTGCGGCGTAAAATTTGCGCCCCCAGGACAATGCGGACCAGCTGGCCGCGTGACGTAAGAACCGATTTTCGGGACCTGTTTCATGTCGAGTTTGACGACCATATCCCAGCAGATCTGGGACATGAAATATCGCCTCAAAGGCGCCGACGGTACGCCGGTCGACGGAACGATCGACGATAGCTGGCGCCGGGTGGCGGCCGCGCTGGCGGAGCCCGAGGACGAGTCGGTGCGCGCCGGGTGGCAAGAGAAGTTCTACGAGGCCATGGCCGATTTCCGGTTTCTACCGGCCGGGCGGATTCTGGCCGGCGCGGGCACCGGCCGTCAGGTCACGCTGTTCAACTGCTTCGTCATGGGCACGGTCCCGGACGATATGTCGGGAATTTTCGAGAATCTCAAGGAAGCCGCGCTGACCATGCAGCAGGGCGGCGGCATCGGTTACGATTTCTCGACGCTCAGGCCCAAGGGCGCGACGGTGAAAGGCGTCGGCGCGGACGCGTCGGGGCCTTTGTCCTTCATGGATGTGTGGGATGCGATGTGCCGCACCATCATGAGCGCGGGCCATCGCCGGGGCGCCATGATGGCGACGATGCGCTGCGACCATCCCGACATCGAGGCCTTTATCGAGGCCAAGCGGGATCCCGGCCGGCTGCGCATGTTCAATCTGTCGGTGCTGGTGACCGACGCTTTCATCGAGGCGGTGAAGGCGGACGAATCGTGGCAACTCGAATTCGGCGGCACGGTTTACAGGACCATGCAGGCGCGCGAGTTGTGGGACAAGATCATGCGCGCGACCTACGCCTATGCCGAACCGGGCGTGATCTTCATCGATCGCATCAACGAGCAGAACAATCTCCATTACTGCGAGACGATCAACGCCACCAATCCGTGCGGCGAACAGCCCCTGCCGCCCTATGGGGCATGCCTGCTGGGCTCGATCAATCTCGCCCGACTCGTCACGTCGCCGTTCACGGAGGACGCGGCGATCGATGAAGCGGAACTTGCCGATCTGGTCCGCGTCGCCGTCCGCATGATGGACAATGTGATCGACGTCTCGCGCTTCCCGCTCGACGCTCAGGCTCAGGAGGCGCAGGCCAAGCGGCGTATCGGGCTCGGCGTGACCGGGCTGGCGGATGCTTTGATTCTGTGCCGGTTGCGCTACGGCAGCGCGCCCGCGCTGAAAAAGACCGAGGAGTGGATGGAAGCGATCCGCCGCGCGGCCTATCTGGCCTCGGCCGAGATCGCGCGCGAAAAAGGCGCGTTCCCGCTTTACGATGCCGACGCCTATCTCGCAGCGCCGATGGTCGCGTCCCTTGGGGAGGACGCGAAAACCGCGATCCGCGAGCACGGCATCCGCAATTCCCTGCTCACCTCGATCGCGCCGACCGGCACGATTTCGCTTCTCGCCGACAACGTCTCATCCGGCCTCGAGCCCGTCTTCAGCTTCACCTATACCCGCAAGGTATTGATGCCCGACGGCGCCCGTCGGGAGGAAGAGGTCTCGGATTACGCCTATCGGCTCTATAAGAAGAAATTCGGCGAGAATGCCGAGCTACCGGATTACTTCGTCTCGGCCATGACGCTCGCGCCGGAGGATCATGTGCTGATGCAGGCCGCCGTGCAGAAGCATATCGACAGTTCGATCTCCAAGACCATCAACTGCCCCGAAGACATTACCTTCGAGGATTTCAGCAATGTCTATCTCCTCGCCTATGAGAAGGGCTGCAAGGGCTGCACGACCTATCGTCCGAACGAGGTAACGGGCTCGGTGCTGGAGGCGAAACCGGAACGCGCGGAAGCCGAGCCGGAGCTGCCGCTGGATTCGCCGAAGGCGAAGCCCGAGGATGTCTACGAGGCGGGCGGCGTGGTTTATCTCACCCAGCCGCTCGACCGGCCGGGCGTGCTGCCGGGCAAGACCTACAAGGTCCGCTGGCCGGATTCCGATCACGCCATGTATATCACCATCAACGACGTGATTCAGGACGGCCGCCGCCGGCCCTTCGAGGTGTTCATCAACTCGAAGAACATGGAGCATTTCGCCTGGACGGTCGCGCTCACCCGCATGATCAGCGCGGTGTTCCGGCGCGGCGGCGACGTGTCCTTCGTGGTCGAGGAATTGAAGGCGGTGTTCGATCCGCGCGGCGGACGCTGGGTGGACGGCCATTACGTGCCGTCGATCCTGGCGGCGATCGGCGAGGTGATCGAAAAGCATCTGATCGAGATCGGCTTCGTCGCCGATCCGGAAGAAGACATGCCGCTGGCCGAGACGCGTCGGAAGATTGTGGTCGGCGACGACCGCGAGGTCGGCGATCCCCGGCTGCGCGCCTGCCCGAAATGCAGCGCGCCGGCGCTGGTGCGTCAGGAGGGTTGCGACACCTGCATCAATTGCGGCTATTCGAAGTGCGGATAATTGCCGCATGACGGCGCAGTGTTAGCGCTTCTTTAAAGGCCGGTCGGGCAAAAGAGAGGTTGCACTTTATACGCACCACCCCTTCTGCCAAGGATCCATAATAAAAATGAGTGACTCGACCTCCGGTATGAAATCCCGGCTGGATTTCTTCGGTCTCGACAGCGCGTCCAAACCCGGTCTTCAACGATTCGGATCAACGCTTGGCCCGCATCTTCCTGAAATTCTTGACGGCTTCTATCGCCATGTCACGAGCCGCCCCGATCTTGCCGCCAAGATCGGCGATCAGACCGACCGGCTGAAACGCGCCCAGATTTCCCATTGGGAAACGCTCATGTCCGGTGCCCTCGATGATGATTATTACGAGCGCGCCCGGAAGGTCGGCCAGGCGCATCAGCGCATCGGGCTGGAGCCCGGCCTGTTCATCGGCGGCTATGCCTATGTCGTCGACCGGATGCTGAAGGTGGCTCTGAGCGAGGATCCCGCCATGGCGGACATGCTGTCCTCGGCCATGAAGGCGATCATGCTGGATATCGATCTCTCGATCTCGGTCTATCTCGAGGAGGCCGAGCAGGTCCGCGAGACGGAGCATCGCGAGATCGCCGACAGGCTCGAAAGCCGGATCGGCAACGTCACCGACGCCGTCGTCAAGCAGAGCGCGTTGATGAATGACGTCGTCGCCGCGCTCGACAAGGCGGTTGCGGCGGTCGGCACAAAGTCGACGTCGGTCGCCGGCGCGTCGGATCAGGCGACGCAGAATGTCGAGGCGGTCTCAGCCGCCGTCGAGGAGTTGAGCGCGTCGGTCCGCGAAATCGGCCGGCGGGCCGAACAGTCGTCGCAGATCGCGCGGACCGCGGTCGATGCCGCCGATCACTCCAACACGGTCATTCAGGGCCTGTCGCAATATGCCGGCGAGGTCGACGCCATCGTCAAGACGATTTCCGAAATCGCCGCCCAGACCAATCTTCTGGCGCTTAACGCGACGATCGAGGCGGCGCGGGCCGGCGAGCTCGGCAAGGGCTTCGCCGTCGTGGCCTCCGAGGTCAAGGCGCTCGCCAATCAGACCTCCAAGGCGACCAAGACGATCGGCGACCAGATCGGCAAGATCACCAATTCCGTCGAAGAGGCCGCCAAGGCGATCGACATGATCGGCGTCGTCATCAAGGAAACGGAGAAGAACTCCACGGCCGCCAGCGAAGCCGTCGACGAACAGGCCATGGCCACCAACGAGATCAGCACCAATATCAGCCAGACAGCGGAACGCGTGCGCGGCGTGCGCGACGATATCAGCGCGGTCGCGACCGAGACGCAGGGCATGAGCGAGATGTCCAACCGCGTCCGGTCGTCCTGTGATGAGCTGGCCAAGATCTCCGATCAACTCGACGCCGCCGTGAAGGACGTCGTGTCGTCCCTGCGCGGATCCGGCAAGGCGAAGACCGCAGCCTGACGCCTCCCGAGGCTATTATATCGGCCGGCGGGCCTTGAGCGCGGCGGCGATGGTGCCGTCGTCGAGATAATCGAGTTCGCCGCCGACGGGAACGCCATGTGCGATCCCCGAGACCTTCACCGCGTCATTGGCGAGATGGTCCATGATGTAATGGGCGGTGGTCTGACCCTCGACCGTAGCATTGGTGGCCAGCACGATTTCCTTGACCTCGCCGTTTCGCGCCCGCTCGATGAGTTTCGGAATGTTGAGATCGCCGGGCCCGACGCCGTCGAGCGCCGAGAGCGTGCCGCCAAGAACGTGATAACGGCCCGCGAAAGCGCCGGTACGTTCCAGCGCCCACAGATCCGCGACTTCCTCGACCACGCAGATCAGGCCCGCATCGCGCCGGGGATCGGTGCAGATCGTGCAAGGGTCCGTGGTGTCGAGATTGCCGCAGGTGCTGCAGGCATGAACCGTGCGGGCGGTTTCCGTCAGCGCGCGGGCCAGAGGCTCCATCACGGAATCCCGGCGCTTGAGCAGATGCAGAACGGCGCGGCGCGCCGATCGCGGTCCCAGCCCCGGCAGTTTCGCCAGAAGCTGGATCAGGCGTTCGATCTCCGTGCCCGTTCCCCGGGTGGTCATTGTCTGGTGAAAATCCCGCCGGCCTAGAACGGCAGCGACATGCCCGGCGGCAGTTGCAGCCCGCCGGTGACCTTCGCCATCTCGTCCTGAACAAAGGCTTCGAGCTTGACCTTGGCGTCGTGATGGGCGGCGACGATGAGGTCTTCCAGGATCTCTGCGTCCTTCGGGTCGATCAGTGAGGGATCGATCTTGATCCCCTTCATCTCGCCCTTGCCGTTCAACGTGCATGTCACCATGCCGCCGCCGGATACTCCCGAGATCTCGGATTCGCCCAGGCGCTCCTGCATCTCGGCCATCTTGGACTGGAATTCCTGTGCCTGTTTGAGCATCTGACCAATATTTTTCATACGCGCTCTTCAACTCCTCTCGAATTCGGCGATATGTCGGTACGGCACGGCGGACGGCGCGTCCAGGGGGTGCGTATCACTCCTTGCGGACCGCCGTGATCTCCGCACCCGGAAAATTCTCGAGCACCGTCTTGACCAGCGGATCGCGCAGCGCCTGCTCGCGGATCTCGTTTTCCCGGGCCAGTTGTCGCTCGCGCAGGGTAGGCTCGCCGAGGTCCTGCGTCACGCTCACCACCCAGCGCTCGCCGGTCCAGGCCTTCATCTTGTCCCCGATCTGGAACGCCAGATTCGCCGGCGCCTTGTCCTCGATCCGAACTTCCAGCTGACCGTGGGAGAACCGCACCAGATGCACATGGTCGATCAGGTGGGTGTGGAGAATCATCTCGCGCTTTTCCTCGAACAGCGCGACCAGTTCGGCGAAGCTCGTCGGCGCGGATGCGAGTTCCTCGTCCGTCGCCGGCTGAGGCGAGGCCATCGCGCGGGCCGTGCCGGCCGAGCCGCTCGCCGTGCTGAAGCTCGACCGCGCCACCGGTTCGCGGGCGGCGCTGGCGGGCGCATCCCGGCGCGGCGGTGTGGCGGACGCGTCGCGCTGCTCGTCCAGCTTCCGCACCAGATCGGCGGGATCGGGAAGTTCGGCGGAGAAGGCGAGTCGCACCAACGCCATTTCCGCCGCCGCATCGGGCGAGGGCGCGCGGCGCGCTTCATCGAGCCCCTTGAGCAGGATCTGCCAGCTGCGGGTCAGCACCGGCATCGACAGTTTGGCGGCAAAGTCGCGGCCCTTCACGCGCTCGGTTTCGCCCATAGCCATGTCCTCGCCGGCATCCGGCGCGAGTTTCAGGCGGGTCAGCCAATGGGTGAGATTCAAGAGATCCTCGAGGATCACGGTGGGATCCGCGCCGAGCCGGTATTGCTCGCGCATGATTTCCAGCGCCGATGCGATCTCGCCGGACATCACGGCTTCGAACAGATCGAACATGCGTGCCCGGTCGGCCAGGCCCAGCATGTCGCGCACGCGCTCCTCGGTCACCTCGCCCGCGCCGTGGGCCAGCGCCTGCTCCAGCAGCGACTGCGCGTCGCGCACTGAGCCGTCGGCGGCGCGTGCGATCAGGCCGAAGGCGGCGTCCTCCACCGAGACGTTTTCCTTCTCGGTGATCATGCGCAGATTGTCGATCAGCACGGGGATCTCGACGCGCCGCAGGTCGAATCGCTGGCAGCGCGAGAGCACCGTCACCGGCACCTTGCGGATTTCCGTGGTGGCGAAGATGAAGCGGACATGTTCCGGCGGCTCTTCGAGCGTTTTGAGAAGCGCGTTGAACGCGTTCTTCGAGAGCATATGCACTTCGTCGACGATGTAGATCTTCTCGCGTGCGGCGACCGGCGCATAGCGTACGCCGTCGATGATCTCGCGGATATCGTCGACACCGGTGCGGCTCGCGGCGTCCATTTCCATCACATCGACATGGCGCGACTCTGCGATCGCCACGCAATGGGTGCAGACGCCGCAGGGCTCGATCGTGGGGCCACCCTTGCCGTCCGGGCCGATGCAATTGAGGGCGCGGGCGATCAGACGCGCGGTCGTCGTCTTGCCGACGCCGCGCACGCCGGTGAGGATGAAAGCATGGGCCAGCCGCCCCGAACGGATCGCGTTCGACAGCGTGCGCACCATGGCGTCCTGGCCATAAAGCTCGGCGAAGGTCGTCGGCCGGTATTTGCGCGCGATAACGCGATAGCCACCGGCCGCTTTCTCCGTCCCGGCGTCGGTCATCGTGTTACCCCTTTTGGGTTTCGCTGTCCCTTTCGGGTTCCCATAAGCCTCCGAACTGTCCGGCCCATTGAACGATCACGATGCAAACGATCACGATGCGAACGGTCACGACGTGAACGACAACGACTTGCCGGCGGCCGATCGAGCGAAGATCGGTGGGAGGTTGGACAGGCGACCCGAGCAGAACTCGTTACGGCTGCTTCCTTCCGGATCTGACCGGGTTGGCGAGGGGCTCGTCCGCCGCCAACCTCCCGGCCCTAGTATATCGGCTATTTGACCGGGAGGGGCAAGGGGGCGATCCCGCGTGACGCCGCACCGGGCGGCGTGCCGGGCTTCGCGCGTTGCGGCTCTCCGCCCGGTGTGGCAGGCTCTGGCCTCCAATCGAAGGAATCGCGGATGTCCGACACAGATTATCGCCCCAATCCCATGGCTTATGTCGGCAATCCGTTGGACCGGACCGGCAATCTCCGCCTGAACGAAGATTGGGTTCATGCGCGGCTCGCCGATCCGCGGACCCATTTCCTGCCCATCTGGCGATTGCACCCGCTGGTCAGGGGCGACGAGACAAAGAGTCCCGCCTGGGTGAGCCTGGACGTCGCCAAGCCGTTCCTCAAGGACTCGCTCACCGTCATTCTCGGCATGGTCGGCGACATCGCGCATTTCGCGCTCGATGTTTCGAGCCTTGAGGCGGAAGAGGCGCAGACTCTGTTCGACGGCCACGGCGATTTCGCGGATCTCTGGACGATCCATGCGCATGTTCCCGCCGGCGAGGCGGCGATCCTGGCCACGGCCCGCGCCATGACCGACTGGCATCGCCGGCATGGTTTTTGCGCCGTGTGCGGCTCGCCCACTTTGGTCAAGCAGGCCGGATTTGTCCGGCGTTGCTCCAACGAGGACTGCAATTCCCAGCATTTTCCGCGCACCGACCCGGTGGTGATCATGCTGATCCACAAGGGTGACCAGTGTCTGCTCGGCCGTCAGGAACGTTTCCCGCCCGGCTGGTTTTCCACGCTCGCCGGATTCATCGAGCCGGGCGAGACCATCGAGGAGGCGGTGCGCCGGGAAGTGATGGAGGAAACCGGAATCCGGGTCGGGGACGTCGCCTACAGACACAGCCAGCCCTGGCCGTTTCCCTCGTCCCTGATGATCGGCTGCATCGGCGAGGCAAAGTCCGACGAGATTACCGTCGATTTCCATGAACTGGCGGACGCACAGTGGTTCGATCGCGCCGCCGTGCTCGCGGCCCTAAAAAGCGAGGAAGACGCCGGGCTCCGCGTGCCGCCGTCCCACGCCGTCGCCCATCACCTCATCGCCCATTGGGCGACCGGACGATAGAAAAAGCCGGTCGCCCTGAGCTTGTCGAAGGGCGCGCAACATCTCCGGCGCCTGAAATAACGGGCGTCGACAGGCTCAGCCCGAACGGCGATTGGCTTTAGACTTATTTCCCGAACCGCGTGGCCGGATAAACGCCCAGAATTCTCACGTGATTGGTGAAGAAGTCGAGCTCCTCGAAGGCGAGCTTCACGGCCCGCTCGGACGGGTGGCCGACGATATCGGCGTAGAACTGCGTGGCGTTGAACGAGCCGCCGAGCTGATAGCTCTCCAGCTTGGTCATATTGACGCCGTTGGTGGCGAACCCGCCCAGGGCCTTGTAGAGCGCCGCCGGCACGTTCCGGACCTCGAAGACGAAGGTCATCATGGTCGGCCCGTCTCCGGGCTTCGGCACCTTGGCATCGCGCGCCATGATCACGAAACGGGTCGTATTGTGCTCGGCATCCTCGATATCGCTGGCGAGGATCTTCAGGTCGTAGGTCTTCGCGGCCAGCTTGGACGCGATCGCCGCCACGCCAGGATCGTTCAGCGCCGCCACCTCGTGGGCCGCGCCGGCCGTATCGGCGTGCACTTCGCCCCTGTAGCGGTGCTTGCGCAGGAATTTACGGCACTGGCCGAGGGCGTGAATATGACTGCGTACGACCTTGACGCTTTTCAAACTCGCGCCGTCGCAGCCCATGAGCTGATGATTCACCGGCCGGAAATGCTCCGCGATGATATGCAGCTTCAATTCAGGCAGAAGGTGGTGATTGTCCGCGACGCGTCCGGCGACCGAATTGTCGATCGGGATCATGGCGTATTTCGCCTCGCCCTTTTCAACCGCCGCGAAAGTATCCTCGAAGGTGCGGCAGGGCAGCGGCTCCATCTTGGGGAAGACCTCGAGACAGGCGGCATGGGAATAGGCGCCCGGCTCGCCCTGAAAGGCGATCAGGCGGTCGGCAGCGCTCTTCGTTCCTGATTTCGCTTTGGTTTTCCGTGTCGCCATGGCTTCAGCCCCGCTCGCCGCGCCTGCTTGCGGCCGGCGGAGTATCCGGGCCGGACCGGGCCGTGTCAATTGCGCCGTCCGCGACGGCCGGCCCCGCGAAAAGGGCCTTGCGATTGCCTCTCATTTTCCGCGATGCAGCAAGGGCTGGCTTTTACCGGCTTTACGGCTTGCACGAGCCCAAAAGAGACACTAATCTCCGCCCAAATTCCCCGACCCGTCCTAGGCAATCTAGAGGCAGTATCTTGTACACAATCGAAATGAATAAGATCGCTGGTGCGGTCTTGGCCAGTCTGTTGTTCGTCAAAGTCCTCGGTATCGCCGGCGAACATTTCTTCGAACCGGAGCAGCAGGCAAAGATAGCTTTTCCTGTCGTCGTCAAGGAGGCGAGCACCTCCTCCTCCAAGAAGGAAGAAAAGAAAGGCCCCTCCTTCGAGTATCTGCTGGCCCATGCGGATCCCGCCAAAGGCGCCAAGGTATTCCGCAAATGTCAGGCCTGCCACGATGCCAAAAAGGACATGAAAAACATGACCGGTCCACATCTCTACGATGTGATCGGTCGCAACATCGCCTCGGTGTCGGATTACAATTACAGCGACGCCCTGAAGAAGCAGAAGGGCGTGTGGACCTATGACAAGCTGAATAAGTGGCTCACGGATCCGCGCACCGACGTGCCGGGCACCAAGATGTCGTTTGCCGGCCTGCCCAAGACGAAGGACCGGGCCGAAGTGATCGCCTATCTGCGCCAGCAGAACGACAACCCGCCGCCGCTGCCCAAGGTCCCCGAGGACCAGGCCGGCGCGAAGTCGGGTGATCAGGGCGCGGCCGCTTCCGGCGATTCCGCGGCGAAGCCCGCCGCCAAGGGCGATGCCGCCGCGAAGCCTGCGGCCAATGGTGGCGAGTTCAAGAGCGGCGAGTCAAAGGGCGACGCGGCCAAGCCGGAGTCGGGCGCGAAGGCCCAGTAATCCCGCGTTTCGCTGAGCGCTCATACAGTGATTGAATTGGCCGGCCTCACAGGGCCGGCCGTTTTCGTTAGGGCGAGGCAGATTGCCGCATGTCCGCGCCATTTCTTCCTTTTTCCGGTCGAATCCGGTTGCATCCCAAACGCCGAGTGTTGTTACCTAAGAGCCTCTTGGGTCCCCGGAGGTGATATGGAATGACGGAAACATCGAGGACGGCTGTGGCATGCCTTGGCGTGAAAATGGCGTTTGTTTTCGATGGAGGCTCGGCCTTGGGCCGATCGGAACCGGGACTTCAATAGTGCGTAATTTCTGTGCGGCAATAGCCTGCCTTCTGGTCGTAGGCGCGACGGCGTTTTCGGCCCCTGGATCCGCTGCCGAGAAAAAGACCGAGCATGTGACCGTCTCGCATGGCTGGTCGATCTACGGTCCGCAGGACCTGAAATACCCTCCCGGATTCAAGCATTTCGATTACGTCAATCCAGACGCGCCCAAGGGCGGTACGCTGCATCTGGACGCGTCGGGCGCGTTCGACAGCCTCAACCCCTTCATCGTCAAGGGGCAGTGGGCCGGGTCGGTGTATTACACGCTCGATAGCCTGATGGTGGACGCTCACGACGAGCCGTTTTCGAAATACGGCTTGCTGGTCGACAAGGTCGAGTTGCCGGACGACATCTCGTGGGTCATTTTTGACCTCCGGCCCGAAGCGCGCTGGCACGACGGCGTGCCCATCACGGCCGATGACGTCGTCTACACCTTCAATAAACTGGTCAAGGAAGGCAAGCCGCTCTACCGCTTCTATTACGCGAATGTCGCCAAGGTGGAGGCGCTCGGCCCGCATCGGGTCAAGTTCACCTTCAATCAGAAGAACAATCGCGAATTGCCGGGCATCGTCTCCCAGATGATGGTGATCCCCAAGCACTATTGGGAAAAGCACAATTTCGCCGATACGACACTCGATCCGCCGCTTGGCAGCGGCCCCTACAAGATCACCAAGGTCGACCCCGGCCGTGAAATTACGCTGGAGCGGGTGAAGGACTATTGGGGCAAGGATCTGCCGGTCAATCGCGGCATGTATAATTTCGACAAGATCGTCATCGACTATTACCGCGACGATAATGTGGCCTTCGAGGCGTTCAAGGCCGGCAAGGTCGATCTGCGCCAGGAAACCTCCAAGAATTGGGCCACGGCCTACAATTTCCCGGCCTACAAGCAAGGCCGGGTGAAAAAGCTCGAGCTGCCGAAGAACGACGAAAACACCATGTTGGGCTTTGCGTTCAACATCCGGCGAGACAAGTTCAAGGATCCGCGGGTTCGCGAAGCCTTGAGCGACGCTTTCGATTTCGAATGGCTCAACAAGAATATCTTCTACGGGCTTTACACTCGTACGCGCAGCTACTTCCGGGATTCGGAACTCTCCGCGCGCGGCCTGCCGTCGCCGGCAGAGTTGAAGCTTCTGGAGCCGTTCAGGGATCAGCTCGATCCGAGAGTCTTTACCAAGGCCTATGAGCCGCCCTCCACCAAGCCGCCGAGCAGTCTGCGCCAGAATCTTCGAAAGGCCGTTACGCTGCTCAAGGAAGCCGGCTGGGAGATCAAGAACGGTAAGTTGACGCAGGTGTCGACCGGCAAGGTGATGACGATCAACTTCATCTATGTCCAGCCGGATTCGGAGCGGGTCATCGCACCTTTCGCCGACAATCTGAAGAAGATCGGCGTTCAGACCTCGATGCGTCAGATCGATGCATCTCAGGCGATCCAGCTTCTGAATACCCGTCAGTTCGATATGTATATCCACGCGTTTCGACAATCCCACAGTCCCGGCAACGAACAGCGGGAATATTTCGGATCAAAGTCTGCCGGTGTGGAGGGCAGCGAGAACTGGGTCGGGATCAAAAATCCCGCCGTCGACGCGATGATCAACAAGATCATCTTCGCGCAGAGCCGCCAGCAGCTCATAACGGCCTGCCGGGCGATGGATCGCATTCTGCAGTGGAGTTTCTACGCGATTCCCATGTATCACTCCGATTATTTCAGGCTCGGCGTGTGGGATAAATTCGGCCGGCCGAAGCATATGGCGAAATTTGCGCTCGGACCCGACTATATCGACAATTTCCTCTACACCTGGTGGATCGATCCGGCCAAGGAGCGCGCGCTTTTGAAGCGTGGAGGCGAGTAATTTGCTCGCCTATATCATCCGACGTTTGATGCTGATGATCCCGACGCTGTTCGGCGTCATGGTGATCAATTTCGTGATCGTGCAGTTCGCGCCGGGCGGGCCGGTCGAACGCGTGATCGCTCAGATGCAGGGCATGGACGTCACCGGTACCGCGCGCCTGGGCAGCACCGGCGGCGAGGTCAACTCGGGAGCGAACCAGGTCGACGCCAAATATCGCGGCGCGCAGGGCCTCGATCCCAAATTCATCAAACAGCTGGAAAAGCAATTCGGCTTCGACAAGCCGCCGGCGACGCGGTTCTGGCTGATGATGAAGAACTACGCGACCTTCAATTTCGGCAAGAGCTTCTACCGCGACACGTCGGTGGTTGATCTCATATGGCAGAAGCTGCCGGTCTCCATATCGCTCGGCGTGTGGACCGTTCTGATCACCTATTTCATATCGATCCCGCTCGGAATCCGTAAAGCCGTCAGGGACGGCTCGAAATTCGATGTCTGGACCAGTACGGTCATCATTATCGGCTATTCGGTGCCGAGTTTCCTGTTCGCAATTCTGCTGATCGTCCTGTTCGCCGGCGGCTCCTACTGGCAGATCTTTCCCTTGCGCGGTCTCGTCTCGGATAATTGGCACCAGCTTTCCTGGGGCGCGCGGATTCTCGATTATTTCTGGCACCTCGTCTTGCCGATCTCCGCCATGGTGATCGGCTCCTTCGCCACGCTCACCATGCTGGTGAAGAACTCCTTCCTGGACGAGATCCACAAGCTGTATGTCACGACGGCGCGCGCCAAGGGCCTGACCGAGAGGCGTGTGCTCTACGGACATGTTTTCCGTAACGCGATTCTGATCGTCGTCGCCGGATTTCCCTCGGCCTTCATCACGATTCTCTTTACCCAGAACCTGCTGATCGAAATGATCTTCTCTCTCGATGGGCTCGGGCTGCTGAGCTACGAATCTATCGTGAACCGGGACTATCCCGTGGTGTTCGGCACCCTCTATATCTTCACGCTTCTGGGCCTCGTGCTCAATCTCGTCGGCGACTTGGCCTACACGGTCGTCGATCCCCGGATCGATTTCGAAAAGCGGGAGGCCTGAGGCATGTTCTTCGGGCTCCGGAAAAAGCCGCTGTCGCCGATCACGCTGCGCCGCTGGCGCAACTTCAAGGCCAACAGGCGAGGCTATTGGAGCCTGTGGATCTTCATCGTGCTTTTGGCGTTCACCCTGCCGGCCGAATTCATCTCCAACGACAGACCCCTGCTGGTCGACTACAAGGGCGGTTACTACTTCCCGATCTTCAAGAACTATCCGGAATCGACCTTCGGCGGGTTTCTTGCAGAAACCGATTACCGCGACGATTTCATCAAGAAGGAAATCGATTCCCATGGCTGGATGATCTGGCCGCCGTTCCATTACAGCTACGACACCGTCAACATGAATCCGCCGACGCCGGCGCCCTCGCCGCCGTCGCTCGAGAATCCGCTCGGCACCGACGATCAGTCGCGCGACGTGCTTGCCCGGGTGATCTACGGGTTCCGTATCTCCGTTCTGTTCGGCGTCACGCTGACCTTCTTTTCCACCATTATCGGGGTGTTGGCCGGTGCGGTTCAGGGCTATTTCGGGGGCTGGACCGATCTGCTGTTCCAGCGCTTTATCGAGATCTGGTCCAATCTGCCGATCCTCTACATCCTGATCATTCTCGCGAGCGTTGTGGAGCCGAATTTCTGGTGGCTGCTGATCATCCTGCTGCTGTTCCAGTGGATGTCGCTGACAGCCGTGGTGCGCGCGGAATTCCTGCGCGCGCGCAATTTCGATTATGTCCGTGCGGCCCGCGCGCTCGGTGTCGGGAACATGTCGATCATCCTGCGCCACGTGTTGCCGAACGCCATGGTCGCCACCCTCACCTTCGTGCCGTTCCTCTTGAACGGTTCGATCACTGTGCTGACCGCGCTCGACTTCCTCGGCTTTGGCCTGCCGCCCGGCTCGGCCTCGCTCGGCGAGCTTTTGGCGCAGGGCAAGAACAATGTGCAGGCGCCGTGGCTCGGCATCACCGGCTTCGTGGTGCTCTCAGTCATGCTGAGCCTGCTGATCTTTATCGGTGAAGCCGTGCGCGACGCCTTCGATCCGAAGAAGACCGGACTATGAGCGCGCCTCTTGTCGAAATTCAGGATCTCTCGGTCTCGTTCCGCACGCCGGAGGGGCAGGTGGACGCCGTTCGGAACATCTCGCTCACCATCAACCAGGGCGAGATCCTGGCGCTGGTCGGCGAGAGCGGTTCGGGCAAGAGCGTCACGGCACTCTCGATCCCGCAATTGCTGCAACCCACCGCGTTTCACCCGTCCGGCTCGATCAAATTCGAGGGCGAGGAACTGATCGGCGGATCGGCCGAGACGCTGCGCCGGCTGCGCGGCGATCGCGTGTCGATGGTGTTCCAGGAGCCGATGACCTCGCTCAATCCGCTGCATACGATCGAAAAGCAGGTCGGGGAGATCATCCGGATCCATCGCGGCATTGACGCCAAGGCCGCGCGGCCGCGCGTTCTGGAGCTGCTCAATCTCGTCGGCCTGAGGGACGCCGGGAGCCGGCTGTCGGCCTATCCGCACGAGCTTTCCGGCGGCCAGCGCCAGCGTGTGATGATCGCCATGGCGCTGGCGAACGAGCCCGATCTCCTGATCGCCGACGAACCGACCACGGCGCTCGACGTGACGATCCAGGCCCAGATCCTGAAACTGCTGAAGGATCTGCAGACGCGGCTTCATATGGCGGTGCTGCTGATCACCCATGACCTCACCATCGTCGGCAAGGTGGCCGAGCGGGTGGCGGTCATGACCAATGGCGAGATCGTCGAACGCGGCACGGTCGAGCAGATCCTCAAGGCCCCGACGCATCCCTATACCAGGCACCTGATCGCCGCCGAGCCGAAAGGCCGTCCGGTCCAGCCCGATCCGCAGGCCCCGGTCGTGATGGAGACGCCAGATCTCAAGGTTCATTTTCCGATCAAGAAGGGCGTGATGAAGCGCACGGTGGATTATGTCCGCGCGGTGGACGGCATCCACGCCTCGGTCCGGCGCGGCCACACCATCGGGGTGGTCGGCGAATCGGGCTCCGGCAAGACCACGCTCGGCCTCGCCATTCTGCGCCTCATCAAGAGCGAGGGGCGGATCGTGATGTTCGGGCAGGATATTCAGGGCCGCGGGTTCCGGGACACGCGCCCGCTTCGCCGGCGCATGCAGATCGTCTTCCAGGATCCCTACGGCTCGCTCAGCCCGCGCATGACGGTCGGCGAGATCATCGGGGAAGGCCTGCGCGTCCACGAGCCGCGCATGTCGGCCGAGGAGCGCAACGAGGTCATCGCCAAATCACTCGAGGAAGTGGGATTGAGCCGGTCCATGCAGGACCGCCTGCCCCATGAATTCTCCGGCGGCCAGCGCCAGCGCATCGCCATCGCCCGCGCGATCGTGCTCCGGCCCGATTTCGTCGTGCTGGACGAGCCGACCTCGGCGCTCGATATGTCGGTTCAGGCGCAGATCGTCGACCTGCTGCGCGAGCTCCAGTCGCGCCACAACCTCGCCTATATGTTCATCAGCCACGATCTCAGGGTCGTGCGCGCGCTCAGCCACTATGTGATCGTGATGCGCAACGGCAAGATCGTCGAGGAAGGCACGACCGAGCAGATCTTCGATGCCCCGCGCGACGACTACACCAAGGCGTTGATGGCCGCGGCGCTCAATCTCGACGTCGTGTCGGCCGCCACCCAGAGCCAGTAGCGGTCTGACGTTAGACGGCCATCGTCTCGAACTGACCCTTGGGGCGGAAGCGCCACAGATAGGACGGCACGGTCGCCTCGACGGTCGTCGGTTTGATGCCGAGCGCCTTGAAGCCCTTGGCGCCCTCCGAAACGACATTGTCATAGGCCAGAAGCCGGACCTGATCGACGGTCAGCATCGGGTTGGGCGCCATCTGAAGGAACGCGGCCTGGAATTTCGCCAGTCCCGCCGGAATCTTGATGAGCGGGCGGCGGCGATCGGTCTCGCGCAGCACGATCTCCATCAGTTCCCGGAACGTATAGACGCGCGGGCCGCCGAGTTCGAAGGTTTTGCCGGCGGCCGAATCGTCCTCGAGCGTCGCCATGATCGCTTCCGCCACGTCGCCGACATAGACCGGCTGGAATTTCGTCTCGCCGCCGCCGATCAGCGGCAGGAACGGAAACATGCGGGCCAGCGAAGCGAAGCGGTTGAAGAAATCGTCCTCGGGCCCGAATACGATACTCGGACGCAGGATCGTCGCATTCGGGAAGGCTCCCTTGATGGCGTCTTCGCCGGCGGCCTTGCTCCGTGCGTATTTCGCGTCGGACTCCGCATTCGCGCCGATCGCCGAGATGTGCACTACGCGCTTCACGCCGGCGGCCTTCGCCGCCGCGCCGATCCGCCCCGGTGCGTCGCCCTGAACCGCACCGAATTTCTGCTTGCCGGATTCGAACAGGATGCCGACCAGATTGACCACCATGGTGGACCCGGCCACCGACGCCGCGACCGAGCGGTCGTCCCGGATATTGGCCTGGACGAGCTGGACCTGACCGACATCGCCCATCGGCTTCAGGAACAGCGCCTCGTTGGGCCGGCGCACCGCGACGCGCACCCGGTAGCCCTTCGCGCACAGCCGGCGGATGAGATGGCGGCCGATAAAGCCCGAGCCCCCGAAAACGGTTACGAGGGGTTGTGAGATCATGTCTGATTCCTTCCGCGTCCTGCCGGGCGCCCGTGTCCCGGGCGCCGTCTTCAAGCGGCGCGCATCATAACCCCGCAGGCGCGTCGGGCAAAGTCTTCCGTCACGGCGCCGTCGACGATGTTTCGGCGCCGGAAAGAAAGTGCTCCGTCAGCGCCGGGAAGCTGTCGAAACGCCGGTGATCGCCCGCGAGATCGAAATAGCCGTAGGTGACGTGAATGAAGGGAATCCCGCAGGACTGCGCCGCCTGCCGGTCTCCCTCGGCGTCCCCTATCATCACCGGCCGGACGAGCCCGTTTCGCGCGACGAGACCGCGCAGATTGTCACCCTTAGGGCGCTTCGTGTTGCCCCAGCACTCGAAATCCCGGATCGTCCGGCCCAGCCCGGTCTCGTCGAGAAACATCTCGATATAGCCGGCCTGGCAATTACTGACGATGAACAGCGGAAAGCGGTCCGCCAGCCGTTCGAGTCCTGCTTCGACGCCGTCATAGAGCACGCCGCCGAGATCCCGTATAAAGCGCAGATCCGCTTCCGATGTCTCCGTGATCAAGGTCTGGATGTGGTGTTCGGGCAGCCCGTCGAAGGCTTCCCGGATGGCGTCTTCATGCGGCCTTCCGGCGACGGCCTGCACGTCCGGCGTGGTGATCTCGCGAAACGTGATACCGTTGCGCGCCAGCACATGGTTCCACGCCACCGCGCAGGCCGGGCAACTGTCCCACAAGGTGCCGTCGAGATCGAAGACGATCGAATCAGGGGTCATGACATCCGAAGCTTTGAATTCCGAAGATCTTGCGAGGGTGTTTTACAAAACAATCGTTGGCAAGGGCACGGCAATGATTGTCTTTGTTGACTTTCTGTTTGTTGGGCGATATCGACAAGCCCGACTTCGGCGGAAGTCCTTGCCCAGGTGGCGGAATTGGTAGACGCGCTAGCTTCAGGTGCTAGTGGCCGTAAGGTCGTGGAAGTTCGAGTCTTCTCCTGGGCACCATCACTCCTCGTTTCAATATCCGCCGGGACGCTGGATGACCATATCCCTGCATAAAGGCGACTTGCCACAAGGCCTCGATTTCGGCGACAGCGTCGCCGTCGATACCGAGACCATGGGGCTCGATCCCTCGCGCGACCGTTTGTGCGTGGTGCAGCTCTCGGCGGGCGACGGCAATGCCCATCTCGTGCAGCTCGAGCAGGGCAAGTACGACGCGCCCAATCTGAAGGCGCTGATGGCGGATCCCGGAGTCACCAAGCTGTTTCATTTCGCGCGCTTCGACGTGGCGATGATGAAGCGCTATCTCGGCGTCGATGTCGCGCCGGTCTATTGCACCAAGATCGCCTCCAAGCTGGTGCGCACCTATACCGACCGGCATGGCCTCAAGGATCTCTGCCGCGAACTCCTGGGCGTCGATCTCTCGAAGCAGCAGCAAAGCTCCGACTGGGGCGCGGCGGAGCTGACCGAGGCTCAACTCGCCTATGCGGCGTCGGATGTCCTGCATCTCCATGAGCTCCGGCGCGGGCTCGATGCGATGCTGGAGCGGGAAGGGCGCACGGACCTCGCGCGCCGCTGTTTCGCGTTTCTCCCGACCCGCGTCGAACTCGATCTCTCCGGCTGGGCCGAACAGGATATTTTCGAGCATTAAGCCATACCAGCGTCGATCCGGGGCGCCGGTTTCGGCTTATGGCTCGACATTTCTTCGCGCATTTCCCATATTTGGCATAGACTTTGCTGTAGAGGCGCCCCCAAAGCCGATCCCCCGGCGTGCTGGCGTGGATTCGTAAGATGGTGCGGGGCGGGCGAGACGGTTTTGTAACTGGATGACCGAGAAACACGAGCTTGGGACCGTGACGTCGAGTGACGTGTCGACCGCACGGGCGGCTGACGCATTCGCGCGCCGGCATCGCTGGGCCAACACCCGTCATTCCGCGCTCATCCGCTATCTGAAATTCGGCATCCCGCTCGTATCAGCGATCATTATCGCGCTGGTCCTCGTCTGGCCGCGCTTCAATCACAAGGAAAGCGGCTTCACGCTCGCCTTTCACGAACTGGCCGACTATTCCGGCACGCTGAAGATGGAAAAGCCCCGCATTACCGGCACCGATCCCCATAACCGGCCCTTCGTCATCACCGCGGAAAAAGCGATTCAACCGAGCGTCGATTCCGACGACATCACGCTCGACGCCATCAATGCGGATATCACCTTCCCCAATTCCCGCTGGCTTTCCCTGAGCGCGGCGACCGGCACCTATCGCCCGAAGAAGATGACGATCGCTCTGACCGGCCGGGTTACCTTGTTTTCCGATCTCGGCTATGAAGTCCACAGCCGCGCGGTGGATGTCGATCTGAAGGCCAGCACGGCCACCAGTAATCAGCCGGTCGAGGCTCAGGGTCCGATCGGTCACTTCACGGCCGCCGGATTCGACTTCAATCTCGACCAGGACGACGTCGTGTTTCACGGCCCCGTCAAGATGGAGCTGATCCCGGGCACCAAGATCCCCGTCACCTCCCGGACAGCCGGATGATGCCCGGAAGATGGTATGCGCGACGATCATGTCGGACGATGGGGCCGCCGCGATGAAATCCGCGCGATCACGACCAGGAAAGACGCCATGAGAGTTTTGTTGTCGTCCCGCCCGATTTTAGCCCGGGCCTCGCCGTCCATGCGCCGTCTGGCCGTGCTGGGCTCGACCCTGACGCTTATGGCGAGCGCCGGGGGCGCCATGGCCGCCCAGTCGCTCGGCCTCAATCACGACGCCAAGCAGAAGATCAATATTTCCGCCGACAGCATGGAAGTCCGCCAGTCGCAGAAGGTGGCCAATTTCAAGGGCAATGTGGTGGCCGTCCAGGGCGATCTGACCATGAAGGCGGATAGCGTCAAGGTGTTCTACAGCCTGCAAAAACAGGATTCGGGCACGACCCGGATCGACCGGATCGACGCGTCGGGCGATGTCCATATCGAATCGCCCAACGAGAGCGCGAGCGGCAATTGGGGCGTCTACGACGTCGGCCGGGAGCTGTTGACGCTCGGTGGCGCGGTCAAGCTGAAGCGCGGCGAAACCGTGGTGCAGGGCAGCCGGCTGGAACTCGATCTCAAGACCGGCAAGAGCCGCATGGTCAGCGGCTCCTCCGACGACCAGTCGGGGCGGGTGCACGGCGTCTTCGCGCCGCCCGAATCCGACCAGAAAAGCGGCGGAAAGACGGGCCAGTAGACGCGATGGCGATGATACACATTGTTAATCGGCAAGAGGTTTAATGATCTGAGATGGCTGCCGACGTGCAACAGATAAGCCAGGCGGCCGGAGAGCCGCGTCCCGCGAACGAAAGTTCTGGCATTTTCGTCAATACGATCGGGAAGAACTTCAAGAAACGCCCGGTGTTGCGCGGCATTAGCTTGCGGCTCGATCGGGGCGAGGTCGTCGGCCTGTTGGGGCCGAATGGTGCAGGAAAAACGACGTGTTTCTATATCGTGACGGGGCTTATCGCCCCCGACTATGGCTGGATCATGCTGGACGGCGTTGATATCACCGAGCGCCCGATGTACCAGCGCGCGCGGCTCGGCATCGGCTACCTGCCGCAGGAAGCCTCGATCTTTCGCGGCCTCAATGTCGAGCAAAACATCCGCGCCGTTCTCGAAGTGGCGGAACCCGACCGCGAGCGCCGTGAGGCGACCCTCGACAGCCTTCTCAACGAGTTTTCCATTACCCATCTGCGACGTACGCCCTCCGTCGCCTTGTCGGGCGGCGAACGCCGCCGCGTCGAGATCGCGCGGGCGCTGGCCACTCATCCGAGCTTCATGCTGCTCGATGAGCCCTTCGCCGGCATCGATCCCATCGCCGTGAATGATATCCGTGAGCTCGTCATGCATCTCAAGGACCGGGGGCTCGGTGTGCTGATCACCGATCACAATGTCCGTGAGACGCTGGATATCATCGATCGCGCCTACATCATCCATGACGGCACGGTTCTCATGGAGGGCACACCCTCCGAGATCGTGGCGAACAATGATGTGCGGCGGGTCTATCTCGGCGAGAAGTTCAGCCTTTAGGCCCTCGTCCCACCATGGCTTTGTCTCCCAGACTGGAGCTCCGTCAGAGCCAGACGCTCGTGATGACGCCGCAGTTGCAGCAGGCGATCAAAATGCTGCAGCTGTCCAATCTCGAGCTCAACGAATATGTCGAGCGCGAGGTCGAGCGCAATCCGCTTCTCGAGCTGGGAGAGCCCTCGGAAGGGCCGACCGAGCGGAGCGATCCGATGGAGCGCGAGCGGTCGCGCGCCACCGAGCGCGCCGAAGCGGATGACGGCATGCCCTCCGCCAATTCGAGACTTTCCGAGCCCGGCGATATCTCGTCCGGGAAAGAGGCCCCGCTCGACGCCGATTACGAAAATGTGTTCGACAGCGACGCACCCTCTGTCTCGCCGTCCCCGAACGCGGGTGAGCCGACGGTCGACCCCAAGCTTGGCTCCGCCAACTGGCAGGAGGGCCGCGGTGGCGGCGGACGCGGCGACGGCGGTCCCGATTTGGAACAGACCCTCTCGGAAAGTGTGTCGCTTCATGACCATCTGGAAGCCCAGCTGACGCTGGCGCTCAGGGATCCGACCGATCTGATGATCGGCCATTACCTGATCGATCTGGTCAACGAGGCCGGTTACCTGACCGATACGCTCGAATCCGCCGCCGATCGCCTCGGATGCTCGATCGAGGATGCCGAACGGGTGCTCGGGGTTCTGCAGACCTTCGATCCGGCCGGCGTGTTCGCGCGCGACCTCAAGGAATGTCTGGCGATCCAGCTCCGCGAGAAGGATCGCTACGATCCGATCATGGCCGTGTTCCTCGACAATCTGGAGCTTCTGGGACGCCGTGATTTTGCTGGTTTGCGGCGCGTGTGCAGTGTCGACGCCGAGGATCTCGCCGAGATGATCTCCGATATCCAGAGCCTCAATCCCAAGCCGGGCCTCGCGTTCGGTTTCGATCAGATCCAGGCCGTCGTGCCGGATGTCTATATCCGGGAAGGCGCGGATGGCGGCTGGCTCGTCGAGCTGAACGCCGACACGCTGCCCAAGGTGCTGGTCAATTCGCGCTATTACGCGGAACTCGGCCGCAAGGCCAGGGACAGCAAGGCCAAGGCCTATGTCACAGACTGCCTGCATTCGGCCAACTGGCTGGTGAAATCGCTCGATCAGCGCGCCAGGACGATCCTCAAGGTCGCCACCGAGATCGTGCGCCAGCAGGACGGCTTCTTCGTCCACGGCGTCACCCATTTGCGGCCGCTCAATCTGCGCGCCATCGCCGAGGCGATCGAGATGCATGAGAGCACCGTGAGCCGCGTGACCGCCAACAAATATCTCGCCTGCTCGCGCGGCCTGTTCGAGATGAAGTATTTCTTCACCTCGGCGATCCCGTCGAGCGGCACAGGCGACGCGCATTCGTCCGAAGCGGTGCGGTTCCGGATTCGGGAGCTGATCGATGCCGAAAATCCCAAGGCGATCCTTTCGGACGATCAACTTGTCGAGATCCTTCGCAAGTCTGGCATCGAAATTGCTCGACGTACGGTTGCAAAATATCGCGAAGCCATGAACATCCCGTCGTCGGTCCAGCGCCGGCGGGCAAAGGCCATGTCGTCCTAACGCTCGATGCGGAAAGGGAAAAACATTGGCATTATGCAATCGTCAGTCCGGCGGGGTCGTCGCGACCGCCGCTGATCCCGTCAAGGCCGACTTGATGTTGACACGGGGTGTGAGGGGCACTATACGGGGCCGCGTTTCAGGGGGCGGGCCGCATTGCGCCGCCGAGCGCGTGGGGCTAGGCTATTATTCCAGTACTCGTCGACGGACCAGCTTTCTGATGGACGTGCTCGTCACCGGCAAACAAATCGACGTAGGCGACTCCTTGCGTGATTACGTTCGAGACAAATTTACTGCCGGAATCGCCAAATATTTCGATCACCCCGTAGAAGCGGCGGTGACGTTCTCGCGGGAATCGCAGCAGTACCGTGTCGACTGCACGGTGCATCTGGCGCAGAACCTGTTTTTGCGCTCGCATGCGGTCGCGGGCGAAATCTATGGTTGCTTCGACCTTGCGGAAGAGCGCATGGAGAAGCGGCTGCGGCGCTACAAGGGACGCTTCAAGCGCCATCGCGGGCCACAGCGCGAGGTGCCCGCTGAAGATATGCTGTCGGCGCGCGACATCGTGCTCTCGGCGGAGGATGAGCAGGAGATCGCGCCCGACTCCTTTCAACCGGTCACTATCGCCGAGACGACCACCGAAATTCCGGCGGTTACGGTCGGCGAAGCGGTGATGAAACTCGATCTTGAGGAACGGACGGCTCTGATGTTTCGAAACGTCGCTCACGGCGAGCTTAATGTCGTTTTCCGCCGCCCCGACGGGAATATCGGATGGATCGATCCGGCCGGAAAAGCCGGAGTGGCGGCGCGAAGGACGCCGGGCCGATGAGTTTGTCGGAGATCATTACGGCCGACGCCATCATTCCGAAACTGAAGGCGGCGAGCAAGAAGCAGGCACTTCAGGAAATGTCGGAAATCGCGTCGAAGCTGACCGGCATTCCCGATCGCCAGATTTTCGAGGTATTGCTGGAGCGCGAGCGGCTCGGCACCACGGGCGTGGGCCAGGGCATCGCGATCCCGCATGGCAAGCTTGCCAAGCTCAATCGTCTTTACGGCGTCTTCGCCCGTCTCGAGCAGCCGGTGGATTTCGATTCGATCGACGAGCGGCCGGTCGATCTGATCTTCCTGTTGCTGGCACCCGAATCGGCCGGGGCGGATCACTTGAAGGCGCTGGCGAAGGTGTCCCGTCTGCTGCGCGACCGGAAGGTCTGCGAGAAGCTCCGGGGCACGGATTCGGCCGAGGCGATCTACGCCCTCCTCACGGAATCCATTACACATCACGCCGCCTGAGGCGAAGCCCCGGCGCACTGTCCCGAAACAGGACAAAACAGAACTCCCTCATCCTTGCCTTTGTCCCCTTTGAGGGAAAAGGTGGCGCGTTAACGCCGGATGAGGGAGCTGTTTGTTGATTCAGGCCGGAGCGTTCCGGCTCCGGTGATTGTTAGTGGACGCTGACGGGCTCCACGCCGTTCTGGACCGCGAGCGCGAAGGCGACCTCTCTGGTCGGCGCGGCGGCGATCTGGGAGCCACCGGCGGAGAAGATCCCGAATTGCGGCTGTCCGTCGATCAGCATGGGCTTGATATAGACCAGATGATCCGCACCCAGGCTGGCGAGGATTTCGGTGGTGATCGCAGCCTCTGTCTGTTCACTTTTTTCGTACATGGCACACTTCCTTACTCGGCCGGCTGTTCGGCCGTGTGGCTTAACGAACCCTCGCGACGGAAACTTCTTCCGCTTCTTCGGGCGTGGCCGTCTCGGGCTTGTCCGCCTTGCCGGCGGTAATCTTCACCTGACGGACGACGGTGCTGGGTTCCGGGCGAACCAGGTCTATTTCGAGAAGCCCGTTGTGCAGATGGGCGGCCGAGACCTCGATGCCCTCGGCGAGCACGAAGGATTTCTGGAACTGCCGCGCGGCGATGCCGCGATGGAGATACTCCCGGCTGTTGTCTTCCTCCGGCTGTTTGCCCCGAATGACGAGTTGATCGGCCTCCACGGTCGCTGAAAGCGCCTCGTTGGAGAAGCCGGCCACCGCGAGCGTAATTCGCAGCGTCGAATCGCCAAGCCGTTCGATATTGTAAGGGGGATAGCCGTCGCTCGATGACTTCGCGACCGAATCGAGCAACCGCTCGACACGCTCAAATCCGAGCAAGAGTGGGCTGTTGAATAGGGAAACACGCGACATAAGGCCTTCTCCTCCATCTGAGCGAGTTCGCCGCTCGGGGCCCGTTTCGGCGCCCCTGTTGGTCCATGCGGCGGTCCTCGAAAGGCCCCGCCGCGTCAGCCGTTATGTATGGTCGCGACGGCAAAATTCAAGGGGCCGGCGGCCCCTTGAATGACGGTGTGAAATGCTGCGGATTCCGCTTCTACTGCGGTGTTTCGGTATTTTCCGGCGGTGGGGCGTTACCGCCCTGATCCGGGGCAGAACCGGCGTTGGCGTCGCCGTTCTGAGGCGCCTGGTCTGGCTGTTGCTGGGCCCCGTCTTGCGCCTCGGGGCCGCCGACCTGTTCCCAGACCGTCGTCGAAGCGGACCGCGCCGGCTTTGCGGTCTCATCCTTGACCAGCGCATCGATGTCCAGTTTCGCCTTGCCCGGCTGTTTCGCGGCGGGTGCGGTCTTGGCCGAGGCGGAGCGGGTCATATCGGCAGGCTTGTCGGTCGGCACATGGCCTTCGCTCGGCTCCGGCGAGCGGACCCAGCACGGGCCGCCGCGCTTGAGGATCTCGTCGCAGATGTCCTTGGCTTCCTTGTAGGTCGTCAACGGACCGGCGTTAAGACGATAGAAGAATCCCTCGGGATCCTTGTGGCGCTTGCCGAAATCGACCTCGGACCGGCGCGGGCTCAGCGTGCCGATCAGGTCGGCATAGCGCTTGTGCAGAATGTTCCAGCCGGAAATCAGCTGATGGGCCTTGCGATACGCCGCGATCTGTACGGCATAGCCTTCCGCGCCGAGCAGCGGCGGGACTTCGGTGATCGGTGCGGTCTGGACCGCGGGCTCGACCTTCGGCCTGTCCGCCGCCTCGGCCCTGGCGGGCTGGATCGGTTTCTCGGTAATTTCGATCGATGCGGGTTCGATCGGTTTTTCCACCGGCTCGATCGTGGCGGAGGGTTTGCCGACAAGCCTGTCGATCGTCACCTTGGCTTGCGCCTCTTCGGCGCCGTACCGGAAATTCGCCGGCTCCTCGGTATTTTCCTTCGGTGCGCGGGTGCCGTTCAGCATCATCCGCGTGCGGGTATCCGGGTTCATGGCCTTGATCTCGTCGTAATAGGCGAGATTGCTGTCGACCGTCACCGGATCGAAATCGATGGAGGCGACTTTCGATGCCTTGTCATCGTGACCGGCCAACGCGTAGGCGAGCGCCAGATTTTGCCGTTCATTCGGTCCGGCCCGGGGGTCGGTGGCCGCATCCTCCAGCATCTGGATGCTTTCGTTCGCCTTGCCGTTCAGGGCCATCGACAGGCCGAGATTGCTTTCGATCTTGAGATTGTCGGGATCGGCGGCAAGGCCGGCTTCATATGCGTTCCGGGCGCTTTGATGGTCGCCCGTCGCGTCGAGCGCGAGCGCCTTGCCGTTCAGCGCGGACACGTCCCTCGGATTCTCGGTCAGCACCTGGGAGTAAAGCGGCAGCGCCAGTTCCGGCCGGTTGATCGCCAGATAGACATCGGCGAGCTTCACCGCGATCTCCGGATTGTCGTCGTCCCGGTCATGGGCGGCCTTCAGCGCCTCGATGGCCTCCGAATTCGCGCCCATCGCGGCGAGCGACGTGCCGAGCCCGAGCAATGGCCCGGCGTCATGGGGATGCAGGGCATGAGCCCGGCGGTAGAGCGGAATGGCGGCGTCGTATTTGCCCTCTTTCGCCATCGCGTCGGCCAGGAACTGAAGCGAGCTGCCTTCATGGGATTCGACGACATGGGTCGAGGCGGCCGGACGGGCGGCGCTCACTTCGGTCGACGTCGTGCAACCGCCGACAAGCAGGGCGCCGGTCACGATCATCGTTGCCACGGGCAGCGAGGAAGCCAAAAGGCGTCGCACCGTCTTGGGAGTCATCTGGGACATGCTTTCTCTACCTACTAGCTGTGGCTCTCTACACTCTCGATCAGGCCGGCTATGGAAACAGTTACGCCCTGCGGATTCATTAACGGCACGACAGTGCAGGAATATTCGAGACTGCCCGTGCTCACGGGAAAACTTTCGCGTTCGAAAATCGGCGCGCGCGCCTGGAAGCACTTGCCCGCCATGACCCGCACCCAGTCGACCAGCATCGCGGCCAGTTCGGGCGAGCGGCGCATGACGTCGTTCTGCCCGCTGTCGGCGTCGGTTTCGGCAAGCCCCGCCACGCTCTCGAGAACTCGGCCGATCCGCACGATCCGGACGTTTCGCGATCCGGCTTCCGGCTCGAATTCGAAGCAGTGATTCCAGATCCCGTTGAGCTCGTTCGTGCCGAAATCCGCCGCGTGGACCCACCCTTTTTCCGACTTGGTGGCCTTCCAGTGGTCCAGCAGCTTTTCCGAAAGTGTCTTGGGCCGCGCCACCGCGGAGGCAAGACGCTTGTTTTTGATGTTGATGGACAACAGCGACCCGGCGCCCGACAGATCACCGTCGTCGCCCTCGCCAAATTCATCATCCATGTCAGGCACGTATTCTTTGGGTGCCACGGTCACGCCCTTTTGCGTTGCCTCACTCTGCCGACGGAGGGTTGGCGAGGCACGCGCAACCGACCCCGGAAATCCTTGCCGCGACCTGTTTCATGTAGTTTTCCAGAGCTTCGGTGAAGATGTCCTGGCTGCTTTTATTGGTATGCGCCGAGAGAAGCCGCAGCCGGCGATGGGTCTCGTGATCGAGCCTCACCGTCATGGCGATACGGGGACCATCGCCCACCGGTTTCTTGGCGTGCGCCGCGTCGTCCGTCTCATCGGCATGATGATGGACGATCAGATCATCGTCGTCCGCACGAAGGCGCTCACCGCCGCGTTCATTCGTATTTGCGGCCGCCTGCGGAAATTTGGCGGGTATGCTCGAATAGCGTCCGCCGGGAGAGGGTAGTGCTTGGCCCTTGCGGGCGAGCAGTGAACTGCTGATTTTAGCAGGACCTTTCGTCTGCATTTGGCGCCAGTCTCCTCTAGCACTTAAACAGCTTGGCGGCGGCCGAAGCCGGCGCCCGTCGCGGGAGCGCTGCGCGGCTTGATCGAATTCGACTGGAACACCGTGCGCCGGAAATTGCGCTCCAGACGGTCGCCGAGATAGGCCCAGAGCGTCTGGATTTCCTCGGCCGACTTGCAGCCCGGATCGAGTTCCATGACGGTGCGCCCGTCGATCATGCTGGCCGCGAAATCGGTGCGCTGGTGAATCGTCAGCGGCGCGACGGTGCCATGCTGCGACAGGGCGATCGCGGCGTCGGATGTAATCCGCGCGCGCATCGCGGCGCCGTTCACCACGAAAACGAGCGGCTTGCCGGCGCGCTCGACGAGTTCGACGGTAGCGCCGGCGGCGCGCAGGTCATGCGGGCTCGGCCGGGTGGGAATTACGATGAGTTCGGCGACGGCGATGACATTCTGGATCGCCATGGTAATGGCCGGCGGGGTGTCGATGACCGCCAGTTTGAAGCCGCGTGCGCGCAACTCCTCGATATCGGTCGCGAGCCGGGAAACCGTGGTGTGGGCGAAGGCCGGCGCCTGAGCGCGGCGCTCGTTCCACCAGTCGGAAAGGCTGCCCTGTGGATCGGTATCGATCAGGACCACCGGCCCCGCGCCGGCCAATTGGGCCTGAACGCCGATATGTCCTG
This sequence comes from uncultured Alphaproteobacteria bacterium, assembly GCA_963821875.1. Lineage (GTDB taxonomy): Bacteria > Pseudomonadota > Alphaproteobacteria > CAVTAV01 > CAVTAV01 > CAVTAV01. The sequence goes on from CAWGFE010000002.1 coordinate 789,714, forward strand.
CAAGCGTGGTCTTGCCCGAGCCGCCTTTTTGCGAGGCTACCGCCAATACACGCATCTAAACGAAATCCTTTCCGGTGGGCGTCTGGGCCAGTCGGGCCAATGGGCTCGTCGGGGCCCGTCGATGGCGTCGCACCCCCGCGGCGCGCCGATCCGGATCGATGGACCTTATTCCCCTCCATTCAATGCGAAACGTCTTAACATTCTGTAAAATGAAGCGGCTCTGCGGGGTCAGTTTCTCCTTTCTAACTTACCGATTTTATTAAATCTTTCGCGATATTCCGTGCTCCAGATTCGCGCCGGCGTCCCTGACGCGTCCGAGATGCCCGAGGCGTCTTGAAGTCCGTGGCAATTTGGGGATTCTCGGCGGGGTCAGTTTTGCTACTATGGTTAAGACGAGGGAAAGCCGCGTGACGGTTCGGTTCCCCTGCCCTCGTTACGGAGAGGCCAATGATAAAGACGGGCATTGCGGTGCTGGCCGCGGCGTGCTGGCTCGCGGCGGTTCCGGCCCTGGCGGATGTTCAGGCCGGCGTCGACGCATACAAAGCCGGTGATTACAAACGCGCGATCGATGAATGGATGCCCGCCGCGGCGAAGAACGATCCGGCCGCGCTGTTCAATCTCGGCCAGGTCTATCGCCTCGGCAAGGGCGTCAAACCCGACCTGCGAGTGGCTGAATCCTATTACAAGCGCGCCGCCGCGCTCGGCCATGTCATGGCCGAAGGGAACCTTGCCTCGCTTTATCTCGACCGCAACGGCTCGCTTTTCGACGCCAAGAAGGGCGTGGAATGGCTGAAAAAGGCGTCATATGGCGGCAATACCCTGTCGCGTTACATGCTGGGCGTCGTCTATTTCAACGGCGACTTCGTGCCGACCGACTATGTCGAAGCCTATGCCTGGATCTCGCTCGCCGCCGCCAAGGGCTTTCCCGACGCGGTGAAGGCGGAGCAGACAGTGGTCTCCCAGATGTCTGTGCAGCAAATCGCCCAGGCGAAGAAGCGCGCCGAGGTTATCGAGCAAAAGAGTGACGCTCTGGTGGCGAATGCGGCGGATCAAGCGTCGAAGCCATCCGCCAAACCGGCTGATGCCGTTAAGATCGCCGACGCCGATCCGGCATCTCCCGATAAGGCGAAGCCATGGGTCAATCCGGACGCCGCGCCGAAGCCCGAACGCGCCGCGCCCGCCGCCGCCCCGACGCCAACCCCGGAACCCGCACCGGCGACGACGGAGCGCCCGACTCCGTCACCGGCGGGCGACTACGGCATTCAGATCGCCGCGGTCCGGGACGAGAGCGGCGCGCGGTCGGCTTGGAAAAGTCTTGTCGCCGCCCATCCGGACCTCCTCGGCGGACTGACCCTGAACATCGAACGGGCGGATCTTGGAGAGAAAGGCGTGTTCTACCGGATTCAGGCCGGATCGCTCGCCAGCCTCGATGACGCGCGGTCGCTTTGCGCGAAGCTCAAGGCGCAGAACGTCGGCTGCCTGCCGGTTCGCCGTTAGCGTTTCTTCGGTAATCTGATCGGCGCCGTCGCGGCGCGCAGCCAGCGGGCGGTTTCGCGGTCGAGCAATGGCGCGAGACGCTTCTTGACGTCGGCGTGATAGGCATTGAGCCAGGCCAATTCGTCCGCGCTCAGCAGCGTCGGCTCGATCAGGTTGCGGTCGATCGGCGCGAGCGTGATGGTCTCGAAGCCGAGCATTTCTCGTTCGGCGTTCGTCGTTTTGACCGGCGGCGTCACGACAACGAGGTTTTCGATCCGGATGCCGTAAGCGCCGGTCTTGTAGTAGCCGGGCTCGTTGGAAACGATCATGCCCGGCGTCAGCGCGGCCGTGTCCGCGCGTTTGCTGATGCCTTGCGGGCCTTCGTGAACGCAGAGATAACTTCCCACCCCGTGGCCGGTGCCGTGGTCGTAGTCGAGCCCCGCTTGCCAAAGGAATTGGCGGGCGAAGGCGTCGAGTTGCGCGCCGGTCGTGCCGGCCGGAAAACGCGCCGAGGCGATGGCGATATGGCCTTTGAGCACGCGCGTGAAGCGGTCGCGCTCTTCAGCACCGGCCTTGCCGATGGCGACGGTGCGGGTGACGTCGGTCGTGCCGTCGGCATATTGTCCGCCGGAATCCACGAGATAGAGCATGCCCGGCTTGATCTTGCGGTTGGACCTCGGTGTGGCGCGGTAGTGCACGATGGCGCCGTTCGGTCCCGCGCCCGTAATGGTCGGGAAGGAGAGATCGCGGAACAGGCTGTCTTCGGCGCGAAACGCTTCGAGCTGCGCCGCCGCACCCAATTCGTCGATCTTGCCGGTCGGACCGTGGCGATCGAGCCAGGCGAGAAAACGCGTGAGCGCCGCGCCGTCCCGCTCATGGGCGGCGCGCATGCCGGCCACCTCGACATCGTTCTTGCACGCTTTCGGCATCAGGCAGGGGTCTTCCCCGCGCATGACCTTGATGCCGGCCTTGTCGAGCTGCTGAATGACCCAGTAGGGCGCCTTGGCCGGATCGACCAGAATGCCGCCCGACGATTTTTTGTAGCGCGGCAGGCTGTCGGCGAGAGCGAAGACGGGGTGCATTCTGGTTTTCGCGCCGAGCCGCTTCGACGCGCCGTTGACCAGCTTGCGGGAGTCGACGAACCAGTCGATCGCGCCGTCGGCATCGATGACGGCGAAGGAATTCGGCAACGGCGTGTGCGGTGCGTCGCTGCCCCGCACATTCAACAGCCAGGCGATCGAGTCCGGCGAGCTCAACACGGCGGCGGCGAGCCCGCGTTCGCGCAGGCTCCTGGCGATCCGCGTGCGTTTATGCGCCGGCGTCTCGCCAGCATATTTCGTCTCCTGCACGACGATACGGCCCAAGGGCGGCGGCGGCTGGTCGTCCCAGATCTCGTCGATCGGATTACGCTCGACCGGGATGAGTTTGGCGCCGCGTTTCTCGCAAACCTGCTTCAGCGCCGCGACCTGCCGGTCGGTGTGAAGCCAGGGGTCGTAGCCGAGCCGCGCGCCTTTCGGCAGGTTCTCCGAGAGCCAGCCGCCGGGCAGCCGATCGGCGATATGGATTGGCTTGAACAGCCTGGAATCGACCTGCTTCTTGACCTGCAGCACATAGCGGCCGTCGACGAAGATCGCCGCCTTGGTCGCCAAAACGATCGCCTGGCCCGCCGAGCCGGCGAATCCCGTCAGCCAGGCCAGCCTTGCGGCGTGCCAGGAGACATATTCGCTCTGATGCTCGTCGGCGAGCGGCACGATAAAGCCGTCGAGTTTGCGCGCCTTCATGACTTTCCGCAGTGCGGCGAGGCGCTTGGCGCGGTCGCCCGGCTCTAGCGCCTTGGCGAAGCCCGCTGCGATGCTGGTGATGGCGCTGCGCAGTTTGTCGGCCAGTGGCCCGCCGTCAAGTTTCGGGGACAGGACGTCGAGAGGGACCGGCCGGGCGGCGGGCATCGCGGCGGCGGCGATGCCATAGATCCGCGCCTTGATCTCCGTCGCCGGAAGGTCGAGCCCGGCCGCTTCCAATTCGCTTACAAGGCCGGCGATCCGGCGGTCCACACTCGCTGTCGTCATCTCGATTCCCTTATCGGCGACCGTAAAGCCGTTCATCGCACAGTGTACGGGTTTGGGCACAATGTAAGGGGTTGGGGGGTGTCGGCAAGCGGGAATCGGGCCTGGATGGGGAAACGACGGCCGCTTTAGGGGCCGCCGCCGGAGACATCGGGGGGATGCGTCTCTTTCAGAAGACCGTCGGCTTTACCGCGCGTCGACGGCGTTCGGCAGCGCCGGCATGTCGAGCCGGACCGGAATCTGGCCTTGGCGGGGCCGATGCAAATCCTTGGAAAGCGCCGGCGCGGAGAATTGCTCGAGGCCCGCGACGCCGGATGACAGTGGCGCGAGGGCGCGTCCGGCATCGGTGACATCGTCATTTGCGATGTCGTTGCTGGCGACGGCGCCGTCTTGTGCGTCTTCCGCCTCGGCGATGCGGTTTTCCAGATCCTGCCGCGCTTCGAGCAGGCGAACGCGCGTCGGACGCTGCTCTTCGCGCAGAGCCAGCCGCTGTTCGCGCAATGCGTCACGTTGCGCTTTCTGGCGATCGAGCAGGGTCAGCAATGCGTCCTTCATATGTTCGCGGATCGGCCGCTGGCGATCTTTGAGCGTTTGCAGCGCCGCCCGCATGCCGGCGCGGTCGGCCTCGCTGGCGTCGGGATGGAGGTGGAGATAGGCCGCCTGCTCGCCGCGCAGCGCCTGAAGCTGGGACGCAAGCGCGTCTCTCGTATCCCGCTGCGACTTAAGCAGGGCGTGAACCTCGCCGTTGAGGCGGTCGAGGGTCGGCTGCTGGCGCTCTCTAAGCGTCTTGTCCTCGGCTCTGAGCGCTTCGAGCGACGGCGCCTGGGCCTGGATCAGATCCATGAGCTGGGATTGGAGCGCGTCCACCGAGACTTGGTCGGAGGACGGCGTCCGCACGACATATTCGGTGTAACGTCCGCTGCCGGATGACGACGGCGTGTCGCCGGCAAGGGCGGTTAACGGGGCGACGATCAGGCAGAGGCTGACGCCCAGAAAGGCGGATCGACACATACTCGCCGACATAACAGAACCCCTCGTAACAAATCGGTCCGGGCGCGCCGCTTCCGGCATTCACCGGGCCTGCGAGTGACGCTCTCCGTGCGGTACGACGAAATTCTGTCTGTCGATTATTTATGTGGGATTTTTTCCCACGTTCAGATAAGATACGGAAAATGCTCCTCCAAAGTCAAGAAAATTCGCCATGACGCGTGCGTCGCCACAGGAAAACCCGATCCAGCCTCCCGGCCCCCTGATCGCGGCCTTGCGCGTGCTGTTCCGGCCTCTGGTCCGAACCCTGATCGCACAGGGTGTCGCCTTTCCCTATCTCGCGGCGCTGCTCAAAAGCATTTACGTCGACGTAGCCGAGGCCGAGTTTTCCGAGGATGGCAAACGCGCCACCGATAGCCGGATCAGCCTGATGACGGGGGTGCACCGCAAGGACGTCCGGCGTCTGCGGACCGCTCCCGAGAATGGCGAGCAGACGCCGCCCGTCGTCGGCTTAGGCGGACAGCTCGTGCTGCTCTGGACCGGCAACAGGGCCTATCTGGACCAGATGGGCCGGCCGCTGCCTTTGCCGCGCAGCGCGGAAATCTGCGGCGCGCCGAGCTTTGATCGTCTGGTCGAAAGTGTCAGCACGGATGTGCGCCCGCGCGCCGTGCTGGACGAATGGCTGCGGCTCGGCATCGCGCGGCTCGATGGCGCCGGCCGGGTCTGCCTGAATTACGATGCCTTCGTGCCGGAAAAGGGCTTCGAGGAGAAAGCCTATTTCTTCGGCCGCAATCTCCGCGACCACATCGCGGCGGCCAGTGAAAATCTCTCCGGCCGTGTTCCGCCCTTTCTGGAACGGACCGTTTTCTACGATCACTTGAGCGCCGGCTCGAGCGAGGCGCTCGCCGAGACGGCGCGAAAGATCGGCATGGATGCGCTGCTGGCGATAAATCGCGAGGCTTTGGCGCGCTCGGATGTCGACGAAGCCAAACCGGAGTCGCGTCACCGCATGACCTTCGGCGTCTATTTCTACAGCGCCGAAGAGGACGAGCGCGGCGGCGCGCTGGAGCCGGGTGACGATCTCAGTGCGAGCGAAACGTGATCTGCATGCCGCCTGCGGCGCCGGGGCTGCCGTCGGAGAGGCCGGCGATACCGTATAGATCGAGCGACCATTTCGGGCCCACCGCGATCGTTACGTAACCGAAAAGCTCCTGAGGATCGGCGCTGAGATCGGACGCGGACTGGCGATAGTCGAAGGACAGTCCGGCGCCGACTTTCCGGCTGATCCGGTATTGCAGGCCGACCGAACCGTTCCAGGCATTGTGAAGGCGATAGGCGGCGGGCCGGCCGATCACCCGGTAGGCGATCGTCGCGAAGGGCGTGATCCTCCCCCAGGTCTGCGTGACGTCGATCTGGCCCGTAAAATCGGTCTTGCCCGTCCCGAGGCCCTTGGCGGCGCTGGCGGTCGGCAGTTTCACCTTGCCCGTGAGATCGATCGAAAGCCCGCGATCCCAGAATTTGTCGATGCTGTAGGTGAGGCCCAGCAGCACGTCTCCCGGGCCCTCGCGCGAGACATCGCCGACGGGGTTGATATTGGCGACGAATGTCTGCCCCGTTCCGCCGCCTACGACATTCGCCGGGCCGCGGATATGGATATAGGCGCTGGTGGCGCGCAGCGTCCAAAGCCCGGTCTCGTATTTCACCGTCAGCGGGAAATAGAGAATGTCGGTGTTCGATGTCTCGCCGTATTTGCCCGAACTGTAATCGAAACCACTGAACACCTCGACGGAATGCCAATCATCGGCCAGAGCCGGACCTGTGGTCAGGAACGCCGCCGCGAGCCCGGCCGCGAAAAAGAGTTTGTTCATGGAAGGTCAGGCGGGCGGTAGGAGGAACTCGGTCATGCGCTCCCTGACGGCGTCCGGGATCGGAACCGATTTCTTCTGGTCCAGTTCGACGAAGGCGTGAACGGCTTTCATCTTCAGGCGCACTTCGTCGCCGAGCCGTCCTTCGTAGTTCAGCGTGAAGGAGGAGTTGCCGATCTTCTCGACCGAAAGCCGGAATTCGACGATGTCGTTCAGGAAACTCGGGCGAATGAAGTCGGCTTCGATGTGAAGCAGGGGAATGCCAACCCGGTCCTTTTCGTTGAGCAGGCCGAAATCATGCTCCAGGCCGTCGCGGAACCAGTCCTCCAGAACCGAATTGATGATCTCGAAATAACGCGCATAGAACACGATCCCCGCCGGATCGACATGGGCGAAACGGATGCGGACGTGATCGATGAAAGCGGGCATGGACGAGCGGCTCCTGTCAGCATGGCGGGAGCCAGAGGGTAGCGCGTCGGCGGATGGCAAGAAAGACGTCCGGCGCTGATGCTCTGTCCTTCGGCGGGCTCAGAGCCGGCCTGTCGAAGCCCGAGCCGCCGCGCCCTGGCTAAAATTCAGTGCGAAGCCGCCGTTTCCGTCTGGCGGCGGGTTTCCATCATGCGGTCGAACTTGGTCCAGGCGCTTTCTTCGCCGTGCCAGGAGCCGCGGGTGGCGGCCTTGGAATATTCGGTCGCGCGAGCCTCGAAGAAATTCGCGTGCTCGACGCCGTTCAGGATTTCGGTCAGCCACGGCAGCGGATGGGTCTTCACATCGTAGATCGTCGGCAGTTCGAGCTGGTTCAGCCGCCAGTCGGCGACATAACGGATGTAGTTCTTGATGTCGTCCGGCGTCATGCCCTCGACGGGGCCGAGGCCGAAAGCAAGATCGATGAACTTGTCCTCCAGGCCGACGACCGTCTTGCAGCAATCGATGATGTCGTCCTTGACAGACTGGCTGAGCGCACCGGTCTCCTTGGCGAAAGTGTGGAACAGCTTGATCATGCCTTCGCAGTGCATGCTCTCGTCGCGCACCGACCAGGACACGATCTGACCCATGCCCTTCATCTTGTTGTGGCGCGGGAAATTCAGGAGCATCGCGAAGCTCGCGAATAGCTGCAGGCCTTCCGTGAAGCCGCCGAACATGGCGAGCGTGCGCAGGATATCGGCGTGAGAATCGACGCCGAATTCCTGCATATAGGAATGCTTGTCCGCCATTTCCTTGTATTCGAGGAAGGCGACGAATTCGGAATCCGGCATGCCGATGGTCTCGAGCAGAAGCGCATAGGCGGCGATATGGATTGTCTCGATATTCGAGAACGCCGCCAGCATCATCTTCACTTCGGTGGGTTTGAAGACGCGGGCATAGCGCTCCATGTAGTTGTCGTTCACCTCGACATCGGACTGGGTGAAGAAGCGGAAGATCTGGGTGAGCAGATTGCGCTCGGAATCGCTCAGGCGTCCCGCCCAGTCCTTGCAGTCATCGCCCAGCGGCACCTCTTCCGGCAGCCAGTGCACCTGCTGCTGGCGTTTCCAGAGGTCATAGGCCCAGGGATAGCGGAACGGCTTGTAGCTGTGCCGCGGCGTGAGAAGGCCGATGGTTCCGGGAGGGTCGATGAGGGCGTTCATGAGTCTCTCTGAGGCTGGAGCGGCGGCTTACTGGCAGGCCCCTATTGGCAGGCCAGGCATTCTTCGTAGTCGGTCGGCGCGGAGACCAGCGGCTTGGTCGGCAGCACCCGGGTGTTGTCTGCCTCCACGCCCGCGAAGGACGCGCGCTGCACCGATTTGGAGCGGCAGTAATAGAGGCTCTTTACGCCGAGCTCCCAAGCCTTCCAATGCAGCATCATCAGGTCCCATTTGTCGACGTCGCCGGGCAGGAACAGGTTGATCGACTGGCCCTGGCAGACATAGGGCGTGCGGTCGGCGGCCAATTCGACGATCCAGCGCTGGTCGATTTCGAAAGCCGTGCGATAGCAGGCCTTCTCGTCGTCCGAAAGGCCGTCGAGATGCTGGACCGAGCCCTCGTGCTGAAGGACCGAATGCCAGATCTCCGGCGTGTCCATGCCCTTTTCGGCCAGCAGGTTCTGGAGATGCGGGTTCTTCACCGTGAACGAGCCCGACAGAGTCTTGTGCGTATAGACATTGGCCGGGATCGGCTCGACGCAGGGGCTGGTGCCGCCGCAGATGATGCTGATCGAGGCGGTCGGCGCGATCGCCATTTTGTGGCTGAACCGGGCCTTCACGCCGCGTTCCTCGGCGTCGGGGCACGGGCCACGCTCTTCGGCCAGCGTGACCGAGGCGGCATCCGCGCCGGCGCGGATATGCTTGAACAGCCGGATGTTCCAGGCCTTGGCGACGGCGCTCTCGAACGGAATGCCCTGGCTTTGCAGGAAGGAATGGAAGCCCATGAGACCGAGACCCACCGAGCGCTCCCGCGTTGCCGAATAGACCGCGTTGGCCATGCTCTCCGGCGCGGTGTCGATGAAGGACTGGAGCACGTTGTCGAGGAACCGCATGATGTCCTCGACGAACATCGGGTCGTCCTTCCACTCGAAATATTTCTCGGCGTTGATCGAGGACAGGCAGCACACGGCGGTGCGCCTGTGGCCCAGATGATCCTTGCCGGTATGCAGCATGATCTCGCTGCAGAGATTGGAGGTGGTGACCTTCAGGCCGAGATCGCGCTGATGCTTGGCCATGCGGCTGTTCACCGTATCGGCGAAGATCAGATAAGGCTCGCCGGTCTGCAGCCGGGTCTCGAGAATCTTCTGCCACAGCTCGCGGGCATTCACATAACGCCGGATCTCGCCGTTCTTGGGGCTCTTGAGCGCGAACGGCTTGTCGTCGCGCACGGCCTCCATGAATTCGTCGGTAATGTTGATGCCGTGATGGAGATTGAGGCTCTTGCGGTTGAAATCGCCGGACGGCTTGCGGATCTCGAGGAATTCCTCGATCTCGGGATGATAGACATCGAGATAGACCGCCGCCGAGCCGCGCCGCAGCGAGCCCTGGCTGATCGCCAGCGTGAGGGAATCCATCACGCGCACGAAGGGAATGATGCCGGAGGTTTCGCCGGCCCCCTTCACCTTCTCGCCGATCGAGCGGACCTGGCCCCAATAGGTGCCGATGCCGCCGCCGTTCGAGGCGAGCCAGACATTTTCGTTCCAGGTGCCGACGATGCCGTCGAGATCGTCCGACACCGCATTGAGGAAGCAGGAGATCGGCAGGCCGCGCTTGGTGCCGCCATTGGAGAGCACCGGCGTCGCCGGCATGAACCACAGCCGGGACATGTAATCGTAAATACGCTGCGCATGAGCCTGATCGTCCGCATAGGCCTTGGCGACGCGGGCGAACATGTCCTGATAGGATTCGTCCGGCAGCAGATAGCGGTCTCGCAGCGTCGTCTTGCCGAATTCGGTCAGCAGCGCGTCGCGCCGCCGGTCGATGCGGACCTCTCGCGGCACCACCTTGACGGGTGCGGGCTTCTGAACTGGCTGGGTTGTTTTTGGTTGGATATCCGCGACGGTAGCCGTCGGGTGAAGAGTAAGCGACTCACTCGCAGTGGCCATGACGAAACTTTCCCGTTCCTCCGCCCGAACCGCTCTCATACCGGTCCGATTTGTTGCCCTCGCGCCGCCCCCGGCGCATTCTCTCCCCAAACTCCAGGCAAAACTTCCCCGTCCGGCCGGAGCCGGTTTTTCGCCTTAAAATTGTGGGTTTCAGCCCGTTTTGGAGTTTAGTCCCTTGTCCACCGCCCACATGTAGAATGCCCAATAGCGGTGAACACAAGATATAGTGTCGTTAGACGGGGGCTCTGTCAATCAGATCTCGTAAAAAATTTGTTAAGTCAAAAAGACTAGCAAATTCAATAAGATCGGACGGAGGCTTCGGGGGAGGATTGAGGCTGCCGGCTGGTGCTTCTGAAGGATCCGACAGCGACGCGACGTCGGGTGATTTGCTTTCTGACGTCATAACGCGGCCGAACAGCCGCGTCGAGACCGCAAATGCGCTAAATCCACCGGCAAGTTGCGCAATGACGAAATCAGGCGCGTCGATTGGCCGGATTCCCGCGAAAGTGTCCGAGACTGCCCGCGCCGAACAGCTCAGCCGGATTGAAGGCGTCCTCCACCCCTTTTATCCGTGTCCAGCGTTATACGGGCCTCTGTCCGTACACGGCTGCATGGTCATCAATTCTCTCGGCGTGTACTTCGTATTCCAGCATCATGCGTGGCCGCGGCCGTTTCGCTTCACAGCCGCGCCGCTTTCGTACCAGCCTTTCGTGCTGTTCACGATCTTGACAACGCTCAACATCACGGGAACCTCGATAAGCACCCCGACCACAGTCGCAAGCGCCGCGCCGGAAGAGAACCCGAACAGGCTGATTGCCGCCGCAACCGCCAGTTCGAAGAAGTTGCTCGCGCCGATCAGCGCCGAGGGTGCGGCCACGCAATGGGTCTCGCCTGTCGCGCGGTTCAGGAGATAGGCCAGGCCGGCGTTGAAATAGACCTGTATCAGGATCGGCACGGCCAGCAATCCGATGATGATCGGCTGGGCGATAATCTGCTCGCCCTGAAAGCCGAACAGCAGCACGAGCGTGGACAGCAGCGCGACAAGAGAGAGCGGCTGCAATGTTCCAAGCAGGGCCTGTAGCCGCGCCTCACCTCCGGACGATAATGCCCGCCACCGGATAAACTGCGACAGAATAACCGGCACGACGATATAGAGCCCGACCGAAAGCAGCAGGGTTTCCCAAGGTACGGTGATCGCCGATAGCCCAAGCAGCAAGCCCACGATGGGCGCGAAGGCGAAGACCATGATGACGTCATTCAGCGCGACCTGGCTGAGCGTGAAACGCGGTTCGCCGTCCGACAGGTTGCTCCAGACAAACACCATTGCCGTACAGGGCGCTGCCGCCAGCAGGATCAGCCCGGCGATATAGGAGTTGATCTGGTCTGCGGGCAGATAGGGCCTGAACAGGAAACCGATGAAGAGCCAGCCCAGAAGCGCCATGGAGAACGGCTTGACGGCCCAGTTGATAAACAGCGTCACGCCGATGCCGCGCCAGTGCTCCCTGACCTTGGACAAGGCGCCGAAGTCGATCTTTATCAGCATGGGGATAATCATCAGCCAGATCAGCACGGCCACCGGCAGGTTGACCTGTGCAAGCGCCATCCCGCCGATGGCATGGAAAACGCCGGGAAGAACATGGCCGAGGCCGATCCCGGCCACAATGCACAGTGCCACCCACAAGGTCAGGTAGCGCTCGAAGACATTCATCGCCGGCTTGTCTGGTAAGGCTGGCTTATCTGGCTGGGCGGCCGGAGCGTCACTATTCATCTTCAATTACCGAGGGTCACGGGATTGTGGTCGGTCATGCGCTTTTGGGCAAGGACTGACCAATCTCGTTCAGCTGGCGGCGCGCCGCCGTCTCATCGTTGGTATCCAGTGTCCGATCGAGGAACATACCGATATGCGCGCGCAAGGCCTCGTATGCCGCGCGTTTCCCATAGCCGATGACGGTGGCGAGCAGGGAGGCCGTGCCGATGAATTCCGCACCGGGTCGCCGGGAGAGGTCCATGGTCTCTCAGTCCTTGTGCTTGCCGATGTCGCGCAGGCGTTTTTGGAGAGTCAGTTGGTCGAGGCTCTTCAGCGGCAGGCTGACCAGGATCGAGATCCGGTTGTTCAGCATGCGGTAGGCGTCGGCGAAAGCGAGCCGGCGCTCGGCTTCGGTGCCCCCGGCGGCGGCCGGATCCGGCACGCCCCAATGGGCCGTCATGGGCTGGCCGGGCCATATGGGGCAGACCTCGTTGGCTGCGTCGTCGCATACCGTGAAGACGAAATCCATCGCCGGCGTGTCCGCGCGGGCGAACTCGTCCCAGCTTTTCGAGCGCAGCCCGTCCGTCGCATAGCTCAGGGACTTCAGGAGGTTGAGCGCGAAGGGGTGAACCGCTCCCTTGGGATGGGAGCCGGCCGAATAGGCCTTGAACCGTCCGCCGCCTTCCCGGTTCAGGATGCATTCGGCCATGATCGACCGCGCCGAATTGCCGGTGCAGAGGAACAGGACGTTGTAAACGGCATCGGCGGGCGCGTTATCGGCCATGGCCTGTTTCCTTGAGATCGGTTTCCGCAAAGTCGACATCGCCGACGTCCAGTTCGGCGATTACTGGCAGACAGATCTGCGGATGGCCGGCGCAGCAGTCCTTCATGAGATATTCCAGGAGGTCGCGGGTCGTCTCGAGATCGATCCGGTAGCGCACCATGCGGCCCTGGCGCATGCCGATCGCCAGTCCGGCATGGGCGAGAATGGCCAGATGCGTCGACGCCGTGTTCTGCGGCGCCCCGACCGCCGTCGCGATTTCGCCCGCCGGCAGGCCTTCCGTCCCGGCCTTGATGAGAAGCCGGAAGATCGTGAGCCGCGTCGGCTGTGCCAGCGCCGAGAGAATGGACGTCGCCTGTTCAATTTCCATATTTCCAGATATCCCGATATATGGAAGTAAGTCAACAGCAATCTTGCCGGCCCGGCCGATTGGAGAACGGATCGCTGGGGAAGACGAAACAGGCGCGGTTCCGCCGTGACATCCAACGAGGGAACGCGCGCCCAAATATTAACGATGTAATTTAACCGTATATATTAATCATGATTCAAATAATCGAAAATCTATTGCCCTATATTAACAATAAATACGCGGAAATTAAGGACATATCATCGGAAATTTCCCAAAATAATCCACCAATATTGTGGTTTCTCCAATTATGAAATTGACCGTGTTTCATTTCGACCGGTATTATTTGGACGCAATTTAACACCGTCGGACGTGCGCGGGCCGCATCGCCTTCGGATCAAGAAAAAGTCCCCTCAAGAGGGAGAAGGTCATAATGAACGCGCTCGTGAGGCTGGCTGCAGGGATGGTACTGGCGGCCGGATTGTCTTCTGCGGCCGATGCGGCGACGGTCGGTCTGCCGTCTACCGGCGGCGGCACCGCCTGCTACGGCGATTGTACGGTGGACTTTACCTTGTCGGCATCGTCGACCGTGTCTGTCACCGGCGACCCGGTGGCCACCGTGAGCAGTTTCAGTCTCGCGCCGATGACCATGAGTTTCATGAGCTTTGGCTACGGCGGTTTCGGCGGCAGCCATTCCAATCATTACAGCTGGAATCTGTATGACGGGTTCGGTCATCAGGTCGGCCATGGCGACGGCTATTCCTCCACCGATCCCAGTCCCTCGTCGTTCCTGACCCAATTTCTTGGCAGAGGGCGTTACAGCTTTCACATCACGTTCGACGACCCCACCAAGGGCTGCGACATCAGGGTTCACATTCCCGACGCGCCGATCCCGGGCTCCGCGCTTCTGTTCGGTTCGGGACTCGCCGGACTCGGCTTTGCCTGCCGCCGTAAGTCCAGCAAGTCTCGCGCGAGTGCCGCCAAAGCTTGAAGTCCCTGACTGCCCCTAAATCATAGCGCCGCGTCCGGACCTGTCCCATTGTGACACGCCGCGCGCCTGACGCGCCCCGTCCAATTCTCGCCGCCGACGGTGCGAATCCGCCGGAATCCGCGTCTTTCGCCGCTCCCCGCCGCCGTTTCCTGACAAAACCTGAATTCTGGCCCGCCGGATGCATCTGTCCCGGTGCATTCGGAGAAAATGTCCAGGAAGGAAACAGGTATGAGAGTATTCGGGACGGTCGTGGCGAGCATCGCGCTGGCGCTGCTCGGCGCCACGAGCGCGCAGGCCGCCAAGTTCAACCTCGCGCCCCCGTCCGCGACGCCTCAAACCCACGCGCAGGTCGACAGCTGCCACTCCTTCCTGTTTTTCGGCGGCGGCACCTGCAAGGACCGCTATACCTTCACGCTCGATCAGGCGTCCAGGATCAGCATCAAGATCAACAGCTTCGGCCACTTCAAGCGGTTCGACTGGTTTCTCGTCGGTAGCTCCCACTACGGCCATGGCGGCCGGGTTTCCAGGCCCATGACGCTCGTGGACCTCGAAAACATCTCGCTGGATGCCGGCACCTATATGTTCATTCTCAAGCTGAAAAAGGGCGAGGGCGCCTACGATTTCACGATCGGCACCGGCTCCCTCGACGGCGAAACACCGACCGGTATCAAGGCGCTCGGCCCCGACCCCGTGTCCAGCGTGCCGCTTCCCGGCGCGGCGCTGCTGTTCGGCTCGGGTCTGGCCGCGCTGGCCGGCGCGGGCGCGGTCCGCAAGGTCCGCCGCGTCAAGCAACCCGCCGCGTAGCCACACCGGCGTGATCGGACTTTCATCGGTAACCCCGCGCCGCCGTATCGATGGCCCGAAGGAAACAGAACAGAGTGTCGAAAAGGACAAATCCATGAGAGCACCCCGTCGCCTTCTCGCCGGCCTCGCCCTGAGCGTCGGTCTTTTCGCCGCCGGAATGACCGGCCCGTCCGGCGCGGCGCGGGCCGCGACCATCAATCTCGATTTCCCGTCGACCGATCCCACCGTCGTCAATCGGGTCGCCGGCATCTGCGGGCCGTTCTCTTTCGGGGATCATTCCTTCGGCAGCCCTTGCGAGGATCATTACCGGTTTTCCCTGGCGCATACGACCAACGTCACCATCCTGCTGCAGGCTTTCGGCGCGATCGGCTCCTATGAGTGGAATTTGAGCAATACGCCTTACGGCGGCTCCGGTGGTCCGTTTATCGGCCCGGCGACGCTGGCCGATCTCGGCCCCGTGGCGCTGAGCGCCGGCGTCTACTGGTTCTGCGTCACCTTCAAGACCGGCGCCACCGCCTATCGCCTGACGCTCGCCGATCCGGTGAGCCAGACGCCCATCCCCGGCGCCGCCCTCCTGTTCGGCTCCGGCCTCGCCGCGCTCGGCTTCGCGGGCCGCCGCAAATACCGGAAGAGCGAGACGTCCGTCGACGCCTGAGCTGACAGGCGCGGGGTAAATTGTTTGGGTGATGGAAAAACCGGAAGAAATGGTGCCGCCGGGGTGAATTGAACACCCGACCCCACCCTTACCAAGGGTGTGCTCTACCCCTGAGCTACGGCGGCACGTCTCGGACGCGGGGGAAACTGCCATAGCGCGTGGCTGCGCGCAAGCTGGACATGACCCCTTGGCCCGATAATATGCCCGCATGGTGAAGGAACCGGAAAAACCGTCGAAAAAACCGTCCGCCGGGGGCGATGGCGGTAACGACCGCAAGGCCCGGCTCGCCGAGGCGCTGCGGGCGAATCTGCGCCGCCGCAAGGAAGCCCGGAAGCCGTCGGGAGCGTCATCGGCCGGGCGCAAGGCGGACGGGGTGCGGGAAAACCCCGACTCATAGGTGCTGTTTCCTTGTGAAGCCCCCCTTCATGCATTAAGTAAGGCCGCTAGGACTTCCCGCCGCCAGCGCCGCCTCGGGCGTGCGGCTTGCGGGCATCAGACGGTGTCGAGAAGGATGGGGCCGCCATGCCCGTAATGTCAGACAAATGGATCCGCAAGGCCGCGCAGGAACAGCGCATGATCGAGCCCTTCGTGGACGGCCAGAAACGTGAGGGCGTCATCTCCTACGGCCTCTCATCCTATGGCTATGACGCGCGGGTCGCCAGCGAGTTCCGGATCTTCACGAATGTGGATTCGGCGATCGTCGATCCCAAGGAATTCTCGATGAACAGCTTCGTCGAGCGGGACACGGAGGTGTGCATCATCCCGCCGAATTCCTTCGCGCTGGCCCGCACCGTGGAATATTTCCGCATCCCGCGCGACGTGCTGGTGATCTGCCTCGGCAAATCCACCTATGCCCGCTGCGGCATCATCGTGAATGTGACGCCGCTGGAGCCCGGCTGGGAAGGTCATGTGACGCTGGAATTCTCCAACACCACGCCGCTGCCGGCGAAGATCTACGCCAATGAGGGCGCGGCCCAGTTCCTGTTCCTCCAGGGCAATGAGCCCTGCGAGACGTCCTATGCGGACCGGGCCGGGAAATATATGGGGCAGAAGGGCGTTACGCTGCCGAAACTGTAAGCGGCGCGGCTGGTCAGGTCAGGTTTATGGACAAGATCGTCATCCGGGGCGGCAAGCCCCTGAAGGGAAGCATCACCATCGGCGGGGCGAAGAACGCCGCGCTGCCCTTGATGACGGCCAGCCTTCTGACCGAAGAGCCGCTGATCCTCGACAATGTGCCCCGGCTCGCCGATATCGAAACGCTCGCCAATCTGCTGCGCGAGCTCGGCGTGGCGAGACTCGCGCGATCCCGAGACCGGCCGGCTCACGCTTTCGGGCAAGTCGATCACCAGCCGCACGGCGCCCTATGATCTGGTGCGCCGGATGCGCGCGTCCTTCCTCGTTCTCGGGCCGCTCGTCGCGCGGTTCGGCGAGGCCCGGGTGTCGTTGCCCGGCGGC
This sequence comes from uncultured Alphaproteobacteria bacterium, assembly GCA_963821875.1. Lineage (GTDB taxonomy): Bacteria > Pseudomonadota > Alphaproteobacteria > CAVTAV01 > CAVTAV01 > CAVTAV01. The sequence goes on from CAWGFE010000002.1 coordinate 806,449, forward strand.
TGCGCCATCGGGCCGCGCCCGGTCGATCTGCATATCAAGGCGATGGAGGCGCTCGGCGCCGAGATCACGCTCGAGGACGGCTATGTCGAGGCGAGAGCGCCGCAGGGGCTGAAAGGCGGCCGCGTGCGTTTCCCGACCGTGTCGGTCGGCGCCACCGAGAATGTCTTGATGGCGGCGGCGCTCGCCAAGGGCGAGACGATCATCGAGAACGCCGCGCGCGAGCCCGAAATCAACGATCTGGCCGACTGCCTTGTGAAGATGGGGGCGAAGATCAGCGGCATCGGTTCCGAACGCCTCGTGATCCAGGGCGTGGAGGCGTTGCACGGCACGACCCATTCCGTGATCCCGGACCGGATCGAGGCCGGCAGCTATGCGATCGCGGCCGCGGCCACGGGCGGGGACCTGGACCTGATCGGCGCGCGCACCGACCTGATGGAAGCGGTCGTGGATTCGCTGCGCAAGGCCGGCGTGATCGTGACGGTGAGCGAGGGCGGCATCCGGGTCGCGGCGAATGGCGAGCCCTATGTCGGTTTCGATGTCATCACCCAGCCCTATCCCGGCTTTCCGACCGATATGCAGGCCCAGATGATGGTCCTGATGGCGATGGGCGGCGGCGCGTCCATGATCACCGAGACGATCTTCGAGAATCGCTACATGCATGTGCCGGAGCTTGCCCGCATGGGCGCGGATATCGTGGTCCACGGCTCCTCCGCCATGGTGCGCGGCAAGGGCCGGCTGATCGGCGCGCCCGTGATGGCGACCGATCTGCGCGCCTCGATGTGTCTGGTGCTCGCCGGTCTCGCCGCCGAGGGCAAGACCGAGGTCAACCGCATCTATCACCTCGATCGCGGCTATGAGCGGCTTGAGGAGAAACTCAAATCGGTCGGCGCGGAGCTTGAACGCGTCCAGGCGTGAAACGGTTACCCATAACGAGAGGCATGGCATGAAGGAAGATCCGCTCCCCAAACGCCTGAAACTCGTGGCGGAGGACGTCGACGATCTCACCGTGATCGCCAGTTGTCTGCAGGACGCCGTGGTGCTCGTCGGCGATATGGCCTATCAGAAGAAGCAGCGCCGCTTCGCTTTCATGGCCAGCCGGTTCATGTGGGAAGCCGAGGCCGCCGGCACGCCCAGCGAAGAGCTGGGCGCTCGAGACTGGCGCGTGCGCTGCGGGGTGCATTTCGACGGCGTCATGGCGGTGCGCACGCGGAAGATCCCGGCCAAGCGCAAAACCTGGCCGCTCGATCTTCTCACCATCGACTGCGAGGAAAAGGAAGAGGGGGCCGCGACGCTCGGGCTGATCTTCGCGAATGACGCCCAGGTTCAGCTTGACGTCGAATGTATCGACTGTCATCTGCAGGACATCGGAGAGCCCTATCTTGCGGTGGCGCGGCCCAGGCACGAAACGCCCTCTTCCGCCTGAGCCATTGCTGTCTGAGCGTGTTGTCAAAGAATAAACGAAAGCCCGGCATTACTGCGTCATCGGGTGAGAGTGAAAGTCTATGGTTGGAGAAAACGAACCGCTGATCCTGGCGGTGCCGAAGGGCCGCATTCTGGATGAGGCCATGCCGCTGATGCAGCAGGCCGGCATTACGCCGGAGCCTGCCTTTTTCGATTCCAAATCGCGCCAACTGAACTTCGCCACCAATCATGATTCGGTGCGGGTTATCCGGGTACGCAGCTTCGATGTCGCCACCTTCGTCGCCTTCGGCGCGGCCCATCTCGGCATTGCCGGCAACGACGTTCTGATGGAATTCGAATATTCCGAGATTTACGCGCCGCTGGATCTCGGTATCGGCAAATGCCGGCTGGCGGTCGCCGAGCCCAAAGAGCTGAGCCTCGATGACGATCCGCGGCAATGGAGCCATGTCCGTGTCGCGACCAAATATCCCAATATCACCCGGCGGCATTTTGCCGCGCGGGGCGTGCAGGCGGAATGTATCAAGCTGAACGGCGCGATGGAGCTTGCGCCGACGCTGGGCCTGTGCAGCCGCATCGTGGATCTGGTCAGCACCGGCAGTACGCTCAAGGCTAATGGCCTCGTCGAGGTCGAGCAGATTGCGGAGATCTCCTCGCGCTTCATCGTCAACCGGGCGACCTACAAGACGCGCCCGACCGAAGTGATCGGCTGGATCGACCGGTTCCGGGAGGTGCTCGATGCCGCTTGAGCTTTCTTCCTCGGACAAGGACTTCGCTCCCCGCTTCAAGGAATTCCTCGACGCCAAGCGCGAGGCAGATGCCGATGTCGCCGAGGCGGTCACCAGGATCGTTGCGGACGTGCGAAAGCGCGGCGATGCGGCGCTGATCGACTACACCGGTAAATTCGATCGCCTCGATCTGACATCCGGCGCGCTGCGGCTTCCCAAGGAGGAGATCGCCGGCGCGTCCGCCAGGATCGGAAAGGAACTTCTGGACGCGCTCAAGCTCGCGGCGCGGCGGATCGAGGCCTATCACGCCCGTCAGAAGCCGAAGGACCTGCGCTTCACCGACGACGACGGCGTGGAGCTCGGCGCGCAGTGGCGCGCGGTCGAGGCGGCGGGCGTCTATGTGCCCGGCGGCCTCGCGAGCTATCCAAGTTCGGTTCTGATGAACGCGGTCCCGGCACGGGTCGCCGGCGTCGAGCGCATCGCCATGATGGTGCCCGCGCCCGGGGGTGACCTCAATCCGCTGGTTCTTGCCGCGGCGGAGATTGCCGGCGTCGATGAGGTCTATCCGATCGGTGGCGCTCAGGCCATCGCAGCGCTGGCTTACGGAACCGAAACGATCCGCCCGGTGGATGTGATCGTCGGGCCCGGTAACGCCTATGTGGCGGAAGCCAAGCGGCAGGTTTACGGCGTCGTCGGCATCGACATGATCGCCGGCCCCTCCGAGATCGTCGTGGTCGCGGACAGGGACAACGATCCCGGCTGGATTGCGGCGGATCTTCTGAGCCAGGCCGAGCACGACAAGGTCGCCCAGTCGGTGCTGATCACCGATGACGCCGATCTGGCGGGCAAGGTCGTCGCCGAGGTCGAGCGCCAGCTCTCCGAATTGCCGCGTGTCGAGATCGCCCGGGCGAGCTGGGACGATCACGGCGCGGTTTTCATCGTCGAGTTGCTCGATCAAGCGCCCGCGCTGGTCGATGCGATCGCGCCGGAACATGTCGAGCTGCTGGTCGCCGACCCCGATGCGATGCTCTCGAAGATCCGCAACGCCGGCGCGGCGTTCCTCGGTCCCTATACGCCCGAGCCCATCGGGGATTATGTCGCGGGCACCAACCACGTGCTGCCGACCGGCCGCCGCGCGCGGTTTTCCTCAGGGCTCTCCGTGCTCGATTTCATGAAGCGGACCTCCATCGTCAAATGCGATCCGGCAAGCTTCTCGGTGATCGGTCCGGCGGCGGAACGATTGGCGCGCGCGGAAGGCCTCGGCGCCCATGCCGAGTCCGTGGCCCGGCGACTGGCATTGAGAAACGCCCGCGGCTGAGCGCTATACTCGCGCCATGGCCGAGTCATCCAACTTGAGAATCGCCGACGTCGTTCTGGACGAAACGTCCATCGTCCGGTGGAATCCGGATATCGATCACGAGCGCCGCGTCGCGATCTTCGATCTGCTCGAGGAAAACCACTTCGCGCCCAAAAGCGGCATCGAAGGTCCGTTCAGGCTCGGCCTGCGCATGGAGGAGACGCGGCTCGCCATGGACATCAAGGCCATGGACGGCGCGCTGCTCGAGACCATCCGCCTGCCGCTCGTCCCCTTCCGGCGGATCATCAAGGAATATTTCGTCGTTTGCGAGAGCTACAACCAGGCGATCAAGACCGCGAGCCGGGCCCAGATCGAGGCGATCGATATGGGCCGGCGCGGCCTCCACAATGACGGTGCGGCCCTGCTGCACGAGCGGTTGGCCGACAAGGTCGAGTTTGACGACAACACCGCGCGCCGGCTCTTTACGCTCATCTGCGTCCTCCAGATCCGGGGCTGAGTCAGGTGGTGAAGTCGCTGGAAAAGACTGTCGCCGCGCCGGATCACCCCAAGCACGTGATTCCGGCAAGCGTGCTTTTCGCCTGCAATGCGAACAGCGTCCGCTCGCCCATTGCGGAGGCGCTCACGCGGCACTATTTCGGGCACCGAATCTATGTGGATTCGGTCGGCGTGCGGCCCGGCGAGGTCAATCCGATGAGCATCGAGGTGCTGGACGAGATCGGCATCGACCTCACCGCGCACAAATCCAAGAGCTTCGCCGACCTGGAGGATCTGTCCTTCGATCTCGTCATATCGCTCACGCCGGAGGCGCATCATCAGGCAGCGAATCTCACCCGCAGCGTGGATTGCGCGATCGAATATTGGCCAATGCCGGATCCGACGCTGGTGGAGGGCAGCCGCGAAACCGTGCTTCAGGCTTTCCGCGATCTCCGTGATGCGCTGCAAAAGAAAATCATGGAACGCTTCGGCAATGGCGCCGCGCCTAATGTCTAGGACTCGGCGTGCGGGGCGAGCGCGGTAATAGCCCTTGCAATTCAACGCGGTCTCGCGCATTTTTGCGCGCGCTTATGGTTTAGAAGTGAGATATGGCAAAAGAAGAACTCCTCGAAATGCCGGGCACCGTTGCGGAGCTGCTGCCCAACGCAATGTTCCGCGTGACTCTGGAAAACGGCCATGAAGTCCTCGCGCATACGGCGGGCAGAATGCGCAAGCACCGCATCCGCGTTCTCGCGGGTGACAAGGTGTTGGTGGAGATGACTCCCTACGACCTGACCAAGGGCCGTATCACCTACCGCTTCAAATAGGTCCGGCCGCCGGGTGGCCGAGCCGTGACGCGCTCCCCCGTTCCCCCCCTGGTACTCGCCTCCGCCTCGCCGCGCCGGCTGGCGCTGCTGGCGCAGATCGGCATTGCGCCCGATATCATCGCGCCGGCCGAGATCGAGGAACGTCAGGCGAGAGGCGAAAAGCCCGAGGACATGGCGCGGCGTCTGGCCGGGGAAAAAGCGCGGGCGGTGGCCGCGAGCCATCCGGGCAAGATCATTCTCGCCGCCGACACCGTCGTCGTTTTCGGCCGCACCGCGCTGCCCAAGGCCGAAACCGAGCCGCAGGCATTGCAATGCCTCAAGCGTTTGTCGGGCCGGGCGCACCGTGTTGTCAGCGGCGTCGCGGTCATCGATGCGGCGGGGATTTGCCGTTATCGCGCCAGCCTCACGCGGGTCAAAGTCAAGCGGCTTTCGCCCGCCGAAATCGACGCCTATATCGCCAGCGGTGAATGGCATGGCAAGGCCGGCGGCTATGCGATTCAGGGCCGCGCCGGCCGTTTCATCGCGGCCATCAACGGTTCCTACACCGGCGTCGTCGGCCTGCCGCTTTACGAGACCGCCAACTTGCTTTCCGCCGCCGGCTATCCGGTCGAGGCCAGCATCGCCGGGCCCTCGTCATGATCGACGAGATCCTCATCAATGACGGTATCGGCGAGCTGCGTATCGCTCTTCTCCACGAGGAGGCGGTTCAGGAGATCCGCGTCGAACGGGACGACCGGCGCAGCCGCGTGGGCGACATCGTGCTTGGCCGGGTGCAGCGGGTCGTGCCGTCTCTCCGGGCCGCTTTCGTCGATCTGGGCTTTGGACGCAGCGGCTTCCTGAACGCCAGGGACGCCCTGATCCATGCCCGCACCAAGGGCCGCGATCTGGATCCGTCGGCGGGGGTCGAACGCTGCGTTCACGAGGGTGAGGCGGTGCTGGTCCAGATCATCAAGGACGGTTACGGCGAAAAAGGACCGCGGGTCAGCGCCGGGATTTCCCTGGCGGGGCGAACGGTCGCTCTCACGCCCGGCGAGCCCGGTATTCGCGTTTCGCGCCGCATTTCGGACAAGGCTGAGCGCGACCGGCTGGCCCGCGCGGCTGAGGCCGCGATCGATGATGACGTTTCGCTGGGGGCGGTGGTCCGGACGGCGGCGGCCGGGTTGGACGAGGCCCGGCTCGCGGCCGAGCTCGCGTCCCTCACCGAGGCCTGGACCGACATTGCAGCCAAAGCCAGGGTCGCGGCCGCTCCGGCGCTGATGCGGCGGGAGGCCGGGCTTCTCGGCCGGGTGATGCGCGACATATTCACCGACACTGTCAAGCGCGTCGAGGTCGACACCACCGACGCGTTGCAGCGCGTTCGCCATCTCGCCAACACGCTCGCGCCCGATCTCGCCGATCGTGTCACCCTTTATCCCGGCGGGGCGGCGCTGTTCGAGGATCGTGGCGTCGAGGCCGAGATCGAAGCGGCGTTGCAGCCGCGCGTGCCGCTTGAGCGCGGCGCCTGGCTCTCGATTGAGCGCACCGAGGGCTTCACCGCGATCGACGTGAATGCCGGGGGCAGCGTGGAGGGCGGCAGTCAGTCGCCGTCCATGGAGATCAATCTCGAGGCGGCGCGGGAAATCGCGCGTCAGGTCCGGCTGCGCAGCCTCAGCGGGTTGATCGTGGTGGATTTCATTCATGTTGCGGCGGCGGATGACGCGGCCAGGCTGACCCGGGCTCTGGAATCCGCTTTCGCCGCCGATCCGGTCCATACCCGCATCTCGCCGATGTCTGAGTTCGGTCTGACGGAGATCACCCGGCGGCGCGAGCATGAAGCGCTTGCCGATCTGCTCCAGGCGACCTGCGCCCATTGCGATGGCCATGGCCATGTCCTCAGTCTCGATGCCGAGGCGCAGGCGGTGCTGCGCTGGGCCCAACGGGCCGCAATCCGTCCCGGCGGCGAGATCGTCGTGCCGGTATCCGGCGCCGTTGCTGGGCGGTTGACGGCGGCGCGCGGGGGCGCGAGTTTCTCTCTCGCCTGGAAGCCCGGATCGGCCGGCGCGTCCGGCTCGAGACAACGACGTGAGAATCCCATGACTGCGAGCGCGGCAAAGCGGAAAAAGACCAAGGGCTGCCCGATCTGCGGCCAGCCAACGGCGGAGCGCTACAAGCCGTTTTGCTCCAAGCGCTGCGCCGATGTGGACCTCGGCCGCTGGCTGGGCGAGCGCTATGTCGTGCCCGGCGACGCGCCCGTCGATCCCGGCGAGGGCGATCCCGTGCCCGACGATCCCGGCGATGCCTGAAAGCGCGAAACTTTCCCGTGCCGAGGCGGCTGGACAGGGCGGCCGAATTCCACTAAGAAGACCGGCGGTTTCGGCGCGGCGTCTCCCGATCGGGGAACGGCCCGCGCAGGCGCAAGCACCAAGGCCTCACGCGATCCCTCATGCCCAGGTAGCTCAGTTGGTAGAGCAGAGGACTGAAAATCCTCGTGTCGGTGGTTCGATTCCGCCCCTGGGCACCATTACCCCTTCCAAACCTCTCCACTCATTTCCACATAAACCCTATAATACTGCGGGTTTTTGAGCTATTCTTGTCCATATATTTCCGAGGCGCTCCGGCTCTATCCACGATCTAAACCGTGGTATTTGCCGTGGTATCTCGGAAGATCTATCGGGCAGATACCACGGTATGGGAGGCCGCATGCTCACCGCGAAACAAGTCGACATGGCCAAGAGCGACGGGCGCCGGATTCGCAAGCTACGGGATGACAAGGGGCTGTATCTCTGGGTTTATGACGATGGCCGGAAGTATTGGCGCTTGCGCTACTACTGGCGGACGAAAGAGAAAAATCTCGCACTTGGTGTTTATCCGCAGGTCAGTCTCAAGGCGGCGCGCGCCCAGCGAGATGAGGCCCGCAAGCTGATTGCGGCGGATATTGATCCCGCTCATGCCCGAAAGCTCGAAAAGCTCGCCAAGGGCGCGGCGACAGCAAATACGTTCAAGGTCATCGCCGAGGAGTGGGTCGCGAAGGGCAAGCGTGAGGGTAAGGCGCCGGCCACGATCAACAAGCTGGAATGGCTTCTGCGCTTGGTCTATCCCCTTCTGGGAGATCGCCCGATCTCGGAAATCGAGCCGCCCGAGTTGCTGGCAGCGCTGCGGACGATAGAACGGCGCGGCCGGTATGAGACCGCCAAGCGCATGCGGAGCACCTGCGGCGCGGTGTTCCGATACGCGATCGCGACCGCTCGGGCGAGCCGGGATCCGTCGGCCGATCTCAAGGACGCGCTAACGTCTCATAAGGCCAAACATCACGCCTCAATCACGGAGCCCGACGCGATCGGCGCCCTGCTCCGTGCGATTGACGGTTATGACGGACAGCCGGAAACCCGTCTGGGCCTGAAACTTCTGGCGCTGACATTCGTCCGGCCGGGCGAGCTGCGGTTCTCCGAATGGTCCGAGTTCGATGTGGCGGCCAAGGAATGGCGCATCCCGTCCGAGCGGATGAAGATGCGGAGCCCGCACCGCGTTCCGTTATCTACTCAGGCCTTGGTCGTTCTTGAGGAACTGCACCCCTTGACCGGCCGCAGCTGCTACCTCTTCCCGTCCGTGCGGTCCCTTACCCGACCAATGTCTGAAAACACGTTGAATGCCGCCCTTCGCCGCCTTGGCTATACAACCGACGACATGACCGCTCACGGCTTCCGCTCGATGGCGTCGACGCGGCTTAACGAGATGCGGTTAAAACGGAACGGACAGACCACGCACTGGCCGTCGGAAGCGATCGAGCGCCAACTTGCCCATCAGGAACGGAACAAGATCCGGGCCGCTTACACCAGCGATCTCGAATACTGGGATGATCGCGTGGAGATCATGCAGGCCTGGGCCGATCATCTCGACGCTCTTCGGGCGAATTCGAAAGTCGTCTCGTTCCGACCGGTAGTCTGACATGGCCGTTGAAGAACTAACGGAAGGTCGAGGCATATCGAAGCGCCGGGCCATTAAGTATAGTGAAGACGACTTTGAGCGTGGCTTAACGCGGCTAAGTCAACTTGATCGGAGCTTCGAAGGTCAAATTGTTGCGCCGATTGAGCGGTGGGCCTTCGGAGCCTTGCGGGAGGCCGGCTTCGATCCGGACCAGACTCCATCCTATAACGGTGGTCAAGGTATCGGCTGGGAAAAGGCCCTGCGCGAACGAGGTCTTGAGGACGATAGCGAACCTGATTTCGCCGTCCGAGTATTGAGAGCGATCAAGTGGGCGAGAAGCGCGCTTAAAGAAGGCGCCAAGGAAACCTTAGCCGGGATTGCATTTGATCTAGGGCGACTTGCTGAGCAAGCACGGCTCAAGTTTGGTCCGGAACGATGGGAAGAGCTCGCCTTGCGCGGCGAAAAATTCAAGAGCAGCAGACGCGGCCGGTCTCTGCTTACCGAGACGTTGCGGGAACTCGTCGAGTCATTGAGCCCGGATGCCTCAAATGACAGTATCATGGATGCTCTCAAAGACCTTGCTGCCAACCAGCACCCGGTGATTCAAGAAGTAGAAGACGATCCGGAAACCGGCACAACGGTTCATTGGTTAGACCAACACGGCCGACAGAAGTCGACATCAAGAAAAGCCATCGAAAACCGCCTGGCCGAATTACGGAAGCAGGCCAAAAAGATCTGAAAATTTTAAATCCCGGGATCCGATAAACCGGGATTCCGCTGTCGTACGCCTATTTCCATGCCCGTTTTTTTAATGGACTGGAAAAAGCGAAAATGACGGACAGATTGCTTCGCCTCCGAGACGTCGAACACGCCGTAGCGCTCAAAAAGAGTGCGATTTACGAGAAGGTGAAATCGGGAACATTTCCGGCCCCGGTGAAGATCGGGAATTCCACGCGCTGGTTGGAAGCCGATATCCAGAAATGGATCGCGGCTCTCTCTGAAGAGACGGCGTGATCCGTGCCTATAGAACGCTTCGCGCGTGTTCCCGCAGCCTTTTGCAAAGATCGCCGGCCAAGTCTCAAGGCGATCAGAATAATGACGGCGCTATGTGTATACGTCGATCGCGATGGTTATTGCTTCCCTAGTCAGGAAAAACTGGCCGAAGATCTGGGCTATAGCACAACAACGGTGCGGGAAGGCCTCAAGGAGCTCGGTTATTATGGCTGGCTGCAGGTGGTCCGCCGCAGGCGTAAGTCGTCAAGCAAGCGCCTCACGAACTGCTATCTGATTTCGGCATATGGGAATGACCTGCCCAAAGCGAACTTCAAAAAGCAGAAAGCCGACCTCGCTTGGCTTGAGAAGCATGGAAAGACCGCTAATGGCCAGGCCGCCGATGCGCGGCCTAAAGGGGATGGCGAGAACCATGAAGCCGGACCGTGCAGCTATGACAAATCCAAGACCCGTGCCGCAACGGCCACCGATCCCGGGGTTATGAAAAATTCGCAACCCCGGAGTTGCGGTAAACAGCCCATACATCCCACTAACAGCCCATCAGAACTCGAATGAAGGAGGAACGCCTGTGCCGTCATCTCGATCGGATATAAAGGACATATCGACTGAATCAAGCTGAGGAAACTGTGTCGCTAACCAACAGCGGCAGCAGCAGCCCCAGGGCCGTTGGCGCGGCAGAAAAGGAGCGGGCCATGCGAGATCGTCTCGACCGTCAGGAACGCCGCTTGGACACGGCGATTTCGATCGAAGAAATCGAGAGCGTTGAAACGACGGCCACTAGTCTCGCCCGGGCCGCCGATCCCGGAAGTGTATTATGCCAAAAAGCTAAAGATCTGGAAGCAAAGGCCGCCAATCTAGGGGCTGCGTGGCTGCGCAGGCGACAAGCGTCACTCGGTTCCGAGATGCGGGCGCGATATAGATCACCGTCTTGAGAGACTGCGGAAGTTATTTCTGCGCGGGTAAAATCAGGCCGCGAGCGAGGTTACTAAGGTGGGCAGTCTTTCCGTTCCAGTACGAATTGTGAATATTGCGTACAAGCCGTTCACCCGTCTTGTCTCGTCGATATGGTAGGGACCTCAAGCCTCGGTACCAAGAAACGCGACAGGTCTCCGGAGGGGATAGGGGGTGTGATCTCTACAGCCTTTGGATCGCGGACCGGCTTGGCTGCTGTGTTTTTCCGCAGTCTGAAATACCAAGGGGGGGTATCGAACAGGGCATCGAGACCGTGTTTCCGGTTATCCAAACTTCGATCTTGTTCCTTTCCAGCAATACCCACTGTGCGGTTTGCGTCGGCCTATTTTGGAGTCTCTTCGTTCCGAATTTCCCACTCCGCCTGCAGCCAATCCTGAACCGAGTGACCTTCGCGACTGCCACGGTTCTCATAGAGCTCATAGGCCCGCTTCGCGATCTCCGGCGTCATGTCGGTAGGTTCCTTGGCCAGTAGGGGGGTGGCTGTCGGATCGAACATCCTATACGCGACTAGCTTCACGCGGTCCGTTACAAGGAACCACGCCAAAGCATAGCCCCAGACGAACGCGGCCAAGCCCCAGCCGACCGGTGCCATGAACAACCCAAAGACCGCAATGAACGTTGCCACTGCCTGTGTGCCGAGCACGGCCAACCACAAAATCCTCGCCGGCCGTATGGACCAGAATGGGCCGCGCGTGCGCGTCTGGAAGATCGTCAGGTGACCGGCCACGGATAGCATCAGATACATCAGTGTCTGTAGATGCGGGCGATCGAGGTGAAACACCCGGTCGCCGAGATAGAACAGGCCAAAGGCGGCCAGGGGCCCGACGACGCCCAGCACAGTCGCGATCCCTAGCACTAGGCGCATGTTCCAGGCTTCCGGCTTATCCTTGTAATGAACGTTGTCATAGGCAATCGATAGGATGGCGCCGTCGTTGAGCAGCGCCAGCATCACGATCATCACCGCAGTCAACGGGTAGAAGTTGAAGATTAGGATCGCCAGCGTCATGAATAAGAGGACGCGCAGCGTCTCGGCGATACGGTAGATCGCATAGCTGTTCATCCGCTGGAAGATTTTCCGGCTCTCCTTGATCGCGTCGATGATCACCGACAGGCCGGGCGTCATCAGCACGATGGACGCCGCCGCGCGTGCCGCGTCCGTCGCGCCCGAAACGGCAATGCCACAGTCGGCTTTCTTCAGTGCAGGGGCATCATTAACCCCGTCACCGGTCATGCCGACGATATGTCCGCGCTTTTGCAGAACATCCACGATATGGAACTTGTGTTCCGGAAACACTTGGGCGAAGCCGTCCGCTTTCTCGATGGACTCCGCCAACTGTGCCGTCTCTTGATGCTTCGCGTCACCGAAGCCGCTGGCGTCGAGAATGTTCGTGCCCATGCCCAGTTTCTTAGCGGTTTCCAGGGCGATGGCCAGCGCATCGCCCGTCACCATCTTGATCTTCACGCCCATTTGTCGCGCGGTCGCGATGGTCGCTTTGGCTTGTTCCCGGGGCGGGTCGAACAGCGGTAACACACCCACAAACTGCCAATTGCCCTCCTGATCGGCCCGGGCCACACCCAGCGAACGAAAGCCGCGCGACGCGAATTCATTGACCGTCTTCTCGACGACGGCCTTTACCTGCGCGGCATTCGCCGACAACTCCAGGATCACCTGCGGCGCGCCCTTAGCGACCTTGAACTCCTTTCCGTCCGAACCCTTGACGGTGGCTTCAGTGCGTTTATGTACCGGGTCGAACGGCTGGAAATGGGTCACCTGATAGGGCTTCAAGGCCTGATCATCCTTCAGGCCGCCCAGAACGGCGAGGTCGATGGTGTCCTTATTGTCCGCGCGCGACGCCAGCGCAGCGTCCAGGATGACTTGGTCTGTGGGGATGCCGTTGACGGCGAACGGATCGCCCAGCGTCAGCTTGTTTTGGGTAAGGGTTCCGGTTTTGTCCGCACATTGCACGTCCACGCCCGCCAGTTCCTCGATGGCCGCCAGCCGGGTCACGATAGCTTCTTTCTTGGCCAGCAGGCGCGCGCCGACCGCCATGGTCACGGACAGCACCGTGGGCATCGCCACCGGAATTGCGGCCACCGTAAGCACCAGCGCGAACTGCAACGTCGTAAGGATCGGGTCGCCGCGGAAGAGCGCGACGGTAATGATTATTGCCACCAGAGCCACCGCGAGGATGATCAGGTAATCGCCGATCTTCAACACCGCGCGTTGGAAGTGGCTGATAGTGCGCGCCCCCTGCACCAATTCCGCCGTCTTGCCGAAATAGGTGTGCGCCCCGGTGGCATAGACTAGTGCGCCAATCTCGCCCTGACGAACGATCGAGCCGGAAAATATGGCCTCGCCGGACTTGCGCGTGGCAGGCAACGACTCTCCCGTCAGCGCGGACTGGTCCACTTCTACCGGATCGCCCTCCAGCAGCCGCGCGTCCGCTGGGACTATGTCGCCCAGGCGAACGCGGATAACATCGCCCGGCACTAGCTCACGCGCCGGCGGTGTGACCCACTCCCCGTCACGTTTCACTCTGGCGTTGATCGCCAGCTTGGCTTTCAGCGCGGCAATGGCATTTCCCGCCTGGTGTTCTTCCCAGAATCCGACCACAGCGTTGGACAGAAGCAGAAGGAGGATGATCCCAAAATCCGGCCAGTGCCGGGCTACCGCCGAAAGGATCACGGCCGCTTCAATCATCCAAGGGATAGGCCCCCAGAAATAGGTCAGAAACTTCAGAAGCGGATTGGTCTTCTTTTCCTCGATCTCGTTCGGCCCGTATTGCGTCAGCCGTTTCTGCGCCTCGCCTTGGGTTAGGCCTTCCGGCGACGAGCCCAATTTTTTCTCGACCTCCGCCATCGGCAGGGTCTTCAAATCATCCTTCGTATCGGGTTGCGCGTTGGCGGCGGATGCGCCTTGCCCCGCGCCCTTGGCTTCTGGCTTTGGAACAGTCGTCTTGGCGTTGTCGACTTTAGCGTTTGTCATGGCTGCTCTTTTTCTGCGATGCACTCGCTTCTATTTGCGGGAAAATGAGCGCATGTGTATGCCGCGCGATCATCAGTTCCTCGTTTGTCGGGATGACCCACACCGAGACCCGGCTGTCCGGCGTGGAAATACAAGGGCGGTTGGCGGCGTTCGCCTGGCTGTCCAGCTTGACGCCGAGCCACGCCAGCTTGGCGCACAGCGCTGCGCGCACTGGCGCGGAATGCTCGCCGATGCCGGCGGTGAACACGAAGGCATCCAGCCCGCCAAGCACGGCGGCGTAGGCGCCTGCATATTTTGTCATCGCATAGACGAAATGTTCCACCGCCGCGACCGCTGCCGGTTCTTCGCTGTCCTGCAGCACGCGCATGTCGCCGTTCGTGCCGGACAGGCCGAGCAGCCCCGCGCGCTCGTAGAGCATCTTTTCCAACGACGCGTCGTCGAACAGCTTGCTGCGTAGCAGATAGAACAGAGCGCCGGGTGGCACATCGCCGGAGCGCGTCGCCATAGGAAGGCCGGATACGCCAGCGAAGCCCATCGTGGTCTCGATGCTACGCCCGTCCAACAGGGCGCACATGCTCGCGCCGCCGCCAAGGTGTGCGACGATCACTCGCCGCGCTTTGGGTGCGAATTTAGGCACCTGCCGACTGATATAGTCGTAGGAAATGCCATGATAGCCCCAGTGGCGAACGCCGGCATCGCGCACATCTTTGGGCAGCGAATAAGTCTGCGCGACCTCCGGCATCGTCCGATGGAACGACGTGTCGAAGCAGGCGACCTGCGGCAGGCTCGGGAACGCCTCGGCAAACGCCCGAGCGCCGCGCACGTTGAAGACCTGGTGTGACGGTTCCATAGCCGAGAGCGATTTGAGATAATCGAGCACGTCGCCCTCGATCAGCGCCGGCGCCTCGAAGCGGCTACCACCGAGCACCACCCGGTGACCGGCCGCCATTAGTCTTCGTATTCGCCAAGTTGGCTTCCAGCCAGCTGATGACGAAGTGTAGCGCTGCCTTGTGGTCGATCGCATGGCCGTCGCCCCATTCATGGGTGTCCAACGGCTTGCCCGCCGCGTCGTTGACGACGAAGTGCGGATCGCCCTGCATGCTGTCTATCCGGCCGCGGCAGAGCAGGGGCAGCGACCCGGCTGTGTCTACCGCGTACGCGCCGAACTTCAGGCTGGTGGAACCTGCGTTGAAAACGACGATGGCGTCGCTCATTGCCGATCACTCTGCGGTTTCGGGCAACACGATGGTGGGGTCACGTGCCAGGGCATCGGCATAGAGCACGGCGGCGGCGGCCGAGAAGCGGCGCGCCGCGGCGGTGTCGGCGCGGCTGGTCAGAATCACAGGGACCCGCGCCCCGACCACAAGGCCCGCGATCTGAGCGTCGGCCATAAAGGCGAGGTTCTTATAGACCATGTTGCCGGCCTCGATGTTAGGCACGATCAACACATCAGCGAGGCCTGCGATCGGCGACGATATATGCTTGATCCGTGCGGCCTCGGCGTCCACTGCGGCATCGAGATCGAGCGGCCCGTCGACAATTCCGCCGACGATCTGGCCGCGCTCCGCCATCTTCGCCAAGATCGCGCCGTCGAGCGTGGCTTGCATCTTTGTCTTCACCATTTCCACGGCCGCCAGCACCGCCACCTTCGGGACGTCGATGCCAAGGGCGCGGGCGAAGCCGATCGCGTTCTGGCAGATGTCGCGCTTCTGGTCGGTGTCGGGAGCGATATTCAATGCGACGTCAGTGATGATGAAGCGGCGCGCATAGGTCGGAACCGACATCATTGCGCAATGGCTGATCGTACGCCCGGTGAGCAGCTTCGCATCTTTCTGCATGACAGCGTGAAGGAGCTGGTCGGTGTGGAGGCTGCCCTTCATAAGCGCGGCGACCTCACCGGCACCTGCGGCTACGGCAGCTTTCAGCGCCGAGTCCTCTGGGCCATCTGTGGCCACGATCCGACATTTGCCGAGATCCAGGCGCGCCCGTTCCGCGATCTTCCGGATCTCGGTCTCTGGTCCGAATAATACGGGTACGATCAACTCGGCCTCGGCGGACTCCACCGCACCTGTCAGCGCATCGGCGCTGCATGGATGCACCACGCCGGTCAGCATCGGCTTGAGATCTTTGCAGCGCTCGATCAGCCCTTCGAGCCGATGTTCTGTCACTTGGCGTTGTTGTCGCGTCGTCGGCGCCAGAACGTCCAGGATCGCGGTCGCAACGACTTGGCCCAATGGGTCTGTGCACTGGCCGTCCAGTACAACAATCCCCTGACCCAGCCGCTTCTCCCGTACGACCAGTTGCACTGTCATCGGAACGGCAATCGGGAGGGCGCTCTTTGTCTGTACCGAGACCGAGCGGACTGAACTTCCGGGTCCCGGAAGGGCTGAGCCGACAAGAGCGGTCAGCATTGCCGTGATAATGCCGGCGGCCGCCTGACTCTTGCCCGGGGCGGTGAGCATGCCCACTTCACCGAAAGCGGTAGTCCAGGCCCGCACGTCACCGGCCTGCAGCGTGCGCTGGACCGACGCCACGTCGCCGGGAGCGATCTCGTCGAAGGTCTTGTTGACGACGGTCCGCATTGTTGAAACTCCGTGCACTTAGGCTGGTGCCACAGCGACAAACGGGATGCCCCCGTGGCGAAGTAGGAGCCGGGCGAGACGTTCGTCGGTCAGTGCAACCCGGCTCTAGGCCGGGCCGGGACACTCCTGCCTGAGGATCGTCGAACAGGTTTGGAAACGACCGGCTTCTCGGTCGGCACCGCCAGCACTTGGGACACTCGGTCCAGTCGGTCGCGCTCGGCCGCAAGCAGGGCATCGCCCGCGCCGACGATCGCGCGCACCTGCTTTAGCAATTCTTTCCGCTCGATCGGTTTTGTCACGATGGTTGCAAGCGCCTCTACTGCGCGCCCGGGCTCGAGCTGCAATAGGAAGGACTGATCCCGTACCATCGCCTTGAACTCGGCGAGCGACAGGTGCATCAGATTCTGGCGCGCGACGTTCAATGCCAGCGCACAGCGCTGGTCGATCATCCGCTCAGCCGCGGTGACATAGAGCACCGCCCGGGTCAACGCTTCGTCGAACCCGCCGGTCAGCAGCTTCGCCGCCTCGACGTCCGCCCGGGCCTGTCGAGCCGCCAGTTTTTCGGGCGAAATGCCGGGGTGAGGCCGCACCTCGCTATCGGCGTCGAGGCCAAGCAGCGCCTGAACGAAGGGTGAGCCATAGAAGCCGAAGAACGTCTGTTCGACCATTTGGTCTCGCGCCACGCGATAGGCGTCCAGGCCAGCCACGACCTGATCCGAGATTTGTGCCTGTAGTGCGAGGAACGGATTGTCCGCCGCCGCCGGCTTGCGCGCCTCTGTGATGGCCTCCGCCATCTCCTGCACGCCCTTCATCCACGGACTGCTGTCGGCAAAGATCGTGTAGCTGAGCCTAAGCGGGTTCAGATTCCGCGCAAGGTCCGCTGCCGGTTGGTTGGCAAGAGCCCGGACAAAGGGCTGCATAAATCTTCGGTATATTGAGAGGTTAAGCTCTGACAGCTTGGCCACAGCCGCGAAGGCGCGATCGTCCTCGGGGCTGTTTCGACCGAGCGCGCGAACATCGTCGAGCGAGCGCGCCTCGAAGCGGGCGATCCAGTCACCGGTAACGAAGCCGCCCGCTTGCACCTCCGCTGGCCGCGGTGAAATGACCATCTCGTATAGACCTGGCGGCAGGCAGTCGATGACATCCATCATCTGCACGAATTCCTCGTCTTCCTTGGCGCCAACCTTGGACGAGACGAAGAGGCCGAGATGTCCGATCTTGTGGTTCAGGGAGTAGACGATAGTCCGGCCGGTTGCGCGGATGTCGTCGACATCGCGGTAGAGATCGAGAATCCAGCCGAGTGCCTGTGGAGGCGGACTGATGTTGTCCTCCGACGAAGTAAACACAATGATCGGCGACGTGATGTTGCGGACGTCGAAGGTCACGCCGTCGGTCGACTGCAACTGATTGCGGGTCAGCTTGTCACCGATAAAGAGGTTGTCCACCAGGAACTGCATTTCGTCGCCATTCAACTCGATAAAGTCGCCCCACCACTTCTCGAACTTAAGGTAACGCTCCGCACCTGTGTCGATGTGGGTGTAGACCTCGTACTGCTTACCCCACAGCCAGTTTGCCGGGTTGAGCATGTCGAAATTCAGGATCAGCCCGGTACCGTCGAACCTGCCATTGCCGAGGTCGCTGGTCATCGCGGTGAGCCAACTGCCCCCGAGCAGGCCTCCGGAATAGCGCATCGGATTTTTGCCGTGGATGCCTTGCCAATACGACATCGGCGAGCCCGCAACCAAGCATGGCCCGAACAGGTCCGGCCGCAACATGGCCACCATCAACGTCTGGTAGCCTGCCTGGCAGTTGCCGATGGCAAACGGACGCGCTGCATCGGGGTGCAGCTCGACCACCCTTTCAAAGAACTTCACCTGTCCCTCGACGACGTCCAGGAACTGCTGGCCAGGAACTGGGGTTGCACTGAAACCTATGAAATAAACCGGGTGGCCCGCCTTCAGAGCGTCGCCAATCTCGCTGTCCGCCTTGAAGCCGCCGATGCCTGGGCCTTGACCGGCCCGCGGGTCGACGACCACTACCGGTCGTTTGCGTCGATCTGGCGCTACACCTGGCAACGGCAGGATGCGCAAGAGCGAATAATTGATAGGCCGCGCCAACGACCGACCGCTCATCAATTCCTCGTGGTCGAAGCGCAGGACGGTCGCCATCGGTCGAGATGTGATCTCGATCTCCTCGTTGCCGCGCTGTCTCAGCAGATCGAAGAAGAGAACACTGCGTTGAAACGCATCGACCATGTATTCCGAGCCGGACGCGACCGGATTTATGGAGGATACCGCAAAAGGCTTCGGAAGGTCCGGCCATTCGAAGCCGAACGGGTTCATCGCCGACGTCGGCTTTGACGTTAAGTAGCCAGAAGCCTTCATGAATCTGTTCCTTTGCATGCGCATCGGGTTGGCGGTGCCACACCGTGCCTCGATCGGTCGAACCTGACGCGGAATTAGCAAAAGACGTGAACCAAGCATCTTCGGCGCCCGAGCAGATCGGGTCACCCCGCCTTAAGGTTGCGTTGCAGCATATCGGTTTACAATGCCGCTACGTTAGGCTCGGAATCTACCTAGCGGCCGTTTGTCGCATGGTCGTAAACTTGTTGGATTGTGCCGAGTTCATCGATGCGAAGCCGTGCGACTTATCGAGATCAACAACACGGCGGTGATCAAGAGTCTGCGGCATCGGGTGTATCCGAATCCTGATTCCTATAGAGCCGCGCGGCAACCCTCCCAAGACTCAGTCCTTGGCCGATCATGGTGAATATGACGACGCCGTAGCAGGCCGTCAGCAGGGGGGCTCGATAGGGACCAAGCGGTAGTGAGAGCGCCAGCGCGACAGAGATTCCACCTCGCAAGCCGCTCCAGGTGAGTAAGGTGATACCCCGCAGCTTCCTTGGGGCGCCGAGGTTTAGCGGCAGGCTGGCCACTGTAATGCTGAGCCCGCGGGCTGCAAGCGATACGAGGATCGCCAGCCCCGCGGCCGCAACAAAGCTCCATCGAACGTCTATGGCGGCGAATTCCAGGCCGATTAACAGGAACAAGAAAGAATTGAGAAGCTCGTCCGTCAGCGACCAGAACTTCTTCAGATAGTCTTCGGTGGTGCCGCTGACCGCGTACCGGATACCGATACTTCCGATCATCAGCCCTGCGACAACAACAGCGACTGGTCCGGAAACGTCGAGCGTCTGCGCGAGTCCGAATGTGCCAGCGACGAGCGCAAGCGAAATCATCAGCTCGATGTTGTACTCGTCGATACCGCGCATCGCGGTGAGCGCCAGGCCTCCCCCGGCCACGCCCAGCAGAGCCCCGCCGCCCGCCTCGCGCAGGAAGTCAAGGAATACGCCGAGTACTGTAGGTCCCGCGTCTCTGGTGGTTGTCGCGTGGTGCAGGAAGATCGTGAAAAGAACGATACCGATGCCGTCGTTGAACAGGCTCTCTCCACCGATGATGGCCTGCAAGCGTGACGGAACGCGCACTCGGCGCAGGATGCCAAGGACGCTCACTGGATCGGTCGGCGAGATCAGTGCTCCGAAAACCAGATAGTAGGTCAAAGGTACGTGAATCCCGACCAGACGAAAGATACCGTACATGCCGGCCGCCACGGCAAAACTCGACAGCAGCACACCGACCGTCGAAAGGGCGAGAATGGTCCATTTGCGCTCAAGCAACTCCTTGAGGTCGACTTCGAGGGCCCCAGCGAAGAGCAGAAAACCGAGAAAGCCGTTGAGCAGAAGCTCGCCGAAGTTCGCCCGCGCAAGGTTGTCGCGCAGCATTGTGGCAAGTCCCACCGAGGGGAAAGCATGCTCGATCAGGCGCAGACCAAAGGATACCGCCAATGCGATGACCAACAGCCCGGAATTTCTGGGCAGGCGCAACAAGTAATGGTTTGCATAGGCGAATACGGCCGTTAGCGCGAGGAGTACGGCGATATAATCGAGTGTATTCCACATCGGACCATCCATCGCGGTAAGGTGTCAGTTCGGCCGTTACCTCTAGGTAATTTCCGAACCTAACGTATCTCGGAGTCATCCGATATCGTTCGGCACTGTTCGATCCGACGAATTTGTCCTTCGTCCCACGTCGGTTTCCTGTATTCGGACGAGGCGCCGAAATTGGCCGATTGAAATGGCACGTTCTGCTGCTGAATTAGGACCTGAGTTCCACGAATTTCTATATGCGCCGATTGGCGAGGACTGGAACGGAATGCGGCTCAGCGTCCTTTCGGCCTTGGCCCGATTGGACGTCGATCCTTGGAGGGAAGCGGCCGAATTGACACGGCTGTCTGGGGACGCCGCTATTCGGAGACTGGCGTCGTTGATATCGAGACTGCCCGACGGTCCGTCGGGTCACCGAGACAGCGGGACAATTGCGGAGGGTCTGGTCGCGCTCCTTCCACGCAGGGTCAGCTCGAAGATTACATCGGACACGAAGCCACCGGTCGCTGGTGCGCTGACCCGTTCATGGGTCATCATGTTCGTGCTCTTGATGTTAGTCTCGCTGGCCGTGCAATGGATCGTTGCTAGTCGTCAGCCGCCAGGGCAGGTTGACGACGGACGTACTCCAGCGTCCAGCACAAGTCGGCCCCAATCTTAGATCACTTCCAGGCAACGGCGGATCATAGGTTCGGCAAACTACCTAGCGGCCGTTTGTCGCTGAGTCAGCTTCCAGAATCCGATCGTTGATTATGACCTGCTCCCCTGGAATGTCCTCGATTTGAGGTTAGTCTGTTCCTTGACGAAGGAGACGGACGATGAAGCGATCGAGGTTTTCGGACGAACAGATTATCGGGATCCTGAAGGAGCATCAGGCGAGGCTTTCGGCGGCTGAGCTGTGCCGTAAGTACGGGATCAGCGACGCGACCTTCTATAAGTGGCGCTCGAAATACGGTGGGATGGAGGTGTCCGAGGCGAAGCGGCTGAGGGGCCTTGAGGACGAGAACGCCAAGCTGAAGCGGCTGTTGGCGGATGCGATGCTGGACATCTCGACCTTGCGCGAGATGCTCGGAAAAAACTTCTGACGCCCGGTTCGAGGAGACGTGCCGTGAACTGGGCTATTGAGGAGAGAAGCTACTCGCAACGCCGGGCCTGCGGGCTGGTTGGGATGGATCCGCGGGTCTATCGCTACCGGTCGAGGCGCGGTGATGATGCCGGGCTGCGCAAGCGGCTTCGCGATCTGGCGGCGGAGCGCCGTCGGTTCGGCTATCGCCGCCTGCATATCCTGCTGAGGCGCGACGGTATCGAGATCAACTGGAAGAAGCTCTATCGCCTCTACAAGGAGGAGCGGCTGACCGTGCGCCGGCGTGGCGGCCGCAAGCGTGCCTTGGGAACACGGGCGCCGATGACCATCCCGCAAGAGGCGAACCAGCGCTGGAGCCTCGACTTCGTCTCGGACACGCTGGTCGACGGCCGGCGCTTCAGGATCCTGTGCATCATCGACGACTTCAGCCGCGAGTGCCTGGCAGCGGTGGTCGACAACTCGATCTCGGGCACACGGGTCGCCAGGGAGCTGGATAGGATCGCCGAGTACCGGGGCTATCCCTGCCCGGTGGTCAGCGGCAACGGCACGGAGCTGACCTCGAACGCCATGCTCAAATGGCAGGAGGAGCGCCGCGTCGAGTGGCATTACATTGCGCCCGGCAAACCGATGCAGAACGGCTTCGTCGAAAGCTTCAACGGACGGCTGCGGGACGAGTGCCTCAACGAGCATCTGTTCTCAAGCTATACCCATGCCCGGCGGATCATCGAGGCGTGGCGGGCCGACTACAACACCCGGCGTCCGCACACCAGCCTCGACGGACTGACGCCGACCGAGTTCGCGGCAAGGGGTGGCTCGCTTGAGCTGTGCGTGGGCTCCGCGCCCCGCCCCTTGCCGACCACGAGCCAGGAGTTCAAAACCGGAACAGAGCTAACTTATGAATGAGGACAAACTGGGGAGCAGGTCAAGACTATTCGGGTGTGATGTCGGCTACCGGCGCGCGCCTTTTATCGATCAGACTGTCGCTTGGAATTTTGTCCGAGACCTGAGTAACGGCCGCCGTGAGGCGAACCCAAGAAGGGCCAAGCCTGATCCGAACAGCAACGCCGCTGCCGGTATTGGCACGACCGATGCGGAAACGCTGTATTGGTAGGAGCCACCGTCCGGTCCGTTCGTCCCGGTCACGTGTATCCTGTAGGGACTTGCGGGCGACGGGCCCGTCGAACTCAGCAATACGCCACCGAGGATAGTGGAAGAGTGCACGTTGAGGGCCGTCAGTAACGTTCCGGACGCCACCAGTGCGTCGGATGGGTCAAACAGCTGAATCTTGATGTCGGGGATCCCGGAGCCGCCGTCGACTGTACTTGAGGCCGTCGCGTTCACCCTAAATTTGGGGGCCCCCGAAAGATACAGACTAATATCGTCTGCGAAGAACCCGCTGGTTACGAAGCTATCGCCGCCGGATCCGCTCAGTGGCGTCGGCACGGACAAGAATATGTTGGCCGGGACCGGTGCTGCGTTGACCGTGCTGGCCGTCATCAACATCACGGCCCCAGCCGCCACGGCACTAAAGGTACTCTTCATTTCGACATCTCCCTGTACGAGTTACGATGTCTGACTGAACGCTTTGTACGGTCGTCTCCGATAGACTCGGAAACTACTCATATCTATCCGGCGGCAGAACTGATCCAGCCGCGAACCTGTGCAAAAATGTTGCAGCAGGGGCGGGATGGATGGGCAAGAAATCCTCCCTTGCCCAGCTTAGGCCACAACGCTCCTGCGATCCGGGGTAATACCTAAAGTCGGGCGTGAGCAAGAAATTGTCTCGCGAGACTGAGAACGCTCGAAGACCGCGTACACCAGCAGTTCGCCATGTCTTTGAGATTCAGTTCGGTCTGGAGATGTGCCTTTGGCACCCACGTCCCCTTTTTATCGAAACGGTCGAAAAAGGTGCTGTAGAAACGTCTCGAATCCTAGCGCCGCGCTCCCGTGGGCAGCATTCCGGGATCTAGTGTTTCGGCTCTAAGTTGCCGCCTGCGGGGCCTTGGATGCCGTAGTAGTCCAGCAGTGCCGCCACTCGGCTTTCCGGAGTGCCTAAATAGTACGCGACGGTAGGAAGTGACATACCGAGATCAACTAAAGCAGCCAACTCAGCTGGGTGGGGCGGCCAGTCCACGAATGAGACGGCGCGATGCTGCAGATCTCGTCCCTGCGCCAATGCCGAAGGCACGGGATAAAATGCGACCATGTCATGTCTCCTGAACGGTATGACTATGCTCTGAAATAGGCGACACCTTTTCACTGGCACGCCGGATGAACCTCCCCAGCTTGTCGCTTCCAGATAGCAACGGGCCGTCCAGGCTATGCGGCCCCCTATTCATCAGTATTGGTATGGCAGACAGCCGATCGGCAGTGACAGGTCCGGAAACTACCTAGTTTCGTTGCGCGGAGTCTGAGCTGCTCGACGGGGGGCAATCAGGATGTCTTCAACTCGCGTCTTGCTGCCGTTTGGCGTACGCAATTGCATCCTTTACATTCGTGTAGCGAAAGTCCCCATAGCAAAAATAGTCGACCGGGACGCGAGTGATTCCGTATTTGGCCATCTCCTTTTCGATGGCCGGTTCGACGTCTGGTTTCGATTTCTTTTGGTTTTCCGATGTCATAACACGCTCCTTGATGGAAAATCTTGAGGGCTAATTTTTGGTAGAACGGCTTGCTTTGCATCCGGCGATCAAATCGCGCATTCGTCCAAACTTTCGCAGTGGACGCTGCTCATGGAACAGGGCTGACCTTCGATTTTTGGTCAGGCCGATCAACGATCGAGATGATTTGATCTCCTCCGCTCGTGTGGCGGAGGAGATCAAGGTCGGCCATCGTTTACGAAGGTCAACCGTACCGGCCGCCTTTCGGCAGCTTGTTACGCCTTAGTCTTGATCAAGACCTGAATTTGGCCTTCGTGCCGACGATCCGGATTGGCGAAAGCGCCCATCTGGATTTTGTCCTTTGGCACACCAGCTTGCTGCAAGGCATCGCGAACGGACTCTGCACGGTTATTGCTTAGCCTGCGGTCGCTCCGATTAGACGTTCGAGAATCCATTGAGCCATCGATCCCGATTTCGAGAGATGGATTCCGGACCAGGTACGCTGCGATCCCGTTGACGGTATCCATCTCGGACAGCGGGACTCTAGTTTCGCGGCCACTAAAGTTGAACTGCTGATACGCGGTCCAGCGATCGACGATTCCGACCACGCCGGTCGGGCCAGTTGGTCCCGTCTCACCTCGCACACCTTGCAGGCCACCCGGTCCGGCGTTGCCAGCGATGCCGACCGCCGTTTCGCCTGTGGCGCCAGTCTGGCCTCCTTCGCCCTGAGCGCCTGCGGATCCTGTGTCACCCGTTCGGCCGGTTGCGCCGACCAGAGCCGCACCTTGCGGCCCGGCGTTTCCCACAAATCCCTGCTCGCCAGCGGGACCGCGAGCACCAACGGGACCAACGGGACCCGTCGAGTTCGCGCCTTGAGGGCCGGCGAGGCCAACCTCGCCTTGTGGGCCGGCGGCTCCGACTGCGCCTGTGCTTCCGCGAGCGCCAACGATGACGGCGCCCGAGGCACCCGCTGGCCCTCTGTCACCCTGCGAGCCACGGACACCGGCAGGGCCGGTCTCGCCTGGAGGACCTGCCAAGGCATAACCTTGTGCGCCTGCCGGACCGGTTTGGCCTCGCTCGCCTGCAGGACCTGTTGCGCCAGTGGCGCCCTGAGGGCCGACAAGTTCTGGCCGTGAATCATATGCGGCTTGTTGCTGATGCGGCGTGGCGCAAGCCACGGCAAGCAACGAAACCGAGCTGAGAAGGAGTATGTTGAGTTTCATCTTAGTCACCTCTGATTGATCGTGCATTAAGCGCGCCTCGACTCTCCGCGAGCATTCTCTGGCAAAGCTATGGGGAGATGAGCGACGAGCAGACCGTGGGTGAGCCACCTTCGGATTTCTGTTCGCTGTTACACGTAAGAGAATTTCACCAGTGACGCTAGGATCGGAAAGTACTCATAGAGGTTTTTGAAGATTCCGTAGCCTTTTCCATGGTCGTATAGGTAGAATCCAACTCTATCTTCTGAAATATTCGTTAAATATCATTGGGTGAACGGCTCGCCTCTGCGCTTTTTATTCATAATGGTGATTAAAAAGAAGAGTATAGGCAGTGAGTCGAACGCAAATTTTCAGAACATGGAGTCGACCGATGAAACGCATTCTGACCGCCGCAGTGGCACTCTCGCTGCTGAACGGCGGTGCTGTTATGGCTCAGTCGAGTGATCAAAACCACAACAACCAAAGCGACAATGACAATCAGCGAAGCCAAAACGGGGACCAACGTGGCAATAGCAATGACCAGAGCCACAACAATCAGAACCGCAACGACCGGCGCGGCAACGATCACAACCGCAACGAACAAAGCCGCAACAACAAGGGCGACAACCGAGATCGGCAGAACGGTTCCAGCGCTCACCAGAGCAACCAGCGCTGGTCACGCGGAGACCGGCTGCCCAACGAATATCGTCAGAACCGATATGTCGTACGTGACTGGCGGCAGCACGGTCTACAGCAGCCGCGCCGTGGCTACCACTGGGTCCGAAACAACAATAACGACTTCTATCTCGCGGCGATTGCGACCGGGGTCATTGTAACAGTCATCTATCGTGATCAGCGCGATCAGCGGTGGCACCAACGCTATTCCCGCACCTACACCTATAATGACGACGTCTACTACCGGGAATGCCGCAAAGGGCCAGACCCTGCCGGCGTGATTGCCGGTGCGTTGATCGGTGGTCTCATCGGGAATATTGCCGGGCACGCTGGCGAACGCACCGGTCCGACAATCGCAGGTGTGATCGTTGGCGGAGCGGTTGGCACCGCATTGACGAGCAATCTCAACTGTGAAGATCGCAGCTACGCCTACAAGACGTATTACGAGGGCTTCAACTCGGGGCGTCCCGGTAGCCGTTATGAATGGCGTAATCCGCGCAACAACGATCGCGGTGAATTCCGTGTCGGCCGTTACTACAACGATCGCGATGGGTTTCGCTGCGCTGACTACACCCAAACCATTTACGTCCAAAGCCGCCGTCAGAAAGTAAGCGGCCAAGCGTGCCGCCAGCCGGACGGCAGTTGGGTGATTGTGGGCTAACCACACGCGATTTCAGCACTCCGGCCAACAGCACGTTATGAGGCCGACCTTGGCGCCGGCAGCCAGATAAGCGGCACGGCGCAATTCGAAAAGCTCGCGAGCCCCTAGGTTGGGGATCGCTTACCCCTAGAACAGGAAAACGACAATGAACATTCGAAACATTCTACTGGCGACATCGTTGGCCACGGCCGCGATCGCGCCGGTCAGTGTACCAAACGTCGCTTACGCGGCGACCGCGGAGGATCTCAACAAGGACTCCGATCAGGCGCTGCAAAAGCTTTACGAGACGAACAGCGTAGCGGAAGCCATCTCCAAGCAGGCCAAGGCCGTGCTCATTTTCCCCAATATCGTCAAGGCCGGCCTGGTGTTCGGCGGGGCTTACGGCGAAGGAGAAATGAAACAGGGTTCGAAGATCGACGGCTACTACAATTCCGTGACGGCATCCTGGGGCTTTCAGGCCGGAGCCCAATCATACGGCTATGTGGTCTTTCTGATGAACCAGAAGGCCGTGGACTATGTCCATAACTCGAAGGGATGGGAAATCGGCGTGGGCCCGACGGTCGTCGTGGTAGACGAAGGCGCCGCCAAGAACCTGTCAACGTCGACATTGAAGGATGACGCTTACGCGTTCATCTTCGATCAGAAGGGGCTGATGGCCGGCGTGAGCATCGAAGGAACGAAGATTTCTCGCATCGACCGCTAAAACCGAAAGGCGCAGAGTTTGAGATACTTCGGCCCGTTTGCCCGAAATGGCAGACGGGGCCGAAGTCCGTCATATGCCTCTATCGCTTTGCGGGGCCCGCGTCCGCAGAAGTTCCTTACGCAGCCGCGGCAGTGGCGGACGTTCCTCGCAGGCGAACATTCGTTTTTGGGACAACGCGCGGGATACGGATCGGGCTCAGACACCTGATCTGCGCCAAAATTTCAGTCATGGCGCCTTTGTCGCCGGTCCGTGAATTGGCCGGCGGAATCAGGTCGCCATCCATCAGAGTTCGCAGGGCATGCCGCGCACGGAAGACCCGGCTCTTCAACGTTCCCAGCGCGATCTTCGAAGTCAACGCGGCCTCTTCGTATGAAAAGCCGCCGGCGCCGACGAGGAGAATGGCCTCGCGCTGTGTCTCCGGCAGGCAGGACAGCGCGCGCACCATGTCGGAAAGCTCGGTGGCCCAATTCTGCTCATCTGGCGCCGCAGGAATGAGTTCCAAGGACGCCGGGTCCACAAAGACTTGTCGCCACGCACGTCGATGGTAGGAAAGAAATTCATTGCGGCCGATCGTAAAGATCCAGGCCTTGAAATTCGAACCCGGCTCGAACGTCCCACGCGCCCGCCATGCCTTCGCCAAAGTCTCCTGGCTCAGATCCTCGGCGAGATCTCTGTTGCGCGACAATATTCGTAAGAACGTGCGAAGGGCGGGGATGACATTGACAAGATTGGCTCTAAAATCCGGATCGGCTTCGGTACGGCCAACCCGGAGCCATTTGGCAGGCTCTTTGTATCGCGATGCCATGGCAGCTGGTCTCTCTTTTCGTTTTGCGATTTTCTCTGGAGATTTTGACCGCCGCCAGAGGGACGGGAACTAGGCACCTACGTGCGGCTCAACCTTCGCGCTAGGACTGCGGCGAGACGCCGACTCCAGCTTTGCCGCGCCTCGTATGAAAGGCCGGACAGGGCTCATGTCGATACAAGCCCTGCACTTCCCCGACCGAGATCACGTGCAGGAAGCCGTTAAATACCCGCGTAATGGACGTGCCGCAGGAAGGGCAGGATTCGTGCACCGGAAAGTACTTTTTCTCTGGGATCGGCAGAGGTCGCACGGCGTTGCAACAGGGATAGCGGCCGAAAGCGACCATAGGTTTATTGCTGTACATCTAGCTGGTCCTCCGAATAGCCCCCCTCGTATTTAGTCGTTTATTTATTGAGGGCTGTATTTAGGACGACGGCATCGGTACCGGTAGGATCGGAATACACTTAAGGGGCTCTGGCGCGTTCCTTCACGCTCGTCGTATGAGCCGGATGACGATCAGGAGCAAAATCGCACCGATGGTCGCGCTAAGGATGGCTGAGATCAGGCCGCCGCCGAAGCTGACGCCCAGTCTCGGCAGCACCCAGCCCCCAATCACGGCGCCGACGATGCCGACGATGATGTCGCCGACCAAGCCAAACCCGCCACCTCCGACGAGCTGCCCGGCGATCCAGCCGGCGACAAGGCCGACCAGAAGGATGATCAAGATTGTCTCTACCGACATGATGTTCTCCAGGTTGAATTGTTGGCCTACGTGGCGGGCGCGACGCCGAGTGCGCTCTGCATCGCTTGCGCAAGGTCCGATTGCCCGTAAGGCTTCTGAATGGCCACGGCATCGGGCTTAAGCGCCCAGACCGATGAGATGTCGCCGCTGACGAAGACGTGCGGGACGAAGCCCGTGCGGAGTATTTCCTCAACGGCACAGACGCCACTTCCGCCGTGCAGCCGCACATCGACGATCATCATGTCGGGTTTGGATGCGGTTGCGGCCACTACCGCATAAGACTCGGTCGTGGCGATCGCGCAAACGTCGTGACCCATCCCTGCGAGCACTTCGGCCAACAGCATCGAGACCACGGCATCGTCTTCCACGATCATGACACGGAGCGGAGTCATCGGAGCACGCCAGCTTCGGCGCCACCTTCGTTCACCCAGACTTCGATACGGTCGCGCAATTCCGAAGCAGCCCGTGCCGCAAACCAGCACTCGCGATCTACCTCGTCAGTGAAATGGTCGAACGCCGTTTCAAAGCGCCTGTCGAAGGGGTCGAGGGAAGGCGCCCGGAGAATTTCTGACCGTTTGTAATTCGTCGGTTGCATGACCGGATCCCCAATCTTTGGCAATAGCGAACTGGCATGAAAAAGCGCATTTCGATTTTCACCTTAGCCGCGAGCAGGTCGGCGAGTGCAGGTTCGGAATCTACTCAGACCCGCTCTTGTCGGGACGGGATTCGTTACTGACATGTCAGCTTGATTTACATCACGCATGTCCGGCATACGGAAGTTATGCTAAATATGAACTATAATTCCCATGGCTGGGGCGTCTTCGTAGGTCGGAGGCGCATTTGAGAGGCAAAGTCTACGTTGCAAAAAAGTCGTCGGCAGAAGACCAAGGTCGCCGCCACGCGATCGGACGGTCGCGCATCGTCAGTAGAAGATTCCTCTCGCGCCGCTGGCGAATTCCCGGTCGTCGGAATTGGCGCCTCGGCGGGCGGGCTGGACGCCTGCAGGAAGCTTGTAGATGCGCTACCCGCCGACAACGGTATGGCGTTCATCCTCGTTCAGCATCTCGATCCGACTCACGAGAGCATGATGGTGGATCTGCTGGTCGGCCACACATCGATGACCGTGCAACAAGCCGCGGATGGAATGGCGATCGAGCGCGATCACCTCTATGTCATCCCGCCTGGAACTTATCTCGCCGTTGGTGACGGAGCCTTGCACCTCTCAAAGCCCCATGAGCGTCATGGCGCACGCTTGCCTTTCGACTTTTTGTTGCACTCGCTGGCTGAGGAATTTGGGACACGTGCCATTTGCGTAATCCTGTCCGGAACGGGAGCCGACGGAAGCCTTGGGTTGAAATCCGTAAAGGAAGAAGGGGGCCTCGTCATCGCGCAGGATCCCGAAGAGGCGGGTTTTGATGGCATGCCGAGGAGCGCGATCAAGACCGGCGTGGTGGACCTGGTGCTTCCCGCGGCGGAGATTCCGGCCGCGATCATCAAATATACCGGGAGGATTGGCCGCGTTCGCTCCCTTGACGCTTCGGCGGCTCGAGATAAAGCCCCGGACTGGTTGTCCAAAATCGTCGACCTTCTCCGCACCAAAACGGGCCATGACTTCACGCTTTACAAGACAGGTACGCTCCAGCGCCGGATAGAGCGCCGCATGGCGATGGCCATGAACGAGACGAACGGCATGGATCAGTACGTCGATCTTTTACGGAGGGATACCAGCGAACTCGACCTTCTTGCCAAGGACTTGCTTATCAACGTCACAAGTTTCTTCCGTGATCCGAAGGTTTTCGAATACCTGGCGCAGAAGATCATTCCCGATATGGTCCGCAACCACACACGGGAACGGCCCATCCGTATCTGGGTTCCAGGGTGTAGCTCGGGCGAAGAGGCTTATTCTTTGGTCATGCTCTTCCGGGAGCAGATCGACGCGGCGGAGCATGACGTAAGACTTCAGGTCTTCGCGTCCGATATCGACGAGGACGCGATCGCTAGCGCCCGCCAAGGTTTCTATCCGGATACGATCGAGGCTGAAGTATCACCGGAGCGCCTCGCGCGGTTTTTCTCGAAGGAAGATCACGGCTACAGGGCATTACCTGAGCTTCGCTCGGCGGTCGTCTTTACGGTACACGACGTGCTGACCGATCCACCCTTCTCGAATCTCGATATGGTCTCCTGCCGAAACCTTCTTATCTATCTGCAACCCGAGGCCCAGGCAAAGGTAATCGGCCTTTTTCATTTTGCGCTGCGCGAAGACGGGCTTCTCCTTCTCGGGGGTGCGGAAGCGGTCGGCAGTACCGACGAACGCTTCAGCGTGATTTCCAAGCAGGAGCGGCTCTATCAGCACGTCGGCCGCAGGCGGCCGGGAGACATTGCGTTTCCGACAAACACCCATGATGGGATGCCACTTCCCGTGCGCCTGGGACTGGGGCAGCCACCATCACGCCAAACCGCTCTCGCCGACCTTTGTCGACGCTTGGTGTTGGATGCCTACGCGCCGGCGGCGGTCTTGATCAACCGCAAGCATGAAATCCTCTATTCCCTGGGGCCGACAGACCGCTATCTGCGCATAGCGCCGGGCCAACCGACATACGATTTACTCGCCATGGCGCGAGAAGGCATGCGCGCCAAGCTCCGGGCAGCAATCGAAAAAGCCAGTCAAGATAAAGCACGCATCGTCGTTCCCGGCGGTCGTATGAACAACGATGGCAAGGCGGGTTCGTTCAGCATAGCCGTTCAGCCGGCTCTGAGCGAAGAAGAAGAGCTGCTGCTGATTTGCTTCATCGACGAGCCCAAATACGACCGAAGACAAGGTCGCCCGAGGCCGCCGGGAGATGCTCCGTTGATCTCCGAACTCGAAAAAGAACTCGAAGCCACGAGAGTCGAGCTCGACAGCGCCATTCGCGATCTGAAAATCTCGAGCGAAGAGCAACGGGAAATCAATCAGGAAGCGCTGTCGGTCAACGAGGAATACCAGTCGGCAAACGAAGAGCTAATGACGTCGAAGGAGGAGCTGCAGTCGCTCAACGAGGAGCTTACCGCCCTGAACGGTCAGCTCCAGGAAACGCTGGAGCGGCAACGAACGACCTCCAGCGATCTGCAGAATATCCTGAACAGCACCAATGTCGGGATGATCTTTCTCGATACGAAGCTCAATATCCGTTTCTTCACTCCAGCGACCAAACTGATCTTCAACGTAATTTCAAGCGATGTTGGGCGGCCGCTTGCGGACCTTCGATCCCTGGCTGCCGATAGCGCCCTCTTGGCGGATGCGCGAACCGTATTACGGACAGAAGTGTCAATGGAGTGCGAGACCGAAACGCAGAGCGGCGCGTGGTACATCCGTCGCATATTGCCTTACCGCACCCAGGATAACGAAGTGGAGGGTGTGGTGATTACGTATACTGACATCACCGAGCGGAAACATGTTGCTGAGGCGTTGGAGGTGGCCCGGCGGCAAGCCGAGCTTGCGAATGTCGCGAAATCACGCTTTCTGGCGGCCGCGAGTCACGACCTGCGTCAGCCGCTTCAAACGCTGGTTCTGCTTCAGGCCCTGTTAGCGAAGAGCGTTGACGGGGCAAAGGCGCAGGCGCTGGTCGCACAACTGGACGAGACGGTCGGCGCCATGTCGGGCCTGCTCAACGCGATGCTCGATATAAACCAGATCGAGGCCGGTACCGTCCGTCCGCAGATCGTCAGTTTCCCGATCAACGATCTGCTGGCAAGGATGAGGGACGAATTTATCTATCACGCCCAAGCAAAGCGGCTCTCCTTGCATGTTGTTCCGTGCAGTCTCGTGGTCCGCAGCGATCCTCGTTTGCTCGAGCAGATGATCCGAAACCTGCTTTCGAATGCGCTAAAATTCTCCAGTCGCGGCAAGGTTCTGCTCGGTTGCCGGCGGCACCAGGGGAGGTTGAGTATTGAGGTCTGGGACACCGGAGAGGGCATTCCCGAGGGCGAGCTTCAATCGATCTTCGAAGAATACCGTCAACTCGACAACGCCGCTCGACAACGGAACGGTGGTCTCGGCCTCGGTCTCTCCATCGTACAGCGGCTGGGGAACTTGCTGGGCCATAAGATACAGCGTTCGGTCGAAACCGGAGAAAGGCTCTTGCTTCTCCGTCGAAGTTCAGCTTTCGGGAGGCGCGCCGGCGCTCTCGCCACATCTGCCCGGCTCAAGCGTCGGCAGTGTTGAGGCGGTTCGCCGCACAGGTGGAATCCTGGTCATAGAGGACGATCCCGAACTGCGCGGGCTCCTGGAACTTGTTCTCAAAGACGCCGGCCATCACACGGTCTCCGCGCCGGACGGAGTCACCGCGCTGAAATTGGTGGCGAACGGGCAGGTCAAGCCCGATCTCATCCTTGCAGACTACAATCTGCCGAACGGGATGGATGGGCTCCAGCTCACCGCGAAGCTGCGGGAGACTCTTCATCGAGAGATTCCCGCCACAATCATCACCGGCGATATATCGACTGGCACCTTGCAGGAAATTGCGCTTCAGAACTGTGCGCTGCTCAACAAGCCGGTCAAGTTGCCCGAGCTGACGCAAACCATTCAAGATCTCCTGTCGATACGGCCGGCGGCCGAGCCTCAGCACATGCCGTTGGCGGGTAAAGTAGACAAACATCCAGAGCGGCCCGTGATCTACGTCATCGATGACGATAGACACATACGCGGGGGGATTCGCGGCGTGCTCGAGGCGGAAGGTCGGACGGTCAAGGATTTTGCGACCTGCGAGGAATTCCTCGAATCTTATCATCCCGGCGGCGAAGCATGCCTCGTAATCGATGCCTACCTGCCGGGAATGAGCGGGCTTGAGCTGCTGAACCGACTGCGCGATAGGGGCAGTCGGCTTCCGGCCATCATGATCACAGGCAACAGCGACGTACCGATGGCGGTGCAAGCGATGAAGGCGGGCGCGTTGGACTTCATCGAAAAGCCGATCGGCCGCGATCAACTGCTTGCCAGCGTCGAGCACGCTGTCGACCTATCCAGGGATTCGAGCAAGTTACTTGCTTGGCGCGAGGCCGCGGCGAACCATGTCGCGGGACTTACCACCCGGCAGCACCAAATTATGGAGATGGTCCTCGCCGGTCACCCAAGCAAGAATATCGCGGCGGATCTCGGTATCAGCCAACGCACGGTCGAGAACCACCGTGCGGCGATCATGAAGAAGACGGGTGCGAAGTCTCTTCCGGAGCTAGCCCGACTGGCGGTTGCCGCCGCCTCAAATGGAGCCGACAAGCCAACGGCTTAGCGCGGATCTTCAACGACAGGCGTCGCACGAGTATCCCGTAAGTATTTTCCGAGGCTACCCCCGCTGTAACGGGAGCCGGTATTCTGTGCCCATAGCCCTGTACCAAGGCTGTCCCCGGCCGGTTCTACAGCTGGAAGGCACAGGGACCAAAACGTGAGGCACGTCGTTCGCCTGGACGCAGCCGACAGCGGAACGTCGAACATCCTCACATTCAAGTATCTGGCCATTGGCCGGATCGAGGAGAGCCTCATGATTACCATGCGAGCAAGTGACACGGGCGAAAATCGCCTCAGATTCGTCTTTGACGACACGGTGATATCGTTCGCCATCGCCCCCGATGCAACTTTTGCAGACGTCGCGCGAAAGTGGGGTGAAGTTGAGCCGCGCGATCGAGGCAGTCCCATCGCGATCGACGTCACCCTCATCGACGCACTGCCGAATCGGTTATCGCCGGACTGCTTCTAAGTCAGATTCCGAACCTGTCACAGCCGGCACACGGGACGCTACCCTTCAAGGGACGATTCTGGCGCGCGCCCTGAACGTTATGCGGCGTCGGTTATCGCTACGGCGAGGACAACTCGCCGGAGTTCTTCGATTGCGTATTGCTCTCAGCAGAACCGGGGGGCCGCTATGGTCGAATACCGTTGTTACTTATTGGGTGCGAGCGACCCTCCATATGGTGGGATCGGCACTTTTGTAGATGCCCATGATTTACTCGCGCGAACGGACAACGAGGCCCGACTGAGGGCCCACAGAATATGTCGCCAGCGCAATCACGCCAATGGATTTGAGCTTTGGCGCGGCGATGTGCTCGTCCATCGCCATCTCCTCGAAACATAGAAAGCAAAAGTCATGGACAAAGATCGAATCGCCGGCGCAGCGAAGCAGGCCAAAGGCGCCATCAAGGAACGGGCCGGGAAGCTCTCCGGGGACAAGAAGCTCGTTGCCGAAGGCATGAAGGACGAAGTGGCAGGAAAGATCCAGAGTACTTTCGGCAAGGCCAAAGGTGCGTTGAAGAAGCTCTGAGCAAACATCGAGGGAAGCGAATCTACCTGCCGCCCGACGATAAGCTGGCGACAAATATCGGTCGAAACGTTTTCACGAATCTACGTGATATCCCGGTTGGGGTTTTGTCACGGTTTGGCTCGTATCAACACCCAGTCCCGCACCTTGTTGCCGTTCTGGCTGTCAGGTTCAGCGTAAATTCTTGGTCAATACACGAAATCGAAGAGAGGATTTTCAGATGACGACCAAATCCAGCTGTTTTCCGAGAATGAGTGTTTGCGCGGCCTCTGTGCTCGCAGGGTTGATGATGACGTCATGCACAAGTGTCCATAATTCAACGCCAGAGCAGGTAGCGGCGAGCAATCCGACCGTCACCTACAATTATCGCAACGACGATGAGTTGATTCAGGCCGGTCAACGCGCTGCGACATACTGCAATCAGTATCAATCCATCCCGCAAACACAGAGTTTCGCGAGCGATCCGAATGGCGGCAGCATGGTCGTGTTCGAATGTGTGCCGACATCAGCGCCGACAGCGCCGCAGCCGCAGTTCAATCCCAATCTCACCTATAACTACAGGGACGACCAGCAGCTGGTGGATGCGGCACGCAACGCTCAGATCTACTGCTTGAACAGAGGGTCGCAGCAGGTGATTTCCAACATCGCTTCCAACTCGGACGGAACCAAGACCGTCACCTTCCAGTGCCGCTAAGGGCAAAGCGACCGCGTCTGTGCGAAGGGTTCGCTAACGGCATCTAGGGCATCTGTCATGCAAATGAATCGGATTTTGGGCCTCGTCATTTTGGCGGTCGGAGTGGGGATTCTCATTTTCGCGTACCACTCCACGGATGCGCCACTTGAAAAGCTCTCCAACTCGCTGACGGGGCGCTACAGCGATGAAACGATGTGGTACTTCGCAGGCGGACTTGCCGCCGTCGTCGGAGGCGCATTGCTTGCAACGATCGGACGCCGAAGGTGACGGATCCGGAATGTTGAAGGCGGAAATCCCCGAGTCTGGGTCGATGATTTCGGCTGCGGGAATATCGGCGGCCGTGTGTGCGGTCTCCGCTGTCGCACTTGTCGCGGTCGGGCTGGCTGAGCGGACTATCGAGAGCGAAGGCTGCGGCGCAGAACATTTGCTTGGCCTTTGGGGCCGCGCTAGAGGCCACCATGAACAGTATTCCGGCGTCATTTCTGAATGGCTCTACGATTTTCGGAATTGTTGATTTGGAGCAACCGGGCTTGGCGACATTCGATCCACTTTTTGAACGCAGATGCCTGTTTGGCAATGAACGCGGAAGCACCGAAAGCACCCTTACGGGACCGACCGGTCTTCCGCCTAAATGGAGACTGAAATGCGAAAGTTATCGGCGACATTTTGCGCCACTGCGGCGATCTTGATGCTGGTTGGATGCGTCTCCAATGGAAGAGGCTACGGCCGCTCCGGAGTTAGCATGAGCTATACGACCGGCTATTATGACGGCTATTACGGCCCCTATAGCGGTGGATACTGGGCCAGCGATGGCTACTTCTACTATCGGGACCGAAACCACAACTACCGTCGCGATCAAAGCCGGCACTTCCGCCGCGACCGGTTTCAAGGCGCCAAGCCCGTCAGGGCCGAAGATCGAACCCGTGATCGCAGCCGCGATACTAATCGGCAGAACAATCAGCGCAACAGAGACCAAGGCCAGCGGGATCGCGACTACCGGTGAACGTGCTGCCTTCGCTTGTTTGATGCGGATCAAGGGATCGCCCGGCAGCATAGTGTCTTCTTATCCGCAAGTTTGAGCGTAAATCTCGCCTAATTTGGTGATCGAGTTAGCGCTTCTTAATTTTCGCATACGGCTCCACGAGTACGGTATGGGGGCTGCTTTGCTTGCCAAGGTCGGACGCCGAAGGTGATGCGGCCCGGCTACACAAAAGAAGTCAAGAGACAAGGAGAATGTCATGACCCTCGGAGGCATCCTGATCATCATCCTGCTGCTCATGCTGGTCGGCGCCTTGCCGACATGGCCGCATAGCAGAAATTGGGGATATAAGCCGGTCGGCGGATTGGGACTCGTGCTGGTCGTCGTCCTCGTGTTGCTGCTGATCGGAAGGATCTAGCGAAAAATTTCGAATCCCGCGGGATACTAGCTTTGGCCTGAGGGCGTTGTGATTTAGTTGTCTGGTCCGACAAGACGTTTTGAGGTCATGAGCCGTCGGCGGATGCTGGGGATGGGAGCTGCCGCCGCGGTGATGCCGCTCATCGGGCCCTTCCCTTTTGCCCACGCAGCGACCCTATCTGATCTGCACTTTCGCGCGTTGTGGAAGGGACGCATGATCGGCGAGCACGTCGTCACGTTCCGAATGGACGGCGATCGACTGACGGTCAACACGCATGTTGATATCGTTGTGAAGGTCTTGTTTTTAACTGCATTCCGCCTGAAGCATGACGCAGAGGAAGTCTGGCAGTCCGGCCACCTGGTATCGGTCATGAGCACGACGCGCCGCGACAGCACGCACCTGAGGGTCTCCGGCAAAGCCGTTGAGGACGGTTTTCTTATCGCCGGCCAGAATGGACCTTTCCTCGCGGACGGGAACCTACTGACCACGAATGCGCTCTGGGATAGCCGGATCCTGAATGAGGTCGCGCTGATTGATGTCCAGTATGGCGGCGAGGTCGGGCTGGTGGCAAGACCGCTCGGTGAGGAACAAGTCGATACACCGAGGGGGGCCGTGAGGGCGAGCCGACATCAGATAATCACGCCCCATTACGCCGGCAGCGTATTTTACGACGGGGCCCAGCGCTGGGTTAAGGCGGTCATCGAATTAAAGGGAGAGACGATCGAATATGCGCTCGCGACATAGATGGACCTTGAGGTCCTGGTCCCGGGCGCGCCCGGTGATCATGGCCTGTAGCCTCGCAGCTTTTGCCGTCACGGCTGTGGGATGCGCACATGTGCGGCAGGTGTTGGGCCGGCCTGACCTGGTGATCGGCACAGCCAGCCCCGCCGATATCGACTATCCGCTCGGCGGCTCGATTTGCCGGCTGTTCAATCTCAACAGGCAACGTCACGGTATACGATGCGCCGAAGAGCCGTCGGCGAGCGCCGCTGCCAACATCCAATCGCTTCGCAAGGGTCGCATCGACATCGGTATCGTGCCATCGGATTTGCTGGCCGACGCCGTGGCCGGTCGGGGAGAGTTCGCTTTAAGGGGGCCCAATACCAAGCTGCGTGTCCTTTTCGCCGGGCATGCCGACGTGTTCACGCTCGTCGCTCACCAGGATTCCGGGATCCGCATGTTGGCGGATTTGCGCGGTAAGAGGATCGGCATCGGAAGCCCCGGATCGCGGGAAAAAGCCAATATGGAGCGCGTCCTGACAGCGGCCGGTCTGAAGCGGAAAGACTTCGCTGAGCTTCGCGAGCTCTCGCCCGCGGAGCAAAACAGAGCCTTTTGCGCCAATGAGCTCGACGCAATTGTCTACACGGTCGCCCACCCGAACGGCTTGATTCGTGATGCGACCCTCATTTGCCACGGCAAACTGGTCGCCGTCAGCGGCCCGGGCATCGACCGGATGTTAGCCGAATACCACGAGTACGAGCGCTCGGTTATCCCTGGCGGCACTTATCTGAGCAATCCAGGGGACGTGAGTACGTTTGGCGTGCGTGCCGTCGTTGTTACGACCAAGCGTATGTCCGATACTGTAGCCTACGAGGTCGTCAAGGCGGTCTTCGACAATTTCGACGATTTCCGACGATTGCACCCCGCCTTCCGAGCATTGACCGTCGCCGAGATGGTTCGGACTACCGGACGCGCGCCAATCCACCCCGGAGCCGCGCGCTATTATCGCGAGCGCGGTTGGTTGCCGTGATATTTCAACGACCATGCCCGACACGAGCCTAATCGAGCATTTCCCAGTCTTTTGGCTGCAAGGCCGGTTACGAGGTGCGTCCGCTCGGGAGTCAATTCATACCGTCCTTTTTCTGGCCGTAAGCCAGACCAGCAGCATAAGACCGGTCGTCGCCGATGCGGCAGACGCCGCCAGAATCCCGATTTTTACGGCGTCTTGCATTGCTGGAGCATAGGCTAAACTTGCAATGAAAAGCGACATAGTGAAGCCAATTCCGGTTAAGAGCGCGCCAGCAGCCAAAAGGGGCCAGCTTAAGTCCCACGCGCGATCCGCAAGGCCAAGGCGCAGAGCAAGCCAGCTCAAGGCGAAGACACCAATCGGCTTGCCGAAAAACAAGCCTACGAAAATTGCCGCCGTGACCGGTTGTCCGAGTTCCGCGCCCGAGATTGCAACTCCGGCATTGGCCAACGCGAAGATCGGTATGATTGCAAAGCTCACCCAAGGGTGCAGCATCATTTCAAGCCTCTCCAAGGGGGAGAGTGCTTCCGATGCCGCAGTCTCGGCTCGCTGGAGGTCACGGCGGTCCACCGTATCCCCGCTCCAATGCTCGCCTCTCGGATAGGAAAGTACCTTCTCTAGAATGGCGT
Source organism: uncultured Alphaproteobacteria bacterium (assembly GCA_963821875.1). Taxonomy (GTDB): domain Bacteria; phylum Pseudomonadota; class Alphaproteobacteria; order CAVTAV01; family CAVTAV01; genus CAVTAV01. The sequence goes on from CAWGFE010000002.1 coordinate 845,829, forward strand.
GCAGACGCTCGTCAGTCACCCCAACGCGCGTCGGCGTCATCAACCCCAGAATGATGCCTGCGATGGTCGCATGGATTCCCGAGGCGTCGAAGCAAAGCCAGATTACTCCTCCGACCAGGAAATAGATCGGAATGCTTCTGATCCCGACACGGGCAGCCACCGCGACGGCGGCAATGCCGAGCACACCAAGCATGAGCATCGCCCAACTCAGGGTTTCGCTATAAGCAATGGCCATAACGAGGATCGCTCCCACATCGTCAAAGATTGCCAAAGACAAGAGAAACAGCCGCAAACTAGGCGGGATGCGGGAGCCAAATAGCGCAAGGCACCCGATAACGAAAGCTGTGTCGGTAGCCATCACAGTTCCCCAACCGTGCACCCCCGGTTGCCCGTTCATGAACGCAAGATAGAGCGAGGCGGGCGCTAACATGCCGCCAAGCGCGCCAGCAAAGGGCAGCGCTGCTACTCTCAAGTGCCGCAATTCACCAAGGACGAGTTCTCGCTTGAGTTCCAATGCCACGACAAAGAAGAAGAGTGTCATCAGCCCGTCATTGATCCAGTGCCTCAACGATCGGCTGAAATCGAATGAACCGAAGTGAACACCAATTGGCGTCGCCCAAAACGCCAAGAACGGTTTGGACCACGCAGTGTTCGATAGGATCAGGGCAGCACATGTCGCACAAAGCAACACAACACCTGCTGCGGCTTCGATCTTAAGAAACCGCGCGAAGGGCTTGGTGAACCAGTCGGCAATCTGAGCCGGTAAATCTCGGCCTTGTTCCGCCATCGCGCTAGCGATCTCCCTGGTCGTGCACTCGATGACGGTTCACCCGGAGGTTCGAGTTTGCGGCAGACATCGTGGGATGAACTATCGACACAATATCGCTTCTTTCAAGAAAGCACTCATCTTAGTTTCTTTCGGCTGCCAATATCGTTCCTGTAATCGCGGAGAAAGCGGGTGATCCGTGCCGACAACTCTCTTGCCGGTTCAGCCCCTCCCTCTGCCGATACCAATGTATAAAAAGGATCCCCGGGACATCATCGGCCGACCATTCTGCGCAATAGTCTCAATCGCCTCCCGCGCGGCACTCGCATGCGCAAGGTCCACACCAAGCGATACAGCAAGCAGGTGCCGGGTCGCCACATGCAGATGGATGTCAAGTTCCTGACCTTTAGGGGGAAACAGGGCGATAAGATCAAACGCTACCAGTTCACCACCATCGATGACGCTAAACGTGTCCGGGCCATAACCTCCACCGGCGCTTTATTCCCAACGTGCTACGGTCATGAATTCCAGGCTAGGTTGTCGAAGACAAGGGTATCTGACACGCCTACATCAAACCCGGGCCGCCACAGTTCAACGGCAGGATCGAGCTATCGCACCGCCCGGACGAACAGGAATTCTATCAACTCCTCACCTGCAAGGGAGACGTCGATCTCGAAGCCAAACTCGAGGAGTGGGAGCGCTTCTACAACTTCTCAAGGCCTCATGGAGCCTTCAAAGGTAAGACGCCTTACGAAGCCCTTCGCGAAAAGCTATGATCTCAAACCGACGTGTCCCGCGACGTCGACAGCATTACAAGTTGTGACGCACCACGATACGCGTTCTTTCATAGCACGCGCAACTTGCTGAAGATCCACGATGAACCCCTATTTTCTTCATTGGATAGACGAACTATAGGGTTAATGCTACATCATTAAAAAGAATGTCAGCTCGTAGTGCTTTTTGAAGGGTCACCGGCATTGCAGTAGCGGAGTGATGACTTCACGTCACTTCATTCACGTGCTTGGGTGTTCCGAAAGCAATCGTGGTATCACACCGTGGTACTTTTGATTTATCGCTGATATTTTCCCTATTAATTTTAAGATGATAAGAATTTAACGTGATTCCGCCCCTGGCACCATCTCCATTCTACAAGATCGTCCGTTTAAGCGGACCCGAACTTAAGGAGCCAAAGCCGGAGGTGGCACAAAGCCGCCCAGCGCCTGTTCCGCGAGTTCCGCGAAACGGATCGTGGTCAGGTCCTCGAGATAGGGGCCGATGATCTGGATTCCGACAGGAAGTCCGTCCGCAAGCCGTCCGGTGGGCATCACCGTCGCGGGCAGGTTCGCGACGGTGGCAAGGCCCTGCCAGGTGAAATCGAGATAGGGCTCTTTCTTTCCGTTCACCATGATCCGGCGTTCCAACTGCTCGGAATGAACGCCGTCTCCATCGGCCATATGCGGGAAGGCGACGATTGGCACGGGCGGGCAAAGCAACACATCATAGTCCTCGAAATATCGCGCCCAGCCCCGGAAGAGATGCTGGCGCTTCTCCTCAAGGCCGAACCATTCGGGGAGCGATGTGCGCATATATCGTGCGAGCTTTTTGGCGATACCGGTCTCGTCCTCCGCCACAAAGCGCTCGAATTCGTCCGCCTCACCCGGCGCGGCCGCTCCGACAATCGCAAAAAGCGAGTGTAGGTAGGTTTCGGAGCTCTCCTCCGGATCGACCGGCAGCGTGACCTCTTCGATAGTCGCGCCCGCCTCGCGCAGGTCGCCGACATAACGCTCAAGGATGTCCCCCAGGGCCCGGTCGAGCAGATAGGCGCCCTCACCCATCCACACGCCGAACTCGAAACTGGTCGAGCCGGTCACGGCGTGGAGGAACCAACGAGGCTGCCTTTTCCGGGCGTGCCAGGTTCGGCAGAACGAGCGCGAGATCCGATGCGCTGCGGGCGAGGGGACCGGCGACGCCAAGCTCCGACTGATAGAGCATGCCCGGCGGCGGCGGAATATGGCCCCGGGTGGAGACAAGGCCATAGCTCGATTTATGTCCGAATACGCCGCAAAAATGGGCCGGTATCCGGATCGACCCGCCGATGTCGCTGCCCAGCTCGAACGACGTGAATCCCGAGGCAAGGCTACCGGCGGATCCGCCTGATGAGCCTCCAACCGATCGTTCCGGATTCCACGGATTGCGGCTCAAACCGTAATTAGGATTGAAGGACTGCCAGTCGCTGGCCCCCTGGGGCAAATTCGTCTTGCCGAAAATGATCGCGCCGGCCTCGCGAAGCCGGCTCACCGCATCGGCGTCCCGGTCGGGGCGATGGTCGCGTAATGCCTTGAAGCCGCAACTGGCGGGCATGCCCACGGCTTCGAAACTTTCCTTGATCGTGATCGGCAGGCCGCCCAACGGACCAAGGGCTTCTCCGTTCGCCCGTCGACGATCCGCTTGTTCCGCTTCTCGCCTGGCGCGATCGACATCGAAGGCGATCACAAGGTTGTAGGTAGGGTTATGCCGTTCGATCCGATCGAGAAAGAGATCGAGCAGCTCGACGGAACTGACTTTGCCCTTCTCAAGCAAGCTCAATTGCTCGGTCGCTGAGGCAAAGGCGATATCGGGATCAGTCATTGAATCCTCTCATCGTGTATTCGCGGGCCTGTCAGGCTTACGCCGTCGCACGGCCGGCCGACGGTGCCCAGTTGAAGATGCAGACTCGGTTTAGTCGTGCGCGGAACTGGCAGGAGGGTAAGTGTATATGCGAGATGTCTCGGTGCCCATGAGTGAATCAGTGTCGAACCGTCCCTCATTATTACCGTGTCGCTTGCCGCCTGCTCCTAAATAGCTCAACATTTGTTTTTATCATGCAGGAGTGGGCATATGGCCGCCGCCGAAGAGATCGATGCCGATATGCTCGCCTTCTGGAACGGGACGGGCGGCCAGACCTGGGTGGAGAGGCAGGAACACACGGACATCACGCTCACCCCGGTGACGGATGTGCTTCTCGCCTTTGCCGCACCGCGCACTGGCGAGCGAGTGGTGGACATCGGCTGCGGATGCGGCGCGCCGACATTAGAGTTCGCGCGTGCTGTCGGCGCTAATGGACATGTGGTGGGGATGGACATTTCCGGGCCAATGCTGGCCGAGGGTCAGCGGCGCGCCAAGGCCGCCGGCCTCGACAATATCGATTGGCTCAAGGCCGATCCCGCCACCGCTACGCTGGGCGAATATGATCTCATAACCTCGGCTTTCGGCGTGATGTTTTTCGGTGATCGCGTGGCGGCCTTCGCCAATATGCGCCGCGGCGCCGCGCCGAATGCGCGCATGGCGCTCGTCTGCTGGCGCACGCTTGCCGAGAACCCGTGGATGGAGGTGCCGATGAAAGCGGTCGCGCAGCATTTGCCGCCGCGGCCGAAGGCGGTTCCAAATGCGCCCGGCATGTTCGCTTTCGCCGATCCCGACCACGTCACGGAGGTGCTCGCCGCGTCCGGATGGGCGCCGCAGCGCTTCGAGAAAATCGATATGGATCTCGACATCGCCGCCGGCCGCGGGTTGGACGAGGCCGTGGTTCAGTCGACCCAGATCGGCGCGGTGAACAGCTGGCTGCGCAATCAGCCGGCGGACGTCATTTCGGCTGCCGTTGCCTCCCTGCGCGAGGCGCTGGCGCCCTACGCTGAGGGCCAGAGCGTGCGCCTCCCGGGCGCGATGTGGCTGATCTCGAGCGCACCCGCTTGAGCGTGTAGCGGACAGGATTCGAACGTTATGCGAGACGCAACTTTTAGGCCGCCGCGATCGTCGTTTTAGCGCAACCGGTCGGCGGCACGTCCTTCGGGTGTTCCGTGCCGTAGGGGGCCGGCGGCGCTCCTCGAGTGCCTTTTCGCATTGCGCCCTTGAAAAATTTTTTGAACAGTGCCCCAGCAGGAACGCGCCGGTGGTCTCGCCGCAGGACGCCGGGTTTCGGATCGACGGCGACGCCGATGCAGAACAGGTCAAAAAGGAGATCTCGGAGCATGGAGAAAAGCTTCTGGCACGAACGGTGGGAGCACAATCAGATCGGTTTTCACGAGGGCGAGCCGAACCACTTGCTGGTCCGGCATTTCGAGGCGCTGTCATTGAAGCCGGGTGCGCGGGTTTTTCTTCCCCTGTGCGGCAAGACGCGGGATATCCACTGGTTGCTTTCTAAAGGCTATCGGGTTGCCGGCGCAGAGTTGAGCCCGTTGGCCATTCAACAGCTCTTTGGCGATTTGGGCCTGGCGCCTCAGGTTTCGGCCGAGGGGAAGCTGGACCGTTACCAGGCCGAGAATATCGATATTTTCGTTGGCGACATTTTCGACCTGACCGCGGATATGCTTGGGCCCGTCGATGCCGCCTATGACAGGGCCGCTCTGGTCGCTTTGCCGGACGATATGCGCGGCCGCTATGCAGAGCACGTCGCGGCGATTACGGCCTCGGCGCCGCAACTGCTTGTTGCTTTCGAGTACGATCAGAGCCGGATGGACGGACCGCCGTTCTCGATCAGCCGGGACGAGGTCGTGCGCCGCTATGCGTCGACATATGAGATGACGCTTTTGGAGCGGACCGAAGTCGAAGGTGGTCTCAAAGGACAATGTGAAGCGCAGGAAGCCGTCTGGCTGCTGAGCCCGAAGCGATAGGGTCGTCCGCTTGTGATGCGCGTGATCGCCGGCTTTGTCTTTCGGACGTTCTCTCGTACCATCCGATTGGGATGTCGGCGGAGCGCGGCCTGAGAGGGAAGGCGAGAATGCAGCAGGACACAATCGATGCCGGCGTCGTGCGGGCGACGGTCAATTACTGGGATCCGGCGTTGCCGCATGGCCGGTTCGATACCATCGATCCCGAGCGGAATCGCATGGCGTTCGAGGCCCATGAGGTCGCGATCAGAGACATCCGCGCGGCGAAAGACGACGTGTCGCTCGACCGGCAAGGTTTCACGCTGGTCTCGCATGAGAGCAAAGTCGCCCGCCTGCCGGAGATGGCCGAGACCAATCTGACGGCGCAATTGGGGTTGCCGCCGATCAACCAAGCCTATTATGACGAGGTGACCCCGCTGATCAAAGAGCTTAGCGGGGCGCGGGACGTGATTCCGCAGTCGACCGGCTTGACGGTGCGCTTCAGCAGCCGCTCGAAGCGGCAAAGCTGGGCCGGCGCGGCGGGGTTCATCCATCTCGATGTCTCGGACAAGTCCGTCCAGCGGTTCCTCGATTTCAGCCTTGAGGCCGCCGGTCACGCAATCGCGCCCTGGCGCCGTTTCGTCCTGTTTCAGACCTGGCGGACGGTCAGTGATCCGCCGCAGGACAATCTATTGGCATTGTGCGACCGCCAGTCCGTTCCGCAATCCGATGTCGCGTTCTACGACGCGATCGTCGGTGACAAGGGCACGGCGCTGGAGAGCGTCGAGGCACGGAGCTGCCGCTACAATCCGGCGCATCGCTGGTCGTATGCGTCCGATATGGGTGCGACGGATCTGCTGGTCTTTGTCGGCTATGATTCCGCCACGCCGAAGGCCGTGCAGCCGTTCCACACCGGCTTCGATGTCCCGGGCCATGAGACCGCGCCGCCGCGTGCCAGCCTGGAGGCCCGCTTCTTCGCGTTCTACGACTGAGCGCCAAACCCTTAAGTCCAATCAATAAGAAAGGAGTCACCATGACGGGTCCGAGCACCGAGGATCGTCTGCAAATCTACGAGCTTTACGCGCGCTACAGCTGGGCGCTCGATACCGGCGATACGGAGGGCTATCTCGCGCTCTTTACCGACGATGCGGAGGCGACCGAGGAGACACCAAGCGGCGAGCTCGAGGTCCGCAAGGGCCGCGAGGAGATCCGCAAGCTGGTGCTCAAATTTCACGAGCGCAAGGATTTCCCGGGCCATCAGCATCAGATGGCGCAATTCATCTTCGAGCCCGATCCCGAGGGCCGGCCGGATCACTGGGTCGTGCGCTCCTATGCCTGGGCGACGATCAACCGCCCGCCGGAAAAGCCGTATCTCCACTGGTGCGGCCATATCCGCGACGTCATCGCGAAAGTCGACGGCGTCTGGAAGATCCGCTCCAAGGATATCATGGGCTGGGCCGGCGACGTGCTCGCCCGGTTCGAGCGGTGACGCGAAAGCACGCCGGCCCGGCTCAGTCGCTGTTCGGCTTCTTACAGACGAAATTGGCCGCGTCGTTCGTGCTGCCTTTACCCGTGTAGACGTCGACGTCCGGATAGGGGCATAGCGGGCGTGTCATCGGCGGCATATTGGGCGGGCGACTGACCACGATGCGGTTTGGCGCCTTGTTGCCCGATGCCCAGGCATCGACGACCGACAGCGCATCGAACACGAACGGGCCGTCGCCCCCGCCGCAATGCCCCATGCCGGGCACCATGAACAGGCGGACCTGCTTTTGGGCCGTCTTGTTGTCGATTTTCTTGAGCATCGCCTTGTAGAAGTTCACCGTGTTTTCCGGCGGGATCAGACCGTCGCTCCAGCCATGGGACAGCAGCAGTTTGCCGCCGCCGGCGAAGAATTTGCCCAGCCCGTCGCTCGGGATGTCCAGCAGGTGCTTGCCGGTCTTGCGGGACGCCTGAATGTCGCCGCCCTTGCGGTAATCGAAAGTCTTGAAGTCCCATTTCGGATCTTTGAAAACGAGATCCTGCATATAGGTCGTTGCGACCGGGAACGGTTCGGGGCCCGTCATGAGGAGCCCGACCTGCTCTTCGCTGCCCGGCTCGAATCCCGGTAGAAGATGCTTGCCCGTATCGGGATCCGTGACGCCGGCATAGACCTCCCGCATCGTTTCCACCTGCGCGGCGGTCAGGCAATCCGGACCGTCTTTGCCGGCCTTGCACTCCGCGATCTTCGGATCGAAGCGGCATTGCCGCGGATTGATGCTGACCAGCCCGTCCTTGACGCCGTCCTTGGCGTCGCACTGCTTGATGAAGGCCTTGTGCAGCGCGTCCAACTTGCTGCGTGAGAGCTTGCTTTGCGGGTTTTTCAGCGCGGCGTATCCGGTCCAGATGGATTCGGTCATCAGGTCGGTCATCGGATTGGCCGGCGCCATGGCCGAGATGCCGTCATAGTCGCCCGGATAGCGATAGGCCTCCATGAGGCCCTGACGCCCGCCGGTCGAGCAGGATGTCCAGAGCGACAGCTTCGGATTTTCGCTATAGAAGGCCATGATCAGGGCCTTCGCCTTCACGGTCATCTCGTGAATCGCGCGATAGGCGAAATCGATGAGTTTCTCCGGATGGCCGACGGTGAAGCCCGCATCCATGCCGGTACCGACATGGCCGGTATCGGTTGCGACGACCGCATAACCGCGCGAGAGCGGCCCGGCCATCTGGGAATAGCTGATCGAGCCGGCCCACACGCCATTGCCGATGCCGTTGAGCTTGCCGTTCCAGTTTTTGGCTGGCAGCCAAACCTCGATCTTGATGTCGGAATCCGAGGTCGGTGCGAGAGTCGCCGTCACGCGGCAGAACGCCGGCATTCCCTTGTACGACGTTGCCGCGACGCCCGGGGTACGTCCGAAGGGCGAGGCAGGCGGCTGGAAGCCCCCGGCATCGACCAGTTTGGCCATCGTGATCTTGGTATTCGGCAGCGTCAGCGACGCAAGATCGGAGCAGTCCGTGGCGAAAGCCGGCGCCGCACCGGCGAAGGCCAACAGAATCGTCGCAAGCGCCAAACGCGCAAATCCCTGCATATCCATTCCCCCAATTCCCGATATCGTCGCGTCAAGAATGGTGGAAGGCGCGGCTTTCAGCAAGTTCTCTCATCGGCTGCGGCCTGCCTCCTTTTATGCTCAAACAAACCTTAACCATATTCCTTCAATTTTAACGATCTTTACGTGCGCCCGCGCCGGGTTCGCGTTTGGGGGCGGCTGAAATCCGCAGGTCAAGCGCGCGCGTGCCAGGCGTGTCGCGAGGAGCAGTATTGGATGGCTGAGGAGAAGCGTCGGCGGGCTTTGGCGCCAGGACGGATAGCCGTGCTGGCGGTTTTGCTCTTGTTGACGCCGTCCCTCGGGCGTGCGCAAACGGTGCTGACCGCCAGTGACGCCACGAGTTTGATCTCCGCGCTGACCACGATCGACAACGATCCCGTCAACAGCTACCGGATCGATATTACCCAGAACATCACGCTCACCGGTTCCGATACCCTGCCGGTGATCACCAGCACGAGCGTTATTACGATCAACGGCGGCGGTTACACGCTCAACGGTGGCGGCGTTCAACGCGGCTTCTTCGTCTATTCCGGTACGGTCGCGATCAACGACCTCGCCATCGCCAATGCGGTTGCGTCGGGTGGTGGTGGCGGCAGCGGTCTCTCGGCCGGCGGCGGCGGCCTCGGCGCCGGTGGGGCGCTGTTCGTCGCCAATGGCGCGAACGTTACCGTCAGCAATGTTCAGATGACCGGTGGCGCGGCGACTGGCGGCGCGGGTGGCGGTAGTGGACCGAGCCGTGGCGGTGGCGGCGGCATGGGGGGCGCGGGCGGCAACGGCAACACCGGGGCCGGCGGTGGTGGTGGCGTCGGCCTTAGTGCGAATGGCGGCGTCGGCGGCAACAATGCCGGCACGGCCGGTTTCGTCCTTGGGGCGGCCGCGTCGGGCGACGGTAGCTCCGGCAGGGCTGGCGGTATCAGCGGCGGCGGTGGTGGCGGCGCGACGACCGGCGGCGGTGGTGGTGGCGGGGGTGTCGCTGGGCTTCCTGGGAGCGGGGCCAATGGCGGCGATGGTGGATTCGGCGGTGGTGCAGGCGGCGGCAGTAATTTCGGCACCGGGGCAACCGGCGGGTTTGGCGGCGGCGGCGGCAGCTCGGCGGGCGACGGTGGCGCGGGCGGTTTTGGTGGCGGCGGGGCCGGAGGCTACGGCGGCACGGCAGTTGGAGGCGCGGGCGGATTCGCGGCCGGCGGCGGAGCGTCGGCTGCCGACGGCGGTGCAGGCGGCGGAGGCGCCGGGCTCGGTGGCGCTATTTTCGTCCAGAACGGCGGCAGTCTGACTCTGTCGGGGCCGCTCACGGTCAATGGCAATACGGTCACCGGCGGCGGTACCGGCGCGGCGGCGGGCTCGGCTTTCGGTTCCGGACTGTTCCTGCAAGGCAACGGCACGCTCTCCGTGACGGCCGCGACCGGTCAAACGCAGACCATTTCCGATGCGATCGCCGACCAGACCGGCAGCGGCGGTACCGGGGGAAACGCCGGAAGCTGGGCGCTCACCAAGAACGGCGCGGGCACGCTGGTGCTGTCGGGCGCGAACACATATTCCGGCGGGACGACCGTCTCGGCCGGAACGTTGAGCATTTCCTCCGACGGCAATCTCGGCAACGGCGGCACCCTGGCCCTCCAGAACGGCACGACGCTCGCTTTCACCGCCAGCGGCACATACACCCACGCCATGACCATTACCGGCGATCCGACCTTCGACGTGACCGCGGGTCAAACGGCGACGCAAAGCGGTGTCATCGTGGATGGCGGCTCGGCGGGAGATATCGTGAAGACCGGCGCCGGTACGCTGGTGCTTTCGGGTGCGAACACCTATACCGGCGGCACGGTGGTGAGTGCGGGCACTTTGAAGCTATCGGGTGCGGGGACGCTCGGGAGCACGACGGGCGCTCTGACGGTCAATGGCGGCACGCTTGATCTCAACGGCGCCAGCCAGACCGTGGCGAGCCTGTCCGGCACGGGCGGCGGTATCGTGCTCGGCGGCGGGTCCCTGACGGTCGATCAAAGCAGCGATACGAGCTACACCGGCGTCATCTCGGGCAGCGGCAGCCTGACCAAGGCCGGTACGGGCACTTTGTTGCTGAATGGCGCGAGCTCCTATACCGGCGGCACGGCGATCTCGGCCGGCATCCTCGAAGTCGGCGACGCAGGTCATACAACGGCCAGTCTCGGCGGGGACTTGTCGGTGTACGCGAGTGGCACGCTGATGGGCCACGGCATGATCGGCGGCGATGTGATGAACAGCGCGGGCGGCTTCGTTGCGCCCGGTGGGTCGATCGGCATCTTGTCCGTGGGCGGCAATTACACGCAAGGCGCAGCGAGCACCCTGAAAATCGAAGTCTCGCCGGCCGCCGCGTCGAAGTTGGCGGTGACCGGTACGGCGACGCTCGATGGCACGCTCAGCATCATCTATCAGCCAGGCGTCTACACGGCCAGGACCTACAGCATCGTTTCGGCAGGCAGCGTGACCGGAACCTTCTCGACGGTGACCGGCACCGCGCCCTCCGGGTTAAGCCAGAGCGTCGATTACAGTGCGACAGATGTGAGTTTGTCGCTGTCATCGCCGACATCGCAAACGCCGTCTCCGTCACCCTCCCCGACTCCGACGCCGTCACCCACCCCGTCTCCGGCGCCAGGTCCGCCGATCATCGTGGCGCCGACCAACGATACGGTATTTGCATCGCTGGGAACGTCGGCCTTGGTGAGCGCTCAGGCCGCAGGTGACGCCTTGTTCGGGCATTTGGGCGACCTGCAGGGCGTTGGCGGTACGGTCGATTTGGCGATGGCCGCGCCCCGCCCCGCGCAGGTGGCGTTTGCCGGCAATGCGTCCGGCGCGAGTGGCTCGGCCGCTGAATCATCCGGGAAGACGCAGCGGTATAGCGGTTGGGTGCGGGGAATCGGTCACTTCACCAGCGTGAGCGGCGCCGCCGGTGCGCCCGGCTTCAACAGCCAGAGCGGTGGGTTTTTCGCCGGCATCGACCGGCCGGTGAGCGACCGCCTCGTCCTGGGCGTCGCGGCCGGTTACGGCCGAACCTATATCAATGAGAAAGCGGGCGGCAGCGGCACGATCGACACGCCGCGTTTGGCGCTCTATGCGAGTTATCGCAAGGGCCAGCCTCGTGGTGGACGCGGCGGCGGGCTATGCGCATGATTTCATTGACACGTCCCGTCCGATCCCGGCGGCCGGCAAGATCGCGACTGCCAGTCACGGGGGTGACGAGATAACCGGTGCACTGCAGGCCAGCCTGCGGCTCCGGGCATCTCACGGCGTCACTCTCACGCCCAAGGCGGGGCTCGCCTATGTGCATCTGTCCGAGGGCAGCTTCAGCGAGTCCGGCGCCCCCGGCTTCAATCTGACGACCACCGGTCAAAAGGCCGACAGTCTTCGCCCCTTCATCGGCGCCAGCGCCGCCAAGTCCTTCACCACCAAAAGCGGCGTCATCCTGACCCCGCGCGTGAACGTTACGTACAGCCACGAAGTTATGGACACGGCGCCGGCCAACACCGTGACCGTCGGCGGCGGCAGCTTTACGGTGAGGGGCATCCGGCCGTCGCGCGACCGCGTGAATCTTGGGGGCGGCGTGACGGCCGCCGTGACCAAAAGCCTCGCCGCCTATGTCCGCTACGAAGCCACCCTGCCGACCGGCAACACCTTCTCCCAGACCGTCGAGGCCGGCGTGCGCTTCAAGTTCTAGAAGCGACAGGCGGCGGTCTTCCCGTCATTCCTCCAGATAATCGTGAACGACCTCGCCGAGTCCCAGGGTGAGATCGGCGAGGATGTGGATCGAGGAGACGACTTCCCGCACGGGCAGGTCGGCGACCGGGGCCAGAGCGTGGGGACGGAGGTCCAGCGCGGCGGGGCCGCCCCAGGCGCCTTTGAGGACGAGATCCTGCATGTGATAGCGCACCAGTTCGCAGATCCGTGGACTGCCGTCGACATGCGGAATGATCTTCAGCAGGAAATTCGGCGCGGACAGCGCCTTGAGGACGTCGTCATGATCCTTGTCGACATGTTTGAAGCCCATCGTGCCGGTGGCCACGCGTAACGGCCCGTAATCCAGCGTGCCGACCAGCGTGTCGCGGTCGACGTCCAGCGAGGGCTGGGCGTATTTCTTTGGAAAGCCCCAGAGCTCGCGCCCGCCGAAAATCGGCGGCCCGTCATTGAGATACATGGCGTGAGAGTAGCCGCCTTGCTGCTTGCCGAGCCGCACGGGAATCACCTGGCCGGCTTCCGTATAGTCCCCGAAGCCGGTCGAGTTCGGCATGCGGATGAACTCGAATTTCACCAGCGGATCGTCGCCGATCTCCAGTGGTTCGGGCACGACTTCGCGAAGCCGGTCGGCGTCGGTGCGATAGGTGACGACGAGAAATTCGCGGTTGAAGAAACGGTAGGGTCCCTTGGGATAAGCCGGGCTGGTGAGGGGCATAGAGAACGCGTTTTTCTTGACGTCGCTGGCTTTCATTGGGCTGTCTCCATTGGCGAAGAAGTGAGCGGAGTGGCGGTGCCTTTACAGGCGGCCCGCCAGCCAGGCCGCCCTTAAAGTCCGTTGAACGAGGCGCCGGATAATTCAAACGCCTCTACTCAGACATATGTGTTTTTCACGCCATGTTTCCATGATCGGGCGTCGGTAGCGTGATACGGCCGCCTATTAGATCTCGATCAATTCGTCACACAGATTGACTGGGATCACGGCTTCCGCAATCGACTCCCATCATATTCCGCAATGTGAGAATGGATCTCATTAGAAAAAGCCAAGTAATGAGTACTTGCGCTACGCAATGACACAGCCCGATTCGGCTGGTTTATTTATTGAGAATTAATATCAACAAGTGCTGCAAAAGGAAAAATGTCAAAAGCTTAATATTGGCTTCAGGTTCGCGGGCAGTTTTCGTTCGAACGGTAACGATACCTGAAGCAGGCAATAAATCGGTCGCTGGAAAAGCGACCCCTCGCGAGGTTGGCGAAACGTGAAACAGATTTTTGGAACGGGCCTCAGGCCCTGCGTGCTCTCATTGGCGATTCTGCTTTGTGGCGTCCCGGCCATGATTGCTCCCGCCGCGGCGGGAACGATCAAGGTGACGTCGGAGCAGATCGAGAAACTCGGCATTCAAACCGCCGCGGCCAAGGTCGCCAAGGAGCAGACCATTACCAGCGTTCTTGGACGCGTGACGCCGGCCCTGAATGCCCGGTTGCTGGTGACCGCGCCTTATGCGGGAACGGCGGTGCGAATCGACGCGCTGGAAGGCAAGCAGGTCGACGCCGGCGACACCCTGGCCACTATCGCGAGCCGCTCCTATCTCGAAGCCCGCTCACAACTCACCCAGAACGCCGCCGAATATGAAGCCGCCAAGGCGGCGGCCACGCGTACCCGCAAGCTCGTCACCGAGGGTATCGCCGCCGAGTCCCGCGCCGAGGAAGCCGAAGCCAAGGCGGCCCAGCTGAGAGCGGCCGTCGTGTCGGCGCGCGACGCGCTGGCGCGGGTGTCGGCGGAACCGAAGAAGCCCGGCCAGTACCGTATCGTCGCGCCGAATGCCGGCACGATCGCATCGATCGAAATCGCGCCGGGGCAACTGGTCGCTGAAATGGCGCCCGTCGCCGCGCTCGACAGCAGCGACCGGCTCTGGATCGAAGTTCGCCTGCCCGCAGCCTTTGTCGGTCAGGTCGCTAGCGGCAATGTCGTCGAAATCGAGGAAAACGGCGTGCGCGGTCAGGTGATCGCGGTCGGCAACTCGATCGACCCGCATCTCAGATCCGCCATGCTGCGTGCGTCCATTCCGGCGGATAGCGGACTGGTCGTCGGCCAGACGATCCGGATCTCGATCATGAAACCGGCAGAGGCCGGTTCGCTCAATGTACCAAGGGACGCCGTCGTCAGTATGGGCGAGGGATCGGTCGTCTTCGTCGTCCGGCCGGACGGCTTCGAGGCGACGCCGGTAAAGGTTCTGGCGCAGGGCGCCGACGATACGACGGTGACCGGCGAGATCGAGCCGGGTAGCAAGGTCGCGGTCGCCGGCCTGTCCGAACTCAAGGTTCTGGCGGAGCAGGACTAGGCCCATGCTGAACCGCCTCATCGAGTTCTCGCTTACCCAACGGCTCCTGATTCTGGTGTTCGCGGCGCTGGTCGCCGGCGCCGGCACCTATGCGTTCATGAAGCTCCCGATCGACGCCTTTCCTGATATTTCGCCGACGCAGGTGAAGGTCATTCTCAAAGCGCCCGGCATGACGCCGGAGGAAGTCGAGCAGCGCGTGATCGTGCCGCTCGAAATGGAGCTTCTCGGCATTCCACGTCAGGCGGTCCTGCGTTCCATGGCGAAATATGCGATCGCCGATATCACGATCGATTTCGATGAGGGCACGGATGTCTACTGGGCGCGCCAACAGGTCGCGGAGCGCCTCAGCGGCGCGATGGGATCGCTGCCGGACACCGTAACCGGTGGCCTGGCGCCGATCTCCACGCCGCTCTCCGACGTTTTCATGTTCACGATAGAGGGCGGCAATCTGACGCTCGCCGAGCGCCGCACCCTGCTCGACTGGGTCATCCGTCCGGCGTTGCGCACCCTGCCCGGCGTCGCCGACGTGAACTCGCTCGGCGGCTACGTGAAGACCTTCGAGGTCATTCCCGATAATGGCGCGCTGGCCGGTGCCGGATTGACCGTCGCCGATATCAAGACTGCGATTCTCGAAGCCAACCGCAACGACGGCGCCGGCCGTCTGCAGGACGGCGAGGAGGCGTTGATCGTGCGCGCGGTCGGCGCGATCAAGACGTTGGACGATCTTCGTGAGGTCATCGTTCAGCAACCCGACGGTCACCGCACGCGGCTCGGCGATATTGCCAAGGTCCGGGTCGGCTCCCTCACCCGTTACGGCGCCGTCACGGAAAACGGCAAAGGCGAAGCCGTCGAGGGACTGGTGCTCGCGCTGAGAGGCGCGGACGCGGGCGCGGTGATCAAGGAAGTCCGGGCGCAGCTCGACAAGCTGAAGCCCAGCCTGCCCGAAGGCGTGAAGCTCAAGATCTTCTATAACCGCGCCGACCTGATTTCGCGCGCGGTCAGCACGGTGACGCATGCGTTGCTCGAAGCGACCGTGCTCGTCGTCATTCTGCTGTTGCTGTTCCTCGGCAATCTGCGCGCGGCGATCGTCGTGGCGATCACCCTGCCCTTCGCCGCGCTCATCACCTTCCTGATGATGCGGATCTTCGGCATGTCCGCGAATCTGATGAGTCTCGGCGGCCTGGCGATCGCCATCGGCATGTTGGTCGACGCCGCCGTCGTCGTGGTCGAGAACACGGTCGAACACCTCTCGCATCACAAGGAAACCGACAAGATTCCGTTGCTGCACCGGGTCTATCGCTCGGCCGCCGAGGTGGCCGTGCCCGTGGCCTCCGGCATCGTCATCATCTGCCTCGTCTTCCTGCCGCTACTCGCGCTGCAGGGGCTGGAAGGCAAGCTGTTCCGGCCGGTCGCGCTGACCATCGTTTTCGCGCTGTCGGGCTCGCTCGTCCTGTCGCTGACGCTGATCCCGGTGATCGCGTCGCTGTTCCTGAAAGCCGGCAAGCACCGCGAGCCGTGGCTTATGCGCCAGATCATGCCGCGTTACACCTGGCTTCTGAAACGCGCTCTCGACCGGCCGATCTACGTCTATGGTGCGGCCGGTCTCGGCATCGTCGCGGCCGTCGGCGCCTATTTCGCGGTCGGCAAGACCTTCATGCCGACGATGGATGAAGGCGCGATTATCATGCAGACGGCCAAGCTACCCTCGGTCGACCTCAAGCGAACGATCAAGGTCGATCTTGCGGTCGAGAAGGCTATCATCAAGCAGGTTCCCGAGGTCCTCAACATGGTCTCGCGCGTCGGTTCGGACGAACTCGGCCTCGATCCCATGGGGTTGAACGAGAGCGACATGTTCATGGTGCTCAAGCCCAAGGACCAGTGGACCGTGCCGACCAAGGAAGCGATTCTCGACGAGATCCGCGCCGTGATGAAGGACTTCCCGGGGATCGACTACGCTTTCACCCAGCCGATCGAAATGCGCACCTCGGAAATGCTCACCGGCAGCCGCGGCGATCTCGCGATCAAGATCTTCGGTCCCGATCTCAAGGAGCTCGGCGCGCTAGCGCAGCAAATCCAGGCGACCGTCTCAAAGGTGCCCGGCGCGTCCGAGGTATTCACCGTCGCCAATGACACGGTGCGTTACATGAAGGTCGATATCGACCGCATGGCCGCCGGCATGGCGGGCGTGCCGCTGTCGACGCTCCAGGACGAGCTTCGCGCCCAGCTCGAAGGCGTGCGGGCCGGCGTGGTGATCGACGAGAACCGCCGGACTCCGATCGTCATCCGGGGCGCCGAAAATCTGCGCGACCGCCCGGAACTGTTCCCCGAGCTTTCCGTCTCCACGCCCGACGGCGGCATGGTTCATGTTTCGGATGTGGCCAAGATCACCGAGCCGGAGGGCTCGGTGAAGATCGATCGCGAAAACGCGTCGCGCTTCGCCGTGATCCAGGCCTATGTCTCGGGCCGCGATCTGGTCGGTTTCGTTCAGGACGCCCAGTCGGCGGTGGCCCAGTCGGTCAATCTGCCGCCCGGATACCGCATCGCCTGGAGCGGCGAGTTCGAGAACCAGCGCCGCGCAGCCGCCCGGCTGGCCGTCGTGGTGCCGCTGGCGCTGGCGCTTATCTTTCTGATGCTTTTCGCGACCCTGAGGTCGGTCCGGCAGGCGACGCTGATCATTGTCAATATTCCCTTCGCGCTGGTCGGCGGCATTCTCGCCCTGTGGATTTCGGGGCAGTACCTGTCGGTACCGGCCTCAGTGGGCTTCATCGCCCTGCTCGGTATAGCGGTGCTGAACGGGTTGGTGCTGATCTCCTATTTCAACCAGCTCCATGCCGAGGAAACCGATATGCGGCGCGTCGTGTTCGAGGGCGCGCAGCGCCGGCTCCGGCCGGTGCTGATGACCGCGAGTATCGCGGCCTTCGGTCTCGTCCCCCTGTTATTCGCCTCGGGCCCGGGCGCCGAGATCCAGAAGCCGCTCGCCATCGTGGTGATCGGCGGCCTGGTCACCTCGACGCTGCTGACCCTGTTCCTGCTGCCGATCCTGTTCGAACGCTTCGGTATCGCGGGGGCGAAAGAGAAGCTGCCGTCCGATGCGGCGGCCGTCGGGAGTGCTGCGGAATGACCATGACCGACACTGCGATCACCTATCAGAAGCTCACCCTCGTCTGCCCCGAGGAACTGGCCGAGCGTCTGGTCGATCTTTTGCTCGACACCAAGACGCGGATGACGGGCTTCACGACCACCAAGGCCGACGGCCACGGGCAGGACTTCACCAGCGCTTCGGCGCGCGAGCGGGTGCGCGGCCGTGTCGCCCGGCGGGCCGTCGTCGCGGTATTGCCGGCCGATGACGTGCCGCTCCTGCTCGATGAAATTCATGCCCAAATCAAGAACCCGCATCTGGCCTATTGGACAGAGCCGGTGCTGGCATATGGACAGCTCTCATGACGTTCGCGAAGTACACAGGATTGATCGTCGCTGGCGTGATCGCGTTCTCCGCGCCGGATGGTTTCGGCCAGGACACCGCGGCGCCCGGAGGCCGCTTGTTCCCGCCGGTAGAGATCATTTCGCGGTTGCTCGACACCCATCCGATGGTGCGGGAGGCCGGGGCCAAGCTCAATGCCGCCGAGGCCGATGCGCGCCGGTTGCGTGTCGGCGACCACGACTTCGTCCTGGAAGGCGAATATGTGCGCCGAGACGTCAGTCCCGGTCCCGTGTTCAACGAATGGAATGCCGGCGTCAGCCGGGCGATCCGTCTGCCCGGCAAGGCGAGCGCCGACCGCAAGATCGGCGATATCGGCATCCGGGCCGCCGAACTGGCGCGCGACGACGCCCGGCATCAGACGGCCCTTCTGTTCAAGGATCAGTGGATCGCCTGGACCGAGGCGTCGGCGCAATTGAGCATCGACGAAGCGGAAGCCGACACCTACCGCAAGGAAGTGGACAATGTGCAGCGCCGGCTGGATCTGAAGGGCGCGTCCCAGCTGGATCTCGAACAGGCGCGCGCGGCTCTGGCGCAAGCGGAATCGGCGGAGATCGAATCACGCCGCGTGCTCGATGGGGCGGCGCTCACCCTCCATCACAGCTTTCCCGATCTGGTTCTGCCGAGCAAAGTGCCGAGCTTCCCCCAGCCCACCGGGCTGCCGGGCGGCGAGGCGGAATGGCGGATGAGAGTGATCGAACACAGTCACGAAATCGCGCTGGCGGCGGCGCAGGCGCAGCGCGCCATGTCGATCGCTCATCGCGCGTCGATGGATCGGTTCGCCGACCCGACCATCGGCGTTCGCGCTTTTCAGGAACGCGGCGGCGAAGAGACCGGCATCGGCGTTTCTCTGTCGATCCCCTTCGGCTTGAGACGGCGTCAAGCGATCAGCGACACCATGCGGGCCGACGCCGTGGCGGCCAGCGTGCGCGAACAGGCCATGCGCCGTGAGATCGCTCTCGTCGCGGACAAGGACGTGTCGGATGCCGTGGCGAGCTTCAACGCCTGGAAAAAGGCCGCGCTTGCCCGCAAGGCCAGTTCGGATGTGGTCAGCCGGATGCGGCGCGCGGTTCAGCTCGGCGATCGGGATTTCTCCGAATTGCTGCTCGTCCTGCGCCAGCATTTCAATGTTGAACGGTCGGAAGAGAAGCAACGCGCGGCCGCACACCGTGCATTGTTCCAGCTCGAAATCGACGCCCATCAGATCTGGGGCCTCCATCACGAGGACGAATAATCAGGCCTGTTTCGCCGCGTCGACGGGCGGGAGCGCTTGGGCGTAGTCCACCATGCTCCGGGCGATCTCGCGCTCGCCCATGATCACTTTATTCGCTCCATAATGCCGGAGCTGATCGATCTCCGCTTCGAAATGGGCCCGCGCGACGATCTCGAGGGAGGGATTGGCGGCCCGGGACTGCTGAACGACCTGACAGGCCTCGAAGGCATTCGGAATGGCGACCAGCAGGAGCCGCGCGGCCGGGAGATTCGCCGCGGCCAGAACCGCGTCCTTCACGGCATTGCCCTCGATCATCTCGGTATGGCTCGCGCGAAGCTTTTCTATCGCGTCGGGTCCGTCCTCGATCACGAGCAGAGGCCATCCCGCCTGTTCAAGATTTTGCGCCACCAGCCGTCCGACCCGGCCATAACCCACCAGAACGGTGTGGCCGGTAAGGGTCGTCGGGACCAGCTCCACGGGCTCGGGCGCCGGTTCGCCTTCGGCTTCTTCCGGGGCGAGGTGCTGCTCGATCGCGCGTTTCCATCGCTCCATGGCGGCGAAGACGAGCGGATTGGCGAGAATCGTGATGATCGACGTGCCGAGGATAAGGTTGCGCGCCCGCTCGGGCAGAACGCCGAGCTGAATCCCGAGGTCGGACAGGATGAAGGAGAATTCGCCGATCTGGGCGAGTCCCGCCGCGATAATCAGGCTATTGCCGACCGGCTGGCCGAGGAGCCGGGTCATCACGAAGGTCATGCCGGCTCCCCCCAGCATCACGACCAGCAACGTGCCGGCCAGCGGCCCGATCTCATGCAGCAGCACCGCCGGATCGAACAGCATGCCGACGGAAACGAAGAACAGCACCGCGAAGGCGTCGCGCAGCGGCAGGGTTTCCTCGGCCGCCCGCTGGCTGAGTTTCGATTCGCTCAACACCATACCGGCGAAGAACGCGCCGAGCGCGAAGGAAACGCCAAAGAACTCCGCCGCGAGATAGGCGACGCCGAGCGCGACCGCGAGAACCGCAAGCCGGAACAGCTCCCGCGAGCCGGTATGGGCGATGTAGTGCAGGATGGCTGGAATACCGCGCCGGCCGACCAGCAACATGAGCGCGATGAAGGCGGCTACCTTGCCCAGCGTGATTCCGACGGTTTCGGCGAGCGTTCCCGCATCGACCGTCGCCGCAGGGCCGGTTACGTCGCCTTTGAGAAGCCCACTCAACGGTGGCAGTAGAACGAGTGCGATGATCATCAGGACGTCCTGATAAACCAGCCAGCCGACGGCGATGTGGCCTCGGTCGGTGTCGAGCAGACGCCGGTCCGTGAACGAGCGGGTCAGCACGACCGTACTGGCCACGGACAGCGACAGGCCATAGACGATCGCGCTTCCGACAGGCCAGCCAATGAGCAGACCGATGATCAGGCCAAGCGCGGCCGCGACCGCGATTTGCATGGTCGCGCCCGGCAGCACGATCCGCCGGACGGCGAGCAGATCCTTGAGCGAGAAGTGCAGGCCGACGCCGAACATCAGCAGAATCACACCGATCTCGGCCAGTTGGGATGCGAGCGCCTGGTCCGCGACGAAACCCGGCGTGAACGGCCCGACGGCGACGCCCGCCAGCAGATAACCGACAAGGGGAGAGACTTTCAGCCGATTGGCGATCGTTCCAAACAGAAAGGCCAGGGCGAGGCCGATGACGATCGTTGCAATGAGAGAGGATTCGTGGGCCATGTCGCGTCCATTTTATCCCCCCAACGGCTCATCTCCAGCTTTCCAGAAACCCGGAACGCCGCAAAGCGAAATAGTAACACAGGAGACGAGTATCCGGATGCAGGGCGAAATTCCAGGCCTGAACCCGCCGATTCCGCTCTGTTGCTTTGTCACCGTTCTACGATAAGCTAGATTCCAATAAAGCACCGACAGGTCCCGAAAACCGTTCTTCGAGGGGGAGAATTGGCGATGTACGAATTCACGACGGAAAATATCACCGACGCCGTTATCGAACGGATGTCGACGACGCCCGATCCGCGGCTTCGCGAGATCATGGCGTGTCTCGTCAAGCATTTGCACGACTTCACGCGCGAGATGAAATTGACGCCCGAGGAATGGATGGCGGGCATCGAGTTTCTCACGCGGATCGGCCACATCACCACGCCGGTGCGTCAGGAATTCGTGCTGCTCTCCGATACGCTCGGTCTCAGCACGCTGATCAACACTCTGCATGACCGTACGGCGATCGAGGACGCCACCCATACCAGCCTGCTCGGCCCGTTCTACCGCGAGGATGCGTCCGAGATGAAACTCGGCGACAGCATCTCGAAAAAGGACAAATCGCAGCCGATCTGCCTCTATGGCAAGATTACGAATGTCGATGGCGAGCCGCTCAAGAATGCCAAGGTCACGGTCTGGCAGACGGCGAGCGATGGCAGTTACGACCTGCAGCAGGGTGACGGCTCCGAGATCGATTATCGCGGCATTTTCCACACCGACGAGAACGGCGATTACTATCTTAAGACCGTGCGCGCCAAAGGCTATTACATTCCGATGGACGGCCCGGTCGGCGATATGATCAAGGCTCAAAAGCGGGAAGGGTGCCGGCCGGCCCATATCCATTTTCTGATCAGCGCGCCGGGTTATCGCGAGCTTGTCTCCGCGCTCTATATCGAGGGCTCGGAATATCTCGATTCGGACGAGGTTTTCGGCGCGGCGGCGGATCTCGTGGCCACCGAGGTCGAGAACGATCCGAATGCGCCGATCAAGGGAATCCCCGCGATTCACTTCGATTTCTCGCTTTCCCGCGCGGCCGACACGGAGACGTCCGGCCGCATGGGCGCCGACCCGTCCAAGGTCGCCGCCGCACAGTAACGCGGAGGCTGGCGCATCGAGCCGGACGGATTGGGGGTCCGGCCAACCGAAGGACGGAGAACTAAATGAGCAGTACCCTCCGCACCAGGACCGTCCCGGTGCCCGAGCCCGATCTGACACCCGATGAGATGGTCGCCCGCGCGGTCGCCTTGCAGCCGCAGCTCCGCGCCGAGCAGGACGAGACCGAGAAGCGCGGCGTCCACTCTCCGGAAATACACGAGGAGTTTAAAAAGGCCGGATTCTACCGGTGCATGCAGCCGCGCCGCTACGGCGGCTACGAATTCGACATCACGACCTATTACCGGGTTGCGATGGAACTGGCGCGCGGCTGCCCGTCGACCGCTTGGTGTCTTGCCGTCGGCGGTGGCCATACGCTGATGCTGGGCTCGTATTTCGAGGAAGACGCTCAGGCGGCCGGGTTCGGACCCGAGGGCGAATTCTCCGCGCCGAGCGTGGCCGCGCCGCAAGGAACCGCGACGCCGACGGATGAGGGGTGGTTCGTCAAGGGGCAGTGGGGCTATGCCTCCGGCGCACCTTATTCAACCCATTTCATGCCGGCGGTCATGATCCCGAGTGGCGACGACAAGCCGCCTTTGCCGGGGATCGCCCTGATCCCCCGGTCGCAATGGGAAATGCTCGATGACTGGGGCGCCATTCTCGGCATGAAGGGAAGCGGATCGAATTCGATCCGTGTCGAGGGCGCGAACCTGCCGCGCAGCCATGTCGTCCAGATCGATATGACGGATATCGACGTGGCCGAAGGAACGCCCGGCTCGCGGCTGCATGACAACGGCATGTATGCCGGCCGCAGCATGTCGTTCTTCCACGGCGAACTGGTCTCGATCATGGTCGGGCTCGGCTATGCCGCGCTGGATGAATATGAAGAGATCATCCGGACCAAGAAGACGCTCGTCGCGCCGATCATGCCGCGCTATATGCGCCATGATTATCAGCGCTATCTGGGCCTCGCGCTTGGCATGCTGAACGCGGCCAAGCGGCTCTGCATCCATGGCGGTGACGTTTATATGGACTATTGCCGGCGCGGCCACGAAGGCGGCGAGCCGTTTACGCTCGAGGAAGATATCGAGCTCATGGCGAGCTTCGAGCATGCCGGGCGGATGGTCTGGGAGGTCGTCGAGATGCTGTTCCGCACGGCGAGCTCGGGTGCGGCGCGCGACGGCCAGAAGATGCAGCGCTACTACCGGGACATGTCGATTTATCGCGGCCATGTCTCGGCGCAATATGACAATGTGGCCGAGATGCTCGGGCGCATACATCTCGGCGTGGGCCAGGGCATCAAAACATCGGACCGTGCGGCTCTCTATAATCCCGACGTAAGCAAGGACGGCGGAAAGGCGTAAGCCGTCCGTCGCTCGACCAGCATCGCCGGTAAAAACGCGCCGAGCCAACGCTTCGGCGCGTATCGCGGCCGTCCCTAGCCGATCACCCAGGATACGAACAAGCCGGGATTATCGGGCGCCTTGTTGCCGACCGAGACGATCGTTTCCTCGTGGCGGCCCTCGCCCGTCAGGGATGCGCCGAGAATTGTGTGCGCGAGGGCGGGCGGCCAGATCGAGCCGGCCTCGCGGAGCATCCAGGCGAAGTCGTGGCTGCGCAGTCCGGCATAAACGATATGTGAGCGCGTGCGTGCGGGGCCGGACTCGTGCCGTCCCTCGAGGAGAACCGAAAGCGAATTGTCGGCGGCGAGACGCCGGATCTCGTCGAAATCGGTTTCCGGCGTGAACCCCGCTATCCGGGCCTGGGGACGCTCTTCGAGCAGGGGTTTCAACGACAATTCCCAGAGCCTGGCGATGTCGCCGCCGCTGTCGAAAGCGAGGACGCCGCGTTGCGCGAATTCCCCGGCGAAAGTGCGGGCCTCGGAATATTTGCCGTCGACCACGGCCGCAACGATGGCTGTCGGCGCGAATGTGGGCGCGACGGTCGCCAGCGCCGAGGTCGAGAGCGACGGCATCAGCCCGGAGACGGAAGCGGCGGTCGTTGTGTTGGCGTCCTTCATGTGAAATCCCTCTTAATTCGTCACGCTTGGTCCGTTCAAGGCGGTGTTTCGGCGATCAGAAGCCGTCGTCGACCGGCAGAATCTCGGCCGGGACCCAGTTGCCGTGAACCTGTGCGTGCAGCCGGAATGGCATCTTGACCCGGGCGACCGTGCCAGCCTCCAAATTCTGGGCATCCACGATCACCAGTTCCGACTTCATCTCGGCGTAATTGCTCGCGACGCCGACGAGATAGCCGTCGCCTTCCGGCGCGTCCGCCCGGCGCGGCACGAAGCAGCATTCCTGAAGGCTGTGGGTGTCGCCGATGAAGAAGCTGTCGACCGTGCCCCTGGCGTGATCGAAGCGCGCGTAGCAGTTGGTCACACGGCCTTGAAGATTGCCGGCCTTCGCCGTGTCGAACGGTTTCGAAGGGTCGAGCACGCCCATATAGCTGTAGCGGTGCGGCCTGCCGATATAGCGGTCGTCCATGCGGGCCAGTCCGCCGCCCATGGGCTGCGCGAACAACACGTCTTCCTCATAGGTGTCGTCCGTCTTCGAAAGATCGAAGGTCCAGCGGCGGATATTGCACATCGCTTTCGAGGGATCGAACGGCGCGCCGCCGACCGCCGGGAAGAACGGGAAGGGGTTGGAGTCGCTCACCGGCGAGTCGAGAATCACCTTGTCGCCGTCCGTGAAGGCGTTGATCGTATAAATCACCGCCGCTTCCGGCCCCTTGAACCACCGCAGATCCTTGCCGTCGCCGCCACGCTCCATGATGCCGACATAGCAGGTCTTGCCGCGGTCATAGCCCCAATGGACCTTGCCTTCCTTCAACCGTTCCACGCTGGTGGTGAAGCAGTTGGTGGGAATGATGATGTGCTTATCGGTGATGGCGATGTCATGCAGCATGCTGACATTGGGGGCCTTGATCCAGGTTTCCCAGATGATGTTGCCGTCCTTGTCGACCGAATAGAGCGCAACATCCGTCGTCGCGTCGCCCTTGGCCTCGTAGCCGAAGCAGATCATCTCACCCGTCGCTTCGTCGATCTTGGGATGGGCCGTGAAGGTCGGGCTCGTCAGCCGGCCGTTGAAGGTCCAGTCGCCTTCGGTCCTCAGCGTCGCCGGATTCATCGCGATCGGCAGGTTGCTCTCCTTCAGGACCAGCAATTTCCGGGCGTGATACACGATATTCGTGTTCGCCACGTTCATGCTGACATCCCGCACCTCGGGCAGCGAGGTGTATTGGTTGCGGTACCGCCCGAAGAGCGCCTTGCGGGCCTTTCGCTCGGCGACGAAGCGCGGCGTGTGGACATAACGCGAGCGGAAATCGACATGGCCGTTGGAGAAGGCGAACATGTCGACAAAGCCGTCATCGTTGAACGGCGCGTCGTCCAGGAATCGCTTGGGATATTGCCGGTCCAGCCCGGTGCGGTAGAAGACGCCGTGAATGTCCTTCGGGATTTCGCCCTCGACCTCGCAGTCGTGAATCGCGGCCTCGAAGCGCATCGGCGCGAAGAAGCCCTGGGCGCCCGGATCTTTTGAGAAGTTTACTCCCATCGGTCCCTCCTCATGTCACCGGCAGCTGCCAGTCGGGCACCCACGACCCATGGACCTGGGACATCGCGCGGAACGGCAGCTTGATCGCCGCGACCGGGCCGTCCTCCAGATGATCGGTGTCGAGAATGATCAGGTCGCTGCGGCCGCCCTCCTCGCCGCGCATCACCATGCTGACGATCCAGCCGTCGCCTTCGGGTGCGTCCGCCCGGCGCGGCGCGAAGACCGGCTCCTGAAGACTGTCGCCTTCGGGCAGATCATAAGACCGGGTCTCGCGGGTCGAATGATCGAACCGAACGATTTTGCCGCGCATGCCGCCGGCGTCGAATCCTATGCAGGGCATGATGCCGATCTTGTAGGGATGGCAGACATAGCGTTCGTCCTGACGCGGCAGCGCGCCGCCCACGTCGGGATACATGATCTCCATGTCGTAGGTCTCGCTCTTCTTCGAGAGATCGACCGATAACCGGGTAATGTATCCGGCGGCTTTTTGCGGGTCCCACTCCACGCCGTGCAGGAAGGGGAAGAACGGGAACTGACCCGACGTCCCCATATCCATGTCGACATAGACTTTGTCGCCATCGGAGAATGCGCCCATGGTGTGGGTCGCACAGCGCTCCGGTCCCTTGAACCAGCGAATATCCGAGCCGTCGCCGTAGCGCCGCATCACGCCGAACCAGGTCGGCTGCTGGCTGTCCCAGGCCCAGTGCACCTCGCCCTGCTTCATCCGCTCGACGCTGGTGACATAGGGAATGATCAGAAAGGCGATATGGGTCTCGGTCACCGCGAAGTCGTGCAGCATGCAGGTGTAGGGCGCCTTGATCCAGGCTTCCCAGGTGATGTTGCCTTGTCTGTCGGCGGCATAGACCGCGACGTCGCGGGTCGCCTCGCCCTTGGCCTCATATCCGAAAAAGATCATCTCGCCGGTCGCTTCGTCGATCTTCGGGTGGGCCGTGAAGGTGAGGCTCGTGAGCTTGTCCCCGAAGGTGTAGTAGTTGTCGACGGTCTCCAGCGTATGCGGATCAAGGATCACAGGCGGGCTGTCTTCCTTGAGCGCGAACAGCTTGTTGTTATGATAGACGACATGGGTGTTCGCCGTGCCGCCGCTCAACGACTTCACGCGCGGATCATCGGTGTAGCGGTTGCGATAGACCCCGAACAGCATCTCCCGCGCTTTGTAGTTCGCCTCATAGCGCTGGGTGCGGACATAGCGGCTCTTGAAATCGGCGTGTCCATTCGCGATGCGGAACATCGCCGCATGGCCGTCGCCGTTGAAAACGACATCGTTGTCGTAGCGCGGCGGATAGAGCCAGTCCGGGCCGACGCGATAGAAGGTGCCGTTCAGTCCGGACGGGATCTCGCCCTCGACCTCGCAGTCGTAAAGATCGATTTCGGCGCGGAACGGTCCGCCGCCAAACCCCACCGCCGGATCGTTGTGAAAATTAACAGCCATTATCGAGGTTCCTGTTGTCTGGGCGCCGCGCGGGGCGTCGTGCTGCCGGTGCGCCGTTTCATATCTTTTTCCGGCTCTTGTCGTCGCGCATCGATTTGGGCCAGATGCCTTGCTTGCCCGGCGCCAGAATTCCATCCGGATCGATCAAGTCCTTGAAGCGCTCGTTGAGACGCATCACGGCGTGGTCGTTGAAATCATATTCGCTGGCGATGAGATCCATCCAGATTACATGGGAGCGGTATTCGGCAAAGCCAAGATCGACCGCCTCGCGCACCACGCTGTCGAACAGGTCGTAGGCGTTCTGGCGCATCTTCGGATCGTCCTGGTCGAAGATGATGAGCGAGGTGTGGATGGCGTGGCGCTTGAAGAAGGTGAAGCCGCCGAAATAGTCGAAGCCGTATTCGCGCACCCGCTTGCTCATCAATCCGTAGATCTTGGTGGCCTCTTCGCCGACCGGAGCGACGATCGGCGCGAAGCCGATATGGCCGCCGCGGCCGCCGCGCCAGTTGATCACCTGATAAGCCATCAGATGCGGGCGTGGCTGGGCAGAGTTTTCGATCGGCTCGCCGCGTTTCCAGCGCCGGGCCTCGAAGGTCGTGCCGGGGATCTGCTTGAAGGCACTCTCGATCTTCTTGAGCCGGCCGTCGATCACATCGGCATCGTCGAACAGGGAGACCGTTACCTCCCAATAGTTCCAGCCCTTGTCCTTCATGATCTGGGCGATCAGCTCTTCGGGCATCGGCCCGTCGCCGTCGTAATATTGCGCGCGGGCGCCGGAGCTCGCCAGACGGCGGATCGCATTCGCCACCACGACGGCGGAATTCAAGGTCTGGCCGATACGCAACGGCCGGATCGTATCGATGATGCGCGGCAGGTCCTCCGCATTCGGCACGGTGATCGAAATGCTGGCCGTGGCTTCCGGCTCCGGCATTAGCCAGATGCCGATCCTGGTCACGATGCCGAAATTCGATTGCATGAAGACCTGGTCCCAGGAGGGCCCGAAGCCGTATTTATAGAGATGCCATGTCGATCCGTTCGTCATTGCGCCCATGCCGGTGCGCATGATGTCGCCATTGGCCAGAACGACTTCCATACCGCAGACTTCGGCGGTGTTCTCGCCATAGGCGGTGTAGCCGATCCCGCGATCGAGAGCGTTGCCCATGACGCTGCCCCAGCCCGGCGCCGGCGGCGACATCCACAGTTTGATACCGCGCTGCTCGATATATTCGTAAAGCTCGAAGAAGCTGACGCCCGGCTCGACCACGGCATAGCCCAGCGTTTCGTTGACCTCGATGATTCTGTTCATGCGTTTGAGGTCGAGAACAACGGAGCCCTTGAGCCGCGGTGCCGCGCCGCCATAGCCATGGTTCTTGCCGCAGGAGACCGGCCAGAGCGGGATCCTGTGCTCGCGCGCCACGGCGAGAATGTCCTGGATCTGCTCGACGGTGGTTGGCGCAATCGCCGCGGAAGCGGCGTGATCCATCGGATCGCTCGGAGCGAAGGGATCGAGATATCCCTTGAGATCTTCCTCCGAGCTGAAAACCCACTCCTTGCCGACGATATCGGCAAAGGCGTTGAGGGCTTTATTGAAGCTCCGCTCGGACACGTTCGGCGGCAAAACAGGCATCGGTGACCTTCCCTTCTTTAACATACGTTATCAATCGCCCGGCCGGTTCGCCAAGAGCGTGTTTGGCGAAAATCAACGGGGAGATGCGCCCGCGGCGCGACCGGGGGTCGGAATCGGCTATAGAAGGTAAGGTATTGGGCCCTGATCAGGACTGAGGCGCGGCGGAGGCGACGCTTGTGCTCGCCTGATCGCCCGAGGCGTCGGATTGGCGCGGCGCATCCCGATAAAACAGGTGATGGCCGATATCGACGGTAGGCTGAAGCGCGTTGGCCCAGTCGGGCTGGACGTAATTGGCGTGATAATGGGTCGCGTGCCCGGTGTCGTCGTGCCGCTTGGAGGTCAGCAGAGTCGCGGCGAGTTTCCGGGCATGGTGCCACGCGCGGGTATCGGGCGGGGTATCCGCCAGGCCGTCGCAGGCGAAGGAGAACTGGCAGCGGTGGCGGGCATGCTCGTTCTGGAACACAACGCCGCAGACCGTTTTGGGATAGTGCGGATCGGCGACCCGGTTAAGCACCACATTGCCAACGGCGCGCTGGCCTTCCAGCGGTTCGCCGCGCGCCTCAAAATAGATCGCCTGCGCGAGGCAGGTCATATCTTTCTTCGTGGGAATCTCGATAACGGTCTTGCTTACGGTAACGCTCGGCAACTGCGCAGCCTGCGCCATTTTGTCCGATGGCGCCGGCGCACCATAGACATAGGCGCCGATCACGGCGACGCCCCATATCACGTAAACAAGTTTCCAATACGGCTTTGCCATCGGGCCGTTTCTCTACCCTTTTATTGCCTCGTACCTAAATGCTTTCGATCAACTTTCTGCATATAGGGATTTAACCGAAGAAATTCTCGGCAGAAATTACGGCGAATTTTAGAGATGTCAATGCTGTGAATTGTGGTCTCCCGAGCATAAACTACCATATGTTGAGATAGCGGCGCTTTTTGCGGGCGAAAGCCGGTCGCGTGCGGCTTTGGAACCGCGCAATCACAATCCTGTGTAACGGCTATTTCTCTTTGGTGAGTCGCTCGAGCGCCTTCTGCATTTCGGCGATCTGCCGGCGCATTTCCTTCATCTCGTCGTCCGACTTCGCCTCCGGCTGATCGGCCGGCTTCTGTGTCGGCTGCTCGGCCGTCTGACCCGCACCGGCCGCGCCGAACGGAGAGAACATGCGCAGCGCGTTCTCGAACATGGAGATGTTCTGGCGCACCAAGGACTCGAACTGGTTGACGGCGACATTGCTGCCGAACGCGTCCTTCATGTGATCACGCATCTTGTCGCGATTGGCGGAGAAGGCGTCCATGGTGAGTTCGAGATATTTCGGCAGCGCCCACTGCATGCTGTCGCCGTAGAACCCGATGAGTTGCCGGAGGAAGGCGATCGGCAGCATGTTCTGCCCCTTGCTTTCCTCCTCGAAAATGATCTGGGTGAGAACCGACCGGGTGATGTCCTCGCCGGTCTTCGCGTCATAGACGACGAACTCCGTTCCGGTCTTCACCATCTGGCACAGGTCGTCGAGCGTTACATAGCTGCTCGTGCCCGTGTTGTAGAGCCGCCGATTCGCGTATTTCTTGATGGTAATCGGCCCTGACTTCTTGTCTTTCTCGTCCGCCAAACCTCAATCCCCACTGAACATTCCTACGGACTTCATCGCAGAAGCGTCTCGATTGTCGCGCGCAAATGCTGCGTTGCGCAAGGATATTGTTGCATTGCGGTTTTCCGTCAGGCCGATCAGCTTTCTGGTCCGAGGGGGTGAGCAAGGTTATAGTGCGGCCATGCCGAAACAGACATCCTCTTTCGACCAGGAGCCGCCGGAGAGCGAGGACAACACGCTCGAGGCCTGGACCGGGCGTTATCTCGACCTGATTCAGCGCAACTGGACCGCCTGGCTGGAAAGCACGCCGGCGATGTTCCGCGCCGCTCTGGCCGCCGCCGAGGACAGCGACCACACCAGCCCGGAAAGCGTCAGGGAAGCCGGTCCGGACCGTCATGGCCGAAGCCGCTGAGCACCGTAAAAAGACCGCCGGAGCGCCGGCGCGCGAAGGCCCCCGTCCGTTCGGCTTCCATGTGATGGCGATCACAACGACGAATTTCGCCGCGATGGCGTCGCTCGGTCCGGCTCGGCTCGGTCTGTTCCCCTGGCATGACAGTCTGCGGGAGGAAGCGGCCGCCCTGATGGCGGAAGCCGATCAGTATCCCTCGACGGACTTCGGGACGACGCTCGCCCGGGTCTCGGCCGAGCGTCTCGAACTCTGGCTCAAGGGCGTCGAGGCGTATCGCGTCCATCCCTACAGGCGCACGCTCAAGGATCCGCCGGCGGTCTGGCGGTCGGGGCACACGCGGTTGCTGGATTACGGCAAGCGTTCGAAGCGCGCCCGCGCGGAAGATCTGACGGTTCTGTTCATCCCCTCGCTGGTCAATCCGTCCTATGTGCTCGATTTGCGCGAAGGACGGAGCGGTATGAGATTCCTGCGCGAGCGCGGCATCCGCCCGCTTCTCATTGATTGGGGCGCTCCGGCTGAGCAGGAATGCGGTTTCGATCTTGGCGATTACGTAACGAAGCGGCTGGAGCCGGCCCTCGACAAAGCGATCGAGATGGCCGGCGGGCCGGTCGCGGTCGTCGGCTATTGCATGGGCGGTAATCTGGCGCTGGCCCTGGCGCAACGCCGCCAGAAGGACATCTCGCGCCTGGCTCTTCTCGCCACCCCCTGGGATTTTCATCTCCATATGGGCGCGCCGCCCTTCTCCCAATCCATTCGGCTCGATCAGTTTTCGAGCCTGCCCGGCGGGCAGGGCGAGGTGCCGGTGGATCTGCTGCAGATCTTCTTCGCCATGCTCGATCCGACTTTGGTCGAGCGGAAGTTCCGTCGCTTCGCGACGCTGGATCCCGAAAGCGACGACGCCCTCAATTTCGTCGCCGTCGAAGATTGGGCGAATGACGGCATGCCGCTTTCGATGCCCGCCGCGACCGACTGTCTCTACGGTTGGTACGGTGGCAATACCACACTCAAAGGCGAGTGGACGGTCGCGGGCGACCCGGTCGATCCCGGCGCGATCCGGGTGCCGACGCTGCTCGCCTTGCCGAGCCGCGACCGGATCGTCCCCCATGATTCGGCGGCGGCGCTGGCGAACGCTATTCCGAAGGGACACGTCATCCGGCCGCCTTCGGGTCATGTCGGCATGATGATCGGCCGGCGATCGCAAGAGGGGCTTTGGCGGCCCTTGGAGGATTGGCTTAAGGAGACTTAGCGCCAGAGCCGCTTCGAGGCGATCGCGGCGCCTTGGACCAGAGCGCCGAGCTTTTTATAAGCGATGCCGCCATCGAGCTTGCCGTAACCGGCGAAAGTGCCGAAGCCGCAATCCGTCCCCGCGATCACGCGCTCGCGGCCGACGATGCCGGCATAGCGTTCGATGCGCTGGGCGATGAGCTCCGGGTGCTCGACATAGTTCGAGCAGGTATCCACGGTGCCCGGCACCAGGATCAGATCGTCCGGCAGCTTGGCGTCTGCCCAGACCGTCCACTCGTGTTCGTGCCGTGCGTTGGCGGCCTCGAACAGGAGCGCCTGCGCATTGGCTTTGAGGACGATAGGGAGAATTTTCTCGACCGGGATGTCGAAGTCATGCGGGCCTTCATAATTGCCCCAGCAGATATGAAGCCGCACTTTCTCGCGCGGGATATCGCCGAGCGCCGCGTTCATCGCTTCCACATGAAGCGTGGCCTGGCGCAGGAACGCCGCCTCGTCGAGATCCTGAAACGCGATATGCCGCGCCATGGCGAGATCGGGGCAATCGAGCTGCAGGATCAGTCCGGCATCCACGATCATCCGGTATTCCCGGGCCATCGCCTCGGCGACCGCTTCGAGATAGGCCTCGTGGCTCGGATAATATTTGTTCGGCTGGAAGGCGGTGACGAGGCCGGGCGAGGCGGAATTCATGAAGCCTTCCTCGATACCGGATTCGGCCAGCGAATCGGTCAGGTTCCCGATATCGAATTCAAGCGGAGAGAGATCTTTCACCGCCACCGGGCCGATGCATGACGCGCGGCGGAACTCCTGCTTGCCGGTCATCCGGCCCATCTTCTTACGGAATTCGGGATAGTCCTTGAGGTCGAGTGCGACGCGGCGTTCATTGTCTCCGCCGAAACCGGTCAGGCGGTCCATCATATAGGTCGAATAGGCGACCTTGCCGGCCTCGCCGTCCGACGGGATATCGATGCCGGTCGCCTTCTGGCGAGCGACGACCTCGTGCACCGCCTTGCTCACGACCGCCTCGTAGTGCGAGGGATCGTCGCCGCCGTGATCCTTGGCGAGCAGCGCATCCACCAGTTCCTGGTCGCGCGGCAGGCTGCCGACATGCGTGGTCAGGATGCGGTCTTGGCTCGTTCTCATGGCGCTGTCCTCACGCGGCGGAATCCCGAAAAAGATCCTGCCGATTTCCCGGTCTGCGTTATCGCTCGGTGGTCTGCGCTTTTAGCATCAATCACGCCGGCCCGGAACCGCCAGCGGATCGTGCGGGAACTTCGCATTTCATCCCGAGCCATATGACGCTAGGCTCAGCGCCGGGGAGGCCGGGCTCATGCCGGCCCGAAGCCACCGAGGGGAGAACGACATGGTTGAGGGGCAGGCCGTCGCAGGCCGCAAGCAGACGCTTTTTCGAAGCCTGGGGCCCGGCATTCTGCTGGCGGCGACCGCCGTCGGTGTGTCGCATCTCGTGCAGTCGACGCGTGCCGGAGCCGTTTTCGGGCTGGGTCTGTTGTCGATCGTGATTCTGGCCAACGCCATCAAATATCCGGCGTTCCGGTTCTCAACCCATTATGTCTCGACGACCGGGCACTCGCTGCTGGTCGGCTACAGGAACGTCTCGCCGGTCGCGGCCTGGATATTCGCGATCGTGATCACTCCGATCTACTGCATCGGCGTCGGCGCGCTTTCCATGCTCACGGCCGGGTTGCTGATCGCGCTGTTCCATTTGCCCGTCTCGACGCCGGTTCTCGCCACGATCGTGGCGATCGCCGCTTCCGCCTTCGTCGTTCTCGGCCACTATCACTGGCTTGAAGTGATCAATAAATGGCTCGTGCTGTTCCTGGCCGTGATGACGGTCATCACGGCCATCCTCGTGCTGCCCGACGTGCCATGGAGCGTGTATCCGTCGACGGCGCCGGCGATCAGCAAGGATACGCTCGTCTTCATCGTCGCGCTGGTCGGCTATATGCCCGCGCCGATGGAGACCTCGGTGCTCCATTCGCTGTGGAGCGTCGCGCGGTTTCATGAGCCGGGTCAGGAAGGCGCGCGCGTCCATGCCTTCGCCGATTTCAATATCGGCTACATAGGGACAACCGTTCTTGCCGTCTGCTTCATCATCATGGGGGCCGGGATCATGCATTCGGCGGGCATCCGGCCCGAGAGCGCCGCCGCCGCTTTTGCCGGCCAGCTGATCGGACTCTATAGCCATACATTGGGACCCGTTGCCGGGGTCCTGGCCGGGGCGGCCGCGTTCATAACGATTCTGACCAGCCTGCTGACCGTCGTCGACGGCGGACCGCGCAGCATCATCGCCGCGGTCCGCACTGCGCGCGGGCTCTCGCCGGTGCCGGACGACCGGCCGCTCGATCGCACGCCGGGCTACATCATTTCGTTGACGGTCGTCGGACTGATCGCGGTGACGATTATTTCCTTTCTCACTGCCAGCTTCGCGACCTATCTGGACTTCGGCGCGGGTGTCGCCTTCGTGATCGCGCCGATTATCGCCGCGCTCAACCATCTTGCCGTGTTCGGCTCCAGCGTGCCGGCGGACAGGCATCCGTCCGTTTATTTGCGAGTATGGAGTCTGCTCGGTATCGTCGTCATGGCGGGTGTCGCCGTCGCCTATCTTTGGATTCGCCTCGCGTAATGTGACCGCGCTGCTTGGTGCGGTCCCGGCGCGGAAAGGATTGTCCGGGTGTCTGCGCAGAAAGTTCTCATTTCCGGATGCGGCATTGCCGGCCCGGCGCTCGCCTTCTGGCTGAGCCGGCAGGGTATCGAGCCGACCATCGTCGAACGCGCGCCGAGACCCCGCGGCAGCGGCTATATGATCGATGTCTGGGGCCTTGGCTACGGCATGGTCGAGCGTATGGGGCTTCTGGATCGCCTGCGCGACATCGGCTATTTCATAAACGAACTGCGGCTGGTGGATGCGCGGGGGCGGCGGATCACGGCGGTTGACGCTACGGTGATGCGGGACGCCCTTGGCAACCGGTTCTTCAGCCTGCTGCGGGGCGATCTGGCTCATGCGATCTACAGCGAGATCGCGGGCGAGGCCGAATTTCTTTTCGACGACTCGATCACGGCGATCGCGCAGGATGCCGATGGCGTTGACGTGACGTTCGAGAAAGCCGCGCCGCGCCGGTTCGGTCTGGTGGTCGGTGCCGGCGGGCTGCATTCGATCACCCGGGATCTGGTTTTCGGACCTGAGGCGGCTTTCGAGAAATTTCTCGGTTACCGAACGGCGGGTTTTATCGCGAAGGATTATCCGCACCGTGACGAGGGCGTCTATGTCAGCCATACCGTGCCGGGCCGCCAGATCGCGCGCTATACGCTTCGGGGCAACGACACCGGCTTTTTCCTGTTCTTCCTCGATAGTGCGGATCGCCGGCTTCTGCCCCGTGAACTCCCGGCTCAGAAAGCGCTGCTCGCGGAGATTTATAGCGGGCTCGGCTGGGAAGCGCCGGAGATGCTGGCCGCCCTCGACGCGGCCGATGACGTGTATTTCGACCGGGTCAGCCAGATCCGGATGGAGAGCTGGTCGCATGGACGGGTCGTGCTGCTCGGGGACGCCGCCTATTGCCCGTCCTTGCTGGCGGGCGAGGGATCGGCCTTCGCGATGGCCGGCGCGTATCTCCTGGCCCGGTTTCTGGCGGAAAGCGGGGGTAACCACGTTGCGGCCTTCCGGCGCTTCGAGGAGGCGTTCAAGCCTTTCGTGACGGGTCGGCAAAAATCGGCGGTGCGTTTGGGCGGCTGGTTCGCGCCCAAATCACCGGCCTCTCTCGCGCTGCGCAATCTGATTACGCGCACGATGGCCACGCCGGTCATCGGGCCCTGGATGTTGCGCCGGATGTTTCAGGACGAGGATGCCCTGCCGAAACTCGAAAAGAGATAGAAAAACGGTCTGTCCCGAACCGGTCGAGAGGCGTGAAGCCCCTCCGTCGTTCGAGATAACGGAGGTCGACGGGGTCAGCCCGAACGGAGCGACCTAATCTCTTGGGCGGACGTTGATGTCTTTCAAGGCTTCGGTAGCGGTCTTGACCCCGTTTTTCGGGTTCGACTGACACATCTTCTCGGCATAGAAGATCTTCCGCTTCGCCTGCTGCAGGGTATAGCGCTCGATATGGCCGACATTCTGCATCTTGAACTGTTTGATCAGGTCTTGGCAGCGCTGGGTCTGAGGCGACTTCTCGGGAGCGGCCTGATCGGCGGCGAAAGCGGGCGCCGCGCACAAGAGGCATGCTGCGGCGACCGCGACGATTGAAACGGTCTTCTGCATCGAAACTCTCCTCACTCCGCTGGCGAAAATTCAGCTCTCATCCCTAATCGATCTTGGTGACCGAGTGATTAATACGCAAGAAAACGCCGGATTTATGGCGCGGTCTGACGGACGCTCAGGTCCGGTGCTTGGGGCCGGCCAACTCGCTCATGATCTCCGTCTGGATATCCTGAATCTCCATGAGGCGTTCCCATTGCCGGGAGATCAGATGATCAAGCTTCTCATGCAACTGCCGGATTTCCAGCTCCGCCTTGAGGTTGACCCTGTAATCGCTTTGCGACCGCAGCCGGTCCCGCGCCTCCTGCCGGTTCTGGCTCATCATGATCACCGGGGCCTGGATGGCCGCGAGGCATGAAAGGATCAGGTTGAGCAGGATATAGGGATAGGGGTCGAAAGGACGGCTCATGATCGCGTGGCCGTTTATCCCGATCCACACCGCGAGGACCAGCGCGAACAGGCTGATAAACTTCCAGCTGCCGCCGAAATCCGAAATCTTGTCGGCCATTCGTTGGCCGACCGTCAGCTTTTGCTGAAAATCTTCGTCCACGTCGCTGGCGACGAGTTCGTGCTGCTTCAGGCTCTCGTAGACTTCGGCCTCAAGCTGCGAGAGTTCGCCTTTCTCCTCGGTCAGCATATTGTGGATATAGCGGCTGCGAAACTCGTTGAGATCCCGCCGGCAGATGAAGCCGTCTTCGCGCCAGTCGGGGCGCGCCTTGCGGATCTCTCCGATAATGCTGGGACGCACGATAGCGGCGGGTATGAGCTCGCGCCTGGGGTCGGTCGTGCCGCATATCTGACAGGTTGGCTTCTCTGGCATCGGGTGCTCTCCTCGAAGGGTCATCGCAAGACGCCCTTGATTTGTACCCCAGGCCGGGACGGTTAGGAATTGCGAAGCAGGGGAGTGACGTGCATCTTTGCGCCAGACTCCATCCCAGTTATGAAGAGTGAGGCCATGCCGAACACAATCACGCTCACCGTCAACGGATGCGCGCATGACGTCGCACTGGATTTCGAGGATACGCCGCTGCTGTATGTCCTGCGCGACGATCTCCGGCTGAAGGGAACACGGTTTGGCTGCGGCGATGCCGAATGCGGGGCCTGCACCGTGTTGGTCGACGGCAAGGCGGAGAAATCCTGCGAAGTGGCGGCGGCCACGCTCGCCGGCAAATCCATCACCACCGTCGAAGGGCTCGGTGTGCCGGATCATCTCCATGCCGTTCAGAAGGCGGTGCTCGGTCATCAGGCCGGACAATGCGGCTATTGCCTCTCAGGCATCATCATGAAATCGGTGGAGCTGTATGAGCGCGGCGGCATGCCGTCGCGCCAGGAGATCAAGGACCATCTCGACGGCAATCTCTGCCGCTGCGGGGCTCATGGCCGGATCGTCGATGCCGTCGAGGAGGCCATCACTTCCAAGGGAGACGCCGCATGAAGCCGCCGGCCCGCCCTTCTCTTTCCGACACCAACCCGCATCTCGGGAACTGGCTCGATTTCGGGGCTGACGGAACCGTCTATGTGCTGAGCGGACGCGTGGAGCTTGGCCAGGGCATTCTGACGGCCATCGCGCAGATCGCGGCCGAGGAACTGGGCGTGCCGCTCTCAAGCGTCTCGGTCATCTCGGGCGATACCGCGAGAAGCGCCAATGAAGGCTATACCGCCGGCAGTTTCTCCGTCGAGGTCGGCGGCGCGGCGGTTCGAACGGCGGCGGCCGAGGCGGCGCGGTTGATCCGCATGGAGGCTGCCGAGCGGCTCGGCTGCAATGAGGCCGATATCGCCCTTCGCGACGGCGGGATTTTGCGCAACGGCGCCGAAACAGACCTTACATTCGGGGAGGTCGCCGGTGCGATCGATCTTGCCGCCAAGATGCCCGCGATTACCGGTTGGCCGGGTTACGAGCACCCCGTCGCCATCGGCAAGCCAAGCCCGCGCGTCGATCTGCCGGCCAAGGTGACCGGTGCGGCTTTCATTCAGGATATCGACCTCGACGGTATGCTGCATGCCCGAGTGCTGCGGCCGCCGGTGCCGGGGGCGAAGCTTCTTGCGCTCGACGACGCGCGGGTCCGCAAGATGCCGGGCGTCGTGGCGGTTCATCGTGACGGCAGCTTCCTCGCCGTCGTCTGCGAGAAGGAATATCAGGCTGTCCGGGCGCTCGAATCCCTGCGAATGGCGGCGGAGTGGAGCGAGAGTGACGGCTTGCCGGATATCGGCGAATGGGGCGCGTGGCTGCGCAATCAGCCATCCGAGGCGGAGGAGACCGAGAAAGGCCAGCGCCTTCCGGCCTCGGAAAACGTCAAGGAGGTCTCGGCGAGCTACTCCCGTCCGCTGATCGCTCACGCCTCGATTGGTCCATCCTGCGGTCTGGCGCAAATGGTGGACGGCAGGTTGACCGTCTGGTCGCACACCCAGGGCGTCTATCCCTTGCGGGGCGCGCTTGCGAAAGCCCTTGGGCTCGACGCCGAGATGATCCACGTGATCCATGCGCAGGGGGCGGGTTGTTACGGCCATAATGGGGCCGACGATGCCGCCACCGACGCCGCGATTCTGGCGCTCGCCCTCGCGCCGCGTCCCGTCCGCGTTCAGTGGATGCGCGAGGACGAGTTGGCCTGGTCGCCTTACGGTGCACCGATGTCGGTTTCGATGAACGGCGCCGTCACCAAGGACGGCAAGATCGGCGACTGGACCATGGACGTCTATAGCGGCCCGCAGACCGGCCGGCCCGGCTTCATGGGGCACCCGAATCTCATGCCGCCGGCCTATCTCGAAAAGCCGGTGCCGCTCGCCACGTCACACGACAATCCGATGATGTTCATGGCCGGCGATCGTAATGCGGAAGCGCTCTACGACCTGCCGCGTCAGCGCATTGTCTATCACAAGGTGCACGTGCCGTTTCGCACCTCCTCGCTGCGGTCGCTTGGCGGCTATGCCAATGTCTTCGCGATCGAATGTTTCATGGACGAAATGGCGGCGGCCGCGGGGGCCGATCCGCTCGACTTTCGGCTCGATCAGCTGTCCGATCCGCGTGGGCGCGCCGTGCTGGAGCGGGTGCGCGACATGGCGGGCTGGGAAGCCGGTTCGGACCGTGCCATGGGCGTCGCCTTCTCGCGCTACAAGAACACCGCGGCTTATGCCGCCACGGTTGTCGAAA
Organism: uncultured Alphaproteobacteria bacterium; assembly: GCA_963821875.1. Lineage (GTDB taxonomy): Bacteria > Pseudomonadota > Alphaproteobacteria > CAVTAV01 > CAVTAV01 > CAVTAV01. The sequence continues at coordinate 885,192 of CAWGFE010000002.1, forward strand.
TCGAGGTCGGGGACGATATCCGGGTCTCGAATGTCTGGTGTGCGGTGGATGCCGGACTGCTGATCAATCCGGACGGCGCGTCGAACCAGATCGAGGGCGGCATCGTCCAGTCGATCAGCTGGACGCTCAAGGAACAGGTGATGTTCGATCACACCAGCGTCACCTCGCGGTCCTGGGCGACCTATCCGATCCTGCGCTTCGGCGAGGTTCCCGATATCACGGTCGAGTTCATCACGGACCAGAGCCTGCCGCCGCTGGGCGTCGGCGAGGCGTCGCAGGGGCCGACGGCCGCCGCGCTCGCCAATGCGGTCGCCAAGGCGCTGGGAGTCCGGGTGCGCGACCTGCCGATCTCCCGCGAAAGGCTGATGGCCGCTTCCTGAGTCGCACCTTTTCGGCCAAGCCGCCGATTACCGCAATTGATTCTGCTCATGTCGCTTCTGCCGGATTCGCGTCATACGGAGGTATGACTTTGCGCGAAAAGGTATGGAGAAGCGACTGTGGGCGTGCATGAGCGATTCAGGGAGTCCATTCCGGGCACCGTAATATTCGACGGCAAGATGGCGATGCGGGGCTATGCGCTCAACGCCATGTGCTACTCGTTCAACGAAGAGAAGAACCGCAAGGAATTCCTCGCCGACGAGGACGTCTATTGCGACAAGTTCGGTCTCGACGACGAGCAGAAAAAAGCCATTCACGACCGCGACGTCCTCGCGCTGATCGCCGCCGGCGGGAACATCTATTACCTCGCCAAGTTCGGCGGGATCTTCGGATTGAACATGCAGGATGTCGGCGCCCAGCAAACTCATATGAGCCTCGAGGATTTCGAGGAAATGCTGCGCAAGGCGGGAGCGTAAGTCATGGCGAAAGTTATCGGCGGCATCACCACCTCGCACATTCCGGCCATCGGCGGCGCGATCGCGGGCAAGAAATACAAGGAACCTTATTGGAAGGCGTTCTTCGACGCCTATCACAAGGTCCATCACTGGCTGGACAAGGAGAAGCCGGACGTCGCCGTCGTGGTCTATAACGACCACGGCCTGAACTTCTTCCTCGACAAGCTGCCGACCTTTTCGATCGGCGCGGCAAGCGAGTATCAGAACGCCGACGAGGGCTGGGGTCTCCAGACCTTGCCGCCATTCCCCGGCGACGCGAAACTCTCTTGGCACGTCATCGAATCCCTCGTGGCCGAGGAGTTCGACATCACGACCTGCCAGAAGATGACGGTCGACCATGGTTTCGTGATCCCGCTGCAATTGCTCTGGACCGACCGGATGAAGGGCACGTGCCCGGTCAAGACGATTCCAGTCTGCGTCAACACGGTGCAGCATCCGCTGCCCTCGCCGGCCCGCTGCCTGAAACTCGGCCGTGCGCTGGGCCGCGCGCTCGGGTCCTATCCCGAGGACAAGAAGATCGTGATGATCGGCACTGGCGGCTTGTCCCACCAACTCGACGGCGAGCGGGCAGGCTTCATCAACAAGGACTTCGATCTCTGGTGCATGGACAAGATCGTCTCGGATCCCGACGCGATCGCCCAGTATTCAACTCTGGATCTGGTGCGGCTGTCGGGCGCTCAAGGCGTCGAACTGGTCAACTGGCTGATCATGCGCGGCGCGATGTCCGAGAAGGTCGAGCTGCGCCACGAGAATTATCACATCCCTATTTCCAACACGGCGTCGGGGCTGATGCTCATGGAGTCGGCGGCGTAAGGGCGGTCAGTCTTCCTCGCCGTCGTCATCATCGCCTCCATCGAGATCGAAAAAGAGGCGGAGAATCTGTGTCAGCTCGGCGAGCCGGCGCGATCCCGGCAGACGGTGCGGGGGCTCCACGTGAAGCGATATGCCCGGCGCCAGGTCGAGCCTCGTGACTAATGTGGTGGTCGCGTGCCCCACTCGGCGGGGCGGGAGAAGAAAAGGGCTTATCGGCGTATCCAGCGCGATCATTTCGGGCGGCCAGCTTTTCTGGACACGCGGATCGTCCTCGCTCGCACCGGATTCCCTGATACGCTGCCGGATGGCCTCGAACTGGCGCCGGATCGCTTCCAGGTCCAGCCCCCGAGCCTGCATGTAACGCACGCGGCGTAACTGATTGAGATGCCTGTCGCCGAAATGCGGCCCGCGCCCGCGGCCTAGGGGCGGGTCGATCAATTTGATCCGGATATAGTAGCGCACCGTTCGAACGGTCACACCCGTGAGGCGGGCGAGGTCGGCGGCGGTGTATTTGTTCTGCGGGCCGGATGCCATGCACATATATTGACAGTTTACTGTCACTATATCAACTGTCACATTTTATCATCGCAGGAAGGGCTGCTCGGTCCCTATCGCGCTGGCAGACGCGTGTGACGGGTTTCGCCGTCCTTTCATTTGATTTTGCGCATTTAAGCAGGCTTAATGCTGTGCTCGTGTTGCAGTGCAACAGTGGGAACCTTATATCGGAATCACGGGCGCTGAAGTGCCTCGTGCTTCTGGCTCGGAAACCGTTCACAAAAATCGCGGGAGCACATCATCATGACGGAAGTGGTTATCGCCAGCGGCGCGCGCACGCCGGTCGGATCGTTCAATGGCGGCCTGAGTTCGGTGCCGGCGCATTATCTCGGCCAGGTCGCCATCAAGGCTGCGCTGGAACGCGCGGGCGTCGACCCCAAAGATGTCTCCGAAACCATCATGGGCCAGATTCTTACCGCCGCTCAGGGTCAGAACCCGGCGCGCCAGGCCGCTCACGCCGCCGGCATCCCGTTCGAATCGCCGGCCTGGGGCGTCAATCAGGTCTGCGGCTCCGGCATCCGTTCCGTCGTGCTCGGCTATCAGGCAATCCTGAACGGCGACAGCAAGATCGTGGTTGCGGGCGGTCAGGAGAGCATGTCCAAGGCGACGCATGCCGCCCATCTTCGCGACGGTAAGAAAATGGGCAATCTCGAATTCATCGATACCATGATCGTCGACGGGTTGTGGGACGTCTTCAACGGCTATCACATGGGGAGCACGGCTGAGAACGTCGCCCGGCAATGGCAGATCACCCGCGAGGAGCAGGACAAATTCGCGGCCGCGTCCCAGAATAAGGCCGAAGCGGCGCAGGCCGCCGGCCGGTTCAAGGACGAGATCGTCCCCGTAACGATTAAGGGCCGCAAGGGCGACACGGTGGTCGAGGACGACGAATATATCCGCAAGGGCGTGACCGCGGAGAGCCTGTCAGGTCTACGCCCCGCCTTCGCAAAGGACGGCACGGTCACGGCCGGCAACGCCAGCGGCATCAATGACGGCGCGGCGGCGGTTATTCTCATGACGGCCGACGAGGCCAAAGCGCGGGGCGTCAAGCCGCTGGCCCGGATCGTTTCCTGGGCTCAGGCCGGCGTCGACGCCTCCATCATGGGCTCGGGTCCGATTCCCGCCAGCAAGGCGGCGCTCAAGAAAGCCGGCTGGTCGAAGGACGATCTCGATCTCATCGAAGCCAATGAGGCCTTCGCGGCGCAGGCCTGCGCGGTGAACAAGGATCTCGGCTGGGATACGGACAAGGTCAATGTGAATGGTGGGGCGATCGCCATCGGCCATCCGATCGGCGCGAGCGGCACCCGCATTCTCGTGACGCTGTTGCATGAGATGCAGAAGCGCGATTCCAAGAAGGGGCTCGCGACCCTGTGCATCGGCGGCGGCATGGGTATCGCGCTCTGCGTCGAACGCGACTGAATGGCGCGCCTTACTCCGCGGCGATCCTGTCGGGAAACCGGCTTGTCTGGCGTGTCTTGACGGCGCGCCGGCTTCTAAGTCCTGTCGCCACATGAACGGCGAGGATGACCGGCGTGGTCAGGCCGAGGACGGTGTGCGCCGCGCTCGACCAGATGCTGGTCGTTTCCCCCCCGAGATAGAGAATGCCGACGCCCGTCAGCGTCAGCGCCGCCCAGACGGCGATAAAGATCGCGCCGCTTAGACGGTTGCGCTTCATGCGCCATCCGCTCCTCATATGAAGCGTCCAGATGCTCCCGAGGAGCGTTACGAGTACAAAACCGCCCAGCACATGCGCCGCGACGGTGACCAGGCGGTCGCTGGCCGGCAGCCTCCAGATCACGTCCCAGCCGAGCCGGAATTCGAGCATCGACGGGGCGAGCAGGCATCCCGTCACGAACAGAATACCGAATGCGACGCCGAGGCAGACGGTCAGCGCCCGGGACGATCCGTTGATGGCGATGCCGTGATACTTCATACGAGACAGCCCTGCAGTCGCGTGATGATGGTTTTCCGGTGTTGCGCCGGCGCGAGCGCGGCGACTTTGGTCAGGGCATCGGCGCGCCAGGCCGTGTTCGTGATCACGCTCCACTGACCCGATTCGGGTCGCTCCCTCCCCCCGCCGACGATACAGCCGGGAAAGCGCGGGTCCTGTGGGGCGCTCACGCGCGAGGTGGCGACGGCGCCGTTCTGCAATCGGCCGAGGTCGCTGATGGTCCCGTCGGTCTCGCGCCGGTGGATCGGGACGGCCTGTTCACCGAAAACGCGCAGATCGCCGCCGGCATTCGCCCGGCCCGACACCGCGCCGCGGCGCACCAGAGCCCGGATCGCGAGATCGACAGCGAATCCCTTGGCGATTCCATCGAGACTGACCACGATGCTGTTGCGCAGCCGCGCCCGTCCGGCGGTGATATCGATGTCGTCCGCCGTGCCCGAATGAGCCAGCTTTTCGCCAAACCCGTGATCCGGCAGCACGCCGCGCTTCACAAGCATGCCGCCGACGGTCGGATTGAAGAGACCGCCGCTGGCGCAGGCCATCGCACGAGCCAGACGAAGCATCCGGGCCAGCAGCGCATGAACCGCGATCTCCCGTCCCCGCGCCCGATTGAGCCGGGACAACGGGCTATCCGGATCCTGAAAGCTGGCGAGCCGGTGGATGGTTTCGATGGCCGCGAAACCGGCGTCGATCGCGGCGTCCACCGAGACGCTATCCGCCTCGGCGCCGATCTCGACGAAGGTTCCGAGAAGCGGCCGGGCCCTTTGTCGCTCAGCCATAGCCGAACACCACTTTCAGCACGGCGAGCACCCGTTTCACGCCGTCGGTGACGTTGCGGCACGACAGCGTTGCGCCGCTGATATTCGGAATGTCCTTGTTCAGCTTGAAGGCGTCGCCGAGCGTCTTGCCCTTGAAGTGATCGCGCCATTTCGCCCGGCGGATCTCACCGCCATGGGTTTCCCGGTAGCTCATCACCTCGATGCCGATGACATGGCCGTCCGGCGATACCGCGACGGCGTAGGTGATATATTCGTGCTTGCCGACGACCTCATCGACGACGAACCAGCCGAGCGCCTCGCCGCTTTGGCGGGCTTGCCAGATCTCCGGATCCTCGTCGCGCTGGCGGACGCCGGCCAGCGACTTGATCTGCTTTAGTTGTGCCTTGGTCAATGTGACGTGCTCGGCGGCAAATGCGTCCGCGCCCGGGAACAGCACGTGCTGCGCCTGCTTCACGGTAAGGTAGTCTGTGGCATAGGCGGGGGCGACGATTGCGGCGGTGGCCGGTAGCGGCAGCAGGAGTGTCCAACGGGGTAATGACATCCAGGCTCTCCTAGAAATTGATGCCGACTTTGAGTCGGACTTCACGCTTGGTTTTTTCGATCAGGTGGAGGCTGGTGTTCCGTTGGCCGGCATACATTTCCTTGCCGCCGACGACCTGCGGAAACCAGGTCAGGGTCGCCCACCATTTCTGCGATCCGTAATGCAGCGACGGGCCGACGAAGACGGACCAGCGTTCCTGCCCGATTTCCGTTTCGAACTCGGTCTGGTATTGCGTCTCGACACCGAAGAACCAGTTCGGCATGAAGCGGTAGGTTAGGCCGGTCCCGACCGTTACTTCGATTTCCATCTCCGGAGTGGTGGGCCAATCGAAACCGGCCGGAAGATTGGCGATGGCGCTGCGATCGGCATAGGTCGATTCGAGTCCGATATTGCCGACCCAGATCAGCCGGCCTTCCATGAAATATTTCTGGGCGAGGAACTCGAGATTGGCGGAGAGCTTGTTCTTGTCCCGGCCCGAATGCGGATCGATCCAGGAATATTCGAGCGAAAAGGCCGTCGCGAAACCGATACCGTCCAGGGCAGGCTTGAGAAAATTGTATTTTCCGCCGAGTTCTATGCCGGACGGGTGCACGTTGAATTTGCGCGGCCCCGGTAGATAGCCGTCGATGAGCAGGCCATGGGTGTCGATGCTCATCGTCTTGATCGCGCCGTCGATCGAAAAGCTGTCGCTGACGCCGTATTCGAGCTCGTGCAGCGTGTCGACGGCGACATATTTGCCCTGGCCTTTGCCGGAGCGCAGGGTGGCGAAATTGTAGAACTCCATGGAGCCCTTCGGCAGCGTCTCGGCGCCTTTGACATATCCAAATAGATTCTCATCGGCGCTTGCGCCGGGAATGGCGGCGAGGAAACAACCCGTAGCGAGCAAGAGGAGGCGCGAGCCGAACATGTGATCTCCCTGTAACCGTTGACTGTTTGCATTGACGTCGTTTTGCACGATCCGCTTCAGGCCTCCGTGCCAATATTGCGAATCGTTCTCATTATCGTGTATAGCAAATGACAATCAGTCGCAATATCAATTTGGAGATTTTTCCTTATTCGGACACGGCGTCCGTGTTCGGTCCGATCAAGTCGGATGGCGCAGTGAGTGATCGATTTATGGGCGCTAGAAGGAGATTGCCGTGGTAAGGGCCGGCGCTAGCGGAGAGAAAGAAAAATCTCCGCATCCTCGGGGTCGAGCCCGTCCACCTCGCCCCGGCGGACATAGCCGCGCCGCTCGAGGAGCGTCTGCATCGCTTTGTTCGATTTATTGGTCGAGGTGAACAGGCGCGACGGCGCGGTCGCTTCTTCGATAGTGTCGAGCAAAAGGTTCGCGACGCCTTTGCGGCGCCATTCCTCGCGGACGATCAGCAAGCTCAGAAACGGGCGCTCGAAAAACCGCGTCACCACGCTCAAGGCGGCGGGCGTATCGTCGTCATAGGCGACGAACAAATTTCGATGCTGCGCGGCTTCCTCGATCATGGAGAGCGGCACGTCGCGCTCGGAGTTGGCCAAATAGATGCGTTCCGCATCGGCCACCAGATGTTCGTCCCCGAAATCTCCGCGCGACCGAACGATGTCAATCTCCATCGAACCGCTCCGAATACGCCCGGAGACGCAGCATCAATCCATGTAATGCCCGCCATTGATGGTGAGCGTCGAGCCGGTGATCCAGCCGGCGTCCTCGCTGCACAGGAACGCGACGCCGCGCGCCACGTCCTCCACGCTGCCGAGCCGTCCGATCGGGATCTGGGCGACGATCGAATCCAGCACCTTCTGCGGCACGGCCGCGACCATGTCGGTCTCGGTATAGCCGGGGGCCAGCGTATTGACCGTGATCCCATAGCGCGCGCCTTCCTGGGCGAGCGCCTTGGAAAAGCCGATGATGCCGGCCTTGGCGGCGGAATAGTTCACCTGGCCCATCTGGCCCTTCTGGCCGTTGATCGAGGAGATATTGACGATCCTGCCGAATTTGCGCTCGCGCATGCCGGGGACGACGGCCTTGGACATATTGAAGCAGGAGCCGAGATTGGTGGCGATCACCGCGTTCCAGTCGTCGTAGCTCATGCGCATCAGCGTGGCGTCGCGGGTGATGCCGGCATTGTTGACGAGAATGTCAACGGGGCCGATCTCGTCTGCCACCTTCGCCGCGCCATCCTGGCAGGCCTCGAAGTCGGCGACATCCCATTTGAAAGCCTTGATGCCGGTATCCTTGGTGAAGGCCTTGGCCGCTTCGTCATTGCCGTGATAGGTCGCGGCGACGGTATGTCCGTCCGCCTTCAGGGCCAGGCTGATCGCCTTGCCAATGCCTCGCGTACCCCCTGTGACGATCGCCACCCGTGCCATTAATTCAGCTCCTGTTTACCATTAAAGATCAAAGAGTAATGTGATTTGCCTACTGCAATTCACTCTAACGCGTTTCCCGCGACCGGGCCAACTGGTAAGGTCTTGGCGCTATGGGCTCGAAGGCGTCCGACGCCCGCCCTATCTTCCATATCGGCAACGGCGATTCTTTGTCCTGAATCATGTATCTCGATGTTACGGAACTGAGAGATTTCTATGACGGTCCGCTGGGGCGGATCGCCGCACGTCATATTCGCCGCAATATCCGCCGGATCTGGCCCGATGTGCGGCAGATGTCGATTTTGGGTCTCGGCTATGCGACGCCCTATCTCGACCGGTTCCGGGACGAGGCCGAACGCGTTCTGGCGCTGATGCCGGCCCAGCAGGGCGTCATCCATTGGCCGCGCGACAACCGCAATCTCGTGGCGCTTGGCGACGAGCTGGAACTGCCGTTTCTCGACGCCTCGATCGACCGCATCCTTCTGGTCCATGCGGTGGAGAGCGCTGGCGAGGCGCATGATCTGTTGCGCGAGATCTGGCGCGTGCTGGCGTCCGGCGGCCGCCTGCTGGCGGTGGTGCCGAACCGGAGCGGCCTTTGGGCGCGGCGCGAGCTGACCCCCTTCGGCCATGGCCGGCCTTACAGCAAGGGCCAGCTCAACCGGTTATTCGCCGAGACGATGTTCACGCCGTTGCAATGGTCGAGCGCGTTGCACGTGCCGCCGAGCGAATGGCGCATGATGCAGAGGCTGCTCGCCAATCTGGAACCGATCGGCGCGACCTGGTGGAGCAATTTCGCCGGGGTTCATATCGTCGAGGTGGAGAAAAGGATTTACGCGGCCAATTCGAAACGCGCCCAGCGCCGTCTCGCGGCCAAGCCGGCGCTGATACCCACGTCCTAAGGGGTATCGTCCTTCCGGCGCAGCACGAACAATCCTTCCGCGCCGAAGAAATTCGCCATCCAGAGCGTCGAGAAGGCCGGACGGGGTCGGCCGCGATAGTCGATCGCGACATAGCGCTCGATCACGATGTCGAGCTCGTCGCACAGCAGTTTGAAATCCCGGATCGAGCAGAAATGGATGTTCGGCGTCTCGTACCACGGAATCGGCAGCGTGTTCGTGTTGGGCATCCGGCCGAACAGCAGCAGCAGAATCCGCATGCGCCAATAGGCGAAGTTGGGGAAAGAGACGATCGCGCGTCGGCCGATCCGCAGCATTTCGGTCAGAACCTCGCGCGGCCGGTGGGTCGCCTGAATGGTCTGGCTGAGGATCACCCAGTCGAACGCGTGATTGGGATAGTTGACGAGATCGGCGTCGGCGTCGCCCTGCACGACCGACAGACCCCGCGCGACGCAGACATTCACGCCCTTCTGGCTGATTTCCAGACCGCGCGCATCGGCGCGGCGCTCATGCACCAGATAATCGAGCAGCGCGCCTTCCTCGCAGCCGATATCCAGCACGCGCGAGCCGGATTCCACCATGCGGGCGATCTCAAGGAGATCGACGCGCAGATCCCCGTATTTTCCCCCCGGAACGGCCACCGTCAGACAAGTCCCCGATGCTCGGCCGCGCCGGCCAGGAAGCCCCGCAGGGTGGTGAAGAATTCCGGCACGTCCAGCAGGAAGGAGTCGTGCCCCTTGTCGCTTTCGACCTCGACGAAGCTGACATTGGCCGCGACGGCGTTCAGCGCGCGCACGACTGTCCGGCTTCCCGAGGTCGGAAACAGCCAGTCGCTGGTGAAGGAAACCACGCAGAAGCGGGTCTTGGTTCCCTCAAACGCCTTGATCAGCGTGCCGTGGTCGCGTGCGAGATCGAAATAGTCCATCGCCCGCGTCATATAGAGATAGGAATTGGCGTCGAAGCGTTCGACGAAGGTCGAGCCCTGATGCCGCAGATAGCTCTCGACCTGGAAATCCGCGTCGAATCCGTAGGTGATCGCTTCGCGGTCCTGCAGGTTGCGGCCGAATTTTTTCTGCAACGCGGGTTCCGAGAGATAGGTGACATGCGCCGTCATCCGGGCTACGGCAAGCCCGGCATGGGGCTTCACGCCCTGGGTCAGATAGTCGCCGGCCCGCCAGTCCGGATCGGCCATGATCGCCTGACGTCCCACCTCGTGGAACGCGATGTTCTGCGCCGAGTGGTTGGCCGCGGTCGCGATCGGCACCGCCGCGAAGACGCGGTCGGGATAGCTGACCGTCCATTGCAGCACCTGCATGCCGCCCATCGAGCCGCCGATGACGCAAAACAGGTTTTCGACACCGAGATGATCCAGCAGCATCGCCTGGGCGCGGACCATGTCGGCGATCGTGATGACCGGGAAGTCGAGTCCGTAAGGCCTGCCCGTCGCCGGATTGATTTCCTTCGGCCCTGTCGTGCCGATGCAGCCGCCCAGCACGTTCTGGCAGACGACGAAATATTTGTTGGTGTCCAGCGGACGTCCCGGACCGATCATGTGATGCCACCAGCCGGGCTTGCCGGTGATCGGGTGAGGATTGGCGGCATGCTGATCGCCGGTCAGGGCATGGCACACCAGAACCGCGTTGGATTTTTCGGCGTTCAGCTCGCCATAGGTCTGATAGGCCACCGTGAACGGGCCCAGCTCCGCGCCGCAGTCGAGTTGCAAGGGCTTGTCCACGCCGAGCAAAGCGGTGAGGCCGACGCCATCAGCGCCCGGCCCGGCATCGGGCGGTGCGGAAAGTTCCTGTGTCTTGTTCATAAAATACCCGCTCACCCGATTCGATCGGACGAGCACTGCTCAACTGCTACAAACAGACCGGTTCGCATTGCTATGGGCCCCCCTGCGGCCTGTCAATGTTTTCTTTGGCGGCGCACCCTAGCATGTGGCCGGTCTGATTCGGCATAACGGAATGGCTTCTATTTGGCCAAATCATGCTCTAGTACTATCGTCCAAAGTCAAAACATCTTCCGAGAAAATAGCTTCATGAGTGAACAGAAGGCGATGCTCGACGATATTCGTCGCGAAATCGACACGGTGGACAACCAGTTGCATGATCTGATCATGCAGCGGTTCAGCCTGTCGAAACGCATCGCGGAGGCCAAGGCCGGAGGCGAGGCGAACGGCTCGATTCCGCTGGCGCAATCCCTGCGCCCGGGCCGCGAGGCCGCGATCATCCGGCGGTTGCTGGCGCGTCATGAAGGGGCTACGCCGCCGGCGGTGATCGTGCGCGTATGGCGTGAGATCGTCACCGCGTCGCTGCAGCTCCAGACGCCGTTGTCGGTCGAGATCTTCGGCGGCGAGACGCCGAACGAGATCTGGGAGATGACGCGCAATTATTTTGGCGGGCTGGTGCCGGTGCAGGAGCACGCCAGCGCCAGGGAAGTGCTGCGCGACCTGAGCAACGGCGACTGCAATTTCGCGGTTTTGCCGGTGCCGCAGCAGGACGAACGCGATCCCTGGTGGCCGCAGCTCAGCACTCTGCGCGCGGGAACGCCGCGAATCGTCGCCCTCCTGCCCTTTATCGGCCCCCATGAGGGGCCGTCCGCGTTTCTGGTGGCGGCCGTCGAGCCGGATGACGGCGACGAGATGACGTCGGTCTTCACGCTGGTCTCGAACTCAGCCGCTGAGCCGGAACCGGGTGAATGGCTGGCTCGACGATCCCAGGCTCAAGGGCCATTGCCTCGCGACCGTCGGTTACGATTCCGCCGATCAGCAATATCTCCATCTGCTGACTTTCGAGGGGCTGCGGACGGTCGGCGACCCGGTGTTCGAGGAACTGGGGCATTTGAGCGGCGGCGCCCTCAGGGAGCCGACCTTTATCGGCGCCTATCCCGAGCCGATCATTCTCGAATCCGCCGCCCGTTAACCGGGACTGCAATAAAATTCTCGAAGATTTGGACGCGCGGGCCGTTTTGCGGTAGGACCGGACGTCCTTTTTGCCGCCAGTCGGGCAGACTGGCCATGCCATGAGGTAAGAGACCTTGAGCTCATTGACGCCAAGACCGGGGATCATGGACATCCACCTGTATCAGGCGGGCAAGTCCAGAACGACGGGCAACGTCCCGCCGATCAAGCTGTCGTCGAACGAATCCGCGATCGGCTCCAGCCCGAAGGCGCTCGAGGCCTATCATGCGGCCGCCGACACGCTGTTCCGCTATCCGCCGAGCGATCACGTGAGCCTGCGCGAGGCCCTGGCCCGCAAGGAAGGTCTGGACGTGGGTCGGATCATTCTGGGCGCCGGCTCGGACGAATTGCTGCAGCTGGTCTGCCGCGCCTATGCCGGGCCGGGCAACGAGGTGCTCTACCACCAATACGGCTTCGTCATCTATGCCTCGGCGGCGCAGGCGGCGGGCGCGACGCCCGTCAAGGCGCCCGAGGTCGACCTGACGGCGAATGTCGACAATCTTCTGGCGGCGGTGACGCCGGAGACGCGAGTCCTGTTCGTCGCCAATCCGTCCAATCCGACCGGCACCTATCTGCCGATCAGGGAGATCGAACGCCTCCATGCCGGCCTGCCGGATCATGTGTTGCTGGTGATCGACGCAGCCTATGCCGAGTTCTGCCGGCGCGAGGACTACGATATCGGGCTGGATCTCGTGGATCGCAGCGAAAACGTCATGGTCACGCGGACCTTCTCCAAGCTCTATGGCCTGGCCGGTCTTCGGCTCGGCTGGGGCTACGGCCCGCAAGAGGTGATCGACGTGCTGAACCGGATCCGCGGGCCGTTCAATGTCGGCTCGCCCGCCCTGGCGGCGGGTCTGGCCGCCATCGAGGATACGGAGTTCGTCGAGAAGGCGCTGGAGCATAACGCGGAGTGGCTGCCCTGGCTCAGCGAGCAGGTCGCCGCCCTGGGACTCGAGGTGACGCCGAGCGCGACCAATTTCATTCTGATCCGTTTCCCGGGCGAACCGGGCCGGAACGCGCATGCGGCCGCCGAATATCTGATGGCGCGCGGTTATATTCTGCGCGCGCTGGATGAATACGGCCTGTCCGGCTGCCTGCGCTGCACCGTCGGTCTGGCCGAGCATAACCGGGGCGTGGTCGCGGCATTGCGCGACTTCATCACCCAGGGACGATTGGCGTCATGAGCGACAGCGCCGAACCTCTCGTCGGGACGCTCGCCGTTATCGGGCTGGGCCTGATCGGTTCGTCGATCGCGCGCGCGGCGAAGAAACACGGCCTTGCGGGCACGATCCGGGGCGGCGACGCATCCGCGAAGGTCTGCGAGACAGCGCGCTCGCTCGGCTTCGTGGACGAGGCGACGACGGATCTCGGCGCGGCGGTCGACGGCGCTGACATGGTCGTGATCTGCGTGCCGATCGGCGCCTTCAGAGCGGTCGGCGACGTGATTGCCCCTCATCTGAAACCCGGGGCGATCCTGAGCGATGTCGGCTCGGTCAAGCAGGCGGTGTTCACCCAGCTCGATCCCCTGCTGCCGCAAGGCGTCCATTTCATTCCCGGCCATCCGGTGGCGGGGACCGAATTTTCCGGCCCGGAGGCGGGTTTCGCCGAATTGTTCGAGGACCGCTGGTGCATTCTGACGCCGCGCGCCGGCTCGGACGGCGATGCCGTGGCGACGCTAGCGACTTTCTGGACCAGGCTCGGCAGCAAGGTCGAGTTCATGGATGCCGAGCACCATGATCTCGTGCTGGCGATCACCAGCCATGTGCCGCATCTGATCGCCTATAACATCGTCGGCACGGCGTCGGACCTGGAAGAGGTCACCCAGTCGGAAGTCATCAAATACAGCGCCGGCGGGTTCAGGGATTTCACGCGTATCGCCGCCTCGGATCCCACCATGTGGCGCGATGTGTTCCTCAACAACAAGGACGCCGTGCTGGAGATGCTGGGGCGCTTCGTAGAGGATCTGACGGCGTTGCAGCGCGCCATCCGATGGGGCGACGGCGATACCCTGTTCTCCCATTTCACCCGCACCCGGGCGATCCGCAAGGGCATTATCGACGCCGGCCAGGAAACCCCCCAGCCCGATTTCGGCCGCCGCGACGGAAAGAAGTGATCGCTACTTGGTAGAAGGTGCTGGTGACGCGGCTGGTGGCGCAGGAGGCGCCTCGCTGCCGATGACCGGCGGCAGTTTGGCGACCGGAATGGGCCCGAGATACAGTTCCCCGTCCTGCATCGAGAACGGCAGGGACAGCGTGTTTTTCGGCTGTCCGCTCGCCTTCACCAGGCTATCCAGAAATTTCTTCAGTCCCGGCCCCTCGCCCTTTGCATCGGGGCCGCTGATGGCGTCGATCAGCTTGTCGTAATCGGTGAATTCGGCGGTCATCGCACCGACCGGACGATTGCTCTCATCCAGCGCGATCGAGCCGTTCAGCATCACCTTGAGCGGTCCCCAATCGAGCTTGATGGGTTTGACGTCCAGCGTGCCCCCGGCGTCGCGCCAGGCCTCGATCTCCGGGATGGTGCGGCCGATCGGCTTGTCGCCATGCACCTCGATGATCGCGTTCAGGGTTTGGATCATGGATCCCAGTGGCTGCTCGGGCGCGCCCGGGAAGCTGATATCGGATGCCTCCAGTGCATATTCGGAGCGGGCCGGCTGGTCGATCCCGCCCGGTTCGTCCGGCGCGCCCGGATGCAACAGCCGCACATGAAATTCGACATGGCCGGCCGTGAGCGGGGCTTTCGCGTCCTTCTCGGTCAGCGACAGGCCGGAGAATTCGGCGTCGGCATGATTCCAGGCGCCGTGCTTCCAGATAGAGCTGGCGCCGGCGGCCTCCGTCGTGCCGGTGAGATCGATCCGGCGTTCCTTGCCGTCCGCCGTCACTGAGTGATAGTGAATTTCGAACGGGCCTTCGTGATAGGCGACGACGTGGTCGAGGTTCCACGGCGCGGCGATGACCCGCAGCTTGTCGCCCTCGATCGTCCAGGACCGCGACCCGGAAACCCGGCCGAAGACCGGCTTGGAGATCGAGACCTCGATACGGAACGGGTACCCGCCGATATCCAGCGCGCTGTATTTCACGGTGTCGCCGGCGGCGCGACGGTGCTGAAGCCAGGCCGCGATATCGACCTCCGCCTCGGATTTGACGTGAAACCAGAACACGGTATAGGCGGCGATGCCGACGAAAATGGCCAGGATCAGGGCGAGATAGCGCATGCAGGATCGCTCTTTGTGCCTTCAGAAGGGTTTCCGGACTTATATCCGGCTCCAGCCTAACCTGCCAGTGGCGGCTTGTCCTCGCCGGATCAGCCGTTAGGGTATCGGACTATGCGTGGATGCGGCGGGAGTAACGGTTTGAGCGGCGATTTATGGGTCTTCGGTTATGGGTCCCTGATGTGGAATCCGGGCTTCGAATTTCTGGAGACGCGCCGCGCCCGGCTGTTCGGCTATCACCGCGCGCTCTGCGTTTTCTCGCCGACCTATCGCGGCACGCCGGACGATCCCGGCCTCGTGGTCGGGCTCGATCGCGGCGGGTCCTGCGTCGGTCTGGCCTATCGCGTCGCGGGCCATAACCGCGACCGCGTCATCGCCTATCTCGATGAGCGGGAATCCGTCGGGACGGTCTATATGCCTCTTCATACATTTATTGTTTCGGATATGGAACGAATTGAAGCGCGGACCTATGTCGCATATCGCAGCGGCTCCAAATATGTCGGTACGCTGCCGCTCGAGCATAAGGTCGAAACCATCCTGCGCTGCGCCGGGACGTCGGGGTCGAACGTCGATTATCTGAAAAATACGGTCGCTCATCTCGATGCGCTGGGAATATCGGACGGGCCGCTGCACAATCTGTGGCGCGCGGTCGAGGCCCGGCTTACGGCGTAACCGGCGGTCTATTCCGCCGAAATAGACTGTTTCGTATCCGGAACGAGCGTTGTTTCTTCGCCATTTTCTTCGAGTTGAACCTCTTCGATCCGCTCCGCCCGGCTGGTGATCTTGCCGGTCGAGATGGTGACATGCCGGATGTCTTCGTTGGCCTGATCGAAGTGCCGGCGCAAATTGAGCACCCGGTTGTCGAGCCGGGCGACGTCCTGAATCAGGGCCATCATTTCGCGTTGGATGACGCCGGCCTGTTCGCGCATCCGGGCATCCTTCAAAACCGCCCGCACCGTATTCAGCGTCGCCATCAGGGTCGTCGGCGAGACGATCCAGACCCGCTCGCGGAACGACTTGTCGACGACGTCCGCGAAATTCGCATGCAGTTCGGCATAGACCGCTTCCGAAGGCAGGAACATCAAGGCGGATTCGGCGGTTTCCGACGGCAGGATATATCGTTCCGAGATCGCCTTGACGTGTTTGAGGATATCCGCGGAAAAGGCGCGGCCCGCCTGGGTTCGCTCCGTGTCGTCCTTGGCGGCGCGCAGCATCCGGTAGCTTTCGAGCGGAAACTTCGCGTCGATCGCGATCGGGCCCGGCGGATTCGGCAGGCGGATCAGGCAATCGACGCGCCGGCCGTTCGACAGCGTCGCCTGAAATTGATAGGCCGAGGGCGGCAGGGCGTTCTGCACCAGATCGTTGAGCTGGATTTCGCCGAAACTGCCCCGCGCCTGCTTGTTCGAGAGAATATCCTGAAGCCCGACCACCTCGGTTGACAGCTTGGTGATGTTCTTCTGGGCCTCGTCGATCACGGCGAGTCGGGTCTGCAGATCGGTCATGGTCTTGGCGGTTTTCTCCGCCGTCTGCTCCAGACTGTCGCCGACCCGCTTCGAAACCTTCTCCAGCCGTTCGTCCAGAGCCTTGGCGAGGGCCGTCTGCGAGGCGCGGCTATCCTCGGTCAGCTGGGCGATCCGGCCGCCAAGCTCGCGCTGATTGGTGTCCAGCTGCGTGATCGTCCGCGCCAGCAGCTCGTCCTGGCCGGAATTGCGCCGTCCCGCGAACAGCATGCCGCCGGCGATGACGAGCAGCACGAAAAGGGCGGCAATGATGCCGAGAAGGAGAACGGGCGTCTCAATCAACGCGAAAACCTCGATCCATAGGGTGCTCGGAGCCTAACATGGCCCAACATGTTGTGCCATGTCGCATAGACGGATGGATGCTTACAGATTGCGGTCGAGCGCCGCTTTTTCCCGGGCGAGACGATAGGTCTTGATCAGCGCGACATGATTGGCGCCGAGCGCGCCGGCCGAGACAGCGCCGCAGACGAGCATCGTCCAGCTGACCGGAAAGACGCGGGGCCAGGCGAACTGAAGCAACAGCCCGACAAGGAACAGGCCGGCAAAACCCAAGGTCAGCACGAGATTCAACTGGGTGACATGCTTCATGTCGAGACCCGCTTCGGCCCGCTTCCTGGCCCAGTCGGAAAACCCGGCGGCGACGGTGACGCTGCCGACCAGAATGACGACGAAAAGCAAAGCCTCGAATCCGGTCATGATCTCGTGCCTCCAGTGGCCCTATAAAGGGTCGGACCGGCGCCCCGAATTGTCAATAGACCGCGGCTTGACCTTGGCGCACGGCCACATTACTTACGAAATTAGATAAGTTCTTATGTGAAATGGGGTAAACTGGCGTCTATGGCGATCCGAACGATTATTACTGCGCCCGATCCGCGGCTGAAGACTGTTTCCGAGCCTGTCGAGGCGGTAGACGGCGGCGTGCGTGCTCTGGTCGACGATATGTTCGAGACCATGTATGACGCGCCGGGCATCGGTCTGGCGGCGATCCAGATCGGCGTGCCGAAGCGGATCGTGGTCATGGATCTCGCCAATGAGGAGGCGCCGCCGGATCCGAGATGCTTCGTCAATCCGGAAGTGACCTGGATCTCGGAAGATCTCGCGAGCTACGAGGAGGGCTGCCTGTCGGTGCCGGACTACTATGCCGAGGTCAGCCGCCCGGCCCAGGCGCGCGTCAAATATCTCGATCGAGACGGGACGGCTTGTGAGCTGGACGCGGACGGCCTGCTCGCGACCTGCATCCAGCACGAGATCGATCACCTGAACGGCGTGCTGTTCGTCGATCACATTTCAAGCGTCCGGCGCAGCATCATCTTGCGCAAGCTCACCAAGGCCAAGCGGCTCGCCGCCGCCGAATAAAGACACGTTGACAACTCGCTACGGACGGTAAGAAAAAGCCGTTCGTCCTGAGTTTGTCGAAGTACGTGGCTCGACAAGCTCACCGCGAACGGAATGGTGAAGAAGGGGTACACGATGGCTGACCGCGCGACGCCCCTTCGCCTCGCCTTCATGGGAGCGCCGGACTTCGCCGTCCCTGCGCTTCAGGCCCTGATCGACAGTCCCCACACGATTGCCGCCGTTTACACCCAGCCACCGCGTCCCGCCGGTCGGGGGCATAAAGAGCGCAAAACGGCAGTACATCTGGCGGCGGTCGCGGCCGGACTCGATGTTCGCTGTCCGAAATCGCTGAAATCCGACGAGGCGCTCGAAGCCTTTCGCGCGCTCGATCTCGACGCCGCCGTCGTGGTTGCTTACGGGTTGATCCTGCGGCGCGGCTTTCTCGATGCGCCGCGCCTCGGCTGTTTCAATATCCATCCGTCGCTCTTGCCGCGCTGGCGAGGCGCCGCGCCGATCCAGCGGGCGATCATGGCCGGCGACACGGAGACCGGCGTCGCGATCATGCGAATGGAGGAAGGTCTGGATAGCGGGCCGGTCCTGACCGTGGAGCGCGTGCCGATCACGCCCGAGACGACGGCCGGTACGCTGCATGACGATCTGGCCAGGCTCGGGCCAAAGCTGATGCTGGAGGTACTCGACGGCGTCGCTTCCGGCGCGCTCAAAGCGGAGCCGCAATCCGAGACCGGCGTAACCTATGCCGCCAAGATCAGCCCTGAGGATCAAAGGATCGACTGGCGCGACGATGCCCGCACGATCGATTGCCGGATCCGCGCCTTGTCGCCCAGGCCCGGCGCATGGTTCGATCTCGGAGGGACGCGGGTCAAGCTCTGGGCCGCGGAGGTGATCGAGGGCTCGGGCGCGCCCGGAGAGATCATCGACGACCGCCTCGGTGTCGCCTGCGGCAAGGGGGCGCTGCGCCTTCTTACCTTGCAGCGCGAGGGAAAACGGGCGATGACGGCGGAAGAATTCATGCGCGGCAACAGCGTGCCGAAGGGCACGACGCTCGGCTGACTCGATATCGTTACGGAACCGGAACTCGGATGGCCCGCTATCGCCTCACCATCGAATATGACGGCCGGCCCTTTGTCGGCTGGCAGCGCCAGGAAAATGGCCCCTCGGTACAGGCGGCGCTCGAAGACGCGATTACCAAATTCTGCGGCGAGAGCGTCACGGTCTTTGCGGCCGGCCGCACCGACGCCGGCGTGCATGCGCTCGGCCAGGTCGTTCATATCGACATCGTCCGGCGCACGAGTCCCGACGAAATCCAGGGCGCGCTCAATTTTCACCTGAGACCGGATCCGGTGTCGGTCCTGGCGGCCGAGGAAGCCGATCCTGAGTTTCATGCCCGGTTCGACGCCAAGGCGCGGCATTATCTCTATCGCATCATCAACCGCCGCGCGCCGCTGACGGTGGATGCCGGGCTCGCCTGGCGGGTGCCGGTGCCGCTCGACGTTGCGGCGATGCAGGCCGGCGCCGATCTGCTGCTCGGCAAACACGACTTTACGACGTTCCGGTCGGTCCAGTGCCAGGCGAAATCGCCGGTCAAGACGCTCGATCAGTTCGATTTCACGCAGAACGGCGTCGCCATCGAGGCGCGGCTCGAGGCGCGGTCCTTCCTGCATCATCAGGTGCGCTCGATGATCGGCACCTTGAGGCTGGTCGGCGAGGGCCGATGGCGCGTCGAGGACATCAAACGCGCGCTCGATGCACGGGACCGCACCGCGCTTGGCCTGAACGCGCCGCCGGACGGGCTTTATCTGACCCGGGTCGACTACTGAGCGTGCAGGGCGGCGACCGTCGGGATCTGCCCGAAGAGATGCAGCAGCCCTCGGGAGAGAAAGGCGCCGATGACCTCGTCGATCACCACGATGACGAACGGGATCAGGATGCCCGACTGCAGCGCAACCTTGGCGACGAACCAGCGATAGAGCATCGAGACGATCCGGAACGCTAGCGTCAGGGTGATGGTCAGCGAGGTGTCGGTATAGAACAGCAGCGCCGTGACGAGCGAGAGCCCGTAAACGATCACCTTGGCCCAGTTATAGGCGACGATCAGCGGCGTATAGGCCTTGTCCAGCTGCAGCGCCAGCAGCACCGGGATCATGATCAACGGGAAAAGCACCCAGCTCAGTCCGTAGCCGAGCGCGATGTTGAGATATTGGGGAATTTCGGTTGGCCGGTAGCTCAGCGCGATGACCGCGATGAAGAACGGCAGCGAGACGAGGGCGGCGAGAAACGAGCGCCCCAGGCCCTGCCGCGTCACGTTGAAATAATGCATGCCGCGCGCATCGAAGCTCGCGAACCGCGCCGCGCCCCATATGCCCCGCTTGATCTCGCGGTGGAGGCTATCCGGCGGCGGGGCGGCGTCCGGCATCAGTCGGGGAAAAATCCGTCGAGAACGGTCTGATAGATGCGGGTCAGATTCTCGATGTCGGCGACCGCGACGCATTCGTCGATCTTGTGCATGGTCCGGCCCGCCAGTCCGAATTCGACGACCGGGCACATATCCTTGATGAAGCGTGCATCGGACGTGCCGCCTGAGGTGCTGAGTTCCGGTTCGACATCGAGCACGGCCTGAATGGAGCCCGAGACCAGGCTGCTCAACGGGCCCGGCGGCGTCAGGAAGGCCTCGCCTGACACCTGAAAGCCGAGATCGTATGTCGTCCCGGCCGGGCCCAGCACCGCCTTGCACTCCTGCGTGATCCAGTGCTTCAGGCTTTCCGATGTGTGGAGGTTGTTGAAGCGGATATTCACCGCCGCCGTCGCACGGGCCGGGATGACATTCGTCGCCGCATTACCGACATCGACGGTGATGATCTCCAGATTCGACGGCTGGAAGTCGTCCGTGCCGGTATCGAGCGTGCTGCTTGCGAGGCGGTCGAGCAGCTTCACCAGTTTCGGAATCGGGTTGTCGGCCCGGTCCGGATAGGCGACGTGACCCTGCACGCCCTCGACGGCGATGCGCGCCGTGATGCTGCCGCGCCGGCCGATCTTGATCATCTGGCCGAGTTGTTCGGGATTGGTCGGCTCGCCGACGACGCAGGCGTCCAGCGTTTCTCCGCGCGACTTGAGCCACTCCAGCACCTTGGCCGTGCCATTGACCGCCGGGCCTTCCTCGTCGCCCGTGATCAGCAGGCTGATCGAGCCCGGAAACTGTCCGTTGCGCGTGGCGAGAAAACCGGACACCGCCGCCACGAAGGCCCCGATCCCGCCCTTCATATCCGCCGCGCCGCGGCCGTAGAGCACGCCGTCCTCGACCGTGGCTTCGAAAGGCGGATGGCTCCAGTTCGCGGTCTCGCCCACCGGGACGACATCCGTGTGGCCGGCGAAGCAGAAATTCGGCGCGGCCGTGCCCAGCCGGGCATAGAGATTGTCGACGCGGTCAGGACCCTCGCCGAAGGGCAAGCGGGTGCAGGTAAAGCCGAGCCGGCCGAGCAGGCGTTCGAGCACGTCCAGCGCGCCTTCGTCCTTCGGCGTGACGCTCGGACAACGAATGAGTTCCCGGGTCAGCGCGACCGGCTCGACGGTGTCCGTCGAGAGGGTATCGGAAGTCGTGGCGCGGCTGCCCAAGACTTTGTCCTCAGGATCTCAGAAGTTCGTTGATCGAAACCTTGGAGCGGGTCTTCTCGTCGACGCGCTTGACGATGACGGCGGCATAGAGCCCCGGTCCGGCCGATCCGTCGGGGAGCGGTTTGCCGGGCACCGTGCCGGGCACGACGACGGAGAAGGACGGGACCCGGCCAAAGATCACCTCGCCGGTTTCGCGGTCGATGATCTTGGTCGAGGCGCCGATATAGACGCCCATCGACAGCACCGCGCCCTCCTCGACGACCACACCTTCGGCAACTTCGGACCGCGCGCCGATGAAGCAATTGTCCTCGATGATGACCGGCCCGGCCTGCAACGGCTCCAGAACGCCGCCGATCCCGGCGCCGCCGGAGATGTGGCAGTTCTTCCCGATCTGCGCGCAGGAACCGACCGTCGCCCAGGTGTCCACCATGGTGCCGGAATTGACATGCGCGCCGAGATTGACGAAGCTCGGCATCAGCACGACGCCGGGCGCGATATAGGCGGATTTGCGGACGATGCTGCCCGGAACCGCGCGGAAACCGGCCTCGCGGAAGCGATTGTCACCCCAGCCCTCGAATTTCGACGGCACCTTGTCGAACCACGGCGTCGCCGCGCCAGGACCGCCCGCGATCAGCTTCATGTCGTTCAGGCGGAATGACAGCAGCACGGCTTTTTTGAGCCATTGATGAACCGTCCATTCGCCGGTTTCCTTGGAGGCGACGCGGAAAGCGCCCGAATCCAGTCCTTCAAGAGCGGCTTCGACCGCCTCGCGGACCTCTCCCCGGGTTGCGCTGGTGACCGCGTCGCGGGTGTCCCACGCCGCGTCGATGACGGGCTGCAGTTGTTCTGTATTCATTGTCTTTCGCGGTGTTTGAGCGGATGTTTCGGCTGACAATACAAGGGGGGCGGGGGCTGTCAACCGGCCTGTTTCAGGCCTTGTCGTGGTCCCCGTCAAGCCCCGCGATCCATGCCGCCAGATCCTCGATTTCGTGATGCACCGCGCCGTCGGGCGCCGGTTCGCGGCCCCAGGGCATGGGCGTTCTGAGCCAGACGGTCGTCATGCCGAGTTCGGCCGCCGGACCCAGATTGCGGGCGATGTCCTCGATCATGACGGCGCTTTCCGGCGCGATCGCGAGCCGGGCGATCATCCGATCATAGGTTCCCCGCGCCGGTTTCGGCATATAGCCCGCGTCCCGGATGTCAAAGACGTCGTCGAAGACGTCCGACAGGCCGATATGCTCCAGAACCCGCCGGGCATAGGACCCATCGGCATTGGTGAACACATATTTGCGGCCTTTCAGCCGCGAAATGCCCTCGTTCAGGGCCGTATTGGGCCTGAGAGACGACATATCGATGTCGTGGACATAGTCGAGAAACGGATCGGGATCGAGCCCGTGCTCGTCCATCAGCCCGCGCAGTGTGGTGCCGTGATCGAGGAAATATTGCCGCCGGCGCTCCGCCGCCTGCTCACGGTCGAGGCCGAAATAATCGGCGATATAGGTGGTCATACGCTCCGCGACATGGCCGAAAAGGCCGGAATCCGCCGGATAGAGCGTGTTGTCCAGATCGAAGACCCAAGCCTGGATCCGGGCCGGATCGAGCCGGGTGGAACGGGGAGCGAGAACGGTCATGGCCGGAATGTGGCACTTGGGATGCCCGCCCGCAAGATCGGCCCGAAACCGCCGTTCTGGCCGCCGAAACCCATTTGACGCGGTATGTCGCTGTTTAACATGCCTTTAATGCTCCCGGCGTAGGATTCCGGCTCACCCTTATGGGGGGTGTGAAGAGCTTGTCTGTCACTATTCGAAGTCGAATTCGTGCAAAATCCAAAACCCTCTCCCGTCGGTCATGAG
This sequence comes from uncultured Alphaproteobacteria bacterium, assembly GCA_963821875.1. GTDB lineage: Bacteria > Pseudomonadota > Alphaproteobacteria > CAVTAV01 > CAVTAV01 > CAVTAV01. The sequence continues at coordinate 908,471 of CAWGFE010000002.1, forward strand.
CGAGGCTTTGCCGCGCCGGAGCCGGATGCCGGTGATGCCGGACGGTTCCCGGAGCGCCTGGCCGGCGCGCTCGCCGCCGCTTATCCCGGCGCGGCGATGTTCGTCGACGCCGACGGGGAGGTCGTCATCGCCAATGGCGCGGCGAAGGATCTGGTCGATTATCTGCATGGTCCGAACGGCGATACGCTGCGCGCCGGGCTCGTCAGCCGGATGACGTCGGGCGGAGCCGGCAATATCCGCATCAGTTTCGAGACCGGCGGTGTGGAGCGCACGCTCGAATTGACCCTGACTTATATTCGCGCAGAGACGCCGGACGCCGGAGACGGCATTCTCGTTCTCGCCCGGGACGTGACCGGCGAGCGCAATGTCATAAACGCCCTGGTGTCGTCGCGTCAGCTTTACCGGGACCTGGTCGAATGCTCGGCGGATTTCGGCTGGGAAACCGATGTAAAAGGCGCTTTTACCTATGTTTCTCCGCAGGGTGGCTTCGGTTTCACGGCGCGCGAACTCACCACGAGCCTGGCGTCCGATCTCATGGAGAACGTGGACGGCGGCAATCCGTTCAACGTCGATCACCGCTACAAGAATGTCGAGGTCTGGCTGCGCCGCAAGGATGGCAGCCGGGCCTGCGTGATTGTTTCGGCCGTGCCGATTCACGATGCGCATGGCGCCTGGATCGGAACCCGCGGCATGTGCCGCGACGTCTCGATGGTGAAGGCGCATCTGCAGCAGGAGCAGATTCTCTCGCGCATCGTCGATGCGATCCGCAATTGCGTCGATCCGCGTCAGGGGCTGGAGATCGCCGCTCACCAGATCGTCGAGGTTTTCACGCCGGCCCGTAGCCTGGTCGCCAAGAAGACGGGTGAGGGTTTCGACCTAGCCGCCCATCGCGGTTTCGACGACGAGGGAGCCCTCCGGGCACTCGGTCATTTCGCCGCCGTGCTGGAAGAAACGGCCGACCAGAATCGGCCGCTGATCGAATATTCCGACACCGTCAGCCGCTCGCTCGCCGCGCCGTCCTATCATCACGGAGAAGTGAACGGTGTGGTGCTGGTGGAGCGGATCGTCGACGAGGGTGTCTGGCGCGAGCAGGAACGCCGGCTGCTGCAAGGTATCGCCGATCAGTTCGGCGTCGCGATCGAGCAGGTCAACAGCTATGAGGCGCTCGAGGATCTCTCACGGCTCGACGAGTTGACCAGCCTGCTGAACCGGCGGGCTTTCGTCGCCGCCGTCGAGACCCGGATCGTTCATCAGCGTCGCACCGGGCGTAACTCCGTCCTGCTCTATCTCGACGTCGATAATTTCAAGACGGTGAACGACCTGATGGGCCATCAGCAGGGTGATCGCATGTTGTGCCAGATCGGCGAGATCATTCGGACCACCTCGCGGGCGGACGATATCGCGGCGCGCGTCGGCGGCGACGAATTCCTGCTCTGGCTCGAAGATACCGAACTCGAGGGCGCCATCGCCAAGGCCAATGCGCTGATCCGGGACGTGCTCGCGCTGAATACGACGATTGGCGAGGGCAAGACGGAATTGGGCCTGTCGATCGGCATCGCCCTCAGCGATCCCGCCGAGGAATTAACGCTGGATGGGGTGATCCAGCGGGCTGACGAAGCGATGTATGACGCCAAGCGGAACGGAGAGACAGGATGGGCGGTGTTCCAGAAGGGGAGCCAGGCGGCGGCATGCTGAAGCGATTTACTCGAAAACTGACCGGAAAAACCGGTCTGCCGGATTCGATGAGCTATGAAGAGGCGCGCGATCTTCTCAACGACGCCACCGATGCGGTTCGTACCGAACTCGCCCGCCGCGAAGATATCGAACCGGAAATTCTCTATTACCTCGCCACCGACGATTCCTCGGATGTCCGGCGTAAGGTGGCGGCCAACGCCCAAACGCCCCGGCAAGCCGACCGGCTGCTTACCCAGGACGGTGATGATGACGTTCGTGTCGAGCTGGCGCGCAAGATCGGCCGCATTCTGCCAGATCTCGACGACTATGATCGGGTGCGGGTCCGCGAACTGACCATCGAAGTTCTCGAAAATCTGGCGCAGGACCAATTGCCACGGGTTCGGCAAATCGTCGCCGACGAGCTGAAACACGCCCGCAACGTGCCCCATCATGTGGTGACCACGCTGGCCAGGGACGTCGAGTTGATCGTCGCCGCGCCGATCCTCGAATATTCGCCGCTGCTCAACGACGACGATCTCAAGGAAATCATCGCGACCTCCACCGTGACGGGGGCGCTGGAAGCCATCGCGCGTCGGGCATCCCTGAGCGAAAGCATCGCCGACTCCATCGCGGCCAGCCTGGACATTCCGGCCGTGGCCGCGCTCCTCGCCAATCCCAGCGCACAGATCCGCGAGGAAACCCTCGATTCGATCATCGACAGCGCCGAGGAAATCGACGAATGGCACGAGCCGCTCGCCCTGCGTCCCTCGCTGTCCCTGCGGGCGATCCGGCGGGTCGCCAGCTTCGTCGGCTCCTCGCTGGTCAACATCATGATCGAGCGGAACGAATTGCCGGCTCATGTCGGCGCCGAAATCCGCCGCAAGGTGCGCTCGCGTATCGAGGTCGAGGATCTGGACGATCCCGAAGAGAAACCGGCTGTGGCCGATGTGGAAAAGCTCCACAAGGCCGGGAAGCTGGACGATAAGGCGATGTGCGACCTGATCACGCTCGGGCCGCGCCTTGCGGTCGTCGAAGGTCTCTCTATCCTGGCGGGCCTTCGCCCCGTGACGGTGAAAAGCGTTCTTGAATCACGCAACGGCATGGCCATCACGTCGCTGTGCTGGAAGGCGGGCCTCGCCATGCGCACCGCTCTCAGGCTGCAGACCGATTACGCCTGTCTGAAGCCGGATCAACTGGTCAACGCCAAGGACGGCGTCGACTACCCGTTGAAGCCCGAGGAAATGGACCTGCACCTGTCATTCTTCTCGGAATGACGGCGGTGGCAGAGACGGTTTAGGCCGGTTCGATCAGCGTGCCCACGCCGGAATCGGTGAAGATTTCCAGCAGGATCGCGTGAGGCACGCGGCCATCCAGAATGACGGCGGCCGAGACGCCGTTTTCGACCGCCTCGAGGCAGGTCGTCACCTTCGGAATCATGCCGCCGCCGATCGTTCCGTCCGCGATCAGCTCCTTGACCTCGGCGGCGTTGAGGCTGGTCAGCAGATTCTTGTCTTTCGCGATCACGCCAGGCACGTCCGTCAGCAGAAGCAGGCGCCGGGCCCGCATCGCCGCCGCGATCGCCCCCGCCATCGTGTCGGCGTTGATGTTGTAGGTTTCGCCGTGCCGGCCCGACGCGACCGGCGCGATGACCGGAATGACATCCGATTTGACGAAGGTCTGGAGCACCTGGGCGTTCACCACATCCGGCTCGCCGACGAAACCGAGATCGAGAATCCGCTCGATATTGGAATCGGGGTCCCGCTGGGTGCGGTGCAGCTTCTTGGCGAAGACCAGTCCGGCGTCCTTGCCCGAAAGCCCGATCGCTTTGCCGCCGACGCGGTTGATAGCGGCCGCGATCTGTTTGTTGATGCTGCCGGAAAGCACCATCTCGACGATCTCGACCGTGGTCCTGTCCGTGACCCTGAGCCCGTCGACGAAGGAGGCCTTCACGTTGAGCCGGTTCAGCATATCGCTGATCTGGGGGCCGCCGCCGTGAACCACGATCGGGTTGATCCCGACCTGTTTCAGAAGCGCCACGTCGCGCGCAAAGATTTCGGCCAGCGCTTCGTCGCCCATGGCGTGACCGCCATATTTTATGACGAAGGTCTCGCCGGCATATTTGTGCATGAACGGCAACGCCTGAGACAGGGTCTCGGCGGTTCTCATCGACTCTTCATTGGCGGTGGTAACGGGTACGGATTTAGCCATATCGCGCGGATCTCTGTGGTGCTGTCAGCGGTTAGATCGCGGTTATAACCCAATCACGGGGCAGCGGCCAGCGCCGCGATTTCGGCTCTCAGGAGATCGATCCCGGCGCTTTTCACGGAGCTCGTTGCGATGATCTCGGGATGAGCGGCCGGATGCTTGCGCATAACCGCGCCGGTGGATTCGATGCATTTGGACAACTCGGCCCCGGTTATTTTGTCGGCCTTGGTCAGCACCACCTGGTAGGAGACGGCGGCCGTGTCGAGGTCCTTCATCACGGCCGTGTCGGCCGATTTGGGACCATGCCGGGAATTGATCAGCAGGAAGACCCGGAGCAGGCTTGGCCGGCTCTTGAGATAGCCGTTCACCAGCCGGGTCCAGCGCGCCACCATCGGCTTGGGGGCCTGGGCGAAGCCATAGCCCGGCAGATCGACGACATACAGATTTTCGCCGTCGGCCGGTCCCAGCCGGAAATAGTTGATTTCCTGAGTGCGGCCCGGCGTGTTGGACGTGCGGGCCAGGGTTTTGCGGCTGGTCAGCGCGTTGATAAGGCTCGATTTGCCGACATTGGAACGCCCGGCAAAGGCGACTTCGGGGCGGTCCGCGTCCGGCAGGCCCGAGAGAGCCACCACGCCTTTGACGAAGTCGCACGGTCCGGCGAAGAGCAGGCGTCCGCGCTCCAGCCATTCCTTGTCGGGAGCGTCGGCCTCGGTCGTCAGATCGCGCCCTGGCGTTTCATGATGAACCATTGCTGCGACATCGTGAGGAAGTTGTTCCAGGTGTAGTAGATGACGAGCCCGGCCGGCAGATGCGCCAGCACGAAGACCATGAAGACCGGCATCATCATCATGATCCGGGCCTGCACCGGATCCGGCATCTGCGGGTTGAGTTTCTGGGTCACGAAGATGGTGAGGCCCATCAGGACCGGCCAGATGCCGATCGCCAGGAAGCTCGGCGGATCCCACGGAATCAGCCCGAACAGATTGGTGACCAGCACCGGATCGGGCGCGGAGAGGTCCTTGATCCAGCCGAAGAACGGCGCGTGACGCATCTCGATGGTGATGAACAGCACCTTATAAAGCGCGAAGAAGATCGGAATCTGGATGAAGACCGGCCAACAGCCGCCAAGCGGATTGACCTTCTCCTGCTTGTAGAGACTCATCATCTCCGTTTGTTGCTTCTGCTTGTCGTCCGCGAAGCGCTCGCGCAGCTCCTTGATCTTGGGCTGCAGCTTCCGCATCCGGCTCATGCCGACATATTGCTTGTTGGCGAACCAGAACAGCGCGATCTTGACGCTGACGGTGAGCAGCAGGATGGCGATGCCGAAATTGCCGGTCAGCTTGTAGAAATAGTCGAGGACGAAGAACAGCGGCCGGGTGATGAAGCGGAAATAGCCCCAGTCGATCGCGAGGTCGAAGCGCTGGATGCCGAGCTTGTCGTAATAATTGTCGATGACGCCGACTTCCTTGGCGCCGGCGAACACGCGGTCGGTCACGTCCATGCTCTTGCCGGCCGGAATGGTCACGGAATCGCGCAAATAATCGATCTGATAGTGGTCGGTGCCGCCGGTCATGCGATAGCTGAACCGGCTGTCGGCATGCACCTTCTGGGACGGGATCAGCGCCACCAGCCAGTATTTGTCGGTAAGGCCGATCCAGCCGCCCGTGGAGCTTTCCTTGACGTCATGCTCCTCGCGGAGGTTCTTGTATTTGATTTCCTTGAGGCTGCCGTTGAACACACCGACCGGGCCTTCATGCAGGATGGCGTAGCCCAGGGTCTTGGGCGTGCCGCGCCGGGAGACGAGCCCGTAAGGCGACAGCGTGACCGGCTTGCCGCTGTTGTTCACAACGCGCTGGGTCACGGTCAGCATGTAGTTGTCGTCGATCGTGTAGATATTCTCGAATTTCAGGCCGGCGCCGTTATCCCAGCTCAGCGTCACCGGCTTGCCCGGCGCCATCGTGCTGTCGGAGCTTTGCCAGAGCGTGTCCTGACCCGGCACGGTGACGGACGAGCCGGGCGCCGGAGCCCAGCCGAAGTCGGCATAATAGGATTTCCGGACGCCCGGAGGCGAGAGCAGTGTGATGTCCGGGCTCTTGGGATTGACCGTCTCGTGATATTTGACGAGGTGGAGATCGTCGAACCGCCCGCCCTGCAGCGAGATCGAGCCGCGCAGCTTCGGCGTGTCGAATTTGATGCGCGGGGCTTCGGCCATCACCTCGGGACGCGGCTTGACGTTGCCGGCCGCCGTCGTTGTCGCCGTGGGGCTGTTCGCCTGACCCGAGGGTTTCGGCGCTTGAGCACTCGTCGACGGTGACGTCGCGCTTTTCTGCTGCTCGGCGGTTTGCTGGGCTTTCTGCGCCTCCATCTGAGGCTTCGCCACGAAATACTGGTACCCGAACAGAATCGCGCCCGACAGGATGATCGCCAGAAGCAGATTGCGTGTTTCGTCCTGCATCACGAACCCCGTTTGGGCAGAATATGGCTGGAATGGCAGTGGTGCTCCGCCGGCGGGACCGGATCATAGCCGTGTCCGCCGCCCGGGCCGCACCGAATCAAGCGGCGCAGCGCGAGGTAAAGACCCTTGAGCGGCCCGTGAACCTTCAGCGCTTCGACGGCGTAGTCGGAACAGGTGGGCAGATAGCGGCAACGCGGCGCCATCATGGGGGAAATCAGATACCGATAGGCCAGAATCGGTGCTATCAGCAGTTTGGACACAAATTTCGACATCATTCCGGCTTGTCCTCACGGCTCGCCTTCACGCGCCGCAGGGACTCCTTGAGATCGGCGATCAAACCGTCATAGGGGCGGGTCAACGCCGCCCGGCGGCCGATCAGCACGTAATCAAATCCGCGCCGGGCGCCACAAGGTAGCACGCTCCGCGCCACGGCGCGCAAGCGGCGGCGGACACGATTGCGCTCCACGGCGCCGCCGACTTTCCGGCTGACGGTAAAGCCGACCCGCATATCATTGCCGTCGGAATTGGCGCGCCGCGCCTCGAGAACGAGGCCACGCGCAGCCCAGCGCCTGCGGCCCGCCGCGACTCTTAAGAATTCCGCTCTCTTGGTGAGCCGGCCCAAAGCGGGCCCCTTCGCCTTAACCACGGTCGGACTATCCCCGACCGGCGCTTGAATCACGCCGACAGCCGCTTGCGCCCTTTGGCGCGCCGATTCTTCAACACCTTGCGGCCACCCACGGTTGCCAGGCGGGCGCGAAAGCCGTGCCGACGCTTGCGAATGAGCTTGCTTGGCTGATAGGTGCGTTTCACTTCTGGATCTCCGTCTGTCCGGGTGGCCAAGCCTCAATGATTCCACCCGAATTGCGAACAAGGCCCGGTGTATAGAGAGTTCGATAAAACGAAGTCAATCCGGTCATCCCGGCCAATTGATGGGCCGGTTTCACGACAGCCGGATGACTGGGCGGTCGGGGCGCGCATTGCCGAGAGGCGGATGGGTTGTATATCCTGATCCCTGGCGGCCCTCGCGGTATATGTCGGGGGATTGCGGGCGGCCGTCTGATAGTCATTCATCCATCATCCACGACCCGCCGCGTGACGTAGACGAAGGCCATGACCGCCAAGCGCCTCGCCCCTTTGATCGTGATCGCCGTTGCGCTGGTCGTTTTCTTCGCGACCGGGCTGAATCACTATCTTTCGCTCGAAGCGCTCAAGGAAAACCGCGCGGAACTGGTGCATTTCGTCATGCGGTGGGAGACACTGGCCGCGCTGGCCTATGGTCTCGCCTATGCGGTGCTCGTCGCGCTATCGGTGCCGGTGGGGGCGGTGGCGACGATTACGGCGGGTTTTCTGTTCGGCATCGTCTACGGCACCGTCATCGTGGTCATCGGCGCCAGTCTCGGCGCGATCGCGATCTTTCTGGTCGCCAAGACCTCGATCGGCGACGTCCTGCTTCAGCGGGCCGGGCCGGGCATGCGTCGTATGGAAGCAGGCTTCCGTAAGAACGAGTTCAACTATCTGCTGGTCCTGCGGCTGATCCCCTTGTTTCCGTTCTGGCTCGTCAATCTCGCACCGGCCTTTCTGGGCGTCGGTCTGCGCACTTATGCGCTGGCGACCGTCATCGGGATCATTCCGGGAACGCTGGTTTATGTGAGCGTCGGCAATGGGCTGGGCGCGGTGCTGGATGCCGGCGGTGAGCCCGATCTCCATATCATCTTCCGCCCCGAGATCCTGCTGCCGATCATCGGGCTTGCCGCTCTGTCGATTGTGCCCGTCATCTATCGCCGCATGCGGCAGCGCAAGACGGATGCGCCGGAGGTCCGCACGGACGACAACGGCGTCGTCATGCCGGGCATCGCGAAGGGTCTGTCGTCCCAGCTCCTGTTGCTGACCATTCTGTTCGTCATGATCGCGGAAGTGTTCATCTATGTGCCATCCATCGCGAAATTCCGCCGGGATTTCCTGACGGAACGGCTGATTGCGGCCCAGCTGGCGACCCTCGCGCTCGAGGCGACGCCCGACAATATGATCAACGACGCGCTTCAGAAGGAGCTCCTGGCGACTGCGGATGTCCGCGCGGTCATTCTCCAGCGCAACGATTCGCGCCGCCTCATGCTGGCCGAGAAAATGCCCTCTTCCGTGACCGCCGAGTATGACCTGCGCACGGCGGGCCCGCTCGATCTCATCGTGCATGCGTTCGAAACACTTGCGCGCCGGGGTAAGGGGTTGATCCGGGTGACCGGCCTGCCGGCCGGAAACGCCGGCGAATATGTCGAGATCATCTTCAGCGAGAGTTCGCTCTACAAGGCGATGGTCACCTATTCGACCAATATCCTCACTCTCTCGATCATCGTTTCGGTCTTCACGGCGAGTCTTCTCTATATGTCGGTGCATCTGCTGTTCGTCCGTCCGATGCGTCAGCTCGCGACCAATATGGTTCGGTTCGGCGAGGCCCCGGAAGATGTCTCGCGCAGCATCAAGCTGACCGATCGCCAGGACGAAATCGGCATGGCCACACGCGAGCTCGCCAAGATGCAGTCCGATCTGAGGGCCGCCCTGCAACAGAAGACCCATCTGGCCAATCTCGGTATCGCGGTCAGCAAGATCAATCACGATCTCCGAAACATTCTGGCCAGCGCCCAGCTCGTGTCGGACCGGCTGTCCATGCTCGACGATCCGGCGGTGCAGCGTTTGACGCCCGCCCTGATCGATTCCATCGACCGCGCCATCGATCTGTGCAAGCAAACCCTGAAATACGGCCGGGCGGAGGAGCGTGTGCCGCAGCCGCAATCGGTGGCCGTCCGGGCGGCGCTGGAAAGAGTTGCCCAATCCCTCGGGCTTGGCGGCGACGGCCCGGTGTGCTGGAAAGATGCGATCGGCGAGGATTTCAACGTTCGCGCGGACCCCGATCAGCTGCACCGCGTATTGCTGAACCTTTGCCGGAACGCCAGCGAGGCCATCGAGAGCGACGGCACGCTGACGGTCCGCGCGAACCGTGCCGGAAAGGTCGACTATATCGAGATAGAGGATACCGGGCCGGGCCTGCCGCCGAGCGCCCGCGAGCACCTGTTCGAGCCGTTCCGCGGCGGCACCCGCGCCGACAGCACCGGTCTCGGCCTTTCGATCTCGCGCGAGTTGATGCGGGCTCACGGCGGCGATATCAGCCTGGTGCGCTCCGACGACCGCGGCACGATTTTCCGGATTTCCCTGCCGCATGAGGAGGCGTGATGGCGGCCCTGCCCCTGATCCTGTTTTTCACGGATTTCGGCTATGACGGGCCCTATGTCGGCCAGATGCGTCTGGCGGTCGGCCGGCAGGCGCCTGCAACCGCCGTCGTCAATCTGATGCATGACGCGCCGCGGTTCGATCCCAAAGCCTCGGCCTATCTTCTCGCCGCCCTGACGCCGCGCCTGCCGCCGAAATCGATCTGCGTCGGGGTGATCGACCCGGGCGTGGGAAGCACGCGGGCCGGTGTCATCGTGGAAGCGGATGGCCGTTGGTTCGTCGGGCCGGGGAACGGTTTGTTCGAAATCGTCCGCCGGCGCGCGAAGACGGCGCGAAGCTGGATTTTGCCGGAGGATCCCGACGCGGCGCCGAGCTTTCACGGCCGCGACATCTTCGCGCCCGCGGCGGCACAACTCTCGGCGGGGAAAAGTCCGGAAGATATCGGCGCACATCCGTCCGATCCCGTGGATATCGTCGGCAGGGATTGGCCGGATGATTTTCCGGCGCTGATCTATTTCGATCATTATGGTAATGCGATGACCGGCCTGCGGGCAGCCTCGCTTGCGCTGTCCGCAACCTTGAAGGTCATTGGCACGTCAGGGGCGGCGACCGCGTGCAAACACGCCCGCACCTTTTCCGATGTCCGGCCCGGTCAAGCCTTCTGGTACGAGAATTCCAACGGGCTGGCCGAAATCGCCGTCAATGCCGGCAGCGCCCGCGACGACCTCGGCCTGAGCCTCGGACTGGACGTGCAGGTGGCCTGACGTCCCCTGTCGGGACGGGCTGCTGTCCTAGTTGTCGTCGCCGAGCGCGAGACCTTCGCGGCGGGGATCGACGCCGCCCCAGAGCACGCGGTCGGCGCCGTCGCCGTCGATCTCGATGCCATGCAAGCCGCTGTTGAAGCGCCGTTCGCTCAGCGTGTGGCCGAGTTTTTCAAACTGGCCGACATAATGGCCGAGCACGCTGCCGTTCTCGACGATGAGCGTCGTGCCGCGCCCGAAGAAATGCGGCGCGGAGACGGCCTGCTGGATGTTGCGGCCGAAATCGAGCACGCCGAGCACGGCCTGGGTCACATAGGCGATGATCGTCCGGCCGCCGGGCGAGCCGATCACCAGATGCAGCCGGTCCTTCTTATCGACAACCATGGTGGGCGCCATGCTGCTCAAGGGATGCTTGCCGCCCTGAACCCGGTTGGCCACCGGCTTGCCGTTCATCGTGGGTGCGAAGGAAAAGTCGGTGAGCTGGTTGTTCAGGATGAAGCCGCCGACCATGAGCTGGCTGCCGAACGGGCCCTGTACCGTCGTCGTCATCGAGATGGCGTTGCCCCATTGATCGGTGATCGACAGATGGCTGGTGGAGGGCCCTTCCGTCGCCTGATCGGGCGCGTAGTTCCAGCCATGGATCTCGGGCGGTGTCCCCGGTTCCGCCTTCGCCATGGTCTTGTCCAGGCTGATCAGCTTGGACCGGTCGCGCAGATAGGTCGGGTTCAGCAGGCCCGCGACCGGCGCTTTCACGAAATTCGGATCGCCGAGATAGTAGTTGCGGTCGGCATAGGCGAGCCGCATCGCTTCCGAGACCAGATGGATCCGCTCGATCGGCTTGTCCTTCATGTTCTGGAGGTTGAAATCGCGCAGCAGTCCGAGCGTCTCCAGCATGGTCACGCCGCCCGATGTCGGCAGTTGCGGGCCGCAGACTTTCCACTGGTGATAGGGCATGCAGAGCGGCGCGGTCTTGTGCGCCTTGTAGTTCTTCATGTCCTCCATCGTCAGGAGGCCCTTCGGCAACGGCGTATCGTGAACCGCGGCGACGATTTCCCTGGCGAGCTTGCCGGAATAGAGCGGCTCGAACTCCCTTCGCCTGCAGCAGCTTGAGAGTCTGGACATAGGCCGGGTTCTTCAGAACATGCCCGGCCGGCCAGGGATTGCCCTTGTCGTCGTAGAAATATTTCTTGAAGGACGCGGCCTTGGCGAAATTGCGGAAACGCTGCAATTCGCCGTGCAGGCGCGGCGAGACCACGAAGCCCTTCTCGGCCAGCTCGATGGCGGGGCCGAAGAGGTCGGCCCAGGGCAGCAACCCGTGATCCTGATGCGCCATGTAAAGCATCTTCATCGCGCCCGGCACGCCGACCGCGCGGCCGCCGATGCCGACATCGAAGAAGGAGCGCGGCTTGCCGTTGGCGTCGAGGAACAGGTCCGGTCCGGCGGCTTTCGGTGCGACTTCGCGGCCTTCGTACGACGTGATTTGCGAGCCGACGCCCGGCGCGTCCGAGGCCTGGTAATACAGCATGAAAGCGCCGCCGCCGACGCCCGAGGATTGTGGTTCGACGAGGGAGAGCACGAACTGCGCCGCGATCGCCGCGTCGACCGCGTTGCCGCCCTGGTGCAGGATCTTCATGGCCGCCTTTGTGGCATAGGGGTTCGCGGTCACGGCCATATCCTTGGTCGCGCGGACCGGCTCGGACTGGCTCGCGGCGAAGCCCGGCTGCGGTAGAACGGCGAGCGCGCCGAGAAGGACGGCAAGGGCGGAGAAGCGGCGGAATAAAGCTTTCATCGACGAAATCCTCGTTGGGATGCCCCGTTCCACGATGAATTCACGGGGAAATAGATGCGTCACGGAGAGTGTTTGGTAGGAGACCGCGCAAAATAACACAAGGTCTTCCGCGATTGACCACGCCATATGCCGCCGCTTAGCGTTAATCGAACCGCGGGATTTCCCGTCCGATTTCTCATAATTTGGGCCCGTTTCATGATCAAACCCGGTCCGCGCAATCTCCTCACCGACGTGCCGGGCCTGCTGGTCGGCAATGCCGAGGACGGGGATGTCAGGACCGGCGTGACGGTCGTCCGGCCGGAAGGCGGGCCCGTCGTGGCCGCGGTCGATGTGCGCGGCGGGGCGTCCGGCACGCGCAACACCGCAACGCTCGAGACCTCCGATATCGCGCGCGGCGTCCACGGCATCGTGCTGTCGGGCGGCTCGGAATTCGGCCTGGCGGCGGCCGACGGCGCGGTCGATTGGCTGTCGGGCCATGGCATCGGTCTGGATCTGGCCCCGCGCCCGATCCCGGTGGTCGCCGGCGCGATTCTGTTCGACCTGAACAATGGCGGCCGGAAGGACTGGGACGGCGAAAGCCCCTATCGCCGACTGGGCGGCACGGCGTGCGGCGCGGCGGGCCGCGACTTCGCGCTCGGCACGGCGGGGGCGGGTTACGGCGCTCAGGCCGGCCAGCTCAAGGGCGGACTGGGAAGCGCCTCGGCCGTGGACGAGTCCGGTTTGATGGTCGGCGCGTTGGCGGCGGTGAACAGTGTCGGCGCCGTAACGATGCCCGATTCAGCGGTGTTCTGGGCCTGGCCATTCGAGCTCGAGGCGGAATTCGGCGGGCTCGCGCCGCCCGCGGCCAAGCCGGGCGGCGACGATCTCGCGCCGTTCCGGAGCGCCAAGATCGGCACCAACACGACGATCGCGGTGATCGCCACCAATGCGGCGCTGGACCGTCAGGCGGCGCGGCGGCTCGCCATCATGGCGCAGGACGGGTTCACCCGCGCGATCCGCCCCGCCCATACACCGTTCGACGGCGATACGGTTTTCGCGCTGGCAACCGGCGAGATTTCGATCGAGTCCGAGGGGCCGATGGGCGTGGCGCGGCTCGGCGCGATGGCGGCGGATTGCATGGCGCGGGCGGTGGCGCGCGGGGTCTACGAGGCGCGGGCCATCAACGACGTGCCGAGCTACCGGGACCGTTTCGGCGGCGCCGCCACGGGTCAGCGCAGATAGACGCGCACTTCCGGCGCGGTATCGCTCGCCGTCTCGCGGATATTCGTGATCGTGACGTGATCGGCGGCGACATTCATCGAGCGGATGATGCTCTTCACCTCTTCGGCGCGATCCTCGGCCTTCACGTCGTTCTCCGCGCTGCCCGCCACCGTGTAGAGATCGAAGCTCATATCCGGCTTGCGGGCGAGCGCCTTCATCACGGCGTCGCGGATCGTCATCTCGTAGCCCGTATCGTCGCGGTTCAGATGGAACACGATATAGGCCTCGCGGTCCTTCGGCAGCGACGGCGCTTCGGTGGTCGCCGCGTTGGGCCGCGCCGCCGCAAGGCGTCGCCCGGCGCCATCGACATAGCGTTCGGCCATCGCGCGGTCGGTTCGGATCCTGTCGAGCAACGCGCCGGCCCGCGCGGTCAGCTGCTCGGCGCGCGCCGCTTCCGTCGACCGGGGCCTGGTCGTCGGCTCGTCCCCCGCTTTGCCGGTCGAGTCCTCCGGGCGGATGGCGGCGTAGATCTCCGCCAGTTGCCCGGCATCCGCGCGCACGCTGGTCGCGAGATCGCTGAAGCGTTCGACCTGCGCGGCCAGCCGGGTCAGCTCGATCTGGGCTTCGTTCCAGCGATCCTTCGCGCCGGCGCTCTCCGGCCCCGCGGCCTCGGCCGCGCTGGCCGCCGTTTCGAACCGGCTGCGCTGATCGGCGATCAGGGCGAGCGTCGAGTGTTCGTCATTGCTGTGGAGGTCCAGCCGGGCGGAGAGGGAGTCCAGACCTTCCCGGATTTCCTTGGGCGATTTCGCCGGTTTGGCCGGCGTCGCGGCCGGCTCGTTCGACGCCGCCGCCGTCCCGGACTGGCCGTTCTTCGCCTCGTTCTGGGGGATTTGCAGCGTCGGCCATTTCTTGCTTCCGGCGAACAGGCAGCCCGAGCCGAGCATCGCCACGGCTAACACCGGAATCAGGGGCTTTAAGGGGGCCATGGCGCGAAATTCTTTCCCGATCTTGGCTTTTTCCGATGAAAACGGCCGAAAACCCGGTTTGGAAGCGGAGTTGATTGGCGGCGAAAATCCGGCGCGATCTTATGGGATCGCCGACAACCGGACAAGCCGCGATCGGCCCCGCGCGCGCCGCGCCGGACGGTTCGGCAAAAAGAACGCCCGCGCCGCGCGGCCACGCTTGCCAAAGCCCGCACTTCTGGGTAGGGTCCCTGCCGTCTCGAACGGGGCCGCCTAGGCCCCCGGACCCAAAGCCCGGCCAAAAGCCCGGCCAAGGCCACAGACGCAAGCGCCCGTAGCTCAGCTGGATAGAGCACTAGACTACGAATCTAGGGGTCGGGAGTTCGAATCTTCCCGGGCGCGCCATCGTCTAAGTGACTGATCTTGCGCAAAGCGCCATTCGGCGAAGCGGACAAAGGAGAGAACGAGCGTGCGAGCGACAGGGAGGGCTGTTGCGCACAATGCTCGTGGTTCTTCAGACAACCGTTCCGACCACGGCACCGATACCCGCGGTCAGCGCCATTGCCAATGCTCCCCAAAAAGTCACTCGTATAGCCGCCTTCCAAATGTTGGCCCCCCCGGCACGGGCTCCAAGCAAACCCAGCAGCGCCAGAAATACGAGCGAGGCGACCGAGACAATGGGAATCATGGCAGACGGCGGGGAAACGATAACCATTACGATCGGCAGTGCAGCCCCGACCGAAAAAGTCGCGGCTGAAGTCAGAGCCGCTTGAATCGGCCGCGCCGTCGTTACTTCCGAAATGCCGAGTTCCTCCCGTGCATGGGCGCCAAGCGGATCCTTGACCATAAGCTGCTCGGCAACCCGGAGGGCGAGGTCCCTGTCGAGACCGCGTTTGAAATATATATTCGCGAGTTCCCGCAATTCCATCTGCGGCTCTGCCGAGAGTTCCGCTCGTTCGCGTTCCAGATCTGCCCGCTCGGTGTCAGACTGCGAGCTGACCGATACATATTCACCGGCTGCCATAGACATCGCGCCCGCGACCGAGCCCGCAATTCCGGCGATGAGGATATCAGGCGTGGCCGCTGAGGCTGCCGCAACGCCGATGATGAGGCTTGCCGTTGAGACGATGCCGTCATTTGCCCCCATGACAGCCGCACGCAACCAACCAATGCGCGACACCAGGTGACTTTCGCGATGGGACCGAAGGCGTGTCAAAGGTCGCTCCTCAAGTCGCCCTTCATTGGCGCTTAGGATAGCGCGAGTGCGGCCCTTCGGGATGTCTTTCCCGCTCAGACGTTAGGCAAGCCGGGCAAAGGCACTCTGCCGCATCCAACGGTAGAGGCCCGAACGGAATATTGGCGCACCAGCAGTCGGGGCCGGGATTGCAATCAAATTTTACGCCACAGCGCCGACAATCCATAAACAACGCTTTCCGCCATTCTCCGATGATGGACTTGTAGCACAAGTAATGCCGTCCCGAGCGCTGGCAATCTGGCAGAGTACCGGCGGAATGAGACGGATGCCTTTAAGACCGCGTTAAATCGTTACCGACGAGAGCACTTTGCGCAAGGTAGGTGCGTTAATGTTCAGTGAGTGGAAGGTTTCGACAGTCGGATTACTACAATCCAGTTCTCTTTTTTTATCCTCTCCGGCGCGCCACTATCGCTCTGACAAGGATATCCTATTGGGTTGCTTTTCGGGGTAGGCGTGTACGTGCACGTCAGATAAATCCGCGTCGTCAAATTCATTAACGACTTGTTAAGAAAGGAAAAACCGAGGTTTACCTGGAACCTAAAACACCGTTTTTCGTTTTCGTACTTGCCAGTGCCCAACACTGGTCAAATCCACAGCAGGTGGGAGGGTGGGGAGATGAAGAACCTGGTTCGCGCCGGTGCGCTTTTGATTGCGGTTGTTTCAGTTGCCTCTTGCACGAACACGCTCGTCACAGAGCACCTGAAGCCTGCCCAGATAAATACCTCAGAGAGTATCGTCCCCGATTGGTCCGATAAGGTATATTGCATTGGGCTGAACACTGACCCTACCAACCCGGGGTCACCGCCATCGCACGTGGCGTGGGTCGGTTACGCGCGTCTTTATGACTCGGGAACCCCACCACTTCCATGCTGGCAAGGGTCGAGTACCGCCTACCGCGGAGCTTTACGCTTCGACTTGAGTAAAGACGCGGGCAAAAAAGTCGTCTCGGCCATCCTGAATATCAGTCTTGGGAAGGCCAAGTATATTTCCGGAAGCACCTCCTCCAACCAGGGTGTTTGGGTCAGGACCCTCGGGCTCGGGACTTCCACGTGGTGGACCAAGCAGAGCCCTTACATTATCACCAGCCGGAACGACATGTTTCCTTGGAAGCCGATCCCAGGCCTGCCCGACTTGCCCAACGGTGTTAATCCGCCGGCGCAAGGGAGCTTTCCCGTCAAATACCATGACCACTCCTACCACATCGAAGTATCAAATGTGGTCCGAGACTGGCTGGATGGGAAGGAACCGAACCTCGGCTTTGTTCTAATTGGCACAAACGAAAAGGTCGTTCAGAAAAATACGAACGCTGCGGTCTCCCCGATCTCGAGCGCAAGGCTAGACATCACGTTTTCTACGCCAAAAAAATAGGCGCCGGAGATCTGAGAACTCGCGTGTGTACAGTACAATGCCCAGTTCTGTGATGGACGGGCTGGAAGGCTTCTGTGTCCGGACTCTCCTTTGCGATGTAACGTCGTACGGTCGCAGCGCCAGTTGATCATCGAAGATCACGGCGCGATAGTGGGCTGACGATCACGACCACCCAGTTCTCTTTTTTGTCCTGCCCGGCGCGCCATTCTTTTCAAGGACTTAGGTCCTCCGGCTCATTCCTTACCAATCGAACGGTCATACTGGTGTCACAGTTGACTGGAGATCGGTATGGCAGCAATCCGCAAGCGTGGGAGTTAAGTGGCGGGTTCAGTTTCGCCGCCACGGCCTCGCGCCAATCTCAAAATCCTTCCTGATGAAGAGCGATGCCCAAATATGGGCGCGCGATCCTTCGGCTGCGCGGTGACGCGCGGCGAGCCCGCTATGATTGCCAGTCCTGTGTTCGGGCTTGGATCGTTGGCGGTCGGGTGAGTCTTCTTAAACCCACCGTTGTCCAACAGCAGACAATTAGTCAATATATAAGTTGACGATGTTATTCATTTTGTATATCGATATGTTTACGATATATACCATAATGTCAACTTATAGGTATACAAATGAACGTCAAGCAAACCGCCAGGCAACAATATCAGGCGATTGTTAATCGCGCAGCCAGCCAAGTCTCAGCGCTTCGCACTCCGTCTGAGGGCTGGCTACGCACGGTGCGCAAAGCGCTCGGTATGTCGGGTGCGCAGCTCGGCCGCCGCATGGGAGTCACTCGTGCCCGGATCGCTCGTGTCGAACAGGCAGAGCTGTCCGGCGGCGTGACACTGAAGTCCATGCAGGCGGCCGCTGAAGCGATGGGTTGCCGATTCATCTATGCGATCGTGCCGCCGCTAACCATTGAAGACCTTGTTGCTGCGCAGGCAGAAAAGAAAGCGCGCGCCGTCGTCGGCACAGCAAGCCGTCATATGGCGCTCGAAAGCCAAACGCTTCCCGAAGACAAGATAGCGCGCGAAGTGGTCCGTCTGGCGGCGGACATTGCGCACGAGATGCCATCAGACTTCTGGGATGACGAATGAACGATGCAACGGACTACCCGGACGGCGCGACGCCGCTCAATCCCGACGAGATGGACGGATTGAAATTCAAGCACGTCACCACCCGCGGCGAACTTGACGAACTGGAGCAAGTAAATATTGAAACTGGCTTACGCTGGCTCTCCCGTCAGCGTCGAGCAGATGTCCTGACGGACGACTTCTCTGTGGCGTTGCACAAGCGACTGTTCGGCGACGTTTGGGACTGGGCGGGAACATTCCGGAAAACAGAAAAGAATATTGGCATCGAGCCGCTCTATATCGGCGTTGAATTGCGGAAGCTGATGGGTGATGCCCGCTATTGGGCCGAACACGACACATATGACCCGACCGAGGCCGCCATCCGGCTGCATCACCGCATGGTATTCATTCATCCTTTTCCGAACGGCAATGGCCGCCACGCCCGCATCATGGCCGATACGGTACTGGCGCGTGTCTATGGTGCGGAGCCGATAGACTGGGCCGGTGGCTATGACCTTCAGGAGATGAATGATCGGCGAACGGCATATATCGCGGCACTCAGGGCTGCCGACCGAGGCGATATCGGCCCCCTTCTCGCGTTTGCGGAGAAACGCGCGGAGTAAACGGATTCGCGCTATTTGACTTCGAACGTCGGCAACGGCGGCTGTATCTTCTCGACCCATCACCCACTTACGATCCCCCATCACCCCCTTACGATCCCTCCGTAAACGATGTTACTGTCCCTGCGGGGTTTCTTCAGAAACGCAGCACAGGTCATAACAATTCAAGGGAGACTTTCCGGTGGAGGTGAATGAGTCGGTCGAGGCGCGGGGGGCGTCGTTTCCAATTCGGGGGCAGTGTGATCCGCGCTTTCAGCCGGTGCTCGAGGCCTTCAAGGAGAATTACCGGGTCGAGGACGAGACGGGTTCTTCCGTTTCGGTGATCGTCGACGGCGAGACGGTGGTCGATCTGTGGGGCGGCTATCGCAACGGCGACAAGACCGAGCCGTGGGACGCCCATACCACGGTCTGCATGATGTCGGTCGCCAAGGGCATCACCGGCATCTGCTTCAACATGCTGGTCGACCGCGGCGAGATCGATATCGATGCGCCGGTCGCGACCTACTGGCCGGAATTCGCGAAGAACGGCAAGGACAGGATCCTCGTCCGTCATATCCTCGATCACACCGCCGCTATTCCGGTGCTCACCAACAACCGGCTGTATCCCGGCGGCATGTTCGACCGCGAGGCTTATGTGAAGGCGCTGGAGGATCAGGAGCCCCTGTGGGAGCCCGGCACCAGGGCGGCCTATCACGTCCATAATCAGGGCTATCTGCTGGGCGAGATCATGCGCCGGGTTTGCGGCAAGACGGTCGGCCCGTTCCTGCGCTCGGAGGTCGCCGGGCCGCTTGCACGCCGAATACTATATCGGCGGCATGACGGCGGAGGAGCAGAGCCACGTCGCCGAGGTGATGCCGAATATGGGCGCGCGGCTGTTCGCGGCGAAGGACGTCCAGATGCCGGCGGAAGGGGCGGACTGGGACGGCGCGATTCTGCGCCCGCTGGCCTTCCTCCAGAATCCGGACGAGCCCTGGCATACGACGCTCAACTCGAAGATCTGGCGCGAGGTGGAAATCGCCAGCGGCAACGGCCACGGCAATGCCCGCGGCGTCTCCCGCATCTACGGCGCGGTGGTGCGCCCGGAGGACGGGCTCGACGGCGTAAAGCTGATGTCGCGCGCCGGGACTCGAGCGCATGATCACCGAGCAGCACAATCAGATCGAGCTGTTGCAGGAGCGGCCTTATCATCAGGCGCTGGGTGTGCTGCTGAACACGCCGGAGGCGGTCTATATGGGGCCCAACAAGCGCTCCTTCGGCCATCACGGCATCGGCGGCTCGATCGGCTTCGGCGATCCCGACGCCAAGATCGGTTTTTCCTATGCGATCAACAAGATGCACGCCGTCGGCACCAACGGCCCGCGCGCGGCCCGGCTGATCGACGCGCTCTATTCGGTGCTGTAGCGGCGCGGGCGAAACGGGATCGCGCGCGGCGATGTGCGGGTTCGGCCCGTCAGCCTTCCCAGTTTTCGGGCGGCCAGTATTTGCGGTCGGGATCGATCGGGCTCATCAGGCCGACCGCCACGCCGTTCGGGTCTTCGACCACGGCGTAGCGCGCGCCCCAGAAGGCGTCGAACGGCGCTTGCAGGCCGGTATGGCCGGCGGCGGTGAGCTCCCGATAGTTGTCGTCGACGGCGTCCCGCGTCGCGACGCCGAAGCCGACGACTACGCGGCCCGCGACATCGCTGCGGCCGGCCCAGCCGGTGTTCCAGACCTGCGCAAAATCCACCGTATCGAGATCGACGGAAAGGCCAGACGCGGCCTCGCTGCCGGCATGGAACGGCGACGGGTTTTCCGGGCCGGGATCGGCGATGTCGACGCCGAGCCGGCGATAGAACTCGATCGAGGCCCGCATGTCGCGGACGACGATGTTAAGCTGATTCAGCGTTACGGTATCCTTGCTCACGTCGCGGCCTCCTGTAACGGGTCGATCTAATAGGACCGGCGGTGCGCGTGATTATCGCATCCGGGCCCGATCCTGTCTTGAGACAAACGGCAGGACAGGCGATAAGGGAAACAGGACGGGGCGCGGCCTGCCGGCCGTGCCGTATATTTCGAGGAGGGGAATGATGTCAGGCGAACAGGGCGGTTTCTGGGCCGAACGGCTGGATCATCTCAAATCGGTGATCGAGGCCGATGTGGCGGCGGGCGCTTATTACGGCGCGGTGATCAAGGTCGCGCGCGGCGGCGAGATCGGCATCGACGCGGCGATCGGCGCGGAGGACGCCGACGGCAAGAAGCCGCTTCGCACCGACAACGTCTTCAGCATCTTCTCGACGACGAAGGCCTTCACCAACGCCCTCATCCTGCGCGCGATCGAGATGGGCCGTTTCGCGCTGACGACCCGCATCGCCGATATCATTCCGGAATTCACCGGCTCGCCCCGCGACCGGGTGACCTTCTTCCATCTCCTCACTCACACCACCGGCATGCCCGGCGTCTGGATGCCGAAGCCCGGCATGTATCTCGACCGGCTTGACGAACTCGTCCAGGCCGTCGTGGAGAATGTGCACGGGGCCATCGAGCCCGGCCAGCGTTGCGATTACTCGCCGCTCGCCAACCATGTGCTGATGGGCGAGGCGCTGCGGCGCACCGATCCGAAGGGCCGCCGGTTCCGCGACATCCTGCGCGAGGATCTGTTCGAGCCGCTGGGCATGAAGGACACGTCGATGGGGCTGCGGCCGGATCTGAAAGACCGGCATGTGAAGCCCGATATGCGCGGCACGGTGCCGATCAAACACTTAAGCCGCACGATCCCCGGCGATCATGCGCTGTTCGAAGACCCGGACGTCGAGGCGCCCCATGTCGGCTGCGCGGCGAGCTGCGACAATATCTGGCGCTTCGCCGAAATGCTGCGCCGGGGCGGCGAACTCGACGGCGCGCGCATCCTTGGCCCCCGCATCATCGAAATGGCGCGGCAGGTCTGGACCGGCGATCTGCATAACGAGATCTATCGCGGCGTCGCGCTGCGCGCCGGCTGGGAATCGCCGCCGGCCTATATGGGGCTCGGCTTCAATGTGCGCGGCACCGCGATCTGCCATCACCAGCTCGGCACGATGACCTCGCCCGAGACCTTCGGCAATTACGGCGCCGGCAGCGCGCTCTACTGGGTCGATCCCAAACTCGACATCAGCTTCGCCTGCCTCACCGCCGGCGTGATGACCCAGGCCGCCAATATCGAACGCTTCCAGAAACTCTCCGACATCGCCGTCTCGGCGGCGGTCTAAGCCCGGACGAACCTTACTCCGCCGCCAGGGCTTCTTTCACCGGGCCGCGCGTGATCTCGGTGAGCGGCAGGTTCACGGAGAAGAGCTTGGCGCGGATATCGGTCATGCCCTGGGCGGTCAGCCGCGCCGTCTGCTTGGCGCGGAACGCCTCGGCGCTCTTTTCGTCGTCGAACAGGTAGATGCCGCCGGCCTCGCCGGTATCGGCGTTCTCGGTCCAGATCTTCCAGCGCAGGCCGGGCTCGCCGGCGATGTCCTCGGCGGCCTCTGCGGCGGCCTTGGAAAGGTCCGGGCCGAACGGGCCCGTATGGGGAAAATCGATCTGCAGGATGGTTTGCATGTGAGCCTCCGGGAGAAGGTGAACGTCCCTGTCGTCCCGTTATCTTGACGGCGTTGTGACCGCGAAGTCAAAGGCCGTTAAGTCAAAGCCACTGCGGGCAGCCGGCGCGTTTTAAGCCTATGTTTACGATACTTTCCCACTCTGGCGGCGGAGGGCCCCCCAGATGGCAAGTTTTAACATTCCCAACGAATATGCGGCTGTCGCGCCGATCATCGTGACGTCCCCGACGGCGCGCTGCGGCACGACGCTGATCCAGCGCCTGCTCTCGAGCGGCAGCAACGGTCTCATCTACGGCGAAAATCTGGCGAGCCATATGAACGAACTGACGGCACTCTGCGTTCGTCATCTGAGATTCGTCGACGAACTGGGCGATGTCGCGGACAAGATCTTCGACCAGGTTCTGAGCGGCGATCTGG
Source organism: uncultured Alphaproteobacteria bacterium (assembly GCA_963821875.1). GTDB lineage: Bacteria > Pseudomonadota > Alphaproteobacteria > CAVTAV01 > CAVTAV01 > CAVTAV01. Next base: position 931,014 of record CAWGFE010000002.1, read on the forward strand.
ATGACTGGCGTCCGGGCCTCATGCCGCCTCTGGAGGTATCGCTCAAGGCGTTGAGTGAAACCTACTATCAGACGCCTCTGACGGTGGCGCGCCATGCCGAGTCGATCGGCCGGCCGAAATGGGGCTTCAAATGCCCGGCCTATTCGCGCGACATGATCAAGGCCATGCTGCAGCTGATGCCGAACTGCAGGTTCATCTATGTCTTCCGCAATTTGTTCGACGTTCTGAAATCCATGAAGGCGCGGAAATTCGTGAAGACGGACCAGGACGTCATCGATTGCTGCGTCAAATGGGCCACGAATATGAAGGACCTCGTCGAGTTGGCGAGTGACGAGAGGATCCTGTTCATCAAATACGAAGGTCTCATCGCCCAGCACGACGATCACGTCCAGTTGCTGCAGCTTTTCACCGGGATCGAAAACCTGTCGCCCGCCGCGTTCGACGTTAAGGTGAACACCTTCCGGGGCGACGAAGAGAACGGCCACTCGCCGAGCCAGTATATCGAGCCGGAAGAACTCACCGCTTCGGACCGCGAAGCGATTTTCCGGGAAGCCGGCCCCGTCATGGAGCATCTCTACGGAGACATGATGAAGGCGGCCTGACGGCCACCCCTCGTCTCAAAAGAAAAGCGCCGGCCCCAGGGACCGGCGCTTCGTCATTTTAACCTGTGGCCTGATGCCTATTTCGCCTCAGGCACGCCGGTGACGTCCTGGGCCCGGTCGGACATACCGTCGGCATAGCTGCTCCAGCCGGAGAGCATGCCGTAGGGCGAGCGCTGCAGGATGGCTTCGATCTGATCCAGCTTGCCGTTCTCGACCTTGAAGACCTCGGCGAGATACCAGGTCCAGGGTTGGGCCGGACCGGCCGTGACGGTGCGGCCGTTCGGCGTCTTGAAGGTGCGGGTATCGCCCGCCTCGTGATCGAAGAAGCCGAACGCCATGACGACGCCGCGCTCCTGATCCACTGCCACATAACGGCGGTCGCGGATCCGGGACACGAAATGTAGCAGGCCGGACTTGAACTGCTCCATGCAGCTCCAATGCGCCGAATAGCTGGTCGAGGTCTTGGGATCGGGGACCTTCTCACCCGGCTTCACCGGCACATTGGTGGTTTGCATGCCGTTTTCGAGGCGGTTGCAGGTCTTGGCGAAGGGATAGTCGCCCTTGCCGTCGTTCTTCTGCATGCCGGTGAAATATTTGTTGGCGGTCATGATCAGGTCGTGGCGCGACATCCGCTGATCCTTCGGGATCGGCGTGAGGAACGCCTTGCGCGGTTTGCCATGCGCCTCGATCGCCTTGGCGGCGCGCTCTTCCCGGACGACGTTCTGCTCGATCTCGGTGATCTCGCCGTTCACGATCCTGAGCCGGAGCGCGATCGCCGCCGGTACGCCTTTATCGGGGTCCGTGCTGTCTTCCACGACCGTGCTGAGCAGCCCCACCACGCCGGCATCCACGTCGTCGACGAACAGCCGGTATTTGCCGGCCGCCTTCATGCTCTTCCACAGGCCTTCGCCGATGGGGAGCTGCTGGCCGTTCTCGGTGAACCGGACATTGACGGAAAGCGGCACTTCGCTCGGCTTGTCGTCGATGACGGCTTTGAAATAACGGTCGACCCAGCCTTCGAGACAGGCCCGGTCGCATTTTTTCATGCCTTGTGCGGACGCGGCCGGTGTCAGCGCTGGCGACAACAACATCAGCCCCGCTGCAATCATCGCGCAGCCGCCCAGAATCGCGGATTTCATCTGGCTCTCCCCCCTGATGAGACAATCGGTCGGGAAAGCCTAGAACAAGACAGGCCGGGATGGAATAATTTCCCGCTGGTGGCCGGGGCACCTATTTCGCGGGCGGCTGGCCCTCGAACTGCGGAATCGTCTCGTCGATGCAGGCCCAGCTCGGCGCCGCCGACGTCCATATCGTCGCTTCGGGTTTTGCGATTTCGGGATCGTCCAGCGTACCGGCCCGCACGAAGATCAGATGCGGCCGGGATTCCGCCTCGCTGAAAATATGGGTGCCGCAGGTCGGGCAGAAACGCCGGTGCATGGCGTTGCCGCTGTCTGCGATGCTGGGAAAGTCACGCGTTTCGCCGACGATCACCATGGCGTCGGTTGGGAAGGCGACGTTCACGGTCGGTCCGCCCGCGCCGAGATACTGGCACAGCCGGCACCAGCATGTCCTCGCCGTGATCGGCTCGGCGGCCACCCGGTAGCGTACTGCTTTACATAGACATCCGCCTTCGATCGCCATGATCCGTCTCCTCGACTGTTCCCAGGCGGGGATTGTGACGAGGAGCGCGCCGATGTCAAAAGATTAGCGGTTTCGACACGCGCAAGGATCGCGGCCGTCTTTATTCGGGCAGGAAGCGGACCCCGAAATCGCGGCCGGTCCGGTGCAGAACCATGCAGTTGCGCGTCGGCCCGTGCTTGATCCGGAGCTGGAAATAGACCGGGCAATCGCGCGGGTTCAACGGCCGGATTCTCGCGCCCTCGTTGGAGTAGTCGCGAACCTCGCAGTCCATGGTGCAGAAACCATCATTGTAAACAATGATCCCCTTCTCGAAGATGGACTCGCGCATGGACCGGCGGATGTCAGTTTCCTTGAAGTGCTTCTTCGCGAGGCTCGGCTTGATGAATTCCACGCCGATTTCCGAATCCTTCCGCCAGGCGATGCGGCAGGTCCGCTCCTGCCCGGAATCGATCTGGAGCCGGAACGTCTCGGGAAATTCGTCAGGGGCCGGCAGAAGAATGGTCGCCCCGGACTTGGTGACGTCCTTGACGGCGCACTCGCTTTCAAACCGGATAACACCACGGCTGATTGGTGGGTCTGACGCTTCGCGAGGTTTCTTGAGGATAAGGCTCCCGCGCTTCTCTGCAGTCATTTCCGATCGGCTTCAACGCCCGTTGTGATTCGGGCTTGAACTCATGCTTAAAGGAACACGTACGCCATCTAATCAGCCGATGGTTAATAATCTGTTTGGATTTCTGTCACGGAACCGAAAAATTGCTCAAAACTCAGGCAAATTCTTCGCGTGGCTTCGGCGTGTGTCCAAAGCGTTCGGCGAGGGCCGGCATCACCAGCAGATTGAGAATGGTGGAGCTCACCAGTCCGCCGAGCACGGTGATCGCCATGGGGCCTTCGATCTCGTAGCCGGCATGGCCGAGCCCGATGATCAGCGGCGCGAGACCGAGGCCGGTGACCAGCGCCGTCATCAGGATAGGCACCAGCCGTTCGCGCGCGCCCCGAAGCATCGTCTCCCGGTTCCAGCTCTCGCCTTCCTCGTCCACCAGATGCTCGTAATGCGCCAGCAGAAGGATCGCGTTGCGTGAGCTGATGCCGAACACGGTCACGAGCCCAACCAGCGTTCCGATCGACAGGCCGATGCCGGTCAGGCCGACTGCGAGAATGCTGCCGATCATGCTGAAGGGCAGGTTGGCGAGCACGAGCAGCGGATAGGTTCGCCGCCGGAAGCCCATGAAAAGGATCAGCACGACGGTGACGAGCGCGATAGCGGAGAACACCGTCATCTGAAGCTGGGCGGCCTGCTGCGCTTCGGCGATGCCGGCGAACCGGACATAAATGCCCCCCGGCAGATTGCCGAGCGCATCGATCCGTTTGCGGGCGTCGGCGACCACGTCCTGAATGTTCCGGCCGGAGACATTGAAGGTAATGACGGTACGGCGCTGGCCGTCGAGATGGCGGACGGTCGAACGGCCGACCGCCGTCCGGATCTGCGCCACTTTGGACAATGGCACGGGCCCGTAAGGGCTCTTTACCGTCAGCTTTCCGATGGTCTCCGGGCGGTTGCGGTCATTGGCCGGCAAAATCAGAACCACGTCGACCGTACGGTTCCCTGCAAAACTCTGCCCGACCGTCATGCCCGCGAAGCTGGTTTTCACGACATCCAGCACATCGCCCCGTTTGAGGCCGTATTGCGCCATCGCCGCGGGGATCGGCCGCACCATGATTTCAGGCTGGGCGCTCTGATGCGAATATTGCAGATCGACGATACCGGGGACATGACGCAAGACCCCGGCGATGCGGGCGCCGGTCTGGTCCAGCGCATCGAGATCGTCGCCGAAGACGTTCACCACCACGTCGGCCGTTTCTCCCGTCAGACTCTCGCTCATCCGGTCGCCGAGGAAGGTGACGACTTCGGTGTGAAGGCCGGGATATGAATCGACGATCTTGCGGATCGCGTCCTCGGCCTTGCTCTGATCGATCACGGCGTTCGGCTTCAATTCGATATGGAACTCGCTGCGGTTCGGACCCCAGGTGTCTTCGCCAAGCTCGGCCCGCCCGATCTGCTGTTCGGCGGTCTTCACGTAAGGCAGGGCCAGCAGTTCCTTACTGATCCGCTGGCCGAGCGCCATCATTTCGTGAAAGGACGTGCCCGGCGCCGCGCTGCTGGCCTGCACTACGAAATGGCCCTCGCGAAAGTCCGGCATGAACTGGCCGCCGAGCGACGGCAGCCAGACCAGAGCGCCCGCGAAAGCGACCGCCAGGACCGCGCCGACCAGCGTGAGCCGGTTTGCGATCGCACCGACGGTGCGGGTCTGGAACCGCTTCAGGCCCGTGATCCAGCGCGAATCGGCATGGGTGTCGCGCGTCGAGAGCAGCAGGGCGCACAGCGCCGGCGTAACGGTCAGAGCGACGATTAGCGAGGCGACTACCGCCAGCATGAAGGACAGCGCGAGGGGCCCGATGAAATCGCCCTGAATGCCGGTCATCAGATAGACCGGCATGAACGCCACGATGACCGCGAGCGTCGCAAACAGGACCGGCGAGCGGATTTCCAGCGAGGCGCGGCGGACCACTTCGAGCCGGGGCAGGGGATTCGGCGCGGTGGCGTTCACGCTCAGCCGTCGCATGATGTTTTCGATGTCGATGATCGCATCGTCCACCAGCACGCCGATGGCCACCGCGAGGCCGCCGATCGTCATCATGTTGAGCGTATGGCCGAGATGTTTCATCATGACGATGGCCGCCAGCAGAGACAACGGAATGGTGATGAAGGAGATAAAGGCGGAGCGCATGTCGCGCAGGAAGGCGAACAGTACGAACAGGATCAGGACGGCGGCGATCGCCAGGGCGTCGCGCAGATTGCTGAGCGCGCGCTCGATGAAGTTTGCGGGGCGGTGCATCGCGGGATAGACGGTGATGCCCTCGGCCTGGAGCCGCGGGATGATCTCTTTCAGCGCGGCTTCCAGCCGCCGCGTCGTCGACATTGTATTCGCGCCGTACTGGCTCGATATCGTCAACAGGATGCCGGGACGCCCCATGATGTCGGCGTCGCCGGACCTTAGCCCCGGGCCGATCTTCACCGTCGCGAGGTCGCTCACCTTGATCGGGACATTGTTCCGGACGGTCACCACGGCGTCGCCGATCACCTTGGGATCGGGCCTGGGGACAGGCGATTCGATCAACACGCGCTGGGCCTTGAAATCGATGAAGCCGCCGCCGCGCAGCGCCAGCGCCGAGCGTACGGCATCCCCCAGATCGGTCAGCGTCAGGCCATAGGCGGAAAGCTTGTCGAGCTTCGGAATCACGTGAATCTGGCGGACCTTGCCGCCGAAGACATTGACCCGCGCCACGCCCGGCACGCCGAGAATCAGCGGCTTCAACGTCCAGTCGGCTAGGTCCCGCATCTGGTAGGGAGTGAGCTTGTCCGACACCATGCCGATCTTGAGCAGATCCATGGTGCTGGAAACGAGGGGCGAAAGCTGCGGCGCCTGAATCCCTTGCGGCAGACTGCCGGCAACGCGCTGGATGCGTTCCGCGATGTCCTGATGGGCGCGGTTGGGATCCGTCCCCTGCTGAAAGAACATAGTGATGACCGAGAGGCCGGGGATCGACTCCGACTGCATCCGGTCCAGCGCCGGGGCCCCGTTCACCGCCGCTTCGATCCGCCGGGTAACGAGTTTCTCAACCTGACTCGGCGTGAAGCCGGGCGCTTCGGTCTGTATCGACACTTGCGCCGGGACAAAGTCGGGAAAGACATCGAGCGGCGTGTCGCGGGCGTCCCAGATGCCGATGACGAGCAGGAGCGCGGCGATAGCGGCGACCGCGCCACGCCGGCGGACGCATAGGGAGACGAGCCATTCCATGAGCGCTTAATCTTCCTCTTCGGCGCCGCCGGTCTCCCGCGCGAGCAGCAGCCCTGCGCCGTCGATCACGATCTTCGCGCCGGGCTTCAATGCCTCGTTCCGCCCGGCCGCCTGGAAATAGCCGCCGCCTTCCGCGTAATCGAGATCGACCGGCACGCGGACGAAGTGGTTGTCCTCCTCCACGGCATAGCACCAGGCCTGCCCGCCCGCGATGACGACCGCCGAGTTGGGCACCGTCACGCCGTCGTTCGGCGCGCCCTGGGCAATTTCGGCAAGGATATGGTCTCCCGGAGAGAGCCCCTTGGCGGACTTTATATAGGCGAACAGGGTCGGCCCCGGGACGTTCGGATCGGATGGGCCGGTCCACACGGTCGTCACCTTCCAGGATTGCCCGGTCGGCGCGGCGCCGACTTTGTGGATGGTCAGCGTCATGTCGTTCGCGGCGTCCAGCCCGGAGGGAAACGCTGCTTTGGCGATGGCGGCGCTGCCGGATGTCAGCTGTTTCAGGATCTCCCGGCGGCGGGACGCGTCAAGCCATGGCGCGTCGGGACCGAAGGCGACCCTGGCCTTGGTCCTGGCGAGGGCGAGAGTTGCTTCGTCGGCCACGGCCTGACGCCGGGCGGCTTCCAGCGCTGCCTGGGAAATCGAGGCTTGCGCCTTGTACAGGCCCTGCGCGCGCTTGAGGGCGGCCGAGCTGGCCGTCACGGCGGCATTGGCGGTGGTAATGTCGGTCATCGTCTGGGCGATCGGCCGGACATCGAGCACGGTGCCCGGTCCTTGAAGCATTTTCTGATACTGCGCCGCTTCCAGGGGGGCGATCTTGACGCCGAGTTTGGTCTGGGATTCCGCATCGAGTTCCACGCCGATGCCCGCGGATTCATCACTCGCGGCGCTCGCGGCCTGGCCGGACGCGGCGCGATCGGCGGAGGTCGACTGGTCCTTTCCGCAGGCGCTGAGCGCCAGCAGGCAGGCGAGAACGAGAAGATGGCGTTGATGTTTCACTGTCGGGACTCGTTCGTTTGGCCGGCATAAGCGCCGACGGGCTTCAGGGTCGATGGCGGGAAGATCGGCCGCTCGATGCCATCCTCGAGCTGGCCCAGCGCCGTGATGACGGCGCGCTCCGCGTCCAGCGTGTTCTTCTCGCGGGTCACGAGATCGAGTTCGACGCTCAACAGGACGCCGCGATCCGCGCCGCCGGCTTGCACAATCTTTTCAGCCGTCTGATAGCTCTTGCGGGACTGTGTCTCGGCGTCCTTCGCCGCCCGCAGCGCTTTCAGCACCGCCCGATAGCGCGCGAAGCCGGAGTCGATCTGGGCGAGCGCGGCGGCTTGCACCTGATCGAATTTCGCGGCGGCGACTTTGCGGGCGGCGATGGCGGCGTTGATCGCCGCGCTCCCGTTGTCGAACAGCGGCACCGGGAAATCGACCGACAGGGTGATTTTGTGATCGCCCTGATCGAACAGATAGCCCGGACCGATATTGATGTCGGGATATTGCTTGGCGACGGCCGCGCGCAGATCCTGCTCGGCGATCTGATATTCCGCGAGCGCCCGGCGGATATCGACCCGATTGACGAGGGCGTCATCACGCGCGGTGGCGAGGTCGGCCGGCGCCACATTCGGAATCCGGTCGAGCGCCGGATAACTGACGGAAACCTGCGAGAAATGGTCCGGCCGGACGCCGATCGCGCTGGAGAGATCGGCCGAGGCGGCCGCGAGCGCCGCGTTATCGCGGCCCCGTTGGCTTTCGATCACGGCGAGGCTCTGGGAGGCGACGAAACCGTCCTGCGTCGTCGCCGCGCCGAATTTGATCTTGGTGTCGATCCAGTCGAGATATTGCGATCTGAGCATCACTTCGCGGTCGTCGAGCGCGACGGTCTTTTTCGCCAACTCGCGGGTGAATAGCGCGTCCCGCACCTGCGCGCGGGCCGTCCACAAAGCCTGGCCGAACTGCCATATGGCGACCCGCTCCGTCTCGACGGCGCGCTGCCGGCGGATGCCGCGCTTGCCGGCAGTCTCGATGGGAAAGGTCATGGCGGTCGCCAGCACCCAGGGGGTGATGCCGCCGGGATTGCTGATCACGCGCTCGGGGCTCAGCGACAGAGTCGGATTGGGCCGCTTTCCCTGAACGACGACATTAGCCTTGGCCGCGTCGATTTCCGAGCGGGCGACGGCGATATCGGGACGCAGCGTCCAGGCCGCCACCGTCAACTGATCGAGCGACCATCCGGACGATTTGGGCGTTGTGAGTCCATAGCGCGCCAACGCCTGATCGACGGTAGGCTCGCCGAGCGAGCGTTGCTCCAGCCGTGCGGCGTTCGCGCCGGGATCGATCGGCGCGGGCGGAACGCTCCGGCACGCGCCGGCGGCCAACGCAACGGCGCCAAGCGCGAGGTGCATCGCGCCGCGCCACGGCCTGACGCGCACGGGATATCTTAAATCGGTAAACACGATCCGCTGGCTGTCGCCCCCAAAGAAATTGACCCAGAACATTGACGATCTCAGCCCCTGACAAGGATCCCGCACGGCCAAGCTGAAGCGGAGATTAAGACTTATTCGCGGATGTCGAATAGGGCCGATACGGTATTTTCGCCCAAATAGTACAGAGTCATCGGTTTAAGCCACACTTAAGCTTACGCGGTATTATGCCGCATGTGCTGGTGACAGGCCCGGGTGGGCCCTGGAGGAACTGAGTGAGATTACTGGTTGTCGAGGACGATCCTCTGATCGGCGATGGGCTGGTTTCCGGTCTGTCACGCGAAGGCTATTACATCGACTGGGTTCAGGACGGTGAAGCCGGGATTCACGCCTTCGACGCCAATGACTATGACCTTGCCGTCATCGATATCGGTCTGCCCGATATTTCGGGTCTCAAGGTTCTCGAAGCGGCGCGCCGCAAGAAGAATTCCCCGGCGATCTTGATTCTGACCGCGCTGGACGGCGTGGATAACCGCGTCAAAGGGTTGGATAGCGGGGCCGACGATTATCTCACCAAGCCTTTCGACATGGAGGAACTCAAAGCCCGTCTCCGGTCGCTGCAGCGCCGCCTTCACGGTCGCCGCGAGGCGACGATCACGGTCGGCGACGTGGTGCTGGATCCGGCGGCCAGCCGGGTCACGCTGCATGGCAAGCCCGTGCAGACATCGGCGAAAGAGTTCGCGCTCCTGCTGCATCTGATGGAAAATGCCGGCCGCGTTCAGTCCAAGCGCCAGCTCGAGGATACGCTTTACGGTTGGAACGACGGCGTGGAGAGCAATACGCTCGAAGTCTATATTTATCAGTTGCGGCGAAAGCTCGGGGCCGACTTCATTCAGACCATTCGCGGTCTCGGCTACGTCGTGGAGAAGCCCTGATGTTCGGATCTCTCCGATCCCGTCTCGTTATCGTCATCGGCGCCATGCAGGTCGTCACCTGGCTCGCGATTCTGAGCGTCGGCGGTGTGTATCTCTGGAACGAGCTCGAGGAAAGCTACAATGTGGAACTGATCCAGTTCGCCTCGGCCATTACCGGTGTATTCGACGCCGTGGAAAAACACTCCCCGGCCACCGGCGGCGAGGAAGTGATCGCCAGCTCGTCCCGGCATATCGACGAGAAACAGCTTCCCGCCGGCATTTCTGCCGATGACGTGCGCGACCATCTGGTCCAAGTGTCGAGCGGCGGCAGGATTCTGTTCCGGACGCCCACCGCGCCGACGACCGCGCTCAAGGTTCCCCACGGCATCAATGATCTCACATTCGCGGGGGTCACGTGGAAGACGCTGGGGCAGACCGATCCGGTGAACGGCAATCATGTGGTCGTTGCGATCCGGCGATACGAGGTGAACACCACCATTATCGCGGCGCTGGTGAGCTTGCTGGTGCCGCTGGCCGGCGCCGGTCTCGTCAGCACGCTTTTGACGTCGATTCTGGTCACGCGGCTGCTCAAGCCCCTGGAGGGCTGGGCCCGGCATATCGGCGATATGTCGCCCTACGACACCGGTCCGATCGACGACAGGGAAGCGCTGCGGGAGGTGCGGCCGGTGCTCTCCGCGCTGAATCGGATGATGGACCGCGTCCGGGCCTCGATCAAATTCGAGCGGCAGTTCGTACGCGACGCCGCTCACGAGTTGCGCACCCCGCTGACCGCCATCCGCGCCCAGATCGAGGGCGGCGACTGGAACGGGCTCTCCTCCGAACAGGAAATGCGTATGCATAAGGTGCTGTTCGGATTGAGGCGGGCGTCGCGGCTGGTGAACCAGCTTATGGATCTAGCCCGGTCCGAGGAGCCGCGCACACCCTCGCTCGAAAGCCGTCTCGATGTCGCCGACGTGGTCGGCGCAAAGCTCACCGAGTTGATCAATTCGGGATCGATTTCGGATCCGAGACGCCTGTCCTTCACCGCGCCGGACGATCCGATCTGGCTCACCTGCGCGCCGAGCGATCTCGAAATCGTCCTGAGCAATCTGGTCGACAATGCCGTGAAATATGCCGGCGAGAAGGCCGAGATCGCGGTGACCCTCGCCCGCCAGGACGATCATTTCGTGCTGAGCGTCGAGGACGACGGCCCCGGCATTCCGGCGGGCAAACGCGAAGAAGTCTTCAACCGTTTCGTCCGGCTGGCGTCATCCTCGACCTATGGCTCCGGACTCGGGCTCGCGCTGGTCAAGGAGATCGTCACCCAACTCGGCGGCGAGGTGAAGCTTGGCAGCAGCAAGCGGCTGAATGGCCTGATCGTGACCGCGAGGCTCCCAGTGGAAGCCGAGGCTGACGCGTCGTCCGACGGGGCGTTGCGAGCCGCCGGCTGAACGGCATCCTTCCCCAGCGTTGACACCCCGTGCGACCTATTTGAAGATCGCTTGAGGCGTTGCTTTGTCAAAGGCGGATAGCCTCCGTTCAGGCATCTCTTGGGGAGAACGAGTCATGGCCGAAACCGTCCGGTTTCCAGACATTCCGCTATATCAAGGCTGGGGCGCGCCGATGCGCACCGAGAGCGATCTCGTCGATCTCGAGGTCATCGAGGGCGAGGTCCCCACCGATATGAACGGCACGCTCTACCGCGTCGGGCCCGACCGTCAGTACCCGCCGATGACCGGGGACGATGTTTTCATTGATGGCGAGGGCATGGCGCACATGCTCCGGTTCCGCAACGGCCATGTCGACTACAGGAGCCGCTGGGTCCGAAACGAGCGCTTCCTGCTTCAGGAAGAGGCTCGACGCTCGCTGTTCGGCCGTTATCGCAACCGCTACACCAACGATCCGAGCGTCGAAGGCAAGAATCAGGGCACGGCGAACACCAATGCCGTCTGGCATGGCCGAAAGCTGCTGATCCTCAAGGAAGACTCGCTTCCCATAGAAGTCGATCCGGATACGCTGGAGACGATCGGGGAGTGGGATTGCGGCGGAACCGTCAAGGCGGTCAGCCTGTCGGCCCATCCCAAGCTCGATCTCAACCGCAACGAACTGGTCACCTTCTCCTATCAGGCGCGCGGCGACGGCACGACGGACATCGCCTATTACGTCTTCGACGTGAACGGCGAGATCGCGCATGAGGTGTGGTTCAACATGCCCTATCCCGGCATGGTCCATGACTTCGCCGTTACCGACAGCCATGTGATCTTTCCGTTCTGGCCGTTGATCACCGACATGGATGTCGTGAAGAAGGGCGGCCCGTACTATCAGTGGCATCCCGAGCAGGAGACCGTCGTAGCAATCATTCCGCGGCGCGGCGCCAAGGAGGACATCCGCTGGTTCCGGGGTCCGGCCATGAGCGCCGGTCATATGATGAACGCGGTGACCGAGGGCTCGAAGGTTCATCTCGACCTTTGCCTCTATCAGGGCAATTGCTTCGACTTCTTCCCGACCCATGACGGCACGCCATACGTGCCCTGCCCGCCGCAACTCACGCGGATGACCTTCGATCTCGAACGCAACGACGAGGGTTTCGAGACCCGGCTGCTGGTCGGCTCGCCCGGCGAGATGCCGAAATGCGACGATCGCTACATGGGCAAGCCCTATCGTTACGGCTATATGATCTGCCGGTCTCCCAACGCGCGGGCCGGGGATATGAGCCTCGGCGCGATCGGCTGCTACGATCATCAGGCCGGCGAGCTGAAGGTCTGGGAAGCGGGCGAAGGGTCTGGCGTTCAGGAGCCGATCTTCGTCCCCCGCTATCAGGGCGCGCCGGAAGGCGACGGGTATCTGATCGCGCCGGTAAACCGAACCGCCCGAAATCGCAGCGACATTGCGATTCTGGACGCCCGGAATGTCGAAGTCGGCCCGGTTGCGCTGATCAAGATGCCGATCCGCGTCCGCTCGACATTCCACGGCATGTGGGTGCCGGAGGACGCGTTACAGACCGGGCGCTACGAGGTCTAAAGAACACCGGTTTAAAGCACGCCGTCTGGGCTGAGCCTGTCGAAGCCCGTCCTCACGTCCTTCGACAGGCTCAGGACAAACGTTTTGCGGCCGTCAGGCCTTACTGCATCTTGGCGACGTCCCAGTGCTCGACGATTTTGTCGTCTTTCACACGGAACATGTCGGCCCAGGTGGTCGTATAGTCCTCGCCTTTCGAGTTCTTGTAGTGCCGGACGAAAAACAAGGTCACCATGTCGCGGTCGCCGAGGATCGAGACGAGGTCCGGAATCGTATCGGGAACCGCTGTCGGCTTGGCGCCGATCGCCTTGAAATAGGCCTTCACGCCTTCGCGGCCGGTCACCGCATTCGGATTGTGCTGATGATACTCGGGCGCCAGATATTTGTCGGCGGCCTCTATATGATGGGCGGTCAGGAACTCGCGCCACATATTGTAGACGAGCTTCTTGTTGGCCACTTGTTGCGGTCCGCCACTGTTCAACATCGCCATCTGCTGTTCGGGCGTGGCCGCGACCACAGGTTCGGCCGCGCGGGCCACAGCGGTAAGCGCGAAGAACGCGAGGACACAGGCGAGCAATCTCATGACATTAGCCTCCGATTATGTGATGCGAAAATTTTTGCTGCACGTGAAGCGGTGACTATAGCACGCGTGCGCCGGAGCGCAGACCCAGAATGATACACTAACGCGGTCGTGATGATGTCGGGGAACGCTCAGGCGTCGCGGGTGAGCTGCAGGAAGATGTCTTCGAGATCGGCTTCCCGGGTCGAAATGTCGACGATGGTGAGGCCGGAATCCTGCTGGATGGCGGCGAGAATTCGCGCCGCCGTCGTCGTCGCGCGGTTGAACTGGATGCCGAAGGTGCGCCGGTCGATAAGCCGCACATTATAGTCGGCAAGGCCCGCCGGCACCCCGGTCAAGTCCGAATCGACGACGATGATCAGTTCCTTTTCCTCGATCCGGCCCAGAAGCTGGGTCTTCGGCTCGCAGCACACCACCTGGCCGTGATTGATGATCGCGATCTCGTCGCACAGCAGTTCGGCTTCTTCGAGATAGTGCGTGGTCAGCACGATCGTCATCCCGGCCTCGCGCATGGCGCGGACATTTTCCCAAAGCTGCTGGCGCAACTCCACATCGACCCCGGCGGTCGGCTCGTCGAGCACCAGAATCGGCGGATTGTGAACCATGGCCTTGGCGACCATCAGACGGCGTTTCATGCCGCCCGAAAGCGACCGTGCATAGGCGTCGCGTTTGTCGAACAACCCGACCTGTTTGAGGATTTCGTCGGTGCGGCGCTCGGATTTCGGCACGCCATACATGCCGGCCTGGAACTCCAGCGCCTCTGCCGGGCTGAAAAACGCGTCGAAGGTGATCTCCTGGGGCACCACGCCGATCGAGGCGCGCGCATTGCGCGGATTGGCGTCGATATCGAACCCCCAGATATTGGCCGTGCCCGCGGTTTTGTTCACCAGTCCGGCGAGAATATTGATGAATGTCGATTTGCCCGCGCCGTTCGGACCCAGAAGCCCGAAAATGCAGCCTGAGGGAATCGTCAGGTCGATATGCTTGAGCGCTTCTACCGGCGCGCCTCCGCCGCTGCGGTGATAGCGTTTGTAAAGCGACTGCGCCGTGATCGCCGGGCGGTCATCGGCCGGTGCGGCGGCAGCCGGGAATTCGGCGGTTTCGGCGGGCGCCATGGACATTCCTTCGCGATCGGTTGATTGCGGCGGCGCAATGGGTATCATCCGGTCAGCCAATCGGTCAATCTTCCGCCGGCCGCATGATGGCCGGCGCAACAGAAACTGGATTTACGGACATGTCGATGGAACCGCCCGAAACGATCGAGGTCGAATCGAACGTCGTCGCCTGCGATGGCGGAGAGGGCCCGCTTGGCCATCCGCGGGTTTACTTGAATATGGGCGCCAAAAGAGATGTTGAATGCCCTTATTGCGGGCGCCGCTTCGTCCTCAAGGACGGGGTCAAGGTCCCGGCCGGGCATTGAGCGCGGAGAAAAAGAGCGACTCGGATAAACGCCAGGAACACGTCTATCTGATCGACGGTTCGGGGTTCATCTTCCGCGCCTATTACGCGCTGCGAATCGGGCCCAGAAGCGACGGCACGCCGATCAACGCCGTGCTCGGCTTCTGCAATATGCTCTACAAGCTTCTCGAGGACAGCCGCGACGGCGACAAACCGAGCCATGTCGCGGTGATCTTCGATACCGCCCGCAAGACTTTCCGCAACGATCTCTATGAGGACTACAAGGCGAATCGGGCCGAGCCGCCGGAAGACCTGATCCCGCAGTTCTCGATGATTCGCGACGCCGTGAAGGCGTTCAACGTGCCAAGCATCGAATTGCAGGGCTATGAGGCGGACGACCTTATCGCGACTTATGCCCGAGAAGCGCGCGAGCGCGGGGTCAAGGTCACCATCGTCTCCACCGACAAGGACCTGATGCAGCTGGTCGGCGGCGATGTCGACATGCTGGATACGATGAAGAACCGGCGTATCGGCCCCGACGAGGTGGTGGAAAAGTTCGGCGTCGGGCCCGAAAAGGTCGTCGACGTACAGAGCCTCGCCGGTGATTCGACGGACAACGTCCCCGGTATTCCGGGCATCGGCATCAAGACGGCCGCCGAGCTGATCAATGAATACGGCGATCTCGATACGCTTCTGGACCGCGCCGAGGAGGTCAAGCAGCCGAAGCGCCGCCAGAACCTGATGGAAAAAGCCGATATGGCGCGGCTGTCGCGCGAGCTCGTCCGGCTGAAGAACGATGTGCCCCTGCCGATGCCGCTCGACGATCTGACCGTGCGGCATTTCGATCCCGATCTGCTGATGCCGTTTCTCGACGAGATGGAGTTCAAGCAACTCAAGGAACGGGTCGCCGCGCGCCACAACATCGATCCTCAGGGACATGTCTCGCACAAGACCGAGGAGGCCGGGGAAGCGTCCGAACGGGCTTATGAATGCGTCCAGACGCCGGAAGCGCTCGATGTCTGGATCGAAAAGGCCCGGGCCGCCGGCACCGTGGCGGTGGATACCGAAACCAACTCGCTCAACGTCATGCGTTGCCGTTTGGTCGGCGTTTCGCTTTCGGTGGAGCCGGGCTCGGCCTGCTACATTCCTCTGGGCCATGGCTCGTCGACCGGCGAAGGCTCGCTCGATTTCGATGGCGGCCGCCCGGATCAGCTTCCGCTCGAGACGGCGCTCGAAAAGCTCAAGGACCTGCTCGAAGATCCGGCGGTTCTGAAGGTCGGCCAGAATCTCAAATTCGACATGCTGGTGTTTCTCAAACACGGCATTCGCGTTCATCCGATCGACGACACCATGCTGATGTCCTATGTGCTCGAATCCGGGCTGCACGGCCATGGCATGGATGAGCTGTCGGAACTGCATCTCGGCATCCGGCCGATCAAATTCGCGGAGGTCACCGGCACGGGCCGGAACAAGATCACCTTCGATCAGGTGCCGCTCGACAAGGCGACGGAATATGCCGCCGAGGACGCCGACGTCACGTTGAAACTCTACGGCGTCCTCAGGCCGCAGGTTCTCGAGCGTCGCATGGTGCGGGTTTACGAGACGCTGGAGCGGCGGATGCCTGCGGTGCTCGCCGATATGGAATTCGCCGGGATCAAGGTGGATCCCGACATCCTGCGTCGGCTGTCGAACGACTTCGCCGAGGAAATCGCCTCGCTGGAGAAGCAGATCCACAAGCTTGCCGGTCATCCGTTCAATGTCGGCTCGCCGAAGCAGCTTGGCGAGGTGCTGTTCGACGAGATGAGTCTCGACGGCGGCAAGAAGACCAAGACCGGCGCCTATGGAACCGGCGCCGACGTGCTCGAAGGTCTGGCGGCGCAGGGCCACGACCTGCCGGCCCGCGTGCTGGACTGGCGGCAGCTCTCCAAGCTGAAGAGCACCTATACCGATACGCTGGTCAACGAGATCAATGAAGGGACCGGCCGCATCCATACGTCCTATTCGCTGGCGGCGACCTCCACCGGTCGCTTGTCCTCGAACGATCCGAATCTCCAGAACATACCGATCCGCAGCACCGAGGGGCGGAAGATCCGCACGGCGTTCGTGGCCGAGAAAGGCCATAAGCTGGTCTCGGCGGACTACAGCCAGATCGAGCTGCGCCTGCTTGCCGAGGTCGCGGAGATCGGCGCGCTGCGCAAGGCGCTTTCCGAAGGCATCGATATCCACGCCATGACCGCGAGCGAAGTGTTCGGCGTGCCGGTCGAGGGCATGCCGTCGGAGGTTCGCCGCCGCGCCAAGGCGATCAATTTCGGCATCATCTACGGCATCAGCGCTTTCGGTCTCGCCAATCAGCTCGGCATCCCGCGCGGCGAGGCGGCCGACTACATCAAGGCCTATTTCGAGAAATTCCCGGGCATCCGCGCCTATATGGATTCGACCATCGAGTTCTGCCGCAAACACGGCTTCGTCGAGACCATCTTCGGCCGTCGCTGCCATATCCGCGGCATCAACGAAAAGAATCCGTCTATGCGGTCATTCTCCGAACGCGCTGCGATCAACGCGCCGCTGCAGGGCTCCGCCGCAGACATCATGCGCCGCGCCATGATCCAGATGCCGGACATTCTCAGGCGCAACAGGCTCAAGGCCCGGATGCTGCTCCAGGTCCATGACGAGTTGATCTTCGAGGTGCCCGAGGATGAGGTCGAGGAGACCCGGAAGGTCGTCAAATCCGCGATGGAGAAGGCGGCGGAACCGGCCATTACGCTTTCGGTTCCGCTGACTGTGGAATGCGGGTCAGGCGATAATTGGGGTGAAGCCCACTAGCCGGTTCCGACGGCTACATCCGGCGGATGGCGGCCGCCGAGATCAGCACCTTCGCGAAATGGCCGCCCAGGACCTTGTCGGTGGTCTGTTGCAGCATGGCCCCGAGTTGCGTGACGTTGATCGGGCGCCGCAGGTCGCTGCGGGAGCCGGCATAGCGGGTCAGCCGACGAAAATAGGCATCGCGCAGCAGCGGCTGATCGGCCGTCACCTTGGCGTGTTTGTCCGGCTCGGTGACCTCGAGGCTCATCGCGACCGTCAGCATGCCGCGGACCCGCTGATCGCCGAAAATGGTGACGTTGATGTCGTTGAGTTTGATATAGGGCGACTCCGGCTGCCCTTCGCCGCCATGTCCGCCGCTTTCGTGCCCGCCCCCGTGTTCGCCGGCGAGCGTTGGCGCGGCACAGAGGGGCGAGAGCGCGATCAGGGCGGCGATCGCGAGAGAGCGGCAGCGAGCGATCATGACGTTTTCCTAGGCGGAGGTTCCCGCCGTCAGACGGGTAAGGCCCGCCTTGTAATTGGCGAGCTGGGCCTGGAGATAGGCCGGTACGGGGCCGGACGCGGCCGCGTTCTGTTTCTTCAGCGCTTCGAGGGCAGGGTCGGGGTTCAGTTTTTGATAGGCCGACTGGATCACGCCGATCGCCGCATCGATCTTCTTGACGGCGTCCGCCGCGGCGGTATGGCTCGACAGATTCAGCGCGCTCGAAAAGCCGAGGCCGAACATATAGTCGGTTGGGCTGTTGCTCGACGAGGAGCCGGAGGAAGAGCTTGAGCTGGAACTCGAGCTGGAGCTGGAGCTGTCCCCGGTCAGGCTCGAATCGCTTTTCAGCGTGGTTGCGTCGAGGCCCAGGCCCTTGAGGGCGTCGTGACTTCCGTCTCCGGGCATGATGGCCACGGTCCCGCCCCTGACCGCTTTGACCTGAAGGCTGCTGCCGTTGCCTGTCGGATAGGACGCCGCGTCGATATAGAGGAATGAGGTGCGCTTGATCTTCTGGGCGATCGTCGTCCAGGAATCGCCCTGATCGATCGTGATCTTCATCTTCGCGCCGCCGTTGATCGAAACGTAGAAATAGTCTCCGGCCCGTGCGCTAGTTTGAGACGTCACGCTCTGGTCCTGTGCGGCGTTCACCGTTCCCGACGGCAGGCCGAGTTCCGAGAGAACCGACGAGCCTTGCGCCGCGAAGGCGATTCCGCTCGCGGCGTTGCCCGAGCCCGGCGCGCCGAATTGAGAGACCCATTGGGTCGCGCCCGTGCCGGCGTCCAGCGATGTGGCGAAAGCGTCCGTCGCGCCTGCCTTGGTCTGTCCCGGCAGCGTGCCATCGGTGCTGCCCGAGAGGTAGACCTTGCCGCCGCCAGCCGTCAGGCCGGTCACACGGTCGGCTGCAGAACTGCCGACATAGCTCGTCCAGTCGGCGCTGCCGGATGTGCCGTTGTCGGTGATCTTGGTCACGAAACCGTCGCTGCCGCCGCTGGCGGCATTGACCGTCGACCCCGCGAGACTGCCGTTCGACGTGGTGCCGGCGACGAAGATCGATCCATCGCTGGCGACCTTCAGGCCCGCCACCGAACCGCCTTGCAGGCTGCCGAGATCGGTCGACCAAAGGGTGTTCGACAGGTTGCTTGAGTCCAGCTTCCGAACGACGGCATGGCCGTTTTCCGAACTCGCCACCAGCAGATTGCCGTCGGCGCCGACGGCCAGGCCGTTCGCCAGATCGGCGCCGGCCGTGCCGAACTGGGTCGATCCCGTCTTGTCGCCGTTCGTGCCCGAGAGCTTGACCACGAAGGAGTCCGAGGAACCCGCGTCCGTCGCGTTCGCATCGATCGCGCCGGAGACATAGCCGCCGAAATAGACGTTGCCGCTACTGTCGGTCGTCACGCTCGTCGCCCGGTCCGGGGCGACCGCCTGGACCTGATGAGTCCAGAGCTCCTGGCCGTTCGAGGAATATTTCGTAACGAAGCTGTCGATGCTGTCGATCTGGGCATTCGGTGCAATATTGTCCGGCGTGTACCCGGCGATGATCACATTGTTGTTCGAATCCACGGTGACGGAGCCCGGACTGGACTCGGTGGTCGCGCCCACGAGATGCTGCCAGATCATCTTGCCCGAGGAGTCGTATTTGCTCAGATAGACGTCCTGGCTGCTGGAGCGGTTGAACTGGGAGCCGAGATCGCCCGACGTGGCTCCCAGCACATAGACATTGCCTTCGGAATCTGTCGCCGTTGCATTGGTGCTGGTCGGTGCGAGTTTGGGGTCCTGGGGGATATTCGCCGTGGTCCCGCTGGTCGAGGAACTGCTGGACCCGGACGTCGACGTCGTCGAGCTCGACGAGGAGGTCGAACTGGTACTCGAGCTCGAGCTTGAAGAACTCGAGCTTGAACTTGACGTATCGCTGGCCGGCGCGGTTTGTCCCGGCGCGAGCGCGGCGATGGTCGAACGGAATTCGCTCGTGGGGCTGGATGTGCCGTCAACACCGTCCAGCTTGGTCAGAAAGCCGGATTGCTGGCCGTCGACAAGCGGGGTGTTGTTGCCGGTCACATATACCGACGGCGTGGCGGCGGGCGCGCTCAGAACTCACCTGCTCGACGAGCGAGGGAACGATCTTCAGTGCCCCGAGATTATCGCCCTTGCTGGTATCGACGGTGAAATAGGACGTGAATTTCTGGACCGGGTTGCCGTTCTTGTCGAAGACAGGGTTGCCGTTGGAGTCCACGGCTTGGGGCGCGTGGATGACCTGATTGACGTAATCGGCGATGTTGCGGGCGTTCAGCGGACCCGAGACTTTCGACAGGTCGATCTGGAAGTCCTGGGAGGTCGTGCCGGACTTGAGCGTTACCGTAAACTTTTCGGTCCCGGTCAGGCCGGGGATCGCCGCGCTTTGATCGCCGATCTGCACGACGCGGCCGGTATAGGATGTCGGCGCGTTGCTGATCACGGCGGCGGACTTTTCGTTGTCCGTCTTGTCGCCATACAAGAGATTCAGTTTGTCGGATTTATATGTCGAGACGAAGTTGCGAACCTCGGCAAGCGCCGACTGAAACTTGCTGTTGATCGAGCCGAGAACCGAAGAGGGAATCGTGTCCTGCGCCGCATAGGCCGCCAGCGCCCGCATGGATGACATGCCGTTGAACAGCGCAAACAGTTCCTTGTAGTCCGCGTTGCCCTTGGCGTTCTGGACGCTGCTGGAATTCAGATCGATGAATTTGTTCAGCTTGTTGGCGGCGAGATAGCCGGCGGTGACCGAGGACGCCTTGCGGCCCTCTTCCCACGGAGCGGTTATGTTGTTCTTGTTCTGGGATGACGACGCGGATGAACTGCCGGACGCGCTGCTCGCCGCCGTGCCGGTGCCGGCCGTGGTCTGGGCCAGCTTCGCCGAATAATTCGCCGCCAGCAGAGTCGAACTGATCGTGATGGGCGAGTAAAAGCTGCCGGAGCTGGACGAACTTGTCCCTCCCAGAATTCCCACGGCCATCGTCGACGAACTAATCACGGAATCCCTCGATTCCCTTACGACGGCAATACCAAACGCCGCCTGTCGTTTGGCATCCAGTTTCGAGGGACAGGCTTAAGGAAGATTTAAGATAAAAGCCGTCGGCGGCGGTTTTCCTGGTCAAAATGTCGCGGTTTCGCCGTTTCCGGACCGGAAACGGGGGAGTTGTTGCTTCCCCCCGTTTCGTCGAAGTCGTGTTGTAAGGCCTGTCGCCTACCAGCCGGTCGGTGAATTATAGGGGGCCGTGAAGCCCATGGCTTCGATCTCGTGGATCTTGCCGCCGCTGATCTTGAAGATGTGGGCGGCGGGCAGATCGAACGGGTCGAACTTCATCGGCATGGTGGTCACGCCCGGCACGCCGGTGATCTTCTCCGACTTTTCCTTCATCGGATGGCGGAACTGCGACAGGCCGAAGACGAGGCCTGTCTGGGGATCGGCGATCCACACCCGGCGCGGCTCGATCCGCTTGATATAAGTGAACATCCCGCTGTCGATCTGCTTGGTGCAGCCGAGCGTGCCGATGGCCGCCCGGCCGGTTGCGCCCGGTTTCGCGTCTTGCGGCGGCCGGGCGGTGATCATGCCGTTCTCATGACGCTCGCAATCGGCGTCGTCGAACGGGGCCGCCGTGCCTTTGTTCGTCACCAGCGCCGCGTAATAGGACGCGCCGATCTTCAGCATCTTTTTGCGCGGCGTGCGCTGGTCTTTGGGAACGCTGGCGAGGAAGACGGGCCGGGGCGTCTGGAGATTCTTCAACTCGGCCTTTGTGAGATCCGCAGCGATCAGATGTTCCATCTCGGTAATCTTGCCGTTTACGACCTTGAGGCGCAGCGCCAGCTCGATGGGCTTGTTGTCGCGTTGCATGATGCCGATGAAGCCGACCTGCTCCGAGACCGGATCGGGCACATAGATCGCGAAGGTCGTCGGAACGGCCGTAGCCGTCTTCCACAGCCCCTCGCCGACCTTCATCGGCTTGAGGTTCTCGACAAATTTGTAGTGTTTGGCGACCGGCGCCCTGGACGGATCATGCGCGACCAAGGCCGCAAGGTAGGAATCGACCATGCCCTTCAAGCAGGCGCGGTCGCATTGCGCTGCCCGGGCTTGCCCGCCAACACCGAAAAGACCGCCCGTGAGCGCGACAACCGCCGTGAGGGCCGCAAACCGGAATCGTTTCGTCATCACGTAATGTCCCCCGTTCACGCCGCGCCCGTTTTCGGGTTCGGCGGCGCCTCTCCTGTTGTACCGGCGCGCGAGCCGGGCCGGTTGTAGAAACAATACGGGACTTCGCGCGGCGATTCCATCGTCAAAAGCGGCCGGAAGAACGGGCTAACCAGGTGCCTATCCGCCGTTTCAAGCCACCCACGCCAAGTTTTGAGACAGTTTTCGCGTGGAAAGCCATCGTTAACGATCTAGTCGGATGATCCTATGATTAACAATTTACTGACGAGGCCGGCCCGTCCGCCCGGTCGGCTTCGAGGACGTCTGAAATGGCCGATTCCCCGCGACATGCCCGTCAACTCTTCCTAAGTGAACTCGACGAGTTGTTGCGCGCCCATTACCCGCTGATCCAGATCGTTACGCATGAAGAGGATCGCGCGATCGCGAGCATCGCCGAGCTGTGCGCCGAGCGGGGGAAGACGTTGTTCATCTGGAGCACCAGCCGCGGCGTCGTCCAATATGACACGGACGAGCAGTCCGGCCAGGGCCCGAGCCTGCATGATCTCTCTGCCGCGCTCGATTATCTGAACAAGCTGGGGGAGGAGCAGAAGAATGCGGTCTTTCTGCTGCTCGACCCGTCGCCCTATCTGAACATTCCGCAGGCCAATCCGCTCTATCGGCGTTCTCTGCGCGACCTTGCGACGAGTATACGCACCAAGGGATACGCCGCGAGCTGCCTCATCCTGTCACCCACGGCGGATGTGCCGATTGAGCTCGAGAAGGAAGTCACCATCGTCGACTTCCCGCTGCCCGACCGGGCCGAGATCGCGGAATTTATAGGCGATTTCGTAAAACGCATCCGCGACGTCAAATTCGGCGTGACTGCGGAGCCGGGCCAACTCGTCGAGGCTCTTGTCGACGCCTCGCTGGGCCTCACCATGGTCGAAATCGAGAATGCGCTGGCCAAGGCGATCGTCGAGGATGGCCGTCTCGATTATTCCGACGTCGCATGGATCGTCGGACAGAAACGTCAGATCATCCGGAAAAGCGGCATCCTCGATTATTTCAGCACCGGCCACCTGTCGCTGTCCGATATCGGCGGACTCGATGAACTCAAGCGCTGGTTGGAAATCCGAGGGGCGTCGCTGTCCCCGGCAGCCCAGAGTTTCGGCATCCATGTGCCGAAAGGCGTGCTTCTCACCGGCGTGCCCGGCTGCGGCAAGTCGCTGGCGGCGAAATGCGTTGCGGCGACCTGGCGTCTCCCGCTCATCCGTTTCGATGTCGGCAAGGTCTATTCCTCGCTTGTGGGATCGTCCGAAGGCCACATGCGTCAGGCCATTGCGACCTGCGAGGCCGTCGCGCCGTGCGTGTTGTGGGTCGACGAGATCGAGAAGGCTTTGCCCCGGAACACCGGGCATATCGGCGACAATGGTGTTTCGCTCCGGGTGCTTGGCAGTTTTCTTACCTGGCTCGAGGAAAAGACCAAGTCGGTGTTTGTCTTTGCGACCGCGAATGAAGTGTCCCTTTTGCCACCCGAGCTCCTGCGCAAGGGACGGTTCGACGAAGTCTTTTTCGTCGATCTTCCGACGGAGCCGGAGCGGCGGGCGATTATCGAGATCCATCTGCGCCACGCCAGGAAGGATCCGGCGGACTTCGATCTCGATTGGCTGACGACCCTCTCGGGCCCGGAGACCCTTGGTCCGGGCGTTTCCATGACCGGCGCCGAGATCGAGGCGTGGATCAATGAGGCTTTGATTCTGGCTTTTCATCGCGCCAGTCTGGAGACCGAGCCGCCGAGCCTGACTATGGCGGATCTCGAAGTCGTCGCCAGAGGGGCCTCACCCATCGCCAAGCTGCGGCGCGAAGAGATCGAAAGACTACGGGCCTGGGCAAAGAACCATGCCGTCAAACGCTCGTCCACGCAGGCATCCGCGCCGGGCTCGCATAAAGGCCGAACCGTCGAAATTCCGTCTCCGCCGCACTCCGCTCTCGGCTAGGCCGGCTCTCGGCGGACCGTTCGCCGCCCCTCAAGCCTCCGTTTCCGAGAACGCACCTGCGTTGACACCGATCATAACGAAGGTGACTATACGTCCAGTAAGAAACGAAGACGGAATTATACGGTAGGTCTTGGTTCGCGCGGCTGGGCGCAACGGTTTCTTTGGGGGGCGGGGAGACATGAAACCCTGGACGACCTGTGTACGGGCGCTGTCGCCGTTGGGCGCGGCGGTCTTCCTGCTTTTGTTCACGATGGCCGGTGGCGCGCTGGCCGCCCAACAGAAAAGCGTCGGGCGCGGCGCTCCCGATCCATTGCATGTCGACCGGATCGTCGGCGCGTCCGGCAAAGGCCTGTATATCCATGCGGGTGTGCCGGACGATCTCAAACCGGTGATCGCCGCGCGCGATGGCAAAGTCCCGCCGGGCGTCACGCCCCTGCCGGTGGATATCTTCACCACCAAGGACTTCTATAAAGACAAGGCGCTGTGGTCCGATCCGCGCTATTTTCGCTGCAACTCGCCCACTGCCATAGAAGCCCAGTGGGGCGCTTATGAGGTCCCGGTGATCGGGGACAATCCGCCCTTTACCGCCGCCTGGGGCTATTGCGACCGGGATTATCCGCGCGATCAGATCGTCAGTCCTTACCCGTTCCGTACGGCGAGGGCGCATTACGAGGCGCTTTTGGCGGAAGCGAAGGCCAAAGGCGGGCCGACGGTCTATACCCAGGCAACCGTTCCCCGCTGGAACGGGCGCTATCATCGCCGGAACGGCAAGACATCCTCCTGGTATCACGGCGCGATAACCCAGATCCCGACCTATCTCTCGCTGCTGACGCCGGAATATCAAACGCATTTTGTCCAGCAGATGTATCACGACGCGGCGGACAACACGCCCCAATGGCCGGGGTCCTATTGCTGGCCGGATGGATTCATGCGGCGTTTCGCCCAATATGGCGCGGCGACGATGGATCTGATCGTCACGCCCAGGCTCGTTCAGGATCTGCGCCAGACGACCTATAACTATCTGACCGAGATTCATATCGGACGCTCGTTCAAGGAAGACGGCCCGATCCCGCATCTCGGCGTGAACGTGCCGCGCTGGTACGGTGAAACCATCGGCTTCTGGGACGGTGAGGCCCTGATTACCTGGACATCCAATATTCAGGGCTGGGTCGCCCATGCCTCGTTCGAATACAGCAACGAGATGCAGTCGATCGAGATCTACACACCGCTCAAGAGCGGCAAAGGCGAGATGGTCGGTTTCCGGAAGGAGACGATCCTCTACGACCGGAAGGCGCTCGTCGATCCGGTCCGGATCGTCCACTACTGGGACAAGGTGGGCGAATTGGGTGAGGGCGAGCCCATGCAATATGTCCACTGCTTCCAGACGATCTTTCCGGTCAACGGTACCGCCACGCAAAAGCTGCCCGGCGACACCTTCGAATTTTCGCCGCCGGATATCTACGGACGGCCGTGGGCGACGATCTGGGAAAAATATCACGAGAAGGGCATGGAGCGGCCGAAGCCGAAGACACTATTCGGCTTCCAGTAGGATGGGTTTGAAGAAAACCGCATCGGGCGTGGGAAGGGGTTATATGGCAAAGACGCAATCGGGGCCGATCCGCGTGGCGGCCATGCTGACGGGGATGGGGATACTTGCGGGCTCGACCATCGGGCCGGCCTCGGCGCATCATTCTTTTGCGATGTACGACACCAACAAGGTCTATGTTTTCACCGGCGTGGTGACCCGGGTCGATCCGGCGCCGACTCATCTGATGATACATTTCGTGCCGCTCGACGAGTTGCGCCGAAAAGTCATAAGGGACAAGAACGGCCAGCCGGAAGAGTGGTCGGTCGAGATGAAGGGCTCGGCCCAGTCGGCGCGCATAGGCATTAGCGTCAGTACGTTTCCGCCGGGCACGATCTTCAGTGTCGGCCTGCATCCCTTGCGCGACGGAGGACATTCCGGCGGACGGGGGACGTCCGGCCTGTTTAAATGTCCCCCCGATACACCACCCGAGCGCGGTAAGAATTGCGATTCCGTGGAGGGGGCCACATCTCACGGCAAAGGCATTCTGCCGAAACCGACCTCGACGACACCCAATTAGGTCGGGGCCGTTTCGACGGCCCGGTTACCAGAGCTGTTTTCGCGCAAAGACACGACCGGATTTGGATTTAAAATGGCGTTCGCCAGCAAACGCATCACTTTCGGGCCAATAGACCTGATGCGCAAGGAGCCCTCCCTCGCCGAGGCTTTAGAGGGCATGCCGCTTCGAATTCACCGGCTGGACAAATCCTGCGAAGCAGGATGGTGGAGCAGAGGGGAATCGAACCCCTGACCTCGACATTGCGAACGTCGCGCTCTCCCAACTGAGCTACTGCCCCATGCCCGCGATCGGCCGCCCCCGCAGAGCGGCTGTCGAGCGCGGCGTAATGTGTGGCGGAGCCGCCCAACTGTCAAGCCCTCCTCGACATCACGCGCGTTATCGCGAAAATCCACACGAGTTCTTGCGATTCGGCCCTCACCCGGTTACATCAGAGGCCAACCTTTTCAACGGGCGAAACTCATGTATGCGCTGCTGAATCTGATCGCGACCTTGATCACTCTCTATATGTGGGTGTTGATCATATCGGTCATCATGAGCTGGCTGGTGGCGTTCAACGTCATCAATACCCGCAATCAGTTCGTCTATCAGGTGATGCATGTTCTGCATGTCCTGACCGAGCCGGTTTTGCGGCCGATCCGCCGGGTTATTCCGATCATGGGCGGCGTCGATTTCTCGCCGCTGATCCTCATCCTGCTGCTGGTCTTCCTGCGCAATCTCGTGCTGTATGATCTCGCCCGCGTCCTCCTCTGACGTCTCGCCATTTCAAGTGATCGACGGAGGACTGCGGATCGCGGTCCGGCTACAGCCGAAGGCGTCGCGTGACGAGATTGTCGGGATCGAGGAAAAGGCGGGGCAGGCCTCGCATCTCAAGGTACGGGTGAGGGCGGTGCCGGAATCGGGAAAGGCGAATGCGGCGCTGGAGAAATTGCTGGCCAGGACCTGGCGCATCGCGCCGAGCACGGTCTCTGTGATCAGCGGAAACAAGTCGCGCGAAAAGGCGGTGATGATCGCCGGCGACGGCGCGGCGCTGAAGGCGAAGATTTTGGAGTGGCATGAGGCGCGCGAACGCGCCTGATCCAAGAAACGCGAAGAACGGGAAGGATTGAGAGTATGGCTGACGCGCGGATCATCGACGGCAAGGCATTTGCCAAGGGCTTGAGGGAAAAGATCGCGGCCGAGGTCGCAGAGCTCAAATCGAAGCATGGGCTCACCCCCGGCCTCGCGGTGGTGCTGGTCGGCGAGGATCCGGCGAGCAAGGTCTATGTCCGCAACAAGGGCGAGCAGACCAAGGAAGCCGGCATGAACTCCTTCGAGCATCGCCTGCCCGAGACCACCAGCCAGGAAGAGCTGCTGGAGCTGGTGGGCAAGCTGAACGACGATCCCGCCGTGCACGGCATTCTCGTGCAGTTTCCCGTGCCCAAGCAGATCAAGGAGCAAGTCGTTACGGTTACGATCAGCCCGGATAAGGACGTCGACGGGCTCAATGTCGTGAATGCCGGACGGCTCCTCTCGGGTCAGGACGGGCTGTTCCCCTGCACGCCCGTCGGCTGCACCATGCTGATCGAGGATGTTCTGGGCGCCGATCTCTCCGGCAAGCGCGCCATCGTCATCGGCCGCTCCAACCTGGTCGGCAAGCCGATTGCACAGCTTCTCCTTCAGCGCAACGCCACCGTCACCATGGCCCACTCCCGCACCGACGCGCTGCCGGAAGAATGCCGCCGGGCCGATATCGTCGTCGCGGCGGTCGGCCGGCCCGAAATGGTGCGCGGCGGCTGGATCAAGCCGGGCGCCACCGTCATCGATGTCGGCATCAACCGCGTGCCCGCGCCGGAAAAGGGCGAAGGCAAAACCCGGCTGGTGGGCGATGTCTGCTATGAAGAAGCCGTCAAGGTCGCCGGCGCGATCACGCCCGTGCCGGGCGGCGTCGGCCCGATGACCATCGCCTGCCTGCTGAACAACACGGTGATCGCGGCGAAACGGATAGCCGGTATCGAATAGCCTCGGGGCTGGTTCCGGGCCGCTACCAATCCGCTTGGCGTATCTGAAACCCTGACATACGCTTTCCTGTCTGGGGGCGGCCGCACCACATGTGGCCGCCGCCGTCGAAACAGGAAGGTGTCACATGAAGGGATTCATCCACGAATTCAGAGAATTCGCCATGCGGGGGAACGTCCTCGACATGGCGGTCGGCATCGTCATCGGGGCCGCCTTCACGGCCATCGTCAATTCGCTGGTCAAGGACGTGATCATGCCGCCGATCGGACTGGTGAGCGGCGGCCTGGATTTCTCCAACCTGTTCCTCCCCCTGTCCGACCATCATTACGCCACGCTCGCCGAGGCCACGGCGGCCGGCGCGCCGGTTTTGCGCTACGGCGTGTTCATCAACACGATCATCAATTTCCTGATCGTCGCTTTCGCGATCTTCATTCTGGTGAAGCAGGTCAACCGCTTCAAACGCAAGGAGGAGGCCGCGCCCGCGGAGCCGCCCGTGCTGCCTCCCGATGTGGTGTTGCTGACGGAGATCCGCGATCTGCTGAAGGCTCGCTAGGGTCCCGTTTGGTCGGCTGCGGATCGCGTTCTCGGGCCTCGCGCCAGCGTGAGGCCCAGTTCGCCCAATATAGCCACGGCGTAGATTCCGACGATCCAGAAGAAGCTGTGGCGTGACGTCTGCCAGGTGTGCCACAGAACCTCCAGGAACGTCGCCCAGCAGAGGAGTGTGCCGAGAAACGGCACGGCCGGGTGCAGCCCGATCCGAGCGTGAAGCCGTGTGGCGGAGGCGTTGACGCTGAGGAAGATCAGCAAAAACGTCGCGCTCGCGAAGGCGGAGATGACGTTCAGATCCGCAAAGATGATGAAGGCGATGGTCGCCGCCGTCAGCGTGACCAGGGCGACCCAGGGAACCGGCCGCGTGCGTTCGCGCAGGGAAAAGATCTGCGGCAGCACATGCTCTCGGGCCATCACCATCGCCAGCCTCGACGAGCCGAACAATGTCGCGTTGATCGCCGAGGCAGTGGAGAGCAACGCGGCAAGCCCGATCAGGATATAACCGACCCGGCCGAGCGAGGGCTGGGCGGCGACGGCCAGCGCGTATTCCTGATCGCGCTGAATATCCGCCGGACTCAGATTGCCGAGGGCCACGAAGGCCACCAGAACATAGAGAACAGCCGCCGCGACGATGGAGATCACGAGGCCGCGCTTGAGCGTCGAGTCCGCATTCTTCATTTCCTCGACGGCGTTGGGGATCAGCTCGAAACCCTCATAGGCGACGAAGATCAGCGCCGCGGCGGCGACCGGCGCGACGGCGCTCTTATTGAAGACCGGGACGATATGGTCGTGCTGAACCGTCGTGAGACCGACCCCGACGAACAGCAGCAGAATGGCGACCTTGATGGCGACCAGGATCAGTTCGAGCCGGCCTGACAATTTCACGCCGGCGAGATTGATGCCGAGAAAGACGAGCAGAACGCCCGCCGCGAGGCTATCGGATAAAGCGACGCCCGGCCCGCCCGATTCAATGAGGGCCGCCGCATAGGCGCCGAAGGCGGTTCCATAGAGCGCCATCGTGCCGATATAGCCGGCGACCAGAAGCCATCCGGCGACCCCCGCGATGAAGGGGACGCGGAAAGCGCGCTCGATATAGGTGAAGCTGCCGCCGTCGTCGCGATAGGCCATGCCGAGATGGGCATAGGAATAGCCCGTCAGGAGCGCGACGAAACCACCGAACAGGAAGGCGAGTACGACGGCGTGACCCGCCACGTTCATGGCGAGGCCGAGAACGGCGAAGATGCCCCCGCCGACCATGCCGCCGACGCCAATGGCCACGACCTCGAGAAGTCCGAGTTTTTCTTGCGGGTCCTGGGTCATCTCATGCTGATCGAGGGAACGGTCGAGAACATTGGTGATTGGTCGGCACGGAACAGCTAGCATGCTACGCCAAGGTCTCGGCAACGTGAATTGATCTGTGTCTAGTGGCGGCTGAATATGTTGGATCTCAGGAGGCGGACATGACCGATAGTTCGACGCGAATCGACGAAATTGCTGACGGCATCTATCGGATCAGCACGCCCGTGCCTCCGAGTGCCTTTCCGGGCGGCTTTACGTTCAATCAGTTCCTGATCGCGGATGATGAGCCGCTCGTCTATCACACCGGGCTGCGCGGGATCTTTCCGCAGACGCGCGATGCGATCGCGACGGTGCTGCCGGTCGAGACGATCCGCTACGTCGCCTTTTCGCATTTCGAGGCGGATGAATGCGGCGCGTTGAACGATTTTCTGGATGCCGCGCCGAAGTCCCGCCCGCTTTGCGGCCGGGTCGCGGCGATGACGTCGATCGGGGATTTCGCCAGCCGCGAGCCCGTCGTGCTCCAGGACGGCGAAACGCTGACCCTCGGCAAGCACACGGTCAAATGGTTCGATACGCCGCATCTGCCCCATGCCTGGGAATGCGGCAGCCTGATGGACCTGACCACGAAGACACTGTTCTGCGGCGACCTCTTCACCCAGCCGGGCGATACGCCGGAGCCGGTGACCGAGGGCGATATTCTGGAATCGTCCGAAGCGTTCCGCGCGGTCGAGGATTATTTCGCCCATCCGAAGAACAACCGCGCGATGATGGAGCGGCTCGCCGCCGAGAACCCGCTACTGCTCGCCTGCATGCATGGCAGTTCGTGGCGCGGCGACGGTGCCGCTCTGCTCCGGAAATATGCGGACGTGCTGGAGGCTTGAGCCTTCCCGGCGCTACTTAAGCCAGCCGACCCAGAGCGTCAGCGTGGCGACGGCCGCGATATTCGCCAGGAGAAAGGCGGTGGCGGATCGTTTGGGCGCGACCTTGTTGGCGGCGGCGAAGTTGAAGGCGACCAGCCCGGTCGGCATCGCCGCCATCAGGATCGCGACCGCGCTCCACACCCGCGGAAATCCCGCCAGATGTGTCGTCAGCAGCATGGCCATCGGCAGAATGATCAGCTTGGTGAGCATCGCCATGCTGGCCTGAGGCAGGTCGCCCCTCACCTCGACGCGGCTGAGACTGGCGCCGACCGCGAACAGGCCGAGCGGAATCATGGCGCCGCCAAGCGTGCGCAGGATCCGATCCGCGAAATCCGGTATGTGCAAACCGACGCCCGCCGCCGCGACGCCCAGCAAGAGCGCCACGATCGGCGTCTGGCGCAGGAGAGAGGCGGCGGTCCGGCCGATGGTGGTGAGCAGCGAGATCTTGTGGCCGCGTTCGATCTCCATCCAGATCGTCGAAGTGGTGACGAAAATCGGCGAGTGAAATGCGATCAGGATGAACAGCAAATGCAGCGCTCTGTCGCCGAAAGCGCCGCCGATGATCGGCACGCCCAGCATCATGCCGTTGGCGAAGCAGCCACTCAGGGCAATCGCCGGGCGTTCGCCGGGCTTCAGGGGAAACAGCAGCCCCACCGAAACGCCGAGCACGGCGTAGACCGTGAGCGCGGTGCCGTAATACAGCCCCACCAGCCCGAGTTCCCCGAAACCGGGGAGCGGGTTGTTCGCCATTGTCCGGAACATGTAGGCGGGAATCGCCACGTGCCAGACGAAATTGTTGAGGCCGGTGACGATATCGGCCCCGAACAGTCTGGTCCGGCCCAGCACGCCCCCAAGGGCGACGATCAGGAAGATCGAAAGGATCAGCGTGAAAGCGGCCGCCATTCCGCTTAGTTGCCGCCGCGCTTGTTCAACAGCTTGAGGCGCAGCGCGTTGAGCTTGATGAAGCCCTGGGCGTCGCGCTGATCATAGGCGCCGGCGTCTTCCTCGAAGGTGACGTGCTGCAGCGAATAGAGCGAGTTCGGCGACTTGCGGCCGACGACGGTCGCGCTGCCCTTGTAGAGCTTCACCCGCACCGTGCCCGAAACCGGCTCCTGGCTCTTGTCGATCAGGGCTTGCAGCATTTCGCGCTCGGGCGCGAACCAGAAACCGTTATAGATGAGCTCCGCATAGCGCGGCATCAGGTCGTCTTTCAGATGCGCCGCGCCGCGATCCAGCGTCAGGCTTTCCATGCCGCGATGGGCCGCCAGCAGAATCGTGCCGCCCGGCGTTTCGTAAATGCCGCGCGACTTCATGCCGACGAAGCGGTTTTCGACGAGATCCACCCGGCCGATGCCGTTGTCATGGCCGAGTTTGTTGAGTGCGGTGAGAAGCTCGGCGGGTGACAGGCGCTTGCCGTCGATCGCGACCGCGTCGCCCTTCTCGAACTCGACCTCGATATAGGTCGGCTTGTCGGGTGCCTCTTCCGGCGAGATCGTGCGGCTGTAGACATATTCCGGCGCTTCCTCCCAGGGATCCTCCAGGACCTTGCCCTCGGCCGAGATGTGCAGAAGGTTCGCATCGACCGAGAACGGTGCTTCGCCGCGCTTATCCTTGGCGATCGGGATCTGGTGCTTCTCGGCGAAGTCGATCAGCTTGGTGCGCGAGGTGAGGTCCCATTCGCGCCAGGGGGCGATCACCTTGATATCCGGATTGAGCGCGTAATAGCCGAGCTCGAAGCGGACCTGATCGTTGCCCTTGCCGGTCGCGCCGTGGCAGACGGCGTCCGCGCCGGTCGCCTTCGCGATCTCGATCTGGCGCTTGGCGATCAGCGGCCGGGCGATCGAGGTGCCCAAGAGATAGATGCCTTCATAGAGCGCGTTGGCGCGGAACATCGGAAAGACGAAATCGCGGACGAATTCCTCGCGCAGATCCTCGATGAAGATCTCGCTAACGCCGAACATCTCGGCTTTTTTGCGTGCGGGCTCCAGCTCCTCGCCCTGACCGAGATCGGCCGTGAAGGTCACGACCTCGCAGCCATAGGTCTCCTGAAGCCATTTGAGAATGACCGAGGTGTCCAGTCCGCCCGAATAGGCAAGCACGACCTTCTTGATGTTTTCCGCCATGTTTCACTCCCGCGTCGCGGCGTCCAGTAAGCCTTGAAGGCCGCGCAGTATAGGGTAATGCCCGCGCGGAACAAGGTGATGAAACGGGTCCGGGCGGCTCGTGTCTAGAACAGGCTTTCGGTGAAGCGCGGCTTGCCGTCTTCCAGAACCTGGCGGATGCCGGCGTTCCCGAATCGGTCCACGGCGACGACGATCGAGATGCGGCCGACTTTGCTCGGATTCTCGAGGTCGTGGCCCTGGCCCTCGGGCACGAAGTAGTTCTCGATGCCATAGGTCACGTCGAGCTGGCCGCCGCCGAAGCGCCAATGTTCGCCGACCCGGCCCTTGATCACGACCTGACCGGGTTTCTCCGCTGGATAAGAGTGATGAACCGACACGGCGGTCCAGAAGGGATCGCCCGGCTTGAGGACGACATAGATCACGTCGCCCCTGGAGAAATCGGTGTCGCCGCCGAGTTTCTTCAGGTCCAGCAGGGAGATCGCATAACGCAGCCGGACATAGTCCCCGCGAAACAGCGAGCGGGGATCGACCGGCCGGGTCTCCAGATCGACCAGCGTGCCGGTGGCCAGCGTGTATTGCTTCACGGCGACCATGACCAACAGCGTCACCGTCATGGCGGCGGCTACGACGGCGAGACGGGCGGTGGTAGAGACCTTCCTCATGACGAGGCCGTCCAGTCCTTGAGCAGCCTGCGGCGCTGGCGCTCCAGAACATATCCGCCCACGAGCAGCAGAACCCCGCCGCCCGTCAGGGCAAGGGAGCGGTTCATATAGCTCCACAAAGTGTCGACATAGACCGTCGCGATGCCGAGCGCGAAAAAGGCGAAGCCGATATTCACGATCGACCGGCGTTCGCGCTGATACCCATAGGCTACCGTCCAGAGAGCGCCCGCGAACAGCAGAACACGGAAGACGGCCGCGCGGATATTGAGGCCGCCCCAATCGAACAGCGTCGAGAGGAGCGCCAGGAAGATCAGCCCCGCCAGTCCGGCCGCGGTCCAGTCGACGGCGTTGAACCTCGCCCTACGCCGGGACGACCTGAACACCGCGAGGCCGATGACCGCGATACAGGCGAGGGCGAAGATACCGATCCAGAGCCAGTGCGGCTCCCGGATCCGGCCGATCGCCTGATAAAGTCTGAAGCCGAGGCCGTAGAGCGCGAACAGCCCGAGGATCAGCGAATAGCTGCGCATCGTCGCGCCGGTCTCGGCTCCGCGTGACCCGATTTCGGCGCCGAGCAGTCCGATGGTCATGGCGGCCGGCACATAAACGATTTCGAGGAACAGCGATTCACCCGGATGGAGGTTAACGAGCGAAATCCCGCACCAATACAGCGCGGCCAGAAAACCCATATGCCGCGCGACCACCCAGCGCCGCGCGAGGGTCGGCGCCATGAACGCCGCCCAGAGAATGAGGAAGGGCCAGTGCACCGAGCCCCAGAAGCCGATGGTTTCCGCCGTGCTCCACAGCCCGGTCAGCACGAAGCCGAGCACCGCGACCGGCTCTGATGGCACGAGCGCCGTCAGGGCCAGCGCCCCCAACGCCCAGAGCAGCAAGCCGTCCGGATAGTGATTGCCGATGTGATAGGCCTGTCCGATCAGCTCGATATTCGCGCCGAACACCAGCACGGCGAGCAGCAATACCGCTTGGCCGATCATCGGTGAGGCGTCCCGCCGCAGGCACAGCGCGGCCCCGGCGAAACAGCCCCAAAGTGCGGCCAGCAGAAGGCCGAGCTTGGCGATCTTGGGTATTTCCTGCCAGTTGGCGGCGAAGAAGGTGACGATGCCCGCGCCCAAGGCCACCGCGCCCAGAATGCCGAAAGCCAAGGGCGCAATATTGCCGGTGCGAAGCCCGGATCTCAGATCGTCCAGAATCGCCTGATCGCCGCCCGGGGCGACCCAGCCTTTCTCGACCCAGCCCGGCAGATCTCTGGCGAGCTGCTTCAAATATAATCTACTGCGCACGACACATCTCCCCGCACGACTTTAGCACGGATTGGAGTCAGGCCGCGCTGGCTTCGTCGCGCAGGGATTTCTTGAGTTTGACGCTCGCCGATTTGAGCTGGCCGCAGGCGGCCATGATGTCCTGGCCGCGCGGGGTGCGGACGGGGGCGGAGATGCCGTGTTCGAAGACATAGTCGGAAAATGCTTTCACGGCTTCCGGTGTCGAGCATTCGTAAGGCGAGCCGGGCCAGGGATTGAACGGGATCAGGTTCACCTTGGCGGGAATGTCGTAAGCGCGCAGCAGGCGCACCAGTTCCCTGGCGTCGTCCAGCGAGTCGTTCTTGTCCTTCAGCATCACATATTCGAAGGTGATGCGGCGTGCGTTCTTGGCGCCCGGATAGGCCCGGCAGGCGGAGAGCAGCTCGTCGATCTTGTACTTTCGATTGAGCGGCACGATCTCGTCGCGGATCTCGTCGCGCACGGCGTGGAGCGAGACGGCGAGATTGACGTCCAGTTCCTCGCCGCAACGCGCCATCATCGGCACGACGCCGGCGGTGGAGAGCGTGATCCGTCGCTTCGAGAGCGCGATACCCTCGGCGTCCATGACGATGCGGAGCGCCGTCTTCACATTCTCGAAATTGTAGAGCGGTTCGCCCATGCCCATCATGACGATATTGGTGATCTGACGGCCATCCGGCGGACTGGGCCATTCGCCAAGCTCGTCGCGCGCCATCATCACCTGCCCGACGATTTCGGCCGGCGTCAGATTGCGCACCAGCCGCTGGGTGCCGGTATGGCAGAAGCGGCAATTGAGCGTGCAGCCGACCTGCGAGGAGACGCACAGCGTGCCGCGATCCTCCTCGGGGATGAACACGCTTTCCACTTCCTGTCCGTCGGCGAGCCGCAGCAGCCATTTGCGCGTGCCGTCGCTGGAGATCTGCGCGGTGACAATCTCCGGCCGGGATATCTTGAACCGCGTGGCCAGTTGCTCACGCATGTCCTTGGAAATCGTCGTCATCGCCTCGAAGGAGGTGACGCCGCGGTAATAGATCCAGTGCCAGATCTGCTGACCCCGCATCCGCCGCGACTTTTCGGGCACGCCCGCCTCGGCCAGGACAGCCGCCAGCTGCTCGCGGGACAGGCCCACGAGTTCGCGCAATTCGACCGCTTCCGCGAGGGGCGGTTGAGCTGCCGTATCCGGCGTATCGAGGGTCAAGGACGACATGGCGCCCTTCTATTTTACGTGACAGGCTTTGTCGATGGCGTTGTGCGCGGCGGTAAAGCCGATCAGCGAGTAAGTGTCCCGGGTTGTCGTTCCATGCTTCGACCGGCCGGTGACGACCAGCGTCTTGCCATGCTTCATAGCGCGCACGATCCGCGCATCGGCCTTCGAGTCGTATGCCCAGGCCCCGTCGCCCATGGTGAAAAGCGTGTATTTCCGCCCATCGATCCGATAGGAGACATGGCTGTTCTTGCGAAATGGGTAACCGATTATCACATTGACTTCATTGGATGTTTCTGTCGCCGGACGGTGGGTCACCGTGATATAGACATCGCCCCGAGAGATCTTGATGCGCCTGCCGTGACGCACCACCGTCTTTGGCGACATCTTTTTCGGCACGCTGATCGCGTAGCACACCGTGTTGCCGCCCGTTTTCAGGGTATAGGCCTGCCAATCATGATAGGTGCCGAGCCGTTTTCGGCTCTGATCGGCGGCGTGAGACGGCTGACTCAACACGAGAACGGCGGCAATCGCGCCGCAGGCAACACAGACAAGATTTCGCATAATGAAAATTATACTAAAACCTGTGGCCGGCGATTTCCAGCACAAGTCATGGTGAACGCAGGGTTTTTTCGGAAATTTCACGGACTTTCGTAGCCGGACGCCGTCGAATCACCGTTCCCGCGAGGTCCGGAAGACCGGACCGCCATGCACGTGGTCCTTGAGAGGCGTCGTTTTGCCATGAGGGGTGACGGGGCGTTCGGCGAACCGGCCGAGCGAGATCATCCGGTCATACATGACGATCGCCCCGGCCGTCGCGACATTGAGCGAGAAGCGTGCCGGGATCCGCACGACGTGCTCGCAGTGCTCCAGCAGTTCCGAGGACAGGGACGTTCTTTCTCCGCCCATGACATAGGCCGCGCGCAGCGGATGGCGGAAGCTGGGCAGATCGACGGCGTCGGCTGTGATTTCCACGCCGATAAGCGAACAGCCTTTGGGCAGGCTCAGCTCCTGCGGCGTCCGATAGCGGTAGAGCGGAATCTGATCGCCGGCCCGGCTCGTGTCGGATCTTGACTCGGCCCGGGAATAGGCGGCGTCGATGGTGAACAGAAAGCTGGCGCCGAATCCGTTCGCGGTGCGAAACAGATTGCCGACATTCATGGCCTTGCTGACGCGCTCGACCCCGACTCCGAAATAGCCTCGCATGCCTCCGTCAGACATGCCGGCTCTTGCGGCTGATATCAGGCTCCTTCCCGCTCGATGAAATCACGTGCCTTCTCGCGATGCCGTGGCTTTATGTAACCGCCGACATGGTTGATCGCCGCGATGAGGATCGTCATGTCGTCGGCGTAACCGATCGCGCCCAGGATATCCGGAATGGCGTCGGTGGGCACCACGAAATAGGCAAGCGCGCCGAGCAGGACCGCCCGAACATGGTTCGGCGTCGTCGGATCGGTGGCGCAGTAATAGGCCGACAGCAGGTCCGCCGCGAGTGGAACACGCCGGAGGACTCTACGAAGTTTAGGAAAAAAGCCATGTGCGACAACGGCTTCGTCCAATGGCCGTGCAATTGTCTCTGCCATGAGAATGGATCCCAACGAGAAAGCCTCGCCCCACTACCGATATTGGGGCTCAAAGGCCGGATCTCAATGCATGGCGGTCGGATTTTTTGTCGCAATACGCTATCCGGCGAGGGCGTTCATCGCCGAGGCGAGCGCGATATCCTTTTCGGTCAGTCCGCCGGCGTCATGTGTGCTGAGCGTCACCTCGACGCTGTTGTATACATTGAACCATTCGGGGTGATGATCCATTTTTTCGGCGATCAGCGCGGCGCGGCACATGAAGCCGAAGGCTTCGTTGAAGTCCTTGAATTTGTAGCTTTTCCGGATAGCGTCGCGGCCTTCCATCTCGGTCCATCCGGGAATTCCGGCCAGCGCGTCGGGACGCTCCGCATCGGTCAGTTTCTTGGCCATTGCCACCTCCTTGGTCCGGGCCGGCGTGCGGCCTCCGAGGATGACCCAGCTTGGAACTGGGTTCAACCCGCGCTAATCTGCTCCGATGACCTATCCGATGCCCATCACCGGCCCCGCGCCCGATGCGGCGGATCTCGAACGCCTCGCCAAGGTGGCCTTCGAGACAATCCCGGACGTTCTCAAGGAGCGGGTCAAGGATGTGGTCATCCGGGTCGACGAATTCGCCGATGACGATGTACTCGACGAGTTGGGCGCCGAGAGTGAATTCGAGGTTCTCGGCCTCTATCACGGATTGAGCCTCGACAAGAAATCGACCTGGGACGTGTTCCAAAGCACGGACACGATCTATCTCTACCGCCGCCCGATTCTGGACTTCTGGTGCGAGACCGGCGAGCGGCTCGACGTGGTCGTGCGGCACGTGCTGATCCACGAGATCGGCCATCATTTCGGTTTTTCGGACGAGGATATGGAGCGGATCGAATATGACGACTGAGCCAGCGGGCTAGTCGAGATCCGCCGGCCGGCAGAGCGTCACATCGATCTTGGATTTGATGACCTCGGTCCGATGAGCGTTGCATTCGCGGCGGCCGAGAAACGGCCCGACCAACAGCCGGATATAGCGGTTATCGAGCGTGCGATCCGGCCGATAGGCATAGAATTCGTATGCATTCCAGGGGCTGAGATCGCCGCTGTTGAGCCGCGCTTTCGCGACCAGATAGCTGTCGCAAAAGGCGACGCTGTCGCGCCGAAATCCATCCTTCATATTGACCTTGTCGAAGGCGT
The DNA here is from genome assembly GCA_963821875.1 of uncultured Alphaproteobacteria bacterium. GTDB lineage: Bacteria > Pseudomonadota > Alphaproteobacteria > CAVTAV01 > CAVTAV01 > CAVTAV01. The sequence continues at coordinate 969,812 of CAWGFE010000002.1, forward strand.
GGTTATGCCAGGATGTCCCGTCCTTCGGACAGGTCGCGCCGATCCCGTTCTTGATGATCGGGCCGAACCGGTCCTTCAGGGCCTTGAGCAGAACTTCGCGGCTGTTGACTGCGGCCCGGGCCGGAGACACAGAGAGCCCGGCGGCCGCCAACGCGGCGAAAAGCAACAAGGTGCGGCAAACCGTTTTCATGGGACGCATCGTGGTCGATGGATGTCCGCTGTTTCTGGTGCTGGCCGCCGGAGGCGAATCCGCTCCGCAGCCTCGGCGCCATTAAACCACCAGACAGCCGGATCTTAAACCCCCTGCCGTATGGACGTCACGGGGCGGTCGCCAGGACCCGGTCGACAAACGCCGGCACGGCTTGGCTCGCCGGCCCGTAATAGCGTTCCGCGAAGGCCGACTGGCCCGCGCCGGGTTCCAGGTTTATCTCGACCGTGTCGGCGCGCCCGACGGTCCGGACATGCTGGACGAAGCCGGCGGCGGGATAGACCGTGCCCGACGTGCCGACTGCCACGAACAGATCGCACGCATCGAGCGCCTCCGCGATTTTATCGAGGGCGAAGGGCACTTCTCCGAACCAGACGACATGAGGGCGCAAGCTGCCGGCCCGTCCGCAGGCGGCGCAGATCAGGGCCGCCGAGAGATCATGCGCGCAAGTGCGGACATCCCCGCAAAAGCTGCAGCGGCTCTTCAGAAGCTCCCCATGCATATGGTGCACCGCCTCGCTGCCCGCGCGTTCGTGGAGGTCGTCCACATTCTGGGTGACCAGCAGAAAGTTTCCCCGCCCAGCCTCTCGGTGGGCGGCCTCCCAGCGGGCCAGCGCGGCATGGGCGGGATTGGGCCGCGCCCCGGTCACGCCGGCGCGGCGCATATTGTAGAACGCGTTGACGCGGTCGGGATTTGCCGCGAAGGCTTCGGGCGTCGCGAGCTTGTAGGGATCGTTTTTCGCCCACAGCCCGTCCTTGTCGCGGAAAGTGCCCAGCCCCGACTCGGCCGAGATTCCGGCGCCGGTGAGGATGACAATGTTTTTGTAATGCGCCATAATCCAAGAGCCTCAAAAATCCCGGCATTACAGGACGATACGCTCCGTGGTGACTGGACAAGAAAAACCTGAGCAGGGAAAGCGAAACGTCACCACAGAGAGGGATTGTTTGATTCGGGTCCTGTTTGTCTGCCTTGGAAATATCTGCCGGTCTCCCAGCGCCGAAGGCGTCTTCCGCGACATGTTGAAGCGCGAAGGCCTGGACGGCAAGGAACGGCCGATCGATGTGGATTCCGCCGGCACGGCGCATTGGCATATCGGCAAGCCGCCCGACGGCCGCGCGATACAGGCCGCAGCCGAGCGGGGGATCGACATATCCGCTCTGCGTGCCCGCCAGGTCCGGCGCAAGGACTTCTTCGATTTCGATTATCTCGTCGCCATGGACCGCTCGAATCTCGAAGTGCTCGAGGCGTCCCGGCCCAAGAAGTCGGCGAGCCGCATCGACCTGTTCCTGAATTATGCGCCCGGGCTCGGGATGCATGACGTCCCCGATCCCTACTATGCCGGTCAGCAACAATTCGATTTCGTGCTCGACCTTCTGGAAGAGGCATCGGCGGGGTTGTTGACGGCGCTGCGCGAGTCCCATCCCGACCAGTTTCCCGACTGACATGGCGGCGACCCCGCCGGAGTGGTTCGCCGATATCGAGGCCGCTCTCGGATCGCGGGCGCTGCGCCAAACGCCGCTCTCCGGCGGCAGCATCGCCCAGGTCTCGGCCGTCGATCTGGCCGATGGACGCCGCGTCGTCGCCAAGAGCGCCGCGGCGGGGCTCGCCCTAGAAGCCGACATGCTGACCTATCTGCGCGCCGAATTGGAGCTGCCCGTGCCGGCCGTTCTTTTCGTGCGAGACGGCTTGCTCGTCATGGAACACCTTCCGGGCTCGACTCGATCTGGATCGCGCGGCGCAAACGCATGCGGCCGAATTGCTCGCCGGCCTGCACAGTGTCACGGCTGAAAGATTCGGCTTCCACCGGGACACGGTGCTCGGCGGCCTGCATCAACCCAACGCGCAGGAGCGCTCCTGGATCGCTTTCTTTCGGGATCATCGGCTTTTGTACATGGCGCGGGACTGTCACGCGGCCGGTCAACTCGACGCCCGGCGTCTCGCCCGGCTCGAGCGATTTGCCGACAAGCTCGGCGGCCTTTTGGAAGAACCGGACGCGCCGTCGCTCATTCACGGCGATATGTGGGGCGGCAATATCCTGAGCGATCGCGGCCGGATCACCGGCTTCATCGATCCGGCGATCTATTATGCCCATCCCGAAATCGAGCTTGCCTTCTCGACCCTGTTCGGAACCTTCGGCGACGCGTTTTTCCGGCGCTATAATGAGATCCGGCCGATCAGTCCGGGCTTTTTCGAGACGCGCAAGGAGATCTATAATCTCTGGCATCTCTTGACCCATGTACGGCTTTTCGGGGCGAGCTACCTGCCCGGCATCGACCGGGTGATTTCCCGTCACGGGGTATAGGCATGGATATCGGCGAGGCGGTCGAGACGGCCAAAGCGGCAGTGCGCGCCGACGCTCGGGAGCAGGACGCCGTCGCCCGGAAGGCCTATCTGAAGGTTCCCTATGCGCTGATCGGTCACCGGGTGCCGCGACTGCGCCAAGCGGCGCGGGGCGCGCGCAAGGCCTGCCCGAAACCGCCACATAACGAGCTTCTCGGGGCGCTGAACGGGCTCTGGCATTCGGATCTCTACGAGGACAAGCTGCTGGCAATCCTGTTAGCCGGCTATTTCGAGACGCTGTTGACATCCGCCGACGTCAGCAAGGTCTTTCTCGACTGGTCGCGGTCGCTGGTCGGCTGGAGTTTGCTGGACGGTCTTGCGATCGACGTCATGGGCCGAATCGCGCTCCGGGAACCCAGTCTGTTCGAGGAGTCGCGAGAATGGGTGGGCGAGCCGTCCTTCTGGGTGCGCCGCGCGGCATTGCTGATCCATCTTCCGGCCATCCGCACACACGCGCTGCGCGCCGATATTCTGCAGGGGACCATGGAGGCGCTGGTCGAGGAGCGTGAGTTCTTCATCGCCAAGGCGATGGGCTGGGTATTGCGCGAGATGTTCGATCGCCTGCCGATGGACGCCGAACGGCTCTATCTGACCGTCGGCCCGCGCGCCGCGGCGCTCACCCGCCGTGAAGCGCTCCGCAAGCTCGACCCCGAACACCGCGACCGCATCCGGGCTGCGGTAACGCGAACCTGACGGTGTTCATTCTGTCGGTCCGGGTCTTTCGGCCGTAAAAGCCTGGCCGGACTCGTCGAGCGGATAGGTTTCCTCGACCGTATAAATCGAGCCTTTTTGCGTCGCCATGCTTGAGAACAGGGTGAAGTGCTCCACCGGGAACGGCGGGACCGCCAGGGCGTCATGGACCTGCAGGAAGTCCTGCAGCCGGTGACGTTCGGGATTGCCGAACCGCGCCAGCGTGACATGGGGATGGAACTTGCGCGGCTCGGGCTTGAGCCCCATGCGCACCAGCGCGGATTCCACTTTGTCCTGGAGATGAAAAAGCGCCGGGTTATCGGCGACGCCTGCCCAGAGAGCTCTGGTGCGCTTCAGGTTGCCGAAGATGCCGACGCCGCGAATCGCGAGTTCCAGCGCCGGGGCTTCGATCAGGTCGAGGGCGCTCGCGACGTCGCCGAGCGTGGGGCCGTCGACGTCCCCAATGAACCGTAACGTGAGGTGAAGCTGGTTCTCGGTTTGCCAATGCGCGCCCGGAATGCCGGCTTCGACGCGCAGAAGCGTCTCTTTGACAGAGGCGGGCAGTTCAAGGCCGACAAAGAGGCGAGACATTGGAAGGTCCTGGAACTCAGGGTGCGGAAGCGGTGCCGGATTTGGTCTTGTCCAGGGCCCGTATCACATAGGGCGTGATCTTTTTCACGATGATCTTCACGCCCTTCGGGTTGGGATGCATCCCGTCACCCTGATTGAGGTTTGGATCCGCCGCCACACCGTCAAGGAAGAAGGGGTAAAACGTCACGTCGTATTTCTTCGCGAGTTCGGGATAGATGGCGTCGAACGCCGTCACATAATCCTCGCCCATATTGGGCGGCGCCATCATGCCGGCGAACAGCACCGGAATGCCGCGTTTCTTGAGTTGTCCGAGCATCCAGTCAAGGTTGTCGCGCGTAAGATCGGGAGAGATGCCGCGCAACGCGTCATTCGCGCCGAGTTCGAGGATCACGAGATCGGGCTTCCCGGGCTGGCCGTCGATGGTCCAGGCCAGGCGCGAACGGCCGCCGGTGGAGGTATCGCCCGAGACCCCGGCATTCACTACCGTGACGTCGAAGCCTTTCGCTCTCAGATGCTTCTGAAGCTGGGCCGGAAAGGAATCCGGATGATTGAGGCCATAGCCGGCCATCAGGCTGTCGCCGATGCCGAGAATGACTTTGGCGTCGCCGGCCCGCGCTCCGGCGCCGGCCGAGATCGCGATCACCATTGCGAGAACGAGCGAAGACAAACACTGGCCTGCGCCGTGAAATCCGTGAACAATGCCCCGCAATGAGGACAAGGGTGTGAATGACCGCATGGAGCAGGAATCTTAGTGCCCGCGAGAGGGCGATACAACTGCGCGGCGTGCGGTTGACCCTGGAAAGCGGTGCCGGGCCGGTCGAAATTCTCAAGGGAATCGATCTCGATGTGGCGCAGGGCGAGGCTGTCGGGCTGGTCGGTCCGTCGGGCTCCGGCAAGTCCACGCTGCTCGCGGTGATCGCGGGGCTGGAGCAGCCGAGCGGTGGCTCGGTCCTGGTCGCGGGTCAGGAATTTTCGGGCCTCGGAGAAGACGCGCTTGCCCTCGCGCGCCGGCATGAAATCGGTATCGTCTTTCAGGCCTTCCACCTGATCCCGACCATGACGGCGCTCGAAAACGTCGCGGTGCCGCTGGAGCTGGCCGGGAGACGCGGACGCGTTCGATCGCGCCCGGGCGAGAATTGCAGCAGGTCGGCCTCGGCCATCGCATCACCCATTATCCGGGGCAGCTTTCGGGGGGCGAGCAGCAACGCGTTGCACTCGCTCGCGCTCTCGCGCCCGGCCCCCGGATCCTTCTCGCCGACGAGCCGACCGGCAATCTCGATGGCGCCACCGGCACCGACATCATCGAGCTTCTTTTCGAGCTTCGGCAAAAGCGCGGCGCGACTCTCGTTCTCATCACCCATGACGAATCGCTGGCTGAGCGGTGCGGGCGGATCGTCCGGCTCAAGGATGGCCGGATCGATAACGACAACGGCGGCGGGGCATAGGGAGCGATGACCCGTCCCGTTTCCAGCCATCGCATAGCGGCGCGGATCGCGGCGCGGGAGATGCGTGGTGGCCTGAAAGGCTTTCGCGTTTTTCTTGCCTGTCTGCTGCTTGGCGTCGCCTCGATCGCGGCGGTGGGATCCCTGGCCAGCGCGATTCTCGAAGGCATTCGCCAGAACGGGCAGGAGCTGCTTGGCGGCGATGTCGAGGTGCAGTCTCAACACGGAGACTTGAGCGCCGCCGCCGTCAAATATCTCGAAACCCAGGGCACGGTGACCCGCGTCGTCGAAATGCGCGCGATGGGCAAGTCGGTCGAGAATGATTCGCGCACGCTCATTCAGTTGAAGGCCGTAGACGGGGCTTATCCCCTCTATGGCAAGTTGACGCTGGATCGGCCGATTTCCGTGTCCCAAGCGCTGGCGGAGCGGAACGGGACATGGGGCGCGCTGGTCGATCAGGATCTCGTCCAGCGGCTTGGGATCAAGCCAGGCGATCACATTTCCGTGGGTGACGTCACCTATGAAATCCGCGCGGTGATCACCGGCGAGCCTGATCGCGGCATCAACAGCATCAGTTTCGGGCCCCGCGTGATGGTCTCGGCCGCCAGCCTCGCCGCGACCCATCTTATCCGCGTCGGCAGTCTGGTCGATTACGACTACCGGTTGAAACTCCCGGCCAAGACGAATCTGGATTCCTGGAAGGAAAAAGCGGCCTCCGTCTATCCCGATGAAGCCTGGCGGATCCGCGACCGGCGGGACGGCGCTCCGAGTGCGCGGCGTTTCGTGAACAGGATCGGGACATTTCTGACGCTGGTCGGGCTCACCGCGCTTCTGGTCGGCGGGGTCGGCGTGGGAAACGCCGTCAAAGGCTATCTCGACAGCCGGTCCGAAACGATCGCGACACTCAAATGTATCGGCGCGCCGGCCGGTATGGTGTTCGAGATCTATCTCATCCAGATCATGACCCTGGGACTGCTTGGCATCGCTGCGGGGCTTGTCGTCGGTGCGGCGGCGCCCTTCGTTCTGGCCGATCTCATCAAGGAGTATCTGCCGGTGCCGACGAGCCTGGGAATCTATCCCGCGCCCTTGATTGCGGCGGCGGTCTATGGTGCGCTGACGGCGCTCGCCTTCACGATCTGGCCTTTGGCCCGGGCGCGGGAAATTCCGGCGGCCGCCCTGTTTCGCGATCTCGTGGCGCCGGCCCGCCGCTGGCCGAGGCCGCGCTTCATTCTCGCGGTAGCGGGTATTGCCGCGCTGATCGCCACCATGGCTGTGGCGCTGGCGGACCAACGCATGGTCGCCATCTGGTTCGTTATCTCCGCCGTCGCGAGTTTCGCGCTGCTGCAAGCGGTTGCGGCGGGGATCGGCTGGCTTGCCGCATGTGCCGGGCGGCCGCGAAATCCGCGCTTCCGCATCGCGCTCGCCAATCTCTACCGTCCCGGCGCGGCGACCGGCAGCGTGGTACTCTCGCTCGGGCTCGGGCTCACGCTGTTCGTCTCGGTGGCGATGATCGAGGGCAATCTTGCGGCGCAGATCGGCGCGGAAATGCCGCAGGACGTTCCCGCCTTTTTCTTCGTCGATATCCAGTCCAATCAGATCGACGCTTTCGGCAAGACGATCACGGCCATTCCCGGCGCGAAGAATTTCACCCGCGTGCCGACGCTGCGCGGCACGATTACCAAGATCGCCGGCGTGCCGGTCGAGGACGCCAAGATAGCCCCGGACGCGCGCTGGGCCGTCCGCGGCGACCGCAATCTTACCTATCTGGCGGATCTGCCCGCCCATAATGAAATCGTCGGCGGGAAATGGTGGCCGAAGGATTATTCCGGCGCGCCGCTGATTTCCTTCGATGCCGGACTCGCTCGCGGCATGGGAGTCGGTGTCGGCGATACCATCACCTTCAATGTGCTGGGCCGCGAAATCACCGCCAGGATCGCCAGTTTGCGCGCGATCGACTGGTCCAATGCCACGCTCAATTTCGCCGTGATCTTCTCCCCCGGCACGCTCGATGCCGCGCCCCACAGTTACCTCGCCACAGTGCAGGCAAATGGCCATGCCGAGCCGGCGATCTTCCGCGCGATCACCGACAAGTTTCCCAATGTCACCACGATCCGTGTGAAGGATGTGATCGATACGCTGGCCAAACTTCTGGGGCAGATAGGTGGAGCCGTGCGGGCGGCGGCGGCCGTTACGCTGCTCACCGGCATTCTCGTTCTGGCGGGTGCGATGGCGGCGGGCCAGCGCCAGCGGATTTATGACGCCGTCGTCCTCAAGGTTCTGGGCGCGACCCGGAGCGACGTGCTCCAGACCTATCTGCTCGAATACGCCATGCTCGGAATTCTAACGGCGGTTGTAGCGATGATTTTGGGTACGGCGGCGTCCTGGGCGGTGATCGACCGGCTGATGGAAGGGAAATGGGTGTTTTTGCCGGGCGTCATGATCGTCACCGCGCTGGCCAGCCTTGCGGTGACCGTCGCCAGCGGGTTACTCGGTACCTGGAGGGCCCTTGGACAGAAGCCCGCGCCGATTCTAAGATCGAATTAACCTGACTTTGAGGTCCGGGCCCCCTATCTTGAGGGCGTTCGGTTTCGCTTGAATTGAATGTCTCGCTATCCAATATATTTAGCGAGTTTTCCCATGAGGAGAGTTTGAGACATGGCAGACGGTTTTAACAGGCGCGTGATGTATGACGCGGCGGGGACGAGCACGGCCATCGATGAGGGCCTGCGCTCCTATATGCTGCGCGTCTACAATTATATGGCGGGCGGTCTGGCGTTGACCGGCGTCGTTGCGTACCTGACAGCGAGTTCGCCGGCGATGTTGCATGCCATCTTCGGCACGCCGCTGGCCTGGGTAGTCATGCTGGCCCCGCTGGGCATCGTGTTCTATCTCAGTGCGCGCGTGAACAAGATGTCGCTCAGTTCGACGCAGACATGGTTCTGGGTCTTTGCGGGGGTCATGGGGCTCTCCCTGGCCTCGATCTTCGTACTTTATACCCAGACGAGCATCGCCAAGGTGTTCTTCATCACGGCTGCGTCCTTCGGTTCATTGAGCCTTTATGGCTACACGACCAAGAAGGATATTTCCGGCTGGGGTTCGTTCCTGTTCATTGGCCTGATCGGCATCATTATCGCCAGCGTGGTGAACATCTTCCTGCACTCGTCGGGTCTGAGCTTCATGATCTCGATCATCGGCGTGCTGGTGTTCGCGGGTCTGACGGCTTACGACACGCAGCAGATCAAGGAAATGTATGTCGAGTCCGATGGCGGCGAGATTGCCGGCAAGAAGGCCGTCATGGGCGCGCTTCGGCTCTATCTGGACTTCATCAACCTGTTCCTTATGCTGTTGCGCCTGCTCGGCAACCGCAACTAGCGCCAGGACCAGATACAAGATCCCAAGGCCCGGTAGCCTCGCTGCCGGGCCTTTCTTGTTGGTGGTCCACTTTTTTGGAATCCGATATGGCTGCACAGTCACCCACGGTCGATCTGGACGCCTATTGCGCGCGGATCGGCTATGACGGCCCCAGAACGCCGACGCTCGAGACCCTGCGGGCCGTGCACGAGCTCCACCCGGCCGCGATCCCCTTCGAGGCGATCGACGTCATGCTCGATCGCGGCGTGGATATTTCGCCGGCCGCCGTCGACGCCAAGCTGATCACCGCCCGGCGGGGCGGCTATTGCTTCGAGCAGAACAGTCTGTTCAAGCGCGTTCTTGTCGCGATGGGATTCGATGTCGAAAGCCTGCTCGCGCGGGTGCTCTGGATGGCGCCGCCCGATGCGCCGCCGCGCCCGCGCACGCATATGGGGCTTCGAGTGACGCTGGACGGCGTTCCCTGGCTTGCCGATGTCGGTTTCGGAGGATGCGTCTCCAGCGAGCCCCTGCGCATGGACACGGCCAAGCCGCAGCAGACCCGGCATGTCAGTTTCCGCTTCGTTCCGATAGACGATTGCCTCAGAGTAGAGGCCCTGATCGGCGAAAGCTGGCAGCCGCTCTATGAAGCGGCGCGAGAGCCGCAGGCTGACGCAGACTACGAACCCGCCAACTGGTTCACCGCCACCCATCCGGACTCTCTTTTCCGGCACGTCCTGATGGTTGCGCGCACGGCTCCGGCGGCGCAATACGCGCTGATGAACCGTCGCCTGACGATCCGGACGCCTGATGGCGGCGAAGACCGGCGGGTGCTCGACGCCCAAGGCCTGGAACATGCGTTGGCCGAGATGTTCGGTCTGCCGGTCGAACCGTCCTGGCGTCCGTTGCTGGCGCGCGTCGCGGCAACGGAGGATTGACGGCGGCTCCGTGTGTTTTTCGTTGGCATGACGCGCGCGTCGTGCGAGTTGTATCCGGAAACGGGCACGAAAAAAAAGCACGGAGGAAGGCATGTTTCCGGAGCAACTGATCAAGGGTTATGGAAATTTCCTCAGCGGGCGGTTCGCCCGCGAGCGCGAGCGCTATGAAGAACTGGCTGCGAAAGGCCAGAGCCCGGAAGTTCTGGTCATCGGCTGTTGTGATTCCCGCGTATCGCCCGAAGTGATTTTCGATGCCGGGCCGGGCGAGCTTTTCGTCGTGCGCAATGTCGCGAATCTCGTACCGCCTTATGAGACGACCGGTCAGTTCCACGGCACCAGCGCGGCGCTCGAATTCGCCGTCCAGGCCCTGGCGGTCAAGCATATTGTTATCCTCGGGCATGCCGGCTGCGGCGGCGTCAAGGCTTTCGCTCATAAGCAGGCGCCGCTTTCCTCTGGTGATTTTATCGGGAAATGGATGTCGCTGATCGCGCCCGCCGCCGACACGCTCGAGGAACCGGGAGACGATCCGAGCGCCGATTACATTCGGCGATTGGAACACGCCGCCATCGAACAGAGCCTCGCCAATCTCACCACATTCGGGTCGGTGCGCCGTCGCCTCGAGGACGGCCGCCTCCAGTTACACGGCGCGCATTTCGGCGTTGCCAATGGCGAATTGCTGGTGCGCGATCCCGAAACCAGGGCGTTCTCCACCTGCTCGGGCCTTCACGCGCACAACTGAAGCCTTCCGGTAGTGCTCGGTAACGAGCCGGAGAAGCTTGCGGTCGAAAAATCTGAGGGTGTTGTCGAGGGTGTGCCCGCGCTTCAGAATCTGGCCCGAGGCCGAGCGAATCGAATAAGCGCCCTGCTTGCGGGCCAGCTTCGGGCATTTCTTGATCTGATAAAGCGGCATCTCGCTGGACCGGCGATAGATCGAGAACATCACGGCGTCGCCCTCGTCGTCGATCGCATAATCGCGCCACTCGCCGGCGGCGACCATCCGGCCGTAAAGATCGAGAATGAGCTTGAGTTCGTGCCGGTTGAAGAACGTGCCCGGCACGTTGGAGTTCATCGGGGCCGGAAAGCTTGACTTTCGCCTGCCCTGGCCCGGTGGGCGGCGAAACAACGCTATGGGCGTTTCGTCGTTCATGGTTCAACAATTGGCGGATTGAGCCGGAAAAGCAAGAGCGTGCCGCTGCACGACCTTTTGCCGTTGCGCATCAGTCACGGCGATAGATGCAAGATTACCGCGGTAAATGCCTCATTTTCGCCCAGATTCAGACCCACTCGCGCCGTATTGAAATTAGATTTTCAAACCGTTGGCCTCGTCGGCCCAGTCGTGACCGTCACGGGAACTATAGCCCCCCAGCCCCCCTTCCCAATTCGGTGCGACTGGGCCTCAAGGGTCTCTCTTTCCGACAATCGAATTAACCAAAACGCCCGCACCGATGCCGAAAGGCCGGGGCTTTTGCGATTCCCTCGGTGTGACAAATTGTCCTTTGGTATAAGCTCTTGCGACCATCAGGGGCTTTCGGTATGTACGAGTCCTTGTCTCCGCCGCCGGCGGATGGGTTTCGGGGTATCGGCCCATTGCGTTTTCGGCGGTAATCTTAGATCGACAGCCCGGAGAGCGTATCCGCATGACGGCCATGCTCGAAGTCAGCGGCTTGATCAAACGATTTGGCCCGATCACCGCCGTAGACGGCATTTCCTTCCATATGGAACGGGGCGAAGTGCTCGGTTTCCTGGGTCCGAACGGCGCGGGCAAATCCACCACGATGAAGATGATCACCGGCTTCCTGCGTCCGGACGCCGGATCGATCACGGTATGTAACTACGACGTGGTGGCCGATCCCCTGTCGGCCAAGCGGTCGCTCGGCTATCTGCCGGAAGGCGCGCCACTTTACCCCGACATGACGCCGCGCCAGATCCTGAAATTCATCTCCGAAATACGCGCGCTCAAAGGCGCGGCCTGCGAGGCCGCCGTCGAGCGCGCGATCAATGCGGTTCATATAGCGGAGGTTCTCGATCAGCCGATCGAGACCCTGTCCAAGGGCTTCAAGCGCCGCGTCGGTCTGGCGCAGGCTATCCTGCATGATCCGCCGGTTCTAGTGCTGGACGAGCCGACGGATGGTCTGGATCCCAATCAGAAATTCGATGTCCGCAGCCTGATTCAGTCCATGGCGCCGGACAAGGCGATCATCATCTCGACGCATATTCTCGAAGAGGTCGATGCGGTCTGCAATCGCGCCATGATCATCGATCAGGGCCGTGTCGTGGCGGATGGCACGCCGCGCGAGCTTCAGGCCCAGTCGCCCTATCACAACGCGGTGTCGATCCGGGTCAGCGCGGCAACGGCGGACGCGGCCCGGCGCGATCTTACGGCCTGCAGCTTCGTCGCGTCGGTCGAACAGCGCGGCTCGGAGGCGGGCTCCGTGCATTTCATTGTCCTGGCCGAAGGCCGGACGCCGATTCTCAACGAGGTTGGCGCGTTGGCGCATGGCGCGGATTGGGAAGTCGATCAGCTCTATGTCGAGCCCAGCCGTCTGGACGACGTGTTCCGGGCGATCACAACAGGCGAAATCGCCGAGAGGAGGTCCTGAGCCTTGATCCGCAGTACATGGAGCATCATGAAGCGGGAATTCGCGGGCTATTTCGCGACGCCGCTCGCCTATGTCTTCATCGTCATCTTCCTGCTGGCGACCGGTATCTTCACTTTCTATATCGGCAATTTCTTCGATCGCGGCCAGGCCGATCTCCAGTCGTTCTTCTCGTTCCATCCCTGGCTTTTCCTGTTCCTGATCCCGGCGATTTCGATGCGGCTCTGGGCCGAGGAACGCCGCGGCGGCACTATCGAGTTGCTGATGACGCTGCCCGTGCCGCTGGCCTCCGCGGTGCTCGGAAAGTTCCTCGCGGCCTGGGCCTTTACGGCGATCGCTCTCGCCCTCACCTTTCCGATCTGGATCACCGTCAATATTCTCGGCAGCCCCGATAACGGCGTGATCATCGCCGGCTATATCGGCAGCCTGTTCATGTCCGGCTCCTATCTCGCGATCGGTGCGTGCATTTCGGCCACCACGAAGAATCAGGTGATCGCTTTCGTGGTCAGCGTTGCGGTGTGCTTCCTGTTCCTGGTGAGCGGGTTGCCGATCGTGCTGGATGTATTCCGCTCCTGGACGCCGCCCTTCTTTACCGATCTTCTGGCGTCGTTCAGCTTCCTCACCCAGTTCAACGGCATCGTCGACGGGGTTATCACGGCGAAGAGCGTCGTCTTCTTTGCCTCGCTCATCATCGTCTGGCTGGTGGCCAATGCGATGGTCGTTGAGCTGAAGAAGGCGAACTGAGGATCGCGATGAAAGCGAGAACATCCACAGCCGTCACCCTGGTGCTTTGCGCCGTCCTGTTCTTTGCGGTGAATATTCTGGCGGCCACGCTGCTGAGCTCCGACCGGCTCGACCTGACCCAGGAGAAGCTGTTTACGCTGAGCAAGGGCACGCGGGATATTCTGAAGAACCTCAAGGAGCCGATCACGCTCCGCTTCTATTTCTCGGAGGATGTCGCCAGCCAGTATCCCCAGCTTCGCAGCTATGCCGGCCGGGTTCAGGATCTGCTGCGGGAATATTCCGCGATCGCCGGCGACAAGCTGAAGCTGGAGATCATCAACCCCGAGCCGTTCACGCCGCAGGAAGACCAGGCGGTCAGCTACGGCCTTCAGGGCGCGGATGCGGGCAACGGCGATAAATTGTATTTCGGTCTGGTCGGCACGAATTCGACCGACAAGCAGGAAACCGTTCCATTCTTCGATCAGAATCGCGAACAGTTCCTCGAATATGATCTGACCCATCTGGTCGACAAGCTGTCCAACCGGACAAAGCCGGTGATCGGCCTGATGTCGACGCTGCCCCTCGCTTTCGGTCCGGGCGGCGCCATGGCCGCGCTGCAGGGCCACGCCATGCCCTATCAGCTCTATCAGCAGATCAAAGAGACCTATAATGTCCGGGCGATCGACGAGGATGTCGACAAGATCGACAAGGACATAAAGGTTCTCCTCATCGTTAATCCCGGCGATCTGAGCGAGCAGACCCAATATGCGATCGACCAGTATGTACTGCGCGGCGGGCGTGCGCTCGTCTTCGTCGATCCGTATTCCGAGATCGGTGCGTCGTCCGCCGCCCAGGCGGCGGCGAACCGGGCTCCGGCCGCCAGTATTCCCAATTCGTCGAATCTCAAGAAACTGCTCAATGCCTGGGGTGTCGGCATGGCGCCGCACGAGGTTGTCGGCGATCTTGGTCGCGCCCAGCGCGTCCGCATGAATGATCCCAATACCGGCCGGCGCGTGGTCGACTATATGGTCTGGGTGTCGTTCCGTGACGGCGATTTCTCCAAGAAGGATGTCGTCACCGCCAATCTGAACTCGGTCAATATGGCCAGCATCGGCCATCTCAATCGGACGGCCAAAGCCACCACCACTTTCGAGCCGCTGATCAGCACCAGCCGCGACACCATGATCCTGGATCCGAAGAAGCTTCGGACCCAGCCGCAGCCGGACGAGCTGACCCGCGATTTCATCTCGACGAACACGTCCTATACCGTGGCGGCGCGGATCTCGGGAAATGTGAAATCGGCGTTCCCGGACGGCCCGCCGCCTGCGGCCGAAAGTGCCAGCGACGACAAGAAAGCGGCCGATAAGGAAGCCTCGAAGCCGGATGACCAAAAAGCCGACGCGGACACGAGCGGGCCGAAACTCGATGAGGCGCCCGGCAAATATCTCGCCAAGTCGGTCGAGCCGATCAATGTGATCGTCGTCGCGGATACCGATCTGTGGGATGACAAGTTCTGGGCCCAGACCCAGAACTTCCTCGGCCAGCAGGTCGTCGTGCCGATCGCCGACAACGCCGCTTTCGTCATCAACGCGATCGACAATCTGAGCGGTTCCAACGATCTTGATCAGCCTACGCAGCCGTGGGACGTCGAACCGGCCCTTCACGCTGATCGAGTCGATGCGCAAGGACGCCGAGCATCAGTACCTTGCCGAGGAACAGCGCCTTCAGGACAGCCTGGCGCAGGCCAAGCAGCGCATCGCCGAACTGCAGTCGCAGAAGCCGGGCGATTCGGAGGGCTCCAAGCTGTTGAGCCCGCAGCAGGAGCAGGAGATCGAACAGTTCCGGGGCAAGATGGTGGTCATCCGCAAGCAACTCCGGGACGTGCAGCACAATCTCCGCAAGGATATCGAAAGCCTTGAGGATTGGACCAAGGCGATCAATATAGGCCTCGTGCCGATTCTGGTGCTGGTGATCGCCCTTTCCGTGGCTTACACACGGCGTCGGCGGCGCGACCGCGGCGCCGAGTCGGAAGAATCATGATGAAAGTTTTCCGGCGCGTGATACGGGGGCGAGGTCGATGAAGCCCAAGCATCTATTTATTCTGTCGGTCGTGACGGTCGTGCTGGCCGCCGCCGCGATCTATTCCGTGCATATGCGGAACGAGGTTACGGAGCCGATAGAGAAGGCGAAGCTTCTATTCCCCAACCTCACCGCCCAGATCAACGACGTCGACGCGATCACGGTCCAGAACCACACCGGGAAGTTTACCGTTAAGCGGAAGCCGGACGGCGCCTGGGTCGTGGCGACCAAATACGACTATCCTGCCCGCTTCGGCACGGTGAAGAGGGTGATCGTCGGTGTCTCCGACATGAAGACGATCGAGGCCAAGACCGATGATCCCAAACTGTTCGGCGATCTCGGCCTCTCCGATGTGACGGCCGATGGCTCCAAGGCGACACTTGTCGAACTCATGAGCAACGGCAAGCAGATCGCCAGCGTGCTGTTCGGCGAGCGCAAATACTCGCCGGGCAGCGGCAGCGCGCGGACCTATGTGCGCAAACCGAGCGGCGGCCGCGCCTGGCTCGTCGACAACGCGCCGGATATCGCGGCCGACATCAAGAAGTGGATGATCGAAGAGACGGTCAAGGTGCCGCGCGAGCGCGTAAAGGATGTCGTGCTGGCCGGGCCCGACCGGCCGACTCTCGATGTCTATCGGGAGACGAGGAAAGAGAAGAATTTCAAGGTGCGGGACATGCCGCCGGGCGCCGAGCTTACGTTCGATTCGGCGCCGAACGCCGTCGCGGGCGCGCTCGGTTACATCTCGTTCGACGACGTGAAGCCCGCCAAAGACGTGGACTTCTCCAAGGCTGACACCGCCCGGTTCCAGACCTTTGACGGCCTTCAGGTGACGGCGCATCTGGCCACGTCCGGCAAGGACACATGGGCGATGTTCACGGCAACCGCGCTTCCCGGCGCCGTCACACCCAAACCGGCGTCGGACGATGCGGGCAAGACGGCGGCCGACAAGGATCAAACCGACAAGACCGGCAAGACGGATCAGGCGAAGAAGAAGGACAAGCCGCTTGACGTGCCGGCCGAGGTCAAAGCCATCAATATGCGGGTCGACGGCTGGGCATATAAACTCGCCGACTACAAGGTTCAGGACCTCACCAAGCGGATGAGCGATCTCCTGAAGAAGCCGGAGAAGAAGGCGGGAAAATCCGCTAAATCGGCGAAGACCGGTTCTTAACTCCTTCAATTCATTCGGTTACAAGGGCCGTCGGGGCTTGACGCGGCGGCTCCCGCGCCACATATGGAGCGCGACAAATCGGCCCGCCGACCGCGCGGGTCAGGGGTGGTGGCGCGGCCTGCCGCTTGGCGACCAAGATGGGCCGGCCGGATTAGGTAAAGAGGATCGAACGGAATGAGCGACGCGCAAGATACCGCGCCCGGTGAGGAGAAACTCGGCTTTCAGGCGGAGGTTGCACGGCTTCTCCATATCATGACCCACTCGGTCTACAGCGAGAAGGAAGTCTTTCTCCGCGAACTGATCTCGAATGCGTCCGACGCGTGCGACAAGCTGCGTTATCTGGCGCTGACCACAGCGGGCCTGATCTCCGAAGGTCATGAATTCGCGGTGACCATCACGACGGACGCCAAAGCCGGAACGCTGACCATCAGCGACAACGGCATCGGCATGAACCGCGAGGATCTGATCGAACATCTCGGCACCATCGCCCGTTCCGGCACGGCGTCTTTCGTCGAGAAGCTTGCCGGCGAAGAGAAGGCGGACAAGGCGGCGACAGAAAAGACCGAAAAAGACGCGGTCTCTCTGATCGGCCAATTCGGCGTCGGCTTTTATTCCGCATTTATGGTTGCAGACCGGGTCGACGTCGTCAGCCGCAAGGCCGGCGAGGACACGGCCTGGCACTGGTCATCCGACGGGCTCGGCGAGTTCACCATCAAACCCGCCGAGAAACGCGAGCCTGGCACGGCGATCCTGCTGCATCTCGGCAAGCAATCGAAAAACTTCCTCGAGCCCGACGAGCTTCGCCGCATCGTCAAGACCTATTCCGATCACATCTCCCTGCCGATCCGTCTCGTGACCGTCAAGGACGGCGAGGCGAGCGAACCGGAAACGCTGAACGAGGCGTCGGCTCTCTGGGCCCGGCCGAAGTCGGAGATTACCGACGAGCAGTACAAGGAGTGTTATCACCACGTCGCGCACGCCTTCGACGAACCCTGGCTTACCTTGCATTACAAGGCGGAAGGCAAGATCGAATATGACGTGCTGCTGTTCGTGCCGACGTCGCGGCCGTTCGATCTGTTCGATCCGGCGCGCGCCAATCACGTGAAGCTTTATGTCCGTCGCGTCTTCATTACGGACGACTGCAAGGAACTGCTGCCGCCCTATCTTCGCTTCCTGCGCGGCGTGATCGATTCCGCCGATCTTGCGCTCAATATCAGTCGCGAGATGCTGCAGAACAATCCGCTGCTCGCCACCATCCGGAACGGCGTCACCAAGAAGGTGCTGGCCGAGCTGCAGAAGAAGGCGAAGAAGGAGCCCGAGGATTACGCCAAATTCTGGCAGACCTTTGGCGCGGTGCTCAAGGAAGGCCTGTACGAGGATTTCGAACGCCGCACCGAGCTACTGTCGCTGACCCGGGTTCAATCCACCAAAGTCGATGGTCTGACTTCGTTCGAAGACTATGTCTCGCGCATGCCGGACGGCCAGAAAGAGATCTATTACATCACCGGCGAGGACGCCGAGAGCCTCAAGCGCAGCCCGCATCTCGAAGGCTTCAAGGCGCGCGGCATCGAAGTCCTGCTGCTGACCGACGCGGTGGACGACTTCTGGCTGTCGACCGTTACCGAATTCGACGGCAAGCCGTTCCGTTCCGTAACGCGCGGCGCCCCGGATTTCTCCGGCATCGAGACCAGCGACGAAGACAAGGAGAAAGCCGAGGACAAGAGTGAGACGCCGAGCGACGCGGCGGTCGCGACGCTGACCGCGGCTTTCAAGCAAACTCTGGGCGACGCGGTGAAGGATGTCCGCACCACGGATCGGCTCACGGAAAGCCCGGTTTGCCTTGTCGCCGACGACGGCGATCTGGACGTTCATCTGCAACGGCTTCTCAAGGATCACGACCGGCTCGGATCGGTCCGTCCCAAAATCCTGGAGATCAACCCGCGTCACGCGTTGATCCGCTCGCTCGCCGAGCAGGCCCAGCAGCAGGGCGGCGTCGACAAGATCGCCGACCATATCCAGCTGCTGTTCGATCAGGCGCGCATCGTCGAGGGCGAGCCGCTGATCGACCCGGCCGCATTCGCCAAACGGATGGCTGCGATGATGAGAAAGAGTTTCGGCGCGAAATAGCGCCCCGGAGCGCGGATTACTCCGCGACCGGCGAGGCCGTTACGACGTCCCGGTTTCGGGCGCGGGCGAAATTCGCGGCGCCCAGAATCGCGCCGGTCTTGCCGTATTGGACGATGACAGCCGATTCGACGCCGGGCATGCTGTCGAGCGCCCGGTGATTGAACGTTATGGTGAGCGGCGCGCCGCTCCAGGTCCCGATATCCGTCATCGTGCGCACGACGTTGTGATAGGTGATCTCGCGGCCCCGGTTTTCGCCCGAGCCGATCGCGACCGTGTGTTCGGGGTCGTAGCGAACCAGCCAGACCGTCGCCGGGCGCTGCGCATGGCCTCCCGCGATTTTGACCGTGACCATCGCTTGGGAGAATTCAACATCGACTGCCACGCGATTGCCTCTGGCGGCCTTGGCGTGATCGATCATGCTGTTCACTTTGTCGCGATCCGAGCCGACCACGTCGTAGAGCCCGTCGATAATCATCTCGGGCGTATAAATGCTGCGGTGATGCAGGGCGTGGGCGTAGTCGCGCTGGCGCCGTGTGTTGGCCGGTGACGCGAAGGTATCCTTCCAGCCAATATAGTCCCAGTAATCGACATGCAGGCTCAGGGCGAGGATGTCGGCGCGTTGGTCGAGCTCGCCGAGGACCTTGTCGGCCGGCGGGCATGACGAGCAGCCCTGGCTCGTAAACAACTCCACCACGGTGGGCTCCTGGCCGAGGACGGGCTTCGTCGTTTCGCTGTCCGCCCGCGAGGCGCTCACGCCCATGACGGCGGCGATCCCGAGCATGGGCAGGAAAGCACCCAGATATTTCTTGGCGGACGGCGGAGTCATGGAACGCAAAGTAAGGCGCGCCCTACCTCAAGGCGAATCACGCTTCGGTGAAGAATCAACATGGGCGCCGGCCCTGTCGGATCGGATGATCCAGGAGGCCGACGCCCGGTATTTTCGGCTGATTACTGGCGGGCGAGGTTGCGCAGCACGTAATGCAGGATGCCGCCGTTCTTGAAGTATTCGACTTCGTCCAGCGTATCGATCCGGCACTTCAGCGTGACGGTCTCGCTCGTGCCGTCCTTGCGGGTGATCGTGCAGGTCACGTCCATGCCCGGTGTGATTCCGTCGGCGATGCCCGAGAGATCGACCGTCTCGCTGCCGTCAAGCTTCAGGGACTGGCGGTTGACGCCGTCCTTGAACACCAGCGGCAACACGCCCATGCCGACCAGATTGGAGCGGTGGATGCGCTCGAAGCTTTCGGCGATCACGGCCTTGATGCCGAGAAGGATCGTGCCCTTTGCCGCCCAATCGCGCGACGACCCCGTGCCGTATTCCTTGCCGGCGATGACCACGAGCGGCGTCTTCTCGGCCTTGTATTTCATGGCGGCGTCGTAGATCGGCATCTGCTCGCCGTCCGGCATATGGCGGGTCACGCCGCCTTCGGTGCCGGGCGCCACCTCGTTCTTCAGGCGGATATTGGCGAAAGTGCCGCGCATCATCACTTCGTGATTGCCGCGCCGCGCGCCGAACACGTTGAAGTCCTTCGGCTCGACACCATTATCCTCGAGGTATTGGGCGGCCGGGCCGTCCTTGGCGATGTTGCCGGCCGGCGAGATATGATCGGTCGTGATCGAATCTCCGAGCAGCGCTAGGATGCGCGCGTCCTTCACATCCGACAGCGCGTCGAGATCCATCGACATGCCTTCGAAATAGGGCGGCAGGCGGACATAGGTGCTGTCCTCGTCCCAGGAATAGGTAAGACCCTTGGCGACCTTCATCTGCTGCCAGGCGGTGTCGCCCTTGAACACGTCGCTGTAGCGCGACTTGAACATCTCGGCGGTCACGCTCTCTTTGACGACCTTCTGAACCTCGGCGCTCGAGGGCCAGATGTCTTTCAAATAGACCGGCTTGCCGTCCGTTCCGGTGCCGATCGGATCCTTGGTCACGTCAATAGTCATCGAGCCGGCCAGCGCATAGACCACGACGAGCGGCGGCGAGGCGAGATAGTTCGCCTTCACATCCGGATTGACGCGGCCCTCGAAATTCCGGTTGCCCGAGAGGACCGAGGTGCAGACCAGATCGCCGTCCTTGACCGCCTCGGAGATCGGCGCGTTCAGCGGGCCCGAATTGCCGATACAGGTCGTGCAGCCATAGCCGACGAGATTGAAGCCGAGGGCGTCGAGATCGTCCTGCAGGCCGGACTTTTCAAGATAGTCGGTGACCACCTTGCTGCCCGGCGCGAGCGAGGTCTTGACCCAGGGCTTCACCTTGAGCCCGTGCTTGTGCGCGTTGCGGGCGACGAGGCCGGCGGCCAGCATGACCGACGGATTGGAGGTGTTGGTGCAGCTGGTGATCGCCGCGATCACCACATCGCCGTGGCCGAGCTTGTAATCGGCGTCCTTGACGGCGGCTTTGGTCTGGGCCGCGTCGCCGGTCTTGCCGAAGCCGTCGGCCAGGACCTTGGCGAAATCGGTTGCGGCGGTCGATAGCGCCACCCGGTCCTGCGGGCGCTTCGGCCCGGCAAGGCTCGGCTCGACCGTCGAGATGTCGAGTTCCAGCGTGTCGGTGAACAGCGGATCCGGTCCGTGATCGTCGCGCCACAGCCCTTGCGCCTTGGCGTAAGCCTCGACCAGCGCAATGCGATGGTCGTCGCGGCCCGTGAGCCGGAGATAGTTGAGCGTTTCGTTGTCGACGGGGAAGAAGCCGCAGGTCGCGCCATATTCCGGCGCCATATTTGCGATGGTCGCCCGGTCGGCGAGCGGCAGGTCTTCGAGACCCGGCCCGAAGAATTCGACGAATTTGCCGACCACGCCCTTCTTGCGCAGCATCTGCGTGACGGTGAGCACCAGATCGGTCGCCGTGGTGCCTTCCTTGAGCTTGCCTGTCAGCTTGAAGCCGACCGCTTCGGGGATGACCATGGTGATCGGCTGGCCGAGCATCGCCGCTTCCGCCTCGATGCCGCCGACACCCCAGCCGAGCACGGCCAGTCCGTTGATCATGGTGGTGTGGCTGTCGGTACCGACCAGCGTGTCGGGATAGGCGACGTTCCGGTTGCCGGCGGACGAACTCCAGACGGTCTGCGCCAGATGCTCCAGATTGACCTGGTGGCAGATGCCGGTCCCGGGTGGCACCACGCGGAAATTGTTGAATGCCGCCTGGCCCCAGCGCAGGAATTCATAGCGTTCGCGGTTGCGCTGAATCTCAAGCTCGACATTCTTCTGAAACGCCTTGGGCGTGCCATAGGCGTCGACCGCGACCGAGTGGTCGATGACGAGATCGACTTGGGCCATGGGGTTGATCTTGGTCGGATCGGCCCCGAGTTCCTTCAATGCGTCGCGCATCGCGGCCAGATCGACCACCGCCGGAACGCCGGTAAAGTCCTGCATCAGCACCCGGGCGGGGCGATAGGCGATTTCCCGATTTGATGTCCGGCTTTCGAGCCACGAGCCGAGCGCCTTGACATCCTCGACATCCACCGTGCGGCCGTCTTCGTGACGGAGCAGGTTCTCGAGCAGCACTTTCATGGAATAAGGCAGGCGATCGACGTCGCCGATACCGGCCTCCTTGGCCGCCGGAATGCTGAAATAATCGTATTCCGTCCCATCGACGGAGAGGGTGCGGCGAGTTTTCAGGGTGTCTGAACCAAGCGCTGTCACGTTGGTGGCTCCTTAATATGTCGGACGATGCGGCTTCGCGCAGGTGAGGGGCGCTCGAGACGATCGCATCGGATGTCGCTAAAAACGGCAAAGAATATATGGGCGCGACCGGGCCTCACGCCGCCCTTTGCATAACGAATTCGGGCGATTTCAGCAAGCAAGCGTTAATAACGGGATAAACGGGGCTTTTGGCCGGTTTGTTCCTGCTCCCTTTTCGCGGGCCGCGCGGCGCTTTATAAGGGGCCGAGGAGCGCGCGAGGGGCTCTGACACCGCAACTTTTCATTGAGCCAGATCTGGTGACACAGCCGAAACAGGATGCGCCGGCGGTTGGATCGCTGACCGGAACCAAACTCGCGGCGCTGCGCAGTGAGCGCCTGATCTTCCGCGACCTCGATTTTCATCTTGCTCCCGGCGGCGTGGTTGTGCTCAAGGGCCCGAACGGCTCGGGTAAATCCACGCTGTTGCGCATGGTCGCCGGCTTTCTGGAGCCCGCCGAGGGGACGCTGGTCTGGAGCGACCGGCCGGCCGAAGATGAAGAGGAGAGTCGCCTCACGCGGATTTGTTACCTGGGCCATCTCGATGCGGTGAAGCCCGTCTTTACGGTTCGCGAGAACGTCGCCTTCTGGGCCCGGCTGTCGGGCTTGACGGACGAGCAGCGGATCGATGCCGCCTTGAGCCGCTTCGCGCTCGACGGATTGAGCGATCAACCGGCGCGGTTTCTCTCCGCCGGCCAGAAGCGCCGCGCCGCGCTGGCGCGCCTCGGCGTGACGGATGCGCCGCTCTGGCTTCTCGACGAGCCGACCGTCTCGCTCGACAAGGCCTCGGTCGCGGCGCTCGGATCTCTTATCGCGGAGCATTGCGGGCGTGGCGGTATGGCCATGATCGCCACCCATATCGATCTTGGCCTCGCGCAATATCGGGAACTGGATCTCAGCGTCTTTGCCGGAAAGGTCGCCGCATGACGGGATTTTTCTCCCTTGTGCGGCGGGATGTCCTTCTCGCCATGCGTCAGGGCGGCGCCGGCACCATGGCGGTCGTGTTTTTCGTGATCGCGGTGACTTTGTTTCCGCTGGGCGTCGGGCCGGAGATCGATGTCTTGCGGCGGATTTCCTCGGGCGTGATCTGGGTCGCGGCGCTTCTGTCGTGCCTGTTGAGCCTGGACCGGCTGTTTCAGGCCGATTTCGAGGACGGCAGCCTCGACCTGATGGCCTTGTCGCCGCTTCCGCTCTGGGCGTTGGTGCTGGGTAAATGCCTCGCGCACTGGATCACCACGAATCTGCCGCTCATCATTGTCGCGCCGGTGCTGGCGATCCTTCTGAACATGCCGGCGGCCGGTTTTCCGGCGCTTTTGGGCGCGATGGTGCTGGGGACGCCGGCCCTCAGCCTGATCGGCGCGATCGGGGCGTCGCTCACGGTGGCGCAGCGGCGGGGCGGCGTTTTACTCTCGCTTTTGGTCTTGCCCCTTTATGTCCCCGTTATTATTTTTGGGGCCGGTGCGGTGGATGCTGTCGTTGGCGGATATAGCGCAGCGCCCTATCTTATGATTTTAGGCGCGATGACGCTGTTCGCTGTCGTGCTCTCGCCGATTGCATCGGCCGGGGCGTTGAAGCTGGCCCTGGCCTGAGCGCCGGGCTTGCGAAGCCAAGCGACGTGGAATACACCGAAGTATGCACAGATTTGCCAACCCCGCGCGATTTCTCCGGTTAAGTGCGGTTGTTCTCCCTTGGGCCACGGTGCTGACCGTGCTGCTCCTGGCTGTTGGACTCTATCTGTCGCTGTTTGTCGCACCGCCCGATTATCAGCAGGGCGATGCGGTCCGGATCATGTTCATCCATGTCCCGTCGGCCTGGATGTCGCTCGAGGTTTATACGCTGATGGCGATGGCGAGCGCCGTGGGCCTGATCTGGCGCCATCCGCTGGCCGACCTGATGGCCAAGGCGTCCGCCCCGATCGGGGCCGCTTTTACGGCGCTGGCGCTGGTCACCGGGTCGCTTTGGGGCGAGCCCATGTGGGGTACCTGGTGGGTATGGGACGCCCGGCTCACCTCGGAACTGATCCTTCTCTTCCTGTATCTCGGTTATATCGCGCTCTGGCAGGCCTTCGACGATCACGACAAGGCGGCCAAGGCAGCGGCGATTCTGGCGCTGGTGGGCGTGGTCAACGTGCCCATCATCCATTTCTCCGTGAACTGGTGGAACACGATGCATCAGGCGGCCAGCGTCTTCCGCGTCGATGGGCCGCACATCTATCGCTCGATCTTGATCCCCCTTCTGGTCATGATCGTCGCGTTCCAGGCCTATTTCGTAACCGTTCTTCTGTGGCGCGTGAGGGCGGAAATAGCGGAACGCAAGGTTCGCTTGCTGCGCCTCGCCCGGGCAAACCAATGACTTCGATCATTCATTTTCTCGCGATGGGCGGTTATGCAGTCTATGTATGGTCGTCATATGGGATCGCCGCCGTGGTCTTGGGTGCCCTCGCGTATCTGAGCTGGCGGCGGACGAAAGCCCATGAGGCCGAGCTTCAATCATTGCAGGATGCAAGCCCGCATCGCCGGCGGCGGCGCGCGGCTCAAATGGAGGAAGCGACGTGAAAGCCAAACATCGTCGCCTCGTCGCCGTGGTAGCGGGCGTCACGATCCTCGGCACGGCCGTGATCCTTGCGCTGTTCGCGGTTCAGAATAACATCGTGTTCTTCCGCGATCCGACCGCGGTGCTCGCCGGCAAGGTGTCTCCGGGCCAGCGTTTCCGCCTGGGCGGTCTGGTCGAGATGGGCAGCGTCAAGCACGTGAAAGGCGATACGGTCGATTTCAAGGTCACGGATCTCAAGAACGCCATACCGGTCGTCTATAGCGGTCTGCTGCCGGATCTGTTCCGCGAGGGCCAGGGCGTGGTGACTGAAGGCCATATTGGCAAGGACGGTGTATTCCACGCCGATACCGTCCTCGCCAAGCATGATGAGAACTATATGCCCAAGAATGTAGTCGAGGCCCTGAAGAAGAGCGGCCGGTGGAAAGAATACGCGGACGAGGCCTTGCCCAATGCCCGCTGAACTCGGCCATTTTACGCTGATCCTGGCGTTGGCGATCGCGTTGGTACAGGCGACGCTGCCGCTTTACGGCGCCGCCAAGCGGGATGCCGGCCTGATCGCACTCGGCAGACAGGGCGCCATCCTCCAATTCCTGGCGATCGCCTTTTCCTTCGGCTGCCTCACCTATGCGTTCGTCGTATCGGACTTTTCGGTCGCTACCGTTGCGGCCAATTCCCATACCAGCAAGCCGCTGCTTTATAAGATTACCGGGGTCTGGGGCAATCACGAGGGATCGCTTCTGCTCTGGATGCTGATCCTGTCGGTGTTCGGCGCGGCGGTCGCGGTTCTCGGCAGAAACCTGCCGGAGGCGCTGCGAGCGCGGGTGCTGGCGGTGCAGGCCATGATTGCAGTCGGCTTTCTCTCTTTCACGCTGTTCACCTCGGATCCGTTCCTGCGGCTAAATCCGGCGCCGGCCAACGGCAACGGACTCAATCCGCTGCTGCAGGATCCCGGGCTCGCTTTCCATCCGCCGTTCCTCTATCTCGGCTATGTCGGGTTCTCGATCGCGTTTGCGTTCGCGATCGCCGCGCTGATCGAAGGGAAGGTGGATGCGGCCTGGGCGCGCTGGGTCAGGCCGTGGACGCTCACCGCCTGGTGCTTCCTCACCATCGGCATCACCTTCGGCTCCTACTGGTCCTATTACGAGCTCGGCTGGGGCGGCTATTGGGCCTGGGACCCGACCGAGAACGCCTCCTTCATGCCCTGGCTCGCGGGCACGGCGCTTTTGCACTCGGCGATTGTTGTGGAAAAACGGGACGCGCTGAAGGTCTGGACCATTCTATTGGCGATCCTGACCTTCTCGTTCAGCTTGCTCGGCACCTTCCTGGTGCGCTCCGGCGCGGTCTCCTCGGTTCACGCCTTCGCCAATGATCCCGCGCGCGGCGTATTCATTCTCGCCTTCCTCGTCGTGGTGGTGGGGGCGTCCCTGACGCTGTACGCCTTCCGCGCGCCGACCCTGAAGACCGGAGGCTTGTTCTCGCCGATCAGCCGGGAAGGCAGCCTCGTTCTCAATAATCTGCTTCTGGCCGCGGGCGCGGCGACGGTGTTCTTCGGTACGCTCAACCCGCTGTTCGTGGATGCGCTGACCGGTGAGAAGATCTCGGTCGGCCCGCCCTATTTCAACATGACCTTCATTCCGCTCATGATGCCGCTGATGGTGGCGATGGGTGTCGGGCCGCTTCTGGCCTGGAAGCGCGGCGATCTGCCGGGCGCTCTGCAACGCCTCAAAGTCGTCGCGGGCATCAGCTTCGCAGCGTTCTTCGCCGCCTGGTTGCTGTCCGACAGCCACTCGGCGCTGGCCGGGCTCGGCCTGGCCATCGGGCTTTGGCTGGTCGGTTCGTGCTTTGCCTATTTCGCTGACCGCATCAAGCTGTTCTCGCTGCCCTTCAAGGAAAGCATGCGCCGGGCGCGCGGCCTGCCGCGGGCGACCTGGGGCATGACTCTCGCCCATGCCGGCGTCGGTATTTTCGTGATCGGCATTACCGTTTCGGGCGGCTGGCAGGAGCAGAATCTCGCCATCATGCATTCGGGCGACAGCGTCAAGGTCGGCGATTACACCTTCACGCTCGCCGGGGTGCGCGACAACGTGCCGGGCCACGGTTTCTCGGCCACACGCGCTACCTTCGATGTCTATCGCGGCGGTAATCTGGTCACCGTGATGCATCCCGAAGTGCGGCATTTCCAGGTGCCCAAGATGGACACGACGGAAGCGGCGATCCACACCATGTTTTTGGCGGATCTCTATGCCGTGGTCGGCAAGGCGCAGGGCGGCGGCTATGCGACGCGGATTTATTGGAAGCCGCTCGTGACCTGGATCTGGGGTGGCGCGCTGATCATGGCGCTTGGCGGCGGCCTGTCCCTGTCGGACCGGCGGCATCGTGTCGGCGCGCCGGTGCGCAAGACGGCCGGCGCCGGCAAGACCGCGCCGTCGGCGGCCTGACGTCGGAACCTCATCATGCGCCTGAAATTCTTCCTGCCTCTCGTTCTTTTCGTTGCGGTCGCCGCCGCGCTCGGCATCGGGCTGACGCTCGATCCGTCGGCAGTTCCTTCGGCGCTGGTCGGCAAGGAAGTGCCGACCTTCAATCTGCCGCCGGTCGAAGGGCAGACCCAGCGGTTCGCGAGCGACGATCTGAAAAAAGGCAAGGTCACGCTGGTCAATATCTTCGCGTCGTGGTGCGCGCCGTGCCATGTCGAGCATCCGTTCCTCATGGAGCTCAAGGAAAAATACGGCGTGACGATCTACGGCATCGATTACAAGGACGACCCCACGGATATCCGCGCCTTTCTCGATACGCGCGGCGATCCCTACGCCAAGGTCGGCGCCGATCTCAGCGGCCGGGTGGCGATCGACTGGGGCTCGAGCAAATATCCCGAATCCTATATCGTCGACGGCAACGGCAAGATCATCGACAAGATCGTCGGGCCGATCACGCCGAGCGAGATCAAGGACCGGATTTTGCCGGTGCTGAAAAAGGCGGGCCAGGCGTGATTCCCCGCTCGTTTTCAGGCTTTTCCCGTTGGGCGGCGCTTATCCTCGTCGCGCTGATCGTCAGCCATGCGGCCTTCGCCGACATCGTCGATCCCGACCGCCTGTCCGATCCGGCGCAGGAAGCGCGCGCACAGCACATCATGCAGCAGCTGCGCTGCCTGGTCTGCCAGAATGAGTCCATCGCGGAATCGAACGCAGATCTCGCGGCCGATCTGCGCCACATCGTGCGCCAGCGCGTTCAGGCGGGCGATACAAACCAGCAGATCAAGGACTATATGGTTGCCCGCTTCGGTGACTGGATTCTGCTCAAGCCGCCCTTCAAGCCCGTCACCTATGCGCTCTGGATCGCGCCATTTGCTTTTGTGGTATTGGGGGGCATCGGCATCTTTTTCTATTTTCGGCGCCGTCAGGTCGATGATGAACCCGATCCGTTAAGCGAAAAGGAAGAGGCTGAGCTCAAGAGAATTCTGAGGGGCGGGGAGCAACGGTGACGGTTGAAATTCTGATTGCGGTCGTCAGCGTAGTCGTGACGGCCATTTTCGTGCTGCCGCTGGTGCGCTCGCGCAAGGACATCGCGGACCGCCGCGAATACGATCTCCAGGTCTATCGCCAGCAACTGGCCGATGTGGACGGCGATATCGAGCGCGGCGCGATGTCGGAGGAGGAGGCGCATTCGGTCCGGCTGGAGATCGAGCGCCGGATGCTCAAGGCCGCGCGTTCGAAGTCGGAAGCCAAGCCGGTATCGAAGCAGCGCCACTTGACGGCGCTGATCGTCCTGATCGCGGTGCCCACCCTGTCGATCGCGATCTATCAGTATCAGGGCCGGCCCGACCTGCCGGGAGAGCCGTTCGCGTCGCGCGCACCGAGCAATGTTCCCGACCGCGCCAAGATCGTCGCGCTTCTCGGCCGGGTCGAGCAGCGCCTGAAGGAACACCCGAACGACAAGCGTGGCTGGCAATTGCTGGGCCAAGGCTATTTAAGCCTGGGGGACACCACCAAGGCCGCGGAAACCTTCAAGAAGGCGGTCAAGATCTTCCCGAATGACGTGGACTTCAAGTCGGCGTTGGCGGAAGCGTTGGTCATGGATAGCGACGGCGTTATCGGGCCCGAATCCCTGCGCCTGTTCAAGGAGGCGCTTGTCGCCGATCCCACCCAGGTGGGGGCGCGTTACTATATCGGTCTCGCGGCGCTGCAGGCCGGCGACGCCCAAAAGGCCTATGACGACTGGCGCGCTCTCGCCAAGAGTTCTCCGGCGGATGCCCCCTGGCTCGGCACCGTCCAGCGCGGGCTCAACGAAGCCGCGAAGAAGCTCGGCATCAAGGCGGAGGATGTGAAGACGCTCGCCCAGGCACAGGCCAGCCCGCCGCCGCAGCCTTCCAAGGAAGCCGTGGATGCGGCGAAGTCCATGAGCAAGGAGCAGCGCGACAAGTTCATCCATTCCATGGTGGACCGGCTGGCCGCCCGGCTGAAACAGTCGCCCAACGATCTCGATGGCTGGCTGCGACTCGGCCGGTCCTATTCTGTACTCGGTGAGGGTGATAAAGCCGCCGACGCCTATAAGAAAGCGCTCGGCCTGATGCCCAAGGACGATCCGCGCCGGCCGGCGCTCGAGGACCAGGTTTCCAGGCTGGAAAAATCCGGCGATTAAGAAACGCCTTATCGTTCAAGCGGTTAAGAATAGCGGAAAATTTTATTTACTTTTGGGTAATACTTGAGGCGCATAATTCTGCTACCCAGTATCGGATGCCCAAGGAAGAAAAGCAGTTTTAGGGACGCGTATGAAGGTACCTCCCCATTCATCCCTGATACAGTCGATCGTATCTCTCCAGGATCTCGCGAAGGCGAACCAGCCGTCGCAGACGCGTGGCGATCGTCCTGCTTTTCCTGCTCAAGGCTCCGGCCCGTCGAATGACATCGGTGTTGATGCGGGCGGCCGTTCCTCCAAGGGACGCGCCGCCCGGCCGCAACGCGCCGAAGCGTCCGGCACGGGTCTCCAGACCAGCGACACGCAAACCGGCGGGCAGGGCCGAGCGGTTCGGGCCAGCCAGCGCGAAGTGCCGAACACCACCGTGCGCGGCGACCGCAATCAGCCTCTCGGTCAATACGTCAATATCCTGGTGTAAGCGCCGCCCGGGTGCGGTTCGCCCGGTCGCTATTCCGCCTGTTCGGGCAATTCGGCCTCGACGGCCTCGGGCAATTGATGGCGCATGATCAGGCGCAGCTGAGCCAGTGAAAAGACCAGTGTGATCGGCGTCAGGGCGAAGACCTTGAAATCGACCCAGAAGTCGGTGCTGAAATTCCGCCAGATCACCTCGTTCAAAATGGCGAGGAACACGAAGAACCACGCCCAGCGCAGATTCAGCTTGGTCCAGCCCTCATCGCTCATCGGCGGCAAGGCGGCCTCGAAGGGCAGCCTAATCAGCGCCTTGTCGAACATCATGCCGCCGAACAGCGTGACGGCGAAGAAGCCGTTCACCATGGTCGGCTTCAGCTTGATGAACATCTCGTTGTGGAGATAGAGCGTCAGTCCGCCGAAGATCAGCACGAACACACAGGTGACCAGCGGCATGATCGGTAGTTTCCGCGCCACGGCATAGGAAACCGCGAGCGAAACCAGCATCGCCACCATGAAGGCGGCGGTGGCGGGAAAAATGCCGAATTTGTAATTGCCAAAAAAGAACACCCCGAGGGGGCCCAGTTCGAGCACGAGTTTCAGGATCGGGTTCATTACTCTTTCACTGTCATCCGGGGCCATATCATAGGCTGCCTTGCGGCGAAATTAAGGAACAGCGTTAACACGCCGCTTATGATGCCGCACCGTTGTTGCCGTCGAGCCCGGCGATCAGGCGGCCGAAATTGCCCGCATCGAAAGGCTGGAGATCCTCGATCCCCTCGCCGACGCCGATCGCGTGGATCGCCAGGCCGAATTTCTCCGCGCAGGCAACCAGAATGCCACCCCGCGCCGTGCCGTCCAGCTTGGTCATCACGAGGCCCGTGATCTCGGCCACGTCGCGGAACGTCGATACCTGGCTCATGGCGTTCTGCCCCGTCGTCGCATCCAGCACCAGCACCGTGTCGTGCGGCGCTTCCGGCTCCAGCTTGCGAACCACCCGCACGACCTTGGCCAGCTCCTCCATCAGATGTGCTTTATTCTGCAAACGTCCAGCGGTATCGATCAGCAGGACGTCGATTCCTTCGGCCTTCGCGCGGGTTAATGCGTCGAAGGCGAGGCCGGCCGGATCGCCGCCGAGCTTGGTGGTGACGACTTCCGCGCCGACCCGTTCGCCCCAGACCTGCAACTGCTCGACCGCCGCCGCCCGGAACGTGTCGCCCGCGGCCATCATCACGGATTTGCCTTCCGCCCGATAAGCATGGGCGAGCTTGCCGATCGTCGTGGTCTTGCCGGTGCCGTTCACGCCGACCATCAGGATGACATGCGGCTTGTGGCCGGCGTCGGGCACGAGCGGCTTGGCCAGAGGGGCCAGAACCTTCGCGATCTCGTCCGCGATGACCGCGCGCACGTCTTCTTCCGAGATTTCCTTGTCGTAGCGCTCCGTGGCGATGCGCTCGGTGATCCGGCTGGCCGTCTCGAGGCCGAGATCGGCCTGGAGCAGCAGGTCTTCGAGATCGTCGAGGGTCTCGCGATCCAGTTTTGCCTTGGTGAAAAGGCCGGAAATACCGCCGGTAAGCGCGCCCGAGGTGCGGCTGAGACCGTGCTTCAGACGCTGGAACCAACTCCGGGACTGTGTCGTGTCGGAAGCCACTATGCCGCAGCTCCGATCAGATGTCCGTTCTCGACCCGGTCTATCCGCGCCGGCACGATCGCGCCGGGCTCGCGCCGCGCGGCGAGCCGGATCGGCGCGTAATGGCGAGTATGGCCGATCGACGCGCCGGTTTCCTCGTCGGTCTTTTCGACCAACAGCTCGGCCGTGCCGCCGACATGGCTGTCGAGAAACGCTTCCAGCGCGGCGCGGCCCGCGCCGCGCAGCCGGGCGGCGCGGTCCTTGCGCACCTCCAGCGGCACCTGCGGCATCCGGGCCGCCGGTGTTCCGTGGCGCGAGGAATACGGGAAAACATGCAGATAGGTGAGGCCGCAGTCCCCGACCAGATTGAGCGTATTCTCGAACATTCTATCTGTTTCCGTCGGAAATCCGGCGATCAGGTCGGCGCCGAACACGACGTCCGGGCGCGCGCGCCGCACATCGTCGCAGAACCGGATCGCATCGTCGCGGCTGTGGCGGCGCTTCATGCGCTTCAGGATCATGTCGTCGCCGGCCTGCAGGCTCAAATGCAGATGCGGCATGCAACGGTCCTCGCCCGTAATCACCTCCATAAGCGGCTCGTCCACTTCCGGCGGGTCGATGGAGGACAGGCGAAGCCTCGGCAGTTCCGGCACTTTGGCGAGAATTTCCTGGCACAGAATGCCAAGGCTTGGCGCGCCCGGCAGGTCGCCGCCGTATGACGTAATGTCGACGCCGGTCAGGACGACTTCGCGGTAGCCCTGCTCGACCAGCCGGCGCACCTGCCCGATCATCTCCGGCACCGGCACGCTGCGCGAATTGCCGCGTGCATAAGGTATGATGCAGAAGGTGCAGCGATGATCGCAGCCATTCTGGATGCGCATGAAGGCGCGGGTGCGTCCGTCCAGCCCGTCGATCATGTGACCGGCCGTCTCGCGCACCGCCATGATGTCGTTCACCCGGACTTTTTCCGGCACGCCCGGCCGGTAATTCCGAGCCTGCAATTTATCGCTGTTGCCGAGGACGAGGTCGACCTCCGGCATGGCGGCGTAGGTCTCCGGTTCCAACTGCGCGGCGCAGCCCGCCACGATGATTTTGGCGTCGGGCGCATCACGCCGCGCGCGACGGATCGCCTGGCGCGCCTGCCGGGTGGCTTCGGACGTCACCGCGCAGGTGTTGATCACCACGGCATTGTTGAGCCCGGCGGTTTCGGCATGGCCGCGCATGACTTCCGATTCGAAGGCGTTCAGGCGGCAGCCGAAGGTGATGACGCGCGTCCCGCTCATGCCGCACGTCCCTTGCCGAGCGTCGCCAGATCGAGCGTTCCCCGGAAGCTTTCTTCAGCCGGGCCGGTCATGATCACGTGACCATTCTTGAGCCAGTCGATATGCAGCGTGCCGCCGTCGACCACGATATCCGCGCCGCCCGTCACCAGCCCGCGCCGGCGCGCCGCGACAAGCGTGGCGCAGGCCGCCGAGCCGCAGGCCATGGTGATCCCGGCGCCGCGTTCCCAGACGCGCAGCCGGATTGTTTCGGCGCCGTGGATTTCGGCGAAGCTGATATTGGCGCGTTCGGGAAACAGGGCGTCGTGTTCCAGTGGCGGCCCCACGCTGGCGATATCGAGGCTTTCGACATCGTCGACGAAGAACACCGCGTGAGGATTGCCGATATTGACGCCGACCGGAGAACTGACGCGGCGGCCGTCTGGAAATGTCGTTTCCAGCTCGATCGCCGCTGTGTCCATTTCGCGGGCCAGCGGGATCTCGTTCCACTCAAGGCGCGGCACGCCCATATCGACCGCGATCTCGCCGGTTTCGGCGGTGTCCGCCTTCAGCACATCGAATAGGGTTTCAATCGTCGCGTTGTGCTTGCCCGTTTCGGCCATCAGGATCCTGGCGACGCAGCGCGTGACATTGCCGCAGGCGCCGGCTTCGCTGCCGTCGGGGTTCTGGATCCGCATGAACACATCGGCGCGCTTCGAGGGTTGCAGCGTGATCACCTGATCGCAGCCGACGCCGAGGTGCCGGTCGGCGATCGCGCGTGCGTCATCGGCCGTCAGATCGAGGGGCGTTTCCCGCCCGTCGAGGATGACGAAATCATTGCCCAGACCCTGCATTTTGACGAAGGGCAGGCTTTGCTCATGCGCGCGCCTGTTCATGACAGGCGTTATATGGGCGCAGGGCCCCTAAAGTCCACTGGTGAAAGGCTATGCGCGGCGCTCGCGCCTAATGCGTCCCGAAGACGAGCGGCACCAGGAAGTAGGACAGCAGCGTGATAATGACGATTCCGGCGATATTCAGCCTGAATCCGGCCTTCACCATGTCCGGTACATGGATAAATCCCGCACCGAACACCATGGCGTTAGGCGGCGTGGCGACAGGCAGCATGAAAGCGCAGGTCGCCGCCAGCACGCCGGGCACGGCGATCACCATCGGGTCGATATGGCCCTGTGTCGCGATCGCGCCGAGAATCGGCAGGATGGCCGCCGTCGTCGCCGCGTTGCTGGTGAGTTCGGTGAGGAAGATGATCAGCGTGGCGATTGCCGCCGCCAGAAGGATCGGTGGCCAGGTCGTCAGCACCGACAGCGCTTGCCCCAGCCAGGCGGCGAGGCCTGTGGCCGAGACGGCGGCGGCTAGGCTCAGGCCCCCGCCGAACAGCAGGATGACGCCCCAATTGAGTTTCGCCGCGCTCTGCCAGTCCAGCAGGCAGCGGCCGCGCCCGGCGGAATCGCCCGAGGGAATCAGGAACAGGGCCAAAGCGCCCGTCATGGCGATGCCCGCGTCCGACAGTCCCTTGAGGCCGAGCAGCGCCCCGATCTGCGGGCGCAGGCACCAGGCGATCGCAACCAGGCCGAACAGGACGGCCGTGCGCTTTTCGGGCCTGGTGATCGGGCCGAGTTCGGCACGTTGCGCCGCGATGGTGTGTTCGGCGTCGGCGACCGAACCCCTGGGCAGGCGGAAAACCAGCCGGGTCAGGACCAGCCAGGCGGTCGGCAGCATCACCAGCACGACCGGAATGCCGATCAGCAGCCAGCGATTGAAGGCGATCGGCTCGTGATAGGTCTCGCGCATGAAGCCGGCCAGCATGGCGTTGGGCGGGGTGCCGACCAGGGTCGCCAATCCGCCGATGCTTGCCGAATAGGCGATGGCGAGCAGCAGCGCGATGGCGAAGTCATGGCCCGATTTTCCCTCGAGCCCGATGACCGCGATCACCGACATGCCGATCGGCAGCATCATCGCGGTCGTCGCCGTGTTGGACACCCACATGGAAAGAAGCGCGGTGGCGAGCATGAAGCCAAAGATGATCTTGCTCGGGCTGGAGCCGACCCGCGCCAGAATATTGAGCGCGATCCGCCGGTGCAGATTCCACCGCTCCAGGCTTCGCGCGATGATGAAGCCGCCGAGCAGCAGAAAGATCACCGGATCCATATAAGGCGCGGCGGCGGCGTCCGTACTGGTGATGCCGAGGACCGGAAAAGCGATGACGGGGATAAAGGCGGTCGCCGGAATCGGCAGGGCTTCGGTTGCCCACCAGATCGCCATCAGCAATGCCACCGCCGCCAGACGCCAGCCCTCGGGCGACAGACCGGCCGGTGTCGGCAAAAACAGCAGGATGACTGCCGCGATGGGGCCGAGGATCAGCCCGATGGTTTGATAGCGATGGCGGATCTCGCTGTTTCCCGGCCCGCCGCCCGGCGTTTCCCCCTCAGTCATCCGGCCAAGTCCCCCTCAATCCCCGATGCCCGGGCACCTTACCCCTGTGTCGCCGCGGGGGGCAAGACGGCGAACGCGGCGGCCGGCGAGCCGCCGCCCGGCGCTTTTCTGCCGCGTTGTCGCTTGCCATCAGCCGGCTTCGATACCATGATTAATCCAGGAGCCGGGATTCAAGGAATCCGGGGGAGTCTGGCATTCCGCAACCGTGACACGGTTTCGTGAGCGATGCGCGCTTAGGTTGCCAGTTCAACCTGATTTGGGGATACTCGGCCATCGTGCCATCAAACAGATTTGGATCAGCCAATGCTTCGTCTCAAAGTCAACGGTAAGGAGCATGAGGTCGATATTTCCGACCCGTCGACGCCGCTCCTGTGGGTGCTTCGTGATAGTCTCGGTCTTGTCGGCACCAAGTTCGGTTGCGGCATTGCCCAATGCGGCGCCTGCACCGTCCATGTGAACGGCATGCCTGTCCGATCCTGCATCACCGCGGCGTCGGACGTCGAGGGGAAGGACATCGCCACCATCGAGGGCCTGGCGTCGGCTGACGGCGCGCTGCATCCGTTGCAGCAGGCCTGGATCGATCTGGACGTCCCGCAATGCGGCTACTGCCAGGCCGGGCAACTGATGAGCGCGGCGGCGCTCCTCAAGGAAACCCCGAAACCCACCGATGCCGATATCGACGCGGCCATGTCGGGCAACATCTGCCGCTGCGCGACCTATAAGCGGATCCGCAAGGCGATTCACACCGCCGCGGCCAGCATCGCGAAGCTCGGAGAAACGGCATGAAAACGCGCGACACTATCCAATCGTTCAGCGATCCGCTCGATGCGTTCGTCCCGGAAGGCGCTGTCGAGGCCTATCGTGGAGAGCCGTCGAATGTGAACCGGCGTAAATTCATCAAGCTGTCCGGTGTCGCCGGCGGCGGACTGGTTCTCGCCTTCACCCTGATGCCGAAGCTCGGCATATATGACGCCGACGCCAAGGAGATGGCCAAGGGCAAGAGCGGCGATGTCGATCTGAACGCCTATATTCAGGTTCATCCCGACGGCACGATCCGAATCTATTCGAAGAACCCGGAGATCGGGCAGGGCATCAAGACAGGCCTGCCGATGATCGTCGCGGAAGAACTGGACGCCCCGTGGTCCAAGGTGATCGTGGAGCAGGCGCCGATTGACCCGAAACGCTTCGGCGCGCAGTTCGCCGGCGGGTCGCTCTCGACCCCGTTCAACTTCCAGCCCATGCGGGTCGCCGGCGCCACGGCGCGCGCCATGCTGGTCGCGGCGGCGGCGAAGGAATGGAAGGTTTCCGCCTCGGAGATCACCACGTCCGAGGCCATGCTGATGCATGCCGGCAAGGGCAAGAAGGCCAGCTACGCCGAGATGGCGGAGAAGGCCGCGAAGATGCCGGTGCCGGATCCCAAGACCCTGAAGTTCAAGGACCGCAAGGACTGGAAGCTTCTCGGCACGCGCGTCACCGGCGTGGACAACCATGCGATCGTGACCGGCGGGTCGCTGTTCGGTATCGACATGGTCGTGCCCGGCATGTTGTACGCCACCTACACCAAGGGCCCGGCGGTCGGCGCCAAGGTGAAAAGCGCCAATCTCGATCACATCAAGACGCTTCCCGGCGTGAAGGACGCCTTCGTGCTGCCGGGTAACGGCACGATGATGGCGTTCAATCCGGGCGGTGAGACCTATCTGCCGGGTGTCGCGATCGTCGCGGAGTTCGACCTGGGCGGCGATCAGCGCCAAACGTCAGCTCGAGGTCCAGTGGGACGAAACCAACGCGTCCAAGGACAGCTGGAAGGGCTTCGTCTCGCAGGCCGCCGAGCTCGCCAAGCAGGGCGGCGGCAAGCAGACGGATAACAAAGGCAATGTCGACGATGCCATGAAGTCGGCGAAGGCGACGGCGGAGGGCTATTACACTTTCGCCTATGTTTCGCACGCGCATCTGGAGCCGCATAACTGCACCGCGTCGTTCAAGGACGGCAAGTTGGAGGTCTGGGCGCCGACCCAGACGCCCACCAATGCGATCCCCGGCGTCGCCAAGCTGCTCGGCATTTCGCCGGCGGACGTGACGCTGCATCAGCGGCGTTGCGGCGGCGGTTTCGGCCGGCGTCTGGAAAACGATTATGTCCGCGAGGCGGCCATGATCTCCAAGCAGATCGGTGCGCCCGTCAAGCTGCAATGGACCCGCGAAGACGACTTCGCCCACGACTATTACCGTCCGGGCGGCTTCTTCAACATGAAGGGCGCGGTCGATCAGGACGGCAAGGCCTCGGCCTGGGAAGCCCATGTCATCACCATGACGCCGGACGGCAAAATGCCGGTCAGCGCGGGCGGTCTCAATCCGCTGAATTTCCCCAAGGACATGGTCGAGAATTACCGCGTCACCCAGTCCATGATGATGTCGGGCACGCCGACCGGACCATGGCGCGCGCCCGGCTCCAATACCTGGGCCTGGGTGGAACAGAGCTTCGTCCATGAAATGGCCGTGGCGGCGGGCCGCGATCACGTCGAGTTCCTGCTCGAGATGATGGGCAAGCCGCGCCAGTTGATGGGGGCCGGCCGTCCCGGACCCGGTGGCGGCGGTCCCGTGCCGGCGCTCAATACCGGCCGTGCGGCGGCGGTGATCAAGCTGGCTGCCGAGAAATCGGGCTGGGGCCGGACCATGCCGAAAGGCCGCGGGCTCGGACTCGCCTTCTTCTACAGCCATATGGGCCACATCGCCGAGGCCGCCGAGGTCAGCGTGGACGCCAATAACAAGGTCAGGGTCCACAAGATCTGGGTCGTCGGCGATATCGGCCCGGTGATCAATATGAGCGCCGCCGAGAACGAGTTCGAAGGCGCTGCGATCGATGGCTTGAGCACCATGATGGGCCTTGAGGTCACGATGGAGAACGGCCGCATCCAGCAGCGCAATTTCGATGCTTATCCGATCCTGCGCATCGAGCACGCGCCGGAAGTCGAGGTGACGTTCCTGCAGACCAACAACAACCCGACAGGCGCCGGCGAACCGGCCCTGCCGCCGTTGGCTCCTGCGGTTTGCAACGCGATCTACGCGGCGACGGGTCGCCGTATCCGGACGCTGCCGATCTCGACAGAAGGCTTCAGCATCTAACGTTGAGAGCGTTTTAAGACACGAAGGGCCGGGAGCGATCCCGGCCCTTTTGTCTTTGTGTGCCGGCTATGTGACGCCTTCCGTGCCGATATGCAGTATGCGGCCGCAATGTTTGCAGTGAATGGCGTCGGCGTCGTGCCGGCTCAGCCCGCAGTCGGGGCATGCGTAATGCACCTTCGAGGCCCGGAACAGAACCTGGATCAGACGCAGGAAGAGCGAGACGCCGAAGATCATGATAACGACCGACAGAATGCGCCCACTGATGCCGGGCAAGGTGATGTCGCCGAAGCCGGTCGTCGTCAGCGTGGTGACGGTGAAATAGAGCGCGTCGGCGTAATTCGAGATCGCCGGATTGACGCGGTGCTGGGTTTCGAAAACCAGCGCGGTCATCACGAAGATGAAAATCAGCAGGTTGATCGCGCTGAAGATGGTCAGCTCGTTCCGCTTGAAGAAGGAAAAATCGCCGCGCAGCCGGATGAGGAGCTGGTAGGAGCGCATGAGCCGCAACGTGCGGACGGCACGCAGAAAGGCCAGGCCCTCGCCCCAGACCGGCGCCAGAAGCGACGCGATGACGATGATGTCCGCGAGTTCCCGCCGGGTGAAAGACGTCGTGAAACCGGCTCCGGCTGATCCAGATCCGCGCACTGAAATCGAACAAAATCCCGATGCCGATGGCAACGTCGATCGTCTCGGTGATGAGAGACGGCGTGAAAAAGGACGACGTGATGAGAAACGTGATCGTCGCCAGATCGAAGGCGATCAGCACATAGCGAAAGCGATGCGCCTTCGCGCTGCCGCCGTGATACAGCTCGCGGAGGCTGTTCTTGAGACCTGTGGCTTGTCCGTCTTTGGTCATGCGCGCCATCCTAAGCCAAGTCACCCGAAGGTTGCATGTTCTCAAGCATAGTTATCCTAGGTCTCGGTCTGACGCGAATTGACCGGGCTCAATCATGACGCCGTTCCTCGCCCCTATAGTGCCGCCGGTTGGATCTGCTGAGCCGAGAGCGGGAGAGGGCCGATGACCCCGAAGATCGTGACAATCATTGTGGTGAGCGCGTTGCTGATGGTCTTCGCGCTCCAGAACGCGGAAATGCTTCAGGTCGATTTTCTGCTCTGGTCGTTTCAGACTCGCCGGATCGCCTTGATCGCGGTCGTTCTGATCGCCGGGATCCTGATCGGCCGGCTGACGGCGGGTTGGCCGCGCCGAAAGACGCCGCCTCCTCAGGCCTGAGCCGCCGTTCTTTCCTCCCCCATCCACGTTGTGCGGAGATTGGCCAGAAACTTCTTGGTCAAAACCGATTTCATGCGCAATGATGACATTGCAACGTTCCGAGGGGAGGGGTGTAATGGCGACGACGGCAGATGCTCGTCCGGGCACGCTAGCGGACGAATTCCGCCAAAAATGGCCACTGGCTCTCGTGGCTTATCTGATGATGCTTTTCGCCTTCGGCGTGCCCACGTTCGCGCTGCCGTTCATTTATCCCGGCGCTGTTGCCGAGCTTCATTGGACGCGATCTACCGCTGTTGAGATTGCGCAGTTCAAATTCTACACCTCGGCCATCGCCGCGCTGGTGATCGGGCGGCTCCTGGATACGGTCAATCCGAAATATGTCGTGGCGATCTGCGCGTCGCTGGGTGCGCTCGCTCTGATCGGATTTCTCGGCGCGTCCAATCTGTTCGTCTATTACGGGCTCGGCATCGTTCTCGGCATCAACGCGGCCGGCATGGCCGTGGCGATGAACGTGATCGTCGCGCGCATTTTCGAGCACTCCACCGGCACTGCGCTCGGCATCGTGCTCTCAGGCACGAGTTCGGCCGGGATCATCGTGCCCCCAATCATGGCCGAGCTTTTGCCGGCCGTAGGCTGGCAGGAATCCATGGCCCTGCTCAGTCTCGGTATCATCGTCATTGCGCTTCCCGCCTGGTTCCTGCTGACGCGGAACGGCGGCTCCTTCGCCGGTCACATCCGCGACGGGGCCCATGGCGCGGCGCGGTCCGGTATGTGGGATCACTTCAAGGACCTCGCCCGAACCCGGGCCTTCTGGTTCATTTTCATCGGTATTTTTCTGATCGCGTCGGTCGATCAGGGCTTCATCCAGAATCAGGTGCTGTTCCTCCAAAACGAGCGCGGCATCAATCTCGATTCCGTCGCCTGGGCGGCGGCGCTGTTCGCCACGATCGGCATCGTCGCGAAGGTCGGGTTCGGCTGGCTGTATGACCGGCTGTCGATCGTGGGCATCGTGATCTGCTACGCGCTTATCGCGATCTCGTCGGCCTTCTCGCTGGCGGTGACGGGCGTCGCCACCATGATCCTGTTCATGGTTGTGCGCGGTGTCGCCCATGGCGGTTCGATCGTCGACGGGCCGGTGCTCGCGAAGCATTATTATGGGCCGCAGAATTTGGGCCTCAATATCGGCATTTTCACGCTGTGCACCAGCATCGGCTTCGGCACGGGACCGGTGGTCATGGCGCGCATGGCCGACGCTTCGGGCAGCTATATCGGATCTTTCATCCTCGCGACCGCTGCCGCCGCCC
The DNA here is from genome assembly GCA_963821875.1 of uncultured Alphaproteobacteria bacterium. Classification (GTDB taxonomy): domain Bacteria; phylum Pseudomonadota; class Alphaproteobacteria; order CAVTAV01; family CAVTAV01; genus CAVTAV01. The sequence continues at coordinate 1,010,392 of CAWGFE010000002.1, forward strand.
TGGCGACCATCCTTCTGCTGCCGATCAAACCGAGGTTCTGGACGAAGCCCGCCTAGCCGCTAGGGCGTGCCCAGATGCCAGCCGCCATCCACCTGGAATTGCGAGCCGGTGATGTAGCGGGATTCGTCCGAGGCGAGATACAGGATGATATAGGCGACATCCATCGGATCGCCGATTTCACCGAGCGGTACGGTCTTGACCCGCGCCTTCTCCACCTCGGCCGCCGAGGTGTTCTGGTTGCGCCCGAAGGTCTCGAAGATCGTGTCGATCATCCGGGTACGGATCAGGCCCGGGTGGACGGAATTGCAGCGGATCTTGTTGCCACCTCGCGCCGCATACAGCGCGACCGTCCGCGAGAGATGCATCACGCCCGCTTTGCTCGATCCGTAGGCCGCCGAGCCGGGTGTCGGGAAAAACGCCACCATCGAGGACAGGTTGACGATCGATCCGGTCCCCTGACGCTTCATGACGGGCAGCGCAGCGCGGCAGCCAAGAAAAGTGCCGTCGAGATTGATCCCATGCACACGCCGCCACTCATCGAGCGTGGTGTTTTCCGGGCTGCCCTGGGACAGGTCACCCTCGGTCCCGGCGCCGTTCACCAGCACGTCGAGCCGGCCATGCTCGGCGACGATGTCATCGATAAGCGCCTGCCACTGATCTTCGCTGGTCACATCCAGATGGTGGTAGGCCGCGCCGATCTTTCCGGCCAGCGCGGTTCCGGCATCATCCGCCACATCGGCGACGATAACCTGTGCGCCTTCCTCGGCGAGAAGTTGGGCGGTGGCGCCGCAGATTCCGCCGGCCCCACCCGTGATCAGCGCGATCTTGTCCTGAACCCGGCCCATTCTTTGTGTCCTTCAAGCGTCAGTGGCGATGTCGTTCAACAATTCGGTCAGGACCGCGGGGCAGGTGATATGCGGACTGTGGCTCGAATCGATCTCATGCACTGGCCAGCCGGCCTCATGGGCCTTGTCGGCGAACGGACGGAATGCATCGCCTCGCGTGCACAGAATGTAGTGGCGCGGCACGGTCAACGGTCCGTGGGTCAGCTTCACAGGTTGTTCCAGCGTGCCGAGCGGCTGATAGACGCGTCGGGCCGTGGCCCAGGTGACGTCTTCCTCCGGCGTGTCCGACGGCAATGGATTGGGCGGAACGCGCCAGCCGTCCACCGCCATTTCCTTGTGGCGCTGGGTAGTGAGATCGAGAAGCGACTGACCGCTCTCGGGGACGAAAGCGTCGAGATAGATGAGGCGCTGGATGCGGTCGCGCGCGCGGTCGGCGACGCCGGTCGCCACCATGCCGCCATAGCTGTGGCCGATCAGAATGGCGTCGAAGATGCCTTCGAATCTCAGAACGTTGAAGACGTCCATAATGTGGGTGTCGAGATTGATCGCCGGGCTCGCCAGATGCTCGCGCTCACCTATTCCCGTACAACTCGGCGTGCAAAGGCGATGACCTGCCGCCGCCATGAGCGGATGCATCTTCTTCCAGGCCCATCCGGCGGACCAAGCGCCATGCGCTACGACAAATGTCGCCATTTCCCCCTCCCAAGAAAGGACATGCCCCATCTTACGGTACCCGACCAAAGGTTAACAGGATGGGATGACGAACCTGCGTTGGACGGGATTTCGAGGGAACGGCGCGCCTCTGGACAACATCCCGCCGGCGCTCCATGTTGCGCGGCACAGACGGCATGGAATGACAGGAAGTATCGCTCCGAATGACGCCCAGCCCCACCGGCCCTGAAGAAATGGACGACAAGCAGCGAAGCCGGGTGGTGCCGCTGATTGTCGGCGGCGCGTTGTTCATGCAGATGCTCGATACGACCGTGATCACCACGGCCCTGCCCGCGATTGCGCGGGACATGCATCAAAATCCCGTCAGCCTCAATATGGCGATCACCACCTATCTGCTCAGTCTCGCGGTCTTCATTCCGGTGAGCGGCTGGATCGCCGACCGCTATGGCGCCAAGCGCGTGTTCCGCCTGGCGATCGTCATTTTCGTCATCGGGTCGATCCTTTGCGGCATGTCCAGCACCTTGGCCGAGCTTGTCCTGGCCCGCGTCCTGCAGGGCTTCGGCGGCTCGATGATGATGCCGGTTGGCCGTGTCGTGGTGCTGAAATCCGTGCCGAAATCGCGGCTGATCGATGCAATGTCCTATCTCACGATTCCGGGTCTTCTGGGGCCGATTCTCGGGCCTCCGGTCGGCGGGTTCATCGTCACCTATATGACCTGGCAGTGGATCTTCTTCATCAACGTGCCGATCGGCATCCTCGGCGTGATCCTGATCACGAAATTCATTCCCCATGTGCCGCCGGAAGAGCCGCGGCCGCTGGACTGGCTTGGCTTCGTCCTGTCGGGCGCCGGCTTCGCGCTGCTGGTCTTCAGTTTCGAAATGCTTGGCCGCGATGTCATGCCGCTTTATGCCGTGCTGGCCATGCTGGCGAGTGGGCTGGCGCTTCTGGCGCTGTTCGTCTGGCATGCCGGGCGGATCAAGCATCCGATCGTCCATCTGTCGGTGCTCAAGATCGCGACCTATCGGGCCTCGACCATCGGCGGCGGATTTCTGCGCCTCACGCTTGGAGCGGGTCCGTTCCTCATGGCCATGCTGCTGCAGGTCTGTTTCGGTCTCACGCCGTTCCAGGCCGGGTCGATCACCTTTATCGGCGCGGCCGGCGCGTTGACCATGAAATTCACCGCGCCGCCGATCTTGCGGATGTTCGGCTTTCGCCATGTTCTGATCTGGAACTCGGTCATTGCCGCCTGCACCGTGGCGCTTCCGGCCCTTTTCACCGCCAGCACGCCGCACCTCGTCATCATGGCCGTGCTGCTGGTCTCCGGCTTCTTCCGCTCGCTGCAGATGACGAGCATGAATTCGATGGCCTATGCCGATATCCCCTCCACGCTGATGAGCCGGGCGAGCGGGTTGGCGAGCCTCGCCCAGCAGGTTTGGATGAGTCTGGGCGTCGGGCTCGCCGCGCTTACGCTTCACCTCTCCACGACCTTTCGCGGCCATGTAAGTCTCGACCGCAAGGATGTCGCGGTCGCGTTCTCGCTGAATGCCGTTCTGGCGCTTCTCTCGACGGTATCTTTCGTGCTTTTGCCCCGCGACGCCGGCGCCGAGGTCAGCAAGCATCCCGGCCGCCGCGTGCCGGAAGGCGAGCCCCGCTCGACGCGCGCGACCGGCGTTTGATAACCAGCGTTAATAAGCTATGATCTCGCGTGTCGAATGCGCAGCGCAGTCGAACCCGTATAATTGATCCGGACCGTTCGGCGGTCCGGCAGGTCTTTCCTCTGGGGGCATCTCGTGATCACCAAGACCATTCGCAGGAAAAACGGACTCCGTCTTGTGGCTCTCGCGGCCGTGCTCGTCGCCGCCGGTTGCGGCCAGAACGGCTCGAGCGGAAACGGTTCGGCCGACAATATGCCCGCCGCGCCGGCCAGGTTAACAGCGGGAACCGGTGCCGGGACGGTCGACGCCCAGCGCATCATCAATGCCGATTCCGAGCCCGGCAACTGGATGACCACGGGCCGGACCTATGGCGAACAGCGTTACAGCCCTCTCAAGAAAATCAACGACGGCAATGTCGGCAAGCTCGGCATCGCCTGGTATGTGGATCTCGACACCAAGCGCGGGCAGGAAGCCACGCCGATTGTGGTCGACGGCGTGATGTATGAGAGCACGGCCTGGAGCAAGGTCATGGCGCTCAACGCCAAGACCGGCAAGGTGCTCTGGAAATACGATCCGAAGGTCCGCCGCGAAAGCGCCCGCGACGCCTGCTGCGACGTGGTCAATCGCGGCGTCGCAGTCTGGAAGGGCAAGGTCTATGTCGGGGCGCTGGACGGCCGTCTGATCGCGCTCGACGCCAAGACCGGCAAAGTGATCTGGGACGTCCAGACGACCCCGGTCGACCAAGGCTACACGATCACCGGTGCGCCGCGCGTCATCAAGGGCAATGTCATCATCGGCAATGGCGGTGCGGAGGAAAATCTCCGCGGTTATGTCTCAGCGTACAATGCCGAAACCGGCAAGATGGTCTGGCGCTTCTATATCGTACCGACCGACCCCGCGAAGGAGAAGGGCAACAAGGTCATGGAAATGGCCGCCAAGACCTGGGGCGACGACTGGTGGAAGCATACCGGTGGCGGCGGCAATTCTTGGGACGCCTTCGCCTATGATCCCGAGCTCGACCTGCTCTATATCCCCGGCGGCAATGGCGGCCCGTTCGACAAGAATGTCCGCAGTCCGGGCGGCGGCACCAATCTGTTCCTCGGGTCGATCATCGCGGTCAGGCCGGAGACCGGCGAATATGTCTGGCATTTCCAGGCGACGCCCGCCGATAGCTGGGACTATGACAACACCCAGCAGATGATCCTCGCCGATCTCACGATCGACGGAAAGAAGCGCAAGGTGCTCATGCAGGCGCCGAAAAACGGCTTCTTCTACGTGATCGACCGCGAAACCGGCAAATTCATCTCGGCCAACAATTTCGTGCCGCAGAACTGGGCCAAGGGGATCGACAAGAACGGCCAGCCGATCATGAATCCGGCCGCCTGGTACATGGATACCGGCAAGCCGCATCTGCAAATGCCCGGACCGGCCGGCGGCCATAACTGGTATCCGATGTCGTTCAATCCCAATACCGGCCTTGTCTATATTCCGGCGCAGGAAACGCCCTGGATCTATCGCCCGTCCCTGAAGGCGGCCGGCGCCAGCGGGCGCACCTCGCTTGGCGCCCAGGGCGGGGCCGACGTGCCGAAGCCCAAGCCCTGGAGCGGCTATCTCGTCGCCTGGGATCCGGTGCAGCAGAAGGAAGTCTGGCGCGTCGATCAACCCGGTCCGGCCAATGGCGGCACGCTGACGACGGCCGGCAATCTCGTCTTCGAAGGCGATGTGAACGGCGGATTCCACGCTTATGCGGCCGATACCGGCAAGGAGTTGTGGAAGGAGGACCTGCAGTCCGATCCGATGGCGGGTCCGGTCAGCTATACGGTCGACGGCGAGCAATATGTCGCGGTGTCGGTCGGTCTCGGTGGCGGTCCGGGGATGATCTCCGGGGCCGAACTCCTGCATTCCGGTCCGAAGCAGAACATCTCTCGCGTCGTCGTGTTCAAAATCGGCGGCACGGTGACCCTGCCGCCCGCGCCACCGATCGACCGGACTCTCAACCCGCCGCCGCTCAAGGCGTCGCCGCAGACGGTGGCGCAAGGCGCGGGTCTGTTCGGAGCGAACTGCGCGTCCTGCCACGGCATGAACGCGGTGGCGGGTATCCTGCCCGATCTCCGCTATACGCCGCTTCTGGCGACCAACTCTTTCTATGATGTGGTCATAGACGGCGCGTTGCGGGAGCAGGGCATGATTCCGTTCCCGAATCTGACCAAGAAGCAGGTGGATGCGATCCGCGCCTATCTCATCTCGCGGGCGCATGAAACCATGGAAGGCACGAAGACGAAGGATCTCGGGGCCGCGGCCGGGACGCTGAAATAGGGCCACGACCGCCCGGCCGGAATTTGCGTGAACGCAAAGCCGTGCGGGTCCGAATCGCCTAGTCATAGGCCTCGATGAGAGGCTTTCTGGCTGCTCTAATCGTGCTGATCGGCAGTTTTGCCGCGCTGACCGCTGTCCGCGCGGGGGAAGCGTCGGCGACTGTCGACGCGCGGGTTCAGGTTCTCTTTTCGGCCTGGGATAAACCGGAATCGCCCGGCGCGATTGTCGCCGTCGCCCGCAGCGGCAAGACCATATACCGACGCGCTTTCGGCCTCGCCAATCTGACCTATGGTATTCCCCTGACGCCCGAAACGCCGGTGAATGCGGGCTCGATCGCCAAGCATGTCACCGCCGTCGCGCTTCTGACCCTGGAAGCGGAAGACAAGCTATCGCTCGACGACGAAATCCATAAATATCTTCCGGAACTGCCCGATTACGGCGCGCCGATCACGATCCGTAATCTTCTGCAGCAGACAAGCGGGCTCAGAGACTACCGGACGCTCATGTTCCTCGCCGGCTGGCTTCCCGCCGACGTTCAAACCAATCGTCAGGCGCTGAACCTGATCTTCCGCCAAAAGGCCCTGAATTTCCCGACCGGGACCAGCTTCATCTATTCCAACAGCAATTTCGTTCTGGGCGCGGAGATCGTCGCGCGCGTGTCAGGCCAGTCATTCGGTGTCTGGGCCCACGATCATCTGTTCGTTCCGCTCGGGATGACGCACACGCTTATCCGCGAGGACAACACGAGTATCGTGCCGGGCCTCGCGGCGTCCTATTCGAGAACGGAGGCCGGTAAAGGGTTCCGCGAGGATCTTCTGGACAGCAGTGTCGTCGGCAGCGGAAATCTCATCACGACGACCGGCGATCTTCTGATCTGGGCCGACCATCTGATGACGGCGAAACTCAACGGCGTGCCGTTGATCGACCGGCTGCAAGACCAGGCGGTGCTGCCCGGCGGCATCAAGGCCGGTTATGGCCTCGGCGTTTTCGTGGGATCTCATCGCGGGCTGCCGATCGTGCATCACGGCGGGGAGACGGCCGGCAATCGGGCCGATCTGATGCTGTTTCCCGAGCAAAATGTCGCCATCGCGATGCTGGCGAATGTCAGCGCCATACGGACGGAGCTCGCCGGACGCAGACTGGCCGATATCTTTCTTGCCGATGACTTGTCCCCGCCCCGGACCGAGCCGGCCAAGCCACCCGAGCCAGCCCTGCCGCTTGCCGCTTACGAAGGGCTGTATCAACTCGACATGGGCGCGCTGATCGAAGTCGGAGAGGCCGACGGTCGGCCCTATGTCATTTTCGCCGGAACGCCGCCCGACCCGCTCATCTCTCTTGGCGGACACCGAATTCGGCACCGCTGAGGCCGGCGTCGTGTTCCGTTTCACGCCGGTCGGGCAAGGCCGGATCACCGGCATCGTTCTCGAGATCTCAGGTCGCAAGGAGATGCCCGGCCACAGGCTGCCTCCTGTTACGCTGACCAAGCGGGAGCTGCGGCGCTACATCGGCACCTATTTCAGCGACGAGCTCGAGACGTTCTATCATGTCAATCTCGGTCCGAAAGGACTGGTCGTGCATCACAAGAGGCTGAAAGATGTTCATCTCGCGCCGATCGGTGACGACCGGTTTCTGGAGCGGCCCGGCGGCAATATCTTGGTTCAGTTTCATAGACGGTCGGGCCGCGCCAGGGGTTTCGATCTGTCGGTGGAGCGGGCCCGCCATATTGAGTTCGGGAGACGTTGAGCCATGGCCGGAGCGATCATCTGCGGTGGCGGTCCGGTGCGGCGGCTATGATGATAAATCAACAAATTTTGACGTCGATTCTCGCCGGTTTCCCTTCTCCTCGGCGGACGGTCGTATTATGCTGGCAACTCAACGACGTTGGCGCCAAGTGGATTTGGCAGCCCGATCCGGCGGCGCACCAGTCATAGAACGTCAGTAAGGGGGATAGTGTTCATGGCATTTGGAAGAGCGATCCTTGTCGCCAGCGCGGTGGCGTGGCTCGGCGTCGCATCGATTTCCACGACCGGCGCCGCGCCGATCAATACCACCGGCTGGTGGGACAATCCGGACGGTCAGTTGGGGTCTCTCGCGCCCGAGAATCTCAACAAGAAGCGCCCCAAGCCACCCATAGACGTCACCGGCACCTGGATGATTTCCGGCCAGTGGCAATTCCTGCCGCTTCCCAAGTTCAAGCCGCATGCGCAGAAGCTCCACGACGAGGCGATTGCCGCCCGGAAAGAGCACAAGTCGCTCAACGACACGATCGGTCATTGCTGGCCTCCGGGAATGCCGGTCATGATGACCCGTGTCTGGCCGATCCACATGATCCAGCTGCCGACCGCTGTCGTGATGATCAGCAATTTCGAGGATCAGGTCCGCTGGGTCTTCATGGACGGCCGGGGCTTTACCAATCCCGATCTCTATGTGCCGAGCTATAACGGCCAGTCGATCGGCCATTGGGAAGGCAAGACGCTGGTGATCGAGACCAAGAATTTCGAGACCAAGAACCACTTCATCGATGCCAGCGTTCCGGTAAGCGACAAATTCAAGATCGTCGAGCGCATCCATCTCGCCAAAAACGGCGAGGAATTGATCGACGATTTTACAATGACCGATCCGGACAACTGGGAAGGCGAGTGGAAGAGCCGGAAGACCTATCGGCGCGAACACAAGGTCGACTTTCTCGAAGTGCACTGCTTGCCCGATCTGAATGAAGGCATTCCATCGACCTTCGGCAAGTATCAGGAAGCGCCTGACAGCAAGAAATAGGGCATAGGATATAGCCATTTGGGGACGGACTGATGACCGCCCGTCCCCATCGTGTATTCTGTCCCGAATCGGTCACCTCGCTGTAATCTGCAATTGGTATCGCTCCGCCGGGCACAATGGATAATCTGACCCACACGCTCGTCGGCGCCAGTATCGCGAGTCTCTTCATGGGCCGCCCCGAAGGCGGTTTCAGCCGAACCCGCCGTTTCGGCACGGGCGCTCTGCTGGTCGGCGCGGTCGTCGCCAATCTGCCCGACCTCGATATCCTGATCCCGCGCGACAACATCATCGACGCGATGACCTATCACCGCGGCTTCTCCCATTCGCTGATCGTCGAGACGGCGGCGGCCCCGTTCATCGCCTATTTCGCCGCCCGGTTCGTGCGCGGCGCGAAGGAGAATCGCGGACGGTTTTTCGCGATGGTGTGGCTGTGCCTGGTCACCCACGCCTTGCTCGATTCGCTGACGACCTACGGCACCCAGCTGTTCTGGCCCCTGGACACCGGGCCACCGGTGGCGCTGGCCTCGATCTTCATCATCGATCCGCTGTTCACGCTGATTTTGCTGATCGGCGTGCTGATGCTGTTCTTCAAGCGCAAGGCGCCCGATCGCGGATTCAGGGCTCACCGGGCATTCTTCACCGTGGCGATGGCGTATCTGGCGGTCGGCATCGCCGGGCATTTCAGCGTCCGGGCGCGCGCGGCCGCCAATCCGGCTTTCCGTCACGCCAAGCTGTTCGTCCAGCCCGCGCCGCTGACGATCTTGTACTGGCAGGTGCTCGGGCTCGAGGACGGCGATTATGAAACCGGTGTGGCGTCTCTTTTGCCGACCTGTCCGGTCAGCGATATCGGGCACTACAGGCGGGCCGTGGACCCGCCTTACGGCGCGGAGATTTCACCGTCGGTGCGTCGGCTTGAATGGTTCACGGACGGTTTCTACAGCTTCACGGCCCAGGACGGCCGTCTCGCCGTCACGGATTTGCGGATCGGCGTGCCGCCGGCCTTCGGCTTTTCCTTCGATATCGCGGAGAAGCGGAACGGGACCTATCGGCGGGTCAGCCCGGTCCGGGCGATCGCCGGTCTGCCGCGGGCGAACAGTTTCGGCGCGGTCTACAAGGCGGGCTGGCGCAACCTCACCCATTGCCTCGGCATGGATGCGCCCTAGTCCTTCGTGACGAAGCAATGCAGCCAGTCGATCCGGCCGCCTTCGTAAGTTCCGCCGGGCTGGACGGTGATTATGATGTCGCGCCAGATGCCATTGCTCTGGAAGATGTCCATCATCACGTCGCGTGAGGGGTAATTGTAATAGCGCCCGAAAACGTCGCGGCCGCCCGCCTGGCCTGATTTGAAGCTCGCATAAAGTAATCCGCCTGAGTGCAGCGCGGCATGGATACGTTTGATGATGCCGGGCAAGGCCTCGCGCGGCGCGTGAAGAAGCGCCGCGTGAGCCCAGACGCCGTCGAACGCGTCCACCATATCCAGCTCGTCGAACAGCATCACCTTGACGGGTCGGTTGAGCCGGGCTTCGGCCTCTCGCGCCATCGCGGGCGAACCGTCCGTCGGAAAAACGTCAAAACCGCGCCGTATCATTTCGGCCGTATCGCGGCCCGCGCCGCAGCCGAGCTCCAGCACGCGCGGATAGGGCGGAAGCCTCGATTGGAAATAGTCCAGATGCGGCGAGACATGAAGTTTGAGCGAATCCACGGCGTATTGCGCCGCGTTTTCGGCGTAATAGCCGAGCGTATCGTCGTCCCTGGAGGTGATGTCGGTTTGCGTCATGGTGGCGAGACTAGCGGCGCCATGAGGAAACGCCAAGCGATGCCGCGGACGTGACGTGCAACATGGCGTCAGAGATTCTATAGTGGAGCCATGACTTTGCGACTCGTCCGTTTTGCGCGCATCGGTTCGGGCGGCAGTCTACTCTTCTTTGTTGTGCTTATTCTGCTCGGCCTTGCGCTGCACGTTGCCGGCGCCCAGCCTGAAAAACCGGCGGGGAACGCGGCTGTCGTGCTGAATCTCGACGGCGTCGTCGGGCCCGCAACCGCGAGCTATGTCACCAAGGGCCTGAAGAGCGCCGCGGACAAGGGCGCGCCGGTGGTGATCCTGCGCATGGATACGCCGGGCGGACTCGATAGCTCGATGCGCGAGATCATCCACGCCATTCTGGCGTCGCCCGTCCCGGTTGTCGGCTATGTCAGCCCGAGCGGGTCGCGCGCGGCGAGCGCCGGAACCTATATCCTCTATGCATGCAACTTGGCAGCCATGGCGCCGGGTACGAATCTCGGAGCGGCGACGCCTGTGCAACTCAGCGGTGGCGGCATCGTGCCTGGGCTCGGCGGCGGTGACGACCAGGGCGGCGATCAAGGCTCGCAGGGTCAGCAGAAAATGGGCCAGAAAGGCGGCGACAACGCCGGCGCGTCCCCGGCCCCCCAGCCCGGCACCGCGGAAGAACGCAAGACCCTGAACGACGCCATCGCCTATATCCGCTCGCTGGCCGATTTGCGCGGGCGCAATGCGGATTGGGCCGAAAAGGCCGTGCGCGAGGCGGCCAGCCTGCCGGCCAACGAGGCGCTTGAGAAGCATGTCATCAATCTGATCGCCACCGACGTGCCCGACCTGCTCGCCAAGATCGATGGCCGGACCGTGATGGTCGGCAATACCGAGGTCACGCTCCATACCAGGGGGCTCGCCACCGAGGCGATCCAGCCGGACTGGCGGACCAAGCTTCTCGGCACGATCACCAATCCGAATATCGCGCTGTTGCTGCTCGCGATCGGCGGCTATGGCCTGCTTTTCGAATTTCTCAATCCCGGCTCGGTCCTGCCCGGCACGATCGGCGCGATCGCCCTCATCATCGGGCTCTATGCGCTCAATTTCCTGCCGATCAATTATGCCGGCCTTGCTCTCATCGTGCTTGGCATGGGCCTGATGGTGGCCGAGGCTTTCGCACCCTCTTTCGGGATACTCGGGATCGGGGGGATTGCGTCCCTTGTGATCGGAGCGGGAATCCTGGTCGATACCGATGCGCCGGGCTATCGCGTCGCCTGGCCGGTTATCGGTGGAATCGCCGCCACCAGCGCGCTGTTGCTTATCTTCGTGGTCCCGATCGGCATCAAGGCATTGCGGCGAAAAGCCGTGACCGGCGAGGAAGAGATGATCGGCGCGCGCGGCAAGGTCGAAGCCTGGGGTGACGACGGAGGCACTGTGTTCGTACATGGCGAGCGCTGGCGCGCCGCGGCCGACAGGCCGCTTACGCCCAAACAGAATATCGAGGTCGTCGGAATCGACGGCCTGACACTGCAGGTCACGCCGAGCGAGGCACACAAGGCTTAGGGCCACAAACTATAGGGAAGGCCGTCACATGATTACCGATATGTCGTTCTACATCTCGATCGCCGTCCTGGTCCTCATTTTCCTGTTCTATGCGATCAAGATCTTGAGGGAGTATCAGCGCGCCGTGATGTTCACCCTCGGGCGCTTCACCGGCGTCAAGGGACCGGGACTCATCATCATGATCCCCTTCGTCCAACAGATGGTGCGGGTGGATCTGAGAACCTTCACCCTCGACGTGCCAACTCAGGACGTGATTTCCCAGGACAATGTGTCGGTCCGGGTCAACGCTGTCGTCTATTTCCGCGTCATGAGCCCGGAAAAGGCCGTCATACAGGTCGAGAACTTCATGCAGGCGACCAGTCAGCTTGCCCAGACGACGCTCCGCTCGGTGCTCGGCAAGCACGATCTCGACGAGATGCTCTCCGAACGCGACAAGCTCAATCGCGACATCCAGACGATCCTCGATCAGCAAACCGACGCCTGGGGCATCAAGGTCACGATCGTCGAGATCAAGCAGGTCGACATCAATGAGAGCATGATCCGCGCGATCGCCCGTCAGGCGGAGGCCGAGCGCGAGCGGCGCGCCAAGGTCATCACGGCGGATGGTGAATTTCAGGCCGCTCAGAAGCTTTACGAGGCGGCCGAAATCATGGGCCAGAACGCCGGCGCCATGCAGCTCCGCTATCTTGGCAGTCTGAACACGATCGCGGGTGAGAAGAACTCGACCATCGTCTTCCCCTTCCCGGTGGAATTCACCGAATGGTTCTCCAGCAAAGGCGGGGAGAAGAAGGTTTAGGTCCAAGTGGTTGACTTGGCCCGGCTTTACGCTTAGGTTCCGCCCGCTCTTGTAATTGAGGCCAGATTCGTGCCCGAGGGTACCCACCAGTCAGCGAGGATTCGCCCACTGGTGCCTTTGGCGTTTGTCCGGACAGTAAGGACTTAGATCGATCCGTGTTTGACACTCTGACAGGCCGCCTGGGCGACGTTTTCGATCGTCTCAAGAAGCGCGCGGTTCTCAAGGAAGCCGACATCGACGCAGTGATGCGCGAGGTTCGCGTCGCGCTGCTTGAGGCCGATGTCGCGCTGTCGGTCGTCAAGGACTTCGTCGCCGAGGTCAAGAAGCGCGCGCTCGGTGAAGAAGTGCTGCGCAGCGTCACGCCGGGTCAGATGGTGATCAAGATCGTCAACGACCATCTGGTCGAGACGCTCGGCTCCGAGGCCGTCGAAATCAATCTTAACGCGCCGGCGCCGGTGCCCGTCATGATGGTCGGGCTGCAGGGGTCCGGCAAGACGACCACCACGGCCAAGCTTGCGCTGAGGCTCAAAACCCGGGACAAGAAGAAAGTCCTGATGGCGTCGCTGGACGTGCGCCGCCCCGCTGCGCAGGAGCAGTTGAAGGTCCTGGGCGAGCAGGCCGAAGTCGCCACGCTTCCGATCATTCCCGGCCAGATGCCGGTCGATATCGCCAATCGCGCCATGCAAGCCGCCCGGCTTCAGGGTGCGGATGTCGTGCTGCTGGACACCGCCGGGCGTCTCTCGATCGACGAATCCCTGATGGCCGAGCTCGTCGCGGTGCGCGACGCGGTCAATCCGGCCGAAACCATGCTGGTGGCGGATTCGCTGACCGGTCAGGACGCGGTCAACACGGCCAAGCGGTTCAATGAGCGCGTCGGGGTGACCGGCATCGCGCTCACCCGGATCGACGGCGACGGGCGCGGCGGCGCGGCGCTTTCCATGCGCGCGGTCACCGGCTGCCCGATCAAGCTGATGGGTACCGGCGAAGCCCTCGACCAGCTCGAGGACTTCCACCCCAAGCGGATCGCCTCGCGCATTCTCGGCATGGGCGACGTGGTCAGCCTGGTCGAGAAGGCCCAGGAAACCATCGAGGCCGACGAAGCCGAAAAGCTCGTCAAGAAGATGAAGAAGGGCGAGTTCGATTTCGAGGATCTCGCCAGCCAGCTCCGCCAGATGCGCAAGCTCGGCGGAATGCAGGGCGTGCTCGGCATGCTGCCCGGTGTCGGCAAGATCAAGAATCAACTGGCTCAGGCCAATATCGACGACAGTCTTTTGTCGCGTCAGGAAGCGATCATCAATTCGATGACGCGCAAGGAACGCCGCAACGCGAAAATTCTCAACGCGTCACGCCGCCGCCGCATCGCGGAGGGCTCGGGCACCTCGGTTCCCGAGGTCAACAAGGTCATCAAGATGCAGAAGCAGATGGGCGTGATGATGAAGAAGATGGGCAAGCTCGGGAAATCGGGCCGCATGCCGCCGGGCATGATGGGGTTCAACTGAGGCTTTCCCTATTGGAAATAACACGAGACAGAACCACTTATTGGAGAAGGAAAATACATGGCTCTGAGAATTAGACTGGCGCGGGCCGGTGCGAAGAAGCGGCCTTATTACCACGTCGTCATCGCGGATTCGCGCTCGCCCCGCGATGGGCGCTATATCGAGAAAGTCGGCAATTTCAATCCGCTTCTGCCCAGGGATCACGCCGAGCGGATCCAGTTGAAGACCGAGCGGGTGGCCCATTGGCTCCAGGTCGGCGCGGTGCCGTCGGATCGCGTGGCGCGGTTCCTCGATGCGGCGGATCTGTATAAGCGCGAGACCCGGAACAATCCGGACAAGGCGAAGCCCAAGGCGAAGGCGCAGGAGCGTCTGGCGGCTCAGGAAGAAGCGGCCAAGGCCAAGGAAGAAGCTGAAGCCGCTGCGGCCGCTGCGGCAGCCGAGCCCGCGGAAGCGCCGGCCGAAGAGCCTGCGGCCGAGGAGGCTCCTGCGGAAGAGGCCTCCGCAGAAGAAGCTCCGGCGGAGGAGAATGAGCAGGCGTCCTGACGGGCCGGTGTGGGTCGGCGCCCGTGACCTGCCGATAGCGACGGTTCTGCGATGAGCGCCGATGCGACCAGAGTGGTGCTCGGCCGGATTTCCGGCGCTCAGGGCCTCAAAGGCGAGGTTCGGATCACGCCCTATACCGAGCGGCCGGAGGGTATCGGATCCTACGGTCCGGTGGTGGGCAAGCCGGGCGGCAAGGTCCTGAAGCTCTCGGTGGTGCGGCTTTCCAAGGGCAAGGTGATCGCCCGGATCGAGGGCGTAACCGACCGGACGATGGCCGAGGCGCTAAAGGGGCTGGAACTCGAAGTCGAGCGCAGCGCCCTGCCGGAGCCGGAGGAGGATGAGTACTACCACGCCGACCTGATCGGCCTGGCGGTGGAAGACGGAACCGGACGGCGGCTTGGCCAGGTGAGAGCGGTCCAGAATTATGGCGGCGGCGACATTCTGGAGATCGCACCCGAAGGCGGCGGCCCCACGGTTCTGATGAATTTTACGCGGGAGACCGTGCCCGAGGTCGATCTGGCCGGTGGCACGTTGATCGCGGATCCGCCGATCGGCGTGTTTGAAGATGAGCATAGCGATGGAGAAGGCGACGGAACGGGATGAAGGAGGGAATGTCGGCGATGGCCGGTCCCTGCCCGTATGGACGGCGCTGGTTCTGACCCTGTTTCCGGACATGTTTCCCGGTCCTTTGGGTCATTCCCTGGCCGGAACCGCGCTAAAGAAGGGTATTTGGGCACTGGAAACGGTGGACATTCGCGATTTTGCGCGCGATAAACACCGCGTCGTTGACGACACGCCCGCGGGCGGCGGACCGGGAATGGTCATGCGCCCCGATATCCTCGCCGCAGCGATCGATGGCGCGCTTGATGCGCGGCCTGAAAGCGCTGCCTGGCCGCTGATTTATCTGTCGGCCCGGGGCAAGAGGGTGACGCAGGGCATGATCCGTGCGTTGAGCGGGACAAGTGGCGCGACGTTCGTCTGCGGCCGCTTCGAAGGCGTCGACGAACGCGTGCTCGAAGCGCGCGGGATCGAGGAGTGGAGCCTCGGAGACTTCGTTCTCTCCGGCGGCGAGCCGGCGGCGATCATGGTGATCGACGCGGTTGTGAGGCTGTTGCCGGGCGTGATTGGCGATCCGGCGGCGTTGGTTGAAGAGAGTTTCGCGGACGGGCTTCTGGAATATCCCCAGTACACCCGGCCGCAGGAGTGGGAAGGCCGGCGGATTCCGGAGGTGCTCATGTCGGGGCATCACGGGCGGATCCGCGAATGGCGCCGCTCCGAGGCTGAAAGGGTAACGCGGGAGCGGCGTCCCGATTTGTGGGAGCGCTATCTCACCCAAAGGACAGACAGTTAGGGACTGAAGGAATGGGAATGACGGCCATGACAATCATCCAGGAACTCGAGAAAGAGCATATCGAACAGCTGACCAATGGTCGGGCTATTCCTGAATTCGGCCCCGGCGACACGGTGCGCGTGAACGTGAAGGTGGTCGAGGGTACCCGCGAGCGTATCCAGGCTTTTGAAGGCGTATGCATCGCCCGGTCGAACCGCGGGCTGCACTCCTCTTTCACGGTGCGCAAGCTTTCTTACGGCGAAGGCGTTGAACGCGTCTTCCCGCTCTATTCGCCGCGGGTCGACAGCATCGTCGTCGTGCGCCGCGGCCGCGTCCGCCGCGCCAAGCTCTATTATCTGAGAGGCCGGACCGGCAAGCGCGCCCGTATCACCGAGAAGAAGACCCGGGTGCAGGTCCCCGCCGAGGGAGCGACCCAAGCGGCGGAGGAATAGGCGGAATGGCCAAACCCCGTACGCTTTACGATAAGATCTGGTACGACCACGTCGTCGATACTCTGGAGGATGGCAACACTATCCTCTATGTCGACCGGCATCTGATTCACGAAGTCACCAGCGCTCAGGCTTTCGAGGGGCTCCGGATCAATCACCGCCAGGTGCGTCACCCCAAGACGACCGTGGCGGTGGCGGATCACAATGTGCCGACCTCGCATGACCGGCTGACCGCCGCGAACGAGCCGGAATCGGCCAAACAGCTCGCCACGCTGGAGAACAACGCCAAGGAATTCGGGCTCGAATTCTACGGCATGTCTGATATCCGCCAGGGCATCGTGCACATCATCGGCCCGGAACAGGGTCTGACCCTGCCCGGCATGACCATCGTTTGCGGCGACAGCCACACGGCAACGCATGGGGCGTTCGGCGCGCTGGCCTTCGGTATCGGCACGTCCGAGGTCGAGCATGTGCTGGCGACACAGACGTTGCTGCAGAAGCCGTCGAAGAATATGCGTGTCACGGTGGACGGCGAGTTGCCGCTCGGCGTGACGGCCAAGGACGTCGTGCTCGCGATCATCGGCAAGATCGGCACCGCCGGCGGCACCGGTCATGTGATCGAATATGCCGGTTCCGTGATCCGGTCGTTGTCCATGGAAGGCCGCATGACGGTCTGCAACATGACGATCGAGGGCGGCGCCCGCGCCGGCCTGATCGCGCCGGACGACGTGACCTTCGAATATCTCAAGGGCCGGCCGCGCGCGCCGAAGGGCGGACAGTGGGAGCAGGCGGTCGCTTTCTGGCGGACGCTCAAATCCGACCCCGATGCCGAGTTCGATCGCGAGGTCACGCTGCATGCCGACGAGATCGAGCCGCAGGTCACCTGGGGCACCAGCCCGCAGGACGTGGTGCCGATCAATGGCGCCGTGCCGGACCCCGCCGCTGCCGCCAATCCCCATCGCCGCGAGGCCATGGAGCGCGCGCTGCATTACATGGGTCTCGAAGTCGGCACGCCGATGAAGTCGGTCAAGATCGACCGCGCCTTTATCGGCTCCTGCACCAATGGCCGGATCGAGGATATCCGCGCCGCCGCCGCCATCGCCAAGGGCCGCAAGGTCGCGAGCACGGTGGGCGCCATGGTGGTTCCGGGCTCCGGTCTGGTGAAGGAGCAGGCCGAGGAAGAAGGGCTCGACAAGATCCTGATGGAGGCGGGCTTCGATTGGCGCGAACCCGGCTGTTCGATGTGTCTGGCGATGAATCCGGACAAACTCGCGCCCCATGAGCGCTGCGCATCCAGCACCAACCGGAACTTCGAGGGCCGGCAGGGTCACCTGGGCCGCACCCATCTGATGAGCCCGGCCATGGTCGCCGCCGCCGCGATCGCCGGTCACATCATCGATGTGCGCGAGCTGGTGAAGGAGACGGTGTGATGGAGAAATTCACGACGCTGACGGGAATTGCCGCGCCGCTGAACATGATCAATGTCGATACCGACATGATCATCCCCAAGCAGTTCCTCAAGACCATCGTGCGCACCGGTCTCGGCAAGTCGCTGTTCTACGAGATGCGTTTCAACGACGATGGATCGGAAAATTCGGATTTCGTGCTCAACAAGGAGCCGTATCGCCACGCCACGATCCTGATCGCGGGCGAAAATTTCGGCTGCGGATCGAGCCGCGAGCACGCGCCCTGGGCGCTTCTGGATTTCGGTATCCGCTGCGTCATCGCGCCGAGCTTCGCCGACATCTTCTTCAGCAACTGCTTCAAGAACGGCATCCTGCCGATCGCGCTGCCGCAGGAGCAGGTCGATCTGCTGCTGGACGACGCCGAGCGCGGCGCCAATGCGACGATCGCGGTGGATCTGGAACGCCAGGTCATAAACGGCCCGGATGGCGGCGAGATTCACTTCGACGTGGATCCCCTGCGCAAGCGCTGCCTGCTCAACGGGCTGGACGATATCGGCGTCACCATGGAGCGGGAGGACACGATCGAATTCTACGAGGCGCGCTACCACACCGAACGGCCCTGGCTGGCGGAGGCTGCTTCCGGCGCTTAACTTGCGTATCTCGTTTCTCTCCCCACCTCCCCATCCAAAAGGTACGTAACGATGACCGCCGAAAAGTCCTTGTTGATTCTGCCCGGCGACGGAATCGGCCCCGAAGTCATGCGCGAAGTCCGTCGCGTGGTCGACTGGCTCTCGAAGCACCACGATATCAGCTTTGAAATCGACGAAGATCTGGTCGGCGGCGCGGCGATCGATGCTCACGGCGTGCCGGTCACCGACGAGACCATGGAGAAGGCGGCTGCGGCCGATGCCGTGCTGCTCGGCGCGGTCGGAGGACCGAAATGGGCCAAGGTCGATTTCGCGGTCCGGCCGGAAGCGGGACTGTTACGGCTGCGGAAGGATCTCGGCCTGTTCGCCAATCTGCGCCCCGCCATTTGCTTCGAGCCGCTGGCGGACGCATCCAGCCTGAAGCGCGAGCTGGTTGCCGGGCTGGATATCATGATCCTGCGCGAACTTACCGGCGGCGTCTATTTCGGCGAGCCGCGCGGCATCACGACGCTGCCGGACGGCACCCGGCGCGGCGTCAACACCCAGGTCTACGAAACCGGGGAAATCCGTCGTATCGCGCGGGTTGCTTTCGATCTCGCGAAGAAGCGCGACAACCGGGTTTGTTCATCCGAAAAGGCCAATGTGATGGAGTCCGGCCTGCTGTGGCGCGAGGAAGTGGAATATGTCCACGAGAACGAATTCCCCGAGGTCGAGCTTTCGCACATGTACGCCGATGCGCTCGGCATGCAGCTTGTCCGCGCGCCCAAGCAGTTCGATGTGATCGTGACCGATAATCTGTTCGGCGATCTGCTGTCCGACGTCGCGGCGATGCTGACCGGGTCGCTCGGCATGCTGCCCTCGGCTTCGCTCGGCGCGGCCGACGAGTCCGGCAAGCGCCCCGCGATGTACGAGCCGGTGCATGGCTCAGCTCCGGATATCGCCGGGAAGAACATCGCCAATCCGATCGCGACCATTCTCAGCCTCGCCATGGCGCTGCGCTACTCTTTCGACCGCGGCGATCTCGCCGATCTGATCGAGCGCGCTGTCAACGGGGTCCTGGAGGGCGGCCTGCGCACAGCCGACATCATGCAGCCGGGCAAGGCCAAGGTCTCCACGTCGGTGATGGGCGAACTCGATCCTGAAGGCGCTGGACAAGCTCAACAACTGAGGCGTGGCGTCGCCGCGCCTGACCTAACCGAAGGAGCGACGAACATGGCTTACACGCTCGCGATCGTCGGCGCCACCGGAACGGTCGGCCGGGAAATCCTCAATGTGCTGGCCGAACGCGGCTTCCCGGAAGACAGCGTCACCGGGCTGGCCTTGCGCGAGTCGGTCGGCGTCGAGTTGAGCTACGGCTTCGAGCACACGCTGAAATGCAAGGCGCTGGAGCACCACGACTTTTCCAAGACCGATATCGCGATTTTCGTCGCCGGTCCGGAAGTCGCCGAGAAATGGGCGCCGGCCGCCGCCAAGGCGGGCTGTGTCGCGATCGACAGCTCCACCTTCTTCCGCATGCAGGACACGGTGCCGCTCGTGGTTCCGGAAGCCAACGCCGACGCGCTGGCGGGCTATGAGAAGCGGCGGATCGTCGCCTGCCCGTCGGGCATCGCCGCACAGCTCGCCGTCGTTCTCAAGCCGCTCCATGAAATGGGCGTCGCCAGGCGTGTCGTGGTCGATACGTATGAGTCGGTTGCCGAAGCCGGCAACGCGGCGATGGACGAGCTGTTTCAGCAGACGCGCGGCATTTTCGTGAACGATGCCGTTGTCACCGAGGAGTTCACCAAGCAGATCGCCTTCAACGTCATCCCCCATATCGACGATTTCATGCAGGACGGCTCGACGCGAGAAGAGCGCCGGCTTGCGGCCGAAACCCGCAAGATTCTCAGTGCCGATATCAAGATTGCCGCGACCTGCGTGCGTGTGCCCGTCTTCGTGGGCCATGCCATGGCTGTGCATATCGAGTTCGAGCGGGAAGTCACGGTTTCCGACGCGCGCCGGCTGCTGCGCGCCGCGCCGGGCTGTATCGTGATCGACAAGCGTGAAGACGGCGGCTACATGACGCCGGTGGAAGCCGTCGGCGAATTCGCGACCTTCATCAGCCGGATCCGTCAGGACAAGACCGTCGAACACGGACTGAGCCTGTGGATCGTTGCAGACAATCTGCGCAATGCGGCGGCCCTCACTGGCGTCCAGATCGCCGAGATTCTCGCCGGCCGGTATCTGAAAAAGCCCGACTGACGCTTCCTTCTAGGTCTTCTTTCCCATTCTTTGCGCTGGATCAAACCGGTGCGGACGCGCGCGCCTAAAATGGGAACCTCGCACATCCAGAATCGTTTTTCTCTGTAAGAGCGGAAAAGAGGAGGCCGTGAAAATGACCGAGTCGACCATTACGATGGAGAAGGACCACGATTTGATTGCCTCGAGTCGTGTCGAGGGCACGCCGGTCTTTGGTCAGGACGGTGAAAAGCTTGGCGCCGTCAAGGACATCATCCTGAACAAGAAAACCGGGAAAGTCGCCTATACGATCATGTCGTTCGGCGGTTTTCTGGGGCTTGGCGAGCTTTATCATCCTCTGCCCTGGGACGTGCTCGACTACGATCCCGAAAAACACGGTTTTGTCGTCAATATCGACAAGGAAGTTCTGCGCAATGCGCCGACCTATGGGCCGGAAGAGGTGCATCGCCTGAGCGACCGGGTCTTTCTCGGCGGGATCTTCGATTACTACGGAATTGCGCCCTACTGGCTGTGACCGCCGCATTTACGAGGCGGGGGGCGTGCTTGCCCCGATGTGATGATCGGGTATAGTTCGAGGTCCGTTCTATTGCGGCGCACAACGCGCGTGACCGAAGCTGCAGAAGTGACCCCGTATGACTGCTGAAATCCGTCCCCGCCGTAGCGTTCTCTACATGCCGGGCTCCAATGCCCGGGCCCTCGAAAAGGCGAAAACGCTCGCCGCCGACTCGCTGATTCTCGATCTCGAGGATGCGGTCGCGCCGAATGCGAAAGCATCGGCGCGCGAACAGGTGGCGAGCGCCGTGGCGGGTGGCGGCTATGGAAGCCGCGAGCTTGTCATTCGCGTCAACGGGCTCGAGACTGAATGGGGAGAAGCGGATCTGGCCGCGGCGGCCGCCGCCGGTCCGGATGCGGTTCTCCTGCCGAAGGTCGAATCGGCTGAGATGGTTCAGGTCGCAGCGCGCCTGCTCGAAGGCAGCGGGGCGCTGGCGACGACCAGGATCTGGTGCATGATGGAGACCCCGCGCGGGATCCTGCGCGCCGGGGAGATCGCGGGCGCGAGCGATCGTCTCGACTGTTTCGTCATGGGCACCTCCGATCTCACCAAGGATCTGCATGCGCTGCACACGCCGGCGCGCGAGCCGATGCTGACCAGCCTCGCAATTTGTCTATTGGCCGCGCGGGCCGAGGGCCTGTCGATCGTCGATGGCGTGTATCTCGATCTCGAAGATGCGGACGGCTATGAGGCTTCCTGCCGTCAGGGGCTGGAACTCGGCTTCGACGGCAAGACGCTGATTCATCCCAAGCAGATCGAAGCCGCCAACCGGGTCTTCGCGCCGGATGACGTGGAGGTCGCCCGGTCCCGCAAGATCATCGACGCGTTCGCCGACGCCGAGAAGGAAGGCAAGGCCGTGGCGGTCGTCGACGGCAAACTGATCGAAAGCCTTCACGTTGCGAATGCCCGCCGTCTTGTTGCGCTGGCGGAGGCCATCGCCGCCCGCTCAGAGGAAGCTGCACAGTGACGGGCGGCTCGAAGACGGTTCCCAAGACCACGCAGGGCAATTTCTTCGAGAGCTTCCATCTCGGCCAGGAGATCCGCCACGCCACGCCCCGCACGGTGACGACCGGCGATGTGGCGATTTACACCGCGCTTTACGGCGCGCGTTTTGCGCTTCAGTCATCCGATGAATTCGCCAAGGCGTGCGGCCTGCCGCGCTCGCCGATGGACGACATCTGCGCCTTCCACATCGTGTTCGGCAAGACCGTGCCCGATGTCTCGCTCAATGCCATGGCCAATCTCGGCTATGCCGACTGCCGGTTCCTCAAGCCGATCTATCCCGGCGATACGGTCAGCACCGTTTCCAGGGTCATCGGTCTGAAGCAGAATTCCAACGGCAAGACCGGCATCGTCTATGTCCGCTCCACCGGGCGGAACCAGCGCGACGAGGTCGTGATCGATTATGTGCGCTGGGTAATGGTGCATAAAAAGGATCTCGATGCGCCGGCGCCCGATACGGTCGTCCCCGACCTGCCAACGCTGGTGGCCCCGGAGAACTTGGTTGTGCCCGAGGGCCTCGATTTTTCGTCCTACGATACCGTGCTCGGCGGCTCAGAATTCCTCTGGGAGGATTACGAGGTCGGCGAGAAGATCGATCACGTCGACGGCCGGACCATCGCCGAGTCCGAGCACATGCTCGCCACCCGGATCTCCCAGAACAATGCGCGCATCCATTTCGACGAATATGGCCAGAAGCCGAGTCGCTACGGTCAGCGGCTGGTCTTCGGTGGCCATGTCATCAGCTTCGCCCGCGCCCTGAGCTACAACGGACTGTCGAACGCCTGCTTCGTGGCCGCGATCAATGGCGGCCGCCACGTCAATCCGAGCTTCACCGGCGACACGGTCTATTGCTGGTCGGAGATCCTGGACAAGGCGGAGATCGGCGGGCGCAAGGATATCGCGGCTCTGCGGCTCAAAACGGTCGCGACCAAGGATCAGGCTTGCGCCGAGCTCCCCTACAAGACGGATGACGGCGATTATCACCCCTCCGTTCTCGTCGATCTCGACTATTGGGTATTTATGCCGCGGCGAGTATAAGAGGGTCCATCATTCCGGGGGCTTCATACGGCGCAGACCGGCTATGCAGTCGGGTCGGTTGACGACTCGTCGGCACGGATTAATGTAGGGTCCTCAAAAAAAGCCTCGGGCCGTTCAAGGCTCGCTCCGCAAGGCTGATTCCATAAGGCTGAACGCATGGCACAAACCGATACGAAAGTCCGCAGCCGGCCGATCTCGCCCCATCTGGGCATCTATCGTTGGACCATCACGATGGCGACGTCGATCATTCATCGCCTGACGGGGATCGCCCTGGCGCTCGGCACGCTTCTTCTCACCTGGTGGCTGCTGGCCGCCGCCAGCGGTCCCGATCAATATGCGGTCGTCGAGTCGTTCCTTTATGGCTGGTTTGGCCGCCTGATCCTGTTCGGCTTCACCTGGGCGCTCTCATTCCACCTGCTGAACGGCATCCGTCATCTCGCCTGGGACACGGGCTGGGGTTTCGAACTCAAGACCGCCTCGGCCACCGGCTGGCTTGTGGTCGTGTTGTCCATCGCGCTGACGCTCCTTGCCTGGGTGCTGGGCTATCACATGCTCGGCGAGCTGTGAGGGGGAGGATGGTCATGAGTTTCAAAACGCCTCTCGGAAAAGTTCGCGGCCTCGGCTCCGCCAGGAACGGCACCGGTCACTGGTGGATGCAGCGCCTGACCGCGCTCGCGCTCGTACCGCTTGGCCTCTGGCTGATGGCGTCTCTCGTGGCGCTGGTCGGCTCAAATCATGCCGCTGTTCTCGCCTGGCTCGACCGGCCGGTTCCGGCGGTCCTGATGATCCTGCTGCTCTGCGCCGGGTTCTATCACGCCAAGCTCGGCCTGCAGGTCGTGATCGAGGATTACGTTCACAGCGAATCCTTGAAGCTCATCCTTCAGGTTCTCATCAATTTCGCCTGCGTCGGCCTCGGCATCGCCTGTGTCTTCGCGGTACTCAAGATCGCGTTCGGGGGCTGAGTCCATGCCGCAATCCTATCCAGTGACGGAACATAAATACGACGTCGTCGTGGTCGGCGCCGGCGGCTCCGGTCTGCGCGCCACGCTCGGCATGGCCGAACAGGGTTTGCGCACGGCCTGCGTCACCAAGGTGTTTCCGACCCGCAGTCACACCGTCGCCGCGCAGGGCGGCATCGCCGCCTCGCTCGGCAATATGGGCGAGGACAATTGGCGCTGGCATATGTACGACACCGTCAAGGGCTCCGATTGGCTCGGGGACCAGGACGCGATCGAATATATGGTCCGCGAGGCGCCCAACGCCGTTGTCGAGCTCGAACATTACGGCATGCCCTTCTCGCGCACCGAAGAGGGCAAGATCTATCAGCGCGCCTTCGGCGGCATGACCACCCAGTTCGGCGAAGGCCCGCCGGCACTGCGCACCTGCGCCGCCGCCGACCGCACGGGCCACGCCATGCTCCACACGCTCTATCAGCAGAGCCTCAAGCACAACGCGGAATTCTTCATCGAATATTTCGCGATCGACCTTCTCATGGACGATGAGGGTGTGTGCCGCGGCGTGATGGCGTGGAACCTGGACGACGGCACGCTTCATTGCTTCCGCGCCCACATGGTCGTGCTGGCGACGGGCGGTTTCGGCCGGTCCTTCTTCTCCTGCACCTCGGCCCATACCTGCACCGGCGACGGTAACGGCATGGTGCTGCGCGCGGGTCTCGCGCTGCAGGACATGGAATTCGTGCAGTTCCATCCCACGGGCATCTACGGTGCCGGCATGCTGATCACGGAAGGCGCGCGCGGCGAGGGCGGTTATCTCGTCAATTCCGAGGGCGAGCGCTTCATGGAACGCTACGCGCCTCACGCCAAGGATCTGGCCTCGCGCGACGTCGTCTCGCGCTCGATGACGATCGAAATTCGCGAAGGCCGGGGTGTCGGCAAGCAGAAGGATCATATCTTCCTGCATCTCGACCATCTCGATCCGGCGATCCTGCATGAACGGCTGCCGGGTATTTCGGAATCCGCGCGGATTTTCGCGGGCGTCGACGTGACCAAGGAGCCGATCCCGGTTCTGCCGACGGTGCATTACAACATGGGTGGCATCCCGACGAACTTCCACGGCGAGGTGATAAACCCCAAGGGCGGCGATCACGACGCCATCGTGCCGGGCCTGATGGCGGTGGGCGAGGCGGCCTGCGTCTCGGTGCACGGCGCCAATCGCCTCGGCTCCAACTCGTTGATCGATCTCGTGGTGTTCGGCCGGTCCGCGGCCCATCGCGCCGCCGACGTGGTCAAGGCCGGCGAGGCGCACAAGGATCTGGGCGGGAATGCCGGCGAACAGGCGATCGCCCGTCTCGACAAGTTCCGCCATGCGAGCGGCGGGTCCTCGACCGCGGAGGTTCGCCTCGATATGCAGCGCACGATGCAGAATCACTGCGCGGTGTTCCGCACGGCGGAGGTCCTCGAAGAGGGCCAGGAACATATGGACAAGGTCGCCGCGCGTATGGGCGACATCAAGACCACCGATCGCACCATGGTCTGGAACAGCGACCTCGTCGAAACGTTGGAACTGGACAATCTGATGGGCTGTGCGCTCGTCACGATCGCCGGCGCCGTAAACCGAAAGGAAAGCCGCGGGGCGCATGCTCGCGAGGATTTCCCGGACCGCGACGATCAGAACTGGATGAAGCACACCATCTCCAGGCTCGACGACAAGAGCAAGGCGACGCTCGATTATCGTCCCGTCCATAGTTACACGATGTCGAACGACGTCTCTTATATTGAGCCCAAGAAGCGGGTGTACTGAATCGCGTTTACCGGATCACCGTTAGGATCGCGTCATGGCCGAATTTACGCTCCCCCCCAATTCCAAGATCAAGAAGGGTGTGACCCACAAGGCACCCGAAGGCGCGACGAATGTCCGGCGCTTTAACGTCTATCGCTGGAACCAGGAAGACGGCGAGAACCCGCGCATGGACACCTTCGAGGTGGATATGGACGAATGCGGGCCGATGGTTCTGGACGCGCTCATCAAGATCAAGAACGAGATGGATTCGAGCGTGACCTTCCGGCGGTCCTGCCGCGAGGGCGTGTGCGGTTCCTGCGCGATGAATATCAGCGGCAAGAACGGCCTCGCCTGCACGACGGGCGCGGACGAGGTAAAGGGTGATGTCACGGTGACCCCGCTGCCGCATATGCCGGTGGTGAAGGATCTCGTGCCGGATCTCACCGACTTCTATGCCCAATACGCCTCGATCAAGCCATGGCTCCAGACCGAGACGACCGCGCCGGACCGCGAGCGGCGCCAGACCGAGGAAGACCGCCGCAAGCTCGACGGGCTTTACGAGTGCATCCTTTGCGCCTGCTGCACGACGAGCTGCCCGAGCTACTGGTGGAACCCGGACCGTTATCTCGGCCCGGCCGTTCTGCTTCAGGCCTATCGCTGGCTCGCCAACTCGCGCGACGAACACACCGGCGAACGCCTGGATCAGCTCGAGGATTCCTTCCGGCTCTATCGCTGCCACACCATCATGAACTGCGCGCAGGCCTGCCCCAAGGGACTGAACCCGGCCAAGGCCATCGCAGAGATCAAAAAGATGATGGTGGAGAGGCAGGGCTGAAAAAGGCGCAGCCGGGACCGGACGCGCAAATCCTAGCGCCTTATTCACGACTTCCTGATATAACCCCGCGCCAATGACAGTCGCGGTGAACAAGATGTCCGGGCCGGATTTGGGTCCCTTGGATGCTTATCGGGCCTTGCGGGATGCGGGCGAGTTGAAGCCCGACTCCCGTCAGGAGCGTGCGGCCGAAAAGCTCGAACTCGTTGGCCGGGGCCCTCGAAGCGCAAGAGTCCGGCAACCATACGGGCGGGCTGCTCGCGGCCATCAAGGGCCTTGCGCGCGGCGGCAAACCGTCCGCGCCGAAGGGCATCTATCTCTATGGCGATGTCGGTCGGGGCAAGTCCATGCTGATGGACCTGTTCTTCGCCCATGTGAATGTCGAGGCCAAGCGCCGGGTTCACTTTCACGAATTCATGCTGGAGGTCCACGTGCTCCTGCGCGCCGAGCGTCAACGCATAAGGGACGAAGGCGGCGACGGCGATCCGATCCCGCCCGTCGCGCGGGACATTGCGGCGGGAGCGACGCTGCTCTGTTTCGACGAATTTCAGGTCAGCGATGTGGCGGACGCCATGATCCTCGGCCGATTGTTCACCGCGCTGTTCGATCTCGGCGTCACCATGGTCGCGACGTCCAACCGCCCGCCGGATGATCTCTATAAGGACGGCCTGAACCGCGCGCTGTTCCTTCCCTTCATCGAGCTTCTGAAAGATTGCACCGACGTCGTCGAGCTCGATGGACCGACGGACTATCGCCTCGATCGCTTGTCCGGCTTGCCGGTCTATTACACGCCGGTCAATCAGGAGACGTCCGATGCGCTGGCGACGGCGTTCTTCCGGATGACGGATCATGACGTGGCGGATCGCGCGAGCGTGCCGACCGCAGAGATCGAGGTTCAGGGACGCAAGCTGTTCGTGCCGAAATCCTTGAAGGGCGTTGCGGTTTTCTCGTTCAAGCGGCTCTGCCACAATCCGCTCGGTGCGGCCGACTATCTCGCGATCGCGCGGCGCTATCATACGGTGTTCGTGGTGGCGATCCCCCAGATGGGAACGGACCGGCGCAACGAAGCCAAGCGCTTCACGACGCTGATCGACGCTCTCTACGAAAACAATGTGAAGCTGTTCTGTTCGGCGGCGGTCCGACCGAACGAGCTGTATCCGTCCGGCGACGGCAGTTTCGAGTTTGCCAGAACGGTTTCGCGGCTGATCGAGATGCAGTCCGACGACTATCTCGCGAGAGGTCACGGCGTCGGATAAGGGGCATATCACGTCCACTTTGCCCTGCGCCCGTTCGTCACCCTTGCGGCCCCTCTCGAAACGCGTTAAATCCTGCGGGAATCCAATCGGGTAGCCGCTTCGTCAAAGCTCTGCCATCCAAATCGCGGCGCCCTTGACCTCCCGGAGGAAACGAATGGCACGCAAGAAGATCGCGCTTATCGGCGGTGGAATGAT
Source organism: uncultured Alphaproteobacteria bacterium (assembly GCA_963821875.1). Lineage (GTDB taxonomy): Bacteria > Pseudomonadota > Alphaproteobacteria > CAVTAV01 > CAVTAV01 > CAVTAV01. The sequence goes on from CAWGFE010000002.1 coordinate 1,038,500, forward strand.
CGGCGGCACGCTGGCCCATCTGGCCGGCCTGAAGGAACTCGGCGATGTGGTCGTGTTCGATATCGTTGAAGGCCTGCCTCAGGGCAAGACGCTGGACCTTGCGGAATCCGCGCCGATCGAAGGCTTCAACTCCAGGCTCAAAGGCACCCAGAGCTACGCCGACATCAGAGGCGCCGACGTGGTCATCATCACCGCCGGCGTTCCCCGCAAGCCGGGCATGAGCCGCGACGATCTTCTCGGCATCAACCTCAAGGTCATGAGCGCCGTCGGCAAGGGCATCAAGCGTTATGCGCCGAAGGCCTTCGTGATCTGCATCACCAACCCGCTGGACGCGATGGTCTGGGCGGTGCGCGAATTCTCCGGCCTGCCGCATAACATGGTGGTCGGCATGGCCGGCGTTCTGGACTCGGCCCGCTTCCGCTATTTCCTCGCCGACGAATTCAATGTCTCGGTCGAGGACGTGACCGCCTTCGTGCTCGGCGGCCATGGCGACTCGATGGTGCCGCTGCCGCGCTATTCCGCGGTCGCCGGTATTCCGATCCCCGATCTCATCAAGATGGGCTGGACGACGCAGAAGAAGCTCAACGACATCATCAAGCGGACGCGCGGCGGCGGCGGCGAGATTGTCGGTCTGCTGAAGTCCGGCTCGGCCTTCTATGCGCCGGCCTCGGCGGCGATCTCGATGGCAGAAGCCTATCTCAAGGACATGAAGCGCGTGCTGCCCTGCGCCGCTCATCTGACTGGCCAGTTTGGTGTGAAGGATCTCTATGTCGGCGCTCCCGTCGTGATCGGCGAGGGCGGCGTCGAACGCGTCGTCGAGATCAAATTAAACGCGGCCGAGAAGAAGGCCTTCGACAAATCGGTCGATGCCGTGAAGGGTCTGCTTACAGCCTGCAAGAAGATCGATCCGTCGCTCGGCAAGGGTGGCAAAGCCGCGACCAAGGCCAAGACCGCCAGAGCCAGGAAGACGAAGTCCAAGTGAGAGAGAGGGCCGGAGGAGCCCTCCGGTCCGTGAAGTGGGACTATGGTCCCAGGAATGACAATGTTAAGGGAATTTTCAGCCCAATGGTCTTTAGTTCGCAGTTGCTTGCCCATTCTTGGGTGCTATAACGTCAAGACCTTAGTTCGAGCGTGAACTCCCGATCGCCCTCCAATAGATCCCCTGCCCCGGTTCGGGATGCGGTGAGCTATAGCCACTGATGAATATTCACGAATACCAAGCGAAAAGTCTTCTGGCGGCCAAAGGCGTCGCCGTTCCCCAGGGAAAAGTGGCCTATACGCCGCAGGAAGCCGAGCAGATCGCGAAGCAGCTTTCTGGTCCGGTTTATGTGGTCAAGGCCCAGATCCATGCAGGCGGCCGCGGAAAAGGCGGCGGTGTGAAGCTGGTCAAGTCGATCGACGAGGTGCGGGACGCCGCCGGCCAGATGATCGGCATGACCCTCGTGACCCACCAGACCGGCCCCAAGGGCAAGGAGGTCAAGCGGGTCTATATCGAGCAGGGCACCAATATCGACCGCGAGCTGTATTTCAGCATTCTGGTCGATCGCGTGTCCGGCCGCGTCGCGCTTCTCGCGTCGACCGAGGGCGGCATGGATATCGAGCAGGTCGCCGCCGAGACGCCCGACAAGATCGTCACGGTGGACATCGATCCGGCGATCGGCATGCGGCCGTTCCACGCGCGCCAGCTGGCTTACTCGCTCGGCCTTGCCGGCAAGCAGGTTTCCGCGGCGGTGACCCAGTTCACGGCGATGTACCATGCCTTTGTCGAGCTCGATGCGAGCCTGTTGGAGATCAATCCTCTGGTCGTCAACAAGGAAGGCGGGATCATCTGCCTCGACGCCAAGATGAATTTCGACGACAACGCGCTGTTCCGGCACAAGGATGTCGTCGAGCTGCGCGATCCCGACGAGGAAGACCCGGCCGAGATCGAAGCGGCGAAGCACGAACTCAGCTATATCAAGCTCGACGGCAATATCGGCTGCATGGTGAATGGCGCCGGTCTGGCCATGGCGACGATGGACATCATCAAGCTTTATGGCGGCGAGCCGGCGAACTTCCTCGATGTCGGTGGCGGCGCGACCAAGGAGCGCGTCACCGAAGCCTTTAAAATCATCCTCTCCGACCCAAATGTAGAAGGCATTCTCGTCAATATTTTCGGCGGGATCATGCGATGCGACGTGATCGCCGAAGGCGTGGTTGCGGCGGCTCGCGAGGTGTCCCTGGGCGTTCCCCTTGTGGTTCGTCTGGAAGGCACCAATGTCGATCTCGGCAAGAAGATCCTGCGCGAGTCCGGCCTTCCGATCATTTCGGCCGACGATCTCGGCGACGCGGCGGAGAAAATCGTTCAAGCCGTAAGGGATGCGTCCTGATGGCCGTTCTCGTAAATTCCGATACCAAGGTCATCTGTCAGGGGTTCACCGGAGCCCAGGGCACCTTTCACTCAGAACAGGCGATCGCCTATGGCACCAAGCTTGTCGGCGGCGTGACCCCCGGCAAGGGCGGCACGATCCACCTCGATCTGCCGGTGTTCGACACGGTCCATGATGCCGTCGCCAAGACCGGCGCCGACGCGAGCGTGATCTATGTGCCGCCGGCCTTCGCGGGCGATGCGATCCTCGAAGCGATCGACGCCGAGGTGAAGCTGGTCGTGTGCATCACCGAAGGTATTCCCGTCCTCGACATGGTCACCGTGAAGCGCGCTCTGATCGGTTCCAAGACCCGTCTCGTCGGGCCGAACTGTCCCGGCGTGATAACGCCCGGCGAATGCAAGATCGGAATCATGCCGGGTCATATTCACAAGCCCGGCACGGTCGGTATTGTATCGCGCTCCGGGACGCTTACCTATGAAGCCGTCGGGCAGACCACGGCGGTCGGCCTCGGCCAGAGCACCTGTATCGGCATCGGCGGTGACCCGGTGAACGGCACCAATTTCGTCGATTGCCTGGATATGTTCCTGGGTGATCCCAAGACGGAGTCGATCATTATGATCGGTGAGATCGGCGGCAACGCCGAAGAGACTGCGGCGGATTTCCTCAAGCGGTCGAAGACCAAGAAGCCGGTGGTGGGATTCATCGCCGGCCGCACGGCCCCTCCGGGGCGCCGCATGGGTCATGCGGGCGCCATCATCTCCGGCGGATCCGGCGGGGCGGAGCACAAGATCGAAGCCATGAGAAGTGCGGGCATCACCGTAGCGGATTCTCCGTCGGCACTGGGTACGACGCTTCTCAAGGTCCTGGGGGGCTGAACCGAAGTTTGCAACCCGATTGAAGAAGGGGCGACAGCGCCCGTTAATGCCCATGTCCACAGATCCTAACAGCCCGTCGATCCTCGGCGGCAGCACCGCGTATATCGAAGATCTCTTCGAGCGGTTTCTGAAGGACCCGAACTCGGTCGATCCGAGTTGGCGCGACTATTTCGGACAAATGGCCGATGAGGGCATCGGCGCGAACGGCCACGGCGCCTCCTGGGCCCGCAGCAATTGGCCGCAACTGGCCAATGGCGAACTCGTCTCGGCGCTGGTGCCCGGCATGGAGCCGCCGCTCCCGAAAGCCCTCAACAAGACCGCTGGCGCGACGGCCAGCGAAGCCGATGTCCGGCGCGCGACCCTCGATTCCATCCGCGCCCTGATGATGATCCGGGCCTATCGTGTGCGCGGCCATCTCCAGGCCAATCTCGATCCGCTCGGTCTCGAGGAGCCGGCCTATCATCCGGAACTCGATCCGGCGACCTACGGTTTCAAGAACGATCTCGACCGGCCGATCTTCATCGACAATGTGCTCGGGCTCGAAACCGCCACCGTCGGCGAGATCGTCGACATCCTGAAGCGCACCTATTGCGGCACGGTCGGCGTCGAGTTCATGCATATCAATGAGCCCGGCGAAAAGGCCTGGATTCAGGCGCGTATCGAAGGGCGCGAGAAGGAGATCCATTTCACCGACATGGGCAAGCGGGCGATCCTGCAGAAGCTCGTCGAGGCGGAAGGGTTCGAGAAGTTCCTGAACGTCAAATACACCGGCACCAAGCGCTTCGGTCTCGATGGCGGCGAGTCGCTGATCCCGGGCATGGAACAGATCATCAAGCGCGGCGGCGCGCTCGGTCTCAAGGAGATCGTCATCGGCATGCCGCATCGCGGCCGGCTGAACGTGCTCGCCAATGTGTTGCTGAAGCCGTTCCGCGCGATCTTCAACGAATTCCAGGGCGGGTCCAACAAGCCTGAGGATGTCGGTGGTTCGGGCGACGTGAAATACCACCTGGGTTCGTCGGCCGATCGGGAGTTCGACGGCAACACCGTCCACCTGTCGTTGACCGCGAACCCGTCTCATCTCGAGGCGGTCGATCCGGTCGTGCTCGGCAAGGCGCGCGCCAAAGAGGCGCATCGTCATGCCCAGGGCAAGCAGGAAGTCATGCCGTTGCTGCTGCATGGTGACGCCGCTTTTGCCGGCCAAGGGCTGGTGGCGGAATGTTTCGGACTTTCCGGCCTCAAGGGCTATCGCACCGGCGGCACCATCCATGTAATCGTCAACAACCAGATCGGCTTCACCACGAGCCCGCGCTTCTCGCGCTCCTCGCCCTATCCTTCCGATACCGCGAAAATGGTTCAGGCGCCGATCTTCCACGTGAATGGCGACGATCCGGAAGCTGTGACCCATGTCTTCAAGATCGCGACCGAGTTCCGTCAGGAATTCCAGAAGGATGTCGTGATCGACATGTTCTGTTATCGCCGGTTCGGCCATAACGAGGGCGACGAGCCGGCCTTCACCCAGCCGATCATGTACCGCAAGATCCATGAACACCCGACCGTGCGTGAGATCTATCAGCAGCGCTTGATCGACGAAGGGATCGTCGCGAAGGGCGAGCCGGACGAGCTGGTCGCTAATTTCCGCGAAGTCCTCGAACAGGAATTCGACGCGGGCGAGAATTACCGGCCCAACAAGGCCGATTGGCTCGAGGGCCGCTGGGCCGGTTTCAAGGTCGCCAAAGGCCAGGCGCGGCGCGGCGATACCGGTGTGGATGTCGATCGGCTCAAGACTCTGGGCCAGGTCCTGACCAAGGTTCCGGACGGCTTCAACGTCCACCGCACGCTTTCGCGCATCCTCAAATCCAAGGAACAGATGTTCGAGACAGGCGAGGGTTTCGACTGGGCGACCGCCGAGGCGCTGGCGTTCGGCTCGCTGATCCAGGAAGGCTTCGGGGTCCGCTTGAGCGGCCAGGATTCGGCGCGCGGCACGTTCAGTCAGCGCCATTCGGCCTTCGTCGATCAGGTCACCGAGGAGCGTTACATGCCGCTCGCCCAGATCAACGGCGAAGCGAGTTTCGAGGTGATCGACAGCATGTTGTCCGAGGCGGCGGTGCTCGGTTTCGAATACGGCTACACCATGGCCGAACCGAACGCGCTGGTGCTGTGGGAAGCCCAATTCGGTGACTTCGCGAACGGCGCGCAGGTCATTATCGACCAGTTCATCTTCTCCGGCGAAAGCAAGTGGCTGCGTATGAGCGGCCTCGTGATGCTGCTGCCGCATGGCTATGAAGGCATGGGGCCGGAGCATTCCTCGGCCCGCCTCGAGCGCTATCTCCAGATGTGCGCCGAGGACAATGTCCAGGTTGCGAACTGCACGACGCCGGCGAACTATTTCCACATTCTGCGGCGCCAGCTGCATCGGACCTTCCGCAAGCCGCTGATCCTGATGACGCCGAAGTCGTTGCTGCGTCACAAGCTGGCGGTGTCCAGGCTGGACGAGATGGCGTCCGACACCAGTTTCCACCGTGTGCTGTGGGACGACGCTCAACTGGTGCCCGAGCAAAGCGTCAAGCTGAAGCCGGACAGCAAGATCAAACGGGTCGTGCTGTGCACCGGCAAGGTCTATTACGATCTCTACGAGAAGCGGAACGAGATGAAGCTCAACGACGTCTATATCATGCGTCTGGAGCAGCTTTATCCGTTCCCCGCCCAGGCTCTGGAGAATGAGCTGACGCGGTTCCCCAACGCGGACGTGGTCTGGTGCCAGGAAGAGCCGCGCAATATGGGGGCATGGGATTTCGTCGATCCGAGGATCGAGCGGCTTCTCGGCCTGCTGCCCAAGATAAAGGCGAAGCGGCCGACCTACGTGGGGCGGCGGTCTTCCGCCGCCACGGCGACCGGTCTTGCCAAGGTTCACGCGGCCGAGCAACAGGCGCTGGTGCTGGAGGCTTTGGAGGGATGAGCCATCGGGTTATGATTCCGACGGCATGATCTAAGGAAATGACGCGCTCATGACGACCGATATTCAGGTTCCCACACTCGGCGAATCGGTGACTGAAGCGACCGTGGCCAAGTGGTTCAAGGCAGAAGGCGAATCCGTCGCGCTCGACGAGCCCATCGTGGAGTTGGAGACCGACAAGGTGGCGCTCGAAGTGAACGCGACCGCCGCCGGCGCCCTGTCCAAGATCATCGCGGCCGAGGGCCAGACGGTCGAGGTCGGCGCGCTGCTGGGTCAGATCGACGAAGGCGCGTCGGGTTCCAAGCCGGCCACGAAAAAGGAAGAGCCGAAAAAGGACGAGCCGGCCAAGGCCGAGGCCAAGCCGGAACCCAAACCGGAATCCAAGCCCGAACCGAAAGCGGACGCCAAGGGGGCGGAGCCGATTCTCTCGCCGGCCGCGCGCCGGGTGGCGGACGAGGCCAATCTCGACCCCGCAACGATCAAGGGCACCGGCAAGGATGGCCGAGTGACCAAGGAAGACGCCGTGGCCGCAGCCAAGGAGAAAGAATCGCAGCCCGCGCCGGAAGCCAAGCCCTCCGCGCCGCGTCCCGCGTCGGATCGCGAGGAGCGCGTGCCGATGACCCGGCTGCGACGGCGCATCGCCGAGCGGCTGAAAGAGGCCCAGAACACGGCCGCCATGCTGACCACCTTCAACGAGGTCGACATGTCGGCGGTGATGGATCTGCGGAGCCGCCACAAGGACGTGTTCGAAGAGAAGCACGGGGTGCGCCTCGGCTTCATGTCCTTCTTCGTGAAGGCCTGCGTCAATGCGCTGAAGGAACTGCCGTCGGTAAACGCCGAGATCGATGGCGACGACATCGTCTACAAGAATCATTACGACATCGGCATCGCGGTCAGCGCGCCGAACGGTCTGGTGGTTCCGGTCGTGCGCGATTGCGACGCCAAGGGTTTTGCCGCGATCGAGAAGGAAATCAACGACTATGGCCGTAAGGCGCGGGAGGGCAATCTCGCGCTCGGCGATCTGCAGGGCGGCACCTTCACGATCACGAATGGCGGCGTCTTCGGCTCGCTGATGTCGACGCCGATCATCAATCCGCCGCAATCCGCGATCCTCGGCATGCACGCGATCAAGAAGCGGCCCGTGGCGGTCGGCGACGAGATCAAGATCCGGCCGATGATGTATCTCGCCCTCAGCTATGACCATCGCCTCGTCGACGGCCGCGAAGCGGTCACTTTCCTGGTTCGGATCAAGGAAGCGATCGAAGAACCGCAACGGCTCCTGATAGATATATAAGAATATGACGGATCAACCCTACGACCTCATCGTCATCGGCGGCGGACCGGGCGGCTATGTCGCCGCAATCCGGGCGGCGCAACTCGGCCTCAGGACGGCCTGCGTGGAAAAGCGCGGCGCGCTCGGCGGCACCTGCCTCAATGTGGGCTGTATCCCGTCCAAGGCGCTGCTGCACGGCTCGCATCTTTTCGAGGAAGCCAATCACACCATGGCGGATTGGGGCGTGAAGGCCGAGAAGGTCTCGCTCGACCTCAAGGCCCTGATGGCGTCCAAGGACAAGGCGGTCACCGATCTCACCAAGGGCGTCGAGTTCCTGTTCAAGAAGAACAAGATCGATTACCTGGTCGGCACCGGCAAGATCACCGCAAAGGATACGGTCGAGGTCAAAGCCAATAACGGGAAGAAGCAAAGCCTCAAGACCAAGGCGATCCTGATCGCCACGGGGTCCGAGGTCGCGTCCCTGCCGGGCGTCGAGATCGACGAAAAGAAGGTCGTCTCCTCGACGGGCGCATTATCGCTGCCCAAGGTCCCAAAGTCGCTCGTCGTGATCGGCGGCGGCGTGATCGGGCTCGAGCTCGGCCAGGTCTGGCGGCGTTTGGGCGCGGAGGTCACGGTGATCGAATTCCTCGATCGCGTGCTGCCCACGAATGACGGCGAAGTCTCCAAGCAATTCCTCCGCTTCCTTCAGAAGCAGGGCTTCACGGTCAAGCTCTCCACCAAGGTTACCGGCGCGAAGACCACCAAGACCGGCGTGACGCTCACCTGCGAGCCGGCCAAGGGCGGCGACTCGGAAACGGTCAAGGCCGATGTCGTCCTCGTCTGTATCGGCCGCCGGCCTTACACCGAGGGCCTCGGGCTCGAAAGCGTCGGCGTGAAACTGGATGATCGCAAGCGCGTCGTGACCGACGGACATTTCAAAACCTCGGTCGACGGCATCTATGCGATCGGCGACGTCATCGCCGGGCCGATGCTGGCCCATAAGGCGGAAGACGAAGGACTCGCGGCGGCGGAGATCATCGCGGGCAAGCCGGGTCACGTGAATTACGACGCGATTCCCGCCGTGGTCTATACCCAGCCGGAAGTCGCATCCGTCGGCAAGACCGAGGAAGAGCTCAAGAACGACGGCGTCAACTACAAGGTCGGCAAGTTCCCGATGACGGCGAACAGCCGTGCCCGCACCAACCGCGATACCGATGGCTTCGTGAAGATCCTCGCGAATGCCGAGACGGACCGGGTGCTCGGCGTGCATATCGTCGCGTCCGACGCCGGCAATATGATCGCCGAAGCGGTGCTCGGGATGGAATACAAGGCGAGCGCCGAGGACATCGCGCGGACCTGCCATGCCCATCCGACCGAGATGGAAGCCGTCAAGGAAGCCGCCCTCGCCGCCGATGGCCGGGCGATTCATATCTAAGTCGGCGCCGCCCGGCTTTCACGACATATTTATTTCACGCGACTTCCGTTGACGTCGGCCTGCATTGCTCTACGCTTTCCTTCGGTAGCACATTTGGGAGGGGGTCATGGCAAACGATTCCGGCGCTGGCAAGATCAAGGTCTGGGATGTCCCGGTCCGTCTGTTTCACTGGACGTTCGTCGTCCTTATTCTTTTCTGCTGGTTCAGCGGCGAGTGGCGCGGGGAGCGTTTTCCCTATCACGCTTATGCCGGCTATGCCGCTGGCATCGTGCTGTTCTTCCGGTTTCTCTGGGGTTTCGTCGGCAGCAACTACGCCCGATTCTCCAATTTCGTCTATTCGCCGGGCAAGACGCTGAAATATGCCCGGCAGGTAATGTCGTTCTCGCCGCCGCGCTATGTCGGCCACAATCCGCTCGGCGGCTGGATGATCGTGCTGATGATCGTCGTGATCGGTCTCACGATCGTCACCGGGATCCTCGGCCCGATCCGGCACGATATGGAGGAACTGCACGAGTTCCTCGGCGAAAACATCATTCTTCTGCTGATCGGTCTCCATCTCATCGGCGTCATCGCGGACTCGATCATGACGAAGGAGAATCTGGCCCGCGCGATGGTCACCGGCGAGAAGCCTGCCGACCTCTATGAAGGGTCGCCGCCGAACGTCTCGGGCGGCGGTGCGAAGCGCGCGCTGATCGTGGCTTTGGTCGCGCTGATCGTGGGGATCGGCGGCGCGGTCGCGATCGACTTGAAGGGCATCGTCAATCTCGAACGGGATCGCCAGATCGAGTTCTTCAAGCGCTATCAGGCCCGCAAAGCCGCCGAAGACGCCGCCGCAAAGGCCTCGGCGGGGCAGGAGCAGCCGGCAACGCCCTCAGTTCCCACTACGGGAGGGCAGTAAGTAATTTAAGCCCGCGGATGCGCCTTGTCGTAGATATCGAGCAAGCGCGTGGTATCGACCTCGGTATAGCGCTGGGTCGTAGACAAACTGGCATGGCCCAGCAGTTCCTGAATTGTGCGCAGGTCGCCGCCGCCGGCCAGAAGATGGGTTGCGAAGGAGTGGCGCAGGGCATGGGGCGTGGCCGTATCGGGCAGGCCGAGCGCGGCGCGCAGCGTCTGCATCCGCCCCTGGATGATCCGCGGGTTGAGCCGCTTGCCTTTCACGCCAATGAAAAGGGGGCCGTCGGGATCGAGTTCGACCGGACAAAGCCGTAGATAGTCCTCGACGGCGTGCCGGACGATCGGCAGCACGGGCACGAGACGCTGTTTGTTTCCCTTGCCGGTAATGGTCATCACATCGCTTTGCGGCGCCTCGCGGCGGCTGAGGCCGAGCGCTTCGGAGATACGAAGGCCGCAGCCGTAAAGCAGAGTCATCACCGCCGTGTCGCGCGCCGCGATCCAGGGCTCGTCCTCGGCGATGTCCGCCCCTCCCGCCACCTTCTTGGCGGCCTCGGCCGTTAAAGGACGGGGCACGGAATGCGGCAGCTTCGGGCTTCTCACGGCGCTGATGCAGGGATTGTCCACGACGCCGCGCCGCGCCAGATAGCGGAAGAACGACCGCACCACCGATAGCGCGCGCGCCAATGACCGGCTGGACAATCCCTGGGTCCGGCGTTCGGCCAGGAAGGCGCGGAAATCGGTGACCTTCAGGCTTTCCAGCCCGCGCAGGCTGACCGGGCCGCCGCTATGGCCGGCGAGGAAATAGAGAAAGGCCGAGAGATCGCGGGCATAGGCCGCGCAGGTGTGCGGCGAAGCGCGCTTTTCGGCGGAGAGATAGGCTTGCCAGTCCGACAGATAACCCCGGACCTGTTCCGTTGCGGGAGCGGCGGCAAGCGCATCGGTCAAAGGATGGACTGTCCTGTCTTGGCCCAATCCTTCAGGAACAGATCGAGTCCCTTCTCGGTGAGGGGGTGATTGATCAGCGCCTTGAGCACCGCCGGCGGCACGGTCGCCACATCCGCCCCGATCTTGGCCGCTTCCAGCACGTGGATTGGATTGCGTATGGAGGCGACGAGGATCTCGGTCTTGAAATCCGGGTAGTTGTCGAAAATCACCCGGATGTCGTCGATCAGATCCATGCCCGGCTGGCCGATATCGTCGAGCCGGCCGACGAAGGGCGACACGAAGGTCGCGCCGGCCTTGGCCGCCATCAGTGCCTGAACCGCGGAGAAGCACAAGGTCACGTTCACCATTGTGCCCTGATCGCTCAGATGCCGGCAGGCCTTGAGGCCCTCATAGGTCATCGGCACCTTGATCGTGATATTGGGAGCGATCGGCGTCAGCTTCGCGGCTTCCTTGATCATGCCTTCCGCGTCGGTCGCGGTGGTCTCGGCGCTCACCGGGCCCGAGACGACGGCGCAGATCTCCTGAAGCACGTCGAAGAAGTTCCGCCCGGACTTGTGAACCAGCGACGGATTGGTGGTTACGCCGTCGAGAAGGCCGGTAGTGGCCAGATCGCGGATTGCCTCGATATCGGCGGTGTCGACGAAGAACTTCATAAAGAAACAGCCTCTCTTGCCCAGCTATTGGATCGCCTGTAAAGGAGCGCCGGCCAGCTTGTTCGCGTTCCCCGGTGCTGGCACAGTGTAGCGATGGGCGACACCATAGCCAAGCCACCCCGACAGTCAATTTCCGCCGCGTCCCGGCCGTCCCCGGAGGCGGAAAAGGTGCGGATTCGCGTGCTTTTGCCGCTGCCGCTCAAGGGCCCGCTCGACTATTGGGACGACGGCCGGTCCGGCGCGCCTCTAAAGCCCGGCGACATCGTGCAGGTGCCGCTGGGGCCGCGTCAGGTTCACGGTGTCGTCTGGGAAACGGATGTCGCGCCCGATGGCGACGGGACGGATGTCTCTCGCCTGAAAGCGGTGCTGGAGCGGATCGACCTGCCGCCGCTCCCCGACGCCTTGCGCCAGCTTGTCGACTGGGTCGCGAGTTACACGCTGGCGGCTCCCGGAGCGGTTCTGAAAATGGCCTTGAGCATTCCCGAGGCGCTGGAGCCGTTGCAGCCGATCCGGGCTTATGCAGCCGGCGGACCGGAGCCCGACCGGATGACGGACGCGCGCGCACGCGTCATGGAGGTCGTGAAGGCCGGGCTTCCGCGCAGCGTGGCGGATATTGCGCGGGAAGCGGCTGTCGGTGACGGCGTGGTGCGCGGGCTGATCAAGGCGGGCACGCTGGCGCCGGTCGATCTTCCCGCGGAAACGCCCGCCGAGCGGCCCGATCTCGATCGGCCCGGCCCGATGCTCTCGCCCGTCCAGGCCGCGATCGCCAGCGAGCTTGAAGGAATCATTCGCAGCGACGATTACCGAACCGTGCTGCTCGAAGGCGTCACCGGATCGGGCAAGACCGAGGTCTATTTCGACGCCATGGCTTCCGCGCTCCGGCATCGTCCCAAGGGGCAGGTGCTGGTGCTGGTCCCCGAGATCGCGCTGACGTCCCAATGGCTGTCGCGTTTCGCGGACCGTTTCGGTTGCGAACCGATTCTCTGGCATTCCGAACTCGGTCAGGCCTATCGCCGCCGCGCCTGGCGGCAGATCGCGAAGGGCGAAGCGCCCGTGGTCGTCGGCGCGCGCTCGGCCCTGTTTTTGCCGTTCCCGGATCTGCGGCTGATCGTTGTCGATGAAGAGCAGGATCCGTCCTACAAGCAGGAAGACGGCGTGCTTTACAATGCGCGCGACATGGCCGTGGTGCGCGGCTCGCTGGCAAGGATCCCGGTATTGCTGGTCTCGGCGACGCCGTCTCTCGAGACCGAGGTCAATGCGCGCAGCCAGCGCTATGCCCATGTCCGTCTGCCGGACCGGCACGGCGGCGCAAGCATGCCCGATATCGAGGCGATCGACATGCGCGAGACGCCGCCGGAGCGCGGGCGCTGGCTTTCACCGCCGCTGGTCGCCGCGATCGGCGAAACCATGATGGCCGGCGAGCAGACGCTTTTGTTCCTCAATCGCCGCGGCTACGCGCCGTTGACCCTGTGCCGGACCTGTGGCCACCGGTTTCAATGTCCGAACTGTTCCGCCTGGCTTGTCGAGCATCGCTATGCCGGGCAGGTGCAGTGTCACCATTGCGGCTATTCGCAGCCGTCGCCGGATATCTGCCCGTCCTGCCAGAAGCAGGGCACGCTCGTTGCCTGCGGTCCGGGCGTCGAGCGGCTTGCCGAGGAAGTCGCCGAGCGCTTTCCGGCTGCCCGGCTTGGCGTGATGGCGAGCGACACGATGACCGGGCCGCGCGCCATTGCCGACATGATCTCGCGGATGACCCATCACGAACTCGATATCGTGATCGGCACTCAACTCGTCGCCAAGGGCCATCATTTTCCGATGCTTACGCTGGTCGGCATCATCGACGCCGATCTCGGGCTGGAAGGCGGCGATCTGCGCGCGTCGGAACGCACCTATCAGCAATTGGCCCAGGTTTCCGGCCGGGCAGGCCGCGAGGATCGTCCCGGCCGCGTGCTGCTGCAAAGCTATATGCCGGATCATCCCGTGATGGCGGCGCTGATTTCCGGCGACCGCGAGGCGTTTCTCGAACGCGAGATCGCATCGCGCAAGGCCGCCGGCATGCCGCCCTTCGGCCGGCTCGTCGCGCTAATCGTTTCGGGCCAGGACCAACCCTCGGTCCTGCATGCCGCGCGCGCTCTCGCCCGCAACGCGCCCCAGGGCAAAGGCCTCGATACCTTCGGGCCGGCGCCTGCCCCGATGGCTCTGCTCAGGGGGCGCCACCGCTACCGCCTCCTCTTCAAGGCCCCGCGATCGACAAATGTCCAAACCCTGCTTCGGCGCTGGCTCGCGACGACTTGCTTGCCTAAAAAAGTCCGCGTTCAGGTTGATGTGGACCCCTACAGCTTCATGTGAACGGCAAAGCTAGTTGTTCAGTACAAAAAGTCTCCCAAAAATACCGAGAGTCTTCGCGGTACCAATGTAAAACACCAGGGAATTATGGTTAATTTATTCTTGAATATGGTTAATGTAGGAAAGTATTCGTGTTAACTATAAAGAGAAAATCATTTTGGAGAGACTTGATATTGTGCTAAATTGAAACAAATAACGTCGAAAGAGACATAAAAACTAGTGTTTGGTACGGGTGTCATGGGTTCGATTTTTTCTAGGCATATGTCGGTGTTCTCCATGGGTCGCGATACGGCGGCACTTGGATATTGCCGCTCGGAGTTAACGGCGGCGTTTTTATCGGGAGTCGGATCCGTTAAGGGAATTGGGCGTTTAATCGTGATGATCCGCGCTCTACTGATGCCGATTGTCTTCCTTGTGGTTGCTGGCGTGATGTCGCCAGCGAATGCGGCTAACTGTAGCATCTTGACGTGTGGTGATCCCCTGCATCCCGGCTATCTATCGGGCGGAGGTCTGGACACCTCTGGGCTGCCGTCGGGCTACTCTGGGTTGACAGCGCGCGCCGGGTCCATCGATTGGCTGTTCTTCAATGGGGGCAATCCGACACCCCAAGACGGCAGTACTGTCGCGGATTTCCTGGAACTGCCGACCTGGTTTAATTTGCCACCACTGACTCTTGTCGGTTACGTCAATCAACTGACCGGTACCGACTATAGCACTTCGCTACTGGGCTCGATTTTCGCTGTTCATTTTGGTGGTGGTGAAGTCGCCTTTCGGTATAGTAGCCCGATAAACAACTTTTTTATCAACGGCCTTACCGGTTTAAGCAACATACGCGTGTATACCATAACCCAGACCCCCATCCCCGCCGGCGCATTGCTCTTCGGCTCCGGTCTTGCCTTCCTCGGCTTTGTGGGGCGTCGGAGAAAGGCCAAACGGCCGTCCGCCTGACCACTCCTTTCGCGCGGAAACGTCCGCAAAATCAGTCCGAAAGCGCCGCCGCGTGCGATTTTGCCGGGGCGGCGCCGCCGACTCTGGTTGCGCCTGCGAAATGACTGTGCTAGGTATCCGCCGGACTTCGGCGGGACGGGCTGGAATTTCCGCCGAACGTCGAGAAAATGCTTTGATAAATCAAAGAGTTGAACGATTTCTCGGGGCCCGCTAGACCGGGCCTGATCAAGTCTTCCCAAGAGGGCTTTCTAGGTGTCTGCTGAATCATCGATCGTGTCCGGAGTTGCTGGACGCTACGCAATCGCGTTATTCGACCTCGCAGAAGAGGCAAAAGCCCTCGATTCCGTCGCCAAGGATCTGGCCGATCTCTCGAAAATGATCGATGAGAGCGACGACCTGAGAGCGCTGGTGCGCAGCCCGGTCGTTAGCCGCGACGATCAGGCCAAGGGCATGGATGCGGTGGTCCAGGCCGCGGGGGTCAACGAACTGACGCGCAAATTCATCGCCACGATCACCCATAACCGCCGCTTGAACCAGATCGTGCCCATCTGCGGCGCGTTCCGGAAGCTGCTGGCGGCGCACCGGGGCGAAACCACGGCCGAGGTGATCTCCGCGCGGCCGCTCACTGACGAGCAACTCGAAGCGCTCAAGGCGGAGCTGAAACGCGCGACCACGCGGACCGTCGATATCGATGCGAAGGTGGACGAATCGCTGCTGGGCGGCCTGGTCGTCAGGCTCGGCTCGCGCATGATCGACAGCTCGCTCAAAACAAAACTCAATACGCTGACCGAAGTTATGAAAGGGATTGGATGATGGACATCCGGGCCGCCGAAATCTCATCGATTCTCAAGGCTCAAATCGCCAATTTCGGCGCCGAGGCGGAAGTCTCGGAAACCGGGCAGGTTCTCTCCGTCGGTGACGGTATCGCCCGCGTCTATGGCCTCGACAATGTGCAGGCCGGCGAGTTGGTCACCTTTCCGGACAACGTGAAGGGCATGGCCCTCAATCTCGAGAACGACAATGTCGGCGTGGTGATCTTCGGCGACGACCGCGGCATCAAGGAAGGCGACACGGTCAAGCGGACCGGCTCCATCGTCGACGCGCCGGTCGGCAAGGGCCTGCTGGGCCGCGTGGTCAACGGTCTTGGCGAGCCGATCGACGGCAAGGGGCCGATCGAAGGCGCCGAACGCAAGCGTGTCGAGGTGAAGGCGCCGGGCATCATTCCGCGCCAGTCGGTGCACGAGCCGATGCAGACGGGCCTCAAATCGATCGACAGCCTCGTTCCCGTCGGTCGTGGCCAGCGCGAGCTGATCATCGGCGACCGTCAGACCGGCAAGACCGCCGTCGCGGTCGACACGATCATCAATCAGAAGTCGGTCAATGCCGGCGGCGACGAATCCAAGAAGCTCTATTGTATCTATGTCGCGATCGGCCAGAAGCGCTCCACCGTGGCGCAGATCGTCAAGACGCTCGAAGACGCCGGCGCGATGGAATACACCATCGTCGTCGCGGCCACCGCGTCCGATCCGGCGCCGCTTCAGTTCCTGGCGCCCTATACCGGCTGCACCATGGGTGAATATTTCCGCGACAACGGCATGCATGGCCTGATCATCTATGATGATCTCTCCAAGCAGGCCGTCGCCTATCGCCAGATGTCGCTGCTGCTTCGCCGTCCGCCGGGACGCGAGGCCTATCCGGGCGACGTGTTCTATCTCCACTCGCGGCTCCTTGAGCGCGCGGCGAAGATGAGCAAGGACTTCGGCAGCGGCTCCCTGACCGCCCTCCCGATCATCGAAACCCAGGCCGGCGACGTCTCGGCCTATATTCCGACCAACGTGATCTCGATCACCGACGGTCAGATCTTCCTTGAAACCGACCTGTTCTTCCAGGGCATCCGCCCGGCCATCTCGGTCGGCCTTTCGGTCAGCCGCGTGGGATCGGCCGCGCAGATCAAGGCCATGAAGCAGGTTGCGGGCAGCATCAAGCTGGAACTCGCACAGTATCGTGAAATGGCGGCTTTCGCGCAGTTCGGCTCCGATCTGGACGTCTCCACCCAGCGCCTGTTGGCGCGTGGCGAGCGCCTTACCGAGCTGTTGAAGCAGGGCCAGTATTCGCCGCTGCCGGTCGAGGAGCAGGTCGTCGCGATCTTCGCCGGCGTGCGGGGCTTTCTCGATGACATCGCGGTTGGCGACGTGACCCGGTTCGAATCGACCCTGCTCAGCGATATTCGCGGCAAGCACGCCGATATCCTCGAGACGATCCGCACCGAGCGCGAACTCTCGAAGGACACCGAAGAAAAGCTGAAGGCGATTCTGGAGAAGTTCGCGAAGTCGTTCGCCTGAGCGAGCAGCGTTACGGGGACGTAAGGGTAAAGAGGAACCGGGGCCGAGATGCCAAGCCTTAAAGAACTCAAGAACCGCATCAACAGTGTCAAGTCGACGCAGAAGATCACCAAGGCCAAGAAAATGGTTGCGGCATCGAAGCTTCGGCGGGCGCAGGAAGCGGTCGAGGCTGCCCGGCCTTATTCCGAGCGAATGGAGCGCGTGCTGGTTTCGCTCGCGACCGGCATGGAGGGCCAGCCCGGCGCGCCGCGCCTGCTCGTCGGCACGGGCAGCGACCAGACCCATCTCCTGATCGTCGCGACCGCCGATCGCGGGCTGTGCGGCGGTTTCAATTCGTCGATCGCCCGCGCGGCGCGCGACAAGGCGCGGGCGCTGATGGCGGAAGGCAAGGCCGTCAAGATCATCTGCGTCGGCCGCAAGGGCCGCGACGCCCTGAAAGGCGGGTTCGGCGCGCAGATCGTCGAATTCTTCTCGCTGCGCGATGTCAAGTCGGTCGGTTTCCAGAATGCTCGGGACGTCGCCAAAGTCGTCCTCGAAATGTTCGATGCCGGCGAGTTCGATGTCTGCACCCTGTTCTTCAGCCAGTTCAAGTCGGTCATGAGCCAGGTTCCCATCGGAAAGCAGCTCATTCCAACCGTGTTGCCCTCCGCAGACGAAGTGATCGAAGGGCCGGATCTCGAGGGGGCGATCTATGAATACGAGCCGGACGAGGCGGAGATCCTGAAGGTTCTGCTGCCGCGCAACGTCTCGGTTCAGATCTTCCGCGCCATGCTGGAGAACGTGGCCGGCGAGCAGGGCGCGAGCATGACGGCCATGGACAACGCGACACGCAATGCGGGCGATATGATCGACCGGTTGACCCTCAACTACAACCGGACTCGTCAGGCCGTTATCACCAAAGAACTCATCGAAATCATTTCGGGCGCCGAAGCGCTCTAAGAAGTACGACCGGAGCACTGATCCATGACCACGACCAACAGAACCGGCAAGATTACCCAGGTTATCGGCGCCGTTGTCGACGTTCAGTTCGACGGCCACCTGCCGGCCATTCTGAACGCTCTTGAATGCGATAATCACGGCAACCGGCTGGTCCTCGAAGTCGCACAGCATCTCGGCGAGCAAACTGTCCGCACCATCGCTATGGATGGTACCGACGGTCTGGTTCGCGGGCTGGAAGTCACCGACACCGGAGACCCGATCTCGGTTCCCGTCGGGCCCGAGACCCTGGGCCGCATCATGAACGTGATCGGTGAGCCGATCGACGATCGCGGCCCGATCAACGCCAAGTCCACCGCGCCCATCCACGCGCAGGCGCCGGAATTCGTCGACCAGTCGACCGAAGCCGAGATCCTCGAGACCGGCATCAAGGTCGTCGATCTGCTCGCGCCTTATGCCCGTGGCGGCAAGATCGGCCTGTTCGGCGGCGCGGGCGTCGGCAAGACGGTGCTCATTCAGGAGCTGATCAACAACGTCGCGAAGGCCCATGGCGGCTATTCCGTGTTCGCCGGCGTCGGTGAGCGGACCCGCGAGGGTAACGATCTCTATCACGAAATGATGGAAGCCAAGGTCATCGACCTCGAGGGCCAGTCCAAGGTGGCGCTGATCTACGGTCAGATGAACGAGCCCCCGGGAGCCCGTGCCCGGGTCGCGCTGTCCGGCCTGACCGTTGCGGAATATTTCCGCGATCAGGAAGGTCAGGACGTGCTGTTCTTCATCGACAACATCTTCCGTTTCACCCAGGCAGGCTCCGAGGTGTCGGCGCTTCTCGGCCGTATCCCGAGCGCGGTCGGCTATCAGCCGACGCTGGCCACCGATATGGGCAATCTGCAGGAGCGCATCACCACCACGCAGAAGGGCTCGATCACCTCGGTGCAGGCGATTTACGTGCCGGCCGACGACTTGACCGATCCCGCGCCGGCGACGTCCTTCAGCCACCTGGATGCGACGACCGTGTTGAACCGCTCGATCGCCGAGCTCGGCATCTACCCGGCGGTGGATCCGCTCGATTCGACCTCGCGCATTCTCGATCCGCGCGTCGTCGGCGAGGAGCATTACAATGTCGCCCGCGAGGTGCAGCGCGTGCTGCAGACTTACAAGTCGCTGCAGGACATTATCGCGATTCTCGGCATGGACGAGCTGTCGGAAGAGGACAAGCTTACGGTCGCCCGGGCGCGCAAGATCCAGCGCTTCCTGAGCCAGCCGTTCCACGTCGCCGAGGTGTTCACCGGCGCGCCCGGCAAGCTCGTGAAGCTCGAAGACACGATCAAGGGCTTCAAGGGCATCTGCGCCGGCGAGTACGACCACCTGCCGGAAGCCGCCTTCTATATGGTCGGCACGATCGACGAAGCGGTCGAGAAGGCCAAGAAGATCGCTGCCGAGGCGGCCTAAGGCATAAGGGGCTCAACCGATGGCCGATACTCTGACCTTCGATCTGGTCTCGCCCGAGCGTCTGTTGATCTCGGAAGAGGTGACCATGGTCGTGGTTCCCGGTTCCGAGGGCGATTTCGGCGTAATGCCGGGGCATACCCCCGTGATCACCACGCTGCGCCCCGGCGTCGTCGAGGTGCATCCGAGCGCCGGCGAGCAACAGCGGATCTATGTCCGGGGCGGTTTCGCCGAAACCACCGGCGACAATCTCACCATCCTGGCCGAAGAAGCGATCAATCTCGCCGAACTGGACCGCTCCCAGATCGAGCAGCGCCTCGCCAACGCCCGCGAAGACATTGGTCTTGCCCGGGACGACGAGGAACGCCGCGCTGCCGAGGGCAATGTCGCGCAGCTGACCCAGCTTCTCCACGCGCTCTAAGCCCGTCCTCGCACCCCCCGTCTTCTGCCTCTCGACGCCGCGTCCTGAGAGGCGTAAGCTCCGTTCAATTCGTTTTGGAATCGTTGTCGATTCAACTGGAATTGACGGGGGACATCATGGCCAGTTTGGGAACGGGATTGCGGATTGTAGCAGCGGCGTCGCTGATCGCGGGCGGCATTCTGGCCGTGGCGCCGGTCATCGCCGCGCCGACCACGGACACGCTCTCGACCACGCCAAAGAACGACGACACGGCGAGCCATTTCCGCAATGGCAAGAACTACCTCAAATCCGGCATGCTGGATCCGGCGATCAAGGAATTCGACAAGGTTCTGAAGGTCGTGCCGGGCGACGCCGACGCGAATTACTATATGGGACTCGCCAAGCTCGGTAAGCATGAGGATCAGCAGGCCAAGAACTATCTCGCGAAATCCGTTCTGATCGACGGCTCCAACCCCGCCGCGCGGGAACAGCTCGGTCTGGTCTCGCTGAAACTGGATGACAAGGCGCGAGCGGAGAAGGAGCGTGATGCCCTGGCCGCGATGATGAAGAAATGCGGCTCGAACTGCGACGAAAAGCTGACGACCGCCTTCAACTCGCTCGATTCCGCGATCAAAAGCGGCGGCAAGGACAACAAAACGAGTTCCTTGATGATCGAACGCGGCCGTCCCGGCGACGTCATCTACAAGCTTGCCGTTGGCGAGATCAATCAGGCGCATTACCAGAAAGCCATTGCGTTGCTCAAAGAAACCGAGGAGCAGGTTGGCCCGCATCCCGATATCCTGAACTATCTCGGCTATGCCAACCGCAAGCTCGGGAATTACGACACGGCGATCCGCTATTACCGTGAGGCGCTGGCGATCAACCCCGACCATCTGGGCGCGAACGAATATCTCGGCGAACTCTATGCCGAGATCGGCGATATGGACCGCGCCCGGATGCAACTCGCCAAGCTGGATCAGCTCTGCGCCTTCGGCTGCGCCGAGCACGAAGACCTCAAGCGCTGGATACAGACGGCCTCGGCCGAATAGACCGCGCCGGCTGATCCATCCGATGCGTATCGTTCCGCTTGTATCCGCTATCCTTGTCTGGGGCGCGCTGACCGGCGCGGCGCATGGCCAAAGCCTGACTCAGCTTAGGTGGCTCGCGCCGGGCGCCGATCCGGTGGCGCAGGTTACACGCGCGCCGACGGAGTGCCTGAGACCGGCCAGGGACAAAGCGGAGGCGTATCGCATCGAGGTTGGCCGTGTGGCGTTTCGGACGCCCGAACTCCTCGGCGGGCAGGCCGCTCGCGTGGGCCTGAGCTGCGACGCCTGTCATATCAACGGCCGCAATAATCCGACTTTCTACATAGACGGGGTTTCCGGCCTGCCGGGTACGGTGGACGTCACCACGGATGTCTTCAGCAAGGTCCGGGGCGACGGCATTCATAACCCGCGCCCGATCCCGAGCCTGGTCGGCACGGCCTTCAATACCGCCTACGGCCATGACGGGACGGTGACGTCGCTCTCCGAATTCGTTCACGGCGTGACCGTCGACGAATTTCAGGGCAATCCGCCGGATCCCGAACTGTTCGAGGCGCTCGTGACCTATGTCAGCGCGCTCGATCCCGTGGGCTGCCCGGCCGAGAGCGAACAGGCCATCACCCTGAAGACCACGATGTCCGACATCGATCGCGGCGCGGCGGCGCTCGATGCTTCGCTCGATCACGGTGACCGCCATGTCGGGCACATGCTGGTGCTTGGCCTGCGCACCATGCTGGGTCGGCTCGATGAGCGTTACGCGAAGGCGGGGCTCGACAAGGCATCGGCCCAAATCGTGGCGGCCAGCCGGGCGCTGGAGAAATTATGGGCCGACGGCAGGGGCGATCTCACCACCCGGCATAAGCCATTGGCCGCATGGCGGCGCGATGTCGACCGCCTGGCGGCGCAAGATCTCACGCCGCTCGAATCGAAGTCGCTGTTCAACCCTGCGGTGGTGGCGCGCGTCGTCGGTGTTAAGGCCGAAAAGACGGCGAATCGCCGTTAGGCCTTCATCTCGCCCGGGAGGTGGCCGAAACGCTCCCGGACCGCCTGATAGACGGTCCGTTTGAACGGCACGATCATGTCGGCGATCTGATCCAGCGGCAGCCACCGCCAGTCCTCGAATTCGGGATGATCGGTATCGAGATCGATATCCGAATCCGTGCCGGTGAAGCGGAGCGCGAACCATTTCATGCGCTGGCCGCGATAGCGTCCGCGCCAGACCTTGCCGATCAATTCGTCCGGCAGGTCATAGGTCAGCCAGTCGTCGGTCTCGTTGACGATCTCGAATTTGTCGGTGCCGATCTCTTCCTCGAGTTCGCGCAGGACCGCGTCGCGCGGATCCTCGCCGTCGTCGATGCCGCCCTGGGGCATCTGCCAGGCTTCCGCGACCGTATCGATGCGCCGCGCGACGAATACCTGCCCGTCGCTGTTGAACAGCATGGCCCCGACGCAGGGTCGGTAGGGAAGATTGTTTTTATCGGTCATGGCCGGGTTCTACCGTATCGGCTGGCGATTGACGACCGCTGTAATGGGGGCCAGCACGATCCCCTTGCCCTTGAGCGTCGGAATCCATGCCTGCAGCCGTTCGATGCTCAGCGGGTAGGCCCGGGACAATCCGACGGCCGCACCGTAGCCTTGCGCGACCTGTTCAAGCTGCGTGAGCTGAGAATCGATGGCCGTCGCCGTGATCTGATTGTCGATATAGCGGTTGTTGATCGCGCGGGGGATATCCATCGATCGCGCGATCTTGGCCGCGACGCTGAGCCGCGTGGCACTGCTGTCGACGAAGAGCAGGCCGCGATGGCTGAGATCCTGCATCACCGGGGTCAGCGCCGTGGTCGAGGCGGTGAATTTCGAGCCCATCGAGTTCATCACCCCGACATAGCCCGTCACCCGGCCGAGCACGCGCCGCAGCCGTTCCAGATTCTGCTGCGGGGATAGCGAGGTCAGCAGGGCGTCCGGCCCCGGATCGTCGTCCGGGTAGCTCACCGGCTCCATCGGAATCGACAACAGCACCTCGTGGCCCGCCGCGCGCGCTTCATCGGCCCAGTCCTGAAGAGTCTCGGCATAGGGCGAGAAGGCCAGCGTCACCTGGGCCGGCAGTTTATTGATGGCGTCCTCGGTGCGGTCTTTGTTAAGGCCGAGATCTTCGACCACGATAGCAATTCTCGGGCCGTCCTCGCTTGCCTTGAAAGGTTGCGCATAGGTCTGCCACGCGGTCTTGCCGTTCGGGCCGACCACCGGCAGCTTGCCCTGCGGCGTATCCTTGACGAGGGCGGGATCGAAGCTTTCCACCGCCGGCTGCTTCGGCACGGTGGGAGCCGGCTCCGACGCGTTGCCGGAGGCTTTGGCGGCTTCCGTGCCGTCGATCGAAACGACGTCGGTATCGTCGTCCGCCGTGGGCTTGGTCGGATGCAGCGTCGCCGATGCGGACGCCTCGCTGGGGGCGGTGTGTGACGCCGCCTGTGGCGCCGCGGCCTGCGGCCCGGACGGAGGCGGGCCGACAACGGCGAGCCACGTCACGACGCCCCCAATGATCACAAAGAAAAGGAGGTAGGCGGCCACGAGAGTGACGAAGCCGCCCGCCTTTGAGCTTTTCATTAGCGACCTTTCCGGACTGGTTTGCGTCAAGGCGCGGCTCTTCTGCTCACCTTCCGGCGCGGTTCGAAGCGATCGATCCGATCTTCCTGACCTCGCGGGGCCCTAGTTCTCCTTGGAGGCCTCGACGAGGGAGATGCCCCTCAGCAGATCGAGCGCATAAGAGAGCTGGTAGTCGTCCGTCTTGCTGGCGGATTCGTCACCGGTTCCCTCCGCATCGGTCGTGACGCTGTCCTGCTTGGCTCCGGTGTCGACCGGCTTCGGCGCGGCAAGATGGCCCCGGAGATCCGCCTCATGGAGACGCTGCTGACCGTTGATCGGCTCGACCTTGGCCTGGTGGACGACGATATCGGGCTCGATGCCCTTGGCCTGGATCGACCGTTCGGCGGGCGTGTAATACCGTGCCGTGGTCAGTCGCAGGGCGCCATGGGTGCCGAGCGGAATGATCGTCTGGACCGACCCCTTGCCGAACGACCGGGTGCCGAGAATGACGGCGCGGCGATGATCCTGCAGCGCGCCGGCCACGATTTCCGAGGCCGAAGCGGAGCCGCCGTTGATCAGAACGATCAGGGGCTTGCCATGGGCCATGTCGCCGGGCTTGGCGTTGTAGCGCTGGGTGTCCTCGGGGCGGCGGCCGCGGGTCGAGACGATCTCGCCGTGATCGACAAAGTCATCCACCACCGCGATGGCCTGATCGAGCAGACCGCCCGGATTGTCGCGCAGATCGATGATATAGCCGCGCAGCTTGTTCGGGCCGATCTCCTTGGGCAGCTTGGTGAGGGCTTCCTTCACGCCCGCATCGGTTTGCTCGTTGAAGGAGGAAATCCGGATATAGCCGACATCGCGCTCGGCGTGGAACTTCACCGGCTTGATCTGAATGATTTCCCGTGTCAGCGCGACGTTGAAGGGTTTGTCCTTGCCGGGCCGTGCGATCGTCAGCTTGATGCTCGAATTGACCGGGCCGCGCATTTTCTCGACCGCGTCCGACAGTGTCATGCCGACGACGGATTCGCCGTCGAGTTCGGTGATGTAGTCGCCGGCCTTGATGCCCGCCTTGGCGGCCGGGGTACCGTCGATCGGGGAGATGACCTTGATCAGGTTGTTGTCCAGCGTTACCTGGATGCCCAGGCCGCCGAATTCGCCGCGGGTCTGTACCTGCATGTCGCGGTACATCTTGGCGTTCATATAGCTCGAATGCGGATCAAGGGAGGTGAGCATCCCGTTGATCGCCGCTTCGATCATCTTCTGGTCATTGACCGGTTCGACATAATCCTGCCGTACACGCTCGATGACGTCGCCGAGCAGATTGAGCTGGCCGAAAATATCAGACTTCGTTTGTTCCTCGCGTCCGACGCTCGGAAAAGCGAACAAAACCAGCACAATAAGCGCGGCTGGGGCAAACTTCCGCATCACCCACTAACCTTTCTATCACTCGCCGCTAGCCACGGGAGTGGGTTGATAGGCTCGCCGTGTTTTCTCAGCTCGACGTAAAGCCGAGGCTTCGAACCGGTCAAGCCGTTCGATGAACCATTACCCATCTGGCCCAACGGTTCGCCGGCCAATACCCATTGGCCTACGACACCGTCAATCCGGGACATTCCCGCGAGCAGAGTATGATATCCCTCGCCGTGGGAGATGATCAAGAGTTGGCCATAATGCCGAAACCGGCCGGCAAATACGATCCGGCCATCATAAGGGGCCACGACTTCAGCATGTGCGCGCGTGGCGATTACGACACCCTTCTCCGGTACGCCGTTTTTGTCGTGCTGTCCATAGAGCTCGACGATTTTGCCTTTGGCCGGCAGCGGCAACGTGCCGCGAACGCTTGAAAACGGGCGTTCCATGAGCGAGCCGACATCCTGCTCGCGCTTTGGCTTCGGCCTGTTCGCCCGCGCCGCCGCGTCACGGGCCGCCCGGTCGATGGCCGCCTGGGCGTCCTCCTGCTGCTGCAGTTTGTCGATCAGCGAGCGAAGATCGGTTGCCTGGGCCGCGAGTTTGGCCATGCGCTGATCGGTCTTGCTGGCCTCGGCCAATGTTCGCTTGCGCTCCTCAGCCTTTTGCGCCAGCAGTTTGTCGATTTCGTGGCGCTTGGCCGTCAACGCGTCGGATTCATTCGCGAGGGACACCCGCTGCATCTCGATATCGGCTCTCAGCGCCTTGATCACTGCAACCTGCCGGCCGACCTCCCGGGCCTTGCCGGCGAGACTCGGCACGATCCGGTCCAGTAGCATGTCGGTGCGCGCCGCATCGATGATATTGGTCGGCCGCGCGATCAGCGTAACGGTGGGTTGCTCGCTGAACCGCTGCATCCCGGCCAGCATTTTGGAGAGTTCGTCGCGCCGGGCCGCCAGATCCCTGGTCTTGACCGCCTCTTTCTGCTTCAGAATCTTGATCTTGTCCTCGAGCCCGGTGACCTTGGTTTCGAGGTCCTGAACCTGGGCGGCGGTGGCGATCAGCTGTTGCTGAAGCTTGTCGGATTCCTTCGCGATCTTGTCGGCGCGGCCGGTCAATTCCTGCTTGCGGTCCCGGCTCTCCTGGATCTGCTTCTCGATTTCCTTGAGATGTGCGGCGGTGCCGGCTTTGTCCGGTTTGCTGTCCTCGGCGCGCGTCGTGAGGCCAAAAGGCAATACGGCCAGGGTCACGCCCACGGCGATTGCGACGGGTAGGGCGCCTCTACGACGCAGCATATCCTTGCTCTTCAAAGGCCGGCCGCCTCTTTGCCGCACCATGAGAGGCTGGCGCGATCAGGCTGTGCCCAGTCATCTCGACCGGCTGCTCGATGTCCATCAGGTCCAGGACCGTCGGCGCGATGTCGGCCAGCCGTCCGTCGGTCAGCGCGACCGTGTCATGGCTTGCCCGGCAATCAACCAGCACCAGCGGCACGAGATTGGTCGTATGGGCGGTATGGGGTTGCCTGGTTTTCGGGTCGAGCATCTGCTCGAGATTGCCGTGGTCGGCCGTGATCAGCATGGCTCCGCCGACGCGGGTCAGCGCGTCGTGCAATTCGCCGAGACAGGTATCGATCGTCTCGACCGCCTTGACCGCGGCGCTGAGTATGCCCGTATGCCCCACCATGTCCGGATTGGCGTAGTTTACGACGATCAGGTCGTAAATACCGCTCTCGATCGCCTGAACGAGCTTCTCGGTCACGTCCGGCGCCGACATTTCGGGCTGAAGATCGTAGGTCGCCACCTTTGGCGAGGGCACGAGAATGCGGTCTTCGCCCGGAAACTGGTGCTCGTCGCCGCCATTCAGAAAGAAGGTGACATGGGCGTATTTCTCGGTCTCGGCGATGCGGAGTTGCTTGAGCCCGGATTTGGCCATGACCTCGCCCAGCGTGTTGACCACGCGCTCGGCCGGGAAAAGCGCGGTCAGGTCGCGGTTCAGGTCGTCGGAATATTCCACCATGCCGCAGCGCGCGGCGAAGGCGACCCGGCGTCCACGCGGAAAACCGGTGAAATTCGGCTCGACCAGCGCGGTCAGGATCTCGCGGGCCCGGTCGGCGCGGAAATTCGCCATCAGGATGCCGTCGCCGTCCGTCATGCCGGCATAGGCGCCGATCGCGGTCGGTTCGACGAATTCGTCGGTCTGGCCGCGGTCATAAGAGGCCGTGACGGCGGCTTCCGGGGTTT
Source organism: uncultured Alphaproteobacteria bacterium (assembly GCA_963821875.1). Lineage (GTDB taxonomy): Bacteria > Pseudomonadota > Alphaproteobacteria > CAVTAV01 > CAVTAV01 > CAVTAV01. The sequence continues at coordinate 1,065,594 of CAWGFE010000002.1, forward strand.
CGGCCTTATGGCCGTCGGCGTTCACCATGCAGCCATAGGCCTTGCCGACACGGTCCCAGCGCTTGTCGCGGTCCATGGCGAAGTAACGCCCTATCACGGTGGCGATCGTGATGCCGTCGATGCGGGCAATGTCGTTTTCGAATTTGCCGAGGTAGTCGATCGCGCTTTTCGGCGGCGTGTCGCGGCCGTCGAGCAGGGCATGAACGGCGACGGGAATGCCCGCGCCGGCGACGATCTTGGCCAGCGCCGCGATGTGATCCTGATGCGAATGAACGCCGCCCGGCGACATCAGGCCGATCAGATGGCAGGTGCCGCCCGAGGATTTGAGAGCGGCGATGAATTGCTTGAGTGTCGGCGTGTCGGCGATCGAGCCGGTTTCGATGGCCCTATCGATACGCGGCAGGTCCTGCATGACCACCCGGCCGCCGCCGATATTCATATGGCCGACCTCGGAATTGCCCATCTGGCCGTCAGGCAGGCCGACGGCCAGGCCGGACGTTGCGATCCGCGCGGTCGGGCAGGTATCGGTCAAGTCGGTCCAGACCGGCGTACGGGCCTGGGCGACGGCGTTATCGGCGCCGTCGTCACGAAGGCCCCAGCCGTCCAGAATGCACAGGACAACGGGCTTCGGATGCTGGCCGGACTCTGACTCTGTCTTACTTTGCATGTGCCCCGAAACTACTATCGATATCGTTGATTAATCTCTAAAGGCCGATTCTTGCGGCACTATGGGCTTTTTTGGCACCGAGATCGAGGATGTTTACCGTAAAAAGGCGTTCTTTTCCAACTGTTTCCCGTGCGACTTCATTACGCACGGTGATAAGGGTGCCCGGCCAGAATCGCCGACGCCCGGTAGAGCTGCTCCGCCAGCATGCCGCGAACCAGCAGGTGAGGCCATGTCATCGGCCCCAGCGATAGCAGCAGATTGGCTTTTTCGCGGATTTTCGGGCTATGGCCGTCCGCGCCGCCGATCAGAAAGGCGACGTCGCCGATCCCGCCGTCCCGCCAGGTCTCGAGCTTTTCCGAGAAAGTCACGCTATCCAGCGCCTTGCCGCGCTCATCCAGCGCGACGATCGTGGCCCCGTCGGGGACCGCCTTGAGCAGGCGCTCGCTTTCGCGCTCCTGCCGGTCCGCGCCGGAGCCTGATTCCGCAAAGTCCCGCACGGTCACGCTCCAGGGCAGACGCCTGATATAGGTGTCGAAAAGCTCCTGCTCAGGCCCTCTGCGCAATTTACCGATGGCGGCGATGACGATCCGCATAACCATCCTCCGGCCGGGCGCAAGCCTCGCCGCATAACCGTCTGGAGATCGTGTCTCCGGTTTAGATCGCAGCCATGAGGCCGCGATCGATATCCGCCGACCACATCTTTTCGAGATTGTAGAAAGCGCGGACCTCAGGCCGGAAAATATGCACGACCACGTCCCCGGCGTCGATAAGCACCCAATCGGCCTGGGACATGCCCTCGGCCGAACGCGTCTCGAAACCCTGCTCCTTCAAACGCTCGACCACGTGATGAGCCATCGACGACACATGCCGAGAGGACGTGCCGCTGGCGATGACCATGTAGTCCGCGATCGTTGATTTGCCGGAAAGGTTTATGGAGACAGCGTCTTGCGCCTTATCGTCGTCGAGAGATTTGAGAACAGCATTCAACAGACGACGCACTGGCTTCGTCGAATTACGAGCTGGAATAGGCGAATACTCCTGATCTTCTCCAAAAATGCCGGACGCCCCGCGCCCGAACACCATGTTAGATTATAATCTTGACGATTTTTTTCAACCTTGTTTGCGCCGGCGGATCGCCGTGGCCGAGGCCCGGCTCATGGCGCCGTGCAGAAAAACCCAGGCGGGGGGCTCCTTTAGCGCCAATCGGCCCGCGTCTTCTTCCGGGATGCGGCGGCGCGCCAGAGTGCGTGCGGCCGGGCTGGCGGCGGCTTGCAGCGTATAGCCGGGGCGGTCGTAGACGGCGACCGGCACCGTCTCGAAAATCCGCCGCCAGCGCTGCCATTTTGAGATCTGGATCAGGTTGTCTGCGCCCATCAGCCAGACGAAATTGGTGGTGGGCGCCATACGTGTGAGGGTTTCGATGGTGTCGGCCGTAAAACGCGTGCCGAGCCTGGTTTCGATGTTGGTCACCACGATGCGGCGGTCCGCGCCAGCCACGGCCCGGGCGGTTTCGAAACGCTCCTCGAAGGGCGCCATGCCCTCAGGCGATTTCAACGGATTCTGCGGCGAGACCATCCACCACACATAGTCCAGCGCGAGGCGAGAGCGCAGCTTGCGGGTGATATGCAGATGGCCTTCATGGGCCGGGTTGAACGAGCCGCCGAGAAGCCCGATCCGCACACCCCGGCGATAGGCCATGCCGGCCAGGCGGCGCGGCTTCGCGCTCGTCACGGGTTCGGACGCGGCCTGGGCCGATCCGCCCTCAGGGGCGGGTCTGGCCCGTGCCCCGGACGACATATTTGAAGGTGGTGAGTTGCTCGACGCCGACCGGACCGGGCGAATGCAGCTTTCCGGTCGAAATGCCGATCTCCGCGCCCATGCCGAATTCGCCGCCATCGGCGAATTGGGTCGAGGCGTTATGCATCACGATGACGCTGTCGACCTCGTTGAGGAAACGCTCCGCAGTGGCGGAATCTTCCGTCACGATCGACTCCGTGTGCCGTGAATTATGGTGCGCGATATGATCGATCGCGCCGTCGACGCCGTCGACCACTTTCACCGCGATGATCGCATCGAGGAATTCGGTGTCCCAGTCGGCGTCATCGGCGGGGACGACCCGGTCGTCGATCGCCTGCGCCGCTTCGTCTCCGCGAACCTCGCAGCCGGCCTTGATCAGATCGTCGATGATGGGCTCGAGATGCGTGTTCACGACCGCCTTGTCGATCAACAGTGTTTCCGTCGCGCCGCAAATGCCGGTGCGCCGCATCTTGGCGTTGAACGTGATTTGGCGCGCCATATCGAGATCCGCGCCGCGATCGACATAGACGTGGCACAGTCCTTCCAGATGGGCGAGCACCTGGATCTGGCTTTCCTGCTGGACCCGCTCGATCAGCCCGCGCCCGCCGCGCGGCACGATGACGTCGATATAGTCGACCATGCGCAGCATGACGCCGACGGCGGCGCGGTCCTGGGTCGGCACCATCTGAATGGCGGCTTCCGGCAGGCCCGCGGCTTTCAGGCCTTCGACGAGGGCCGTATGAATCGCGCGGCTGGTGAGCGCGCTCTCCGTGCCGCCGCGCAGGATGGCCGCATTGCCGGATTTGAGGCACAGGCCGCCGGCATCCGCCGTCACGTTCGGACGGGATTCGTAAATGATGCCGATGACGCCCAAGGGCACCCGTATGCGCGAAATCTTCAAGCCGTTCGGCCGGTCCCATTCGCCCAGCACGTCGCCGACGGGATCGGCCAGCGCGGCCACATCTTCGAGCCCCTTGGCCATGGATTCAATGCGCTTGTCGTCCAGCATCAGGCGGTCGAGGAAGGAGCCCTTGACGCTGCGCCGCTTCGCCGCCGCTACGTCTTGCGCGTTGGCCGCGAGGATATCGGCGCTGTTCGCGCGGATCGCCGCCGCGGCCGCCCTGAGGGCGGTGTTTTTGGCGTCCGTCGAGGCACGGGCCATGGCCTGTGCCGCCGCGCGGGCGCGCTCGCCCAATTCAGTCATGGCCGATTGCAGGTCGATATCCGTGTCGGGGGCGATACTCGGCACGCTCATGATCCTCAGGCTCCAGCTTCTTTCAATTCGGGCGGATCGGCGCTCGCATCGCCATTAACTGCGAGCAGCACGAGATCGTCCCGGTGAATGAGTTCTTCGCGGCCACGGTAGCCGAGAATGGCTTCGATATCACGGCTTTTGTGTCCGATGATCCGCCGCGCCGCCTCGCTCGAATAGGCCGAGAGACCGCGCGCGATCTCGCGTCCCGACGCATCCAGCACCCGCACCGCGTCGCCGCGCTCGAAGTCGCCCTCGACCTTGGTGACGCCTGCCGGCAACAGGCTTTTGCCACGCCCGAGCGCTCCGGCCGCGCCGGCGTCGACGGTATATATGCCCGCCGGCACCAGCGTGCCGGCGATCCATTGCTTGCGCGCCGTGATCGGCGTGTCGTCGGGCAGGAACCAGGTGCCCCGCCCGGTCGCCTCGAAGCGCTGAAGCGGGTGCGTATCCTTGCCGTTGATGATGGCCATGGCGCAGCCCGCCGCGACCGCGATCTGTCCGGCGGCCAGCTTGGTCACCATGCCGCCCTTGCCGAACCCGGTGGCCTTCGGCGCGCCCGCCATATCGGCGATATCCGAGGTGATCGTCCGCACCACGGGCACGAATTCGGCCTCTGGGTCGCTCTCGGGATCGGCGGTGTAGAGCCCATCCACATCGGAGAGCAGGATCAGGCAATCGGCGCTCGCCATCTGGGCCACGCGGGCGGCGAGCCGGTCATTGTCGCCGTAGCGGATCTCGGCGGTCGCCACCGTGTCGTTTTCGTTGATCACGGGAATCGAGCCGAGGCCCAGCAGCGTGTTGATGGTGCTGCGGGCGTTGAGATAGCGGCGGCGTTCTTCGGTATCGCCGAGCGTCAGCAGGATCTGGGCGACCGTGATGTCGTGCTCGCCGAGAACTTCCTGATAGGCATGGGCGAGACGGATCTGGCCGACCGAGGCGGCGGCCTGGCTTTCCTCGAGCTTCAGACGTTTCTGAGGCAGGCCGAGCTGGCGGCGGCCGAGCGCGATCGCCCCGGAAGAGACGATCACCACTTCCTGGCCGCGTGCCCTCAGCGCCGCGATGTCTTCGGCCAGCGCCTTGAGCCAGTTCCGGCGCAGGGTCCCGTTCGCCGCATCGACGAGCAGCGCCGAGCCGATCTTGATGACGATCCGGCGCGCACGCTTCAGCGTGTCGAAGGCGCTGTTGGCGGTCGTCATTTTCCCGTCTCCGCGACATAGGGCGAATAGGGTTCGGCCGTCTCGGAGTCCTTGTCCTTTGCGCGCCGGCTGTTGACGAAGTCGAGAAGCTCGGTCAGCACCTCCGTCACGCCTTCCCCGGACGCCGCCGAAATCGCCCGGACGGGCTTCCCGGCGGCTTTTTCGAGCGCCTTGAGGCGTTTCTTGCGGGTGTCGGGGTCGAGAGCGTCGCATTTGTTCAGACCCACGATCTCGGGCTTCTCCGCCAGCCCGTGGCCATATTCGGAAAGCTCGTGGCGGATCGATTTGTAATGCGCCGCAACATCTTCTGCTGTCCCGTCCACGAGATGCAGCAACACGTTGCAGCGCTCGACATGGCCGAGAAACCGGTCGCCAAGTCCCGCCCCTTCATGCGCGCCTTCGATCAGGCCGGGGATATCCGCCAGCACGAATTCTTCGCCGTGAACGCGCACGACGCCGAGTTGGGGATGCAGCGTGGTGAAGGGATAATCGGCGATCTTGGGTTTGGCCCGGCTGACGGCGGCGAGAAAGGTCGATTTGCCGGCATTGGGCAGACCGACGAGCCCGGTGTCCGCTATGAGTTTAAGCCGCAGCCAGATCCACATTTCCTCGCTGTCCTCGCCGGGCTGGGCCTTGCGGGGCGCGCGATTGGTCGAGCTCTTGAAGAACATATTGCCGAGACCGCCCCGGCCACCTTCCAGCAGCACGAATTCGCTGGCCGACCTCGGTCATGTCGGCGAGCGGGGTTTCGTTGTCGTCGGCCAGGATCTGGGTGCCGACCGGTACTTCGAGCACGACATCCGCGCCGTTTGCGCCGGTCCGGTTGCGGCCCATGCCGTGCATGCCGGTCTTGGCCTTGAAATGCTGCTGATAGCGATAGTCGATCAGTGTGTTGAGGCCGTCGACGCATTCGACGATGACGTCGCCGCCCTTGCCGCCGTTACCGCCGTCGGGACCGCCGAACTCGATGAATTTCTCGCGGCGAAAGCTGACGCAGCCGGCGCCGCCATGCCCGCTGCGAACGAAAACCTTCGCCTGATCCAGAAATTTCATTGTGCCTGTCCGTTATACGGCCGTAATCCAAAGCGAGAGATAAGCACAGATACGAAAAAAGGGAATGGCCCGACCATTCCCTTCTTCCAGAACAGCGGGCCGCGTCGAGGGGCCCTATAGAGGCCCCGTCAGTCGGACGGGATCACGGACACGAAGGTCCGGCCCAGCCGCCCCTTTTCGAACTTCACATTGCCTTCGATGGTCGCAAAGATCGTATGATCCTTGCCTATCCCGACATTCGTGCCCGGGTGCCACTTGGTGCCCCGCTGGCGAATGATGATGTTGCCGGAGATAACCTTTTCTCCGCCGAACTTCTTCACGCCGAGACGGCGGCCAATCGTATCGCGACCGTTGCGCGAGCTACCGCCTGCTTTTTTATGAGCCATGAGATCTTACTCCTTGGTCTTCTTCGCGGCGGGCTTCTTCGGCGCGGCTTTCTTCGCAGCCGGCTTGCCGTCATCGGCCTTCTTCGCCGCGGTCTTGGATGCAGTCGCTTTCTTGGCCGGAGCCTTCGCAGCCGTGGCCTTTTTGGCCGGCGCCTTCTTGGGGGCTTCGGCTTTCTTCTCGGTCGCCGCCTTTTTCTCGGGCGCAGCCTTGACCTCGGCGGGCTTTTCAGCCGGCGCCGCTTCGGCCTTTTCCTCGGCCTTCGGAGCCGCCTTGGCCGCTGTTTTCGCGGGCTTCTTGCCATCGGTCAGGATCTCGGTGACCTTGAGAACGGTCAGGTCCTGGCGATGACCGGCGCGGCGGCGCGAATTCTGCCGGCGGCGCTTGCGGAACACGATAATCCTCGGACCACGGTCATGCTCGACCACTTCGGCGGCCACCGTAGCGCCGTCGACGAGGGGCGAACCGGCCGTCACCTTGCCGCCGTCGCCCAGCATCAGGACGTCCGTCAGTTCAACGGTCGCGCCGGGCTCGGCTACGAGCTTCTCGACGGTAATGATATCGTCCTTGGCGACCTTGTATTGCTTGCCGCCCGTTTTAACCACTGCGAACATTGTTGTTTCCGCGAATGCCGGGCGACCGGAAAACCGGCGCCTCAGGCTCTTGAATTTTGCGCATAGATACCGGGCGGACCGGGACAAACCCGCCGCCCTCTCGTTTCGCGGCGCACTATACCGGGCAAACCCGGCCAGTCAATGGGTTTTCCGCCTCGGTTGAGTGGTTGCCACGGCGATACGGGGCTGTTTATCGTGAATTCGGACAAGCCGGCCCAGACGACACGAGACGCGTCGGGATCGGGACAATATGGGGAGAAGAGGGTGGTCGCAGGGGACGCAAGCGCACCGGCGCGCACGCCAAACGGCGATTTATTCGGCCATCCCAAGGGCTTATATATCCTTTTTCTCACCGAGATGTGGGAGCGCTTCAGCTTTTACGGCATGCGCGCGCTCCTCATTTTCTATCTCACCAAGCATTTCCTGTTCGGCGATGACGCGGCGTTCGGGATCTATGGAAGTTATGCCGGTCTCGTATACGCCGCGCCGCTTCTCGGCGGCGCGATCGCCGATCGCTATCTCGGTTTCCGGAAAGCGGTCGTATTCGGGGCGATTCTTCTCACGCTCGGCCATTTCGGCATGGCTTTCGAGGGCGGGCCGGCGAAGACCGTCGTCGATTCGGCCGGCCATCAGATCATTCAGCGCGATCCGTTTTTCCTGCAAATTTTCTATCTTTCGCTCGCCTTGCTGATTTCGGGCGTCGGCTTTTTGAAAGCCTGCATCTCGTCGATCGTCGGCCGTCTCTACGAACAGAACGATATGCGCCGTGATTCGGGCTTCACGATCTTTTATATGGGCATCAATCTCGGCGCCCTGATGGGCCAGATTCTGTGCGGCTATCTGGGCGAGACCTATGGCTGGAGCTATGGTTTCGGGCTCGCCGGAATTGGGATGCTGGGCGGCTTGCTGATCTTTACGCGCGGGCAGCGCCATCTGCTCGGCCGGGCCGAGCCGCCCGATCCGGAAATGCTCCGGCGTCCGGTCTTTGCCGGGATCAGCCGGGAATGGGCGATCTATGGTCTGTCGGTCCTTGGCATTCTCGTCATCTGGCAGATGGTTCAGCGGACGGCCGTGGTCGGCAATATTCTCGGCTTCTCGCTGGTTCTCTCGGCGCTGATCGTTCTCTATTTCGCCTTCGCCAAATGCGAAAAGCAGGACCGGGACCGGCTGCTCGTCGTGCTCACGCTCACCCTTTTCTCGATCTTCTTCTGGACGCTGTTCGAGCAGGCCGGCACGAGCCTCAATCTTTTCGCCGACCGCAATGTCGACCGGACGGTTTTCGGCATGCTGATCCCGGCGTCGACGCTCCAAAGCGTAAACCCGTTCTTCATCATCGTTTGTGCTCCGCTCTTTGCCTGGTTGTGGTCAGCGTTGTCGAGGCGGGCGGCAAATCCGTTGCCGGCCGCGAAGTTCTCTCTGGGTATCCTTCAGGCGGGGCTCGGCTTTCTCGTCCTGGTTTACGGGATTTCGCTCGCCGGTCCGGACGCTTCGGTCGGATTGGGCTGGCTGGTCTTCGCCTATTTCCTGCACACCACCGGCGAGCTCTGTTTGTCGCCGACCGGGCTGTCGATGGTGACCAAATTGTCGGTGCCGAGGATCGTCGGCTTCATGATGGGCGGCTGGTTCCTGTCCACCGCCGCGGCCGACTTCGCGGCGGCGCTGTTTGCCCGGCTCGCCGGCACGGCGACCGAAGGCGGCAAGGTCGTCGACAAAGTCGCGGCGCTCGCCGGCTATAAAGACCTGTTCCAACTGCTGGGCGTGATGGCCGTCATCGTCGCCGTGCTGCTGCTTCTGCTCTCGCCGCTTCTCAAGCGCGGAATGCACGGGATTCGCTGATACACGCTGCTTCAGGGCGTGCTTTGGAGATCGAAGCGTGTGCCGGGATGAAACAGCCGCGCGATTGAGGCAACGGCGCCACGCACTTCCAGCCGTTCGGTGACGGCAAGACACGGATCTTGAGTCGGCAACTCAAGAAGCCCGGCGATGCGGCTCGCCGGCTTGACCGCCTCGGCGCGCAGGCGTCGCGTGCCGCGCGCTTGAAACGGCGCCAGGAGGTCGCTCGGCAAGGTGGCCGCGATATCCGCGTCGGCAAACCGCTCCGCGATCTCCAGATTGACATAGCGCTCTTCGGCCTGAATCGGCGTGCCGTCGGCCGAATGGACGAGCAGGGCGAACGCGAATCGCGTGCCGGCGGGAAGGTCGTATAGCCGCGCCAGTTCGGGGCGCGCCGTGAACTCCGAGCGTTCGACGACGCGCCAGGAATGAGTTTGGCCTCTGGCCGCAATCCAGTCCCGGATCGAAGGAACCTGCAAGACGGCTGCTTCCGCCGGTTGATCGGCAACGAAACTGCCCACACCGGCAAGCCGGCTGATGCGGCCTTCCTGCGCCAGTTCGCGGAGGGCGCGGTTGACTGTCATCCGTGAGATGCCGAGCGCCGCGACAAGCTCGTTTTCCGAGGGAATGCGCATGCCCGGGGTCAGTTCGCCCGAGGCGATATGGCTGAGAATGTGCTCTTTCACCATCTGATAGCGCGCTGCGACGTTCATATCGGCGGAACTCCCCTCTAATCCGATCCCGCAAGGTTAAAGTATATACAAGTATAGTCAAGAATGCCGCTGGTCCGACGGAAGGAGCGTGATCGAGCGAACCGCCTAGGAAAAACGTGTCGGCCCTCAAATAGTGTTGCGCGTTCCGGTATAGACAGGTGTGAACCGGTAGCAGGCTCACTTTTCGCCAGGTTAAAAAGTCAACATCGGCGTCGGGGGGAGAACGCCGCATGGTGTGGCAATCGGACATCACTCGTGTCTATGTGACTGATCCCGCGCAAATTCTTCTGTGAAAACGCTTAGAACAGTTGTAGAGTAGACGACGCGAATCACGGCGTGTCTCACTAAATGTACGTGCGTTTATGAGGAGGTCGCTCTGATCGGTTTGGAGTGACAGCCCCAGACGTTTGTACTGCGTACGGCTCGTCGCGTTTCGGTTTTAAGTTTGGAGACTAAGCGCATGGCTACAGGAACCGTAAAGTGGTTCAACCCTACCAAAGGCTACGGGTTTATTCAGCCCGAAGACGGATCTAAGGACGCTTTCGTTCATATTTCCGCGGTCGAAAGGGCCGGCCTCACCACATTGGTCGAGGGACAGAAGATTCAGTATGAGCTGGTGCAGGGTCGTAACGGCCGCTCATCAGCCGAGAATCTGACGGTCGTATCCTAAACCCCTAATCCACGAAATTGACGGCGGCGTGCGTTCCCGCTTTGGGGGAAGAACGTTGCTTTTTCGGCGAAGGGGTGGCGCCGAGGCGCTGGATAGCTCGATTCTGTCGACGACTTCCCGTTGACAGGTCGGGTCGTGGTCACTATGGTCGCGCGCTTGCACGGCCGTGGTCGAGCCCGGCCGTTCGGGTTTGGATGCAGAATAAACACCAAGACGAATAAAGACCAAAAAGACGAAGAAGGTTACGGCGGGTAATACGATGAAAGTCCGGAATTCACTGAAGTCTCTGAAGACGCGTCACAAGGATTGCCGTGTCATCCGCCGCCGCGGTCGGGTCTATGTGATCAACAAGACCAACCGCCGCTTCAAGGCGCGTCAGGGCTAATACCCCCTTTTAAGAGCAGCGTCTCTCTATCGCCGGTTCGGATCCGACGGGTCGGGATCAGGCCCGCGCCGTCTTGTCCGTATCCTGAGATACCCAGGCGATCCTGAGCACATTGGTCGCGCCCGGCGTTCCGAACGGCACGCCGGCGGTCACCACGATCCGCTGGCCATACTCCGCGAATTCCTCCCGCCGCGCGATCCGGCAGGCCTTTTCGACCATGGCCTGGAAACTCGCCACGTCTTTCGTCTTCACGCAGTGCAGCCCCCAATAGAGCGCCAGCCGCCGGGCCGTGCGGATCTCGGGCGTCAGCACCAGAATCGGAACATTCGGCCGTTCGCGTGACGCCCGGATCGCCGTGGATCCCGATGTCGTATAGGTGACGATGGCGGAGGCGTTGAGGGTTTCGGCCACCTGACGCGCCGCCGCCGTGATCGCGTCCGGAGCCGTTGCGTCCGGCTCGGGGCGCTGCGCCGCGAGAATCTGGCGGTAATACTGTTCGGCTTCGATTTTCCGCGCCACCCGGTCCATCACGCCCACGGCTTCCAGCGGAAAGTCGCCGGCAGCCGATTCGGCGGACAGCATTACGGCATCCGCGCCTTCGTACACCGCGTTCGCGACGTCCGAAACCTCGGCGCGGGTCGGCATCGGCGACAGGATCATGGATTCGAGCATCTGCGTCGCCACGATGACCATCTTGCCCGCCATACGCGCCGTGCGGATCAGACGCTTCTGAATGCCCGGCACGTCTTCGACATGGGTTTCCACCCCGAGATCGCCCCGCGCCACCATCACACCATCCGAAAGCTCGACGATCTCGTCCAGTCGTTCGAGCGCCGCTGGTTTTTCGATCTTGGCCAGAATGGCGGCGCGGCCCGCCACCAGCTTGCGCGTTTCGGCGACGTCGTCCGGCCGTTGCACGAAGGAGAGCGCGATCCAGTCGACGCCCAGCGCGGCCGCGCATTCGAGATCGGCGCGGTCCTTCGGCGTTAGCGCCGCGAGCGGCAGCAGTCGGCCGGGAATGTTCACGCCTTTCCGGTTGGACAATTCACCACCGACCACGATCCTGGTTTCGACATAGGTCTTGGTGACATGCTCGACTTCGAGCCGCACCTTGCCGTCGTCCAGCAGAATTTCCCCGCCGGGCTCCAGGGCCGAGAACAGCTCGGGATGGGGAAGCGAGACGCGCGTCGCATCCCCGGGTTCGTCCTTGCGGTCGAGCCGGAATTTATGCCCCGCCTTCAGCGTGACGGGCGGTTCGGCAAAGGCTCCGATCCGGATCTTCGGTCCCTGCAGATCGGCGAGAATCGCAATCGGCCGCCCCAGGCTTTGCTCGACTTCGCGGATCAGTCCGTGAAGTGTCTTCAAATGCTCATGGGACGTGTGGCTCATATTGATGCGGAACGCATCCGCGCCCGCCTCGAAGAGAGCCTGGATCATGTCACGGGTAGAGCTTTTGGGGCCAAGTGTTGCGATAACCTTGGCGTTGCGGCGGCGCCTCATACGCGACTGTCCTTGCTTGTCAGAAACGATGTTCGTGATACAGAGAGGTAAACCCCGCGGAATCTTAGCGCAACACTAACGCACAAACGTGATAGGAGTGTTGAAGAATGCCCGCCCGGCTCTCATTTCAATGATGCGTGACAATGGATATAGAGCCCAAGAGCCCAATTGAGAATGAACATGCCGCCGCCGCGGAGGTGATAAACCCCGAGGGAACGGCTGACTACATTCTCGTCTGCGATCATGCCTCCAACGCCATACCGCCGGAATATGGCACGCTGGGTCTGACCCGCGAGCAGCTAAAGGATCATATCGCGTGGGATATCGGCGCCGCCGAGGTGACGCGGCATCTTGCCCGCCGCTTGAACGCGCCCGCCGTTCTGAGCCGGTTTTCCCGTCTCGTGATCGATCCCAATCGGATGCCGGACGATCCGACGCTTATCGTGACCGTCAGCGACGATGTGGCGGTGCCGGGGAATATGGCGCTGACGCCGCGCGAGGCGCGCTGGCGCAAGACGGCGTTTTACGACGCCTATCAGTCCGCGGTCGGCGATGTGATCGAAACCTGTCTCGAAGCCGGACGGATCCCTGCGCTCGTCTCGATCCATTCCTTCACGCCCGTCTTCGATGGCGCCTCGCGCCCCTGGCAGATCGGGCTTTTATGGGATGGCGATCCGAGATTGAAGGATCGGCTGGGCGCGGAGTTGTCCCGCGACGGCGCTCTGGTCATTGGCGACAACAAGCCTTATTCCGGTCGCGGCCCGGCCGGCACGATGGAATATCACGGCATGCGCAAGGGTCTGCCCCATGTGCTCATCGAGATCCGGCAGGACCTGATCAGCGACGCAGCGGGGGTGGAGCATTGGTCGGATGTGATCGCGGGCGCGCTGGAATGCGTTCTTTGCGACCGTTCCTTTCTCGCGATCAAGGATTACCGTTAGGATCAGATTACAAGAGGACCAGGACAGAGATGGACGACAAGACGAAGACGGAACTGGAAGCGGCCGCGTTCCACCGGTTGGTGGAGCATCTGCGCAGTCACCCCGAGGTTCAGAATATCGATCTGATGAATCTTGCCGGCTTCTGCCGCAATTGCCTGTCGAACTGGTATCGCGAAGAGGCCGAGAAGAAAGGCCTTGAGATCAGCAAGGACGAATCGCGCGAGATCGTCTACGGCATGCCCTATGCCGAGTGGAAGGCGAAGTACCAGACGGAGGCGACGCCGGAGACGCTCGAAAAGATGAAGGGCGCGTTCCACGACCACTGAGCCGCCACGGGCGCGCTCCATTCTATCCACCGCTGTGGACAACTCCGGCGGGCGTTGCATCGCCGGGGCAGGGGCCGATATAAAGCGGGCCTTGCACGACAGTTGTGTCACGATTTCAAGGGAGACAGACAATGGCTGATGTCGGCGGTATCGCGGCCGGTCAATTGCGGGCGCTGATTTCAGCGGATCGAGCGGCTCGAAGAGGAAAAGGCCGGGCTCGCCGCGGATATCCGCGAGATCTATGCCGAGGCCAAGGGTAATGGTTTCGAGCCCAAGATCATGCGGCAGGTCATCAAATTGCGGAAGATGGAGCGGGACGACCGGCAGGAGCAGGAAGCGCTGCTGGATCTGTATCTGCACGCCCTGGAGACGGTGGACGCCGCCGCCGAATAGCGCCGTGGCTTAATCCCCGTCGAATTTCTCGTCGAGTCCGAGGTCCGTGACCTTGCGGTAGAGCGTCGAGCGGCCGATACCGAGCCGCCGCGCGACTTCCGACATCCGCCCGTCATATTTGCTGAGCGCGAAGCGAATCATGTCCGCCTCGACGTCTTCGAGCGTGCGCACGGCGCCCGCCTCGTCGACCGCGCGGATATTCTCGCCCGGCAGTTCGTCCTTTACCGGACGGATGATCGCCGATTCCGGTCCGGGACGCGATACGACGCCGCCCGCATAGGACTGGGGCACATTGGCCTGCGGCTTCGGCGCCGCGGCGGCCTCGAAGGACCCGCCCACCATCTGGGCGATCTGAGGGAAGTCGCTGACCTCCAACTGTTCGCTATTGGCGAGGATGATCGCGCGGAAGATCGAATTCTCGAGCTGTCGGACATTGCCGGGCCAGTCGAACGACATCAGCAGATCGAGGGCGGCTTGCGAGACGCCGATGATCTTCTTGCCCTCGCTGGCCGAGATGCGCGCGACGAAATGGTCGACCAGCGGCGGAATGTCGTCACGCCGTGCCCGCAGGGGCGGAATGGTGATCGGGAAAACGCTCAAGCGATAAAAGAGATCCTCGCGGAATTCTCCGTTGCGCACGAGGCTCTGGAGATCGCGATTGGTTGCCGAGATCAGCCGGATGTCGACCTTCACCGGCTTTGACGAGCCGACCGGATCGACCTCGTTTTCCTGCAGCGCGCGCAGCAGCTTCACCTGCATGTCGAGCCGAAGCTCGCCGATCTCGTCGAGGAACAGGGTTCCTCCCGAGGCTTCCTGAAACTTGCCGATATGCTTTTCGGTGGCGCCGGTGAACGCGCCCTTTTCGTGGCCGAACAGAATGCTCTCGACCAGGTTCTCCGGGATCGCGCCGCAATTGACGGTTACGAAGGGCGTTCCGGCGCGGTCGCTGGAGCCCTGAATGGCGCGGGCGAACATTTCCTTGCCGACGCCGCTTTCGCCGTCGATCAGAATCGGCACGTTCGAGGAGGAGGCACGTTCCGCCATGTGAATGGCGGCCTTCAGGGCGTCGCTCTGGCCGACGAGATCGGAAAATTCCAGCCGGCCGGAAATCTTGCGGCTGAGGCGCGAGACTTCTCCCGCCAGCGTGTTGACCTTAATGGCGTTCTGCAGCGAGACGTCGAGGCGTTCCGGGCTCGCCGGTTTGACGATGAAGTCGCAGGCGCCGGCCCGCATCGCCTTGACCACCGTATCCACGCCGCCATGGGCGGTGAGAACGATGAAGGGAAGCTCGGGCCGCGTCTTGCGGACATTGTCGATCACGGTCAACCCGTCGACACCCGGCATGGCGAGATCCAGCAAAACCACGTGATAGTCGAGCGGGCCTGTGCCCGAGAGGATCTTCAGAGCGTCTTCGCCGCCGCCGGCCGTCGCCGTCTTGTAGCCGAGTTTGGAGAGTACGGTCTCCATGATGCGCCGTTGCGTCGGATCGTCATCGACAATGAGTACCGTGGTCGACATGAATGCGCCTTCTCGAATTGCCCGGATCGGATGAAGGATTACCGGCGAACGCATGGGTGGCCCGATTGGCGTCAGTCCACCCCCGTTCACACGGCCTCCCTTGTCCCAATACGGGACAAACCTTAACAATTCAGAAACGACATTCTGAGCGGCGCTCACGGCGGCCTATTGGCAAGGACGGCGGTTGAGCTTATCTCCAGTTCAGTGATCTATTTTGCCCGCCGGCCCGAATCAGTAGCCCAAACAGGAAGAATGCCAGCAAGATGACGGACAACGCCGCCAGCCAATCCCTGCCCACATGGAACCTCGACGATCTCTATCCGGGCCGCAACTCGCCGGAACTGGCGAAGGATTTCGACCGGGTGGCCAAGGAGTCCAAGGATTTCAGGGAGAAATACGAGGGCAAGATCGGCGCGCTGGAGGGCGACGATTTGGCCGCCGCGATCGAGACCTATGAGCGGGTCAACGAAACGCTCGGCCGTATTGCCAGTTACGCTTCACTGGTGTTTGCCGGGAATATGAGCGATCCCGAAATCGCGCAGTTTCATCAGTCGGCCCAGGAACGGCTGACCGATATCAGTGCCGACCTCATCTTCTTCACGCTGGAGATCAACCGGATCGACGAAGACCGGATGAACCAACTGCTGAAATCCGAACGGCTGAAGCATTACGACCCCTGGATCCGGGATACGCGCGTGTTCCGGCCGCATCAGCTTTCCGACGAGATAGAGCATCTCCTGCATGAGCGTTACATCACCGGCGCGGCCGCCTGGTCGCGGCTGTTCGACGAGACCATGGCCGATATGACGGTGAAAGTCGGGCGCAAGGAACTGCCGATCGAGGGCGCGCTCAATCTGCTTTCGGACAAGGACGGCCGGAAGCGTGAAGCGGCCGCGCATGCGCTCGCCAAGGCCTTCAAGGCAAAGATCCGCCTGTTTGCGCTGGTCACCAATACGCTCGCCAAGGACAAGGCGATCGACGACAAGCAGCGTGGCTATACGGCGCCGACCGCGTTCCGCCATCTCTCGAATTATGTCGAGGAGGACGTCGTCGAGGCGCTGGCCTCTGCGGTGAAGGCGGCCTATCCCAAGTTGTCGCATCGCTATTACGGGCTGAAAGCCAGGTGGTTCGGCGTCGACAAAATGAATTACTGGGATCGTAACGCGCCGCTTCCCGGTGACAGCGACCGGAAGATCTCCTGGCCGCAGGCCCGAAAGATCGTGCTCTCGGCTTACGGCGCGTTCTCGCCCGATATGGCCGATATCGCCGGGCAATTCTTCGACAAGAACTGGATCGACGCTCCCCTTCGGCCCGGCAAAGCCCCGGGCGCGTTTTCGGCCTCGACCGTCCCGTCGGTTCACCCTTACGTGCTGCTGAACTATCAGGGCCGAACCCGCGATGTCATGACATTGGCCCATGAACTCGGGCACGGGGTTCATCAGGTGCTGGCCGGGCGGCAGGGCGCGCTGATGGCCGACACGCCGCTCACGCTCGCCGAGACTGCCAGCGTGTTCGGCGAAATGCTGACCTTCCAGAACCTGCTCAAACGCGAGCAGGATCCGAAGCGCAGGCGCTTCATGCTGGCCAACAAGGTCGAGGACATGCTGAACACAGTCGTGCGCCAGATTGCGTTCTATGAGTTCGAGAAGAAGCTGCACACCGAGCGGCGCAAGGCGGAGCTGATGCCCGATCAGATCGGCCAACTCTGGATGGAAACCCAGAAGGAAAGCCTCGGGCCCGCCTTCACCTTCGATCCGGAATATCAGTATTACTGGTGTTATATCCCGCATTTCATCCATTCGCCGTTCTACGTCTATGCCTATGCGTTCGGCGATTGCCTGGTGAACTCGCTTTACGCGGTCTATCAGGGTGCGGAATCGGGTTTTCAGGAGAAATATCTCGATCTGCTCCGGGCCGGCGGTACGAAGCGACACAAGGAACTTCTGGCGCCCTTCGGGCTGGACGCGTCGGACCCGTCTTTCTGGTCCAAAGGGTTGGGCGTCATCGAATCGATGATCGACCAGCTGGCGTCGGAATAGGCCGGGCCGTTGGCGGACCGCAGCGATTCCAACAGGTTTACCGGCCGCGCCCGTCGATACGCCCGGGTGTCGACCTCGGTCGGCGGCGTCGCGGCGCGCATGGTGGGCGAGCGCATTCTCGGGCGTTCGTCGAACCACGCAGCGAATGCGGCCGCTCTGAAACAGGTTCTCGGCTCGCTCAAGGGGCCGCTGATGAAGGTGGCCCAGATGCTGGCTACCATTCCGGGCGCGGTGCCGAAGGAATACGCCGCCGAGCTGTCCCAGCTCCAGTCGAATGCGCCCTCGATGGGCTGGCCTTTCGTCAAGCGCCGGATGACGACGGAGCTTGGCCCCGACTGGCAATCGAAATTCGAAAGCTTCGAAAAGGAAGCGTCAGCCGCCGCTTCGCTCGGCCAGGTTCATAAGGCCGTCGGGCACGATGGACGGCGCCTCGCCTGCAAGCTTCAGTATCCCGATATGGCCTCGGCGGTCGAAGCGGATCTCCAACAGCTGAAGCTCTTTTTCAATGTCTTCCAGCGCTATGACCGGAGCATCGATCCATCCGATGTCCACGCCGAAATCGCCATGCGTCTGCGCGAAGAGCTCGATTACGATCTCGAAGCACGTCACATGATGCTGTATGGCCGGATGCTCGGCGCGGCGAAACGCGTGCATATCCCCGAGGCGGTGCCGGATCTCTCGACCAGGCGCCTGCTCACCATGACCTGGCTCGATGGCAAGCCGCTGCTCGAGTCCCGCGAGGAGCCGCTGGAAGTTCGCAACGAGATCGCGCGCAACCTGTTCACCGCGTGGTGGGAGCCGTTCCATCATTACGGCGTGATTCACGGCGATCCCCATCTCGGCAACTACTCGATCCGGCCGGATCGCACGATCAACCTTCTGGACTTCGGCTGTATCCGCAAGTTCAAGCCGAAATTCGTCGGCGGGGTGATCGATCTCTACCGCGCCCTTGAATCCGACGACCGCGATCTCGCGGTCCATGCCTACGAGACCTGGGGCTTCCACGGCCTCTCGAACGAGGTCATCGACGCCTTGAATATGTGGGCGACCTTCATCTACGGTCCGCTGCTCGACAATCGCGCCCGCATCATTCAGGAGTTCGGCTCGGGCATGTCCTTCGGCCGCGACGTCGCCGAGAAGGTTCACGCCCGTCTGCGGGAATTGGGGCCGGTGAAGCCGCCTCAGGAATTCGTCTTCCTCGACCGCGCGGCGGTCGGCCTCGGCGGGGTGTTCCTGCATCTCAAGGCCGAAGTCAACTGGCACGACATGTTCGAAGACGTCATCAAGGATTTCTCCCTGGACGATCTCGCCAAGCGCCAGAAAAAGGCCCTGGACTCCGCCGACGTGCCGCTCCCTTGAGGAGGGGACTTATCCGTCATTCCCGCGCCAGCGGGCATTCAGATTCAGGGAAGACAGCAACTCGAAATCCCCGTTTTCGCCGGGATGACGCCATGGGCTGGAGGTTCTTTTTCTAGAACCTCATCGACGCCTGAATGCCATAGGTATTACTGGCGGGATCGGCGATGAAGGAGGTCTGGATCCGGTTATCATAGGGCTTCGTGATGAAGAAACCCGCGACGCTGCCGATGACGGCCGAAGCCAGGATGTCGTGCCAGTGGTGCTTGTCATTATGGACGCGCGCATAGCCGACGAGCGTGCTGATGGCATAGGCCGGGATGCCGTATTTCCAGCCGTAGCGGCGCTGAAGATAAGCCGCTCCAGCGAAGGCGCTCGCGGCATGTCCCGAGGGGAAGCTGTGCTTTCCGCCATCCGGCCGTGTCTCATGCACGGTGTATTTGAGGCCGAGAGTCGCGCCCATCGTGGCCGCGTAGGTGAAGCCGAGTTGCCAGGCGCCCGGCCAGTCGTCCTTGACGAGCGAGATGATCCCGGCGGCAAGCGGCACGCCAACCGCGCCCGCGGTTGCACCGGTGTCCCATTTGTTGGAGGCACGCGCCTGACCCGGCGAGAGCACGAAGCCGAGCAGACAAATAGCAACGATTGCGGGAACGACACGCATCAGAAACTCCCCTTCTGAACAGACGTCAAGATCCCCAGACGTGGAGACTCTTGAATAAGACGGAGACGATCATGAATCCCCCCACCCACAAAGCTGCGCAGGCGGCAACCAACACGGCCCCCGCCGCCATGTCTTTGACCGCCTTGATACGGTCATGGACATCGGGGTGGACCAGATCGGCCAGCTCCTCGATCGCCGAATTCACGAGTTCAATACACAAAACGAGCGCCGCAACAAAGCCGATAAGCGCCCACCAGACGAGCGGCGGCCGGAATACGATCAGCATCGCCAGCGCCAGTCCGGCATAGACGATGTGCGTGCGGAAGCTCCGCTCGTTCCGAAACGCATAGCGCCAGCCCGCCAAAGCGAATGACAGACGATGCCGGAAATTTCGGTTCTTCAAGGGACCGGAATCTCTCTCTGTATGGGTGGCGCCGATCGTCGGCAATGACGCGATACTGAATTGTCCGGGATCGTATCAATATCCATGTCCGATGCAAACGGCGTTGTCCGGCGGGATGATCGCGATCAACGGATCTCCCGGCCGGACGGTGTACTGTCGGGCCGATCCAACGCGAACGGCGAGGCGACGATGCCAAAGCATATCGTGATCATTCAGGGTCATCCCGATCCGTCCGAAACCCATTTCTGCCATGCCCTGGCGGAATCATATGAAGCGGGCGCGAAACAGGCGGGCCACGAGGTTCGCCGCATCACTGTGGCGAGCGTTGATTTTCCCGTGCTCAGAACCAAGGACGATTTCTATTCGGGCGCGGCGCCGCCCGAGATCGCCGAATGCCAGCAGGATATCGCCTGGGCCGATCATCTGGTCGTCATCTATCCGCTCTGGCTCGGCTCCATGCCGGGCCTTCTCAAGGCGTTTCTGGAGCAGGTGTTCCGGCAGGGTTTCGCGTTCCAGATGGATCCAGATAGTCCGCGTTGGCGCAAGAAATTGACCGGCAAGAGCGCCCGCGTCGTGATTACGATGGGCATGCCGGCCCTTGTTTATCGCTGGTATTTCGGCGCTCACAGCCTGAAGAGCCTGGAGCGCAATATTCTGGGCTTTTGCGGGATCGGGCCGATCCGGGAAAGCCTGATCGGGATGATCGAGGCCAAGAACGGCGCGAAACGGCGGAAATGGCTGGAAAAGATGATGGCTTACGGCGCTGAAGGCCGCTGAGAATGGCGCTTTTTCCGTCCGATCCGGGGCAAGGCGTCAGGGGCATTGCCGGAAAGCGGGCTTTTGGTATAGTACGCCTCGCGTTTCGCGCTGTTTAATCGCTCAGATGTTATGCCGGAGGCCAATCGATGGACATCAGTGAAAATATCAAGACTTGGCACCGCGTCACCAAAGTGACCGTCTATGGGGCCGTTTTCGCCGCGCTCGTGCTGTTGCTGATGCGCTGGTTCCTGATCTGAGTTAGAACGGCACGCCCAAGGCTTTCGCGAGAAACGCCATCATTGGCGCCGACGCTGCGAAGGTCTCTTCCACCTCATCGATAAACTGTTTCGACTGCGCCTGTTCAGGTGACGACGCGTGCAAGGCGAAAAAGCTTTTGCGCTTGATGTCCTCTATATGAGGATCGTCGGCGGAGAAGCCTCGTGGCGGGCGAGTCAGCGCGGTGCCTGAAACGCCGCCGAAGACTTCGGCGAAGCGGTTGCCCCTCTTGATTGTCGCCCAGGCTTTGGGCTTGTCCCGGATCGCTTCGCGGATGGTGGCCAGCGCATCGCTCGACGGCATCCAGACCCCGCCGCCGAAGAACACCTCGTCGGGCGCCAGATGAACATAGAAGCCCGGGCTGTGGGCGTCGCGGCCCAGCCGGTGACGGAACTGGCACGAGGCATGCTCCTTATATGGCCGCTTGTCGTGGCTGAAGCGGATATCACGGTAGATGCGGAAGATCGAACCGCGATTGGTGCGCGGATCCGCGACGAAGTGCTTCGAGATCTTCAGCAGTCGCGGGCCCATCGCCTCGACGAAGTCGCGCAAGGGCTCCAGCACGTTCTCCTGATATCGCGGCTTGTGCTCCGCGAACCATTCGCGGTCGTTGTGTTCGGCGATCTCGCGAAAGAACGTGAAAAAGTCGCGGCTGAATCCGTCGAATGTAGCTGTCATGCGCCCTGTCCTGAATGCCGATCGAGTTCTCCGTGGCGGCCGGAGTCCCCTGAAATCCCGTAATTTGCAGGACTTCTCCTTGTTTGCCGCAGGCGAATGCGCATATTAGAGGGGCTCTTGCAATTGACAAGTTAGGTCATCGCAAGCGGCGCAGCACGATATTGATGAAACCGAAATTTGACTGATGCCAGCCTGGAAGCGAACACCCTGTCCGATCGCCACGACGCTCGATTATCTGGGCGACAAATGGACCTTGCTCGTCCTCAGGGATCTGTTTCGCGGCAAGGAGAAATTCTGCGAATTCCTGGAATCGCCGGAAGGTATTCCCACCAACATCCTGACCGAGCGCCTGAAGCGTCTGGCGGAGGCGGAGTTCATTACCCGCGTGCCCTATCAGGACCATCCGGTGCGCTACGCCTATCGGCTCACCGGCCGGGGCCGGAATTTTCTCCCGGTTCTTCAGGAAATCTGCCGTTGGGCCAATCGGGAATTTCCCGAAACCGTCGCGCCACCAGCCGATCTGATGGTGCGTGAAGTCTGACGGCGCGGCGCCGATAGCGTTGGTTGCCATGTCGCATCAGTGTCTGTAACGTCAGTATAGTTTGTTCATTCGATAAGTTCGGACGTTCTGAGCGTATTCGCGTCGGGGGCTGCCATTGGGGGCGAGCCACTTCAAACCGCACGGAGAAGGCGTGATGAAACTGGCCGTCTTGAAAGAGACCAAACCACACGAGCGTCGAGTGGCTGCGACGCCCGACACCATCAAGAAATTCGTTGATCTCGGCTTCGAGGTTGTCGTCGAGACCGGTGCGGGCGCATCGGCGTCGATCCCCGATTCCACCTTCGAGGCGGCGGGTGCGCTGATCGCGTCCGATGCGCGGGCGGCTGCCCACGGCGCGGATGTCGTGCTCAAGGTCCAGTCGCCCACGGCAGACGAACTGGCGACGATCGAAAAAGGCGCGCTTCTGATCGCGCTGCTCTCGCCGACGGGAAATTCCGACAGCGTCAAGTCTTACGCCGATGCCGGCATCGCCGCTTTCGCGATGGAGCTGATTCCCCGTATCTCGCGCGCGCAGTCGATGGACGCGCTGAGTTCCCAAAGCAATCTCGCAGGCTACAAGGCGGTGATCGATGCCGCCGCCGTCTATGGCCGGGCGATGCCCATGATGATGACGGCGGCTGGAACGATTGCCGCAGCGCGCGTGATGGTTCTTGGGGCGGGCGTCGCCGGATTGCAGGCGATCGCAACCGCCCGGCGCCTGGGCGCGATCGTATCGGCTACCGATGTGCGGCCCGCGGCCAAGGAACAGGTGGAAAGCCTCGGCGCGACGTTCGTCATGGTGGAATCGGAAGAGACCAAGGAAGCGGAGACCGCCGGCGGCTACGCCAAGGAAATGAGCGAGGACTACAAAAAGGCCCAGGCCAAGCTGGTCGCCGAGACCCTCGCCAGGCAGGATATCGCGATCTGCACCGCGCTTATTCCGGGGCGCCCGGCCCCGACGCTGATCGACGACGCGATGGTGAAATCGATGAAGCCGGGTTCGGTGGTCGTCGATCTCGCGGTTGAGGCGGGCGGCAATTGCACGCTCTCCAAGCCCGGCGAGCTCGTCACGGTCGATGGCGTCACCATCATCGGCCATTTGAACGTGCCGAGCCGGATCGCCGTCGATGCGAGCACGCTCTACGCCAAGAATGTCCTGAACTTTCTGACCCTGATGGTCGATCCCGAGACCAAGTCCCTCGCGATCGACTGGGATGACGAGATCGTCAAGGGGACCGCGCTCACCCGCGACGGGCAGATCATCCACCCGCAATTCGCCGCCAGTGGAGGCCAGTGACCATGGAAGCCGTCAATCCGTTCCTGTTCGAGTTCTCCGTTTTCGTGCTTGCGATTTTCGTCGGTTATTACGTGGTCTGGAGCGTGACGCCGGCCTTGCACACGCCGCTCATGTCGGTCACCAACGCGATCTCCAGCGTGATCATCGTCGGCGCGCTGATGGCCGTCGGACCGCATGGCATGGACCTCGCCAAGATCCTCGGCTTTTTCGCGATCATGTTGGCGGCGGTGAATATTTTCGGCGGCTTCGCGGTCACCCAGCGCATGCTCGGCATGTACAAGAAAAAGAAATAGGGCGGGGCGATGTCGGCCTCTCTCATCGCCAATCTGACGGCTTTCGCCTATCTCGTCGCGGGTGTCTGCTTCATTCTGGCGCTACGCGGATTATCGTCGCCGGAATCCTCGCGCCGGGGGAATCTGTTCGGCATGGTGGGCATGACCATCGCCATTCTCACCACCGTCGCCCATCCCGGGATCGTCTCCTATGGCTGGATCCTCGTCGCACTCGCGATCGGCGGGACGGCCGGCGTTCTCATCGCGCTCAAGATAAAAATGACGGCCATGCCGCAACTCGTGGCCGCGTTCCACAGCCTGGTGGGCCTCGCGGCCGTTCTGGTCGCGGCTGCGGCGTTCAATCATCCCCAGAGTTTCGGTATCGCCACACCGGCCGGCATCATATTCACGGAAAGCCGGATCGAGATGGGGCTCGGCGTGGTGATCGGCGCGATCACTTTTTCAGGCTCCGTGATCGCTTTTACGAAGCTTCAGGGGCTGGTCTCGGGCGCGCCCGTCGTGTTTCCCGGCCAGCACTTGCTCAATGCCGCGATCGGTCTCCTGATCGTCGGCCTGATCGGCTATTTCTGCACCTATCAGGATCCGGCGATCTTCTATTCGATGACGGCTCTGGCCTTCCTGGTGGGATTCCTCCTCATCATTCCGATCGGCGGCGCGGATATGCCGGTCGTGATCTCGATGCTGAATTCCTATTCGGGATGGGCCGCCGCCGGCATCGGTTTCACACTGCACAATATGGCGCTGATCATTACCGGGGCGCTGGTGGGATCGTCCGGCGCGATCCTTTCCTACATCATGTGCAAGGGGATGAACCGCTCGTTCTTCAACGTCATCCTCGGCGGCTTTGGCGCGGTGTCGGGCGCGGCTGGCGCTGCGGCGAAATCCGACCGGCCGGTCAAGCAGGGCAGCGCGGATGACGCGGCCTTCATCCTGAAGAACGCGGGGTCGGTCATCATCGTGCCGGGTTACGGCATGGCCGTGGCTCAGGCCCAGCATGCGCTCAAGGAGATGGCGGAACTGTTGAAGGAGAACGGCGTCAAGGTGTCCTATGCCATCCATCCGGTCGCGGGACGCATGCCCGGCCATATGAACGTGCTGCTGGCCGAGGCCAACGTCTCCTATGACGAGGTGTTCGAGCTGGAGAGCATCAACAACGAGTTCAAGTCCACCGACGTCGCCTTCGTCATCGGCGCCAACGACGTCACCAACCCCGCCGCCAAATCCGATCCCGGCAGCCCGATCTACGGCATGCCCGTTCTGAACGTCGAACAAGCCAAGACGGTCCTCTTCGTCAAACGCTCGCTGTCTCCCGGCTATGCCGGCATCGACAACGAGTTGTTCTATCTGGAGAACACGATGATGCTGTTCGGCGACGCGAAGAAGATGGTCGAGGGGATCGTCAAGGCGCTTTAACGCGTGACGAGGGGCGGCGGTTTCCAGTCGGGTGGTACGAGTTGTGCCGCTTGCATCCGGAGCTTGTCGCCCGCTTTTTCGTTGCCGGTCTCGATCAGCCAGTCGGCCATCAATGCCATGCTCGTCCAGGGCGTGCGGCTGTGTTTCTCGGTCCAGAGAAGCCAGTCGTTGGCAGCGTCCTCGTGGCCGGCCTGGCGCCAAGAGACCGCCCAATGTTCCAGATATCGGCTGGAGTCCATGTTCGCCAAGACAGCCGGGAAATGACGGACGACTTGTGGGCGCAGGCCCGTTGGTTTCGGCACACCCGTGGAAAAGCACGACCAGAAGGAAAGTCCGGTCAGCGCGACGGTGACCGAGGTCAATCCGGTCACGCCCCAGCCGATCGTCGAGACGGCTTTGGAAGGCGCTGACAGCCGCCGGGCGGCGGGCGCGAGGGTCAGCGCCACCGCAGCTGCGAAAACGAACACCGGAAGGTTGTGGTAAAGCGTGCCGTCGATCATGGCCTGAGCCAGCAACATCAGGAGGAGCCACATCGCGACATAGACCGGACCGGAATCTTCGCGGCGTGTCGTCGCCATGGCTTGGCGGAGGATAAGGGCAATGCCGACGAAGAAGGCGATGGCTCCGGGAATGCCCCATTCCAGTGCGGCCTGAAGAATGGCGTTATGGGGCTGGATGATCCAATAGACCGGCTTGTCGCTTGCTAGGGCGAATTGGTTAGGGCCGATGCCGAACCACGGATGCTGGAGAACGCGATGGAGCGCGTCCAACCAAACGGTGAGACGGCCGGCGGAATATTGGTTGAGGCTATCGGAGTCCGCGACAGTCCAAAAAAGCCGAAGCGCGCCCAAGGAACGGTCGGATGGAGTAAAAGGAATAGAGATAAGTCCGCCTGTTATGGCGGTGGCGGCAGTTACGCCCCATATCTTCGATGCCGTTGGTATCAGTCGCAGAACAGTCATTACGGCAAGGGCCCCCAAGACCGCGAAAACGGATCCTCTGCTGCCGGACCAACAGAGGACGCCCCAAAGCGCGGTCAGGAGAAGCAACGTCTCCGGTTTGTAGAGGGTCTTTCGGCCTTTGCCGAGCAGCGGTGCATAGGCCGCGACAAGTGCGACGGCGGCGTAGTAACCGAAATGCCGAATGTTGCCGATTCCCAACATCGCCTGGCTCCAGGGATAATCGGCTGGTGCGTAGAGACCCAGCATCACGCAGTTGAACGTTGCGTAGACCACGAAACCGGTGACGAGATATTTCAATAGCTTCGTTCGCCAGTCCGGGTAGGCGTTCAAAAGGCCGCACAGGCACAGGACGAATAGTCCGTGGGCGAGCCATTCGATCTGCCGGACAAGCGCCACAGCCACGTTGTGGGACAATAAGACGGCGCATCCGGACCACAGGAACCATCCGAACGCCAAGACGCGTATGGAGCGTGGTACGGCTCCGAGGGTCGGCAAGGTGACACGTCGGTCGCAAAGCACGGCCATCGAGAAGAGAAGTTCGACCGTCACCACACGCAGGCTGCCGACGGAAGTGATGACGGAATTATCGAGAAAGATCTGCGCCACGCCCAGCGCGAGCGACGAAAAGATCAGGAAGACGATCAGCGACAGGCTGGCGAACCGATGCGGCAGCGTGACGGAAGACGCGGGCATGCGCCTGACCTTTCTCTAGCGAACGTGTTGCCAGCAGACCTTACGGGAAAGTGGTTAAATAGGATGTTAAGGATTTGGCGACGGGTGGCGGCCGTGCGGTTGGGGTGCTCCTACTGTTGCCGCGCGTCGATATACGCCTCCAGCACATAGCCTCCGCGGGCGATGCGGGTGCGTTGTTGTTGGGTGCGGTGGAAGGCGCGGCGGGCGCGCAGGGTGTGGCCGAGCAGGGCATAGGCCAGAAGGCCCGGAACGACCAGGCTAACGGCGATCGCCAGGGCGGCTATGGCCCGGACATGGCGGACCGGAACGGCCAGCGACCGGGAGATTTGCGAACACACGCCGAGCGCGAGCGGATCCCGGTCATGACGGGGGCCGGCGTTGGCGAAGACGGGCATGGTCATCATGGTCATTCTCGCGCTCATTTCGGATCCTGTTCCTGTATTCCAAACGGTTACGCGTGACGGCTCAGGTTCCCTGGCGGTCCAGGTCGTTGATTTCCTTGTTCAGGCGATACTGCTTCGAGGTGATATAGGCCTCGACCGCCCGGGCGCGCTTCTCGATGTCGCGGAAGCGCCGGGCCAGATCGACCCGGGTGTAGTCCGGGCGGGTGCGCGCCTCGCGCCAGAAGGCGTCTTCCCTCGGGTTTTCGTAGAGGTAGTCCGGCTTGTCCTCGAGCACCCAGCACAGGATGAAATAGCTGACGATGACGGGGAAGAAGAAGCCGAAGATCGAGAGCAGGATCAGGGAGACCCGGAGTATCGTGGGGTCGATTCCGAAATATTCGCCCAAGCCCGCGCAGACGCCGCACCACCGGCCTTCGCGCCGGTTCTTGTAGATCTTATTGGGGCTGAACGTGCCCATGCGCTGTTCCCTGCGCTGCTGCCGCTGCTCCTGGCGTCT
Source organism: uncultured Alphaproteobacteria bacterium (assembly GCA_963821875.1). GTDB lineage: Bacteria > Pseudomonadota > Alphaproteobacteria > CAVTAV01 > CAVTAV01 > CAVTAV01. Next base: position 1,093,110 of record CAWGFE010000002.1, read on the forward strand.
CTCGCGGCGCGCCTGCCGCTCTTCCCATCTAGAGTGTCTCATTGTTCGACCTCCTCCAGCCGGGCATCTCGTCGTCGAGAATGCGTTCGATCGAATCGAGCCGTTGCTCCATCTTGTCGGCGGATTTGTGCAGATCCGAGAGCATGGCCTCGTCCTCGGCGCTAAAGGTCCGGTTTTTCTTCCAGGTCGCGCCGTAATGCATTGCAAGCCATACAGGCACGACAACAACGAGAAAGACGATTGTGATGGCCGTCATGTCCGGCATTGCTCCGTCCCCTATTTGCCCTTGTCGGTGTTGGCCGCGGGCTTGCTTTTGTTCATCTTAGCCTTGAGGGCTTCGAGCTCGCCTTCGATATCCTCGAGCGTCTCGAGGTCGTCGATCTGTTCGGAGAGCGTCTTGCCGCGTCCGATATCCATGGACTCGGCCTCGCCTTCGAGCCGGTCGAGGCGGTGCTCCATCTTTTCGAACCGCTCGAACGCGTCGGTGATCCGTCCGTCATAAAGGCTGCGCCGCACCCGGATCTTCTGGGAGACCGATTCATGGCGGGTCTGGATCGACGATTTCTTTGCCTTGGCCTCGCGCAGCTTGCTCTCAAGCTTGACGATGTCGCCTTCGAGGTGGGTGAGCTGTTCGGCGAGATGCTCGCGCTCTTCCTCGATATGCGCCTTCATGTCGGCCACCTTGGAGCGCTCGATCAGCGCGCCCTTGGCGAGGTCCTCGCGATCGCGGGACAGGGCCAGCTCGGCCTTGCGCTGCCATTCGCTCATGGCCTCGTCGGCGCGCTTCAGCTTGCGGTCCATGTCCTTCTGGTCGGCGATGATGCGCGCGGCGGTCGAGCGAACCTCCACGAGTGTTTCTTCCATCTCCTGGATGATCAGCCGGACCATCTTCTCCGGGTCTTCGGCCTGATCCAGAAGCGCGTTTATGTTCGAGTTCACGATGTCCGTGAGTTTTGAAAAGATACCCATCAAACCTCTCCTGACTGACTGTCTGTGTGGCTTCGATCGCAAACGCCGTGCCAAAATCGGACATGGCGTCTAAGTCTCTGGAGTTGCGGAGAAAATCGAATTCCCTTGCCGGGGCTGGCTGAAGCGATTTTGTTGAGTAGTTGCGATTATTTTGTAAAAATTACTAGTTAGTTGTATTTTTCACCAATGGCTCCGCGCAATGCCGACAAAATAGAAATTATCGGTCAGTCCTCCGCCTTTATCGATGTGCTGGAGCGGGTGTCGCAGGCCGCCGTGCTCGATCGGCCGGTGCTTGTGATCGGCGAGCGCGGCACCGGCAAGGAACTGATCGCCAGCCGCCTGCACTTTCTGTCGTCGCGCTGGGGCGGCCCCTATGTCCAGATCAATTGCGCCGCGCTGCCCGAGACGCTGCTCGAAAGCGAGCTGTTCGGTTACGAGCCCGGCGCGTTCACCGGCGCGTCGTCCCGCCGCTCCGGCCGGTTCGAGCAGGCCGATGGCGGCACTCTGTTTCTGGACGAGATCGGCAATCTCAGCCTGGCCGCCCAGGAAAAGCTCCTTCGCATCATCGAATATGGCCGGTTCGAGCGTCTGGGCGGCCGTGAGACGATCACGGTGGATGTCCGCATCATCGGCGCGACCAATGTGGACTTGCCGACGGCCTGCCGGGCGGGCCGCTTCCGCGCCGACCTGCTCGATCGGTTAAGCTTCGATGTGTTGACCGTTCCCCCGCTCAGGGCGCGGCGCGGCGATATTCAGCTGCTGAGCCAGCACTTCGGGCGTGCCATGTCGGTCGAGCTCGGCTGGCAGTCCTTTCCCGGGTTCTCGCGCGATGCCGACGCGCTGCTTGCGAATCATGGCTGGCCCGGGAACGTGCGGGAGCTCAAGAATACGGTGGAGCGCGCCGTCTATCGCTGGCCTGAGCCGGACGAACCGATCGGCTCGATTACCTTCGACCCCTTCGATTCACCGTTCCGGGTCGTTCACACGGAGCGGCCAGGCAATGTGCCGAAAGAAGCCGATGGCCGCCGGATCGCCGTTCCCCGGCCCGTGCCGTCCCGCGACGAGTTGCCGGGCGATTTCAAGGCGGCGGTGGCCGCTTTCGAGAAGGAACTGCTGCGGCGCGCCTATGCCGCTCACCGGCACAATCAGAGGGATACCGCCGACGCTTTGTCGTTAACTTACGACCAGCTTCGTCATGCGCTTAAGAAGCACGGGCTGCTCTAATCGGACTTGAACCCCGTCCCTGCGACGATTAGCCGCTTGCCACAAACGTCCCCCGGACGTATTTGACCGCGTTCTCCGCCTCGGCCCGTGAACCAGCGAGGCGGATTTTCTTTTGTGAGGCGTCAAATCGGTTACGACCGTGTCCGCCAGCAGTAAATTTCAGCGATTGCGCGATCTGGTCCTCGGACCGGCGCGCGATCCCATGAAGCCCGACATTCGCCGCTCGATTGCGCTTGTGGGCTTCTATGCCTGGGTCGGCCTCGGCGCCGACCCCTTGTCGTCGACCATGTACGGCCCGGAAGAAGCCTTCAAGGCGCTCGGGCCGCATACCCACTTGGCCCTTTATCTGGCCGGCGCGACGGCGCTGACCGTCTTTATCATCGCGATCGCCTATAATCAGGTCATCGCCCTGTTCCCTACGGGCGGGGGCGGATACCGGGTCGCTACCAAGCTGATCGGGCCGTCGGCCGGTCTCGTTTCCGGCGCCGCGCTCGTGGTCGACTATGTCCTGACCGTGGCGATATCGATCGCGAGCGGGGCGGACGCCTTGTTCAGCGCCTTTCCGCCCGGTTTCCAGGAATACAAGCTGATCTTCGAGACGATCATGATTCTGTTTCTGATCGTTCTCAATCTGCGCGGCATGAAAGAGTCGATCGTCGTGCTCATGCCGATCTTTCTGACCTTCGTCGTCACGCATGTCGGGCTGGTCCTGTACGGAATCTTCGTGCATGGCAGCAATCTGCCCAACCTGTTTGCGTCGACCGTCCACGAAACCGTCAATATGGCGCATACGACGGGCTGGTTCGTCGTGATCTCGATGCTGCTGTTGGCCTATTCGCAGGGCAGCGGCACCTATACCGGCATCGAGGCGGTGTCGAACAACGTCCAGTCGCTCGCCGAGCCGCGCGTGCGCACCGGCCAACTGACCATGATGTATCTCGCCTTTTCGCTGGCGTTCATGGCGATGGGCATCGTGTTGGTCTATCTGCTGTGGAATGTGACGCCGGTGCATGGCCAGACCCTGAACGCCGTCGTGTTCCGCCAGCTTCTCGATCGGCTCGACGGATCGGCCAACTGGGGGGCGTTCGTGTTGCCGGTCGTGCTGCTGGCCGAGACCGGGCTGCTCTTCGTGGCGGCGAATACGGGTTTTCTGGGCGGTCCCGCCGTGCTGGCGGCGATGGCAGCGGACCAATGGGTTCCGAATTACTTCGCCTCGCTCTCAAGCCGTCTGGTCACGAAATACGGCATTCTGCTGATGGGCAGCGCCGCGATGCTCATTCTTCTCGCTACCGGCGGCGACGTTTCGATGCTGGTGGTGCTCTACAGCATCAATGTGTTCATCACCTTCTCCCTGTCTCTGCTCGGACTGAGCATCTACTGGTGGCGCCGGCGGAAGCACGACAAGGGCTGGCTGCGCAGTTTCGCGCTTTCCGCCGTCGGTCTTGTCGTCACCGTCGGCATTCTCACCGTGGTTATATCCGAAAAGTTCGCCGAGGGCGGCTGGTTCACCCTGATCATCACGGGGTGCGTCATCGCTCTCTGCATCGCGATCCGCCGTCATTACCAGCTGCTCGAACGTCAGATGCAGCGCATCGACGAGACTTTCGCGATGGCCCCGGTCAGGGACTTCGCCGACAAGAAGCTGGCGATCACCGACAAGAAGGCGCGCACAGCCGTGTTCATGATCACCAGACATCGCGGCGCCGGTATGCACACGATCCTGTGGGTACGGCGCCTGTTCCCCGGGATCTTCAAGAATTTCATCTTCATCACGGTCGGCGCCGTGGACGTGACGAGCTATGGCGGCGAAGAGGCCCTGAACAAACTTCGTTTGGAGGTTCGCGAAGCGCTGGATTTCTTCCAGAATTACGCAACGCAGAGCGGTTTCGCCTCCGAGGTGTTCGAAGCCTATGGCACCGACAAGGTCGCCGAGCTGATGAAGCTGGTTGAAACTGTGTCGAGCGAATATCCCGACTGCGTGTTCTTTGCCAGCAAGCTGATCTTCACCGAACACAACTGGTTCGCCCGCATGCTGCATAATCAGACGGCGCTTCATCTGCAGCGCCAACTCCATCTGCTCGGTCAGCAGATGGTCATCCTGCCCATGACGGTGGATCGCGGCTGACGCCCGGCAGACACCAATTGGACATGCGAAAACCTCCGGCTCTGATCGACCGGAGGCCCTGACGCGATTGGAAGGGGAGAAGAACCGGAGGCCGCCCAGGCGGCCCGAAGGCCTAGGAGCGGTTGTCCCGTTCGGCGCGCTTGCGCTCAAGCTTGCGGGCACGGCGCACGGCGGCGGCCTGTTCGCGGGCGCGGCGCTCTGACGGCTTCTCATAGAAGCGGCGCAGCTTCATTTCCCGGAAAACGCCCTCGCGCTGCATCTTCTTCTTGAGCACGCGCATGGCTTGATCGACATTGTTATCGTGTACGATGACCTGCAAAGGTTTATCCGTCTTGTCGCAATTATTATGGATGGTCCGGGCCTCTGCCCGGCACGAAGGCCGCTTGATAGCAAATGAATCACCGGCTGTGAAGGGACAATTTGGTGATCGGCAGGCCATATCGCCAGCGTTTTTTGACCGCTCGCGGGTCTTTACCGCCGTCCCGCCGGGCCTCATATTAGCGCCATGACTGTTCGTGAAATCAAGAAGATGGGCCATCCGGTGCTGCGCCGTCCAGCCGATACGGTCGAGGATCCGACAGCGCCCGAGATCAAGGAGCTGGTCGAGGACATGGTCAACTCGATGCGCGAGGCCGGAGGGATCGGAATCGCCGCGCCGCAGATCGGTGTGCCCAAGCAAGTCGTTATGTTTCACGTGCCGGACGACGATGCGCCCGGCAACGACCCCGAAACCCGCCGCGCGGTCGTCGAAAATCCGCTGACCGTCCTGATCAATCCGACAATCGACGTGTTGGACGAGACGGAAGTCGACGGCTGGGAAGGCTGTCTCTCCGTGCCGGGCCTTACCGGAATCGTGCCGCGCTACAAGAAGATCCGGTATACCGGCGTCACGCCGGACGGCGAGAAGATCGACCGTGTCGCATCCGATTTCCACGCGCGCGTCGTGCAGCACGAATGCGATCACGTCGACGGGATCCTCTATCCCTACCGGATGACGAGCAACGCCTCGCTGATGTTCACTTCGGAGATCGAGCATCTGGAGACGCCGCCGACCGAGGAAGAGCTGGCATGAAAAAACATCATCTCGATGACGTCCGGCAGGCAATTCTGGAAGCCGCCCTGCCGCATATTCCGTTCGACGGCTGGACACCCGCCACGCTGCGCCGCGCCGCGAAGGATGCCGGAATCGAGGAGGGGCTCGCCGAACTCGCCTTTCCCCGGGGCCCGATCACGCTGGTGGATCTGTTTGCGAGCGAAATGGATGCCCGCATGCTGGATGCGCTGGCCGAGAAGAAGCTCGATACCATGCGGATCCGCGACCGGATCATAACGGCGGTGCGGACGCGGCTCGAAATGCTGGAGCCCTACCGTGAAGCGGAGCGCCGTGCGGTCGGCTTTCTTTCCCTGCCGCCGAATGTCGGTCTAGGCCTGCGCGTTCTGGGCCGAACGGTCGATGCAATGTGGCGAGCGGCCGGCGATCGCTCCACCGATTTCAACTACTACACAAAGCGCGCGCTTCTCGCCGGCGTCTACTCGACGACGCTCGGGTATTGGCTTCAGGACGAAAGCGACGGCTATGAAGCCAGTTGGGCGTTTCTCGGCCGCCGGGTCGAGGACGTGATGAAGATCCAGAAGGCGCGCGGCAAGCTCGATACCTGCCTTGGGAAACTGCCGTCGCCGTTCGGCCTGCTCCAGTCATTCAAAGGCCGGGCCGGCCCGTCGATGCGGGCGCGCTGACGCTGCGCGCCGGTGGCGGCCGCGCCGACGATAAGTCGCATTCCCTGTCCGGGTGGCGTTAATCGAAGCTTTACCTTCGATTGACGTTTTGCTGATAGCATTTGAGACCGAAAATATTCAGTATCACCGAACGAGCATATGTGTCCCGGCAACGAATAGGGCTTGAATGAAGATCCGTGAAACGCGAGGGGCGCCGGCCATCGGCTCGACGCGGCCGGCAAGGGCCGCCGGTGGCACGGGCAGCGCGACGGAAAGTCGCCCGAATTCAGGACACGGTCTCCGTCCTCGGCATTCCGGCCAGCGAGATGACGCCCAAGGTTCAGCAGGCGATCATGACGCTGGTTCAGGAGGTTGAATCGCTGCGTCAGGAACTGGCGCGGACTCACGCCAGGCTGACCGAGATGGAACGCCTCGCGGATGAAGATTCGCTGGCGCCGATCCCCAATCGCCGGGCGTTCGTTCGCGAACTCACCCGTATGATTTCCTTCACCGAGCGGTATGGCGGCACGAACAGTCTGATCTATTTCGACGTCAATGGTCTGAAGGAGATCAACGACAAGTTCGGTCATAGCGCCGGTGACGCGCTGCTGGTGCATGTGGCCCGGTTGCTGACGGAAAATGTGCGCGAGTCCGACATGGTCGCCCGTCTCGGCGGCGACGAATTCGGCGTCCTCCTGGCGCAGGCCAAGGAAGAAAACGCTCATCCCAAGGCGGCCTCTCTCGCCAAGGCGCTCGAGGATTCGACCTTCGTCTGGGACGGCAACAGGATACCGGTCCACGCGGCTTACGGCGTTTATTCCTTCGAAGGCGGGGTCGATGTCATGGCCGCGCTCGATGCGGCCGACCGGGCCATGTATGAGCGCAAGCGTCATATGAAGAAAAATGCCGGCGCGTCGTCGGCTGCCCCGCCCAAGCCACAGGCCAAATCCTGAGCCTGATCAGGCGATGATATCCGGGATCAGGGTCGCCCGGATCTTCGAGATCTCGTCCCTGAGCGCCAGCTTCCGTTTTTTTAGCCGCTGAATCTGGATCTGGGTGAACGACCCGGCCTGGCCCATGGCGATGATGGCGTCGTCGAGATCACGGTGCTGGGTCTCCAGCTCCGCCAGAGCCGTCCTCAGTTCATCCTCGTCCCGTGTTTCCATAGCCTTCGACAATCGGTGTTTCGTACATGCCAAAGGACATCCCCGCGGTCTGGGCCACGGACAGAAACTCCCATTGGAGACAAAGCACCACATTATACCGCATAATTAACCAGGGAGCTAATGGAGTTGGCTGAAACAGGCGGCGGCATATGAACCGGCAGGAAGCGGAAACCGCGTCGGGCGACAATCCGTTCTGGGCCTACTCGGTCTCGCTTTATGGCCGGGACGGCATAAAGGACGCGTGCCTAACGTTGCAGGACGAGGCCGGCGCCGACGTGAATCTCCTGCTGTTCTTCTGCTGGTCGGCGCAATGCGGTCAGGGCAGGCTCACCCGGGCTCAGATCCAGTCGGCCATGGCCATGGTGGCGGTCTGGCGGGTTCAGGTTCTCCTGCCGCTCCGGCGGGTGCGCCGGCATCTCGGTCGCAGCGGGCCGCCCGGCGCGGAACGTCTGCGTGAGGACCTTCTCAAACTGGAGCTCGACGCCGAACGTATCGAACAGAACCACCTTTTCAGCGGACTGGCTCAGGAAACGGCCCCCCTGAAGAGAACAGCCGATATGCGGCGCGGCGATGCCCGCTATAATTGTGATATCTATTTTGACGAACTCGGTATGTCGTTGGGCGCGCCTCTTCAAGAGGCGCTCGATACGCTCACGATCGCCGCGACTCGGGATTGATATCCCGAGCGGCGTCCCTACATCCAGATTGTGACGAAAAGCCCCGAAGACAGCCGATTTCTAGCGCAGTTTCGGGCCGTTAACGCGTTTTAAGCTGACTTGAATTTAGAGTCGTGATTTAATAAATGCGTCACAGTACCGTAATGGAGAGCCGCGAATGACAGTTCAAGCGCATCTCGAAAGTCTCAGCGAGCAGCATTCACATCTTGAACAAGAAATCACCGACGAGTTTCACCGTCCAAACCCCGACAGTCTGAAACTCACCGCTCTGAAACGCGAAAAACTCCGCATAAAAGAAGAAATAGACAAGCTGGAGCACTAGCCTACCCGCCACCGCGCCAAGCGGATCGGCTTTGGGGATCGATCCCCTTCCTCATCGGGCCCGCCGTCGCGCGCCCGAGCAGATATCGAATTACATCGAAAATGCCGACTTGGCCGCCTGCGAGGCGTCATCAAGCCTCGGAAAAACAACGCCCGGCAGTTTTGACGTGCCGGGCGCGAAACCGTTCGTTTATACCAGTCCTAAACCGGATCGTCGGGCGGAAGATCGGGGACCGGCGGCGGCGCATTCGGATGCGGCTCGCCGCGCAGTTCCAGCCGGCGGGCGGCTTTCTTCACGGCCTCGTCGAGATCGATCTGTTTGCACAAGCCCAGCGATACCGGGTCCACCGGACGGATATTCGCCATGTTCCAGTGCGTGCGGTCGCGGATCGCGCTGATCGTCGGCTTGGTGGTGCCGACGAGCTTGCCGATCTGGCCGTCGCTGAGTTCGGGATGATAGCGCAGCAGCCAGGCGATCGCGTCCGGCCGGTCCTGACGGCGCGACACCGGTGTATAGCGCGGGCCCTTGCGCCGCGTCGGCATCTTCTCGGCCGTCTTGAGAAGCTTCAGAGTGGCGCTCGGGGCCTTCTCGCAGCGTTCGATTTCGGCCTGCGTGAGCTGGTTGTTGGCGACGGGGTCGAGCCCGACGATACCCTGGGCCACCTCGCCATCGGCAATGCCTTGCACTTCCAGCGGGTGCAGCCCGCAGAACTCGGCGATCTGCCGGAAATTCAACGCCGTGTTGTCGATCAGCCAGACCGCCGTCGCTTTCGGCATAAGCGGTAAATCCATAGATCCTCCTTTTGCGGGCCTCCGGGCACAATCCCCGGTGGCGCCGGCAGCATGTCGATATCCTACGACTTGCTTAGATTGACGAAAAATCGAGACGATCGAGGCGTCCTCGCCGGACTATAAACATGGTTTCGCCCAAGGGTAAAGCCACCGGACCTTTTCGCCTCTCCTTTTATAACATATGGGGTTGCGCATGCATTTGTCCCGTATGAAAGTCGGGCGGATCATGATGAGAGGAGGGATGTGATGGATATCGAGGATCTCGCGCCCAGACCGGACCTTCCCCTGATAGCGCTTGCGAAAGAGGATCTCGGCATCCTCTCCGTCGACGAGTTGGCTGGCAGGATCGACGCGTTGAAGACCGAAATTTCCCGAGTCGAACAGGCGCTTTCGGCGAAAAAGCACAGCCTCAACGCCGCCGACAGCGTGTTTCGCAAGGCTTGAGGCCGACGGATGAGCGAATTAACCGCTCGTTAAGCCATTGTTAATGTTCCCGGGTGTAACATGACAATAGGTAGCCCATGTCTGGGCTCCTGGTGGATCTTATCCACCTTGTTTGACGCCTCCCTGTTAACTTGAGCCGCCTAGAGGCGGCTCTTTTTTTGTGCCCGGCGGGCGCCAGACCGTTCCGGCCTTCTCCTTTCGCAGTCCCCGGAATTGACAGGCTTTTTTGCCCGGTCCAAGCTCGATCGGGTAACGAAAGTCTAGTCCACCTTGCGGGGTGGTTGGGGGGTAAGGCATGGCTTCGAAGTTCCCGGATACGCCGTCATTCACCGGCTACAACGCGCCGATGCGGGTTGAGAGCGATATTCGCGATTTGGAGGTCGTCTCCGGCGACGTGCCGCGCGATCTCAATGGTTCGTTCTATCGCGCGACCCACGATCCCCAGTTCCCGCCCCGGCTCGGTGACGACATTTACGTCAATGGCGACGGGATGATCAGCTATTTCCGGTTCGAGAACGGTCATGTCGATTTTAAAAGCCGCTATGTCCGCACCGATCGCTACCGGGCGCAGGAAGCCGCGCGGCGCTCGCTCTTCGGCGTCTATCGGAACCGCTACACCAATGATCCGAGCGTCGAAGGCGTGGATAGCGGTACGGCGAACACCACGCCGATCTGGCATGGCCGGAAACTGCTGGCGCTCAAGGAGGATTCCCCCCCGTGGGAACTCGACCCCCACAGCCTGGAGACGATCGGCAAATGGGATTACGGCGGTGACCTCAAGGCCGTCAGCATGACGGCGCACCCGAAGCTCGATTACCGCACGGGCGAATTGCTGTTTTTCGCCTATCAGGCCAAGGGGGACGCCACAACGGATGTCGTGTTCTACACCGCCGACAAGGATGGCCACATCACCCATGAAGTCTGGTTCAACGCGCCGTATCCGGGGCTGGTCCACGACTTCGCGGCGACCGAGGACCACATCGTGTTTCCGTTCTTTCCGCTCATCACCGATCTCGATGTGCTGAAAGCGGGCGGGCCGTTCTACCAGTGGGACGGCACCAGGGAGAGCGTGTTCGCGATCCTTCCGCGCAAGGGCCGGGCGGAAGACATCAAATGGTTCCGCGGGCCGGCGAGCTTCGCCGCTCATATGATGAATGCCTTCACAGAAGGCTCAAAGGTGAGCCTGGATCTCTGCCTCTCGGCCAAGAGTTCGTTCCCGTTCTTCCCGAACAGGGACGGTACGCCGTTCGATCGCCAGGGCGCGCGGTCGAATCTGGTGCGGCTGACCTTCGATCTGGAGTCGAATGACGAGGCTTACCAATCCGAGGTCATCTTTCCCGAGCTTTGCGAGATGCCGCGCACCGATGACCGTTATCAGACCATGAAGCATAAGCACGGCTATCTGATTTTCCACGATTCCACCCGGCCGACGAATGCCGCAGGGCACGGTACGACGCTGCAGCCGCGCAATTCCATCGGTCATATCGATTTCACCACCGGCGCGCATACTGCATTCCATGCCGGGGACGATACGACGGTGCAGGAGCCGATCTTCGTACCGCGCTCCGCCGATTCGGCCGAGGGTGACGGCTATCTGCTGGCGGTCCTCGACCGGGTGAAGGAAATGCGCAGCGATCTCGTGATCCTCGATGCGATGAAGCCGGAAGACGGTCCGGTCGCTCTGATCAAGATGCCGATCCGCCAGCGTCCCGCCGCGCATGGAAATTGGGTATCCGCCGACGCGCTCGAGACCGGCGTCTATCGCTGAGGTTCATCTCAACAACAAACCGTAGAAGAGGGCGGCATGACTCCAGCCGAATTACGTCAGGAAATCCGCGCGATCGGAGACGAGTTCTCCTTCGAGGTGATCACGAAATGCCGCGAGCTTTATCAGCCGCTTCACGACGCGGCGGCGAAAGTTCCGGTGTCCGTCGCGCGAGACGAGAAATACGGGCTGGACGAACGGCATCGGCTCGACGTGTTTCGCTCGGAAGCGAAATCCGAACAGAACCGTCCCGTCCTGATCTTCATGCATGGCGGCGGCTTCGTCGCGGGCGACAAGACCCAGCCGGGAACCTTTCTTTACGACAATATCGCCACCTGGGCCGTGCGGAACGGTTTCATCGGGGTCAACATGACCTACCGGCTGGCCCCGGCCAATCCGTGGCCCGCCGGCGCGGAGGATGTCGCGGCGGCTGTCGAATGGGTCTATCGCCATATCGCCGATTTCGGCGGCAATCCGGGCAAGATTTTTTTGATGGGTCAGTCTGCGGGCGCGGCGCATGTCGCCAATTACATCGCCGAGCCGAAATTCCACCGTGTCGAGGGCAGCGGGCTCGCCGCCGGTTTCCTGATCTCGGGCATTTATGATCTGGTGGAAGCCGCTCATGACGAGCGCCTGACCTCTTATTACGGAACCGATCCGGGCACCTATGTCGCGCGGTCGTCGCTCAAGGGACTGACGGAAACCGAGGTGCCGTTGCTCTTCTCGCTCTCGGAATTCGATCCCTATGACTTCCAGAATCAGGCGGCGCTGGTGACGGCGGCTTTCATCAAGGCGCGCAAGACCTGCCCGCGCCTGCTGTTCCTCACCAACCACAATCATCTGACCAGTACGCTGCAACTCGGCATTGAGCCGGACACGCTCGGGCCCGAACTCAAGACCATGATGGACGACATCTCCAGCGGCGTCGTGGTCTGACGAATCGTTCCCGAATAGAAACCGCCCGGCCCCTCAGGCGAGGGAACCGGGCGATCCCGACTTCAGGATATCGTGATCAGGCGGCTTTCTTGCCTTCGATCACTTTGCCATCTTCGCGTTTGCCCGTGCCGATCTTGATCTGGCGCGGCTTCAGGTGTTCAGGCACCTCGCGGACGAGGTCCACGCTGAGGACGCCGTTCTCAAGCCGGGCGTCCTGGACCTTGATCGTGTCGGCAAGTTCGAAGCGGTGCTCGAAGGCGCGCTTGGCGATGCCGCGATGAAGCACGGTTACGTCTTCCGCCTCATCGGACCCATCACGCGAGCGGCCGGAGACGATCAGCACATTGCGCTCCATCGTCACATCCAACTCGTCTTCGCGGAAGCCGGCCACAGCCATGGAAATTCTGTAATCGTCCTCGCCGCTCTTCACGATGTCGTAGGGCGGATAGCTGTAGCGGTTCACATTCTCCCGAGTCGCCGCGTCGAGCAGACGATCGAGGTGGTCGAAGCCGATGGTCGAACGGAAAAGGGGGGAAAAATCAAAGTTACGCATGTCTCAAATCCTCCTCAGGAAGCGATAAGAGAGTTACGGCCTGCTGAAAAAGCCAGGCCTCCCAATGGATTCGGACCCCCATGGGCGTCCGGTCCAAGCCATAGATAGGAACGCTTTTTTCCGTTTCAAGATCCCATCGCCGGGTTTGCGACGGAAGCGAAAAGCGTAGGCCTCACTTGTGGTTAAGACTTCATCGGCTAGAGTCGGCCGGAGTATCCGCGTTATGGGAGACGGCATGGCCGCCGAGAACAGCAGACCCGATGGTGCCGGAGAGCCGGGCGAGGGAGACGTCGTCGAACGCTCCGCCGTGCTCGACGCCACTTACGACGAAGTTTTGAAGCTGGTCACCCGTACCGCCGATTTCGTCGGCGCGGTCAGGGCCGGAGCCGTCGGCGGTTTCGATTTCGGGGTCGGCGCGGCCTATACGGTCGAAAGCATGCGTCACACCACGCGGCTGATGCAGGTGATGGCCTGGCTGTTCACTCAGCGCGCGGTCGATAGCGGCGAGATGACGGCCGACGAGGCCCGGGATCCGAAATATCGTCTCGGCGCCGCCGAAATCTGCCTGGCCCACCCGGTTTCCGGCACCGAGCAGCTGCCCCGCAGTTTCCGCGAGATGATGGACCAAAGCGATCAGATCTATCGCCGCATTCGGCGTATCGCGGATCAACTGGAGCGGCCGGTTCAGCCGGCGCAGCAACATCCCGTCCATCGGCTGATGGAGCAATTCGGCACCGACGGAGGCGACAACTCACGGATGAGCCGGCACGACGACGCCAATGGCGATGAAGAGTCGCCGGAATCAACGGATTAGGCGCGACATATCGTCGCGCAAATTGGCCAGAAAAGTCGGATCTAGCCGAGGCCGAAGCCCGAAAACCGCTTCTTGAAGCGCGCGACCTGACCACCGGAGTCGATGAGTTGATGGGCGCCGCCCGTCCAGGCCTGATGGGACTTCGGATCGATGTCGAGCCGCAGCAAATCCCCTTCCTTGCCCCACGTCGAGCGAGTCTCGTACTCGGTGCCGTCGGTCATGATCACCTTGATGGTGTGATAGTCGGGGTGGATATCTTTCTTCATCACTCAGCTCCTCAGAATCGAGCGCGTTATATAACGAAGCCGCTTCCAGAAGGCAAGGCGCGTGGTGACGTGGCCGGGAATGGCCCGGCGGGGTGGTTGTTGGCCGGAGAACCGGCGCGTATAACGGGGCCGGTCATAACTCACGGGTAAGAGAGTAACGGTGTCCAGAAGATCAAAGAAAAAAACAGAAAGCGAATCTACGCCCCCCAAGGCCCCTGTGGGCCGGCTGCGATCGCTCGCGCCGTTTCTTGGCCCCTATAAGAAAGTCATTTTCGGCGCTCTCGTGTCGCTGACGGCCGCTGCCGGCGCGACGCTGACCGTGCCGCTGGCCTTGCGCCGTATTATCGATTTCGGTTTTTCCGGGAATGGCGGCGGCTTCATCGACCAGTATTTCGCGGCCCTGTTCGGCGTCGTCGTGGTGCTGGCCTTCGCGACCTTCGGGAGGTTCTATCTCGTTACCTGGCTTGGCGAGCGGCTCGCGGCGGATGTCCGCATGGCGCTGTTCAATCGCATCGTCGAGCTGAGCCCCAGCTTCTTCGACACCACCAAGACCGGCGAGATCACCTCCCGCCTCACCAATGACGTGACGATGATCCAGACGGCGCTCGGCGCGACCACGTCGGTGGCGCTCCGCAACGTGCTGCTCATGGTCGGCGGCACGATCGCCATGGTCTGGACGAGCCCGCTTTTGTCCGGCCTGGCGCTGATCGTGGTGCCTTTCGTGATCGTTCCGATCATCTTTCTGGGCCGCAAGGTCCGCCGTCTGACCCGCACGAATCAGGATCGCACCGCCGTGATGACGGATTATGCGACCGAGATTCTCGGCGCGGTTCGCACCGTCCAGTCCTTCACCCAGGAAGCCAATGAGCGCGGCCGGTTCTCGCAGCGGATCGGTGCGGCCTTCGAGACGGCGGTAAAGCGCATCCGGACGCGCGGCGTGCTGACGGCCATCGTGATCATGCTGATCTTCGGCGCCATCGATCTCGTGTTGTGGATCGGTGCGCGGCAGGTTCTCGCCGGTTCCATGACCGGCGGCGAGCTCGCGCAGTTCGTAGCCTATGCGATCATCGCATCGAGTTCGGTCGGCGCGTTGAGCGAAGTTTACGGCGAGTTGCAGCAGGCGGCCGGAGCCGCCGAGCGCATTTCGGAAATGCTGATGATCGAGCCGGACATCCGCGCGCCGGCCAACCCCGTAGCTCTGCCGGAATCGCAGGCTGGCGCGCTGGCCTTCGACAATGTGACCTTCCACTACCCGTCGCGTCCCGACGCCGCGGCGCTGAACGATTTTTCGATCGACGTTTCCTCTGGTGAAACGGTCGCGCTGGTCGGGCCTTCGGGCGCGGGCAAGAGCACCGTCTTCGGCCTCATCACGCGCTTCTACGATCCCGAGAACGGCGTCATCAAAGTCGATGGCGTCGATATCAAGACGGCCGATCCGCTGGATGTCCGCGCCCGGCTCGGCATCGTGCCGCAGGATACTTTTATCTTCGCGGCCAGCGCGCTGGAGAATATCCGCTATGGCCGTCCGGATGCGTCCGACGAAGACGTCCGCGCGGCGGCCGAGGCCGCGCAGGCCGACGAGTTCCTCGACAAGCTTCCCGACGGATTCCAGACTTATCTCGGCGAGCGCGGTGTGCGGCTTTCCGGCGGCCAGCGCCAAAGGATCGCCATCGCCCGCGCGATCCTGCGCGATCCAGCAATTCTGTTGCTCGATGAGGCGACGAGCTCGCTCGATGCCGAAAGCGAGCAGCTTGTGCAGACGGCGCTCGAACAGTTGATGCGCAATCGCACCACGCTGGTGATCGCGCATCGGCTGGCGACGGTGCTCAAGGCCGACCGGATCGTGGTCATGGATCAGGGCCGCGTCGTCGCGACGGGCCGGCACGAGGATCTCATTCAGCAGGGTGGGCTCTATGCCCGGCTTGCGGAGCTGCAATTCTCGACCCCGCGTCCCACGGCTGTTGCGGAATCGGACGGTGAAGATTCGCCGGATGAGGAAGGGGCCGGGATCAGCCCTCAGTCAGCTTCAGTTCGATCCGCCGGTTAGCTGCCCGCGCTTCCGGCGTATCGCCCTTTTCGATCGGCTGATACTGGCCGAAGCCGGCGGCGGCCAGCCGATCCGGCGGCACGCCCTGCGCAATCAGGAACCGCACCACAGAAATCGCGCGGGCGCTGGAAAGCTCCCAGTTCGAGGCGAACTGCGCCGTGTGGATCGGCACGTCGTCCGTATGGCCGTCAACGCGC
Organism: uncultured Alphaproteobacteria bacterium; assembly: GCA_963821875.1. Lineage (GTDB taxonomy): Bacteria > Pseudomonadota > Alphaproteobacteria > CAVTAV01 > CAVTAV01 > CAVTAV01. The sequence continues at coordinate 1,109,122 of CAWGFE010000002.1, forward strand.
AGCACCCAGTTGATGTCCTCGGGAATCTTGGGCATCAGTTTGAGGATCACGGTCGCCACGTTGCGCAGCGCGTCCTTGCCCGTGTCGGTGATGGTCGCCGAGCCCGAGGGGAACAACACTTCGGACGAGAAGACGAAGCGGTCGCCAACCACCTTGATGTCCGACCGCTTGCCGATCACTTCGCGCAGCCGCCCGAAGAATTCCGAGCGATAGCGGGCGAGTTCCGCGACCTTGCTGGCGAGCGCCGTGTTGAGCCGCTTGCCGAGTTCCGCGATGGTCGCCTGGCTTTCCTTGTCTTTCGCTTCAGAAGCATCAAGCGCTTCCTGCAAGGCGGCGAGTTGCTTGCGGACGGCGTTGATCTGCTCGTTCAAAAGGGCGACCTGATCTTCGGCTTGGGTGCGGGCCTTGTGCTCGGCCTCGAGTGCGGACTTCTGGGTTTGCCGCGCGGCTTCGGCGGTGCGGTGGGCGGAGTCCAGCTTGGACTGAAGGTCTTCCACCTTGGCCTGAAGCTCGTCCCGCGTGGCGTTGGAGCTTTGCAGCGACGCCGAGATCTGCGCGATATTGGCTCTGAGATCCGCGCTCGCCTGACGTTCGAGATCGAGAAGATCGGTGAGCTGCGCGACCTGTTTGCGCAGCTTGGTCAGCGCCTCGTCCCGGCCCGACAGGGCCTGGCCCAGGAAGAACTGCGCCAGCATGAAGACCGACAGCAGGAAGATCATGACGAGCAGCAGGTTCGACAGAACGTCGACGAAGCTCGGCCAGGTGTTCGGCTCGGATCGGCCTGACAGGCGGCTGCGGGAAAGCATGGTTCGGCCCGCCGCTTACTTCTGCCCCCGGCTGTCGACCAGCCCGGACAGGGTGCGGGAGAGGAGTTTGATCTCGCCGCGCAGCTCGTCGATCATCTGCTGGCGGCCGCGCGACGTCTCGTCCACGAGACGCAGCATATGAACGTCGAGATTGCGCAGATGGTCGCGGGTCGCCTCGTCGAGGCTGACGACGTTGTTCTGGCCCGCGCGCATGAGATCGGTCAGGTTCGCCAGCCGTTCGGCCAGGCCCATCAGAGCGACATTGGTCTGCGAGCGATCCTCTTCCGAGCGCGCGATCGTGCGGCGGAGGTCATCCACGCTTTCCGCCGTCTGTTCGAGCAGCGCGCCGACATAGGCGGGGACCGACTGGTCGCCCTCGCCGAGTCCGCCGCCCGAACTAAGACGGGTGACCTTGGATAGCCATTCCTCGAGATCGTTGAAGAAGCGGTTCTGGGCCTTGCCGGCCTGGAGATCGAGAAAGCCGAGAATAAGCGAGCCGATCAGGCCGAACAGCGAGGAACTGAACGCCGTTCCCATGCCGTGGAGCGGCGCTTCGAGGCCCTGTTTCAGATTGTCGAACAGCACGCCCATATCACCGGATCCGACGCTCAGCGCGCCGATGGCGGCGCCGATCGAGGTTACCGTCTGCAACAGGCCCCAGAAGGTGCCGAGCAGGCCGAGGAAGATCAGCAGGCCTGTCAGATAGCGCGTTACGTCCCGCGATTCATCGAGGCGCACCGCGATGCCGTCGAGCAGCGTGCGCATCGACACCGCCGAGAGGCTCATCTTACCGCGCTTCTCGCCCAGCATTGCCGCCATGGGCGCGAGAAGCTCCGGCGGCTTGCGCACCGAGAGGCTGTCATCCGAGCGGTTCTGGCTCTCGATCCATTTGACTTCCGGCTCGAGCCGGATGACCTGCCGGAAGACGATCACCACGCCGACGACAAAGACGCCGACAATCAGGCCGTTGAGGCCCGGATTCGCGAGGAAAGCCGATTGCAGCCCGCCGAACAGCGCGACGGCGACGGCCGCGGCTATCACGAGAAAGCCGGTCATCCATTTAAGATAACGGCCAGGCTTCGTCATGATCGGTTCGGACGGGGCGAACTCTGCGGCGTCGGCATTCTCGGACATGGGGTGCTCCAGGGTCATGGGGCGTATGCCATTATCAGAATAGGTCAGAAATGCGGTGTCATTGGGTCAGAAATGCGATATCGACGCGATCTTTCGGCCCGCTTGTCGCCGGGCCCATCGCCCGCACGATAACACGGGATTCGGCGAGTCCCTTCCCAACCAGATAGTCACGGACCAGCAGCGCATGTTTCAAGGCCTTGCGATTGGCTCCGCTCCCGCCGTCTCCGGGCGTCCCCGCATGAGCCTGAAGCTGAATGCGGACGTCGTTGCCGCTCATATCCTTGGCGAGCGCGGAGAGCTTCTGGAGCGCCTCGGCCGAGAGAACGTCCTGACCGTCGGTAAAGACGATTTGCTCGTGGCGGCCTTCGAATTTCTTCCGGATCGCGTCCGCCGCGTCCTTCGAGCCCGAGGGACGCACGGCGACGGTCGTCGATTTTTCCGTTTGCGCCGGTTTCGGTTTGGCCGGCTCCGGCTTTTTCTCCGGCGCGGGCGCGGGAACCGCGTCCAACGCCTTGGGGTTCACGTCGACCGCCGGAGAATCGGCGCGCGCCAACCCTGCTGCGACCGAGCTCATGCTCATAGCCGCCACGAGGGCCACGGCAAGCCGGAGCCCGGCGTTTGGTACCTTCGCGGTCTGACGTTTATCAGCCATCATGTTGCCGGACAGACCTTATCTCAGGCCCCGGATGCCGACAACTGCCTTGGCTGGGGCCGCTTTGAGGGCAGGGACTCGTGTTTCAGCCCTCTAATTGGGCCCGCTTGGCCGCGCGTCCGGCCTTGATGATCTTGAGGAAGGGAGCGTGCAGATGGTCGTTGGCGGCGACAATCTCGCCGTTGTCGAGCATTTTCGACGCGCCTTTGTAGTCGGTGACGAACCCCCCGGCCTCGCGCACCAGAAGGATTCCGGCCGCGACATCCCAGATTTTGAGCAACTCTTCCCAATAGGCGTCATACCGGCCCGCCGCCACATAGGCGAGGTCGAGAGCCGCCGCGCCCATTCGCCGGATGCCCACCACTGACGGCATCATGCCTTCGAGGATCTTGAGATACTGCTCGTGATCGCCGCGCGCGATATGGGGAATGCCGGTGGCGACAACCGATTGTGACAGATTCTGCCGAGCCGAGACGCGGATGCGGCGGTCGTTCAGATAGGCGCCCTGCCCCTTTTCCGCCCAGAAGGTCTCGCCGCGCAGCGGATCATGGATCAGGCCGGAGATGATTTCGCCCTTTTCCTCGACCGCAATCGAAATGCAGAAATGCGGGATGCCGTGCAGGAAGTTGGTTGTGCCGTCCAGGGGATCGACGATCCAGCGCGGCTCGTCCGCGCCCCCTTTGATCTCGCCGCTTTCCTCGAGCAGTAGGCCGAAATTCGGCCGCGCGCCCTGCAGATGCTCGCGGATCAGCTGTTCAGCCCGCCGGTCGGCCCGGCTCACGAAATCCGCTGGCCCCTTTTTCGAGACCTGAAGTTGCTCGACTTCGCCGAAGTCGCGCTGAAGGCCGCGCGCGGCTTTGCGGGCCGCGCCGTCCATGACATTTACAAGAGCGGAACGAAGGGCCACCGAACTATGCGTCCGCTCGCCGGGCGTAGGAGCCGTCTTCCGTGTTGATCACCACCCTGTCGCCGACGCCGACGAACGGCGGGACGGCGGTGCGAACGCCGTTTTCGAGAACCGCGGGCTTGTAGGAGGAGGCCGCCGTCTGGCCCTTGACCACCGGCTCAGTGTCGGTCACTTCGAGCGTCACGTTTTCCGGCAGCGTTACGCCGATGACCGAGCCTTCGAAGCTGTCGATCATCACTTCCATGCCGTCCTGCAAATACGCGGCATCGTCACCCATCAGATCGGCGCCGATCGAAACCTGCTCATAGGTTTCCGTGTCCATGAAGGTCAACATATCGCCGTCCGAGAACAGGAACTGATGAGGCTTCTGGTCCAGCCGGACGCGCTCCACGCTCTCCGAGGACCGGAAACGCTCGTTCAGTTTCGTGCCGTCTCGCAAATTCCTGAGTTCGACCTGCGCATAGGCGCCGCCCTTTCCCGGCTGGGTGTGGCGGATCTTCACGGCGCGCCAGAGGCCGCCCTTGTGTTCGATCACGTTACCGGGGCGGATCGCGTTACCATTAATCTTCATAAGGGGTCGCCATAAGTGGATTTCCAAAATGCGGCCGGAAGCTAGCAGGTTCCCGGGGGACGCGCAATCGGACGGACGCAGGGATATGAAACTCATTTTAGATTGGTCTAAACTGCGTTGGAATCGGGAGAATTTTCGTCATGACGGTGCTGCGTGTCGATCACGTTCAACTTTCCATGCCGGAAGGGCGGGAAGACGAAGCGCGGATGTTCTATACAGGCCTTCTTGGCATTCCCGAAAAACCGAAACCAGCTCATCTGGCAATGCGCGGCGGCTGCTGGTTCGAGGATGGTGCCGTCAAAATTCATCTCGGCGTCGAGCCGGATTTCCGGCCGGCCCGGAAAGCCCATCCCGCTTTGATCGTCGACGATGTGAGAGCTTTGGCAGCGCAGCTTGTGGGTAGGGGGCACCGAGTTGTCGATGACGAGCCGCTGGAGGGTTATGATCGTGTCTATGTCGACGATCCATTCGGCAATCAACTCGAATTGATGCAGGCGTTGCAGTCTCCGAGTTGAAGACGTGGATGGCCGGGTTTGGCCCGGCCATGATGGTTCCCTCTCATGTCAAATCATTCGTCATGCCCGGGCTCGACCCGGGCATCCACGCCCGTACATCAAGGATCCTATTTCAGGTTCCGCTCGGGCGGCTTGCTGCTGGTGAAGAGTACGCGGGCGACGGCGATGGCGTCGTCTTTGGGTAATGCCAGAATTTCACCGTAAAGCGCGTCCACATCCTTGCAGACGCTGGCCTTTTCGTGATCGGTGCTGGCTTTGGTCGGGTTCGACAGGTAGGCCCATCCGGCCTCGGAGCCCTTGGCCGTGGCATAGGCGCGCGTGGCGACCTGAGAGACGAGATCGTCGACGCCATCCGATGGCGGCGGGGCGGGCCTGCCTTTCGAGCCGGTTCGGATGACCGCCACCATCGCCGCGTTGACAGCTTTGATGTCATCAACGCTGATGCCGGCTTCCGCGAGATTCAGGGGCTTGGCGCCGAACATCCAGTCGAAGCAGCCGATCGCACTGGCGTTGTGCATTTTCTCGATGACGCCCCGAAGAGATTTCAGAAAGTCCAGCAGCGCCGGGCCATCGGCGTTTCTGGCGAAGCGCCTCATATAGCGCTGGCCATATTCCCAGCCGATGCGGAAGGACTCGTCCTCAAGGCCGATCAGGCCGTCGCTCGCGACCGCTTCCCGCAGCCGCGCCTCGATGCCAGCGCGCAATTCGGGCATTTTCGCCACGAGAACGCCGAGAAGCGAGTTGGGATCGTTCAGCTTGGCCTTGATGGCCTCGGTTACCTGCGGGGACGGTGCCGACGCGTCGGCCGCGACCGGGTCGGCCGACGTCGTTTTGACGCCGGCAAAGGCGATAAGACATCCGGCTGCCAGAGCGAGTATCCAGCGTGATCGGCGATAGTGCATGACGCTCATGATCCCGTGGGCCGGTGGCTCCCGATTTCGTCCATGACGGCGTTGAACCGCTTCACGGCTTCGGCCGGCCCCTGGTCACATTGCCAGACACCGGCCGAGACGGCGAGGAAATCGGCTCCCGCCTCGACGAGTTCGCGGCAATTTTCCACGGTGATGCCCCCGATTGCAACACAGGGCACTTCGAAAAGCTCGCTCCACCAGGTGAGCAGGTCGGGGGTCGCGCGGGTCTTGGGCGCTTTGGTCACGGTGTCGAAGAAAGCGCCGAACGCCACGTAATCCGCACCGGCTTCCGCCGCTTCCATGGCGAGGTGGCGGGAATTATGACAGGTCAGTCCGACAATGGCGTTCGGGCCGACAAGCCGCCGTGCGGTCGTATAATCGGTATCTTCCTGTCCGATATGGACTCCATCCGCGCCAAGCTCGGCCGCGAGATCCGGCCGGTCGTTGATGAGTAGCGCGACGTTGTGCTCTCGGCACAACGGCATGAGCGCCTCCGCCGCGTCGCGCACGGCGTCGTCCGTCGCGCCTTTGAGGCGAAGCTGGAGGCAGGCCACGTCGCCGGCCTCCAGGGCCGATCGAAGCTGCTCTTTGAACGCTGCCGGATCGAAATCCGGCGGTGTGATCAGATAAAGCCGGCAGCGTTCGCGGCCGGAATCGGGGGACTCGGTGATTATGCCTTCCCCTGATAGATCTTGATGATCGTATCGAGCATCTTGAGCGCGTCTTCGCGCGGGCGCTGGAAGGTGTTGCGGCCGATGATCGAGCCGTTGCCGCCGCCATCGCGGATCGCGCGGGCGTCGTCATAGACCGAGGTCTCGCCCTTCTTGGCGCCGCCCGAGAAGACCACGATCCGGCGGCCGTTGAACGCCGACTGCATGATATGCGCGACACGCTTGGCCTGGGTCGAGATGTCGACCTGCTGTTCCTCGTAAACCTTCTTGGCCTCGGGCTGTTCGAGATGATCGGACGGCAGCTTGACCTTGATGATGTGCGCGCCGATCAGCGCCGCCATGTGAGCCGCGTAGGCGGCGACGTCCATCGCCGTCTCGCCGTCCTTCGAGATATTGCCGCCGCGCGGATAGGACCAGACGACGACCGCGAGGCCGACCGATTTGGCTTCCTCGGCCAGCTCGCGGATCTCTTCGACCATCTCGTCGAAGTGATCGGAGCCCGGATAGATCGTAAAGCCGATCGCCGAACAGCCGAGCCGCAGCGCGTCGCCGACATTCGCCGTGATCGCCTGATCCTTTTCCATCGACCAGCTGTTGGAGCTGTTGACCTTGAGGATCAGCGGGATCTGACCGGCGAAGCTCACCGCGCCGGCCTCGACCATGCCGAGCGGTGTCGCGAAGGCGTTGAGCCCGGCGTCGATCGCGAGCTGGAAATGGTAGTGCGGGTCATAGGCCGCCGGGTTGGGCGCGAAGCTGCGCGCGGGGCCGTGCTCGAAGCCCTGATCGACCGGCAGGATGACCATCTTGCCGGTCCCGCCCAGCCGGCCGTTCATCAGAATCCGTGCCAGATTGGCTTTGGTGCCCGGATTGTCGGACTCGTAGAAGGATAGAATTTCCTTGACCTTCCGCGTGAGTCTCATGATTGCATCCTCGCTTTCTTGCCTGTGCCGCCCTCGGACGCATCGCGCCGGGCCATAAAGTAATCTCTCATGCCGGGACTGACATCCGGCGTATCCGCTGGGACGAATGCCCCGATAGCGTGACCGCCCATGTCTTTGTGGGACCGGATCTCAACGCCCTGTTGATCGCAAATATCCTGAACCCGCCCCATGACGGTCTCGTGTCCGGTAAACACCACATGGCGCCATCCCGCCTTGATCGCACGCAAGACAAGACCGGCGTCGCCGCCGCAATCGATCCACGCCCGCGCCTGCGCGCCGGGATGCGCCGCTTTGGCCCGCGTCAGGGCGCCGGCGAGATAAGTCGGACCGGCGAAGCGCGCCGCGTCCGGCGTCGTGATCAGCGTGAGGCGGATGTCCTGCTCTCCGGCCATGCCGAGCGCGGCGGCGGCATGGCCGCGGGCATGAAAAAGGACGTCGACGTCCGTCATCGCCTCACTCGCTATCCGTCAAAACGGCAACGCCGGGCAGGGTCTCGCCCTCGAGCCATTCGAGGAACGCGCCGCCCGCCGTCGAGACGTGGCTGAAGTCGGCGGCCACGCCGGCCTCGTTCAGCGCCGACAGCGTGTCGCCGCCGCCCGCCACGGAGAGCAGCTTACCATCTTTCGTCAGTTTCGCCGCTTCGCGCGCCACCGCCACCGTTCCGGTCTCGAACGGGGAGATCTCGAAGGCCCCGAGCGGGCCGTTCCAGACCAGGCTCCTGCAAGTGTCGAGCAGGGCCTTCAACGCCGTGATCGTCTCGGGCCCGATATCGAGGATCATGTCGTCCGCGCCGACGGCGTCGATCGAAACCGTTTTGCTCGGCGCGCCCGCCTTGAACTCGCCGGCGACGACGACGTCGGTCGGCAGGTGCAGTGTGCATCCGGCCTCCTTGGCCCCGGCGATGATCTCGGTCGCCGTATCGGCGAGATCGTGCTCGCACAGGCTCTTGCCGACCGGCTTGCCCATGGCGTTCAGGAAGGTGTTGGCCATACCGCCGCCGATAATCAGGTGATCGACCATCGTCACCAGATTGCCGAGCAGCTTGAGTTTGGTGGAGACCTTGGCTCCGCCCACGATGGCGGCAAGCGGCTTCTCCGGCGATTTGAGCACGCTTTCCAGAGCCTCGATTTCCGTCGTCATCGCCGGGCCGGCGGCCGAGGGCAGGAAATAGGTGATGCCCTCCGTCGACGCATGGGCGCGATGGGCGCAGGAAAACGCGTCGTCGATATAGACGTCGCCGAGCGCGGCGAGCGCCTTCGCGAAGTCGTCGTCATTCGCTTCCTCGCCCGGATGGAACCGGACGTTCTCCAGCAGGATGATCTCGCCGTCATCGAGTCGGGCGATGGCGTTCTCGGCGGTATCGCCGATGCAATCGGGCGCGAAATGGACGTCCACGTGATGGCCGACCACGCGGCCGACGGCATCGGCCAGAGGTTTCGCCACAGGTTTGAGCGAGAATTCGTGGAGCGGCCTGCCCTCGGGTCGCCCCATATGGGACAGCACGATGACCCGCGCCCCAGCCGTCGAAAGCTTGGCGATCGTCGGCGCGACCGCGTCGATGCGGGTGGCGTCGGTGATACGCCCGTCCTTGAACGGCACATTCAGGTCGGCACGCACGATCACGCGGCGACCCACGACCTCAAGATCGTCGATTGTCCGGACATTCGGCATGGCTATCGGATGCCGCTATTTGGCTTTGGAGAGGGCCACCGCCGTATCGGACATCCGGTTGGAGAACCCCCATTCATTGTCATACCAGCTCAGCACGCGCACCAGTTTGCCCTCGATGACATGCGTTTGCGACAGGTCGAAGGTGGAACTGGCCGGATTGTGATTGAAGTCGATCGAAACCGCCGGTTCATCCACGGTGCAGAGGATCCCCTTGAGCGGCTTCACCTTCGCGGCGGCCTTGATGGCGTTGTTGATTTCTTCCGCGCTGGTCTCCCGGTTCGCGATGAATTTCAGGTCGATCATCGAGACGTTCGGCGTCGGTACGCGCACGGCCGATCCATCGAGCTTGCCCTTGAGCGCCGGAAGCACTTCACCGACCGCGCGGGCCGCGCCCGTGGAGGTCGGGATCATGGACATGGCCGCAGCGCGGGCCCGGCGCAGATCCTTGTGCAGCGTGTCGAGCACGGGCTGATCGCCGGTATAGGAGTGAACCGTCGTCATATAGCCCTGCTTGATGCCGACCGCCTCGTGCAGAACCTTGGCGACCGGGGCCAGGCAGTTGGTCGTGCAGGAGGCATTCGAGACGACGGCGTGCTTGGCCTTCAGCTTGTCGTGATTGACGCCGAAGACGACGGTCAGATCGACGTCCTTGCCCGGGGCCGAAATCAAAACCTTGCGGGCGCCGGCTGTCAGATGCGCGCTCGCCTTGTCGCGCGAGGTAAAGAGGCCGGTGCATTCCAGGGCGACGTCGACGCCGAGATCGCTCCAGGGCAAATTCGACGGATCGCGTTCGGCGGTCACCTTGATCGGGCCCTGGCCGAGATCGATCGTGTCGCCCTTTACCTTTACCTTGCCGGGAAACGCGCCGTGCACGGAGTCATGTTTCAGAAGATAGGCATTGGTCTCGACCGGCCCCAGATCGTTGATGCCTACCACTTGGATGTCCTTGCGGCCCAATTCTGCGATTGCCCTCAGGACCAAGCGTCCGATGCGACCAAATCCATTGATCGCAACTCTCACTGCCATTGACGTTCTCCAGCCTTTCTTTCGTCGCCTGAAGTGGCGGACCTTTCCATAACCAGCCTAAAGAATAGTTGACGTTGCCCGTCAATTCTTTGCGTCAAAACAAACGTCTAGAGGCGCTGTTTTGCCGCCTTCACGATCGCCGACGAGGTGATGCCGAAATGTTCGTAGAGCGCCTTCGCCGGGGCCGACGCCCCAAAGCTGTGCATCCCGATAAAGGCGCCTTCGCTTCCGAGATAACGCTCCCACCCAAGGGAGGTTGCGGCCTCGATAGCAATTCGGACCGTGCCCGGACCCAACGTCTCGGCGCGGTACGACTCGTCCTGGGCGTCGAACAACTCGGTGCAGGGCATCGAGACGACGCGGGCCGGAATGCCTTCCGACTGAAGCTGGTCCCGGGCGGCGAGCGCGATCTCGACCTCGGAGCCCGTCGCGATCACGGTGACCTTCGCCGCGCCGTCCGCTGCGCGTAATTCATAGCCGCCGCGCGCCGACAGATTTTCCGACACGGCATCCGTCCGCACCGTCGGCAGGCCCTGACGGGACAGGGCGATGACGGAGGGCGTTTCGGTCGCCTTCAGCGCCAGCTCCCAGCATTCGGCCGTCTCGACGCCGTCCGCCGGGCGGAACACATTGATATTAGGCATGGCCCGCAGGCTCGCCAGATGCTCGACCGGCTGGTGCGTCGGGCCGTCTTCGCCGAGTCCGATCGAATCGTGGGTCATCACATAGATCACCCGCTGGCGCATCAGCGCCGAGAGCCGGATCGACGGACGGCAGTAATCGGTGAAAACGAGGAAGGTGCCGCCATAAGGAATTACGCCGCCATGCAGCGCCAATCCGTTCATCGCCGCCGCCATGCCATGCTCGCGCACGCCGTAATGGACGTAGCGCCCGCCGTAATTGTTGGCGCTCAGCGCTTGCAGCTGGCTGGTGTTGGTGTTGTTGCTGCCGGTGAGATCCGCCGACCCGCCGACGGTGGTCTCGATCACGCCGTTGATGACTTCGAGCGCCTTTTGGCTCGCCGCCCGGGTCGCGATCTTCGGCTTGTCCGCTATGATCGACGTCTTGTGATCGGCCAGCGCCTGATCGAGGGCGGCCGGCAACGCGCCGACGAGCGCCGCGTCGAAAGCCGCGCGCCTGCCGCCGTCCATTTGGTCGAGCCGGGCGCGCCAGGCCGCCGTCTCTTTCATGCCGCGCTGTCCCGCCATGCGCCACACCGAGAGGATCTCGTCGGGGATTTCGAACGGCGGATACGGCCAGCCGAGTTCCATGCGCGCCCCCGCGACTTCCTCTGCGCCCAGGGGGCTGCCATGGGTCGAGGCGGAACCGGCCTTTTTCGGGGCGCCGAAGCCGATCGTCGTGCGGCAGGCGATCAGGGTCGGCTTGTTGCTCGTCTTCGCCGTGGCCAGCGCGGCGTCGATCTCGTCCGCGTTATGGCCGTCGATGCGGAAGGCGTTCCAGCCATGGGCCTTGAATCGCGCCACCTGATCGTCGGAAACCGACAGATCGGTCGGACCGTCGATCGAGATGTGGTTGTCGTCGAACAGCACGATCAGCTTGTTAAGCTTCAAATGCCCGGCCAGCGAAATCGCCTCATGGCTGATGCCTTCCATCAGGCATCCGTCGCCGGCGAGGACATAAGTGCAGTGATCGACCGCCTCGGATCCGAACGTCGCCGCGAGGTGACGCTCCGCCATGGCCATGCCGACGGCCGTGGCGAGGCCCTGGCCCAGCGGGCCGGTGGTCGTTTCGATGCCGAGCGCGCGGTCGAATTCCGGATGGCCCGCGGTATGGCTGCCGAGTTGCCGGAAGTTCCGGATCTGCTCGATCGTCATCTCCTCATATCCGGTGAGATAGAGGAGGGAATAGAGCAGCATGGAGCCATGGCCCGCCGAAAGCACGAACCGGTCGCGGTCGGGCCAGCTCGGCCAGGCGGGATCGAATTTCAGATGGCGCGTAAACAGCACCGTCGCGACGTCCGCCATGCCCATCGGCATGCCCGGATGGCCGGAATTGGCCTGTTCCACGGCGTCCATCGAAAGAGCCCGAATGGCGTTGGCCAGAGACTCGTGCTGGACCTCGGTTGTACGTAAAGTCGTCGTTTCGTTCATGAGGAAACCCGGCAATCCCCAAACAGCCGCCCGATATGCGCGCGAAAAGCGGCGCCACAATGACCGCAGGGCGGTACGAGGTCAACCGCGTTTTTTCCCGTCGCGGGACGATATTTTGGCGGAGTTGTGCGGGTTTTTCGCCGGTCCGGATTTAGCCGTCCGAAATCGCCGCGCGAGAGTGCAAGCAGAGATTTCACAAAGACGGCGAAGTTAGTGATTTATAGTGGTTTCTCCGGTTGACGGCGTTTTGGTCCGGTGCATATGCTTAAAAGGCTGGTCTCGAAATTTTTGAGCCACAAGGGGTCGATCTCGCAGCTCTTTGCGAGGTCTTGGCACTGGCCGCATCGGCGGCGGACCAAGTATGAGCACATTGGAAACGGCAAAACGGCGATTGGAATCGGCGCTAGCGCATCTTGAGACCGGCTTGGCCGCTGTCGAAGGTGAGTCGGAATCGCGCGTCGTGCGCGCCGGCGGAAGGGAATCGGACGCGCGAATCCACAAGGAACTCGCGGCGCTGAAGGCGGAGCAGGAGCGCCTGGCTGCCGATCTCGCCAAAAGCGATGCCGACCGCGAGACCCAGAAGGAGATTAACCGGTCGGTCGTTGAGGCGCTCGATATCGCCATCGGCCGTCTCGACACGATTTTGGCGGAGTAGCGGGCCATGGCGGACGTAACGGTAACCATCAACGGTCACAACTATGTCGTTGCCTGCAAGGATGGCGAGGAAAAGCATCTGCATTTCCTGGCCGATTACGTCGCGAAGAAAGTGGCGAGCCTCGTGGTTTCCTTCGGACAGATCGGCAAATCGCGCCTGCTGCTGATGTCGGCCCTGTTCATTGCCGACGAGCTTTCCGAGGCCTTCGCTCAACTCGGCGATCTGAAAGCCGAGGTTGCGGAACTCAAGATCCGGCTGCAAAAGGCCGAGAGGGCGATGAGCGCGGCCGGCAAGAACGGTGGCGACGGCGCCGACAAAAACGCGATGGACGAGGAAGCGGTCGCGGCCGTTCTGAACGACGCCGCCCGCCGGATCGAGGAGCTCGCCTCGCGCGTCGATCAATCCTGATTGGTCGTCCCCCGCGACCAGCATATTGCCGAACGTCCGGCGCGACCTTACGTTAGGAAGCGCGGGTTCTGCCCGGTACGTCGGTATCTATATCCCTGGGGCCAATAATATCGTCTAGGGAGCTGTCCCTGGTGAGACCGTGGTCTTGTCATATGGCGCCCACCTGCTGAGTGCAGGCCACAGAGGATCACAGAATGCTGACGGCCATGGCGGTCCCGCACAGTTTTTTTCGAAGGCATTGAAGGTCTATGGATATCGTCGAAGCAAAGAAGACCTGCCGGGCCGAGGCGAAGGCGCGCCGCAACGCCGTCCATGACGCGGCGAGTCCCGACGCGGGGCGGCGGCTTGCGCGGCACGTTCTCGATACCGGGCTGATCGGCCCCAACGACGTCGTCTCCGGGTTCTGGCCCATGGGCGCCGAGATAGATCTCGTTCCGCTGCTCACCGAATTGACCGGGCGCGGCGTGACCTGCGTGCTGCCGGTCATCGAGAAGAAGGCCGCGCCGCTTGTCTTTCGCGAGTGGCGGCCGGACATCGAGATGGTTCCAAAAGGCTTCGGCACCTTCGAGCCGCCCGAGATTTCGCCTCAGCGAGATCCGACGGTCGTTCTGGCGCCACTTCTGGCGTTCGACGCCGAGGGCTATCGGATCGGCTATGGAGGTGGTTATTATGACCGGACGCTCGCGAAGCTGCGCGCCGCCGGTCCGCTGACGGTGATCGGCGTGGGCTACGAGGCGCAGGAAGTGGGCGCCGTGCCCCGCGATGCCTACGATCAACCCCTGGACTGGATCGTGACCGAAGAGGGCGCGCGAAAATTCAGCCGGCCCGCATAGCGGGCGATGAGGACGATGTGAGACTTCTGTTTCTCGGAGATATCGTCGGCCGCTCGGGCCGGGACGCGATTGCGGCGCATCTGCCGGCGTTGAAACGCGCCTGCGCGCTCGATTTCGTCGTAGCGAATGGCGAGAACGCGGCGAGCGGCTTCGGCATCACCGACAAGATCTGCGCCGGACTCTTCGAGGCGGGTGTCGACGCGATCACGCTCGGCGACCATAGCTGGGACCGGCGCGAGATTTCCAAATATATGGAGAAGGAGCCGCGTCTGCTGCGTCCGCTCAATTATCCCAGCGGCCTGCCGGGGCGCGGCTCGCATATCTATGAGACGCGGTCGGGCAAGAAGGTGATGGTCATCAATCTGCTTGGCCAGGTCTTCATGCACGAATTCGACAATCCGTTCGAGGCCGTGAACACCGTTCTCAAGAATGTCTCGCTCGGCGGCACCGTCGATTGCGTCTTCATCGACATGCATTGCGAGGCGACCAGCGAAAAGATGGCGATGGGCCATTTCGTCGACGGCCGCGCCAGCCTCGTCGCCGGAACCCACACCCATGTTCCGACCGCGGACGCCCAGATTCTGCCGGGCGGCACGGGCTTTCAGTCCGACGCCGGCATGTGCGGCGACTACAATTCGATCATCGGCATGGACAAGACCGAACCGTTGATCCGCTTCACCCGCAAGACCAAGAACGGGCGATTCGAACCGGCGCTCGGCGAGGGCACCATGTGCGGCGTTTTCGTCGAGACCGACGCCGCGACCGGATTGGCGGCGTCGATTGAGCCCGTACGCCTCGGCGGTCGTCTGGCCCAGGCCTTGCCGCTTGGCTTGCGGTCGCTCGACGAGCCGGCAAAAAGCGCGGCGCAATAAGCGCGGCGCATCCGGCGTCTTCTCGAACTTTGGAAAAAAGGGCCCCGCAAACCTCAATTCTATGGGGGGTGGAGGGGAACCGAGGTTTGCGGGGCAATCCCATTGGCTGGGATTTCGGGGTACCTGTACCGGTTGCGCTGAGGTAATCGGACGCAACCGATATAGTAGATATGTATTAGGCCAATTTCCTATTAAAAAATAGTAAACCAGAATAGTTAAATTTATCAGGCATGCCAACTGCTGAAGGACGGCCGTCGCGCCGTTCCCAGTATTGCCAGACAATAGCGTTGGCGGTATCTCTAGCGGGCGCTGCCGCTCGGAACGGGCGGCATGGTGGAGTCCATCTCAAGTGTCGCCCGGAGAAAACATCTCGGGCGTGGCGGCCAGGGGCTCGCAATTACAGTTTTCAGGGGCCGGGACGAGGGCCGTCGACCGGCTCTGTTGGATGAATCGGTCCGTTATCCGGAGGCTCGATGGCTGGACATTCCCAGTTCAAGAATATCATGTATCGCAAGGGCGCTCAGGACGCGAAGCGCTCGAAGATGTTCAGTAAACTTTCGCGGGAAATCACCGTGGCGGCCAAAATAGGCCTGCCCGACCCCGAGCACAATGCCGCCCTGCGCGCCGCCGTTATCGCGGCGCGCGCGCAGAATATGCCCAAGGACAATATCGAGCGGGCGATCAAGCGGGCGACTGGTCTGGACGGTGCGAATTACGAGGCGATCCGCTATGAGGGCTTCGGTCCCGGCGGCGTTGCGATCATCATCGACGGCTTGACCGACAACCGCAATCGCACCGCCGGCGAAATCCGCGCCGCCTTCCAGAAGCATGGCGGAACCCTCGGGGAGACCGGCAGCGTCTCCTATATGTTCGATCAGGTCGGACGCATCGTGTATCCAGAAGATATCGGCTCGTTCGAAAAAGTATTCGAGGCGGCGCTGGAGGCCGGGGCGAGCGATGTCGAAACGGGCGATGACGGCTACGAGGTCCTCTGCGAGAAGGACGATTTCAACACCGTGCGCGACGCCCTGCAGGAATCGCTCGGCGACGCCGCGTCGGCCCGTCTCGTCTGGCGGCCGCAAAACACGATCGACGTTGGCGAGGATCAGGCCTCGACACTGTTCAAGCTGCTCGACATCCTGGAAGATAATGACGACGTCCAGCATGTCTTCGCCAATTTCGAGGTTTCCGACGACGTGATGAAGAAGCTCAGTGCCTAGTCACACGCGTTCCCTGAAACGGTCCGACGATCGGGCGGACCGGAGATGACGACGGTCACGCGCATTCTGGGACTGGATCCCGGCTTGCGGCTGACCGGTTGGGGCGTCGTGGAGAGCGACGGGCATCGCCTGAGCCATGTGGCGAACGGAATTGTCCGCTCCACCGACACGCTGTCGCTCGCCGAGCGTCTCCGCCAATTGCATGACGGCCTGCAATCCGTCATTGAGACCTGGCGTCCGCAGGAAGCGGCGATCGAAGAGACCTTCGTCAACAAGAACCCGGCCTCGACCCTGAAGCTCGGCCAGGCGCGCGGCGTGGTTATGCTGGCTCCGGCGCTTGCCGGCGTGCCGGTCGCCGAATATGCGCCGAACGCGATCAAGAAGACGGTCGTCGGCGTCGGCCATGCGGCGAAGGATCAGATCCACGCCATGGTGAAGGTTCTGTTGCCGGGCGTGACGATCGAGGGCGCGGATGCCGCCGATGCGCTGGCCGCCGCGATCTGCCATGCGCATTACGCCAACGCGCGCGCGATCGAACGGCGCGTGGGGTCGACAGCGGGTGCGGGCGTGCGTCTGGGAGGAACGGCGCGGTGATAGCCAAGCTCAAGGGACTGCTGGATTCCGTCGGCGAGGATTGGGCCATCGTCGATGTCGGCGGGGTGGGCTATCACGTGTCCTGCTCCGGCCGAACCCTGAGCGCGCTTCCGCCGGTCGGCCGCGAGGTGAGCCTCTATATCGAGACACAGCTTCGCGAGGATTCGATCCGGCTTTATGGCTTCGCGGAAGAGGCGGATCGCGAATGGTTCAGCCTGCTTCGCAGTGTGCAGGGCGTCGGTGCCCGGTTGGCGCTTGCCCTGATGTCGGCGCTCTCCGCGGCCGAACTGGCGGATGCAATGGCGGCTCAGGACAGCAAGACGCTCGCGCGCGCCAACGGCGTCGGCCCCCGGTTGGCCGCGCGTATCGTGAATGAACTGAAGGACAAGGTCGGCGGGCTGCAGGGAACGCACGGCGCGGTCGTGACGGCGCTTCGGCCCGGCGCGGCGGCGGGTGGCGCCTCGTCCGACGCGGTTTCGGCGCTCGTTAATCTGGGGTACCGTCAGGCGGACGCCTATGCCGCCGTTACCGCCGTTGCCAAGAAACTCGGGCCTGAAGCCGATGCCGCGGCCCTTATTCGCAGCGGCCTGCAGGAGTTGAGCCGGTGACCGGACAGCCAGAAGGCACTGATCGCCTGATCGATGCGAGCCTCGGCGAGGCGGATACGGTCGAGGCCGGTCTGCGCCCCTCGCGTTTCGCCGAATTCGTCGGTCAGCGGCAGGCCTGCGACAATCTGGAAGTCTTCATCGAAGCGGCGAAGACGCGGAGCGAGGTGCTCGACCATGTGCTGCTCGCCGGGCCGCCGGGGCTCGGCAAGACGACGCTGGCCCAGATCATCTCGCGCGAACTCGGCGTCAATTTCCGCGCGACCTCCGGGCCGATCATCACCAAAGCCGGAGATCTCGCGTCATTGCTGACCAATCTTCAGCCCCATGATCTGCTGTTTATCGACGAGATCCATCGCCTGAGTCCGGCTATCGAGGAAGTGCTCTATCCCGCGATGGAGGACTTTCAGCTCGATCTCATCATCGGCGAAGGGCCGGCCGCGCGCTCGATCCGGATCGACCTGCCGCCGTTCACCCTGGTTGGCGCGACGACCCGGTCGGGCCTGCTCACCACGCCGCTCAGGGACCGCTTCGGCATTCCGCTTCGGCTCAATTTTTACGACGTGGCGGAGTTGGTTCAGATCGTCACGCGCGGCGCGGGCGTGCTTGGCATCGGGTTGACGTCGGCAGGCGCTGAGGAAATCGCCCGGCGCTCGCGCGGGACGCCGCGTGTCGCCAACCGGCTGCTGCGCCGCGTGCGGGATTTCGCGGCCGTCGCCGGGATCGATCCGATCGATGCGGTCGCCGCCGACAAGGCGCTGACGCGGCTCGAAGTCGACAGCCGTGGATTGGACGCCATGGACCGGCGCTATCTGAACTGCATCGGCGTGGATTTCGGCGGCGGCCCGGTCGGTGTGGAGACCATCGCGGCCGCGCTTTCCGAGCCGCGTGACGCCATCGAGGACATCATCGAACCCTATCTCATTCAGCAGGGGTTTGTTCAGCGCACGCCGCGCGGCCGGGTCATCACCGATGCCGCTCGCAGCCATATGGGACTGCCCAAGGCGCAAGGGGGGGCTGGGCAGATGGATATGTTGGATAGTGAGGATGAGTGAGGCCGCAGCACCCCCGAAAAAACAGCCATCACCCCAAATCGCGAAGACCGAACCGCCCGCTCTGAAACCGCCCGACACCCTGTCCGGCGCGATGAACGGTCCGATTCACGTCATTTTCATGCGCGTCTATTACGAAGACACCGACGCGCTCGGCATGGTCTATTACGCCAATTATCTGAGATTCATCGAGCGCGCGCGCACCGACATGCTTCGGCTGATCGGCATCGGCCGGCATGACCCCGACGGGAGTGAGAGGGAAGGCCTGTTCGTGGTTCGACGCTGCACAATCGACTATTTCGCGCCCGCGCGGCTCGACGATGTTCTGGAAATCCGCACCTTGGTCACGGGGCTCCGCGCAGCCACTCTGGAGCTGGAACAGGCAATCTACCGGGCGGGAAAGGTGCTCTCGACGGCCCAAATTAGGGCCGCCTGTGTGGACTCGGCCGGCCGCCCGCGAAAGATCTCGCCTAAAATTCGACAAAAACTGCAGCATTTATTGACCAAGATACAACCAAAGGCGGATGTGAATGCCCGATAACGCTATTCAAGCCACCGATCTCGGTGGCGTGGTCCACGATTTTACTATCTGGGGTCTTTTTTCGAACGCGGACATCATTGTTCAGTCGGTGATGCTGCTGTTGTTGCTGGCCTCTTTTTGGTGCTGGGCGATCATTTTTGACAAGGTCATGCGCTTCAAGCGCATCCGCACCCAGGCCGACGCCTTCGAGGAAGTGTTCTGGTCGGGACACTCCCTGGAAGAGCTCTATAACCGGATCAAGGACAGGCCCAATCACCCGATGGCGATGCTGTTCATCGCCGCGATGCGCGAATGGCGCCGCTCGTTCGAGCGCCGCGGCGCCGCCGCCGGCCCCAATCCCGGCCTGCAGGACCGGATTCAACGGGTCATGCGGGTGACGTTGAACCGCGAGATGGAGGGCCTCGAGCGTTATCTCGGCTTTCTGGCGACAGTCAGTTCCGCGGCGCCCTTTGTCGGGCTGTTCGGGACGGTCTGGGGCATCATGCACAGCTTCACCGCGATCGCGGCGAGCCATAACACAAGCCTGTCGGTCGTTGCGCCCGGTATCGCCGAGTCCCTGTTCGCCACCGCCATGGGACTAATTGCCGCCGTGCCGGCGCTGATCGCCTATAATAAATTTGCCAACGACATGGCGAGCTACGCGAACCGTCTGGAAGGCTTTGCCGACGAGTTCCTCGCCATTCTCTCTAGACAATTGGATGAAGGAGGCCATCACTGATGGCGGGATCCGTTCAGCATCGTTTGCGCGATAAGTCGGGTACCTATCGCCCGAAGGCCGAAATCAACGTCACGCCGTTTGTCGACGTGATGCTGGTTCTGCTGGTCGTTTTCATGGTGGCCGCTCCCTTGCTGACCGTCGGCGTGCCGGTGGATCTGCCGCAAAGCAAGGCGCAGCCGCTGCCGCAGGATTCCAAGCCGCTCGAAGTGACGGTCAACGCGAAGGGCAAGATCTTTTTGCAGAAGACCGAGATCTCGCTCGACGATCTGGTGCCGAAGCTCGAGGCGATTTCGAAGAACGCGAAGGATACGCGGATCTATGTCCGGGGCGACGAGAAGATCGACTATGGCCTCGTGATGCAGGTAATGGGCACGATCAATGCCGCGGGCTTCAACAAGGTCGCGCTGGTGACGCAGCCGATCAAGACGCGGACGAAGTGATAGCAAGAAATGCGTAAAGGCATGCGCAAAGGGATGGTTATTTCCTTGGGCCTCCACGTTGCCGTGTTGGCGCTCGTGGTGACCGGTGTGCCTGATTTTCTTTATCCGACCAAGGAAACACAGCAGATCATCCCGGTGGACGTCGTGCAAATCGCTGACAAGACCACGCCGAAACCGGTCGAGAAGAAGGCGGAAGAAAAGCCGAAACCGAAGCCCAAGCCGCCGGAACCGCCGCAGCGGGAGCCGCCAAAACCGAAACCCAAGCCGTCGGACGTGCCGCCGCCGCCCGACGAGATCGCCGATCTGCCGAAACCGCGGCCCAAGGCCGAACGGCTCAAGCAGCCCGAGCCGAAGCTCGCCGAGGTTCCGGTGAACGTGAAGCCGCGCGCCAAGCCGAAGCCGCCGAGCCGCTTCGATCCGAGCCGGATCGCCGCCCTGCTCGACAAGAGCCAGAAAGACACGGCGCCGTCGCAGCCCCAGGAGCAGTCGATCGACACGCGAAGGCTGACGATCAGCCTGCAGGATGCGATCCGAAAGCAGGTTCAGCCCTGCTGGCTGGTGCCCGCCGGCGCGCCGGACGCCGAGGATCTCGTCGTGCGCCTTCACATCGCGCTTAATCCGGATGGCACGCTGAATGGGCCGCCGCAGATCCTCGATCAAGGCAAGATCGGTCGATCCGACTATTATCGCGTGGCGGCGGAGAGCGCCCGCCGGGCCGTCCAGAAGTGCTCGCCCTTGAAATTACCGGTTGATTCCTATGACATTTGGCGTGACATCAATCTCACATTCGATCCCAAGCAAATGATAACGGGGTGATGATGCTCTCTACCAAGCTCAGGCATAGTCTTGGGGTTCGTCTTGCACGGGCTCTCCAATCCAAAATCGGGCTCGTTCTGGCCTGCGCCGCCTTGGTTGCGTTCGGCGCGGGCGGCGCCCATGCGGCGTTGCAGGTCGATATCACGCAGGGCAACGTCAAGCCTCTGCCGATCGCCATTCCCGACTTCTATGGCCCGGCCACCGAGGTGTCGAAGAACGGATCGGCCAAGGAACTGGGCGCGAAGATCGCGAAGGTCGTCACCAACGATCTCGACAATTCCGGCTTGTTCAAGTCGATCGATCCCCGCGCCTTCGTGCAGACGCCGGAGTCGATGAGCGTCCAGCCGCGCTTCGCCGATTGGCGCGTTATCAATGCCCAGGCGTTGGTCACCGGCAAGAGCGACATCGCTCCCGATGGCCGGCTAAAGGTCGAATTCCGGCTGTGGGACATCTTCGCCGAAACCCAGATGACCGGCCTCGCCTATACCACGCTGCCGGAAAACTGGCGCCGCATCGCGCATATGATCTCGGATCAGATCTACAAGCGGCTGACCGGCGAAGAGGGCTATTTCGACTCCCGCATCGTCTATATCGCCGAGACCGGCAGCCCGCTGCACCGGGTGAAGCGTCTGGCGATCATGGATCAGGACGGCGCGAACAACCGCTACCTCACCAACGGCGACCATCTGGTGCTGACCCCGCGCTTTTCGCCGACCAGCCAGGAGATCACCTATCTCTCCTATTTCAACAATCGGCCCCGGGTCTATCTCTACAATATCGACACCGGACAGCAGGAAGTGCTGGGCGATTTCCCCGGCATGACCTTCGCGCCGCGGTTCTCGCCGGATGGCAACAAGGTCATCATGAGCATGGCGGTGAACGGCAACTCCGACATCTATGTCATGGATTTGCGCACCCGCCAGACCCGCCGCCTGACCAATAGCCCGGCCATCGACACCTCGCCCTGCTATTCGCCCGACGGCAAGCACATCGTCTACAACTCCGACCAGGGCGGCACGCAGCAGCTCTATGTCATGGACTCCGATGGCGGAAACTCCAAGCGCATCAGCTTTGGCGACGGCCGTTACGCCACGCCCGTGTGGTCGCCGCGCGGGGATCTAATCGCTTTCACAAAATTGAAGGGAAACCGGTTTTATATTGGTGTGATGCGTCCCGACGGCAGCCAGGAGCGCATTCTGACAGAGAGTTATTTGGACGAGGGGCCCACATGGTCGCCAAACGGCCGTGTCATCATGTTTTTCCGGCAGAAACCCGAGAATGCCGACGGATCGGGGGGACGGACCCGGCTGTATTCGGTCGACCTGACCGGGTACAACCTGCGCGAGGTTCTGACGCCAACCGATGCGTCCGATCCCGCATGGTCGCCTTTGCTCAATTAGAAGAGGCGTCCGCCGGGGACGTCGGAAATCGCGCAAATATTGAAACGGAATGGACAAAATGCAAGACAAACACTATGGTTAGCGACCGCCAGACGGGAATGGCGTCGATCCAAACAATAAATCCAGTGACCTTCTGAGGGGTACGGAAATGCTTCGTCACTCGACTATCGTCAAAGTTTGGGGTGTGGCCTTGGCAACGATGTTGCTGGCCGCATGTGCCACGAAATCAGGGCAGGAAACTGCCGCGCCGGCTTCGTCCGCGCAACAAGCGTCGTCGCAGAACGAGGGCGTTGTCCAGGAACCCGTGCAGAAAGGCCCGGAGCCCGGCAGCACGCAGGACTTCAAGGTTTCGGCTGGCAACACGGTTTACTTCGGGTTCGACAAATACGACCTGACCGGCGACGCGCAGGCGACGCTGCGGCGTCAGGCTCAGTGGCTGAAGACCTACGGTAATGTCACCGTCACGGTCGAAGGCCATTGCGACGAACGCGGCACGCGGGAATACAACCTCGCGCTAGGAGAACGCCGCGCAAACGCCGTGAAGAACTATCTCGTGGCGCTCGGCGTTAGTGCCTCGAGAATTCAGACGATCAGCTACGGCAAAGAGCGGCCGGCCGTTCTCGGCTCGAACGAGGCGGCCTGGGCCAAGAACCGCCGGGCGGTGACGGTCATCAACTAGACCGGTTCTGCCGGCTGAGGTTTTTGAACCGCGCTTGTGACCGTCCTGATTGGCGGGTCTCGGCGCGGTTCTTTTTTGCGCGCGAGGAGGCTGCCGGGGTGCCCGCTCTTGCCCCTTTGCGGCCGTCATGCGCGTGATGTCATGGACGAAGCGTGGTGCGGAACCGCGCGGATTGGGGTAAACCCGAGTGACATCGATTTTGTAACAGCGAGGATGACGCGCCATGCAGATCCGCCTGATCGCGAAACGCCTGATCCAGACCGGTTCAATTCTGGCCATTGCGGTGGTCGCCATGCAGTCCGCGCCGCCGGCGCTGGCGCAGAGCAAGAAGGAACTGCAGGACCAGATCAACCGCCTCGAGCGGGATCTGAAGGATGTCGAGCGCCTGATCTATCGCGGCGGGGCGCCCGGGTCGTCCGGAACGCCGAGCGCGACTCCCGGCGCGAATGGCAGCAATCAGTTCGCCGATATTCAGGTCCATTTCAATTCGATCGAGGACCAGCTGCGTACCCTGACCGGCCAGATCGAAACGGCGAACCACCGGATCCAGACGCTGTCCGACCGTCTCGACAAGGTAGAGAAGGATGTCGAGTTCCGGCTGAATGCTCTGGAGCATGGCGGGCAGGCCGGCGCCGCTGAGGGAGGCGCGGGCGCGAACCAGACCAGCGCGCCGCAGGGCAGGTCCGGCTCCTTCGATCAGTCGGGCCAACTGGTGCCGCCGCCGGGCGCCAAGCCGACGCCGCCCTCCAACCAGACGTCCGATGCGACTCCGCCGGCGCCGTTGCCGAGCGGCGGGGTGCAGGTGGTCTATGATCACGCGCTCGGTGCCCTGCGCGCCGGCGATTACGGCGATGCTGAGCGCGGCTTCAAGGGGCTGATAAACCGTGATCCCAAGGCCGATCTGGCGGCCAACGCCCAGTACTGGCTTGGCGAGACCTATTACGTCCGGAAGATGTATAAAGAGGCGGCCCAGGCTTTCCTCACCTCCTATCAGAAATATCCGAAAGGTCCGAAACGCCCGGACAGTCTTCTGAAGCTCGGCATGAGCCTCAAAAGCCTAGGCCAGAAGGGGGCCGCGTGTGACAGCTTCTCCGAACTCCTGTCGAAATATCCCCTGGCGTCGAAATCGATCCGGGAGCACGCTCGCACCGAACAAAAGGATGCCGGCTGCAGCTGATCTCCTGGCGCGGCCGCGTCCCGCGCCATGGTAGACGCCGTCTCCCGCAGCATCGCGCCCCTGTCGGCGGATGACTTTTCTTCTCTCATGGCCGATTTCGGGCCGTTCGAGCGTCCGCCCGCGCTCGCCGTCGCCGTGTCCGGCGGCGCGGACAGCATGGCGCTCGCCTGTCTCGCCCAAGACTGGGCGGGGAGCCACGGCGGTTCCATTCAGGCCCTGACCGTCGATCACGGTTTGCGCAAGGAATCCCGGGCCGAGGCCCGTCAGGTGGGACGCTGGCTCGCCGCGCGCGGCATCGCTCACACGATACTGACATGGCGGGGGGACAAGCCGTCCGCCGGCATCCAGGCGGCGGCCCGGGAAGGCCGTTATGCCCTGCTCGAAAACTGGTGCCGGAACAAGGGCGTTCTACATCTTCTGCTGGCCCATCACCTGGAGGATCAGGCCGAGACCTTTTTGCTGCGGCTTGGCCGGGGCAGCGGGCTCGCCGGACTGGCCGGAATGGCGGCTGTCGAGTACCGGGAAGGTCTGCGGCTGCTGCGTCCGCTTCTCGCCGTTCCCAAGGTGTGCCTCGCCGCCACCCTCACGGCACGCGGCCAGGACTGGGTCGAGGATCCGAGCAACCGGAACGAAAAGTTCCGCCGCGTCCGGGCGCGCACCATTCTGGCGGGACTGGCGCCGGAAGGCCTCGAAGCGGCCCGTATCGCGGATGCCGCGGCGCGGCTTCGGCGCGCGTCGGACGCGATTGATGCTCAGGTGAGCGACGTTCTCGTCGAGGCGGTCATCATCCATCCCGAAGGCTATGCCCGGCTTGACGCGGCGGCCCTTCGGGCGGCGCCCGAGGAGGCTTCGCTTCGGGCCCTGTCTCGCGTTTTGATGACGGTGTCCGGCCAAGTCTATCCGCCGCGCTTCGAACGTTTGCGCCATCTCCATGGCGGGCTCGCCGACCTCGCGCTCAGGCGGTCGGGTGGGCGCACGCTTCATGGTTGCCGCATCGCGCCGGGCAGCGGGGCTTTCCGCGCCTCTCGCTACGGCCTCGTCGTCACGCGGGAGATGTCCGCCATCGGTGATCCGGTTACCCTGGCGGCCGGCGCCAGCGCCGTCTGGGATGGCCGGTTTCGCATCGGGGTCGTGCGGTCGGCCGGAACGGGGCGGCAATCATGGCGTGTTCAGCCCTTGGGCAAAGCCGGTTGGACCGAAATTCGCGGCCAGGTTAACGAGACTCGCGCAACTGCGATTCCGGCTGCTGCGAGGCTCACTTTACCGGCGTTTTATGACGGGAAAGGTGTTGTTGCGATGCCACATCTCGATTTTGTGCGCCGCGGCGCACAAACGCCGAAATCGGCCTTTACGGCCAACTTTGCGCCTATGTTGGGCTTGACGGCCTAAATCCAGGGGGATAATGCCGGATAATGGATAACCCTCAGACTTGTCTGGCCCCTGGGTGAGCCTATGTATTAGGGTGTTAAATTGGGCTTGGTGATCTGTTGGTAACGCCTATAAAGTTATGCATCAAGGCGAAGTGTCGGCTTGGGGTGGTCCTGAGTTAACTGACAAGTCACTCACCCGGGAGAAGGGCCGAGTTACGTGAACAACATTACCCGCAATGTGGCGCTGTGGCTGATCATCGCCATCCTTTTGGTGCTGCTCTATAACATCTTCCAGGGCTCCACGACGCGTGGCGGTCCCGATGAGGTGTCTTATTCCCAGTTCCTTTCCGAGGTTCAGCAAGGAAATGTCCAGGGCGTCAAGATTCAGGGCCAGAACATCAGCGGCACCTATACCGACAATCGCCATTTCAAGACCTATGCGCCCGACGACCCGTCTCTCGTCCAGAAGCTGAGCAAAGCGGGCGTCACGATCAAGGCCGCGCCGCCTGACGATGGCGGTCTGCTGGCTCATCTCGTGGTGTCCTGGCTGCCGCTTCTCCTGATCTTCGGCTTGTGGTTCTACTTCCTCCGGCAAATGCAGGGCGGCAGTGGCAAGGCGATGGGCTTCGGCAAATCCAAGGCCCGGCTTCTGACCGAACGCCATGGACGTGTGACTTTCGAAGACGTCGCCGGCATTGACGAGGCCAAGGAAGAACTCGAGGAAATCGTCGACTTCCTGAAGGATCCGCAGAAATTCCAGCGGCTCGGCGGCCGTATCCCGAAGGGCGCGCTGCTGGTCGGTTCGCCGGGTACCGGTAAGACGCTTCTGGCGCGCGCTATTGCGGGCGAGGCCAATGTGCCGTTCTTCACGATCTCCGGCTCCGACTTCGTCGAGATGTTCGTCGGAGTCGGCGCGAGCCGGGTGCGCGATATGTTCGAGCAGGCGAAGAAGAACGCGCCCTGCATCATCTTCATCGACGAAATCGATGCTGTCGGCCGTCATCGCGGCGCCGGTCTCGGCGGCGGCAATGACGAGCGTGAGCAGACCCTCAACCAGCTGCTGGTCGAAATGGACGGTTTCGAGGCGAATGAAGGCGTCATCCTGATCGCCGCGACCAACCGTCCGGACGTTCTGGATCCCGCCTTGCTGCGCCCCGGCCGGTTTGACCGTCAGGTGGTCGTGCCCAATCCCGATATTCTCGGCCGCGAGAAAATCCTCAAGGTCCATATGCGCAAGATCGCGCTGGCGCCCGATGTGGACGCCCGTGTCATCGCGCGCGGGACACCCGGCTTCTCCGGGGCCGATCTCGCCAATCTCGTGAACGAGGCGGCGCTTCTGGCCGCGCGCAAGAACAAGCGTCTTGTCGCGATGGTCGATTTCGAAGAGGCCAAGGACAAGGTCATCATGGGTGCCGAGCGGCGTTCGGCGGTGATGACCGAGGACGAAAAGCGCTCCACGGCCTATCACGAATCCGGTCATGCGCTGGTCTCGTTGCTGGTGCCGGGCAATGACCCGCTGCACAAGGTGACGATCATTCCCCGTGGCCGCTCGCTCGGCTCGACCTGGAACCTGCCGGAACGGGATCGCTTCAGCATGAGCATGAAGCAGATGAAGGCGCGGCTCTCCCTGTGCTTCGGCGGCCGCATCGCCGAACAGCTGATCTACGGCGAAGACGAGCTCAATACCGGCGCCGCCAACGACATTCAGCAGGCGACCCGCATGGCCCGCGCCATGATCACGGAATACGGCATGAGCGACAAGCTCGGCTGGTTGCGGTACCGCGAGAACCAGGACGAGGTCTTCCTCGGCCATTCCGTGGCGCGCACCCAGAGCGTTTCCGAGGATACCGCGCGGCTGATCGATCAGGAGACTCGTGGTCTGATCGAGGAAGCGGAAACCACCGCGCGCGATGTGCTGACGCGGCATATCGAGGATCTTCACGTGCTCGCCAAGGCGCTTCTCGAATACGAGACCCTGAGCGGCGACGAGATTAATGCGCTGCTGCGCGGCGAGGAAATCCGCACCGATTACGGCGAGCCCAAATCCACGCCGGGTGACAAATCCTCGTCGGCCGTGCCGCAGACTGGCCGTCCGCGCGGCGTAAAGCCCAATCTCGGGCCTGAGCCACAACCGGAAACCTAAGTCCTGGGGCCCAAGAGAACCTAAGTCACCCGGAAGCCTGACTCCGTGCCACGCGTGATTCCGCAAGGGGCAACACTCTATCTCTGCCCGAGAGGGCTCTTGAGCGGAGCGGAGGCCGGGCACGCCGTCGAGACCGGCCGCGCCGTTCCGCTGGCCGGCGGACCCCGGGCCTTCACGGCGATCGATCTGCTCTGGCGGACGGAACCGGGCCCTCGAAAGTCCCAAAGCTTCAGTCTCGAAGACTTCCGGAACTGGCTGGCGTCCCTGGATCATGATACTCAGGGCGTTGTCGAGCGTCAGCTCTCGCGATTGCGCGACGCCTGCCCGCTTCTCAGCCGGATAAACCCGGCCTCGCACGCCCGCCCGCTCGTCATGGGTATCGTGAACGCCACGCCCGACAGCTTTTCCGACGGCGGACGTTATAACGATCCCGCTCGTGCCATCGCATATGGCGAGGCTTTGGTCGCC
The DNA here is from genome assembly GCA_963821875.1 of uncultured Alphaproteobacteria bacterium. GTDB lineage: Bacteria > Pseudomonadota > Alphaproteobacteria > CAVTAV01 > CAVTAV01 > CAVTAV01. The sequence continues at coordinate 1,137,029 of CAWGFE010000002.1, forward strand.
CAGGGCGCGGACATTCTCGATGTCGGCGGCGAGTCGACCCGTCCCGGGGCGACACCGATCGGCGTCGGCCAAGAATGCGACCGGGTTCTGCCGGTCATAGAAGGACTCAAGGGCGCCGGCGTTCCGATCTCGGTCGACACGCGTCATGCGGAGGTCATGCGGGAGGCGCTCTCGGCAGGCGCCCGGATCATCAATGACGTAACGGCGCTCGAAGGAGACGCGGGCAGCATGGCGGTCGCCGTCGCGACGGGCGCGCCCGTCGCGCTGATGCATATGCAGGGCAAACCGGGAACCATGCAGGACGATCCGCGTTATGACGATGTGGTGATGGATGTTCTCGATTATCTGGCCGGTCGAATCACCGCCTGCGAGGCGGCCGGAATTCCGCGGTCTTCACTGATGGTCGACCCCGGGATCGGTTTCGGCAAGACATCCGCCCATTGCCTCGATCTCATGGAAAACCTGGCGGCGTTTCACAGCCTGGGCGTGCCGATCTTGCTCGGGGTTTCGCGCAAGCGTTTCATCGGCGCGGTCGACCGGAAGGCGCGTGTCACGGACCGCGTCGGCGGGTCGCTGGCGGGCGCTCTCGCCGGGACCGCCCGGGGCGCCCAGATTATCCGTGTCCACGACGTAAAGGAGACCGCGCAGGCCGTCGCCGTGACGGCAGCGATCGACCGTGGCGATTTGGGAGACAACTGATGGATCCGACTACACCATCGCGTGAGGTGTGCCGGTGGCGGCTTATGCACGCTATGCCTCGGGACAAGGTGGGGTTAGACTATGTTAAGGTTGGTGTCGGACAAATGTGCTTCGAGCGTGCGTCCGGCGGCAGGATTGAATTCGTTCTATGACAAGACGATATTTCGGTACGGATGGTATCAGGGGAACGGCTAACAGCGATCCCATGACCGCGGAGACGGCCTTGCGCGTCGGCATGGCCGCCGGACGGCAATTTCAGCGCGGTGATCACCGCCATCGCGTGGTTATCGGCAAGGACACCCGGCTATCCGGTTATATGATCGAGCCGGCGCTCACCGCGGGGTTCGTATCCGTGGGCATGGATGTGATCCTGGTGGGCCCGATGCCGACACCCGCGCTCGCGATGCTGACCCGTTCGCTCCGGGCCGATCTCGGTGTCATGATCTCCGCTTCGCACAATCCTTATCAGGATAACGGTATCAAGCTGTTCGGTCCCGATGGCTATAAGCTTTCCGACGATGTCGAGACGGCGATCGAATATTCCATGGACAACGGTCTGCATGAGCTGCTGGCGGCGCCGGAGACGCTTGGCCGCGCCCAGCGCCTCGAGGACGCGCAGGGCCGCTATATCGAATTCGCCAAGAATACCTTCCCGCGCGGGCTGACCCTCGAAGGGCTCAAGGTCGTGATCGATTGCGCCAATGGCGCGGCATACAAGGTTGCCCCTACCGTGCTCTGGGAGCTGGGTGCCGAGGTGGTGCAGATCGGCGTACGGCCGAACGGCTTCAACATCAATGACGGTTGCGGCTCGACCTCGACCAAGGCGATGCGCGATCTCGTCGTGGCGCATGGTGCGGATATCGGTATCGCGCTCGATGGTGACGCCGATCGTCTGATCATCTCCGACGAGAACGGCCGGGTGATCGACGGCGACCAGATCATGGCGCTGGTCACCCGGTGCTGGCATCAGACCGACCGCTTGACCGGAAACGGCATCGTGGCCACCGTGATGTCCAATCTCGGCCTGGAGAATTTCCTGGGCGACATGGATCTCTCCCTGTTCCGCACCCAGGTCGGTGACCGTTACGTCTCCGAGCAGATGCGTCAGCGTGGCTGCAATATCGGCGGCGAGCAGTCCGGCCATATCATTCTCAGTGATTACACGACCACGGGGGACGGCCTGATTGCGGCGCTTCAGGTTCTGGCCGTGATCGCCACGGGTTCGCGGCCGGTCAGCGAGGCGTGCTATCTGTTCGATCCGATGCCCCAGGTCCTCAAGAATGTCCGGTATAACGGCATCGATCCTCTGGCCAATGACAATGTCCAGAAGGTGATCCACGACAATGAGGAGCGGCTCGGGGCGGCCGGCCGTATCCTGATCCGCAAATCCGGAACCGAGCCGTTGATCCGGGTGATGGCGGAGGGCGCCGACGAAATACTGGTGTCGAACGTCGTCGGCGATATCGTGGACGCGCTGGACCGAGCCTGTCGTTAGCACCTTGACCGCCGTGGGGGCGCAAGGGCGGGTTCTTATCGCGGCCGGCTCCGATTCGAGCGGCGGCGCGGGCATTCAGGCGGACATCAAGACCGTTACTGCGCTTGGTGGTTATGCGGCAACCGCCGTCACCGCCATCACCATTCAGAATACCCTCGGCGTGACCGGCGTCCACGACGTCCCGGCCGATGTGGTCGAGCGCCAGATGCGCGCCGTCATCGAGGATATCGGCGTCGACGCCGTAAAAACCGGCATGCTGCAGAATCGGGCGATCGTCGAGGCGGTCGCGCGGGCGATCGAAGGGGTTGAAGCGGCATTGGTCGTTGATCCCGTCATGGTCGCGACGTCGGGCGATCAACTCACCAGCGAAGACACCAAGCAGTCCCTCATCTCCCTTCTCTTTCCGACAGCGACGGTGGTTACGCCGAATGTCGCCGAGGCGGAAATGCTCGCGGGCACCGAGATCGTTTCTCTCAGAGGCATGCGTCAGGCGGCCCGCGCGCTAAAGGATTTCGGTGTCCAGTCCGTTCTGATCACTGGTGGCGACTTCGCCCCGGGCCGGATCACCGATCTTCTGCTGACGGAGCGCGGCGAAAGCCTGTTCGAGGCCGAACGGATCGAAACCCGTCACACCCACGGGACCGGCTGCTCCATCGCGTCGGCCATCGCGACGGGTCTGGCGCAGGGACTCGATCTCGAATCGTCGGTCAGGCGGGCTCATGCCTATGTTCAGGCGGCGATTCGCGCCGCACCGGGTTTTGGCCGGGGGCAGGGGCCGTTGAACCACGCGCACGCAATTCCGCCGTACCAAGGCTGATGCTGCATTGCGGCATCGCGCCGGGAAGCCGCATTGACAACACGGGTAGCCCCACTAATATCCGCGGCAACTCTATGGCTTTCTTGGGGGAAAGCACGCATGAAAGGATTGTTCGTATGAAGCCGACCGTGCGCCCGCAAGCGCCCTTTTTCTCGTCGGGTCCCTGTGCCAAGCGGCCGGGCTGGAGCGCGTCCGCGCTCTCGGATGCCCTGGTAGGCCGCTCGCACCGGTCCAAGCCCGGCAAGGCGCGGCTCGTCGACGCGATCGAGCGGACCCGCGCCGTTCTGGGCGTCCCGGCGGACTATAAGATCGGCATCGTTCCCGCGTCCGACACCGGCGCGATGGAAATGGCCATGTGGTCGCTTCTCGGCGCGCGCGGCCTCGATGTCCTTGCCTGGGAAAGTTTCGGCCAAGGGTGGGTGACGGATGTCGTCAAGCAGCTCAAACTGACCGATGTCCGGAAGTTCGAGGCTGATTACGGCGCGATTCCGGATCTCTCCGCAGTCGATCCCAAACGCGACGTGGTCTTCACCTGGAACGGCACGACCTCGGGCGTGCGGGTTCCCAATGGCGACTGGATCGCAGACGACCGCGAGGGCCTGACCATCTGCGACGCCACTTCGGCGGCCTTCGCCATGGATCTGCCCTGGGCCAAGCTCGACGTGGTCACCTTCTCCTGGCAGAAGGTGATGGGCGGCGAGGCGGCGCACGGCATCCTGATCCTCGGCCCGCGCGCGGTCGAACGGCTCGAAAGCTACAGCCCGCCTTGGCCGATGCCGAAGATCTTTCGCATGACCAAGGGCGGCAAGCTCAACGCCGGCATTTTCGATGGTGCGACGATCAACACCCCGTCCATGCTGTGTGTCGAGGATTATCTCGATGCGCTGAAATGGGGCGAAAGCGTCGGCGGACTCAAAGGCCTGATCGCGCGCTCCGAGGCCAATCTCGGTGTGATCGCCGAGTGGGTCGAGGCGTCGTCCTGGGCCGATTTCCTGGCCGAAACGCCCGAGATCCGATCCAATACGTCGGTCTGTCTCAAGATTTCCGATCCGTGGTTCATGGCCCTCAAGGACGAAGACAAGGCGGCCACGGCGAAGAAGATCACCAGCCTTCTCGATGCTGAAGGCGTCGCCTACGATATCGGCAGCTACCGGGATGCGCCTCCGGGCATTCGCATTTGGGCTGGCGCGACCATCGAAAAGGACGACCTGACCGCGTTATTGCCGTGGCTCGACTGGGCCTATGGCGAGATCAAATCCACCGTCGCGAAAGCGTCCTAACCTATCGTCTCGGCGCGGCTTGGGGAGAATTAGCCGCGTCGCCTGTCCAGAATCGAATTCATTGGGTGAGAATTCGTCCCTCGGGAGAATTTTGCATGAGTAAAGTCCTGATTTCCGACAAGCTGAGCCCCCGGGCCGCCGAGATCTTTAAGCAGAACGGCGTCGAGGTCGACGAGAAAGTCGGCATGAAACCCGAAGAGCTCATTGCCTGCATCGGAGAGTATGACGGGCTCGCGATCCGTTCGGCGACCAAGGTCACTCAGGAGGTCCTCGACGCCGCCGGCAATCTCAAGGTGATCGGCCGCGCCGGTATCGGGGTCGACAACGTCGATATTCCCGCCGCCACCAAGCGTGGCATCGTCGTGATGAACACGCCCTTCGGCAACACGATCACCACGGCGGAGCACGCCATCAGCCTGATGTTCGCGCTGGCCCGGCAGATCCCGGCCGCCGACGCGTCGACCAAGGCCAGCAAATGGGAGAAGTCCCGGTTCATGGGCGTCGAGGTGACCGGCAAGACTCTCGGCATCATCGGTTGCGGCAATATCGGGTCGATCGTCGCCGATCGCGCCGTCGGCCTGAAGATGAAAGTGATCGTCTTCGACCCTTTCCTGACCGAAGACCGAGCGGCCGATCTCGGTGTCGAGCGGATCGATCTCGACGGCCTGCTGGCGCGCGCTGATTTCATCACGCTGCACACGCCGCTGACGGACCAGACCCGCAATATCATCAACGCCGCCGCCATCGCCAAGATGAAGAAGGGTGTGCGCCTCATCAACTGCGCGCGTGGCGGTCTGGTCGTCGAGGAAGACCTCTTCGAGGCGCTGAAGTCGGGTAAGGTCGCCGGTGCGGCGCTGGACGTGTTCGCCAAGGAGCCGGCCAAGGACAACCCGCTGTTCGCGTTGGATCAGGTCGTGGCGACCCCGCATCTGGGCGCGTCCACCAGCGAGGCGCAGGAGAATGTGGCCGTACAGGTCGCCGAGCAGATGTCGGCTTATCTGGTGCAGGGCGCGGTGAGCAATGCGCTCAACATGCCCTCGATCAGTGCCGAGGATGCGCCGCGCCTGCGGCCCTATCTCAAGCTCGCCGAGCAGATCGGCAGCTTCGCCGGCCAGATCACCGAAACCGGGCCTCGGCGGGTCGATATCGAATATGAGGGCCATGCGACCGATCTGAATACGCGGCCGCTCAATGCGATCGTGTTGCAGGGTCTTCTGGCGCCGCTGCTCGATTCATCGGTCAACATGGTCAATGCGCCGCTGATCGCCCGCGAGCGCGATATTCAGGTCTCCGAGATCAAGCACGACAAGGAAGGCGATTACCACACGCTGATGCGGCTTACGGTTCATACCGAGAACCGCAGCCGCTCGATCGCTGGCACGCTTTTCGCGGACCGCAATCCACGGATCGTGGAGATCAACGGCATCACGGTCGAAGCCGAGGTCGCGCCGAACATGCTGTTCGTGACCAATGACGACAAGCCCGGCTTCATCGGCGCGCTCGGCTCGATCCTCGGCCAGGCCGCCATCAATATCGCGACGTTCCATCTCGGCCGATCGAAAAATGGCGAGAACGGGGCGCTGGCGCTGGTGTGCGTCGACGAACGTCCGTCCCAGACCGTCATGGACGAGATCCGCGCCCTACCCGATGTCCGGCAGGCGAAGATCCTGTCTTTCGACGGAACGGCTTGATATAAAAACAGCAGTCCGTCGCGACGGCGTCACTTGAAAAGGATACAGCTCGAAGCACCATGACGGACGACGCTCTTTCCGCCCTTCTGCCAGAAGGTTTGCATGACGAATTGCCGCCCGAGGCGAGCCGGCGGGCGGCTGTCGTCAATGCGCTTATGGACCATTTCCGGGCCTGCGGCTTCGAGCGTATCGAGCCGCCGCTGATCGAGTTCGAGGAGAGCCTTCTCTCGGGTCCCGGCGCACAGCAGGCGCAGCAGACTTTCCGCATCATGGATCCGGTGTCGCATCGCATGATGGGCTTGCGGGCGGATATGACCACGCAGGCGGCCCGAATCGCCACGACCCGGCTGAAAGCCGTGCCGCGGCCGCTGCGGCTCGCCTATGCCGGCGATGTTCTCCGGGTGCGCGGCAGCCAGCTTCGGCCCGAACGGCAATTCGCGCAGGCTGGTGTCGAGTTGATCGGCTCGACCTCTCTGGAAGCCGATGTCGAGGTGATCCTGCTGGCGGCCGAGACCCTGGCCGAGCTCGGCGTCGAAAGCCTTTCGGCCGATCTGACGCTGCCGAATCTGGTGCCGACCCTGTGCGCAGAGCTCGGGCTTTCCGAGGCTGAGACGGCCGAGATCCGTGAAGCGCTGGACGGTAAGGATGTCGCCCACCTCTCCGGCTTGCAGGATGGACTGGAAGCCTTGCTGAAAGGTCTGCTCGTCGCGGCAGGACCAGCGGCCAAGGCGATGGAGACGCTGAACGGACTGGATGTGCCCAAAGCCGCCCGGTCCATGGTCGAGATACTCGGCCAGGTCGTCGCAAGGGTCGGCGAAGAAGCGCCCGATCTGACGCTTACCGTCGATCCGGGCGAATATCGCGGCTTCGAATATCAGACCGGTGTCAGCTTCACCATGTTCGCGCGCGGCGTACGCGGCGAACTTGGCCGCGGCGGCCGCTACGAGGCCGGCGCAGGCCCGGAAAAGGAGCCGGCGACCGGTTTTTCGCTCTATGCCGATTTGCTGCTCCCGGCCTTGCCGAAACCGAAGCCGCAGGACAGACTCTACCTGCCCTTCGGAACGCCGGGCTCGGAAGCGAAGCGCCTGCGTGCCGAAGGCATGCGGACGATACGGGGGCTGGAAAGCGTTGGAGACGTTCCGGCGGAAGCCAAGCGCCTTGGCTGCAGCCACTACTGGGATGGTCGTGCGGTCAAGACCGTCGGCTGACCGAACTCACCGCCAACACGGACAGTATGGGGATTTGACGTGGGAAATGTGGTCGTTGTCGGCGCTCAATGGGGCGACGAGGGTAAAGGCAAGATCGTCGATTGGCTTTCCGCGCGCGCCGATGTCGTGGTGCGCTTTCAGGGCGGCCACAATGCCGGCCACACGCTGGTCGTCGGCAACGAGACCTACAAGCTGAGCCTGCTGCCCTCCGGCATAGTGCGGCCCGGCAAGCTGTCGATCATCGGCAACGGCGTGGTCATCGACCCCTGGGCGCTGCTTGATGAGATCGAGCGTCTGCGCGGCCAGAAAGTCACGGTGACGCCCGAAAACCTGCGGATCGCGGACAATGCGTCGCTGATCCTGCCGATCCACCGCGAGCTCGACGGCATGCGCGAAGACGCGCTGGGCGACGGGTTGAAGATCGGTACGACGCGCCGGGGCATCGGGCCGGCTTATGAGGACAAGGTCGGCCGGCGGGCGATCCGGATGTGCGATCTCGCCGACCCCGAGGCGGTCGACCGCGGGCTGGACCGGCTGCTCTCTCACCACAATCCGTTGCGTGTCGGGCTCGGTCATCAGGCGATCGACAAGGACGCGCTGACCAGGCAATTGACGGAGATCGCGCCCAAGGTCCTGCCCTTCGTCGGGGCCGTCTGGGACGATCTCGATGACGTGCGGCGCGCCGGTAAACGGGTGTTGTTCGAGGGCGCGCAGGCCGCCATGCTCGATATCGATCACGGCACCTATCCCTTCGTCACGTCGTCCAACACGCTGGCCGGTCAGGCCGCGGCGGGCTCGGGCATCGGCGTGTCGGCCCTCAATTATGTGCTCGGCATCACCAAGGCCTATACGACGCGTGTCGGTGCCGGACCGTTCCCTACCGAGTTGACCGACGATATCGGGCGTCAGCTGGGCGAACGGGGCCACGAATTCGGCACCGTCACCGGGCGGCCGCGCCGCTGCGGCTGGTTCGACGCCGTCATGGTCCGCCAGGCCGTCAAGGTCGGTGGCATTCAGGGTATCGCGTTGACCAAGCTCGACGTGCTCGACGGCATGGACGAACTCAAGGTCTGTGTCGCTTACGATCTGGACGGTACGCGGATCGACCGGTTTCCCGCCGGCCATAAGGACCAGGTCCGGGTCAAGCCGATCTATGAGACCGTGGAAGGCTGGAAGTCCAGCACCAGGGGCGCCAGAAGCTGGGCCGATCTGCCGGCGACCGCCGTCAAATATATCCGGCGGATCGAGGAACTGATCGAGGCGCCAATCTCCATGCTGTCCACCAGTCCGGACCGCGACGATACGGTGCTGGTGCGCGATCCGTTCCAGGACTGACACGCGATCCCGGCTTGGAACATGAAAAATCCGCCGCCCCGTTTTCCGGAGCGGCGGATCTATTTTCGTCTCTTCGCCGAGGCCGGTTTTACGAGGCCATGGCGCCCGCGGCTTCGTTACCGGGGCTGGACAGCTGACGCTGGATGAAGGCGTTCTTCACCGATTTCTGAATCTTCTCGAAAGCCCGAACCTCAATCTGGCGCACCCGCTCGCGGGAGATGCCATATTCCTTGCTCAGGTCTTCGAGCGTAGCCGGATCGTCGGTCAGGCGGCGTTCCCGAAGGATGTGCCGCTCGCGGTCATTCAAGGTCTCCATGGCCTGTTCCAGGAGGTCATGGCGGATTTCGAACTCATCCTTCTCGACAAGGCCGGTTTCCTGATCTACCGCGTCCTCGTCGACCAGCCAGTCCTGCCACTCGCCGTCGCTATCCATGCGCAGCGGCGCGTTCAGGGAATGGTCCGGCGCCGACATACGGCGGTTCATGGAGATGACTTCGTCCTCGGAGACATTGAGCTTCTCCGCGATCTCGCTCACGTGTTCCGGCCGGAGGTCGCCTTCCTCGATCGCCTTTATCTGGCCCTTCACCTTGCGCAGGTTGAAGAACAGCTTCTTCTGCGCGGCGGTGGTGCCGAGTTTCACAAGCGACCAGGACCGCAGGATGTATTCCTGGATCGCGGCGCGGATCCACCACATGGCGTAGGTAGCCAGACGGAAGCCCTTGTCGGGCTCGAAGCGCTTGACCGCCTGCATCATGCCGACATTGCCTTCGGCGATCAACTCGCCCACGGGCAAGCCATAGCCGCGATAACCCATGGCGATCTTTGCGACGAGGCGAAGGTGGCTGGTGACGAGGCGATGAGCTGCGTCAACGTCGCCGGACTCGCGCCAGTTCTTCGCGAGCACGAATTCTTCCTCCGCAGTCAGCATCGGGAATTTGCGGATCTCCTGCAAATACCGCGACAGGCTGCCTTCGGGGGACAGGGATGGCAGCTTCAGATTTGACATGGGCTAACTCCGTTTCTCGCGGTGCGACGGATTTATCCAAGGTCGCCGTACCGCATCGCTATACTAGCAAAATATGGAGGGATGTCAAGTTTATCTTTGAATTTCAAGATATTGTATTTTTGTTTAGCAGCATTCTAATTTTTACATATCTCGGCGGGAGAGCGTATCCACGAGATCCTGTATGTCAGATGGCAACTCACTTTCAAATTTCAAGTGTCTCCCGGTTACAGGATGATTAAATCCGATTAATCGAGCATGAAGCGCCTGGCGCGGAAAAGTCGCGAGGGCCCCTTTCGCCTGTTCGCCAAGCCCGGTGAGGCGCCGCATCCGTGTCCGCCCATAGAGCGGATCGCCGACCAGGGGGTGGCCGATATGCGTCATGTGAACCCGTATCTGATGGGTTCTTCCGGTCGTCAACCGACATTCGACCAAAGCCGCGGCCATACCGAAACGCCGAAGCGTCTTGTAGCGCGTCAAGGCCGGCTTTCCACCCTTTGTAACGACCGCCATCTTTTTTCGGTTCCTCGGATCCCGGCCGATCGCTCCTTCGATTTCCCCCGAGGGCGGATTCGGCACGCCCCGAACCACGGCCTGATAGGCGCGCTCGATCGTGTGGTTCGCAAAGGCGGCGCTCAAGCCGGCATGAGCTTCATCGGTCTTGGCGACAACCATCAATCCGCTCGTATCCTTGTCGATCCGGTGGACGATCCCCGGGCGTTTAACGCCGCCGATGCCGGAAAGGCTTTCGCCGCAATGGGCGATGAGTGCATTGACAAGCGTGCGATCGGGATTTCCCGCTGCAGGGTGGACTACGAGTCCCGCGGGTTTGTTGATCACAATCAAATGCTCGTCTTCGAACACGATATCGAGAGGAATATCCTGGCCTTCCGGAATCGCGCTGACAGGTTCCGGAATGGTCAAGGTAATCCGGTCGCCTTCCCGGACCGCCTGGGACACGTCCGTCAGGGGGCATGGGCCGTCCGCCGTTTCAAGATGCGCGTAGCCTCCGAGAATTAGCGCCTTTAGCCGGCTGCGGCTCACATCCGGGACGAGTGCAGCCAATGCCTTGTCCAGCCGCGTACCGGAAAGGCCGTCTTCCAGGGTGAATCGATAGTGTTTTTCGGTGGTCATGGGCTGCGCCGGTCGGAAAGGCGGCCTGCGCCGCCGGTGGTGCCGCCAGTATACAGGCTCATTCCCGCTTCGCCGCCAGAACCTCGCCTGTAAGGTCTGTCCAGGGCATGAAAGACGCGCATGTGCTTGAAAAATAGGCTAGGCTTGCCGCGTGAGCTGATTGGTGGTCTTCGGACAAGGCAAATCCAAGGGGCATGTCATGGCGCAACTCGGTTTTCTCTGGTTTCTGATTATCGGCCTGATCGCGGGGTGGGGGGCGAGCAAGGTCATGAAAGGTCGTGGCCAGGGGCTCATCATTAATCTCGTCGTTGGCGTGGTTGGCGCGGTTATAGGTGGCTGGCTTTTCGGCGAATTGGGGTTTACCTCTCACAGCCTGGGTTTGATCGGCGCGCTGGTCGTCGCCTTTATCGGCGCGATCGTGCTGCTGGTCCTGATCGGGTTGATCAAGAAGATCTAGCGTCGCGGTGAGAGGTAAGGAATGACGGTTTCGACCGAGCAGAAGACAGCGAACAAACATACCGGGCTCAAAATCGTCGTCGTCGTCCTGGGCGTACTCTTGATTTTCGGCTTTATCGGCATGATCGCCACCGTCGTCTATCAGGTGACGCATGGCAAGAAGCATCCGGAACCGGCCGTCAGCGAACAACCGGGCGAAAGCCTGCCGGTCTTCGGCGACGTGACCGTGCCGATCCATCAGGGCGAGCGTATCGCCCGAATCCAGTCGAGCGGCAACCGTTTGATCGTGGAACTGGCGACGGTAGAGGGCAATTCCCGCCTGGTCATCCTCGACAAGACCACCGGCCATGTTCTCGGGACGATCAGTTTCCCTCAGCAACCATAGATCTCCTGCGACGGGGTGTGGTGTGGCGTCGTGCCTCGAAATTCCGCAAAGCGATCTCGCGAGAATTGAAGCGCTCGCCCGTGCGGCTTTCCCGGAAGAATGCTGCGGCTTGCTCGTCGGCCGGGCCGGCGGCCGCAGTGCCGCCACACGCGTGACGCGGATCGTGGAGAGCCGCAATCTGGCGACGCCCTCCCGTCGCAACCGATTCGAAATCGATCCCGAAATTCAGTTCAAGCTTCTGCGCGAGCTGCGCGGGGAGCCGGACGACGTTATCGGAGTTTACCATTCCCATCCCGATGGCCGGGCGTCGCCGTCGCCGCGAGACCTCGAAGACGCGGCGGATGAGAGCCTGATCTGGCTGGTCACCGGCCTTTCCCAAGCGGCCGAGGATGAGCGCATTGAGACCCGGGCCTTCGGGCTCGCCCCTGATCGCAGCCGGTTCGAGGAGATCCCGATCCGTGGGCTAAACGGGGACTGATTGCTTGTCGCCTGCAAAACCGCTTGATCGAACGCGCCGCGCCATTTATGTCTCTCCCCAATCGGCCACGCGTCCCCTTCGTCTAGTGGCCCAGGACGTCGCCCTCTCACGGCGAAAACAGGGGTTCGACTCCCCTAGGGGACGCCAGCGTCTTGCTAGGCGGCTGAAAATCCACAACTAATTGATTTTGAAGCGGTTTTTGGCTCGGTTGTAACCCCAGACTGTTACGCCCGAGGCGGATGAAATCCGTGCTGGGATATATGAGATTGCTGCGCCGGGGCGGACGTTGGTACGTGGCCGCCAAGGTGCCGAAGGACGTGATTCCGGCCCTGGGCAAACGCCTTGTCCGCTACTCGCTGAACACATCCGACTTCAAGACCGCGCGCCGTCAGGTTCAGGGAACGCCGCAGGCCGACCTTTCGACCACCGAGACCGAGCAGATGATCTTGCGCTGTTCCTCTCAGCGGCTAGCCAGAATTGACGCGGTGGAGTTCGAGGCCCCGGCGGACCTCACACGCGACGAAGCCAGATCGTGAGGTCAGGACACTTGCCGATGTCGATGACCCGAACGCGCGCCGAACATCGCCCTTTAAGGTACCCGGTCATCGAGCTGGCCGCCAGGACCAAGGCCGAACCGAGAGATTCGCGAGAGACCCGTATTCCGGAGTGGTTGAAACGTGGAGTCCGACGCTTCACCCCAGAACCATGGCCGACTTGTTGGGATCATGAGACTGGCAAGCCCAAGAAGGCGGCCAACAAGAAGAGGAAGGTATTGAGGGGTTGATCATCGCACCCCGGTGCAATGCCATCACCTGTAAAGATCACGCAGCCGGGTCCAGGCAGGCTCAAACGGAAATCGAAAAATTCGCGTGGAGTTATAGGGTTAGATGAAGGTATAGATTTCTTGGCGTCAAAATCTCGTTATGGTTGACGGTTGTTTTTCGGAGGTAAAGAATAGATTTTTGGGGGCAAAAAGCGTCTTGTGAGTCGTCCGGCCGGAGAGTGCCGACCTGAGGGGAAGAAAAAGCGCTCGTTCTCTTGACGTCGCCCCGAGACAAGGAAGGCTATCGGGAGGCGGTCATGGATAATGCTCAGGAGGTTTCTGCCGGAAACGTCGGACCTATCAGCACATTGCGAACAAGCCACATCCGAGGCATTCAGAAATGGAACCAGGTCCTCGGTCAGGCCTTTGGCGCAATCCACGCTGACGTTAAGCGTGGCTCCGACCTTACCGCGAATATTCAGAGCCAGACAGTCGGCGATATCAGTCTCTATCGTTGCACCGCGAGCCCCTCGCGCGTGTTTCACAGCATTCGGCAGAAAAGCAGCAACGACAGCCAGCGCTTTCTCATCAAGACTCAGGTTCGGGGTAGGTCCCGGCTGTTCTGCGATAACGCCCGGCTGGAGCTCTATGAGGGCGACTACATCATTTGCGATGATGACAGAGCGCATTCCATCGACTTTGACGACGAGCACACGATCGTCTGTATCCCAGTTTCGACGAGCTTTTTGAACAAGTTCACGCCGTTTCCCAAGGCTGTATCCTTCGTTAAGCCACGTGTCGACAACCCCTTCAAGAAAATCGCGTCTGCCTATCTGGAAAGCTTGTGGAACTGTGGCCCCGGTTCTGTCAGCGAGTATGCCAAACGCCGCATCGCTGCCTCTTATCTGGAATTGATTATCCTCTCACTGACAGATGGCCGTTGCGAAGAAACCCGCCCTTCGCATGGGCATGGGCTGTTCGAGAGATGTTGCCAGTATATCGAGAGCACCTTTCGCGATGAGACGATCACGCCACAATCCATCGCTGACCATCTGGGCGTTTCTCTACGCCACCTGCAGATCAGATTTGCGTCACGTGGCTATACGATCATGCATTACATCAACCAACGGCGTTTGGAAGAGGGCAGGAAGCTGCTGGAATGCAGCCGCTACAAGAACCATTCCATCAGTGAAATTGCCTATGCGGTAGGCTTCAAAAGCCACGCGCACTTCAGTCGCGCCTTTAAGGACGTTTTCAGCTGTTCGCCCAGTGTCTTTCGATCCTGAAGACACTTTTTCTGCCCATTGTGCGCTCTAGGGAAAGCGATAGTGCGCGCAGGGACAAGCGGAAATCTCCCCGATCTCCTATATAGAATCCTGAGGTGCGCCTGCTTCGGCATGATGTGCTCTGAATTCTGACTTGCTTTTCGGCGATCGCCTTGCGAGCGGCAACAGCACCCAAAGCGGCGGCGCATGAAGATCGGAACGAGCAGATAACAGGGACGCGATTAGCTATACGATCGAATAACTTACGGTGACGGCGGGCTGAATAATCGGGCAGTGCGAATGATGGGTCATACCTGTGTCGCCGCCGACTTGTCTTCCCTGATCACCTGGTTTCAGCCGGAGAGGCTTCGTAAATCGTCCCGCTAGACGGGGTAACGCGGTGCTCGAAACCGCTCAATGGGGAGAGAGATCATATGAACAGTATGGGGGTCGCGCGTCTGCGAAAGGCGGCTTTGATAGCGGGCGTTTCTGCGGTTGCCGTCCAGGCAAGTGCAGCACTGGCGCAGGACCAGCAGGCCCAGCGCAAGGGAAGCAACGGGCTCACGCTTCAAGAGGTCATCGTAACCGCGCAGAAGCGCGCAGAAAACGCCCAGGACGTTCCGATTTCGATCTCGGCGTTCACGTCGAACATGCTGCAGGCGAAAGGGATTACTGACGTCGCCTCTATGGGAAACCTTGCTCCTAACGTGACGCTCGATGCCGGGACCCCGTTCTCCGGATCCTCGGCGGTTCTGTCCGCTTATATCCGTGGCATTGGCCAGAATGATTTCGCCTTCAATCTTGATCCCGGCGTGGGCATCTATCTGGACGGCGTCTATCTGGCGCGGTCCGTCGGCGCGAACCAGGACCTGCTCGACATCGAGCGAGTGGAGATTCTTAAGGGGCCGCAAGGCACGCTCTTTGGTCGTAACACCATCGGCGGCGCCATATCGATCGTGACCAAGCCGCCATCAAAGGATTTCGGTGGAGAACTCGAGGTAACCACCGGGCGGTTCAGCCGGATGGACGTCAAGGGGACGATCAATGTTCCGATCGTCGACGGTCTATATTCCTCGTTCAGTTTCTCGACGAAGCATAACCGTGGCTATCAAAAGCAAATCCCCTTTCCCGGTTTTGCGCAGGGTGTGATCGCCGACGCGTTCCCTTATTTCGGTTCGGGACATCCCAATCATTTCGGGGGTGAGAATCAATACAATTTTCGCGGCAAGATCCTGTGGGAAGCCACGTCCGACATGACCGTTACGTTGTCGGCAGACTACCTTCGCCAGGACAATAACGGCGTCGCGACGACCGTCCTAAAGACCTATGGCGATCCCGCCAACCCGGCGGCCGTATTTGGGCCGTTGTACAACGGTTGCATCGCAGGGGCTCTTCCGGCTTTCGCGATCTCCGATGTCTGCAACAATATCCTCAATGGCACGAGCCTCGGTGGTCTCATCGCCGTCAGTCCGACACTGCTATATACCGACCAGTTCATCCCTCCCTCGATCGACCAAACCTACGCCACCGGCAACAGCTTTTCACGGCTGCGGGACTATGGCGGGTCGATGACGGTCGATTGGAACATAGGCAGCGCGACCCTCAAATCGATCACGGCCTATCGCGAACTCCACTGGCAGTCGGCTGAGGACGAGGACGGCTCTCCGCTACCGATTCTGCAGACCTCGTTCGATGAGAACCAGCACCAGTTCAGCCAGGAACTGCAACTGACCGGCGCGTTGCTCGACGATCGGCTGAGCTACGTCTTGGGGCTGTATTACTTCGACGAAGGCGGCAACCTGCACGACCTCGTGACCTTCCCGGCGGGCCTGCTACAGATTGACGGCCAAAACTATCTTTCGACAAAGAACTATGCCGGTTACGCGCATCTCAATTACAAAGTGACCGATCGGTTGAGCATCACACTGGGCGGCCGCTACACACATGAGAACAAGCACTTCACAGGTCTGCAGTCCGACCCCAACGGCATCTTCTATAAGTTGAACGGCTATCCCACGCCGAACGAAGCGTCGCGTCAGGCGCTTTGCAATTCCGGTGCGGCGGTCCCCTCGCTACAGGGCATCCCGGCCGGGCTCTTCTGCTATCCCAACCCGGCGAATATCTACCAGGTTTACCCGGTCGCGCCGGCGGGAGGGTTCGTGCAGAACTTCAATAATTTTTCGCCGAAGATCGGGCTCGAATACAAGGCGAACGCCGACATATTGTTGTATGCCTCGTTCTCCAGGGGATACAAGACCGGCGGCTGGACGACGCGCCTGACCACGCCGCAGCCGGCCGGAACGAGTGCACCGACGTTCGGGCCGGAAAAGGCGAGTACCTATGAAGTCGGCATGAAGTCCGAGTTGGCCGATCACAGGGCGCTGCTGAACATGTCGGGCTTCTATACCCGCTACAACGGCATCCAGCTGAACTTCCAGGTGGGAACGTCTCCGACGCTTCAGAATGCGGGCAACGCCGAAATCTATGGGTTCGAGATCGAATTCCAGGCGCGTCCGACACAGGCCCTCACGCTTGCGGCAAATGTGGGCTATGCCCATGCGCGCTATACCTCGTTGTCGCCGTTCGTCACGGGCGTCACGCTGAGTTCGCGCCTGCCCAAGACGCCGGAGTGGAAATTCAGCTTCGGACCGCAATACGACATCGATCTGAGCGGTCACGGCACGCTTCTGCTAAACGCGGACTATACTCATACGAGCTCGCTGTTTAACGACACCGAAAACACCTTGCTCCTCAAGCGTCCGGCGGCGGACATGTTCAACGCCTCCATCACTTACCGTGAACCCGAGGCGAGGTGGTCGATAGTGCTCGGCGCCACCAATCTCACGAACAACCGCTATCTGACCACGGGCCAGAACCAGGTCGCGGGTGGCGTGACCTACGGCACCTACAACCGGCCGCGTGAATGGTATCTAACCGGCAGGGTGAACTTCTAAAGAAACACCGGCACTAGGAAGATGTGGGCCGGGACCGTGCGGTGGAGACGGTCTCGGCCCTCTTTCGTAACTTGGTCAGTAGGCAAAGCTGGCCCTCAGTGGGGAACCGCAAGTTAGCGAGACGAAAAATGCTTTTTGAGACATGGCCTGCACTTTTGCTCACGATGTCGTCGCCTTGCCGCGTTGCACAGGCTCATGCCCGAGGAGGTAATTGAGCTCCAATCCCCGCTCAGGGAGCTCCGTGGCGAATTTCTTAAGTTCAGGACGTTATCACAATAGTCGCCTGCACGTTCGACTGCATATGCGACCGCTGATATCCTGAATCGGCCGCACGGCGAGTTGGTCGGCAAAGCGCCAAAAGGAACTTCGGGGGCCTTAGCGCAGGCTGT
This sequence comes from uncultured Alphaproteobacteria bacterium, assembly GCA_963821875.1. Taxonomy (GTDB): domain Bacteria; phylum Pseudomonadota; class Alphaproteobacteria; order CAVTAV01; family CAVTAV01; genus CAVTAV01. The sequence goes on from CAWGFE010000002.1 coordinate 1,154,381, forward strand.
ACTGTCTCTTCCGGCACCGATTTTCAGGCCGCCGACCTAACAGCGTCCATCTTCATTGGTGCACACCTCAGCAAAGCATCAAACCTGATCTAAGAGGCGGATCGAAGACGCATTTGTCGATGCGAAGACAACATTCCATGAAAGCCACATCGGCCAGCGGCGTATCAGCCTATCCGCTCGCAAACTGTTACACCTGTGTGTTAAACCGCGGTCGTTACGAAGGATGAAAAACCCCAGAAATCTGCAATTTTCGAGCCGAAAATCTTGATTCCCCTAGGGGACGCCAGCGTCTTGCTAGGCGGCTGAAAATCCACAACTGATTGATTTCGAGCCGGTTTCGACGGCGCTGTAGCGCGTGGATGTCGATCCGGTCGATCCTAACGATCGGCCAGCTAAGGGAGGCGTTGATCCTGCGGTCCGCCGCCACGCCTAGCTGGTCGGACAATTTGAAATCCGAATTCGTGAAATTCCATGGCCGCCTCGCCGAAATAGACGAGAAGATGGGCGTCGCTTACTATGTCCGCCAACGATAGCCGCAGGGGGGATGTGAGGATGCGATTTCTATCGAGAAAGTCCGCAGCGTTTGCCGTGATAATTGCCGGCCTGGCGATTGGCGCGCCGGCTCAGGCCAGGTGGGTCGCTACCTGGGAGGCCCCGCCCCATGCGCCACTTGCCACTCAAGGACCTTTCGCAGCCGCCTCATATGATAATGTCACGCTGAGCCAGATCCTGCGCGTCTCCCAGGGAGGCGACAAGGTCCGGGTGCGGTTTTCGAACCGATACGGCCCGGCGCCGCTGACAATCGGCGCCGCGCGGATCGTTCGGATCGACGAGGACAACAAGGAAATCTCCGGAACGTCGCGCACCCTGACCTTCGGCGGGGATGCCGAAGCCGTCATCCCGCGCGGCTCGCCTTTCATCAGCGACCCGGTCAATCTTTCGCTGCCCGATCTTTCCCGGGTCAAGGTGGAATTCTATCTTCCCCAACCGACCGGCCCGTGCACCTGCCATCTCACCGGCCAGGATGAACTCGACGTGTCGCCACCGGGAAATTATGTCGGCAGGCCGTTCAAGCCCGTTTCCAAGGCGCTGTTCCGCGCCTTCCTGAGCGTGGTCGAGGTGGACTTGCCCAAGGCTCTGGGCACGATCGTCGCCTATGGGGACTCGATCACCGACGGGGTCGGCTCGACCCCCGGCGCCAATCGCCGCTGGCCCGATATCCTCGCCGACCGCCTGCATAAGGCCGGTAAGGAATGGGCCGTGGCCAATGCCGCGATCAGCGGTAACCGGGTCCTCAGCCCCGGCATGGGCGACGCCGCTCTCGCCCGCTTCGACCAGGACGTGCTGAGCCTGCCGGGCGTCAAATATGTGATCGTGTACGAAGGGGTGAATGATATCGGCAACCGCTTCGGCCGGCCCATCGGCCAAGGCACCCCCAAACTCGCCGGTTTCCCCAAGCTCGATCAGCCCAAGATCACCGTCGACCAAATGATTGCTGGCTACAAACAGCTCATCGCCCGGGCCCACGAAAAGGGGATCGAGGTGATCGGCTCGCCGATCGGCCCCTACAAGGGCTCGAGCTACTGGTCCAAGGCGGGCGAAGCCGCACGCGAGAAGATCAACGACTGGATCATCAATGGCGGCGCGTTCGACGGCGTCACTCGGCTTGACACGGCCTTTGCCGATCCGAAGGATCCCGAGAAAATTCGCGAGGGATATCACCGCGGCGATCACCTGCACGGCAACGATGCCGGGCTGAAGGCCGCCGGGGACTCGATCGATCTTTCGCTCTTCGAGAAGAAAAACTGACACCGGTCCGGCACGCCAGCGATCCCCGCTGGCGGAGGTCCGTCCATAAAATCAGGAGCCGCGCCGCGCTCTGCCGGCGGCTGCGCGCCGGGCTGGATGGCGCGACCGGTCGCAGTCGCGGTGATCGTCCAGCGCCGAAAGATTGCGGGCGTAGATCGTCAGCAACTGCTCGGCCTGATCGACGATCTTGGTGCGATCGTCCGCGGGTGTTGACGGCGCCATGGAGAGTTGCAGGCAGTCGAGCGCCGCCCGATGGGTGACCACGAGCTGGCAGGCCAGCATGCCTTCGATCTCGTCCTTGGGATCGATCCCGACAAGCGCATCGAAAGCTTCGATCAGCCGGTCCTCGCGGGCGGTCTCACTCGTGCCCTGCGGAAACCACATGATCTCGGAAATCTGCGTGATCATGCGTTTTTGCAAGTCCGAGTAGGGTTCCGGGGCCGTGCGTTCGGCCTTTCCCGACGACCTTGGACGCTCGTTGAGGGACGAGGGGCGATCATCTCCGGCGTAGGACGAAGACGCATCATTTGCGTCTCGCAAATGGGATTTGAAGGCGGCCGCGTCGTCGGCGGTCGATCGGGCTGGTGGCGACTGTTCCTCGGCCAACAGAGCCGCTATTCCCTGGCCGATCGTGTCCACGTCCTCGAGAAAGGAGGTGTTGGACGGCGAAGATTTGAGGTTGCCCGCCGAGAAGGCGGCCATGACGTCGGCCGGTTCGGATTGTTCCTCGGGGCCAGTGTCGTCAGCGGCAACCGGTGTTGGTTTTGACCCCCCGGCCCGCGTTCCAAATGACGGCCTCTGCCGCACTGAAGTGGGCGCGTCGTCGGGATCAGGTTCCTGAGGCGCACGGGGCGGCAGCATGGGTTCTTTACGTTCGGAATCCAGCCCCGCATTCCAACGCGCCCGACGCTTTTTTGAAAACACTCGCTCGATCCTGCCGCAGTTTGACTTTACGCTTACATCTGCCTGTAACGTTCGTAGCCAGCGCCGGTTCCGCTAAATTATCGGCAAACAATGCCGGAATTTTCTTCTGTCCGATTTTGAAACGGACTGTTGTGTGCGGTGGTACTCAAATACCCACAAAGAAGGAGCAGCCGGAACGAGCGACTGCTCCCGATTTCTTCGCAGACCTTGCCGCGTTAGGCTTTTGCGGTGCCGGCTGCTGCGCCGTGCTTCTTCTTACGACCAGCGCCGTACAAGACCACCAGTCCCGAAGCGAGCAATAGAGCTGCGCCGGGGATTGGCGTTTGACCGACCGCCGGGTCGGCGCTGGCGCTGACGTTTAGGTGGTAGCTTCCGCCACTTCCCTGCCGTTGACCCGACACTTGGATGTAGTACGGCGACAGCGAGGTGGTAAGAACCTCCGATAGCGACGTGACGCCCGCCACGATCAGGCTGTGGCTGACATCGTAGAGCGACATCATCAGGTTATTGACGCCGCAGCTCGACCCTGGACAGCCCAGACTTGATGAACTGTCCGAGACGTCCGCCGAAACCGTGAGGTTATTGCCAAGTGTGACGGAATATTCGTCGGAGAAACTTCCTGAGCTGGAGACGACGTTATTGTAGCTCAGTGAATCTCCAGGATTGTTAAGAGGAAAATCGACGATGGCAGCATTCGCACTGCTTACAGCGAAGACTGCAAACACCGTACCGCATACTACCCTCACGATATTTAACATTACTCCCTCCTGCACTTGGGGGTTAATCGCGCATATCCCGGCTAGCGAGCGGGCCTGAAGTTGCGGCCTGATTGCCACCGGCTGCGCAATCAATCGAAACGCGGGTGGAGGAGGGCAGTTCCCCTTGAAACCCTTTGAATTTTTGCGCCAAATATCGTGTTATGGTTGTTTTTTTTGGCGGGAGATTCGATGGAATTCTCTTTTAAATCAGCCGATTAATCGGGCTGCACATGCTTGAAACAGGACCGTAGGGGCCTGTTTGCGAGCGGATGTATCGACGATCGGATACTACCCACAAAATAGGGAGCGGCCACGGGGTGGCCGCTCCCTATCCGTCGCGTGTTTTACGAAATCAGGCTTTTGCTACGCCGGCGGTCCGGCCGATCTTCTTACGGCTTGCGCCATAGAGGACAGCCAGTCCCGACCCCAGCAGCAAAGCCGCTCCGGGGATCGGCGCTTGGCCGACCGGGGCAGCGCTGGCGCTGACGCTCAGGGTATAATCCGACGTCGCCGTCAACCTGTTGCCCGTGACGTCGACGTAATAGGGTGACAGTGCGGTGGTGAGAACTTGCGAGAGGGACGTGACGCCTCCCGTGATCAGATTATGACCGACGTCGTACAGGGACATCATAAGATTGTCGACGCCGGTGCCGGCCACGTTCGCCCCGACCGTGAGATCATTTCCGAGAGTGACGGAATATTCGTCGGTGAACGTCCCCGTGTCGGTGGAGACGTTATGATATGAAAACGCGTCACCGGGATTATTCAGTGGAAAATCGGCAACAACGGCGGCATTCGCGCTGCTTGCGAAGAATGCCGCAAACGCGGCGCCGCATACTACCCTCGCGATACTTAACATCACTTCCTCCTGCAGGTTGGAGTCAATCGCGCAACTCCCGACCGGCCGGTTGACCAAAAAGCACGGTTTGCGTGCCACCGGGTGCGCAACAAGTCGAACGCGCTCCGCAGAAGATCAGTTCCGCTATAAGATCCCTGAATTTTTGCGCCAAATCTTGCCAGATGACGCTTGTGTGAGACCCTTGTCGAACAAAGTCTGGTATTATGCGTTTGTTAGGCCGTCCGGATAATAATGCCGGCCAGGACGACGACGGAGCCCACGGGGTTCAGCCTGTCATAATTTTGCTCATTTGCTGACTATTGTGACGGGTGAGGAAATGTCCGAGACCGGTTGGTCCGAAACTCGATGACCGAGCTTTGGATCTTTCGTATGAGCTAAGGCCGGCGGCGTTGGACAGGGTCGGAAGAGGTACGATGGCGGTGACGGCGGCGGAAGAGGCCCGGGATGGTCAGCGCATAGCACGGGGCTCGATCCCCTTGTCGTTGCTGCTGACGGTTCTGCCATTGGCGGACTTTCTGCTGATCGCCGCGAGCGGGTTTTTCTTCTATCTCACATATGTCGGCTACAGCCAGGCGGGTATCGGGCCCTACATGCTGACGGTCTGTGCGCTCGCGGCGATTACCGTCTTCATTCAGCGGTCACGCGGCACCTACGACACCACGATGTTCATCGAGTCCTTCTGGCAGGCGAAGACCATTCTCGCGGTGACGACGGCAACGTTTGGCGGTTTCGTGGTGATCGCCTTTGCGCTGAAAGTCACGGAAGAATTTTCCCGTGTCTGGGTATTTTCCTGGTATCTGTCGTCGATCGGCCTCCTGTTCTGGCGGGTGGGGCTGACGCGGCTTCTTACCTATCAACTCGCCGCTTCCGGCCGCATGGGGCGCTCGATCGTCGTCATAGGCGCGACCGATCAGGCCCATGCCTTTCTCGCCCAGCTTCGCCGTATGAATCATCCCTGGAATGTCGTTGCAGGTATCTTCGACGACCGGATCAGCCGCATCGGGCCGACTTTCGGGCCCTATCCGGTGCTCGGCACGACCGCGGATCTGATGGATTTCGCGCGGAGCCACCGGGTCGACGAAGTGGTTATCTGCATGCCATGGAGCGCGGAGCGCCGGATTTCGGAATTTATCGAACAGATGCGGGAACTGCCCGTCTATGTGCGGCTGGCCTCGGATCTGGCCGGCTATCTTTCGACCACGCCGAAACTGACGCTGATCGGCCGGATCCCGTTGCTGGATATGCTGAACAAGCCGATCGACGGCTGGCGTCTGATCGCCAAGCTCATATCGGACAAGATTCTGGGGATCCTGATTTTGCTGGTCAGCCTGCCGCTGATGGCGCTGATCGCGATCGCCGTGAAGCTCGACAGTCCGGGGCCGATCCTGTTTCGCCAAACCCGTTACGGTTTCAACAACCGGCCGTTCGAGCTGCTGAAATTCCGGACGATGCGGGCGGACAGGGGAGACGAACCGGATGTTCCGCAGGCGACGAAGAACGACCCCCGCGTAACGCGCGTCGGCGCTTTTCTGCGGCGGTGGAGCCTGGACGAATTGCCGCAGCTGTTCAATGTGCTGGCGGGCGACATGTCGCTTGTCGGGCCGAGGCCACATGCCGTCGCTCACAATGAGAGCTACGCCCCTCAAATTCACGCCTATTTCTCGCGCCATCGCGTCAAACCCGGTCTGACCGGCTGGGCTCAGGTCAACAATCTGCGGGGTGAAACGCAGACGGTCGAGCAGATGAAGGCGCGGATCGCGTTCGACGTCGACTATATCGAGAACTGGTCGCTGCTGTTCGATATGCGGATCCTCATTCGAACGGTGTTGGTCGTTATACGCGGTGAGAACGCCTATTGATGTGATGTCGGGAAACAGGGTTCGCGCCATGTTAACCCGCTGGCGGTAAACCGAGTCCGAGGCTGCAAGGATGAAAGCGGATAGCAATGACCAAACTGAATTGGACAGGGAATAGAGGCATGAAAGACTCAGCCGGACGCTGGATAAGCACATTGGTCATGGCGGCCGTCGTAACGGTGGCGATGGGCTGCAGTTCGCCCGAGCAGAAGGCCGCCTCCTATATGAAGGACGGCAAGGACCTTTTCGAAAAAGGCAAATATGTCCAGGCTGGCCTGCAATTCCGCAACGCGCTTCAGATCAACGACAAAAATGCCGACGCCTGGGTGTATCTCGGCAAGATCGATATGCGCGCCCAGAAATGGGACCAGGCCTATGCCGAGTTGAAACGGGCGATTTCTATCGATCCCAAGAACACCGACGCATTGGCCGAGCTTGGTGCTCTTCAGCTTGGCGCCAATCAGCTCGACGATGCGATGACGACCAGCAAGTCATTGCTCAAGCTCGCTCCGAAGAGCGCGGCGGCGCACACGCTGCGGGGCGCCGTGATGTACCGGCTGCAGAATCTCGATCAGGCGCGGGACGAGGCGAAGGCGGCTCTCGATATCGATCCGGGCCATGTCGACGCGTTGCTCCTGCTCGCCCGGATCGACCAGACCAAGGGTGACAGCAAGGCCGCGCTGGCCGTAATCGACGGCGGGCTCGCCAAGAATCCGAAGAATGTTCCGCTTCAACTCGTGAAGATCGACATTCTCGAAGCGATGAACAAAACGGATGAGGTGGTTGCAGCCTATAAGGCGTTGATCGCTCAAAATCCCAAGGAGCGGTCATACCGGAATCTTTTGGCGGCCCACTATCTGAAGCGCAAGCAGACCGATCAGGCCCAGCAGGTTCTCGAGCAGACCGTTCAGGATTTCCCCGATCAGGTGGACGCCAAACTGGCCGTCATCCGTTTCGCCGCTCAGTATATGAGCCCGGCGAAGGCGATCGCGCTGGCCAAAGGCTATGTCGAGAAGTCGCCCGAGGATACCGAGCTAAAATTCGAGCTCGGCAAGCTGCTCGTCGTTGACGGCAAGAAGGACGAAGGCCGCAAGATTTTCACCGAGCTCACCAAGAGCGACAAGGATGCGACGGTTATCGAAGCCCAGACGGCGTTGGCCCGTCTGGCCGTGGCCGATGGCAAGACAGACGAGGCGCAGGACTGGATTTCGAAGGTGCTGGCGCGGGATTCGAAGAACAGCGACGCGTTGATGCTTAGTGCCGTTCTCGCCATGCAGCAGGAGAAGCCCGGCGATGCCGTCGGCTATCTGAATACCGTGCTGAGCGACTCCCCGAATTCCGCCAAGGCGTTGATGTTGCTCGGCCAGGCCTACATGCTTCGCGGAGAGACCGAGCTCGGAAAGGAACAGTATTACCGGGCGATCGAAGCCAATCCGAACAATCCGACGATTCCGGTGGCCTTCGCCAATGTTCTCGCGCAACGGCAGGAATATCGACAAGCCGAGAACGTGCTGGAGCGGTTTCTGTCGCGCCAGCCAACCAACGTGCCGGCGCTCAAGGAAATGGCCAGTGTGAAGATGCATCTTCAGGATTGGCTGGGCGCCCAGCAGGTGGCCGAAAAGCTGCGCAACCTTAAGGGGGGAGAGACGGTTTCTCAGCAGATCGAAGGAAGCGTGCTGCAGGCACAACAGAAATTCGGCGCCAGCAACGCCGTGTTCCGCCAGCTGTATTCGCAAAATCCCGATCTGCAGCAGCCGATCGCCGCGCTGGTCCAGAACTATATGAGATCGGGCAAGAAGGATCAGGCGGTGAGTTTCCTTCAGGAGGTGCTGAAAACCAATCCGAAGAACACCACCGCACAGACGTTGCTCGGCTCGGTTTACGAGACCGACGGTGATACGGCCAAGGCCGATGATGCCTTCAAGGCCGCGATCGCGTCCGCACCGGAATCCGCCCAGGTGCGGCTTCGCTATGCCCAGGCTCTTGTTCTTCGCGGCAATCGCGATCAGGCCTTGAAGGTTCTCCACGATGGATTGGACCTGAACTCGAACGACGTGGTGCTTATGCTCGGCGTCGCGATGGTTCAGCAATATGCCGGGAATTACGATAAGGCGATCGCGGAATATGAGGAACTGCTGAAGCGTCAGCCGGGCGTCGATGTCGCCGCAAACAATCTGGCCAGCCTCCTGACCGATTACCATAAGGACAAAGCCAGCTATCAGCGGGCGCTCAACCTCGCGCGGCGCTTCAAGGATTCAAATATTCCGTATTTCCTCGATACGCTTGGCTGGGTCTATTACAAGCTCGATCAGCCGAGCGACGCTCTGCCCCTGCTAAAAAAAGCGGTCAAAGGCGCTCCCAACGCCGCCATTCTCCGCTACCATCTGGCGCTGGTGCAGCTCAAAAGCGGGGATAAAGAGGCCGCCAAGAAGAATCTTGAGCAGGTCGTGAACTCCGGGGACAAGTCCTTCACGGATATGAAGGCCGCGAAGGAAACCTTGAAGTCACTTTGAGCCCTGAGCTTGCTTTGAGCGATGACGCTGCCAGCGGCGATATATCGCAAAGACCTGAACGTCTTCGACGAGATAGCGCCGCCATAACCGGCCGGGTTCCCTTATCAGACGGTACAGCCATTCGAGTTTCAGGCTTTGCATGACGCGCGGGGCCCGTTTGGCCTTGCCGGTGAGGAAGTCGATCGACGCCCCGATGCACAGCCCGGTGCCGATGGCTTGTCCGCTCCGCCAGACTTCGTGCGCCACAAGCTCCTGCTGGGGTGATCCGAGCGCGAAAAAGATATATCGCGCTGGATGAGATAGGACGAATTGAGCTGTCTCACGGCGCGCGACAGGATCCTGCGCGAGGTTCATCGGCGCGTTGAAGTGCTCGACATTCCGCAAACCGTAGATCGCCTTCAGGCGTTCGATCTGCTCGGCGTCGCCGCCGACGACAAGAACGCTGTCATCCGTATCGATCGCTTCCCCAATAAACCGGGCCGTGAAATCGCTGCCTGGAACGGTGGTCAACACGATTCCGGAAAATTTCGCGAGGGCGGCCAGAATACGGCTGTCGCACACGGTGAAGGCCGCGTCGCGGTAGATGGCCTCGACTGCCTCGGGCGCCCGGTTGAACCGGACGACGTGATCGGTGTTCGGCGTGATGACATAGGCGAACGGCGCGTCGGCCCTGCGACCCTTAATACGCTTCATCAAGTCTTCCAGCGTCAGGGTGTCGAAGGTGACGCCGAGAAATTCTGCACGGCCTGGCGAAAATTCTTCGACGGGTTTGTCAGCCAGGCCGCCGCGTTCAGCGCTCGCCATTTTCGTCATCCCTGGCGGTTCGCACCCATTGCCGTTCGCGTCGACGAATGAAGTCGAAATAGAGCGGCAGCTTTCCCGCCACATAGGCCGGGATCGAGAGCAGTTCGCGGGCCGTTATGATGTCCCGTCCGAAAAGCAACCAGCCTCTGGTCAGGCTGAAGGCGGCGAGCAGGCAGGCCGCCACCACGATGCCCAAAGGCAGCGGCGAACCGCCAAACACGGCCAGAGCACCCGCCGCCACCAACGCCGTTACGAGAAGGATGACCAGAAGCGACAGGGGCGGGATCATGAGGTCGAGAGCCACGGCGAAAAGAGACGGGCGGCCAAGCCGGATGCTTTCCCCGATCAGACGAGGGACGGAACCCATGATCATCGAGAGGTGCCCGTGCTCCCAACGGCGGCGCTGGCTGGCGCGTCCTTCAGAATTTGTCGGAAAGCTGCTCGTGATTTTTACGCTGTCTTCCAGGCGGGCCGGATAGCCTGCGAGAGCAAGATCTATCCCGAGTTTCATGTCTTCAACGATATGTCCCGTTCCGATGCCGGCGTTCCGGATCATCGCATAGGGAAACGCCATGCCAGTCCCGGTGAGAGGGCACGGCAATCCCATCCGGCCGAGTCCTTTCGGACGAGCCCAGTTCTTGACGGCGAATGCAAAAGCGGAAAGCTTCTCGCCGATTCCTGCGCCAGACCTGGCTTCCATCAGATTCAAGGCCTGAACGGGCAAATTCCGCGCCGCCGCTTTGTCGGCGAGCGTCCGAATCGTGTTGGGGCCGACGAGGCAATCGGCGTCCAGAACGAACACGACGTCCGGCGGGTCCTCGGCCAGATAGTCCAGGCCATATTGCAGCGCATAGCCTTTGCCGCGTTTTTCAAGATCGTGACGTTCTATGACCGTTGTCCCGCCGGCCCGGGCGGCAATCGCGGTTTTATCGCTGCAGTTGTCGGCGACCACCAGGATGCGGTCGGCCGAACCGAGCCGCGCTTTCAGATGGTCTAGGGTGGCGCCGATCTGTCCTTCTTCGTTATGCGCCGGAATCAAGACCACGGTCGCAGGGTGTTGTCCTGTTTCGGCCGGTTCTGCGTGGCCATGCGCCTTTTTCGCGAGCGCCATCTCGATCGACAGCATTGCCGTCATCAGCAAGATCACGCCGCCGGCGATTACGAACAGGCTGTTCAGGAGAAAGAGCATCGTCGTCTATGCCGGCGACCGGGATGCCGCCAGGAAAGCATCCCGGAGCTTCGCCGCTTCCGTCGAGATGTCATGTTGCTTGATGACGGCGTCGCGCGCGCGGTTCCCCATATCGGCCAGATCCTCGACGGGCGTTCCGAGAGCATCCCGCATTGCGCGGGCAAGGGCGGTTACGTCGCCTGCCGGTATCAGCCAGCCCGTGCTTTCATTTTTCACGAGTTCCGGTATGCCGGCGATATAGGTCGAGATAACGGGGCGATTCAAAGCCATCGCTTCCATGATAACGACCGGCAGGCCCTCGGCGAAACTGGGAAGGACAAGCGCTCTGGCCGCCAGAATCTCCTCTCGCACGCGGGCGGCATCCTGCCACCCTAGAATCGAGATTTGATCGCCCAGCTGATAGTGACGAATCATCGATTCCAGTTCGGGGCGCATCGGCCCGTCGCCGACGATCGTTATCTCGAACGCAACGTCCGCCAGGGAAAGCCGGCGGGCGGCGTGGATGAGCAGGCCAAGACCTTTCTGTTCCGACAGGCGCGCGATGCAAACGAGTCGAGGGGACGGCGGCGGAGGTGGCGTCTCGCCGGCATAGAAATCCGGCTCGATGCCGCAGTGAACAACGCGGATTTTGTCCCAATCCTTGAGCGCAGCCCACCGGTAGAGCTGGCTTCGCCCGAAAGAACTCACCGCGACGACAAAGGCGGCGCGGTGAATTTTTTCCGGCAGGCCGAGAAATTCCGGTTTGTCGAACTCCTCGGGGCCATGGACCGTGAAACTATACGGGACACCCGTCATCTCACCGGCCAGCATGGCGACGGCCGCGGAGTTGGTGCCGAAATGAGCGTGGAGGTGATCGATATTGTCGTCGCGGGCCCATCGCGCGAGCACACAGGCCTCGGCCCAATAGGCAACATGCCGCAGTACCCCCCTGTCGGACCGCCAGCCGATCTTCACGGCCAGCCGAACGGCGCGCAGCGCGGCGGCCGGTGCGGCGATGATCTCAGCAAGAACGGTCGTCGCGATATGCAGCCGCCGCTGATGCAAGACATATCGGCAGCGCGCAACTTCACTCCGGTCCGCCTCGTCGGCCAGTTCCGCCGGATCGGTGCGCAGGGCATACCGGGCGATTGGCAGCCCCGCCGCTTCATGAGCCTGAATTTCCCGCCGAATGAAGCTGTGGCTGACTTTGGGATATTGGTTTGTGAAATAGCCGACCTTCATCGGCGGATCCTATCACGTCTCGTCATGAGGCGGCAGCAGAAGAGAGGTCACCGGCTGTTGGCTTCCAGGAGGAACCAATGGGTCCCGCCCTTGACCGGCAGTTTGACGTGATAGGCGCCATCCTTGAAGGAAATGCCGCTCAGTTTTTTGCGGCCGCCGTTTCCATCGAGGGCGTAGAAAGTGCCGCCTGCCGGCGCATGAAATGTGATCGTTCCTTTGACGGGTTCGGACAGTATGGTGCCCTTGGGACCCTGCGCGACATGGGCGATCGCGGTGATCAGGATCCGCTTTGACGTTCGGATGGCCGTGTCGTCGAGACTGGTGATGTCGACGGCGGCTTTACAGGTCTTGAGATCAAACGTTGCGTTGCTCAGGTTGACCGGGCCGCCGCAGCCATCGCCGTCGATCGCCTGGCTGCGTTTCGTGTCGATGGTCTGAAGGCCCTTCGCCCAATCCCGCTTCAACTCGCCCGTATCCGATGTGACGCTGTTTTTGCCGGGTTCGATGAAATCGTGATCGAGATCCGTTACCGCCGTCGCGTCCGATGGAATCCCGGTCGGTTTGAGCCACGGATTCTCTTTCACCGCCGGAAGAGCCAGAGAGACGCGGTTCCGCTCCAGAAGCGTGCGCAGGCTTTTCATGTTCGACGGATTTCTGCTCTCGTCGTAGATCTGTTTTTCATCAAGCCTGAATACATACTGCTTCCGGCCCTCGGCGACGTCTCCTCTCCGATAGAGCAGCGCGGCGGCCGGCATCATGCCCGCGTATGCGAGATCGGAATAGGTCGACCAGGTGTCGAGGCGGCCACGCGGATTGAAGCCGCCCTGCGAATAGTTATAGAGCATCAGCGCGTCCCATCCCTGAAACGCGGCGATACTGGCGGTATAGAGTGGCGCCAGGAACCGGTCCGGCGCCGGATAGGGGACGTTCCACTCGGTGGATGCCATCGGCTTGTCCGCCAGCTGGGCCATGCCGATCTGATCCAGGAAATTATCGACATATCGCGGATTCTTCGTCAGAAAACCGGCCTTGCCGTAGCTGTTTACGGTGACGAGATCGCCGGTTGTCGGCGCCGGCAGGGCAAAGAGCGCCGTTTTGCCGAAAAGCTGCGTCGTGGCGACCATCGGCTTGAGATTGATGGACCTGAGTTGTGCGATCATGCGCATGTCCCATTGCGCCTCGCGGTCGTTCAGGAACAGCTTGCTCGGCCCCGGCACCCATGTCCGCCATGTCCGGTTATACGGCAGATCATATTTGTCGGCGTAAGCCCGAACGGCTTTATCGAAAATTGCGTGGTGATACGGGTTCTTTTTGTTCGGCAGCATCAGATTGCCGCCATGGACCGGAAGGTCGTCCTCATTGGTGAGGAGCACCGCCAGTATCGCCGGATCGTTCTTGTAGGCGAGGCCGGTATATTTGTTTACGTGGCCGAGATATTTGGCGTTCATCTCCTGCATCAGCTCTTCGATGCGAGGGTTGAAGTAGTTATATCCCTTGAACGAGGCGCCTTTCGGGTTGTTTCGTGAGTGGGCCGCGATTTCGGCGAAGCCGGGGACATCGTCGCCGGGTTTCAGCAGCCGGCCGACATGCAGGTCGAGCCAGACATAAACGCCGTGCTCTTTAAGGCAACTGATCCAATAGTCGAGACGATCCATCGTATCGTCATCGAGATGCTGGGAATCGTTCCGGGTCTTGTCGATCACCGTATGGCGGACCCATCCCATGCTGTCCTGGTGATGAATGCGGATCAGGTTGAAGCCCAGCGCCGCAATTCGCTGGCATTGTTTCTTGATGACGTCTTTCGGCTGGTAGATCGCGCCGGCGGCCACGGTGGCCCCCCAGAAACGTGCCGGCGTTCCGTCGGCAAAGCGGATGGTGCGTCCATCGGCGTGAGCGAAGCCATGCTTACCGGCAGGCGCATCGTTGAGGAACGAGAGATCGATGGGGCTTCCATCCGGATCGAGCGCGTTCTTGTACCAGCCTGACTCGTCGGACGTCGTCTGGCCACTGACGGCTTGAACCGAGCCATTGGCCGGAACGGTGACGGTCATCGTGTAGGTCTGTCTGGCCGGGTGTCAGCGTGCCGCCGATCAGCATGGCGCGAATGATATAGGGGTTGCCCCGCTCCATATAAATCGTCGGGCAACGGCGGATCGAAGGCCACGCGGATCGCCTGACCATTCCCGAGTTGCCATTCCCAGCCTCGATTGTTCTGCAGGAGTTCGGGTTTCGTGGTGAGACCGAGAGCCTGGGCAACGGCGCCATCGACGTCGAATTCCATGCCGCCGCCGGTGATATTAGTGAAGGACGAACCCGCGTTCAGCGTCCAGCGATAGACAAGCTTGTTGTTTCCCTCGGCTGACGTCTCTCCGGTGAAATCCACGTCCAGCTTCGCGATCTTGCCCGTGATGCGCGAGCGTTTGCCGCCTTCGGGGGTCAGCGCTATCCGCGAGTTGACCCAATGCCACTTTTCGGCCCAGAAGGGATAGTGGGTCTTGATGAGCGGCGCGTGATCAACGCTGATGCCGAGTGTGGCGTTTTTATTGACGTGCGCCGCAATGTCATACGAGCGATGAGACTGCAGATCGATCTCGATCGCCTGTGCAGGCGATGCCGCAAGCGTGCCGAGAAGAGCGGCCACAACAGTGGATGCTGCAAGGCGTGTGAGGGTCAATGGTGCCTCTATCGCTATGATTGATCTGAGAAACGTCCCTTGTATTCAATTAGTTCCGGCTTGCGATTGCGTAAACGTCCGGTCCAGTAGCGCCACACGCCGGTGAATTCGGCGAACTTTCCAAGGACGCAATAAGCGGCATAGAGCTGCGCGCTTCCTTGCCGGCATCGCCTCTCGATCGGCGATGTCGCCAGATGCGCCAGAACAGCACCGGATATCCGAGCAGGAGGAGCAGACCCCACGGCGTCAGTATCAGGGCGACGAGCAGCGTAACGGCCGGCAATCCGGCGCCCCAGAACAGGATCGAGCGGACATGCCGCGCATTAAAGCGCTCGGGCGATTGGCCGTGTAGGGCATATCCTTCCGCATAGGCGTGCCCACTTCGCATGGCGCGCCGCCACCACTGGGAAAAGCGGGTCATCGCGGCATCGTGCAGCGTCATGTCGGCATCGATGCGAAGGATCTTCCAGCCCTTTTCCCGCAGACGGAAACAAAGCTCCGGCTCTTCTCCGGCGATAAGATCGTCGCGAAAGCCGCCGGTTTCCGCGAAGGCGCGGGCCCTCATCAAGGAGTTCCCGCCGCAGGCCGCAGCCTCGCCCGCAGGCGTGTCCCATTCCATGTCGCAGAGAAGGTTGTAAGCCGACTGGTCCGGCGCACGCTCGCGCCGCCGCCCGCAGACGACGGCGACGTCATCGCGGGCGTCAAGCGCTTCCAGCGCCGTCCTGGGCCAGTCGCGCACGATCTCGCAATCGCCATCCACGAACTGGACGCAATCGAGATCGGGCTCGATTTCGCGAAGCCGCGCGAAGCCGGCATTGCGGGCGCGCGCGGCGGTGAAGGGACGCGCCGTATCCAGCACTACGACGACCGCGCCGAAGCTTTCCGCCAACGCGACGCTGTCGTCGGAGGATCCGGAGTCCACATAGACGACGTGGTCATAGACGCCTTGGGCCGAGATCAGGCAACGCCGCAACCGCTCCCCTTCATTCCGGCCGATCGCCACGAGGCCGGTACGGATCGCTGTATTTGGCGATAAGGTCATGGCTCCCGTTGGCGCAAGGGTTTGACGACGGCTGGATTGCCGACTGCGATGCTATTGGAGGGAACGTCCCGCAGGACCACGGCGTTCGCGCCGATCTTCACGTTGTTCCCAATCGTTATGTCGCCGAGAAGTTTGGCGCCGGCGCCGATGTCGACGTTATCGCCGATCTTCGGCGCGGTAGGCCGGTCGACGGTCTTGAGGCCGATCACGACGCCCGGCCTGATGCGGCAATCATCTCCGAATTCGGCGTAACCGCTGACGATGATTCCGCCGAAATGATCGATCCGGAAATTGCGCCCGATCGCTACTTCGCAGGGCAGTTCGATGCCCGTAAGGATCTGCACCATTTTGTACAGGATCTTGTAGAAAAACGAGAACGGCATCCGCAGGACGCGAGGCTTGATGCCGTAGCGCCATCGCCCGAAACGATAGACCACCATGACCCAGAAGCCCTGCTCGGAGAGCTTGCGGTCGTGAGTCCGATAGTCCGCACGGATATTCTCGAGCATAATGCCGCCTCACCGCGTCGGGTGGTTTCCCGCTCGCGTCGCCATGAAGATACGCCAAACCTGACAGATATGCCGAAAATAGGCTCGAAAGGGGAAATTTTTCTTTAATTTCAAGGCATTCTTGATGATGCGCACGAGGTCGGCGAGGGTCGAGAGGGCAAGGCCGGCGAGCGTGCTGAGCAAACCATAATTTTTCCGATAGAACAGGAACTCGCTCTCGATTCTCAAATTCTCGACCTGGCGTCCGGCGGCATTGATCTCGCCAAGGTTCTTCGCGCTGGCTCCGCCGATATGCATGATCTCGACGCCG
The DNA here is from genome assembly GCA_963821875.1 of uncultured Alphaproteobacteria bacterium. Lineage (GTDB taxonomy): Bacteria > Pseudomonadota > Alphaproteobacteria > CAVTAV01 > CAVTAV01 > CAVTAV01. The sequence continues at coordinate 1,170,849 of CAWGFE010000002.1, forward strand.
GGATCGAACAGAACTTGCCATCCCTTGCGTTGCGCCGCCATGCAAAGATCGACTTCTTCGTAATAGAGAAAATAGCGCGGGTCGAACAGGCCGACCTGTTCGATCACGTCGCGGCGGATGACGAAGTAGCACCCGGGAACCCAGTCGCATTCGCGAACGCTGCGATGGTCCCAGCCCATATCGTCGATCGCCTGGATCCTACGGAAAGATCGACCGGAATCCCGTTCGTTGCAGAAAGCTGTTGAAAGGCGTCGGGCGGTATCGCGCGGACGGCTGAAGGCGTCCCTCCTCGTCGACAATTCGCGCGCCGGAGATGCCGCATTCCGGATGCGCGTCCATGAAGGCAATCGTCTTTTGAAGGGCGTCGGGCGGAACAAAGGCGTCACTATTGAGAAGCAGTACGTAACGGCCCATGCCCTTCTCGATCGCCTGATTATTTGCGCGCCCGAAACCCACATTCTCGGTGTTGGCGATCAGTCGGACATTCGGAAATTCCCGCGCGATCTTTTCGGCGGTGCCGTCAGCCGAAGCATTGTCGACAACGACGATTTCCTTATCGAGCGTATCACTTGACGCGATCACGCGGCTCAAACAATCCGCCGTCATGTCGGCTGTGTTATAGCTGACGATTACTATTAACAGATCGCGGGAGCCATAGTTCAATGGACTTTCAAACCCTCTATAGCTGGGGTTTCTTTATATTCTGCCGGGATCCAAATAATATTTGGTCCTTGAACATTTGCGTTATCCGCCTCGCTGACGAAGCACTCATAACGCAGATGCTGTTTTTTCAGAAGAAGGTCAAACGGTTGATAGTCTTGTTCTAACATACATCTGATGAGTTCTTCGACGCTGCTCCCTGCGCGTGTCAAGTGGTCCGGTTCCAACTCCGTCAGTATGATCGGGCGATAGTGTTTGAGCGTCTCTTTCAGTCCTTGGAGAGCGAATGTTTCGTATCCTTCAACGTCGATTTTGATGAACATTTTCCCGCCCAGGTCCGGCGGGATAAGTTTATCCCCAGTTTCCACTTTTACGACTTGTTGTTTTACTTCCATGCCTGCAGAGGCTACCGCGAAATTTGCTAATGTACCCGCACCATCATGAGAATTCGTGAACGACAGGGTTGCCTCTGCCGCCATATTAGATAGAGCGACCTCGTATACGGTCACGTTTTCTATATTATTCAGTTCAAGCATCTCGCGGAGTTGTTGGCGGGGCTTCGGGTTTGGTTCAAATGCAAGTACCCGTCCCGATGTGCCAACGAGTTGAGAAGCAAGCAATGTAATCATGCCAATGTTGGCGCCGACATCGACGAAGGTATCGCCGGGCTTAAGGAGTTGCTGAATTATCCGTTGGGTATCAAATTCATAGAATCGGCCCAACAGCCAAGTCAGTCGCTGAGACCAGTTGGTCAAATCCAGGGACATCAGATATCCATGCATCTTCCCCCTGATAATTTTATTTGGCGAGCCACGCCACAACGCGTCGTCCTGCCAACCGATATGTTTTGACAAGCGCAGTAACTTGCCCCAGCCAGGCAACTCGTAACGGATGTATGGACGGGCTAAATAGAAGAAGACCCGTCGTTTCCTCATTTAATCAGTCTCAACCGTTCAATCTCGTCGATCAGCGTCGTGAAAGCCGTTTTCCAGCTGTTCATTTCATTAAAGAACTGAGAACGTAATCGTCGAGCATTACTTTCCTTGAGCGCGTAGAGTTTTCTATCGCGAGCGAGCTTGATAGTTGCAACTACAAATTCATCGATGGCCCCCGGTTGGACCTCGATGATGCCATCCGCGACATAGTCGTTCGCAGGGCAAACGTTTGTAGCGATGACTGGACGTCCCGCAAGAATTCCCTCGACGACAACCATATTGAAGCCTTCGGCAAATTCGGCCCTTGTCGGTACTATGACGGCGTCTGCCTCGTTGAGCCGAGATAGAATTTCCGAGTGTGAGCAGAAGCCGTGAAAACGGATCGTCGCATCAAGATTTTGCGACTTTATGCTATCGGAAAAATCGTCTTGAGCGGAGCCTTTGCCGCAGACGTCAATGGTGACGCCGACCCCGTTTGCCAAAAGCCTTTGGCACAGATCCAGAAGATCGAACACTCCTTTATCGTGCTCAATTCGCCCAATATAGAGAAGCCTGAATGGACCATCTTTCAAAGGTTCTGCGGGGACGATTTGAGCGAACCTTTGCTCCCGATAGAGAGGGAGAAACACTTTTGTTAGCGCCTTGCCGCCACATAAGTGCTGCAGTTGGTCTTCTATCTTCTTTGAGGCGCAAACGAAGCCAGACGCAACGTGGCGGAAGCACAAAGCATCGAATTGTGCGAGCAGTCGAGCGTGTGCGCTCGGTGCGTCGCTGGGGATGGTGATCGTGTTGTGAAGAGAGAAAATCAGTTGCCGGCCGGCGAGCCGGACGAGAGAGAACACGAAGTAGTGTGTTGCTGGCCCGATGACGATAGTTTTGGCATCGCTTCTGAGAGCTAATATAACTCGACGGAAATTATTTAAAACGCCGGTAACATGAAACAAAGCGCCGTGCCTTGAATTTTGAAGCGCCGGTATATTTCTCGCAGTTATTTTGCCGGCCACAAAGTCTGCTTGCCGGGGATTGGATGAGATCACATAGGCCTTGAGATGACGGGCGTTGCACGCGTCAAAAAAGAGACCGGAATATGTCACGCACATTTCGTCGGGATATTCTTCCCCCTTTGACCAATATTCCAGACTCCGGACGACATCGCCTGGACCGCTGTCAAAAAAAACTTTCGCCGTATCGGCCACTATTGTCCCTGTGAGGTCTGCGCCAAAGCTAGATCGATCGTGTGCAATAGCTCCTTTTCATCGATGGTAAATCCATTTTTTGATCTATTGCCAACGACGAAACCATATTTTATGCCGAGGCATTCGGCCCAGTCCATGTGAACGTTGTTAAACCTATAGGGAGGCTGCAACACTACGAGAGCGCCTTGATTGGACATCGTGGCAAGGGCGTGATTGAACTGACTTCCTTCCGTTGAAATGACGATCATGGCATCAAGAAGGTTGGCTATCATATCGTCCAACCGGCCTCCTTCGGCGGTCAGAATGGCAACGCCTCTTTTCTCAAGGGCTTCGATGAGTTCGTTTTCATTTTCGAGCGTCCTTTTTGCGCCGCTTCCACCGCGTCGCAAATAAACAATCTGGCCCGGCTGACAAGGGCGAACATGCTGACGTACCATGCCTCGAAGTGTCTCATATCGCCTTCGTTGCAGACTATTTTGCGAATAATCCTGAAATATCGTTAGGTTCTCAATAAACGCGCGATCCGTCGGGGTCCAATCCTGACCGAAGTATCGGGCATAGACATCTTTGTCGGGCCAGTTCGGAGTACGCGTGGCCAATGGCGTTCCGATATCGTTTGCCAGCAGGTAGGTCGAACAGTCGTCTCTCAGCCAGTGGCCAAAGTATTTCACGCCAAGTTGAGATGATGTCAGAGCGGCCGATGGAAGATGCTTCACAGTCTTGTCGTGAGATCCACGCGCTGTATAGATCGTCTTTTTGTAGCGACCTTTGAACAAAGAGCCATCCAGCACTTTCACATTGTCGATTTGCCAGGCAATCGTTGGCTTATGGACGCGTGTTCCGCCTTTAATTCGCGCCATCTCTATATCCAAGGTCGTCTCTTCTTGAACACCGGTTACTTTGTCCAGTGATCCATTCAGATAGATCGCGGGTTCGGCGCTGGTCCTTTCTTCTGGACACAGGACTTCCGTTTTCGTCGCCGTTTCGACGAGATCACGGTAAGAGGCTAAAAGCCGTCTGAACTGGTAATAATATTTCGCGGAATAAAGGCGTACGCTCATAGTCTAACTATAACAGCCTTCAACGACATTTGCGCATCCGACGTTGGTCATAGATTGAGTGCCGTTCTAAAATGGCCTTTCCGGAGGCCGGTCAGCCTTCAAATTCGGAAAGACATTCGATCTAGGCGGGTAAAGGCTTGAGGAACTAACCGCAATATGTGTATGGTTATTTTCCTATCCTGTGCTGTTCTGCACACTTTTCCTGTCGTTTTCGTTCGTTGATCCTTTCAAATCCTCCGGTTCTCGGGGGCTAGACGCATTGACCGGCATGACTCGACTTCCCTCCAGGGCGTCGCTGCTCGACGTCTTTCAGCATATTTACGTCATAAATCTTCCCGGCCGGCGGGATCGCCGGCGCGATATGGGGCGTGAACTCTCGCGGATCGGCATCGCGCCGGAAGACGAACGCGTGACGTTCTTTCCGGGAGTGCGGCCGGACGACGAGGCAGGATTTCCCAGCGTTGGTGCCCGAGGCTGCTTCCTGAGTCATCTCGACGTTCTGAAAGACGCTCGTCGCCGCGGCTTCGAGCGTTTTCTGGTCGCCGAAGACGATCTTTCCTTCGTGAAAGACTTCGATGGTCGGGTGGGCGACATCGTTCGGGCTCTGCGGACGCGCGACGACTGGGACATGTTTTATGGCGGCTATCGAACCGACTTCTACCTGCGCGATCTCGACGGGATTCCGCTGGCGCCTCTGCCCGCAACCGCGGCAGTGGTGACGGCCCATATGCTTGGGCTACGGGGAGATGTCGCCGCGAAGCTGATCGCTTTTCTGGAAATGGTTCTTTCGCGGCCTGCCGGGCATCCTGATGGCGGCCCGATGCATGTCGATGGCGCCTATTCGACTTTTCGTGCGCAAAATCCGGATATCGTAACGCTCGCGGCGGTTCCCGCGCTCGGATTTCAGCGTTCGTCACGGTCCGACATCAGTCCGGAGTGGTATGATCGAATGCCCGTTTTGATGGCGGGCGTCAGCCTTCTGCGTCAACTGAACAGTCTTACGAAGCACTGATCGGTACTTGTACCGCAATTCGCCGATTGGACCCGGATATGACGGTGAGCGATGTCGACGATCAGGATATTGATAGTGACGCCCGCGTCGAAGTCGTCGTGGCGATGGATAACGGGTCATGTGCGGGACAAGAGGTTCGATTGGCAGTTCAGGTTCCTTGATGCGGCCTCGTCATTAGCGCGCATAACTCGGGCATTCCGTTTGCTCATTCGGCTGTCGCGCTACGATGTCGTGATCAGTTTCGACTACTTCGTGTCTTTCGGTCTATGTGCCCGGCTTTTTCTTGGTCGGGCCAGAACGAAGCATATCTGCTATTCGTTTAACCAGAGCCGCCGGGTCCTGCAGTCGGGAATCGCTGTTTTTGACTGGCTCATAAACAGGGTATTTGGCCGGGCAGATCTTTTCGTCGTTCATTCGCGGTATGAGCGAGATCAGTTTCACCGATTGCACGAAATTCCTCTCGATAAGCTCAGGTTTTCCCATTTCGCCATCTCCGTGCCTAAAGGCAAGAGCAATCTTTTTTCGCGATTTGGGCGGCCCTATGTCTGTCTGATCGGCCGGAATAATCGCGACGTCGAAACATTCGTCGCCGCGCTGTCCGGTCTGGACATTGACGGTGTCGTGATTGCGAACACCGAGCCGCCCGCCGAAAGCTCATGGCCCGACAATATCCACGTTTACACAGACTTGGCGATGGCCGACTGCGTGGATTGTCTGCGCAACGCAGTTGCGAATGTGGTGCTCGTGAAAGACGCTGGCCGCGGAGCCGGCCACATCACGACGGTCCTGGCGATGTTGCTCGGCAAACCTCAGATCGTGTCCGACGTCGCCCCCTTGCAGGATTACTTCATCGACGGCCAGCACGGCATCGGCGTTCCGGTCGGCGACATATCCGCTGTTCGCACGGCGATCCAGATAATCCATGAAAATCCGGAGAAGGCCGCCTCTTACGGTCAGAAGGCCCGTCAGTATGCCGAGAAATGGTTTGGAGAACGGCGGGAGGCACTTCAGCTTGAGGCTATTCTGTCGGCTGTATTGAATGGCGATACTGTACCATCCTGCGAAGCTTCGTGGCTTGCCGAATACGCTGCATTGACAGAGGCATACTAAATATTTGCGAGTCCGCTGATTGCCATATCAATGAAAGACGCGCTTACAATTCTGACGGTGATGCCGGGTAGACCCTCCAACGGCGCGGACGGACCGGAGTTAAGTTGGTTCAGTCGATATTTTCGCGGGCGGTCAATTAAGTGGCGTTTTTTCTATATTTTTCCAGTTAATTGGCTCGAACGCCGCCTGCGTATTCAATACCTTGCATTGCCCCGATCCTGTCTTTTAGCAGCACTATCGAGTCGGCATATCAAGCCGTCGGTAATTATTTCGCATTTTGAAGACGTGAGTTTTTTCATGGTTCTGTTTACGCAGTTGCTAGGCGTTCGCGCCCAGCATATCGCGTATTATTTCAACTTTCCCTCCTTGCCCAAGGGTCTCGGTTTATGGGCGAGAAAAAAGGTTTTTTCTCGGCTCAGTTGCGTTGTCGTGCCCTCAAAGGCTGAACAAGAAATATATCGAGAATATTTCGCCTTGGACTCCGTCCGTGTAGAGTGTTGTCCTTGGACCACAGATACCCCGAAATTTAGGCCAGCGCTGCCTCTAATCGAGGGAGACTATGTCTGTGCGGTCGGTAGCCAGGCGCGTGACTATGCGACCCTGTTTAAGGCGATGGAAAAGCTACCTCATGTGCGGCTCGTGCTTGTTTGCTGGCCGGAGAACTTGGAAGGGCTAGCCGTTCCTTCAAACGTCCAGGTGCGAACGCGAATACCTCGTGACGAAGCCATGAATATCATCAAGTTCTCCAGGTTCATGGTCTTACCGTTAGCCGGTTCGGAAGTTCCCTGCGGGCATGTGACGATGGTTTCCTGCATGCATCTGGCGCGCGGTTTTGTGGTGACTAATTCGAGTGGCGTTGCCGAATATGCCCGGGACGGTGAGAATTGTATCGCCGTCGAGCCGTTTGACCCCGCGAAACTCGCCGACGTCATTCAGTCGCTGTGGATGGATCGAGAAAAGTGTGAACAACTCGGCCGGAATGGCAGGGCATTGGCCGAAAGGGAGTTCTCGGAGGCGAGTGCGGCGAAACGTTTCCAGGGCTTGCTTGACAGAGTTCTCGATGAGAAAGAGTGCGAGCGTTCGGGAAGCTAGCGAAAATTCTCGCCGGTGATCCTAAGCCAGCGGGCCGTATAGCGCGGTCGCGTCTTTCTGGCCGTGGCGGCTAAAGATACCGCTGGCACAATGATCCAAGAAGCGTTCCGCTCAGACGGAGGTCGTTCTTATCGATATCGGGATCGTTACGGAACATGTTGTTCCAAAGGTGGATGACATAGCTGTTCTCGGTGAGTGTCTCAAGATTGTTGGCGCTAATCTCAAATGCCGAGTGCCAGTCGTCCCATAAGATTGGATAGAACCAGTCGCTGGGTTTCACTGCGCCGATCAGTCGGTGCTGGTGGACGAATTTGGTGACATAGCCCGGCCCGCCGGGTTCTGTATGACGGGTGTAGATACGACTTTTTTCTCGGCCGAACGCGATGCGGCGCGCCAGTTTCTTCACCATCGCTCTCGGCGTGTCGAAGGGTTGAATGGCGTTGACGTCCCGGCAGGCGTCCGCAACCGATCCAGCCAGAGGATGGCCGGCCGGAAATTTCAGGACGCTGGTGCCGACGGATCCGCTGCCGTCCCACGCCATGACGACCTCGTCGTCGAACTCCAGGGGCTTGAGGCAGATCGCGTCCATATCCACCCAGATGCCGCCGCGCCGTTTCAGCAGTTCCCAGCGAAAGAAGTCGGAAAAGCCGGTGATGTCGCCGCCGCGCTTCCAGAAGACCTCGGACTCGGTGAGAATCTCGTTGGCGTCCTTCACGATCGCGCCATCCGGCACATTTTCGAGCGGGCCATAGCTGTACAGATGAAACGGATGGCCGTGATGCTGGAAGGACCGGATGCATAGAACCTCCATCGGCGACAGCCCGGAACCGATCCAAAGGCCCTGTACGACCTCAGCCACGGTCGGAAAGCTCCAGCCCGTCGGCCATACTCTCATGCGCCCATAGCAAATTGGCGCCGCGGGCCCGCGCTCCATTCATGGGCTCGACGAACAACTTGTATCGCAGCGGCGATCGCCTGACGAAGATATCGAAGGCTTTGTACCCCCGGCCCGTCATCAGGGAAATCAGTTCCTCCGGCGACGACCCCGCCCGGACCAGATGCCGGGGCTCGAACTCCGTTATGACCATCGGCCGGTATCTCTCCAGGATATGCGAGAGCCCCCGCAATACTTTCGTCTCGTAGCCCTCGACATCGATTTTGATAAGGACAGACCCCGGCAAACCATCCGGGATCGCGTCATCGCCGACGACGGTCCGCAACCTGTGCGCCCGGGTAACACCCGCCCCGCCGGCCATGTCCGCCAGTGTCGCCACGCCGTCGTGATCGCCGACCACGCTCAGCGTTTTGTCCTCGACGGCATCGGAGAGCGCGACATCGACTATCTCGACATTCTCGATACCGTTCATCTCTATATGCCGGCGAAGCAGCGCACGAGGATCGGGATTCGGCTCGACGCTCAACACGCGTCCGGAGGGCCCGACCAGCCGGGCCGCCAGCAGCGTGATCATGCCGATATTCGCGCCGATATCGATGAAACTGTCGCCCGGCTTGAGAATGGCGGCCATCAGGCGCTGGACGTCGAGCTCGTAATACCGCCCGAGCAGCCAGCTGCGCCGTTGAGACCAGTCGGCGAGATCGAGCGCCATGCGATAGCCGTGAAGCTTGCCGCGGACGATCCGGACGGGAAGTCCGCCCCAATGCCGCCTCGCCGAGCGCTCATCGGAAAAAACGCCCAACGGCCGCGCCAGCCATCCCCAGCCGGGAAACTCCAGCCGGCTGAACGGCAGGATCGCATGCGCCAGAATATAATGCGGAGACACGGATTCAGCCTCAATCCGTTGCGTCGGAGGTGAGGCTTTAACTGTTCCCCAAGTTCAATCTCTTCGCAACATAATTGGACATAAAATCGTAGGCATTCGTTATACTAGATGCACCGTAGGGTGGCGCAAAACCGGATGGGCGCGAGCTAACTCAATATTGGGCAGCGCCTCTGATCCGTCATAATTCGAGTGGCCGGCAGCCCTTATATTCAAAGAGGACGAGCGAATGGCTGACGACGCAGAGCGTTACTCGGCTGAATTTTACGAAGGCCAACAGGCCGGATCCTATTCTTCGGCTGATAGGGTTGTTCCGTTCTTTCTGTCGCTTTTCCCGTGCAAATCGATCGTCGATGTGGGCTGCGGAGTTGGCGGGTGGCTAAAGGTTTTCGAAAAGCATGGAGTTAACGATTATCTCGGCATCGATGGCGATTACGTTCCTCGCGACATGCTTAAGATCCCAAGAGAAAAATTTCGAGCCCAGGACTTGAGCTATCTCAAGGACATCGGGCAATTCGATGTCGCCTGCACGCTCGAGGTCGCGGAGCATTTACCGGAGGAAAGCGCTGATTTCTTTATTGCCGCGCTGGTGAATGCCGCACCGGTCGTTCTGTTCTCCGCAGCAATTCCAAGACAGGGCGGCACAGGCCATATCAACGAGCAATGGCAATCCTACTGGCACGAGAAATTCGCGAGCTATGGCTATGTCGCGGTAGACTGCATCCGGCCTGCCATTTACGGCGATGAAAGAGTTTGCTGGTGGTACCGGCAGAACGTTATCGTCTACTGTCGGCCGGAAAAGGTGCCGGCTGGTCAGACCCCAATGCAGGCGGCATACGACCTTAACCGGGTTGATCCGTTCCTTCTGAACGAGATGTCGCAGCGGCGCTACTATCCGTATTCCGGGACGGAGGCCTTGGACATGATGCGCCACTGTGTGTGGGTGCTTTGGAAAGCGGCCAAAGCGCGATCCAGGCGCGTAGTTGGCTTATAGCCGCTCTGCACTGATCACGGCCCTTTGATCCCCGGGAAAAACCGATCCATCAGCTCGCCGCAATAACGCTCAGCCGTCTTTTTTACGAAATCCGGATTGAGTTGCTTTAGCGTGCCATGCCGTTTGGGCGCTTTGAAACTATGGGTTTTTTCCGAATTCAGGCTATTGACCGGCACACCGACGAAGTCCGCGATCCTCTCTAGGGAATTCGAAATCTCCGTCGTGCGCAAGACGAGCAGTCGATCGGACGGTACGGTTGACAGCACATGAGTGTTGTGCCGGGCCCAATACGAAAAATAGCCGTCCAGCGGAAAAAGCTCACGATCTCGCAACAGGCTCTCTTGGTCGGAGAATTCGAATTCCGGCGGGTGCAGAACGGTGCGCCACAGCCGGCGCCAGGGATGCATCTGGGCGAGGACCGTGTTGATCTTCTGATCCATAAATGAGTTGGCCCAGGAATAACAATCCCGGATGGTCAGGATGAACTTTGCGTCGGGCAGGCGCTGGACCAGCGGATCTAGCAGAAAGCCGTTCAACAGGCTTGAATTCATCTCCAGCCAAACGCTGCGGTCATAAGAGACGGCGAAATTCGCAAATTGCGAGGCACTCATATTGCCACTGGAATGAGCCAAAATTGCATCGACGACCGCACCTGTATCCGGTTCGTGGTCGGCTCGGTATCGTCGTCTGAACATATCCGCAAAGGAGTGTGTGCCGGTTTTCGGTCCGCCGATGCAGAAAGCATGAAAGCGACGCTGCGGACGCAACATGCTCCGCAAATACGATCCTTGAACGGCGCGCAGTTGCCGTCGCGCATTGCGTTCGACAAAGCGTCTCGGCCGGAGAAAAAACGGCGTCTCCGATTTATGGAGAAGAGCCATATCAGACCGTCCTTGTCGGCTGAGGGCTTTCGCGGGCGCCGGCCAGATCGATGGTCCGCAACACGTCGTTCACGTCGATCCGGAAGCCGTCTTCTGCAGGGTCACCAACGACGAAACCATAATTCATGCCGAGGCAGTCTGCCCAGTCTTTGGTAAAATTGTTAAAGCGATAGGGCGGCTGCAGCGTTATGACGGTGCCCTTGTCCTTCAGCAACAGAAAGCGCGTGTTCTTGCTGGCTGCCTTCGATCGTGATCAAGATGCTGGCGTCAAGCATCTCGGAGATCGATTTTTCGAGCGGCGTGGTTTCCGATTCCATGATCGTCGACGCCGTGCCTCGCCAAGAACATTAATCGACGTGCATGTTCGTTTTCGACGAAGCGGGGCTCGGCCAGATTTGTCCCCGCTTCAGGTAGAGACGCATCCGATTTCCGGGTGCTTTGAAAGCGATCTCGGATTTCTGCGCGCAAAGCCTCGTAATGCTCGCCGTTTCAGACTGTTCTGGGACAGATCATCGAAAACAAATAGACGTTCGATAAAGGCGCGATCCGTCGATGTCCAATCCTGATCGAAATAGCCGGCGTATTGCGACTTTGTCGGCCCAGGTCGGCGTTCTGATACAAAGCGGCTCGGCGAAGTCGCGCGCCATGACATAGGTCGAGCAGCTCTCGCGCAGCCAGTGGCCGAAGAACCGTACGCCCGTCCAGACATTGGCCAGAGCCGCCGCTTCCATCTCTATAGGATCCGGCTGTTCCACCGTAAGATTGTCCCGCGCCACGATCACATTTCGCGTGGTGACCCTTGACGAAACAGTCCGTCCATGAGAGCGACGTTTCTGATTTCATATGCCACCGTCGGATCAAGAACGCGCCGCCCGCCTTTTACGCGCCAGTGTTCGTAGTCCATCGTCGTATAGATCGGGACATCGAGGGCTTTCTCCAGTTGCCCATCGAGAAAAATGGCCGGCTCGGCCTCTATCTCTTCTTCCGGACACAACACCTCGCGCCGCACAGCAGCATTCTCCAAGGCGATGCACTCCCGCAGCTTCGAGAGAACGCGAAAGTAATTCCAAGCAGCGTGGAATTTGATGCTCATGCCGCTCGGCCTCGGTTGCTCACGTTACGCATGGACAAACACCCTGACGGGGGAAAAGTTCCGGAATTTAGGGGCTAGATATTAAGCATCTTTAAAGTGGTCGAACCCGCGTAACTGGCGATAATGCCGAGCGCCAAACCAGCCAGAAGATAGAGAAAAACGGACATCTCGCGACGGATGTCCATAAGGCCTTCCTTGCGCAGGCGCCACCAGAAGACGATCAGAGGGGGGAGGTCGATGCTGGCGACCGCCGCCAGGACTCCAAAAAATCCGAAGAAATGGAAGAGCACGACGATCAAGCCGACAAACCAGATGAGGCGGGCGATATTGCCTTCCAGCGCCGCCCGGATCTGGCCTTTGGCGATCAAAGCCTGTTCGCATGTCATTGAAATCGATCGCAAGACGGGCGCGGCCATCAGAATTGAGAAATAGAGCCCTCCGGCCAGATATCGAGGGTCATACAGAATTTGGAAAATCAGTGTTCCGAGAGGCGCAATGAAGCCGCAGAGAAGCAGATATTTCGGCAGAAGCTTGCTCCGCTCGCGGTAGTAGACCTCCCGAAGCGTATGAGGGGCTTGCCGGTTCGCTTCGGAGAAGCGCGCAAATAGAACGGTGTTTGTGATGCGGCTGGCGAAATTGTTGAAGAAAGCCGTCAGCGTCGTCGCGATCGCATATATGCCCAGCAGCCGGATATCGAAAAGCTTCGCGATGATCAGCTTGTCCGACTGGGTAAGGATGAGGGTTATGGCGCTTGACGGGAGGACGACGCGGGAAAAACCCCAGAGTTCGCGAAGGACATCTCTGTCGATCGCGAACCGTCGTGCAGAGTTCGGGAACAGCGTATAGCTGAATATCATGCCGAGGATGGTCGATACTGTGCTCCCGAACACCAGGGCCCAATAACTTCTGAAGATAACCGCCAGAACGATCGTCACGATCGTCTGGCTGAGCTGCAGGACGACTTCGATGATGGAGAATTTGAAAAAGCGCTGATTGCGCTGGGCGACCATCATCGAGAGCGCGTCGAAGCCGCCAATTATGCTGCTGACGGCGATGACGAGCAGCGGTGCGAAGAGTTCCGGGTGCCCGTAAAATAGCGACACCGGATAGGCGACCGCGGCGATGACCGCCGCAAGAATGAAGGATCGGATCAGCTTTACCGACCAGACCGTGTCCAGGACGTTCGGGTCCTGCGATCGATGTCGAATGAAGAAGGCGTGATATCCGACGTCGGATAACATCGTGAGAAACATGAGGACCGAACCGATGATCGACATCAGTCCAAAGGCCTCGGGATACAGCAAGCGCGTCAGAATGAGGTTGCTGGCGAAGCGAATCCCGGCTCGCACGAAATAGGTAACGGCGACGATCGTGGCGCCGTCGGAAAACAGCCGGCTGTAAAAATTTGAGTAAGCCCGTCGAAGCATCATAATGGGTGTCTTGGGCGCTAGAGATATGCGGAATGCACGATTAGAAATTCATCTAGAAATTCATCGACCAGTCACCGGAGATAAATACCGGAAAAGCCATGAAGATTACGTTCCTGTTGATCAATCATAATCTCTCGGGCGGCAACAAGGTCATTGCCATTTATGCCGACCGCTTGGCGAGAATGGGGCACGACGTGACCGTGATCGCCGGCCGTCATCAAAAGCCTGGCTTACGGCAGAAGGTTAAATCGCTCGCCAAAGGCGAAAAATGGCCGATCGTCTAAGAGGATGATACGCATTTTCGCAATATTGCCGCTAAGGTTATCCAAATTGAGAAACATCGTCCGGTAACGAATGACGATGTTCCCGAAGGGGACATTGTCATAGCGACATGTTGGGAAACCGCGGAATGGGCAAGGGACCTCGAGTGCGTCAGAAGGGAACAAAGATATATTTCATTCAAGGTCATGAAGTGAACCCGGCCTTTCCGAGTGCAGATTAGAGCGCGCGTTGCAAGAGAGCATATAAGTTTGCCGTTTAAGCAAAATCACGATTTCAAACTGGCTAAAAGAGACGATGAGTGATTGTATATGGCGATCACTAGTGCTCGCCGTCATTTACAACAGCGTAGATACAGAACAATTTTTCTGCGCCACCTCGCAAGAAGAACGAAGGTCCCGACGCTCGGCGTTTTATATTCGACTGATGTATTTTAAATGTTTCAGCGACGGTCTCGCGGTTATCCTCGAAAAGGTTAGACAAGCAATTCCCGAGTCTTCGGGTTCTCATGTTTGGTGCGCAGTGAGCTCCAAGTCTAAGGAATTGTCGATTCCAGACTATGCGGAATTTTCATATGCAATCCGCCACAACATCAGTATAAAAGATATATATAGCCAGTGTGACGTCTGGCTTTGCGCCAGTGTTGCAGAAGGATTTCATCTTCCTCCTCTTGAAGCGATGGCGTGCCGATGTCCTGTCGTCTCCACAAGAGTGGGTGGGCCGGCCGACATCATCGACCACGGAAAAAACGGATTTCTTGCCGAAGTGCACGATATCGACACTTTGACGGCCCATACCATTGACGTTTTGAGCATGAGTGCTGATCGCTGGCATGCAATGTCGCAAGCCGCCTATGAGACAGCTACGGGCTATACATGGGACGATGCGGCGTCGCGCTTCGAAAAGGCATTGTTGGCGGCGGTCGACCAGACATAGCTCGCGATCATCGGCCCGAAGGCCTCAGGGTACAGCGGGCGCGTCAGAATGAGGTTGCTGGCGAAGCGAATCCCGGCGCGCACGAAATAGGTAACGGCGACAATCGTGGCGCCGTTGGAAAAGACGGTTTGGCTAATGCGCGCGGGAGCGAAGCGGGTCGTGCTTCAGGCCATCGCGGCAAGTCTATGGCGCTCCGTCGTGATCGTCGACTGGCGCGCTTCTTTGATCTCAGCGTGCGCGAAACGAACGATGCCGACGGCCAGACCAAGAAATATGAAGCCGTAGTTCTCGATCAGGGAAACCGGGCTGATCGTCGCTATAAAGGCCATATAGCCGAGCAGAATCGAGATCATGAGAAAACACAAATTCTCTTCGTCGCGTTTTCGCAGCCGCTTCAGTTTTCTCCCCGTGCGCAAGAGTTGTCGGAGAGCCACGGCGAAGATGCCGACAAACAGCGCGAGGCCGATCAATCCATGACTCAATGCCACGCTCAGATAGGTATTCACGATGTCGATGATACCTTGTCCTTGCCGGCTCGCCTGGAGAGCCTCATCGCTCAGGAAGGTCGTCGAGCCGAGGAGCGGATGTCGACCGATTGCATGGAATGAGTTGAAGATCAGATCGACGCGATATTTCACCGTTCCATACGGATCGAGAAAATAGAGATTACCGTGGTTGGCCAGCGCAAAAGTCACGAAGCCGGCGACGAACAGGAAACCGGCCCAGGCGATAACGCTCAATACACGGTTTCTGGTGGATAGAATGCCATAGGCCAGCCCGGTGACAAGCCCGCCGAGCCATCCGCCACGTCCTGTCGAAACAATCGCCCCCATCAGCAGCAACAGCTGCACGAGCCGCGCATTCCGGTTGGTGATTTGAAACGGTACCCGGATATATTCGAGAATCACGATTGCGGTCGCCAGAATGTATGCCAGGAAGGCTGGGGGAAGCGTCGCTCCAACACGCAAGAATCCGCCGCGGTATCCGGCGAAGCCTCCGAGGCCTGAGCCCGTTCTCAGAGCCGCCGGGTTGAAGCCATAGAAGTTCCAGCGCTTGGCTTCACTGACGAGACCAATGAAGCACAGGATGACGGCGGCCAGGACGAAGATCTTCAGAATGTCGAGGATTGCCTGCCGCGTTACGGCGGTTCTGCTGAAGGCGAGATAAGGAAGGGCGATAAGCAGGAACGAGTAAAAGGCATGCCGGAAACCGCTGGTCACCGGCAAGCCTCGGAAGTCCAAAATTGCGACGAGCGTAAAGAACAGGAACACGAGCCGCGTCACGGACGAGCCAGCCTTTTGGCTTTGGCGGCCCCGTCCGGGTGCCAGGAGCGTCGGCGTCAGAACAATGAGGGTCGCCAATCGGTCATACGTCATCGTCATCAGATAGTTGATGCCCGGAAAGGGGACGACGAATCCCAAACCGCTGGGCAAGGCCGGGAAAATTCCTGTGAAAAGTTCGATCCGATTGCGCCGGTGAGCGAATGTTGCTCCGGCCAGGATTGCCGCCGTGACGACGAAGAAGACGGCGGCATTGTTTATCAGAAACGCGCAAGGGGCCAGTAGCGCCCAAAGAACGAAGTAGCCCGTGATACCGCGTCGAAACAGCATGAACTGGCAGACCACGAAGGCGCAGCCGATGCTGAACAGGGCGAGCGCTGTTGCGACGAGGGCTGATGACATGGCTGGGGTGGCGATCCCTCAGTTCACGATTGAACGATAAAAGTCTATGGTTCTGCGGGCGACGTTATCCGGATTATAGGCGGTGCGGCAAAGGTCCCGGCCCGCCGTGCCAAGGGCCGCGGCCTTGTCCCGGTCATCGAGCAAGTCGGATATTTTCGCCGCCAGATCCCCGGCGTCATCCGGCTTCGCGAGCAGGCCTGTTTCGTTCTGGCGGACGATTTCGCCTATGCCTCCAACATCCGTCGCGACAAGCGGGCAGCCATATGACAGCGCCTCGATGCATGTAACCGAGAAGGTCTCAAAACGTGATGCTACGACGGTCACGTAGCTTCGCGCCCGGAGCGCCGCGACCTCATCCGGCGGCAACGCGCCGAAATACCGGATTCTCTCCCGGGTTTGCTCCGGGACGGCCTCATTCACGTATTCTGTCCAATGCTGCCGCCTCTCAGCCGATACCTCCATGCCGGTGTCGGGACCGACAAACCATAATTTGAGCGCGGGGTTTTCGGCGTGCAGTCGGGTGAACGCATCCAGAACCAGATCTGCCCCTTTGAGCCTGTCAAATCGACCGACAAATAAAATTACATTGGGGTCGCAGCGGTCCGGAGACCAACGGTCGCTTTCCGCTATGACATGAGCAGGACCCGGCAGAACTTCCGCTTTCAACTGCGCGGCGTCGTATTTGCGTCGAACCTCATCGAGAACGCAGCGGGCCGGCGCTGACAGCGCTGCCGCCGACCGTATGCCGGCGCCCTCTCTTCTTATTCTGGCGGATTGCGGTTTCGCGTCGAATTTACCCGTCAAAAAAAGAGGGCCATGCAGTCTTACGACCACCGGAGCATCAACATATTGGGCGACCTTGTGGCTCCAGCCGAAGGATTTCCTCCATTTCGATGATGTCGATGCCTTCACGTCTTACCAGATTTCGGAAGGTCGTCGCGATCGTCTCTGAACTACGGAGGTAAAAGGCGTAGGACGGGTCCAGTCGTTTGAGCAAGGGGTTCGAGATCTGCTGAAAAAGGCTGGGGGGCGGCGCGTCCAGCTTGATCACATGCGAATCATCGATCGATGTCGCCAGCGTCGGCGTGACGATAAAGACTTCGTGCCCGAGCGCCCTGACCGCCTCGGTCAATACGGTGAGATAGGAGACGATACCATTTGGGCGGTCGCTTTGGGGCCAGGACGGCGCGAAATAAGCGATCTTCATTTAGGCGCCGGGCTCATCGTCTTTTCAGTTTGCGTTCCGCCCTCAGCCAGAGCCGGTAGATCGCGGGCGGGAGCCAATCCGACAGGACGTGGTGGCGGCGGACGGTCCAGTCGGTTTTGTCGGCCGTTCCCGGACGGGCGCGGAAGACGGTGCTTCGCTGGGCGAGGGACGCCACGCCTTCCTCGGGGCTCGTATAGTAGTAAAGGGCGACCGACTGGCGGGAGCGGTCTTCCGGGCAGGTCAGCGGGTCCGGATGGCCGTGCATGCTGTCCTTGTTGGTGCTGAAGACCACCGCGCGGTTAAACACCGGCGATACCGTCACCTCCCGCGTTTTCATCGACGGATCCCACAGTTCGAGATTGCCGCCATAGCTCGGGTCCCAGTCCTTGTTGAGATAGATCAGCAGGTTCAGCCGGCGCTCGAGCTTCAGGGGGGCATGAATGTTGAAGTCGGCATGGACGTCCAGCTTGCCGCCGCGTTTGGTCTCATGAAAGCCGCCACCGACGAAATACGGGTCCGGCAACAGCCCCTTGATTCCCGTCATCTCTTCAAGAAAACCGAGGAAATTGGCGCTGTTCAGCTCGGAGAAGAAATTCCTCACAAACGGGCTTTTGCTCTCGACCGGGGAAATCTGCGTTTTGAAACGTTCCTGGTCGCGGCTGAATGTCTGCGATGCATGAACACGCTGCGCGTCGAATTCCGCCAGAATCCGGTCGAGTACGCCCGGGTCCATGAAATCGTCGATCGCGATGTGAGGGAACGGCCTGTTGTTCTGATATTGCGTGGCCAGCGCAGCCCCTTGCTCACGGGAGAGCGGCCCGTCGATGAGAAAACTGTCGCCGTCCCAGCGGCACGGGATCGTCGTGGTTTCGATCTCGGACTTCCGGATGTTTTCAACGGCACTCATTTCGGAATAAACCTCGCCAACTGGATATTCAGGGGGGCCATGAAGGTCAGCAGGCGTTGTCTGGCGGCGGCGTCGGTTTCACCCTCCGGAATGGGGGTGACGAGCCGCACCAGCGCGCCGTCCGACCGGTTCTTGACGATCGAATCCACCAGCAGATGCCACTTCTTGTAGAATTCGTCCGCCATCGGCTGTCCGCGCTCGAGATACCAGTAGAAGACGAGCTGGCGCACGCCCTGGCGTTCGATCACGGCGCTGATTACCGGCATCTTGCGTCCGTCGACGGGGACCGTCGTCTGATGGAGATCGGTAATTTCCCAGCCGCCGCCGGGAATGCAGACGCGCGGCGAATGAGGCGACGCGCCGGTCCGCTGGGAACCGTAATAGGCGATGAACAGATTTACCGGCAGCGTGCCGCTTTTCGTGAAATCGGCGAGCAGGGTATCGTCGGCTTTAAGAGCGCTTTTCGTGCCGGCGTCCACGGGATCGAAGCGCGCATGCCAGCCGTTCATCTGCTGAGGGAAAGAGGCGAGCGGTGGATGTTTCGGGATGATTTCGGGCCGGTGCGGCAGATAAAGAACGATCACCGCCGTGACCGCGATCGTCGCCAGTGAGGCGATCAGAGGCGTGGAGATCAACTTGTTGGGGCTGGCGATCGGTTTGTCGGCATTGCCGGACGAGATGTCGCCCGAAAGTCCGCTCCAGCCATGGGCCGAGCGCGTAAAACGATTGAGCAGCCAGACCTCGCCCAACAGGATCGCGGTGCAGGCCATGAAGATGATCCAGCCTTCGAAGGCGTGGATAAAACCCTCGGCCGCCTCCACACCGTAATGATTGACCAGAACGCCGGCGACTCCGATCCGGAAGCTGTTCATAAAGATGGTGATCGGAATGGCGGACAGGAAGACGATGGCGCGCTGCCAGATCGGGGCCCTGAACATATAGGCGACGATGAAGGAAAGGCTCAGCAGCGGGAACAGATATCGCAATCCGCTGCAGGCCTCGGCGACCTGAAGCTTGTAAACGCCGAGATCGATCACATTGCCTTCGAGATAGACCGGAATATCCACCAGGCGGATAAACCACACGCCGAGCTTGGACGAGACGATCTGCAGCCGCCAGGTGAGAATGGCGTCCAGGAAATAGGGCAGAGGGATCGCCAGCGCGAGGATCAGGATCGGGATGAAGGTAGCCTTCAGCATCTGCTTGCCGCCGGCCGCGAGGATCAATCCCCACAGGGCGAGGACGATCGGCACCTGCACCAGCAGAAACAGGGCGCTCAGCTCACCCAGAATGGCGCACAACATGGCCGCCAGAACGAGCAGCCAGCCGAGCCATGAGGGAGCAACGCCGGCATGAGCGATCGCATCGCGACGCTGCCACAGCAAATAGGCGCTGACGAGCGGGATGAGAAAACCGTGCTGGTATTGCTCCTCCGAGCTCCAGCGATGGATCAGGTTCACGATGCCGCCGTCGAAAACGATCCCCAGCAGCCCGAGGGCGGCCAGCGCGACGATGCCCAGCATCAGCCATCCGGCTGGAAACTCCGCCGCCGATCCTACCCGTGAATGTTTGGCGTCGTTGATCGCCATAACTCTACTCTCTCGCTATGCTCCGCCCGCGATCGGGGCTCGCCGGCGGCGTACCGCCGTTCCCGATTTCCGCCCGCATTCACGCGCCCGGCAGCCGATCTAAACGCCTGAAAGTAAAAATCGTGCTACGTCGCGCTTCTGAGACGGCTTTCCGCCGTATTCCGATCCGAAATCGGAATGACGCCGACCGCCTGCCTGTCCCGCACCACGGCCCAAACGATGTCCGGGGTGACGGTCGGGCGCTGTTCGGCAAAGGCGTAGACCAGCGACAGGTCGCACAGCGTGTTGACCAGTCGGGGAATGCCGCGACTATGGGCATGCACGATGTCGCAGGATTCGGCGTCGAAAATCTCTTCGCTCGCGCCGACGGTGCGCAAACGGTGCCAGATATAGTCGCGCGTTTCGTCGCGATTGAGCGGCCCGAGAAAACAGTCGATCGAGACGCGCTGCGCCAACTGGACGAGATTGGGCGCGCGGAGTTTCTCCAAAAGATCCGGTTGTCCCACCAGCACCAACTGAAGGGCGGGATGTTGCTCCAGATTGACGTTAGAGAGCATCCTCACGCCCTCGAGCGCCCGAAAACTCAGGGATTGAGCTTCATCGATAATGAGGATCGTGCGTCGTCCCGCGGCGTGTCCTTTGGCAAGAACCTTCACGATGTCCTGGAAGACCGCCACGCCGTCTCGTCCCTCGAAGGCGATACCGAGATCGGAGGCGATCCAGCTCAAGAGTTCGCCAAAGGTTTGAGGCGTATGGGCGATGAGCACGGCGCGGATATCCGGCGGCAGCTGGCTGATCATGTAGCGCAGGACCGTCGTTTTGCCGCAGCCGATGTCGCCGGCAAGCACCGCGATCTGCGCGTCCGTCGTAATCCCGTATTCAATCGCGGTCAGCGCCGACCGATGCGATTTGCTCACATAAAAGAAATTCGGGTCCGGTCTCAGAGAGAACGGACGTTCGAGCATTCCGAAGTGAGCTTCATACATAATTCTTGGGCCTCTGCGGCGGAACTCAGGGATAATACCCGTATTTCGGCGGAGAATCCGTACTCTTGTTCAATACCATCCCAAGAATGTTGTGGTCCCGGAGAAGATATTGCGACTGAAGGATCTCATCCTTGCTGGACTCCCCATCGGCCACGACCAGAACGACGCTGTCGGCATAAGGCAGGCAGACCATCGCATCGTCTCCCACAAGCAGCGGCGGCAGGTCGTAAATAATGACGCGGTCGGAATAGCGGGCTTGAAGTTCCTCGGCGAGCCGCGCCATTCGCGGTCCGGAGAGTAACTCGGAGGCATTGGGGTAGCTTCCGGCGCTCGGCAGGACCACCAATCGCTCCATGCCTGGATTAACGAGAATGTCCTGAAGGGCAACCTTGTCCTCAAGATAGTCCGCAAGGCCATGGGTCGCCTCGATCCCCAACAATTCGTTGATCGTCGGCCGGCGCAGATCGGCATCGACCAAGAGAACCGTCTGATTGAACTCCATCGACATGCTGATAGCGAGATTTGCCGAGACGACCGATTTGCCTTCGCCGGACTTGGTGGAGGTGATGGCCACCGACCGCCAGTTATTGGCCCGCAGCCTTTTCAGGATCTGGGCTCGCAGAACCTGGAAGGCGACCGACCGGACATCCGTGCGAAAGGGCGCGACAATCCGGTTCTCCCGGAGGCGTTCTTCGTCAGGTTCGATCGTTCGGGTCGTGACATATTCGTATTGGGTGCGGCCCCGCTCGGCTGTCGTCTGCCGCTGGCGGCGAGGTACGGGCCGGATCGGTCGCGCCGGCCTTAGCCCGGCCGACCCATTCGCGCGGTCCAGGGCCTTCCGGATGAGGTCTTTCGGTGCTCCCATAGGGGATCCTTCTGCTGAGAACGCCATTCTTAGCCGCCAAATCGCGTAACGAGTTTCGACCAGACTACATCGAGCGGCATAACGAAAAAGTGAATCGTCAAGACAGCTAATACAATTGCTGCGAGCATGGCGATAATGATTTTTCGCGTTCGCTTTCGCCGATGCGCCGTCTCCTCATCGGTCCAAAGGAGCGGTACCGTTCCAAGCAGGGGCTCGCCCACCAATCGTTCCAATGTTCGCCGGCCACGGATGTTCGAATCTATCGATTCGGCGAAGACGCCGGTGCCGGCGCCGCCGACAAGCGAAAGTGCGAAGCCCAACAGGATGATCTTGACCCGATTGGGCTTGGTCGGGCGATCCGGGACCAACGGGCGCTCCAGCATGGTGAAACGCTCTGCCTTCTGCTCTTCTTCCAGGTTTTGGGAGACCTGGGCCTCCAGCTCCTTGGACTTGATTTCGCGATATTTCGACAGTGCGTTCTGATAGTCGCGCTGCATCTGCAGCAGCCCTTGTTCGACCTGGGGCGTTTGATCGATGTCGTGGTGCAAGTTGGTTATCTTCGCGCGAAGCTGCTTTTCCGTATTGCGTAAGTCCTCGAGCGTCGCCTCATTCGACGCAAGTTGAGCGGCCAACTGAATGGATTGAGGATCGCCGCTATTGGCGAGAGCCTTGATATCGTCCTTGGTGGATTCGGCGTCTTGAACCGCACTGGTGGTATTTTTGCTCTGAGCCGCTTCGATGGCCGCGATCCGCTTTTTCAAGGCGATTACATCCGGATGCGCCGGACCATAAACACCGAGCAGACTGGAAAGTTTGGCCTTGAGACTCGCCAAATCCGATGTATCGCCGCTTTTGTCGCCGGCAGAGCCGAGAGCCCGGCTTCCAAGCCGGAGATATGTGTTTTGCTGTTCCAGCGAGCGCTCGGTCCGCACTGTATTGTCCAGGTCTTTCTGGGCCTGTTCCAGGCTCGATCGATTCAGAGACAGGTTTTCGGGCAAGCTGTCCTTGTATTGCGCCTTATAGGCCGCGATCTTCTTCTCGGTCGCCGTTACCTGACGGTCGAAATCCTTGGCCTGGTCGCTCAGGAAGATCGTGGTATCTTCGGCGCGCTGTGTCCGGGTCGTGATGTTCTTGTTCAGGAACAGATTGACCAGTTCCTGAGCCACCTTCTGCGCCGTGGCCGGGTTAGGATCCTCGTAGCTGATGGAAAAGGCGATCGCGCCCTGATTATTCCGTCCGCGCCGACCGGGTACGGTGCTGTCCACCGTCTGAACGGTAACGCGTTTGCGCAGCGTATCGACCATATCGGTTGGCAACTCGTTGTTTCCCCCACCTTTGAAAAGCCCATATTTGTTGATGATATTCAGCAGATTGTCCCGGGTCATGACTTGCTGGCGCAGCACTTCGATCCGCTCATCGGCATAGCCGGTGACGGTGGATTTCACGAGGTCGGAGGGAATCTGCTGTGATTCAATGAGAATGGTCGCCGAGGACTCGTACATCGGCGGCAGGGCAATGGCGACTACCGTTGCGGCCGCGAAGATCAGGAAGGCCACGATAACCATGAGCGGAAAACGGCGCTTCGCAACTTCCCAATAATAGGAAAGAGGCGCTTCTTCCTGTTCGAAATCCGTCTCCATCTGCATGGCGAGCAGGTCCTATTTGCGCGGTTCCGTATCCATGACCAGCCTCAGGCCAAACCGGTTGTCATTCGCCCAGGCGGAATTCCCGATAATTTGTTGCCGGGAATACCCGTAATACGCCGAAAGCCCGAAGTGACGTGCGAATTCCCACCGGATCGACGCGTTACCATCATAATACTTGCGATCAAGGGCGAAAAATATGTTCGTTTGCGACTTGCTGAAACGAACATCCGCGCTGGCATCGAAATAGAAATGCTGGCTCAGCTGCCGGCTGAAATTGACGGACGCCGTCGTACTGCGGACCAGTTGGCCAATGCCGCTGGGGCTGACGCTCCGCGAGACGGATGCGGACAGGGTGGTGAATTCATATTGCAGATTGGCATTTGCGCCGGCCGAAAAGCCGACCGTTCCGCCGGCCGGTCCCGACTGGTGGATATAGTTGGCGCCGCCGAACACGTTAACGCTGGTGATGTCGGAAAAGGCATAGCCCACACCGATAGTGCCTTCGCCGTATTTGGAGGTTGGCTGGATCTGGCCGCTGGGTTTTTCGATGCCGCCGGACACGGTGGTCGTAAGACTGACCCGTTCGCTCAGTTGTTTTTGCCAGGCTGCGCTCGTGTGATACTCCGAATAATCGACGAGGGTTGCGCTGGTGTAATGCCTGTTGCTATAGCTGCCCGACAGGCTGATCTGGTCGGTGCGGCTCAGTTTGTAACCGATATTGGCGCCGCCGCTGATGTTTCTGACATGGCCGCGCAGAGAGATGATTCCGGTGTCCTGCAGTTCGGCGCGCAGCAGGGATTGCCGCTGAACAGACGCATTGGCGCCGAGCGTTAGGCGTTCCGATGCGGCATAGTTTTCGTTGAGCGAAACGCCATACTCGTTGATATCCCGGTTCGCTGCGCCACTGAAGCGCTCGATCCGGCCATTCCCGGTCAGAGAAAATTTGTTCCGCTCGTTTTCACCCGAAAGCGTGACTTTTGGACTGGTCGAGTAGCGCGTGCCCGAGGTCTTGTTCGTGTTGCTCAGATAAATGTTGTCGTCATATTCGACGCTGCTCGTTAAGTTGCCCTTCACAGTCCAGTCGGTCGCCATCGCCCTGTCGGGCGTGAGGCCGAGGCTCATTCCGGCGATGGCCAGGCATCCGCAAGCCGCTAGAAGCCTCGCCGTGAAATTCTTCTTCGAGTTCCGCGTCATGAGCATGATCATGGAACGATAATCGTGTCGCCGGGCTGCAACATGATGTTGGCGTTTGGATCATGCCCATCCATGAATTTGCCGTAGTCGAATTTGAACTCTTTGGTGCCATCCGCAGTTCGCCGCAAGATCCTGATCTCCCCTCCTTTGGCGAATGTCGCCAGGCCGCCAGCCATGGCGAGCGCCTTGATAACGTCCACATTATGGATAAGTTCGAATTGTCCCGGGTGGCCGACCTTGCCGATGACATAGAACAGATTCGATCCTAGCTTTTGAACGGAGACGGTAACGTTGGGATCCTCGATAAGGTTCCGCTTCTGAAGATTTTGGCAGATGGAGACTTCGACATCCTGCACGGTCTTGTCGAAAACGGGCACGATTCCGAGCAAAGGAAGAGATATCGTGCCGTCCGGTAATACCAGGACGTCCCGCTGAAGACTTTGGTCCTGGCGGACATAGATCTCCAGACTGTCCCCGGGTTGGATCCTGTAGCCGTGCTTGTTCACCTCGCTCTGCAAGGCAGCGTTCTTAGCGGTGCAGGTCGAGGCCGCTCCGCTCTCCGCGGCGCCAGCCTTCGGTATTCCTGACGCCGTCGCCAAACAGACAAGAGCAGCTATGACGGGTAAAAAGCGTGAAGCGTTCATGACTTGAGTTTCCAGCCGTTTCCAAGACGCGGCTGTCCCGGTTTCGTATTCGAAAATACCCCCGCTTCGCAGACACGTTACAGGAGTTGGCAGCCGCAACCAACAGTTCAGTTCGATAGCATGGTTAACGCGTCTGCTCGGCGATATATCCCGTTCGAGGGCCGTTGCTCTTTGGGCCGTACCTAACATGAAACAGGCTGCCAATCGGTAAAGATTGGCAGCCTGATATTCCGCGCTGGCGGTGGGTCAGCGCTTCAGCGCCAATACCCGCAGCTTGGACTGGCTCTAAAGGTGCTTCGAGCTCAAGGTCAAGCGGCCACTTCGTCTTCCGCTTTGACCTTGCGACGGTTGAAGCGCCCGGCAAAACCAAGAGCCGCCAAGCCTGAACCGAAGAGTAGGGCCGCGCCCGGGATCGGTACGACCGACGCCGCCACACTGAACTGATAGCTGCCGCCTTCGTCGCCGTTCGTTCCGCTGAGCACAATCTGATATGGCGTAGCCGGCGACGGCCCGGTGAAAGAGCCGATGGCGTTGCTAATGATAGAGAAATACACATTGCCGGCCGATGAGGCCGTTCCTGAGGCAATGAGGCTAGATAAAGGATCATATAACCTCACCAACAAGTCAGGAATGCCCGATTTGCCGTTCACGGAACTTGACGCCGTAATGTCAATCGAGAAGTTCGGGGCGCCCAGGAGATATAGGTTGGCGGTATCCGAAAATGTTCCGCCAGCAACAAAATTGTTGCCACCCGATCCGCTTAACGTACCTCCGGCGTCCAGCGTTATTGGTGAAAGAATAGCGGCGCTAGCCGCGTTTGCCGTCCATAGCATCGCGATCGCGATGCCGAATGCCGTTATAAGTCGTCTCATTTTTCGATCTCCCTGTACTGGCAAGTCTTATGCCGTTATCGGCCGGCAGAAGATGCCTCTGTTAACCATGTAAAGTGTTGCCGTCGCGTTAAGTCTGTCTTCCATTCACGTCTCCTTGTGCCCGGTCTTTCGCCGGCCCAACCCGATGGCGAAAGCAAGACCCGATCCGAAGAGAAGCGCGGCAGACGGAATGGGCGCCTCGCCGACATCCGGCGGACATGGATCGTCTCCGTCTTTCCGGCTGGGGTGGTAGGACGAGCTATGAAAAGCCAGGGTCCAGGACACCGACGATGTTCGGGTGCGCTGAGACAGATGGCGCAACTCATGGTCCCACGACTTGTCGCCATCATGATCGTCGTTCCAGTGTTTGAGGCGCCACTCCGAATGGTCGGTCCAATGAACGATGTGAATAGGGGAGACGTCTGAAAACGGGCCGCCGATCACCGCGCTCTCGGCGCTGGTGGCGAAAAAAGTCAACGAGCACAGGACCACGATGAAGCCGTACCAGCGTTTCATGGTTAACTCGCTTTCGCTCCCCAAATGAAACCGCGATTCTCGTTTTCACCATCTCAACCGCAGCGAATTTTACTATATTTTGTGATTAACTATAAATACTGGAATACAAGTTGTGGTTCAAGAAGTCGTGCGCGAGGCAATGCGGTCAATTTGCCGGAAAAGGGCATAAAATAACGGCATTCACTCGCCACCGGCGAAGTTTTCTTTTGTTTTCGAAAATGTTGGCCGGAAAAATATGGCGGAATCCGGACTTCTCAAAAAGAATTATAAATCAAAATCGGCATTTTGTTAACTATATTTATTAACCTTAATTTCAGCGTTTTATCGGTGAAAGGCGCTCTCCTATCTGTGGATAAGTGCGGTGTTCCGCCTTGATTTGACGCATGGCGTCGCCCGGACCCGTCCTTTATCTTCGCCTTCGTTTGTCGCCAAGCCGCAAGAGGGCGCGTCGAAAGCGTCGTTAATACGTTATCCTTACAGTGATGAGCGGCTCAAAGGTCAATCGAGGTCAACATGGGGCTCTCCCGGCTCGTTAGTGATGAGGAATTGTGCGCGTATGTCGATGGCGACTTGAGCGAGGATCGCCGCCGGCAGGTCGCCGAAGTCTTAGCCGATGATCGCGAACTCGCCGACAAGGCGGCTCGCTTTCGCCGGCAGAATGAACTGTTGCGGTCGATCGGCGCCGACACGTTGCACGAGCCGGTCCCCGATGCGTTGCTGGATGTCCTTCGGCGAGCGAAAGTGGCGGACGGGAAGCTGCCCGCCTCGGCTCTGCGCGAGCGCGGCGTGAGGCGGGTTCTCAGTCATGTCGTCTGCGGGCTTATTGGCCTTGCCGTTGGTTTCTTTGCCGGGCGCTGGGGCGGCTGGATATAACCCGCCGGACGTCGGTCGGATGCGGCCGAAGCGGCAATCTATCGCCGATAGGACGGTTGATACCGGGCGCGCTTCCTGTTGGCGAATGGCGACCATCGATGAAGCGGTTGCGGGTCCATGTCGCGCGGGACTACGAGCGGAAACCGCATCGGGAGATAAATCGGCCGCCCCTTCTGTCCTTCTTTGGCATTTCGAAGCAACGCCTCGGAGACAAGACGGAGTTCGGTCGGCGGCGCATTTTCTTCCGGTGTCAGCAGCAGGCCCAGCCGCCGCAAACACCGCCCGGCCTCACGACGACTGGACCACGCACATAACGGGATCGCCACGACGAGTCCGAATATGACCGGGCTTAGCCACCAGAAGAAGAACGGTGACAAGGCATAGGTAACCGAACCCCAGACGATACCGAGCACCGTCGGAACCCAGAGTGCCCGGACACTGCTGGCGAATGTCAGGCCGTCGGCTCCCCGGTTCTGCGGGTCCCAACTGACATTACGGCCGGCCAGAATCGAGGTCACGAAATAGGCGTGAAGCGTCATCATCAGGGGAGCGAGGATGATGGAGAAGATAATTTCGATCACGGCGCTGACAACAACGCGAAAGCCGCCGAACAGATTCCAGAGACGCCTGTCGAGCCGCAGCGCGATCACGCCGAGTATTTTCGGCAGCAACAGCATAGCCGTCGTCACGGCGATCAGCGACAGGATCTGCTTCTCGTCCACAATCGTCCAGTCGGGGAATAGTTGCGGACCCAGCCCGAAGAAGTCCGTCGGCTGTATGGCGCGTTCAAGCGCGTCGAACGTGCTGAGCACCAGCAGCAATAGCCAGATCAGGGACGAGCCATAAGCCAAAGCGCCGAGACTGAAATGCAAGCGGCTCAGAGGATGAAGGTCTTTAAGCGTGAGAAGTTTCAGGTGCTGGATATTCCCCTGCGCCCATCGCCGGTCGCGCTTTGCGAAGTCTAGAATATTGTTGGGGACTTCCTCATAACTTCCCTCGATCTCGGGTAGCAGAAAGACCTTCCATCGTCCGCGGCGAAGAAGCGCCGCCTCGACAAAATCGTGGCTCAGGATTTCACCGCCGAGCGGGGGGGCTCCAGGCAGCACCGGCAGCCCGCAGTGTTGCGTAAAGGCCGAGACGCGAATGATCGCGTTGTGGCCCCAGTAATTGGCTTCGCCGAGTTGCCAGAAGGCCAGTCCGCTCGCCAGCATCGGACTGTAGAGCCGGGCCGCAAATTGGACGAACCGGCCGAACAGGGTGGTCTGGCGCGCCGGAAGAGGAACCGTCTGGATGATCCCGGCCTGGGGAGTCGCCTGTAGTGCACGCGCCAGTGCGACGAGCGTCTTGCCGGCCACTACACTATCCGCATCGAGAACGATCATACCCTCATAACGGCGCCCCCATTTTCGGCAAAAGTCCGCAATATTCCCGGCCTTGCGTCCGGTATTGTCCGGCCGCCGGCGATAAAATATGCGCCCATTGGCGTCGAGCCGGTGGCAAAGCGCCGCCCAGCCGGCCTCTTCGTTCTCGGCGATAGCCGGGTCTCGCGTGTCGCTGAGAATATAAATGTCGAAGTGACGGGCCTCGCCCGTGTCGGCGAGGGAGCGGTATGTCGCTTCCAGTCCGGCGAAGACCCGGTCCGGATCCTCATTGTAGATCGGCATGACCACGGCCGTGCGCGTCACGAGTTCCGTGTCCAACTCCTCGGCGTTGATCTCCTCCCGGGGGCGCAGTGTCGTCGGGTCCCGCCGGAAAAGCTTGACGATGAACCCTGCGACGCCCGTCCAGAACGAGACGGCGATCCACGCGAAAGTGAGCGAAAAAAGAACGAGGATGAGGCCTTCCATGACGGTGGTGCCGTTGGCCGACAGAATGGTGAACATCGTGCCGATGCCCCAGGCAATTGTCAGGAGGACGCAGGCGAAAAAGATGAGACGGCGGGGCCGGACGTTGCGTGCTCCAAAAAGATCGGGCGTCGCCGCGTCGCAACCATTGGCCGGTCTGTTTGAAGAGCTGAGTCTTGGAGCGTCACTTAAGTTCATCGGATGACCAGACGTAATTCCAGGTTTCGGTCAGGCGTTCGTCCCTAAGTGTCAGATAGAGGCGCATGTCCGATGGTTTGTCGCCATCGGGCGTCAGCAGGAAAGCCACGCGCCATTCGCCGGTTGTGCCCAGCTTGTCGACGGTCATGTCGGAGATCTTGCCATTGGCGGTCGTCAGGTTTGCTTTCACCGGTTGTTCGGCCGGCAGGGAATCAAGGCCGCCACCAGAGAAATCGACGATGAAACGTCGGACGGTCTTGGGCGGCTTGTGCTTGGATCCGGGAACGGCGCCCCATCCGGTCCGTGTGCGAAGCACATGTCCAAACTGCGTTTGACGCACGCCGTCATCAGTGGCGTAGATCGCGTATTTGAAACTCAGCTTCTGGTTCGCCTTTTCGGGTGTGCCGGGGACCCAGTAGGCGACGATATTGTCGTTGACCTCTTCGTCGGAAGGAATTTCGACGAGCTGGACCTGGCCCTTGCCCCAGCCCTTGCCGAGTGGCTTGATCCAAAGACTTGGCCGAAGCTGGAACTTCGCTTCGGGGTCCAGATAATGTTCGAAGTCCCGATCCCGCTGCATCAATCCGAAACCCTTCGGATTGTCGTCCAGAAGACTCGATACGCTAAGTTGGGTCGGATTGATCAGCGGCCGCCAGATCCATTCATCTGCGCCCGTATGAACCAGCAGGCCATCGGAGTCATGAACTTCCGGGCGATAGTCGTCGAAAAAGCGAGATCGATTCTCGCCGAACATGAACATGCTGGTCAGCGGGGCGATACCGAGTTTCTTGCCGCCGACCCGTGTGTAGAGCGTCGTCTTGACGTCGACGATCGTGTCGTTGCCGGGATGAATGTCGAAGCGGTACGCGCCGGCGACCGACGGGCTGTCGAGCAATGCGTAGACGGTCATCGACGTCGCTTGCGGTGCGGGTTTCACGAGCCAGAACTGGCGAAATTCGGGAAACTCCTCTCCGGTCGGTTCGGCCGTGTCGATCGCGAGGCCGCGTCCGGACATGCCGAACACCTGCGTTCGCCCCAAAACGCGGAAATAGGACGCGCCCAGAAAGACCATCAGCTCGTCTTTGTATTCCGGCGTATGCAGCGGATAGTGAATCCGGAATCCGGCGAAGCCGATGTCCTTGGACGGCGCCTTCTTCACGGCTTTGCCGTCATAGCTGAACATCGTGGGGTCGAACGGCACGATGTGCTCGCCCTTGTTGTCGACCACGTGAATCGTCACGTAGTCCCGGTACAGAAAGCCAGGATGAAAGAACTCGACCTCGAAGAGAGACTGTCCGCGCCAGAGAGCGCGCTCCGGCTTGAAGCGGATCTTGCGATAGTCATCATAGGTGATGTTCGCCAGAGCGCTCGAAACACGATTCTTGTTCGCAACATACGGTTTCGAGGCGGCTTTGGCGGCGAGCGCCGAAACCTTGTCGAACAGCGGATCCGCCGCCGCATTCTGCGCCTGACCGGAAGAGATGGTCAGAAGCAGGACCGACAGCGTCGCGAGGAAAGCAAATCCTTTTGAAAGCACGCTCTGCACCGAGTTTCGGAATGCCGGAATACGGCCGATTGACAGCGCAAGCTGACGACGTCCGGGCTGAGTTCGACCCAGCCATCAACGAACACCCGTTATGCTGAAAAAGTTCCATTTCGAAACAAGGGCATGGCCGCGCGCGACATTTTGACCGGATAATGAGCGGCGAGTCCGCGGGACGACGGAACCGAGTGCCTTAATTGTTGTTTAGTGGGATAAAGTTATGGATTCCCAATGCCGTCGACTTTACCCTTCCGGCGGCGGTATCGAATTGATCTTCCATCTTCTGTAAAGGCCAGGCTGTGAGTTCGCTCCGAAAAGGCATAATCCTGGCGGGTGGCACCGGTACGCGTCTCCATCCGCTGACGATCCCCGTGAGCAAGCAGCTCATGCCGGTTTACGACAAGCCGATGATCTACTACCCGCTCAGCACGCTCCTGCTCGCGGGGATCTACGATATTCTCGTCATCACCACGCCGACCGATCAGGAGAGCTTCCGCCGCCTACTCGGTGACGGGTCCCAATGGGGCATCCGCATTTCCTATGAAGTGCAGGCGGAGCCGAAAGGCATTGCCCAATCCCTCGTGATCGGTGCGGACTTCATCGATGGCGGGCCGGTCTGCCTCGTGCTGGGCGACAATATTTTCTATGGCCACGGCCTGTCGGAGCTTCTGGAATCCGCCATGTCGCGTTCCGCGGGCGCAACGGTTTTCGGCTATTTCGTCAACGATCCGGAACGCTATGGCGTCGTCGCCATGGACGCCGCCGGCAAGCCGATCGCGATCGAGGAGAAACCGAAGGCGCCGAAGTCCAATTACGCGGTGACCGGGCTGTATTTTTATGACGAGAAGGTCGTGGACATCGCACGCAACCTGATGCCGTCGGCGCGTGGCGAGCTTGAGATCACGGATGTGAATCGCGCTTATCTCGAGCAGGGCGATCTTCATCTGGAGCGCATGGGACGTGGCGTCGCCTGGCTCGATACCGGGACGCACGCGACCCTGTCGAACGCGAGCGAGTTCGTGCGGATCATCGAGGAACGCCAGGGACTCAAAATCTGCTGCCCCGAGGAAATCGTTTATGCTCGCGGCCTGATCGATCGCGAACAGATGCGCCGCATCGCGGATTCCATGAAAAACAGCTCCTATGGCCAGTACCTTCTCAAGGTCATCGAACAGGGCGCGATGCCGTGAAGATCGAGACGACCGAGATCCCCGACGTCAAACACATCGAGCCGCGAGTTTTCGGCGACGATCGCGGATTTTTTCTGGAAATGTGGCGTGCAGAGCGTTTGGGCGAGATGGGGATCGACGCGCCTCTCATACAGGTCAATCACAGCCGGTCGAGCCGGGGTGTGTTGCGCGGTCTGCATTATCAAATCCGTCAGCCCCAGGGAAAACTCGTCTCCGTGATCAACGGCGCGATTTTCGACGTGGCCGTCGATGTCCGCCGTAATTCCGACACGTATGGGCGATGGGTCGGACGCGAACTCTCGGACCGGAACAGCGCCATGCTGTGGATACCGAAAGGCTTTGCCCACGGTTTCCTGACTCTTTCGGATAGCGCCGACGTGCTCTATGCCTGCACCGATTACTATTCACCGGACGGCGAGCGGGCGATCATTTGGAACGATCCCGATCTTGGCATCGCGTGGCCGCTCGACAATGGACTCAAGCCGATCGTCTCCGGCAAGGACCGGCAGGGTTCGCCTTTCAGTGCCGCCGAGGTTTTTCCGTGAAGGTTCTGATTACGGGTGGAGCCGGCCAGGTCGCGCGCGAGCTGCGGCGCTCGGTGCCGGCGGGCGCGGAGGTGCTGGCGCCCGATCGGAGCAATCTCAATATCGCCGACGGCGGCGGCGTGCGGGAGCTCATTACCGATCAAAAACCGGACGTCATCATCAACGCGGCGGCCTATACCGCCGTTGATGCGGCGGAGCGGGAGACCGAGACCGCGCTCAAGATCAATTGCGACGGCGCGCGGATCGTGGGCGAATGTGCAGCGGAAGTCGGCGCCCGGATGGTTCATATCTCGACGGACTATATTTTCAGCGGGCAGGCCTCGGCGTTCCACCGCGTGACCGAAACGCCCGCGCCGATCAATGCCTATGGCATGACCAAACTGCGCGGCGAACAGGCTCTGCGTCGCGCCTATCCGGAGGCCGTGATTGTCCGGACATCGTGGGTCTATTCGCTCTACGGCACCAATTTCGTCAAAACCATGTTGAACCTGATGACGAACCGGGAAAAGCTGTCGGTTGTCACCGATCAGATCGGCGCGCCCACTTGGGCCTTCGGGTTGGCCGGCATGATCTGGCGCGTGGTCGAGTGCGGCATCCAGGGCAAGATCCTTCACTGGAGCGATTCCGGCGTCGCGAGCTGGTTCGATTTCGCCGTGGCGATTCAGGAGATCGCGCATGAGATCGGCCTGCTGGGGAAGAAGATACCAATCGACCCGATCATGACCGCCGACTATCCGACCGAAGCGCGCCGTCCGGCTTTCAGTGTGCTCGACCTCTCCGAGACCTGGCCGGTGCTGGGTCGCGCGCCCCATTGGCGGACCAATCTCCGGGCGATGCTTGAGGAGTTGAAAAGGAAAGACCATGCGTAAACTCCTTGTCACCGGCGGGGCCGGATTTATCGGCACGAATTTTGTTCGCTATTGGACGGCGCGCCATCCGGACGATGTCGTTGTGGTGCTGGACGCGCTGACTTATGCCGGCAACCGCGCCAATCTCGACGATCTGATCGAGGCGGGCCGGATCGGTTTCGTGAAGGGCGATATCTGCGACAGTGATCTGGTGGACGATCTGCTGACCGATCACGATCTCGACACCATCGTGCATTTCGCCGCAGAATCTCATGTAGACCGCTCGATCACGGGCCCGGCGGCTTTCGTGCGGACCAATGTCGTCGGCACCGAAGTACTGTTGTCGGCCGCGCGCGACGCCTGGATCGGCAATGGCGCTCGCAAGCCGCATCGGTTTCACCATATCTCGACTGATGAAGTCTTCGGCGCTCTGGGGCCGAACGATCCGGCCTTCACCGAGCAGACGCCCTACGCGCCGAATTCGCCCTATGCCGCCAGCAAGGCGTCGGCGGATCATCTGGTGCGGGCTTATCACCGCACCTATGGGCTCAAGGTGACGACCACCAATTGCTCGAACAATTTCGGGCCCTATCAGTTTCCGGAAAAGCTGATTCCGCTTTGCCTGATCAATGCGCTGACGGGCAAGGCTTTGCCGATCTATGGCGACGGCATGCAGATCCGCGATTGGTTGCATGTCGAGGATCACTGCCGTGGGATCGAATTGGTGATGGAGTCCGGTAAAGTCGGCGAGACCTACAATATCGGCGCCAATTGCGAATGGGCGAATCTGGATCTGGTCGGCTCGCTCTGCGACGTGCTGGACCGGAAATTCGGCGCTGACGCACATCTTCGGGAGCGTTTCCCGGATGCCCCGGCAGGTGACGGCGGTTCGATGCGCGATCTCATCACATTCGTCACCGACCGGCCGGGCCATGATCGCCGTTACGCGGTCAACAGCGGCAAGATTCGCCGTGACCTCGGCTTCAAGGACGCGATCAGTCATCACGACGCGCTGGAACAGACGGTCGACTGGTATCTCGGCCACGAATCCTGGTGGCGCGCCCTCCTGAAATAGTTGGGTGGCCGATCGTCCAAACGGGCAAATCTTCACGACCCGTTAACGGATTGAGTACATCTTTATTAAATATTTTCCGTGGCTCGGGGTGGAGCCATCGTGCACGTCAGCTGCTCGACAGAATTCGAGTTCACTGCGTAATTGGACATTGGGGTTGCCCTGCAACCCTGTCGAACGGCAGACACGATGGAGCGTTGTTTTCGGCCTTTTGGGGCGTTGGCCACAGTGCTGGCCTTCCTGCTGACCGGAGTCCTTTCCGGTCCGGCGAATGCTGCCGTCATGACCTTCACATCCACCCGGACTTTCTCCAATCCGCCCCTGTCTGACCCGAGTTCTCCCGTCGCGCTGAACTTTTCCTTTCCCGGCCTGCTGATCAATATCGAGAACATCACGATCTCGGGGACCTTCGCGGCCTCGAACGGATGGGACTATTACGAAAAACTGGCCTTCTCTGCGGGCGCGGCCGGACCGGTGGGAACAAGCTATTACTATTGGTATCTCGGGCCGACCGAACACGTCTACAACTTCACGGTCTCTCTCTTCAAACCTCTGTCGCTGACCGGTGACGTCTATCCGGCCGTGCCGTCGGGCGATCCCGAAGCGCTCAAGGCTTATCTGATTTCCGAACTGGGCTCGGCCGGCGCTGTAAGCCTTTATTTCCAGCCTCAGCCGTTTCAGGTCTATGGCTGGGACTCGCATTTCGCCTTGCAGAGCGCCACGCTTACCGTGGTTGGAGAAGATCCGCCGGCGCCCGTCGCGAATATGCCGATTCCGGGCGGAGCGCTTTTGCTGATATCCGGTATTGCGATGTTGATGTTCGGAGCACGGATAGGGCGTCACGGAACATGACCGTGCCGCGGCCGTGGCGCTTTTGCCGCGCCCGCGATAGAATGTGCGCCGATATGCGAGCCGTCTCCTCAGCTTCATCGGAGCGATTATGCCTTCATCATGTGCGCGCTGTTTAGCCGGATCGTTGTTGCTCGCCGCCCTGTTCGCCAGCGGATTGGCGAGGGCGGACGAGTCCGCGAGTTACTTCAATCAGGATGAAATAGCGAGTATTGCGGGCGTCCGGAATGTCGGTCTGCTGAAATCCGTCATGGTGACCGGCAAGGGATCGGCAAGCGACGTGGTCAATCTCGACGAAGTTCAGGCTTTCGCCGCCCGCAAGGCCCATGAGTATATGCCCGATCTGCGGTTTCTCGATTGCGGCTCACCGAAAGTGTCACGCGATCCGGCCGATAACCGCACGCCGATCGATTGCAGCAAACGGGTCGAGGATGAGCTGGTGATCGCCTTTCAGGTCTGGACCGTCGGCACGAAACACTATCCCGTCGCCTATCACCTCAAGGTCACCGCGACGATGACACCGGTCGGGGAGCACGCGAAGCCTCAGCTGGTCGTCGGCGAGGCGCAGCTCGGCTACACGAAGAAAAATAGGGTTCAGGGCATCGCCGAATCCTATATCGACGACTTCCTCGATCATTTCGGCCTGCAGCTCGCATTGGCCAAAAAGAAACCCGCATCCGGCTCCGATTGATCGTCAGGCGCTCGCCCGTTCTCCACTCCCGGCACGCGCCTCCCGTGACAGGATCCAATCGACGGCCGCGGGCAGATCGCGCACGACCTCCGTCGGCTGGGGCGATATGGCTTTTTCATCGCCCGGTCGGTATTTGCCGGTTTGCACCAGAAGACCGTCGATTCCGGCGGCCATAGCGCCGCCGACATCGGATTCGACATCGTCACCGATCATGACGGCCTCGTCCGGGCCGCATTCGGCGCTGGCCAAGGCGGCTTTGAAGAAGGCGTCGGATGGCTTGCCGAAAACAGTCGCTTCGCGCCCCGTGGCAAATTCGAGAGCGGCGACGAAGGGACCGGCGTCGAGGCTCAGCTGATTGTCCTCGTCCCGGAAGCTGCGGTTCTTGGCGAGCGCGAGAAACTCCGCCCCGCCCTCGAGAATTCGAAATGCCTCGTTTAGCGCCTGATACGTGAAGCCTTCACCGGCATCGCCAATCACGACCGCGTCCGGCGCTTTGTCCGACAGGTCCTGAAAGTCTTCCAGCAGATTGGGATGCACCAGCAGATGGGCGGCGATCCCCTTGGTGTTGAGATGTTGAGTCACGGCGCTCGACGGGACGAACAACTCGTCAGCGCCGACCGTCAGACCCATGGATCGCAGCCGGTCGAACAGCATGCGCCGGCATGAGCGGGTCGTGTTGGTGAGGAAGCGGAGCGCCAGACCCCGTGATCGGAGGCGCCCGATGGCGTCGATTGCGCCGGGAAGCGGATCCCTGCCGACATAAACGACACCACCAAGATCGAGTAGCACGGCTTTCAGCATCGCGAGTAATCCTCGCTAAAGCCCCCGGGGTTGCGACAAATCCCTATCGCCGACGGTCCGGTTTATTACCTGTGCATAGCGCGTCGTTGTTTCAACATTACCAGACACGGCGCCGTTCCGCACAGCCTTTCGGAGCGAGCGCGGCCGTGGTCGGCTTTCACAAGACCTGACGCGCCACGGCAGACCGCGTATGATGAGGCGGCGAAACCCATTCTCAGCGGGAAGATTTGAGGATCCGTCTATGGCAATGCCGCCGCCAGCCGCGCCGGGACCGGAAGGACCGCCGCCACCGCCGCCAACGGGACCACGGCCCGAAACCTCGATTCTCGCCATCGTCAGTCTCGTCGCGGGCGTTCTGGGCGTGTTCGGCGCATTTTTTGCGCCGATGCTCGCCTCGATCGTGGCGGTCGTATGCGGACATCTGGCGCGCTCGCGCATCGCGCGCGATCCCGAACGCCTCACCGGCGACGGAGTCGCTCTGATCGGTCTTATTCTGGGTTATATCGGGATCGCGATGTCCGTCGCCGGGCTGATTTTCCTCGGGGCCATGTTCGGTCTCGGCCTGCATATCCTGTTCGACATCTGGCGTCAGATCGAGTCCGACACCAACGGCCAATGGACCGAAAGTCTCAGCCTGCTTCAGCTATTCGCCTGATCGCGCCGGTCAGGCTGGCAAGCTCCGCCGGTTCGATGATGAAAGCCGGCGTGAGGTAGAGAATATCGCCGAACGGCCGGACGAAGACCCCTTCATCCTGGAACCGCGCGGAAAGCTTGTTGGTATTGACGGGATGGTCCATCTGCACCGCGCCGATCGCTCCCTTCACGCGGACATCCTTCACGCCCGGCAGAGTCCGGCAGGGCTCCAGCGCCTCGCGCAGCGTGGTCTCGATACCCGCGACCTGTTTCAGTCTCGGTTCGTTCTCAAACAGATCCAGCGAGGCGTTCGCGGCCGCGCAAGCCAGCGGATTGGCCATGAAAGTCGGGCCATGCAGCAGCGCCTTGGCCGGATCGTCCGACAGGAACGCGTCGTAGACCTCATCTGTCGCAACCGTTGCCGCGAGAGACATCGCGCCTCCGGCAATGGCTTTGCCGAGGCATATGATGTCGGGCACGATATCGGCCTCCTCGCAGGCGAACAGGTGCCCCGTGCGGCCGAAGCCCGTGAAGATCTCGTCGGCGATGAACAGCACGTGATGACGTTTCGCGGCGGTCCGGACACCGGCCAGAATGTCGGGACGATGCATCCTCATGCCGCCCGCTGCCTGCACCAGCGGTTCCATGATCACACCGGCGAGGCTGTCGCGGTTTTCGGCGATCAGCGCCTCGAGTGCGTCGAGATCTGCGTCGGTTTGGGGAATATCGGCGACAATCGCGTCCGGCAGCAGCCCGCGAAACGCGGTATGAAAGGCGTTCCCGGGATCGGTGACCGTCATCGCCGCCATCGTGTCGCCGTGATAGCCGCCGCGAAAGCACAGGAACCGCTTGCGGCCCTCGATGCCCTTGTTGGTCCAGTATTGCAGCGCGATTTTGAGGGCGATCTCCACCGAAACGGAGCCTGAGTCCGAAAAGAACACATGGTTCAGATCGCCGGGCAGGAGATGCGCCAGCCGGGTGGCCAGCCGATAGGCCTGCTCGTGAGCGAGACCCGCAAACATCACATGTTGCAGCGTCCTGTTCTGCTCCTCGACGGCCCGCACGATATGGGGATGGTTATAGCCGTGGCATGCCGTCCACCAGGACGCGATGCCGTCGACCAGTGTCCGGCCATCGGTCAGCGTCAGATGAACGCCCTCGGCGCTGGCCACGGCCGGCATGGCCGAGGCCGTCTGCATCTGCGTGTAGGGGAGCCAGACATGAGCCCGGCCGTCACGGTACCAGTCCGGCGCGGCGTTGTGGCCACGCCGACCGTCGTCCTCGACCGCCGGGCCGGTCTGGACCGGACCGTCTTTGCCCGCCATCAGGCCTCCGGACGGTCGGGCGAGATGCCGAGGCGGTCGAGAAGCGCGAGATCGGAATTGTGCTCGCGATTGGGTGTGGTGAGGAGCTTCTCGCCGTAAAAGATCGAATTGGCGCCGGCGAGATAGCACAGCGCCTGCAATTCCTCGCTCATGGATTCGCGTCCCGCCGATAGCCGCACATAGGACGCCGGCATCAGGATTCGCGCGACCGCGATCGTACGCACGAAATCGAGCCCGTCGAGCTGATCGACGCCGTTCAGCGCGGTGCCCTCGATCTGCACGAGCATGTTGATCGGCACGCTTTCGGGGTGAGCCGGCAGATTGGCGAGCGAACGCAGCATGCTGGCCCGGTCGCCCGTCGTCTCGCCCATGCCGATGATTCCGCCGCAGCACACTTTCATGCCGGCGTCGCGGACACTGGCCAGCGTGTCGAGTCGATCCTCGAAGGTCCGGGTCGTGATGATCTCCCCGTAATATTCCGGTGAGGTATCGATATTGTGGTTGTAATAGTCCAGGCCCGCATCGGCGAGTCGCTGCGATTGCTCGGGCGTCAACATGCCGAGCGTCATGCAGGTCTCGAGCCCGAGGTCTTTCACCGCGCTCAGGATCTCGATGATCTTCGGCATGTCGCGGTCCTTGGGTGAGCGCCAGGCCGCGCCCATGCAGTAGCGCGATGCGCCGGCATTCTTGGCGCGCGTGGCGTCCTCCACGATTTCCTCGACCGCCATCAGCTTGCCGGCTTTGAGGCCGGTGCTGTGATGCGAGGACTGCGAGCAATATTTGCAATCCTCGGGGCAGCCCCCGGTCTTGATCGACAAGAGGGTCGACATCTGGACCTTGTTGGGGTCGAAATGGTCGCGGTGGACCGTTTGCGCCCGGAATATAAGGTCGGAAAAGGGCAGGGCGAACAGCGCCTCGACTTCAGCCTGCGACCAGTCATGCCTCAGACCGCTCTCGGCGGTAATTGTCTGGTGGGTATTCATGGCGAAGGAAACTTCCCGGTTTGCCCCGATGTGTCAAGAGAACTTGGAAGGCCGATTGTGGCACCGATTGACAGTGCGAGACAAATGGCAAAGATGCCGGCCACATGCCGTCAGGAGACAGCCTTGTCGAGTCTGGACCGCTTCGCCTCGGAAACCCTGGATACGCTTGAGACCGCCAATCTCAGGCGGCGAGCGGTCGTCTCGCGCCGCAAATCCGATGGCTCGGTGCTGCGCGAGGGTCGGAACCTTATCTCCTTTTGCTGTAACGATTATCTGGGGCTGTCGCAGCATCCCGCGGTGATTGCGGCGGCCAACGCGGCGCTGGCGGAATATGGCGCCGGAGCCGGCGCGGCGCCGCTCGTCACCGGCACGCATCCCTTGCTCCGTGAGCTCGAACAGGGGCTCGCCCGGTTCAAGGGGACGGACGACGCCGTTGTTTTCGGCAGCGGCTACCTGGCCAATATCGGAATCATCCCTGCGTTGATAGGCTCCGGCGACCTGATTCTCGCGGATGAGTTGAGCCATATCTGCCTGTTGTCGGGTACTTGGCTCAGCAGGGCCGATTTCGTCCGCTTTCCCCATAACGATCTGAGTCGCGTTCGCACATTGTTGGAGGACCGCCGCGCCGGTCACAGGCACTGCCTGATCGTCACGGAAAGTGTGTTCAGCATGGACGGGGATCAGGCGCCGCTTGAGGATCTCTCGGCGCTTGCCGTCGAGCATGACGCGTGGCTGATGGTTGACGACGCGCATGGCCTTGGGGTCATCAATAACGGCAAGGGCGGCGGTTATCGGCCGGATGGCTCCGCGATGCCGATCGATCTGCGCATGGGCACCCTGTCCAAGGCTATCGGCGGCTATGGCGGCTATGTGTGCGCCAGCCAGCCGGTGATCGATCTCATCCGCAATCGCGCCCGCAGTTATATCTACACGACGTGTCTGCCGCCCAGCGTCATCGCGGGCGACATCGCGGCGCTGGAAATTATCGAAACGGACAAGGATCTCTGCGCGCGGCCGATGGTTCTCGCCCGTCAGTTCACCGGCGCTCTCGGCTTGCCGGATCCCGGAAGTTGCATCGTGCCGATCGTCGTGGGCGAGGAAACGACCGCGCTGGATGCGGCGAGGGCGCTCGCCGAACAGGGCTTCCAGATTACCGCCATGCGACCGCCAACGGTTCCGAACGGTACGTCCCGCCTGCGCATCACCTTTACCGCCATGCACCGGGAAGAGGACGTCGCGCGGCTCGCCGGGGCGATCAATCGTCTCGGCATCGTGCGGAGATAGGCGCCCATGAAGCCTGTTTTCATAACGTCGACGGGGACGGAGATCGGCAAGACCCTGATCACCTGCTCGCTCGGCTGGCAGCTTCGGGCGAAGGGTGAAGAGGTTCGGATCCTGAAGCCGATCGTCAGTGGCTTCGATCCCGACGACCCCACGAGTGATACGCGCCAGATTCTCGATTGCCTTGGCGAAGAGCCAAATGACGAGACCATTGGCGCCGTCTCGCCGTTGCGATTTTCCGCGCCGATCTCGCCCGATATGGCTGCCCGGCAGGAAGGCAAGGCGATCGATTTTGACGCCCTCGTGGGCTTTTGCCGCGAGGCGGCGGCTGGCGAACAGAGGTTGCTGATCGAAGGAGTTGGCGGGGCGTTCGTGCCGCTTACCAACCGGCACCTCGTGGCGGATTGGATCGCCGAGCTTGATTGCCGGACGATCGTCGTGACCGGCAGCTATCTCGGCACGTTGAGTCACACGATCGCGACGGTCAACGCGCTTCGCCATCGCGGCGTCCGCGTCACGTCGATCATCGTCAGCGAATCCGCGGAGAGTCCGGTTCCTCTTGAGGAGACGGTCGCGGCATTCCAGCACTGGCTCGGCGGGTCGCGGACTTATGCCGTACCGCGCCTCTCCGGCGACGCGCCTCTGTGGAAGCGCACGCCGGACATCACTGTTGCGCTTTGATGGTTGTCTAGCCGGTGGTTTCGGTATCCTTCGGCCCGGTATAGAACTGCGGAAATTCCTTCTTCACCGCCGGTCCGTCGCTCGCCCAGGCGTGGCAGCCGTCGATAAAGGCCGGCTTGCGCGTCATATATTCCGGATCGGAAATCAGCCGTGCTTCTTCGGGCTTTTTGGCGCGGCGGCGATTCTTCTCGATGCTGATGGTCTGGAACGCCACCGTTGCGATCGGGCCCAGAAGCTCGGTCAGATGGGTGCAGCCGCGCGTACCGCCAAGCGCTTCCTTGACGCGGCGGCTCCAGCCCGGCCCGATCCGCAGGCCGACCAGCTTCTTGTATTCGGGCGTGATGTCGGCGCAGATCGAAAGCGGCGTGTGATCGGAAGCCGCCTCGGCGTCCATTACCGTATAGTCATCGTCGAGGGTCAGCCGCACCCACATCTCATGCAGCGGAACGTCCGGCGGCACCGTCCCGCGCCAGTTGTTCTGGAAAGTGTAGGTCTTGTTGTCGGTCATGTGGCCCTCGATGTCCCACAAGCCGTCCTCACGGGTATAGCCTTTGACCGTGATGAGACGGGTGTGAAGATGCTTGCGGGGCGCGGCCGGAGATAGCGGCATGGTCTCGATCCTCTTGCGTTGCGGGGATCCGGTGATCCTGGACCTTATCTAAGGTTTTGTGCCGCCTTTGGCTACCGTGCCGGCATGCAGGGCCGTTTTGCGTGTCCTGCGGCAATTCTTGCCGGGAGCCGCCGCAGTCCGTGCACGGCGGCGCGTTTTTTGCCTGGTCTGTCGACGGCTATATTTATGTAACCATCTGTGAATAAACGTATTTTCTTTTTCGATCAAATGGCGCGCTGCTTGCTTCGCACCTGTCCGTACATTGCACGGGAGCGCCGAGAGATGGATTTTAAGTACGACTTCGACACAACGCCCTATTTCAACACCGCCGCCTCCACCCTGATCCGGGACCATGGCGACGAAGCCTTGATGCTGGCCGATCACGCGATCCAGAAAATGCGCAGAACGGGCGACAAGGAGGGAACCTTCCTGTGGGAAGGGGTGCGGTCTGCCATTTTTGACAGGGTCATCGATACGTTGAATGACGGCATTTCGCTGCACCGTGACGATATGGACGGGTCGACGTATGCCGAGCGATCTGCCAGCGGAACCATAACACACTGATTTTTTTGAATTTATGTGGACTGACTGTCCGTTTTACGCCGGCCCGTGAAGCGCTCGTGACCGCATCAGGCTAAACCGGTTCTTAACGATGATAAACGACACTCGGACGACATCGAGAGAGCCGAGTGACAACCAAAAATTGATATCTAGAGCCGGACACCTTGAGTATTAAGCCCGCGATGTTTGGGCGGCGGGACGGGAGGTCTCTTTCCGAGTCTCTTTCCCACACGAGCCCCGTTCGTCACGCCCCCGTGCCCGTCATAGAGCCGGGACCGGAGGAGGGCGCGCTTATGCCTGTCCCGGTGGAGGAGCCCGAACCGTCGGAGCCGAATGGTGGGGACCGTCCCGTCGCAAAGATGGGCTCCGCGAAAAAAACGAAAGCTATTCTGCATTCGGTGCACGGCAAGGCGCTTGCGTCGCTCAGCACTATCAAGGATCAGATCATCCCGAAGCTGATGGATCGGATCGACATGGAGGCTGCGGCGGAATTGCCGCGCGAAAATCTGTGGCACGAGATCCAGCCCATCATTTCGGAAATTCTCGGAGAGCTGCGGCTCAACCTCAACAAGGTCGAGCAGACCGAAGTCGAGGACATGGTTCTCGACGAGATGCTCGGTCTCGGTCCGCTCGAGCGCCTCCTGAACGACGATAGCGTGACCGACATTCTGGTGAACGGCTGCAGTCAGGTCTATGTCGAACGCAAGGGCAAGCTGCAACTGACCGACGTCACCTTCCGCAACGACGACCATGTGATGAATATCGCGCAGAGGATCGTCGCGAAGATGGGACGCCGTGTCGATCAGACCCAGCCGCTTGTCGACGCGCGCCTCGAAGACGGCAGCCGCGTGAATATCATCGTTCCGCCTCTCGCGATCCGCGGGCCCTCGATCTCGATCCGCAAATTTTCGAAGAAGCCAATCACCGTGGACGCGATGATCCATCAGGGAAACATGTCCGACGCTATGGGACGGGTTCTGAAAATAGCTGCGGCCAGCCGCCTCAATATCGTCATCTCCGGCGGCACGGGCTCGGGCAAGACAACACTGCTTAACGCTCTGTCGCAACTGATCGATCATTCCGAGCGGATCGTCACCATCGAAGACGCCGCCGAATTGCAGCTGCAGCAGCCTCACGTGGTGCCGCTCGAAACCCGACCGATGAATCTGGAAGGCGAAGGCGAGATCACCTTCCGGGACCTGGTGAAGAACGCGCTGCGCATGCGGCCGGACCGGATCATTCTCGGCGAAATTCGCGGGGCCGAGGCGATCGATATGCTACAGGCGATGAATACCGGCCATGACGGCTCGATGTGCACGCTCCACGCCAACCGGCCGCGCGAGACCCTGACGCGGCTCGAGA
This sequence comes from uncultured Alphaproteobacteria bacterium, assembly GCA_963821875.1. GTDB lineage: Bacteria > Pseudomonadota > Alphaproteobacteria > CAVTAV01 > CAVTAV01 > CAVTAV01. The sequence continues at coordinate 1,215,304 of CAWGFE010000002.1, forward strand.
ACATGGTGAGCATGGCCAATCTCAATCTTCCGCCGGAAGCCGTCCGCCGTCAGATTGCGGATGCGCTCGATCTCATTGTGCAGGTGGAACGCATGCGTGACGGCAAGCGGCGCGTGGTCTGCATCACGGAAGTCTGCGGCATGAGCGACAACGTCATCACGCTGCAGGATCTTCATCAGTATGAATACGAAGGCGAAGACTCCGACGGCATGCTGCAAGGCAGCTTCAAGTCGAGCGGCTTGAGACCGCAGTTCATATCCAAGGCAGAATATTTCGGCCTCGATAAACAACTTATGGAGACGGTCTGACCGTGAGGGACGTTTGATACCGGACGCAGATGGAAGGACAACGATAATGGATCCATCAATGGTGCAGGTTCAGGAGCCGGTGAGCTCAATGATCCGGACCAAAGTCAATGTGGACGTCGAACTCGTCTTGGTCGACGGCACGACGGTCGCCGGCAAGGTCTTCATCGAAACCCGGCAGCGGGTGCTGGACCTGTTGAATACCCCCGAAGCCTTCTTCCCGATGCGGCTCGAGAATCAGGATATCGTTCTCGTCTCGAAAGCGGCGATCGCCTTTTGCAAGCCGCTGGAAGAGGGCAAGTAAGCAGAGCCGAACGAGACCTGTCGGTGGAGGCCGTCTACAGAGTGTTGGAGCGATAGAACATGTGCCGGCCGACGACAACGGTCGGCGACAGATCATTCGCCCACTCAGGGTGCGAGTAATCGGCGTGGTAGTGCGTCGAATCGCCGACCACATTCTCCAACATGCCGTTGACCGCGAGATCGGCGATATATCGCGCCCGCATCCAGGCGATGCCCTTTCTCGGCTTGTCGGACTTGCCGTCGCAGGCGAACGAGAACTGGCACCGGTGCCGCCACGATTCATGTTGATAGACCACGTGGCAAATGGTGTGCGGATAGTGCGGGTCGGCCAGCCTGTTTAGAACGACCTGGGCGACGGCGATCTGGCCTTCGATCGGTTCGCCGCGCGCTTCGAAGTAGATGGCCTGGGCCAGACACCTGTACTGATGTTGGTCAATTGTGTGCCGCTCGGAGACAACGTCTACCATTTTGAGACTATGGCCGGTTGAGGAAGCCGTGTTTAGGGCCGCGCTCGGCGCGTGATACGAGTCTCCCAGCATGGCGAGCGTGGGCGCCTCGGCGATGCTCGGACGAGCTACCGACATGGAAATCAAAAGGAAAACAACGATGTAGGCGACATGACGTGTCATTGGGTGACCCGTGGTGGTTTCGACTGTGCCTGCGTCCAGCCAGCAACGCTTCCTCCTCCTGATCGCAAGTGCCATGCCAATAACCCCTTGCGCGGTGAACTGTTCCCACGCAGGGCAAAAAAAGGCCGGTCCGCCTCGCGGCGAACCGGCCTTTTTGGGAGAATTTGGAGGGTCAGACGGTCAGCTGAGCCGCCTTGCCTGAGTAAAGACCCAGCGAAACCAGGGATTCCGCGAGATTCGTGCAGACATCCTTGGGGTCACCCTGGAAGGACAGGCCGACATCGTCGTTTCGCGCCCACGCGATGTCACAGGGCACGCTGCCGAAACGGTCGATGGTCAGAACGACGCCGTCTGTGAAATCCACGGCGTTCTTGAGCGTGATCCGCGCGCCGCCCCGTGAAATGTTCCAGACGGTGCAGTCGACTGTCAGGCCGTCGGCATCTACGTGGCCGCGCCACAGGACAGGCCGGCGCGGGAATTGGCGCTTGTCGGCGGCGCCCTCGAGCACACGATAATAATTCTTCAGGAATTGCGCGGCCTTGCCGGAATCCTGCGCAAATTCGATGGCGAGGATGTCGCCGTCCTGCCACGCCGTGACTCCGGTAATCGTCCCGACCTTGTCGATGACGAGCTTCACCGGCCCGTCGCTCTGAAGCGCAATTCCGAGCTTCAAACGGGCTCCCGCCGCGCTGATGCTCAGGATGTCGCATTCGACGACGAATTTCTCGGAATGAACGCGGCCTTTGGGCGAAGCCGGCGCATTGTCGCGCGGCCCCGATTTCCGAGAGGGTAGAACCGCATCGCGGATCCGAAGGGAACGGCTCGATCTGGCCATCTGTAAGTCCATATCAAAATTGAGACAGTTTTAATTATTGTTTTAATATCTTGCCGAATTGTTAACGTCGAGCCGAGGGCCGGCGCGGAACCGCTGTCCGACTCACCCCTCTGTATCGCATGGCCTTGTCCACACCTTATCCCCAGACTTATTAACCAAACGGCCGATCACGGCGTATCCAGGCGCTTCGCGTCCGCTGCCCTTCCGACAGACGAACAGCGAATACCGTCCCGACACGCCCGGCTGGAGCTATGCAGAATCCGTGCCTTCCTCGCGCATATTCAAAGGCCCGTCGTTCAATGAGTGATTGCTAACGGTCGCTTGCCGGATTTTGGCGAATCCGGATTGATCGAGGCCGCGTCGCGGTTATAACTCGAAAGAGGTGGGGATCGCTGGGGCAGCCCCCCGGAGTTCCTCTGTCATCTGCTCTTTGGTCGTTGCTATCGAATGTCACACGAGGACCATAGATCGCTGTCGGGCCGGGTCGGCGACCTGTTCAGACTTTTGCGCCGAGATCGGCCGGCGATGATCATGGCGTCGAAGTTGGGCAGCGCTTCTTCCGCGTCAGCAATACCGCGCCGGTCTGGGTCGTCCGGAAAGTATTTAAGCCAGACGGCCATTTCATTCCGCATGCCGTTCTCGAAAGGGCCGATCAGCCGGCCGACAAGAATCTGATCGCAATCGATCGATTGCTTGACGAGAACACCTTCCGGCCGGACCGCCGGAGCCGCCGCATGATACAGGTAACGGAACGGCCCCGCCGCCGTCGCGACGATCCAAAACAGCTCTTCTTACGCTAACGGGCGGGAAAGCGGCTTATTTGGCGAGCGGTCCGAGAAGCCGGCCGCGCTCCGTAATGCTGATGCGGTGCCTGCCCGCGTCGGAGGTCCATTCGATCCAGCCGGCCTTTCGGGCATCTTCCAGCGTCTGCTTCAGGATCGACCCCTCGCGGATATCGGTCAGCTCGATGCCGTTGCCGGCCGCGAGCAGTTCCAGAAGCAGCCTTTCATGCGGCAGGGACTGGGTGCGGCCGTTCTTGACCAAAAGGTCGAGCCGTTGCACCACACGGTTGCGTTTTATCTGCGTTGTGCTGAAGGCGATCGCGCAGCCGCCCTCGATCCGGCGGACCACCTGGCCCCTGACCCGCCCCATGTCGTCGAAATAGAGAATCAGCGATTCGCCGACTTCCGGAATAACCGGCGTTTTCAGCGCGGTGCCGCCTTCCGACACATCGATCACTTCGCACGGGTACTCCCGTCCGCGATAGATCATGCGGCAGAACTGCTCGATCCGAACGCGGCGATAGGCGCGGCGCTCGCGGCCCGATTTGGTCTCAAGAACAGATTTGCTGGAAGACGCTTGCATGATGATGAGCCTATGCGGACAGTGGTTAATCATTGACGAACGATTGCCCGCTTTGGCGGCAAAACCGTTCGAAACGCTTCGTTTTTTCAAATCGCTGGTGCATGATCCCTTAACCTGCATTCAGTAGGGTTCTCCGGCGTTTTGTCATATCAGTAAGGAAGGTCCTATGACGGTTCTCGTAACCGGCGCTGCCGGATTCATCGGCATGCACTTGTCCACGCGTTTGCTTGGCCGCGGCGAAAAGGTCGTCGGAATCGATAATCTGAACGACTATTACGACGTGTCGCTAAAGGAAGCGCGGATCCGCCGGTTGCAGGACCACGAGAACTTCACCTTCAAGAAAGTCGATTTTTCCGACATGGACGCGCTGACGGACGCGCTGGCGGGCGAGTCGATCCGGCGCGTCGTGCATCTCGGCGCTCAGGCCGGCGTGCGCTACTCGCTCGATCATCCTTTCGCCTATGTACAGGCGAATCTGCTGGGCCATATGTGCCTCCTCGAATTCTGCCGCCATCGGCCGGATATCGAGCATCTGGTCTATGCCTCGTCGAGCTCGGTCTATGGCGGCAATACGGAGTTGCCGTTTTCCGAGACCGACCGGGTGGACAATCCGGTGTCGCTTTACGCGGCGACCAAGAAGTCCGACGAGTTGATGAGCCAGTGCTACAGTCATCTCTACCGGATGCCGCAAACCGGACTGAGGTTCTTCACGGTCTATGGTCCCTGGGGCCGGCCCGACATGGCGCTCTGGATTTTCACCAAGGCGATCTATGCCGGCGAGCCGATCCGGGTTTTCAATCGCGGCGAGATGCGGCGGGACTTTACCTATGTCGAGGACATCGTCTCGGGCGTTGTCGGCGTTCTCTATAATCCGCCGAAGGATGACGGCACGATCAAAGCCAACGGATCCACGGCGCCGCACCGGGTGTACAATATCGGCAACCACCGCTCGGAAGAACTGACTCACATGATCGAGGTTCTCGAGAAGGCCATCGGCAAGACGGCCGAAAAGATCTACGAACCCATGCAGCCGGGCGACGTCAGGGAGACCTACGCCGATATCGATGCGATCCGCGCCGATGTGGGCTACGAGCCCACGACCACGATCGACGCCGGTATTCCGAAATTCGTCGAGTGGTATCGGGAATATCACGGGCTGTGAATGTCATGGGCCCGGAGGCATGATCCGCAACCGCAACTGGGCCCTGTCTCGTGCTGGATTTTCTTAGACCGTCGAATCTGTTCGTCATCGCGCTGGTGATCGGCGTGCTGGCCGTTTTGGCGAAGCGGCGTTGGGGAACGATTCTCCTGTCGGTTATCGCCGCTGCGGCCTTGTTTGTCGCGTTGTTCCCCGTCGGCGAATGGATGCTGGTGCCGCTCGAGAACCGGTTCCCGCAGCCTAAACCGATGCCCGCCCATGTCGACGGGATCATCGTGTTGGGAGGCGCGGTGCGTCCTTTCTGGACCTACCGACACGATCAGCCGAATTTGAACGAGCATGCCGAGCGCATGACCGAGGCGGTTGCGCTGGCGCGTCGCTATCCGGGTGTCCCGCTGGTTTTCACGGGAGGGTATCGCGACAAGATCTCGGAGTTGGATGTCGCGCGGATGTTTTTCCGGGAGCAGGGGATCGATATGTCCCGCGTCGTCCTGGAGCGTAAGTCCCGAACCACCTACGGCAATGCGATCTACACCAGGGCCTTGATCAAGCCCCGCCCCGACCAGACATGGGTGCTGGTGACGACCGCCTATCACATGCCGCGGTCAATGGGTGTTTTCCGCGAGGCCGGCTGGACGCATCTCATCCCCTATCCGGTGGATTACGAAACCCCCGGCTATATCAGCGGGGACGTGAGCTTCTATTTCGGCGACAATCTGAAACGGCTCGATGACGCCGTTCGGGCCTGGGTTGCGCTGGCTGCGTATTATCTTCAAGGACGCACGGACGCACTGGTTCCCGGTCCCCTCGCGCCTGCCGGGGACCAGTCCGTGTCTTGAGATCGGTGATTACGGCTGCCAGCGGCGGATAGTCGAGGGCAGGTCCATCGGGCGCCACATGCCTTTGATATCGGCGAGTAATCCGCCCGACTTGAGCAGATGATTCAGGCCCGACCGGGGAAATTCCCGATAGGACTGATGGGCGACCGCGCCGACCACGCAGTCATACCGCTGGTCTTGCTGCGTCTTGCGGTTCTCGGGCTCATGCGCGACGTCGTCACCGGTCACATCGCTCAGGCGACGCAGCAACGTTACGCCGTATTCCTGTTTCGCTTCCTCGACATCGGCCAGCGGATCATGGACGTCCACCTTGCAGCCGCGTTTTTCGAGCCCGCGTATCACGTCGATCACCTTCGAATTGCGCAGATCGGGCACGTCCTCCTTGAAGGTGAGGCCGAGGATCAGAACTCTAGCGCCCGATTCCAGCTGGCTGGCGATCCGGTCGGCTATGAAGTCGCCGAAACTGTCATTGATGCGGCGGCCCGCCAGGATGACTTCTGGATTATGGCCGACTTCTATGGCCCGGTGCGCCAGATAGAACGGATCGACGCCGATGCAGTGACCCCCGACGAGGCCCGGCGAGAATTTGAGGAAGTTCCATTTGCTTCCCGCCGCATCGAGAACGTCGAGCACCGAGATGCCGAGCTTCTGGAAGATCATCGTGATTTCGTTCACGAAGGCGATGTTGATGTCGCGCTGCGAGTTTTCGATCACTTTGGCGGCTTCCGCCGTCTTGATGTTCCGCGCACGGAAGACGCCACCACTCGTGACCGCGCCGTAAAGAGCCGCGAGCTTCTCGGTCACTTCCGGCGTCTGTCCGGCGATCACCTTGGTGATGCGGTCGACCGTGTGTTCCCGGTCGCCAGGATTGATGCGTTCCGGCGAATAGCCGAGGAAGAAGTCGGCGCCGCACTTGAGTCCCGAAACCTCTTCGAGCAGCGGGCCGCAGATATCCTCCGTGACACCCGGGTAGACCGTGCTCTCGAAAACGACGACCGAGCCTTTGGAGATATATTTCCCGACGCTTCTGCAGGCCGACATGACGGGCTTGAGGTCCGGCGTGTTGGTCGCGTCGACCGGCGTCGGCACCGTGACGATGAAGATCGAGACGCCGGTTAGCTTGCTTGTATCGGCCGTCAACAAGGCGGTGCTGCTCTTGAGCGCCGCGCCCGTGGCTTCACCCGTGTGATCCACGCCGTCATTCAACTCGGCGACACGTTTTTCGTTGATGTCGAGGCCGATCACGTCGAAATGCCGGGCCACGGCGAGCGCCAGAGGTAATCCCACATAGCCGAGGCCGATCACGGCGACCCGGGTCTCGGTCGGCAGCGTGACCGGTTCCGCACGTTCTTCGGGGGTGAAGGTATGACTTGCTTCCATGTGAGATAACCAGCCTTCCTTGAGACCTTGGTCAGACGATGATCGATTCAGTGGGCGATGCGTAGGTAATGTTCTCGACGCGGTCCGAGTTTATCGGGGCGGGAGCCGAAAAGAAATGCGCGCAAACGCGATATTCCAACAATTTCGGTCACGTACGGTCGATGAACGGAAAGTGAAAGACGGTCACGACATGTCGTGATTTGACGGGCATGAACATTATCGACAGGTTCTTTCCCAACCCTTAATCAGGCAAGGTGCCGACCCGCTTAATAGCACCAAGAGGGGCCGAACCGAAATGCCTTTGCGTCAAACGAGCCATAGCCTGAGCGTCGCGACCGCCGGGCGCGGATTATACGAGATCACGGACGACGTGCGGGAGTGGCTCGGCGAGCAGGATGTGGCCGACGGGCTTCTGACGGTTTTCATCCGGCATACGTCTGCGTCGCTGGTGATCCAGGAAAACGCCGATCCCGATGTGCAAGCAGACCTCGATCGCTTTCTCGGGAGGCTCGTTCCGGACGGCGATCCTTTATATCGCCACCGCGCGGAAGGGCCCGACGATATGCCGGCGCATATCCGGGCGGCGCTGACCCAGACCAGCCTCTCGATCCCGGTCGTGGATCGCCGACTCGCGCTGGGGACCTGGCAGGGGATCTATGTTTTCGAGCACCGGCTTGGGCGGCAGCGCCGGTCGGTGCGTCTGCATCTTATCGGAGAGTGAGGCCGCCGGCTGCCGGCGGAACGCCTGCGGCGTCCAGAAAATGCACAAAGCGTTCGGCGGCGGACCGAAGTCCTTGCTCGGTCGGGTCGCGCGTGTCGATCGTCATGGCGTCGGCCGGAAGGGGCGCGTCGGTCTCATAACGATCCAGCCGCTGGCGGATCTCCGTCGGGCATTCCCGCTTGCGGCGGTGCAGCCGGGACTCAACGACGTCCTTGGGAGCGGTGACGTGGACGATCGAAACGCGCGGCGTCTTGTCTTTCGCCTCGTCGACTACCATGCGGGACACGTTGGCGATCACCGTGCGCCCCTCGGCCAAATGATCGCGGATATTGGCGGGAAGACCGTAGCAATGGCCATTGGCCTTCCAGGACAGGAAGAAGGCCCCCGCGTTTGCCATCTGCTCGAACCCGGCTTGGGTGATCTGCACGTGCCGTTCGCCATTGCCGTCCGCTTCGCGGGTAATCAGGCGTGTCGGGAACACGAACCGGGCGTCGCGCTCCAGCATGGCCCGCGCGATATCGATAAGGCTGTCCTTGCCGGCGCCGCTCGGACCCACCACGAGAACCAGGTGTCCATTGTCCGGGCCGAACCGACAGGGAGAGGAGTTCGTCGCCATTTTAAAGCTACTTTCGAACCGGCCGGTCTCGTGCTATCCGGGCCAAACCGTTGAGACTGTATCTCTCGAGGATTTAGGCGAACGAAGTTAAGGCGGTCCTAACCATCACCAATGCCGGGCCGGGTGCTTGCGATGACCATGACAATTACACTTCTTCTGATCGGGGCCGCCGTCGCAGTGATGGTCGTTATGAACGTGTTGTCGCGTCGGCCCGGCGAGTTCGGCAAGGTCCGCATGTTCCCGTATCTCGGCGTTCAATTCATCGCGCTCGCCATGGCGATCTTTCTCGCCGCCCATGTTTTGACGCTCCTTTCGGGACGCTAACGGTTACTCTTTCGGACCAGTCGGGAGAATGTCCGGCTATCGCGGCTGCGACAGAGCGGCGCACCCGTTGCCATAAAAACTGTAACGTGCCTGAATAAGAGGCAAACAAATTTGACATGTCAAAATTTAGATCTATTATCTCAGGCGTCATGCGCATTCATTAAATTATTGCATGGAAAAGAATAATCCGCGCGTTACGGATTTTTGTTAACGGAGTGACGGTGCCAGACGAGTCGCCCAAAAGCTCGGAAGCCAACGACGCCGATCTCCTGCTTCGGCAGGCGGAAAAGATCCGCTCGAGCGGTGCGCTCGGCCGGTCGAAGCTCACGCGGCGGTTGTTCGACTTTCTGGTCGACTGCTCCGAGCGTAACGTTACACCACGCGAAATCGATATTGCCGTCGATGTCTTCGACCGTACCGACGAGGTGGATATCTCGCAGGACGCGTCGGTGCGCGTCTACGTACATCGTTTACGCCGGAAGCTCGACGAGTTTTACGAGGGCCAGGGGGCGACGGAAGAGGTCCGGCTCACCATTCCGAAGGGCGAGTATCGTCTCGACGTCGGCCCCATGGAATCGGTTCGTGAAGACAGCGACGACGAAATACTGCCGGAACAGCGTGCTCCTCGCCGAAATTGGTATCTAGCGATTGCGGCCGGGATCGCCTGTCTGATCGCGGTAAACGCCGGCATCTGGATGATCGCATGGCCGTCGCCGCCGACGGATCCCTTTTCACCTGTGCGCGCCAGCGCAATCTGGTCGGATGTTCTCAGTGATGACCGGCCGATCGTCGTTGCGGTGGGGGACTATTACATTTTCGGCGAGACCGATCAGACGATGAACGTTCATCGGCTGGTTCGCGAATTTTCGATCAATTCGCGCGAAGACCTCTACGAATACCTGATGAACAACCCGAGGCAGATGGACAACTACGTCGATGTCGGGTTGCGCTATCTGCCGATCTCCGTGGCCTATGCGCTCGATGATGTCCTGCCGGTTCTGAATGCGCCGGGCCAGCAGCGGTCGCGCATTCGTGTCATGCTGGCCTCGGAAGTAACGCCGGAGATGATGAAGGCCGATGATATAATCTATGTCGGTTATCTGAGCGGTCTCGATAATCTTCAAAACGTGGTCTTCGCCGGGTCGCGCTATTCGATCGGCGATTTATACGATGAAATTATCGACGACAAGACCAAGAAAAAATATTTCAGCCAGGTCAATTACTTCGAGGAAGGCAGCGGACCCAGCCGCGATTACGGTTATGCGTCGACCTTTCTCGGGCCGACCGGCAACCGCTTCATCATCATAGCGGGCACGCGCGATGTGGCCGTGCGCCAGATCGCCGAGGAATTCACCGATCCCCAGGCCTTGGCCAGTCTCGCCAGGAAAACGTCGGACGCGCAGGCTTATGAAGCGCTCTACGTGGTCGATGCGATGAAGCAGCTCAATATGGAGGCGCGGCTCCTGCACGTCTCACCACTCGATTCCGACAAGATCTGGAACGCCCCCGAGCTGCAGACCTTCCCCGATAAATAGGCCGCGTCAGCGAGCCTCTCTCCTGGGCCGTCCCCTAATAAAGCTATAGGCCATGTAAACGCCGGTCAGGCAGACCGCGCTCACGCCTGTCATGAGCACAAGCATCAGGACGTCCCATATCCCGCGCTGCCGGATCGCGGCCGCGAAGTCCCAGCGATGCACCGCGTCAAAGAGCCAGCGGTAGAGCCGAGCATTGCGATCCGTCTTCTGAATCAGCCGTCCGTCCGCGGGGTCGAGATAGTAGCGGGTGTGCTGGGCGTCCGCGAGAATAACCCGGTAAACCGGAAAAATCGGACGGTCATGATGGGCGAAGTAATAACTGTCGCCTTGGCGGATCAATTCCTGGCTTTCGATCCTCGTTCCCGGTTTCAGCAAGCTCGCAAGTCTCCGCAGGCCATGAGCCGTCAGTGGTGCAGGCTCCAGGGTCTCGCCGTCGATCCGGACCATACCGTTCGAGGTCCATTCCCGCAGATAGAGACGTCCCTCGAGCGGCGCGGACGAAATCCGTTTTACCGATCCATCGATACCTTTCGCCGCGAGCCGGCGGGCCAACGCCAGCGCGTCGTCCGAGGTCAGGTCATAGTCGCGCAGGCGGTATGATTTGGCGCCGGCCCCGCCGCCCTCGAGCAGACCCCACGGGTTCATCGAGAGAAAGCCGCTGGCGACCCAGGTCAGTGTGAGAACGCCGAAAGCAAGGCCGGCGACGTGATGCCAATATTTAAGGCCGCGATAGGGTGTCCACCGGACCCCCCCGCGCCATCGTATCTGGCTAATACCGAACCAGATGCCGATGACGGTCAGGAAGGCCCCGAGGAGCGACGCCCAGATAACGACCTGGCTCCAGACTGCCGGATCCCGCCGCAGATCAGTGAAATAGACCCAGTGGACGACCGACCCGACCCAGTTCCAGCCGCGCTGCCAGCGTGTCGTTTCCTGAACCACTTTTCCGCTGCTGCTGGCGATATAGATTTCCGTCCCGGCGGGGTCGCCGCGCGCGACCTTGAACAAGGGGCGGTCGGCATCGAATTCGCCGGATACCGTCCATTGATCGTGGCCGACAATCGCGACAGGCAAGGAAGATGCGGCGGTGGCGGGTAAAGAGAAGAAATCGGCCGCGATTTTTTTCGCGTCGTCGAGTGAGATTTCGGTCTTCCAGTCGCCGGTTTGCAGATTGACGATGGCCACCGGTCCGAAAGTGTCGACCAGACGCAAGACGGGATGGTCCTCCATCATCTCGATATCGAAGGAGGAGAGCGGGATCCCGGCAAGGTCCGGCGCTCGCGCCGGCACGTTGCAACAGTGGTCGACCGATAGCCGTTCGAGCGCTGCAATCCTGTCTCGCTGGGCGAGCGCGGGATAGCCGACATACATCATCACCACGCCGGACAGGCACCAGGCCGCCATGATCAGGCACAGGGCGAGGCCCATATATCGGTGGACGAGAAACAGCGCTTTCTTCATAGCCGGTCATGTTATCGACGCTTCGAGGGAATCGCACCGGCCAATTCTCGCCAAATCGCCCTGTTTTGCAGCGAGACGAAACCATCTCGCAGGGCGACCGTTCCTCGGGCATCATAAAAGAGGAGAGTCACGGTTTCTCCTACCTCGCAAAGCGACGGCAGGGCGAAAAAGTCATGCTTTGCCATGACTTGAACAGAATTCTGTGATCGTGTGTTGTGCAACGGTAAAGAGAGTCAAACAGGTCGAGGCCACTATCGTCCGCCCGAAACGCATAAAGGGAAGCGTGTGTCGACTGCCGCGCATTGTCGGAATCTGCATGATTCTCGGCGCGTTCACGATTCCCGGCGTCAGGAACGCCAACGCAGCCGAAAATCCCGGCGCCTCAGTGCCGGAGATCAAGTATTCGGTGCGCTTCGAGGGCGTTAAGGGCGATCTGCACGACCTCATCGCGTCGGTTTCGCGCCTCAAGACGTTCGAGAACAAGCCGCCGCCGAGCTATGCCGGGCTCGAACGGCGTGCGCAGGGCGACGTCGGGCAGGTTAAAGAGGTCCTGCGCTCCGAAGGCTATTACGACGGGACTGTCAGCTACAGCATCGATCGCGACGAAAAACCGGCCCGGGTAACCTTCAATATTCAAACCGGTCCGGCCTACACGCTGGCCAGTTACACCATCCAGTACGTTAACGACGACAAACAGCAACGCCTTGCGCCGGAAGGGGCGTCGACGCCCAAAATTCCGCTCGGCGACCGGGCCCGCGCACCAATGATCGTCAACGACGAGAACAGCATCATTCTGAGCCTTACCCGGCACGGCTATCCCTATGCCAAGGCGGTCGACCGCAAGGTCGTCGTCGATCATCGCACCCGGACCGTCAGCGTCACGGTCGAGATTAATCCCGGGCCGCTCGGGCGGTTCGGCGAGGTCAAGGTCACCGGGCTCAAGAAGCTCAAGACGAAGTTCGTCCTGCGCCGTGTGCCCTGGAAGCCCAACGCTATTTTCGATGCCGATCTGCTCGATCAGTTCCGCCGCAAGCTCGCGGCGGTCGGTCTGTTTCAATCGGTCAGTGTGGAAAAGGCCGAGGAACCGACTGCCGATGGCCACGTCCCCATCACCGTTCATGCGACCGAGAGCAAGCATCATTCGGTCGGCGGGTCGGTCGGCTATTCGACCAGCGAGCATTTCGGCGGAAACGTCTTCTGGGAGAACCGCGATCTGCTCGGCGGCGGCGAGCTCCTCCGGATCACGGGCGAGGCATCCGAGATTCGCCAGGGCGTTACCGGGAATTTTCAGATCCCCGATTTTCTTAAATTCGATCAGCAACTAAAGGTTACCGCCTCGGCTCTGCATGAAAATACGGATGCCTATGAAAGCACCGGCGCCTCCACGCTTGTGGCGATCGATCGCGCGCTGGCGACGAATTTGAGGGCGTCGGCCGGCGTGTCCGGCGAAATCTCCCAGATCAAGGACGATACCGGCAGCCGGCTGTTCCAGTTGCTCGGTACACCCCTGACGATCCGCTATGATTCCCGTGACGATATCCTCAATCCGACGAAAGGATTTCGCGCTGCTCTGGCGGTCACGCCCTATCTCAGTTTCGGAAACGGACACGATGGTTTTGTCGTGAGTGAGTTCAACGGATCAGTCTATTTTCCGTTCAGCCACGACAAATTCGTACTGGCCTTGCGGACGAGGTTGGGATCGATCGTCGGCTCGAGCACCGCGCGCATTCCCGCAAGCAAGCGGCTTTATGCCGGTGGCGGTGGCTCGATTCGCGGTTATGGCTATCAGAAAGTCGGCCCGCTTGACGCGAACGGTAATCCCCTGGGTGGCCGTTCGGTTGTCGAACTTGGGGCCGAGTTCCGGGTCCGTATCAGTAAGGTGATCGGCATCGTGCCCTTCGTCGACGGCGGCAATGTGTTCGACTCGTCCTATCCCGACTTTTCCCGGCAGTTGCGCTGGGCGGCCGGTCTGGGCCTGCGTTACCACACGTCTGCCGGTCCCCTGCGGCTGGATCTTGCTTTTCCGCTCAATCGCCGGCCCGGGATCGATAACGTCGTCCAGTTCTATATCAGCATCGGGCAGGCATTTTAGCATGGCGATGTCGCGGAATGTTCGTCGGTCACTTTATGCTCTGGGCGGCTTTCTGGGCCTCCTCGTCGTGGCGTTCGCCGCGGCCTATGGCGTCCTCCAGACGTCCTGGGCGCACGCCCATGTCGCCGCCGCGCTGGAAAACGCGCTTGGCGGGAACGGCATGACCGTGAAGATCGGTGCGCTCGACGGGAGTCTGCCGAACCGGATTGTCCTGCACGACGTCACAGCGTCCGATGCTGATGGTGTCTGGGCGAAAATTGGCAGGGTGACCCTGGTCTGGGATCCTTGGCGGCTGTTGTTCAAGTCGGTCGATGTCGACAGCCTGACGGTCGCCGATGCAACGCTTGATCGGCTGCCTCGCGGTTCGGGACAAGAGAAACAGTCCACACCTCAATCCGGGTCGTTTTCAGCGCCGTTGAGCCTGCCGGACATTGGTCTCGAGATCGCCAAGGTTCAGATCGACATGATGCTCGGGCCGGCTCTGACGGACGGCAAGGAGGAGCGTCTGCGCGCCGAGGGCGCGGGTCGCTACGGCATGGGTGACGGGCTTCATGTCACGCTCGATGCGACGCAGGGTGCGGCCAACGGCTCCCATCTAACCGCCCGGATTCACGCAAATCCCGATGACGAGACCCTCGACCTCAATCTTCGTGCACATGAAGTGAAAGGCGGCCTGGTGTCCCGGCTCCTCGGAGTCGCGGACAAGGGACCGTTCGACATCGACGTGATCGGTGACGGAACGCTGATGAACTGGAACGGCACGGCCAAAGCATCGCTCGGAAAAGAGGGCAAGGTCGACGCCAAGATCAGAGCCTCGGGCCAGAATCAACCGCAATTCACTATTACGGGGACTGCGACCGGCCCGTCGCCTCTCGCCGGGCGTCTGGAACGCCTCGGTGAACCACCCTACGACTTTACGATCAACTTCCTGGTGCCGGACCGTTCCAACATCACGTTCAAGGACACGACCATCAAAACGGCCGGCGGAACCCTGACCGCCAGCGGCACGGTGGATCTCGCCAAAGGTTCGCTCAATATGGATCTCGGCCTGCATCCCGGGGCGGGTTTGCGCGATGAATTGACCAAGCCCCTGTCGGTTCCGCAACTCGACGTGACGGCTCATGTCCGTGGTTATCTCTCGGCGCCCTATGTCGAGTTGTCGGTTGCCGCGCCGTCGCTCGCCGGTGATGGCGTGTCGGCGGGCCGCACCAATATGATGGCCGAACTGGACTTCGATACCGGCGATCCCGGTACCCTTTTCACCTTCGATGCGTCCGGTAGCATCGCCAAACTCGCGTTCGATCAAGGGGAAACAGCGGGCGAAAAGCCGGCTCGGCCATCCGATGTCTTGTTGCGCACCAAAGGCGCCTATCGCGGCAAGATCGAACGGCTTTCCTTCGGCGATCTCATGGCGAGGTCGGACTGGGCGACTGTAAATTTCGCCGGCGGCATCAATCTCGCCCGCGATGCCAATACGATGCTGACCGGCCGGCTGACAGCCGAACTCCGCGGCTTACCTATGGCGCGGGCCAAATTGGCTGACTTCCTCAAGCAACCGGCGCGCTTCAAGTCCTCGGTCGTGTATATGCCGGAAGGTGAGCGGATCAAATTCGCCAACCTGTCGCTCGATCACCCGAAACTGTCCGTGGAAGGCGATGTCGAAGTCGGATTGAAGCCGCAATCCCTGCGCGGGAGTCTCAAGGCGCATGTCGCCGATCCGGCGGCTTTTTCGGGTCTCGCCGGCATTGAACTGGCTGGTGGTCCGATCGATCTGACACTCATGACCGAGCCATCGGGGAGTGCGGTCAATTCGACCGTGACGGCCTCGGCCGATACGTTGTCGATATCGGGAACCCGGCTCCGGTCGATCAAGGCGTCACTGACGCTGAACGATGTCGGGACGCAATCCGGCAAGCTATCCGTCGCGTTTACCGGTCCGGCTGGCGCGGTAAAGGCCGATACCCGGATCGCGCGGTCGAGAAATCCCGATCGGATTTCTCTCGACGATCTGAAGGTGACGGCAGCGGGCGGCCGGATGAGCGGCAACCTGACCGTGCCTTTGAATGGCGGCCCCGCTGCCGGCAAACTCTCGGGGCAATTCGAGTCTCTCGATGCGGTCTCGGCCCTGATCGGTCAGGACATTCGTGGAGCGGCGAGCTTCCAGGTGGCGTTCAACGACAGTTCGGGGCAACAGGGCGTCACCGGCCATCTCGAAGGTGACGAACTTGCCGCGACCCTGTCACCGGGGCGCACCCTGATGATCAAGCATGTCACAGCTTCCACGAGCGGCGATGTCGCAAAGCTGGCCCAAGGCGTGCCGTTCTCGGTGGATGCGAGCGGCGTTTCGGGCGAAGGCCTTTCCCTCGACAGTTTGTCGGTCAGCGGCAACACGAACTTCCACAGCGTGGACTATAAGGTGAACGTCAAAGGGCATTATCACGGTGCGATGACGCTGCATGCGTCCGGCTCGGCCGACTGGGACAAGCCGGAAAAGCATTTCAGTCTTGCCAGTCTCGACGCGACCCACGCCAAAGCCCAAATCCATCTTGCGAAACCCGCGACGGTCGTTCTTTCCGATGGCGGGATGGAGCTGGGGCCGACGACGATCGAAATCGGCGATGGCAGCGTCGAATTGTCCTTGAAGCGTGGCTCGCAGAGCCTGCGGGGTCATGCCGATTTCACCGACTTTCCGCTTGAGCTTGTGCGGGATGTCACAAACGCGAGCCCGGCGATGGGCCAGCTGTCCGGCAAGCTCGATATTGACGCGACGTCGGCAAAGCAGACTGGTACGGCGACATTGCATCTCACCAATCTGGCGATGACGAGAGGGACCAGCGCGGCCAACCGCATGGACGGCTCGATCGACCTGCATTGGCGCAACGGCGAATTGAACCTGGACGGCACGTTAAGCGGGCGGGCCGACGCCAAGATCGCGGTCAAGGCGGCGGTGCCGCTTCAGTTCGATCCGGATTTGGCGTCGCTCTCGGTCCCCAAAGACGGGCGCTTGCGTGGCAACATCACATGGAATGCGGATATCGATCCGTTCTGGAATGCTTTCGGCCCGGATACGCAGATATTGCAGGGGCGGGCCGACGCCTCTCTCAAGCTTGCGGGCACGGTATCGGATCCGGCCGTGATGGGCGACATCAAGCTTCATGACGGGCGCTTTGTCGATTTGGAGATGGGCACGGTTCTCGAGAAACTGACGCTCAATCTCGAAGCCAGCCGCCATCAGATCAAACTGATCTCCGCGAGCGCGACCGACGGCGGATCCGGCAAAGTGACGGCGAGCGGCAGTCTCGGTCTCGGCCGGGGCAAGGACTTTCCGGTGTCGGTGGATGTCAAGGCGGACAAGGCGAAGCTCGTGCGGCGCACCGATGTGACGGTCACGGCGAGCGGCGAGCTTAACTTCACCAAACAGGGAAAATCCTCGCTGCTGAAGGGGGACATCCACACCGACGAGGTCGATGCGATTCTGGTCGATCTGTCCAATCCGGACGTGGTCAATCTGAATGTCAAGGAGATCGGTCCCGACGGGAAGGTGATGGTGTCGCATAAGCCGTCCGAATCGGCCGACAATCCGGCAGCGACCAAAATCGATGTCGCCGTTCACGTTCCAGGTAAGGCTTTTATTCGCGGACGCGGGCTGGATTCGGAATGGAAAGGCGATCTCAAGATCACCGGGACGGTGAAGGATCCGCAAATCGTGGGCCAGTTCAACGTCGTGCGTGGCAATTTCAAATTCGCCGGGCGGACGTTCGATCTGCAACGCGGCCAGGTTTCCTTCCAGGGCGGCAAGAAAATCGATCCCGAGCTCAATGTCCAAGCCGTCTATTCCGTGCAGGACCTGACAGCGACGGCTCAAATAACCGGGCCGAGTTCCTCGCCGGATGTCACCCTGTCCTCCATGCCGGCGCTGCCTCAGGACGAAATTCTCTCCCGGATCCTGTTCGGCTCCAGCGTCGCCGATTTGTCGCCGCTTCAGGCCGTACAGCTCGCCGATGCGGTGCGGGAACTCGGCAAGCCGGGTGGCGGGCTGTTGGGATCGGCGCGCTCGGCGATCGGGCTCGACGTGTTGCAGATCGGCTCCGGACAGCCGGGCGGCGGCGTCGGGTCGACGACAATCACGGGCGGCAAATATATCGGCAAGAACGTCTATCTACAGGTCGAAACCGCGCCGGATGGCAGCCAGGAAAAGGTCGGCGTCGATGTCGGCGTGACCAAGAATCTTTCGGTGCAAAGCGACGTCAGCCAGAAACAGGGCAGCCGAATCGGGCTCAAGTGGAAGCACGACTACTAGGCGTCACCTCCGTGCTCCGGAAAGATTTCGATTGTACGAGTTATTTTAACATATTATAGTGTGAATTATATATATTCACAAATTTAAAATGTTAAAAAGATCCTGTCTCTGTGGCCACGCTGATCCTGAATACCCTCACCGATCCCCAGACGTGGCTGTTCTGCGTCGTAGGGTTGGTCGCGCAGATGTTCGATGGCGCGCTGGGCATGGGCTTCGGCGTCGTCTCCTCCACCGTGCTGATCGTTTTCGGCTATCCCCGTGCGGTGACGAGTGCGGCCGTCAACGGCGCCAAGATGTTTACCGGCGTCGCACTCGGCCTGTCTCATGCCTGGTATAGAAATGTCGATTGGCGCCTTTTCGTGATGCTCGGGGCCGGCGGCCTGATCGGCGGGGTGATCGGAGCGCTGCTGATCAGTCATAACGGCGCGACGATCGTCGGCCCCGTGGTGAGCATCTATCTTGTGGGCGTCGGCTTCTACATCATCTGGCGTGCACTGCGCGAACGATCGCGGCCGGTGAGTGATGCGCGGGTCATGGGGGTCGCGCTGGCGGGTGGCGCGCTGGAGGCGACGTCCGGCGTCTGGGGCCCGTTGGTGACGAGCAGCCTCGTCGCCATGGGTAAGGAGCCGCGTTATGCCGTCGGCACCGGAAATCTCGCGGAAACGGTGGTCGCCGTTACGGTGTTCGTGATGCTGGCGCACCAGACCGGACTGGAGGCGGTGTTGCATACGGTCGCCGGGCTCGTCTTGGGCGCTGTCGTCGCTTCGCCGATCGCCGCCCGGCTGACCCATAAGGTCCCGAAGCGCCGCCTGATGATCGCGGTCGGCCTGCTGGTTATCGCGTCGAGCCTGATCCGGCTCACGCAAGACGCCGGCTGGCTATCCTAGACACGGACAGTCCCGTGGCCGGTTCGCACAAGAATCGGATTTACGGGAGTATCAGGCCCGGCGTTTCAGAGTCGGCGCCGCCCGAGTCTCTTCCGCAGCCGCATCGTCCGAAATCCGGTGGGACGCGCGGTTGATCAGTCCGATCGCGGAAGCGGCCTGCTCGATCTTGCCGAAGCATTCGTACAGAACGCGCCGCTCACGCTTGGTCAGGACTGTCAGGAGACTGGCCTGATGGCGCCGCGCGATCGGTATGATCTCCGTGTAGAGCGCTTCGCCTTCCTCGGTGATCGAGAGGACGTGCCGGCGTCCGTGGCTCGGATCCGGCGTGCGTTTGATCAGGCCGCGCTTTTCCAGCGTATCGCAAACCCGGCTGATCTGGCCTTTGTCCATCCAGGACCGCTTGTTGACCTCGCGGAGCGATACGGTCCTCTTGCTGCCGACGAAGCATAGGACGCGCCATTCCGGCAGACCCAGCCCGTACGGCTCCAGATAGTAGCGAGTGAGGTTCTTCTGAACGAGACCCGAAAGACAGGTCAACCAAAAGGCGGGAAATTGATCGACATTCAGTGACTTTTCAACTGATGCAAGATCATCCCAAGGATACCGTTCGTCCGTTTCCATGGTCCGTTCTATCCAACTCAATAATGCTCTTTCCCCAAGACCCGTCGCTTCAAATGCCGGACAAGATCCGGAACCGGAAGCAATAGGGCGATAGGAAAACCGTAAAGAATTTCTACAAGGATTTGAAGCCTTTATTCGCTCGCGGCAGGGAGCGCTGAAACTGTTATTGCCGCTGCTAGGTTCAATTCCATGGCCCGTGTGATGCCATCTTGGGGCACTTTAGGCAAAGCCCCGGTACTTTGAAACATCAATCCTTACTGAGGCTTGTGACTGCGACAATTTAACCGGGCCAACAACAATGAAAACGCGGGATTCGCAATGTTTGTCCGTTGTCGATGTCAAAAAAACGAGCATAACATTTTCGTGATAGTCTTATCCTTCAAGGTCGACACGTCTTGTTGGCGCGGACGCGGTCGTGACGTAGCGCTCCAAAATAATTCTAATTGTTGAATCAACTTTCGAAATTACCGATTCGACATTTTCGGGAAGCTATGTCCGGGGCGTCAGGATTCGTCGACAACCGGATTTTCGAGCGTTCCGATCCGGTCGATTCGGATTTCGACGACATCTCCGTCATGAAGAAAGCGCGGCGGCTTGCGGGCGAAGCCGACGCCGGACGGCGTCCCGGTCACCAGAACATCGCCCGGATGCCAAGGCATGGCCTGGGAGACATAGTTGATCAGCAGGGGCACGTCGAACGCGAGGTCTTTCAGATGGCCGACCTGAAGGCGTTCGCCGCTGACATAGGTCTCGAGCGTGAGCGCGCGGTAATCCGGAATTTCGTCGGCGGTCACCATCCACGGGCCGAAACCGCCCGTTCCCACGAAATTCTTGCCCATGCCGTATTGGTTGGTGTGGAACTGCCAGTCCCGGATGCTCGAATCGTTGAAGCAGGCATAGCCGGCAACATAGTCCAGCGCCCGCTCCTCGGGAATGTGCCGGCCCGTTTTTCCCATAATGACGGCCAGTTCGCCTTCATAATCGTGCTTATCCGATACTTTGGGCCGGATAAGCGGTTGTCTGTGGGCGGTCATGGATTCGGGATAGCGGTGAAAGATCACCGGATGCTCCCCGACCTTGATACTGGCTTCGGCGGCATGGTCCAGATAGTTCAGCCCGACGCAGATGATCTTGCTCGGGTTCGGAATAACGGGCAGGAAGCGGATTGCATCCAGCCCGACGTCGGCTTGCCGCCCGGAGACATAATCCTGGGCTTTCTCGGTGCCCGGTCCGCCCAAAAGCTCGGCCAGAGTGCGTGCGCCGTCGATCCTGCCCGTCAAGTCGACGATGCCGTCATCGACGACCGCGCCGAAGCCGGATGTTTCGTTTCGAATGAAAGATGCCAGTCGCATGGCGAGACCTCCCGGGGCTTGTCGTTGAGTCTTTTCCTCAGCCGCCTGTCCGGCGCGCCGCGGGCGGAGGAGATATCAGGATGGCATCCGGGTCGTTGTCGCCGGAAGTTCTTCCTCGGCCTTGCCGAGCCGGATCGGGGCGGTGACGAAAAAGACGATCAGGTGAAGAAACTGCGTGGTCGCGCCGGCGGCCAGGAACAGCGCGGTCACTTGCGTGCTTGGCACATTGACCACATTGGCAAGCGTGATACCGAGGCCCAACAGCATCAGATCCTTGTTCGGCAACAGCGGCACGCGGGTGAGCAGCATTTGCGCGGCCGTGAAGGTCAGCCACGCGCTTATCGGCACGAAGGGCAGCACGACAATCCAATAGCAGATCTGAAGGCCTTCCATCGTGAACAGGCGCAGGGAATGGATTCCGATCAGCGCCCAGACGGTTCGGCGGGGCAACGCGATGAGATGCTTGCGGAACTTGATCACGATCGGGATCAGCAAGGCGCTCACCGTCAGCATCGCGACCAGCGCCCAATTGTTCGAGATGTCGCCGCCGGTGACGTCCGATAGCTTGCCTGAGATCAGGAATCCGACGAACAGGATGAGCGCCGCCGAGGTCGACACTATGGCGGAGAGGATGTTGTTGTCCTTGACCGTCGAGAGAATTTTGCTGCCAGGGAGCTTGGCCTGGCGATGGGCCCAGAGGCACAGATAGGCTTCGCCCGAATAGCCCATGACACCTTCATTGAGCACTCGTTTGCGGAAAAGGACGGGTAGCCGCTTCCACATCGGGATATCCCAGATCTTCTGGTAAACGAAGACCTCGGCGATCGGCATCGTTATATAAGCGCAGGCGAGCAGAATGTAGAACCACGGCGTGCGCGGCAAAGCATTCCAGATCTCGTCCCAGCCGATGTCGGAGAGATGCTTGGTGATCAGCGTTAGAACGCCGAAAAAGACGATGACCTGAACAACGCGGGTGCCGCGCCGAACAAATTTCGATTGCAAGAAGTCACGCCAAGTCGCCGCTGAACCCAAAACGTGGTGTCCTTATCAGTTGTTCCACCGGTTACGAATGTCAGGCGCCGACGGCGTGTCCAATTGGGGTGGGGCCCCCAAAACCACGCGGATTATACCGAAGGCACCGTCGTGGCGCCAGAAATGGCGGGCGTTTCCCAATGAGGCATATATCTTCCGATTTGCGGTTCCGTTAACGCAAGTGGTAGTAGCGCCGCGGGAATTCAATGTCGATAGCGCCGTTTTGCCGCGGCGAAAATCCCGAACTCAGCGACGGAGTTGACGCCCCCTCGCGAGGCGCCGAGAATGCGGGCCGATAATCGATCAATCGCTTCAAAATGGGGGTCCGCGTCATGAAAACAAGAAAATTGGGAAGATCTGGGCTGGAGACCGGCCTTCTGGTGCTGGGCGGAAACGTCTTCGGCTGGACGGCGGATCAGCCCATGTCGTTTAAACTTTTGGACGCCTTCGTCGAATCGGGACTCAATACGATCGACACCGCCGACGTCTATTCGAAATGGATCCCCGGGAACAAGGGCGGTGACTCGGAAGAAGTTATCGGTAACTGGGTCGCTCAGGGCGGCCGGCGCGACAAAGTCCAGATAGCCACGAAATGTGGGATCGAAATGGCGCCCGGCGAAGAAGGTCTGTCCAAGGCGTATATCATGCGCGCTGTCGAGCGCTCCCTGAAGCGGCTCCAGACGGACTACATCGATCTTTATCAGGCCCATCGCGACGACGAAACGACGCCCTTCGAAGAAACGCTCGGCGCGTATGACGAGCTTATCAAGCAGGGCAAGGTGCGGGCGATCGGTGCCTCAAACTACTCTGCCGACCGCCTCGCCCAGGCGCTTAAAGTGAGCAAGGATAACAACCTGCCCAGATATGAGACGCTGCAGCCCTGGTATAACCTCTACGACCGGAAGGATTTCGAGGGACCGTTGCAGGATCTCTGCGTGAAGGAGGAGATCGGCGTCATCCCCTATTTTTCGCTGGCGAGCGGCTTCCTCACCGGCAAATACCGCAAGCTCGAAGACGCCGAGGGCAAGCCGCGCGGCTACCGGGTGAAGGACATGCTGAACGAGCGCGGCCTGAAGATCCTCGACGCCCTCGACACCGTCGCCAAGGAGAGCAACGCCACCCAGGCCCAGGTCGCTCTCGCCTGGCTGATGGCGCAGCCCGCCATCGCCGCGCCGATCGCCAGCGCGACCAGTCTGGATCAGTTGAGGGACATCGTCGCGGCGACCCGGCTCGAGCTGAGCGCGGAGTCGCTCAAGCTCCTGAACGACGCCAGCGCATATTAAATTCGAGCCGTTTCCGTTCGGGCTGAGCCAGTCGAAGCCCGTTAGTGTCGGCGTCGAAGAGGCGGCACGCCCTCCGACAGGCTCAGAGCCTGCGCCGGACTTGATCCAGCGGCGAACGGTCTTGATTTTACCGCGACATCAGCATCCCGAGTTCGGGCGGCGTGGGTTTCAGGTCGATTTCGACGTTGATGCAGCACGGCTTGCCGCTGGCGAAGGCTTCCTTGATCGTGGGCGCGAGCGCCTTCACATCGGTCACGTGGTAGCCGTTCGCCCCAAAGCCTTCCGCGACATCGTGGTAGCGCGCATCCGAGAGCTGCGTGCCGATCACCCGGTTCGCGCCGGAGACGATCTCCTGAAAGTGCTGCGAGGCGGCCCAGCTGCGGTTGTTCATGATCACCACGACGATCGGCAGCTCGTGACGCACCATCGTATCGAATTCGGCGATGGTGAAGCCGACCGCGCCGTCGCCCTCTAAGCACAATACCCGCCGGTCGGGATTCGCCGTCTGTGCGCCGAGGCTGAGTCCCGGGCCCATGCCGACGGTGCCGAGAAAGCCGTGGGTGATATAGGTGCCGCCCCGGTCCTGCGCGATCACCTCGTTCATCCAGTGATAGGCCTCCGCGCCATCGCCGATGACGATGGTGTCTTTCGGCATGTTCTCGACCATCGCGGACACCGCCTGGATCGGATGAATCGGCGGCTCGGTGACCTTCAGAACGTCGTCGAATTGCGAAAAGCGTTTCTTGCGCATCTCACGGATCGTCCGCACGAAATCCGAGCGGTCCGGCCATGACTTGATCTTGGCCGACGCGGCGTTCAACGCCTTCAGCATCTCGCGCGAATCCGCCACGACCGGAAGCGTGACGTCCCGCAGCAGACCGATCTCCTTCGGGTCCACCTCGACGTGAATCAGCGTTGACGACGCGGGCACGAAACGTTCCCCGCCAAGCGTAAAGAGCCCGAACCGGACACCGAGCGCCAGCACGGCATCGGGCTGCATGTCGAGAGCGCGTAGATCGTCCATCTTGTGGAACGTGCCGCCATAGCGCGGATCACTGCTCGGCAGCATCCCGTGTGCCTGGAAATCGGAGAAGACGGGAATGCCGGTCGTCTCCACGAATTTCTTGAGCTCGTCGCCGCAGCCAGACCGCCAGGCGCCGGCGCCCAGCATGATCGCCGGCCGTTCGGCGGAGTGCAGAATCTCCAAGGTCTTTTTCACGGCGGTGCTGGTCGGCGCGGCAGGAGAGTCGAGCACGATCGTCTCGGGGATCTTGGCAGCGTCTTCATCGACTTGAGCGCCCAGCACGTCGCTCGGCATGTCGAGAAGAACCGGCCCGCTCGGCGCCGAGGTCGCGATACGAATCGCCTCGGCGACGAGGCGCGGAATCTGCTCCGGTACGGCGATGCGGATCGTCCATTTGGTAATCGGCTTGGCGACGGCGAACTGATCGAACCCGGCCTGAAGCGTGTTGGTTTCCGCCTGGGCGAGTCCGGAAGAGCCCGCGATATAGAGCACCGGCGTGCGATCCAGATAGGCGTTGGTGATCGAGGTGATGCAGTTGGTGAACCCGGGGCCCGCCGTGATCATGGCGACGCCGAGGGTATTGGTCGCCCGCGCATAGGCCTCGGCGGCGTGGCCGGCCGCGACTTCATGGCGCGTATCGAGGATCGGAACGCCGTGTTCGAGGCAGGACTGAAACAGCGTTTCCAGATGCGCGCCATGAAGGCCGAACATCTGTGTCACGCCCGCCTTGATGAGCGTGCGCATAAGCAATTCGCCGCCGGAAACTTTCGCCATCGGAATCCTCTCTACTTGGGTGCTGTCTTCGGTTCTTGATGCTTTGCCGGCGTATAGTCCGGTGGCGGCTCGCCACCCGCTGCGCGGCGGCGCCGGGCCTCTTCGACCGTTTCCATTTTGTGGTCCACCGCTGCCTTGCGGTCTACCGGGAAGGGGCCGGCCGTCACCGGAGGCGGCATCACATTCGCCGGGTAATGCGCCATCTTCTGTTTGGCCGGATCGACTTTCTTGGTGGGATCTATTCCGCGGCGATTGACCCGTTTCGGCGTGACCGCGATGCCATCTTTCATCTCGAGATCGAGCCACCACTTCTTGATCTTGTTGATCCGTCCGTGGCCCAGTATGTCGTCGAGTTTTACGGCGATGGGAACGAGAAACGGCTTGAGCCACATCGCGTTCACGCCGCACCAGCTCGCGATCCGCGTCACGATCGGACCGTCGCGGTCCACGACCTTGTTCAGCGGACAGGTCTTCATGCAGCGTCCGCAGGCCGCGCCCCCTGCATTGGTCAGGCGATAACTCGTGCAGCGCTCCACATCCGGCTTCCAGATTTCATAGCCGTTGAACATCACCTTGTCGCCATAGGGAATGGCGTCGCACGGGCATTCGCGCGCGCATTTGAGGCAGTTCGAACAGAAATACTGAAGCTTGAAGTCGATCGGCTTGTCGACTTCGAGCGGCATATCGGTGGTGAAGACGACGGATTTGAAGCGCGGACCGACAAAGGGATTGAGCACAAGCTCGCCAATCCGGCTCAATTCACCAAGCCCAGCCCACAGCACCAATGGAATGTGGAGCACGTCGGAATCGATATTGGTCTGGGAACGGGAGGAAAAGCCGAGGCCGCGCAAATGATCGGCCATCATGCCAGCGATCTCGGCGCCCCGCATATAGGCGCGCATCGACTGGACCCCAGAGATCCAGTCGTCGCCCGATGCGCCCTCCATCGTGTCGAAACCCTGATCGATCAGCATCACAACGGCATAACGATGATAGGGCGTGACTTCGGAGCCGTCGTCCCGGTGCGAATACCAGGCATAACGGGGTACTTCGCAAACCCCGGCAAGATCCGCGCCGAGGAAATAGGCAAGCGATTTGATAGCCCGGGAATTCGCGGCGGGATCCCCATAAAACGACGGATCGCGCTCCGCGACGGGTCCATCCTGATACGGCACCATAGACGTCAGGGGGCCCATGAAACCGGTGGCCAGAGGATGTTTATAGGCGAAGCGCTTGACCTCGCGCTGGGCCTTGGGCCCGAGATCGCCGTTGGCGGCCCGGCGGAAGAACAGGGCGCGCTTGGGAACGCGCGGAACTTCGTCGTCGAGGATCAGCGTGGTGGGCCGGTCGACTCGCCGGACCTGTTCCATCGGATATTGGCTCAAATGCGACGCCCGCTTGTCGCGTCTCGCGCGTTCCAGGCCGGAAACGGCGCCGGACAGGCCATAGCGATATCGCAATCCCTTGGCCGATTTCAGCGACAGTGGTGACAGCGGCAGGTCTGGCGTGAGGCCGTAATCCGTCGTCACCACCGCCAGCGCGAATTTCCCTCCGAGATAGGGGCTGGCGACACGGTCTTTGTCGCGAACGGCGGTTCCGCCCATGACCGCAAGCCGATTGAGATCGACATCCGTGCTCCCTGCCCAGTGGGCCTTGGCCGAATAACCCATCGCCCGGATCTCTCCGGCCACACAGACGGCGATCTGTACGGCACGCGTCAGAAAAACGGACTCCTCGGTCCCGTCCACCCAGTCATGCGCGATACTGTCCGGTTCCGGTTGTCGGCCATAATCGACGAGGATGGCGATCGCATGGGTATGGTGAGGTCGAGGTGCCCCTTCGCTCCAGGCGTTCGCCGGAAGCTCGCAGATTCCGACATGGCTGGCGTCCAGAAAATAACCGGTCCCCTTTACCGCTCTTGTGCGCTCATCCCGATCGTCCGGCACCGGTGCTTTCGCGCTGGCGATCTCTCCGTCGCGGGACGCGCCGAAATACTGCAGATAGCGGGCCGCCGTCCGGGCGAACGGTTTCGAACTCTCGGGCGCGGATGGGGCGCGGCCGAGTGGCGGGCGTGATGCCTCGGTCGTCAGGATGGATGGGTCGCGCGGCAGTTCTTCTAGCGGATAGGGTCCCCAGTGGAACGGCCGCTGTTCGGGCTGACGAATATGAAAAAACTCTGCAATCGTCACCGTTTGAACCCCCGCTTCAGCCGATGCTGACGGCATCCTAGGCGAAAACGCCCTTTGCCGAAAGGCTTGGCGCCGGTTGTCATCGAAGCCTTCGATGCTTGGTTCAACTCGCTGCCGGCTTGTTCTAGGATGAAGCCCTCGTCCGACTGTCGACACCCATGGAGACTGACCAATGAAAACACGGGCCGCGATCGCCGTAGCACCGAACAAGCCGCTCGAAATTCATGACGTGGATCTGGATGGGCCGAAGCCCGGCGAGGTGCTGGTCGAGATCATGGCGACCGGCGTGTGCCACACCGACGCCTACACGCTGTCCGGCAAGGATTCGGAAGGGCTGTTCCCGTCCATTCTCGGCCACGAAGGGGCAGGGATCGTGCGCGAGGTCGGCCCCGGCGTGACCAGCCTAAAACCCGGCGATCACGTAATCCCGCTCTATACGCCGGAATGCCGCGAATGCAAAACCTGCCTGAGCCATAAGTCGAATCTCTGCACCTCGATCCGCGCGACCCAGGGCAAGGGCGTGATGCCGGACGGCACCTCGCGGTTCTCACGCGGCGGCGCGACGCTCTATCACTATATGGGGACGTCGACCTTCTCGAATTTCACGGTGATGCCGGAGATCGCGGTCGCCAAGATCCGCGAGGACGCTCCGTTCGACAAGGTTTGCTATATCGGCTGCGGCGTTACCACCGGCATCGGAGCCGTGATCTTCACGGCGAAGGTGGAGCCCGGCGCGAATGTCGCGGTGTTCGGGCTCGGCGGCATCGGGCTCAATGTGATTCAAGGGGCGCGTTTGGTCGGCGCCGACAAGATCATCGGCATCGACACCAATTCGGCCAAACGCGAGATGGCCGAGAAATTCGGCATGACCCATTTCGTCAATCCGAACGAGGTCGGTGCCGACAAGGTCGTTCAGGCGGTGATGGATTTGACGGACGGCGGCGCGGACTATTCCTTCGAATGCATCGGTAATGTGAATGTAATGCGCCAGGCGCTGGAATGCTGCCATCGCGGCTGGGGTCAGTCGATCATCATCGGCGTGGCTGAGGCGGGGCAGGAAATCTCGACGCGGCCGTTCCAGCTCGTCACCGGCCGGGTCTGGAAAGGCACGGCGTTCGGCGGCGCGAGGGGCCGCACAGACGTGCCGCGCATTGTCGACTGGTACATGGACGGTAAGATCAATATCGACGACCTGATCACCCACACCATGTCGCTGGAGAAGATCAACGACGCCTTCGACCTGATGCATGAAGGCAAGTCGATCCGCTCCGTCGTGCTCTACTAGCCCCCAGGTGAGGGCATAATCCCCAAGGTGAGGGAGACGGTGCGACGCGTCTCCCTCGTCTTCGAGCATGAGCCGATAAGCCTGAGGTGTAGCCTACCGGTTACGCAGGAAGCCTGTTGCGCGGTATCCAGCGTGAATGGGCGAATCGGGAAATCGCTCCATCGTGCCTCCTGATTACCGGAGGTCACACTGCCAGAATGTAACGAATGTTAGCCTTGATTCTGGTCAACTGCTGGCAGAACGCCGCCGATTTAGGCCGTCTCAGCGTGCTCTGGCAGGGTGTCCGAAGGCCGTTCGGGAGAGGAAGAAAAGCGAAATCGCCGCAGTGGCGATGAGAATGCCGCAGCCATAGAGATTGGTGGTCGGCGCGAGTCCGGCGGCGCGCAGGAAACCGATGATGATCGGGGCTCCAATGCCGGTTGTCCGGCCGATGGCCACGGCCCAGCCGACGCCGGTGCCGCGAATTGACGTCGGATAGACGCTGGCGATCAGACCATGAAGCCCGGAAATGCCACCATTCATGGCGACACCGTATGAGATCGCCAGAAGCAGACTCGGCGCGCTGAGGGTCTGGACCATGATGACGATCAGGATGACAGCCAGAATATGGACCGGGATCAGCAGCCGGTAGGGACCGAAGCGGTCCATCAGGAACCCGATCACCGGCGCGCCGAATGTTCCGCCCGCCGCGATCGCCGTCGTCACTTCGATCGCGGTCGTCTGTAGATGGCCGGCATCGACCAGAAGGCTCGGAAGCCAGAACGCCATGATTACAACGACGCCGCCATCCATCATGAGGGTCAGCCAGAGCAACAAGGTCGTCGTCGCGCGACCGTGCTTGAAGAGTTCGCTGATCGGAAGCTTCGCCATATGCTCGCCTTCGAGCACAAAGGGGGCGGTTGGACTCAGCCGGCCGACATCCGTGATGGGACCCAGCAAGGTGCGGATCCGCGGGTCGTGGCCGTTGCGGAGCGCCAGAAAGCGAACCGATTCGGGGAGCCTCCAGATCATCAGGATGCCGAGACCGAGTGGAATGACGCCGCCGACATAGAACACGACCTTCCAGCCCAGCGCCGGCACGAGCTGTCCGGCCACGAATCCGCCGACCGTGGCGCCGATGCCGACGCCCGCATAAAGGATGACGACCGAAAGCGCCCGGTGGCGCGCAGGCGCGTATTCGGCGGAAAGCGAGATGATGTTCGGCAGGGCGATTCCGAGCGCAAGGCCGGTTGCGAAGCGCCAGACGATAAAGCTGTCCGAGCCCGTTGCCGTGGTGCTCAACAGTGTGATGACGCCGAAGGCTATGGTCCCGATGATGATGAGAATCCGGCGGCCGACGCGGTCGGCGAGCGTCCCGCCCACGAGATAGCCGAGCGCCGCGCCGACCAGCACGGCGCTGAGAAGGACGCCCAGTTCCGCCGAGGGGACGCCCCAAAGCCTGGAGATCTCGGGCCCGACATAACTGACGGAATAAGTGTCGTAGCCTTCCATGATCATCGCGAGCAGACACAGGCCCGTGACGGCGATCTGCCGCCAGCCGAGCGTCGAATTGTCGATGAGTGCGTTGACGTCGATTCGCTCGGCGTCCGGTGCCCCGGCCATGATGTCCCCTCCCAGATCCCCGGCCGACTATAGAGGCAGTGACAGTATGCCGCCACGCGTTTGTCCGGCCGCCGGCGTTAGGCTAGCGTTATGCCGTTCCAGGGGAGGGTGAGATGTCTTTTTCGTTTCCCGACAAGCCGGCTTTCACCGGTTTCAACGAGCCGCGCCGCGTCGAGGCAGACGTCAACGATTTAGAAGTCGAGGGCGAGGTGCCGGCGGCCCTGAACGGGGCCTTTTACCGTTGCGGTCCGGATCCGCGTTTTCCGCCGATCCAGGGCGACGACATCAATATCAACGGCGACGGCATGGTCACCATGTTCCGGTTCGATGATGGCTATGTCGACTTTCGCAGCCGCTATGTCCGCACCGAGAAATATCTGTTGGAAGGCAAGGCCCGCCGGGCGTTGTTCGGCGTGTATCGCAATCCGTATACCGATGATCCAAGCGTGGCCGGCCGGGACCGCACGACCGCGAACACCAATGCGGTCTTTCACGCCGGGAGGTTGTTCGCGCTGAAGGAAGACGGGCTGCCCTACCGGCTCGATCCCGAGACGCTCGAAACGCGCGGCCGATTCGATTATGGCGCCAGGATCGAAAGCCGGACGCATACCGCCCATCCCAAGATCGACCCGGCGACCGGCGAGATGCTCTCCCACGGTTACGAGGCCAGGGGGCTCGCCACCCGGGACGTTTCGATTCAGGTCATCTCGAAGGCGGGCGAATTGGTGCGGGAGGACTTCTTCACGGCGCCCTATGTCAGCTTCATGCATGACTGGGCCGTGACGGCCAATCACTTCATCTTTCCGATGATGCCGACGACGGCGGATGACGCCCGGATGCGCGCCGGCGGGCCGCACTGGATGTTCGAGCCCGATCTCGACACCTATTTCGGCATCCTCCGCCGTGACGCCAACGCAACCGATATGCGCTGGTTCCGCGCCCCGGCCTGCGGACTGGGTCATATCCTCAACGCCTTCGACGACGGCGATAAGGTCTATGTCGACATGACGGTGAGCGAGCGGAACCAGTTCCCGTTCATCGAGAACGCCGATGGCGCGCCGTTCGACCGCGACAAGGCCGCGCCGCATCTCACCCGGCTGACATTCGATCTCTCAAAGCCGGGGGAGAGCTATGAGGCCGAGACGCTGTTTCCGGATTTCCTGGAAATGCCGATCATCGATGCGCGCTATGCCCTGCATCCCTATCGATACGGCTTCAGCACCGTGCTGGACCGCGCGAAACCGCTGAATGTCGCCGGCACGATCGGCGTCGGCTGGAACACGATCACCCATATCGACGTCGCGACGGGCAAGATGAAGCGCCATTACGTCGGCGACCGCACCACCTGCCAGGAACCGTGCTTCGTGCCGCGCGCCTTGGACGCGCCGGAAGGCGACGGTTATCTTCTCTCAATGGTGACGCATTACGGGGACGAGCCGCGCACGCAGCTGATCGTGCTGGATACCGAAGACATCGAAGCCGGTCCGGTGGCCCGCATTCACATGCCGTTCCGCCTGCGCGGCGCGGTGCACGGCAATTGGGTTTCAGCGCAAGATCTGGCGGCTGCTGTCTAGCTGCGACCGGCGGGCCACAGGCTAACGCCCTACAGCACCATGTAGTAGCGTATGAACAGGCATTCAGGCTGGCGCTCGCCGATGCCGACGAAGCAGTGCTGGGCCATCCATTAATATTTGCCCGGCGGGGCTTCGAAGTGCGGCAGCATTTCCGGCAACCGCTTCGCCCCGATGTCCGGCGTTAACTGAACCAGTCCTCGCCCTCCCGCGTATATACAAGTCGCTCCGCCAAAGAAGCGACGGCACCGTTCCGAACTGATTCAACGCAATTCGGGCGTTACGCGAATTTTGTAAACGCTCCGTCTGATATCATGGCGATAACGACGAAGAGGAAAGAGTAGATGAGTGCTGAGATGACCGAGGACCAGAAACGATCGATCCTGAACGTCCTCGGTAAGAACGAGATAATGACGGTCGCGACCATACGGCCCGACGGCTATCCGCAGGCGACCACCGTAACCTACGTAAACGACGGCCTGACCCTTTACTTCGGGACATCCGGGCATACGCAAAAGGCGCAGAATATCCTGCGATGCAACAAGGTTTCGGCCACGATCGACGGCGACAGCCGGAATTGGACCAGGATTCAGGGCATTTCACTTGGTGGTTTGGCCGAAGTTGTTGACCGTGGGGATGAATCGGTCAGGGTCTATGGCCTGATGGAGGAAAAATTCCCGCAGATCCATGACTTCCCGCTGCCCGATATGGGCGCGGCGGTGCTGATTCGCATCACGCCGCAGGTGATTTCCCTGATCGACTTCACCAAAGGCTTCCTGCACAGGGAGCTGGTTGCCGTTCCGGCCCCCTGAAAATGCCTCAATCTACGGAGATTGATCCTGGTCAATGCGCGGCCCGGCCGGATGGGGCATTTATGATTTTACAAATGGCTTTTGGCTCTGTGCCGAGTGTCTGGTGCAAGCCATAATGGAGACGGGGCCTCGGACAGTCCCCCAACAGCCCCTCAGCCCCGTCTCCAAGATTTTCCGTCAAATTCCCTTGAATGCCTCGCGGACCTCGCGGAACATCCGCGCTTCGTCGTCTGCATGGCGCGGGGAGAAGTGGAACGGCTCGATCCGTTTCGCCCCCGCGGCCCGGCCGATGCGTCCGGCTTGCTCGGTCGTCAGGTGGTAGCGGTCGGCGGCGCGCTCGGTGTCTTCGCGGGCGAAGGTCGCTTCGATGAACAGGATGTCGGCGTCGCGCATCAGCGCGGTGAGGAGGGCGACGTTCCGCTCGCAATAAAGCGTGTCGACGACATAGCCGATCTTCAATCCCGGAACGACCCGCAGGACTTCGTTTCGGAGCCAGCCCAGTGTTTTGCGCCGAGCTCCTTCCCCATGCTTCTCACTTGGAGGAATGTCGACAAGCGTATCCTCCGCCGCGCCTTCGAGCACGAGCCGCTTCAACTCCGCGAGCCAGGGTCCGGTCGGAAAGTCGTGCCCGGCGAGGCGCGGTTTCCAGATATTCACATGGACCGGCTCTTCCACGGCGAAGGCGAGGCACGGGATCTGATGATCCATAATCGCCGCGCGCACGGTCACATAGGCGTCGCGGAAGAGGACGCCGTCCGCGACGCCGATTTCTTCCTCGTCCTCGCCAGCGAAAGCCGCCCTCAGCCGGAATCGCACGCGGCGGGCGCGCTCCCCGTCCAGAAGCTCGGTGACCACGAAGGTCAGCTCGGTATCGAACCGCGAGACCAGATTCCAGCTATAGCCCTGAAGCTTGTGCGCGATTCGGTCGATAATCCCTGCCGGCCCGTAAAGCCGCACCGTCGCCTCGCGCCCGACCAGCACGCGCAAAAGCTGGTCGAAGCCGATGAAATGATCGATATGGGCATGGGAAATGAAGACATCCGTCACCCGCAGCAACTTCCGCGCGCTCAAACCGTGCAGGTCCCCCAGATCGAACAGAAGCGCCCGCTTCTCGAACTGAAATTCGACATAAAGCGCCGGATCGCCGAACACGCCATTGACCAGCTGCGGATGCAGGAGGGAAGTCATCACGGCACGTTAGCGCCGAGCGCGCGCCCAATCCAGAGGCGGGCGCCGTACGCCTGAAAGCGTGCAATCTTCCCCTCTCGCCCCTATATTTCGGCCATGACCATTGGAACAGGAAGAAGGACGTACGCCTGATGAAAGGCCATAAATACCGCATCACCGTCGAGCATGTCGCCACGCCCAAGGGCGAGGCCGTGGAGCGGGAGCCGCTCGTGTTCGAGGCGGTCAATCACGACGATATCATCGCCATCGCCGAGCGGATGATCGAATCCGGCAAGTGGGGCGACAAGGATCAGACGGCGCAGCTTCTGATCGGGCTGAAGATGTTTTCCGAGGTGGCGCTGTGGAATCGCGACGATCCGTTGTTCGCGGCCGTACGTCCGGCGTTGAGCGAATTCGTGGCCGGTCTCAAGGGCCGCAACCGCGCGGAAGCGGCTGAATAAGCCCCGATTTCACGCTCATTTCGATTAATTTAGTCCCCAAAACGAACGGCCCGAGCGCCTCATGCCTCTGAAAATCGGGTTTCTCGCCTCGCATAACGGATCGAGTATGCGGGCGATCGTAGCGGCGATCGCCGAGAGGCGGCTCGACGGCGAGGCGCGGCTGGCGATCAGCAACAACCGGGAGTCGCCCGCGCTGGCCTTCGCGCGCGAGCACGGCATTCCGGCGCTTCATATCAGCCGGACGCGGGCCGGCGGCGACTTCGAGTGCGACCGGGCGATCGTCGACGCGCTGGAGCAGCACGGCGTCGATCTCGTCGTGCTGTCCGGCTATATGCGCAAACTCGGGCCGGAGACCCTGTCGCGTTATCGTGGCCGCATTCTCAATATTCATCCCGGCCCGTTGCCGAAATTCGGTGGTCAGGGGATGTACGGCGCTCATGTCCATGAAGCGGTGATCGCCTCCGGCGAGCCGGTGAGCGGTATCACCATCCATCTGGTCGACGAGCAATATGACCAGGGACCGGTGATCGCGCGGCGCGATGTGCCGGTCGAGCAGGGCGATACCGCCGAGACGCTCGCCGCCAGAATTCAGGCCCTCGAGCCGGCGTTTTTCGTCGAAACCCTCCAGCAAATCGCCGCGGGGGCTCTCGTGCTCCCGCAATCGTGATTGACTTAGGCCTACGCCGAACCTATATCCTTTCGGCAATCGAGATTTTGGCCTGCCTTGGCCTTTGGAGTGATACCCGCCCTCGGGGCTAAGTCCCCAAGATCCCCAAGACATACCCCAAGAGCCTGGATTGTGTTCGGTGCGCGCGATGGTCGCGCGGCCAGATATTGCACCCCCGGGTGCACGACTTTGAGGATAGACGACTATGACGACCGGTACTGTTAAGTGGTTCAACGCGCAAAAGGGCTTCGGCTTCATCGAACCGTCGGATGGCGGCAAGGACGTTTTCGTCCACGTCACTGCGGTTCAGCAGGCAGGCATGCAAACCCTTACCGAAGGCCAGCAGATCAATTTTGAGGTTGAGATGGAGCGCGGCAAGCCCGCAGCCACCAATCTCCGTTCCGCTTAACGATCAGCGACATTCCGGAGCCTTACCGGCTCCGGGCGAAAACCCCGGCCTCGCGCCGGGGTTTTTTGTTGGGCCGCGCTGGCGCTGGCGCGGCGCGAGCCCTAAACTCGGGTCCACGGAAAACCGGGTCCCCTTCATGCTCCGCAAATACACCTATCTTCTGGCGCTGGCGAAGGAGCGGCATTTCGGCCGGGCGGCGGCGGCCTGCAATGTGTCGCAGCCGACACTGTCGAACGCGATCCGCCAGCTCGAGCGCGAATATGGCGTGCTGATCGTGGAGCGCGGTCAGCGTTTCCAGGGCTTTACCGAGGAAGGCCGGAAGGTGATTGCCCATGCCCGCCGGATCATTGCGGAGGAAGAGGCGCTGCTGCAGGAACTGCACGCGCCGGCGGCCGATCTCGAGGGACGGTTGCGACTGGGAGCGATTCCAACGGCGCTGCCCGTGATCGCCCAGCTCGTCGGCCCGTTCGAGGAGCGCTACCCCAAAGTGCAGGTCTCGGTGCTCTCCATGAGCTCGCGCGAGATCGAGAAGGGGCTCGGGCAGTTCGAGCTGGATGTCGGCGTCACCTATCTCGATAACGAGCCGCTCTCCAATATCCGCATGGTCCCGCTCTATACCGAACGCTACTTCTTCCTGACGCGCCGGAGTGAGGCGGTGGACGGCAGGACCAGCATGACCTGGCGCGAGGCGGCGGATTTCAATCTCTGCCTGCTGACCCCCGATATGCAGAACCGGCGAATCACCGAGGGCGTGTTCCGCATCGCCGACCGCAGCGTGGCGCCGACTCTGGAGACCAATTCGCTGATGAATCTGGTCACCAGCGTGCAGTTCGGCTCGTGGTCCAGCATCGTGCCGGGCCAGTTGCTCGCCTTCATGTCGCCATTGCCGGAGCTCGTGGCCCTGCCGCTGGTTGAGCCCGAAGCGGCCTATCTGGTCGGCACCGTCTATGCCGACAGGACCCCGCCCGCTCCGCTGGCGGAGGCTTTTTCGGTGGTTTGCGGCGACAAAAAGGTGGTCGGCGAGATCGAGCAGTTCACCGCCAGCGCCGTGGCCCGGATCAGCGCCGAGGCCGCCTCTTCTTGATAGGTTTTTCCTATTAGGGGATAGCAATCCTTAATTTGACGATAGTTGAGGCTTTATATAACGTTAGGGGCTCTCGGGTTAGAAGGCGGCGCGGCAGGCCTCTTGCCGTGCCGTGTCGTGCGTGTAAACGCAGGTAAATACAGGTTTTAAGGAGCTCGAATGTATCGGCGACAGCCATGGGCGGAAGATCGCGCCCGCGCCATAATCGAGACGCATAAAGGCATGCGCGGGGCATTATTGCCGATGCTGCACGCGTTTCAGGAAGAATTCGGCTACATCCCTCAGGAAGCGATCCAGCTTCTCGCGAATGCGCTGAATATTACGCGCGCCGAGGTGCATGGCGTCGCGTCGTTCTATCATGATTTCCGGCGCGAGATGCCGGGCCGGCACATCGTCAAGGTCTGCCGGGCCGAGGCCTGCCAGTCCATGGGCGCCGACGATCTGGTCGAACACGCCAAGCGGCGCTTGAGCGTCGATATGGGCGGCACGACCGGCGACAAGAGCTTCACGCTGGAAGCCGTCTATTGTCTCGGCAATTGTGCGCTTTCGCCCGCTGTCATGATCGATGAGACGCTACACGGCCGAGTCAGCCCCGAGCGTTTCGACGAACTCGTCGCCCAGCAAGCGGAGGCCGCCGAATGAGCGCCGTGACCGTTTATGTCCCGAAAGACGCCGCCGCCCTGTCCATGGGCGCGGATAAGGTCGCAACGACGATTCTCGCCGAAGCGAAGTCGCGCGGCGTCGAGGTCGATCTGGTGCGCAATGGCTCGCGCGGGATGCTCTGGCTCGAGCCTCTGGTCGAGGTCGCTCTGCCTCAGGGCCGTGTGGCCTATGGACCGGTGGCCATCGATGACGTGGCCGGCCTGTTCGACGCCGGTTTCCTGGACGGTAATGTCCATGCCCTGTTCCGCGGCCTGACCGAGGAAATTCCTTATCTCAAGGAGCAGGAACGCCTGACCTTCGCGCGCTGCGGCGTCATCGATCCGCTCTCGACGGAGGAATACGAGGCGCACGGCGGCAATGCGGGCATGAAAAAGGCCCTCAAGATGTCCGGCGCGGATATCTGCAAGCTGGTCGCCGACAGCGGGTTGCGCGGCCGTGGCGGCGCGGGCTTCCCGACCGGCATCAAATGGCAGACCGTGCATGACGCCAAGGACGATGAGAAATTCATCGCCTGCAACGCCGACGAGGGCGATAGCGGCACCTTCGCCGACCGTATGCTGATGGAGGGCGATCCCTTCGTCCTGATCGAAGGCATGACGATCGCCGGTGTCGCGGTCGGGGCCGAGTTCGGCTTTATCTATATCCGCTCCGAATACCCCCATGCGATCCGCACCATGCAGGCCGCGATCGAGGCGGGCCGCAAGGCCGGGTGGCTCGGCAGGGGGATTTTCGGCGGCGACAAGAATTTCGATCTCGAAATCCGGGTCGGTGCGGGCGCCTATATATGCGGCGAGGAAACCTCCATGCTGGAGAGCCTGGAGGGCAAGCGCGGCCAGATTCGCGCAAAGCCGCCGCTGCCCGCGATCAAGGGCCTGTTCGCCAAGCCGACCGTCGTGAACAACGTGCTCTCGCTGGCCTCCGTGCCGGTGATCCTCGATAAGGGTGCGGAGTATTACAAGGATTTCGGCATGGGCCGGTCCCGCGGCACGCAGGCGTTCCAGCTCGCCGGCAATATCAAGCAGGGCGGTCTTGTCGAAAAAGCCTTTGGTGTGACGCTTCACGACCTAATTTATAAGTATGGAGGTGGGACTGCCTCGGGCCGTCCCGCGCGCGCCGTTCAGGTCGGCGGACCGCTCGGCGCCTATCTGCCCGAGAGCCAGTTCGATCTCGAGATGGATTATGAAGCTTTCGCCGCCAAGCAGGCGATGGTGGGTCATGGCGGGCTCGTGGTGTTCGACGATACCGTCGACATGGCCAAGCAGGCCCGGTTCGCCATGGAATTCTGCGCCATTGAAAGCTGCGGCAAATGCACGCCCTGCCGGATCGGCAGCGTGCGCGGCGTCGAGGTGATCGACCGGATCATGAATGGCGAGGACGTGGACAAGAATCTCCAGCTTCTGGACGATCTTTGCGAAGTGATGGTGGACGGTTCGCTCTGCGCAATGGGCGGACTGACGCCGATGCCGGTCAAGAGTGCGTTGAACCATTTTCCGGACGATTTCCGTCGGGCCCACCGGGCCGCGGCGGCCGAGTAAGATAGATAGGAGTCAACCCCATGCCCCTTCTCAAGGAACCCGATTACGGCACTCCGAAGAAGGTTTCGGATAAACAAGTCACGCTGACGATCGACGGTGTCGAGGTCACGGTGCCCGATGGCACGTCGGTGATGCGGGCCTCCGCCGAGGCGGGCGTCTCGGTTCCCAAGCTCTGTGCAACAGACAGTCTGGACGCTTTCGGGTCGTGCCGGCTCTGCCTGGTGGAGATCGAGGGCCGCAAGGGAACGCCAGCCTCCTGCACCACACCGGTGGCCGAGGGCATGGTGGTCACCACCGCGAATGACCGGCTGCACAAGATCCGCAAGGGCGTGATGGAGCTTTACATCTCCGACCATCCGCTCGATTGCCTTACCTGCTCGGCGAACGGCAATTGCGAATTGCAGGATATGGCCGGTGTCGTGGGCCTGCGCGAAGTGCGTTACGGCTTTGGCGGCGAGAACCATCTCGACGCCGAGACGGATGAGAGTAATCCGTATTTCAGCTTCGATCCGTCCAAGTGCATCGTTTGCTCGCGCTGCGTGCGGGCCTGCGAGGAAACCCAGGGCACCTTCGCGCTGACGATCGATGGACGCGGCTTCGCCTCGGCGGTTTCAGCCGGCGCGGCGGAGGATTTCATCGATTCCGAATGCGTCTCCTGCGGCGCCTGCATCCAGGCCTGCCCGACCGCGACGCTGATGGAAAAATCGATCATCGAGAAGGGCCAGGGCGAGCATACCGTGCTGACCACCTGCGCCTATTGTGGCGTCGGCTGCTCGTTCAAGGCCGAGATGCAGGGCGAGACCGTGGTCAATATGGTGCCCTACAAGGATGGCGGCGCGAATGAAGGCCATTCCTGCGTCAAGGGACGGTTCGCATTCGGTTACGCCACCCATAAGGACCGCCTCACCAAGCCGATGATCCGCGACGAGATCACCGATCCGTGGCGCGAGGTCACCTGGGATGAGGCGATCGATTACACCGCCAGGCGGTTCAAGGAAATTCAGGACAAATACGGCAAGGGCTCGATCGGCGGCATCACCTCGTCGCGCTGCACGAACGAAGAGGTTTTCGTTGTGCAAAAGATGGTCCGTGCGGCCTTCGGCAACAACAATGTCGACACCTGCGCCCGTGTCTGCCATTCGCCGACCGGCTACGGCCTGAAGAACACGCTCGGGACCTCGGCGGGCACGCAGCGTTTCTCCAGTGTCGATCAGGCCGACGTCATGCTGATCATCGGCGCGAACCCGACCGACGCCCATCCGGTGTTCGCCTCGCGCATGAAAAAGCGCGTCCGGGCCGGCGCCAAGGTCATCGTGGTCGATCCGCGCCGCATCGACATGGTGCACAGCCCGCATGTCGAGGCGAGCTATCACCTGCAGCTCGCGCCGGGCGGCAATGTCGCGATCGTGAACGCGTTGGCTCACACGATCGTCACGGAAGGGTTGGAGAATAAGGACTTCGTCGCCGAGCGCTGCGAGACCGAAGCTTATGAACGCTGGAAGCAATTCATCTCCGATCCGAAGAACAGCCCGGAAGCGCTGGAATTCGCCACCGGCGTGCCGGCCGAGCAGGTTCGCGGGGCGGCCCGGCTTTATGCCATGGGCGGCAATGGCGCGATCTATTACGGTCTCGGCGTCACGGAGCACAGCCAGGGCTCGACCATGGTGATCGGTATGGCCAATCTCGCCATGCTGACCGGCAATTTCGGCCGCGAAGGCGTCGGCGTCAGCCCGCTGCGTGGTCAGAACAATGTTCAGGGCTCCTGCGACATGGGCTCGTTCCCGCATGAATTCCCGGGCTATCGCCACGTCTCGATGGACAATGTACGCGACATCTTCGAGAAGGAATGGGGCCGCGGCCTCGACAACGAGCCCGGCCTGCGCATCCCGAACATGCTTGATGCGGCCGTTGACGGTTCGTTCCGCGGCATCTTCATCCAGGGCGAGGACATCGCCCAGTCCGATCCGAACACCAAGCATGTGACGGCCGGTCTGGAAGCGATGGAATGCGTCGTCGTGCAGGACCTGTTCCTCAACGAGACCGCGGCCTTCGCCCATGTCTTCCTGCCGGGAACCTCCTTCCTCGAGAAAGACGGCACCTTCATCAACGCCGAGCGCCGGATCAACCGCGTGCGGCCAGTGATGAAATCAAAGGCCGGCAAGGAAGAGTGGGAAGCGGTGTGCGATATCGCCAACGCGATGGGCTATCAGATGTCCTATAATGCTGCCTCGGAGATCATGGACGAGATCGCCCGCACGACTCCGACCTTCCAGGGGGTCAGCTTCGATCTGCTCGATACCGGCAAGCACATTCAGTGGCCGTGCAACGAGTCCGCGCCGGAAGGCACGCCGACCATGCATGTCGGCAAGTTCGCGCGCGGCAAGGGCAAGTTCCTGATCACGGAATTCGTGCCAACCGACGAGCGGACCTCGCGGTTCTATCCGCTGATCCTCACGACCGGCCGGATCCTGTCGCAATACAATGTCGGCGCCCAGACCCGGCGCACCGAGAATGTCGTGTGGCATAAGGAGGATCTTCTCGAGATCCATCCGCATGACGCCGAACAGCGCGGCATCAAGGATGGCGATTTCGTCTCGCTGGCCAGCCGCAAGGGCGCGGTGACGCTGAAGGCCAAGATTGCCGATCGCATGCCGCAGGGTGTGGTCTACACGACCTTCCACCACCCGGTGAGCGGCACCAATGTGATCACGACGGAATATTCCGACTGGGCGACCAACTGCCCCGAATACAAGGTGACGGCGGTGCAGGTGTCCCGCTCGAACCAGCCTTCGGAATGGCAGAAGGAATTCATCGCCAACGAGCGCGAACGCAAGCGTATCGCAAGCGATGTGGAGGTGGCTGCGGCCGAATAATGACCAACCCGGAACCCAGGACCGACTTTTCCACGCCCGAGCCGCTCAGAGAGCGGTCGCCGCATTGCTCCGTGCCCGTTCGCGGCACGATCGCGACGGCGGGCGGGGATGATGTGTCCATCCTTTGGCAGGTGCCGGAGGAGGTGCCGGTGGCGTTCGTCTATAACAAGCGGCCGCATGCCGTGATGA
Organism: uncultured Alphaproteobacteria bacterium; assembly: GCA_963821875.1. Lineage (GTDB taxonomy): Bacteria > Pseudomonadota > Alphaproteobacteria > CAVTAV01 > CAVTAV01 > CAVTAV01. Next base: position 1,256,648 of record CAWGFE010000002.1, read on the forward strand.
TGGCGACGCCGGCGGATCTGGAGGATTTCGCGGTCGGCTTCTCGGTGGCCGAGGATGTGGTGGATGACGCCTCGGTGATCATCTCCTGCAAGGTCGAGGAACTGGAAAAGGGCATCAAGCTCTGCATCGCGGCGGATCCCAAGCGGATGAGCAAGGGCCGCAAGGTCAAGCGAACGATCGAAGGACGCTCGGGCTGCGGTCTTTGCGGCATCGAAAGTCTTGAGAATGCGGTGCGGACGCCGCGCAAGGTAAGCGATGTCGGCGCTTCGATCGGCTCGGCCGCGATCTCAACGGCTTTCGAGGCGCTGCGCGATCATCAGCCGATGAACCGGGTCAACCGCTCGGTCCATGCGGCGGCGTTTTGTGATCGAGACGGCGGAATTCTGCTCTGCCGCGAGGATGTCGGGCGTCACAACGCGCTCGACAAGTTGATTGGTGCGTTATTGCGAGGTCACGTGGATCCGACCTCGGGCTTTGTGATCATGTCGAGCCGATGCAGCTTCGAGCTCGTCTCCAAGGCCGCATCGGTGGGTGTGCCGCTTCTGGCGACGGTTTCGGCCCCGACCGCTCTGGCGCTCGATCTTGCGCAGCAGGCGGGTATGCGGCTGGGCGCCCGGACGCCGGATGGCGTCGCGATCTTCAATTAATAAGCAGCGGGCGGAGGCGAATCATGAAAAATGAGGACATGATCCGGATGGCGAACCAAATCGCCTCGTATTTCATCGCCTATGGCGATGCCGAGGGCGTCGACGGGACCGCCGATCACATCAAGATGTTCTGGGAACCGCGCATGCGCGACCAGCTCTTCCGCTATCTCGACGAGACCGGCGGCAAGGACCTGTCGCCTATGGCCCTCGAAGCCGCCAAGAAACTCAAAAAGGCTTATCAGCCGGCCTGAGGCGCGGCCTTATCGATCCTTCAGGCCCTGATCCCCGTCAGATCCTCGATATTGCCCTGGAAGAACTTCTTCTTCACGGCCGGGGTCATGTCGAAATTGTCCGACATGCGTGACCTCTTCCGCGCGGAATTCGTAAGGGTAGTCCATCGCGTAGATGACGCGGTCGACGCCGAGAAGTTCCTGCGCAATTTTAGCGCCGGCCCCCAGGGCACGCCGCTCGACGTGATCCAGAGATTGCGCTGCATATAGTCGCTCGGATGCATCTTCAGCTTCGGCCATGACCGGCCAGCCCACGTGGACTCGTGCGTATAATCGAGGCGGTACATCCAATAGGGCAGGCCCTCTCCGGCATGGCCGATCATGAGCTTGAGATTCGGGAACTGGTCGAGCGCGCCGTTCACCACGATATCCATGATATGGAAGGCGACCTCGACGCCGAAGCCCATGAAGGCCCGCTCGCATGCGACGTGCACGAACGGTTTGGTCATGTCCTGCGAGGGCGTGCGGGGATGGATATAGAGCGGCACGCCGCTGGCCTCGATGGCTTCGAGGATCGGCCAGAATTTCTTGTCGCCCGAGATATTCGTCCTTGGTGTGGGAATTGATCACGACGCCATTGAAGCCGAGCTTTCCGACGGCGCGCTCCATTTCCTTGGCGCCGCGGCCGGGATCCTGCGGCGCGACCGCAGCGAAGCCCGCGAAGCGCTTGGGATGCCGCTTGATCGCCTCGTCGAGCTGGTCGTTGCTGTCTGCGGCGAGCGCGACGGCGGTGTCCTTGTCGAAGACCTGGACGCCCGGCGAGGTCAGGAGCAGGACCTGCATGTCGATACCGCAGGAATCCATATCCTTCAGGCGGCCGGCTGTCCATGTCGCTCAGGCGCTGGACGAGGAGGCTGCGTTGGGCGCCTTCCAGGTCGCGTGCTTGAAGACCCGGCCCCAGCTGGCAAGGAAGCCCGAGCTCGTCGGCAGGCTTGCTCTCGACTAGCTTCGATGTAGCGCTTCACGATTTCGGGCGTGGTCCAGGCTTCCTCGGTCGCGATCCGCTTATAGGGCGCCTTCGCGACCTTGTGTGGATGCGTCGGGATCGAACGGCCCCGGGATTTCGATCGGGCTTGACCTCGGCTTCGAGCTCAGTAGCGGCGCTCGCCTGCCTGGCGGTAATCGCGCCCGGCGCGGCGGCCGCAGCCGCCAGCGAATATTTCATAAAGGACCGCCGATCGGTTCCCATCTCAAGCCTCCATCGGATAAGGTTTGGTCCGGCGCGAGGCCGGACGAAACGGTGCTGATCAAATGATAGCAAATGGTCGGGAGAGCGGGAATGAAGGATTTCGAAGGCAAGGTTGCCGTCGTGACCGGCGGGGCGAGCGGGATCGGGCTCGGCATGGCGCGGGCATTCGCCAAGGCGGGAATGCGCGTGGCGATCGCCGATATCCGTCAAGACCATCTCGACGAGGCCGTGGCCTGGTTTCAGGAGGCCGGTTTCCCGGTCCATCCCATCCGGCTCGATGTCAGCGACAGGGCGGCCTTCGCGCGGGCGGCGGCGGAAACCGTTCAGGTTCACGGCAAGGTGCACGTCCTCTGCAATAATGCCGGGGTCAATATCATCGGCAGCATCGAGGACGCCCGCTTCGAGGATTGGGATTGGCTGATGAGCGTCAATCTCGGCGGCATGTTCAACGGCGTCAAAAGCTTCCTGCCGCATATCAAGGTGCATGGCGAGGGTGGTCACATCGTCAATACATCGTCGATCGCCGGTATCGTCGCCGGACCGGGTACGGGCATTTACTCCACGACCAAATTCGGCATTCGCGGGTTTTCGGAATCGCTGCGCTACGAACTCGCGCCCCATGGCATCGGCGTGTCGGTGCTCTGTCCCGGAACGGTCGCGACCAATCTGAATGAAAGCGAGACTATCCGCCCCGAACAATTCGACACGGATGACGCCGAGCTCAAGGCCAGGCGCGGTGAGGGCGGCACGCTCCTCGCGAGCGTCTTACCGAAAGGTATGAGCGCCGACGAGGTGGGCGAGAAGGTGCTGAAGGGGATCGCGCGCAATGATTTTCACATCCTGCCCCATCCGGAATTCCGCGACGAATTCCGGCAGGCCTTCGACGAGATCATCGCGGCTCTGCCGGATGAGCCCGTCGATCCCGAGCGGGAGCGTTTCGAAGAAATGCGCCGTCAACGCCGCCGCGAAGCGAAAAAACTCGCCGATCAGTTGTCCTAGAAAAGCGTCAGACGGTCATCCCGCCGTCGCAATTGAGGATCGTGCCGGTGACATAGCCGCCGGTCGGCCCGGCGAGATAGGAGGCGAGGCCGGCGATCTCGTCGACCGTGCCGTGACGTTTTAGAACCGTCATGGCGGCGAGAGACTTGCCGAAATCGCTGCTCGGATCATTCATGTCGGTATGGATCGGGCCGGGTTGGATGCAGTTGACCGTGATCTTGCGGTCGGCGAGGTCGCGCGACCAGGCCTTGACGAGCCCCATCATCGCCGACTTGCTCATGGCATAGAGGTCGAGGCCCGGGACCGGCACGAATTGGCTGAATACGCTGCCGATCGCGATGATCCGGCCGCCATCGGCCATAAGCCCGGCTGCTTCCTGAGCGGCAAAGAACAGACCCTTGATGTTGACGTCGACGGCGCGGTCGAAGGTTTCTTCCGTGATATCGGCCAGCGTGCCGCCCCCGATCGAAACAGGGCTGTAGACGAGAATGTCGAGACCACCGAGCGTCGAGGCGGCCTTTTTGATCGCTTTGCGCGTCGCGCCGATATCGCCGGCATCCGCCTTGACGGCCAGCGCCTTGCCTCCGCCTTTTTCACAGGCTTCGACGACCGATTTCGCGGCTTTCACGTTGGAGAGATAGGTTACGGCCACGTTCGCGCCGTCCGTCGCAAGTTTCTTTGCGATCGCGGCGCCCATTCCTCGGCTGCCGCCGATGACGAGAGCGGTTTTCCTGGCGAGCGGTTTCGTGGATTTGGCCATGCTGTCCCCCGATGAAATCGATGCTGATACGCAAATATCGCGTTGCGTGATGATGCGGGATTTTCGCCCGCCCTGTCGATACCGGTTATAGAGCGAATGCGGCCGGATTTCTATCGGCCGTCACATGGTCGAAACCGGGGTTCATATAAAAAACGGGCGTGTCCCCGAAGGAAACACGCCCGCCAAGTCTGCTTGGAGAAGGTTCTGGTTAGAAATTCCGCCGTAGCGTCACCGCCCATTCGCGCGGCCGGCCGGGAGAGCCGAGCGTATTCTGCCCGCCCGGCGCCGCGAAGCTGTACCAGTAGAATTTGTCGAACAGGTTGGTCACCGCGAAGGAAACCGACCAGTCATTGTCGTCGGTTTTGTATGTCAGCCGGAAATTGAAGAGATTGTATGCCGGAATGACATTGATGGCCGGATCCGGTTCCGCCGCCGGCGCACTGTTGGTGTTGTGCGACGTATAGAACCAGTCCAGACGTGGGCTCAGCATTCCCGCCTTACCGAGCCGCCAGTCGTATTGGATGCCCGCGCTCATGTTCCATTTCGGCTGGATCAGCGAGTGCGAATTGCGGTAGCCGGGGCTGTTGACGTCTTTGATCGACGAGGAGAAGTCATTGAACCCGGCGCTGTAATTGATGGTCAGGTCGTCGATCGGATTGGCCGTGACCTCGAGCTCGAAGCCTTTGACCTTGCCCGGAGCGCTAAAGAAGGCGAACCAGTTCCAGCCGTTCTGGCCGGCGAGCGGGGTGCCCGGCGGACATACGCCGCCCAACGGGCCAAATACCGGAGCGCCGGGATCGGGCGAATTGAACGGAGTGCACTGCGCGGCGTTCGTCGTCACGACGCGCGGATTGTAGTCCATGTAGAACACGTCCCCGTTGACGCGCAGGCGCTCGTTGAGCATGTCGCTCTTGAAGCCCGCCTCATAGGAGGTCACTTTTTCCTGCGGGAAGGGCTGGAGCTGGCCCGGCGTCCAGGGTCTCGGCTGGAATCCGGCGGAGCGGAAGCCGGTGGAGGCCTGGGTGTAGACCATCAGGCGGTCGGTGATCTTATAGTCGAGGCCGCCCTTCCAATCGAACCGGCTGGTCGAGGAGACGGATGGCGTGGCGATGGTCAGGAAGCCTGTATGATCGAAGGTGTAGACCTTCTTTTCATGCGTGAAGCGCCCGCCGGCAGTAAGCGACAGTTTGTCCGTCAGGTGAAAGACGAGATGAATGAACGCGGACTCGTTTGTGCTGGCGAAGCTGTCGTTTTGAGCGAACGGCGGGATAAAACCGAGAAAGTTGAACGGCTCAAGTTGTACCTCGCCGCCCAAGTGAGATTTCGCGTCGTAATAGAAAGCACCGACCGTCCACTCCAGCTTGTCCTTTATCGCATTGCCCGTGAAGTTGAGCTCGAACGATGTCTGGCGGTGGCTAAGCAGGTTATAGGTCGTTGTCATATCAAGTGGCAGAGCATCGCCCGTGATATAGACGCCGTGATACTTTCGGTACGCGCTGATGAGTTTGGCGTGCACCGCGTCGGTCACGTCATAGTCGACCGTTGAACTGATACCCCAGCTCTTGTTGCTGTTCTTGTCCGGCCAGACCTCTCCCGAGATCGGATCGGCATAGGTCTCGAAGCTCGTATAGCTTTTCTCCGGCCGGTCAAACCTCGCACCGATATCGGTAAGGCCATATTTGGGTCCGAAGAGTCCGTTCACCATCAAGGAGTCGAGCGGGAAGGAGCGCGGCTCCTTCATCACGGCGCCGAACGCCTCGCTGTTGTCGTCCATGTAGTCCGCGCTCACCAGAACTTCGAGTTCCGGCGTTCCGACGTAACGCAGAGCGAGGCGGCCGCCTCTCTTGTCCTCTCCGCGCTCGGTGCCGAGCGTACAATCCTTGCCGTTGGCCGGCCGGATGGACGGGAACGAGAAGGCATTGTCGGCCGCGCTGCCCGGCGTGCCCATAATGGGTCCGCCCGCGCCGCCATTCGCCGCCGGGTCCCAGCCGACCACGCCGTCGCCGATGCCGGCAAGCTGCGGCGTGCCTTCCTTGATCATCTGGCAGGTGAAGTCCAGGCGCGTGATATATCCCTTGCGATATTTGGATACGCCGGTCGCCCGCAGAAACAGCTCGTCCTTGACGAGCGCAATGTCAAAGCCGGCCCGAAAATCCAGCCGATTCAGTGAACCATATGTGCCTTCGGCATACAGGCTGCCATCGCCCTGCGGCTTCTTGGAGACCACGCGAACGGCGCCGCCCAGGCTGTTCTTGCCGAACAACGTGCCCTGAGGTCCCCGCAGGACCTCGACCCGGTCCACATCGACGAGATCGAAGGCTGACCCCACGAGGGTCCCGAAATAGACGTCGTCGATATAGACGCCCACGGCCGGCTCGGTGGCGTAGATAAAGTCGGTCGCGATGACGCCCCGGATACCGATCGTCGGCGCCGCACCATTCGGCCTGATATAGGCGTTCGGCACGACATTTCCCAGCGTGTCGACATTATCCAGACTGCGCTGGCCAAGGGTGGCGCCGGTAAATGCTGAAATGGCAAGCGGTGTCTGTTGCAGATTTTCCTGTCTGTAGCGCGCCGTGACGATGACTTCTCCGAGCGCGCCCCCACCGCCACCTTCGGCCGCCAGGGTTTGGTGTGGCTCGACCGACAATGCGGTCAGGCCGACGGCAACGGTTACGGCGAGTGTGGACGCAACCGCTCCGAGCCTGCCCAGCGCCTTGCGGGCAAACTCATCCTTTCGATAGAACATTGTCCTTATTCCCCCAAACTTAGAAGTCCCCTCGGCCGGCCGGTGCGGCGGTCGGCCCCGTATCCGTTGATCGACTCCCGTACTCCCGATCAGCGGACAAAAACGCTACCGAAGAGTGAGAAGATAAGTCAACGTGTAATTGTTGAAAAAAAGTTCGGTAATTCCTTCTTCTTCTTAAGACCTCGACTTTTCAGGCATAAGAACAGGCGAAGCCGCCGGCTCCTGCCGGCGGCTTCGGGCTGAATAAGGCTATTTGCGGTCGAGTTAGTCGTTCAGCTTGAACACCCAAAGCTGAGCGCCGCTTTGAGGCGGGCTGTGGATGTCGGGAACGAGGCCGTGGAACGTGGCGGTATAAGGCGTGCCCGAGCCGGTCTGAACGGCGACATATTGCTTCCCGTCAACTTCATAGGTGATCGGATAGGAATTCGGGATGTCGTTCAGCCGGACCTGCCACAGGATCTTTCCGTCGCGGTCGTCATAGGCGCGGAAATAACGGTCGTAATCGCCCTGGAAGACGATGCCGCCGCCGGTCGGCAGGCTGGCACTCGATTGCGGGGGGCGATCGCGGTGTTCCCAGACCAGTTTGCGCGACGCGAGGTTGAGTGCGTCGAGCCGCCCGATATGGCCGTCGCTGTTCTTCGGCGGCAGGATGACCCACGCCGACCCCGCTCCCTTGACGAATTTCTGGCCGGGGTCCTTGGGGTAAGGCGTGTCCTGGCCGCAATGCACCTGTAGCGGCATATACATCATCCTGGTCTCTGGATTGTAGCCCACGCCCGGCCAGCTCCTCGCGCCGCCGGGATGGGGGCAGACCACCGCGGATTTGCCCGGATCGGGATCGCGCGACCGGTCAACCGTTTTCTTGCCGGTCTTGGGATCGATCGCGGTGACGATGTCCTGAACACCCATGTCCTTGGCGAAGATGAATTTGCCCGTCTTGGCGTCCAGCGCCTCGATGATCGCCATCTTGCCCGAGGTCACCACCAACTTGCGCATCTTGCCGTTCACCGGCAGTTCGACGATCTGGCGCTCGAAAGCATAGTCCTGATCCCAGGAATCATTGGCCAGATGCTGATGATACCAGACTAGCTTGCCGGTATCGGGATTCAGCGCGACAGTGCTGTTGGTATAGAGCAGGTTATTGGTTACGCCGGGTTTATTGACCCGCGTTTCGGTGCCGCGCAGCTTCGCGCTCCAGGGATAGGGCTGGGCGACGCCGAAATAGACCAGATTGAGATCGGGATCATAGGTGCCGGGTGTCCAGACGGAGCCGCCGAAGCGTCCTTCGAGCGGCAGGTCGTTCCATGTGTTCCCGCCTGGTTGACCAGGGCGCGCCACCGTGTTGAACCGCCAAATTTCCTTGCCGGTCTTGGGATCGTGTCCCGTGATGAAGCAGCCGCCCGGCTGGCCCGCGCCGCAGCCGCTCATGCCGAGGATCACCTTGCCGTGGGCGATGATCGGACCGGTGGTGAAGTAATAGCGCTTTTTCCAGTCGGCGACCTCTTGATCGAAGACCAGCTTGCCGGTCTTCATATTGAGGGCGATGAGATGCAGGTCGGAGGTGGCGATGTAGATATTGTCGCCGTAGATCGCCAGAGCCCTGCGCGCTCGCGCCACTACATGCCGGGGCAGACGGTATTTGTAGCTCCAGAGCAGATCGCCGTTCGCGGCGTTCAAGGCTTGAACGGTGTCGCCGAAATTGTGGACGAAGATGACGCCGTCATGAACGATCGGAGCCGAGGTCGTCGGCCCGCTCAGCATCGTCCATGCCCAGGCGAAGCGCAGATTCTTGACCGTGTCGCGATTGATCGCCTTGAGCGGGCTGTAACCCCAACCGTTCTGGGTGCGGCGCCAGTTGATCCAGTCCTGAACCGGGGGATTGCGCAGCATTTCCCGAGTCACGGGCGTCAGCCGTTTCAGCGGGGCCATCTCCCGCGCGGTATATTCATCTGTATAAGGATCAGGCTTGGCCGGCATGCTGAAGCCCTGCGCTCGGGCGCCATGGCCTGCCGGAAAACTTAGAATCGTCAAAGAAATAAGGCAGAATCCCGCCTTGCGCAGCGAAGACAAGACCATCGGTGGCTCCCCCTTGTCACCCTCTTCAAAACCCAAGAAGCGAACGCTAGCACAGCCATTCATCGCGGATACAGGTTAGATCTTCAAAACTGCGGAGAAATTTCTAGTATGGGGCCAGTTTCCATAAAGGATGTGACATGAGGTTGTTTATGAGACGTGGCTGGAGCGCAATTGCAGGGATCTTCGCGCTGTCCCTTTCGGGGGCGGGGTTGATGGCGCATGCGACCGCGGCCGATACGTCGGCAAAGGCCGCTGGCGTTCCGTTTTCGGCCGCGCAGGCCAAACGCGGCGAAGACGCCTATATCGACAATTGCGTCATGTGCCACGGCTACGAATTGAATGACGGCGAGTTCGGCCCACCGATCAAGGGTAACTTTTTCCAGAAGAAATGGACCGGAAAGACCCTTGGCGAATTGTTCACCAAGACGGTGATGACCATGCCGCAGTCCAATCCCGATAGCCTCGACCCGGACACCTATGCCGACATCATGGCTTATGTCTTCGAGAAGAACGGTCTCAAGCCCGGCAAGAAACCGATGCCGACCGACGCGGGCAAGCTGGACAAGATTCCCCTTCCCTGGTGACGCCGTGATCCACGGCGAATCCCCGACGCGCCCTTGACCCCTCGGCGATAGCGGGATATCGGGGGCGCTCATACCTGAATTCATGACTTTCGGCGGCTGAAGGAGGCGACACGATGCGCGACTACAAGCAGTTTTATATCGGTGGACAGTGGGTGGATCCTGCGACCTCGAAAACACTGGATGTAACCGACCCCGCCACCGAAGCCGTCGTCGGCCGGATCAATGTCGGTTCCGCCGCCGACGTCGACAAGGCGGTCGCCGCCGCCACGAAGGCGTTCGAGACCTGGTCTCTGACGTCGCGCGAAGAACGCCTCGCCGTGTTGGAACGCATCGTCGCGGAGTTTCAGAACCGCGTGAACGATCTCGCCGACGCCATTACCGAGGAGATGGGTGCGCCGAAATGGCTCGCTGAAGGCGTTCAGGCCCCGATCGGCATCAAGCATTTCGAAACGGCGATCGGTGTGCTGAAAAACTTCAGCTTCGCCGAGGATCGCGGCACGGCCCGCATCGTCAAGGAGCCGATCGGCGTCTGCGGCTTCATCACGCCCTGGAACTGGCCTATCCACCAGATCTGCGCCAAAGTAGCGCCGGCTCTGGCTGTTGGCTGCACCGTGATCCTGAAGCCCTCCGAGATTGCGCCGTTCTCCGGACAGATCTTCGCCGAAATCCTCGAAGCCGCCGGTGTGCCGGCCGGCGTGTTCAATCTGGTTCAGGGCGAGGGGCCGGTTGTCGGCGCCGCGATGTCGGCGCATCCCGGCATCGATATGATCTCGATCACGGGATCGACCCGGGCGGGCATCGAGGTGGCGCGCGCCGCCGCAGCGACCGTCAAACGGGTCCATCAGGAACTCGGCGGCAAAAGCCCGAATATCATTCTGGACGATGCCGATCTGGAGAATGCGGTCACCGGCAGCATCAACGGCGTGATGCAGAATTCCGGTCAGTCCTGCCGTGCGCCGACGCGTCTTCTGGCGCCGAACAAGCATATGGACGAGATCTGCGAACTCGCTGCAAAGGTTGCAGAGACGTGGGAACCGGGAGATCCGAAAGGAAATAGCCGCATGGGCCCGGTCGTCTCGGAAGCGCAATGGAACAAGGTTCAGCGCCTGATCGAGAGCGGCGTCAAGCAGGGCGCGAAGATCGTCACCGGCGGGCTTGGCCGGCCCGGCGGCCTGGACACGGGCTATTATGTGAAGCCGACCGTGTTCCGTGACGTGACGAATGACATGGAGATCGCGAAGGAAGAGATCTTCGGCCCCGTGCTCTGCATTCTCGGCTATGACTCGGAAGATGAGGCGGTCCGCATCGGCAACGATACGGAATATGGCCTCGCCGGTTATGTTCACAGCAAGGATCTCGATCACGCCCGTAAGGTGGCGGCGAAGATCCGCGCGGGCTATGTCAGTCTCAACAATGCGGGACTCAATCTTGACGTGCCGTTCGGCGGATACAAGCACTCCGGCAACGGGCGCGAATTTACGGATTTCGCATTCGACGAGTTCCTCGAAGCAAAGTCGATCCTCGGATACAATCCCGAAGCGGCCTGACGGGAGTCACGGCCGCCATCGAGCTAGCGAACCCCGTTCGTGCGGTGCACGGGCGGGGCAAAGCCGGAGTCCGTGCGCCCGTCAGGACCACCGGTAAGAAGATTCAGGGACAGCTTCTATCCAAAATCAGGAGAGACGATCATGCGTAAACTATTGGTTCCACTCGTTGTCGGCGGCGCGGTTCTCGGGGGAGCGATCGCCGGGGCGACATTTGCCGGCGCAGCGTCCAGCAACAACAAGAGCAGCTATGCCGAGGACCGGGCGGAGATCCAGAATCTTCAGGCCCGGTACCTGTTCGCACTGGACTGGGGCGACGCGGACACATACGCGTCCACCTTCGCGCCCAATGGCGAGCTCGATTATGCCGGCGGCGTCGAGAAAGGCCGCAAGGCGATCCACGAACTCGATTCAAAAGTTTCACGAGATGATGATGAAAGCGGGCGCGCATTCAAAACTGCGCCCCTCCGCAACCCGCCACAACATTACGAACATGGTGATCAAGGTTGACGGCAACCACGCCACGGGCCGCGCCTATTGGGTCGAGTTCAACGACAACAACCCGGACCGCAAGGCCGAGGTCGGGTCCTACGGGCACTATGAGGACACGATGGAGAAGATCGACGGCAAGTGGTATTTCACCAAGCGCGTGATCTACAACGAGCAACTCCCCAAAAGGGCCGCCGGACCGAAAAACCCGGCCTGGTAAGAACGGCTGTTATGGGTCAGTCGACGGGATCCGGAATCCATCTTCGAGCCCGCGATAGGCGCCGAGATGAATCCGGGTCCCGCCCGGAATGACGGCTTGGAAATCGCAGTCGCTAGATAAAGGCCGTTTGCCGTGAGCCCGCCGAAGGGCGTTCCGCCGCTCAGGTTTGTATGAGACGGGCTTCGACTGGGTTCAGGCCCGGAAGGATATTTCACCGTCATCCCGGCTCTCCGGCCGGGACGACGCTGAAAGAGACGGCCGCGGTCGGCTTACGTCGTCAGGCCGAGCAGCTTCGCCGCGTTATCCTTCATGATAGGCGCGTGAGTTTCGGGACGGAAATCCTGCTTCTTGAATGACGCGATCCAGCGATCGGGCGAGATCAGCGGGAAGTCCGATCCGAACAGCATTTTATGCCGCAGCTGCGTGTTGGCGTAGCGCATGATCTGCGGCGGGAAATATTTCGGCGACCAGCCGGACAGGTCGATATAGACATTTTCCTTATGCAGCGCCATGGAGAGCGCTTCGTCGGTCCAGGGCCAGGACGGATGGGCCAGGATGATGTTCATGTCCGGGAAATCGACCGCAACGTCGTCCAGCAGCATGGGCTGTCCCCATTTCAGCCGGATCCCGCCGCCGCCTTTCATGCCCGTCCCCATGCCGGAATGGCCGGTATGGAAGATCGCCGGCAAATTGTATTCGGCGATCACTTCATAGATCGGCCATGCCATGCGGTCATAGGGGTGATAGTTCTGGATCGGCGGATGGAACTTGAAGCCCTTTACACCGTAATCCTCGATCATGCGGCGCGCTTCGATCGCGCCGAACTTGGATTTGTGCGGGTCGATGGAGGCGAAGGCCATCATGATATCCGAATTCTTCTGGGCGAATTCGGCGATCTCTTCGTTTGAGATGCGCTTGATGCCGGTGCCCGCTTCCATATCCACGGTGAACATCACGAAGGCGATGTTGCGCTCGCGATAGAGATCGATCGTTTCCTGGATCGTCGGACGTTTCGACTCGGTCTTGAAATATTTGGTCGCCGCCTCCTGGAATTCTTCCATGATCGGATCGGGGGGCTGTCGGCAGGACACCTCCGCGTGCACATGGATGTCGATCGCGTCGATTTTTTCCAGATCCATAGTAATGGTCACTCCCTAGAGTTCGGTGGCGGCCGCGTCACTGCTTACCGGCTGCGTTAGCGCCTTCCGGTGATATCTGTCAAGCTATCCTCCGCCGGATTGCGGTGAACCGTCGCCCTAGTTGCTGAAATTGCTGAGCACCGCGTCCGCGATGCGGCGCTTTGAAACGATGCCGCGAATATCCTCGGGGCTCGGCACGCCTTCGTGGTCCACCACCAGCGCGCGTTCCGCGCCGTGCCGCGACATGTCGCGGAACAGGTCGAACATGCTTTCCTGCGGGCGGGTATAGACGAAGTTGGAATCGGCCAATTCGCCCAGCGTCCCGGTGCCGCGCACTTCCTCCAGAGCCAGAAGCGGATGCGAGATCGGGACGATGCCTTTCACATGGCCGTTGTCCGACACGATGATATGGGTCTTCGGCTTGGGGTCGTCGCGCAGGGTCTTCAACGCCTCGTGAAGGCTCATGTCGGCCGGCATCACCGTCACATCCGGACTCATCGTCTCGGAGACGTGCCGGACCAGGAACATATTGCTGTGGCGGTCTTTCGGAATGTAATGACCGCGCCAGGCCAGCTTGATCGTGTAGATGTTCTCGGCCGAGAGGATACGGCGAACGCCGATGGCGAAAGACACCGCCAGAATCATCGGGACGATGATGTTGTAGTCGCGGGTCATCTCGAAAATCATGACAATCGCGGTCATCGCCGCGCCGGTGGCGCCGCCGACCATGCTTGCCATACCCACGACGGCGAAGTCCGAGACCGAGAAATGTGCGCCGGGTATCCAGGGCAGGAGAAGTGCGCCGAAAGCGCCGCCCAGCGTCGCGCCCATGAACAGGGACGGAGAGAACACCCCGCCGGAGGATCCCGATCCAAGACTGATGCTGACGGCGAACAGCTTGGCGAAGTACAGGACCGCCAGAAGCACCAGTCCGGTCATGTTGCCGTCCAGGATCGCCTGGATCGTGCCGTATCCCACGCCGTCGACATAGTAATGACCGTAAACCAGATGCAGGGCGTACATCAGAATGCCGAGCAGCAGCATGCCGACGATATGGGAGATATATGGACGGCTCCGCCAGTAGGGCCGCTCGAAATAGAATTCCATGACGGTGAGAAGCTTGACAAAGCCCCAGGCGCCAACGCCGGTGACGATGCCGAGCGCCACAAATCCGAGCAGTGTCGGGATTTCAACCGCCTGAACGTGGCTGGTTTCGAGAACGGGCACGACGAAGGCTGGCGCCAGACCGAAGCTGACACGGCCGATATAGGTGGCCGCGCCGGTCGCGATGACGACCGGCAGGAAGGTCCGGGTGCTGACTTCCGGCATCATCAGTTCGATCGCGAACAACACGGCGCCGAGCGGGGTGTTGAAGGTGGCGGCGATGCCAGCGCCCGCGCCGGCGGCGACCAGCGTGATGCGCTGCGAGGGCGTCAGGCGGAAGACTTGTCCGAGTGTCGAGCCGAAGGACGAGCCGATCTGGATGATCGGGCCTTCGCGGCCGACCGACGCGCCGCTGCCGATCGAGAGAGCGGAAGCGAAGGATTTGACGATCGCGACCACCGGACGGATGTGGCCTTCTTTATAATAGATCGCGTCCATCACTTCCGGGACGCCGTGACCCTTGGCTTCCGGCGCAAAGTTCTTGACGAGAAAAACCACGCCGATGCCGCCGAGAACGGGGACCAGGATGACCAGCGGACCCCAGGGGCTCGTCTCGGTAAACGTATTGCCGCCATAGGTGATCGCGAAATGGCCGTAGAAGAGTATGTTCTTGACCAGAGAAATAAGCGCGCGGAAGAACACCGCGCCGTAGCCTGCGACGATACCCACCGCCAGGCCGAAGCCTCCCATAATCCAGAGACTGACTAGCCGATCTTGTTGTTTCGTTTCCATCTTTTCGTCCGCTGTTCCTCGCGCCAAAACCGTTCCGCCCGGATCGCGCCTGACTTGCCTACAGGCAAGACGAAGCATGCGCTCCGCACCGCGAGCCAGCTATAAGGGGTCGCCGGATGCGTCCGGGAAAGTGAAGGGTTAGCGCGGCGGCTTCGGATACCTCTTCGAACAGGTATGGATGGTAAGTCGCAGCGCCTCGCGCGGGGCAATGCTTAACTCAGCGCCGGGCGGCACGCAAGTCCATGGCGAGGATTTCCTTCGGCCCATGGCCGTCCGCCCGTCATGGCGCTGTCATGATGTCAGCTTAGGCGTTTAGTTAACCGGTGACAGCCGCGGTCTCGCGGGCTAGCATTTCCCGCGACGACGGCCTGAGAGCCGATCCGCCCGGCGAGGGCGGCTGGGGACCCGCAAGGGAAAAGGAGGGGGATGTGAAGATACGTGCATTATTGACGATTGCGGCCGGCCTGCTCGGCTCGGCGCTGGTGATGAACCAGGCGCTTGCCGACCCGTTGCTCGCGGGAGAGCGGCCAGCCACCATCGCGGCGATTCCGGGCGTGATTTCCGGCGACGCAAAATGGGATCTGGTCTGGGCCAGTTCCGTGACGGCCGACGGCATTGTCGGCTCGCCCGATGGCGGGCTGCTGTTCGCGCAGGAACAGACCAACACGATAAAAAAACTCGATCGGGATGGCCGAGAGTGGGTTTATGTCAAGGATACCCACGGCGCGGGCGCGGTATCACTGGATAAAGAGGGCCGCCTCTTCGCCGTCGAGCGGACCTGCACCGATCCGGGCCTTCATGAGCCGAGCTGCCCGGAACCGACCATGGTCGGGATCCTGCTGCCCACTCGCAAAAAACTCGCCGACGAATTTTCTGACGGAAGCACGCTTGGCCGGGTCAACGACATCATCGCGGACGGCAAGGGAGGCGCTTATTTCACCTCTCACGGCGCCTATTACGTCAATAGCGCCGGTAAAGTGCTGACCGTCGCGGACAAGAACATCTTCTCCAACGGCATCATGCTGAGCCCGGACGGCAAGACGCTTTATGTGACCAACAATACGGTCGTTCTGGCCTTTGACGTTCATCGCGACGGGTCGACGAGCAATCGGCGGGACTTCGCGTCGCTCGGCAAGGATCACGGGGCCGACGGGATGACGGTCGACAGTGAAGGACGACTTTATGTCACCGCCGCCGGCGGTATCCATGTGTTCAGCCCCAAGGGCAAGGAGCTCGGCGTCATCCAGACGCACCGCTATCCGATTTCGCTGGCGTTTTCCGGGCCGGACAAGAAAACGCTCTATGCCGCCAGCATGGGCGCCGTCGGGCCCGATGGGAAGGCGTTCACCACGCCGAAAGGCGTGAGAAATACGTCCATGACGATCTACAAGGTCGGCATGGAAGCCCAGGGCTATATGGGCCGCCCGAAATAGAGAATCATTGCGGCAGCCGGGTCATCTCGTCCGTCGAATGGCGGGTGGCCCGGCGAGCTTTCGGGGAGGGGACTATGAAGGCAATTCTGACGTTTGCCATTGCTGCGTTCGCAGTGTCGCTCGGTGCGAACGCCGCGTCGGCGGCTGATTTCTCGGGCAAGTGGAAGATCGAGTTCAGCGTCAACAACACGCCGGCTACCGTCGATTGTACGCTCGATCAGTCCGGCAACAGCCTGTCGGGGCAATGTATCCCGGTAATGGACAAAGCGACCGCCAGCGACCTGATGGGATCGGTCGACGGATCCAGTGCAAAATGGGGGTATGACGTCGTTTTCAACGGCAATCCCGGACATGTGGGGTACGAAGCCAAGATGACGTCGCCGACCACGATGTCCGGGACTCTGATGCTGTCCGGCAATCCATCGCCGTTCAAGGCGGAGAAGCAGTAGACAATCCTCCGCCTGCGGCGATTACATCGCCTTTTTCAGCTCCATTTTTACCATGGTGGCCTGTTTCTGCGCCTTGGTAAGGTCGTCCGTGGCGAGGCCCATCTTCGCCGTCTTCACGGCCTTCATATACATGTCTTTCATCTTCGCGTCGGTCGCATCGGGAATCGCGCCGTTGCCTTCCGCCGCGCACGGATTGGCTTCCTTCGCGTCGAATCCATCGCCTTTCGGGCCCACCAGGCAGTTAATGGCGTGATGCAGATGCATGTGAACCTGCTTGATATTGGCGGACTTGGCGGCGAATCCGGCGTGCTGAGCCGCTGTCGCCGCTTCCTTGCCACTATTCGCGGCGAAAGCACCTGTTGAAATCGCGAGCAGCGCGGCTGCGCCGATAGCGGCCAGAGGAAGCCGAATGGATATGCGATTCATGATCACCTCTCCCGATCGTTTGGGGAATGGCCGGGGCTGGATGCCCCGGTCTCGAGTCATCCGAAGGGCCGGTTGGGAGGTCCTCCAGGATCGCTCATCGTGATCCAAACGCCGCTCTCATGCAAATAGTTGCATGTAATTCCCAAATGCAGGGACTTACGAGGCGGCGTCGACCGTTTGCTCCACCAGGCTGATTTCGGCGTCGAGGTAACGTCCCGCGAGCTCGTCGTGCCGCCCCGACAGAAGCTCCACGCAAACCCGCCCGCAATTGTCCAGAACCGGTTCGGGGTCCGACGTTTCCTTCCATTCCTTCAGGACCTCAAGCATCTCGGGCATCCAGCGCTGGGCGTCGGGATCCGCGAGCGTCGAACTGGCCAGATCCGTCGCCGCGTCGCCCGGCTGGATCGCGAACACGTAGATGCCATAGTCCTTGTTGCCGTCGGTGACGTGCCGCGCCAGATTGATCGCGGTCGCCTTGCCGATGGCGTAGGACGAGAGGTTGGGCTCGACGCGTATTCCGGCGCGGGACACGATATAGATGATCCGCCCGCCGCCCGCCGCGCGCATGTCCGGCAGCACATATGTGGTGAAGAGCAATGGCGCGCGAACGTGGATCTCCTGAGCGCGCCACCACGCCATGGGGTCGACATTGCCGATCGGTCCATAGGGGCCTGCCTGCCCGGCATTGTTCACCAGAGTCGCGACAGGCCCGAAGTTCTCACGGACCGCCTTGACCGCGGCCTCGATCTGACCCGGGTCCGTGACATCGGTCGGCACGGCCAGAGCCTTGCCGCCCGCCGCTTCGATCTCCGCGCATACCGCTTCGAGCTGGGATTGCGTCCTGCCGATCAGTCCAACCGACGCTCCGGCCTTCGCCAGCGCCAGCGCGATTGCCCGGCCAAACCCGCGGCCAGCGCCGGTTACGATTGCGGCCTTGCCCGAAATCGGATGTGTCATTCTCAGTAACTCCGCCCCTTGTGAATACTTAATCGTTTGCCGACCGACATTTTCGTGGGTTTGGCGCAAAAACGAAATATCCGATTCGGCGAAAACCGTCATTTCGCGCATCCACGGCGGAAAATCGCACGTCACTAATCCGATCGTTTCGGTGCTGCGTAAAAAGCCTGAAATCAACGAGGCAGGTAACGCCGGTGCATGGAAGTTTCGAAACGGTCAGGCCAAAGAAGATTGCGGTCGTCGGGAGCGGTATTTCCGGCCTTTCCGCCGCCTGGCTCCTCTCCAAACGTCATCACGTCACTCTCTATGAGGAAGACGGCCGACTCGGCGGGCATACCAATACCGTCGAGGTGATGACCGACGGTGGTTCAATTCCCGTCGATACCGGCTTCATCGTCTACAACGAGGTCAATTACCCCAATCTCGTCGCGTTTTTCGATCATCTGGACGTTGAGACGGTCGAGACGGACATGTCGTTCTCGGTGTCGATCGGGAACGGATCCTTCGAATACGCCGGTTCCGACCTCAACGGGCTATTTGCCCAACGACGCAACATTCTGCGGCCACGTTTTTATCGGATGATACATGACATCCGGCGCTTCTATCGTGAGGCGCCCCGGCTGCTCGCCGGGGAGGCTGACGGACCGTCACTCGCCGATTACCTCACTGCAGGACGCTATTCCGATATCTTTATTCAGGATCACCTGATTCCGATGGGGGCCGCCATCTGGTCGACGCCGGCGGACCGGATGCTCGACTATCCGGCCGGATCGTTCGTCCGGTTCTGCGAAAATCACGGATTGTTGCGCCTCAAGGACCGGCCGATGTGGCGAACGGTGGTCGGCGGCGCCCGGGAATATGTCCGCCGGATCCACGCCGGCTTGTCCGGACCTGCTCACATCGGCAAAGGCGTACGGGCTATCCGCCGCGAGCAATCCATGGTGCTGATTCGCGATGATGAGGGCCGGATCGAGTTCTTCGACGACGTGGTCATCGCGACCCATGCCGACACGGCCCTGAGGCTTCTCGGCGACCCCGATCAACGGGAACGATCAGTGCTCGGCGCCTTCTCGTACCAGCCCAACCGCGCGGTTCTGCATAGCGATCCGTCGCTGATGCCGAGGCGCAACGCCGCCTGGGCGAGCTGGAACTATCTCGCGCCATCGGACGGCGACGACAATCTCTCGGTCACCTACTGGATGAACCGGCTGCAGCCGATCGATCGGCGTCATCCGCTGTTCGTCACGCTCAATCCGCATTCGGGCCCCGCGCCCGCCCGGGTGATCGCCGAGGTCGATTACACCCATCCGATCTTCGATTCTGCGACGGCCGCCGCCCAAAGGAAGCTGTGGTCGCTTCAGGGCCGGCGCCATACCTGGTTCTGCGGGGCGTATTTCGGCTGGGGCTTCCATGAAGACGGACTGCAATCGGGGTTGGCCGTCGCCGAGGATCTCGGTGGCCTGCGCCGGCCCTGGGCCGTGGACGGCGAATCGGGCCGTATCCATCGGACTCCCGTTGCGCCGGACCGTCGCGTCGAGGCGGCATGATGGCCGCCCCTGTTACGATCTACGAAGGGCGTGTGATGCATCTTCGGCTCAAGCCGAGGCGGCACCGGCTCGACTACCGCGTGTTTTCCCTGCTGGTGGACCTCGATACGTTCGATCAGGCCGCGAAAACATCCCGATTCCTGTCGATCGATCGCTTTAATCTCTTCAGCCTGCGGACGCGCGATTACGGGGACGGATCGTCGGTTCCGCTCAAAACCCAGATTACGGCGCTCCTTTCCCGCGCCGGGCTCGACGATGCGGCGGCGAATATCCGGCTCCTCTGCTATCCGCGTATTCTGGGTTACGTCTTCAATCCCCTGAGCGTCTATTATTGCCGCAACCGCGACGGCGCGCTGAGAGCGATCGTCTACGAGGTTCACAACACATTCGGTGAGCGGCACTCCTATGTGCTGCCGGTCGCGGCCCGCGAGCAGGGCGCGATCACGCATGGGTGCCGGAAGGCCTTTTATGTCTCCCCCTTCATCCCCATGGAGGCCGAATACCGGTTTCGGATGACGGAGCCGGGTGATGAGATCTCCGTCGGCATTTCGGAGCGTGATGAGGCGGGTCCTCTTCTTCAGGCGAGTTTCACAGGCAAAGCCCGGCCGCTCGATGACAGCACGCTGCTCGGGCTTTTCGTCCGCTATCCGCTCATGACCCTCAAAGTGATCGCCGGCATCCATTGGGAAGCCCTGCGCCTTTTTGTCAAAGGCGTGCCGATCGTCCGCCATCCCAGAGAGACGCCGCCGGTCGGTGTGACATTGGCCAGATCGTTGCGGGAGACCGACTGATGTCGATGTCCTCCAGCCATACCGGTTTCTCCGATCCGGCCAGGCGTATCTCCCTGTTTTCCCGGGGGCGGCGCGCCCTGTTCGTGACGCTCCTGGAGCGGATTGCCGCCGGACGCCTCAAAGTCACCTTTCCGGACGGGGCTACGATGCTGTTCGGAAATCTCGCCGCCGTGCCCCGTGCGGAGTTGTCTCTGCGATCCTGGCGGGCAATCGACCGGCTGCTGCTTCGCGGCGATATCGGCTTTGCCGAGGCCTATGCTGCCGGCGAGTGCGAAACATCCGATCTGGCCGCTTTGTTCGACCTCGTCGTCGCGAACGAGGAAGTTCTGAAGTCCCGGTTGTCCGGATCGTTTGCCGGCCGGATCGCCAATCGGCTGCGTCATCTCCTTAACAGCAACACGCGACGCGGCAGCCGGGCGAATATCTCGTTTCACTACGACCTCGGAAACGACTTCTATGCCGCGTGGCTCGATCCGACCATGACCTATTCGGCGGCCCGCTATGAGCAGGTGGATCAGAGCCTCGAATCCGCGCAGATTGCGAAATACCGGCAGATATGCAGGGCGCTCGGGACCAAGCCCGGAGACAGGATTCTGGAGATCGGCTGTGGCTGGGGTGGTTTTGCCGAAATCGCGGCAGGTGAATTCGGCGTTGTCGTTCACGGCGTTACACTATCGACAGAACAGCTCGTATTCGCCAAACGACGCATCGCCCGCGCCGGGCTCGGTGATCGCGCAACGTTCTCGCTGACCGATTACCGGGATCTCTCAGGCCAATATGACTATGTCGTCTCGATCGAAATGTTCGAGGCCGTGGGCCAGGCGTACTGGCCGAGTTTTTTCGATCGTCTGCGGGCGCGGCTAAAGCCCGGCGGAAAGGTCTTCCTCCAAGTCATCACGATCGAAAATGAACGATTCGACTCCTATGCGGCCCGGCCCGACTTCATCCAACGTTTCATCTTTCCGGGCGGCATGCTGCCTTCGCCGGGGCATCTTGATCGCCTGATCGCGGATGCCGGGTTCGACCGCGTCGAAACTCAATACGCCGCCAGTGATTATGAGCGAACTCTGATCGTCTGGCGGGAAGCTTTCGCCGCCGCTTGGCCGAGGATCGCGTCTCTTGGCTTCGATGAGCGGTTCAAGCGGCTGTGGACCTACTACCTTCACTACTGCGAGGCCGGGTTCCGTCACGGGGCGATCGATATCGGCCGCTTCGTGCTGGCGAGGGCTGCGTGATGGCCGGCGGTATGAAGGTGCGGGACTTTCGGGAAATGAGGCCGATTTTTCGGCTGGAGGACTTCTTTGTCGGCCGCACATCGGCCTGGGGCATGTTCGAGGATCGGTTCGGCGCGGTGCGCCGTCAGTTCCGCGTCGTCGTGACCGGCTCGATGGAGGGTGAAACGCTCGTCCTCGACGAGGATTTCAATTACGCGGATGGTGAAACGGAACGGCGCGTCTGGCGGCTTCATCGTTCCGCCGATGGCTGGTACGAAGGCCATGCGGAAGGCGTCGTCGGCGTGGCGCGCGGACAGGCCATGGGTAACGCCTTCAACTGGAAATACGTCTTCGATCTTAACGTCGGCGAGCGCGGCGTCTGGCGGGTGAGTTTCGACGACTGGATGTTCCTCCAGCCGGACGGCGTCCTGATCAACCGGGCCTGGGTGCGCCGCTGGGGAATCAAGATCGGCTCGGTGACGCTGTTCTTTCGAAAAGAGAAGTCGTCGAATGAGTCGCCGGCTCCGGAGCCTCAGCGTGGAGCACATCTCGCGGTCGTGCCGCCGCGCGTCTCTTAAGTGCCGGTTGCCCGCCGCACGAGCCGGAAATAAAGGGCGTAAGGTAGACAT
Source organism: uncultured Alphaproteobacteria bacterium (assembly GCA_963821875.1). Classification (GTDB taxonomy): domain Bacteria; phylum Pseudomonadota; class Alphaproteobacteria; order CAVTAV01; family CAVTAV01; genus CAVTAV01. The sequence goes on from CAWGFE010000002.1 coordinate 1,278,676, forward strand.
CGAGCGATCTTCAGGATGATCGCGAGGCGCTTGGGAAAGGCGATCTCGAAACGCCTCTTCCGAAGCCCCGTCATGATCGCGTCGACGGCCTTGTCGACAGGCATCAGGAAGGGCATCGGAAAGTCGTTTTTGTCGGTGAGAGGCGTTTCGACGAAGCCCGGATTGATCAGGCTGATGGCAACACCGGTCCCATAAAGCTCGACCTTCAGGGCCTCACATAAATTGATGAGCGCCGCTTTCGTCGCGCCATAAGCCGATGCACGAGGCAAGCCGCGATAGCCGGACAGCGACGCGACTACCGCGATGTGACCGCTCGCTCGCCTCGCAAAGGCTTCGAGCAGCGGTTCGAGCCCGTTGACCACGCCCATGACGTTGACCTCCATCTGAACGCGAAACAAGTCCGCTGAAACCGCCCCTTTGTCGTTGCGAAGATAGGTTCCGGCGTTCAAGACAGCGAGGTCGATCGGACCGAGTTCGCTCTCGATCCTCTCGCAGGTTGCGCGCATGGCGTGGTCGTCGACCACATTGACCGGAAACGCCATGATTTCGTCCCGGTAGCCCCAAAGCCTCGTCGCAAAGGGCCCTCAACCCGGATGCGGTCCGTGCGCTGGCCGCGACCGTGCTGCCTTGGCGCGCCAACTCGAGAGCCAGCGCTTTGCCGATGCCGCTGCTCGCGCCGGTGATCCAGACGACGGACCACACGGGCGGACCCGCCGCATGTTGTGGTGATGTGGTCATGGAGGTGATACGCGCATTGCCGGTCGGCAGATCAACGCCGCTTCACCGGTTAAGTGATCCAGAGGGCGTTTTGCACCGTAACCAGGCCGGATTCGAATAGTGATCGAAGGTGGTCAGTTGGAAGCGACGGCGGTTTTGGCATATGACGATTGGCGTCGTCGCCCTAAGATCAGGCGGTCGAAGAAACGCTGGTCGGAGGCCACGCCATTGTCGGCTTCGGATAAGTCGGATCGCGGTGAGATCCTGACGGATCTCGGTGAGGTCACGCTCATGGAGAGGGTGGCGCGCGCCGACAGGTCGGCTTATGCCGAGCTGTTCCGGCGATATGCACCCAAGATAAAGTCGTTCCATTTGGGGCTTAGGGCGACTCCGGCTCAGGCCGATGACCTGTTGCAGGACGTGATGGTGACGATCTGGCGTCGGGCGGAGACTTATGACGCCGCCAAGGCGAGCGTGTCGACCTGGATCTATACCGTCGCCCGCAACCGGTTCATCGACAAGGTCCGCAAGGAAAAGCGGTCCGAGATTTTGATGGAAACCGACACCGAGCGGCCATCGGACGATGTGGCGGCGGATGACGCTATGAATCTCGATCAGCAGACGGCCGCCCTGAGGGTGGCCTTGAAGGTCCTGCCGCCGGAGCAGCGCGAGGCTATCTCGATGGCGTTCCTGCGGGAAATGTCCCATGGCGAGATCGCTGCCGAACTCGACTTGCCGCTGGGTACGGTGAAGTCCCGGATCAGGCTGGCGATGACGAGACTGCGAGATCAATTGGAATCGGTTAGATGACGGTTCATACGCTTACGGAAGAATGGATCCTCACTTATGCCGCCGGTGGCCTCAATGAAGGCCAATCGCTGGTCGCGGCTTGCCATCTGAGCTTCCACCCCGAACTTGTCGCCGCCGTGCATGAGGCGGAGGCCGTTGGTGGGGCGCTCTTGAGCGATCTGCCGGATGCCGAAGTCTCTCCCGATATGCTCGCCACCGTTCTTGACAGGCTGGACCGGCCGGACGGTGCGGAACGGCCAGCCGAAGCGGCTCGTATCAAGGGTATGCCCGATCCGCTTGCCGCCTATATCGGCGGCGGTTACGACCGGCTTCGCTGGCGGGTTCTCGGGCCGGGCTTGCGTCATGCCTTGCTATGGACCGGGCCGGACGGACAGAAGGCCTGGTTACTGCGGGGCGAGGGCGCCCGCGTCATCCCCGAACACGGACATTCCGGCGATGAATGGACGCTGGTGCTGAAAGGCGCCTATCACGCCCGGGGCGAGCGCTTCGTCGCGGGTGATCTGGAAATGGCCGATCCCTCGGTCCACCACATCCCGTCCCTCGACCCTTCCGAAGAATGTATCTGTTTGGCCTATACGGCGGGCCGCATCCGGCCCAGGAGTCCGATCGTCCGGCTGATGCAGCCCTTCATCGGCTTGTGAGACGTTCGGGCGCTTTTAGTCGCCGCCCGCCTCGAAATACTGCGCGTAACCACGATAAAGCGACGCCCGTTTAATCAATACGCCGCGTGCCGCCTGAATCGCGCCTTGGATATCGATCTTGTCGGGATGGACGTGGAAGCGATGCAGCCAGGCATAAAGCGCCTTGCGCCAGACTCGCGGCAGGCCTTCTTGCGCGCCGAAATCTACGATATGGAGCTTCGCGCCGGACTTTAGGACCTTGAGCGCCAGAGCCACCACGTCGGGCACCTGCGGCATCATCGACAGGCTGTAGGAGATGAACACCGCGTCGAATTCGGCGGCTCCGAACAGATCCCGGGACGAGAAATTAGTGGCATCTCCCTGCGTCGTTTGAATACGGGATGCGAGGCCCCGTTTGGCGATTTGGTCCTCGGCGGTTCGAAGCATTTCCGAGGAGATGTCGAAGCCGAAAAAGCGGCACTCCGGATAGGCCTGGGCGGCCGTGATCAGATTCCGGCCGGTTCCGCAGCCGATCTCCAGCACGGTCGCGCCGGGTGCGATATCCAGCGATTTGATCAGGTGATCGCGGCCCAAAAGGTAATATGCGCGGGTGAGGTCGTAGATATGCCGCTGACGGGCATAGATACGGTCCATCAGATGGGCATGGTCGAGCGCGGTCACGCCGGCCTAGCCGTTGAAAACATAAAGATGAAAGCCGCCATAGATCGAGGACCGGTCCTGCCGGGTGAAATCGGCCGATTCCGCTTCCCGGTATGTCCAACGACCGAGAATGGCGTCGTCCACGCGGCCGGGCAGCAGGGTCGGTTTTGCCGCCGTGCGGAAGACGACGCGGGCACCGGGTCGCGCCGTGCGGGTGATCTGGGTCCATAAGGCGTTCAGTTGCGCGTCGCTCATCCAGTCCTGTGCGTCGAGCAGGACATAGGCGTCGAGACTGTCCTCGTCCTCGCCCTGGAGATGTTCCGTGAACGACCGATTGAGGACCGTGACGCGTTTGGCCCGGCTGCGGACGGCTTCGAAATTCGAGCGTTCGAGATAAGGCGGCAAGGGGCCCTCGCCATTCGGCGCATACTGCCGGCCGAAGGCCTGCCACGCGAAGTAATTCTCCGAAAGATCGAAATCGCAGGCCAGGCGCTCGAGCCGCTGTTTGAGGACCACGGCCATATTGCCGCCCGCATCCGAGGCGAGCGCGTCATATTGCGCGGGGGGAATGCCGAGGCCGTAAAGCGAAACCCGCTTCGACGTGGCCCAGCGCACCAGACGCTTGTCGAAAAGGGGCAGTAAGGCGCTGTTGAAAAAAGCGCGTTGTTCCTCAATCCCCCGGGCGCGGGTGATCTCGTTCGGATCGATGCCGTAGAGCTTGGCGATCCAGTGGCTCATGCCGATGAAGTGACCGAGAAGGCCGTGGCGATAAAGATCGCGCGCGAACATGGAGATCCGTCGCCGTCCGAGCAGGTTCCGCGTCTCCCAGTAGCGCTTCGTCTCGTCGTCCAGCGTGTTGCGGATAAAGCGCCGGTAGGTCGCCAGATTGGTCTTGCCCTCGGCGATGCCAAAAAAACGGTAGAAGGTCTCATAGGTCGGAATGGCCGCGGCCGCCGCGAGCTTGAGCCTGGTGAGAGCGACATGGGCGGTGTTCAGGTCGACCGCCGTGACGTCCTTGGGATCGGCGATGAGATAGGATAGCACGTTGCAGCCGCCCGATGCGATCGCGACGAGCCGGGAGTCCGGCCGCAACGCCAGCGCCTGCATGTCGACCTTGGGGTCTTCCCATATCTGTGGATAGACGAGGCCCTTGAAGACGAAGGCGAACAGTCTTTCGAGAGTGCCATGGGGAGAATTCGGCCGCCTGACGGCCTCGTTCAGACGATTCTGCGGTGCGCGCAGCGCGGGTTCTGCGATCATGGAGTCCGACATTTGTGACTTTACCTGGCCGGACCATATGACTTGCACGCGACAGTTTGATGACTGTCGGCGGGCCGTCTGTAGGTAAGCCGGATGTCAATCCGACAGATATGCCTGAAGCATATTAGCTAGCGCGCCGACGTTCGGCTCTTGAATAACGGAGAGATGATCGCCAACCGACTGTCGAATTTCCAAGGGCTGCTGCAGATAGCGGCCCCAGCCGTAGTCAGAATCGACGTCGTGCGCGTTATGCCAGTGATTGCCGGTCGCGCGAAAGAGAACGACCTTTCCGTCATAGGGTGCGCGCTCGTACTCTCCCATGGCCGACAAATAGTTTTGCGTCATGAGGGCTCGAACGGTTTCCGCATCTTGCGTCTCCTTCGTCGCGCTTCGACGAGTTAGGGGGACAGCGAGCATGATCCGCTCCCGAACACGTCGATATATGCCGCGGGCCTTCTGAAAAGCATGCCCCGTGCAGAGTCCTTTGATCTGGTAAACGGTCCATTTCCGCCAATTTCGGCGGATTGCGTGGCGAAGCAGGGTGTCGATCAGAATAACGACCTCGACCTCTTCGCCGCGGTCCTTGAGCTGGGAGGCGACTTCGATAGCGATAATGCCGCCGAAAGACAGTCCCGTAAGACGGTAGGGGCCTCCCATTTGATGCCGTTGGATTGCATCGCAATAGGCATTGGCCAGCCTCTCGATCGAAACAGATGCGGATCCCCCCTCGAGTGTTTGCTGCAAGAGTTGCTGTTCTTCCGCTGCGTATATGCCGAGGACGGGTTGGCGCGCTCCAAGATGATTGGCCAACGGGCGGTATAGATTGATGCCGCATAGGCAGAAAACAGGTCTGCCAGGGTTGTCGTCCCTGAGAGGGACGACAACGGAATCTACGCGAGACGTCCCGGACGCTAGAGCGTCAATCAGCTTGGCAATAGTCGACGCTTGGAAAATAAGACCAAGATCGAAGTCGATCCCGGTGCTGCGCTCCATCTCGTTAACGAGTTCGAGGGCGAGAAGCGAGTCTCCCCCAATTTCGAAAAAATTGTCTGTTATTCCAAGTCGCTCGACCTTCAGGACGCGTTGCCAGACCTCGACGAGTCCGATTTCGAGATCCGTTCTCGGTTCTGCGTAGGCCGACTCTTGCGGCGTGCTCAAAAAGTCTCCCGGTGCAGGCAATGCCGTGCGATCGATTTTTCCGTTCGGAGTGAGCGGGAACTCCTCTAAATTCACGATCACCGAAGGGATCATATACGTCGGAAAACGATCACGCAGGTACTCAATTACCGTGCCTCGACTTACCGGACCAATGCCGGTTTGAGGAATGACATAAGCGGCGAGCGCCGCCTCACCGGAGATGTTGGTAAAGGTCTTTAAAACGCAGTCACGGATTGCCTCGTGCTGGGCGAGGGTCACCTCGATTTCCTGTAATTCGATACGGAATCCCCGGACTTTTACCTGGAAATCACGCCGTCCGATGAATTGCAGGTCGCCGTTCGGCAGCATCCGCACGGTGTCCCCGGTGCGATAAATAGATGCTTCTTCATCCGCCAAAAATGGATTGGCCAGGAAGCGCTCGCGCGTCAGGTCCTCGCGGCCAAGGTAGCCACGAGCCACGCCATCGCCCCCTAGATAAAGTTCGCCGGGAACGCCGAGTGGGACGGGAGACAGGTGGTCGTTGAGAACATAGGCTTGAGTTCCGGGGATCGGTCGCCCGATTGGTACTGGATTCATCGCGGGTTCGACCTTCTTGATAACGGACCATACGGTGCTTTCGGTTGGACCAAACATGTTCCATACCGAAGCGGAACGCGCGATCAAGGCGTCGGCTAGCTCTGGCGGCAACGTTTCACCGCCGCACAGGATCTTAAGGGACTTTGAGCCCTGCCAACCGGACGCGATCAACATTCGAAATGTTGCCGGCGTAGCCTGAAAAACACTGATGCGTTTTTCGTCGAGAAGGTCGGACAATTTGTTTGCATTTACCGCTGCCTCACTTGGCGCGATATGAACTGTGGCGCCTACAGTGAGTGGGAGGAACAGTTCGAGAGCCGCGATGTCGAAAGATACGGTGGTTACGGCCAGGAGTCGGTCGTTTTCGTCGAGCCCGGGCTCCCGCGCCATGGCGCTAAGAAAAGCGCCGAGGTTGTGGTGCGTAATTTCGACACCTTTGGGGCGGCCCGTCGATCCGGACGTGAAAATGACATAGGCCAAGTCTTCGGGCCGCGTAACGCCGTTTTCGGCTTTGACCGCTGGCTTCCGCCAGATCTCATCGTCAAGACAGACGATTCGATCTTGTTCGTTTAGTTCAAACTTTTCTCGAAGCGCCGGCTCAACGACTAATGCGGCCGGGTCGGCTTCTTCGAGGATGTATCGGATCCTGAGCTCCGGCAGTTTTGGGTCGATCGGAATATAGGCCGCGCGAGCACGCTGGATCGCCAAAAGCGTCACGACCAGATCTGGTGAGCGGTCGAGGCAGACCGCGACCAATGATCCGGCGCCGACACCCTTAGTTTGAAGATAAGCTGATAACCGATCAATTCGATTGCCCAGCTCGCGATACGTTATTTTTTTGTCGTGCCAAGCGATTGCCGGATGGTCTGGCCGCCGCCTGATCTGGCCCCGGACCAATTCGTCGACGGTTGGCAAGGCTTCCCTGCGGTTACGGGCGCTGTCATCTTCTTGTATCGCGAGCTCTTTTTCCTGGTCCGTCAGAATATCGATATCGTCGATTCTGCCGCTCGGATTATGAACGATGGCGGCGATCAGTGTTAGAAAGTGATCGGCTGCCCGTTCTCGTTCGGCAGCGTCCGGCCATATGCCGACATCGAAGTCGAACGTGACACGAAAAATTTCGTCGTCGTCCGTGTGATTAATTTCCACACGCAAGGACTCATGGCCTTCCCTTCGAACATTATGGCCACCGCACGACTGCCCGGAACCGATCGAATTCAGCGGGTTGGTGACGTCATACGTGAGCGGAAATCCGGCAAATGTCGCGAGAGATTCAGGCCGATAATTCAAAATGACGTCATAAGGTGCGAGGCGCGCCGATATTGTATGACGCCGATGTTCCTTGATCGCACGTGTCTCGTTGCGAACCTTGCGAAGAAGACTGTCGAGGGTGTCCTCCGAATCGACTGAAATTCGGTACGGCACCACCTCCATCAACAATCCGACGGTGTCGGCAAAAGTAGGTGTGCGGTTATGGAAAGGGATACCGATGCAGATGTCATCGTTCAGAGTGACCCGACGCAAATAGGCGATCAGAACTGTAATGAAGACGATGAACGGGGGCTTCAGGCGGCCCAAGTCACGAACAGCTCGACTGAGGTCTTCTCCTAAGCGTCTTGTGATCCTTGTTGTAAGAAGTTTGCCGTTCGCTGCATTTCTTCCGTAGTAGTTGACAGACGGGAGAGACGAGGCAAATCGTTCGGACCAGAATGCTCTACTCTTCGCCGACTGTTCGGACGTCGTGTATTTGCTCGTCTCTTGAATAAATTCTGAATAAGGGTGGACGCCTGCCAGAGATGTTCCACGCTGGGAGCCCGAGAGAATTTGGAGATAGATTTCCCCAAGTTCCCGAAACAGGAGAAGCGTTGAAGAACCGTCAGAAATGATGTGGTTCTGATTCAGAAAAAATACGAATTCTTCGTCGTGAACCCTTATCAGGGCCGCGTCATAGAGGCACTGATCGAATTCAAGTATTTTCTGGCATCGATCCTCGACCCAACGCTGATATGCCGACGATGGATCAGGCTCGCCCGATAGGTCTACAAGACTGATCCGACTGACATGTTCTTCGGGAACGCAATAGCGTGGGCCATTTGCGGTGTCGATGACCTTTGCTCGCAGCGCTTCATGCCTGGTGACGAGTTCCGCGAACGCTTGTTCGAAAGTCCCCGGCTGAATATTTCCACGTATGGTCCCGAGGACCGTAACGTGATTTAAGGGCAAAGTCGGCTGAATCGAATTTTCGATCCAGATCAAAGATTGTCTAGGAGTTAGCGGTAAAGAGATGGGACTGTCGGATAGGTCCTTGTTTTCAGCTGCCGACATTTCTCGGGCCCTTATCTAGCATCCCGATCCACCGAGGGCAGGCCCGCTGCTGTTCTTCGGACTTTCTGTTTAAGCCCGGATTTTTTGCGATGTTTAGGAGTGGCAGGAACCAAACCGATATACTAATGGCCCGATCGCCACATATTGTGCCCGTCCCCATTCGGGAAAAAGCGTAACGCGCTTGGTTGATCTCGGCCAAACTAAATTTGAGATTGGCGGTCGTGAATCAACTCCCACCGAGGAGCACGGCCGTGACGCGGGCTCCCGCGTGTCGATATTAGAGCCTCCCCGGATCCGCGGCTAAACAAGGCCTCGTGACGACGAAAGCAAGAAGCCGTCGACTTTTAAGGCAACGGCCGAGCACGGTAACTTCGTGCGTCGCGGCGTATTATCTGCGATCAATAAAGGACCGGGCTAGGGGAGGTGACACAGCCATGCGCGTCACAGCTGTTCAGACATTTCGGGCCGACGGCGGCTGGAGGCCGTTGTCGTTCTTGAAACTTGAAACCGACGAAGGTCTCGCCGGCTGGTCGGAATTCTCCGAAGGGCCGTGGAGTCCGGCGATTTGCGACGTGATCGCGACGCTTGGCGGGAGCGTGATCGGCGAGGATCCGCGACAGTTCGCGCTTCTGTCAGCGCGCTTGCATGCCATCACGCAGTTCACGGCGGGTGGCTTAAGCCATCAGGCGATCGCTGCGATCGAGAACGCCTGCATAGACATTGCGGCGAAGGCGGCGGACCTTCCGGTCTTCGCGCTGTTTGGCGGACCCTTCCGCACGGAAGTCGATCTTTATTGGTCGCATTGCGGGTCGTTCCGCGTGCGCCATGCCGACTTCTTTGAACGCGTTCTGGGCCGTCCCCGAATTACAAAAATCGATGACTTCCGTCTCCTGGGCCAGGAGGCGATCGAGCGCGGATACAAGGCAGTGAAGACCAATCCCATCGCCTTTGGGGCAGAAGGGCCACGCCTGATGAATCCGGGCTTCAATGCGGAAGGCCTAAGGTTTGGCCGGACAATCGATCATGCGACGCTGCGGAGCATGGAAGATCAGGTCGCTGCGCTGAGAGATGGGCTGGGACCGGACGCGGCGCATATGTTCGATGTCAATCTGGGGTTCCGGCCAGAGGCCCTGCGCCGGATCGCCCGTGTGATCGCGTCGAGCCGTCCGACATGGCTCGAAGCCGATCTGCATGATCCGGCCGCTCTGGCCGCCGTCCGATCCGAGGTGGGCGTTCCCATCGCTTCTCTGGAGACGATCTATGGCCGCCGTCAGTACCGCGCCTATCTGCAGCCCCAGGCCGTCGACGTGGCCGTCATCGACATCCCCTGGAACGGTTTTGCGGAGGCGGTTCGTATCGCCGATATGGCCGAGTCGTTCGAGGTCAATGCGGCGCCCCATAATTTCTATGGCCCGCTGGCGGATCTCATGAGCGCGCATTTCTGCGCGGCGGTCGGGAATGTCGCGATCATGGAGATCGAAGCCGACGACGTTCCCTGGAAATACGATCTGCTCACGACGACGCCCGAGATAGACAACGGACGCTTCACCGTCCCAACGGGCGCGGGGTGGGGCGCCGAGGTCAACGAGGACGCGATCAAGGAGCATCCGTGGGGCACGTGACGTCCCGTTTCAGGCGATGTGATGCTCGTCGGCGCGAATAGAGGCGCCTGTTAACAGAGTCCGATCCGTGTGCGATCATGGTTTAGCGATTCCAGGTTTGAGAGAGCATTATGGGCGACGCTCCGCGATTGATCGATGCGGGTGACGGCTTGAAGGCCCTTTTCGGTGTGCTTAGGGACGATGGCTACACCCTGATCGGCCCGACCGTCCGGGACGGCGCGATTATTTATGATGCTCTCGACGGTGTGGACGACCTACCGGCCGGCAAGAGCGATGAGCAGGATGGCGGGCATTACCGGCTGAAGGATCGCGACGACGGGGCTTATTTCGGCTTTGCCGTCGGCCCGCAATCCTTCAAACGATTTCTCCACGTCCCCAATCAGGAGCTTTGGCGCGCCGAGCGTGATTCCGATGGCGCCTTGACGATAACCGCTGTTGAGGCCGAAACACCGAAATATGCCTTTATCGGTGTTCGCTCCTGCGAAATTCACGCGATCGAGATACAGGACACGGTCCTGAAGGACGGCGACCACCGCGATCCACACTATTCGGCGCGCCGGCAGAACAATCTCTTCATCGCCGTCAATTGCGGGCAAGCCGGCGGCACCTGTTTCTGTGTCTCCATGAAGACCGGTCCTTCCGTAACCGGCGGATTCGATCTGGCTCTGACGGAATTGATCGACCATGAACGGCATTCCTTCCTCGTCGAGGCCGGCAGCGACCGCGGCCATGCGTTGCTGGCGAAGCTCCCGGGCCGAGACGCCGAGTCGGCGGAGATCGGCGGGGCCCGACAAATCGTCGAGCGGACAGCCGCCCAAATGGGCCGAACGATGGACTCGGACGGCGTGCATGACCTCCTTATGCGCAATCTGGAACATGCCCGCTGGGACGAGGTCGCCGAACGCTGCCTTTCCTGCGGAAATTGCACGCAGGTCTGCCCGACCTGCTTCTGCACGACGACCATCGATCACAGCGAGTTGACCGGCGATCGGGCGAGCCGGTCGCGTCACTGGGACTCCTGCTTCACGCTCGATTTCTCCTATCTGCATGGCGGCAGCGTGCGACACTCCACCAAATCGCGTTATCGCCAATGGATGACGCATAAATTGGCGAGCTGGATCGACCAGTTCGGCGCCTCGGGCTGTGTCGGATGCGGCCGTTGTATCACCTGGTGTCCGGTCGGGATCGATATTACGGAAGAAGTCCGGGCCATTCAGGAAAGCGAGGGCGAGCAATGACGAATGACCTCAAGGAGAGAGGACGTCAGGGCCTGGGGCGGATCGTCAGCGAGCATCCGTTTTTCGCCGAACTCGGGGCGGCGCACTGCCAACTCGTCGCCGGCTGCGCCAAGAATGTCCGCTTCGAAGCCGGCAGCTATATCCTGCGCGAAGGCAATCCGGCCGACGAATTCTACCTGATCCGCGAGGGCCGCGTGGCGCTCGAAGTCCATGCGCCCGGTAAACGTGAAATCACTTTCCAGACGGTCGGTCCGGGCGAGATCATCGGCGTTTCCTGGCTCGTTCCGCCCTATCGCTGGTCTTATGACGCCCGCGCGATTGACCGGGTGCGGGCGATCTCCCTGGATGCCCGGTGCCTGCGCGGGAAATGCGACGACGACCATGATCTCGGTTACGAGATGATGACCCGCTTCGTTCCCGTCCTCGTGCAACGCCTTCAGGCCACACGGTTGCAGCTTCTGGATCTTTATGGCTCAGATCGCTGAAAAGGATCCGATGACGCCAGGCGTCGCCCGGGTTGCCCGGCGGCAACAGGAGACCCATGACGTCTGGACGCTTGAGCTGGAGTCCGAAGACGGCGCTATCGGCTTCGAGCCCGGCCAGTTCAACATGCTGTATGTGCTTGGTGTCGGCGAGGTGCCGATCAGCATGAGCGGCGATCCGGACAAGCCGGGCCTGATCCATACGGTCCGCGGCGTCGGTGCGGTTTCGGATGCGCTGACCGCGTTGGAGCCCGGAGATCAGCTCGGCCTCAGGGGTCCCTTCGGCACCTCCTGGCCGGTCGATGAAGCGACCGGTAAGGACGTCGTCATCATGGCGGGCGGGATCGGTCTCGCGCCGCTGCGCCCCATCCTCTATCGGATCTTCGCCGACCGCGAAAAATTTGGCCGCGTCAGCCTGCTCTATGGAACGCGGAGCCCCGGTGACATCCTTTATGGCGGGGAACTCGATCTGTGGGCGCGAGATCAAACGACACATATCGGCGTTACGGTCGATCATGCCGCGGCGGACTGGACGGGCCCCGTGGGCGTCGTGACGGCATTGGTGGCGCCGGACCTGTTCGATCCGGCCAATGCCGTGGCCTTTATCTGCGGCCCGGAAGTAATGATGCGGTTTTCCGTGAACGCCCTGATTGACGCGGGTATGTCGGCGAGCGCCATTCACATCTCGATGGAGCGCAATATGAAATGCGCGATCGGCCATTGCGGTCACTGCCAGTTCAATCGCACCTTCATCTGCAAGGACGGGCCGGTATTCCGCTACGCCGACTTGCGCGATATTCTATCGGTCAGGGAGATTTGAGATGGCGGCTCAAAAAAAACCGAAGCTTGCCGTTTGGAAATTCGCTTCCTGCGATGGCTGCCAGCTGTCGATCCTCGATCTCGAAGACGAGCTTCTCGATATCGCCGGTGCGATAGACATCGCCTATTTCCTTGAGGCCAGCCGGGCGACCATGAAAGGGCCCTATGATCTGTCGCTGGTCGAAGGCTCGATCACCACGCCGCACGACGCACAACGCATTCGGGACGTTCGCCGCCAGTCCAAATTCCTGGTGACCATCGGCGCCTGCGCCACGGCGGGCGGCATCCAGGCGCTGCGCAATTTCAAGGATGTGAAGGATTTCGTCTCGGCGGTCTACGCCCATCCCGACTACATCGACACTTTGGCGACGTCGACGCCGATATCGGATCACGTGAAGGTCGATTTCGAGCTGCATGGCTGTCCGATCAACAAGCGTCAGTTACTCGAGGTGATGACGGCGTTTCTCGCCGGCCGCAAACCGGGGATTTCGTCGGAGTCCGTTTGTATGGAATGCAAGCGTGGCGGCAATGTCTGCGTCATGGTGGCTCATGGCGCGCCTTGCCTCGGCCCGGTGACACATGCCGGATGCGGCGCTTTGTGTCCGTCCTACAATCGCGGTTGCTATGGTTGTTTCGGGCCCAAGGAGACGCCGAATACCGAATCCCTGAGCGCCTGGCTGAAGGAACTCGGCATGGAGCCCGATGCGCTTCGGCGGGTCTACCGAACATTCAACACCAATGCGCCAGCCTTCCGCGAGGAGAGCGAACGTCATGGCGGTTAAGACCATCAAGGTCGATTACATGGCGCGCGTCGAAGGTGAGGGCGCGCTCAAGGTGACGCTCCGGGACGGCGCGGTTCAGGCCGCGGAACTGAATATCTTCGAGCCGCCGCGCTTCTTCGAGGCCTTTCTGCGCGGCCGCGCCTTCACGGAAGCGCCGGACATCACGGCGCGTATCTGCGGTATCTGCCCGGTCGCCTATCAGATGAGCGCGGTGCACGCCATGGAGGACGCGCTGGGACTTACGGTGCCGGAGCCGATCCGGCAGTTGCGGCGGCTGCTCTATTGCGGGGAATGGATCGAAAGCCACGGGCTCCATATCTATATGCTGCACGCGCCGGACTTCCTCGGCTATGAAGGCGCGGTCGAGATGGCGAAGGACCATCCCGATACGGTTCGCCGCGGTCTCGCGCTGAAGAAGGCCGGCAACGCCATTGTCGGGCTTGTCGGTGGACGGGAAGTGCATCCGATCAATGTGCGCGTCGGCGGTTTTTATAAAGTCCCGCGCAAGGCGGATTTCTCCGGCCTCCTGGAGGAATTGAAGCGCGCCCGGGATCTCGCGCAGGAAACCGTCGCCTGGGTCGGCGGTTTCGACTTCCCCGACTGTGAGCGCGACTATGAATTCGTGGCGCTGCGCCCGGACGATGAATATCCCTTCAGTGACGGTCGGATCGCCTCGAACAAGGGTCTCGACATTCCGGCGCGGGACTACGACGCGCATTTCGAGGAGACCCATGCCGAACGCAGCACGGCGCTGCGGTCTCATCTGAAGGAGCGAGGCGCCTATCTTTGTGGGCCCATGGCCCGGTACAGCCTCAATTCCGAGCGATTGTCGCCGATCGCGAAGGATGCGGCGAAAGCGGCGGGTCTTGGATCCGAATGTTGCAATCCATATAGAAGCATCATCGTCCGTGCGGTGGAGGTCTTGCAGGCCTGCGACGAGGCCATCCGGATCGTCGAGCGTTACGTAGAGCCGGATGCGCCGGCGGTTGCGGCCGAGCCTGTTGCGGCGGTGGGCTACGGGGCCACGGAAGCGCCGCGCGGCCTGCTCTATCACCGTTACCGGATCGAGCAGGACGGGACCATTGCCGATGCCAAGATCGTGCCGCCGACATCCCAGAACCAGGCCAGCGTCGAGGAAGACCTGACGGCTTTCATCCCGGGCTGGCTCGATCTTCCGGACGACAAACTGAAATGGCGCTGCGAGCAGACCGTGCGGAACTACGACCCGTGTATTTCCTGCGCCACGCATTTCTTGCGTCTCGAAATGGACCGGGGCTGATGGCGGGCGCGCGCTGTGTCATCGGCATCGGCAACCCGGATCGCGGTGACGACGGGGTCGGGCGCGTGGTGGCGGAGCAGCTTCGCGGCCGTGTCGGCGACGGCATCGACGTCAAGTCGCTCAGCGGCGAAGTGTCGGGGCTTCTCGATTGTCTGGAACGCGCCGATGCGGCCTATCTGATCGATGCCGTATCGTCCGGCGCCGAGCCGGGCGCCGTTCATCGTTTCGATGTCGGCGCTGCCCCGCTGCCGAGCGCGTCTTTTGCGACATCGACTCATGGGCTCGGTCTCGCGGAGGCGATCGAGCTGGCGCGGGCGATGAATTGCCTGCCGTCGCGATGCATCGTCTATGCGATCGAAGCGGCTGCGTTTGACGACGGAGATCCGCTGTCGGACGCGATAAAGGCTGCGAGCGGGCTTGTGGCTGAAGAGATTTTGGCTGAACTGGGAGTTCGACAGGATGCATGAAGCCTCGCTGATGCGGGACCTGATGAGCCAGATTCACAAGATCGCCGAGGCGGAGAAGGCGCAGCGCGTCCGCGCGGTTCATGTCTGGCTTGGCGCGCTGAGCCATATGTCGCGAGAGCATTTTGCGGAGCATTTCAACGAAGCGTCCGCCGGTTCGCTCGCCGAGGGGGCGGATCTGAAAGTCACGCTTTCGGAAGATTCCCGGAACCCGAATGCGCAAGAGATCATCCTCGAAAGTCTGGAATTGGAAATGGCTGACACATGACCGCGCGGGCCCAAAGCCTTCTCGCTACACCGACCGGAGGGCGCGAACGCAAGCGCCTGAAAATCTCCGGCGCCGTGCAGGGAGTCGGTTTTCGCCCGTTTCTCTATCGCCGCGCTCTGGCGCATTGTCTTTCGGGTTTCGCGATGAACGGCAACGAGGGCGTGGTGGCGGAAGTGGAAGGCTCCGCCGGCGCGATCGCCGGATTTATCGACGACATTCGTCAGGCGCCGCCAGCCAACGCTGTCGTCCGCGACATCGCGATAGGCGACGTCCCTGTCCGAGCCGAGACGGGTTTCGAGATCCGGGAAAGTGTCCGGGACGGCGCGCCGGCCACATCGGTCCTTCCGGATCTCGCCACCTGTGAGGACTGTCTTGCCGAGATTTTCGACTCCCATGATCGGCGCTATCTCTATCCCTTCACGAATTGCACGAATTGCGGTCCGCGCTACAGCATCATCCATGGCCTGCCCTATGACCGGACGCGTACGGTCATGCGCGATTTTCCGCTGTGCGATGCCTGCGCGGCGGAATACGCGGGCCCCGCCAACCGGCGATTCCATGCCGAGCCGAACGCCTGCCCTGCTTGTGGTCCGAAACTCGCGCTGTTGGACCGCAACGGATCGACCCTCGCCTCGGGTCATGAAGCGCTTGTCGCAGCGGCCGAGGCCCTTCGCGATGGACAGATCGTCGCCATCAAAGGGCTCGGCGGATTTCATCTGATGGCGGATGCCCGCGACGGCGACGCGATCAGGCGGTTGCGGCGGCGTAAGCATCGGGACGAAAAACCCTTCGCGATCATGGTTCCGACGGTGGCGGCAGCCCGTATGATTTGCGACATCGATACAGCCGAAGAGCAGCTGCTGACCGGGCGTGAACGCCCCATCGTCCTGCTTCGCCGCCGCGAGGATGTTGTCGCGATCGCGACGGAGGTCGCGCCCGACAATC
This sequence comes from uncultured Alphaproteobacteria bacterium, assembly GCA_963821875.1. Classification (GTDB taxonomy): domain Bacteria; phylum Pseudomonadota; class Alphaproteobacteria; order CAVTAV01; family CAVTAV01; genus CAVTAV01. Next base: position 1,294,701 of record CAWGFE010000002.1, read on the forward strand.
CCTATCTCGGCGTCATGCTTCCCTACACGCCGCTCCATCACATCCTCATGGCCGAGTTGGATTTCCCCGTTGTCGCGACCAGTGGCAATCTTTCGGACGAGCCGATCGCCACAGACAATGCCGACGCGCTCGATCGTCTCGGCGGCATCGCCGATCTCTTTCTCGTCCATGACCGGGAGATTGTCCGGCCGGTCGACGATTCCGTGACGCGGGTGCTGCGGGGCCGGCCACAGATTTTGCGTCGGGCCCGGGGCTATGCGCCGGCATCGATTCCGGTCGAGGCGATGCCTTCAGGAATTCTGGCGCTCGGCGGACATCTGAAATCAACGGTGGCGCTGACGCGGGACGACGGCGCGGTCTTGAGCCCGCATATCGGCGATCTGGACACTTCGTCGAGCCGCGATGCATTCGAGGCGGTAACCGACAGTCTTTTGCGTCTCTATGAGATAAAACCGCGCGTCCTCGCCTGTGATCTCCATCCCGACTATCACACGACGCGACTCGCCGAATCCCTGGCGGTAGCGCAAGCCATCCCGCTCGTGCGCGTCCAGCATCATCTCGCCCATGTGGCGGCCGGCATGGCGGAGCATGGTCTCGAACCGCCTGTTCTCGGTGTCGCCTGGGACGGCACGGGCTTCGGGGCGGACGGCACAATCTGGGGTGGAGAGTTTCTGCTGGTCACGGCAAAGGGCTGGACGCGCGCCGCCCATCTAAGACCCTTCCACCTCCCCGGTGGTGAGGCGGCCATTCGCGAACCGCGCCGCGCCGCCTTCGGACTTCTCTACGGGATGTTCGGCTCGGATATAATGGCCATGGATCATTTGCAGCCCATCGCGAGCTTCTCCGAATCCGAACGTCGCGTGCTCATCACAATGCTGGACAAGGGCGTGAATGCTCCGGTCACGACCAGCACCGGGCGGTTGTTCGACGGCGTGTCGGCTTTGCTCGGCTTGCGTCAGATGAATGGCTATGAGGGCCAGGCCGCCTGCGCCCTTGAATGGGCGATCGGTGGCGACGTGAATGAGGCCTATGAGTTTGTCGTGGAGGCTATGCCGGAAGACCCGTCCACCTGGATCATCGATTGGGTGTCCGCGCTTCGCGCAATTCTCGACGATCTCAACGGCGGCAGGTCCGTGGACCGGATCGCCAGCCGATTTCACACAGGTCTCGCGAACGCGGTCGTGGAAGTAGCACGTCGAATCGGCATCGAAACGGTTATGCTCACCGGCGGCTGTTTTCAAAATCGGATCCTGACCGAACGGGCCGTCGACGCGCTCGAGCGCGCTGGACATCGCGCCTATTGGCACGAAAAGGCGCCGACGGGCGATGGCGGGCTGGCGCTTGGGCAGGCCTATTGGGCGGCGCGCATGATCGAGGCAGGAGAGGTGTCATGTGTCTAGCCGTGCCCGGTCAGGTGACCTCGACAACGGGCGATGATCTGATGCGCGTCGGGCGGGTTGATTTCGGCGGCGTTATCAAGGAGATCAATCTCGCCTATACGCCCGAGGCCCGCATCGGAGATTATGTTCTGGTGCATGTCGGCTTCGCGATCAGCGTGATTGACGAGGTGGAAGCCGGGCGGATCTTCGCGCATCTTCGCGAACTCGGCGATCTTCCCGACGAGGAGGCCACTTCGTGAAATTCCGCGAAGAATATCGTGATCCCGCCGCCGCCCGGAAACTGGCTGATGCGATCCGGGCGACGGTCAGCCGCGACTGGACCATCATGGAGGTCTGTGGCGGTCAGACCCATGCCATCGTGCGTTACGGCATCGATCAGCTTCTGCCCGGGAGCGTTCAACTCATTCATGGCCCCGGTTGTCCGGTTTGCGTCACGCCCGTGGAATATGTCGACAAGGCGATCGAAATCGCGGAACGGCCAGACGTTATCTTCTGCTCCTTCGGCGACATGCTCCGCGTGCCGGGGTCGACGAGCGATCTGTTCAAGGCCAAATCGCGAGGCGGCGATATCCGCGTCGTTTATTCTCCGATGGACGCGCTGGAGATCGCCCGTAAGAACCCGGATAAACATGTCGTCTTTTTCGCGGTCGGTTTCGAGACGACCGCGCCCGCCAATGCCATGGCGGCTTATCGGGCGAAGCGCGACCGTCTCGCGAATTTCTCGATGCTCGTCTCCCATGTGCTGGTACCCCCCGCGATTGAGGCGATCCTGTCGTCCAGCACGAACCGCGTTCAGGCTTTCCTGGCGGCCGGTCATGTCTGCACCGTCATGGGGTGGGAAGAATATGCGCCGCTCGCCGAAAAATACGGCGTGCCCATCGTCGTCACCGGATTCGAGCCGCTGGACATCCTTGAAGGCGTTTATCTTTGTCTCAAACAGCTGGAGTCGGGCCGCGCCGAAGTCGAAAACCAGTATGCCCGGGCCGTGAAGCGCGACGGCAACCGGCCGGCGCGGGAGATCATGCGTGAGGTTTTTACGGTGATCCCCCGGCGTTGGCGCGGCATCGGCGATATTCCGCAGAGCGGACTCGGCCTCTCCTCCGCTTATGCCGACTTCGACGCCGAGACGTATTTTGGTCTTGTCGTGCCGGAAGCCGAGACGGCCGGCGAATGCATCAGCGGGGCGATCTTGCGCGGCGAGAAAAAGCCGCCCGACTGCCCCGCCTTCGGAACCCGCTGTACGCCCGATCGGCCGCTGGGCGTCACTATGGTTTCTTCGGAAGGCGCATGCGCCGCCTACTACCGCTATCGCGGTGCAGCCGCCACAAAGGCCACCTCATGACGCTCGATTTCTCTCCCGTTTGCCCTATCCCGCAGGGCTTGCCGGATACCGTGCAGCTTGCCCATGGCGGCGGTGGGCGGGCGATGAAGCAGCTGATCGACGGCGTCTTCCGCGCGGCGTTCGACAATCCCTATCTGGCTCAGGAACACGACGGGGCGTCGGTCGAAACGGCCGCGCGCTCGGCTCTTACGACCGATTCTTACGTCGTCTGGCCGCTCATCTTTCCAGGCGGCGACATCGGCCGGCTCGCCGTCAATGGCACGGTCAACGACCTCGCCATGTGCGGCGCGCGGCCACGTTACATGACTGCCGGATTTATCCTCGAGGAAGGCCTGTCCATGGCCACGTTGACGCAGATCGTCGCCTCGATGGCCGAGGCCGCGTCGGCGGTGGATCTTCCCATCGTGACCGGCGATGTCAAAGTGGTCGATAAGGGCAAGGCCGACGGGCTCTATATCAACACCGCCGGGGTCGGCGATCTGGTCGCTTCCGGGCCGATCGCCCCAAGCCAGGTACGGGCTGGAGATGCTGTAATCGTCAGCGGCGATATCGGGCGCCATGGCATTGCCGTCATGGCCGCCCGCAACGAGCTCGGTCTCGAATTGGAGATCGCGAGCGATTGCGCGCCCTTGGCCGATCCGGTCCTCGCCCTGGTCGACGCCGGTATCCGGCTCCACTGCCTGCGGGACCTCACACGCGGCGGACTTGCCAGTGCACTCGTCGAGGTGGCGGAAACGTCCGGCCTGTCCGTCGCGGCGGACGAAGTCGCGGTGCCTGTCCGGGATGATGTCCGCGCCGCTTGCGAGTTGCTCGGTCTCGATCCCGTCTATGTCGCAAATGAAGGCCGCCTCGTTGCCTTCGTCGACGCCGGGGATGCCGAGCGCACGCTGGCGATCCTCAAGAAATTCGACGTTTGTCAGGGGGCGGCTCTGATCGGCACCGTCGCCGATGGGCCCGCTGGACGGGTCACCATGCGGGGACCGCTCGGACCCGAGCGCGTCATCGACATGTTGAGCGGCGAGCAACTTCCCCGGATTTGCTGAACGACAAACCGGCAGACCGGCTTCTTCGTCCGACCGTTTACCATTTCGGTTCGTCCCGATCGGTGCGGGACCGCGTTGGCCGGCCCCGTCCCCGGATCTGGACAGTTTCGCGCGCCCAAGAGAGACTTTAGTGGCGATTTGGCGAACAACCACGCCTCTTGGAGGGGATCAATGACACTAGAGAATTTATGGCGCGCCGCGGCGCGATCGCACGAAGTCGTTCCATCGAAGATGGACCGGCGCAGCATTTTGAAAGGTACCGGCAGCCTTGTCGCCCTCGGGGCGGCGATGGGGCTGGCGCCGGGCCTGATTACCGATGCATTGGCGCAAGGGGCCAAAGGACAGGGGCGGGCCGCCAACAGTGATCCTGCGACGAGAGGACTGGCGCAAGAGAAGCTGACGGGCACGCATCTCGTTCTGCTCGGTACGCGTGGCGGACCGGGCGTAGATCTCAAGCGTGCCGAGACGTCGAGTGTCGTGATGGTCGATGACACGCCTTATCTCATCGATTGCGGCTATGGCACGCTGCGTGATCTCGTGGAGTGCGGGATCGGGTATCTCCAACTGAGTACAATCTTCTTCACCCATCTCCATGACGACCATACGGCTGATCTGCCCGCGCTTCTGACGCATCAATGGACCGGTAGCCGCACCGATCCGACGGACGTCTACGGGCCGTATGGAACGCAAGCCATGGTCGAGGGCGCGTTGGCTTTCTTCAAGGCCAATACCGAGATACGGGTCGTCGACGAGGGACGCAAGATTTGGCCGAAAGCCCTGATGCACGGTCATGATCTGGGCGCCACGGCCAAACCGGCCATGGCGTACAAAGACGACAAGGTGACAGTAACGTCGATCGAAAACGCGCATTTTCCGCCGCGCTCCAAAGCCAAGATGCCTTACCGCTCGCTCGCCTACCGGTTCGACACGAAGGATCGCTCGATCGTGTTCTCGGGCGATTCGGCTTACACGGAAAATCTGGTGGAGCTTGCCCGTGGCGCGGATGTCTATGTTTCCGAGATCATGTCGCAGAGGATCTATGACCAGATGGTCAAGCTTGCGAAGGAGGAGGCCGCTAAAGGCAATCCGAACAATATGTATCGTCATGTCGCCGACACGCATTCAACGCCGGCCGACGTTGGCCGCACCGCGCGCGAGGCCAAGGTCAAGACGCTCGTTCTCAATCACCTGATTCCGGGCGCCACGAATATCGGCCGGTTGAATACGCCGGTTACGACCTTCATTGACGGTGTGCGCAAGGAGTTCGACGGCGAGATTATCGTCGGCCAGGATCTGATGGTGATCTGACGCTCAGGCGCGGTGGATGACCGGTTCGCCTGCACGGGCCACGCGGATGTGAGAGACAAGCCCATCCCGCAGTTCGTAGTGCACAAAGACGCGAACGTCGATGTAATCGCCCTTCTTTAGCGCGCCGACGACGAAATCGGGCGCATCCTCGATCGCCGTGAACCGGCTGGTCGCATCCAGCGCAATCGCCTTGTCGCCGCAGAGCACCATATGCGCATCGAGGTTTTCCCGCACCTTGGCGAACATCGGCCTGTAGAAGTCGATGATGCCCTGTCTCCCTTCGATCCGGGGGACAGAGCCGAGTTCGAGAACGACGTCGTCCGTATAGAAGGTCGGGAAGCGCTCGAAATCGGCGTTGCTGAAGGCGGAGGTATAAGCGCCGAACGCCGCAACCTGGCTGGGATGCCCGCCCAGTCTTGGAAGCTTGGTGACTCCTTTTTCGGGTGGCCAGGTCATGCTTTTCAGTTCCACCACCTTGCCGTCGCGCAGGCGGTAGGTGACGAAGAATTTGACCGTGACGAGGTCGCCAGGGTGGAGATGGCCGAACGGAAAGTCTTCCCGCTCCTTTGACGCATGAAAGTCCATGTCGATCTCGGCGAAGATGGTATCGCCCTGCTGCATGACCTTCTGCTCGCGGATCACCTCGCGCACACCGTCATGGGCCCAGGCGAGGAAACCGAGCAGGCGCTCCTTGCCGTGATATTCGCGCGAGCCGCCGGAAAAGACGACGTCATCGGCGAAGTAACGCTCGACCAAAGCTTCATCGTCGCCCGTGTTGAAGAGGGCGATGTAGTCATCATAGTTCATGGAGTGATTTCCTCTCTCAGACGAAGCCCGACGGTTTGATCCGCGATGCGTCGGCCCAGCTACCATGATAGGCGGGTTTCAGGCGGAGCGGCAACTTGACGGTCGCAATCGGTCCCTAGGCGATTCTGTCCCAAAACCGTGTTGCCTTCCGTAAAGGCCGCGGTCTAGGCTGCGGCATGGGCCGCGCAGCCACAAGCCCAGGTTCGCATGATTCTAGCACCAGAGCCGGATCAACAGCGGTAGATGCGTCAGACCATCGAGTCTGATGCATCGTCAATGGAACGCTGGCGATGGCGAGAGGAAAAGCGTGAAAGGGTGTTTCGGGCCCGCGCCGATAGCGATCGAGTTTAGTTTATAGGATTGTGCGATGCATGGCGATCCGCGCACGTTCGACGTGTCGGCGTTCTTAAACGACCGCAAGCTGTCATCCTTCAATTACCTGCTCATACTTCTGTCGTGGCTGATCACCGTGTTCGACGGACTGGACATGACGATGATCAGCTATACGGCGCCCTACATTCAGGACGATCTCGGCCTGACCAAAGGCCATCTCGGCGACATCTTCTCGGCGGGAATCGCCGGCGCGGCGCTCGGAGGATTCCTGTTCTCCTATCTCGGCGATCGTGTTGGTCGCCGCCCATCGGTGATTCTCGCCGCCTATTCCTTCGGACTCCTGACATTGGCCATGGCTTTCGCGCGTACGTACGAGGAGCTGCTCATATTGCGTTTTCTGGATGGTCTGGCGATTGGTGGGATGTTGCCATTGGCCTGGGCACTGAATATCGAGTTCGCGCCGGCCAACATGCGCGCGACGGCAGTCACCTCGATCATGATCGGCTACGCCATCGGGGCCTCTGGCGCGGGCCCCGTCACGAACTGGCTTGCGCCGCTTTATCAATGGAACGGCGTGTTCATCGCGGGCGGCGTCGCCACGCTGGCCTGCGCGATCGTTCTTCATGTCGCCTTGCCTGAATCGGTACGTCTGTTGGTCATCAAAGGCAAGAGTCCCAACCTTGTCGTGAGAATCCTGAAACGGCTGGATCCTCGCGTGGATGTATCGGATGGGGATCAGTTCGTTCTGAGCGATGAGCAGACCGAGTTGCATTTCAGCTTCGCCAAATTGTTCAAAGACGATCTGAAAGCGATCACACCGCTGATCTGGCTGGCTTATGGCATCAGCTCCCTTGGTATTTTCTTCATCACGTCCTGGGGACCACTGCTGCTGGAAGCGCTCAGTTTCCCGCGTCATGAAGCGGCGACCGTCTCAGCCATCAGCGGTTTTCTCGGCGCCGTCATGGGGTTGATCCTGATGCGATTTACCGATCGCTACGGTCCGGTTGCCGTGTCGGTCTTTCCGGCGCTGTCCGTGCCGATTCTCGTCGTTCTTGGCTTGGGATATATGCCGCATGCCATTTTCCTGGCGGCCATTATCGTGGGGTCCATCCTGGTCGCCGGCGGCCATTTCGGCATTCAGTCGATCTGCGGGATCTATTATCCGAGCACCATCCGGGCGAGCGGCGCCGGGTGGGCCTCGTCGATCGCGAAAGGCTTCGGCACCCTCGGCCCTATCGTCGGCGCGGTCATTCTATCGAGCGGATTGCCCGTTCAAACCACTTTTGCTTTTCTCGCCGTCTGTCCGGCGATCCTTGTTGTCTCGGTCCTTGTCATTGCGCGTGTGGTGCGCGCCCGTAGACAGGTCCTATCGTATGGGAGATCCACATGAGTAAGAAATTACGCAGTCTATCCGCAAACACGGCCTATCGGCGCGCCCATTGGCGCACGTTGGGCTTGTCCGAAGAGGACATGCTGAAGCCGAAGATTGCGGTGGTGAATTCGTCGTCCGAACTGGCGGTTTGTTACGCCCATCTCGACGATGTCGCAAAAAAGGTGAAACAGGCCGTGCGCGAGGCTGGCGGTGTCCCCTTCGAGGTGCGCACCACCGCTCCGTCCGATTTCATCACCGGTGCGGGCCGGAACGGCTCCTTCATTCTGTCCGCCCGCGATCTCATCACCAACGACATCGAGGCGCAGGTCGATGCGGCCGTGCTCGATGGCATGATTTGCCTGACCTCCTGCGACAAGACGCCGCCGGGTCAGCTCATGGCGGCCGGGCGGCTCGATATTCCGACCATTCTGGTCATCGGCGGTTATCAGCCCCACGGTAAGATCAATGGCGAAGATGTTGATGTCGAGGAACTCTGGATCGGCACTGTCGGCGAAGCCATGGGCAAGCCCGGCAAGTTCAGCGCCGAGGAGATGTCTTTCCAGGCGATCCGTGGTCCCGGCGTCTGCGCTGGCATGGCAACGGCCAACACCATGCATTGCGTCGTTGAGGCGCTCGGCATGTGCATTCCCGGCTCCGCGCCGGTCCGCGCCAAGAGCGACAAGATGTACGACAATGCCCTTGCCGCCGCGAAGCGGATCGTCGGCATGGTCGAAGAAGATGTGACGCCGCGCAAGATCATGACCAAGCAGGCGTTCCGCAACGCCGTTGCGACGGTTCTGGCGGTGTCCGGCTCGATCAACGCGATCAAACATCTGCAAGCGATCGCCATGGAATGCGATGGCGACGTCGATGTGTTCGAATTGTGGGACGAGATGAGCCGGAAGGTGCCGGTTCTGACCGCCGTGCGGCCGAGCGGCGACGTGCGGATCGAGGAATTCGAGGATGCCGGCGGCGCCGCCTCGATCCTCAAGCGCCTGTCGCCGATCCTCGACACCAGCCCGCTCACCTGTACCGGCAAGACGCTCGCCGAAAATCTCGATACCCTGCCGGACGGCGACAGCGAAATCATCCGGCCGCTCGACCGGCCGATTTCGGAGGGTCCGTCGATTGCGATTCTGAAAGGCAGCCTGGCGCCCGAAAGCGCCGTGGTGAAGCTCGGCATTCGCGACGGCAGTCGCCCGGAATCCTTCGATGGTCCCGCGCGCGTCTTCAACAACACCCAGGACGCGCTCGACGCGGTCAAGGAAGGCAGGCTTCAAAAGGGCGAAGTCCTCGTTTTGCGCGGGCAGGGACTCAAAGGCGGCCCCGCCATGGGCGGCGGTGCGTCCATCGTTCTGTTCGCGATCTATCTCGCCGGTCTTGCGAAAGAGACCGCCTTCGTTACCGACGGTCAGCTCTCAGGCCTGTGCCTCAAAGGACTGACCGTGGCGGAAGTGGCCCCCGAAGGGGCGATAGACAGCCCGCTTGCCCGGGTTCAGGACGGCGATCGCATCGTGATCGACGTCGCCAAACGGCACCTGGACCTGATGGTGCCGGCCGAGGAACTGGCTAAACGTCCGGCTCCGTCCGATGAGTTCCCGATCGATGCGACCGGATGGCTCAGCGTGTACCGCAAGATCGTGCAGCCGATGTCGACCGGCGCGGTTCTTACCGAGAAGAAATAGCGGCTTCCGGTTCGGCGGACGCTTCGGCGTCCGCCGCATCGCGCAGGTGGACGCCCTGATTGCGCAGAGTCTGACGCAGTTCCCCGACATCGATATCGCGAGGTTGCAGGTTCCGGTTGGCGGCGACCGCTGCCGCCGCGCCTGCGGCTTGTCCGGTTAGCCAGCACTGCGGGATCTCGCGCATGAATCCGTGCGAATTAGCGTCGCACGAGATATGCTTTCCGCCCGCCAACAGGCCGTCGAGACGGCGTGGCACCAGCGCGCCATAAGGCACCGATATAACAGGGAATTTCGGAGATACGGACGGACTCACGCCCACCTCGTCGGAAAAGGGGGCACCGCGGCTCCACTGGTTGCGTTCGATCCGGCCGACGCCGGCGAGGCGGCGGGTATGGCGCACGCCGAGTTGCGACGCACTCTGCAGCATATAGGCGTTTTCGAAGCCGGGGGCATTCTCGCGGAAGAACTCGCAATGCGTCTTCATGAACCGGTGTGAGCGGATTTCGAGCTCGGTCTGGTCGTCTACATCCAGCGCGGAGAGACCCGACTGACGCGGGCCGAGGAACAGTCCGATATCGTTGCGCCATGAGACGTAAGGCGGCTGAAAATAGCCGCATCGCTCGCGGCCCAGGCGGCAGAACTCGCTGAATTGCTCCGGCTCTTCCGCCCGGAACTTCAGCCATGTCTTCATATCCACGCCGCCGAGCATGAAAGCCGTATTGGCGCTGTGATGCACATCGCCTTCTTCGATGTCGGTGTCGAATTCGGCGCCCGCTCGCGAGAAGATGTCACCATCTCCGGTGGTGTCGACAACGACCTTGGCCATCAAAGCCTGCCGGCCTCCCTTGCTCTCGAAGATCACGCCGGTGACGCGGCCGTCCTCGACGACGGGAACGGCGGCCCAGCTATGGAAAACGAGCCGAACGCCAGCGGCCAGGAGCATTTCCTGAGTCGCGACTTTGAGGCGCTCGGGGTCGATCGTCGGCGCCCAGGAGACGATACCGTGGAACGCCGATGTCCGTTGTCCCCAATATTTCGCCTTTTGCTCGTCACGCGATCCCCAATCTTCGGGGTTCGGTCCGGCTTTTCCCTCGGGCGGAAGCTGATTCAGGATGTCCTGGGCAAAACCGCGAATGATGTGATTGCCGTCCCAGTCGGTCATACGGTCGATCCAGATGACCAGGCCGCCGGTCGACAAGCCGCCGAGATGATTGTAACGCTCCAAAAGCGTGACATCGGCTCCGGCGCGGGCGGCCGCGAAGGCGGCGGCGCAGCCGGAAGGGCCTCCTCCGACAACAAGCACGTCGGCGTTGTGATAAACCGGTACGCTCCGTCCCGGCTCCTCTACATAGCCTGTCCCGTTTCGGGGCGGTAAGGCTCGCTCGCGCCCCTCGAAAACATCAGAGGCCAGAAAACGGTCTTCGGTTTGGCGGACGCTTTGGACTTCGGGTTTCGACCCTTCCATGATTCCATATCTCCATCAGGTTGGTCGCTTCGGTCCTTTCGCAGAGCCATCTACGCCGTCGCACATTCGCAGACACAAAACGAGATTGCAGCACTAAAACACCGAACATTCGCTTAAATAGCTAAATGGGCCTCCGGAAACTGTCAATCGTGGGAGACGGTCGGTCGGCTTCGAGCTCTTGGGGCCGTTGGCTGTAAGAGGTTCTGTTTCCACGCAGAATCGCTGTCGCCGCGCGGCTCCGATGGCGTTCTCATCTTTCTTCGATCAGCCACTATTCCGTAGACCGGCCGAAATGCCGTTGATCGTCAGTTGAAGACCTCTGAAGACCTTGGGATTGGCCGAGCCGGCGCGGTGGGCTTTCAGAAGTTCGACCTGCAGGTGGTTCAGCGGATCGATATAGGGAAAGCGATTCTGGATCGAACGGGCAAGGAGCGGATTGCCGGCCAAAAGCTCGTCGCATTCGGTTATGTCCAGCAGCGCGGAAATCGACGCGCGTCTCTCTTCGACGATGCGAGCGAAGACCTGACGCCGCAGCGCCGTGTCTTCAACGAGTTCCGCATAGCGTGACGCGATGGCCATATTGCTCTTGGCCAGCACCATATCCATGTTCGACAGCAGGGTTCGAAAATACGGCCAGTTGGCGTACATCTCGCGCAAAAGCGCCATGCCGTCCCCGGCGTTGTCCGTCAGCCAGGCCCGTGCGGCCGTTCCGAAGCCATACCAGCCCGGCAGCATGACGCGGCACTGCGACCAACTGAAGACCCAGGGGATCGCCCTGAGATCTTCAATGCGGCCCGTCTGCTTTCGCGACGCGGGCCGCGAGCCGATGTTCAGCGAGGAAATCTCGTCGATGACCGTCGAACTCCAGAAATACTCGTTGAAGTTTGGCGTGTCATAAACCAGAGAACGATAGGCCGCGAAGGCATGGGAGGATATCTGTTCCATGGCGTCGAGATAGGGTGCCGGCGCTGGTTCCCCGGCCGGATGCAGCAGTGACGCTTCCAGCGTTGCCGCGACGAGGATCTCCAGATTGCGCCGCCCGATTTCGGGATTGGTGTATTTGCTCGAGATCGTTTCGCCCTGTTCGGTCAGCCTGATCTGGCCGTTTACGGCGCCCGCCGGCTGGGCGAGAATCGCGTCATAGCTCGGCCCGCCGCCGCGGCCGACCGTGCCGCCCCGCCCATGGAACAGCCGCAGCCTTATGCCGTGCTTCCGGAACAGCTCGACCAGGCCGATTTCGGCTTTGTGCAGCTCCCAGTTCGACGTGACGTAGCCGCCGTCCTTGTTACTGTCGGAGTAACCGAGCATCACTTCCTGAACGCCGCCCCGTGACTCCAGAAGCCGGCGATACTCCGGAATGTTCAGCAGGCGATTCATGATCTCCACGCAGTTGCGCAAATCCGCGATCGTTTCGAACAGAGGGGCGATATCGATCGAGCTTTGCCCCTCGGCGGTAATAAAACCGGTCTCCTTCAGCAGATTCGCCAGTTCGAGGAGGTTGGATACGCCCCGGGTGTTGGAGATGATCGCCGTCGCGATCGCCGGCTTGCCGTATCGGTTTTGCGCCGCCTTGGCGGCTTTCAGGATGCCGATCTCGCTGGTTGTCTGGTCTGAGTAGTGCCAGTTGGGCCTCAGAAGAGGGCGGGGCGTTCGCAATTCCCTGCTCAGCACGGCTATCCGGCCGTCCTCGTCCTTGTCGGCATAGCCGGGATCGACCGAGACGGCGGCCAGCAGTTCCGCAACCGTCTTGGTGTGCACCGTGGAATTCTGGCGCAGATCGAGACCGGCCAGGTGAAATCCGAAACAGTCGACCGCCCGTTGCAGCCGTCGAAGGCGGCCCAGCGCCAGAAGCTCGGAGCCGTTTTGCATCAGTGACACCCGGATGATTTCGAGATCGGCCAGAAGATCTCCCGGCGCCCTATAGGGATCGGCGTCCGGCAATATCTCGTCCGCCGCTGCGGCCTCATTGAAGGCCCGCTGAGTCGCAGCCAGTCGATCGTGAATCCGCGCAATGGCCCGGCGGTATGGTTCCACCGAATTATGCTCCGACGTCTCGGGCGCGAAGGCGGCGAATTCGTTCAAAGCTGCCGAAACCTCGACGACGGTGGTCGACAGCGACAACTCGCTCCATAACTCGCGCAATTCGTCGAGATAGAAATTCAAGACATACGCACTCTGCATACGCGTCGCTTCTCGCAAGATGGCGGCGTCCACGAACGGATTGCCGTCCCGATCACCGCCGATCCAGCTGCCGACACGGAGAAAAGAACCGATCGACAGATCCGCCGACCCGGCGGTGACGCTCCGAAGACGGTCTTCCAGATTGGCGTACAGACGCGGCAATTCCCGGAAGAAGGTGTATTCGTAATAGGCGAGCCCGTTTTCGACCTCGTCCATCACGGTCAGCTTGGTTTGGCGCAACAGATTCGTTTGCCAGAGGATGAGAATGGCGCGGCTGAGATTTTCATCGATCTCCCGCCGTTCCTCGGGCGTCCAGTAACTGCGTTCACCGCGGTCAAGCAGATTCGCGATTTCGATTTCCCGAAGCATGGTGCTCCGGCGGCGGACCTCCGTCGGGTGAGCGGTCAGGACCGGACACACCTTCGCTTCATCAAAGAAGCCCGCGAGGGCGGTCGCGGATAAGCCGGCGTCCTTGGCATCCTCCAGGGCCCGCGCAATCGTCCCCACGCGCGGCGGCGTGCCCGCGATGGCGTGGCTGCGGTTCCGGCGGATGTGATGTTGATCCTCGGCGATATTCGCGAGATGCGAGAAGTAGCTGAAAGCGCGAATGATCTCCACCGCCTGCTCAGGGCTCAGAGTCTGGAGAATTCCCTCCAGTTCCTGGCGCGCCTCGTGGTCGTCGCCCCGGTGAAATTGGACAGAATGGCGGCGGATCGTCTCGACGAGATCGAAGATATGCTGACCTTCCTGATCCCGAATGGTGTCGCCGAGCAAGCGCCCGAGCAGCCGGATGTCTTCGCGTAGCGGGCGGTCCTTTTCGGTCAGGTCGCCTTGATCGGAAGGAGTGTCGTTTTCGGCGTTCATAAAAGCCTCGATCGGTTCGCGTCCGCATGACCGCCGTGATGGTTAAGGACGTCTCATGCGCAAGCGGTTGAATTCTAACAGCCGGTGCGGCGATCTACCTAACTATGTAGACCGCAATGGCCACGGAGCGAGAGAGTGAGGTCTCCCGATTTGAGTCGAGTGCGAAATCGTCGGCAGTTTCGTCAGCGCTCCGCCCTTTTCCCGGCGTTGTCCGTTGGCCGGACGCGTCTCCGTTTGGGGCCCGCGGGACAAGAACAGGTCATATGCGCCGGATCTGAGCCGAACGACCGCGCGGCTAAGCGTTTGATCTTCCTTCACGAAGGTCGATCCGATAACAGGCGTAACGCAGATTCTGTAACGCCGTCAGCGGCGTTTCAGAAACGTAACACCCACCGGATGAAACCGTAAAAGCCTGGCCTTCCGGGACAATCGGGGCAGAACATGGGCCAAACCAAGAGGGCGACCCTAAAGACGGCGTAGCCCCAAAATCACAAGATGCAACGGCTGGCAACGCATCTTTCGGACCGACGAGGTCCAACCCGAGAGCAGCACGTGATTGCCAGTATGCCCAGTATATCGAATACGGTCCAGCCGACGCCGAAAGCGGGTTTGCGCAGTTCGGTCATAGCCGTCTACGCGGTTCTGATCGCGATCAATCTATGGGCCTGGGTGTGGGCCGTGCTCGTGTTTCGGGTGCATCCACTCCTCCTGGGAACCGCCTTGCTTGCTTACGGCTTCGGTCTCCGCCATGCGGTCGACGCGGATCACATCGCAGCAATCGACAACGTCACTCGCAAGCTGATGCAGGACGGCAAACGGCCCGTCAGCGTCGGTTTCTATTTTGCGATGGGCCACTCCGCCGTCGTGGTTCTGGCGGCCGCCGCCATCGCGGGCGCGGCCTCGCAATTGAAGTTGCTCGACAGTATCGGCGGCATCATCAGCACGTCGGTCTCGGCGCTATTCCTGTTCCTGATCGCGGCGATGAATTTGCTGATCTTCGGCTCGGTGTGGCGGACGTTCCGGGATGTCCGGAGGGGGGGCACCTACGCGGAAAGCGACTTTGATCTCCTGTTGAACAAGCGTGGCCTGATTTCGCGGCTCTTTCGGCCACTGTTCAGGTTCATTACGAACAGCTGGCATATGTTCCCGCTCGGGTTCCTGTTCGGGCTCGGTTTCGATACGGCGACCGAGGTTGCTCTGCTCGGCCTTTCCGGGACCCAGGCCGCAAAGGGCATCTCGATCTGGTCGATCATGGTGTTTCCGGTGTTGTTCGCGGCGGGCATGTCGCTGGTCGATACGACCGACGGCATTCTGATGCTCGGCGCCTATAACTGGGCGTTCCTCAAACCGATCCGCAAGCTCTACTACAACCTCGTTATCACGCTGGTCTCGGTGGTCATCGCCGTGCTTATCGGCGGAATCGAAACACTGGGCCTGGTCAAGGACGAACTCGGCCTTACCGGATCGTTCTGGAACCACGTGGATCTGCTGAACGGGCACTTCAACACGCTGGGCTTCATCATTATCGGCGTGTTCATCGTGGCGTGGGCGGGATCCGTCCTGATCTATCGATATCGCGGCTACGACCAGATCGAACTCAGGGTCGAAAAGCAAGAGGAGCGCTGACCAATTGGAATCCCGCTTACCCGACCGACCGATCGGCGATCGCGTAACAAGACACGGCTTTGACGCATGAACGACGAAGAGGAAAATACAAGCGTATTGCTTGGCGCGGTCGCGGGCCGGTCTTATCGGCTCCTGCGCGGCATGGCGTGGCTGTACGGCGTCTTCATCGCCGTTACGGGCCTACTGCTGTCCGTTCCCTATTGGCCGACACAGCGTCTTCAGGGCGTGCGTAGCGTCGCGACCGAAGCGATCAAGAGCGGCACGGGCGGCCTTATTCTTGCTGCCCTGTTGCTGGCGCTGACGGGGCTTGTCGCCACACTCGTCATGGCTGCGTCGCGCCGTCGCGCGCCAGCGTCCGAGTCGGGGGGCGAGGATACCGAGGCGCGGACGAACAGCTTCGTCGGCGAGCTTTGCGAGGTTCTTGGCCCCGGCATCCTGGCTCGGCAGGGACAGGCCGTGCTGGTTCCGCTCGGCGCGATCGCGGTTGGTCTTGCGGTGTGGCTGCTGTGGCCGATGACGGCGACGACCGTGTCGGTCCGTTCACATGCCTATGTCATTGCCGCACTGGCCGTTGCGATGGCGTTTCCCTCGCTGGTGGCGGAACGGCTGGTCAATGCGTATCCCGTCCCGCAATTGCCCGAAGCGCCGTCGCTGCGCCGTTTGCTGCTCCTCGCCACCTTGCTGCTGGGCGCCGCCGGGTGTTTCGAGGTCGGCCGCGGCCTGGGCCTGCACTGGATACGTTGGCCGGTACTGGTCTTCCTTTGCGTGCCGTTGGTGGTCATCTCGGAACTCGGGTTGCGGGCCCTCGCACGCTTGTTCCTGCCGCCACCCTCCGCTGAGACCGCAAAAGCAGCCACCGACAGTATCATCATCACGGTGGTCACCGGCGGTCCGCGCGCCCCCAGCGTGTTGATCCGCACCCATTTGGGCCTCGATTTCACGCGGAGCTGGGCCCTCGCTTATCTGAAATCCGCGACCATGCCCGCCGTCGTGATCACCTTGATGCTGTGCTGGGTGCTGAGCGGCCTAAAGCTGATCAGCTATGACCATCGCGGGGTTTATGAACGGTTCGGTGCGCCGGTCGCGGTGCTCGGCCCTGGTCTGCATTTACTGCTTCCGTGGCCGCTGGGCCGCCTCCGGTCGGTCGAATACGGGACGGTTCACACGATCGCTGCGAACGCGAATTACAAGCCTGAGGCGACTCAACTGATAAAGGCGGAGGCAACGCCACTGCCGAGCATGAATCGCTTGTGGACCACGGCACATGCCAGCGAAGCGCATTATCTTGTTGCCAGCCAGTCCAGCGGGCAGCAGGAGTTTCAGACCGTCAGTGCCGAAATTCTCGTGCTCTATCGCACGGGCCTGACCGATGCAGATGCTTTGCACTCGGTTTACGGCGCGGTCGACCAGCACACCCTCGTCAAGGCGGCGGCGAACCGCGTTATGACGCGATATTTCGCATCCCACACGCTCGAGCAAGTGATGGGCGCGAAGCGCGACAGTCTTGAAAAATATCTCCGTACTCAGGTGACCAACGAGCTCAAGTCGAACAATGGCGGAGCCGAAATCGTGACCGTTCTGATAGAAGAGATTCATCCCCCTGCCGGCGCCGCCGCCGCCTACCACGCGGTGCAGGCCGCCGAGATCAAAGCGGATGCCAGCATCTCGAACGAAGTCGGCCGCGCCGAACGGACAAAGGGCATCGCGGAGGAAGAAAGAACGAAGACGCTGGATGACGCGACCGCAACCGCGACGGAAAAGATACAGGGTGCGACGGGCGATGCCTACGCTTTTGCCGCCGACCGGCGCGCCAGCAGCCTCGATTCCCGACCCTTCCTGCTCGAACGCTATTTCGGACATCTCCAAACCGCTCTCACGAAGCGCGGCATAACGATTATCGACAGCCGCCTGACGCCCAGCCAGGCGCCGATCATCGATCTTCGGCACCTTGGCAGACTAGGTGCGTCGTCGAACGGCGGATCCGGTTCCGGCAGTGCGACGTCATTACCCCAGAGCGCGACTACGGAGTCTTCGGCGACGGACTTTACCGCCAACTCTTTCTCGCTGCTGGACGACACGGACAGAGAAAAAGCGGACTACGGAATGACCCCGGGAACGTCCACGGAATCCAAGCCTCCGGCCTTGACCAGCGAATACGCGGCCGAGCTGGCGGAAAAGGCGAAACTGAAGGCGGAAAAATCAGGCGGCGGCTCCACGCCGACGCCGTGACCTAGATTGGCTATAGAATCATGACAGCGAATACCCAGGAATATACAGAGGATCAGGCCAACGACGGCGGCGAAGACGGCGGCGGCGAGAACCGCGCCAAAGTCGCCTTTCGGCTCGTTTTCGCGACCGCTGTGCTATTGGTCGCGGTCGCGGCCGCCTGCATCGTCATGGTTCGGGCGGGCAGGGCGGTTCTCATCACGCGTTTCGGAAATCCGGTGCGAGTGATCACGCATCCGGGCCTCGCCTGGAAGATGCCGCTGCCGATCGAAGATACGATACCCGTTAATCTCGAGCTCAGGACGACGGCCACCGGCCTTCAGGATGTCGGCACACGCGATGGCCTGCGGGTCCTTGTGCAGGCCTATGTCGCCTGGCAGGTCCCCGACGACCCCAAGGATATCAGCCAGTTTCTTCGCTCGGTCCGGAATCAGCCGGACCAGGCGGCGGCTCAACTCCGCAGCTTCGTCAACGCGGCCTTGCATCTCACCGCGAGCAATTTCGATTTCTCCGATCTGGTCAATGTCGATCAGAAAAAGGTCCAGATCGGTGCGTTCGAGAAACAGCTACGCGATCAAATCGCCGATCGGATGTTGCGGGGCTACGGCATTGCGGTTCGTCAGGTCGGCATCGAGCGAATGACCCTGCCGGCCGAGACATTGAAAGCCACCGTGGCGCGGATGAGCGCGGAACGCGAAACGGTTGCGGCCGAGCGGACCGCCGAGGGACTGCGTAAGGCTGCTGCCATTCGCGCCGATGCCGCGCGGGACAGCCGCGAGGTCGTGGCGAAAGCGAAAGAGAAGGCGACCGAGACCATCGCGAATGCGGAGCAGCAGGCGGCGACGATCCACGCCAAATCGTACCGGTCGGACCCCGGGCTTTATACGACCCTGCGCTCGCTCGATACGATCGACCAGATGGTCGGAAAGAACACCAACATCATCCTGCGGACGGACGCTGCTCCATTCCGGGTTCTGGCGACAGGGCCGGAAAACCTGCCGCGTCCGGATCCTCCCGCGAAGAAGAAGCATTGATGAACGAGATCAGCGACATATCGAATTCCGCGGCCGAGGTCGTGGCCGGACCGCCGGCTTCGCCGCCGCCGGGCCCGATCATGCAGTCCGTCCTGATCGGATTCCGCGTGGTCTATATCGTGACCCTGTTATTGGGCGCGGCGTGGCTGCTCAGCAATATCCGCGAGATCGATCCGGACAGTCAGGCGGTGGTCTTGCGGTTCGGCCGTATCGTCCACACTCAAAAAGCCGGACTTCTGCTGGCTTGGCCACGGCCGATCGAGCAGGTGCGGCTATTGCCCGGCCCCGATCGCCAGCTCAGTCATGCGATTACCGCGCTGGCGCCGGTGGCCGGCATTCGGAGATCGGCATCCAGTTCGGCAGCGTCGGGAGAGTCGATTCCGGCCAGCGCCACCTCCTACATCACGGGCGATAATAACGTCGTGCTGTTCGACGCGACACTGATCTATCATGTCTCCGATCCGGCACATTATTACCTGTCGCAATCACATGTCGGACCGGCGCTGGATCGGCTGTTTCGTGGAAGCGCCGTCGACGTGGCGGCCCAATGGAGCCTGAATGACTTCATTGTCGCGCAGCCAAGTTCCTCGACAGGAGGAGGCGCTCAGACGATAACCGCCTTGCGCGGCGCCGTCCGCGACGACCTGTTGACGACGATAAACGCGAAATTGAAGGAGCTGGACGATTCCGGCACCGGCCTCGGCATTTCGATCGACCGGATCGATATGACGGCGTGGCTTCCGCCTGAAGCCAAGGTTGCCTTCGACGATGTGCTGACCGCCACGCAGCAAGCCAACCAGAATATCGCATCGGCCAGAACGAATGCCGAGCGCCTGCGTCAGGGAGCCGATCGCGAAGCGGACCGCGTTATCAGCGCGGCGCAGGCGACAGCGACGGAACGGGTCGTCACGGCCAAGGCCGACACGTCCGCCATCAACGCCCTCGAAAAATCGGCGACCAGGGATACCCGCCGAAGCCTGTTGGATCGGGCCTATCGCAGCGAGGTCGGCAAAATTCTTCAAAAAGCCGGCGACGTTACGTTGGTCGATCCCAAAGGCGGGGCACGTTATCTCTTGCCCGGGAGTGGAAAATGACGATTGCTACAGAAATTCCGTCTTCCAGAGAACAGACCTCCGGTTCACCCCAGAGATCGTTACTCGACCGCGCCGAAAAGGCGTTGTTGGCGCTGCGCCTTACCTTGGCGCTGGCGGCGCTCTGCCTGCTGATCGTGGCGGTGGGGATCCGTTTCTTCCTGCCCGCCGATCTCGGGATCGCGGAAATCGTCGCCGGGACCGCGGCGGCTTTAGTCGCCGTCCCGGTGTTCACGGCGGCGTGGAACAGTCTTCGTCACCCGAGCCTGGACGGCATAACGGATCGCCTGATCGCTTTGGCGTTGATCGCGGCCTGGGCGACCGGCGATCTGATGACGGCCGCCATCCTTCCTATCATTATGACTATCGGCCACGTGCTAGAAGAACGCAGCATGTTGGGATCGCGGGAAGCGGTCACAGCCCTGGGCCGCTTGACGGAGGATGATGCGCGCCGGTTGCTGCCGGACGGCAACGTGGAAATGGTGTCAACCGCAAAGCTCAAGATGGGCGACATCATAGAACTGCGCGCCGGAGAACGCCTGCCGGCCGACGGCATGATTACTTACGGCGACTCCAGCCTCGACATGGCGTCTCTGACCGGCGAGAGCGTCCCCGTAGACGTGCATCAGGACAACTCGGTGCTGGCGGGATCGATGAACATCGATGGTCTGCTGCATATAAAACTGACGCGGGTCGGCGAGCATACGACCCTCGGGCGCATCATCAACTTGATGCGCGACGCGGAAAACGCCAAGCCGCCCGTGACCCGCCTGCTCGACAAATATGCCGGCCAATACATGGTCATGGTGCTTCTGGTCGCGGCCGGTACATGGTTCGCCACCGGCAATCTGCCGGCCATGTTGGCCGTGCTGGTCGCGTCCTGTCCTTGCGCTCTGGTTCTCGCGGCGCCTTCGACGGCGGTCGCGGCGATCGTGGTTGCGGCCCGTCACGGTATTCTCATCAAAGGATCGTCGTTCCTCGAAAAGCTCGCCGACGTGACCTCGGTCATCTTCGACAAGACGGGAACGGTCACCCGCGGCGAACTGCATCTGTCCGAGATCGATCCTGTCGACGGCGCGGATCCGGAATTCGTTCGTCGCCTGGCCGGTAGCCTGGGAGCGGCAAGCAATCATCCGCTTAGCCGCGCGGTTGCCGCCACGGTGCCGGAGGAAGACCGGGTCCATCTGGACTCGGCGCGTGAACTCGGCGGGTTCGGCGTAACCGGCCAGTATGAAGGAAAGCAGGTCGCGCTCGGCCGGGTAAATCTGTTCGAGCGCCTCGGTGTTCAGACACCGCCAGCCCCCGACTACGACGGTCCGATAGCCGGCTTGAGTATCGACGGTAAGTTCCTCGGATGGTTGCTGTTTCTGGATCAATTGCGCTCCGGCGCGGGCGACGCCATCCGCGACCTCAAGTCTCTCGGCATCGATCACATGGTCCTCCTGACCGGTGATCGCACCAGCGTGGCGAACCGCGTTGCGGGCGAATTGGGCATCGACGACGTGTTCGCCGAGGCCTTGCCCGAGCAGAAAATGGAAAGGGTCCAGGAGGACGTCAAAGCCGGTCATTATCCGATGGTCGTCGGCGACGGTATCAACGACTCGCTGGCCCTGCGGGCCGGCGCCGTCGGCGTCGCGATGGGCGCGCAAGGCGCGGATGTCGCATTGGCGTCCGCGGACCTCGCCCTGATGACGAATGATCTTCGCCGTCTCGGCACCTGCATCCGACTGAGCCGCCGGTGCCGGCGCACGATCTATGTCAACGTCGGGATCGGACTGGTTTTCACGTTCGGCCTGGTCCTGCTGGCGAGCTTCGGCGTGTTTGGCATCGAAGCGCCGATTATCGCGGCGGTGCTCCACAATGTCGGGACGTTCCTGGGTCTCGGCAATGCGGGCCGTCTGTTGCTGTTCGATGAAACCCAGGGCGTGCCCGCAACATAGAGGATCAGATCATGTCCGGCCCCATCGGATTCGGCTCCATCGGGACGCTTCGCCATGACCTGATCGATGACAGCTTTGCATGGCCGTGGCACGGGAGAGACATGCGCGTCGGCCTCACCAGCGTTGGCCGCGGTCCGACTGTCTTGATGCTGCCCGCGCCAAGTTCGATCTCGAGCCGTGCGGAAATGAAGCCGCTTCAGATCGCCTTGGCCGATCGGTTCCGAACCATCGCCGTCGATCTCCCGGGTTTCGGGGCGGATCCCAAAGACCCGGAGGCCTGGAGCCCGGCGACCTATCGTCAGTTCGTTTCGGACATTCTGGAGGCGTTCCCGGTGCATGGCACCGTCGCGGTCGGTCATACCGCCACCTATCTTCTTGGGCATGTGGTGCGGGCGCCGGGATCGGCCGGGCGCGTTTGCCTGATCGCGCCGACCTGGCGCGGTCCGCTACCGACGATGCTGGGGCGACGTCCGAAAGTCCTGCCGGCGATCGCCCGGCTGGCCGACATTCCAGTGCTCGGCAGCCTGGTTTATCGGACGAATGTCAATCGCTGGACGATCAGGATGATGGCCAACGGTCATGTCTATGCCGATCGGGGCTGGTTGGCTGGCGACCGGCTGGCGGCAAAACTGGCGGTCACCAATTCGACCGGCGCGCGGCATGGATCCGTTCGGTTTGTGTGCGGCGCGTTGGATCCGGTTCGGAGCACCGAGGAATTCCTGTCGCTGGCGGCCCGACTTGCCGACGACGTACTGGTGATTTGCGGATCATCGTCCCCACGGCGGTCGATGGCGGAAATGCAACAGTTTGGCAAAGCGGCGCGCGTCCGTTGCGTCTCGATCGAGAGGGGCAAGCTCGGCGTGCATGAAGAATTTCCGGCGGAAACGGCGGCGGCGCTGCTCCCGTTCCTGTGCGAAACCCGGTCGCGCGCGCACCTGAAAGCGATTTGACGGCATTGATGCCGGCAGCGCCTCGCCATGCTGCAACGAAAGAAAACGGAACGATTGGACGTGTCCGAAACGAACAAGACTCTTTCCAGGCGCGCGGGCGCCGTCCTTCGGGTCGGCAAGCTCTCCCGGCTGCACGCGGCGGTCGCGTTCGGCGTCTTGCTTGTTGTGGTTGGCGGCGCGGTTTGGGGCGGTCACCGGATCAGGCGCGCACATCTGGAACGCCGGTTGCTTGAAACGCCCATGGATTCAGTCATCAATCATCCCGATCTGGTTCGTTTCGCCGACAGTGTGGCGCGGCCAGTTTATGCGAAGCACTGCGCCGTCTGTCACGGCGAGCATATGAAAGGCAATCCCGCCGTCGGCGCGCCGGATCTCGCCGATCCCGTGTGGCTCTACGGCACCGGCACCGTGTTCGATATCGATCGCACGATCCTCTTCGGCATTCGCGACGCCCGGGCGCGGACGCGTGACGTCACCGAAATGCCGGCTTTCGGTCAGCGCGGCGTTCTGTCACCGGCCGACATCCGCAATGTTGTCCAATATGTTCTGGCGATTTCCGGCGCGCCTCACTTGCAGAGCGCGGTCGAGCCCGGCCGCAAGGTGTTTTTCAATTTCGAGCGCGGGAATTGCGGTGATTGCCATGGCACCGATGCCAAGGGAGACAACTATCTGGGTGCCCCCGACTTGACCGCTGGCGCGTGGGATTGGGGTGGATCGCCCTCGGATCTCTACAATACGGTCTATTCCGGCCGTCACGGAGTCATGCCCGGTTGGTTCGGCCGGCTCAGTCTCGCCCAGATCCGGTCGCTCGCCGTCTATATCAGCACGGCGTCCCGCGCGGCCCGATATCATCAGGCCGGTAAAAAGGTCGCCGACAACAGCCGGAATGGAGCGCCGTGATGCTGCAAATGGTAACACGCCCGCGCCGTCGCGGCTTCCTGGCCGCCGTCGTCACGGCGGCGACCCGGCCTCGCCGGACCCTGGTGCTCCCTCTGGTCGGGTGCGTAGTGGGGCTTGGCATTGCCGGGCTCAACCTTTTTCACGTCGTCCAGAAGCCGAGGACGACCGTGCCGCCGGGATACGCCGCGCTGGTCAACGGCCAGCCCATCCTGATGAGCGACTTTCTCAATGAGCTTCAGGACGACACGAGCAAGCCATTCGAACAGACGACGCAGAAGGAGCGGGCGACGGAACTGAAGCGGATGATCAATGAAGAGCTTCTGGTTCAACGCGGGCTCGCCCTCAATCTGCCCGAGACGCTCGTCGAGGTCCGGACGGCTCTCAGCGACGGCGTCAACGCCCAGGTTGCCGCCCCGGTGCGCGCCAACCGCCCTACCGACGCGATGTTGAAGAAATACTACAAGGCCCATCGCGCGGATTACATAACCAACGGCACGATGGCGCTCGACGATATCGTGCTGCATTACGGCAGCTACCGGGACGTCGATCAGACCAGGGACCAGGCGATGGCCGATGCGGCGGAAGCGGTTTTCGATCTGCGGGCCGGGTCGAATCTGCAACACGTTATGCAGCATTTCGGGTTTGTGCGGTCCGGCAAGATGAAGGACGGCACCGAACTCGATTTCGCGGCGAAGATTCATTTGGGCCCCAAACTGTTCGCCGTGGCCAGCAAGCTGACCGACGGGCAGGTGTCCGATCCGGTTTCGGCACCCGATGGCGTGCATGTGCTGGTTATGAAGCACCGGGAGCTGCCGACTTATACCGACTTCAGCGACGTTCGGAGCAACGTATATACGAGCTACATGTCCGACGCGCAGAAACGGGTCCAGCGCAAGAACCTGCAGTTCCTGCATAGTCACGCACGGATCTTCGTGGCCGGCAGCCTGAAGGATCTGGAGAAGTGAAGGCGATCTTTTTCGCTCTTCTGCTTTGTATCGCCTTGGCGCCCCGGGCGGGCCACGCCGAGACTCAGACGTTCAGCTATTCGACATGGAACGTCATGGGTCCCGATGTCCGTGTTCGGGTGCAATTCCCGAAACACGAGGCTGACCGCCTCGTGCCGAGCCCGATGATCCCGTCCACCGATGCGGTAGCCAAATACGTGCTCAAGCACCTCGCCGTCTCGTCTGCCGGCGGTCAATGCACGGTCGAAAATCAGGAGTTCGAGATCGGGTTGATCGACACGCTGTATTCGAAGCCGAACTTCTATCAGTTCGAGGTTTTCTTTAAATGCCGAAACCCGATGAACATCGTGCTCCACGAACTCGGTCCTTTTCGATCTCTCGTCTCATCACATCGGATTGGCGCGCGTCCAGATGAATCGAAGCGGCTATGTCGTCAAGCTGGTCACCGCAGGCCATGAAGACATCGCGTTACCGGCGGGTGGCCGGACGCTCCGCAGCGCCGGCTTTGTCAGATCTGTGAAACTTGGCTTCGAGCACTTATTGAGCAGCCCGGTCCGTTTGGCCGCGGTCTTGGCATTTCTTCTCTTGCTGGGCGGATGGCGCGACATCGGGCGTGGCGTGGCCGCGTTGGGGCTCGGCTATGCGATCGCCGCGGCACTTGGCGCCGTCAATGTCGTCGTGCCGGATGCGAGCCTTACGCGGGCGCTGATCGGCGGGGTCATTCTGTTGATCGCCGCTCAGGCGGTGGCGCGTGAATCGGAACGGTTTGGCCGCGTGGCGTCAATCGTCCTGCTCGGATTTCTTGTGCTGGCGTTTGCCGGGGCGATGACGCACCGGCTGGCGGCAAGCGAATTGGTCGCCGGCGTCGGCGTCTTTGCGGCGAGTTGGCTTGCGATCGCCCGGCGTTATCCCGGAAATCATGCCATTCGAGTGCTGCCGATCGCGCTGTTCGGCTTTCTCGATGGCCTTTATCTTGTCCCCGAACTGTCCGTCCTGCAGCCGCCGGTCCATGAACTGGTCCCGATATTCAGCGGGCTTCGTCTCGGTTCCTTTGTGGCCGGTCTCCTGATACTCGTTATTGCCGCAGGCGTCGCGATGCTTTGGCGCATGCGCGCCACCCGCGCGCTGGCGTGGCGCGCCGTGGCGATTGACTGCGGCGCCACTGCCTGTTGCGGTATTGGCGTGTACTTGCTGGTCGGTCAAATGTTCGGCTGACCGGTCGTGACATCCAGGCTCTGAGACGATTGAAAGCGTGACCGCACCATGAATCGAGTCGCTGTCGTTTACGCGCTGGTCTCCGCCGCCCTGTTCGGCATGTCGACGCCCGCCGCGAAGTTCCTGGTGGGATCGATTCAACCGGCGGTTCTTGCCGGCCTTCTTTACTGCGGGGCAGGGATCGGGGCCGCCGTGCTTCGGCGTGTTACGCCGTCCAGGCTGTTTGGCGCACCGGAGGTCGGCCTCGCGTCGGCGGAGTTACCCTGGCTTGCCGGCGCGATCCTGGCCGGCGGCGTCATCGGGCCATTGTTGCTCATGGCCGGCCTTACCCGCACCGGGGCGGCGACGGCGTCGTTGTTACTGACGCTGGAAGGCGCGGCGACGGCGCTGATGGCATGGTTTATTTTTCACGAAAATTTCGACCGGCGTATCGCGCTGGGCATGGCATGCCTTATCGCGGGCGCCGGGGTTCTGTCCTGGACCGGGACGCCGACGCTCAGCAGCCTTCTGGGGCCGCTTTCGATTGTCGGCGCATGCGTCGCCTGGGGCCTCGATAACAATCTGACGCGCAAGGTTTCGCTCGCCGATCCTCTGCAGATCGTCGAGCTCAAGGGGATGATCGCCGGTCCGGTCAATCTGGTGCTCGGCCTGGCGCTCGGCAACGGATTACCCCATATATCGACGATTCTGATCGCCGGTGTCGTCGGTTTTCTGGGATATGGCGTAAGTCTGGCGCTCTATGTGGCCGCCTTGCGGCATCTCGGCACCGCGCGGACGGGCGCCTATTTTTCGACCGCGCCGTTCCTGGGCAGCATCGTGGCCATCGTCGCCCTCGGCGAATCGGTCACCACACAGCTCGTGGTGGCAGGAGTCCTGATGGCCGCCGGTGTATATCTCCATCTGACCGAGCATCACGAGCACGAGCACGTTCATGAGGCGATGGCCCATTCGCATCCGCACGTCCATGACGCACACCATCGTCATATCCATGGTCCGCAGGATCCTCCGGGCGAGCCCCACACCCATGTCCATCGCCATGAGCCGCTGCGTCATTCGCACCCGCATGTACCGGACATGCATCATCAGCATCGCCACGAGATTGGCCGCCTGCTTTCATTCGCCGGCTTCCGCAGGACCCGAAAACGCGAAAGAGATCAGAGCGAGACCTGACCGACGCCGGAAAGCGACATGCCGGCGATCAAATCTTCATGCTCCCGGCGTGACCTTGGACAGGTCACGATCCGCGCACGTCTTCCGGCGGCAGCTTGCGTCCGCGAAGCAGATC
The DNA here is from genome assembly GCA_963821875.1 of uncultured Alphaproteobacteria bacterium. Lineage (GTDB taxonomy): Bacteria > Pseudomonadota > Alphaproteobacteria > CAVTAV01 > CAVTAV01 > CAVTAV01. The sequence goes on from CAWGFE010000002.1 coordinate 1,321,733, forward strand.
CGACGCTTTCTCGCCGATCATCATCGTCGGCACATTCGTGTTGCCGGAGGGATCTTCAGGCATGACCGACGCGTCGGCCACACGCAGATTTTCGATCCCGTGGACCCGCAACCGAGGGTCCACAACAGCGTCGGAGCCGATACCCATCTTGCACGTGCCGACGGCATGCTGCCGGTGTTCGGCCTGCTGCCGGATCGCTTCTGCGATCTCGGCGTCGGTCTGGAAGTCCTCGCCGGGCAGAAGCTCCTTTTCGACGAGATCGCTTAGCGGGGATTGCCGGAAGAGCGTGCGGCTCAGCTTGACCGCATACACCATCGCGTCGAGATCGGTCCTTTCGGCAAACATGTTGAACAGGATCCGCGGATGGTCGAGCGGGTCCGAGGATCGCAGCTTCACCCATCCGCGTGAAATCGTGTGCAGCGCGCCGACCCGCGAGGTGAAGGCGTATTTCGGCTTTCTGGTGAGGCCGGGGAACCAGAGTTCGCCGTGCTGATGCACCGGCATGGTGATGAGCTGGATATCCGGGCGATCGAGCCCGGGTCTCGATTTCAGGAAAATATTGGCGATCGTGCCGGCGGTCGTGAACGGTCCCTTCCCCCGGAAATACCAGTCGAGAACGGAAAGCGTGGCGCGGTCCCAGCGGAGAAACCGCGTGAAACCGAGCGGGCCCTTGGCCTGATAGATGTTGAGCAGATTGGGATGCTCCAACAGGTTTTGGCCGACCCCGGGAAGATCATGAGCCACCTCGACGCCGACGGATCTCAGGTGATCGGCGGGGCCTATGCCCGACAGCATCAGAAGTTGCGGCGAATTATAGGTTCCGCCGGACAGACATATTTCGCGCGCGGCATGAACCTTTTCGAGCTTGCCGTCCCGCAGATATTCGACGCCGACCGCACGCCGCCCCTCGAGCAACACGCGGGTGGCCTGGGCCTTGGTAAGAACGGTGAGATTGGGCCGGCTCATGGCCGGGTGGAGATAGGCGCGGGCGCTGCTCGCCCGGCGGCCGAAATTCGTGGTGAGCTCGATCCGGCTGATGCCGTCCTGCGAATCCGCGTTGTGATCGTGGGCGACCGGCAGGCCCATATTCATTGCCGCCTGCTGGAAATAGGGAAACATCGCCTCGGTATAGTCAACCGGCACGTTTCCGACCGGTCCGTTCGTGCCGTGATATGGCCCGGGTCCGCGCCAACTGGTCTCGAGCCGCTTGAAATAGGGCAAGACATCGGCATAGCCCCAGCCGTCGAGCCCCTGCTGACGCCAGAGATCGAAGTCGCGCCGATTACCCCGAACATTGATAGAGGCGTTGATCGATGAACAGCCGCCGAGCGTCTTGCCGCGCCAGATCGGCAGTTGTCGGCCGTTCAGCCCTGGCTCCGGCTCGGATTCGAACGGCCAGATATAGGCGCGGCTGGTGGCGACCTTCGGAAAGGCGATCGGCATGCCCATAAAGGGATGGTCGTCCGGCCTCCCGGCTTCGAGAAGAAGCACGGAGACGTCCTTGTCTTCGCTCAACCGCGCAGCAACGATTCCCCCCGCAGATCCGGAGCCGACCACGATGAAGTCGAACTCCGTCATGTCTGATCCCTCATCAGCCGTTCTCGTCCCCCATCAAAACCCGGCGACTTATTCGGTGCCGCGGCCAGTTACCATCCGGCCTGGGCAATAGTCCAGTGCGCAGGCGCATTTGTCCATCAATCGCTCGCTCGATATCGACAGAGGGCGGCCCGGTGATAGAACGAACGGCAGCCGATTTTCGATAATCCGCTTTGTCACGCAAAGGCCTGGCACGCGGGATTTGCGGGTATTTCAGGAATTATTTTTAGGGCGCCGACTTTGTCCGTATAATTCCGCTTTCCGTCGAAGAGGGAGGAATTCATGACCAGCCAGAGCGATCGTGTCGGCCGTCGGGCCATTGTCACCGGGTTGGGGTTCGGAGCCGCCGCACTGACCGCGAGCGCAGGCGGTGCGCGTGCCGCCGAAGCGCCCCGTTGGCAGCCCACGCTCGATCCGAAAGATGCATGGATGGAGCTGCCCGGGCAGCATCGTTTTATGTTTGATTCCACCTCGCCCGAAGGCGGCGGCCACGCGCTGTTCTATGCGCGGAATTTCTTCGCCGCCAACAAGGAAGGCTATGGGCTCGCACCCTCGGCGCTGGCCGTGATCATCGTGCTGCGCTCGCATTCCACACCCTTCGGCTACACCGACACGGTGTGGAAGAAATACGGCAAGGAACTGTCGAAGATGATGGAGTTCAAACAGGTCCATATGGTCAATCCCTATAACGGAACCGGGCACGGACTTGCCAATCGCGGCGTCACGCTTTCGACTCTGATTGCAGACGGCGCTCATTTCGCCATTTGCGGCATGGCGACCATGGGCATATCGCATGCTCTCGCCGGGCAGACGCGCGGCAATGCCGACGACATCCACAAGGAGCTCGTCGCCAATCTGATCCCCAACGCCCATCTGGTCCCGGCCGGCATTGCCGCGGTCAACCGTGCTCAGGAACGCGGTTACGCCTTTGCCTATACGGGGTAGGCTCAACAAAGCTCCGCGACATTAGCTTGAAACCGGTTAGGGGAGGGGACACGAGATGAAGCAGGTCGCGCTTGTTGCATTTATGTTCGGCGCATTCTCTGCGGGGTCTGCCTTTGCCGCCGGTGGACGCGAGATCGTCCTGCAGGGGACGGACGCTGTGCCGGCCTGTTCCTCGTGTCACGGCGTGAAAGGCACGGGCAACCCCGATATGCCGAGCGCGCGGCTGGCCGGGCTCAATGCCGGTTACATCATCCGCCAGCTCGACAGTTTCGCCGACGGCAGCCGGAAGAACGACACGATGGGACCCGTCGCCGTCGCGCTGAGCGAAACCGAGCGAAAAGCCGTCGCCGCCTATTACGCCGGGCTTCCTGCTCCAAAAGCGGCTGCTGCAGCTCGGGGCGCATCGAAGATCGCCGCTGGTGCTGCGTTCGCGCGCATGGGCGATTGGTCCCGGGGTATTCCGGGCTGTAGTCAGTGCCACGGGCCCGATGGCAGCGGTGTTGGCGCGCTCGTGCCTCGGCTGACCGGACAATCGGCGGAATATATCGAAGCCCAGCTCAAGGCGTGGCGGGCCGGCACGCGCAAGGACGATCCGATGGGCCTGATGGGCGGGATCGCCCGGAAGCTCGACAAGACCGAGATCGCGTCGGTCGCCGCGTACTACGCGGCGGCGCCGAACGTGCCGGCAGCATCTCTCGGTAAAGCGCTGACCAAGACCAGCTCGAGCCGCTCGGGCAAGACGGCGACGTTTGTCCCTCCGCCGGACAGTGCGATTCCGGACAACGATTTCGGCAAGATGGTGCGTTTGGGCGAGAACATCTTCCGCGACACCCAACGCTACGCCGCACAGTACGTCGGCAACACGCTGAACTGCCAGAATTGCCATCTCGACGGCGGACGGATGGCGAACTCGTCCCCGCTATGGGCGGCCTTCGGCGAATACCCCGCCTACCGTTCGAAGAACAAGCACGTGAACAGCTATGCCGAGAGACTGCAGGGCTGCTTCCGGTACAGCATGAATGGCAAGGTGCCGGCGCTGGGCAGCGAAACATTGCTTGCGCTTGAAGCCTATTCCTTTTTCCTCGCACAGGGCGCGCCCGTCGGCGTCGACATGCCGGGCCGCGGCTATCCGGCACTGAAGAAGTCGGCCAAGCCCTTCGATTACGCGCGTGGCGAAAAGGTCTACAAACGGAGTTGCGCCCTCTGCCACGGCGCGAACGGTGACGGGCAGAAATCGGCCGACGGGCTATCGGTGTTCCCCGCGCTGTGGGGCGCCGGGTCCTTCAACTGGGGCGCGGGCATGGGCAACATCAAGAACGCGGCGGCCTTCATCAAGGCCAATATGCCGTTCAGTCAGAGCGGGACGCTTACAGAGCAGGAAGCCTGGGACGTCGCCGCCTTCGTCGACAGCCACGAACGCCCGCAAGACCCGCGTTTCACGGGCTCGGTCGCCGAAACCCGCACGAAATATCATAACGGCGCGACATGGATGTATGGCCGGACAGTGAACGGCGCGCTTCTTGGCGCTCATTCGCCGCCCTCGGGCCGCCGCTAATTCACATTTCGCTCGGCGCCTTCCCAGAACTCGGCCCGGATCTTCTTCTTATCGAACTTGCCCGCCGGCGTTCTGGGGATCTCGCCACGGAAATAGACGAATTTGGGGGCTTTTACGCCGCCGAGCCGGGCCTTGCAGTGGGCGATAATCTCGTCGTCGGAGATTTCAGCGCCGTCATTCAGGGCGACGATCGCCGTGACGGCCTCGCCCCATTTTTCGTGCGCGGTTCCGATGACGGCGCATTCGCGCACGGCGGGGAGCGCCATCACCGCCGCTTCGACTTCCGCCGAAAAGACGTTGAATCCGCCGGAGACGATCATGTCCTTCTTCCGGTCGACGATGTAGTAAAAGCCATGCTCGTCGCGCCGTCCGACGTCGCCGGTGTGATGCCAGCCATGGGCCCAGGCCTCCTCGGTCGCGTCCGGCATCTCGAAATAACCGCCGCCAACAAGCCCGCCGCGCGCGACGATCTCGCCGACTTCGCCATCGGGAAGGATGTTTCCGTCGTCGTCCATGATCTCGACGCGCACGGAGTAGCTCGCCTGTCCGCAGCTGCTCAGCCGTTCCGGGTGATCGCCTGCCGCCGCCGCGGCCACGACATCGGGCGGCAGCCAGGTGGCTATCATGTGGCATTCGGTCTGGCCATAGCTCTGGCAGATACAAGGGCCGAAGACCTCGACCGCCCGCTTGAATTTCTCGGGCGAAACCGGCGACCCTGCGAGCAGAAAATAACGGAGGCTCGAATAGTCGTAATGCCCGGCCTTGGGATGCGCGAGCATCGAATAGAGGGCGGTCGGCGGCAGGAACATATGGGTGACGCGATGCCGTTCGATCGCGGCCATCACGCCTTCGGCATCGAAGCGCGGCAGCACCACGACCGTCGATCCCATGGCGAGCGCCGCCGTGGCGACTGGACCCGCCGCATGGGTCAAAGGTGCGGGCGCCAGACAAACCGGGTCGTCGGCGGGCATGGTGTTCATAATCGTCTCGATTAACGTGCCCCAGCTGCGGTTCAGAATGCGCACGCCCTTCGCGGGGCCCGTGGTGCCGCCGGTCGCGATGATCGCGACCAGTTCTTCCGGATCGCCGGACGGATCGCCCCAATCTGCGATCTCCTCGTCTCCCGCCGTTTCCATGAAGGCTTCCAGTGATGGATAACCGCTATCGGGCCGGTCGAGGCACACCATGTGACGGATTGTCGGAACCTCCTGCTTCACCCGGGCGGCATCGTCCGACATGCTCGAATGGTAGAAGAGCCATGCGGCACGAACGTAATTCAGATATTCGATGTTGGCATCGAGCGCATTCCGGGTGTTCACGGGAATCCAGACCGCGCCCGCTCGCCAGAAACCGAGCAGGCAGACCAGAACCGATCCGTCATTGGGCGAGAGAATGGCGGCCGGCTCCTGATGGTCCAATCCGGCCGCGAGCATCGCGCCGGCGAGCTTATGTGTCAGCGCGCGCAATTCACCGTAGGTGTAGCGCGTGCCGCCGGCGATCAAAGCCAGACGGTCCGGATGGAGTTTCGCCCTCTTGTCGAAATAGTCGATGCTGCGCATCAGCCGGATAGCTCCTTCAGTTTGAGGAGGTCGCCAACTCCTTTCAGCAACCTGTGCGGCTGGTGCTTCGCCGATTGGGCGGCCCAATCCCGGGCCTTGTTGAAGCCGGTGGTGACGCCGAAGCTCGTCGCGCCGCCACGCCGGGCCATGATGACTTCGACGGCAGGGTCGTCGCCAACGACGGCGACTTTCGTCATCGGCACACCCAGCTTTTTCGCGACGTAGCGAAGCGCATGCAGCGACGGTTTGCCCGTAATCGTGACCGGTGCGCGGGTGAGCTTGCGGATGGCGGCCGTGATCGCATGGGAATAGCCCATCGATCGCCCGGCGGCCGAGGCAAAGAAGGGTACGTCGGAGGCGACGTAAAGCGCGGCACCGTTCCAGATGGCGTTGCAAGCGAGTTCGATATCTTTCATCCCGCAGTCCGGATGCCAGCCGACATAAACCGCGTCCACGTGGTCAGCCCCGTCGTCCCCGGTAAATTTCAGCTCGATCCCGACTTCCTTGAGGCAGTAGCCGACCCCCGGGGTGCCGAGCACCAGAACGGATTTGACGTCATGCCGCGACATCAGATCGGCCGCAACGCTCGATGGCGTGAGCATTTGCTCGTCCTCGACCGGCAGGCCGAGCTTACGCAGCTTGGCGGCCTGCTCGACCGGCGGATAGGCGCTGCCATTGGTCAGGACCACAAAGGGCATGCCGCGATTGTGCAATGTCTTCAGCACCTCCGCGGCGCCTGGTAGGGCGTTGTATCCTCCCAACGAACGATCGCTCAGGATCAGCGTGCCATCGACATCGAACATGAAGCCGCCGATCTCGCCGAGCGGTTCGTCCTTCTTTGTCATCGAGCGAGCTCCAATTTGAATCCTTCCTTATCGATGGAAACGTGATTGAGGTCCGTGCGCTTCAGCACCTCTCGGAGAAGCTTCATCACGGGCGCCGAGTCCGGGGAATAATGCCGCGACGCCGGGTCGGCGGCCTGCATGGCGTCGACCTGTTCGGCGGGCATGGTCGCCCGGAGAAGGAATTCCTCATCCGACAGGTTGTTGCCCAGGCGGCGACGCAGTTCGGCAATAGGCGCCATACCTTGCTCGTTCTCGATGTCTTTCGCTTTGGGCGAGGCGAGAATGCGGTCCATCACCTCCGGCTTGATCGGTACGTTCGGCCGCCCGAACTTGCCGAGCGCGTAACGCACAACCTCGTCGGGAACGACCGCATAGCGCTCCTTGCCGGTCACATTCATCACGGCCTGGGTCATAACCATCTGCGCGAAGGGGGTCATGACGATCGGCCAGCCGAGATCCTCGCGGACGCGCCCCAATTCCTCGATCACTTTTTCTTCGAGATGCGAGACGCGGTGATCGGCGAGATGTCGTTTCATCGTGCCGACCATGCCGCCGGGGAGCTGATGGTGGAAATAGGCCGCGTCGAACGCCTGCGGTTGCCCGACCGGCAGGTCCTCCGCTTCGGCCAGACGCGTGAAGTAGCGGTCGATTTCGGCCAGCGCGTCATCGTCTAGCGGCACCGAGTGGCCCATCGCCCGCAGGTTGGCGACGACGCGCGTCGCCTTCGGGTTGGACGTCCCGTCCGCCGCCGCTCCGGAGGCGCATTGCACCGTGCTGATGCCGAGATTCGGCGCTTCCAGATAAGCGAGCTCGCCAAGGCCGATGGTGCAATGGGAGTGGAGTTCCAGCGGCTTGTCGCCGATCTCGGCCATGATCGCGGGGATGAGCGTCTGTGCCCGCGTGGGCGTCAGGAGACCGCCCATATCCTTGATGTAAAGCGCATCGACATGGGGACTGGCGGCCAACGCGCGGGCGCGCTCGGCATAGTGCGCATCGTCATGGATCGGGCTCACCGTATAGACCAGCGCCACGATCACATATTCGGCGCCGCCTTCCTTGGCCATTTTCGCCGCCGCGAGATTGCCCTCCAGGTCGTTCATCGGATCGGCGAGGGCGAACCGGCGGATGCCGTTCTTCGCCAGCGTCCGGTAGGCCAAGGCCATGAATTCGGGCGTCGCCGTCTCCCAGGAGATGAAACGGAAGCCCGTCGAGAGGAATTGCAGCGGCGTGTTCGGCGTGGCCTCCGCCATCAGCCGGATACGCTCCCACGGATCCTCCTGTTTATAGCGCACTGCGACGCCCATATGCGTCGAGGTGGTGAAATCGATCGCCTTGAAGCCGACCTTATCGAGAACGGGTGCAATGGTGAGCGTGCGCGCCGTATCGACGCCGAGCGCGCCCCACAGGCACTGATTGCCGTCCCGCAGAGATGTTTCGACGAGTTGAATGTTCGCCATGGGTCAAACCTCCATGGATGTTTGCGCGAGAAAACGCGCGAGATAACCGGTATCGACGCCGCCCGCCGCGAATTCGGGATCGCGCAGCACGGCCCTATGGAAAGAAACGTTGGTCGCGACGCCATTGATCCGGGTTTCGCAAAGCGCCTCGTCAAGTCGCGCGAGAGCGCTCGCCCGATCGGGTCCGTAAGCAATGACCTTGGCCAGCAGCAAATCATAGAACGGCGGCACCGTAGCCCCGGCAACGATATGCGTATCGACCCGGATACCGTCGCCGCCCGGCCAGATCGCTTCGGTTACCGTTCCGGAACTCGGGGCGAAATCGCGCGCCGGATCTTCGGCATTGATCCGGCATTCGATGGAACACCCCTCGAGGCACACCTGATCCTGCGACAAACGAAGGCCTTGGCCATCCGCGATTGCGATCTGCTCGGCGACAAGGTCCACGCCGGAGATCTGTTCGGTGACAGGATGCTCGACCTGAATCCGGGCATTCATCTCGAGGAAATAGAAAGTCTGCCGCTGCACGTCGACAAGGAACTCGACCGTTCCGGCGCCGCGATAGTCAAGATGCTGCGCGAAACGGACGCCGGCCGCCCTGATAGCGTCCCGAAGGTCCTCGGACAAGCCCGGCCCGGGCGTCTCCTCGATAAGCTTCTGATAGCGGCGCTGGACCGAGCAGTCGCGCTCACCCAGATGGATAACATCGCCCTGACCATCTCCAAGGACCTGAACCTCGACGTGCCGGCCGCTGGTCACCAGGCGTTCAATATAAACTCGCGCATCGCCGAATGCGGCGCCGGCTTCGGCCGAGGCGAGGTCGACGGTTTCTGCCAGTTTGGCGAGGTCATCGACGCGTTTCATGCCGCGGCCGCCGCCACCGCCGACCGCCTTGATCAGCAGCGGCGTCCCGATCTTGCGTCCCAAAGCTTCGGCCTCGGCCGTGTCTTCAACCGGACCGCCGGGAACCACCGGCACGGATGCGGCTTCGGCCTCGGCGCGCGCCCGGAGCTTGTCCCCGACAGCCTCGATCTGAGAAGCGGTGGGACCGATGAAGATGACTCCTTCCTCTTCACATAGCTGCGCCAACGCCGCACGTTCCGAGAGAAAACCGTATCCGGGGTGAATCGCGTCGCATTTGGCTCCGAGTGCGGCCTGCACGATCGTCTCGGGCTTGAGATAGCTGTCTGCCGACGCGCCGGGACCGATGCAAAGCGTCCGGTCGGCCAGCCGCGCGCCGAGCAACTCCTTATCGACGGCCGAGACCGTAAGGACCGTTTCGATCCCCAATTCCTTGCATGTTCGGAGGATCCTGACGGCTATTTCGCCCCGGTTGGCGACGAGAATTCGTTTGATAGCCATCACTTACTCGGCCGGGCGCACCCGGATCAGTGGTTCACCATACTCCACCAGCGTGGCGTTCTGGGCCATGATCTCGACTACTTCGCCGCTCACGCCGGCCCGCACCGAGTTCATCAGCTTCATCACCTCGATGATGCCGATGATCGTGTCCTCGTCGATCTTCTGGCCGACCTGAATGAACGGCTCCGCGCCGGGCTTGGGCGCATGGTAGAAAACACCGAGCAGCGGCGCCGGCACGTCCGTCATGCCATCCGGTGCGGGCGAAGCCCCCGTGTTCTCCGCCGGAGCGGGAGCGGGCTTGCGCGCACTGGGCGCTGGCTCGGCCTTGGCCGGTGCGGGCTTTGGCGTTTCCGGCGCCGGACGCGGCTTGCCGGCGCGGTCACCACGCCGCAATTCGATCTTCAAACCGTCCGTTTCGAGTACGAGTTCCTCGAACGCCGACTCCTCAAGCAGCTTCAGGACCTCGGCGACATCCTTTGGAGTCAGGCTCACCGGCGTCCTCCGAAGATATTCATGACGTGAGACAAGGGATTTTCCGCGGGTTTCGCGACCGGCTTATCTTCCGCCGCGGACCAAACGGTCTCGGGGCGGCTTTGCAGCAACAGAATGCGGCCGTCATGACGGTCGATCGCCCATTCGATATCCTGCGGCCGGCCATAGTGCCGCTCGGCCCGCAGCGAGACCTCCTTGAGCTTCAAAAGCTCCTCGTCCGAGAGGCAGGGCGCGGTCTGCTGGTCGTCCGGAACCGGGACGTCCTCGATACCGCCACCCTTTTTCGCCAGCTGCTGGATATGCTTGTTCGAGATCTCGCGGGCGCTGATCTCGTTGGTGATCTTGGCCACGACCCAACGGTCGGGCGTGACTTCGCCCGAAACCACGGCCGAACCGAGTCCCCAGGCGCCTTCGATGGTCACCACGGAACGGTCACCCGTCGTCGGGCTGCGGGTGAACATCACGCCGGCACAGCGCGCGTCGACCATGCGCTGAATGACCACGCCCATCGCCACACTCGCCTCGGGCAGACCATGCTTGCGGCGATAGCAGACCAATTCCACCGAATACAGGCTGGCCCAACAGCTTCGGACCATCTGAATCACCTGATCGCCGCCGAGGACCCATAGATAGGTGTCCTGAAGCCCGGCGAAGGACGCGTCTTCGGCGTCTTCCGTTGTCGCCGAGGATCGAACGGCCACCGGCGTATCCGGCTGATCCGCGCAGAGCTCCGCATAGGAAGACAGGATCGCGTCGCGGACATCCGCCGGCAGCGGGCTGTTCTCCACGCGGGCGCGCACCGCCTTCGTGCACTCGCCGACCGCGGCGAGATCGTGCGGATCGAGCGCCTCGATCGGCGCGCGGAGCGCCTCTTCCTTGTCGAGCTTCTGGATGAACGCCTCGAACGCCTCGGTACGCACGACGAAGCCGGGCGGCACGTCGATGCCGGCGCTGGTCAATTCGCCGAGACTGCCACCCTTGCCGCCGACGGCCGGGCGGTCCACGAGGCCGATTTCGGAAAACCAGGATGTGACGGGGACAGAAGACATCAAGACACCTAATTGAGGATCGTGACGACCCCGCGGCCACCATCGACGCGGACACGTTGGCCATCCCGAATTCGGGTCGTCGCCTGACCGGTGCCGACGACCGCCGGCAACCCGTATTCCCGCGCAACGATCGCGGCGTGGCTCATCGACCCACCGATATCGGACACGGCCGCGGAGATCTTGTTGAAAACCGGGGCCCAGGTCGGGTTGGTGACCTGACAAACCAGGATGTCGCCCTTCTGGAGCCGGTCGATCTCCTGCACCGATTTCACGACACGAGCCGTGCCCTCGACGACACCGTTGGACGCCGCGAAACCATGGATTTCATTCGGGTCGGTTTCACCGGCCGAAAGCCAGCTGTTGAGGCTTTCGCGCGTAATGCCCCACAGCATCACGATTGCCGGATCGTCGATGATATCGGGAACCTCTCCAAGCGCGGGCGGCGTGTCCATCTTGGCCCAGATTTCGATAGCCTTCTTGCGTTCGGCGATCAGGGCTGGGAACCGCTTGGGACCGCGCGGCGCGGAGCCATTGGACCAGCTCGTCATGAGATCGATGATGGCTGCTTCCACCTCGTAATGCGACAGGTGGAAGACATCCTCGGCGTCTTCGAAGAAGCCGTGCTCCGAGAGAAGGGCGCCGAACTCCCGGATCTTGTTGAAGAACAGGTTCGTGTACCAGTGCTCGCAATAGAATTTGTGCCCCTCGACATAAGGGAACACACGGCAGGCCAGCGTGATCATCTGGTCGTAACTCGTGCGCTCCTCGTCGGTGGCGAGCATATCGCGGTAACCGTCGATCAGCGCCTGACGTTCGGTCTTCAGTTGTTCGACCGGGCGTTCCAGGTTTTCGCCGGCCTTGACCTTTTCGATATAGCCGGGCAGCGCCGAAAACGGCAGCGAGAGGTCGTCGTTCCAGGACCGGTGATAGTGATAGAAGCCGTCGCCGACATTAACGTTGAACCACGGATTCCGCGAGGTTTCCAGTTCCTTGAGCCACTCTCGGCCCGGCTCGCCCATTTGCTCCAGCGAGGCGAGGATATCGTCGACCTTCGTGCGCTCCTGGAACTTGGAATCGACGCCGAGCTCGACGGCGCAGCGCGCAAGGCGCTTCACCTCGTCGTCGGGGCGGAAGATCTCCGCCTCGAAACCTGCCACCATGCGGGCGATGGTCTGGTCCGTGATTTCCGGGAAGGCCTTCTTGCAGAAGTCGAAAAAGGCCATATAGGCGCCGTAGCCGAGCAACAGGAACTCGAAGTGGTGGTGCCACATCCGGAAATAGCCTTCGAGCGTCTTCTGATAGGTATCGAGAAGATAATGGTTCGAGGCGATCCCCGCCCGGCATGCACATGCTCGAGCGGCTCGAATTCCGGCAGGGAGAGCGGCGGCAGGTCCTGCGCATCCTGGATCAGCTTGCGCATCTTGTCCTTCCACTGGTCGTAAAGCCGTTCCCAGTGTTCGTAATAGTAGAAGGCGCGTTTCTGGAATTCCTCGGTCCGCCTGCGCGATCTCATCCGGGTCGGTCACGCCGTTGCCGCCGATATAGACGCGGCCGTTGATGATCCGGCAGTCGATACCGAGGGTGGTCGGAAGGCTCTGCACCCGGGTATTGCTCGATCCCAGCGCACAATAGGCCGCTTCCGCCGTCACCATGTCGAACACGGTCATCGGCTCGGGGAAGTGCATCGAATTATAGAACCAGAAGCGCTGGTCGTCGTCGGGTTCGAACTGCTGGTAATAGGGATAGGCAGCCTGCGCCGCCTCGGTTCCCGGCGCCACCTTCAACGAACTCGGTAGCGGAAATTTCTTATCTACTTCAGGCATTTTAGCCCTCTCTCCTGTGCAGGCCGATGACAAGTCCCGTCACTTAGGCTGGCCAGGCCCCCCCGGCGCACCACAATGGACTTTATATATTATATCGGTCATATCTTCCCGAAAGACAGAATATACTTATCACGTCATATGGATTTTTGAATGATCCTGGGCGCCCGCGATTACGAACTGTTGACCGGGCTTGCGCGCGAACTGCATTTCGGGCGCGCCGCCGAGAAACTGGGCATGCGCCAGCCTCAGTTGAGCGTTCGGGTTGCGCAGATCGAGCGGATCCTGGGACTGAAGCTTTTTATCCGGCGGCCGCGGGTCGCCCTCACGCCTGCGGGTGAAATCGTAGTTGACGCCGGGCGACGGGCTCTGGCGGATTTCAGTGCCGCCATCGAGCAGGCCCGTCTCGTGGAACGCGGTCAAGTCGGCTCGATCGTAGCCGCCGTCGGATCCAGCATCATGCTGTCGGACCTGCCGCTCTCGCTCCAGCGGTTCAGGAGCGCCTATCCCGACGTGGCCTTGACCCTGCGCGACATGCATTCCTGGCAGCAACTGGAGGCCCTGCGCTCCGGTCTGATCGACGTTTCCGTGACGCGTGAGATCGGGACGGGTAGGACCACCCGATCCGAGATCCTGGGGCGGCAGAGATTTGTGGCGCTCTTGCCGTCGTCTCATCCCTTGGCGGACCGCGACCGGCTGGCGCTGTCGGAATTGGCCGGCGAGCCATTCGTCCTGTTCAGCCCCTCGATCGCGCCCGGTCTTCATCACCAGATCAACGCTCTCTGCATCCGCGCCGGCTTCGCTCCGCGCATCACCCAGGAAGCCAATGAGTGGTACACCGTGCTCGGCTTCGTCCGCGCGGGCTTCGGCGTCACCATCGCGCTCGACATCTTCGGCACGCTCGCCTGGTCCGGCGTCAGCGCCTGCGAGCTTGACGATGACGAGGCGACCGCCCCGGTTTTCGTCTGCTGGGACAGGGAACGCGCCTCGGCCTCGCGCGATCTGTTGGTGGATTGGCTCCTCAAGGATTCGAATGTCTTGGGTAGCGGGTCTCAAGCCAGCCTAAGCGGGCCGTGACCGTTACCTCCTCAAGTCGCCTCAGTTGGCGATCGCCTCCTCGAGCCCATAGAGATGCGCGGCGTTTTCGCATGTGATCTTCCGTACCGTCTCCGGCGGTAGATGCCCCATCGTTCGCTCGATCGTCGCGAGTGAGTTTGGCCAGATGCTGTCAGGATGCGGGTAGTCGGAGGCCCAGAGCAGATTGTCACCGTAGAATTCGAGCAGGCGCATGGTTACCGGGCTTTGCTGGAAGGTCGCGTAAACCTGCCGTTTGAAAAGCTCGGACGGCTTGGTCACCAGCGAGATTCCACCCTTGTCAGCCCAGTATTCCTTGGCCTCCCAGAGCCGCCAGTGCCGGTAGTCGAGTTCTTCGACGATCCAGGGCAGCCAGCCGGCTCCCGATTCCGCGATCACGATCTTGAGCTTGGGATGACGCTCGAGGATCCCGTAAGCGAACAAATCCACAAAGGGATCGAGGAACTGCTCCATGAACATCTTGGCGTGCAGGAACGTCTGCCCCGGGCTGCCTTTAAGTGGATCGAATGCCTTGCCGACCGAAGCAAATACCGTCACATGGAAGGCCAGAACGGTCCCGCTGTCTTCCAGAAGCTGGAAGAATGGCTCCCACCGCGGATCGCTGATCTCCGGATCGGCCATGGCGATTTGCAGATTGACCTGTTTGAAGTTGCCGTTGGCGATGAGTCGCTCGGCTTCCTTCAGCGCGGCTTCCGGATAAGGCTGAAGAAGCGGCACGCCGAGAAGGCGCTCCGGCGCGACGGCGCAGAAGTCCGCGAGCCAGTCGTTGTACGCGCTGTAGCAAGCCTCGAGAAGTCTCTCGTCCTGGCTCCTGATCGATGAGACCGGTCCGAAAACGACGTGCGCGAAGACACCGTCGCGGTCCATGTCAGCCAGGCGAAGCTCGGGCACGCCTGGTCTGCGCTCCGTCTGATCGACGATGTTGCCGCGGTCCAGCGCCGTGAAGATCGGCTTTGGTCCTGTATTGGACGGGGCCTTTCCGGCCCAGCCACCCCATACCTCGTCTTCGCATACCCAGACGGCCCGGCCGCCTCGCTCTTCGATATGCGGCGCGCGATCTCTGAGCGATTTCGGAAGACGGGTTTGCCAGAGATCTTCCGGCAGCATGTTGAGATCGAGATGGTCGTCGCAGGAAATCAGTCGGTGATTGAGCATCATACTAACCTTCGAATTAGAGACCGGGGCGGTAGCCTGACAAGCACCGATGAGCCGCTGTCAGGATCCGCTCGCCGCACTTTTCATGCGGCGAGAACCCAATAATTTTCGCCGCGCTCCGCTTCGAGCTTCGCCAGAAGTTCGCGGTGGATTTCACGGATTCGTGCGGCGGTAATCGCCTCGGCGGGATCCACCTCCTCGATCTTCAGGCTTGTCTTGTCCTCATAGAGGTGCTCGCCTTTAAGGCGGGCTCGTTCGTCATACGGCCAGATAAAGGCCTGCCGGCTGGAGACGTGATAAATCGCGTTCGCATCCGGTGCGTCATAACCGATCGCCTGGAGATCGGCGCCCTTGGCGAGCTGATGGAAGGTGAGCTCGTCCGCGACGCCCCAGTCGGCGACGGCCAGACAGTCATCCGAGTTCCAGAGCACCGCTTCGCCGACGCTGCGATAGAAGTTCACGACGGCGTCCTTGCCTTCGACGACGGCCGGGTTGGCGCCCCACGCGACTCGATAGACCGGATGGTCCACCATCATATCCGGCGCCGTGATCTCGTCATATTGCGCAGAGCCTTCCAGATGCACATGCCGCCAGAAATTGAGCAGGATCGCCTGATGCAGCGGCTTCGTTGTCTGCTCCAAAAGCCTCTCGGTCGGCTTCATGCAGTCATAGACGGCCCGCTCGAATCGGTTCATTGGCTCTCTCCCTTTTCTTTTCCGCTCGGGCGCAGCGTAGTCGACGGAGTGTTGCCTAGACAATGGCGCATACGGTCACCCTCTGAAATGCGGCGGCTGAACCAAGGCGCTCGAACATTCGGGAAAGCACCGGGATTTACGGGTATAGTGGAACGAACCCGGATCGAAGACGTTCCATGACAAGCGCGCGCTGAACGGATTTGATCCTTGAGTTACGTGGCGGCAGCGTGAGTCGCTCGTCGGCACCAAGGGTTGGTCCGGCGGTCCGGTAGATCGGCGGTAAGCGCAGCGAATTGGCGGTGTTCAGGTCAATATCTTGACGCATTTCGCCGGTTCCGCTACTAGATCTGGTCGCTTCGGCCGGAATTAGCGCCCCGTTTCATCAATCCAATACGCATTGTTAAGCCATGCAGGATAGAATCTGGCGTTTGTTTTCCGGATCTTCCAAGCGGACAATGGGGATCCAGGAACGGTTGAGTATGCAAGGTAGTGGCGTGAAGACTTTTCAACGCGGCGGCCTAGATGCGCAGAGCGCTGACAAGCAGAGACCGGACGTCGCCGTCATAGCGCGGGATATCGGCACGACCCTCGTACAGGTCGTCGGCAAGCATCCGGAAAATGCGAGCCTGCACGATTGGTTTCAGGCCATGGCCTATTTCGCGCGCGCGCGCATGGCCGACTGCTGGCTTCACAGCAAGGCGGCGCAGCATCAGCAGGACGTGAAGACGGTCTATTACCTGTCGATGGAGTTTCTGGTCGGCCGTTCTCTCCGAAATCACCTGTATAATCTCGAGATCGACGGTCTTTGCCGCGCGGCATTGAAGACGTTCGGTGTGGATCTCGATGACGTCTATGAGGAAGAGAAGGACGCCGCGCTCGGCAATGGCGGTCTCGGCCGGCTCGCGGCCAGCTTCATGGACTCGCTGTCTACGCTCGGTTATCCGGCCTATGGCTATGGCATCCGCTATGACGCCGGTATGTTTCAGCAGGTCATCAACGATGGCTGGCAGGTCGAACGTCCCGACAATTGGCTGATGCAGGGGAACCCCTGGGAGTTCCGCCGTCCGAGCATTACATACCGGATTCCGTTCGGCGGCCATCTCTCCCGCAGCGGTGCGGACGGCGAGATCGTCAACTGGCATCCCGATCACGAGATAGCCGCGCTTGCCCATGACGTTCAGGTCTCCGGCTACCGTCAGGAACTGGTGAACACGATCCGTCTATGGGCGGCGAAGTCGCTTGAAGAACTCGACTTCCATCACTTCAACCAGGGGGCTCACGCCGAGGCGCTGCGGCACAAAAACGAAGCCGAAGCCTTGTCCCGCATTCTCTACCCGGACGATACGTCCGATGCTGGCCGCACCTTACGCCTGCGGCAGGAATTCTTCTTTGTCAGCGCCTCCCTTCAGGACATCCTCGGCCGCTTCCGGGAAACACATGAATCCTTTCATCGCCTGCCCGACAAGGTGGCGATCCAACTGAACGACACCCATCCGGCGCTCGCCATACCGGAGATGATGCGGCTTCTGATCGACGAGAATGGTCTCGATTGGGATACCGCCTGGTCGATCACGACGCGCGTGTTCTCCTACACGAATCATACGCTGCTGCCGGAGGCGCTCGAAACCTGGCACGTGGATCTCCTGGAGCGTCTGCTGCCACGTCACCTCGACATCATCTATCGCATCAACGACCGCTTCCTGAAGTCGATCGGGCCGGTGCGTCATGACGACCACGATCTCGTCCGCCGCGTCTCGCTCATCGAGGAGAATGGTTCACGGCGGGTTCGCATGGCCAATCTGGCCATTGTCGGCAGCCACCGCGTGAATGGCGTCTCGAAGCTCCACACCAAGATCATGCAGCGCGAGACCTTCGCGGATTTCGAACGGCTCTTCCCGGGACGGATCGTAGACAAGACCAACGGCATCACCGTGCGGCGCTGGCTACCTCAGTCGAATCCGCGTCTCGCCAATCTGATTACGTCCCGTATCGGCAATGAATGGCGTCAGGACATTACCCATCTGGCCCGTCTTGCGGAGTTCTCGAACGATCCGGCGTTCCAGGCGGATGTTCTGGCGGTGAAGAGCGCCAATAAGGCGGATCTCGCAGAGTGGCTCAAGTCGCGTACCGGAGACGAGGTCAGTCCGGAAGCCCTGTTCGACGTCCACATCAAGCGCTTTCATGAATACAAGCGCCAGCTTCTGAACATCCTGCAGGTGATCGCGCGTTATAATCGGCTGCGCCGCGGCGAGATCGAAAATCCCGTTCCGAGAGTCGCCCTTTTTGCCGGCAAGGCGGCGGCCAGCTATCAGACCGCGAAGCTGATCATCAAGCTCGTCAATGATTGCGCGAAGGTCATCAACAACGATTCGTCGACCGGCGGACTGCTGAAAGTCGTCTTTGTTCCGAATTACGGTGTCTCGGTCGCGGAGCGCATCATTCCGGCCGCCGATATTTCCGAGCAGATCTCGACGGCGGGGACGGAAGCCTCGGGCACGGGCAACATGAAGCTCGCGCTCAACGGCGCCCTGACGGTTGGCACCCGCGACGGCGCTAATCTCGAAATCGGCGAGGCGGTCGGCGACGATAACGTCTTTTTCTTCGGGCTTTCGGCCCAAGAGGTGGCCCAAAAACGCGGGAACGGCCACGATCCTCACGCCTATTGCGAGACCGACGGTCACCTGCGCGAAGTGCTGGATATGGTCCGGAACGGCTATTTCTCGCCGGACGAGCCTAATCGGTTTGCCGGCCTGATCGACGGGCTGCTCAATGGTGGGGACTATTTCATGGTTCTGGCGGATTTCGCGGCCTACGTCGCCTGCCAGGACCGCGTCGACCAGACCTACCGTGATTCGAGCGACTGGGCACGGCGTGCGATCGTGAATATCGCCGGCATGCCCCGCTTCTCGTCGGACCGCACGATCCGCGAATATGCGGAGGATATCTGGGGGATCAGTCAGGTCTGTCCCGTGACCAATTCGAATTGGGCCGCCTGACCGACCGACGGGCCTCCGCGATCGCTGCCACTCGCTCCTTGATCCCGGGATCGGAGGCGATCTCGCTGACGCTCTTCGAGAGCCGTCGTCGCCAGTTGGCGCGCTGATCGTCGGATGTTCCCGGGATATTCACCTGTGCCTTTTCTTCCGTGAGATCGTCGATCTGAACGAGCGCCAGAGCCGAGTTGGTTCGGGCGAGGAAGGCATGAACCGCCCGCCACACATCCTCCGACCAATCGGGTGCTTCGGGGCCTTCCGGCAGAAGGTGCGCTTCCTTGAGTGCGCGGCTCAGATTCACAACGTCCCAATGGCGTGATTCCGCCGTGCTCTGCTCAATTTCGGACGACGGGAAGAGATCGAGTTGATGACGTTCCTTGAGATCGGCCCCAGTCCAGAAACCCTTCAAGGTCGGCAGGTCGTGGGTCGTCACCGAGGCGGCGGCGAGGCGGGGGTAGTCGCCGGGTGTGCGGAACCGGCCATGGTCGTTTTCGAAATACAGCACGCGGCTCGACAGGATATTGGCGTCGGTCATGCGTTCGCGGAAATTTTCCGGCACGGTTCCTAGATCCTCGCCGATGATCATGCATCCGTTGCGCCGGCTTTCGAGCGTCAGGATGCCGAGCAGATCGTCGAAGGGAAAATGAATGTAGGTCCCGTCCGCGGGCGATCCACCGGTAGGGATCCAGAACTGTCGCGCAATCCACATGACATGATCGATGCGCAACGCCCCCGCATGTCGCATATTCGCGCGCAGGAGTTCGATGAAGGGCCGGTATTGCCGTTCGCGCAGACGGTGCGGATGCATCGGGGCGATACCCCACTCCTGGCCGGCCGGATTGAACGCGTCCGGCGGCGCGCCCAGCCGGGCCGCTTCGACATAGACATCGCCATACCGCCAGCCGTCGGCGCCGTTGGTCGGGCAGGCGACCGCGAGATCGCGGCAGAGTCCGATCTCCATGCCGGCATTTTGTGCTGCCTTGGCCGCGGCGCGGAGCTGACGCTCGCCCTGCCATTGGAGATACTCGAAAAATTCGATTCGCTCGGGATGATCGCGTTCGAATGCGCGGACATCGGACGAGTGGGGACTGCGAAAGCCTTCGGGCCATGTCCGCCAGGCGGGCGTCTCGAATTTCTCACCAAGCGCCTCGAACAAAGCGTAAGTCCTCAACGCCTCGCCGTAATGTGCCCGGAATTTGTGGAACTCGATGGCGCGCTCATCGCCGGTCCGGTTCATATGCTTGTCCCGGAAGGTTGCGAAAAGCATCTGCAGGATCTCGCGTTTCATGCGGCTGACCTGTCCATAGTCGACGGATCGGGACTTTCGGAGACGGTCGAGCGTTTCTGAGAGTTCCGCGTCCGCCAAGCGCTGCCGGGCTGCATCGCACTCCCTGAAATCGGCGATGTCGTCGATGGCGAGATAGAGCGGATTGAGAAACAATCGGCTGCTCGCGAAATAAGGACTGGCGCTTTCGGGATCGGTCGTGAAGAGCGCGTGCAGCGGATTGAGGACGATGATCGCGCCGCCCTGATGTCCGGTCCATGAGGCGAGGTCCGTGAGATCGCCGAGATCGCCGATGCCCCAGTCGCTATCCGAGCGGAGGGAATAAAGCTGTGTCGTCAGCCCGAAAAGCCTTTCGCGAGAGGCGATCGCGGACGGCAGATAAGCCTTTCGCGGTGCCACGATGAGCGACATCTCGGCATCGGCGCCGTTTGCGAGAGACAAGCGGTGATAGCCATGGGGCAGGCGGATATCGAGTGGCAAGAGCCGACGCGCCGGGCCCGACGACTCTTGGGGCGCTTCAATCACGGCCAGATCCGATACTTGAGTCTCGCCTTCGATTTCCGCGCCGCTTTCTTCATGAACGGTCCAGCGCAACGGCTGGTCGATCTCCTTTGGCCGGATGATCACTGGGACCTTCAGAACGTCATCTTCGCGAAAGACCATCACCGCGGGCAGGCGGCGTTCCCATAGCCCGGCCTCCCAGACATCCGCGCTTCGGCGAAGCTCGCTATCCGAATGGGCCGGCAGACCGAGCGCTGTAAGAAGGGCACGGGCGGTTTCGGGTTTCGTGACGTGCTGCTGGCCGGAAATATCCCAGTAGTCGGCGAAGAGGCCGGCCTTGGCGGCGAATCGTGCGAGAGCGTCGTCCATCACGTCGCCTTTCCGATCGCAGCGATAAGCGATGACGGTGGCAGATCGACCTCTGGGAGAAGCGGCTTGGGCCTGTCGAGAGGCACACCGGTATCGATGTGTACCCGCCACGGCCTCTCGGCTATCCAGTCCGGTAGTCGGAAGCGCCGGCTCACAGGGTTGGCATTAAGGAGCGCGAGGATGTCGTCGTTTGGGGAACGTCCGGCGATGAGAAATCCGACGCCATGAAGTTGACTATCGTGCCAGTCGTCTTCGACCATCTCGCGGCCGTCAGGATGCAGCCAGGTAATGTCCTTGATCTGCCGGCCATCGATGACGGCGCCGGTGAAATGCTCTCCCCGCCGCAGAGGAGCGTGGTCCCGGCGAAATCGAATGAGGCGCGCGACGAATTCGGTCAGCTCGAAGTCTTTGGGTGTTCTCGACCAGTCGAGCCAGCCGATTTCGTTGTCCTGGCAATAGGGATTGTTGTTGCCCTCCTGGCTGCGGCCGAACTCGTCACCGCCGACGATCATCGGAACGCCCTGCGACAGAAACAGCGTGGCCAGGAGGCTCCGCTTCTGTCGCGCCCTCAGATCCGCCAGATTGTCCGCCGGGCCTTCGGCGCCGTTGTTCCAGCTCACTTCGTGAGACGGTCCGTCGCGGTTATGTTCGCGATTGGCTTCGTTGTGCTTGTGAGCATAGGAGACGAGATCGTTCAGCGTGAAGCCGTCATGTGCGGTGACGTAATTGATGCTCGCTGACGGGCCGCGGCGGGCGAAGAGATCGCTGGAACCGGCCAGGCGCGTCGCGAGATCGCCGATGATGCCGGAATCGCCACGCCAGAATCGCCGCACCGTATCGCGGTAATGATCGTTCCATTCGGCCCAGCCGCGCGGGAAATGCCCGGTCTGATGCCCGTTTGGTCCGGCATCCCAGGGTTCGGCGATCAATTTTGCGCCCCGTAGGGACGGATGCGTTCTGATAGCGTCGAATAGGGCGGCATCGGGATTGTAGTCATTCGGATCGCGGGCGAGGGAGACAGCGAGATCGAAGCGGAAGCCGTCGATACCCATCTCGTCAACCCAATGGGCGAGCGAATCCGCGACCAACTGCCGGACTTGCGGATGGGTGACATTCAGTGAATTGCCGCAGCCGCTGTCGTTCACATAGAAGCGAGGATCTTCGCCGAGCCGGTAGTAAGAAGCGTTGTCGATTCCGCGAAAAGACAGGGTCGGCCCCAGCTCATCGCCTTCGGCGGTGTGATTGTAGACGACGTCCAGGATGACCTCGATCCCGGCCGCATGGAGCGCCGCGATCGCCTCCCTCGCCTCGTCCTGCGCGCCCGACGCCAGATACCAGGGATCGGCCGCGAAGTAGTTGTAGGGATTGTAGCCCCAGAAATTCACCAGGCCGTGGCGCACAAGATGCCGCTCATTGGCGAAGGCCTGCACGGGCAAAAGCTCGACGGCCGTGACGCCGAGTTTGACGAGATGGTCGATCACGCGTGGTGACGCCAGCCCGGTGAAGGTTCCTTTAGTCTTCTCGGGGATGTCGGGATTCTGCTTGGTAAACCCTCGCACATGAATCTCGTAGATCACCGAATCCGTCAGGGAAAGGCCCGATTTCGCCGTCGGTGCTCTTTCGGCTCCGGGTCCTGTGACGCGGCATTTGGGCATATAAGCCGCATTGTCCCGTTCGTCGAAGGACAGATCCTTGTCGTGATGGCCCGCGCGACAACCGCAATTCACGGCGTGATCGATCACGCGCCCCGTCAAGGACTTCGCATAAGGGTCGACCAGCAGCTTGTTCGGATTGAAGCGGTGGCCGCGTTGCGGTTCATAAGGTCCATGGACCCGATACCCATAGAGAAGACCCGGCCCGGCCTTTTCGAGAAACCCGTGCCAGATGTCGCCGGTCCGCCCCGGCAGAGGCAGACGTGCCGTTTCTTGCGCACCTGCGGGATCGAACAGGCAGAGATCTACACGGTCGGCATGGGTGGAAAAGATCGCGAAATTGACGCCGCCGTCGATGCAGGCCGTCCCCAAAGGCTCGGGAGAGCCGACATCCAGTCCGGCCGCGCCCGGAGTCACGGTTTCGCCGTGGGCCGGAGAATGAGCGTGGCAAGTGGCGGCAGGGTAAGCGAAACGGAATGGGGCTGACCCTGTGCGGGCACCGGCTCGGCTTCGACGCATCCGGCATTCCCGACGTCGGAGCCGCCATAATAGGTCGAATCCGTATTCAGAATCTCGTGGTAGGCGCCGGGAAACGGGACGCCGACCCGATAGTTCTGGCGGGCGATCGGCGTGAAATTGCACACGACGACCGCGGCGTCGGAACCATCGGCGGAGCGGCGCAGGAACGAAAGAACGCTGTCGTCCTGGTCGTGGCAATCGAGCCAGGCGAAGCCTTCAGCCTCGCAATCCAGCTCATGCAACGCCGGGACCTGCCGGTAGAGATGATTCAAATCGCGCACGAGGTGCTGCATACCCGCATGATCGGCCTCGACGAGGAGGTGCCAGTCGAGGCTGTGGTCGTGACTCCATTCCGACTCTTGAGCAAATTCGCCCCCCATGAACAGAAGCTTCTTACCGGGGTGCGCATACATAAAACCGAGATAAGCCCTGAGATTGGCGAATTTCTGCCATCTGTCCCCCGGCATCTTCGAGAGCAGCGAGCCTTTGCCGTGGACGACCTCGTCGTGCGAGAGCGGCAGGATGAAGTTCTCGGTGAAAGCGTAAAGCAGGCCGAAGGTCAGATCGTCGTGGTGATAACGGCGATGGATCGGGTCATGCGCCATATAGCGCAAGGTGTCGTTCATCCAGCCCATATTCCATTTATAGCCGAAGCCGAGGCCGCCCAGGTGAACCGGCCGCGAGACCATGGGCCAGGCAGTCGATTCCTCGGCGACCGTCATGGCGTGAGGGTAGCGGTCGTAGACGATGGAATTGAGACGCTGCAGAAAATCGATGGCTTCGAGATTTTCGCGGCCGCCGAATTCATTCGGGACCCATTCGCCAGCCTTCCGGCTGTAGTCGCGGTACAGCATGGCGGCGACCGCGTCGCATCTGAGTCCGTCGACACCAAAGCGGTCGAACCAGTAAAGAGCATTGGATAACAGGAAATTCGAGACTTCGCGCCGTCCGTAATTATAAACGAGTGTGTCCCAGTCCTGGTGCCGGCCAAGGCGTGGGTCGTGGTGCTCATAGAGATGCGTGCCGTCGAACTGCGCGAGACCGTGAGCATCGTCCGGGAAATGCCCGCCGACCCAATCAAGGATCACGCCGATACCCGCCTCGTGAAAGCGGCGGACGAGCGCTTCGAAATCTCCGGGCGAGCCATAGCGGCTGGTTGGGGCAAACAGGCCGATCGGCTGGTATCCCCATGAGCCGTCGAAGGGGAATTCGGAGACCGGCATGAACTCAACATGCGTGAAGCCCATCTCTTTGACGTAAGGCACGAGTTCGTCGGCGAGTTCTAGATAGGTGAGGGGGCGCGCACCGTCCTCGGGCTTGCGCCGCCAGGAGCCGAGATGGACCTCATAAATCGAGATCGGGGCGCGGCGATCATTGGCGGAGAGCCGCTGCGAGCGCCATAGCTCCGGCGTCGGTGCGGCGTCACCGAGTTCCGAGACGATCGACGCGGTTCTCGGCGGAGTTTCCGACGCCGCGGCATAGGGATCGGACTTCAGCAGGATATGACCCTCCCGCGTCTTTATTTCGAACTTATAGACGGCGCCTGCCGCAACGCCCGGCAGGAAGATCTCCCAGACGCCGATATCGTGGCGGATACGCATGGGATGAACGCGACCGTCCCAACCGTTGAAATCTCCGACGACGCTGACCCGCCGGGCGTTCGGGGCCCAGACGGCGAAGCTCGTTCCGGATACGCCACCGATGTCTTTTTCGTGGGCTCCAAGCTTTTCGTAGCTTCGAAAGTGATTGCCTTGGGCGAGCAGATGGATGTCCAGATCACCAAGGAGTGGTGGAAAACGATAGGGATCCTCGATTTCCACGTCCCCATTGGCGGTGGAGACGCGCAGGCGGTAGGCGAATTTCCGGCCATCTTGGCCCACAATCCCTGCAAACAGCCCTGCCTGATGAATTCTCGAAATCTCGATCGGAGCTTCCCGTTCCGGATCGATCACGAAGACTCGTTCGGCCCATGGCAGGAAGGCGCGAACCGTAACCGTATTGTCCGGCGCTTCAATGTGGATGCCGAGAAAGGAGAACGGATCCCAGTGGTCGCCCGAGGCGATGGCGGATGCCTCACGCGAGACGGTATTCCCGGCTCCCTGAGGAACTTTGGTCACGACAGTCTCTTTCGCCAAGGGTCGCACTCCATGACATGGGCCGAATTCAGCGCCGGCGCTCGATGTGGCCACTGTAACTGTGAGAATGAGCCCGAAGTCTTGATCATGATCAAAGAGCGCACCGGTTCAATTATCTATCGTCGTATTCGGTTGGTTGGTTCGATTCGATTTCGCCAACAAGGATACGCCCATAATGCAAGTGCTGTTCGCGTCCTCGGAAATACATCCTCTCGCCAAAACGGGAGGCTTGGCGGATGTGAGCGCGGCCCTGCCCGCGGCGCTTGCCGGTCTTGGCGTCGACGTCGAACTCATGATGCCGGGGTATTCCCAGGCTCTCGACACTGCCCAAAAGAAATCCACGGTCGCTAAATTCGATGATGTACTTGGTCACAAGGTCAACCTTGTGCGGGGACGGACGCCAGACACCGGACTTCCCGTCTGGCTGGTCGATTGCCCGTCGCTTTATGATCGCGCCGGTGGGCCTTATCAGGATGCGCACGGCGCCGAATGGTCCGATAACGCCATGCGTTTTGCCGTTCTTAATCATGTCGCGGCCCGTGTCGGTCTGGGTACGGAGGGTATCGCGTGGCAGGCCGACGTAGTGCATGCCAACGATTGGCACGTCGGTTTGGTGCCGGCGTTGCTGCGCGCTGGTGGCTCGTCTCGTCCGGCCAGTGTGTTCACGATCCACAACATGGCGTACCAGGGTCTCTTTCCTGTCGACGCGGCCGACGGCATCGGCA
Source organism: uncultured Alphaproteobacteria bacterium (assembly GCA_963821875.1). Lineage (GTDB taxonomy): Bacteria > Pseudomonadota > Alphaproteobacteria > CAVTAV01 > CAVTAV01 > CAVTAV01. The sequence continues at coordinate 1,347,537 of CAWGFE010000002.1, forward strand.
TGAATGATCGGATCTGCGACGCGCAGGAACTTGAGTTCTATGGCCAGCTGTCTTTTCTGAAGAGCGGCATCGGGACTAGCGACCGGATTACGACGGTCAGTCCCACCTATGCGAAAGAAATCGTAACGCCGGATTACGGGCATGGGCTCGACGGGCTTCTGAGCTATCGTGCTCCGTTGCTCACCGGAATTCTCAACGGCGTCGATTACGAGATCTGGGATCCTTCGAAGGACTCTTTCATCGCGCAGCCTTTTAATGCGGACAGGTTGAGCGGCAAGCCCGCTTGCAAGGCCGATCTGCAGGCATCATTCGGCCTTGATGTCGATCCCGAAAGGCCGGTCGTCGCCTTCATGAGCCGCCTGGCCGATCAGAAGATGGCCGACTGCGTGCTCGAAGCGCTCCCCTGGATCGCCAAGCAGGGCGCCCAATTCGTTCTCGTAGCGCAGGGTGATCGTGGTTTCGAGGATGGTTTCCGGCAAGCCGCCGAGCGCTTGCCGCAACTCGGTGTTCAAATCGGCTATGATGAGCCGTCCGCACACCGTCTATTGGCCGGTGCGGACATCCTCCTGGCGCCGTCCCGCTTCGAGCCCTGCGGTCTGACCCATCTATACGGCATGCGTTACGGAGCGGTCCCGGTGGTCCGCAGGACTGGCGGACTGGCCGATACGGTTGTCTCGGCAACAGGCGTTTCGATGGCTGTCGAGATGGCCAACGGTTTCGTCTTTGACGAGCCGTCGACCGACGCCATGATCGGCGCGTTGGGCGCCGCCCTCGAAGCGATACAATACGACGTGTCGTGGCGCCGCCTCATGCTGAACGCGATGGCCGCAGATTTCAGTTGGGACGCCTCCGCACGCCAATATCTGGATCTCTATCGTGATCTCGTCGAAAGCCGTGAATTCGAGGGCTTTGGAAGTGAACAAGAAGACCGAGACGCCATCCGCTTTGCGGTCTAAGTGATCGTCAGGGGCGGCTGTTACTCGTCCGACTGAGTGCGTTGGCTGGCAGGTTAGTCAAACAGGAGCATGAAAGGATCCCCCGCGATGATGCCCACCAAACAGGACGTCCAGCTTCGTAGCTATCAGATTTGGGAAAAGGAAGGCCGGCCGCATGGCCGGGATCGGGAACATTGGTTTCGCGCCGAACGCGAGCTTGCCACCACCGGCGGGCTTGCGAAACGCACCGCCGCCGGGTCCACGACGCGAGCGACCGCGAAAGCCGCACCAGGTAAGAAAGCCGCGTCCAAGACCAGGAAGACCTCGCGCAGCAAGTAATCCCCGGTTCCGGAAGATCACCTCCCTTAGCCGCTAACGGCGTCAAGCGGTCCATGACGATGTTTGGCAGAGCATGACCGTTCCTCTCTTTCAGCCGCGCCCCTTGCCCCGGGAGATCGCGGAGTTGAATATGCTCGCGCTCGACCTCTTTTGGACATGGAGCCACAGCGGGGACCGTGTCTGGGAGCTGATGGATCCGGAACTCTGGGCGCGAACCCGGAACCCTTGGGTCATTCTGCAAAGTTTGTCCGATAGTCGCCTGGAGGAACTGGCCGAGGATTCTGACTTTCGCGTCGAGCTGGAGCGCCTGACGGACGAACGCCGCGAACATCTGAAAAGCGGCGGATGGTTCGAGGAGACGCATAAGGATTCCGGTCTTGGTCTTGTCGCCTATTTCAGCATGGAATTCGGGCTCAGCGAGGCCTTGCCGATCTACGCAGGGGGCCTCGGCATTCTCGCCGGTGACTTTCTGAAGGCCTCCAGCGATCTCGGCGTACCCGTCATCGGTGTCGGATTGCTGTTTCAGGAAGGCTATTTCCGCCAGTTCATCAAAGGCGCCGGCGAGCAGGAAGAGACCTACCCGTATAACGAACCGGACAGCCTGCCGATCCAGCCGGTCGAAGCTGAGGACGGGACATGGCTGAAAGTATCCGTCGATCTGCCCGGCCGGGCGGTGAAGCTTCGGGTCTGGCGCGCGACCGTCGGGCGGACGACCCTCTATCTCCTCGACAGCAATGATCCCTTCAACGCACCGACCGATCGCGGTATTACCGCCAAGCTCTATGGCGGCGGCCATGAATCGCGCCTTCTGCAGGAGATGGTGCTCGGAATCGGCGGCTGGCGGGCGCTGGCCGTGCAGGGGCTCGAGGTCGACGTCTGTCATCTGAATGAAGGGCACGCAGCTTTCGTCGTGCTAGAACGCGCGCGCTCCTGCATGAAGGAGACCGGACTTTCTTTCTGGGAGGCTCTTTGGGCCACGCGTGCCGGCAATGTCTTCACCTCGCATACACCGGTGCCATCGGGCTTCGACGTGTTCGAACCGGACATGGTTCGAAATCATCTGGCGGCGCTTGACGGTTTCGACGGGCAAGTCTCGGCCACCGGAGAGAATATTCTCGAAACCGTCCTCGCTCTAGGCCGGGCTGATCCCGGAGATGCGTCGGATCCCTTTAATATGGCCTATCTCGCGATCCGGGGATGCGCCGCGATCAACGGCGTGAGCCGGCTGCACGGCAAGGTGAGCCGATACCTCTTTCGCGATCTCTTTCCGCGCTGGCCGCTGGCCGAAATACCGATCGATTCGGTTACCAACGGGGTCCATATGCCGTCGTGGGATTCGGCGGCATCGGACAAGCTATGGACGGAGCTTTGCGGCAAGGACCGATGGCGGTCCACGCCGGATTGCCTGGAACAGGGCATGGCCTGTGTCAGCGACGAAGAGCTTTGGGACCTTCGGGTCGCGGAGCGTCAGAACCTGATCCGATACTTACGCGAACGGCTGGGCCAGCAACTCGTCCATCGTGGCGGCCCGGTGCATGACATCTCCGAGGCGGCCCGAATCTTCGACCCCAATGCCCTCACGCTCGGCTTCGCCCGACGCTTCACCGAATACAAGCGGCTGACGCTACTTCTCACCGATCCTGACCGCTTGTTACGTATCCTGACCGATGCGGAGCGCCCGGTCCAAATCGCCGTTGCGGGCAAGGCGCATCCCGACGATGCGACCGGCAAGGCGATGGTCCGGCAATGGGTCGAGTTCGCCACGCGGCCGGAAGCGCGCCGCCACGTGGTTTTCCTCGAAGACTACGATATTGCCGTCGCCGAAATGCTGGTGCAGGGGGTCGATGTCTGGGTTAACACGCCGCGGCGTCCTTGGGAGGCGTGCGGCACGAGCGGCATGAAGGTCTTGGTGAATGGCGGCTTGAATCTGTCGGAGCTCGACGGATGGTGGGCTGAAGCCTATTCGCCGGATGTCGGTTGGGCCATCGGTGACGGCGATATTCACGGTCCGGAATATGACCACCACGACGCCGAGGTCTTGTACAGATTGCTTGAGGACGAGGTCGTCCCTGAATTCTATGACCGCGATTCGGCCGGGCTTCCGCGGCGCTGGCTGGAAAAGCTGCGCCGAAGCATGGCAACGCTCGCGCCCCAGTTCAGCAGCACGCGCATGGTTCAGGACTATGTCGACAGTTTCTATGTCCGCACGGCTCAGGCTCACCGTGAACGCCGGGCCGATCAGGCGCAAGTTGCTCGGGCCCTGCGGTCATGGGAACGCAGCCTGTACCGTCATTGGTCGCAGCTTCACTTCGGGCCGTTGAAGATCGATGGTGCAGACGACGACGTGGATGTCTCGGTCGCCGTTTATCTCGGCGACATTAGCCCCGATTGGATTCAAGTCGAACTCTATGCTGACGCTAAGGACGGCCAAGCCCCGACCGTCGTCCCGATGATGAAGGGCGATGTCATACCGGGCACCAAGAACGGCTTTGTATATCACGGCAAAGCCAACGGACGCGCCGCCATCGGGAACTACACCGTCCGGGCCCGACCTCTACACGAAAGCGCACAGCTGCCGGTCGAACTGCCCCTGATTGCGTGGCAGCGATAGGCGGAAGATCCAAATAACGCCGAGGTCTTTGCGGAGCTCGAACCGTTCAATCGGGCCTTATTGCGCAGACCTCGGGAAGCCGGCAATTACGCCGTTCATTCCTGCACGACGACATCCACGTCTTCCCGGCGCTGTTCATGGGCGACTTTTCGGGCCTGCTGGAGTTCTTCCGTTTTGCTCATTCGGGCCGGCATGAAGCGGTCCATCGCCGCGCAGGCAACCAAATCGCCCGTCACGTTGAGGCTGGTTCGGAACCGCTCGAGAATCTGATCGACGCCGATGATCAGGGCCAGCCCGGCCAGAGGAATGCCCGCGCTGTTGAGCACTGTCGCGAGCACGACGATGCCGACGCCCGGCACGGCCGGTGTGCCGATCGACGCGCCGAGCGCTGTTGCGACGAGCGCGACAAGGGCGCTCAGCGGCAGATCCATGTGGAACATCTGTGCCATGAAGATCGTCGCCAGTCCCTGATAGAGGGCCGTCCCGCCCATATTCACGGTTGCGCCAAGCGGGATGATGAACTGGGACAGCGATGGCCGCACATGCAGTTTTTCCTCGGCGCTTTTGATGGTGATGGGCATCGTCGCCGCCGAGCTGTCGGTCGAGAAAGCGAGCAATATGGGCTCCCGGATTCCGGCGAGGAAACGCCGAATGCCGGTCTTCCCCAGGACCGCCGCGATGGCCACATAGACGATCATCAAGACGGCCATGCCCAAGATCACGGAAGCGGTATAGCTGCCCAGGCCCCTCAAAACCTGCGGGCCGGTCTTGATCATGGCTTGCGTGAGAAGCCCGAAGACCGCCAGCGGCGCGATCGTCATCAGCGCGCCGACAACCGCCATGCAAACGCTTTGGATGGAGCCCAGCAATTCGAGAAGGGGTTTGGCCGATTCCGGGGACAGACTCAAAAGGCCGATTCCGAGAATCGCCGCGAAGATGACGATTTGAAGCATCTCGCCCTGCGCAATCGCGCTGATGGGGTTGGTCGGCAGGATTTCGACGAGATGTTCGGGAAAATTGTCGATCGTCACGGGCTCCTGATGAGCCGCCGCCTGTTCGGCACTGTTTTCGATGGACTGCACAGCGCTGGTCTGAGGCGGTGCCTGCCGCAGAGCCGACGCGTCGACATACGAGCCGGGGCGGAGCACGAGGCCGAGCGATATGCCGATCACGACGGCCATCACCGTCGTCGCGAGGAAATAGGTCGTCACCCACAGGCCGGTGCTTTTGAGCTGTTGAATGTCGGTCGCGGCGGCAATTCCTCTGATGATCGAGGCGAGGATGAGCGGCACGACGATCATCTGAATGATCGCCAGAAACAATTGTCCGGGCAGAGCGAGCCATCCGCCGACGGCCTGGGCGGTGCTTGAGTCCACCCAGCCGGTGTCCGGACTCAACGCGATACCGGCGCCCAGTCCGAGAATCATGGCCACAACGATTTGAAGCCACAGTCGCCCTTTGATCAGCCGCCGTAACGGATGGCTGAAATATTTCAGATTCTGAAGGTGGATCTTCTCGAGCGATCCCAGGATGTCGACCAATGCTCCGTCTCCTCCCGACCACGGAGTTTACCCGTACAATCGTCGCCGCTCGTTGGCCCGAGCGGGATTCAGCTACGATATTAGAACAATGGCGGCGGGGAAGAATTGAGTTCGAACATTCCCTGGGCAATTGCAGGGCGCGACACTTCGCAATCGGGCCAATGAACGTCCGGGCCTTATTGACATTTAGTCCGGGATCGCTCGAAAGTTAGTTTCGTGGCCGTCGCTGACGGCGAAATGCGGGACGGGGACCAGGGCGATGAGTGAGGCTGCGGTCAAGATTCCGGCTGGCATGAGGGAAGCGCATATGACGCGGCGCGCCTTCATGGAGACCTCGATCACGGTGGCAAGTGGCATGGCCATGGCTGCGATGCCGGTGTTCTCCGGGGCTGAGGCATTTGCGGTGTCCACGGCGCCGGTGACGCCGTCGGAGGCTCCCGTCATGACCTTCGATTCCTATTTCACCGGATGGCCGGTGTACGACTTCGGTGGAAATGCGCATCCCTATGAGCCGCCCGCCGACCGCCGGCCAGCTGCAGGGTTAGCGGCCATGAGCGATGAAGAGTTTCATCGTCACTTTATGTATCTCTGAGCTGACGAGCGTGAGTGCGAGACGGCCTGCGACCGGAATGGCGCGGCCGATTGGCAAGATTGCGGGAGGGCGAGATGGTTGACTATCCCAAAGGTGCAACAGGTTTCGCTCAGCCGATGCGGTTCGAGGCGAATGTCTATGACTGCGAGACGATCGGCACGGTGCCGAAGGATATCGCTGGATCCTATGTCATGGTCGGGCCGGAATGGTATTTCCCGCAGATGTATGCCGATGACGGCATCGTCGACGCCGACGGCCATATCTTCAAATTCCGGTTCAAGAACGGCGTGGTGGATTTTCAGTCGCGCTGGGTGAAAACGCCGCGCTGGGAAAACAACCGTGAGGCCCATCGCCAACTCTACGGGAAATACCGCAACCCCTATACCGACGATCCGAGCATCCGCGAGATGACGCTCAAGCAGCCCAATCTCCGCACCCTGGGCAACACGCATACGCTGGCGCACGCCGGCAAGCTGTTCGCGATCAAGGAAGATGCGCCGCCCTTCGAGATCGATCCAAGGACGCTCGACACCAAGCCGGGTTTCTATGATTTCGGCGGGCAATACGACAGCGAGACCTTTTCCGCCCACAACAAGATCGATCCCCTGACCGGCGAGTTGCTCGCCTATGGCTACGAGGCGGCGGGCCTGTGTTCGCCCGATCTCTATGTCTACACCATGGACAAGACGGCAAAGATCACGCGGCGCTGGCGGGTGAAGATGCCCGAGGTCCGCATGATCCATGATATGGCGGCCACGGAGAAGCATTTCATCTTTCCCTGCGGGCCGTATGTGACCAGTCTGGACTGGTTGAAGACCGGTAACTGCCACTGGGCCTGGGACGGCAGCCGGCCGAGCCTGATCGGCATCCTGCCGCGCGACGGCGATGCCAAGGATATGCGCTGGTTCAAGGGCAAGACCCGGGCGATGGTTCACATCGTCAACGCCAAGACCGAAGGCAATGTCGTCACGCTTTATGCGGCCTATGTCGACGGGCCGTTCGCGCCGTTCATTCCCTATTTCAAGGCGCTCGACGGCTCCCCGTTGAAGCCGAGCCCGGCGCTCTTGCGGAAATACACCTTCGATCTCAATTCCAAGAGCGACGAATACAAGGAAGAAGTCGTCTGGAATACACCCGTAGGCGATATCGGGCGTGTCGATACCCGGTATATGACGTTGCCGAACCGCTACGCCTATCTGACGCATAACGACCCGACCAAGCCGTTCGACGAAGCGAAGGTCGGCAATCTGCGCGGCCGGGTGTCGAACGTCTATTCCCGCTACAATCTCGAGAACAACTCGGTGAGCACCTATTTCGCCGGCCCGACCCACAGCCTCGCCGAGCCGAGCTTCGTGCCGCGCGGCAAGGCCAGCCGTAATGCGGTGATGCATGGCTCAGGCGACGAGGGTGATGGTTATCTGATCGGCCTTGCGTCCAATCTCGCCGAGATGCGCTCGGAACTCGTCATCGCCGACAGCCAGCATCTGGAGGACGGCGACGTTGCCCGCGTGATTCTGCCGTTCCGCACCAGTGGCCTGCACGGCCTCTGGATCGGCGACGACGAGATCGATTTCGGCTAGGCTACCGGCGGAGCGCCGCCGCGACGGGCAGTTTCACTCACTACTGCCACAGGTGTCGCAGCTGCGGGTGAGTCTGGATGTCCGCGATCGACGAGAACACGACTCCGTCCCATCCTGCGCCGTTCGCGATTTCCACGATATCCGGGCGATCATCGAAGAATGGCGGTTGCTCGCCCGGATCAATTCCGAGCGAGTTGTTGATCGCCTCAAAGAACCGGACATCTTGCTTCGGATAACCAATGTTCGCGCTATAGAACATGCCGTCAAAGTGCTTTGAGAGACCGAGTTCGTTCCATAGGTAGCGTGCGCGATGATGTTCTTGCGCCGTTGCAAGGTACATCTCCGCACAACATCCCTTCTTGATATCCTGGACGAGCCCGAAGACATCTGCGTTCAGGTTCGAATCTTTTTCAAACCAATAGCGAATGAAGTCGGACGTCGTGCCTTGATAGCCCGCCTTTGGAAGAACATCGGCCAAAGCGTCTTTCAGATCACGGCGACCTGTAGAGCACTCTGACATGAGTGACGTAAGCTGGTCCTTCTGCGTGTCGAACAGCAACTTTCGAAACGCTCCCGAGTCGATGCCCATGTCAGCTTCGAGTGTTGCATCCCACCGTTTGCGTAATGCGTCGTTTGCGTGCCACCCCTCGATGAGCACCCCGTCAACATCGAAGAAGACTTTCATCCTGCCGTCGCCTTCACTCACCCGAATTGCCGTTATGCGATGGGCGCGGATCGCTCACACTAACGCCGGCGGAGCGCTTCGACCCCGCCGGACATTGCTTTCAACCTACTTGTGCAAGACCAGATTCTGGCTGATCGGGAAGTTGCCCTCATAGGGCGCCCAATTCGGCATCGGCCGTTCCGGATCGGCATAGACCATGGCCGCATAGACCTTGCTGATCTTGCCGCCGTCCAGGAAGAAGATCTCCATGAAGCAGTTGCGCCGTTTCGGATTAAGCGGCGCGCGGATGAACACCGCCGACGCCACCACCACCTGTGCTTCCTCGTCGACCATCAGATAACGCCGCGCAGCGACATTCACGATGCCGAGGCCGCCATAGCCGGAGCGGCAGTCGGTCGTCTTCTGGAAATCGGCATCCGCCGGCCGGGCAGGGCGGGTGTTCCAGGATGGTCCGCCGAGGCCGTTTTCGAGCCGGTAGCAGCCGGGATTGGCCTGAACATGGCGGCCCGTACCGGCGACGATCCCGTCGAAATAGCTGTTGACCGCAGCGACCAGATCATCGCGGTTATGGCGCTCGCCCTTGGGCACTACGCGTTGCGGCGGCGGGTTCTTAAGAAGATTGTCCAGATCGAACACGGTTTGCTTCGTGTCCCCCATGATGCCGGGATCGGTCGCGCGTGCGATATGCCATTCGGCCTCGCCGATCTGCTCGCCGTGCAGCTTCATCCGCAGCGAGACGATCGCGGTTGAGTCGCCTTCCTTGATCGTGCCGTAGAACTCCGCCTGAGCGGTTTCCGGATCGAAATAGCGCCGGTCGAGCGAGCCGAGGCCGGTATTCGTCTTCCAGATCCCGTCACCCGGCGCGGTGAGGTCGGCATTGATGGTCTCCCGGAAGCCGACCCAGAGATTGGCCTTGGACGGATCCTTGGCGACGACTGCTTTCAGGAACTGATCTAGCTTGCCGTTGAGGCAACTACGGTCGCAATTGACCTTCGCATGGGCCGACCCCGCCGTTGCCGCGAGTCCGATCGCCAGAAACCCTGCCAACCAATATCTTCTCATTCTTCCCCTCCGTTTCGGACTGTGACCGTGCCTACTGGTTCTTCATCCGATGAAGCGTGACGCTGTAGGCATGGATGTCGGTGCCCTCGCGGGAGCCGGAAAGGCTCATCTCGTCACCCGAGACCGTGCCCTTGGCGGTGTTGCGGAACGCCTTGCCGCCGTTCTCCTTCACCTCCGCGTCCCAATCGGACTCATGAAGCACGAAAAACGAGATCGCGTCGCCGTCGATCGCGCCGTCGACGATCCTGTAGGCCTTGCCGTCATCCCCGGTGACGGCGCCCGTGAACTTGTCCCCCGCCCGGTCGAAGGTGAAGACGTATTTGCCGTCGGCCGTCCACTTGCCGCTCAGATCGGCGGCGAGCGCGGGGACCGCCGCGAAGCTCGCGACGACCGCCAAGCCGACGAGTGTCAGTCGATTCATCTTGGCCCCCTTTCAATCCCGCGACCACTTTAGAACACTCGACGCTCTAAGTAGACAGCATTTTGAAGTGTCAACCATCGAGGCAACGTTGGCTTGAAGATTGGACTCCCGGCGCATGCGCCTGCGGGTCTTGGGTCGTCGAGATGCGCTCGGAGCTCGTCATTGCCGACGGCCAGCATCTTGACGACGGCGACGTCGCGCGGGTGATCCTGCCGTTCCGCACCAGCGGCCTGCACGGTCTGTGGATCGGCGACGACGAGATCGATTTCGGCTAAATCCGCGAAAACCGCAGCCCTTGGCCTGAGGGCGTGACAAGGGCCTGCCCATCGCCGAGATCAAAATGGCGTAATTGCGCGTTGCGGTGCTTGCGGTGGGTTGAATCTCCCCCTTAGAATGATGTTGGGGAGAGGCTGAAAAGATGGAACGCAGCATCAGGCTGGTTTTCGGCGCGCCGCTTCAGCGATGAAGCGCCGCCTGTTTCTCAAGCTTTCTTTGTTCGCCGCGCTGACGGCCCGGACGTCACGGTCAGCGGTCGCGCATGTGCTCGGCGAAAGCGCCGCACTTCCGGACCGGTTCTTTTATGACGAGCGGTTCACCGATGCGCGCGCGATCTCGTCGCGGCTATTGCCAAGGGCAACGCTGACGCCGGTCCAGAGCGACGTTACCGCACTATGGACCGGAGGACTGAAGGAACTGTCCCGGCAGCGCCCTCTCTCCTTGCGCGGCGTCACGACGGAATCCTTCCATTTCTGCCTCAAGACGCTGTTGCGATCCGAGGCGCGCGTCGAGACGCAGACCCGGCGCGTCGGCAAAGACCTCTATGCCTGGTCTATCCGGACGACCATCTCCAGGACGACGGGAGTAACCTGATCATGGCCGCACCGCTTCCCGAAGGCGTCACCGCCGAAGCAATGAACGGCGCGCTGGAGAGGTTTCGGCGAATCGTCGGCAAGGAATGGGTGTTCACGGGCGATCAGCTAACGCCTTACGACGACCCCTACACGATTTCGAACGACGAAACCCGGTATAAGCCTTATGCCGCCGTCGGGCCCGCCTCGGTCGAGGAGGTTCAGGAGATCGTGCGCGCCGCGAACGAATTCGGCGTTCCGCTCTGGCCCGTCTCGCGCGGCAACAACTTTGCCTATGGCGGCGCGGCGCCAGTCATGTCCGGCACGGTGGTGCTCGACATGAACCGGATGAACCGCATTCTCGAGGTGAACGAGGACTTCGGCTATGCCCTCGTCGAGCCCGGCGTCAGCTATTTCGACCTTTACGACTACATTCAGAAAAAGGGCCTGAAGCTCTGGCTCGACGTGCCTGATCCCGGCTGGGGCAGTGTCATGGGGAACGCGCTCGATCACGGCGTCGGCTACACGCCCTATGGCGACCATTTCGGTATGCAATGCGGTATGGAAGTCGTGCTGGCCAATGGCGAACTCGTTCGCACCGGCATGGGGGGCGTGCCCGGAAGCAACACCTGGCAGCTCTTTAAATATGGTTATGGGCCGTATGTGGATGGCATGTTCTCGCAATCCAATTTCGGTGTCGTGACCAAGATGGGCGTCTGGCTGATGCCGGATCCGGGCGGCTATCGTCCCTATCTGATCACCTTCGAGAATGAAGACGACATCGAACAGGTCGCTGAGAGGCTGCGGCCCTTGAAAGTCAGCAGTGTCATTCAAAACGGCGCCACCGTGCGAAGCCTTGTTCTGGATGCCGCGATCGCGGAGACGAAGAGCAAATATTATTCCGGCGACGGTCCCATCCCGCCGAGCGTTGCAAAGAAGATCAAGGACGACCTGCAGCTAGGTATGTGGAACTTTTGCGGCGCGCTTTACGGCCCTCCGCCCGTCATGGATACGCTCTGGACTGCAATCCGGGATTCCTTCGCCGACATTCCCGGCGTGAAGTTCTATTTCCCCGAGGATCGCAAGAACAAGGCCAACCCGAGCGACATTCTGATCCATCGCGCGCAGACCATGAAGGGCATTCCGAAGCTGACGGAGTTCAACTTTCTGAACTGGAATGGCGGCGGCGGGCATGTCGGCTTCTCGCCGGTTTCGCCGATCACGGGCAAGGACGCCATCAAGCAATTTCGCATGGTGTCCGGCCGCGTGCGCGAATACGGCTTCGACTATATGGGCCTCTTCGCCATCGGCTGGCGCGAGATGCATCATGTCACGGTTGTCGTCTACAATCATTACGATCCGGACGAGCGCAAGAAGCTCGACGAACTCTTCAATATCCTCGTCGATGAAGCCGCTTCCGAAGGCTACGGCGAATACCGGACCCATATCCGCTACATGGACCGGATCGCGGCGACCTATGGCTGGAACGACAACGCGCTCTGGAAGATGCACGAGACGATCAAGGACGCGCTCGATCCCAACGGCATCCTCGCACCCGGCAAATCGGGGATCTGGCCGAAGAACCGGAGGCCGAAACGATGACGACGAAAAGCCGGGCTATCGCGGCTGCCGCCACGGTCGTGGGCGCTCTGGTGGCGAATGGCGCCGTTGCGGGCGACGCCGCGCTGCGCCCCTTCGTTACCGGAGCCGAGATCTTCGCTAAGCATTGTTCCCATTGTCACGGACCGGGCAACGATCATCCCGGGACACGGCAGTTGGGCGATACTCGCGGCAAGGAATTCGCTCTATTGGAAAAGCGCACCGATCTGCATGCGGATTACATCGAAACCATCGTCCGTCACGGCCTCAACGCCATGCCGCCCTTCAAGCCCACGGTCATCACAGATAGTGAACTCGACAGGCTCGCGCGATATCTGGCAAAGGCTAAAGACTGACTCTGAGCCAACCGAGCCGTTTTGGCGCAGCTGGGCATGCCTTCTAGTCGAGTTCGTCGAGGCGATGGAGCAGGCGCGACAATACGTTGACGCACACAATTAGATCCTGTGGATCGATTCCGGCCAGTACCTCGGCGCGCAGTCCGTTGGTCAGCTTCATGATCTCGCCGACGACTTTCATGCCCTTCGGCGTGATGCGGTTGACGGTGACACGACGATCCGATTCGCGCTGGCTGCGCTCGATCAAACCGTCGCGGGCCAACGAGTTCGAGCATGCGCACCATGGTCGGACCTTCAATGCCGACCAGCTGCGCGAGGCCGCCCTGGCTGAGATCTTCACCGGAGAACGCGACGAGATACAGCGTTTCCCATCGGGCCATGGTCTGACCCAGCGTTGAAATGCGGCTATTGGCGAATTTGCGCCAGCGGCGTGTCACCAGCACGATATCGCGCGTGAGGCGGAAATAGATGTCGTCCTTTTCACCTTCGGCGAAATACCTGTGATAGGTAGCAAGGCGGCGCTCGGCCTCGTCCAGGCTCTCCTGCAACTCCTCCGGCGACGGCGCCCGAGACTCGGCCTTGGACGTTGGTTTGACCGCCTTGCGCGACTTCGTTGCTTTTGCGACCTTCTTTGTGGGTTTGAAGGCTTTTTTGTCCGTGGGCCGAGCGGCAGCCGAACGGCGCGGTGTCTTGGAAGTGGTCACGGGATCAGTATCGACTCCAGGAAACGAGTGGCAAGAAGGCTTCTCGGAACAAGCGCCCCCGCTCATTGTAAAAAATCAGCAGGCTATTGAGACCATGCCAGCGGCCCCGGCTCCCGGTCAAAAAGAATCCGGCTGCACAGAAAGGGGAATTCATCCTGTGCAGCCGGGCGAGCTTTCTCGGGGCTAGAAGTTCCGTCGTACAGTCAGCATCCATTCCCGCGGCGGCGCCACATTGCCCTGTTCACGTCCCAACAGAGCGACGAGGCTAAGCTTGCCGTAGAAGTAGACCTTGTTCGTCAGATTCTTGCCCGAAAGTGAGACCTCCCAGTCTTTGCTCGGCGAGTTCCATGTCAAACGGGCGTTGAGCAGCGTATAGCCCGACTGGTAGCCGATGCCACCGGTCGGATAGGGCGCCGGAATCGTCGCTTGCGGGCACGCACCGCCCGCCGGCTGGGCCACCGGACAGGTGTCGTTGTAAGTCGCGAAATACATCCGCGAATAGCCCTGAATGTCGAGACGCGGCGTCAGGGTACCGAGATTGCCCAGATCCTCGGCGTACTGGATGCCGAGCGAATAACTCCATTTCGGCGCACGTGGCGGGTAGCAAGTACTGCCATTGGCGAACGTCGTGCAGAGCAGAACCGTGCGCCGCGCAGCGTTGTCCTTCAGCTTATAGTTCAGGTAACCCAGCGACGCGTTGACTTGCAGGCCATCGATCGGCTCGGCTTGGAGCTCGACTTCGACGCCCTGATTGATAGAGTTGCCGCCATTGACCGCGTGGAACCACGGCACGCCGGCCGGCGCCTGATCGTTCTTATAGTTCTGCTGGTTGTTGTCCTGCATATAGAAATAGTCGGCGTTCAGCCGCAGACGCTGGTTGAACCACTCGCTCTTGATGCCGACTTCGTAGTTCTTGACATCCTCTGGACCGAACGACGTGACCTGTAGGGCGTTGCTCGGACGCGGGCTGAAGCCGCCGCCGCGAAAGCCCGTGGAGTACAGCACATAGGTCATGACTTGAGGCGTCCATTGATAGGACAGTTCGGCCATCGGGTTCCAGCGCGTGGCCTTCACATTGACCGGCACGTTCGGAACGGGTTGCGTCCCGTCCAGGTTTACGCGAAGTACGGTGGCGTTCTTCTTGTCGTCCGTGTAACGCACGCCGGCCGTCAGATCCAACCTGTCGGTCAAGTGATAGTCGCCATGGATATAAACCGCCCAATCCTTGGTGGTCTGACGATCGTAGCTGTCCTGGTTGTAGATGATGCCCGGAAGCAGGAAATCGAAGCCCTGGTTTGAATCCTTGGCGTGGTAGTAGAACACGCCGGCCGCGTAATCCAGACGCGAGACCGTGCCCGTCGCCCGCACTTCCTGGGTGAACTGGCTATGCCGAGAATCGTCATAGGTCGCGTTGGCCGGAAGCGGCGAACCATCGGAATCTCGACCGAACTTGTTCCACCAGTGGCGGTAGGCCGTGATCGATTTGAGATGCAGATTATCGGTTGCGTCCCAATCGATCGTGCCCGACAGCCCCCAGTGATCGAGATCGTTGACGTTCGGGACATTGCGATGGCTGACCGGATCGGTGTAGCGGCTGTAATTGGTGTACGGGCTGTTTGTGACGAAGCGCGAGTCGTAAGGGATGCCGTAGTTCGGAATGGAAACGTTTTGACTCCAGAGGTAATTGAGGAAAGCGCCCCCGGAGGTCGGGTCCGAACTGTTCGCAATGACCGTATATTTGTCGGCCGGTCCTTTCTGGCGCTGCCGCGTGAAATCGCCGACAAGATTGAATTCGACAGTGCTGCTGGCCAGATAACGGAAGGCGAGGCGGCCCGAGGTAACGCCCTCATTTCCCAGCGTATCGGCGACGCAATTGCGCGCAGTCTGACCGACCGCTGTACCCAGATTCCCGGCCGCGGCCGCACCATTCACACAGCCATAATCCAGAACCTTGAAGTAGCCGCCGGCATTCTTCGTGGACACTGCAAGCCTTGCGAACAGTTTGTCCGGGACGATGGACGTGTCCCATGCGCCACGGATATTGGCGCGCTTGTAGCTGCCGGTAGATGCCTCGATATAGCCGGTGTTGCTGCCATCCGGCTTCTTCGAGATCAGGTTCACCGCACCGCCGACGGCGTTCTTCCCGAACAGCGTGCCTTGCGGTCCGCGCAAAACTTCGACGCGCTGTAAATCGAGCAGGTCGAAGATCGAACCCTGCGGGCGGCCGTTATAGACGCCGTCGATATAGATCGGGACGCCCGGTTCGAAGGACAGAATATTGTCGCCAAGACCGATGCCGCGGATGAAGGCGGCTTCGGTCGATCCCCAACCGGCGCCAAGCGGCTGGATCACCGCATTAGGAACGGTGGCGGCAAGGTCGGTGACGCTGGTTTCGCCACGAACCCTGAGAGCTTCGCCTGTGATCGCGGTGATCGCCAAAGGCGTCTTCTGCAGTTCCGTCTTACGGAACTGCGCGGTGACCACGACCTCCGCGATCCGGCCTCCGGAGTTGGCGGCGAACGCGGGACTGAGACAGATTGGAATCGCGGCAATCACCCCTCCGAGGGCCAGTGCCCAAAAGCCGTTTCGACACGATTGTGCTATGCGCATGAAGTCCTCTCCTCCTGATCGTCTTCTTTAGCGCGCCCGTCCGGACCGTTACGCGATGGGGAGACAAAACTTGATCAACTTGTATACGGCGGACACGGCCCCCCATATGCGAGGAACCGGCAGGACAAAGCCGCGCTAAATTTCTGGATCTACGCTAAATGACGCCCCCCACAGATTGCGTCTTACGTGGTGTTCTATCGAATATTCTATTGAATTCGATAGAACACTATTTAATTACACGAACGACGCGATTGCAAGCCGATCGAGCGATACCGTTCCGTACATTGTAAAAGGTCACTTCTTCGCGGCTCGGAATGCGAACTTCGTCACCGAAAAATTCCCTAGCTTGCTATATATTTCTGTCGCAAGCAGGCATGGCGCACAATAAGCTCGCCCTCGCCGCAAAGGCGTGCCGATGCGGGACACAAGGGGGCCGGCCCGGAACCGGATGCCTAAGGAGGGCGACGACGATTTGCGTTGAGAGGACGGCCGTTCGGGATAACGCCTGAATGATTGTTGTCGGATTCTTTTGCGAGAGGATAGCCTCGATAATCGAGAGCGCCCCGGCGCCGCCTTAATCCTGTGTTCCGACCTTGGTTTTGTGACGCTTTTCCATCAATGCGCCCAAGGATTGATCGACGATGTCGAGGCCTTCGCGGAGCAAGTCCTCTTCGATAGTCAAAGGCGGTAAAAACTTCAGCACTTGATCATTTGCTCCGGCTGTCTCGACGAGCAGACCACGTTTGAAGGCCTCCTGAGACGCCTCGCCTGCAACTCCGGGCTGAGCCAGGTCCAGCCCCCAAACCATTCCGATGCCGCGAACCCGTCCTTGGAGGTCGGAATATTTTTCCGCGATGCGGGTTAGCTCGTCTTCGATGGTTTTCCCCTTGTAGAGAACGGCCTTGGCGAGGTCGTCGTTTTCCCAATAGGTGAATGCCTCGGTCGCAGCGACGAAACCCAGATTATTGCCGCGAAACGTTCCCGTGTGTTCGCCTGGCCGCCATTGGTCGAGTTCCGGCCGAATAAGCAGCATGGCAAGCGGCAGGCCGCCGCCAATCGACTTGGAAATGGCGACCATGTCGGGGTGGATGCCTGCCCGCTCGAAGCTGAAGAAGGTGCCGGTGCGTCCATTGCCAACCTGGATATCGTCGATAATAAGCAGGATGTCGAGTTCCCGGCACAGAGCCTCCAGTTGCTGCAACCAATTCACGCTCGCGACATTGATTCCGCCTTCGCCTTGAACGGTCTCGAGGATCACCGCCGCCGGCAGGTCGACGCCGCTACTGCCGTCCTCCAGGAATCGGCGGACATAGTCGATCGTGTTCACGTCCGGGCCGAGATAGCCGTCATATGGCATGAAAGCCGCGTTATTGCGCGCGCCGTATGATTCGTCGCGATAGAAGTAGTTGCCGGTAACGGCCAGAGCGCCCATCGTCAGCCCGTGATAGCCATTGGTGAAGCTGACGATGTTCGACCGCCGCTTCACCATTCGGGCGAGTTTCAATGCGGTTTCGACGGCGTTCGTTCCGGTGGGCCCGGTAAACTGCACTTTGTAGCTGAGATTGCGGGGTGCCAGGATCGTATCCCGCAGCTTCTGCAGGAAAGCGCGCTTTGCGACCGTAGCTTTGTCCAGGCCATGAACGATGCCGTGGCGGCGCAAATAGTCGATCAGCGCTTCGGTGATGCGAGGTTCATTATGGCCGTAGTTGAGCGTACCGGCGCCTGCGAAGAAATCGATATAGCGGTTGCCGTGCTCGTCATAAAGCAGTGCGCCTTCGGCCGTATCGAATATGGCGGGAAAAGAACGGACATATCCCCGCACTTCGGATTCCATTTCCTCAAAGATTCTCATGGCTCTACCTTTCTATCCGGGAGCAGACTCCGGGAACGCTTCTGGCTTCAGCCGTTACTGCGTCTTTTCGAAATATCGAACGGGCCGATACGAAGAAGAGGCTCGGCCTCATGGCCGCTTTCGGGAAACAATTCCGCTCCGAAACCCGCCGATTCCTCCAGATTGGCGTCCAGCCGACGAGCTAGAGATTTAAACAGAGCTAGCGACGCTTCGTTGGAGGGAGAGACCGTTGTTTCCAAAAAACGCACACCTTGGCAGCCGCCAGAACCCAACAATTTGGTCAACAGCGCGCTCGCGAGACCTTTCCCTCGGGCGCTGGGCGCGACGCCGACCTGCCATACAAAAAGAGTATCGGGCCGGCTCGGGGGACGATAGCCGGTGACAAATCCTGCGAGATCGCCAAAATGTTCGGCAATAATGCAAGTTTCGGCGAAATCCCGGCACAAGAGCACATATGCATAACTCGAATTACGATCGAGCGTGCCGGCGTCGATAACCAACTGCCAGATCCGTCCGCCATCAACCACCGTCGGTGAGCGGAAACTAAATTCATTGCCGTCTGCCAAAACGATATCCTTTTGAATTTAAAGGTCTTGCGGTCAGATTTTCGAAAACTGTCGGCGGACGCCAGATCGCGGCGCCAATCTCACGTCATCGGCCATGATGATGAATGATTGCACGATCCGCTTTGTCGTCGATCAATTCCACGGCTTATACATTTGAAAAATAGGCTTGGTTCGCCACGACTGCTTGGATGATCCGGGAGCTCGGTCAACACCAAGCGTATGAGCCAGATTTCCGTCGTCGGCCATATCCGAGTCGCGATTAACTGAAGGGTGTTGTGGATGACTCTCGGGAACTCATATGCTGTTGATCGGCATGGCGAGTCGATTTGATAGTATAGAACTCGGGATGGCGAGCAGGGCGCAGACCGGGACTCCAGGTCCAACAACCCCTCGGCAGCATAGATGAGCCCGGCAGCGCGCCGCCTAGAGCAGCCCCGCCTCGCGCACGACTTGTTCGACAACTGCTTTGTGGGCTTCCAGAACAGGCAGGACCAAACGGGCATCGACTTTGTCGAGAGAGTCCTCGGGCGTGTGGCACCATCGGTGCACGCCGAGACCGGCGAATGCTTTCTCATAACCGAGACCGATGATGGTAGACAGATCGCCGGCACCCGAGATCGCCGGGATCGGACGCTCATAGCCGCTTATGCCGTTGAAGGCCTTGGTTACGTTTGCCATTAGCGGCTTGGAAGCCATCATCACGCGCTCCGGATCGGCCGTCGGCAGCATGGTGATCTTGCGCGCGCCGATCTCGAGAAGATCGCGCGTCGCAAGGCCCGCGCCAAGGTGAGTCCAGATCAGTGTGTCGGTGGGTGGCGGGCCTTTCTTGAGGGCCGCGTGCATGCCGACGAAATCGAGTTCGTGCCCGCCGCTATTGATTGCAAAGAGCGACAGTTTCGGAAAACGCTTTGCCGCCCAGGCGCACATCTCGAGGAATATGGCCGTGCCGGGCCCACGCTCGCCGACGCAGGTATACCAGCCCGAGCGCGGCGTCGAAAAAGCCAGCCAATGCTTGCCCGCCTTTCGTGTAGCGACGAGACTTGTGGTTTCGAGCTTCTGGGCCGCGCCGGCGACGGTCAACGTCACCCGCCGCTCGTCGGCGATCGCACGGGCAATCACGGGCAGATCCCGCGGCGCCATCAGGGCGATCGGCACCGGCGCCATCGGCTTCAGTCGTGTGTTGAGAGCGGTGACAAGGCCGGTCGGCCCCGTCGTAACCATCACGACCGCTTTGGCGCCTGCGTCCACGGCGGCATTCAGAAGCGACAGAATAGCAGGACTGAAGATCGCGGCGTGCCGCCCGAAGGGCAGAACGACAAAGGCGATCCTGTCCTTGGCGTGGCGTGCATCATATTTGTCGCGAACGAGCACGGCGTGCGAGCGAATGCCGTTCGGGCCCGTCGATACGACGACCGGTTGCGGGGCAACCTCGATCGCCTGATCGCCAACCGTTACGGCGGATTTAGTGGCATCAAAGTACGGCACCGGTACGGGGAGCCGATCGACGGCGAAGCCGGCCGCACTCAAACGGCCCGAGATCCATTTGGCAGCGCCTAGATCGCCCGCCTTTCCGGATCGCATGATTCCGAAAGAGGCGTATTTCGCAAGATCGTCACCGATCCGCGCACCCTGGGCGGCGGCGTGCTCGTCGGACGCCGTCTCTTTCGCAACCGCTTGGCCGCGTCCGGCAAGCGTGGCGGCAAAAGGGAGGCTCAGGCCCACGCCGATCACCTGTCTTCGACTGGTCTTCATTCTACCCCCAGTGGGCGTTATCCGCCGAGCATCGTTAGAGAGCCGAGTAAATACAGTGACGTTACGGCTTTGTCTTAGAATTTTCGGGGTCCCGGAACCGAATGCGCGCGACCGCGATCCCCTTTTCTCCGGCCACGGTGTAGTAGAGATAAACCGTGCCATTGTCGTCAAGAACAGCGGGATCACGCAGCGCCCGTTCCCGGCCAGCCGACATGCCGCCTCTTGATTGTGTGAGCGGCAGGTCGGCGCCTTCATATTTCGTCTCGGGGCGCAGAACTTCAGTCGGAGCCGTCGCGGTCCACTCCATCCAGTCGGGCCGCAGGTCGACGTCGCAGTGATAGATGCGCTCCGGGTCGTCGCCGACGATCGTGTAGAAGATGTGCAGCGTATGGCCTCGCAAGAGCACGGCGCCGTGACGCATTTCGTCGATGATGCGCGGCCCCGGCTCGAAGGGCGGCATGCCCGTTTTCGAGCGGTAAAACTGAGCGCTTCGCAGCCAGACCGGATAGGCGCTCTTCTTGTCGGACATCCCGAGGGCGTATGTGTAGCCTCGGAACCGGAACGCGCGCAGATAGGGCGCCGCGAAACCTTCCTGAACCGGCTTGAAATGAAGCCCGTCCGGCGAGGTCGCGACGAAGGTGACCTGCGCATATGGCCGGTCTCTTTTCACATCGACCGACTCGATCGGACAATGGAAATAGAGGGTCACGCGCTTGTTCGCGTCGTCGACAAGCGCATCAGGTGAGGCGACGTGGTTGTGGCAATGCGTCATCTGGCTGAGGCGCAGCGTCCCGGGCTCATAGATGTGCCAGGGCCCTTCCGGCCGGTCCGCATAGGCGAGGCGGATGTATTTGCCGCGGTGATGCGCGAAATACATGTAATACTTGCCCAAGGGCTTCTTCAGCCACGACGGAGCCCTTATCACCGAGGGTCCGTCGATATTGTCGCCCAACTCGCCTTTGAGGCCCGGCATGCCCTGGTAGATGACCGGCCCATTCCCAAGGCGCTCGGCCGTCACGGTCGGCTGCAATGGAAGCGGAGGCGGCAAAGTCAAACTCTTCGCTTGCTCGGCGTGAAGCGCACCGGTCGGGGCGAGGACAATCAGAGCGATCGCCGCGCAACCGATTGCGAGGAAGAGGCGGCGAGCCAGCCGCCCGCATAAGGAACGCGTTCGCGTTTGCCGGTGTAAAACTCCGGTTGCGAGTGCGTTCACCGAAACAGCGCGGCGGATGGTCCGCATATTCTTCCCCCTTATTCCTCCTGCACAGCGGCGACCCGTCTCGTATCCGTCGACGCTGTTCTGCGCGTATGCTGCATTTGACGGAGCAACACGTACGATGTCTTACCGCTTTCAAGATGTTGTAGACTCTATGCACGTATCAAATGAAGCAACAAGCGCCGATGGCGGAATCTGACAGAGTTTGCGAACTCCCGGGCCTGGATCCCGAGGCCTATGTTCGATGGCGTACCTCGCGGGCCGGCGCGATCACGGAACGTGTTGAGCGGCGCCTTATCCTTGAGCTTATCGGTGACGTAAGTGGCAAGATCGTTCTGGATGTTGGATGCGGTGATGGCGACCTCGCCGTCGACCTGTCGAAACACGGAGCGATCGTAAGCGGCATAGATATTTCCGAAGCAATGATCGAGGCCGGCAGGCAAAGAGCTGCTCGGGACGAGGTTCAGGTCGACTTCCGCATTGCCACGGCGCAGCAGCTTCCTTTTCCCGCTGAACAGTTCGACATAGTGGCGGCTGTGACGATCCTTTGCTTCGTTGAAGATCCGGCCCCGATTTTCGAGGAAATAGCCCGTGTCCTTCGTCCAGGCGGGCGGCTCGTGATCGGAGAGCTTGGAAAATGGAGCCCGTGGGCGGCCGCGCGTCGTGTCCGCGCCTGGTTCGGCTCAGCGCTTTGGCAAAAGGGACGGTTTCGCACCGCGCGCGAGTTGCGGGCACTGGCCCGGCGCGCCGGTCTCGAACCAACGTGTGTCCGCGGCGCGGTCTATTACCCTCGTCTGGGTCTTGCGGCTCGCCTGTTCTCTCCCTGGGACCGTATTGTCGGGCGCGTCACAACCATTGGTGCGGCTTTCATCGCCCTGGAAGCAACGAAGCCGGCTCTCCCGCGCTAGGCCGCAGCTGGCAGAGCATGCACATGGACGTCCCGTCCCGAATGCTTCTTGAGAATGTCGACGGCGCGTTTTTCATCACGATCGTCCCAGGTTCGAACCCAAAGCAATAGGCCACCATGATCGAGCTCTTCCTGAAGATGGTGCGCATGGTGATCGCCGACGATCTTTGCCAAAATCGATCCGATCAAGCCGCCGGACCCACCGGCGAGCGCCATGCTTGCGAGCAGGGTGGCCAAGGTTCCGCCTGAAGCGACCACCGCGCCGGCCGCTGCCAGCGCTCCCACATAGAGCAGCCCGCCGATCAGTCCGCCTTCGGCGTCGCCGATCGACTCGGTGGACACATAGCAACAACGGGGGACAGCCGAGTCATCTTCGAGTTCGGTCACTTTCCGATATTTGTGGCCCAGTTTTTCGTCGACGGTGTGCTCGGCCGCCAGCAAGCTCAACTCGGCACGGTCAAAACCAGAGATCAACAGCTCGTCTATCGCGTCCTGCAGGGCCTCCGCGGACTTGAAGACTCCGACGGCTTCTTGAATGCCGTCGGTGATTGATTCAGCGGACATCTGACTCTCCTTTCCAGCCAATGTCTGGATATTGGCTGGCCGGACGAGCTCGTGGTTTGATTCAGATCATCAATGCCGGCCTATGTCTGCCGGCGCATCACGTCGCCTTGGGCTTGTCGGATGAAGATGAGACGCCATGCTGCTTGGTGGGAGCAACGTGCTCTGAGTCAATGCCGCTTTTGAGCTGGTCGAGAGCACGAAGAATGCGCTGTAACAACTCGCCATTGTCACCGCTCATCCCCTCCTCCGTGCTGACGGAAACTTCGCTTGCGTCGTAGGCCCAGCGCTGGAGCAGGTCGACCTTCTGCTGTTCTGACAAGTCCTTGTGCGCCAAGAGGTCCTCCGGGGAAGCAAAGACGGACCCGGGATCAAGCAGCGCTCGATCCATATCCAATGTCCCAGGCTTACCGGTATTTGCCATGATGCGCTTTACTCCTGTGTTGTGGCTCCGCGCTTCGTGAGCGTCATTCTATAATCAGGGCCAGCAATTGATGAATGACGATACTCGATATGAGTCCGACACCAAGCCAGCCAATACGCCGATATCGACGCGCCATCGGAATCAATTCATGAGTCGATATGAAAAGCGTAGCGCCGGCAGCGACTTAGGCTGTGATAGGCAAAGAGGATTTCCCGGTCAGCGAGAGATTTTGATCGATATCAAGGCAATACTCACATCGTTTTTTTAGGCTGGAACCACGTCATGTTGGCGCCGGGCGCAGCTGGCAATCGACGCTATGTGTTGGCGATCGAACTTCTGAGAACGGGCCGGTCAACAGACGCTGTCGAGGACGTTCCATGAGTTTGGATACCAAAACCATCGATGCAATGTGCGAGGCGTTGGAAGACGAATATTGTGCACGGGCGACGTACCGTAAGGTTGTTGAAGCTTTCGGTCCCGTCCGGCCGTTCGTCAATATCGTCGATGCCGAAGATCGCCACGCCGAGGCGCTTCTTGCATTATTCGCATGGTTCGGAATTGAGCCGCCACCAGACACCTGGTCTGAACGCGTTACCGCGCCGTCCACTCTGGCGGAGGCTTGCCGGATCGCTATCGACGCCGAAATCGAGAATGAGGCGATGTATGAACGGCTTTTAGCTCAGATAGCTGATCTCGAGGTTGCGGCTGTTATGCGACGACTCCAGCGGGCTTCGCAGGAGCGGCACTTGCCCGCCTTCAAGCGATGCCTGGAGCGTGAGAGTAGCGGCGGTAGCGGGCCGTGTCCGCGAAGTGGTGCGGAGCCGGGGCGTCGCGCGCGTCGCCGAGGGCTCTAAGTCCGACTTGATCTCGCGCAAATCGAAAACCCGCACGCGTGATAGAAAAACCGTTCCTTGAGTAACGCGGGCGCGTGCGTCCCATCCGACGGAGTTCTGAGCTGACGATGTCGGTGGCGCGTCCGCAGTAAGGGCGGCCAAACCGTCTTCATGTCTTGTTCGATTGCGCAGCAAACGGAGCCACCTCGCGATTTGACCTGGCGCAGTCAGATTCTTGCGGCGTGGCGCATCACACGAGGGAGCATCATGAACAAATGTCGGCCTTTGGCTCTTGGCATCGCAATTGGGGTGCTGTGGGCCTTTTATGTCGGTTGTGTGGGAATTACCGCGATGTTCGGCTGGGGGGACGGCCTGATTGCCCCGCTCGCCTCACTTTATCTCGGCTATGCCGCCTCGATCATCGGTGCGATCATCGGCGCCGTATGGGCCTTTGTGGACGGGTTCGTTGCAGGGGTGGTCATCGCTTGGATCTACAACGCTCTGGCCAAGCCGGCGTCCGCCTGATCCGCCATCGCGATCCGCCTGGATCAGGCCATGGTTGTCGACCATGTCGGTAAGTTGGTCGGACAGGAAACGAATCGCGGTTTCCGAGCCCGGAGCTCAAACAGCTTCTCGACCCTGGCGAACAGTCTGTAGAGGCTCAATGCGTTCGGTAATTAGGTAGCCGGCCCTATTGCGGCTGCGGCGGCGTTCCCATGAAGACATCGCCGGTCTTGGCCGTGCAACCGCCCTCGGGCATGACCGTGCCGCATTTCACGATGCCGACGCCCCGTGCGAGGGTGCCGAAATTGCGGCCGTCTCTCAGCGGGTGCAGGGTGACGGTGATGATGGTGCCCGGCGGGAAAGCCTTCACGGTAACGCCTCTGCGGGCGATCACTGCAGCAGGCCCCGTCTCCACGCCCCACATCACCGGCTTGCCTTTGTCGTCGAGAACGGTCTTGCCGTTCTCATCCAGCAGGCTGAAGAGAATCTGCGCATGGTTGGCGCCCGGCAGGAAGCGGGTGAGCATGCCTGTCAGCGTCTTCGATTTGGTGGTGTCGTACATGGCGAACGAATGATGCGCTGCGGCGGGTTTCACCGCCAGCATGGCCAGAGTCGCGGCGCAGGCACCGGCGATCCCCCATTTTCTCGACAGCCTGGTCTTCATGCGTGAATGCCTCGTTTCCAATCCACTATCATATGATCTCAATTCTCGGCTTTTAAGGCTGGCCCGGGCAGCGCCTTGGGTTCGCCGGGAATATGGTCCGGAATCTTCGGTATATCCCAGTTTTTCTCGAAATGCTCCTTCCAGTCCTGTTCCCAGGGCCGGCCGAAGAAGTCGATATACCCCTTGTCGAAAGGCAGGAGCTGCGTCGGCCGCCCGTCGGGGCCATCGACGATCTGGCTGCTGGTCCGGCACTCGACGAACTGGTGGCGGTGGGGAGAATTGATGTCGGCGATGCGGTTCCATGTGGCGGTCATGGTCACCGGCACCTTCAGGGCCTCGGGGTCGTAGAAGGTGGTCTCGGTTATGAGCTGCTTGCCGTCATCCGACATGTGGATCTTCTCGATGGTCTCCATCGAGTTGCTGAATTCGAACATGCCGTGGGTCATCTGCCAGCCGCGCACATTTTTCGTCCAGGCGATCAAGGTCTTGCCGTCCCAGAAGCCCACCGTCTCGCCATACCACTGCGGTACCTCCTGCACGTGCTTCTGATCGATGAGGATCTTGCGCAGGAAATTGTCCGCAACGCCGGCCAGGAACTGTACCTCATCCGGCGTGGAGATGACCTCGATCTGGCGGGTGGCATGCACATACCACCAGCGCAGGAAGCCTTCCGGATAGCAGAAGGCGGCGCTCCACTGCGGCGCGTTGGCCACCGCCTCATAATAGTCGAGCTGGACCACGCGCTTGCGGTATTCCGGCGTGAGCAGCGACAGGATGGTGGGGACCTGCATGTCGGTGCCGTTGATCCACTGGCTGCGGCCCAGGAACTCCTTGGTGTACCAGCCGTCGAACACCGGCATGTTGGCGCGAGTGTAATGGTTCGGCCCGCCATGTTCCTTGGCCTTGGCCATTAGCGCGTTGTACTGCTCCTCTGCGCTCTTGTACGGGTAGGGGCTGACGATCTTCTTGAGCGGACGATCCAGCTTGCAATCGCCCCAATCTCCCACCGTGCCCCTGCTCCACATGTCCATGAGCTGGTACGGCGTGTTGCACCGGTAGTACCGCGGGTCCATCCAGTGCTTCCAGTCCTTGTAGAAATTCTTTGTGGTGAAGATGTCCACGTCCAGCGGCTTCACGCCCGCCGGTGCCTCCTTGGTGGACTTTGGCCACCATGACGGCATGCGCAACTGCGCAGACGCGGCGGTAGAAATTCCTGCGGCAACAAGAACAGTTGCGACAAACGCCGCCAGCTTCCCAGCCATTCGCACTCTCACCTCCCCAATTTAACTGCTAAGACATTAGAGTGGAGACGTTGAGTAGTCAATGAAACCAAAGGCTGTGCTTGTAGAGGCCCGGGTGACCGGGCGTTTATCTTTCGGCGGAGAGTTCAGCTTGGGGGACGGCTGGCGAATGTGGCGGGATTCGCCCCGCATCAAGCCAGATGGCCTTCAGGCGAGAACCGCATATAGGCCACGTCGGGTAAGCCAAAAAACAATAGCTCATATGAACTTCCTGACGGGGCCGGGGGAACTGCGGCGAAACAATCCCCAGGGCGACGAAATCTTTGAAGAGTTCGCTGACACAGCGGCTCTCCTCGACCGGCGGCGACAGCACTTCGAAAAGTTCCGCGAGCGTTAGTTGCAGTTGATCAGGATGGTCTTTAATCCGGCTGCAGCTGAGCAATGCCGTGAGGCGTTACTGCACCCAGAGACAAGCTACCGGTTCTCGGGAATTATGATTTGCGGGGCGCGAGACGAAATGTCTTGCTCGGTCGAAACCGAATGGACCACCTGCGCGCCTCGCGATAGATGCCCGCGTTTCGCCCGTTTTTGAGGGGTTTAGCTGGCATGATGTCTCGGCGTAAGCAAAAACGTTCTTACTTGATGTTGCAGTTTCATAATAATTACGGACCAAAGAGACCGTATTTTGGTTGTGTAAAGAATGCATCCGAATATAGAATTCACGCGCCTCCGCACTCGGGAAATATAGGGGCGGCGGCGATAACCGTTATGTTCGGCTGTTCATCCTGTCATTAGGGAAGGGTGAGATTATCGCAATTGAAATCAATTATCTAAATATTGTTTTCATCACAGCAAAAGTCGACATAACAACGTTTTGGGGGAAGAAATGAAAGATCACGAAAATACGGGATCGCGTCGGGCTTCTGTAAATCGCCGCGGTTATCGACTAATAAGGGCCTCGGCTCTTGCCATCGGCGTCGCACTGTCGGCGGGAGTGCTCGTTGCGGGACCGACGACCGTTAACGCGCAGAGTTCGAGCACTGCAAAGTCCGGAGGTTCAAAAGGCGCTCTCGAGGAAGTTGTCGTCACCGCCCGCTTTCGGGCAGAAAACCTTCAGCAAACGCCGCTCGCCGTGTCCGCATTCACGGCGAAGGATCTTGCGATGAAGGCGATCACCAATGTCGACCAACTCGGGAAAACGGTGCCGAATGCCTATATCAATCCGGGCGGCATCAACCCGGTAATCGGGATTCGAGGCATCATTCAAAGCGATTTCATGTATGCCTTTGAGCCGGCTGTCGGCATGTATGTCGACGACGTGTATTTCGGCACTCTCGTCGGCTCGGGGATGGATCTGGTCGATCTCGAGAGGGTAGAGGTCCTGCGTGGCCCTCAGGGTACCCTTTTTGGCAAAAACTCGATCGGCGGCGATATTCGGCTCATCACAAAGAAGCCTGAAGGCACTAATACCGGCTATATCGAAGGCACCTACGGGTCGCTTAACAGGCTGGATTTCAAGGGGGCGTTCGATGCGTCTTTGATCGACCAAAAGCTTTACCTGCGCGCGAACTTTATGACGCGAAGCCGGAACGGCTATATCAAACGCCTGGACTTTACCTGCCAGATGAAAGCCAATGGCACGCCTCAGTTGGCCGGCATTGGTGATGGCATCGTAGGCGCAACGCAGGTCGGAACGACGCCTCCACCACTCGGCAGCAAACCGATTTACGCTCCGGTGTACGGAACGCCAGGAAGTGCGGCGGACAATGCCTTTTCCTTCCCTGAAAGGCAAACCGGGGCCAAGGGCTGTGAGCTCGGCACTGAACGCGGTTACGACCGAAAGGGCGGACGCATGCAGCTCCGTTATGTCGGTACGGAGGGACTGGATGTCTTGCTGGAGGCCGATTTAGTCAAGAGCAACGATCCGCAATGGGGCGCCGTGATGTATGCGCCGCCGCATTCGACTCTCAACCACTTTTACAACGATGGTGTGCTTCTCCCACGCTGGGGCATTGCGATCGGCGACGGCCGGTTTATGACGAAAAGTCCCTATACTACTTTCGCGGCGTATTCGGACCCGGTAAACGGGCAATCCTATTCGGACCGGGAACGCATGACCAGTTGGGGAACGTCGGGCACCGTCAAATACGACATATCCTCCAACGTGAACGCCAAGCTCGTCTCGGCCTTCCGGGAATACGACGTCATTCAGTCGACGGATAACGACAATACCCCGATCGCCTATAATGACTTGGCGAGTTCACCGCTCCATCACCAGCAGTGGTCCGAGGAATTGCAGTTCAATGGGACCCTCTTCGACAGCCGCCTCGACTGGACAACTGGTGCTTTCTATTATCACGCCAATGAGAGCCGCGACGGTCACGTAACCCTGCAGCCTATCGGATTTCTGGGGATACTTAATCCCTTCGAGGTGCATGATACGTGGAAGACGACGAACCGCTCGGTTTATCTGCATGCTTCATACGACATTACGGATGCCCTGCAGGTGAGCGGTGGTCTGCGTTACACGAATGAAGACAAGACTTACACCTTCGACCATGGAGCTTCGCTTCCGATCACCAAGCCGGCGGCTGCACGTAACCGGCGCTGGGATTGGAACGCGACGATCAACTACAAGGTCACCGACAAAATCTTCGTATACACGTCGGCGGCAACCGGCTTCCGCTCACCGGCCTTCAACCCGCGGCCGTTTACGCCCGGGCAATTGCGGGCCGTGGCGGCGGAACAGGTCCGTTCCTACGAAGCCGGCTTCAAAGGTGACTTGTTAAGCGAACGGCTGCGCATCAATGGCGACGTCTTCTACATGGACTACAATCCACGGCTGATCGTCGAAAACGCGACCCAGTGCATGCCGTTTAGTTCACCGGATCCGGGCACCCCGCTCCTGGGCGGCACTGGCCAGACCTGCCCGGCGGGTACGCCGTTGGCGGGTCAGACCGGCTTTAACTGGCTCTATTACAACAACGTACCGGGCCATGATAAAGGCGTTGAGCTGGAGGTAACGGCGGATCCGATAGAGAATCTGACGCTCACCTATTCGTTGGGGTACAACAAGTTCACATCGCCGCCGCCGTACAATTCGAAGTCTCTGATTCAGCCCGCCTATACGATGAGCGGCAGCATCCAGTACGCGATTCCGCTGCCGAAGAATCTGGGTCAACTGACTCCGCGTCTCGATTGGTCGTTTCGGTCGCACAATACGAACAGCGGATCGAACGCGGCACCGACCCCGGACAATATCATTCCCGGGTTCAACCTCTTCAATGCTCGCCTGACCTACCAGAGCGACGACGGCCATTGGGAGGCGTCTTTTGAGGTCACGAACCTGTTCGACAAGCTCTACTACTACAGCATCGACGCGCCGGGCGGACTGACGCGTTCTGCGGTGCCGGGTGAGCCCCGCGAATGGGCGATCAGGCTACGCCGCAATTTCTAAGACTTGGGCCCGGGTGGAGAGCGCTCCGCCCGGGTCCCCTCCCTTTGGTATCCACACAAAATTACCGGACGGCAGGCTGATTGCCTCGACCGCTCGGCATTGACCCGCCGCCACCGACGTTTGCCGCCGACGGATATGGGCCTCACTTGAGTAGTGGAATTTCCGAGGCGGGTTTGCCCGCGGGAATGGATTTCAGATAAGCGTAGATGTCGGCGATCTGAGCGTCGGAGAGGACTTCCTGCGAATAGGGCGGCATACGCGACGCCGGCTGGCGAAGCTGGATCTTGACCGCCGCGAGGGGGAGCGGGTTCGGCGCGAGCTTCGGCCCGGCGATCCCGCCACCGGCCCCTCGCGTGCCATGGCAGGTATAGCATTTATCTTTCGTATAGAGCTGCTTGCCGCGGGCAACATTGTCCGGCGGTTGCGTGAACCCGGCCGTGGCATAGGTGAGACCGCAAAGGACAACGCTGGCGCCTAGGATGAAGCGGTTCATGTCGTTCCTCCTCACCGGCCCTGGGCCACGACGTCGACGAGCACCGGCTCGCCTTTCTTCACAATCGCAATTGCTTTTTTCAGGACCGGGGCGAGTTCCTTGGGATCGGTGACGGGGCCGAAGCCCGCCACCCCCATGCTCTTGGCCAGCGTCGCGTAGTCGATCCCCGGTTCCGTGAGATCGTTGCCGATTCCCGTTCGGGTAATCCCGCGATTGCGGCGGTTGGCGATCCGCTGCACCGCCATGATCTCATTGAAATACGCCTTGTTGTTATGAATGATGTACAGAATCGGAATGCGATTGTGCGCCGCCGCCCACATCACGGCGGGTGAGAACATGAAGTCGCCGTCGCCGCCGATGGCGACGGCAAGACGGCCGTGTTTGGCATGGGCCGTCGCCGCTCCCAAGGCCGCTCCCGGCAGATAGCCGAGGCCATAGGCGCCGGAATCGCCGATATATTGGTAGTGCTTGTCGGCCTCCCAGAGTTGCTGCGGCCACCAGCTCTGGAACACGGTGCCGTTGACCAATGCCCAGTCTTCGTGCTGGATCTGGGCATAGAGTTCCTGACACAGACGGGGAACCGAGATCGGCTGCTCGTCCCAGCCTACCGCGGCGGCCTCGCGTGAGGCCTGAAGCGTCTTCTGATGCGCTTCGGCCAGCTTCTTGCCACGCGCTTCGAAAGCCGATTTGCGGGATTGCGACGTCTGGCGCTTCACGGCCTCGATCAGCGCCGGCAACGTCGCCTCGGCATCCGCCTCGACGGCCATGTCGACATCGGCAAAGTGCTGATAATCCCCGTAATTGGACTTCATATAGAGGTCCTGGGAGGTGATCGACAGCGTCTTCACGCTTTTCGGTAGACGGCCGATGATGCCATGAAGATCTGTCATCTCGAGCCCCAGAACGAGGTCCGCCTGCGCTACCGCGGGGCCTTGCCGTGCGCTCTGGTTGAGCGGATGCCGCCACGGGAAATTGAAGCGCGCATAGGAATCGACCACGCCACACTGGAGCGCTTCTGCGAGTTCGACCATCAGGTCGAGTCCATTAGGCGTCCGCGCGGCCCGGTCGGCGGCGATCACCGGATTTTCAGCAGCGACCAGCATCTTGGCCACCTCTTCGACAGCCCCCTGATCTCCGGCCGGCGGCGTCGAGAGCGGCAAAGAGGGAATCGGCGGCGGCGTGTCGTTCGGGATCGGGTTCTCCTGCAGCGTCATGTCGGTCTGGAGCACGACGGGGCCATAGGGTGGCGTCATCGCGAATTTATAGCCGCGTACCGCAGCGTTGCCGAAATCCTCGAGCGTCAACGGCGTGTTGTCCCATTTGGTGAAATCGCGCACCAGAGACGGGCCGTCGAAAACGGAATGAGCCCAGTCGACATAGATGTGGCGCTCGGCCGAATAGACGCGCGCGCCGACGATGCAGAATACGGGCACACGATCGGCCCAGGCGTTGTAGAGCGCCATCGACGCATGCTGCAGGCCCACGGTGGCGTGCACGAAACAGGCCGCCGGCTTGCCTTCGACCTTGGCATAGCCATGACAGAAGGCAACGGACGCCTCTTCATGATTGACCGCCGAGTAACTCATTTTCGGCTCGGTCAGCATGCCGTAGTTGATCAGAGACTCGTGCAACCCTTTAAAGGTATCGCCCGGCACGAAACAAACATGGTCGATGCCGGTCTTGCGCAGCACATCGATCATGTAATCACTGCCGGCGCTGCTGAGGCTAGAGTGATCGTCGGGATGCGGCCCCAGTCCTTCGTCCAGACGCGACGGCTTAAGGGGGGCTTTGGCGGGCTGCGCGGCAGATGCGCCGGGCACTGCAAATGGAGCGGCCAGCGTTGCCGCCCCTGCAACCGCGGAGCCTTTCAAAAATCCCCGTCGGCCAAGTCTTGTGATCGCTTCACGCGGTTTCCGGTTGTCGTCGGTCATGGCCCCCTCCTTCCGACAAGCGTCCTTTATCGCGTCGGCTATGTATTCTCGCAGACGCTGATCCACCTCATTCCTAGCCCAGCTACGTGCAAAGATAAAGCTGGCAAGCCAAACACGAAGGCCGTCAACCGCCGCCAAGCCGTCTGTTGCGTCAGGTCGGCTAGATGGGAATGAGCTTATGTTTAATGGCGGAGCGGAAGGAACAGGGATCGAACATTCTCTGAGGAAGTGGCAGATATGTGCCTATCTCTACCCCACCCGCACCGTCTCATGGCAGATGTCGACCCCGCGCTAGAAAAGCAGGTCCTCCACATTCCGCAAGCTCAGCGGGAGGCGAATGTACATCAGCACCGCGAGCCGGATGATCTCAGGTGAGGAGTTGAAGTACCGGAACGGGCTGGCTGGTTTGCGAGGCCGTGACATGGTCCCTGTCCTACCCTCGACACCTCAATTTTCAATCTGGTGCATTTACTCTGACAAGGCCTCCAGCGGCGAAATCAGACATCTGGACGCCGGAACAAGAACTCTTCTGCTACAGTTGGGCCGAACTCATCCCCGGGACCACCCTCGGGCGCGCGCCGGGTGCGAGGAGTCGAGCCTTATTTCAATCAATTAAAACTTGCCTCGATACGCGCCTGATAGCAGCTTGGCAAATCGGCCTATTCGTTGCAAAGTCAAGTTCAGATATGAAAAGCGGGACACACCGTCCCGACCGAGGGGGCCAACATCATGCACATGCAATCTCGCCTGCACCTTCTTGCCTTGCTTCTTTCAGTGTCCCTTTTGCTCGGGACGGGGTCTGAAGTCGGCGCTCAGGCAGCGCCTTCGGCGGTCAAGTGGTCGCACTGGTCCGATCCTGCGTCCTGGCCCAACGGCAAGGTGCCGGGCGCGGGCGAGGCGGTGACGATCGACCGGGGCAAGAACATCGTTCTCGACGTCAGTCCGCCGGCGCTGCGCAGCCTGACGATTCACGGCAAGCTCAGCTTTTCGAACGATCGCGATCTCAAGCTGACGACCGAGTGGATCTATGTGGCGGGCGGCGAGTTCGACATCGGCAGCGAAGCCAAGCCCTATACGCACAAGGCGACGATCATCCTCACCGACAATTTCCCCAATGAAGACATCAATACCATGGGGGACCGCGGGATCATGATGCTGGCCGGCACCCTGAACCTGCACGGCGACCGCACGAACAGCTGGACCAAGCTCGCGAGCACGGCCAAGGCCGGGAGCTCCAGGATCGAAGTCCTGAATGCCGCCGGCTGGCGCAAAGGCGACGTGATCGTGCTGGCGTCGACCGATTTCGATCCCCACCAGGCGGAGGAGCGCACCATCGCCGCCATTCGCGGAAACGCGATCACCCTCGATAAGCCGCTCAAATACATGCATTTCGGCAAAATCACCGACGGCGTCGACGAGCGTGGCGAAGTCGGCATGCTGACGCGGAACATCAAGATCCAGGCTTCAGCCAACTCCGAAAAGACCTATTTCGGGGGGCATATCATGGCGATGGCCGGGTCCAAGATGTATGTCTCCGGCGTCGAGCTCTATCATATGGGGCAGTATATGCATCTGGCCCGCTATCCGATCCATTGGCACCTGCTCGGCGACGCCCCGGGGCAATATGTCCAGAACTCGTCGATTCACGACAGCTACAGCCGCTGCGTGACCGTGCACGGCACCAATGACGTGCGGGTGCAGAACAACGTGACCTACAACACCGTGGGTCACTGCTACTTCCTGGAAGACGCGGTCGAGACCGGCAACAAGTTCATCCACAACCTGGCGATCCTGACCAAGTGCCATCCCGACGGCAAACCCTGTGAGCCGACGAACCTCGGCCCCTTCGGAGTGGAGGGCGGCAAGAACTTCAAATTGGCCGGCCAGGACGCCAAGAATATCCTGATCCCGTCCGACAACACAGCGGCAAGTTTCTGGATCACCAATCCGGACAACACTTACATCGACAATGTGGCCGCGGGGTCCGAGGCGACGGGCTTCTGGATCGCCTTGCCGCAACATCCGACGGGATTGCATCACGACGACAACTACTGGCCACGTCGAATGCGGCTGCGCGAGTTCAAGGACAACACCGCCCATTCGAACTTCGACGGTTTCATGATGGACCGCGGCCCCCAACAGAACGGCCATTTCAGGACCGGCGGCCACATCGCCTATGCCGATCCGACCGACCCGAAGAGCCCCACCGTGGAGACGGTCATCGACGGTTTCACCAGCTACAAGAACCGCAACAGCGGCATGTGGTCCCGCGGCGAGATGGACACATTCAAAAACCTGAAGCTGGCCGACAACGGGATCGGCTATACGCACGCGTCCGGCAACTTCGGTAATTCCCCGTTTACGTCACGGGTGCTTAATTCGCTGTTCGTCGGCGAAAGCGACAACGTCGGCAACCCGGAGACGCCGGCGGAAAAAGCTTACGGCCGCAGTTTGCCGGAGCCCAAACTCCCGGATTTCCCGATCCGCGGCTACGAGTTCTACGACTACCGTCATCAACTGGACCATGACACCTTCGTTAATTTTCAGGACAACGCCACCCGCAAGACGGGAGCGATCTCTTACCTGCTGTATACCAGCTTCGGAATGAGCACTAACAACACCGTCCAGCACGCGAAATTCATCAACGCCAAGCCGGTGTATTTCCCGCCGATGGAGCACAAATGGAGCAACGACGATTACGGCAATGGGAGCTATAAGACCTCGGTGTTCCACGATTTGGACGGCTCGGTCACCGGTGTGCCGGACTCCTTTATCCTGATCAACGACGCGAACGACGGTGTCGCCATCGACAAATCCTGTCAGATCAAGCCGACCTGGAATGCGGCCGTCTGCAAGGGCGATTACGGGCGCCTGGCTGTCAACACCCCCGGCAGAGGCAGCGGCTTCCCCGGATTCGGTGGCCCGCGTGGCGCTGGCGCTGGTCCCGGCCGTGGCCCGGGCGCCGGTTCTGGCTCGGCGGCAGGTGCCGGAGGACCCCCGCGCATTCCATTCTTTGGTCGGCCCAGCGGTCCGCCTCAGCCGCCGGTCGTTCTAAGCCGCAATGGCAAGGAGTTCACCATGGCCGGGGAAACCAACATACGCGCGGGCACCGAAATCAAGGTGACTACCAAGCGGCCGTCCGTGGCCCTGCGTCTCAGCGAGATGAACAAGGGCTCGTGGGTGATTTTCGAGCTGCCGGGATTCACCACGGCAGCCTCTGGCACGCCACAGGACAGCCTGGGTGCGCTGCGCAAGGCCAGCGCCACCTCCTACTACAAGAGCAAGGACGCGCTCTGGGTGAAGGTTGTCTCCACCGGCGAAGGTGCTCTCCTTGCCGGGCCCGGCGCTGGTGGCACCAGTCTCGAGGTCAGCCGGTAGGCTGATTCCTGTCGTATGAGCATGAGCCCCCGGCGCAGGCCGGGGGCTTTTTTTGTTTCCTACGGTTCATGCCAGGGGCACGCGCCCGATAACGGCTTGGCAAACCGGCTCATAAGTTGCAAAACTCTACTCGGGAGAATTACGGGACGCGCATCGTCCCGATGGAGGGGGCAATACCATGCACATGCAATCTCGCCTGCACCTACTTGCCTTGCTTTTTTCGGTGTCCCTTTTGCTCGGGACGGGGTCTGAAGTCGGCGCACAGGCAGCGCCTTCGGCGGTCAAGTGGTCGCGCTGGTCCGATCCGGCGTCCTGGCCCGACGGCAAGGTGCCGGGCGCGGGCGAGGCGGTGACGATCGGCCGGGGCAAGAACATCGTTCTCGACGTCAGTCCGCCGGCGCTGCGCAGCCTGACGATTCACGGCAAGCTCAGCTTTTCGAACGATCGCGATCTCAAGCTGACGACCGAGTGGATCTATGTGGCGGGCGGCGAGTTCGACATCGGCAGCGAAGCCAAGCCCTATACGCACAAGGCGACGATCATCCTCACCGACAATTTCCCCAATGAAGACATCAATACCATGGGGGACCGCGGGATCATGATGCTGGCCGGCACCCTGAACCTGCACGGCGACCGCACGAACAGCTGGACCAAGCTCGCGAGCACGGCCAAGGCCGGGAGCTCCAGGATCGAAGTCCTGAATGCCGCCGGCTGGCGCAAAGGCGACGTGATCGTGCTGGCGTCGACCGATTTCGATCCCCACCAGGCGGAGGAGCGCACCATCGCCGCCATTCGCGGAAACGCGATCACCCTCGATAAGCCGCTCAAATACATGCATTTCGGCAAAATCACCGACGGCGTCGACGAGCGTGGCGAAGTCGGCATGCTGACGCGGAACATCAAGATCCAGGCTTCAGCCGACTCCGAAAAGACCTATTTCGGGGGGCATATCATGGCGATGGCCGGGTCCAAGATGTATGTCTCCGGCGTCGAGCTCTATCATATGGGGCAGTATATGCATCTGGCCCGCTATCCGATCCATTGGCACCTGCTCGGCGACGCCCCGGGGCAATATGTCCAGAACTCGTCGATTCACGACAGCTACAGCCGCTGCGTGACCGTGCACGGCACCAATGACGTGCGGGTGCAGAACAACGTGACCTACAACACCGTGGGTCACTGCTACTTCCTGGAAGACGCGGTCGAGACCGGCAACAAGTTCATCCACAATCTGGGGATCCTGACCAAATGCCATCCCGACGGCAAACCCTGTGAGCCGACGAACCTCGGCCCGGCCGGATCGGGAGACGGACGGGCATCGGCAGTGGCTGGCCAGAAGGCCAAGGATGTCCTGATCCCGTCCGACAACACGGCGTCGACCTTCTGGATCACCAATCCGGACAACAGCTACATCGACAACGTGGCCGCGGGGTCCGAGCAGACGGGCTTCTGGTATGCCCTGCCGGTGCATCCCACGGGACTGCATCATGACCCCAACTATTGGCCACGTCGAATGCGGGTGCGGGAGTTCAAGGGCAACACCGCCCATTCCAACTTCGACGGCTTCATGTTCGACCGCGGCCCCAACCAAGATGGTACGTTCAGTGTCGCCGGAAGCAGATACCATGTCGCCCTTTCCGATCCGACTGACCCGAACAGCCAGCCGCTCGTGTCGGTCTTCGAGGATTTCACCAGCTACAAGAACCGGCATGGCGGCGTCTGGGGCCGCGGCGAGCTACACCTGTTCAAGAACCTGAAGGTGGCGGACAATGCCGTCGGCTTCACGCATGCGGCTGCCGCAGTTGGTCTCACAGCCTACACATCAAAGGTCATCGACTCGCTGTTCGTGGGGGAAACCGAAAACATCGGCAACCCCAGGACTCCGGCGGAAAAAGCCTACGGCCGCAGCATGCCGAACAACATCCCGGACTTCCCGATCCGCGGCTATGAATATTACGACATGCGCCATGATGTGGTGAATACCACCTTCATGAATTTCCAGCCCAACGCCACGCGCGATTCGTCAGCGATCTCCTACCTCATGTATACCAGCTTCGGCATGAGCACCGAGAACGCCGTCGAGGGCGCGAAATTCATCAATTCCAAGCGCGTCGACTTCCCACCGATCGTGCACAGATGGTCCTCCGATTTCGGACGCAAGAATGCCTGGAGGAACGCGGCGATCCATGACAAGGACGGCTCGGTCGGTGGCGTTCCAAATAGCTACATTGTCATCGACAACGGAATCGCGGACGACGAACAAGACTGTCAGATCAAGCCGGACTGGCACGCCGCCGTGTGCAAGGGTGACTTCGGTCACTTCAGCGTCGGTGGCAATTTCGGCTTCGGCAATGGCCCGATTACCGATCCGGTCATGCTCAGCCGTGACGGCAGGCGGTATGAATATACAGGCCAGACCACGATCCGCAGCGGCGACGAAGTCCGGGTTGAAACGGCCAAGAAGGACCTGTCCCTCTCCCTGAATGAAATGGACAAGGGCTCCTGGGTCATTTTCGAACTGCCCGGCTTCCACAGCGTCGCTGCGGGCACTCAAGAAAACAGCATGGCCGCACTGCGCGACGCAAGTGACACCGCCTACTTCAAGGATGGCAACACATTGTGGGTCAAGCTCGTGGTCGACGATACGACCCCCCAGCGCCGCCCTGCCCGCGGTTTCGGTCCTCCAAAGGGCCTCGACGTCAGCCGGTAAGGCCAGCTCTGCCAAACGAACAAGCCCGCGGCACAACACTGGGGTTCTCGCGCTGCCGTCATTTGATCGTCCGGGTCTGTGGTAGGAACGGCGGCAAGCGATGAACAGACTCGGCAAAACATCGCTTCCGGAATTCCCACTCGAACCGGTCTTAGAGGCCAGTGCATATTAGATTTTCGCGAAAAGTCTGCCTTCGGGATCCATGGACCGACCGTTAAATGATCGGAATGAGAGCGCGAAGCTGCCGTTAGACAGACGGGCGCTGTCAGTCTGATCGCAACTCGTCTCTGATGGGTTCGAACTCGTCGGAGCAGGAACTTAGGAGCAGGAACTTATCGTCAACAGCTTGACCCGGCCTCCAGCGACTTGCTCTACCGCTTGTAGAGCGCCCTGACCCAAGCCATTAGCACAGAGGTCTGGAGAACTCTTGCTTTTGGAGAAACGGCCTGGAGCTTTCCGGCTAGCACGGCTGTCCCAAGGTCCAGTCGCCAAACGGCGCAGGCGGCCCCACAGGCCGGTGCCCCAACACGCGTGGAGAGCACATTCAACTTTGGAATTGGCGGAGAGGGTGGGATTCGAACCCACGGTACCCGTAAAGGCACAACGGTTTTCGAGACCGCCCCGTTCGACCACTCCGGCACCTCTCCGCGTGATAAGGTCCGCAAGACGTGTGGTCTCGGGCTCAAGAGGGGCGGAAATTAGCGCGAGAGTGCATTCCAAGCAAGACGCAGTGCGGCCCTGGCCGCAACTTTCTCGTCAGATGTGCATCAGGCCGACGATCGTGCCGGTGAAACTGGTCGCCAGCGTGCCCGAGACGATGGAGCGCAGGCCCAGCCCGGCGATTTCCGAGCGGCGCTCGGGCGCCATGGAGATCAGGCCTCCCAGCATGATGCCGAGGCTGCCGAAATTGGCGAAGCCGCAGAAGGCGTAGGTCAGGATGATCTCGGTATTGTGGCTCAGGGCGCCGGTCGGCAGGTTCGCCATGTCGGTATAGGCGATGAATTCGTTGAGCACGATCTTGGTGCCCATCAAGCCGCCGGCGGTGGTCGCTTCGTGCCAGGGGACGCCCATCAGCCAGACATACGGCGCCATGATGACGCCGAGAATGCGTTGAAGCGTGATCGCGTGGCCGCCGATATCGGGCAGCAGGCTCAGCACCGAGTTGGCGAGTGCCACGAGGGCGACCAGCACGATCAGCATGGCGATAACGTTGAGATAGAGGCCGAGGCCCTCGCTCGTGCCGCGGGTGATCGCGTCCATCGAGCCGGCGTAATGGATCTCGGGCTCGCCCTCGGTGCGTTTGGCGTCCCTTTCCTCGGGAACCATGATCCGGGCGACCAT
The DNA here is from genome assembly GCA_963821875.1 of uncultured Alphaproteobacteria bacterium. Lineage (GTDB taxonomy): Bacteria > Pseudomonadota > Alphaproteobacteria > CAVTAV01 > CAVTAV01 > CAVTAV01. The sequence continues at coordinate 1,387,250 of CAWGFE010000002.1, forward strand.
GATCGCGGCGGGCACGTTGATCATGGAGGCGATCAGGAGATGCGCGATCGCGTTCGGCAGCATCTTGCCGACGATCGTTGCGTAGAGAATCATCATGGTACCGGCGATCGTGGCCAGCCCGACGGTCATCACGACGAACATCTCGCTCTTGGTAAGGCGCGGAATATAGGGCTTCACGAGCAACGGCGATTCCACCATGCCGACAAAGATATTCGCCGCACTGGATACGCCGACCGCGCCGCCGATCCCCAGCGTGCGCTGCAAGGCCCAGGAAAAGCCCTTGACGATCATCGGCAGCACGCGCCAGTGCCAGAGCAGGGCCGACAGAGCGCCGATCACCAGAATCAGCGCCAGCGACTGAAAAGCGAGAATGGAGAGTGCGCCGGCATTGGTGACATGAAATGGCGCATCGCCGCCGCCGACATAGCCGAAGACGAAGGACGTGCCCGCCTTGGTGGCATCCTGCAGCGCCACCACGGCCCTGTTGAGATACAGGAATGCGTGGCTGATGAACGGCACTTTCAGCAGAATCAGCGCGATCGCGACCTGCAGACCGAGGCCGATCCCGACGATCCGCCAGCTTATCCCGCGCTTGTTTTCACTGAAAAGAAAAGCAATCAGAACCAGACCGGCTATGCCGAATAGCCCCCGCACATACTCCATCGTCACGCCCCCGATCCGGCCGGTCATCCGGCTGGTATGTCCCCCGTCAGAGAGCCGGCAGTACCGCTACTTTTGTTCGCCGGATGCGGGCTCCTCGCCCAAAGGATCGCCGATAAGCGTTTTGCCTTCAAGCGCGCCGAGCCAGTCCAGCCCCGCGCGAAGCCGGACATTCTCGCCGACCACCAGCATGGCGGGCGGCTCGATGGTCTGTTGTGCGGCTGACGCTACGACGTCGCCGAGCGTCGATTCCAGGATTTGCTGATCCTTCATCGTCGCCTTTGAGATAATGGCGACCGGTTCGGTCACCGGCCGGCCGGCTTTGAGCAGGCATTCCGAGATATCCGCCAGCCGGTTGAGCGCCATGAAGATCACCAGAAACGGCGAGCCCTTGGCCAGCGCTTCCCAATTGAGGCTGGCCGGTACGCCGCCCTTGGCGTCGTGACCGGTGACGAAGGTGACGGCGGAATTGGTGGAGCGGTGGGTGAGGGGGATGCCCGCATAGGCCAGCGCGCCAATGCCCGACGAGACACCCGGGATGATGCGAAAGGGGATCCCGGCGCGCACCAGCGCCAGCGCTTCCTCGCCACCGCGTCCGAAGACGAACGGATCGCCGCCTTTGAGGCGCAACACGCGGTTGCCCTGCCGGGCGAACTCGATCAGGCGCAGGGAAATGTCACGCTGCTTGGGCGAGGGTTTTCCGCCGCGCTTGCCGGCATAGATCAGCGCCGCATCGGGCCGGGCGAGGGCGAGGGCGCGCTCGTCCACCAGCGCGTCATAGACCACGACATCCGCCTGTTTCAGCCCATTCCAGGCCTGAAGCGTCATCAAGCCGGGATCGCCCGGCCCGGCGCCCGCGAGCCAGACCCACCCCGGCTCCATTACCGGCAGATCGATCGGAAACCCCTCCGTCGGCATCAGGCCGCTTCTGTAAGGGCAGCGCGCTCGCGCAGCATGGCGAGCAGTGCGTCGCGCCGCTTGGCCGCCTCGGCGATGCTTCGAGCCTTCACATGGCCATAGCCGCGAATGTGCTCGGGGATCGAGGCGATCTCGACCGTGAGGGCATGGTTGTGCCGGCTTAGGCGTTTGGCGAGATCTTCGATCAGCGTTTCGTACTCCGTAATCAGGGCGCGTTCCGTGCGGCGTTCGCTTGTGTGCCCGAAGGGGTCGAGCCAGGTGCCGCGCAGGCCCTTGAACTGCGCCAGGAGTTTCAGCATTGGCCGGATCCAGGCGCCGTATTCGCGCTTGATCAGGTGGCCGGTCCCGGGATCGCGCTGGCTGAGCAGCGGTGGGGCGAGATGAAACCGCATCTTGTAAGGACCGGTGAACTGCCTGGCGAGCCGTGCCTCGAACGCGCCATCGGTATAAAGCCGCGCCACCTCATACTCATCCTTATAAGCCATCAGCTTGTAGAAATAGCGCGCGACGGCCTCGGTGAACTCGGTCTTATCCTCGCCGACATGCTCTTCCGCCCGCAGCGCCGCCTCCACGAGACGCGTATAGCGCGCGGCATAGGCTTCGTTCTGATATTTAACCAATTCGGCCCGGCGCATATCGACCATCTCGTCAAGGGTCGGCGGTGCGGTTTCCCTTGTCTTGCGTCCGGCGGCGGCTTTTACCTTTTCCGGATCCACCGCGCCCATCCGGCCCCAGCGGAACGCCGCGATGTTGGTTTCCACGGCAAGGCCGTTTAAGCGGATGGCCGCCTCGATGGCGGCGGCAGAGATCGGGATCGCGCCGAGCTGATAGGCATAGCCGACGGTGAAGAAATTCGCCGTGATGCTGTCGCCGAACAAGGCGCTCGCGAGGCCGGTCGCATCGATGAAATGGGCCTTGTCTTCGCCGACGGCTCTCGTGATGTCGTCCGTGATGCTGTCCACCGGAAAGGCGAGGTCGATGTTCTGCTGGAAGGCGGCGGTCGGCACCAGATAGTCGTTGATAACGGCGCGAGTGCGGCCTTTGGCGACGGTGCCCATGGCGTCCGGCGAGCGGCTCACCACGAGGTCGCAGCCGAGCAGCAGATCCGCCGCTCCCTTGCCGATCGTCACCGCGCCGAGCTGCTCACGGTCGGGCGCGACCGTCAGGTGGCTCATCACCGCGCCGTTCTTCTGGGCCAGTCCCGTCATGTCGTAAACGGATGCGCCCTTACCCTCGGCGTGAGCCGCCGTCGCGAGGATCGCCCCGACGGTCACCACGCCCGTGCCGCCGATTCCGGTAATCAGGATTCCGTAGGGACGATCGAGCGCGGTGGTTTCAGGGGCCGGCAGATCCGATAGGGCGACGGCGTTGGTCGTCGCGCGTTTTGGGGCCGTGCGGAGGTGGCCGCCATGCACGGTCACGAAGGAAGGGCAGAAACCTTTCAGACAGCTGAAGTCCTTGTTGCAGGAGGACTGGTCGATCCGGCGCTTGCGGCCGAACTCGGTCTCGAGCGGTTGTACGCTGACGCAGTTCGACTGGACATTGCAGTCGCCGCAGCCCTCACAGACGTCCTGGTTGACGAAGACCCGTTTCGGCGGATCGGGGAACAGGCCGCGTTTGCGCCGCCGGCGCTTTTCCGCCGCGCAGGTCTGGTCATAGATCAGTATGCTGACGCCGGGGACTTCGCGCAATTCACGCTGGACGATGTCGATCTCGTCGCGATGCCGGATCGTGACGCCTGACGCGAAGCCCGCATTGAGCGGATATTTATCCGGCTCGTCGGTTACGACGACAATCTTCGAGACGTCTTCCGCTGCGACCTGCCGGGAGATGCCCGGCACCGTCTGGACACCGTCCACCGGCTGGCCGCCCGTCATGGCGACCGCATCGTTGAACAGGATCTTGTAGGTGATGTTGGCGCCGGAGGCGACGGCCGCGCGGATCGCGGGCAACCCTGAGTGATGATAGGTCCCGTCGCCCAGATTCTGGAACACATGCGGCGTGTCCACAAAGGGCGCCATGCCGATCCAGGTGCCGCCTTCGCCGCCCATCTGGGTCGGCAGGCTGGTCGGACGGTCCGGCATGCCATAGGCGAGGGTGTGGCAGCCGATCCCGGAGAGAGCCATGCTGCCCTCGGGCACGCGGGTCGAGGTGTTATGCGGACAGCCGGAGCAGAAATAGGGCACGCGGTTCAACGGCGCGGAGGCGCGGACGGCCGCGAGCGATGCCAGCGTGTGATGGCGCTCGGCGATATCCGGCTCGGACAGGCCGAGTCCGGTAAGCCTTGTGAAAATCGCATCGGCGATCCGCACGGAATTCGAGGGAGTCGTCCGAGGGCAGCAGCGGCGCACCCGCCTCGTCGGTCTTGCCTACCAGCCGGGGCCGGCGATCGGCGTCGAGATGATAGAGGATCTTCGCGATCTGATCTTCGATGAGAGGCCGCTTCTCCTCGACGACGAGGATCTCGGAAAAGCCCCGGGCGAAGCGTTTGAGGCCGTCGGGCTCAACCGGCCAGGACAGCCCGATCTTGTAGACGCCGATGCCGAGCCCGCCCGCCCGGCGTGGATCGATGCCCAGTCCGGTCAGAGCCTGAAGCGTATCGAGATGGGCCTTGCCGGTCGTCACGATGCCGAGCCGGCCACGGGGCGCGCCGAGTACATGACGGTCGAGCCTGTTGGCGCGCGCGAAGGCTTGAGCGGCCGGCAGGCTCAGCCGGATCAGCCGCTGCTCGCGCTCGACCGGATACCGCTTGCCGCGCCGGTCGTCCCGGCTGCGGGTGTCGATATTGAGCAGGCCTGCCGGCGCATCGAAATCCGTCGGGATATGGAAGGACGGGTCGTCCGGGTGAACCGATATGGTCGCCGAGCCGAGCAGTGTCTCGTTGACGCCCTTGAGGCCGACCCACAGGCCGGCGAAACGCGACATTGCCAAGCCAGCCAATCCGAAATCCAGCACGTCCTGGACGCTCGCCGGATTGAGCGTCGGGATGAAGGCGGCCATCAGGGCGTATTCGCTCTGATGCGCGACAGTCGAGGATTTTGCGCCGTGATCGTCCCCATAGGCGACGAGCACGCCGCCATGCTTCGACGTTCCGGCCATATTGCCGTGTTTGAGCGCGTCGCCGGAGCGGTCGACGCCGGGCCCCTTGCCGTACCACAGCGAGAACACGCCGTCATAGCGGGCGCCGCTCATCGTCGGCACCTGCTGCGTCCCCCAAACGGAGGTCGCCGCCAGATCCTCGTTCACGCCGGGGCGGAAATGGATGTGATGGTCCTCGAGAAAAGCCTTGGCGCGGTTCAGTTCGGTGTCGAAGGTGCCCATCGGGGAACCGCGATAGCCCGACGTGAAGCCCGCGGTGTTCAGGCCCGCCTTGAGGTCACGCCGGCGCTGTCCGAGCAGCAGGCGGACGAGCGCCTGCGTACCCGAGAGAAAAACTTGGCCTTCCTCGCGCGCATATTTGTCGTCGAGCGAAATCTCGGCCAGCGCTGGGGGTGCCACTGCCATACGGTCACTCCAGTGGTCCGTGAAGGGCCGTCAGGATATCAGACTTGGATGCGTATGCTAATCCCGCGATCAGGCGGGGATTTCAAGCTCAAACTCTGAGGTTCTCGGAACCCGGCCCGTTTCAGGCGATACGGTGGAGCCGCTTTTCCCAGTCGAGCGCGGTGCGCACGATGAAATCGAGATCGTCGTGCTTGGGCCGCCAACCGAGGGTCTCGCCGATCCGGGTGGCGTCCGCGACGATGATGGGGGGGTCGCCGGCGCGGCGCGAGGCCGTCTCGATGTTGAGTTTGTCACCGGACACCCGTTGTACGGTATCGAGGACTTGCCGTACCGAATAGCCCCGGCCATAGCCGCAATTCATCGTGACGCTCTGGCGTTTCGACGTGAGGTATTTCAGGAGCTCGACATGAGCGTCGACCAGGTCGCAGACATGGATGTAGTCGCGGATGCCGGTGCCGTCTTCGGTCGGGTAGTCGTCGCCGAAGATCTGCACTTTCTCCCGCGCGCCGATCGCCGTCTGGCAGGCCACCTTGATCAGATGGGTCGCACGCGGCGTGGACTGCCCGACGCGGCCGTCCGGATCGGCGCCCGCGACGTTGAAATATCTGAGCACGCCGGCGACGAGGTCATGGGCGGCCGTCGTGTCGCGCAGCATCCATTCCGTCATCAGCTTCGAGGTGCCGTATGGATTGATCGGTACGGTCGGCGCATCTTCGGTCACCGGGATGATTTCCGGCATGCCATAGACGGCGGCGGTCGAGGAGAAGATGAACGTCCGGACGTCATTTTCCACCGCGCTCTGGATCAGCGTGCGGCTGTTGGCGGTGTTATTCAGATAGTATTTGAGGGGATCGGAAACCGATTCCGGCACAATGATCGAGCCCGCGAAATGCATGATCGCGTCGACCTTGTGGTCGCGCATGATCCTGGCCGTCAGGTCCCCGTCGCCGACATCGCCGATAACGAGCGGCACGCTCGCCGGGACGGCTTCGCGCACCCCGGTCGAGAGGTTGTCGATCACGACGACATCATAACCGGCGTCCAGCAAAGCCAGAGTTGCATGACTGCCGATATAGCCGGCGCCGCCGGTGACCAAAACACTCATCAAGACTTCCTCGCGAAGAACTGTTTCTAGACTGTGTCTGAAGACGTGTAAGTGAAGGGCAGGATGCTGTCACGGACCATAAGCGGCTTCAGCCAATATTTTGTTAAGTACGCGCCAATTTATGCCGCCTTTTCTGATCGGCGGATCGCAGCTCAGGTCGCTCTCCGCTCGAGCGCCAGGATCTGCCGGACCGAAATCCTAAAGGATCCCGGTCTCAAATTCTGGACTCCAGTCCTATAACCCCCTAACATAACTAGATAATTATGGTTAACGCATCAGGCTGGGGGCGTGATGGACGGGCTGGGGCTCTATGCCACCGGCATACAGGGGTTGTTGTTCGGGCTCGCCCTCATCGCGGTGCTGGGTGGGCTCGACGACCTCGTTATCGACATCGCCTATTTGATCTACCGCTTTCAGCGCCGACGCGCTGCGGTCGACTGGCCCTTGCGCGAGGAGCATCTTAAGGCCCTTACCGAACAGCCGCTTGCCGTGATGGTGCCGGCCTGGCAGGAGGCCGGGGTCATCGCCGGAATGCTCGACAATCTGCTGAGGTCGGTCGACTACCGCGACTATGCGGTGTTTGTCGGCGTCTATCCCAACGATCCCGAGACCGCCCGGGAGGTGGAGCATATACGCCGGCGGGATCGCCGCATCCATATCGTCGCCTGCCCGCGCCCGGGGCCGACCAGCAAGGGCGATTGCCTGAATGCGGTCTACCGCGCGGCCCGTGGTTTCGGCGAGCGCCTGCACAAGCCCTTCGCCGCCTATGTCCTGCATGACTCGGAAGATGTGGTTCATCCCTTGGAGCTTCGGCTGTTCAACGCGTTCATTCCCGCGATGGACATGGTCCAGATTCCCGTCCTTCCGCTCGAACGCCGTTTCCGGGATTTCACGGCAAGCCATTACATCGACGAATTCGCCGAAAGCCATGTGAAGGAACTTGCGGTTCGCGCGCACCGGACCGGCATGGTGCCGAGCGCTGGGGTCGGCTGCGCCTTTAGCGCCCGGGCGCTCGACCGTATGGCTCGGGACAATGACCGCGATCCGTTTCGCGCGGGCAGCCTGACCGAAGATTACGACATCGCCGTTCGGCTCGGCAAAGCCGGGCTGCGGCAGGCTTTTGTCCGGATGGTGATCGGGCGGAAAAGTCGGCGTCGGCGTGAGCATGATCCCGGCGTCATCGCTACGAGGGAATTTTTCCCACACCACTTTTGGGATGCCGTGCGCCAGAAAGCGCGCTGGCAACTCGGCATCACGTTCCAGGGTTGGCAGACGTTCGCCTGGCGGGGAGATTGGCGGCAGCGTTACGCACTGTGGCGGGACCGCAAAGGTCACTTCGCCGCGCATGTCGGCATGCTGTGTTACTTCGCCCTCGCAAACACGGCGCTGTTTCACGGTCTGCGCCATGTCTTTCCAAACGCTGGCGTGCCGAGGGTACTCGTTCCTCATGGCTCGGTTACGTGGTGGCTTCTGCTGGTCGCGACCCTTTTTCTGATCAGCCGGACACTACAGCGCGCGATGGCCGTGGGACGGCACTACGGCCGGGCTCAAGCATTGCTCTCCATTCCGCGACAGCTTTGGGGACACGGAATCAATTTTCTGGCTGGCGCGCGGGCGCTCGCTCTGTTTGTTCGTCACAAACTGACCGGCAAGCCGCTCGGTTGGGACAAGACATCGCACCATTTCCCGACCGCCTCGGAATTGACGCCTTTCCGGCGACGCCTCGGCGATCTGCTCGTAGAGCGAAAACTCGTCGCCCGGGCGGATCTCGATTTCGCGGCGAGCTGGCAGGGAAAGGACGATCGCCCGCTCGGCACGATCCTGCTCGATGAGGGCGCGGTGGATGAGGACGCGTTGTATGACACGCTCGCCGGTCAACATGCTATCCGCCGGATCGATCTTGATCCTCTGATGGTGCCTGCCGATATCCTCCGGCTCGTGCCGCGCGGCGTCGCGATCCGCTATTCGATTTTTCCGGTTGGCCCGTCGCCCGATGGCACGCTTATTGTCGCCACCGACCGTATCGTGACATCCCGACGCCGGAATGCCATCGCGACAGAGCTCGACCGCCGTCTCGAATTTCGTCTCGCGACGCGCAGCGATCTGGCGGCCGCCATCCGTTGGGGATACGAAAAGTCCGCCGATCCGCTCTCCGACGAAACCAATATCCGGGCGTTCAAGCGCTTGATCGATACGTCCGGCTGGTCGGCTAAAAACGTGAAAGATGTGCGTAAGTTGCAGCGGCGGGCCTATCGTAGCCTTGGATCGATTCTGGTGCGCGACGGGGCGCTAAGCCAGCATGCGCTGGATGATGCAATCGAGCGCATGCCGCACGGCGATGGCTCCAGGCTCGGCGACTTTCTCATCCGTCAGGGGCTTATTTCCCGCGCCGAGCTCGACGGCGCGCTCGCCTGTCAGCGCGCGTGCTTTCGTCCGGTCAATTTCCCGTCCACGCCAGTTCTTGCGGCAGGTGAGTGATGCGCCGGCCGTCATTATCGCGATGGTCCGGGTGTGTCGCGGCGATGTCATGCGCTTTGCTGGTCCCCGCCGGTTTGGCGACAGCGCGAGAGCATCATCAGCGACTGCAGGACATTCGGTTTCCCGTTTATCGCGATCGCGTGACGGCCCCCCTCGTTCAACCCGTCATCTATCAGGACGGCGTGTCGTGCGGCGACGCTCGGCCCTCCGCCAATGCCTTGTATCAGCAGGGTTTGGCGCGTCGAAAGGCGGGCGATTTCGCTGGCGCGCGGCGCTTTTTCGAAGCCGCACTGGCGCGTGAGCCGGACAACACGGTCATTCGGGCGAGCCTTGGCTATATTCTTTACGATGCCGGCGATCTCAAGGCGGCGCGGCGGGTCTTCGAAGAAACCCTCCGCCGGGATCCGTCGGCCACCATGCTTTATGACCAGCTCGGCTATCTCAATCTGCGTCTCGGAGACAAGGAGCAGGCCGATGAATGGTTCCGCAAGGCGATCGATCACCATAGAGACGTTTCTCCCGCGACATCCGGGCAAGCGGCCGCGCGGAACGAGCGGATCTATCAGCTGCGCTACGAAGTCGCGCAGGCCGAGAACGATTTTGACGCCACCCTTTACTCGATCTTCCGCCGGGGCTCGGGCAACGGCGCACCGAATCCGACCGGGCGTTCGCTGACGCAGTCCCAGGGCGGTGCGGAGGGAAGTTGCAGGCTGCCTATTCCGGGCCTTGGGGCTGGCCGAATGGTTCAGGCGTTCGGTCGGGTCCTCTGGAGCTATAAGCGGGATTCGCTTGCGATCCGCAGCGCATCCTATCAGGGCGGCATAGGCCTGCGCGCAAAGCCGTTCGCACGCCAGAACCTCATTGTGTCGTTCGAACGTCTGGTCTCGCTCGGTCGCGACGCGCGGGACGACTGGCTGGCCCGCATCGGTTATTCCTGGTCGAAAGGAGCCGGATTCGATCCGTTCCACAAGTCGTGGCTCTATCTGTCCGTCTACGGCGACGCGGCCCTGGCTTTCCCAACGGGCCCCGATCTGTTCCTGACCGGAGAACTGCGCGCCGGCCGATCCTGGCGGGTCGGCGATCATTTTTCGGTCACACCACACCTTGTGCTGATAGGGTCGCGACAGGAGGACGGCCCCGTCACGACACGACTGATCGAGGCCGGGCCGGGCATAGCCCTCAAATATTATTTCGATGAATCGACTTATCGGGCCGCAGGCGCCAGCGCCGAACTGCTGTTGCAATACCGGGCGAAGGTCGGCGGCAACAGCACCGGGACTTCCGGCGCCGCCGCTACATTTGTGGTCACGTTTTAGGTCGGAACGACAACCTGTCGTTGCCTTCGTTTCGCCGACCATTCAGGATGCACGTCCCGGTTCTCACGAGGTAAATCCATGAAACGAGTGCTTTGGGTTGGCGCGATCGGATTGGCCGCGATGCTCTCTCTTGCAGGCTGCAACTCCACGGCGGACGGTCATGTGTCGCCGGCATCGAAGATAGAGGGCCAGAACTGCATCAATCTGCAGCTGATCGATCATCCGATCGTCATCAACGATTTCGGTCTGGTCTATCGGATGAGAGGCGGGAGGCTCTATCTCACGACGTTTCCGCGCCGGTGCAGCGGCCTCACGCGCCAGAGGGCATTCACAACCGAATTGACGACCCCCTACCGATTGTGCCGGGGAGACCAGATAACGGTGTCTCTGACCCACAGCAGCTGTCGGCTGGGTGCGTTCAATCCGATTTCGGCCGATGAGCTTAAGCGGCTTCAATATGCGGCCTATCTGGATCGCAAGGCCAAAGAGAACAAGGCCAACGAGAATAAGTCGAACGGCAAATGAATTTGTGGAAAGATCGCCGGAAGATCTTTTGTCGTTGAGCAATCTTCGGCGAAGGTTTGAATCGTTCCACCCACCGCGCGTTGTATTTTCTATAGGTCTACCGATATTATGTGTTGGTTATCTATAGTGAGGTGCCGTTATGACACGCGTCGTGACCATGGCGGCGGTGGGGCTGGCTTCAATTCTTGCCGCGATATCGACGGCCTCAGCCGCTGAACCCAACGGACAGACAAAGATCCCGCAAAAAGATCGCGAGACTTGCATTAGTCTCCGGCTGCTCGAGCAGACCCAGATCATCGACGACTTTACGATCGTCTACAGATTGCGAGGGGATCGATATTATCGCAACACGTTGATGGGCAAATGTACCGGGCTTTTCCAGCAGGGAAATTTCATGTTCCAGCTCACCAATCCCTATCGCATCTGCCGGGGAGATTTCCTGACCGTGTTCAGACTGTCGTCCGGCTGCCGGCTCGGCTATTTCGACCCGATTACGAAAGCCGAACTCGCGCGGCTGCAATATAATGCTTATGCCCAGCGCAAGGCCGATAACGAAAAGTCGCGCAACGATTAAGCGGTTTTCGGCCCGGGTTATAAAACGCGGGCTTCGTTGGCGTAGTCGAAATAAAGCTGTTTCGCCCGCTTGAAGACCGGACCGACCGGGTAGGTTCGCTCATCCAGCCGGACGCACGGCATGACTTTGCCGTAGTTCCCGGTGCTGAAGACTTCGTCGGCCGCCAATACGTCCTGAAGCGAGAGTGAAACTTCCTCGATTCGATAGCCTTCGCCGGTCAGTAGCGCGGCGACGCGCTGTTTGGTGATACCGTTCAGGAACGTGCCGTTGGGGGTTGGCGTCTGGACGATTCCGTCCCGCACGATCCAGATATTGGCGCTGGCGAATTCCGCGACATTGTCCCAGGGGTCGAGCAAGAGCGCGTTGTTGAAGCCCTCCGCACGGGCCTTTTTAAGCGCGCGGGCGCCATTCGGATACAGGCAACTGGCCTTTGCGTCGGTTGGCGCCGTGTCGGGGCTCGGCCGGCGGAACGGGGAAAGGCTCGCGCTGAAGCCGTCGAATCCGGGAAACGGCACGTCATAGACGGCGAGCGCGAAATCCGTCGACTCCGGCACCGGCACGATCATGCCTTCCGTCGCGTAGAACATCGGGCGGACATAATAGACCCGGTCCTTGGGCAGCTTCCGGATCCCTTCCCGGCACAACTCCTCGATCTCATCGGCTTCCAGCGTCGCCGCGAGCAGCATCTTGTTGGCGGAATCGACGAGGCGGCGGCAATGCCGATCGAGATCTGGCGCGAGCCCATCGAAGGCCCTTGCGCCGTCAAACACCGTGGTCCCCATCCAGAAGGCGTGATCCAGCGGGCCGAGAATCGCCGGATTGTCATCGAACCATTTTCCGCCGTGATAGAAGACGTTCGCCATGCCTGAATACTCGTGCGTTACCGGCCCAGAAGCCGGTCATAGACGGAGAGATACTGCTCGGTCATGACGGCAAGGCTGAACGCGTCCTCCGCCCGCCGTCGGCCTGCCGCGCCATGTGCCCGCAAAAGCGCGGATGAGTCCAGATAGTCTTTCATCGCCCGCGCCAGGGCCGACGGGTCGGCTTTCGGCACGAGCCGGCCCGTTTCGGGCGTCAGCAGTTCCGGATTGCCGCCGACCTCGGTGGCGATCACGGGAAGCCCGGTCGCCATGGCTTCGAGAATCGTGTTGGAGATACCCTCGTTCAGCGACGGCAGCACGAAGACGTCCAGGGCGCGCAAATGCTCGGGAATGTCGGCGCGGGCGCCGGGCAGCCACGCGAGCTCGCTTACGCCGGCGTCGGCCAGCACGTCCCGGGCTTCCGACCGCAAGGGACCTTCACCAACCATGACCAAACGCGCCTTGTTCCGGGCCTCCGGATTGCTTGTCACCAGTTGAACGAAGGCGCGGGCGAGGCTGAGCTGATCCTTTACGGTCGCCATCCGGCCCACCGTGCCGAAGACCACGGCCTCGTCGGGTGCGAAGTCGGCTCCGGGTCCATCGGGGATCGCGGCCCGCGACGGCGCGGCAGGATGAAACCGCTCGATATCGACGCCGTTATAGATTTGCCGGATTTTGCGCTCCGGGACGCCCACGACGTCGTGCAGCCAGCCGGCGATGTCCTTCGAGACGGCGATATATTGCTGAACCAGCGGCGAAACTGCCCGGCGAATCAGATTGTATTTCCGATTGCCGCCGGCGAGTTCCACCATGTCGCGGCCATGTTCGCCGTGAACTCGGTGGCGAACGCCGGCGAGCACGGCGGGCACCACCATATCGATCGTCGGCAGGTTTCTTGTGTGCACGATGGCCGGCTTCCATTGCCGAAGCAGCCGATAGACCTGAGTGTAAATGCCGAAACCCTTGCCGAGTCCCTTGCCGAGCGCCACGACGCGCACGTCCGGATCGGTCAGGCGCTCTTTCATGGCGACCGAAGACTTAAGGCCGACGATGGCGTGGCGGTAGCGCCCCGGCGGCGTCTGATTGATGATGTTGACGATGCCGTTTTCCATGCCGCCGATACCGAACTCGCCGATGATATGCACGACGAGCGGCGCATCATGCCCGGTGGCGTGGTCAGACGTCGGAGAGTCGGTCATGCGACGGCCAGTATCGCTTCGTCCAAAAGAAAAGCAGGAAAACCCCAATCCGCGCCAATAAAGCGCGGGCTCTTTGCCGGATACTGACTCTTTTGACCTTAATCAAGGTAAATGGTGGCCGAATGGCCTAATTTACCTTTGTCACACCCAAAGACCCCATCTATCGGCCGGGACTTTATGTTCCGGCCGTTTTTTATCCGAAATATGGAGCGGGATAAGAAGTGCCTTGCCAATCACGCCGTAGCGTAAGCGAAGGCGGATATCGGATCCTAGAAATGCCGTTTGGCGAATGCTCGCCCAGATCCTGTCTTCAGATAGGCCTCAAATTTATCCGCTTTGCCATGATCCGAAAAAGCCATGTATCCGAGTAATTTCCAAGGAGCAAATTTCTTTGTATGGGGCGAATGCCCCTTATTGTGCTCGTCGAAACGCTTTTTGAGATTCTGGGTGCTGCCGACGTAGTGTCTGTGCGGGAAAGCTTCACTTTGAAGCATGTACACATACTTCATCGGCCCGCCTTCACGTCGTTTCGGCGTGGCATCCGCTTCTCTAACGCTTCATCGTGATTAGCGCCACTAATCACGCCGTAGCGTAAGCGAAGGCGGATGGTCGGAGTGAGTGGATTCGAACCACCGGCCCCTGCCTCCCGAAGACAGTGCTCTACCAGGCTGAGCTACACTCCGAACGTCAAGCGGCGCTCCTTATAACGCGGCGGTTCCGGCGCGGCAAGGCAGAGATCAATATGCGCGTTCGATACAGAAGTCCACGATGCCGGCGAGCGCCGATTTCTCCGGCGAATCCGGGAAAATCGCCAGAGCGTCACGGGCCATGGCACCGTAATGACGGGCCCGTTCGACCAAATCGCGCAAGGCGCTGTGTTTTTCCATCAGCTCGATCGCGCGCTCGAAATCCTTGTCTTCCTGCTCGCCGCGCTCGAGGGTGCGGCGCCAGAAGTTACGTTCTTCGTCGTCGCCCCGGCGGAAAGCGAGGACGACGGGCAGCGTGATCTTGCCTTCGCGGAAATCGTCGCCGATCGTCTTGCCGAGCGTGGCCTGCTTGGCCGAATAGTCGAGCATGTCGTCGACGATCTGGAAGGCGATGCCCAGATTCTTGCCGAAGCTCTCGAGCGCGTTCTGCTCCACCGCATGGCGGCTGGCGACAACCGCGCCGACCTCGCAGGCGGCCGCGAACAGCGCGGCGGTCTTGGAAGCGACAACTTCCAGATAGGCGTCCTCCGTCGTCTCGGTATCGTTTGAGGTGACGAGTTGGAGAACCTCACCCTCCGCGATCACGGCGGAGGCGTTGCTCAGGATATCGAGAACCGACAAAGATCCGTCCTCGACCATCAGCTGGAAAGCCCGGGCGAACAGAAAATCCCCCACCAGCACGCTCGCCTGATTCCCCCAGACCACATTCGCGGTCTCCTGGCCTCGGCGCAGGTCGCTTTCGTCCACGACATCGTCATGAAGCAGCGTCGCGGTATGGATGAATTCGACGGCGGCGGCGAGCTTGATATGCCGGTCGCCCTCATAGCCGCACATGCGGGCGGACGCCAGCGTCAGCATCGGCCGGATCCGCTTGCCGCCGGAGGCGATCAGATGCCCGGCAAGCTGCGGTATCAGCGCAACAGGACTTTCCATGCGGCGCAGGATCTGCTCGTTGACGTCTTTGAGATCGTCCTCGACCAGCTTCTTGAGCTGCTCAACAGCGTCACTGCCATGTGTCGGCGTGCGGCGCTCATTCTCGAGGGAAACGACGATTCCCAAGGTTTCCATCCCTATTATGTTTGGTCGTAATCCAAGGGCGCGAGCATAGAAGGCGGCTCGGAGGGTGGTCAAGTAAAGACGGTGTTGCAGAAAGGCCGCGCAACCGCGGTCTAGAGTGCCTTCAGAACCCGATTCAACCGCTCCTTCACCCGCTTCGCGAGGTCCGTGAGCTTATCGTTGCCGATCGCCTCCATGGCGCCCACGGGATCCATCGCCGAGACCTCGACTTCCCCGGGCTTCGTCTCCTGGACGACCACATTGCACGGCAGGAGAACGCCGACCTTATCCTCGATTTCCAGGGCTTCATGCGCCAGCGGCGGATTGCAGGCGCCGAGGATTCGATAAGGCCGAAAATCGATATCGAGTTTCTTGTGAAGCGTCGCCTTGACGTCGATATCGGTCAGGATACCGAACCCTTCGGCCTTGAGCGCTTCCGTGACCTTGTCGATCGCCGTGTCGAAGGACAGCGGGACGGTTTTCGTCATGTGATAGTTCATAGGCATACTCGCGACGTGTTTGCAGGAAACATAAAGATTTCTGAACTCGTTATATGGAGGCTGCTGCCAACCGCAGCAATCGCAATTCTTACTTTGAGTATCACTATCGGTCTTGATCGGTGTCAAAGAAATCGACCTCCGTGCGGTTCTATAAGCGAGTCATTGCCGGTCGCATGGAGGATCGGCTCTACAGCTTTTCGCAAGGAGCGCGCTATGAACACGAAGATCATCGCGACATCGGCTATTGTGGCAATTCTGGCGGCCTGTGGTCCCGCGGTCGCCCAGCAGAATAATTCCGACACCCAGACTCAAACGGCGCCCGCCGCCCCCGGTCCTTATGGTCAGGAGCCCTATGCCATGCATCCGGGCATGGGCTACGGACCCGGCTACGGTATGGGCCCCGGCATGATGTACGGCCAGGGCTATGGTATGGGGCCCGGCATGATGTACGGCCGGGGTTACGGCATGATGGGCTACGGTATGGGCCCGGGGATGATGGGGCGCGGCATGATGGGATATGGTATGGGCCCGGGAATGATGGGCTATGGCATGGGTCCCGGCATGATGGGCCGTGCCGCTCCCGCCGAAAATCTTACCAAGAAGGACGTCAAGGCCAATCTCGAGCGCTGGCTCTCCTGGATGAACAATCCGAACCTGAAAGTCGGCAAGATTCAAGAGAAGGACAAGAACACCATCACCGCTGAGATTGTCACCAAGGACAATTCCCTGGTGCGGCGCTTCGAGATCGATCGCGCCACGGGATTCATGCGGCCGATCGGCTAAGAAACGCGCACGAGCTTCGGAGTCAGGTGTCAGGCCGCGGAACGAACGGCGACACGACGCCCTCCTTCCCGTCGAGGCGTCACGGAGGCAAACTCAAACACGGTCCGCGAAAGGATTTATACCAATGAACAAGATCATCACTGCGGCTTTAGGGGCGGGCGTCTCTCTCGCCGGTTTCATGCCGGTACTCGCCGATGCGCAGACCCCCGGAGGGGGGCGGTTCGGTAATGGTTACGGCTATGGCCAACACATGATGTGGGACGGCGGCTGGGGATTCGGCCTGTTTCTTGGCCCCATCTTCATGGTTCTCGTGCTCGTCGCCGTGTTCGCGGCCGTGATCCTGCTGGTGCGCTGGATCGGCGGGCCGGGTCACCACAGCACGATCCATCATCACATGACGCCGCCAACGCACACGCCCCTCGATATCCTCAAGGAGCGTTTCGCGAAGGGCGAGATCGACAAGGACGAGTTCGAGGACCGCAAGCGCACTCTCGGGGATTAATCCGTCCCTGTCGTCTGTCCGCTAATATTGCAGCCTGACTCCCGTTACGAAGGCGAGGCTGCCGGGTTTTTCGCCGGCCAGCCGGGCATAGTCCGCCGTATCGCCGACCTTTCTGGTCCAGGAAACACCGATATAGGGCGCGACCTCCTGCGTGATCTTGTAGCGCAGCCTCAGGTCCAGCGCGTAGTCCGAGAGGCCGATGCCGGTATCGAGGGCCGGGATGTCCTGCATTGCGACATTGATTTCGATGCGCGGCTGCAGGATCAGGCGCTGTGTGATCAGCATGTCGTATTCCGCCTCGGCGCGGGCCGTGACGTCGCCCTTTTGGCTGACGAACATGGCGGCGGTGACTTCCCACCAGCCCGGCGCCAGGCCTTCGAAGCCGATCACGCCATGGGTTCGGTCCGGTCCCGTGCCGAAGTCCTGCCGGATGCCGGTCTGAAAGTCCCAGAACGGCGCGATGGCGTGGCTCCAGAGGAGCTGCGCCTCCGCATCCTCGACTTTACCGCCCGCAACCTCGCCTTCGGTTCTCAGCCAGGCTTTGTTGCTGTCCTTGCCGAGCCAGGCCGTGCCGTCCCACAGGAAGCCGTTCTTGCCATCCTGAGCGCGGTACTCGAGCCGGTCGGCCCAGGCGGAGAAGATCAAAGGCTGCGGTTCCAGAGCCTGCGCGGAGATCGGCGCCAACAGGCAAGCGGCGAGTCCCGCCGAAACGATTGCGGCCCTCACGATTGCAATCCCATATCCGAGCTGACCCGGACCACGCGGAACATCCCGGCCATCATGTGATAGAGGAAGTGGCAGTGAAACGCCCAGTCGCCTTCCGCGATCGCCGAAATATCGGCTGACACCCGGCTGCCCGGCAGTACGTTGATCGTGTGCTTGCGCGGATTGTGGATGCCCGCGCCCGTATCCATGTCCATGAACATGCCGTGGAGATGGATCGGATGGTTCATCATGGTGTCGTTGACCAGCGTCAGCCGCAGGCGTTCGCCGAAGCGGAACGGGATCGGCTTCTTCACCTCCCAATATTTCTTGCCGTCGAACGACCACATATAGCGCTCCATATTGCCGGTGAGATGAATCACCAGCTCGCGCCCCGGCGGCCGTTGGTCGGGCAGGGGATCGAGGCTCCTGAGGTCGGAATAGACCAGGACCTTGTGGTCGACATGGCGCAGGCCGAAGCCGGGTTCGCTCAGGCGATTCCGCGGATCGGCCGCCCGCATCGCGACACCGGGGCCGCCTATGTCCTTGGCTTCCTGAACCGGGATCACCGCAGCCGCCATGTGAGCGCCCTTATGGTTCGATGATCCATGATCCATCTTCATATGGTCCATGGAGCTCTTCTCCATGGCGCCTTTTTTCATGGACCCGCCTTTCATCGAGTCCATGCCGTTCATGTCCATCTTGCTCATATCCATGCCCATATCGGCCATGGTGACGAGGGGACGGGGACGCATCGGCGGGATCTCGGCGGTCATGCCGGGCCGCGGGGCCAGCGTGCCGCGCGCATAGCCGCTGCCGTCGATGGCTTCGGCGAAGATGGTGAAGGCCTTGTCCTCCTTGGGCGTCACGATCACGTCATAGGTTT
This sequence comes from uncultured Alphaproteobacteria bacterium, assembly GCA_963821875.1. Taxonomy (GTDB): domain Bacteria; phylum Pseudomonadota; class Alphaproteobacteria; order CAVTAV01; family CAVTAV01; genus CAVTAV01. Next base: position 1,405,525 of record CAWGFE010000002.1, read on the forward strand.
CGGCGACGGCGATCTGGAATTCGTCCACGTCGACCGGCTGCACGTTCTGGCCGTCCGCCTGCACGACCCTCAGCCCGAGGCCCGGAATGCGGACGTTGAAATAGGTCATCGAGGACGAATTGATGAAGCGCAGCCGGACGCGTTCGCCCGGTTTGAACAGCCCTGTCCAGTTGGTGACCGGTCCACGGCCGTTCATGAGGTAGGTGTATGTTGCGCCGGTCACGTCAAGGATGTCGGTCGGGTCCATGCGCATGCCAGCCCAGGCCTGGCGATCCTTCAGAGTCGCCGCGAGGCCGTGCTTGTCCACGTCGCGGAGAAAGTCCTGCATCGTGCGGTGCTGGCGATTGTAGTAATCCGGATGCCGCTTCAGCCTCTTGAAGATCGATTCCGGGTTCTCGAAGGTCCAGTCGGTGAGCTGGACGACGAATTCGCGGTCATATTTGACCGGATCCTCGCCCGCCGGATCGATGATGATCGGGCCATACAGGCCGACCTGCTCCTGAAAGCGGGTATGGCTGTGATACCAGTAGGTCCCGCTCTGCTTGAGCGTGTAGCGGTAGGTGAAGGTCTCGCCCGCCGCGATGCCCGGATAGCTGACATCCGGCACCCCGTCCATATCGGCCGGCACGAGCAATCCGTGCCAGTGCACCGAGGTGTCGACATCCATTTTGTTATGGACACGGATGGTGACGTCCTCGCCCTCGCGGAAGCGGACGACGGGGCCCGGCACGGTGCCGTTGACGACCATTGCCTTACCCATCTTGCCGTCGACATCCCAGGGCGCGCGGCTGATCGTGAGGTCGAAGGTGTCGGGCTTGGTGGGTGCGAGGGCTTCCAGCGCCCAGGCGGTTTTGGTCCAGCCGGGGAGAAAAGCCTCCGCGCCGGCGTAAAGGCCGGCAGCCGACGCCGCCCGCATCAGGGCGCGCCGCGAGAGGCCGTCGGGTCGCTTTTTGTCGGAAGTCATGGGGGAATACTCCGTTTGTAAAGTCTCTAACCGAGCGTCGGCGGACCGACGATCGTGGTGAAAGTGGCCGTGACGAGCAGGATGGCGGCGGCCACGGCGATTTCGAGAGCGATGGATCGTTGAAGACTGACGACGGCGGTTTGATCGCCCCGCCGTAGACGTGGCGCGAGACGGAGCCTGTTGAGTGCAGCGAGGCCGAGCAGCACAGCCACAAGACCCAATTTCCCGGTGACCAGACGGCCATAGTCGGATTGAAGGATCTCTGCCGGATCTCCGATCAGGATCCAGAGCAGGCCTCCTCCCGCGATGACCAGTGTGCCGACGACATACAGCGCGATGTCGCCGAACTGCGTCATAATTCCGGCGATCCGGGCGGTGTCCGGTGCTTTGGCGAGCCGCCATAACGGATAGAGCGCGCCGAGCCAAAAGGTCAGGCCGAGCAGGTGGAGGACGAGCAGGCCGCCGGGCAGGGGCTTCGGTCCGGCGGCCTCGGCATGGCCGACAACCGCGAACGACACGCAGACGAACGCCACTCCCGCGATGGTCCCGATGAACCGCGCCTTTTCGAATCTGAGGCCGATCGCGGCGAGGGTGAGGCCGATCAGACGAAGCACGAGCGCGCGCCCCTCGCCGGCGTGAAGAACGATGCCGATCAGCGTTTCGCTGGCCATGCTCGCGAGGTCGCCGCCCAGCATGCCGGATATGATCGAGATCCGGGCCATGCCGACGATGGCCGCGATGAGAAGCCCGATCAGCGCCGCCCGGCGAATACGCGCCTGTTCTCCGTCTGTCAGCGTGTCGCCGAACACGAGCAGAAACAGGGCGCCGCCCGGACCTGCGAGAGACGTCCAATACATGACCGCCTTGGCGATCACGGCCGCTATTTGCCCGCCGTCCACGATGCCAGAACTCTCGCGGGGTGGCTTATTTGGCTTTGACGCGGAAAGCGAAGGTGCCGGTCATGGCATGCCCGTCTTCCTCGGACACCGCGCTCCAGCGAACCGAGTAAAGCCCCGGCGCCAGCATCGGCACAGGCACCGAGAAAGAGGTGGCCGTCTTCGCTTTAACGTCGAGCGGCACGGTCTTGCCGTCATGGCTGAGTTTCAGGGACGTCAAGGTCACCGGATCGCCGAAGGTCATGCCGAGCGTCTTCGGCGCCATGACGGTTAAATCCTTGGCCGGGCTGGTGTGCTCCAGCTTGGCATGGGCGAGCGCCGGCCCGGAAATGAGAAGCCCGGTCAGGGCGAGGGGGAGCAAAGTCTGTTTGAACATCTACGTTCTCCGTCTGGAAATCAGGAAGCGGCCAAGCGGCCACAGCGTCAGTCCGGGCGGTCTCAGGCCAGCAGGAGAACGTGTTGTGAAATGAGCGTCACCGTTTGGCGCGGCGGCGGCTTTATCCGAAGCGATGGTTCCGTGCGCATCGGCATATTCGGAAACGCCGTTGCCGCTGTCACGTGATAGGCCACCGGGACCGGTGCGACCGCCGTGAAAGAGACAGGCGCTTTTTGGCTATCGAGGCTGGCGGTTATCTTATGCGGGCAGTGATGGCCCCCGTCCGGCGTCGTGTTCGGTGCGAAGCCGTGGCCAGGCGACGCCGCGACTGGCACGCCATCCATATGCACCGTCATATGGGCTTGATGCGCTTGCGCTTCCAGCTGCTGGCTCTCGACACGGGCGCAGCAACAGGAAAACGGCGCAAGACCCAGCGTCCCGGAAATCAGGACGGCGAACAGGCGCGCATAAATGGCTTTTACGAACAAAGGTGTCTCCAAGTTCGCGCGATGATATGGCAAACGGGGCGCGGCCGACAAGCCGGCCATCTCCTTTGCCTACTCCGCCTCGTTCGAGACCGTAAAGCTGAAGCCTCCGGCAAGCAGCTTCCCGCCATATCGCGTCAGCGCTGTCCATTGGACCGTGTACTCGCCGGGTGTCTCCGCCTTGACCGGTATCGAGAAATTCATCGGGTTCTGAGACCGGCTGGCATCCAGGCGTCGCTTCTTGCCGTCATGCTTGATGCTCACGGACATCAACGTGACCGGCCCGGAAAAGACAAGCGTGATTTTCTTGAGAGGTCCGACCGTCGCACCGTCCGCGGGGAGCGTACGGCTGAGGCTGACCTTGGCGAAGGCCTGAGCCGGCGCGATGACGCCGACAAGCGCGAAAACGATAAGAAGACGTCTGAGCACGTGCCATCTCCTGCTTGATGAACCGGGATCCTTCTTTGAGGCGGTTTCACGTCACCTGACGGATAGCCCTCCGGGTTCAGGCCTTTCCGGTTCGGGCGGATCACATCTCCGGCCGCCCGCGACGGGCGACGGCGGTTCGGCAAAATAGATCGGGTTTGCGAGCCCAGCCATGGACCGATCTGTTCCTGATCTACCCATCCAAGCTGCCCGTCATCTTTGTGAAATACGGCAACTCGACACGGGATTAGTGTAGGCAGAAGCGAGGAGAATCGACAAGCATCGGCGCGCGCGCTAGAACCCGGCCACAACACTCGAATACCGGGAGCGAACCATGGCGGAAATGTCGGCGCGGCTCGAATGGACAGGCGGCAAGAGCTTCGACGGCGTGTCGGGCAGCGGCCACACGGTCACCATGGACGGAGACCGCGAAAAAGGCGCAAGCCCTATGGAAACCTTGCTCATGGGGATGGGCGGCTGCACCAGCGTCGACGTGGTTTTCATCCTGGAGCGCATGCGCGAGCAGGTCACCGGCTGCGTCGCGGAGATCAAGGCCACGCGTGCGGATGAGGATCCCAAGGTCTTCACCGAAATCCATGTTCACTTCATCGTGACCGGCAAGGGACTGACCGAGGACAAGGTCGCGCGCGCCGTCGATCTATCCGCGACCAAATATTGCTCGGCCTCCATCATGCTTGCCAAGACCGCCGAGATCACTCACGATTTCGAGATCAAAGAGACCGATTGAGGGGTTCTTGGTCGCGCTATTTCGGCGCCACGATGAAGGTCGTGTTGTCGAGGCCCGTGTTCCCCGTTTTCGGGTCATAGGCATAGATCGTCGCCTCATAGGTTCCCGGCTTGTCGATTTTCAGGCTCCCGGCGAATTCGCTGGTCTTGCCGGCATAGTGCAGCTTGGTTGTCCCGGCCGGCTGGCCGTTTCGCCTGATCAGGGCGGAAACCTCGAACTGATTGGCATCCCATAATCCGCCCGGCTTAATGGGACAGCCGCACATCATTCGGACATTGGCCTTGAGCGGAATGGCCTGCGGCGCGCCTTTGAACATGACATGCATCGGCGGATTCTGAATATCGACGAAGAAGCCCGGCATCTCCAGAAGCCACCCGTCACCGCCCGTGATGTCCTTGCCGGGCACGACCCACTGTGTGGACGAGACCGTGTTCGCCGTATTGCGCCGGGCCAGAGGGCCGAACGCGGTCACCTCGATGCGGCGGGGCTGATCGATATCGATCGTCGCATCGAATTTGGCGGCGCTTTCGGTGGAGAGCGGCTTCTCTCCGGCCATGATCCGCTTGGTGTCGCCGGTCCCGCCTTCGGTCACGCCCTTCGCCAGCAACTCGCCCGTATCGGCGTCCCGGATCGTGATCTGTATGCCGCCCATGGTCGTACCGATGAACTTCGCGCCCTTGGCGATGACATGAACGGCGATATGGGTCGGCGTGGCCCAGCTTGGCGCCGTCATGCACAAAAGAACCCCGGCAAGGACGGTCCCGCAGAAAATGTGAAGCGCCTTCATCCGAACAGTCTCCCCCCATCATCCGGCAAAAAAGGTTCAGAGCTGACTTTAGTCCACCTTGCGCACCGCGCCGTAGGCGGCCGACGTGGTCAGCTTGGCATAGGCCTTGAGCGCCGTGCTCACCACGCGGTTGCGGTTCGCCGGTTTCCAGGCGTTCTCGCCCTTGGCGTCCATGGCCTCGCGGCGACTGGCCAAGTCTTCGTCGGAGATATCGAGCCGAAGGACGCGGTTCGGGATATCGATGACGATCGTGTCACCTTCCTCGATCAGCGCGATCGCACCGCCTTCGCCCGCTTCCGGCGAGATGTGACCGATCGACAGGCCCGAAGTGCCGCCCGAGAAGCGTCCGTCGGTGATCAGCGCGCAGGCTTTGCCGAGGCCCTTGGATTTGATGTAGCTGGTCGGATAGAGCATTTCCTGCATGCCGGGGCCGCCGCGCGGGCCCTCGTAGCGGATCACCACCACGTCGCCCGGCTTGACCTTGTCGCCAAGGATTCCGGCCACCGCCGCGTCCTGGCTTTCGAAGACGCGGGCCGGACCGGAGAAGGTGAGGATGCTCTCGTCCACGCCGGCCGTCTTCACGATGCAGCCCTCTTCGGCCAAATTGCCGTAGAGAACGGCGAGACCGCCATCCTTGCTGTAGGCATGCTCGCCGTCGCGGATGCAGCCATTCTCGCGGTCGATATCGATATCGTTGAACAGTTTTTCCTGACTGAAGGCGACTGTCGTGCGCACGCCGCCCGGCGCGGCCATGTAGAAGCGGTGGACGTTTTCGTCCTTGCTGCGCGAGATGTCCCATTGCTCGATTGCTTCAGCCATCGTGTCGGCGTGAACTGTCGGCGTGTCGCCATGGATCCGGCCGATTTGCTCCAACTGGCCGAGGATCGCCATGATGCCGCCGGCACGGTGCACGTCCTCAAGGTGATAGATCTGGGAGGACGGGGCCACCTTGCAGAGATTGGGAACCTGCCGGGACAGCCGGTCGATATCCTGCATGGTAAAGGGCACTTCGCCTTCCTGCGCGGCGGCGAGGAGATGGAGCACGGTGTTGGTGGAACCGCCCATCGAGATATCGAGGGTCATCGCGTTCTCGAAGGAATCGAAACAGGCGATGCTGCGCGGCAGAACCCGCTCGTCATCCGTCTCGTAATAGCGCCGGGCAAGCTCCACGATCCGCCGGCCCGCCAGAACGAACAGATTCTTGCGGAAGGCGTGAGTTGCCAGAAGGCTGCCGTTGCCGGGCAGTGCAAGGCCCAGGGCTTCCGTCAGGCAGTTCATGGAATTGGCCGTGAACATGCCGGAGCAGGAACCACAGGTGGGGCAGGCCGACCGCTCCATCACCTCGACCTCGGCATCGCTCGCCTTGTCGTCGCCCGCCATCACCATGGCATCGATCAGGTCGACCGAGCGGGTCTGGTCGTCGGTGCTCACCTTGCCCGCTTCCATCGGGCCGCCGGAAACGAAGATGGTCGGGATGTTGAGGCGCATCGTCGCCATCAGCATGCCGGGCGTGATCTTGTCGCAATTCGAGATGCAGACCAGTGCGTCGGCGCAGTGGGCATTGACCATATACTCGACCGAATCCGCGATGATCTCGCGCGAGGGCAGGCTGTAGAGCATGCCGCCATGACCCATCGCGATGCCGTCGTCGACCGCAATGGTGTTGAATTCCTTGGCGATGCCGCCCGCCGCTTCGATCTCCTTCGCGACCAGTTGGCCGAGATCCTTCAGGTGCACGTGGCCGGGCACGAACTGGGTGAAGGAGTTGGCGACCGCGATAATGGGCTTGCCGAAATCTCCTTCGCCGACGCCGGTCGCGCGCCAAAGCGCGCGCGCGCCCGCCATGTTGCGGCCGTGGGTCGATGTCCTGGATCTATAGGCAGGCATGGCTTAAATCCTCGTCTTCCTACGCAAATTTCGCTTATGCCTAGCTATATGCGCCGGATAAGCCGCGAGGGCAAGCCAAGTGAGCCAAACAATGCCCGGATCGTCAGATCAGCGCCGACAGAATCATGCCCATGCCGACGACGCTGACCAGCCAGGCGAGCGTGCGGGCATAGGGAATGCCGACCAGATAGCAGATCGCATGCGCGACGCGGCCATAGAAGAACAGCTGCGCGCCCAGCACGGTCATGGGCGTCGAGATCCCGGCGAGTGCCGCGACGATCACCAGAAAGGCGAAAATGATCAGGTTTTCCAGCATGTTGGTGCGCGCGCGGAAGGCCCGCCTCGGCCATACGGCCCAGGGCGGAGAATTGTCGCGATTGCCCAGAGCCCAGCCGAGGCCGTTCTTGTAGACATTGCCGAAAAGCGGCATCAGGTTTTGCACGAACGCCAGCAACGTGCTCCACAGGAGCATCTTCAATTCGATTGTCATGGCTTTCTCCCCCCGAGAGACCGATCGCCGATAAGCCAAGTCTACACCCGGCCGGCGCATTTGCGAAATCTAGCCGGATGGCGATTGAGTCTCGCCGGTCTTCCCGTCATTGCCTGACGTGGCCGTTTCCGAGGGTTTCTCCGGCGCGGCGAGGTTTTGGGGCAGGCCGGAGCGGATATGCAGGTCGCGCTGCGGGAAGGGGATTTCGATGCCCTTTTCCTTGAACTTGTGCCAGATCGCAAACATCACGTCGCTCTGGACCGGGTAGCGCCCCTGGCGCACGTCGTCGATCCAGAAGAACAGGACGAAGTTGACGGAGCTGTCACCGAATTCGCGCAGGTAGACAGATGCCTCGGGGTAGGAGCTGCATCTCGGATGTTCGGTGGCGGCCTCGAAAATGCATTGTTTGACCACGTCCAGATCGGAGCCATAGGAGACGCCGACGGGGATGGTCACGCGGGCCCGGGTATTGGTGAAGGTCCAGTTGACCACTTTGCCCGTGATGAAGTCCTCGTTCGGGACCATCAACTCCGTCGAATTCGAGAGATTCAATCAGGGTGTAGCGGCCGCCGATCTTGCGGACAGAGCCCCAGGTTCCATCCGGCAATTCGATGACGTCGTCGAGCCGGATGGATTTTTCCATCAGCAGGATGATGCCGCTGATAAAGTTGGACGCGATCTTCTGCAGACCGAATCCCAGTCCGATACCGATTGCGCCGCCGAACACGGCAAGGGCCGTGAGATCGATATGCAGGATATCGAGCGTGACGATGAAGATAATGAAGATGCTGAGAATCTGCAGCGCCTTGACGATCAACTCGCGATTGCTCGAATTCAGGCTGTGAACGCGGGTTAGCTGGCGGTCGATTGCGCGCAGAAGGGTCGCCGACAGCATCAGGAAAAGGCTGATGAAAACGATGATCTTGATCGCGCGGTAGGGCGTGATCTCGACCTGTTCGATCTTCAGGGTGAGTTCCGGAGAGTTGAGGAACTTGATGACGGTATCGAGATAGCCCAGCGCCCCGGCCGCGACGAGGATGACGAGCAGGATCAGCAGAATGGTGCGGGACCACGTACCCTCCCGCCGGAATGGCCTCAGAATGAACTGCAGCAGGCTTTTCATCCGACTGCCCGCCCGTCGGCGACGAAGGGGTTGGTCTGGCGTTCCTGGCCGAAGGTGGACATCGGTCCGTGACCGGGAACGAAATTCGTTTCGTTGCCCATCGGCCAAAGCCGGTTCCGGATCGAGTTGAGCAGGTCCTGGTGGTTGCCGCGCGGAAAATCGGTGCGCCCGATCGAACCGTGGAACAGCACATCGCCGACGAAGCACAGCTTGGACGGCGCATGATGGAAGACGACATGGCCGGGGGTGTGGCCGGGGCAGTGACGGACCTCGAAAGTGATATCGTCGAAAGTCACCGTGTCGTTGTCCTTGAGCCAGCGATCGGGCGTGAAACTGCGGGCGTCGCTCATCCCGAAACGCGCCGCCTGCGACTCGATGCTGTCCAGCCAGAACTGGTCGTCCGGGTGCGGGCCTTCGATCGGAACGCCCGTGCGTTCCTTGAGTTCGGCGGCGCCGCCCGCATGATCGGCATGGCCGTGGGTGATGAAGATCTTCTCCAGCGTGACGCCGGTTTCCTCGATCGCGCCCAGCAGACGGTCGACCTCTCCGCCGGGATCGATGATCGCGCCGATCATCGTGTCGTCGTTCCAGACGAGGGAGCAATTCTGCTGGAAAGGCGTTACAGGGATTATGGCGGCTTTCAATGCCATCGCGGCGCAACTCCGTCTAGTTCGCTCGTCCGGCTAGCGATGCCATTGCCGACGCCGGATTGCAATGAACATGATTATAGCGGTCGTTATTTGGCGTTGGGCGCTAAATTGAGAATCCGTTAACCTTAGTACCGATAACCTGTCGCGAGATTTAGCCTGTTGGGGAGGAGCCGTGTTTCGTCATCTTTCGCGACGGGGCCAATCCGGAAAAATGAGTGTTTTCGGGGCGCTGCTTGTGCCGGCGCTTGCTTTATTGCTCGGCGCCTGCGCCAGCGGCGGGAATACGGGCAGCGGCACGGGCTCGAGCGGCGGAACGTCGTCGGGTAGCAGCGGCGGGCTGAACACGACCCCGACCCCCGGCGTCAATTACGATACGGCCGAATATCGCGCGAACTGGGGTCTTCCGGCGATCAACGCGGCCGCCGCCTACAGCGATGGAGCGACCGGCCAGGGCATCACGGTCGGCGTGATCGATACCGGCCTCGACATCACCCATCCCGAATTCGTCAACCATTACGATCCGGCGAGCACGGATATCGCCGATCCCACACAGACCGTCAATGATGTGGACGGGCACGGAACGCTGGTCGCGGGCATCATCGCGGCCAAGAAAAACGACGTCGGCATGCACGGCGTGGCGTTCGATGCGAATCTGCTGGCTGTCCGGGCCGATCGAACCGGCACCTGCGCGTCGTCCGGGGGATGCAGCTTCTATGACAACGATATCGCGGCCGGCATCGATTATGCCGTCGCGCATGGCGCCAGGATCATCAATCTCAGCCTCGGCGGAACCGACCCGGCCACGAGCACCCTCCAAACCGCGATGTCGAACGCGGTTCAAAAGGGTGCGGTCATCGTCATCGCCGCCGGCAATATCAAATCCAGCGATCCGGCCGGCACTGGCTCCGACCCCGACCCGCTCGCGCAATACGCCCATGATCCGAGAGCGAACGGGCAGGTGATTATCGCTGGAGCCGCCGACCACAGTCTTCAGGCTGCGTCATTTTCCTACAAGGCCGGGACGTACAAGGATGTTTACCTCCTCGCGCCAGGCTATGCGATCTACACGACCTACAACGATGGCGGCTACACGTCGATGTACGGCGGCACATCTCTTGCGACGCCGCATATCGTCGGGGCGGCGGCCTTGCTGATGCAGGCATTTCCCAATCTGACGGCGCAGCAGGTCGTCCAGCTGCTGTTGAGCACCGCAACCGACGAAGGCACGGTCGGTCCCGATGCGACGAACGGCATGGGCTTTTTGAACATCGCGGCGGCCTTTGCCCCACAGGGCACGCTGAGCGTTTCCATGAGCCCGCAAACCACGAGCGGCACATCGACGTCCTCGCAGACGGTCGCACTGACGGCCAGCCTGATGTCGCTCGGCCCGGCTTTCGGCGATGCGTCTGAGCCGAGGCACCGGCGGCTTCGATGCCGTCGCCCTCGATTCCTACAGCCGGGCTTACACGGTCGATCTTGGCTCCAGGGTTCTCCATCGGAGCCGCGACGGGCTGTGGTGGCGCCGGAATCTCATCAGCGATTTTTCGACCGCCTGGGTCCATCGGCGGCTGAGCGCCTCGACCTCGGTCGAAGCGCTGATGTTCAATATCGATCAGGACGCGCCCGTGTGGCGCCGGATGGGGCAGGATCGCCTGCGCAACGGCCTCGTCGAGGATCGGGGACGGGTCACGAGCCACTTCAGGCTCGGCAAGATCGCGCGCTGGACGTTGACGGCCGGTGATCTGGGGGAGCAGGTCGTGAGCGATCACGCCGATCCCGGGGCGAGCTTCCTGACGGGCCTGGCGAACAGCGCGCCTTATCTGTCCCTCGTCCAGCGCGGGACCGGCATGCTGCAGGATCTGGGGATTGCAAAGAACCTGTCTCTGCTGACCACCGTCGAATTCGGCAAGCGCTACAGCCGGATCGGTCAGAAGAATATCAGTACAACGGCGATCTCGACCGGCGTCCGCTTCGCCAAACGCACTTGGGCGATCACGCCGAAAGCCGGCGTAGTGAGCGAACATGGCGGCATTCTCGGCGGCTCCAGCATCGGGCTGTTCGCCCTGGATTCTACGGCCACGACGCGCTTCCTCGCTCTGGAGGTGGATTGGAGGCTTTCGGACACATGGTCGCTGCACGGCGACGGCCGCGCGGGCTGGACATCGGTCAACGGCGCCGAGGGACTATGGTCCGGCTTTTCTACGATTTCGACCAGCGCCTTCAGGCTTTTCGCCGCCGGAGACGGGGTCGTCAAAGCCGGCGACCGGCTGACGCTCGGCGTCGGGCAGCCGCTCCGGGTCGAGTTCGGCCGGGCCAACCTCGTGCTGCCCACCAGCTATAATTATGGAACCGAGAGCTTTGGCTATGCGTCACAGGCGCTCAGTCTGTCGCCCTCCGGCCGAGAAATGGATTTCGAAGCGGTCTATGCGGTGCCGTTAGGGGATGGGTGGTCCGCGCGCGCCAATCTGATCCGCCGCGAGGACGCCGGCCATATCGCCGGGGTGACGGACACCGCCGGCGCGCTGCAATTTCACGTGAGCTGGTAAGGAACGGCGGGTCCGGGCGCACGCCCTTCGACAGGCTCAGGGCGAACGGGTGAGAGGCGGCAGTCCCATGCTCCGTTCGGGCTGAGCTTGTCGAAGCCCGTTGCTGTTCACCCCAGCGCCGAAAGTCGCTCGATCGCGGCGTTCAGCTTTTCGACGGTCGCTGCGGCATCGACTCGGCGCTCACGCTGCTCCTCGACGATATGCGGGGGCGCATTGGAGATGAATTTCTCGTTCGAGAGCTTGGCGTCCAGGCCGGCGATCTCTTTCTGTTGCTTGGCCAATTCCTTTTCGAGCCGGGCGAGTTCCGCCTCGATGTCGATGACGCCGGCGAGCGGCAGTACGAAGGTCGCTTCGCCGATCACGGCTTGAACCGAGCCGGCCGGGATCTCACCGTCAAGAGCGGCGATCGACTCGAGACGGGCCAGCCGAAGCAGCAGGTCGCGGTGGCGGTCGATCCGGGCGAGGGAGGCTTCGCTCGCACCCTGAACGAGCACCGGGATTTTCGCACCCGGCGGCACGTTCATCTCCGAGCGGACACCGCGAATCTCGCTGATGACCTGAATGATCCAGGCCATTTCGGCTTCCGCGTCGGAATCGAGGCCTTCGGGGTTTGCTTCCGGCCAATCGCTGACGATCAGCATCGAGTCACGGTTCTCCGAGATCCGGTTCCATAGCTCTTCCGTGATGAAGGGCATGAAGGGATGGAGCAACGAGAGGATCTGATCCAGCACCCAGGCGGCCGTGGCGCGGGTTTCCGTGACGACGGCCTCGTCATTGCTCCCCAAGAGCGGCTTGATGAATTCGAGATACCAGTCGCAATAGGTGCCCCAGACGAAGTGATAGATCGCGTCGGCGGCGTCGTTGAAGCGGTAGTCCTCGATGCCCTGGCTCACCTTCGCCGCTGCTTTGAACGTCTCGCCGACGATCCAGCGATTGACCGTCTCGGTGCAGGCCCTGGGATCGAAGCCTTTTATTGCGCGGCATTCGTTCATTTCGGCGAAGCGCGAGGCATTCCAGAGTTTGGTCGCGAAATTGCGATAGCCCTCGACCCGCTTCTCGGACATGCGCACATCGCGGCCCGGGACGGCGAGGGCGGCCAGCGTGAAACGCAGGGCATCCGCGCCGTATTTGTCCATCAACGCCAGCGGATCGACCACATTGCCCTTGCTCTTGGACATCTTCTGGCCCTTCTCGTCGCGGACCAGCGCGTGGATGTAGACCGTGTGGAACGGCACCTCGTCCATGAAATGCAGGCCCATCATCATCATCCGGGCGACCCAGAAAAAGATGATGTCGAAGGCGGTGACCAGCACGTCGGTCTGGTAATGCGCTTTCAGTTCCGGCGTTTCATCGGGCCAGCCGAGCGTCGAGAACGGCCAGAGCGCCGAGGAGAACCAGGTGTCGAGCACGTCCTCGTCCCGGTAGATATCGACGGACGTCAACTTTCCTTGTGATCGGCCTTCACCCGCGAACGGTTCGTTATGAATCGTAACTTGCACGTCCGATCCATAGTAAACGTGCGCCTGTTCGACCATCCCTCCTTCCGTTTCCGCAACGAAGACCTTCGGACCTAATTCTGAGTCGGACGGTAAACGCGGTCCGTACCACGCCGGAATCCGATGACCCCACCAGAGCTGCCGAGAAATGCACCAGGGTTGGATATTGCGCATCCATTCGTAATACGTCTTGTCCCAGTGGGTGGGCACAAATCTGGTTTCACCCTTTTCCACAGCCTCGATTGCCGGTTTCGCCAGCGTGGCGGCATCCACATACCATTGATCTGTGAGATATGGTTCGATCACCACGCCGGAACGGTCGCCATGCGGCACAACGTGAACGTGATCTTCGATCTTGTCGACGAGACCTAAGGCCTCCAAGTCAGCCAAGACATCGCTCCTCGCCTCGAAGCGGTCGAGGCCTTTGTACTTTTGCGGAGCCTCTATGAAACCAAGAGCTCTACCTGTTGCGTCGAATTCGTAGAATTCGTCCAAGATTCTCGCGTCTTTGCTAAAGATATTGATCATCTTTAGTTTTTTCCGTCGGCCGACCTCGAAGTCGTTGAAGTCGTGCGCGGGCGTGATCTTCACGGCGCCGGAGCCTTGCTCGGGGTCGGCATGCTCGTCGCCGACGATCGGGATGCGGCGGCCCACGAGCGGCAGGATCACATGCTTGCCGATCAGGTCCTTATAGCGCTCGTCGTCGGGATGCACCGCGACGCCGGTATCGCCCAGCATGGTCTCGGGGCGCGTGGTCGCGACGACGATATAGCGGTCCTGTTCGCCTTCGATCGGATATTTGAAGTGCCAGAGATGGCCGTTGGTCTCCCTTTGCTCGACCTCGAGATCCGAAATAGCCGTCAGCAGAGCCGGATCCCAGTTCACCAGCCGCTTGTCGCGATAGATCAGGCCTTCTTTATGGAGCGTCACGAAGACGCGTTTCACCGCGCGGGACAGGCCCTCGTCCAGCGTGAAGCGCTCCCGGCTCCAGTCGCAGGAGGCTCCCAGGCGGCGTAGCTGATTGACGATCGTGCCGCCGGATTCGGCTTTCCATTGCCAGATCCGCTCGACGAATTTTTCGCGCCCCATCTCGCGCCGGGTCACGTTGGCGCCGTCCTGAGCCAGTTGGCGCTCGACCACCATCTGGGTGGCGATGCCGGCATGATCGGTGCCGGGCTGCCACAGCACGTTGCGGCCCTGCATGCGCCGGTAGCGCACCAGAATGTCCTGGATCGTGTTGTTGAGGGCGTGCCCCATATGGAGGCTGCCGGTGACGTTGGGGGGCGGGATGACGATGGTGAAGGGCTTGGCGTCGCGGCAGTTAGGCTGGAACGCGCCCAACTCCTCCCATTCCCGGTAGCGGCGGGTCTCGATTGATTTTGGTTCGTATGTTTTATCCAGCATCGTCTAGCGCATCCGTCCGTACCGCGGGGTTTCCGGCCCCTGATTGCCGCCTTTCTACAGGCGTCGACCTGAAACAAAAAGAGCCCCGGAAAGGGGCCCTTTGAATTGGTTCAAGCTTTTGATGTTATACAGAGATCATCAGAACCGCTTGTTCCGGGCCATGCGCGCGATCTCGCGCGCGACGAGGCGCTCTACCACGGTTGGCAAGTTTTCATCAAGCCAGGCCTTGAGCATGGGGCGCAGCATCTCGCGGATGAGCTCCTCGAGCGTCTTACCCCCGCCGGCATAGTTCGCCATGATGGTATTCGAAAGATCGGTGAAGGCTTCGCTCGCCAGAGCGGCGGCGCCCGGCGACAGGATACCGTCGTCTTCCGGCTCCTGATCCAGCGAAATATCCTCGATCGAGTCGGTGGAGAATTCTTCCGGCTCCGGTTCAGGCTCGGGTTCTTCGATCGGTTCCGGTTCGAACTCTTCAATCGGTTCGGGTTCCGGCTCAGGCTCAGGTTCCGGCTCGGGTTCGGGCTCAGGCTCAGGCTCTTCGGAAGCTTCGTCGACCACTTCGGTCAATTCGAGCACGTCGTCATCAGGCTGTTCCGCGGGCTCCGGCGCGGCGGCTTCCGCGGGCTCTGCCGGTTCAGCGGCTTCGATCGTCTCGCCCTTCTCGTCATCCACCGTGTCTTCGGAGATGATTTTCCGGATGGAGGCGAGAATTTCCTCCATTGTGGGTTCTTGCTGGGCTCCGGACTCGGCCATAGCGATAAGGTCCCGTGCTCTTACGGATAAAGGTTAACAGGCTCAACTCTGTGACTATACAGATTCGGCCACGGTCAGCAAGAATTCTACCCGGCAATTCGCTGCCGATTGGTAAATTTTGCCGGAAAACCCGATTTTGGACCGTTAAACCGGAGGCTTAGTACTTATCCGCGTCCGATCCGGTGCCGAAGCCCAACCACTTATCCTTAACGTGCTCGTAATGCTCTTTCGGATCGTAGAGCTCGACCGGCAGGGTCAGTTTCTGGGCCGTCAGCTGACCGACCGCGCTCAGAAGCTGGTAGGCCGCGACATATTCATTATGCTCGGCCTGGACCAGATTGGTGCGCGCATTGAGCAATTCCTGCTCGGCATTGAGGACGTCCAGCGTGGTGCGCGAGCCGACCGAAGCCTCCTGGCGGACACCGTCCAGTGCAATTTCGTTGGCCCGGACCGCTTCCTTGCTGCTTTCGATAACGCTCCGCGCCGAGCGCAGCGTGTTCCAGGCGTCGCTGACGTTCTGTATTACCGTGCGCCGTTCGGCTTCGATCTTGAGCCGGTTTTGGTTGTTGGTCTCTTTGGCCTGGCGAACCCGTGAATATTCGGCGCCGCTCTGATACAGCGGAATCGTGATCTGGGCCGTGACGGTATTGCGGTATGACGACAGCCCGGGCTGGTATGTGCCGCGGGAATCCGACCGAGACGCATTGATGTCGATCGAGGGCAACAACGCGCCCTTCGCCACATCGATCGCCTTGCGCGAGGCCTTCTCCGTGTAGACGGCAGCCTGCAGGCTCGGATTGTTCTTGAGCGCGACCGCCTGGGCTTCGTCTTCATTGGCGGGGAGAGCGGGCAGAGCGGGCACCGGATCGAGGCTTCCGGGCATGTCGCCCACGACGCTCTTGTAGGAGGCGCGGCTCGCGGTAAGGTTGGCCTGCGCCGTGATCCGCGTCGACTGCGCCGTCGAGAGGCGCGCTTCCGCCTGTGCCACATCGGTGCGGGTCAACTCTCCGACCCGGAACTGATCCTTGGTGGCTTCTAGCTGGCGCTGCAATACCGTGACGTTATTGGTGTCGAGTTCTAGGATCGCGAGGTCCCGGATCACGTCTACATAGGCTGTCACCGTCTGCACGAAGACGGTTTGCTCTGTTGCGTCCAGCGTTGCGCGGCCGGCCATCACCTGGGCGTTGGCTTCCTTGACCGAATTGGAAGTCCGGAAGCCGCGAAAAATTGGCTGACTGATCGATATCTGACTGTTCAAGGGGTGCAGGATCTGGGCCGAAGCGCCGCCCCCGGCAATCTGCGAGAAGAAGCTGGGCGATTTCTGATAGGCAGCGGAACCCGTCACCTGAATTGTCGGCCGCCAGCCGGAAATCGCCTGGGCGACACCCTCGTCCGTCGCCCTGAGCGTCGCCCGTTGTGCGAGCAATGTCGGGTTATTTTGATATGCGGTCGCCAGGGCATCCGCCAGAGATTCGGCGTGAGCGGCGGTGCCGAGGCTCAAGGCGAAACCCGCAATCGTCGCAATTCCAATACCCGTCTTCATATCTCCGTCCCCGTGTCGTCTTTTAAGAAATTCCGGCAATCATCTCAAAATACAGTCAGTCACGTTATGAGCCTGCTCAAACCTCCGGGATTTTTTCATCCCTGGCTGCACAGGCTCATTACGGGTCGAGGCGACCAGATAATGACACAGCTTGTCACCATGTGCTGTAACCCCCGACCTGCATTACACGCATTCGCCCGAGCGATCCTTTTCTAGAATACGAACGCGGCGGCGCGTTTGAATCCCGGCAGAACCGGTGTGCGGGCGTCGAACAGAAACCGGCGGCCCGGAACGCCCGCGACCTTGGTGTAAAGGACCGCCTTGCCGACACCGTTCGTTGCCTCGACATAGACCAGCCGCCCGCCCTCGGCGAGCGCTTTGGTCCAGCTTTCCGGAGTCACCTCTACCGCGCCGTTCACGAAGACGACATCGAACGGTCCCTGGCGTGAATAATCGCCGTCCAGCTTGCCTTCGACCACGGCGACATTGGTGATGTCCATGGCGGCGAGCATCTTGTTGGCCGTTTCGATCAGGTGAGGGTCGCTTTCGACGGCGACGACGCTTTCGGCGAGATGGGCGAGCACGGCGGACGCATATCCGGTCGAGCAGCCGATCTCCAGCACGGCGTCGGTCGGCTCGATCTCCGCGGCTTGAATCGTCCGCGCCAGAACTTGCGGCTCAAGCAGGAAGCGGCCGGGCGCGATTTCGAGATCCTCGTCGATATAGGCAACGCCCTTGAGCGCCGGCGGAACGAAATTCTCGCGCGGCACCAGCCCCATGGCGTCTATGACGCGCTCATCCGTTACCCGGCTGGGAAGAATCTGGCTGTCGACCATATGGCGGCGTGCGGCGGCGTAATCCTGCATGGTGTTCCCGGTATTTTCGCGAGGCTCCCTGAAGACCCAGCCTATATAAAGGTCACCCGCGCCGAATACAACGTTCGTCGGTATTATCGGGGCATTCCCTGCCGCTTCTTTCGCCGGAGCGATGCGATAGATTGCGCCTGCCAGACCCCTTTGCTATATGCACCCTGCACACACCACAGAGGGGCCACGTGGCGGAGTGGTGACGCAGCGGACTGCAAATCCGCGCACGCCGGTTCGATTCCGGCCGTGGCCTCCATTTTTCTGCTCCTAATTTCCGTTGTTGCGCCCGACTTCGGCGCCGGTCCGTGGCCGGACCCGAGTGTTTTCAGGGATTTGCCCGATAAATCCCGTAAAGCCGCTATTTACCCTCGCATTTTAGAATAATTCCGATGCATGATGCCGCCGACGCTGACGACGGGGAACGTAAAGGCGGGCGGGAGCCGGGAAACGAGGCGTAACTCAAGCGAGCCGCTTCCCGAGCCGGACGGCAAATGCACCCGGGGGCTGCGTCAAGTTGACTGATTGAAACTTGGGCGGGCCCGGACCATATGTTAAGGTTGCGGCTTAGCATTCAAGCGAAGAAAAAGGGCCATGCCGCGCGCACCGGATCGAAGAGATTTTTTGAAAACGGCCATGGTCGGGGCCGCCAGCGTCTCGCTGTCGGGCGCGGCGATGTCTTATGCCGGAATCGGGCGCGCGTTGGCCAAGGCATCCGGGCCCCTGTCGGTTACGAAACTCACCAATTCTATCTTTATGGTCAGTGGCGCCGGCGCCAATGTCACCGTGCTGCATGGGCCCGACCAGGTTCTCATGGTGGATGGCGGGCTCAAATCCCGCTCGCATGAGTTGCTGAATCTCATCGCCAAACATGCCGGCACGCGCAAGGTGCAGGTCCTGTTCAACACCAACTGGAAGCCGCAGCATACCGGATCGAACGAGACGCTCGGCAAGGACGGTGCCAAGATCATCTCGCAGGTCAACACCAAGCTCTGGCTCAGCACCACCTTCGACGTTCGCTGGCAGGGCAAGACCTATCACCCGCTTCCCAAGGAAGCGCGGCCGACCGAAACCTTCTATACGAACGGCAATATGACCTTCGCGGGTCAGCGTGTGGAATATGGCTATCTGCCGCGCGCCCGGACCGATGGCGATCTCTATGTTTCCTTCCCGGATTCGAAGGTTTTGGTGGCCGGTGACGTGCTATGTGCAGGGAGATATCCCATTCTGGACTACTCGACCGGCGGTTGGCTCGGGGGGATGGAAGACGCCACCAAGACCCTCCTCGACAAGACCGACAAGGATACCCGCTTGATTCCCGGCAACGGTGTAGTGCTGACACGGGCCGATCTGGCGGCCGAACACGAGATGGTCTCCACGGTCAAGAAACGTATGGTTGCGATGCTTCGTAAGGGCATGAGCGCGGAGGACATGGCCAAGGCCGGCGCCACGAAGGGCTTCGACGAAGCCTGGGGCGACCCGACCATGTTCCTGCAGAATGCCTATCAGGGCCTCTGGGGTCATATCGTCGAACTGGGCTTTTTCTAGGGGCAGGAATTTTATGCGTAGTGTGCTGACGGCAACGGCCCTCGTTCTCGGCGTTCTCGGGATGACATCGACGGGCGCCGCCTTCGCGGCGAGCGCCGGATCGAATGCCTCGGGCGACACCGGTTCGAGCCCCCAGCAGACGGTGGCCGACAAGCAGTTCAAGATGCTCGACGATTATTGCGTCAAATGCCACAACTACAAGGACTGGAAGGGCCAGATCGCGTTCGACACGATGACACCGGACGGCATCCCGCAGGATGCCGCGATCTGGGAAAAGGCGATCGGCCGGCTGTCGGGCGAGTTGATGCCGCCGCCGGGCAAGCCGCGGCCGGATCAGAAACAGATCGAAATCCTTCATTTCCTGGCTGGAGGGCCAACTCGACGCGGCGGGCGCCAAGAAACCCGATCCGGGCCATGTTACGCTGCACCGGCTCAATCGCGAGGAATATGCCAAGGAGATCAAGTCGCTGTTCGGGCTGGATGTCGACGTCGAATCGCTCCTGCCCAAGGATACCGAGACCGACGGCTTCGACAATGTCGCCGCCTCGCTTCAGGTCTCGCCCTCCTTCATGGAGCAATATGTCACGGCGGCCCGCAAGGTGACGCAGGAGGCGGTCGGCGATCCCAAGCCGACACCGCGCTTCGAATCGATCAGCACGCCGGACAATTCCAATTTCTCCGCCCATGTGGAAGGTTTGCCGCTCGGCACCCGCGGCGGCGTCCTCTACAAGCACTATTTCCCGGCCGGCGGCGACTATGTCTTCAATATCCAGGTCGCCTCGCCCAACGGTTATTTCATGCGGTCGCATTGGCTCGAATATCCCAACACGCTGATCATGACAGTCGATGGCGACCGAGTGTTCGAGGGACATGTGGGGGGAGACGCCGACCGCAAGGCGGTCGATATGCATTTGACTCCGGCCGTGACCAAGATTCTCGGCCGGTTCAAGAAGATCCATGTAAAGATCCCGGCCGGTGAACATCGCGTCGGCATTACCTGGGTCGCCAAGACCTTCGCGGAATCCGATCTCGGCCTGCAGCAGTTCAATCCGGAAGAGGGCGTCTTCTCGCTCCCGAAGGTGCGCGGCTTCCAATATGTCGGTCCTTACGACACGACCGGCGTCGGCCAGACCGTGAGCCGGAAGAAAATCTTTACCTGCCATCCCTCCGCAACGGACAAACAGGAGGCCTGCGCCCACAAGATCCTGGCCCGGATCGCGACCGACGCGTTCCGTCGCCCGGTGACCAACAAGGACATGGCGGTCCTGATGCGCTTCTATGACAGCGGCGCGAAGGAGGGCGGTTTCGAGGTCGGCGTGCAGAAGGGACTGATGGCGATGCTGGCCAGCCCGCATTTCCTGTATCGCGCCGAACTTCCGCCGCAAAACGCCAAGCCCGGCTCGATTTATGAAGTTAGCGATCTGGCGCTGGCGTCGCGCCTTTCGTTCTTCCTGTGGAGCCAGGGCCCGGACAAGGAACTGCTCAAGCTCGCTGAAGAGCACAAGCTGCATGATCCGAAGGTTTTGTCGGCCCAGGTCGACCGGATGCTGGCCGACCCCCGCGCGGAGTCACTGGTCACCAATTTCGCCTTCCAGTGGCTCGAAATCGGCCAGATGGACACGATCAAGCCGGACACCAAGATCTTCCCGAATTTCAATCCGGAATTGCGGGCGGCCTTCGTCACGGAAATCAAGCTCTTCCTCAACAGCATCCTGCTGAAGAACAAGAGCGTGCTCGACCTGATCAATGCCGACTACACCTTCTTGAACGAGCGCCTGGCGCGCCATTACGGCATCCAGAGCGTGCGCGGCAATCAGTTCCGCCGGGTAAAGCTCACCGATCCGAACCGGTATGGTCTGTTCGGCAAGGCGGCGATCTTGATGCTGTCGTCCTATCCGAACCGGACCTCGCCGGTGCTGCGCGGCGCCTGGATTCTCGACAATATCTTCGGCACGCCTCCGACGGCCCCGCCGCCCAACGTGCCGCCTTTCCCGGAAACCCAGGAAGGCGAGAAGGCCCTTTCGGTCCGTGCGAGGCTCGAGGAGCACCGCAAGAATCCGTCCTGTAATTTCTGCCACGGCGTGATCGACCCGCTGGGGCTGTCGCTCGAGAATTACGATGCGACCGGCGAGTGGCGCACCATCGACCGTTTCGCCGGCACGCCGATCGATGCGTCGGGCCAGATGGTCGACGGCACGAAGCTCAACGGCCCGGTCGATCTGCAGAAGGTGGTCCTCGGCAAGCCCGATCAGTTTGCCCAGACGATCACCAGGAAGCTGATGATTTATGCGCTCGGCCGCACGCTGGACTATCACGACATGCCGGTCGTCCGGTCGATCGTGCGTCAGGCAGCGGCCGACAACTACCGGTTTGGAGACCTCGTTGAGGGCATTGTCCACAGCGATGCGTTCCAGAAGAAGACCCTGCTGACGGCAGGCAAGGACAAATCGACCAAGGAAGCGTCGGTGAAATAAGTTGGTTTAGGTGGATTTTGAGGCTGGCCGGTTGCGAAGGAGAGATTGATGTATATTACGAAGAAGCATCTCCCACGGCGGACATTTTTGCGGGGGGCGGGATATGCGATCGCGCTGCCTCTGCTGGACGCGATGATCCCGGCCGCTACGGCGCTCGCCAAGACGGCGGCAAGTCCCGCCAAGCCGTATATGGGTTTCTTTTATCTGCCGCATGGCCAGATCATGAGCAGCTGGACGCCCAAGACCGAGGGCGCCAATTACGAACTCAGTGAAATCCTCGAGCCCTTCGCCCCGTTCAAGAAGCAACTCACGGTCATCAGCGGCCTCGGCAATAAGCCGGCGGTCAGCTCTGCGGTTCACGCCATCACGCCAGGCACCTGGCTCAGTTGCGTGCCGCCGAAGCGCAGCACGTCTCCCCATGGCGGCGTGACGGTCGATCAGATCGCCGCGCAGCATATCGGCCAGGATACGCCGCTTCCCTCGCTTGAGGTCGCCACGGAAGAAAAGGGCGGCAGTTCGGCCTGCGACGGCACCTATGGCTGCAGCTTCGGCAATACCATCGCCTTCCGCACGCCGACCTCGCCGCTGCCGATGGAGTATAATCCGCGCAAGTTGTTCGTGCGCCTGTTCGGCGAAGGCGATAACGCCGCCGAGCGCGCCCAGATCAAGCAGGACAACAAGAGCATTCTGGACATGGCGATGTCCGAGGCGTCGACGCTGAAGTCGCAGCTCGGCGCGGGCGATCGCCAGAAGGTCGACAGTTATCTGGATACGGTGCGCGAGCTCGAGCGCCGGGTCAAAACCGCGCAGAACCACGATATGTCGAATGTCAAATTGCCGGAGTTGCCGTCGGGTATCCCGAGTTTCGACGACCACCTGAAGCTCAATTTCGACATGATCGCGATTGCTTATCAAACCAATCTGACGCGCATCGCGACCTTTATGATGGCGGCCGAGGTCAGCAGCCATGTCTATGCCGATCTCGGAATCCAGGAAGCGTTCCACCCGCTGTCGCACCATGGCAACAACCCGGAAAAGATGGCCAAGCTGGTGAAGATCCAGCGCTATCACACCGGCGTCTTCGCCAAGTTCCTGGAGCGGCTGTCCAAGACGCCGGATGGCGATGGATCGCTGCTCGACCATTCGATCTTTCTCTATGGCGGCAATATGAGCAACAGCAACCTGCACAACCACTTCCCGCTGCCGACGGCGGTGATCGGTGGCGGTTGCGGCAAGCTCAAGGGCGGCCAGCATGT
Organism: uncultured Alphaproteobacteria bacterium; assembly: GCA_963821875.1. GTDB lineage: Bacteria > Pseudomonadota > Alphaproteobacteria > CAVTAV01 > CAVTAV01 > CAVTAV01. Next base: position 1,428,240 of record CAWGFE010000002.1, read on the forward strand.
CCGCTACAAGGATCACACGCCGCTGGCCAATCTGATGGTCACGCTTCTGGATCGCGCCGGTGTGCCGACCGAAGGCGTGGGCAACAGCAACGGCGTGATGACGGAAATCTAACCAGAGGTATTCGATGAGGACGTGGCTTTTCGCCGGCCTGTTGTTTGCTGCCCTCGGCGTGGCCGGGGGCGCTGCCCATGCGGGCGAGCCGCCCCTTGTCAACGCCGTCCGGACGGAAAACGCGGGCGCTATCGCTCAGCTTCTGTCCAGGCATGCCGACGTCAACAAACCTGCGTCCGATGGAACGACCGCCCTGATGTGGGCGGTCCATAACAACAATCTCGATCTCGTCAAACAGCTCCTCAAAGATGGCGCCGACGTCAAGGCGGCCAATGATTACGGCGCCACCGCCATGTCCGAGGCCGCGGTGCTCGCCGAGGAGCCGATGCTGGACGCGTTGCTGAAGGCTGGAGCCAATGTGGATTCGCCGAATAAATACGGCCAGACTGCGCTCATGGTCGTGGCGCGCAGCAACCATGTCGATTCCGCCAAGCTGCTGATCAGGCATGGGGCCAAGGTCAACGCCAAGGAAACATGGCGCGGCCAGACCGCTCTGATGTGGGCGGCGGCGCAATGCCAGCCGGACATGGTGAAGCTGCTGATCAAGCACGGCGCCAAGGTTAATACCCGGTCGGTGGTCAATCATTGGAAGCGTCAGGTGACGGCCGAGAACCGGGCCCAGTGGCGGCCGATCGGCGGGTTGACCCCAATGCTGCTCGCGGCCCGCGTCGGCTGCACGGATGCCGCCAAAGCCCTTGTGGCGGGTGGTGCCGACGTCGATCTGCCCGACCCGAACAATATGACGCCCATGATCATGGCGGTGGACAATTTCCATTTCGACTTCGCCGCCTATCTGATCAAGGCCGGCGCGGACGTGAATCGCTGGGACTGGCGTGGCCGCACGCCGCTCTATCTCGCGGTCGATCTGCATACCGTTCCCCATGGCGGGCGGCCCGACCGGCCCACGACCGACAAGACCAGCAGTCTCGATATGATCAAGTTGCTGCTGGCTGCGGGGGCCAATCCGAACGCGCAGCTCAAGCTGTGGCCGCCCTATCGCAATCTGAAGGATGATCGCGGCGCGGACCCGATGCTGACGATTGGTTCGACACCCCTTCTGCGCGCGGCCAAGGCGTTCGATATCCCGGTGATGAAGCTGCTCCTGGCTGACGGCGCTCTGCCGAATCTGCCCAACATGAACGGCATTACGCCGACCATGGCGGCGGCGGGTCTTGGCTCCACAACGATCGATACGCGCGGCTATTACACGACGAAAGACGTTCAAAAGAAGTCGATCGAGACGCTGCAGGTGATGCTCGATGCCGGCGGCAAGGTGAACATGGCCGATTCATATGGTCAGACGCCGATTTTCGGCGCCGCCATGTGGGGCTGGACCGACGTGGTCAAATATCTGGCCGATCACAATGCGGACGTCGCCGCCAAGGACAAGAAGGGCGAGACCCTGATGGATGCGGCGATGGGCAAGGTGAAGCGTGGCTTCCGGCGCGGCGGCACCGGCGATGTCCATCAGGATACGGTCGATCTGCTCAAAACTCTGATGCCGACCACGGCGTCGAACGCCAAGCTTTAATTCTTAGATCGGATGGTTCGGCAGGATGGCCGGGTAAAGCCCGGGTATTACCGCTTGTTTTGCGGTGTCCGGTAGTCCCGCATGACCGGGGCTGGGTAGCGGCCTCGGCGATGCGAAGGCCCGGCTATCCACATATCCCGCCCGTGACGGCATCGCGTCGGCGATTGATTAGTCACGCCGTTCGCGGCGCTTCTTTCGGGCGAGAATATTGAGGGCCTCCACGGCCAGCGAGAAGGCGATCGAGAAGTAGAGATATTCGCGCGGGATGTGGAAGTGCAGCCCATCCGCGACCAGCGCCACACCGACCAGAAGCAGGAAGCTGAGCGCCAGCATCTTGGTGGTCGGATGCTCCTCGATGAATTCGCCGATCGGACCGGCGGAGAACAGCATCACGCCAATGGCGACCAGGATCGCGGCGATCATCACCGGGAGGTTGTTGGTCATGCCGACGGCCGTGATCACGGAATCCAGCGAGAAGACGATGTCGAGCAGGCCGATCTGGAACGCGACCAGAGCGACGCTCGCGGCGCGGATCGAGGGAGTCTCGCCCGACTCCCTGCCTTCGACCTCCGAGTGGATCTCCTGCGTTCCCTTGACCAGCAGAAACAGGCCGCCGGAAAATAGAATGAGGTCGCGCCAGGAAACGTCGAAGCTGTCGATCGACAAGATCGGATAGGTAAGTTGGGTAATCCAGTTCACCCCGGCCAACAGCGCAATCCGCGTGGCGCAGGCGAACAGCAGGCCCAGGCGGCGGGCCGCTGGACGCTTCTCGGGCGGCAAGGTGCTCGCCGCCAGGGTCAGGAAGACCAGATTGTCGATCCCCAGCACGATTTCGAGAAAACTGAGCGTGAGAAGGCTCGCCCAGATTTGCGGATCAAAAAGCCAGTCCATCCGATAAACTCGTTCGCCCAGCGTTTATGGGAGTGCCAGGGTGGGTGCGGCGCGGCGGGATCCTATGACCTTGTACTCATCTTTGCAATTCACCGGATCCTGTTGTCATATAGGTGCGGGGGCCGCCCTTGCCGAGGGCTGCCGGGCCCAAAAGGGGCTAGGGGATGGCAGATTTGACAGAAAAAGCGCCCGGCCGGGGCCGGGACACGGTTCCTGGCGCTGGCTCGGATGGGGCGCGAACCGGCGCGTATTCCACTTCCTACAGCTATTACGTGCTGGGCGTTTTCCTGCTGGCGTCGATCGTCAGCGTGGTCGACCGGTCGGTTCTCAACGTCCTGCTTCAGCCCATCAAGGAAACCTTCCGCGTCAGCGATTCCGCGCTTGGGCTCCTTTCCGGGCTGGCTTTCGCAATCTTTTTCGCGGCCCTCGGAATCCCCATAGCGGCCTGGGCCGATCGATCCAACCGCAAGAATATCCTCGCTCTCGCCATCGCGCTCTGGAGCATCATGACGGCGTTCTGCGGGCTCGCGACCAGCTTTGGCCTGCTGATGGTCGCGCGGATCGGGACGGCGGTGGGTGAGGCCGGTGGCGGGCCGCCGACGCAATCCCTCATTTCCGACTATTTCACGCAGGACAAGCGTGCGACCGCGATGTCGATCTATGCAATGGGCGCGACGCTCGGCGGCATGACCGGCAATCTGATCGGCGGCTGGGGCGCGGATCTTTTCGGCTGGCGCGAGACCTTCATCATTGCCGGGCTTCCCGGTTTGCTCGTGGCGCTGCTCGTCTTCATGACGGTAAAGGAGCCATCGCGCGGCATCTCGGACCAGGCGCCGCCCAAGGCGGGCACCACGTCGGCGCCGTCCTTCTCGACCGTGCTGGCTTATCTCTGGCAGCGCCGCTCGTTCCGCCATATGAGCCTCGGCGTCGCCCTGCAATCCTTCGCGATTTTCGGCGGAGCGGGTTTCGGGCCGACCTATCTGAACCGCACTTTCGGCATGCCCTTGAGCGAAGCGGGAAGCTGGCTGGCGGGCTTCACCGTGTTCGCCGCCGCAGGCACCCTTTTGGGCGGGATCGTCGCCGACCGGCTCAGTACGGCCTCTAACGACCGGCGCTGGTATATGTGGGTGCCGGCCTGGGGTGCGCTGATCATCGTGCCGGCGCAATTGACCGTCTTTCTGGCGCCCACTTTCGCCTATATCCCGCCGGCCTGGATTATCATGGTGATCCTCGGCTCGTCCTTCCTGGGGCCGTCCTATGCCATGACGCAGGCGCTGGTCACCCTGCGGATGCGGGCGGTTGCCGCTGCGATCCTGATCTTTCTCACGACCGTGATCGGGCAGGGCTTCGGTCCGACCGCCGTCGGCTTTCTGAGCGATGGGTTGCACGGCGTTGCCGGGATATCCTCGTTGCGCTATGCGATCGCGATCGTCGGCCTGTTCAATATTTGGGCCGTCATTCACTATTTCAGCGCGGCCCGGACGCTCCGCGAAGACCTGGACGCGGCGGCGGAGTTGAACCGGTAGAGCGGATGGCCGGTCAGATATAGCGCGACAGCGGCTCTCTGGTCAGGGTTTTTACCAGCGGCAGGCCGAGTCCGATTCCCCGATGTTGCCGTATGATCGAATAGTCGACCTGCATTAAAGTGTTGAAAGAGGCGTGGCGAGATTGGCCGCGGAATATCGGATGATATCGTATCCGCGAAGCCGATATTTTGAATCTCCGTCAACTCCGGCGCCTAAAATGAAGGCCGTTCTTTTTCGAGAAACTCGAGTTCCTCCGGTGTGCTGCGCCGACCCAGGGCCCGATTGCGTTGCGGGAAGCGGCCGAAACGCTCGATGACGGCGCGGTGTTCTTCCGCCCATTTGAGATAATCCGGATTGGCCATGCGCTTGGCGAAGAGTTCGCAACTTCGGTTCTGGTCGTCGATGTCTTCGCTGTGTTCGAAGGGCAGATAGAGGAACAGCCGGTACTGCTCGCCGACACCGTCGGCGATATCGAAGCCGCGCGTCACCGCCGTTTGCGCGACGCGGTAGGCATCGGCGTCCGTGGCGAAGCTGCGCGGCGTGCCCCGGAACATGTTGCGCGGGAACTGATCGAGCAACAGGCACAGGGCGACGCAACCCTCCGGCGTCGTTTCCCAGTCATAGAGCTGATCGTCGCGCGCCTGTTCGTGAAGTTTGAAGAAACGCCGGAGGACGATGTCGTCGAATTCGCGGGATTGCGTGAACCACCGGTCGGGGCCGGCCTCGTTGAACCAGAAGTCCAGGACAATGGGGATCAGCGACACGGCGGATCAAAACTCCAATCTTTCATAATTACGGGTAAGCAGCCCTTGCGCCGCTGCGGTGTGACCAGTAGATTGCCGCCCGGTTTTCCCCCCGTTGTCAAGGACATCCAACATGGTCGCGTTCGCCGAATCCGCTGCTTTGAAGCGTATCAAGCCATCGGCGACTTTGGCGCAGACCGGCAAGGTCATGGAATTGCGGGCGGCCGGCAAGGACGTCATCGCCCTGCAGGCCGGCGAGCCCGATTTCCCGACCCCGGAAAACGTCAAGGCCGCCGCGATCAAGGCTATTCAGGATAATCAGACCAAATATACGACGGTCGACGGCACGCTGGCGCTCAAACAGGCGATCGCAGCCAAGTTCAAGCGCGAGAACGGCCTGGACTACGAGACGTCGCAGATCTCGGTCGGCTCGGGCGGCAAGCAGGTGCTCTACAACGCCCTGATGGCGACACTCAATCCGGGCGACGAGGTCGTCATGGCCGCGCCCTATTGGGTGTCCTATCCGGACATGGTGCTGCTGGCGGGCGGCACGCCGGTCGTCGTGAAGACCTCGATCGACACGAATTTCAAGATGAACGCCGGGGATCTCGAAGCCGCGATCACGCCCAAGACCAAATGGGTGCTGCTGAACTCGCCGTCCAATCCGTCCGGCGCCGCCTATACGCGCGACGAGTTGAAGGCGCTCACCGACGTTTTGATGCAGCACGAGGACGTCTGGGTCATGACCGACGATATGTACGAGCATATCGTCTATGACGGCTTCGAATTCGCGACGCCGGCCCAGGTCGAGCCGCGGCTCTATGGGCGCACGCTTACGGTCAACGGCGTGTCCAAGGCCTATTCCATGACCGGCTGGCGTATCGGCTATGCCGGCGGTCCTCAGCCGCTGATCAAGGCGATGTCGAAGATCCAGTCGCAGAGCACGTCCAACGCCTGCTCGATCTCGCAGGCCGCGGCGGTCGAGGCGCTGAACGGTACGCAGGACTTCATTCCCGAGCGTCAGGCGAATTTCCAGGAACGCCGCGATCTCGTGGTCAGCATGCTGAATCAGACCAGCGGGATCACGTGCGCGACGCCGGAAGGCGCGTTCTATGTCTATCCATGCTGCGAAGGCCTGATCGGCAAGCGGACGCCGGACGGCAAGGTGATCGAGTCGGATCTGGACTTCGTGAACTATCTTCTCGGCGGCGAAAATGTCGCGGTCGTTCAGGGTGAGGCATTTGGTCTCTCGCCCTATTTCCGCATCTCCTACGCCACCTCGGTTCAGGAGCTTGAGGAAGCCTGCAGCCGCATCCAGCGCGCCGCCGGCGCCCTGAGTTGACCATCCGGCCCGTGGCCCCAGCCGGCCGCGGGCCGTTTTGCCCTCATCAGATTCCTCCTTTTCCCTCTTGCGCTTGGCGCGGGCGCTTGAAAACATGGAATTCTGAGAAATATCGCACGTGAGGCCGCCGTGCGGCGTGCCACATTCGTCCGTGCGCACCATCTTGGCGGCCCGGCGCACGGGGAGAGGGGACGGTCATCATGACCGACAGAGGAGCCTCTGGTCCGCGCGCGGTTGCGTTCGTCGGGCCATATCTCAGCGGCAAAACCACACTTCTGGAAAGCATTCTGTCCGTGACCGGTGCGATCGGACGGAAGGGGTCCGTCGCGGAAGGAAATACGGTCGGCAATTCCTCGCCCGAGGCGCGCGCCCGGGAAATGGGCATCGAAGTCAATGTCGCCACCGCGCGCTATCTCGACGACAGCTTCACCTTTCTCGATTGCCCCGGCTCGATCGAATTCTTTCAGGAATCGCGAAACGCGCTGATCGGCGTTGATGCCGCGGTCGTCGTCATCGAGCCGGATGTTTCGAAAATTCTCTCGCTGGCGCCGCTGCTGAATTACCTCGACGAGATCGATATGCCCCGGCTGTTGTTCGTCAACAAGCTAGACAAGGCGCAGGGGCCCGTCAGCGACCTTCTCGACGCGCTTCAGCAGATCTCCCGGAAGCCGCTCGTGCTCCGCCAGTTGCCGACGCGCGAGGGCGACAGGTTGACCGGTTATGTCGATCTCGCCAGCGAACGGGCTTATGTCTACAAGGTCAACGCGCCGTCGGCGCTGGTCGATTTGCCCGAGGATCTCGCGACGCTGGAGCAGGAAGCCCGTTTCCACATGCTCGAGCAATTGGCGGATTTCGACGATCACCTGATGGAAGAGCTTCTGGAGGACGTCGAGCCGCCGAAGGACGAGATCTTCACGGATCTCGCCGAAGATCTGCAGGAAGGCCGCATCGTTCCCGTGCTGCTGGGCTGTGCCGAAAAGGATAACGGCGTGCGCCGGTTGCTGAAGGCGCTGCGCCATGAGGTTCCGGGGTTCGAGCAGACGGTTTCGCGGGTCGGCGTCGACAAGATCAAGGGCGACGCAGTCGCGCAGGTCCTCAAGACCTATCACACGCCCCATGGCGGCAAGCTGTCGGTCGCGCGCGTCTATCGCGGCACGATCGAGGACGGCGACACCCTGAACGACGAGCGCGTGTCCGGCGTCTATCACATGACGGGCATGCAGACCGAAAAGGCCGCCAAGGCCGGCGCCGGCGACGTTGTGGCGCTCGGGCGGCTTGAAGGCGTCAAGACGGGCGATACGCTGATCGGCGGCAAGGGCGCTTCCGGACGTGCGCCGCGGACCTCCGTCCTGCCGCCCGTTTACGGCCTGGTCGTCGATACCGCCAGTCGCGGAGACGAGGTCAAGCTTACCTCCGCGCTTTCCAAGATCGCCGACGAGGACCCCTCGATCAGCTACGAGCAAAACCCCGACACGCATCAGCTGGTCCTGTGGGGCCAGGGCGAAATGCATCTCAAGGTGGCCGTCGACAAGCTTCAGAACAAATACGGGCTCAAGGTCACGACGGACTGGCCGAGCGTGCCCTATAAGGAAGCGATCCGGAAACCCGCGACTCAGCGCGGGCGGTTCAAGCGTCAGTCGGGCGGCCATGGCCAGTTCGGCGATGTCGTGCTCGATATCAAGCCCTTGCCGCGCGGCAGCGGGTTCTCGTTCGACGACACGATCACGGGCGGCGTCGTGCCCAAGCAGTACATCCCCTCGGTCGAGACTGGCGTGAAGGAGTATCTCAGCCGCGGCCCGCTTGGTTTTCCCGTCGTCGACGTCGCCGTGACCCTGACCGACGGCTCCTTTCACTCGGTCGACAGTTCCGATATGGCGTTCAAGCAGGCGGGACGCCTGGCCATGCAGGAAGCCCTGCCGAACTGCTCGCCCGTGCTTCTGGAGCCGATCATGAGCGTCCATATCATGGTGCCGTCCGAGTTCACCTCGAAGGCGAACGGCTTGGTGAGCGGGCGGCGCGGCCAGCTGCTCGGCTTCGATGCCCGTGAGGGATGGCCCGGCTGGGACGAGGTCCAGGCCCTGATCCCGCAGGCCGAGCTCCAGAACATCATTATCGAGCTGAGATCCCTGACACAGGGAAGCGGCACGTTCACCTTCGAATTCGATCATCTGGCAGAGCTGACCGGCCGTCTGGCCGACGACGTTCTGGTCGTCCGGCGAACCGAATTGGGGACGTCTTAGCGCTTGGCTATCGGCGCGCTCCCTGCGGATTCTCCATATGGTCCGCGATCTTGTGAAGGATAGGAAACCGTAGACAGGGCCGTCCGGCCGCTTCGTAGGCTCCTGAAATAGCGGCATTCCGCCGCTGCGGACTGGCTTATTTTGCGAAAGCGCATCGTTTCACTTAGAATTGACTGGCTAATGTACTATCTTAAGCCATGTCGATAGGGGAGGCGAAGAACCCGAGCGATAGGAGCGAAAGGGGGAACCATGCTTATCAAGATCAAACGCGGCTGGGAGTTGCCGGATTCGGCAGCCACGCCCGAGGCCATTTATCAGAACCGACGGACATTGATGAAGTCGATGGCGGTCGGTGGCCTTGCGCTGGCCGGCTCCATAGCGGGCGGCGTTCCGGCCTTCGCCGAAACGGAGTCGAGCGACCCCTCCGCGGGCCTCTATCCGGTCAAACGCAATCCCAAATACACGCTCGATCGCGACATCACTGCCGAGAAGTGGTCGACGCACTACAATAATTTCTACGAATTCGGCATGGACAAGTCGATTTGGCGCGCCGCTCAGCAGCTGCGCATTCGTCCGTGGGAGGTCGAGATCTCCGGGATGGTCGAAAAGCCCATCAAGATCGGCATCGACGATCTGTTGAAGAAGATGCCGCTCGAAGAGCGCCTCTATCGCCACCGCTGCGTTGAAACCTGGGCCATGGCGGTGCCGTGGAGCGGTTTCCCGATGAAGGCGCTGGTCGATATGGCCAAGCCCACCTCGGGCGCCAAATACGTCAAGATGGTGACGTTCAAGGATTCCGGCATGGCGCCGGGCCAGAAGCAGTTCTGGTACCCCTGGCCCTATGTGGAGGGCCTCACCATCCAGGAAGCCACCAATGAGCTGGCTTTCATGGTGACCGGCATGTACGGCCATCCGGTGCCCAAGCAGGACGGCGCGCCGCTGCGCCTCGCCGTGCCCTGGAAATATGGCTTCAAGTCGGTCAAATCGATCGTGAAGTTCGAATTCACCGACAAGCAGCCGGTCAATTTCTGGCAGGATCTGCAGAGCAACGAATACGGCTTCTGGGCCAATGTGAACCCCAAGGTGCCGCATCCGCGCTGGAGCCAGGCCACCGAAGAGCTGCTTGGCACCCATAAGCGCGTGCCCACACAGCTTTACAACGGCTATGCCGACCAGGTCGCCTATCTCTACAAGGATATGAAGCAGGATCGTCACCTGTTCATGTAGAGCGGTAACGATATGGCTTGAGAGACGAGACGGCCCCCGCAGGGTTCCCCGCGGGGGCCGTTTTTCGCGATTGCCCCGTCGCACAGAAAAATGCCGGGCCCCGAAGGGCCCGGCAAGTACGATAGGGAGGCTTCATGTCTGAGAGAGACAATGAAGTGCGGCTTTCCCGTGTCTTGGGGGGGGGGAGGCCACGGGAAGGCCGCCACTCATAAGGGACGCGCAGCACCGTTGATCCCTTATGAGAGATGCTGCACCGCAACATCTTGATATCTAAGATAACAACTTTTCGGTCGGGGTCCAGCAAAAAAATGTGCATAACAGGCATGCGTTTGCCGCATGGCTTTTTATAATTCCTTGATTTTGCCACGATTTATGACACTTCTCTGAAATTACTCACATTTTTGTGCGCTGCAAATTAGATATCTTGCAGTCGCGAAAGGGCGCAGATCCCGCCTTTCAGCGCGAAAAGGAAATTCATAGTCAATTCGTGCGGGAAGAATGTTGGCGCCGCCGATTCGATTCAGACGCCCTGGGCGAATTTACTCTCGGCAACCTTGGCCAAAAGGAAGTCCCGGAACACGTTGATGCGCTTCGTATCGCGCTGTTCCTCGAGATAGACGAAATGCGCGTCGATCGACGGACCTTCGAGATCCGTGAGGATGCGCACGATGTTCGACCGCCCGTCGACCATATAGTCCGGCAGGGCCGCGATGCCGCATCCGGCCTCGACCGCCAGCAGCATCCCGTAGAGATTGTTGAGCTTGAGCGTCGGGCCACTGCGCCGCGCCTTGATATGCATGTTCTCGAGCCAGTTGATGTGCTGTATCGGCGTTGGCGCAGTGGCGCCGTAGGTGACCAGCTCATGCTTTTCGAGATCCGCGATCGTCATGGGCTCGCCGTGGCGCGCGATATAGTCGCGCGACGCGTATATGTGATTACGGATGGTCAGGACCTTGCGGGCGATCAGATTAGGTTGGGTCGGCTGGCCGAGCCGGATCGCGACGTCGGCCGTGCGCTGCGACAGGTCTATCTCGAAGTCGCTCACCAGCAGCGTCATGTTGATGTCGGGATACATCTCCAGAAATTCGGAGATCCGGGGCGTCAGCCAGGTCGACCCGAAGGCCACCGAGGCGGTGATCCGCAGCTCGCCGCTCGGCGAATCCTTGGTGTCGGTCAGCCGCGCGGTGACGAATTCGATCTTGCGGTTGATGTCGCGCGTCTCGTGAAACAGGATCTCGCCCTGCTCGGTGAGTTCCAGGCCCCGCGCGTGGCGGTGAAACAGCAACAGGTTGAGATCGCGCTCGAGCACGCTGATCTGCCGGCTGACGGCCGACTGGCTCAGCCCGAGCGCCTGCCCGGCCTTGGTAAAGCTACCCGCCTCGGCGACAGCATGAAACATGCGGAGCTTGTCCCAGTCCATCATGCGTCCGTCGTTCCTTCACCCGGGCTTGCGGGCATCAAGAGCTAGTGCTGGGCGGCGAGAAACCTCTCGGCCTCCAGGGCCGCCATGCAGCCCATTCCCGCCGCCGTGACCGCCTGACGGAACACCTTGTCCTTCACGTCGCCGGCGGCGAAGACGCCGGGGATGTTGGTCGCGGTGCTGTCAGGCTTGGTGAGGATGTACTTCCCGTCATCCATGTCAAGCTGACCCTCGAAAAGGCTGGTCGCCGGCGCATGGCCGATGGCGATGAAGACACCGTCGGCGGGGATTTCGGACAGGGCGTCGGTCTTTACGTTGCGCACGCGAACACCGGTAACGCCCGGCGGCATGCCGCCGCCCAGAATTTCATCGACCACGCTGTCCCAGACAACCTCGATCTTGGGATGGTCGAACAGCCGCTGCTGCATGATCTTTTCCGCGCGGAATTCATCGCGCCGGTGAATCACGGTTACCTTGCTGGCGAAATTGGTGAGGAACAGCGCTTCCTCGACGGCCGTGTTGCCGCCGCCGACCACAGCGACCGCCTTGTCGCGATAGAAGAAACCGTCGCAGGTGGCGCAGGCCGAAACCCCGAAGCCCTGAAGTTTTTGCTCGCTCTCCAGCCCCAGCCAGCGGGCCTGCGCGCCGGTGCAGATCACCAGCGCATCGCCGATATAGTCATCGCCCGAATCGCCCTTGGCGACGAAGGGGCGCTTGGAGAGGTCCACAGAGGTGATGAGATCGTTCATCATCCGCGTGCCGACATGCTCCGCCTGCGCCTTCATCTGCTCCATCAGCCAGGGACCCTGGATGATATCCGCGAATCCGGGGAAATTCTCGACATCGGAGGTAATGGTCATCTGACCGCCGGGCTGTATGCCCTCGACGATGATCGGTTCCAGCATGGCGCGGGCGGCATAGATGCCGGCCGTATAGCCGGCCGGGCCGGATCCGATAATCAACACCTTTGTGCGGTGACTCGCTGCCATCGCCTTACTCCTTACGCTGGATCGTTCCCGAGATAAATCGCAGAGGCGGCGGCCGCTCCGCGAAACGCATTCCTGTTTTCAAGCATCGTTATTTAGATATCCCGGGCATATGCCGCAAGGCATTCGGCCGCGCCGCCGGGATTCGGGTTGGGATCAAGCGTCGACCGGAAGCTCGATGATGAAACGGTTGCCGACGCCTTCCTTGCTCTGAAGCATGACGTCGCCCTCCATGAGCCGCGCCAGGCCGCGCGCGACCGCCAATGTCAGGCCGAGGCCGACCTGGGGTTCTTCCTCCGGCTGACCTTCTTCGGGCATTGGTGGAAGCATGGCGGCGATCGTTTCGGCGGCGAGAGCCGGACCGTCGTTCCAGATATTGATCTGCGCCACGCCCGGCCGGTCGACCAGCGCTTCGATGCCGATTCGACCACCCTTTCGCCCGAATCGCACGGCGGACCGCAGCACCGTGGTCACCACGCGTTGCGCATGGTCGGCGTCGACCTTGAGTACGAGGTCGGTCTTGGTAACGGCGTATTCCAGATCCATTTCGCGGCTCGCTGCTTCCGGCTCGATGTCGGCCCTGGCCTGTTCGAGCAGCATCATCAGCGGCACCGGGCCGACGGACATCGTCATCGCACCGGCCTCCAGCTTGGATTTGTCCAGCACGTCATTGATGATCTGGTTCACCTCGGACGCCGAGGTCAGGATGTCCTTGGCATATTCCCTGTACTGGTTGCTGAGCGGCCCGAAGGTTTCGCTCGCCATGGCGTCCGAGAAGCCCATGATCGCATTCAGAGGCGTGCGTAATTCGTGGCTGACCGACGCGATGCGGTCGGTTCGCGCCGAGATGCCGGCCTTGGCCGTCTGCACCGCGCTTGCAAGCTCGCGATTCTCGACTTCGACCTCTTTTACGGTCTCCGCCAAGGCTTCGGTTTCTTCCGCCTGACGGGCCCGATCGCCAACCTCGCCGCCATGCGCCCTGGCCGCGCCGCGATAACCGCGGAACCGCCCCGACCGAAGCTCGAAAACCGGGACGGCCGTCATCCGCCAGGATTTGGTGAGGCCGGCGTCAGTGATGGTCTCGAAGACCTGATCACGATAGGGAATCCGCCGCGACATGGCCTCTTTCGCCTTTCGCGGGTCCAGACCTTCGCCGGTGAAATGGCCAAGCTCGTTGAGCGGCTTGTTCAGTATCCGGGACTCGGACACGCCAAGGGCCTGCCCCGCGCCTTCCGACAGGAAGGTGACGAGATTGGTGTAATCGGTTTCCCAGGTCCAATCGACCGCCGATCGGGCGTAATCCTGCTCGCGTTCGGCAAGATCCGCGAGACGGCGCGCGGTGCGCTTTGCCGACCGGTTCTTCTGGAAAAGATCGCCCGCGACCAGAAGTTCGCCTTCGGGCAGTTGTTCCGGCGCCCTCGGCGCGGCCGCCGCAATCTTCTCCGGCGCCGGCTCCACCGTTTCTTCGGGCTCAGGCTCGGCGGCGGTTTCGGCCTCGGTAGCAACCGCGTCGGCCTCTTCGACCCTCGTTTCTTCCGGCGTTTCGGCAGTGACGGGTTCCGGCGTGGTTTCGTCCGCGCTCGTCGCCGTTTCCTTCACGATCTCGTCGATCACGAAATCTTCGGGCTCGAGGATCGCCTCTTCGGTCAGTTCGAGGACGGACTCGTCGTCTTCTTCCCCGGCAGGTGACGTCTCGCTCTGCGCGGTCTCGGCCGGCGCTTCGGGTTCGGGGCCGGGCTCCGGAACCAACTCGGGTTCAGGCTCGACCTTTACCATCGCTTCCGGTTCTGGCGCGGCGACGGACGGTTCTTCTTCCGTCGCGACCGCTTCGATCGGGGGCTCGCCGGTCTCTGCGGCTCCGGCCTCGTCCAATGCCTCGTTGGATTTCTGGCCGATTTCCGCGAGGAAGGCCTCGGCGCGGGCGACGTCCTCGCTTTTCGGTTCTTCCTCGTCGACCGATTTGCTGTCGGAGAACATCGGCTGGCCGGCGCGTTCCAGCAGCGAGGCGCGTTGGGGCGGCGTGCGGATGCTCTGGATCTTGTCCAGGAAGTCCTTGGCGCGCTCGAAATCGCGCTGAATCGGCCGCCGGCCATGTCTGTTGAGCGCCATATCCAGCCGGCTCAACGCGCTGGGCTCGGCGCTTTCCGACCCGGCCTCTTCGGTCTCGGATGCGGTTTCGGCCACGGGTTCGTCGGCCTCGTGCTCCGCGGTCTCCTGTTCGTGGGCTTCTGCTTCGGCGGCGTCTGCTTCGGTGGGCGCCAATTCGTCGGCCAGTGGAATCGGGGCTTCCGCTTCCGCCGGCGTCGGCGTTTCGGTCGGTTTGGGCGTCTTGTCGGACTCGATGCCCGCGCCGAACACGGCGATCCGCACGGCGGGGCTCAAGCCCCGGCGCATGACGATCGCCTGACGATGTGCGACGGTGCCGTTTCGGCCGATCTCGATCAGGTCCTGATCGCTCAGGCCACCGCTGGTCTCCAGAACGATTCGCGCCACGGCGATGTCGTCGTCGGCGAAAACACGGACGAGATCCGACGGCGGCCTGGCATATTTCGCGAACTGCCGCGCGAGGTCCTGGCGCAGGGTCAGATCGACCTTCGGCCGGATGTCTTTCAGGATTTTGAGCAGGTTGGGGCGATCTTCGGGCGCCGGCGGATGATCCTCGCTCAGGAACTGCATCACGATGGCGCGAAACAGCCGATTCGGATCATGGGTCACGCCATCGCGGGCCCAAGCCACCAGATTCTGCAAATTTTCCTCGAAACCCGGCATAGCCGTCCGACGCTGTTCCTGCCTGTCTCTGTCCCATATTGATACGGCTGCACCTCTATTTTGGTGTCTTATGCCGCAGGAGGGCCATATCTTGTCCCTCGCAGGGACACACTATACCAAGCTTGAAGCCCGCTGTCAGACTGCTGTCGAGAAAACTTCTTGCTGTGAATAACCCTCAAAACCTTTGCAGAAATTACCCGATAGCGTAATAATATTGCGCATAAAGTGAGTAAACGGGGAGCCGAATGGCACACACCAAGCTCGATGCGACCGATTTACGCATCTTACACAGCCTTCAGGACGACGGGCGAATCACCAATGTCGATCTGGCGGAGCAGGTCGGAATCTCGCCACCGCCCTGTTTGCGTCGTGTGCGGGCGCTCGAAGAAGGCGGCTATATCGAAGGCTATCACGCGGCTTTGAACGCGGAGGCCCTGGGCTACGGGATCACAGTCTTCGCGATGGTCGGACTCAACAGCCAGGCGGAAGCCGATCTGAAGGCCTTCGAGGAGCGCATGAAGACCCTGCCTCTGGTTCGCGAATGCTACATGCTCAACGGCGAGATCGACTTCATCCTCAAGATCGTCGCGCCGGATCTCGGCACGTTTCAGAAGTTCCTCACCTCCGAACTCACGCCGGCGCCGAATGTTGCGAGCGTCAAGACCGCCCTGACCATCCGCAATTCGAAGAAACTGCCGGGCGTTCCCTTCGAAATCTGAACAAAGGTGTCAGATGCGCGTGCTCCGTTCGCCCTGAGCCTTGTCGAAGGGCGTCAGACGGGCTTCGGCAAGCTCAGCCCGAACGGCAACAGCAGGGGCTATTTGTATTTGACCTTGGTGACCTCGTAGGTCTTCTGGCCGCCCGGGGTGATGACCTCGACTTCGTCGCCGACTCCCTTGCCGACCAGGGCGCGGCCCAGTGGGGACGTAATGGAAATGCGTCCGCTCTTCACATCCGCTTCGTCGACGCCGACGAGTTGATAGACGGTCTCCGAATCATCGTCACAGTCGATCAAGGTGACCGTCGCGCCGAATTTGATCGTGCTCCCCGACAACTTCGAGACGTCGATAACGTCGGCGCGGCTGATCTTGTCCTCGAGTTCCATAACCCGGGCCTCGATGAAGCCTTGGCGTTCCTTCGCCGCGTGATACTCGGCATTTTCCGAGAGATCACCATGCTCGCGCGCTTCCGAAATCGCCTTGATCACGTCCCGGCGATCGACGTTTTTCAATTTTTTCAGTTCCGCCTCGAGACTGTTAAAGCCTGCAACGGTCATGGGCAGCTTTTCTTTGTTCATGCTCGTATCTGCAGCCGAAATTGCCCGATAGCCAAACGCTATCCACTCGCCCGATAGCACGGACGTCGCTACGGGTCCAAATTGTTACGATGCCATAGAATATGATTGGAGCGTCGCGACATCAAGACTATCCGTCTTCAAAGACGCGATAGCAAGACAGGCGGCCCGCGCCCCGGAAACCGTCGTGTAATACGGAATTTTGTTCATCAGGGCCGTGCGCCGGAGCTCGGCGCTGTCCGCGATGGCCTGCGCGCCTTCCGTCGTGTTGAACACCAGATGGACCTCGCCATTCTTCATGATGTCGACGATATGGGGCCGGCCTTCCAGCACCTTGTTCACAGGCGCGACCTTGAGACCCTTGTCCGTCAGATATCGTTGCGTGCCGCGCGTGGCCACGATCTCAAAGCCGAGCTCGATCATCTGGCGCGCCAGATCCAGAATCAGCGGCTTGTCCTGATCCTTGACCGAGATGAAGATCTGCCCGCTCATCGGCAGCTTGATCCCACCGGCGATCTGGGACTTCGCGAAGGCGCGGCCGAAGGACGTGTCGATGCCCATGACCTCGCCGGTCGAGCGCATTTCCGGACCGAGCAGGATGTCGACGCCGGGAAACCGCGCGAAGGGGAAGACCGCCTCCTTGACCGCGATATGATCCACCGCGCGATGGGAGAGATTGAAGTCGGCGAGAGCCTCGCCGGCCATGATCCGCGAGGCGATCTTGGCAAGCGGTATGCCGACGGCCTTGGAGACGAAAGGTACCGTGCGGCTGGCGCGCGGGTTGACCTCCAACACGTAGATCTCGCCATTCTGGATCGCGAACTGAACGTTCATCAATCCGACGACTTCCAGGCCCCGGGCGAGCTTGACGGTTTGACGCTCGAGTTCCTCGATGGTCGATCTGTCGAGCGAATAGGGCGGCAGGGAACAGGCGGAGTCGCCCGAGTGAATACCGGCCTCCTCGATGTGCTCCATAATGCCGGCGACGAAGGCGGTCTTGTTGTCGGCCAGCGCGTCGACATCCACTTCGATGGCGTTCTTCAGATAGCTGTCGATCAGGACCGGGCTGTCGCCGGACACGGTGACGGCGTCGCGCATGTAACGCTCCAGAGACGACATGTCCTGCACGATTTCCATCGCGCGTCCACCGAGTACATAGGACGGCCTGATGACGACGGGGAAACCGATCGCTTCCGCGATCCGCGTGGCTTGTTCGAAGGAAGTCGCGATGCCGTTCTTCGGCTGGCGCAGACCGAGCTTGCCGAGCAGGTCCTGGAACCGCTCGCGGTCCTCGGCGAGATCGATCGCATCGGGCGTCGTGCCGAGGATGGGGATTCCGGCCGCTTCCAGCGCCTTGGCAAGCTTCAGCGGGGTCTGGCCGCCGAACTGAACGATCACGCCCTTGACCGAGCCCTTGCGCTGCTCGACGCGCACCAGTTCGATCACGTCCTCTTCCGTCAGCGGCTCGAAATAAAGCCGGTCCGACGTGTCGTAATCGGTCGAGACCGTCTCGGGATTGCAATTGACCATGATGGTCTCGAAGCCCACGTCGCTCAGCGCGAAGGCGGCATGGACGCAGCAATAGTCGAATTCGATGCCCTGGCCGATCCGGTTCGGGCCGCCGCCGAGGATGATGATCTTATCCTTGTCGGTCGGGTTGGATTCGCATTCCACCACACCGGCAAGGTCGGTCTCGTAAGTCGAATACATATACGGCGTCAGCGCCTCGAACTCCGCCGCACAGGTATCGATGCGCTTGTAGACCGGCGTCACGCCGACGGACCGGCGTTCATTGGCGACCTCGCCTGGTCGGTGCCCGGTAAGCTTGGCCAGCCGTGCATCGGAAAAGCCCAAAGCCTTGAGACGGGAGAACCCTTCCGGCGTCGTCGGCAACCCGTTGGCCCTGACATCCGTTTCCGCATCCACGATCGTTTTGATCTGGCGGAGGAACCACGGCTCATACTTTGTGATCGTGTGAATATCGTCGAGCGTGAACCCGGCGCGCATTGCCTGGGCGGCGACGAGCAGGCGATCCGGCGTCGGCATGGCGAGCGCCGCCAGCACCTTGTCGCGGTCCGGCTCGCTCCAGTCCAATCCCTCGACCTCGACTTCATCGAGCCCGGTCAGCCCGGTCTCCATCGACCGTAGCGCTTTCTGCAGGGACTCGGGGAAAGACCGTCCGATCGCCATCGCCTCGCCGACCGATTTCATTGCGGTGGTGAGCAGCGGCTTCGAGCCGGGGAATTTCTCGAACGTGAAGCGCGGGATCTTGGTGACGACATAATCGATCGTCGGCTCGAAGGAGGCCGGCGTCACCTGCGTAATATCGTTCTGAAGCTCGTCCAGGGTGTAGCCGACGGCAAGCTTCGCCGCGACCTTGGCGATCGGGAAGCCGGTGGCCTTGGAGGCCAGCGCCGAGGAGCGCGAGACGCGCGGATTCATCTCGATCACGACAATGCGGCCATCTTCGGGGTTTACCGCGAACTGCACGTTCGAGCCGCCGGTCTCGACCCCGATCTCGCGCAACACCGCGAGCGAGGCGTTGCGCATGATCTGGTATTCCTTGTCCGTCAGCGTCAACGCCGGCGCGACCGTGATGCTGTCGCCGGTATGCACGCCCATCGGATCGACGTTTTCGATCGAGCAGATGATGATGCAGTTGTCCGCCTTGTCGCGGACGACCTCCATCTCATATTCCTTCCAGCCGAGCACCAATTCTTCGATCAGCACTTCGTTGACCGGCGACGCCTCGATGCCGCGCGAGACCACCTCGACGAATTCCTCGCGGTGATAGGCGACGCCGCCGCCGGTGCCGCCCAGCGTGAAGGACGGCCGGATGATGACCGGGAGTCCGACCTCCTCCAACACCTTCAGGGCTTCGTCGACGGAATAGGCGATGCCGCTTTTCGGCGATTCGAGCCCGATCTTGGTCATAGCGTCGCGGAACAGCAGCCGGTCCTCGGCCTTGCGAATCGCGTCGGCGTTCGCGCCGATCATCTGCACGCCGAATTTAGCCAGCGTGCCGTCGTCATAAAGCGCGAGCGCGGTGTTCAGGGCCGTCTGGCCGCCCATGGTGGGAAGCAGGGCGTCCGGGCGCTCTTTTTCGATGATCTTCGCGACGATCTCCGGTGTGATCGGCTCGACATAGGTGGCGTCGGCGAATTCCGGGTCGGTCATGATCGTCGCCGGATTCGAATTCACCAGCGTGATCCGGTAGCCCTCTTCACGCAGCGCCTTGCAGGCCTGGGTCCCGGAATAATCGAACTCACAGGCCTGACCGATAATGATCGGCCCCGCCCCGATGACGAGAATGGATTTGATGTCTGTGCGCTTAGGCATGTTGTTTGATCATCGCTACGAAGCGGTCGAAGAGGTAATGGCTGTCTTGCGGGCCGGGCGAGGCTTCCGGGTGGTATTGAACGGAGAATACGGGCTGGTCCTTGATGCGAAGGCCGCAGATCGTGCCGTCGAACAGGG
Source organism: uncultured Alphaproteobacteria bacterium (assembly GCA_963821875.1). Lineage (GTDB taxonomy): Bacteria > Pseudomonadota > Alphaproteobacteria > CAVTAV01 > CAVTAV01 > CAVTAV01. Next base: position 1,447,798 of record CAWGFE010000002.1, read on the forward strand.
AGCGGTGGGTGACCTCGAGCGTGTCCGGGAGATCGTCGTCCGAGACCGTGAATCCGTGATTCATCGAGGTGATCTCGACCTTGTTGGTCGTGAAGTCCTTCACCGGATGGTTCGCGCCGCGATGGCCCTGATGCATCTTGATGGTCTTGGCGCCCATGGCGAGGGCGAGCATCTGATGACCGAGGCAGATCCCGAAAACGGGAAGGCCTGACTCGATCACGCCCTTGATCGCGGGTACGGCATAGGCGCCGGTCGCCGCCGGGTCTCCCGGGCCGTTCGACAGGAACACGCCATCGGGCTTGTGCTTGAGAATGTCCTCGGCGGTCGAATAGCCGGGCACGACGGTCAGCCGGGCCGCGTTGGAGGCGAGGCAGCGCAGGATGTTGCGCTTGATGCCGTAATCAACCGCCACGATGTGATGATCGGGCGCGCTCTGCCGGCCATAACCGCTGCCCAGCGTCCAGCGGGTTTCGTTCCAGTTATAGGTCTGGGTGCAGGATACGTCCTTCACGAGATCCATGCCGAGCAAGCCGGGCCACGCTTGCGCTTCGGCCTGCAGCGCGCCGATATCGAACACGCCGTCCGGATTGTGGCAGACGATGCCTTTGGGCGCGCCGCCGAGCCGGATACGCCGCGTCAACTGCCGTGTGTCGACACCGGTAATGCCGATCAGGTTGCGGCTCGTCAGCCAGTCGTTCAGCGTCCGGGTCGCGCGGAAATTGGCCGGCTCGGTGATCGGTTCGCGCAGAACGAGGCCGCGCGCCGCCACCGTCGTGGTCTCGATGTCTTCCTCGTTGGCGCCGACATTGCCGATATGCGGGAAGGTGAAAGTGATGATCTGACCGGCATAGGAGGGATCCGTCAGGATCTCCTGATAGCCGGTCATCGATGTGTTGAAGCAGACTTCCCCGACGGCCGTGCCTGTCGCGCCGATGCCATGGCCGTAATAGATCGCGCCGTCCTCCAAAACCAATACCGCCGTCGGCGCCTTTTCAGGCATCTTGGCGGCAGGCTCGGTCAGGTCGGGCATCTCGTCCCCGGTTTCAGCTATGGGTTATGTCCAACGGGCATTTCGACCGGGTGTTCGCGCATGTGAACGCTCGGTTTCGGTCGCAGCAGCCCCGACCGGACCTGTCAAATCCCCAGCGAGATCTGTTGGGTGCGGGTGGGTTTGTTTGCTGTCGGTTTCGAGCCGAGCGCAGCGATCGCGGGAACACCTAATGCGTAATGCCGGCGCGACCATAAGCAAAAGGGTAATCCTCGTCAAGCGAGATTGTCTCGAAATTAATCATGTTAGATCAAGGGCTTAGAGCCATCGTATCGGTTGCCAACCGGTCACGATTGCAGTAGAGTCGGCGTTTCCTCGGCATAGAAGGAGGCGTTAATGCTGCGCGACCGTCTGAACGCTGCGCTCAAGGACGCGATGAGGGCCAAGGATCAGCGGCGAGTCTCGACCATTCGGCTGATTCTGGCGGCGGTCAAGGATCGCGACATTGCCGGGCGCAGCGAGGAATCCCGCGAAGGCGTTCCCGACGAGGAGATCCTGCAGATCCTGTCCAAGATGATTCGCCAGCGTCAGGACAGTATCGACGCCTATGAGAAGGCCGACCGCATGGAGCTCGCCGCGCAGGAACGCGAGGAAATCCAGGTGATCGAGAGCTTCCAGCCGCCGCAATTGAGCGAGCAGGATATCCATAAGGCCTGCGCCGAGGCCGTCGAGCAGGTCGAGGCCAAGGGGCTGAAGGATATGGGCCGGACAATGGCCGTGCTGAAGGAGCGCTATGCGGGGCTGATGGATTTCTCCAAGGCGAGCGCTATCGTAAAGAATATGCTGTCGGGGCAGGGCTGACACCGGGCGGGCGCCCCGCGCGCCGGGTGGCGCAGCGCCGGGGCGGGCCCGCGTAAGGTCATCGAGGATCGATGAGTATCACGCCGGATTATCTGGAGGACCTGCGTCTGAGACTGCCGGTCTCTGAGATCGTCGGCCGGCGGGTCAGCCTGACCCGTCATGGCCGCGAATATACCGGCCTGTGTCCGTTCCATAAGGAAAAGACGCCGTCCTTCACCGTCAGCGACGAAAAGGGCTTCTATCATTGCTTCGGCTGCGGCGCTCATGGTGATGTGGTCAAATTCGTGATGGAGATGGAGGCTCTGCCGTTTCCCGATGCGGTCGAGAAGCTCGCAGCGATCGCCGGCATGGCGCCGCCGCCGCGCGGCGCCCAGGATCCCGAAAAGGCCCGGAAACGCGCGACGCTGCACGATGTGCTAGAAGCCGCGGCGGGTTGGTGTGAGTCCCAGCTCGTGGCGTCCGTCGGGGCCGCGGCGCGGGATTACCTCGATGGGCGCGGCTTGACCTCGGAGACGATCAAGACATTTCGGCTCGGTTTCGCGCCTGATCGGAACGCCGCTCTCAAGGATGCGCTTCTTGCCCGGCAGTTCACCGAACAACAGATGCTCGAGGTCGGCTTGCTGGTCGAGCCCGAGGGCGGCGGCGACACCCGGGACAAGTTCCGCGGCCGCATCATGTTTCCGATCACCGATCCCCGCGGCCGCGTCGTCGCCTTCGGCGGCCGGGCGATGGGCGACGGCAAGCCGAAATATCTGAACTCGCCGGAGACGCCGCTCTTTCGCAAGGGGCACATGCTTTATAATCTCGCGCGCGCCCGCGCCGCCGCGCGTGATACCGGTACGATCCTGGTGGTCGAAGGCTACATGGATGTGATCGCGCTCGATCAGGCCGGCTTCGGCAACGCGGTCGCGCCGCTTGGCACTGCGCTCACCGAGGATCAGCTGAAACTGCTCTGGCGGTTGGCGCCCGAGCCGGTTCTGTGTTTCGACGGCGATCAGGCAGGGCTGAGGGCGGCTCACAGGGCGCTGGAGCGCGCGCTCCCGATGCTGGCGCCCGGAATCTCGTTACGATTCGCGTTTCTTCCCGACGGCGAGGATCCGGATACGCTGGTGCGGCGCTACGGGGCCGATGCTATGAGGAATCTGATCGCGTCGGCTCGGCCTCTGACGGATGTGCTGTGGGAAGCGCGCTTCAAGGAGACGCCGATCGACACGCCGGAACGCCGCGCGGGCCTGGAAGGCGAGATCGAGAAGGCGATCCGGGAGATCCGCGATCTCAAAATCCGCGACTATTACCGTACCGACCTGATGGCGCGGCTACGTGAGAGGGTGTCCGAAACACGTCGTAGCTGGCCGGATCGCCGGAACCAGGGCTCCGGTGCGGGCCGGGACGGATCCGTGCGCCGGCCGGACAAGTTCCGGTCCTACCGTCATTACGGCGCTAGCCGTGAGATGACACAGCAATTTGCGGCCCGGGGCAGTGAGCCCAATTTGGCGAGGCGAGAGAAACTTCTGGTCCTGACGGTTGTAAACCATCCGGAAATTCTTGACCGTTACACTGAAGACTTCTCGTCGATCGACTTTATGACGCCTGATCTTGACAAGTTACGCGCAGAAATCCTAGGAATTGCCGCTAATTCTTCGGCACTTGACACTGGAGCGATTCGACGCCACTTCCAACAACGAGGGCTTGGCGGGCTTATGGATTGGCTAGAAGGCCAGGAATCCTTGAAAAATGAGTGGTTTGCCTGGCCTAATGCCGCCGTCGAGGATGTTGAAAGAGGCTGGTTACACGTCTTGAGCAGACATCGTAAGGCAAAAGCGTTGAGGTCCGAACTCGACCATGCGACTAAAGCGCTTGCCGACGATATGACCGACGAAGCCTATGAGAGGTTCTTGGCCGTGAAGGCGGAGATGGATGCATTAGAGGGGGACGAGGCGAGTTTGGAGGGTTATGGCATTCCTTCTGGCCGGGAAGCGTCGGCTTAGCCCCCGCACCTCACAGACTGACATGATGGCCGTAACGGCGGCGAAACGCGTGCGCGTTCGCGCTGGTTGGAGATTTTAACGTATGGCGACAAAAGCATCTGAGCAGGCGGAAGCTCAAGAGGCAACTGAGGAGTCGACCGACAGCCCGCTTCTGGATTCAACGGATGCGTCGGTTAAGAAGATGATCGCGCGCGCCAAAGAGCGCGGCATCATCACCTATGACGAATTGAACAAGGTTTTGCCCTCCGAGCAGATGTCCTCCGAGCAGATCGAGGACGTCATGACCATGCTCTCGGAGATGGGCATCAGCGTCGTCGAAAACGACGATGGCGAAGACACGGCGGCTCAGCCGTCGGATGACGAAGAGTCCGAGTCCGAAGACGCCGAGTTCCAGCCGACCGAGAAGGCCGAAGAGAGCGACCGGACCGATGATCCCGTGCGCATGTATCTGCGCGAGATGGGCAGCGTCGAATTGCTTTCGCGCGAAGGCGAAATCGCGATCGCCAAGCGTATCGAGGCTGGCCGCAACACCATGATCGCCGGGCTCTGTTCGAGTCCGATGACGTTCCATGCGATCACCATGTGGCGCGACGAGCTGAACGAAGGCAAGATTCTGCTGCGCGACGTGATCGATCTGGACGCCACCTACGGCTCGGGCCCGGGCGGCGAAGACCAGAATGGCGGATTGGATCCGTCGCTTTCCGGCGCCGAGCAGGCGCCGGCGCCGACGCCGGCCCAGCCCGAAAAGGGCAATGGCGCCGCGAAGGCCGAGGACAAGCGCAAGGCGCGCACCAGCCGCGACGAGGACGAGGAAGAGAGCGAAGAAGAAGAGGGAGCCGAGGGCGAGGGCGACGGCGAGGACGATGAGGATGACGCGGATGAGGCGAATGTCTCGCTCGCTATGATGGAGGCGCTCCTCAAGCCGCAGGTCCTGGAGATCTTCGACAGGATCGCCGCGACCTATAAGAAGGCCGCGAAGCTTCAGACCGCCCGCCTCGAATCCCGGCTTGGAAACGAGGAGATCTCTGCGTCTCAGGAGAAGCGCCACAAGAAGCTGATGGACGAGTTGATCGGCCATGTCGAGAGCGTCCAGCTCAACAATCTGCGCATCGAGGAACTGGTCGACCAGCTCTACGGCATCAACAAGCGCCTCATCGGCCTCGAAGGCCGATTGCTGCGTCTGGCGGAAAGCCACCGGGTCAACCGGGCGAAGTTCCTCGAGAGCTATTTCGGTCATGAGCTCGATCCCGACTGGCTCGACAACGTCAAGTCGCTGCCGGGCAAGGGGTGGGTCGCTTTCGCCAACAAGGAACGCGAGCCGGTCGAGGCTATCCGCGAGCAGGTCGCTGCGGTCAGCCAGCAGGTCGGCCTTCATATCTCCGAATTCCGCCGCATCGTGCATACGGTGCAGAAGGGCGAGCGCGAGGCCCGCCGGGCGAAGAAGGAAATGGTCGAGGCGAATCTGCGCCTCGTGATCTCGATCGCGAAGAAATACACCAATCGCGGCCTTCAGTTCCTGGATCTGATCCAGGAGGGCAATATCGGCCTGATGAAGGCGGTCGATAAGTTCGAATATCGCCGCGGCTACAAATTCTCGACCTACGCCACCTGGTGGATCCGCCAGGCGATCACCCGCTCGATCGCCGATCAGGCGCGCACGATCCGTATTCCGGTGCATATGATCGAGACGATCAACAAGCTGGTGCGCACGTCGCGCCAGATGCTGCACGAGATCGGCCGCGAGCCGACGCCGGAAGAACTGGCGATCAAGCTTGGCATGCCGCTGGAGAAGGTCCGCAAGGTTCTCAAGATCGCCAAGGAGCCGATCAGCCTCGAGACGCCGATCGGCGACGAGGAAGACAGCCATCTCGGCGATTTCATCAAGGACGAGAATGCGATCCTGCCGATCAATTCCGCGATCCACGGAAACCTGCGAGAGACCACGACCCGTGTGCTGGCCTCGCTCACGCCGCGCGAGGAACGCGTGCTCCGCATGCGCTTCGGCATCGGTATGAATACGGACCATACCCTGGAAGAAGTCGGCCAGCAGTTCTCGGTCACCCGCGAACGCATCCGTCAGATCGAAGCCAAGGCCCTCCGCAAGCTCAAACACCCGAGCCGGTCGCGGAAGCTCAGAAGTTTCCTGGACAACTGATTTCTGTTATCTCAAGACATCCCGCAGGCGCCCTCGCGCGCGCCTGCGCCGGTATGTCTACGATTCCGGTGTGCTGCGGGCCCGTAGTTCAGTTTGGTTAGAACGCACCGCTCATAACGGTGTTGTCGCAGGTTCGAGTCCTGCCGGGCCTACCAAACCTTCCGTTCATGCCTTCGGAACGGATATGATCGGGCGGACCGTGACGCTGGAACAACTCCGTGAGCACGGCCAGCACATCATCGCTCCTGAGCTTGCGTTGGACATGGATCGCTAGACACTGGCGGCTGAACTCGTCGATGACGGTCAGCATCCGGAACGCTTTAACGTCATGGGTGCGGTCAGCGACAAAGTCGTAGATCCAGACGTGGCCACGATATTGCGGCCGCAGCCGCACGCATGATCCGTCATTGAACCAGAGCCGACCCCGCTTCGGCTGTTTCTGTGGCACCCTGAGCCCCTCGCGACGCCAGATGCGTTCAACCCGCTTGGCGTTCACCACCCAGCCGTCATTGCGCAGCAGGGCCGTGATCCGACGATAGCCGTAGCGGCCATATTGCGAGGCCAGCCGGATGATCTCCGTAGTCAACGGCCCCTCATCCAAACGTGGTGTCCTCGGCTTTCTCTGGGTTGAACGATGCTGGCGTCGCGAAGGGCTCAGTACTTTCCCTCGACAACCTCCTTCAGGATCAACGCGCGGGCTGCGTCTACGCTTTGCTCGGCAGGAAGGCGTCGGCGAAGATGTGTTTCGACGCGAGCCCGGCGAGGAACGCCTTTCGTTTCAGCGAATTGACCAGCTCCGGCGCGCCGCAGAGATAGAGGCGGGTGGCGGCCTTACTCTCCGGCAAACTGGCGATCACGATATCTTCGACATTGCCTTGCCGGTAGAGTGGGCTGTCGCCGCCGTTGAGCACGCAGGGCTGGTAGGAGAAATTCTCGTGTCCAGCCGCCAGCTCCGTAAGGTCTTCTATGAAATACAGGTCTTCGTATTGCAAGGCTCCGTGAAACAACCGGATGTCGCCGCTATGGCCCTGGGCGAGAGCGTCAGCCACGATACCGTATAGCGGCGCCAGGCCGGTTCCCGTGCCGGCCAGGATAACGGGATAGTCGCCGTCGCCGTCGGCGGCATAGAAGCAGTCGCCTGCCGGCCCTCTTATCGTGACGTGATCGCCGATTCCGGCGGTCTCCCGCAGCCAGCCGCTCATCGCGCCGTTCGGGACGATCCGGATGTGGAGTTCGATATAACCGTCGATGGCCGGTTGATTGGCGATCGAGTAGCTGCGCGCGATCTGATCGGGATTCATCAGGGTGAGATATTGGCCGGGCCGGCAGTCGAAATCCGCGACCGGGCGCAGCCGTAGCTGCAAGACGGCGTCATTCAGGTCGTTCTTTTCGACGACGATGGCGCTCGTGCTGAGACCCGCCGCGTCGGGCAGTTGCACGGTGAGATCGGCGTCGGGAACGCAACGGCAGGCCAGAAACAGTCCCTGCCGCTTGTATGTCGGTTTAAGGCCGAGCTGTGCCGTCTCGGGGATATCTCCCCGGGCGGCGGACATCAGACAGGACTGGCAAATACCGGCCTTGCAGGAATGCGGCACGATCTGATCTTCGCGCAACAATCCGTCCAGAACGCTTTCGCCGTCTTCAAGCCTGATGCGCCGGTCGTTGTAGGAGATAAGGGCTCCCATTCAGACGCGAAACCTGAATCCGTCTAGCGACACAGAACGTCGTTGCGGACGCTGTTGGCGACCGCCGCGACCTCGGCGATGTCCGCGTCGGCGACGCCGAGTTCCTTGAGCGTGCTGCCGAGGTGCTCGATTACGATATCGACATGCTCGTCCGTCAGCCCCTGATCGACGAGCTTCTGATGGGCGTTCCGCATGTCCTTGCCCGTGTAGTTGTTCGGGCCGCCGAAGGCCAGGGTCAGGAAGCTTTTCTGCTTGGCGATCTGGCCATCCATGTCGGTCAGTTCGAAGAAATGTGCAACCCGGTCGTCGGCCAGCATCTTGCGGTAAAAAATGTCCACGGCCGCGTCGACAGCCGGCTGACCGCCAAGTCGTTCATAGATGGTCGTCATCATTATTTCCTCATGTTCGATTTGCGCTGCGGATCGAATAATCCGGGTGCGGTGCGAGATGGATGGCGTCCCTCGCTTAAAGATGGATCCGGCATATATGTTTGGCGCGGTGCGCGCAACACGGCGGTTGCGAACATATGTTTCTGTACGCCAGTTAACCAAACGGTCAGGCTGACTGCGATAAATTGCCGCCGGCTTGTCCTGGCGGAAGATCGAGGGTCCCGTGGCTTTTATCGCAAGAATCTTCGTCTCTATACTGGTCTTTCTGGCTGTCTATTTCTTTTCCTACTGGTTGGTGTTCGTGCAGATTGTCCGGGGGGAAAATCAGTTCCAGATCGCGATGATCCCGGCCGTTCTGACAGCGGCTTTCGCCGCCTACTCGGTCTGGCGCGTGATGGGAGCGGCCAACGACAGGATATTCGCGACGACGGCGTGCTGGGCGGCCGTCGCCGGGGCAATCGGCTTCTGCGGTGGTTTTTTCGGGCCGATGATATTGGCGCCGGGCGCTAACCAAGGGCCGCTTCTGGGGCTTTTCATCACCGGTCCGCTGGGTTTCATCGGTGGCGGAGTAGCCGGCCTGGTCGTTGCGCTGCGCCGCCGTCTCAGTGGGGTGGCCTGATCCCGTCCGCGCCACTCCGTTATCCGAACGCGCAAAGATCTCTCTTCCTTAACGCCATCTTCACCTAATAAGACCAATTCATAAGGTGTAGTTTCTTTTAATAGGTGGGTCATGCTGGAAACGCGGTGGCGGGCTGGATCAATGCGAGCGCGGGTGGCGGTTGCCATGGCTTTGGCCGTGCTGCCGCTCGCAATTTCGGCCGCCGCGGGCTATCTAATGCTCGATCACGGCGTCATCGCCGCTTACAGGGACGTGGCGGCGCGCCAGCGCAATCTGATCGACCCGGCGCAGAGGCTGCAAATCGCGCTGCTGGAGGCGGATGATCAGATCGGCGATTATCTCGCGACCGACGACCTGGCCCATCTGAACGCCTATCGCGGCGACCGCAAGCAGATCGAAGCTGATTTCGTGCGCCTTCACGGCCAGCTCGCCGCCGAACCGGACGCCCAGATGCTGGTCGAGCGGGCACGGTCGGATTGGAGCGAAGCCGACCGTGTGGTCTCGGAAGAAATAGACGGCCGCAAGCCGGCCGGCGACGCCGCGTCCGACCAGACGATGGCGCGTTTCGAAGGCCTGATCAGATCGTCGGTCGACAAGCTCAGCGCGGTCTATGCCGATCTCGATCGAAATCTCGGCCAGGATTATCTCACGGCCCATTTGGCCTATGACCACGCCGAATGGCTGGCGGTGTCGGCCGCGATTGTCTCGGCACTGCTGATTTTGGCCGGCGTGATTATGTTCGGCCGCCTTATTCGGGGCAGCGTGGACCGTCTTGTGGAAGGAGCCAACCTGTTCGCGGCGGGCGACCGCAGCCATCGTATCGAGGTGCAGGTGCCGCCCGAGCTCCGCAAGGTCGCCATCGAATTCAACCATATGATCGAGCAGATCCATCAGGCGGAAGACGTGCTCGCCGAGCGCGCCCGCCATGACGAGCTGACCGGTCTTCTCAATCGCCGCGCCTTCGACGAAGCGATTGCGGAGGCGTTCGCCCGTATGGAACGGCTGGACGAACAACTCGCCGTTCTCATGATCGATCTCGATCACTTCAAGCACATCAATGACACTTATGGTCACGCCGTGGGGGACGGCGTTCTGACCGGCGTCACGAAGAGGATCGTTTCCAGTCTGCGCACGATCGATCGCGTGTACCGCGTCGGCGGCGAAGAGCTGGTCGTCATGCTGCCCGGCGCCGACGGCGTCGCGGCCCAGGCGTTGGCCGAGCGGATTCGCGGGGCGATCGGCGATACGCCATTGCTGGTCGATGGGCAGGACATTCCGGTGACGATAAGCATTGGCGTTGCGCTTGCCAGTTCGCCCCATCCGGGTCGTGTCGCCGCGCTGATGAAGTGCGCCGATGAGGCGCTTTACCAGGCGAAGAACGGTGGCCGCAATCGCGTCGTTCTGGCTGACCAGGACGGCTTCGAGACCATTCGGGCCCAACTGACCCATAAGAAGACCGGTTAAGCCCGCCATTCAACGCGGCTTCGTCGACTTCGGATGAAATTTGGCTATCCGAACGTGGCCGGGCTACACTCCCGGACCGGCGCCGGCAGGATTGGCGCGCAAACGTTCCGGGAGCGCGATGACCGACACGGCTGCGATTACGCTCGAAAATGTCACCGTGAGGTTCGGCGAGCTCACCGCGCTCGATGATGTCAGCGTCGACATTGCTCCGGGCAAGACGACCGTATTGATCGGGCCGTCGGGCTGCGGCAAATCCACCCTGCTCAAAACGATCATCCGTCTGGTGACTCCCGACGAGGGCACGGTTCAGTTCGATGGCGCCGTGATGGACGAGCGCGCCGCGATCCTGATGCGGCGGCGCATGGGCTATGTCATTCAGGATGGCGGGCTGTTTCCGCATCTGACCGCGCGCGGCAACATAACGCTGATGGCGTCCTATCTCGGCGCGGGCGCCGCCGATCAGGCGGCACGGCTTGAGAAGCTGACCGCGCTAACGCATTTTCCCGACGAAGCGATGGACCGTTTTCCGGCCGAGCTTTCCGGCGGTCAGCTCCAGCGTGTCAGCCTGATGCGGGCGCTGATGCTCGATCCCGAGATCCTTCTGATGGATGAGCCGCTCGGCGCGCTCGATCCCATGATCCGGTTCGACATGCAAAACGAGTTGAAGGAGATCTTCCGCACCCTTTCCAAGACGGTCGTGCTGGTGACGCACGACATGGCGGAGGCCATGCATTTCGGCGACGTGATCGTCCTGATGAATGAGGGTCATATCGAGCAGATCGGATCCGGCGACACGCTTGTGAGGCAGCCCAAGACCGATTTCGTCTCCCGCTTCGTCCGGTCACAACGCCGCGCGCTGGGCGGGTCCGAGGCCGCGCGTTGAAGCGCTTCTTTCTTCTCGCCCTCGGCCTCGCCATCGCCGCCAGTACTGCGCAGGCGCGAGGGCAGGAGGTCGTAATCGGATCCAAGAAATTTACCGAGTCCGTCATCCTCGGCGAGATCGCCACGCGGCTTGTGGAATCGGAAGGTCTGTCGGCGCGGCACCGGCGCGAGCTTGGTGGCACGCGAATTCTCTGGGAAGCCTTGCTGCGCGGCGATATCGACGTCTATCCCGAATATACCGGCACCATCACCCACGAACTTCTGCCGGATCAGTCGGCCGCCGATCCCGCCAAGCTGGCGGCCGCGCTTGCGACCAGAGGCATTGCGATGACGCGGCCGCTCGGCTTCAACAACACCTATGCGCTGGCCGTGCGGGGCGAGATGGCGCGCAAGCTTCATCTCTCGACAATCTCGGACCTCGTAAAACATCCCGAGCTTCGGTTCGGCTTCTCTAACGAGTTCATGAACCGCTCCGACGGATGGCCCGGCCTTCAACGCGCCTATGGCCTGATGCCCCGCAATGTCAAAGGGCTGGACCACGATCTCGCCTACCGCGGCATTGCGGCGGGCGCGATCGATGTGACCGACGCCTATACGACCGACGCCGAAATCGCTCACTACCATCTCAAGCTGCTCGACGACGACAAGCACTACTTTCCGGAATACAACGCGCTGTTCCTCTATCGCCGCGATCTCGAGAAGCGCGCGCCCAAGGTCGTCGCCGCCCTCAATTCCCTCGCCGGGACCATCGACGAGGCCGCGATGCAGCGCATGAACGAAGCCGTCAAACTGGAAGGCGAGTCGGAGGGCGTGGTGGCGGCGCAGTTCGTCGCGGACAAATTCGGTATCGCGAGCACGGTCCGGAAAACGGGCCTGTGGCGCCGGCTCTGGCGCACCACGCTCGATCATCTGACCCTGGTCGGGATCTCGCTCGGAGCCGCGATCGTGATCGCGATTCCGCTCGGCGTCTGGGCTCATTTGCAGCCCCGCGTCGGGCAGGTCGTGCTCTCGGTCGTCGGCCTGCTCCAGACCGTGCCGTCGCTCGCCCTGTTCGTGTTCATGATCCCCTTGCTTGGCATTGGCGGGCCGCCGGCGATCATGGCGCTGTTTCTTTACAGTCTTCTGCCGATCGTCCGGACGACCCATGCCGGCCTGCAGGGCATCGCCGGCGGCATCCGCGAGTCCGCCACCGCGCTCGGGCTGCCGCTCAGGGCGCGGCTCAGATATGTCGAGATTCCGATGGCCGTGCCGTCGATCCTCGCCGGTGTGAAGACGTCGGCCGTCATCAATGTCGGCACCGCCACCCTTGGCGCGCTTATCGGGGCGGGCGGCTACGGCCAGCCGATCCTCACCGGCATCCGGCTCGATAACATGGCGCTGATTTTGGAAGGCGCGATTCCCGCCGCCGTGCTCGCGTTGGCCATTCAGGGCGTGTTCGAGCTGATAGAACGGCTCGCCGTTCCGCGCGGCCTCCGGCTCTAGGGAACGATCGTTACCGGGACCGGCGAGACTTTCGAGAGGTTGCCCGCCACGCTGCCATGCAGGAGTTCCCCCAGGTTCGAGTGACCGCGCCGGCCGATAAAGATCTGGCTCACTTCGTGTTCCTTGGCGAGGTCGGCGAGGCCCTGCGCCGCGTGGCCGTGATGCATGACCGTATCGACGGGAACCTCGGATCCCGCTTCCTTCTGGGCGGGCTCCAGAATCTCGGTCTTGGCCCGGGTCATTTCACGTTCGCGCAGCGCATGCCGCTGCTCCAGCTCCGGCGACATCATGAATTCGTAGCGCGACCATTCGATTACATTGGCCAGCAGAACAGACGCCCCCGTCTTTTTCGCCTGTTCGACGGCAAAATGAACGGCGCGCTTGGACCCCTCGCTGCCATCGGTGCCCACCAGGAAAATGTCCGCCATACTGTTCCTTCTCCGAGCCGAAAGTGACGCTGTAAAACTCTAAATGTCTCTGGCGTTTACGCCAAGCGTATGGACAGGGCGAAATTCATCCCAGCCTTTGCAGCCAGCGGACCAGCCTTCGGGTCCGCTCGGAATAGAGTGTTGGCGTGTAATAGGACCCGGCGGCGGCCTTGGAGATCTCGCTCAAGGTGGGGTAGGGCGCGATGAGGCTGGCCATGGCGCGGATGGGCAGGCGCTCGTTGATCGCCAGGACCCAAGGCAGGATCAATTCGCCCGCATGGCGCCCGACGATGGACGCGCCGAGCACGCGGGTCTTGCGGTCCAGGATCACCTTGATGGAACCGTCGGACGCGCGTTCGGCCCGGGCGCGGTCATTCGTGGCGAAACTTGACCTGAGCGTTTTGACGGTCAGGCCTTGCTCGCGCGCGTCATGCTCGGTGAGGCCGACATGGGCGAGTTCCGGATCCGTGTAGGTGACCCAAGGTGCCGCGCGGGTCGAGGCTTTGGCCGGCAGCCTGAACACGGCGTTGCGGACCGCGATGCCCCCGTGATAGCCCGCCATATGGGTGAACTGCAGGCCTCCGATCACATCGCCGATCGCGAAGATGCGTTTGTTCGAGGTGCGGAGCCGGCGATCCACCGTGATGCCGGCGCCGGTCGTCCGGACTTTCGCCTTGTCCAGACCGAGGCCGTCGATATGCGCCGTACGGCCGGTCGCGACAAGAAGGTGGCTCGCGGTGACGGTGTCCGTGGCGGCAGCCTGCTCGATCTGCACGGCGATCCTGTCGCCCTGCATGGCGACGCTGGCGGCCCTCGTGTTTTCGCGAATGTCGATCCCTTCGCGGATAAGGTGCCGTCGCACGACGTCGGAGAGATCGGGGTCGTCCTTCGGCAGGATCGATGCCTGTTCGATCAGGATGACGGCGCTGCCGAGACGGCGGAAGGCCTGCGCCAATTCGCATCCCACCGGGCCGCCGCCGATCACGCAGAGCCCAGCCGGTCGCTCGGCGAGGTCGAAGACGCTTTCATTGGTGAGATAGCCCACGGTATCGAGACCGGGGATCGGCGGGATCGCCGGTCGGCTTCCTGTGGCGATGACGAAGCGCCGCGCCTTGATGGCCCGGTCCTTCGCGATCACGAGATCCGGCTTTTCGAACCGTGCCTTGCCAAGGATGACCTGAACGCCGAGCCCTTCGAATCGCTCGACCGAGTCATGGGGCGCGATATCCGCGATCACATCATGTACATGCCGGTTGACGGCCGCGAAATCGATCTCGGGGTCGACGGCCCGGATGCCGAACCGGCCCGCCGACCGCATCACCTGCGCGGCGTCGGCGGCGGCAATCAGGGCTTTCGACGGCACGCAGCCCGTATTGAGGCAATCGCCGCCCATCCGGTCCTTTTCGATCAGAACCACGCTCGCGCCCATCTGAGCGGCGCCGGCGGCGACCGTCAGGCCGGCGGATCCGCCGCCGATCACGCATAGATCCGTCCGGATGACCTCCGACATGCTCCGATTCGTCTCCCAAGCCGTTGAATTATCTTGCTATCCGGAAACCGGAGAATAGCGAATCACGTTCCCGTGACAGCATCTTTTTTTGCCGGATCTTTCGGGCGCCATCAGCGCCCGATAACGCGTCTTTAGCGAATTTTTAAACGCTTTCACCGCCAATAGGGTCATGAGGCCGGCTCTTGAGGCCGAGGACAAACGGACAATCGGAGCGAAAGATGGTGCGGTACGGACGAACTTTGTGCCTGTGTCTGGTGGCATTGGTCGGACTCGCTTTTACGCCACGCGTGGCGGCGGCGCAGGAAGTGGCGTTTATTCCTCACGCCAGTACGCTGGGCTTTGGTGCTGACATCGCGTTTCTGCTCGACCGGCATATCACGCTGCGTATCGGCGGTAACTATGCGACGTGGAAACTTTCCGCGACCAAGAGCGGCAACCCCTACAATCTTCATCTCAATCTCGCGTCGGGTCAGGGCTTGATCGACTGGTATCCGACGCTGAGCAGCTTCCGCATCACCGCGGGCGTCATCATCGGCGACAACTATATCGACGCGGCGGCGAAGAGCGCCTCGACCTATAATTTGAACGGGACGACGTACACGGCGGCTCAGGTCGGCACGCTGACCGGCCGGTTCGATGCGAATACGGCGGCGCCCTATCTGGGCATCGGTTTCGGCAATCCGGTCTATGGCAGCAAGCGTCTCGGCGTGACTTTGGATCTGGGCGTTGCTTATCAGGGCAAGCCGAATGTCGCGCTCTCGTCGACCGGCGGCACGCTGTCGGGCGATCCCACGCTCCAGGCCAATCTGGCGGGCGAGGCCGCGGATCTGAGAAACGGCCTCACGGCCTACCGGTTCTATCCGGTCGTGCAGCTGGGCCTCAGCTACAAGTTCTAAGAACGATTCCGCATGAACGGGGCGGCCGTCATGGCCGCCTCAATGCGACATGAGGATCGGGATTTCGGCGTTGTTCAGCATGTAATGGGTGACGCCGCCCAGGATCAATTCGCGCCAGCGGCTATGCGTGAAGGCGCCCATCACCATCAGATCCGCCTCCACTTCCATCGCCTTTTTGAGAAGAGTCGGCGCGATCTTCTCCCGCTCGATCGTGAAGACCAAGGATTCCGCCGTAATTCCATGCCAGCCGAGATAGGTCACGACCTCATCCGCCGACGGGATGTTTTCGTGGGAACCGCCGGCCTGCATCACCACGATCTTCCTGGCGCGCTTGAGAAACGGCATCGCCGAGGCGACCGCGCGGCTGGCCTGCGCGCTACCGTTCCAGGTGATCGCGACCGTATTGCCGAAATCGGTATGTTTGGCGGGGGGAATGACCAGCGCCGGCCGGCCGGACTGAAACAGAACGCCCTCGACGACGGTCACGTATTCGTCGCCGAGCGCGCCGCCGGGCTGGCTGATCACCGTGAGATCCGTATTCCGGCTTTGCGCGGCGATCACGAGATCTTCCTGGCCCTGCAAGACCTTCCATGACGCGGTAATGCCGGTCTGTCCGGCGGCACGCTCGCTCAACGCAACGTCATGGCTCTTGCGGATCTCCTCGAACAGCGCTTCGGCGCGTTTGGAGCGGGCCAGCCCCTCTTTCTCGGTCGCGTCACAGATCTGCTGGATCATGTCGCCGCTCATGCCTTCGGAGACATAGGGGACGGCGGCGCCGGGATCGGGCAGCACATGCAGGCCCGAGATGTGGGAGTCGAACTGGCCCGCCAGAAAGAAGGCCGCCTCGATAGCTGTGGGACCCTGCCGCTGGCCAGTGACAGGAACGAGAATTGCGCTGATCGTCATCTGGACCCCCGAAACCTTTGTTTGTCTGCATGTGACTTAGCATGCCATATATGACGTCACCAATCGCGCTGAACGCGCGGCCGTCTGGCGTACCGGGCAATGCCGCCGTCGAGTTTCCCTGATCGCGGCGTTGCAGCAAAACACCGACACGCTTATTCTCATTGAAAATATAGATAGTTGGGCGAACAGAAAAGCCGGTAAGGGGCTGATTGCGGAGACCGTTTTGAGGACCGTTCATTGTGGGTTCAACTAGGTCGCCGTATCTTGGGACTATGCGGAATACAGGACGTCAGTGCGTTCGTCTCATCCACATGGCGCTGCTCGGCGCCGTGACGGGAGCCGTTTTGGCGTCGTTCTCCGGGCCGTCCGTCGCGCGCGATATGGGGCATCGCGAGATCGCGCCGCGACAGTTGATCGCCCCGCGGCCGCACCCGCCGAGGATGATCGATTCCTATGTCGGCCGGGATCAGGACCGGGTCCGCGATGCCCGTGAAGCCGGCGAAATCAAATCTTTCGGGGAGATTCGCCGGCGGATCACCAAGCGTTTCGGCGGCCACATTATCGATGTCGATCTCGATCAGGACGCCGCGGGCAGCAAGCACTGGGTCTATCGCGTGCGGATGCTCTCGAATAATGGTGAGGTTCTGCTGATCCGCGCCGACGCAACGACCGGCCGCGTGATCGACGTTAAAGGAAAGAAGAAATAATGCGGCTGCTGGTCGTGGAGGACGATCCCGATTTGGCGCGTCAGTTGTCGACCGCGCTCACCGATGCAGGCTATGCGGTCGATCAGGCTCACGACGGCGAGGAGGCGCAGTTTCTCGGCGAGACTGAGAGCTACGATGCCGTTGTGCTCGATCTCGGCCTGCCGGTCGTGGACGGGATCACGGTGCTGGAGCGCTGGCGCCGCGCGGGCCACAATATGCCCGTTCTGATCCTCACGGCGCGCGACCGCTGGAGCGAGAAAGTCGCGGGATTCGATGCCGGCGCCGATGATTACGTCGCCAAACCGTTCAATCTCGAGGAAGTTCTGGCCCGCCTGCGCGCGCTGATCCGCCGGGCCGCCGGCCATGCGTCGGCCGATCTCGAATGCGGGCCGGTCACGCTCAATACCCGGACCGGCAAGGTATCCGTGACCGGCGATCCGGTCCGCCTCACAGCGCAGGAATTCAAGCTGCTGTCCTATCTCATGCATCACCGGGGCGAGGTCGTCTCCCGCACCGAGCTCACCGAGCATATCTACGATCAGGATTTCGACCGGGATTCCAATACGATCGAGGTGTTCGTCGGCCGTCTGCGCAAGAAACTCGATGTCGACGTCATCAAGACTGTGCGCGGTCTCGGATACAGGCTAGAGCCACCGTCGGATGAAACCTAGTTCCCTAACGCTGCGCCTCGTTGCGGCGGCAGGACTATGGACCGCGGCGGCGCTTCTGGCCGGCGGTCTGCTTCTGTCCCTGCTGTTTCGCGACTATGCGGAAAACACGACGGATTCGCGTCTTTCCGTCTTGCTCGAAAATCTCGTCGCAAGCACGGAAATCACCGCGTCCGGTCGCCTCGCCCTGATTCAAACACCGGCGGAGCCGCGTTTTTCCCAGCCCTATTCCGGCTGGTACTGGCAGATTTCGCGCAAGGATGGTCCGCCGATCCGCTCGCGGTCGCTCTGGGATCAGGCCTTGCATCCCAATCTCGACGTGCCGGTGCCGACCGAACGCCATTTCACCGGGCTCGGACCCGACAATCAGTTGCTGCGCATGACCGAGCGCGACATCAAGCTTCCCGGCTCGGACAAGACATATCGCTTCACCGTCGGAACCGAGCAGGCCGAAATCGACAACGACGTGCGCAGCTTCAATCAGACGCTGTTCTGGTCCCTCGGGGCGCTGGGTATCGGGCTTCTGACGGCCGTGCTGCTTCAGGTCCGCTATGGATTGCGGCCATTACGGCAGGTGGGGCGTTCGCTCGCCGCCATCAGGTCGGGCCGGGCGCGCCGGCTCGAGGAGAATTTCCCGTCCGAGATCATGCCGCTCATCACGGAGCTTAACTCATTGCTCGATCACAACGCGGCGGTCGTCGAGAGAGCGCGCACCCATGTCGGGAATCTGGCCCATGCCCTCAAAACGCCGCTCGCGATCCTGAACAACGAGGCGTCTCACGCGCCGAATGAGCTGTCCGGCAAGATCAAAAACCAGACCGATGTGATGCGGCGATATGTCGATCATTATCTGGTGCGCGCCCGGACGGCGGCGACCGGTACGGTGCTTGGCGCGCGCGCCCCCGTGGCCTCGGTGGTCGACGATCTTCTGCGCACGCTGGGCCGGATCTACGCCGAACGCGGCGTCCATGCCCGGCTGGAAGGCGAGCGCCGGGCGGTGTTCCGGGGCGAACGGCAGGATCTCGAAGAGATGCTCGGCAATCTTCTCGAAAATGCTTTCAAATGGGCCCAGGAGCAGGTTCTCGTCACGGTCGTCAAGGAGCCGGACACGATCGCGATCTCGGTCGAGGACGACGGACCCGGCATTTCGAGCGAAAAGCGCGAGGCGGTTTTCGGGCGCGGCAAACGGTTCGACGAGACCGTGCCGGGCAGCGGCCTCGGCCTCGCGATCGTGCGGGATATGGCCGAGTTGTGCGGCGGTACGATCATCCTCGACAACTCGCGTCTCGGGGGGCTGAGAGCGACCCTGAGATTGCCCGGCGCGGACGATCTCAGCGACTCGGAATCGCGTGCCTAAGCCGCTGTATTTTCAGCGTAAGTTTTCACAACGAACCATTCATCCAGGGTTCAGGTGCGACTCGATAATGTCGCAGTCATAGAGATTCGCAGACCCTGAGTATGGAGGTTCCGAATTATGACGCTGAGTTGGAAAGCTCTGATGGTCCCGGTCCTTGCCGGCGCGCTGATGGCGGGCTGCGCGGACAGCGGCCAGAAAGAGACCATGGGCACCCTGATCGGTGCGGGTCTCGGTGCTTGGGCCGGCTCGACGATCGGGCATGGCAGTGGCCGTGTCGTGGCGACCGCGGTGGGTACGATGGTCGGCGCGGGCATCGGTAACGCCATCGGTAAGAATATGGACAAGGTCGACCGCATGGAGATGGAGAAGGCGCAATATCAGGCCTTCGAATATACGCCCTCCGGCACCTCGACCGATTGGTACAACCCGGATACCGGCAATAGCGGTGCGGTGACCCCCAGGCCCGCCTACAAGAATTCTGACGGTCAGTACTGCCGGGAATTCCAGCAGAAGGTCACGATCAACGGCCAGCAGCAGGACGCCTATGGCACGGCCTGCCGAAAACCGGACGGAAGCTGGGAGATCGTATCGTAACGAGATTCGCTGTGCGTTGAGTAAGCAGCGATAGGCCGGTCCGCCAACATTCAGGGTCACTTTGGTAAACGTTTTGCCAGCCCAAGGCGCCCCCGACGTTTACCAAGGTTGGCGGACCGGCCAATTTATTTTCCCCCAAAAAGACCCTGAATCCACCCTTAATTCGACTGATCTTCGGCCTGCCGGGCTGCCTTGTAAGTCAGGCGGACCAACCAGCTCTGGGGCCCGTGCTCGTCCGATACGTCGCGCGCCTCGGACGTCGCCAGCACCGATTGCTTCGGGAGCGCCTCGGCGGCGATCTCGATCGCCTCGTCGGCGCTGTCCGCGAAGACCAGCGCCTCGTAACGAGTGTTGCGGCCTGTCATGGGCAGAGACTAGCATATCGCCCGATGACCACGAAGCTTCGCATCGGCTCCTTCAACCTTGAGAATCTGGCTCTCGGTCCGGCCGACGGCGTCACGTTCGAGGATCGCGTCAAAGCGCTTCGGCCGCATCTGTTGCGGATGGATGCCGATATTCTCTGTCTTCAGGAAATCAATTCGAAGGGCGATCACGCACAGACGCGCAGCCTCGGCGCGCTTGATGGGCTTCTCGCCGATACGCCCTATGCGGATTTTCACCGGGCCGTCACGACGAACGAGAAGGGCGACAAGCCGCGCGACGTCCATAATCTGGTGATACTCAGCCGGTATCCGATCGTCGAATATGCGCAGATCCATCATCGTCTCGTGCCGCCGCCGTCGGTGAGTTTGGTGACCGCCGACCCAAAACCTGACGATCCTTGGCGGATCACCTGGGATCGGCCGATCCTCCGCGCCTCGATCCGCGTCGATGATCGCCTGATCCAGGTCTTCAACCTTCATCTTCGCGCCCCGCTCGCAGCCGCCGTGCCGGGGCAGAAGCTGGAGCCTTTCGTCTGGTCGTCGACGCAGGGTTGGGCCGAGGGCTATTTCCTGGCGGATGTGAAGCGTGCGGGGCAGGCCTTCGAAACCCGGCTTGCGATCGACGCGCTGTTCGATGATGACGAGGCGGCTCTGATCGCGGTCTGTGGCGATTTCAACGCGGATCTCAGCGAGACGCCTTTACGCATGCTGATCGCGGATGTCGAGGATACCGGTAATGGCAAGCTGTCATCCCGCGTGCTGACGCCGCTCGAGACCAATGTGCCGGACTCGGCGCGTTACACCGTTCGCCATTTTGGCCGCCGTCAGATGCTGGATCACATTCTGGTCTCGCGCGCGCTGATGGCGCAGTTCCGGGCGATGGAGATCCATAACGAATTGCTGGCGGATGAGCTGGTCGCCTATGCGACGGCGCGGCACGATCCGGATTCCTATCATGCGCCGATCGTCGCCAGCTTCGAATGGGCGGGTTAGATCAGGACAGCCGTGTCCGGACCGGGCCCGTAACGGAGGCGAGCACCAGAGCCGCCCAGCCCACCAGAAACAAGACGCCGCCGACCGGCGTGACAAGCACGAGCGCCGTGCTGCCCGTGACGGCCATGAAGTAGAGCGACCCGCAGAATAGTACGATTCCGAGAAAAAAGGCGGCGCCGGCGATGGTTATGACATGCGGCACGGTCGGCGTGCGGGACGCGAGCCAGGCGACCGCGAACAACGCGAGCGCGTGCCACATGTGATAGCGCGCCGCGGTGTCGAAGATGGCGAGATTGTTGGCGCTGATCTGGCCCTGAAGCATATGAGTGCCGATCGCTCCGGCGCCGGATGCCAGGAATCCATTGAGCGCTGCAAGAAACAGCCAGACACGCATGACCCATCCCTAGATATCGGTTAGATGCTTGCGAAGCCTAAGCATTTGAGCTCCTCAGGACAAGCGGAACACTTCCAGAGCCCCGTATCGGCCGGCCAGTGAATGCACGCCGGCGGAAAAGGATTCGAGGCCCACGCCGATCTGATCGACCGTCGCCTGGCTGACCAGAACGATGACGTCCTGGCCTTCGTCCGCGAGCGACTTGCCCAGAGCCTCGACGCGTTGCGCCGCGTTCACGGTGTCACCGACCACCGTGTAATTGAGATGGCCGGGCGCGCCCAGATTGCCGACGATCGCCTTGCCGCTGTGCACGCCGATGCGAACCTGGACAGGCTCGAGATCCGCCGCGCGCCGCCGGATATTGTCCTTGCGAATGCGCGAGGCGATTTCGAGCGCGGCGTTGAAGGCGAGTTCGGCGTGGTTCGCGCGATTATCCGGGGCGCCCCAGAACGCCATCATGCTGTCGCCGATATATTTGTCGACCGTGCCGCCCTCCGTCTCGACGGCGTCGGCAATCAGCGTGAAGTGCTCGTTGAGAAAACGTGCGACGTCCGCCGGGGCAAGATCCGCGGCCAGGCTCGCGAAGCCGGCGATATCTGTAAACATCACGGTGATGTCGCGCTCTTCGGTCTCGATGTCGGCGGCGTCATTGGAGCGAAGAAAGCGGTCTGTCAGACCGACCGGTATGTAGCTCTTGATCTTGTGCCATGCGCCGAGCACGGCGTTCAGCGTCGTTCCGGCGTCGTCCAGCTCGCGGAAGACACTTTCGTCGACGTGACTGGTCCCCTTGCCGGCCTTGTTCCTGTCCCGCAACAGCCGGGTCGCGGCGACGAATTGCAGAACCGGTCGCGTGATGCCCCGGCCGAGGATCAGCGCGCCCATCACAGACAGGATAAGGATGATCGAGCCCGTGATCGCCATCCGGTTGATACGGCCGATCTGTCCGTCGATGATGGCCATGGGAAAATACAGGCCGGCGAGCCAGCGCTGTTCGCCGAAGCCCTTTATCGACCGGACGATGACCATATAGGGGTCGTTCTGCACGCGAACGACTTTGGTGACGACGTCCGTCGAACCGTCGAGCCAGTGCGTAAGCCCCATCGTCCCCAGCGACGCGAGGATCTGGTCGGAAATCTGCGGCAACGTTTTGAGAGGATGCCGGTCGCTCGCCCCTTTCAGTGCCGCTTCTTCGCCGGAATGCGCGAGAACCTGCCCCTTTTGCGTCACGATGAAAGCGTTGCGGACCGGCCCTTTGGCCGCCGCCGTGACATAGCGGCTGAGGTCGTCCAGCGCCACGACGGAGACGAGAACGCCGAGAAGCTTGCCGTTTCGCCAGACCGGCGCGCGGTAATTGAGCATGGTCTGGCCGGTGTGCTCGACATAGAAGAACTCGCCCCAATACGGCGTCGACCGGTTCCTGGCGTCATCCATGATCTGGCGCGTCTGGGGATCGTTGGCCCAGTCGCGTGACGAGACGTCGCCGCTTTGACGGTTGATCCGCAAAACATGGAGATCTGTGTCGATGAAGGCGAGATCATGGACCTGAGGCAGGCTGGCCAGGGCGCCGCGCAGGAATTCCGAAAAGATCGGCTTGTCGAGCGGATCGATGCGCCCCGAAGAGATGGCGTCCACGACATAGGCGGATTGCGTCTCGACGGGCTTGAGGTTGTGAGAGACGCGGTCGACCGCGTTGTCGAGATATTCCGCCGCCTGGCCTTCAAGCATCTGAAAGGTGTTCTGACGCGCGGTCGCGATCCCGAGATAGAGAACCACGGCCGCGGGGATCAGAATCAGCGCG
Source organism: uncultured Alphaproteobacteria bacterium (assembly GCA_963821875.1). GTDB lineage: Bacteria > Pseudomonadota > Alphaproteobacteria > CAVTAV01 > CAVTAV01 > CAVTAV01. The sequence goes on from CAWGFE010000002.1 coordinate 1,470,945, forward strand.
GCGAGCCCGATGATTCCAGCGATAAGAGGAATACGGTGCGGGAAGCTGCGTTCCCCGTCATGCACGGGTTCGGCCGGCGATGAAGGCATGTCGGCCGTATCGCTTTGCATCCGTCATATCCCCAGTTGGCTGCGTCGCCTGCCAGATTACCGGGCCGCGATAAATCAAGAGTTAAGCGAAAGCCGCTATCAGATAGGGGTGGAGCGAGCCGTGTGCGGCCGTTTTACCCATTGTTAAGTGGCTCAGGCGGACACTTTTGGACAGGCAAACCAAGAAGGGAATAACCGTGAGAAGTTACACTCATACCGGCGAGACGCGCGCGGTTGAGACCGATGGACCAGTAGCTGCCGGAAGTTCCCTGTCCGCGCGGGCTTCGTCGCCGGCGGAAAGCATCGGCGAAGTGACCGAAGTTTCGGGCCGCGGCGCCAAGGCGATTTTCGATATGGACGCCCTTGGCACGATCATCAACGCGGAAGGCGGCGATCCCCTGGTCGGACAGATCGGCTCGATGGTCCGCATCCATGTCACCGGCAGCTATGTCTATGCCATTATCCGAAGACTCGAAAACGCGGCGCCGGATGGCCGGGGTGGCCAGTTGATGGCCGAGATGGATTTTATCGGCCAGGGCGAACGCTTTGGCGCCGAGCAACGCTCCATTCTGTTCGGTCGCGGCGTTTCGAAATTTCCGGTTCCCGGCAACGTCGTCTCCAATGTGCGGGCCGAAGACATCAAGGCGATCTTCGCGCCTATGGGCCGGGCGCATGTCAATATCGGCAGCGTCTATCCGCACCACACGGTCAGCGCTTCGATTCTCTCCGACGGGATGCTGTCGAAGCACTTTGCTGTTCTGGGCAGCACCGGCACCGGCAAGTCGTGCACCTTGGCGCTTCTCCTGCACCGTCTCAGCGAGCAGATGCCGAGCGGGCACATCATCGTCCTCGATCCGCACGACGAATATGCCGCCGCGTTCAAGGAGCACGCGGAATGCATCAGCACAGAAAATCTGCATCTGCCCTACTGGATGATGAATCTGGAGGAGCATATCGAAATCATCGTCGGCCCGCGGACGCCGGAGCGGGAAATCGAAGTCGATATTCTCAAGCGCAGCCTGCTCGCAGCCCGCAAGGAATCCGCCAAGGATAAGGATTACGGCCGGATCACCGTCGACACGCCGATTCCCTATCGCCTCGCCGATCTTTTGCGGATCATCGATCAGGATATGGGCCGTCTCGACAAGGCCGAAACGATAGAGCCCTATCTCAAGCTCAAAAGCCGCATCGAGGAATTGAAGGGCGACGATCGTTATGCCTTCATGTTTTCGACGATCCTGGCGCGCGACACGCTGCCGGACGTGATGTCGCGGATCCTTCGTATTCCGGTTGACGGCAAGCCGGTCTCGATCATCGGATTGGCGGGCGTTCCCTCCAATATCGTCGATGTCGTCGTGTCGGTGCTGTGCCGTACGGTTTTCGATTTTGCGGTCTGGGGGCGGAAATCCCATGCGCGCCCGGTGCTTCTCGTTTGCGAGGAAGCCCATCGCTACATCCCGGAGGAAGCCGAAGTAAATTTCCGTTCGGCGCGCAAATCCATCGAGCGGATCGCCAAGGAAGGCCGTAAATACGGTGTATCCCTCGGGATCGTCTCGCAGCGGCCGGCAGATCTTGCTAAGTCAATTCTCTCTCAGTGTGGTACGATCTTCGCTATGCGCATGAACAACGAAAAGGATCAGCGGTTCATCGAGAACGTGATGCCGGAAGGTGCCGACGGCATGCTTGCGGCTTTACCCTCGCTTCAGAACCGCGAAGCGATTATCGTTGGCGAAGGCGTTACCGCACCGGTCCGCGTCCTTTTGGACGATCTTCACGAGGATTTGCGGCCAAGCAGTGACGATCCGAAGTTTTCCGAAGCGTGGCGAACCGAAGTCGACGATTCTCTTTACGTTGCAAAAGCCATCAAGCGTTGGCGGTCTCAGCACCACAATTCTTGACGGCAAGATCCTGAGAGCGGGGACCCCTTCTTTCGTGGGGCGGAGGCAGGTGTCTCATATTGGGGCGATGGCGGCCGGCGGCGATGTCGTCGCCGGATTCGAAGCTCGAAAGGGGAAGGCAGCATGTGTGCGAAGCACAAGGGTGGCCTCGAAGACTACAAGACCTGGCTCGTGCAGAGACAGGAGAAGCTGTGGAAGGTCTCCTCCGAAACAGCGGATGACCGGCAGCCGGTCAGTCTGGATCCCGGGAGTTCCGGACGGCTGTCGCGCGCCGGCGACATGCAGTTTCAAGCTCTTGCCCGGGAAACGGACCGCCGGCGGCAGGCGGAACTCAAGCGGATCGAATCCGCGCTGACGCGTCTGTCCGAAGGCGAGTTCGGATATTGCGTGATTTGCGGCGAGCCGATCGCGCTGGAGCGCCTCACCATGGACCCGGCCGTCGCCACCTGTATCGACTGCGCGCCGAAAAAATCCTGACCCTTGTCTTTACGGGCGACCCTTGCCGGCTTTGCGCAAGTTGTTTAGAGCGTTCTGCAGCCGCAGACGATGGACCTTATAGGCGGCGACGTAGTTATCGCGTTCCGCGACGACCTCCATCCCGCAATACTTGCCCTTGTAGGTTTCGAAAACGGCCTGCCGGTGGTCCTTGATGAAGGCTTCCAATTTCGCCTGCTGGTCGGAATCCAGCCAGGCTGCGCTTTGCATCCTCAACCAGCCAAGCCTGTCTTCGTCACCGGTCGATCCGCACACGATGTCGAGACGGTCGAGCGCCGTGGTGAAGTCGGCGACGCGTTCGAAGAGTTGATAGAGCTGATCCCGGTCGGGCAACGGCGCGGTCGGTGTGTCGTCGCACGCGGACAGGCAGGTTAGCGCGCAGAATATCACCGCGATCAGTTTTGTGCCGAATTTGCCGGTTTGTCTGGAGAACATGGCACCGAATGGCGTGGCCTAATGCGACGCCTGATTGAGCAGCGTGCTTACCTGCTGCTCCAGACGATCGCGCCGGGTTAACTCGACGTCGAATTCGATTGCGATGCCATCGTCGAAATGACGTGTCACGCGGCCCCGCATGCGGCCGAGATAGTCGATATAAAGAATGACCCAGCGATCGAGATCCGGTTTGTGGTCGATACAAACGGCGGTGCCGCCCGCCGAAATGTTCAGAATCGAACAGGTAATCCGCTCTCCCCCGGTGATCATCGAAGCGGGATTGGACATATCCGCGCGGCGGAATCCGCGCTTTTCCAGCGGAGGGCGCGCCAGAGCCGTCATCGCCCTCGGGGTGAGGCTGTTCATCATGGTTCGCAACGGCGCGCCCTTTATCTCCGGGCGCGGTTCGTTTTCGTCGAACCGGATCGCCACGCCGTCGCCGATATGGCGTATCGCGGTTCCGCGATATCGGCCCATGTCATGAACGGTGAGAATGGTCTTCTCGCCGATCCGGACATGGGCGCGCGAGGTTACCGCCGCGCCCGAGTGGGAAATATCGACGATACGGACACGATACTTTCGGCCCCAGGAGACGATGTGAGCGCGGTGGCCGACGCGAAAGCGCGGGCTGTCCCGGCGCTCGGGACCTGTCTGCTCTTCTGTATCGACGGGAGTGGGTTCTTCGATCGGGTCGTCGTCCGGAACCGCGCGCAAGGTCGGACCCTCCGGCACGTCGGGCCGCCGCGAAACACTGTTTCGTATCCGTGTGAGCAAACTCATTAAGCCTCACTAAGCAATAGGCGTGCCGATTCGGGAACCCATGGTTAACACACGAAAATCGGCGGAATCCCCTCGCGCTGCCGAGCATGGAGGATCCCCAGCCTTCAGCCGCGATATTCCAGTGTCCCAAAGTATAACAACTCGGCGGTCGCGCTGTCTAACGTCCTGGCGAGACTGTGGGCGATCCGGCCGGCCGCCAACCGTCTTCAAGCGCGGCAATGACGATCCTCGCACAGGCCTCGGAATCGGAATCCGCGGCGTGATGGCGTAACGGGATCGACAGGTACCGGCATACATCGGGCAACTTGGTAGGCCGCACCTGCCACATCCGGCGGGCGAGTTCCACCGTGCAGAGAAAGGGTGTGTCGGGAACGGAGAGGCCGTGAAGCGCGCAGCACGCCGCCAGCACATTTGCATCGAACCGCGAGTTATGGGCCGCGAGAAAATCCACGCCGGCAAAGAAGTCCGCCATGCGCGGCCACAGCGCGCCGAAATCGGGTTCGTCCTTAACATCGTCCCAGGCCAGGCCGTGGATATGGGTGAAGCGGAATTCCCGGCTCGGTGGCCGGATCTTGAAATAGCCGCTTCGCACGATCTCTGTCCCGGCGACGCGCACCAATCCGATCGCGCAGGCGCTTTCGCCGCCATAGGTCGCCGTTTCGAAGTCGATCGCGGTGAATTCACACATGGCGAGACAGTCCGCGAAGACGGGACCGAAAGCAATGGCGCCGGTTTCATATGGGGCCTGGTCGCGCGCAATCGTCCCAAATCGGCTCAGTTGCCCGCCCGATGTTGGATTTCTTTACACATCGGGTGGTCGGCAAATCGGCCGAAAACGCCTAATGCCTTGAAAAGCAATAACCTCCGGAAACTGGTCCGGCCTTTGCTCATGGATATGACAGATCAATGAAAAAGAGTTTTGCCGGCGTGGTCCGGCGGGTGTCGGCAAGGGCAGATAAGGTCGGACGATGAGCGCCATAAAAGGAAGACTGCGGGCACCGCCCGGCGGTGAGGTCCGGAGCGCAGGGATGATGGCCCGGGGTGCAGGTCGCGTCATCGCGAGACGCCGCGGCGCAGTCATGGTCGTGGCCGTGCTGGGATGCATGGTCGGGCCGGCGCTATCCGTCTCCGCGCATCCTCTGCGCCTCGAGCCGGGGCGTTGGTACACGGTGTCGCCGGCGCAGGCCGCTACGGCCGCCGCCGCGCCGACCTCGGCCGCCTTCAGCGCCGTCCTCGCGACTGCCGGCCAAAGCCCCGAAATTCAGCGCTTCGCGAGGCCCGCGCCGCGCGCCACCGAGACGTTTTCCGCAGGCAGTGCGGTTTGGCTCGCCGTTTTTGGTTGCTTGGCAATCCTGGCGGCGAGCCTGTTCCGTTCCACGTTGTTCGGATTCGCAGATTTCATCCGCCGGTCGCGACACCGTGCCGCCGTGTACATAAAAGGGAGCAAATAAGAATGTTCGAAATCGACATTTACGGGACGGCGAGACAATTGGTGGATGAGCATGGCGATGCCGCGCCGGTGCATGCCGCGATCCGCGCCGCCGAGCTTTATACCGAAGGGGATCCTCAAGGATATTCGGCCTGGAAGCGAATCGCCGAAGTGACCATGGATCTTCTGGGGACAACGACGTCGTCGATGTCCGTGCATTGAGGCTTGTCCGCGGTTGAATCTCCACCGCGTTCTGTAGAGTAGTGAGTACCTGGTTCGTGCGTAACACCATCGCGTTTTTTCGTGGTCTGTTGGGGCAGTGGTGGATAACTTTAACCATAACGCCGCCTCCGGCTATGGGCCCGGACTCCGTCTCTAAGATCTTGCGCTATTTAGCCTTTCCGTTCGCCCGCGAGAGGGCCGGAAAGTCGGTCGAGCCGTGTCACCCGGAACGAAATATTTTTTTGTTTTCGTTCCTTGGGAACGGATATATAGTGTTTGCAGGTCTGGAAATAACAAAATATTGCAACTATCGGTATCTTCAGCGAACTGGTGCCAGTTTCGCGAGCCTTCCGGTCACGCTGATCCGGTAGTTAAGCCAAAGAAGGTCCTAAATAACGGAGGAATGGCGCTATGTCTTACAGCGATACCGATGAAGGCGTCCGAACCCTTATAGCAAATCACACGGTGTTTGCACCGGAAAGCATTGCGGAATTGCATCGCGATCCGCATGTGGAAGGCCGTTGGTTCGTGAAGTTTCGTGCCGGAAGGATTCTGGCCGCTTATGTAGGACCGCATCCTCTGGCGCCCGATTTTCAGCTGGTTGCCGATCCGACCCTGATCGACAGTCACGCGGCTTAGACGGTCACGCGGCTTAGACTGGCGCGGAAAGACTCCGCGCCTCCTCGACAAGTAAATAAGCGTCGTTTGGCGGCATGAGTCCAGGCATGGGCCATGCCGCTGTTTTGTTTGTGACGGAAGCGCGAGCGCCGCTGACGACGGTTTAGAACGGAATCCAGGACCGCTTCCGGGTGTAGTGCAGATAACCGACATTCGCACCCGCCCGCAGCCCGACGCCTACGCGGATCGGGGCCAAAATGACATTGCCGCGTTGCTGATAGTTCATGCTGACGCCGGCGATGTAATAAATGCTGCCGTCAATGCCCGGGAAGCGGTGATAGATGTTGTCCAGATTCTTGAGATGATAGACGAGGACGAAGGTCTTGGAGGCGTTCGCGCCGAGATCGAACCCGGCCGACGGTCCCTTCCAGTAGACGCGCCTGCTGCCTTCGGTCTTGTTGGTGATATGGCCGTCGCCATAGCGCAATCCGATGGCGATCGCGGCGCTTACTTCCTGTCCCGTGATATAAGCGTTGGGCCGCCCGAGGTCGGCGAAGGCCTTTTGGATGACTTTCGCCAAAGCCTTGGAAGACTCGCCGAAAAATCCGGTGGCGATGCCGGTGATCGTGCCTTCGTCGTAGGTGTTGGACCCCTTATCCTTCGGGGGGCTGGAATCGGCGGCGCTCGTCCGGCCGACCAGACCAAAAAATGACACGGCGATAATCGTAGCGGCGAGATAGCTGCGCAGAGTCATGATAATGTCTTCCCTTTGGTCCCCCGGTTGCCTCATGCCCCCACATTTCGTATCCAGTATGTTTATAGCGTCTATATAGAGGTTTTGGCAACCGTGAAGCGCTCTTTATACAAGGACTTAGCACGATAGTTGGTCTTGTCATCCGGGCGAACTGCGCTCGGCCGCCGAGCGCCGGATGACGCGTTTGGTCTCGGACCATATGTCGTAATCGTCGAGGGCGTCCGGATGAACCCAGCGGACGGCGGTGACGTCGTCGCGGGGCTCGGCGTCGCCGTCACGCCATTCGGCCGCCCAGTCCACCAGCGTGTAGTGGTAGAGAACCCTTCCCGCGTCATCCTTTTCGATGAAGTCGATGACGTCGACGACGCGGGTCGGTTCGATCTCGATACCGGCTTCCTCGCGAACCTCGCGAATCGCGGTTTGCCGGTGGGTTTCGCCAAGTTCCTGCGCGCCACCCGGGATACTCCACTGCCCCGCGCGCGGCGGTTTTCCACGGCAGACTAACAGGACCTTGTCGTCCTTCCACACGACGGCGCCAACCCCGACGATCGGCCGGTTCGGATGTTCACGCTTGACGATCGTCCCCTCCTTCAGTTCGAGAACGGGATCATATCGCGCGTGGCTTACGGGGAGATAGGGGCTTTAGGGTCAGGCGACGTCGTGAATACGGTCGTGATCAGAGTCCGATGATCGCGACCGCGACGACGACTGTTCATTGGCCATCAGCCGGTAGGCCGGCAGGCGGATCCGGGCGGTGGTGCCGACGCCGAGTTCGCTGTCGACATCGAACTGCCCGCCGTGGAGATCGGTCAGCATCTTGACCAGAGGCAGGCCGAGACCGGTGCCCTCGTATTTGCGGTCCAGCGAGCTGTCGACCTGCGTGAACGCCTGCATGGCGATGGGGATCGATTCCCGGGCCATGCCGATGCCGGTATCGCGAACCTCGAAATAAAACTCACCGCTATCCGCGACGCCGGCCGACAGGATCACATCACCCCTGGGAAGCGTGAATTTGACCGCGTTGGAGAGCAGGTTGATCAGGATCTGTTTTAGCTTCAGGGGATCGCACCGGATATCCGGCAAATTGTCGGGCACCGTGATGATGAGATTTACGTCGTTATTTGCGGCGCGCTCGCGGATAAGCCGTAGAACGCCGTCGACGACATCGCCGACCCGGACGACTTCTTCGGAAAGCTCAAGCTTGCCCGCCTCGGCCTTCGCAACGTCCAGGATGTCGTTGATCACGCTGAGCAGATGGACGCCCGAGCCGTGAATATCCGACGCGTAATCTTTGTAGCGCTCCTGGCCCAGAGGCCCGAACAGCTCGTCGCGCAAGACTTCGGAGAAGCCGATGATCGCATTGAGCGGCGTGCGCAGCTCGTGGCTCATATTAGCCAGGAATTCGGATTTCGCCCGATTGGCGGCCACCGCCTGGTCCTTGGACTCGATCACGCGGTCGTGCGCCAGTTTCTGCTCGGTGATGTCGAAGACCGATGACAGAACGGCGACCTTGCCGTGCCAGTTGATCAGGCTCATGCGATTGTCGAGCCACACGATCGTTCCGTCCTTGCGCACGCCCTTGAATTCGTGCTGCGAGCGGAAGCTGCCGTGGTGCGGATTTTCAAGCGCGTTCTGCAGGTCGCGGAACTCGCGGATGTCCGACACCATCTGACGAATATTGTTCAGGGCGAGAATCTCGCTCGGCGAGGCGTAGCCGAAAATATCGGCGAAGGCCTGGTTGGCGTATACCGGCCGCCAGTCCTGGATAACGACGATGCCCTGGACCGATTCTTCGATCAGGCGGCGGAAACCGCGCTCGCGGTCCGAGAGTTTTTCCTCGCGCTGCTTGTATTCGGTCATGTCCGAGAACAGCGCGCAAAAACCGCCGTCGGGCGTCGGGACATAGCGCATGCGAAACCATCGGCCGTCTCTCATACGGATATCGCGGCTGAGCTCCGGCCTTTGACCCTTTTGATCGCGTTCCAGAAGCGCAAGTTCCGTGTCCGCGCCGGCGGGTATTGGAAAGCCGAGCTTGCGCAATTCGTTGAACAAGGTGCTTCTTGCAACGCCGGGCACGACAGCGTGACGTATCTCCTCGGGGTAATAGTCGACATAATGCTCGTTGCAAGTGATCAGACGCTCTTCCCTGTCGTAGAGAGCGACCCCGTCGGGCAGATGCTCAAAGGCGCGATGGATCAACCGGTCGGCGCGCCGGCGCTCGAAGGATCGGCCGTGTACGATCGCGGCCCGCGTGGTAAATCCGATCAGCGTCAGAAGTGTGATCGCAATGCCGGCTTCGGCGATCCATTTCGTGTCCCCGGGCGTGGCGATAGCGGGCTGGGTTTGAGCGCTCCGGGAGGCCTGAAGCATCCCGTGGCTGGCTGAAGGCGCACCGGTGAGGAACGGTGGCAGCGAGTTCCACTCCGTCGCCATCAACAATACCGCCGCCGTCGTCGTGCAGAGGAACGCGACGACGAGAAGGGCGGTCACGACGTGGCGGGACCGCGCGCCCAGTTTATGCGTGCCGCGAAACCAGACTTCCAATCCCCTGGGGGTATTGGTTCTGTCCGTTTCCCGGTTGTCGGCAATCGTCACCGGAGGCCTCGAGATGATCGGCCGGCTGGCCCTTGGAAATACATGGCGGCGATGATCCGCGAATATCGGAAATAAAGTGTTAAAACAGCTCTCGCGCCGGCCTCAAATGCTTATAATTTATGCACTGTTCCGGGCGGGCTCAGGATCTATAATCGCGCCATGTGTGGCCGTTATAGCGTCAGTCTTCCACCCGAGGCGATCAGGCGGCTGTTTCAATATCGAAACAGGCCGAATCTGAAGCCGCGATACAATATCGCGCCAACCCAGTCGGCGCCGATCGTCCGGGCGATCCGTTCGGAGCCCGAGACCGGTCGGGAACTCGTGGAAATACGCTGGGGTCTGGTGCCGGCCTGGGCCAAGGCGGTCGGCGACGGGCCCTTGCTGATCAACGCACGTATCGAGACGGTCGCGGAGAAGCCGTCGTTTCGGGACGCCTTTCGCGCCCGCCGCTGTCTGGCGCCGGCCGACGGTTTCTATGAATGGCGCCGCGCCGACAACGCCAGGCAGCCTTTCCGCATTCGCCCCGCCGACGGCGGGCCGATGGGTTTCGCCGGGATCTGGGAGCGGTGGCGCGGGCCGGCGGGCGAGGAACTCGACTCCTTCGCGATCCTGACAACCGAGGCGAAAGGCGCCATCCGGGAAATCCACGACCGCATGCCGGTGATGCTCCATCCCGACAGCTACGCCGCCTGGCTCGATCCCGCGATGACGGACGGACCGGACGTTCTGGCGCAGTTACGGCTGCTGGATATGGAGGAAATCGTCGCCGAGCCGGTCAGCACCCATGTGAATGCCGTGCGCAACGACGATCCGCACTGCTTCGATCCGCCGGAACCGGCCCAGCAGTCCCTGTTCTAGGAAGGCCGTCTAACTCGCCGGCTCGAATTTGGTGCCGGACCGTGCGGCCTGGATGAAGCTGATCTTGCCGGCCTTGAGCGAATACACGATCACGCCGGACCCGATGAGCTCCTCGCCCTCTTTCAGAACGCCGCTTGGCAGCGGTGTATCGCCGCGCGTCGAGATCATGCGATTGCGAAGCTGCACGATCATGACATTGTGCGGATTGTCCACCACGATGATCGGTGCCTCCACGTGCTCGTCGAGGGTCTTGCGGAGCGGCACATACAGGTCGTAGATCGCCTTCGGACCGAGGATCGGTTTCGGCGCCGGCGCCGTCGCGAACACGACATCCGCATCGTAATATTCCAGAAAGCGGGGATCGAACCGGCTGAACAACCGCGCATAGTCCTCGTATTTCTGATGTGTCATTTGTGGGTTGTTGATCGACGCGGGCATCGGCTCGGCGAGTTGCTCGGGCGTCGGGGATTCGGCCCGCGCTTTGGCGAGATCGACCTTCTGCCGGGCCCGTGGGCCGCCGCCAATTGTGAGTGCGGAAAACTTGCCGTCGCGCAGGGCGAAGAAGAACGTGCCGTGGGTCGTCTGGGCGTCGCCCTTGTGAATCGGCTGAGGATTGTTGCCAAGCTTCACGCCGTCCCGGAGCGCCACCGTGCGGATGGTCATTTCGACCGCCAGCATGTTGTTCGAATCGTCGATCGCGATCAGCCCGGGCCGGAAGGCGATGTCGACGTTGCGTCTCGTTTCCTCGTCATGGGCCTTGAGGTCGGCGAGGCTGTGGACCTTGTCGGCCTCCACCTGAACGTCCGGGGTATAATAGTCGAACTGGTGCGGATCGCCGGCGTTGAAAAGACGGATGAAATCCTGGAACTTCGCCCGCGTCATGAGCCCCGAGGCCCCCGCCGGCTGCGCCGCCGCCGTTTGAGCCATCAGCGCGAAGACCGCGCCCGCCAGAAAAGCCAGACCCTTGTTGAGCGCCCGCATGCTCTATCCCCCTCTGATCCGGTAACGATGCCCCGCGCCGTCACCGCACAGAACGCATCCTAACCCGTTGAAGAGAGATCCTAAAGCACCTTTCCGGGGTTCATAATGCCCTTGGGATCGAGCGCCCTCTTGATCGCACGCATGAGGTCGACATGCACGCCGCTTTTGTAATGGGCCAGTTCGTCACGCTTCATCTGGCCGACGCCGTGTTCGGCGCTGATGCTGCCGTGGAAGGCGATCACCACGTCATGGACGATCCGGTTGAATTCCTCCCAGCGCTTCACGAAGGCCTGACCGTCCGCGCCCTTGGGCTGACACAGATTGAAATGAACGTTGCCGTCGCCGATATGGCCGAAGGCGATTACGCGGATGTCCGGCAGCACGTCCTCGACCGCCTTGCGCGCTTTTTCCATGAAAGCCGGCATGTCGGACACCGGCACTGAAACATCGTGCTTGATGCTCGCGCCTTCGGCCCGTTCGGCCTCCGAGATCGACTCCCGGAGCTTCCACAAGGCCTCCCGCTGGGATTCGTTCGATGCCGTGGCGGCGTCCAGAACAAGCCCCTCATCGAAAGCCGTTTCCAGAAGATCGCCGGCGTCCTGGGAAATCTCCGCATCCGGCGAGGCGATTTCCACCAGCGCGTACCACTCATGGGCCTCGGACAATGGATCGGACGTGCCCGGTATGTGACGCAACACCATCTCCAGCGCGTCGCGCGGGACGATCTCGAAGGCCGCGACCCGGTCCCCGGTTCGATCGCGCAGATCCGCCAGCAGCGCGACGGCGGCTTCCGGATCCCGGATCGCCACGAACAGGGTGAGGCGGGATTTCGGCAGCGGGAACAGCTTCAAAACGGCGCCTGTGATCACGCCGAGCGTGCCTTCCGCGCCGATGAACATCTGTTTGAGGTCGTAGCCGGCGGTATCTTTTCTCAGGCCCGTCATGCCGTCCCATATCCGCCCGTCCGGCAACACGACTTCGAGCCCGAGCGCGAGTTCGCGGGCCGTACCGTATTTGAGCACGTTCACGCCGCCCGCATTGGTCGAGAGATTGCCGCCGATCAGGCAACTGCCTTCCGCCGCGAGGCTTAGCGGGAACAGCCGCCCCGCGTCCCGGGCGGCTTCCTGAACGTCGGTCAGCACACAGCCGGCATCCACCGTGATCGTATAGTTCAGCGGGTCGATCGCCCGGATCTTGTTCATGCGGGCGAGGGACAGCACGATTTCGCCGCCCGACTGGTCCGGCACGGCGCCGCCGCACATCCCGGTGTTGCCGCCCTGGGGCACGATGGCGGTTCCGGTTTCGTGACAGATCCGCACGACGTCGGCGACTTCGGTCGTGCTGGCCGGCGAGACGAGGATCGGCGTCGTGCCGAAATACATGCCGCGCCACTCCTTCAAATGCGGCGCGAGGTCGTCCGGATCGGACGTCCATCCTTTGGGGCCGACGGCCTGACGCAGCCGATCGAGGACGTCGTCGGGGACGCCGGCCGTCATGACGTCAGCGCCTTCTCGATATCGTCGGCCGTAAGCGTGCCTTGCCGCAGGATGCGAAAGTTGTCGCCGGTCACGTCGAGAACCGTCGAGGCGACACCGATCGGCGAGGTTCCGCCGTCGAGGATCAGGCTCAGATGGGCCAGGAGTTCCGGGGGAATTTCCGCAACCGATCGGGCACCGGGATGGCCAGAGAGATTGGCGCTCGTGATCGCGAGCGGCCGTCCGGCCTCCCGCAAGACGCCAAGCGCCACGTCATTGGCCGGAATGCGAATGCCGATCGTGTCGCCGCCGGCCGTGATCCGGCTGGCGATCCTGGCATTCGCCGGCATGCGCACGATAAGGGTCAGCGGGCCGGGCCAGAAGGCTTCGGCCAGCCGTGCCGCCGTTTCGTCGAATCCGGCCCAGTCTTTCGCCGCCTGCACGGACGCGAATTGCAGCACGAAGGGTTTCTGTTCCGGTCGGCCCTTGGCGACGTAGAGCGCCTGCACGGCGTCCTCGTCCGCAGCGTCCACGGCGAGGCCGTAAACGGTCTCGGTCGGCAGCGCGATGATCTTGCCCCGGCGGATCAGATCGGCCGCCCGGGTGATCGTTTCCGCCTCGGGGCGAACCGTTTCGACGTCGGTGGTTTTGTTGGCGGTTTGTGTGTCAGTCATAGGCCTGTATGTAATCGGCGGAGGCTCCAAAGTCATCAGTCGACCGTTTCCGTGCGGGGATTCGGGCTGTTTACGGCTCGATATTAATCCTGCACTACGCTATCACTTGGGGCCGCAGCATCTCGTTCCACGGCAACGACATCCAAGATTTCACTCGGAGAAACCCGATGAGCAATTATACCGCGCCGGTCCGGGACATTCGTTTCACGCTGGATCATATCGCGGGCTTTCCCTCGGTGACCGCGCTGGAACCCTTTTCCGAGGTCACGCCAGATCTCGTCGAGGCGATTCTGAACGAAGCCGGGCGTTTCGCCTCCGAGGTCATGGCGCCGTCGAATTCGGTCGGCGACAAGCAGGGCTGCACATTCGAGAACGGCGTGGTGCGGACGCCGGACGGCTTTCCGGCTATCTACCGGCAATATGTCGAATCCGGGTGGAACAGCCTGCCATTCTCGACCGAGATCGGCGGCCAGGGTCTCCCCATCGCGCTCACCATCGCCACCAACGAGATGTGGGCGGCCTCGAACATGGCGTTCTCTCTTGCCGCGACGCTCAATCACGGCGCGGTCGAGGTGCTGGAAGCCTATGGCACCGAGGAGCAGAAAAAGACCTATCTGGAGAAAATGGTGTCGGGCGAGTGGGCCTGCACCATGAACCTGACGGAGCCGCAAGCCGGCAGCGACGTCGGCGCGCTCCGCACCAAGGCCGAACCGAAGGGCAACGGCGCCTATCTCATCTCGGGCCAGAAAATCTTCATCACCTATGGCGAGCACGATCTGACCGAGAATATCGTTCATCTCGTTCTTGCCCGCACGCCTGGTTCGCCGCCCGGCACCAAGGGCATTTCGCTGTTTATCGTACCGAAATTCCTGATCGGCCCGGATGGATCGCTCGGCGCGAAGAACGACCTGCGGTGTGTTTCGATCGAGCACAAGATGGGCATCCATGCCAGCCCGACCTGTGTGATGTCTTATGGCGACGACGGCAATTGCATCGGCTATCTGCTGGGCGAGGAACATGCCGGCATGCGTGCCATGTTTCTGATGATGAATAATGCGCGCCTCCTGGTCGGCCTGCAGGGAGTTGGCGTGGCGGACCGCGCTTATCAGCATGCGCTCGCCTATGCCAAGGATCGCAAACAGGGCCGGCCGATCGGCAGCAAAATCAGCGAATCCCGTCCGATCATCGAGCATCCGGATGTCCGCCGCATGCTGATGACCATGAAAGCCAAGACCGAAGTGGCGCGTTCGCTCGCCTATCTCGCCGGTGCCTCGCTCGATCTCGCCGCCCATCATCCCGACGAGGGCGAGCGGGCGAAGAGTCTGGCACGGGCGGAACTGCTTACGCCGATCGTCAAGGCATGGTGTTCCGACGCGGGCACGGACGTCGCCTCGCTCGGCGTACAGGTCCACGGCGGCATGGGTTTCATCGAGGAGACCGGTGCGGCTCAATATTACCGGGACGTTCGGATCGCCGCGATCTATGAGGGCACCAATGGCATTCAGGCCAACGATCTGCTGTTCCGCAAGCTGGCCGCCAATGATGGGGCGGCACTCAAGGACCTGATCGAGGACTTGAAGGGATCGCTTGCGGAGCGGCCACGCGACGATGCGCTAGATGCGCTGGCCGTTCAGGCGGAAGAGGGACTCGACGCGCTGGATGAAGTCGGCGACTGGTTCCGCGATACGGCGGGCAAGAATCCGGTCGATGCGGCGCCCGGCGCGGTAGCCTTCCTGCAAATGGCGGGAACCGTCATTGGCGGCTCCTTGCTCGCGCGGGGCGCTATCGAGGCGCAGCGTCTGATCGACGAAGGCGACACCAATCTGCCGTTTCTTGAGACCAGGATCGCGACCGCCCGCTATTTCGTGGCCTCCGAAGTGCCGCCCGCGGTTGCGCGGGGACGGGCGGCGCGGCATTCGAACGGCGTCGTCGCGGCCATGGAGCCGGATCGGCTTGAATAGGCGCGACGTATCAATGTGCAACGTCAGGGAGGTGGGGCGTGACCGAGCGACCGTGGCTTAATCATTATCCCGATGGGCTCGATTGGAATACGACTTTCGAAGCGTTGCCGCTTTATGCGCTGGCCGATCAGGCCGTCGCCGATCACCCGGAAAAATACGCCGTCGAATTTCTCGGCCGGCGCTATACCTTCGCCGAGATCGGCGATCTGATCGATCGCGCTGCCAAAGGCTTCCAGAAGATCGGCGTCAAGAAAGGCACCCATGTGG
The DNA here is from genome assembly GCA_963821875.1 of uncultured Alphaproteobacteria bacterium. GTDB lineage: Bacteria > Pseudomonadota > Alphaproteobacteria > CAVTAV01 > CAVTAV01 > CAVTAV01. The sequence continues at coordinate 1,486,476 of CAWGFE010000002.1, forward strand.
GCCTCTACCTGCCGAATTGCCCGCATTTCATCGTCTGCTATTTCGGGATTCTCAAGGCCGGCGGCACGGTGGTGAATTTCAGCCCGCTCTATTCCGAACCCGAACTTATTCACCAGGCCGAGGATTCAAAGACCGAGATGCTGGTCACGCTGGACGTCGAGCAGCTCTATCCCAAGGCCCTCACGGTTCTGAAGACCAGCTGCGTCGACCGGCTCGTCGTCGGCAATCTCCCCGAGGTTCTGCCGAGGCTCAAAAGCCTGTTCTATCCGCTCGTTCGGCGTAAGGATATCGCGGACGTCAAATGGGACTCACTGCACACCCGCTATTCCGATCTGCTGGATAATGACGGCTCCGTCGCGCCGGTCGAGATCACGCCCGAGGAAGATCTTGCGGTCCTGCAATATACCGGCGGAACGACCGGCGTTTCGAAGGGAGCAAGCCTCACCCATGCGAATGTCTATATAAACGCCTGCCAGACGGCGCTGTGGTTTCAGGGCGTCGGGGCGAAGGTGGGCGAGGAGCGTATTCTCGGCATTTTGCCCTTGTTTCATGCCTTTGCGATGACCTGCATCATGAATCTGGGCATGCGTCTTGCGGGCGAGATCATCCTTCATCCGCGTTTCCACCTGAAGGATGTGATGCTCGATATGGAGAGAAAACAGCCGACGGTGCTGGCCGGTGTGCCGACCATGTTCACGGCCATTCTGCATAGTCCGGACCTCGGGAAACGCGATATTTCGTCGATGAAATACTGTTTCTCGGGCGGCGCGCCGTTGCCCCTGGAGGTCATCAAGGATTGGCGTCAGGCAACGGGCGGGGCGATCTTCGAGGGCTATGGCCTCAGCGAATGTTCACCGGTCGCGACCGCCAATCCGGCGTCACGGGTGAAAGCGGGTTCGATCGGCCTGCCGCTGCCGCAGACCGACATCGTGATTACGGACAAGGACGATCCGGACAAGATCCTGCCCATCGGCGAGACCGGCGAGATCAATATCGTCGGCCCGCAGGTCATGAAGGGCTACTGGAATCGCCCCGAAGAGACGGCCAAGACTCTCGTCCATGGCCGGCTTCGGACCGGCGATGTCGGCTACACCGACGAGGATGGCTACACCTTCATCATCGACCGCATGAAGGACATGATCCTGGTGAGTGGCTTCAACGTCTTTCCGCGCGTCGTCGAGGAGGCGATCTATGCGCATCCCTCGGTGTCGGAAACGATCGTCATCGGCGTGCCGGATGAATATCACGGCGAGGTGCCGAAAGCCTTCGTGAAGCTCAAGGATCCGAACGACCCCTTGACGCCGGATGATCTGCTGACATTTCTTCGGAAGAGGCTCGGCAAGCACGAGATTCCGGGCTCGATCGAATTCCGGCGGGAACTGCCCAAAACCATGGTCGGCAAATTGTCCAAGAAGGAACTGGTGGAAGAGGAGCGCGAGAAGAATTCCACGAACTCCGAGTCCGCATGACGACACGTGTCTACACCCACGAAGCGTGCCTTCATCACGATACCGGGCCGCATCATCCCGAATGTCCGGACCGGCTGAGGGCGATCCTCACACGGCTCAAGTCCCATGATTTCGCCGAGCTCGATTGGGGCGACGCACCGGAGGCGACGGCCGATCAGGTCGCGCTCGTCCATCCCCGGGCCCATGTCGACCGTCTGCTCGCGCTTTTGAGCGGCCTGACGGAATTGCGGGCCCTCGATCCCGATACCATCGTCTCGCCGGGAAGCCATGACGCGGCGTTGCGGGCCGCCGGCGCGGTGTGCGCCGCCATAGACGCCGTGATCGATGGCAAGATCGATAACGCATTCTGTGCGGTTCGTCCGCCGGGCCACCATGCCGAACCGGAAACCGCCATGGGTTTCTGCATCTTCAACAATGTCGCGATTGGCGCGCTGCATGCGAAACAGGCGCATGGCCTCGAGCGGGTCGCGGTGGTCGATTTTGACGTGCATCACGGCAACGGTACGGAGGCCGTGTTCGGCCCTCATCCCGAACTGCTTTACGCCTCGACCCATCAGTCGCCGCTCTATCCGGGCACCGGGCAGGCTTCTTTCACCGGCGCGGATCATAACGTCGTCAACGTCCCGATCCGGCCGGGCGGCGGCGGGGAAGAGCTAAAAGCGGCCTTTGAATCGAAAATTCTGCCCGAAATCGACGCGTTCAGGCCCGAACTGATCCTGATTTCGGCCGGTTTCGACGCTCACAAGGCCGATCCGCTGGCCAATCTGAACTTTACGGAAGGCGATTTCGCCTGGACGACCGAGATGCTGAAGGCCGCGGCGGAGCGCCATTGCGAGGGCCGGTTGGTCTCGACCCTCGAAGGCGGCTACAATCTGGACGCTCTGGCGGCCAGCGCGGCGGCGCATGTCGCGGTGCTGATGAGCTGATTCCGGTATTCAATTCCCATCCGATCTTGCCGGTTGCGGTGAACGGCGCAGCTTCATAGAGTGGCGAGCCGGAAGGAAAAGGTGGCATCCATGGCAGAAACGCCCGAAAAGCCTGGTATCCCGGAGGATATCAAGGCCATGAGCTTCGAGACCGCGCTCAAGGCGCTGGAAGAGATCGTGCAGCAACTCGAGAACGGCGAAGTCGATCTCGAGAAGTCGATCGAGATGTATGCGCGCGGGACCGCTCTGAAGGAGCATTGCGAAGCCAAGCTCAAATCGGCGCAAGCCCGGATCGAAATGATCGTTCCCGATGGCGGAAAACTCAAAACCACTCCTGCCGAGATCGATTGAGGTAAGCTTGGACACCGAAACCACTCAAAAGGACCTCACGCTCGAGGTCGCCCTTCAGAATAATGCGCGGGCCGTCGAACGCCTGCTGGATAAGCTTCTGCCGCCGGCCGACGGCCCCGAACACCGGCTGATGAGCGCCATGCGCTACGCCACTTTTGCGGGCGGCAAGCGGCTGCGGCCGTTTCTTGTGCTGTGCGGCGCCGACCTGTTTCGGGTGTCGCGCGACCGAGCGCTTCGCGTCGCAGCGGCGCTGGAATGCGTGCACACCTATTCGCTGGTCCATGACGACCTGCCATGCATGGATGATTCCGATCTGCGGCGCGGCCAGCCTTCGGTCCACAAGGCCTTCGACGAGGCGACGGCGGTGCTCGCGGGCGACGGCTTGCTGACCTTCGCGTTCGAAATCCTGAGCGATCGGGCGACCCATGAGGACCCGGCGGTCCGCTCCGAATTGGTTTCCGAACTTGCCATGGCGGCGGGTCCGCGGGGCATGGTCGGTGGCCAGCAGATCGATCTCGATTCCGAGGGCAAGGATCTCGATATCGGCTCCATCAACCGGCTTCAGCACATGAAAACCGGCGCACTGATCATCTATGCGGCGGAAGCAGGCGCTATTTTGGGGCATGGTTCCCAGGAAACCCGCCACGCGCTGAAGGGCTTCGCCCAGAATCTCGGCCTGGCGTTCCAGATCACCGATGATGTGCTGGACGCTGAGGGTGACCCGGAAAAGGTCGGAAAACAGCTCGGCAAGGACGCCGAAGCTAAAAAAGCCACATTCTTAACTATTCTCGGCGCCGATCGTGCCAAAATGCAGGCGAAAATGCTCTCGGAGCAGGCCGTCGAGCATTTGGAAATCTTTGGCGAATCCGCCAATTTGCTGCGTGATGTAGCGCGATTCGTCGTCGAGCGACGGCTTTAATACCAGTTAGACCCATATTGGAACCCGAAAGGGGGATCCGGTTTTGACTGAAAAAACGGAAACACCACTTCTGGACCGCGTTCATCTGCCCGCAGATCTGCGGGCGTTGAAGCCGGAACAGCTTCGCCAGTTGGCGGATGAGCTGCGTCAGGAAATGATCCGCGCCGTGTCGCATACGGGCGGCCATCTGGGCGCGGGCCTCGGCGTCGTCGAACTGACGGTGGCGTTGCATTACGTGTTCAACACGCCGGACGACCGGTTGATCTGGGATGTCGGCCATCAGGCCTATCCCCACAAGATTCTGACGGGCCGGCGCGACCGCATCCGCACATTACGCCAAGGCGGCGGCCTCAGCGGGTTCACCAAACGCGCCGAAAGCGAATACGACCCGTTCGGCGCGGCGCACAGCTCCACCTCTATCTCGTCGGGGCTCGGCATGGCCATCGCCCGGGATCTGAAGGGCGGCGACAACCATGTGATTTCGGTGATCGGCGACGGCGCGATGAGCGCCGGCATGGCCTATGAGGCGATGAACAATGCCGGATCCATGGGCAGCCGGTTGATCGTGATCCTCAACGACAACGATATGTCGATCGCCCCCCCGGTCGGCGCGATGAGCGCCTATCTCGCCCGGCTCCTGTCCTCGAGTGAATATCTGAACCTGCGGGACATCGCCAGGCAGGTCGCGCAGAAACTGCCCCATTCGATCGAGCGTGCGGCGCGCAAATGGGAGGAATATGCCCGCGGCATGGCGACCGGCGGCACGCTGTTCGAGGAACTCGGCTTTTACTATGTCGGACCGATCGACGGCCACAATCTGGATCATCTTCTGCCGGTGCTCCAGAACGTCAAGGAGGCCGAAGGCGGCCCGATTCTCGTCCATGTCGTGACCCAGAAGGGCAAGGGCTATGCGCCGGCCGAAGCCGCCGCCGACAAATATCACGGCGTGGCAAAGTTCGATGTCGTCTCAGGCACCCAGCACAAGCCTGTCTCGAATGTCCCGAGCTACACCAAGGTCTTCGCCAAGGGGCTGATCGCCGAAGCCGAAGCGGACGACAAGATCGTCGCCATCACGGCGGCCATGCCGTCGGGCACCGGAGTTGATGCGTTCGGCAAGGCGTTTCCCGATCGCACCTTCGATGTCGGGATCGCCGAGCAGCATGCGGTAACCTTCGCGGCCGGTCTCGCGACCGAGGGGTACAAGCCCTTTGCCGCGATCTATTCGACATTCCTACAGCGCGCCTATGACCAGGTCGTCCACGACGTGGCGATCCAGAGTCTGCCGGTGCGCTTTGCGCTTGACCGGGCGGGTCTTGTCGGAGCGGACGGACCGACCCATGCGGGCGCATTCGATGTCACCTATCTCTCTTGTCTTCCGAATTTCGTCGTCATGGCCGCGGCCGACGAGGCGGAGCTGATGCATATGGTCGCCACGGCGGTGACCATCAACGACCGTCCGAGCGCCGTGCGTTATCCGCGCGGCGAAGGTGTCGGCGTGGATTTGCCGGCCAAAGGCACGCCGCTCGAGATCGGCAAGGGCCGCGTGATGCGCGAAGGCAGCACGGTCGCCATGCTCTCGCTCGGCACGCGGCTGGCCGAGGCGATGAAGGCGGCCGACAAGCTTGCCACGCACGGCTATTCGACGACCGTCGCGGATGCCCGTTTCGCCAAGCCGCTGGATGAGGACCTGATCCGTCGATTGGCGCAGACTCATGACGTACTGATTACGGTGGAGGAAGGTGCGATCGGCGGCTTCGGCTCGCATGTCCTGCAGTTACTCGCGCGCGAGGGGTTGCTGGACGGCGGCCTCAAGGTCCGCCAAATGACGCTGCCCGACGTCTTTATCGATCAGGACAAGCCGGACGCCATGTATGAGACGGCGGGCCTGAACGCGTCCGGAATCGTGGCGACCGTGCTCGATGCGCTTGGCCATGATGTCGAAGCCGTTCAGAGAGGCGTGTCGGGCCCGAGCCCGGCCTGAGCGTCGATCGTCTGACCGCCAGCCGTGGCCCCTCCGAAGAATCGCAAGCCGTCGTCATCCAGCCGTCCCCGGAAAATCAGGGCCGACCTGTTGCTGGTCGAGCGCGGATTGGCGGAGTCCCGCACGCGCGCTCAGGCATTGCTCCTTTCCGGCAAAGTCTTTTCAAGGGAAACACGGGTGGACAAGGCGGGTCATCTGATTGACGCGGACGCGCCGCTCGAAGTGCGGGGCCAGGATCATCCCTGGGTCGGCCGGGGCGGGGTCAAGCTGGCTCATGCGCTCGATTACTTCTCGATCGACCCCAGGGACCGCACGGTCCTCGATGTCGGCGCCTCGACCGGCGGGTTTACCGATGTATGCCTGCAGGCGGGTGCGCGGAAGGTCTATGCCGTCGATGCGGGGCATGGCCAACTCGCCTGGACCCTGCGGGAGGATCCGCGCGTCGTCGTTCTGGAAAAGACCAACGCACGCCATCTGACATCCGAGATCGTCCCCGAGCCGGTCGATCTGATCGTCTGCGATGTCAGCTTCATCGGCCTTGAAGTCGCGCTTCCGGCCGCCTTGGCGCTGGCCGCTCCCGGCGCGGATCTCGTCGCATTGATCAAGCCGCAGTTCGAGGTCGGTAAGGGACAGGTCGGCAAGGGCGGCGTGGTGCGCGATCCGGTTTTGCACCAATCGGTGTGCGATCGGATCGAGGCTTGGCTGTCCGGTCTTCCGGGCTGGCGGGTGAGGGGGGTCACCGCGAGTCCGATCAAGGGGCCGGAGGGAAATATCGAATTCCTGATCTCTGCTCATCATATGGGACCGGATTCACCAGATGCGTAGCGGCGACATCGTCGAGCTGGAGGTCGCATCGATCGGTGCGCGCGGTGACGGGATCGCCGAGCGCGACGGTGCGCGCGTGTTCCTGCCTTTTACCGTTCCGGGAGACCGGCTACGCGTCAGGCTCGGAGCGACGCGAGGGGGCGGCTTGGCCGGCGACGTCAAAGAACTGCTGAGCGAAGGCCCGGGGCGGCGAATGCCTGATTGCCGGCATTTCGGAACCTGCGGTGGCTGCGCGCTTCAGCATGTCGATGCGGCGGTCTATGGCGAATGGAAACGGGATCTGATCGTAACGGCGCTGCATCACCGTGGCTTCCGCGATGTGCCGGTCGAGCCCTGCATCGTCTCGCCGCCTGGCGCGCGCCGGCGCGTCACGCTGTCGGCGGTCCGGGTAAAGGCCGACATGCTACTTGGTTTCCATGAACGCGGCAGCGCTCACGTCGTTGATCTTGCCGAATGCCCGGTGGCGAGCCCGGCGCTGGTGGCGGCGATCGCGCCCATACGGTCGGCGCTTGGCCCTTTGGGACTCGGTAAGGCCGATATCGCGCTTCTCGAAACCGAAACCGGCATCGATATGGTTCTCGAAACCAAGGGAGAAGCCAATCTCAGACGGCGCGAGATTTTGGCGGATCTGGCGGCGCAGGCCGATTTCGCGCGCGTCACCTGGAGCCGGCCGACCCCTCCCGGCGTCCCCCGCGAGCGCGATCTGATCGTCATGCGCCGGCCGCCGGTGCTACGCTTTGGCAACGTCGCCGTGACGCCGCCGCCCGACGCCTTCGTGCAGGCCACCGCCGATGCGGAGCACGTCATGCAGTCTTTCGTCGCAGAGGCGTTGAAGGGCGAGAAGCAGGTCGCCGATCTGTTCGCGGGCTGCGGCACCTTCACCTTTCCGCTGGCCACTGGCGCAAAGGTCGCGTCGGTCGATGGCGACGCGGATCTCATCCATGCGGCGCAAGAGGCCGCGAACCACGCTAAGGGCCTTAAGGCTGTCGATTTTCAGACGCGCGATCTGTTTCGCCGCCCGCTGATGGGGGATGAACTCAAATCCTTCAGCGGTGTTGTGTTCGATCCGCCGCGCCAGGGCGCGAAAGCTCAGGCCGAGATGCTCGCAGCGTCGCACGTGCCGGTAATCGTCGGCGTATCCTGCGATCCGGGCACGTTTGCGCGGGACGCGCGGATTCTGGTGGACGGCGGCTATAGACTTGTCCGCGTGCAGCCTATCGACCAATTCCTCTGGTCTCCCCATATCGAACTTGTGGGGGAATTCCGGCGGGAGTAGTGGCGACGCCTTTCCAGATCCTCAGTCTCAGCGGCGGCGGATATCTTGGCTATTATACGATCTCCGTGCTCGTCGAGTTAGAGAAACGGGCGGGCCGTCCACTCGCACAGTGCTTTGATCTGACGGCAGGGACGTCGATCGGCGGGATCATCGCGCTCTGTCTCGCTCGCGAGATCACGGCGGCGCGCATCAGGGACGCCTTTCTGGACAACGGCACGGAGATCTTTTCGGATCGTCCGAAGTCCAGCGGCATCGTGGACACTCTGGGCGATATCGCGCGATCGGCCTTTGCCCCGCGTCACGATGACCGGGCGCTTCGATCGACGGTCGGCGCCCTGCTGGGGCGATCGGTCCGCCTTGGCGATCTCGATCATCCGGTCGTTATCTCCAGCGTCGATCTGACCTCTGGCGAAGCCTATCTTTTCGCGACGCATCATCCGGAAGATCGGAAATTTTCCGCGGTTGATATCGCCATGGCGACATCGGCCGTGCCGACCTTCTTCCCCATGGTGCGCATCGGGAACAGGCTGTTCGCCGATGGCGGGCTTTTCGCCAATGCGCCCGATCTGCAGGCGGCTCACGAAGCCGAATACAAACTCAACGTTCCCACGCGGCAGCTTCGCCTGTTGAGCATCGGCACGACCTCAGGCCATTTCCCGCTTTCCGACGACCGCGAGAAGCTTGGCGCGCTGGACTGGCTCACGGACGAGCATCTGATGCGGATCAGCATGTCGGCCCAGCAAAGCAGCGTCGACACGATGTTGCGGGACAGGCTGGGCGAGCGCTATACGCGGATCGACCACAGGCAATCGCCGGCGCAGAGAAAGGTTCTGGGGCTGAATGTCGCGACGGACGAGGCAACGCGCATTCTCGGTGAGCTGGCGCGTGATTCCGTGGCCCGCATTTGCGATGACGCCGCGCTGGCGCGCATGCTGCGACATAAATCCGCTTCGGCGTTCGATTAGATCGGAAAAGTGATATCAGCCGCATTGGCCGCGATGGCGGAGCATATGGTCGGCCAGCACGCAGGCCATCATGGCCTCGCCGACCGGGACGGCACGGATGCCGACGCAGGGATCATGACGGCCCTTAGTGACGATCTCCGTATCTTCGCCCCGCACATTGACGGTGCGCACCGGCGTCAGGATCGACGAGGTCGGCTTGACCGCGAAGCGGACGACGATGTCCTGCCCGGTCGAGATGCCACCCAATATGCCGCCCGCGTTGTTGGAGAGGAACACAGGCTTGCCGTCATTGCCCGCGCGCATCTCGTCGGCGTTCTCAGCGCCGGTAAGCGCCGCCGCGCCAAAGCCCGCGCCGATCTCGACGCCTTTCACCGCGTTGATGCCCATCATGGCCGAGGCCAGTTCGGCGTCCAGTTTGCCGTAGGTCGGCTCGCCGAGGCCGACCGGAACGCCCGAGGCCTGAACCTCGATCACCGCGCCGAGCGAGCTTCCTGCCTTGCGGACCTTGTCCAGCGTCGCCTCCCAGCGTCGGACAGCCTCGGCATCCGGCGACCAGAACGGATTGTTCGACACCTCGTTCCAGTTCCAGGCCTCGCGGTCGATCGGATCGTCGCCGATCTGCACCAGCGCACCGCGAATAGTGATGGAGTCGCCGAGGATCTTGCGGGCGACCGCGCCGGCCGCCACGCGCGCGGCCGTTTCGCGCGCGGATGAGCGTCCGCCGCCGCGATAATCCCGGATGCCGTATTTGGCCGTATAGGTGTAATCGGCGTGACCCGGCCGGAACTTCTCGGCAATATCGCCGTAATCCCGGCTGCGCTGATCGACATTCTCGATCATCAGGCTGATCGGCGCGCCGGTGGTGACACCTTCGAACACGCCGGAAAGGATCTTCACCGCATCCGGCTCGCGCCGCTGGGTGGTATGGCGCGACTGGCCGGGCTTGCGCTTGTCCAGCCAGACCTGAATGTCTTCTTCGCTCAAGGAGATGCCCGGTGGTGCGCCGTCGACGACGCAGCCAAGCGCAGGCCCGTGGCTCTCACCCCAGGTGGTGAAGCGGAAAAGCCTGCCGAATGTGTTGTCGCTCAATCGCTAGTCCTTGGCGAGCGCGATGTCGGGTGCGTCCTCGCGCTTCATTCCGATCGTGTGATACCCGGCATCGACATGCAGGACTTCGCCGGTCACGCCGCTCGCCAGATCGCTCAGGAGATACAGCGCCGAATTGCCAACATCCTCGATGGTCACATTGCGCTTTAGCGGCGCGTTCAGTTCGTTCCATTTCAGAATATAGCGGAAATCGCCGATGCCGGAGGCCGCCAATGTCTTGATCGGGCCGGCCGAAATGGCGTTCACGCGGATGTTCTCGGGGCCGAGATCGTTCGCGAGATATTTGACGCTCGCTTCCAGCGCCGCCTTGCACAGGCCCATGACATTGTAGTGGGGCGTGACTTTCTCGGCGCCGTAATAGGTGAGCGTCAGCAGGCTGCCGCCACTCTTCATCAGCGGCTCGGCCCGCTTGGCGAGCGCCGTGAAGGAATAGCAGGAGATGTTCATCGCCATCTCGAAATTTTCCTGCGAGGTCTCGATATAGCGACCTTTCAGCTCTTCCTTGTCGGAATAGCCGATGGCGTGAACGAGGAAGTCGAGCCCGCCCCAGCGCTCCTGGATGGCCGAGAACACGCTGTCCATGCTGGCGTCGTCGGTCACGTCGCAGGGCAGCACGAAATCGAGGCCAAGGCTTCCGGCCAACGGCCTCACGCGCTTCTCCAGCGCCTCGCCCTGATAGGTAAAACAAAGGTCCGCGCCATGCGCGCGAACCGCTTGGGCAATGCCCCAGGCGAGTGACCGATTGTTCGCAACCCCCATGATGAGGCCGCGTTTTCCCTGCATCAATGGGGTCGCGTTATCCATGGCCGCTTCCAGACCTTATTGTGAGTTTGCGCCGATCCTACACATATGGCGTCAAGGGTCAACGCCGGATTCATTGGTCTTATCAGGCTCTTGCGGCGTTTCGCAGGATCAGAAAACATGCCTCTCGCGACGCCGTCAGAAAGCCGGAAATAGGCGTTTTGCGAGCTTAATCAACGTCCAGAGACTTGCGAATGTCCCGGTCCTGGCTTTCCGGCCAGCGCTTGACCAGCTTTTCGAGATCGGGATCCGGCTTGCTCGGCAACATCACGATCAGTTTCACATATTGATCGCCGCGCTTCTTGTCGCCGTCATAGGCGACGCCTTTCTCCTTGAGCCGGAAAACGAGTCCGGAATTGGCGTGTTGCGGGACGGTCATCGTCACCGGACCCGCGACGGTCGGCACCTTGATCTTCGCGCCGAACAAAGCTTCGCGCACCGAGATCGGTACGTCGAGATAAATATCGTTGCCCTTCCGGGAGAAATACGGATGGGGCAGGACATTGATCTTCACGAAGGCGTCGCCGCGCGCGCCGCCATTCTTGCCGGCCGCACCCTGGGACTTCAGCCGGATCTGCTGGCCGTCGCGCACGCCCGGCGGAATTTTGACCTCCAGCGTCTTGTCCCAATCCAGCGTGATGCGCCGGCTCGTGCCCTTGATGGCGTCCAGGAACTCGACATCGACGTCATAAGTCGTGTCCTGACCGCGTTGAGGGGTGCTACGCGGCGGTTCCTGCCGTGTCGTGCGCCGGAAATTGCCGAAGAATTCCGAAAAAAGGTCGTCGGCCTGAAAACCGCCCGTGCCGCGCGCGAACCCTTCGAATCCCCGAGCCCCGCCCTGGGCCTGATGCGCATAGGCGCGGCGGGCGCCCGCCGCATCCATCTGGCCCGCATCGTAGCGCTGCCGGGTCTCCGGGTCGCCGATCAGGGAATAGGCAGCGCTGATATTCTTGAAGATCTCCGCAACCTTCGGGTTATTGGGGTTGCGGTCGGGATGATATTCCTTGGCGAGGCCGCGATAGGCCTTCTTGATCTCGGCTTCGGTAGCAGTCCGCGACACACCCAGGATTTTGTATGGATCTTTCATCGTGTCCTTGTTCAAACAGGGCGCGGCAGCGGCCCCCGGATACCCCTAAAACAGCCAGCCATACTATCGCGAACGCCATACCAAAGGATTAAGGCGCACGGCACGCCGGCAGCAAGATCCTCGCCAAAAACAAGGGGTTCGGTGTCGCGGAGCCGCCTTAGCTGTTAACGATCTTCCAGGATCCGTCGGGTTGGCGGCAGGCAGTGCCGTAGGCCGTTTCGGTTTTACCGCCGATCATGACCGTTTGCTGATATTCCCGGCAATACTGGTCGTTATCGTTCTTGAAGGCGGGTTGCGGCGTCACCGTTCCGCTATGGCCGCTATCGGGATTGGTCCAGGTTTCGGTCGAACCCGAACGGCTGTTCTCGAGGGCGCTCTGAGTGGTTTTCTCCATGGCCAGCCGGTCGGCTTCGTCCATCGAGCGCCCGATCTCGCGGCCGATCCAGGCGCCGGCCAGCGTGCCGATCGCCGTGCCGACCACGCCGCTCGTACCGTGGCCGCCGATCGCCTTGCCGACCACCGCGCCGCCGCCGGCGCCGACGATGGTGCCCACTTCTTCCTTGGTGCAGCCCGCCGCCGTCACGGCGCAAATGGCACAAACAGCAAGCAATCGAACACTGCCTGAACGTGTCATATCGGGTCCCTAGACTTCCTTGTAAATCCGACGATTTTGCCGAGGTTTACTTAACGCAAAACGGTCTGTAGCTTCTTCTCGATCAGTTTGGGGCGCCATGTCAATGCGGCAACGTGGCGATTTTGTGGCGAGTCGGTCAGTTAATTGAAATCGCTGACGGAATTCGGTTTTAGGGCGGCGCGTAGTATGACCATCAAACGGCTTGATAACCCGATCACGCATTTCGAAGCATGGTTCGAGGATGCGACGAAAAGCGAGCCCGGCGATCCGACGGCGATGGCGCTCGCGACGGCCGATGCGGACGGGATTCCGTCGCTGCGCATGGTGCTGCTGAAGCATGTCTCGGCGGAGGGATTCGTCTTTTATACGAACACCGGCAGCCGCAAGGGCCAGGATCTGGCGGCCAATCCGAATGCGGCGCTTTGTTTCCACTGGGCCAGTCTCGGCCGCCAGGTGAGGGTAAGCGGCCCGGTAACCCGCGTGTCGGATGAACAGGCGGACGCCTATTTCGGTTCCAGGCCGCGCGGCAGCCAGATTGGCGCCTGGGCGTCCAAGCAGTCCCGGCCCCTCGAGGGCCGCTTCTCGCTGGAGGCCGAAGTCGGGAAAATGGCGGCCAAATATGCTATCGGCAGGGTGCCCCGGCCCGATTTCTGGACCGGTTTCCGCGTCGCGCCCTTGCGTGTCGAATTCTGGCAACATCGCGACTCCCGACTTCACGACCGATTGGTCTATCATCGGGAGGAAACTGGCTGGCGAACGGAGTCCTTGTATCCGTGACGACAAATCCGAGCGCGCCCAAGGGTAGCGAGCTTATGAGGTATGCCACCTACGCGGCGGTGTCGGTGGCGCTCGTCCTGGTGGCGATAAAATTGTGGGCCTGGTGGCGCACGGGCTCCGTCGCGATGCTCGGCTCTCTGGTCGATTCTTCGCTCGACGCCATGGTGTCGACTGTCAATCTCGCGGCGGTTCATGCCGCCATCACGCCGGCCGACCGCGAGCACCGTTTTGGCCACGGCAAGGCGGAGGCGATCGCCGGTCTGCTACAGGGGCTCGTGATTTCGGGTTCGGCGATATTCCTGATTGTGGAGTCGGTCAGGCGGATCATTACGCCCGAGCCAATCGATCAGAGCGTGATAGGCATCGCCGTCATGGTGGCCTCGATCCTGCTTACCTTCGGGCTCGTCTTCTACCAGCGCTATGTCATCAGCCGCTCCCGGTCTCTCGCCATCAAGGCGGAAAGCCTGCATTACGCGAGCGATCTGATGATGAATTTGGGTGTCATTGCCGCCCTCGTGATCTCGGGTGTCCTGCGCATCCCTTACGTCGATCCGGCGATCGCGATCGTGATAGCCATCATCCTGCTGGACGGCGCCCGGCGCATCGCGCTCCAGTCTTTCGACATGGTCATGGACCGGGAATTTCCCGACGAAGACCGCGCCCGCATCAAGGAACTGGTTCTGGCTCACCACCAGGTGGTGGCCATGCACGACCTGCGGACGCGCTCGTCGGGCACGTACAGCTTCATTCAGTTCCACATCGAGCTTGATCCGCATCTCAGCCTGATCGAATCCCATGATATCTCCGATGAAGTGGAGGCGCAGGTCGCGGCCGAATTCCCCCACGCCGAGATCCTGATCCATCAGGATCCATATGGCATTCCCGAAGAACGCGTCGAGTTTCCCAAGACAGGATAGGTCATGTCGGTCACGCTCTACGGCATCAAGAACTGCGATACCGTCAGGAAGGCGCGCGCCTGGCTGGAGGAGCGCGGCGTCGATTATAAGTTCCACGATTTTCGCAAGGACGGCCTGGAGCCGGGCCTCGTGGACCGCTGGATGGCGTCCATATCCTGGGAGCGGCTGCTCAACCGTCGCGGCACGACCTGGCGCAAGCTGCCGCCTGAAGAACAGCAGGTTTCGGGCGAAGCGGGGGCGAAGTCGGTGATGTTGTCGCATCCGGCCGTGATCAAACGGCCGGTTTTCGACATAGACGGTAAAATCCTTGTGGGATTTTCAAAATCCGATATTGAAGCGCTTTCCGAAGTCATCGACGGGTAACCTTTAAAGGCGTAGGCTCACAGCCATGGCGGAAACCAGACGCACATTGATCCTGACCGGGGCGAGCCGCGGCATCGGGCACGCGACCGTGAAGCGTTTCTCAAGCGCCGGATGGCGCGTGATCACCTGTTCGCGCCACGCTTTCCCGGAGGAATGCCCGTGGGATGCGGGCCCGGAGGATCATATCCAGGTCGATCTCGCCGATCCGGTCAATCTGGATAGCGCCATTCGGGAAATGCGCGGCCGTCTCGAAGGCGGCGTCCTTCATGCACTGGTGAACAATGCGGGGATTTCGCCGAAGACCGAGGACGGCAAGCGGTTCGGTACGCTGAACACGCCGCAGGATCTGTGGCAAACCGTCTTCCAGGTCAATTTCTACGCACCGGTGATGTTGGCTCGCGGTCTGGTGGAGGAGCTCAAGAAGGGCGGGGGATCGATCGTGAACGTAACCTCGATCGCCGGCAGCCGCGTGCATCCCTTCGCCGGCGCCGCCTATGGCACGTCGAAAGCGGCGTTGGCGGCCTTGACGCGGGAAATGGCGGCCGATTTCGGCCCCTTGGGCATTAGGGTCAACGCCATCGCGCCGGGCGAGATCGACACGCCGATCCTGTCACCGGGCACGGGCGAAATCGTGAAGAACATCCCGTTACGCCGGCTCGGCAAGCCCGAGGAAGTGGCCAAGACGATCTATTATCTCTGCACCGACCAGTCGAGTTACGTGACCGGCGCCGAGATCATGATCAACGGCGGACAGCACGTATAGAGCCGATCGTCTCGTTCGTCGGCAAGCCTTTGAAATCCATCCCGATATCGACCGCCGGCGATGACATCGTGATCCGGCCGACGGAGATGTAGGTTACACCTGTCTGCGCGATCTCCCGGATGGATTCCAGCGTCACGTTGCCCGAGGCTTCCAGTTCGGTGTCGCCGGCACGGCGGACGGCCTCGCGCATCATGTCCGTGGTCATATTGTCCAGCAGGATGCGGTCGAACTCCTTCCCGGAGCGCGGCCTCGACCTGATCCAGCGTGTCGCATTCGATTTCGATGAACTGCTTGGTGGTCCTGGCCGCCTTGATCGCCTGGGCGATGCCGCCGGCGATCGCGATATGATTGTCCTTGATCAGGATGGCATCGTAGAGACCCATGCGGTGGTTGTGGGCGCCGCCCATCATCGCCGCATATTTCGCATATCGACGGAGGCCGGGGATGGTCTTGCGGGTGTCCAGCAGCTTCGCGCTGGTATTCTCGATCGCCACGGCGTAGCGATGGGTCATGGTGGCGATGCCGGAGAGGTGCTGCAGCACGTTGAGAGCGGAGCGTTCGGCCGTCAGAAGCCCGCGCGCCTGCCCCGAGACCGTGACGATGGTGCCGTTGGCCCGGACGATATCGCCGTCGCGCGCCTGAACGTCGAACTGAACGTCGGGCACCAGCCGGCGGAAGACAGCCAACGCGACGGGCAAGCCCGCCACCACGATGCCTTCGCGGGCGACCAGCGCCGCTTCCAGCGTCGCTTTCTTCGGAATGACCGAAAGAGACGTGATATCCCCGTCGCCGACATCCTCGTCGAGCATGCGGTCGACGAGATCCTCGATCGACGCCGGGTCCAGCGTTGAGAAATCTTCGAGATCAGGACTTTTGCGTTTCAAGGGACGGATATCTTCACAGGGCCGGGGCCGGCTGAGAGTTGGTGGAGGATTTCGGCGACATCTCCAGCATCCTCTCGAGCGGCTTGAGCGCTTCGAGCCGGGTGGCTTCGGGGACATCGATCTGCGGCCATTTGTTGACCATGGCGAGATAGAGCTTCTCGATCGTATTCAGTTCCATGAACGGGCAGTTGTTGCAGCCGCAGGCCCCATCGGCGCCGGGCGCGCCGATAAAGGTCTTGTGCGGCGCCTTCTTCTCCATCTGATGGATGATATGCGGCTCGGTCGCGATGATGAACGTGTCGCTCGGACTGGTCAGCGCGAAATTCAGGATCGAGGAGGTCGAGCCGATATGATCGGCATGGGCCAGAATGTGATCCGGGCATTCGGGATGCGCCGCCACGGGCGCGCCGGGATATTCCGATTTCAGCCGGATCAGTTCGCGCTCGGAAAACTTCTCATGAACGATGCAGGTGCCCGGCCACAGAACCATGTTCCGCCCGGTCTTCTTGTTGAGATAGGCGCCCAGATGCCGGTCCGGCGCGAAGATGATCTTCTGGTCCCTGGGCAGCTGATTGATGATGTGTTCGGCGTTCGACGACGTGACGATGATGTCGGAGAGCGCCTTGATCTCGGCCGAGCAATTCACATAGGTCAGCACGATGTGACCCGGATACTGCTCCTTGAACGCCTTGAAGGGGCCCGGCTGGCAGGAATCCTCCAGTGAGCAGCCGGCTTCGAGGTCTGGCAGCAGAACCATCTTGTCCGGGCTCAGGATCTTGGCGGTCTCGGCCATGAAGCGCACGCCGCAGAACACGATGACATCCGCGTCGGTGGCGGCGGCCTTGCGCGACAGATCGAGGGAATCGCCCACGAAGTCCGCGAGATCCTGAATCTCGGCGTCCTGGTAATAATGCGCGAGGATGACGGCGTTCAGCTCGCGGCGCAGACGATTGATCTCCGCCTCGAGATCGAGGAACGCATCAATATCGGCGACCGTCTTCAGCGGCGTCATATCATTCAAAGGTCGTATCTCCCATACACGGTCGAGGCCGCATAACAAGCCTATATATGGTCATGCGGCGGTCCGAGTAAACGGTTGATGCGGGCCGAGGACGTTCCGAGCTATGGCGAAAGGCCACGTATTTCGAACGCGCATCTTCTCGGGTTTGGAGGAAACTCGTACTATACCGGCAGGTGGTGGCCATCGGGGGGCCGCCAAGGCAAAAGAGGGACCACATGACTACGCACAAGGGTGAATGTTTCTGCGGCGATGTTCAGGTCGAGGCCACGGGTGAGCCCGTGTTCATGGGCTATTGCCATTGCGAGTCGTGCCGTTCGTGGGGGGCGGCGCCGGTCACCGCTGTCGCGCTTTGGCAATCCGACACCGTAAGAATCACCGCCGGCGCGGAAAACCTGGGTATGTTCGAGAAGCGGCCCGGTACACAGCGGCAGTTCTGCAAGAAATGCGGCGGTCACGTGATGACCAGTATTCCCGCCGTGGGGATGGTCGATCTGTATCCCTCCATCGTGCCCACGGCGAATTTCGTCCCCGCAATGCATATCAATTACGGCGAAACGGTTCTGCCGATGCGCGACGGCCTTCCCAAGCAGAAGGATTTTCCGAACGAGTTCGGCGGCTCGGGCGAGCTGATCCCCGAATAGGTATCGAGATGGTCTCGATGCCTCAGGCCGCGGTCAGCTTATTCTTCGTCACGTGGTCGAGCGTGTCGTCCAGCGCACGGGAATAACGGTCGAACAGTTCGTTGATTTCGGCCTCATTGATGATCAACGGCGGACAGACCGCGATGCGATCGCCGGCGAGCGGGCGTACGACGAGGCCGCGATGATGGCAGCGCGCTGCGCAATAGCCTGCGACGCCGTGCCTGGTGTCGAAATTCCGCTTGGCCTTCTTGTCGGCGACGAGCTCGATGCCGCCGATCAGGCCGCGCCCGACGGCCTCGCCCACGAGTGGATGGTCCTCCAAGGCCTTTAGACGCGTTTGGAAGATCGGCTCCATCTCGCGCACATGGCCCAGGATGTTGCGTTTCTCATAGAGTTCCAGCGCCTTGACCGCCACGGCGGCGCTCACCGGATGCCCGCCATAGGTGTAGCCGTGGCCGAAGGTCCCGATCTTGCGGCTCTCGTCCTGCATCGCCTCGAACACCGGTTCGGGGATCGTGACGGCCGAGATTGGGAGATAGCCGGACGACAGCGCCTTGGCGACGGTCATGAAGTCCGGCTTCATGTTGAAGGTCTCGCAGCCGAACATGTTGGCGGTGCGGCCGAAGCCGCAGATCACTTCATCCGTGACAAGCAGGATGTCGTGTTTTTCGAGGATCGGCTGGATCTTCTCGAAATAGGTCGCCGGCGGCACGATGGCGCCACCCGCCCCCATGATCGGCTCGGCGAACATCGCCGCGATCGTTTCCGGGCCTTCCGTCTCGATCAACGTCTCCAGATTGGCCGCCATCCGGCCGGCGAAATCTTCCTCGCTCTCGCCGGGTTCGGCCCCGTGGTAGTAATGCGGGCAGTCTGTGTAGAGGAAGCGGTCGTTCATCGGCAGGTCGAAATCACGCTGGACGGGCGCCAAGCCGGTCAGGCTCGCCGAGGCGACGGTGACGCCGTGATAGGCCTTGTGCCGGGAGATGATCTTCTTCTTTTCCGGCCGACCCTTGGCGTTGTTGTAGTACCAAATCAGCTTCAGCAGCGTGTCGTTGCTCTCCGAGCCCGAGCAGGCGAACAACACCTTGGAGACGGGCAGGGGCGCGATTTCTTTCAGCTTTTCGGCCAGTTCGATCGCCGGTTCGTGGCTTTTGCCGGCGAAAAGATGGGTATAGGCCAGTTTCCGCATCTGTTCCGCGGCCGCTTCGATCAACGCTTCCTCGCCATAGCCGAAGGCGGTGCACCACAGCCCGGCCATGCCCTCGATATAGTCCTTTCCCTGATCGTCCCACACGGTCACGCCCTTGCCGCGCACAATCACCGTCGGGCCGACCTTTGGGTGAGTGGCGAGGTTGGTGTAGGGATGGGCGAGGTTTTCGATGTCTCGTTGGGCGGTGGAGTTGAGCATGGTCATGACGGGTCCAATGCGAAAAGAGAGTCGTGGCGGGGCGGGCCGTCGGATCTCACGATGCCGCGCTCGGCCATGTCGATGAGATGCGCCAGGACGGATAATCCGGCGGCAGGATACAGGAACTCGGGGATATCCGCATAGATCGCCGGCACGATGTCGGCTATGCGCTTCGCGCCGGGCTCGAGCGCTTTCCTGATCTGCCGTTCGCGGTCATGGCGATGCGCGATCAGCGCCTCGACAAAAGGTTTCGGCTCCGGTATCGGGGCGCCATGGGTCGGGTAATAGGTGGAGTCGGAGCGGGTCAGCAGCGCTTCGAGGCTGTCCATATAGGCCCGCATGTTGCCGTCGGGCGGCGCGACTACGGTGGTCGACCAGCCCATGACGTGATCGCCGGTGAAAAGCGCGGATTCCTCGCGTAGGGCATAGCAGAAATGGTTCGAGCAATGGCCCGGCGTATGGACCGCTTCCAGCGTCCAGCCATCCGCCGAGATCGTCTCGCCATGCGCCAGACGGATATCGGGCTCGAAATCGTGGTCCGCGCCTTCTTCGAGCGCGATCTCCCCGAGGCCTTCGACCGGTTTGACGCGGCCCGAACCATGCGGGCCGAAACCGTATGTCGTTGCGCCGGTGCGTTTTTTGAGGTCCGAGACCGCGCCCGAATGATCCCGGTGCGTATGTGTTACGAGGATATGGCTGACCTCCTCTCCGGCCACCGCGTCCATTAGCGCGGATACATGATCCTTGCTTGCCGGGCCAGGATCGACTATCGCAACATGGTCCCGGCCGATAATATAGGTGCCGCTGCCCGTGAAGGTGAACGGGCCGGGATTATTGGCGACGACGCGCCGGATCAGCGGGCTGATTTCCGACACAGCGTCGTAGACGGGCCGAAAGCTCTTGTTGAACGGGATCGGTGTCGCCATCTGAGAGAAAAGTTGGAGCCGGGGTGTGCCGCACTGCGCGGCAGTATCGGTCGACGCCTTGGTCTTAGCAATATGTGGTCACAATTTCGGACAATTGCGAGTCTACATCTGTCGGCTCACAAATGGCCGGGTATGTTAGAAAAAGAATTAAGTTGTTTGCTGATAGGAAACGTCCGTGAATATTCCGAATAACGCATTTTTCCGGCATCGGGTCTTCAAGCCGTTTCGTATCACCATCGGCGGACTCTTCGTGCTGTTCGGCGCGTTCGGCTTCTTGCCGATCGTCGGTTTCTGGATGATTCCGGCCGGCATCGCGATTCTGTCGATCGACGTTCCTTGGGCGAAGCGCGTTTGGGACCGGTTCGAGGGCTGGTATGGCCAGATCTTCGCAAAAATCCGCAGACGTTATCCGAAAGTGCCGTGGTCCAGGATTCCGTTGCCGAAACCGCCAAAGAGTGCTGACGGCGAGTCCGAGGAAACCGCCCCCGCGTCCCGTTCGTCCTGACCGGTGCTCTAGGACTTTTTCCTCTTTCCGAAGCGCTGCTCGATCAAAGCGAAGACTGCGCGCATGGATTGCGGTTCGCCGCCCGACGGTTTGCCGGCCTTGCCGGAGACCGTCCAGCCCATAAAGTCGACATGGATCCAGGGAATGTTCTCGCCGACGAACTCTTCAAGGAACAGGGCCGCGTGGATCGCGCCACCGGTGCGCGACTTGCCGACGCTGCAGATATCCGCGACCGGACTGTCGAGCTCGCTGCGATAGGCCTTAAACAGAGGCAGCCGCCAGACCGGATCGCTCACCCGCTCGCCGGCCTTGTGGAGATCGTCGGCGATCCTGTCGTCGTGGCAGAAAAAGGACGGGAGATCCGTGCCGCAGGCGACCCGTTGCGCGCCCGTAAGCGTCGCGAAATCCAGCAAGAGGTCGGGTTTGTCCGATGACGCTTCCCAAAGCGCATCCGCCAGAACGAGGCGGCCCTCCGCATCGGTGTCGCCCACCTCGACGGTGATGCCCCTGCGCGAGGTCAGCACGTCCTGCGGGCGGTAGGCGTCGCCCGAGACGCTGTTTTCGACCGCCGGGATCAGCACGCGCAGCCGGACATCCAGCTTTGCGTCCATGATCATCTTGGCGAGACCGAGCGCCGTGGCGCTGCCGCCCATGTCCTTCTTCATCTGCAACATGCCGCCGGCCGGCTTGATGTCCAGCCCGCCGGTATCGAAGCAGACTCCCTTGCCGACCAGCGACACCTTCGGGGCGTTGGCGCGGCCCCAGGTGATGTCGATCAGCCTTGGCGGACGGGAGCTCGCGCGCCCCACGGCGTGCACCATCGGATAGTTCGCTTTGATCAGCGCCTCGCCGACGGTGATCTTGATCTTGGCTTTATGCTCGTTCGCCAAGGCTTTGGCCGACGCCGCGAGTTCGACGGGGCCCATATGGGACGCCGGCGTGTTGATGAGGTCGCGGGCGAGGAAAGTCGCCGACGCCGCACTCTCGACATCGGCCCGATCGGCCGCCGTCGGCCAGACCAGCCGGGCATCGTCGGCCGTGTCTGACGCTGTCGAGTGGAAGCGCTTGAACCGGTATTTACCGAGCGCCCAGCCGAGCGCAACCTGTGTCGCCAGCGTTTTCCCGGGCTCCTTCGCGACATGATATGTGCCTTTCGGCAGGGTCGCCGAAAGCGCCGCATAGTCCCAGGGCGACGGTTCGGCGGAAATGCCGGCGAGCACGCTTGCCGGCTCGCCCTTTGGTCCCGGAATGATGACGAATTTGCCGGCCGCGCCCTTGAATCCGCTCGCCGCGACCCAATCCGCTTCCCGCTTGGACGCCGATGAGCGCCATTTGGCGAAGCTGTCCCGCGTTACCGTATGGATCGGCAGAGTGGTTTTCGACGCGCGTGTCACGAAGGCGCTGGGCATGGCTGGCCTCAATAATCCGGAGCGAGGGTGGCTTTGAAACCGTCGAGTTGGTCCGTGTAAGGGACCTGGCAGCCGAGCCGGGACGTTGGTTCCGCCCGGCCGGATTCTTCCAGCAGCACCAGTTCGTCTTCGCTCGGTGGCGTCAGCTTGTCGTACCATTCGGGATCGACATAGATCTGGCATGTCGTGCAGATGCAGTTGCCGCCGCAGATCGCCTCGACGGGCAGTCCCAAATCCCGGGTGATTTCCATCATGGTCAAACCGGGTTCGGCGTTCAGAGTGTGTTCCACGCCCTCACGGTCCGTGACATAGATCGTTCCCATTGGCCTCCATCCTGACTGAACGGGGAATTACCCCCTTAACTCTGTTTGTGCGTCATTAATATCAAGGGGCCGGAGAGCGATCCAGACCATGATGCCGATCACCGACATCGCCACGGTGCAAGCATGGTAACCTCGGCCCGGGTGAACTAGAATTCGTCCCCCAACCGGCTGGCAAGCGTAGCGCATGAAACCTTACGATCTTCTCATCATCGGTGGAGGCATAAACGGCGCCGCCATTGCGCGGGACGCGGCGGGGCGCGGTCTGTCGGTGCTGCTGGTCGAGCAGGGCGATCTCGCCGGCGCAACATCCTCCGCCAGCACAAAGCTGATCCATGGCGGGCTGAGATATCTCGAATATTACGAGTTCCGTTTGGTGCGCGAAGCGCTGATCGAACGCGAGATCATGCTGCGTTCCGCCCCGCACATCATCTGGCCGCTCGATTTCGTGTTGCCCTACGAGAAGCATCTTCGGCCGCGCTGGATGATCAGGCTGGGTCTGTTTCTTTACGACCATCTCGGCGGCCGGCAACGGCTCCCGAAATCGCGCAGCATCCGCCTGACCGACGAACCGGAAGGCGCGCCGCTGCGGGATGACTGCCGAAGCGGCTTCGTCTATTCCGATTGCTGGGTGGACGACGCCCGCCTCGTCGTCCTCAATGCGATGGACGCAGCCGCGCGCGGGGCCGAGATCGCCACCCGCGTGGCTTGCACCGGATTGCGACGCCAGGAGCGCCTGTGGCACGCGACACTCGAGAAGAACGGCGGAGAAAGCCGCGAGGTCTGGGCACGCGTGCTGGTCAACGCCGCCGGGCCCTGGGCCGGTCATGTCCGGGCGCTGGCCGAAGGCGGCGCCTATGCGCGGGTGCTGCGTCTCGTCAAAGGCAGCCACTTCATCGTGCCGAAGCTTTATGACGGCGACCATGCCTATATCTTTCAGAACCCGGACAACCGGGTGGTTTTCGCTATTCCCTATGAGGATCGTTTCACCCTCATCGGTACGACCGAGGTCGATTTCGACGGTGACCCGCATGACGTGCGGATCTCGGAGGATGAAATCGACTATCTGATCGGCGCGGTCGGCGCCTATTTCCGCGTGCCGGTCCGCAAGCAGGACATTGTCTGGTCCTATGCGGGTGTGCGGCCGCTTTATGACGACGAGCAGGCGGATGCTTCGGCCGTCACGCGGGATTATGTCTTGCAGCTTTCGGGCGAGGGGACCAACGCGCCGCTCATGTCCGTGCTCGGCGGCAAGATCACGACGAGCCGGCGGCTGGCCGAACATGTGATGGAGAAGCTGTCGGCGCGCATGGACTGGCCGGACGAAGCCTGGACCAAGGAGGCGCATGTTCCCGGCGGTGATCTTCAGACGGACGGTGTCCCGGCTTTTCTGCAGGAGATGGCCGCTCGCTATCCCTGGCTCCCGCCGGCCGTGTTGCACCGCTGGGTCCGGTCCTACGGTACGTTGATCGACGATGTGGTCGGTGACGCGATGGAGCTTGCCGGACTTGGCAGTGAAATCGTGCCGGGCCTTTACGCAGCGGAAGTCGAATATCTCCGCCGCGCGGAATGGGCCGAGACGGCGGAAGATATTCTGTGGCGGCGGACGAAGCTGGGTCTCCATGCCGGTCCGGATGCCGCCGAAGAGCTTGCCGCTTATCTGCGCTGATCCTCAGATCGCGAAAACGACGGCCGCGATAAGGCCCGCTCCGGCGGCCACCAGCGTGCTGGCCATGGCGGGAATCGTGTAGCGCGCCAATGGACGCCCGCCGGTCACGACGGAGATGACCGTCTTCACGATCATATTGGCGGCGGCGGCGATGGAGATGCCGACCACGGCCGTCGTCATCGTCACCGAGTGTCCCGACATCTGGGACAGCGACAGGGTGATCGGATCGACGTCGGACAAGCCGGAGACGCCCGCAAGAATGTAAACACCGCTGCTGCCGAACCAGTGATTGATCGCCCGCGCGGCGAGCGCGATGAAGGCCAGATAGATCCCGAACCGCAGCGCGATCGAGAATTCGAGCGGGTTGGTGATGTCCATCGTGGCGTCCTGACCGGTCGTCTTGACCCCGCGCAGCAGGAAGGCGGCGACGGCGAAACTCGCGAGCGCTCCGCAGCCCATCGGGATCAGCACTCGCAGGCCGACCTCCGGCATGATGACGCCGGCGACGATGGGTATCCGCAAATACATGATGGCGGTGGCGACGACGATCGTGCCGGAAAACAGCCGCGCGTTCTTCGGATTCTCTTCGGCCAGCTTGGAATGGGAGACGGTAACCGCCGTGGAGGAGACAAGGCCGCCGGCCGCCGCAGCGACGATCAGTCCCCGGCGCTCGCTCAACAGCCGCATCGCGACATAGCCGACGAAGGAGAAGGCCGAGATCAGCACGACCATCAGCCAGAACTTGAACGGGTTGAGGGCTTCGAACGGTCCGTAGCCTTTGTTCGGCAGGACGGGCAGGAGGACGAGCGTCATGACCAGCAGCTTCAGTCCGGAGATCAACTCCTTTTCCTCGATCTTCTCGACCCAATGATGAAGCGTCGCCTTGCTACCGAGCAGCAGGGTCATCAGCACCGTGCCCGCGACGGCGAGGTCCATCGCCTCCGTGGTCGCCAGAGCGCCGAAACCGAAGGTCGCCAGAGCGGCGATCACCGTCGTCGCGCCGACATCGCCGGTCGCGCGCCGGGCCTGGATGTCCGCCGTGATGATGACGATCGCGAAACCGAGAAAGCCGAAGCCGAGGATGACCGGGCTCAGAAAAACCGCCAGTTCGGCCCATAAGCCGCCGAGCAAGCCGATGATCCCGAAGGTGCGGAATCCCGCAACGCGGCTCCCTTCCTTCTCGAAGCGCGAATGCCAGCCGCGTTCCAGGCCGACCAGGAGCCCGAGCAGGAGCGCCAGCGTCAGACGCGCGATCGGTGCCAGGGACTGGAGATCAAGGTTAGTCAGCACGGGCGTGGCGCTCGCGGTTGAGTTTCAAGAACCTGACCTCGTCGCGTCGAAGCCCGAGGCCTATTTCGGCGGCCGGAAACGGGCCAGCAGGCTGGACGTATCCCAGCGATTGCCGCCCATGGCCTGAACGTCGCCGTAGAACTGGTCGACCAGCGCGGTCAGCGGCAGCGTAACCCCGACCCGCCGCGCTTCGGCGAGGCATATGCCGAGATCCTTGCGCATCCAGTCGACCGCAAAGCCGTAATCATACTTCCCATCGATCATTGTGCCCGCGCGATTGTCCATCTGCCAGGACTGCGCCGCGCCCTTGGAAATCACCTCGACGACCTTGTGAGGATCCAGCCCCGCGTCGATCGCGAAGTTGAGCCCTTCCGAGAGACCCTGGACGATCCCGGCGATGCAGATCTGGTTGACCATCTTGGTCATCTGCCCCGCCCCATGCGCGCCGATCAGCTTGATCGACTTGGCGTAGCTCGCAATCACCGGCTCGGCCTTGTCGAACGCGGCCTGATTGCCGCCTGCCATGACCGTAAGCGTGCCGTTTTCCGCGCCGCTCTGGCCGCCCGAGATCGGGGCGTCGAGGAACTCCGCGCCCGCCTCTTCGGTCGCCATCCCCATTTCCTGAGCGACGGCGGCCGATGCTGTGGTGTGATCGACCCAGATAGCGCCCGGCTTGAGCCCGGAAATCACCCCGTCGTCGCCATAGGCGATTTCGCGCAGATCCTTGTCCGCGCCGACGCAGGAGAAGACGAAATCGGCACTATCCGCCGCTTCATGGGGCGTGCCCGCGACACGATGGGACGTGCCGGGACCTTCATCGTTGTCCTTGAGCCACTGCTCGGCCTTCGATCGCGTGCGGTTATAAACCGCGACGTGATGGCCGTGGCTCGCCAGGAATCCGGCCATGGGATAGCCCATGACGCCCAGTCCGATGAATGCGGTTTTATAGCTCATGCCGATCCGTCTACTCCTGTTGTTCGTCCAGGTTGGGTGTCGAAATGCGGATAAAGGGTCAATAAGGCGCCGGCAGGTCCGGGAAGTCCTTGAAGATATCCGTCTCTTTCTTGCGCTCGTGATAAGGCTTGTAAATGGTCGATGGCGCGTCGGGCTCGACGCCGAGGACGCCGCGCACGGTTCCGTTGTCCGTCGCCTTGGCCCAGCTCGTGTCGAAGCTGGTGCGCACCAGCGCGGCGAGATTGGTGTGCTGCATCCGCCACTCGCCGTTTTCCTTCACGTAATCGACATAGTAGGGGCCGAATACCCAGCCGGCTGACGAATTGCTGCCCGTGATCCCGGGCGAGAGCCAGTGCGAATGGGCGGTCTTACCGTCCTTGGCGATCTCGATATAGGGATTGACCGTCATGTGCATGATGAACCAGCCCGGGATTTGCTTAGTCTTGTTGAACGCGTGATAGAGCGCCCGGATGTGGTCCAGACCCTTGTAGACGCCGCTGTCCGAAAACTCGACCGAGACGTCCTTCACGTGCTGCGCGAAGCATTCGTCGACGATCTCGTCATAGTGCTGCGTATAAAGATATTGGACGTATTTCGCCTGAAGCTTCTCGATCGCCTGAATGTCCTCGAGATGCTGTACGCGCGCGGTCAGTTCCGCGATCTGCTTGGACTGATCGTTCTGCGCGTCCGTGTTTTGAATCGTGCAGCCGGCGAGAAGCGGCAGAGCGACCGCAAAAGCCGCCGCCGACATCAGTATTTCATGGTGCATCGTGATCCCCCTTGTTCGAATCCTGGTCGGACTGTCCCCCGCGCGCCGGTCCCTCCTATTTCCAGACCTGGCGCGCAACCCTCAGAAAGTTCTCTCCGAGGATGCCACGGATGGCGGGCTCTGAATAGCCGAGCCGGACCAGTCCCTCCGTCAAGTCCGGCAGGGCCTCGGGCGGCACGATCCTGATGCCGGGGCGATAGCCGTATTCGGCCGGCCACATATGGCCTTTCTCGGCCATCAATATATCGAAGCCCGCCATGTCGAACATGAAATCGAGCCCGATACCGACATGCTCGGGGCCGGCCAGCGTAGCGACATAGTCGATATGTCTGAGCATGGTCTCGATCCGATTGTCGTTGTCGCCGAGAAAAATGCCGATGCCGTTGATGCCGATGACGCCGCCGGTCGCGGCGCAGGCGGTGACGATGTCGTCCGGGATGTTGCGGGGATGGTCGTGAAGCGCGCGCGGGTTGGAATGAGAAAAGATGGCGGGGACCGTGGTGCGGGCGAAGACATCCCGCGCCGTGCGATAGCCGGTATGGCTGAGGCACTTCACCATGCCGACCCGGTCCATTTCATCGCAGATATTCTGCCCGAGCGGCGTGAGGCCCGTGTCCTCGTCCTGGCAGCCGCCACCCGCCTTGTTGTTCTTGTTATAGGCCATCAGCATCCAGCGTACGCCGAGGCCATAAAAGTGCGAGATGCGGGAGAGATCGTCCTGTACGGAGACCATGCCCTCGATGTCGAAGGCCACCGCGAGCTTGCCCTCGCGCTTGGCCGTCAGCACGTCATCGGCGTGGCGCGCGAGGATGTAGTCCTCGGGCCGTTCGGCGATCCAGTTCCGGAAGAAAGTAAGAACGCCCATGACCTGATCACAGGGCACGTCGGCATCGCCGACATTCAGGCTTACGAAGGTGACGCCCGCTTTGCGGTAACGCTCAAGCTGCGGCAGGAAACGATCATCGGCTTCGAGCGGCAGGCAGCCATGATTGTCCCAGACGATGGCGTCGGCATGCAGCTCGGCCGGCGTCAAGGCGCGCTCCGATCAGGAGACGCCCATGCAGAGATATTTTATCTCCACGAAATCGTCGATGCCGTATTTCGAGCCTTCGCGGCCGATCCCGGATTCCTTCACGCCGCCGAAGGGCGCTACGGCGGTCGAGATCAGGCCTGTATTGATTCCGACGATGCCGGATTCGATCGCTTCGGCGACACGCCAGACCCGGCTCATGTCCTTCGCGTAAAAGTAAGAGGCGAGGCCGAACGGCGTGGCGTTGGCCAGCTCGATGGCCTCTTTTTCGGTCTTGAAGCGGAACAGCGGCGCCACCGGGCCGAAGGTTTCCTCCTGCGAGACCTTCATCTCGGCGGTCACGTCGCGCAGCAGGGTCGGCTGGAAGAAGGTGCCGCCGAGATCATGCGGCTTGCCGCCGGTGACCACCTGCGCGCCATGAGACAGTGCGTCGGAAATATGCTCCTCGACCTTGTCCAGCGCCGCCTTGTCGATCAGCGGGCCCTGATCGGTTTCGCCTTTCAGGCCATCGCCGATCCGCAGCTTCGCCATGGCGGCGGAGAGCTTTTCGGCAAAGGCGTCGTAAACACCGTCCTGCACATAGATCCGGTTGGCGCATACGCAGGTCTGGCCGGTGTTGCGGAATTTGGATGCCATCGCGCCCTGAACCGCGGCGTCGAGATCTGCGTCGTCGAAAACGAGAAACGGTGCGTTGCCGCCGAGCTCCAGCGAAACTTTCTTCACCGTGCCGGCGCATTGGGACATCAGCAGCTTGCCGACGTCCGTGGAGCCGGTGAAGGTGAGCTTGCGCACGGTCGGGTTCGCCGTCAGCTCGCCGCCGATCTCTCGGGCCGAGCCTGTCACCACGTTGAACACGCCTTTCGGCATGCCTGCGCGCCCGGCCAGTTCGGCGAGCGCGAGCGCGGAGAAGGGCGTCTGGGTCGCGGGCTTGGCGACGACGGTGCAGCCCACGGCGAGCGCAGGGCTGATCTTGCGGGTGATCATCGCGGCCGGAAAGTTCCAAGGCGTGATCGAGGCGACGACCCCGATCGGCTGCTTCAGCACGACGATCCGCTTGTCCGCCTGATGGCCGGGGATGACGTCGCCGTAAACCCGCTTGGCCTCCTCCGCGAACCATTCGACGAAAGAGGCGGCATAGGCGATCTCGCCCTTGGATTCTGCAAGCGGCTTGCCCTGCTCGGCGGTCATCAGCACGGCCAGATCGTCCTGATTGGCCATGATCAGCTCGAACCATTTGCGCAGGATATTGGAGCGTTCGCCGGCCGTCTTGGCGCGCCATTCGGGCAACGCGGCGTCGGCCGCCTTGATCGCCCGCTTGGTCTCCGCCGCGCCCGCGTTCGGCACGGTCCCGAGGATCTCCGCCGTCGCCGGGTTATTGACCTCGATGGTCTTGCCGGAGTCCGCATCCTCCCAGGCGCCGTCGATATAGTTCTGCTGGCGGAACAGGTCGGCGTCCCTGAGTTTCAGCGCCTTGATGGTTTCCATATAGGTCATGGCCGACTCCCTTGCTGCGATTTCTGCCCCTCTGAAGAGAATGTACGCTGTCCACGGGAGAACTCAACCGGGAGGAGTTTTCGCTTTTCACTCCGGCCTCGAGGTCGGTTTCCTATATATCGATCAAAGGCTACAGGGCGCATCGCAAGCCCCGGCCCCATGAAGGCGCCGGCGCTTGCGGAAGGCGTCCTGACAGCCGGATTACTTGCTTTGACTTTTTGCGTGGGACTTAATCTTGGTGATGATCCGCTTCTGCAGATCCGTGTCGGTCTTGGAGGCGTTGGTTATCTGGTTGTACTCCGCGACCGTGATGCCGCTCTGGCGAACCGCGCCGGCCATGTTCTTGACAGCCTCCTGCTGCATTTGCTGTTTCTCTTTGGCCGAATTGGCGGCGTTGATCTTCGGACCGTAGGACTGCCGGACCTTCATCACGCCGAGATAGGCGTCCGCGAAAGAGTTGAGGTCCTTATCGGAGAAATTTTGATGGTCGGGTTGCGCGGCTTGTGGGGCTTGCTGATTTTGAGCCCCCACTGCCGGCGCGGTCGCGAACATGAAAGACAGAACGGCAGCGGCCGCGGCGGCCGTCCCCAACTTTTGGATACTCCGGTGGTTATTCTGGATAGGCATAATGCTCCTTTCGGCAGGTTGACCGATATGTGAATGTCATATGCCGGCTTCGGAGCGCGTAACTCCGGGAATTAGGCTGACATGGAGGTGAACAAGCCGAGGCCACCAAAAGTTCCGTCGGATGTCAAATTCGAAATTTTTTACCCGGGTGGAACTTTTGGGCCCGTTTGCAGGTCTCGGAAGTGCGGGCTGTCGAAAACGACACCCGCCACGCCGGAAAATTGACGATGCGTGTCAGGGCGCGTCCCGGCCTATTTCAGGGAAAACAAATCCCGCTGCCCCAGCTCGGCATTCCGCCGACGCTCCATTTCCTCCGTGTAACGCCTGAGCGCGTAAGCCTCGGTCAGATAGCCGATCACGCGGGGATCGGCGCCAGCGGCGAGGACGGGCAGCGCCTCTTGCCGGGTTTCCTCGAAGCGCACGAGGGCCGAGCGAACGTTTTCCATCGGCAGGAGGCAGGCGGTTTTCGGGCCGACCAGATCCGCCGCGATCACGAAGTCGGCGACTTCGTCGTATTGGCTCTCGTATATCACAGCGAGATCGAAGGAGCCGGTGTAGTGGCCCTCGGCGTCATGAGTGAAGGCGTATTTGGCGCTACCCGGTGGGAACGCCACGCGCAACTCGCGCAGCGTCATGCTGAGCGGCACGACCTTGGGGTCGGTGCGCATGAGGCTGGAAACCGTCATGTCGGCGATCCAGCCGATGTCGTACGCGCCGCGCAGTCCCTTGCCGCGCACATGGAAGCGCCATGTCGAGAACGAGAAGCCGAAAAAGACGCGGGTGATGGTGACGGCGATGATGACGCCGACAAGGGTGGCCGCCGTGATCGGCGCGTTTCCCGTGCTTTCCAGTACGAGGAACACCATCGTCAGCGGCGCGCCGACGATCGCGGCGGCGACCGAACCCATGCCGACGATCAGGAAGGCATCATAGGCGGTTGCGAGATCGGGAATGAAGAACATCGCGACATTGGCGAACAGCGCGCCGAAAACCGCGCCGAGAAACAGCGACGAGCTGAACAGGCCGCCGCGAAACCCCGAGCCGACGGATACCGCCGAGGCCAGCAGCTTGGCAACCAGCAGGCCCGCAAGCGGCAGCATCGCGATGTGTTCCTGGAAGTGATATTCGATCGCACCGTGTCCGCTGCCCAGCACCTGGGGAAAGAAATAGGCGATGGCCGACAGGGCCAGTCCGCCGAGGACGGGCCTCAGCCAGGTCGGCACGCGCGCGCCGCGCAGCAGGTTCTCGGTCGACGTCACGGCCTTCATGGCCAGGATGCCGATCCCGGCGGCGAACAGGCCGAGCAGGCCGAACAGCACATAGCTCAGATTGTCGAGCGGCATCGAGCCGACGGCGGCGAACAGAGGCTGTGTATGTCCGATGGCGCGCTGCACCAGCGTCGCCGAGATCACCGCCGCCGCGACCTGTCCCAGCGCATGCGGCAGGTAGCCGCTCAGGATCAACTCGAAGCCATAGAACAGGCCGGCCAGCGGCGCGTTATAGGCGGCGGCGATGGCCGCCCCCGCGCCGGCGGTCACGAAGACGCGGTGATCGGCGCGGCGAAGCTGAAATTTCTGGGCGAGCGTGGAGAAGATGCCGGCGCCGAGCTGGCTGTAGCCCGCCTCCATCCCGAGCGATGCCCCGGCGGCATTGGAGACGAGCGTATCGAAAGTCAGCCGGATGCTGTCGAGCAGCGACATACGGCCGCCGTAAAGCGCATTCGCCTCGATCGGATCGACGATCTCGCGGGTGTGGAAGCGCCGGATGAGCAGCGCCAGAATGCCGAGAATCAGGCCGCCGAACGCCGGGACGATCAGCACCCGCAAAGTGTCCTGCCCGACCCCGGTGCTCAGCAGCTCTCCGGGCGGCAGCGAGAAATCGATCCGGTGCAGCCAATGCACCAGCCAGCGTAAAAGATCGACGATCAGCCCCACCGCGCCACCGATCACCGCGCTCGCTAGAATCCGCAGGAATTCGTGAGAGCGCATGCTGTGAAAGACGTAGATGGTGATGGCCTTCCAAAGCACCTTCATTCTGGTGTGGAGACGGCCGGGCTGGGGTCCGTTCTTCTCAGCTTCCATGATGTTCGATGTTAACTCGCGGCAAGCAGGACCGTGACCCACGGGATGTAAAGGACGCTTCCGGAACTAATAGCGCCCCTTGCCTATGGGAACCATGAAAAACCGCCGGCTCGGCGGCAGAATCTCCGGGCGGACGCCCGTCCGGGTCTGTCCGGCAAATTTTCCCGGCGTGGCCCTCTTGACAGTCGGGCGGCCGCGCCTCATATCACGCCCGTCGGCCCTAGCACTCTAGGGAGAGGAGTGCCAATGTCGATTGGCGCTGCCAGGCTGGGGCTCGGGCCGGGCCAGGTTTTCAGGGGGCGCTATGCCCAACTTGTCTTTAGAAACAATTGGATAGGAGAGACCATCATGCGTTTTCGCCCTTTGCATGACCGGGTGGTTGTGCGTCGCGTCGACAGCGACCAGAAGACCGCCGGGGGCATCATTATTCCCGATACCGCCAAGGAAAAGCCGTCGGAAGGCGAAGTCGTGGCCGTGGGCCCCGGCGCGCGCGACGAGAAAGGCAAGCTCGCTGCCCTCGACGTGAAGGCGGGCGATCGCGTTCTGTTCGGCAAGTGGTCGGGCACGGAAGTGAAGATCAACGGCGAAGATCTGTTGATCATGAAGGAATCGGACATCATGGGCGTGCTCGAAGGCCGGGCCGCCGGTGGCAAAAAGAAGGCCGCCTGACTTAGGCGGTCGCAAGGAGAATCAAAGCCATGAGTGCGAAGGAAATCAAATTCAAGTCCGATGCGCGCGATCGGATGATCCGGGGCGTTGACGCCCTTGCCAATGCGGTGAAGGTGACGCTCGGCCCCAAGGGCCGCAACGTCCTGATCGAGAAGTCGTTCGGCGCGCCGCGCGTGACCAAGGACGGCGTCTCGGTCGCCAAGGAAATCACGCTCGAAGACAAGTTCGAGAATATGGGCGCGCAGATGGTGCGCGAAGTGGCGTCGAAGTCCAGCGATATCGCGGGTGACGGCACGACCACCGCAACGGTGCTGGCCCAGGCCATCGTGCGCGAAGGCGCCAAGGCCGTCGCTGCCGGCATGAATCCGATGGATCTGCGCCGCGGTATCGATCTCGCGGTGGACGCGGTCGTGGCCGACATCAAGAAGCGTAGCCGCAAGGTCGCCGGCGATCAGGAAATCACGCAGATCGGCACGATTTCCGCCAATGGCGACAAGACGATCGGCGAGATGATCGCCGAGGCCATGAAGAAGGTCGGCAAGGAAGGCGTGATCACGGTCGAGGAAGCCAAGAGCCTCAATTCGGAGCTCGACGTGGTCGAAGGAATGCAGTTCGACCGTGGCTATCTCTCGCCCTATTTCATCACCAACGCCGAGAAGATGGTGGCGGAGCTGGACGATCCCTACATCCTGATCTTCGAGAAGAAGCTCTCCGGCCTGCAGGCCATGCTGCCGCTCTTGGAGTCGGTGGTTCAGAGCAGCCGTCCGCTTCTCATCATCGCGGAGGATGTCGAGGGTGAGGCGTTGGCCACGCTGGTGGTCAACAAGCTGCGCGGCGGACTCAAGGTCGCCGCCGTCAAGGCCCCCGGTTTCGGCGATCGCCGCAAGGCCATGCTGGAGGACATCGCGGTCCTCACGGGCGGTCAGATGATCTCCGAAGATCTCGGCATCAAGCTCGAGAGCGTTACGATCGACATGCTCGGCAAGGCCAAGCGGGTCACGATCTCCAAGGAGAACACGACCATCGTCGACGGCGCCGGCAAGAAGAAGGAGATCGAAGGCCGGGTGAGCCAGATCAAGGCCCAGATCGAAGAGACCACCTCGGACTACGACAGTGAGAAGCTGCAGGAGCGTCTGGCGAAGCTCGCCGGCGGTGTTGCGGTGATCAAGGTCGGTGGCGCCACCGAAGTCGAGGTGAAGGAGCGCAAGGACCTCGTCGAGGACGCGCTGCACGCCACGCGTGCGGCCGTCGAGGAAGGCATCGTCGCCGGCGGCGGCGTGGCCCTGCTCTATGGCGCCCGCGCTCTCGCCAAGCTGCAGCCCGCCAATCACGACCAGCAGGTCGGCGTGGATATCATCGCCCGCGCGCTGCAATATCCGGTGCGCCAGATCGCCGAGAATGCCGGTGTTGACGGCGCGGTCGTGGCCGGCAAGCTTCTGGACCAGAAGGACCAGAATTTCGGCTTCAACGCGCAGACGGAAACCTATGGCGACATGCTGAAAGCCGGCATCATCGACCCCGCGAAGGTCGTCCGCTCGGCGCTTCAGGGGGCCGCCTCGGTTGCGGGCCTGCTGATCACCACCGAAGCCATGATCGCCGACAAGCCCGAGCCTAAAAAGGGCGGCGGCGGTGGCGGCATGCCGGATATGGGCGGCATGGACTTCTGATCGAGGAAAGCCCGTTCGCCCTGAGCCTGTCGAGGCGCGTGGTTCGACAAGTTCATCACGGACGGATAACAAGACAAGACGATCGGGGCCGCCTTCGGGCGGCCCCTTTCTTATTTGGCGAGACTGCTGCTTCCGCTCATCGTTCTACCCCGTTAAAGGACGAAACAGGCGTCCTTCGACAAGCTCAGGACGAACGTTATTGGATGCAAGTTTTTGGCTTGAGACCACAAGGGCCCCGGTCGGTGTGAATCCGAACCGAGCGCTAATGCGTCGGCGAAGAGAGGCGTTCATCCTGAGCTTGTCGAAGGGCGGCTGCTCCGGCTTTGGTGCTGATCGTGCTCCAACGTCCTAAAAGGGGGTGGCGCGGGCGGCGGTTCTGCGGCATCAATGGGGCTTGAAAGTGGAATTTACGTGATATATATTGTAAAATATAATTATACACATATTTTATTTGTAGAATACGATCCTCGAAAGGGCGCTCGCTGGCTCGATAATCTGCCGGCCGGGCGCAATTGGGCGACGCCATGTATCATTACGACGACTTCGACAAGACTATCGTCAAGGAGCGGGCCGCGCAGTTCCGTGATCAGGTGCGTCGGCGCGTGAATGGCGAGCTGACCGAGGACGAGTTCAAGCCGCTCCGGCTCCAGAACGGGCTCTATCTGCAGCTTCACGCCTATATGCTGCGGGTGGCCGTGCCCTACGGGCTTCTGAATTCCGACCAGATGCGCATGCTGGCCCATGTCGCCCGCAAATACGACAAGGGCTACGGTCATTTCACGACACGCCAGAACATTCAGTACCACTGGCCGAAGCTGGAGGACGTGCCGGACATTCTGGACGATCTCGCCAGCGTCGAGATGCATGCGATTCAGACCAGCGGCAACTGCATCCGCAATATCACCGCCGATCAATATGCCGGCGTGATCGCGGACGAGTTGGAGGATCCGCGTCCCTATTGCGAGATCCTGCGCCAATGGTCGACCTTCCATCCCGAATTCGCCTATCTGCCGCGCAAGTTCAAGATTGCGGTCACGGGCGCGCAGACCGACCGGGCCGCCGTCAGGTACCACGATATCGGCGTCCGTCTGGTGGAGAACGACGAGGGCGAGGTCGGCTTCGAGATCCTGGCCGGCGGCGGCATGGGCCGTACGCCGATGATCGGCAAGGTTATCCGCCCCTGGATCGAAAAGCGGCATTTGCTCAGCTATTGCGAGGCGATCCTGCGCGTCTACAACCAGTGGGGCCGCCGGGACAACCTGTTCAAGGCGCGGATCAAGATCCTCGTCCACGAGATGGGCCTGCAGGAATTCCGAGCCCGGGTCGACGAGGAATGGGCCCGGATCAAGGATACGGCGCTGAAGCTCGAACAGGCCGAGATCGACGGTATGGCGAAATTCTTCGCCGCGCCCGCCTACGAGACGCTGCCGGAGACGGATGCGTCCTTCCGGGATGCGAAAGCCGCGGACAAGGCGTTCGCCGCCTGGTCACGGCACAATCTCGAAGCACACAAGATTCCCGGCTATGCGATTGTGGTCTTGTCGCTCAAGAAGCCGGGCGTCGCGCCGGGTGACGCTACCGCGCGCCAGATGGACGAGATCGCCGCGCTCGCCGACACATACAGCTTCGGCCAGATCAGGGTGACCCATGAGCAGAATCTCGTCTTCGCCGATGTGAAGCAGAGCGAGCTTCATGCCCTGTGGAAGGAGCTTCGCGCGCTCGGTCTGGCGACGCCGAACATCAACACGCTGTCCGACATCATCTGCTGCCCGGGGCTGGATTATTGCAGCCTCGCCAATGCCCGGTCGATCCCGATCGCCGAGGAGGTGATGCAGCATTTCGACAAATATGATTACGTCTACGATCTCGGCGAGCTGAAGATAAAGATGTCCGGTTGCATCAATGCCTGCGGGCATCACCATGTCGGTCACATCGGCATTCTCGGCGTCGACAAGAAGGGCGAGGAGTTCTATCAGATCACGCTCGGCGGCTCGGCCAGCGACGACGCCTCGATCGGCAAGATCATGGGCCCGGCCTTCGCTCAGCACGAGGTGATCCCGGCCATGCAGGCGCTGTTCGACGTCTATCTCGAGCACCGCGAGGACGGGGAGCGCTTGCTCGATACCTATCGCCGGATCGGCATGGCGCCGTTCAAGGAACGCGCTTACGCCGCCAGCCGCTGATTGAAGGGTTCGTTGATCCAGATGAAGATTATCAAAGACGGGGCCATCGTCGAGAACGATTGGATCCAGGTTGCCCCGGACGCCACGCTCGCCGACGTGCCGGACGGCAAGGTCATCGTGCCTCTCAAGCTGTGGCTTGCGGAACGCGATACGCTTGTCGAGCGTGACGGCGAACTCGGTGTGAAGCTCGAAAGCGACGATCTGGCGGAGATGATCGAGAAGGATCTCGACCATTTCGCGGTGATCGCCATCGACTTCCCGATCTACCGGGACGGGCGCGGTTATTCCCAGGCGCGGATCCTGCGCGACCGTTATGGCTATAAAGGCGAGCTTCGCGCCGTCGGCGACGTGCTAAAGGATCAGATGTTCTATCTGCATCGCGTCGGCTTCAATGCCTTCGAACCCCGGGCCGACCGGGATATCCAGGACGCGTTGAAATCCTTGAAGGATTTCTCCGTCACCTATCAGCCGGCCGTGGACGATCCCCTGCCGCTCCGCCGCCGCTTCGCTGCACGGTAATTCCGACATCCATTTCACGTCATTCCCGCAAAAGCGGGAATGACGGTGGAGGTTAGTTCGCCGGGCGGCGGCCGTGCCAGGCGTCATCCAGCAGTTCCCGGATGTCTTCCCGCGTGAAGGAACGCGGGTTCCAGTAGGGGTTTTGCGTCGCCAGGTCGGCCGCCCGGTCCAGTCCGTCTTCCGGCATGTCGAGTTCTTTGAGCGAGGTTGGGGCGTTCATCCTCTTGGCAAGATCGTAGAGACCTTGCCCGATGCCCTTCGCGCCCAAAAGCCGCGCGGCCCGGCTCATCTCGTCCCGCGCCGCCTCGGCATTGAAACTGGCCGCCTGCGGCAGAACGACCGTATGCGTTTCGGCATGAGGCAGTCCGAAGGCCCCGCCGAGCGTATGGCAGAGCTTGTGATGCAGCGCGGTTCCGACCGAGCCGAGCACCATCGAGCAAAGCCAGGCGCCATAGAACGCCTGGGCGCGTGCTTCCGTGTCGTCGGGCGCCGCGACGACACGGGGCAGGGCCTCGCCCATGATGCTGATAGCCTCTTCCGCCACGAGCGACATGACCGGGTTGCGGTCCTTCGCGTAAAGCCCCTCGACGGCATGGGCAATCGCATTCATCCCGCTGGTCGCGGCGATATGGGGCGGCAGGGAATAAGTCAGTTCCACGTCATAGATCGCGACCTCCGGCAAGACCGTAGGCGTGACCACGGTGGTCTTCCTGCCGCCCTCGGTCTGGCCCAGAATGCGGGTCATCTCGGAACCCGCATAGGTGGTCGGAATGGCGATCTGCGGAAGATCGGTGCGATAGGCGATGGCCTTGGACAGGCCTACGGTGGACCCGCCGCCGATCGCGACGAGACAATCGGCCTGCCGGTCCAGCACGACGTCGAGAGCCCGGTCGGTGACCTCGACCGGCGTATGCATGGCCGCTTCGGCGAAGATGCCTGCACCAAGATCGCCAAGAAGCCCAAGAACCTCTTCGGCCTTTTGCTTGTGCCCCGGCGTCGACAGAACGAGAGCCCGCCCGCCGTCGAGGCCGCGTACTTCATCGGCGACGGAGGTC
Organism: uncultured Alphaproteobacteria bacterium; assembly: GCA_963821875.1. Classification (GTDB taxonomy): domain Bacteria; phylum Pseudomonadota; class Alphaproteobacteria; order CAVTAV01; family CAVTAV01; genus CAVTAV01. The sequence goes on from CAWGFE010000002.1 coordinate 1,524,758, forward strand.
AGCGTCCCCGCGCCGAACAGGACCCGCGCGGGAAGTCCGGTATAGGTGAAACGATCCAAGACGCGCGCAGCTAGACTTTAACGGAGACGACCGGCGCCTTTCCTTCGCGGATCAGATCCGGGATTTCCGGCGAGGCGTTCTCCCAGACGAGAAGCATGGAGCGCTTCGGTGAATAGCCCTGATGCCTGATATCGGCGGGCATACAGCATATATCGCCCGGCCGGCAGATCACTTGCGCACGAGGCTTGCCAGTTTTGCCGTCCTTGATCTGCCAGGTGATCTCGTCGGACATCTGCAGGAACCATTCGCAACGGTCGTTCCCGTGCTCGATCGGCAGGATGTATTCCTCCGAAGTCGGGCAGAACAAAGAAGCCTTCACGACCGAGCTGACCGAGGGATTCCAGGTCACGTCCGAGCGCGACAGATAGGCGAACAGGTTGAAGGCGGAGACTTCACCCTCAAAACCCGGTTCGGCATGCACTTCGGGCTCGCCCTGGTCGACATCGGCAAACATGCGATTGACAGGATAGCCGCTCTCGTCGGTACGGACCGGTGTGTCACCCGGCAGGCCCACCATGCGTCTGGCGGTCACGCGCTGGCGCCCGACCGCATCGTCATTGTCGCCGGCCTTCGGGCCCCAGGCGCTGCCGGTTTCCATCGGGGCCGCAAAGGGGTCGTATCCGTCGACCGTCCAGTCCGAAATCATCTCGCGGAAGATCTTCATCAGATCCTCGGAGTTGAACCGCTCGACATAGTCGCGCCCGGCCTCGGTATAGGCGTCGTTGTACAGCCCGGCGAACATCTCGACTTCGCCGTAATAGTTGGTCGTGCCGAAGACCGAGTCGAAATTCACCGTGCCATAGAAGAAGCCCCAGGCCACGTCGCGCATCAAGGCCCGGAGAAAGGCATCGATCGACATGATGTGGCGGCCGTTCGGATGGTCGATATAGGCGAAATACCCGTCCCGGCTGAAGTTGAAAGAACCGGCCTGAAACGCGCGGTAGCCAGTTTCGTTATCGGCCGGCTTTACCTGAAAATCGGAAGCGAGAGTCTTGGTGTCCATCACTCTGTTCCTTTCCCGTCTATATGGAGTTCGGTTTGGCAGATCTCTGCCCATTTCTCGACCGTTTCCGGCCCCTGGATCGTCTGGATGATCATGCAGGCCGGAGCGTCGGCAACGAAGCGGTAGGCCGCGCCGACGGGCAACAGCGCCATATGCCCGCGCCCGATCTTCGACCAGCCCATCGGTTTGCCCTCGGGCTCGCCGCTCAGCTTGTGCCCGCCACTCGACGCCGGGTCGACGACGCTGTCGGGATCGTCGAGCTTCACGAGTTCGACCTTGATCGAGCCGTCCATGCAGACGGCGAATTCGTCATGTGCGCAGGCATACCAGTCGGACGTCCCCTCCGCTCTCGCGCATTCGATGAGATATTCGAAATTCTTGCCCACCGCGACGCGTTCATAAGGCTCCGACCGGTTCGCCACATCGAAGATGTTTGAAAAGACGTAATTGCGCGGATCGTCGTCGATCACCTGCACGCCGCCCGGGTTATAATCCTTGAGCGATCCGAATTCTGTAACGCTAGCCATTTTCCTCCTCCCGAATTTCCGGCCCGAACTCTATGCGAACCGGTTCCCCAATCGAGCACCTGTAGAGCGTTAGCCGCTAAGCCGCCTCTCCCAGATTCAAAAGCGCGCGGGCCTCACTGGCCGTGGCCGCCTTCCGGCCGTATTCGCCGCAGAGTTCGCTGACTCGCGTCACGAGTTCGGCATTCGAGGCCGCGAGCCGGTTTTTGTTCCAGCGGATATTGTCCTCGAGCCCCGTGCGGCAGTGCCCGCCCAGCTCCAGGCTCCAACGATTGACGTCGAGCTGGCTCTTGCCGATGCCGGCGGCCACCCAAGTCGCGTCAGGCTCGAGTTCCTTCAGCTTGGCGACCTCGAATTCGAGGATGTCGCGATGGGCGGGCAGGGCGTTTTTCACGCCGAGCACGAATTGGACATGCAGCGGACGCCTCAGGAGGCCCGCTTCAGCATAATTCGAGGCGTTGTAGAGCATTGCCAGATCGAACACCTCGATCTCCGGCTTGATGCCATATTCCAGCATCTTTTTGCCGAGGTCCTGAATCAGGTCCGGCGGGTTTTCGTAGACGCGGGTCGGGAAATTGACCGAGCCGGTGGACAGCGAGGCCATGTCCGGCCGGTGATGCAGCATGCCGCCGCGCTCCGAGCCCTTGCCTGAGCGTCCGCCGGTAGAGAACTGGATGATCATATCCGGGCAATGCTTGCGCAGACCTTCCTTGAAGGCGGCGAACCGGTCCGGATCGGATGTGGGCGTTCCGTCATCCATGCGGACATGGACATGCACGAGGCTCGCGCCGGCCTCGAAGGCCTCATGAGTTGATTCGACCTGCTCGGAAACAGTGATCGGAACCGCCGGATTATTCTCCTTGCGCGGCACCGAGCCGGTTATCGCGACCGTGATGATGCATGGTTCGGACATCGCCCCTCCCTTCGATGGCGAACCCATCGTACGCCGACCTCCGCGATCAGGCCAAGGGGCAAAGTCGGCGGTCTATTCGGCCGCCCAGCTTGCGAAGCGGGCCCGGTCATGAGGGCGGGCGAAGTCCAAAAGGGGGCCCTTGGGAACGATGCCGGTCGGATTGATCGTCGGATGGCTACCGTAATAATGGCGCTTGATGTGCTCCATATTCACGGTCTCGCCGACACCTGGCGTCTGATAGAGATCGCGGAGATAGTTCGAGAGATTCGGGTAATCCTCTATTCGCCGCAGATTGCATTTGAAGTGGCCGACATAGACGGCGTCGAATCGCACCAGCGTGGTGAACAGCCGGACATCCGCCTCTGTCAACTTGTTGTCGACCAGATAACGGTGCCGGCCGAGCCGTTCCTCGACCTCGTCCAGCCCGGCGAACAGCGCGTCGAAGGCTTCCTCGTACGCCTCCTGCGAGGTCGCGAAGCCGGTCTTGTACACGCCATTGTTGATGGCGTCGTAAACCTGCGCGTTGATCGCGTCGATCTCTTCGCGGAGCGCCTCGGGATAAAGGTCCAGATTGGGATTGCCGATGCCGCCGCCGAGATGATCGAAGGCGGTGTTGAACATGCGGATGATCTCGGCCGACTCGTTATTGACGATCGTCTCTTTCTTCTTGTCCCAGAGCGTCGGGACGGTCACCCGGCCGGTATAATGAGAATCGGCCCTGGTATAGACCTGATGGAGATATTCGAAGCCGTAGAGCGTGTCGGGAATCGTGCCCGGCGCATCCGAGAAGAACCAGCCTTCCGACCCCATGTGGTTGTCCACCACCGAGATCGAAATCGCGTCTTCGAGATTCTTCAGCTTGCGGGTGATCAGCGTGCGATGGGCCCACGGGCAGGACCATGAAACATACAGGTGGTATCGCCCGGATTCGGCCGGGAATTTCGCCGCGCTATCGGCGCTGATCGCATCGCGGAAAACCGATTCGGGCCTGACGAAAGCGCCGCCGGTGGATTTCGTATCGAACCAGCCTTCGGTCCATTTCCCGTCGAGCAGATATCCCATGCCGTCACGCTCCCGTTTGGATCCTATAGGTCCTAACTAAGGGAATTCTCCGGCGATGCAAGGGCCTGTTCGCCGTGTCGCTGCTCATCCCGACAAAAAACGGGGCCGGATAAATCCGGCCCCGCACAGTGATCCAAATTGGGGAAAGTGGATCGTTGTTTGTCGAGAGGCTTAGAACTTGAACTGCGTCCAGATGCCGATTTCGTCGAACTTGTCTTTGAGCGTGCTGCCGCCGGAGAGGTTGCTCGTCTTCCAGCTGCCGTTCTTGTTCTGCTCGTTTTTGTAGACAAGGGCGACATTCACCGTCTTGGTGAAGGTGTATTCGACACCGACGTTGAAGTAATCATTCTTCAGGGTCGGCTGCAGCTTCTTGCTCGGTTTGGTGTGGTCGTACCGGCCGAAAACCGCAATCTGCTTGGTCGGATGGACCGCGCCCCAGATCGAGAAGCCATCCGCGCTATCGGTCAGAACAGTCGTGATCTGCTTCCAGTTCTTGGCCTGGAAATACTCGCCGCCGACATTGAAGAAATCGGTCTTGTAGTCGATGACCGCATCGAGGCGGGTCGCGGTGTGATAGGTCGGCGTTCCGGTAATGTCGTTGTTCAGCTTGCCGGTGTAGCCGCCAATACCGGCGACCAGACCCTTGATCGGCTCGATGCTGACGCGGCCTTCGAAGTCGACGCCCTTGGAGCGCTGCAGATGCTTGTAGCCGCCGCCGTTCACGATCGCGCCGGCATAGCTCAGCATGCCGACCTGACCTTTGACGTGGAGACCCCAGTCGGCCGAGGTGCCGAACTTCATGCGGTCGGTCAGAACGTTTTCGACATAGCGATAACCGTACAGACCTTCCACGAAGGGAATCCAGGGCAGGTCGGTCGAGCCGAGCCGGACGTCCAGGGCCTTGCTGATCCGGGCTTCGCCATATGCCTTCTTGATGTAGACGTCGGTCAGGCCGGTGGCGCTGCTATACGTGAAATCGGTCGTCACGGCGACGTGGAAGATGTCGTCGAAGCCGTGATCGACGCCCAGATAGAACCGCTTCACGTCGAAGCCGAAGCCATCCTTGCTGGTCTTTACGCCGTCGACCTTCTCGCTGATGCTGCTGAGGTCGGCGTAGATACGTCCACTGATTTTCGTGCTGCTCTCGGCATGCGCGGCACTCATCCCGATGCCCGCCGTCGCAATCGCCGTCATGGCGGCGATGCTCAGAATTCTCTTCGTCATTTCGGTAGTTCCTTTCACCTTGTGCGCTCCGTTTGGCACTTTTTTGGCGTTCACCCTCTTCCGCCGGCGAACACAAATCTCAAGCCGCGCCGATGGGCGGTAGGCACATCGGCAACATCGCTGACGGGTTCCCCTCTGGGAGGACGGGCGAAAGGTATGGATGGGTGGTGAATGTTAGATGGCAGTTTTGTGATAGATATGTGAAATGCAAATTCCCTGCGCAAAGTCTCCCGAGTTCTGGCGCGCGGGCTTGAAACGCGACATAAAGTGGCGACGCAAGGGGTTGGCGTAGGCGTGTTTTGGGGGCGCCGATGAGGGGGCTAAGCTTTAGAAAATCGAGCGCGGCCGTGCGTCTGACGGCCATGGTCGCGCTGCTCATTGTCGGGATGCCTATTGGAGTCGCCGCCGCTCAGCCGGCACCCGAATCCGCGGCTGACTCCGCCGCGCGCCCGGATCGGCGCGGGCCCTCGGCTTTAGAGATTCGCGACGTTGACGGGCGATGGTTGCTTCGTCTCAAGGGCAGGGTGCAGGTCGACACGGCTTGGGCAAGCGACTCGGATGCCGCGACGAGCGACGGGACACCAGCGGGTACGCGCTTCGGGACCGACCACCGGTCCGAGCTTCGCAGTATCATTCTTAGCGCTCAGGGCGAAATGCGTGACTGGCTCCGATTCCGGGCGGGTTTCGTCCATGTCGCCGGGAAAAACAAGCTCTCGACCACCTTCGTTCAGTTCAGGCAGGCGGGTCTTCGATTGACGCTCGGTCAATTGAGGGAGGCGGTGTCGATGGAGGAGGAAACGGGCGGCACCAATATCAATATGATGGAACGGGCCGCCTTCACCGATGCCTGGGATTTTCGCCGCCGGCTCGGCGTTGGCCTCGGCTATGAAACGTCCGACGTCTCTCTTGAAGCGGCGATCCAGAGCGATAACGTCGCGCAGGAACGGGGCGACCGCGACCGCTACGTTCTCGGCGCCCGCGTGGTGTATCTGCCGGTCGCCGAGAAAACGCGCATGGTGCATCTTGGTATTTATGGCATGAGCCGCCGGAGAGAACGCGGTCACAATACCCCGTCAGGTCCGGCCGTCAGTTATGGCCAGCGTCCCGACCTCCACGCCATCGATCGGCACCTTGTCGAAACCGGGCCTATTGCGGCGACCGGTGACCGGGTCGTCGGCGTGGAATTCGCCGGGCTCTACGGACCGTTCAATGCGTCGGCGGAAGCGGCGTTGTTGACGGTCGACTCCCGCGTTGCCGGTATGTCCGATCCCCACTTCAAAGGCGGCTATGTCGAGATCGGCTATTTCATTACAGGTGAGTCGCGCCCTTACCGGGTCAGGCAGTGGTCCTATGTCAGACCCGACAACCCGATCGGAGCGGGCGGTTTTGGCGCGGTCCAGATCGTCTTTCGAATCGACCATCTGGATCTGCAATCGAGGCGAGCCGGCATTTTTGGCGGACGCCAGACGGCCTATCTGATCGGCGTGAACTGGCATCCGATCGAGTATGTCAAGTTCATGGTGAATCTGGGCGTCATCGATATAGCCAACGCACCGAATTTCAGAACCCCGACCGGCAACAACGTCGTCGATATCCTGGGTTTGCGGGGGCAAATCAACTGGTGACGTTTGTTTTACCTGTTACGGAATACATATTGCAGCGATGCAGGCCGCGTGATACACGCGAAAACCGTTGTGAGGCATATATGCCTTTTCACGCCGTAACGGCGCAGAGGAATAGACGACGACCCATGTTTGAGAGGCGCAACCGACGACAATAGAGGCAAAGCCTGCCCGGCCCGGGCGGAAGTTGTTGCCTGTTGTCTGCCATCGGTTCGCCAGTTCATGAGGTTGTTATGTTCGAGATCGTCCCCCAAACCCCCGAAGATGCCCCCGCCGTCGACGCTCTGCTGGACGTCGCCTTCGGTCCCGACCGGATGAAAAAGACGGCCTATCGGCTGCGCGAGGGCGTCGGGCCGGTCGGCGAACTCTCCTTCGTCGCCAAGAAGGACGGCGTGCTGGTCGGCACGATCCGGTTCTGGCCGATCATCATCAAGACCGACGCCAAACCGGCCCGCCGGATCCCGGCCCTGATGCTTGGACCGATCGCCGTCGATCCTGCCTTGAAGGGGCAGGGCATCGGTATGGGCCTGATGCGGACGGGTCTTGCCGCCGCCAAGGGGCTGGGCGCGCAGATCGTCGTTCTTGTCGGGGATCTCGATTATTACAACCGGGTCGGTTTTTCGCGGGCCCCGGCGGTCGGGCTCAGAATGCCCGGGCCGGTCGATCCGGAACGGCTTCTGGCGCTGGAACTGGAGCCCGGCGCGCTCACCGGCGTATCCGGGCCGATCGGCCGCGCCTGGGGTCACAAGGCCAGGAAAGTCGCCGCCCTGCCCAAGATGGCCGAGACACGGAGGTCTCATCGACGCTCAATAGCGTGATTGGCTTGGGCCGGCCTAGTGGCCCTCGCGATACCACGCCATCGCGAGCAGACCGACCGCCAGCGTCAGCAGAACCCAGGGTGACAACAGCGACTGCGTTTCGAGTCGCGAGACGTTGTAGGCGTTGTTGGCGACAAGTCCAATCCAGCCGCGCCCTGTCGCCGTGCGTCCGGGATCGACACGGCGAATACCTGGAAACGCTTCGTCGCCGAGCCAGAAGACGCCACCTCCCGTCGCCTTCGCAAGGGGGCCGAGCTGCTTGTCCGTCGTGACCAGATCCGAGAATTCCTTTGGATTGGGCGAGCCGACCGCGCCCATTGTCGTCAGTTTGCCGTCGGTCACGCTGTAGAGCCCGGGTTCGGCGTTCGGCAGGTCCGCGCTTGCATGACCCGGCGAGGTTTCCCTGAGCGGCAACCTCTCTTTTTTGCCGGCGGGCGTGGTGACGTCGACGGATTTCGGCAGTTTGCCGAGGCTGACGCGCGAGATCGAAAGGTCGCCCGACTTGTCCTCGGCCTTCAGCGATTCTTCCTCGAGTTCCGGCTCCTTCATCAGCCAGTGCGCGAGGCGGCGCAGTAATTCGGCGTGTGGTCCGCCGCCCTCATAGCCACGCGCCCAGAGCCAGATCTGATTCGAGAGCAGTTGCGCCACCCGGCCTTGGCCGACCCGGTCGAGCACGAGCAGGGGCTCGTTTTTCTGGCTCGTCATCAGCACGTCGCCCTTGCGGATATTCGCCCCCACGACCTCGAACCATCGGCCCCATTTCTCGGGCGTTTCCGCCGTGGGATCGGCTTCCTCGTTGCTGAGCGGGGCGGTGACCGGATGGCGTTTGCCGAGATCGGTGACGACCGGGCGGAAGCCGCCCTTGTCCACGGATCCGGTCGGTGCGGCGGGCAGGACCTGCGACAGCGCGGAGTTGTAAAGGCTCGATGGCGTCGCGTAATTCGGTCCGACGGCGACCAGAAGCGCGCCGCCATTCAGCACATATTGCGAGATATTGGCGAGATATTGCGGCGGCAGCAGGCCTTGCTGGTGATACTGGTCGAAGATCACCAGATCGAAATCGTTGAGACGCTCCTCGAAAAGCTCCCGCGTGGGAAACGCGATCAAAGCGAGTTCGTTGATCGGCGTGAAATCCCGGCTGTCGGGCGTGCGCAGAATGGTGAAGTGGATGAGATCCACCGCCGGGTCCGATTTCAGAAGATTACGCCAGACCCGTTCGCCCTGATGCGGTACGCCCGAGATCAGAAGGACCCGCAGCCTGTCGCGCACGCCGGTCATCACAAGGCCCGCGCGGTTGTTGCGAAGGGACAACTCCTGAGGCCCTGGATCGACATCGATCGTGACCGCCGTCTTGCCGGGCCGTTTCAGCGTGATCGTGGTTGTTTCCGTCTGGCCGATCGGCACGGTGCTTCTCGATATCGCTTTGCCGTTCTCGGAGAGCGTTACACGGGCGGTGCCGCCGGCCTGGCTCGAGGCGGTATCCTCGACCTTGTAGCGAATGCGAAGCGGGGTGCCGACGATCCCGTATGTCGGCGCCTCTTCGAGCACGATCCGCCGGTCGCCTTCCTTGTGCTTGCCGGTCAGCAGCACATGGACGGGCGCGTTGAGGTCGGCGTCCTTGGCCCATCGGACGACATTCGACGGCGTGTCATGAACCTCGCCGTCGGACAGCACGATCACGCCTGCCAACTGGTCAGCTTCTATGTGCGCGAGGCCGTCCTTGATTGTCGTGTAGAGCGCGGTCCCGTCGGTGTTCGTCCGGGTGTCCGACACCTTGACCGTCTCGACATCGAGGTTTTTCTCATCCTTGAGGCCGTCGCGTAGCTTGGTCATGGCCTCGTCGGTGACGTTCTCCCGGTTGCCGATCTTCTGGCTTGCGGAGTCGTCCTGGACGACCAGAAGCTTGTCGGGACGCGTCTGGCGATCCTCCCTGACCGATGTCGGATTGGCGAGGGCAATGAGGATCATCAGAAAAGCGAGAGCCCGCCATATCGCGCCGGGCGCGCGTCGATAGACGGCGAATCCCGCGACCAGGGCGAGCGCCACCGCAAGTCCCCACAGAAGATAAGAGGGGATCAGCGGGGCAAAGCCGAAGGCGAGGGCGCTTTGTTCACTCACGGCGCGTTCCCATACGGCTCATTGGAACCGCCGGCGGCCGAGCCGCTCGAGCAGGATCGGGATATGCACCTGATCCGATTTGTAGTTCCCGGTGAGGACATACATCACCAGATTGACGCCGAACCGATAGGCCATCTCGCGCTGACGCTCGCTGCCATCGGCGATGGCGCCTGTCGGCGTGCCTTGGGCATTGGTCGCCCAGGCAGCGGCCCAGTCGTTGCCGCCGGCGATCACGCTGGAGACGCCGTCGCGGACATTGCTCGGCGTTGGATCGAGCCAGATCTGCCCGTCGGCATAGCGGCCGGGGAACCAGCGGATAAGATAGAACGAGTGCGTGATGACGTGATCCTGGCCGGGCGGCTGAAGTCGGCTGTGGCCCAGCGCGGCGAGAATCTTGCGCAGCGCCATGGTCGCGGGCGGCGCGATCGATTCCGCCGATTGGCCCGGAGAGCCATCGCCATCCCGCGTGTCGAACAGGATCGTGCCTCCATTCTTGAGATAGGTGCGGACATTGGCGAGCGCCGTTTTGCTCGGCAGACGCTCATCCGCCGTTACCGGCCAATAGAGCAGCGGGAAGAAAGCCAGTTCGTCCTGCGATAGCGACACGCCGATGGGCGCATCGGGGTGAACGCTCGTGCGGATGCTCAGGACGTTCGACAGGCCCTGAAGTCCGGCGCGGCTGACATTGTCGACGCTCGGATCGCCGGTTCGGACATAGGCGAGATGAAGCGAGAGCGCCGCGCGCTCGGCCGTGAAGTCTTTGCTGCCTTGCTGCGCCGCATGGGCCTGTCCGCCGAAAACCAGCGTTCCGCCAAGCCCCGCGACAATGACAACGCGCGCCAAGCTCGTCAGCCGCCCGCCGAGGAACAGCGCAATCAGCAGATCGAAGGCGGCGAGAAGCGCGGCGGCCGTCAAAAGCGGCGCGCGCAGGTCGGTTTCGTGGCCTGCGTCATACCGGCTCAAAATGACGCCGCCGGGAAGGTTGGAGATCTGCTGCATGGCGTAGCTGGGATCGATCGGTCCGGCCTGAGAGGCGAGATTGAGCGCGCGGTGCAGACCCGGCGCCTCATAATAGCCCGGCGGATGATCCGGTCCGGCCTCCGTCGTGCGCAAGGCGCTGGCCGCGATTGGCTGCGCGCCGGCGAGAGGCGAGCCAAGTTGCCCGAAACCGTTGAGGCCGTTCACGGGCCGCAGCATCTGTTTGTCCGACCCCGGCGTGACATTGCGGGGCACTTCGCTCGCCTGTTTGGGCGCCGCCCTGGTCACGCCGTTCGCCATCCCGATCATCCGTTGCATCATATCGAGGAAGAGACCGGACAGCGGCAGGTTGGACCAGTCGGGATTGGCTGTCGTATGCACCAGGATCGTCCAGCCCGGTCCGACCGGCTTTGCCGTGATCAGCGGTGTGCCGTCCGCCAGCTTGGCCCATGTCCTGTCGGCGAGTTCGGCGTTCGGCTCGGCGAGGACCTGTTCGCGGATAGCGACATCGTCGGGGATATCGATGCCGTAAAACGGGCTGGACCGGTCGAAGGGCGCGAGCTTGGCCGGCGATGACCAGGTCATGGCGCCGCCAAGCGCCCGCGCGCCGTCGCGCAGAGTGACGGGCAGCAGGTCGTTGCCTTGATTTGCCAGATGCGGCCCGGCGAACTGAATGAGCATGCCGCCGCGCTCCATCCAATCCTCGACCTTCTTTACCTGATCCGGCGGAACGACATCGGTATCCGTCATGATGATGATATCGGCGTCGGAATCGAGGACCTGCTTGAGCGTCCCGGTCTGGAGATCGGCGAAGGGTTTGACGGCGCTCTCGATATAATGCGTGTCGGTCAACAGGGGCTGGGCGCTCGACGAACCGTCGCCGGCGACCAGTCCGACCTTGCGGCGATACGCGCGATCGTCCAGCAGCGCGACGCCGGCCGCCGTGCCGGTTCCGGCAATCTCGACGCGCACGGCCCGATTGCGCAATTCGACCGGTAGTTTGAGGTGGACGTCAGCGCCGCCGGTCATCTTGCCTGTGGTCACGTTCACTCGGCCCAGAAGCCGGCCTTTGGCATCGAGGACCTGCACCCAACGGTAGAGCGGCACGGAACTTGGCACGCGGGCGAGTTTGATATCGAAGCCGTCGGTGGCGCTGGCAACCTCGGTGAGAACGGTCGGCAGATCCTCCGGCTTGTCCCGAAAGAGTTCCACCGTGCCGTATTGCTGCAAGCCCTCCGCGAAGACGTCGGCGTGTCCATTGTCCAGCCCGTCACTGATCCAGGCGATATGGAAACGTTCGCTGGTCTTGATGCCTTTCAGCCGCTTGAGGGCCGCCATGCGATCGACCGTCCAGGGCTTCGGCTTCATGGCGTCGAGCTTGGCGCGGGCGTCCTTTGGCGTCATTTCCGTCGGCGCCGCCGGTTCGGGTGCGCCGGTCCGACGGGCCGCTGTATCGATAATCGTCACTGACCGGCTCTCGCGCGCGGCCTGATCGATCAGGTTGCTCGCGATGGCGAGCTTGCGGTCCCAATGCTGCGCTCCGGCCCAGCCGTTATCGACGACCAGCATCAAAGGGCCTTTATTCGTGAGATTCTGATTGGGATTGAGGATCGGCCGAGCCAGGCCGACGATGATCAGAGAGACGACGAACAGCCGCAACAGGATAAGCCACCACGGCGTGCTGGAGGCTTCCGGTTCCTTCTCGGCGAGGCCGAGGATCAGCCGGATGGTGGGCGATCTGATCCGCTCGGGCGATGGTGGAAAGACGCGCAGCAGCCACCAGATCGCAGGCAAGGCGACGAACGCGGTCAGGATCCACGGATTGGCGAAAATGAGTGAGCCGAGATTGAGCATGGATCGGGCTTCCTACGCCACGTCCCCGGCCATGACCTCGTACAGGGCGCGCAGCGCCAGATGCGGGGAATGGTCGGTGCGGTGCCAGGAGAACGTCCAGGCGAGACGGCGCGCGGTGAGTGAAAGATTGTCGCGCAGCGCGCTCAGCGCATCGAGATAGCCCTCGCGCAGGGACTCCGCCTTGCCGACAATGCGCTGCCCGTCGTGCTCCATGCCCTGAAATTCGACGCGGCCCTTGAACGGGAAATCTTCTTCGCTCGGATCCAGGATCTGGACCATGTGACCGCGCACCTGATTGGCCGCGTAGTACTCCATCGCGTTCTCGACCGTGCCGTCGGGAGCCAGAAAGTCGCCGATCCAGACAAGCCGGGCGTGGGCCGGGATCGCATCTCTCGGCGGAACGCTTCCGGCATAAGGCGTATCGGTTTCTTCAGCTTCCTTTGCGGTGCGGTCATATTGATCGAGCAGGAGCTCGGTCATCCTGTCCGACGCGGCCGGGCCGCCGAGCGGCCGGGCGCCGGTTCCGAGCAGCCCGACTTTCTCGCCGGCGCGGGCCAGCAGCATGGCGAGCGCCAGGGTCAGCACGATCGTGCGCTCGAGCTTGGTGACGCTCGCGGCTTTCGAGCGATAATCCATCGACGGGGACAGGTCGGCCCAGAGCCAGATCGTCGCGGCCGCATCCCACTCGGTCTCGCGCACGAAGAATTTGTCGGATTTGGCCGAGCGCCGCCAATCGATGTCGCGCACGGCGTCGCCCGCCTGATAGGGCCGGAATTGCCAGAAGGCATAGCCGCTACCCACCTTACGCCGCCCATGAATCCCTTGTGCGACAGTGCGCGCGACCTTGTCGGCCTCGAGAGTCAGGGCGGGAAACCGGCTCGCGAGATCTTCCGAACCGCGCCGGGCGGAGAGAACATCCTTGCGTTCGGACGCGAAAATGCGGGGCATCGTGCTCTACAGCTTGCGCAACAGATCTCCGACCACGCCGTCGATGGTCAGGCCGTCGGCGCGAGCGGTGAAGGTCAGCGCCATGCGATGACGGAGGATCGGCGGCGCGAGCGCAATCACGTCGTCGACCGACGGTGCGAGCCGTCCTTCGAGCAGCGCCCGGGCGCGAACGCCCAGAAGGAGCGCCTGCGACGCGCGCGGACCCGGCCCCCAGGCGACATGGCGGCGGACATAGTCATCCGCATCGTCTGTCGGCCGCGCCGAGCGCACGATCTCCAGAATCGTATCGACCACCTGTTCGCCGGTGGGGATCTGCCGGACCAGCGCCTGGGCGCGCATGAGCTGCGTGGCGGAAAGGACCGCCCGAGCCTGTTCCTGAACCGGCCCGGTCGTCGAGATCAGCATGTCGCGCTCGGCCTGTTCGTCGGGATATTCGACGTCGATCTGCATCAGGAACCGGTCAAGCTGGGCTTCCGGCAGCGGATAAGTCCCTTCCTGCTCAAGCGGGTTCTGGGTCGCGAGCACATGGAACGGTTTCGGCAGATCGTGGCGCGTGCCGGCGATCGAAACCTGCTTTTCCTGCATGCTTTGCAGCAGCGCGGACTGTGTGCGCGGGCTCGCCCGGTTGATCTCGTCCGCCATCAGCAGTTGGCTGAAAACCGGCCCCTTGATGAAGCGGAAGGCGCGTTCGCCGGTATCGCTCTGCTCCAATACCTCGGAACCCAGAATATCGGACGGCATGAGATCCGGCGTGAACTGAACCCGCTTTTCGTCCAGCCCGAGCACCGCGCCGAGCGTTTCGGCCAAGCGGGTCTTCGCCAGCCCCGGAACACCGACAAGCAAGGCATGCCCCCCCGCGAGAAGGGTGGTCAGGGAGAGATCGATTACCGTCTTTTGGCCGAAGATGACTTTCGAAATCTCCGCCCGGACGTCGCCCATCAGGGCTGCGGTCGCTTCGAGATCCGCGATCGCGTCGCTCCCGTCGGTCTCTGGCAGGCTTTCGATCATGTCGACTTCACTGGCTGAGCGCATGGCGTAGCGTATACTCGTTAGGAAAACACACGGTAACTGTAGAGGGTTCCTTTACAATAACAAGGGCGGGCACCGACGTGTCCGGGGCCAGAGTGGCGGAGAGAAACGCGAGAATCCCAAAGAAAAAGGATCAAAAAGACGTGATATCCGCCAGCGGCGCGGCGCTGGAGGGAATCGAAGCGCTGAACGGCCTGCTGGCCGGTATCCCGCGAGACAAATTGCCGCCGGTGCATCAATGGAATCCGGACTTCTGCGGCGACATCGATATGCAAATCGGCCGCGACGGGACGTGGTACTATCTCGGCACGCCGATCCGGCGAAAGCAGATGGTCCGCCTGTTCTCCCGCGTATTGCGGCATGACGACGACGGACGCTACTATCTCGTGACGCCGGTCGAAAAGCTCGGAATCAATGTCGATGACGCGCCGTTTCTGGCGGTCGAGTTGGTGGCGACCGGATCGGGGCGGGATCAGATTCTGACATTCCGGACAAATGTGGACGATGCTGTGATCGCCGATCGCGAGCACCCGATTCGTGTCTCTGTCGATCCGGCGAGCGGCGAGCCGTCGCCCTATGTCCTTGTGAGAGATCGGCTTGAGGCCTTGATCAACCGGCCCGTGTTTTATCAAATGGTCGAACTCGGGGTTGTCGAAACGTGCGGCGGCTCTGATTTATATGGTGTCTGGAGCCGGGGAGAGTTTTTCCCGATCGGCCAGGCCGACGATCTCGATATCGGTGGAAGCAGCCCTGAACAACGGTAGTATCGTGTGAATATGCGTGTTGCGATTCGACAAAGACTGGCGCCGCCGCCGCGCGGCTTTACGCCTCCCGGCGCGTCCCGGCGAAGCGATTTCGATCTGAACCCGGAATCACGCGCGGATTTTGCGTCCGGGCGCCCGATTCGCAATGCGGCCGTTCTCATCCCGATCATCGACCATCCGGGTGAAATGACCGTTCTGTTCACGCGGCGGACCGAGCATCTGACCAACCATGCCGGTCAGGTCAGCTTTCCGGGCGGCGGTGCGGAAGACGTCGATGTCGGTCCGGTCGACACGGCGCTGCGAGAAACCGAGGAAGAGATCGGGCTCGACCGGTCCTTCGTCGATGTGATCGGGGCGCTCAGCCCGTATGAAACCGTGACGCGCTTCGTGATCACGCCGGTTGTCGGGATTGTTTCGCCCGGCTTCACGTTGGCCATCGACGATAATGAAGTGGCGGAAGTTTTCGAAGTGCCTCTCGCCCACCTGCTCGATCCGGCGAACCAGGAAAAGCATTCCCGCATCTGGCAGGGCAAGCCGCGGCAATATTTCCAGCTGTCCTATGACAGGCATCGCATTTGGGGCGCGACGGCGGGCATGGTCGTCAATCTGTCGGAAGCGATGCGGGGTGTCGCATGATTCGATTCGTGTTCGACATCCTGCTGTTCTTTCTGCCGTTCATCCTCTATTTCGGTTGGGCGAAATTCGTGAACCGTCGGCTCGAAGCCTCCGGCGGAACCTGGGAGGACGCGCCGATCGCCTGGCTCATCGTGGCGGGCCTGATCCTGTGCGGCATCGGCATCACGGCGACCGCGCTGATGAGCGGGGAGGGATCGGATCCCGGCAAGACCTATTACCCGCCGCGCTACGAGAACGGCCGCGTCGTCCCGTCCGAAGTCCGCTAGGAACCCTCCATGGAAGCCGATCCGTCCGTGACCACGCTTTCGCTCTCCGGCCAGCACTGGATGGACGAGCCCGATACGCGGAAAGTGGTGAGCGCCCTCACGAAGGGCGGGCACGGCGCCCGTTTCGTCGGCGGCTGTGTGCGCGACGCGTTGCTCGACCTGCCCATCAAGGACATCGATATCGCCACGCCGGAACGGCCGAAGGCGGTCATGGCGATGCTTCGGGCGGCGGGCATCAAGGCGCTGCCGACGGGCCTGCAGCATGGCACGATTACGGCCGTGACGGATTCCCACCATTACGAAATCACCACGCTTCGCGTCGATATCGAGACCGATGGCCGGCGCGCCACGGTCGAGTTTACCGAGGACTGGCAGGCCGACGCCGAACGGCGCGATTTCACGATCAACGCGCTCTATGCCGATCTCGACGGGACGGTCTACGACTATGTCGGCGGCGTCGAGGACCTGAAGGCGGGACGGGTGCGCTTCATCGGCGATCCCTATCAGCGGATCGACGAAGATGCACTGCGCATCCTCCGCTTTTTCCGCTTCAACGCCTGGTACGGGCATGGCGAACTGGATGAGGCCGGGCTGACCGCGTGCTGGAACCAGGCGCGGCGTATCAAGGAGCTTTCCGGAGAACGGCTGCAGACGGAGATCCTGTCGCTGCTCGGCGCGCCCAAGCCCGATGGGATCCTCAAGACGATGGTCGATGTGGGAATCCTGCGCGATGTCCTGGGCGAAGCGGTGCAAGCCGGTGTCGATCGCGTCGCCCGGCTCGGGCGGTTGGAGGCTGAGCTTCAGTCGGTCGATTCCTTGCGCCGTCTGGCGGCGGTGGTGGAAACCGACAGCGCCGGGATGGATGAACTGACGCGTCGGCTGCGCATGTCCAACGCCGACCGTAAACGCCTTGTCGACATGGTCCGGCCGGCACCCGACGTGTCGGCCGCGACGGATGAAATGACACTGCGACAAATGCTGTACCGGCTGGGCCGCGAGCGCTTTATCGATCTGACGTTTCTCGCCGCGGCCGCACGCGAGGACGGGCCTGATGTGACAGAGATCAGGCGTATCGTCGATTTCGCCCGCGCCTGGATTCGTCCCAACCTGCCGGTGAAGGGCGACGATGTTCTGAAGCGCAAAGTGCCCCAGGGCGAAGCCGTCCGGCGGATCCTGACCAAGGTCGAGGACTGGTGGGTGGAGGAAGACTTTCCAGCGGACCGCGACCGCGCGCTCGAACAACTCGAGCGCGCGGTGGAGGCTTATCGGGCCGCCTGACGCCGGTCAGTTGCCTTTCAGCTTGCCCTTGATGCCGCCCAGCAGCCCTCCGAGCCCGCCCGATTTGTCGCCGGAACCATTGCCCGTGATCGCGTTCTGAAGTTTCGACTTCAGAAGGTCACCCGGTTTCGTCTTCTTTCCGATGCACAGCGAACCGACCACGACGCAAGGCGAAGGGTCCTGCAAGTCGCCGGTCAGCCGCACCGTGCCGCCGATGCCGGTTCCCGACGTCTGATTGGCGAAGGACCGGATATTCGCCTCGTAATCGATCGTCTGGGGCGGAAGGTTCACGTCGCCCTTGCCGGTCATCTTCAGGACGGCGCGGTCGCTCACGCGCGGGCCTTCCAGCAGGAAGTCGCCGTTGTGAACCTTGCCCTGATTGGCGTCCCACGTGGCGGTGAGTTTGGTGAACTTGGTTTCCTGATTGACATTGCCCTTGCCGCCGAAAATCGTACCGACGGCTTTGAGCGAGCCGAGCAGATTGCCGGAGGTGAGGGAGGAGAGCATGTCGGCGCCGCCGGATTTAATCCCGCCGCTGATCTTCTCGATCGTCGCGGCGATCGCCGCGAGATCGACGCCGCGGATCGTGCCGTCGCGGAAATCCATAGCCCCCTTGCCGTTGAGCGTCGAGACCATGTCCTTCTGGCTCTTGCCGCTGGCGGCGACATTGAAGTCGGTCTTGAACGTGCCGGTCAGCCGGTCGATGCCGGCGGCATCCTTGAGAAGAGGCTCGGCCTTGACGCCCGCAAGATCGAAATTCGCCTTGAGAGAGGGCGTCGCGTTGCGCGCATCGACTTCGACCGATCCGCTGCCATTGCCGCCATAAAGTGCCATCTTACTCAGTGTGGCGGTCAGTAGCCCGTTGGTGAGCTTGAGCCCCAGCTGGCTTTGCCCGATGGTGATCTGGCGGACCTTGAGCGCGTCGGTCCGGAAGGTCAGATCGAGATCCGCGGCCTTAAGTCCGCTGAGATCCATCGGTTCCGTGCTCCACTCGAAGCGTTCGGTGGAAGTCGTCGGTGGGGGCATGTAGGGATTGAGATCGAGAGCGGCCGTGTCCAGATTGCCGGTCACCTTGACGCGCGGTCCGCCGGTATTCACCGCGACCTGGCCTTTGCCCTTCAGATCGTCGAGCGAGAGATTGGCGTTGTCGAAAGAATAGGTGGAACCGGCGACCTTGAGCTGACCGTCGATCTTCAGCGGTCCGAGGCCTGTGCCCGGCATGTTCAGCGGCGAGCCCGCCCAGGCGGCGAGCTTGCGAACCGAGGGAACGTTCAGATCCACCGTGCCGTTCATCGCCAATGACGGGCTGATCCTGGTCTTGCCGTCATACGAGAACGTCACCTTCGAACTGTCGACCTTGGCGTTGACCATCTCGTTTCCGCCATCCATCAGCGACTTCAGATTGGCGACGGCGGCGTTGAGGCCGATCTTCTCGCCGTTCCAGGTGAGCGAGCCGTCGAAATTCAGCGGCCCTGTATAAGCCGGCAATTTGACCGATGCGTTGACGCCGGTGACCTGCTGGTGCTGGTTGGCTTGCGCGTCGTCATAGGTGACGGTGCCGTCGACCAACTGGACATTGTCGAGGCTCAGATTCTTGAGAAAGCCCATGCCGCCACCCGAAGAGCTCGCCGGCGCATTGGCTTGCGGCTGCGCGGCGGCGCCCGTGCCAAACTCCCAGTTGGCCTTGCCCTGGGCGTTCTTCTCGAGATGGATGACGGGATGGTCAAGCTCGAAGCCGTCGACGGCGATCGATCCGGTCAGCAGCGGCAGCAGTTTCAGCGAAACATGCAGCTTATCGAGGCTCGCCATGGTGTCGTATTTCGCGCCCGGCGCATTCGCGAAGCTGACACCTTCCGCATTGACGGCGATGCTCGGAAACAGCGAGAGCGACAGGGGGCCCGATATGGTCAGCTTGCGTCCCGTGGCGTTTTCCACCTGGGCGGAGATCTCCGCCTTGTATTTCTCCATCGGGATGAAGAAGGGGATGACGATCGCGGCCACGATGACCAGGACGATGATCGATCCAACGACGATGGCGAGCTTTTTCATCGGAGACCTCTTTTCGAGCGATTGATGACCAGCCAAAAACGGATTTCGACGCTAAATGTAAAATGGTTCGAAACTATGACGACATTCGCTCAATGCGAGCCCGGATCAACGGCTTGGCACCATGACTCTACGCCTTTTAGGCAGGTTTGGATCGCAAAAAACGGTGATTGGCTGTCTCGGTCCAAAGCATTTCTTAACAATAGTAGCCTAAATTTTAATCGTAACCGAGGCAGGGAGGCCCGGTTTTGGAGGGACCACGCGCTCCATGACGACGCTCAGGACGCTATCTTTTTCCGTCTTTTCGCTCACGCTCCTGGCCACCGGCCTGGCGGGCTGCGGGAACGATTCGGGCCCGATCTACTATCAGGCCGTGTGCAGTCGCATGCATGGGATCGTACGCGGCTGGGAAGGCCCTAAGCGCGCCCACAGGGCGGACGCCTTACGCGATGCCGAGGGCCATCGGGAAGCCTATCCCGATCATGTCGTGACCATCGAGCAAACGCACTAGAGTGCGCCTGCCCGCCGCCCCGTCTATTTAAACAGCGATAGATCGATCGACTTCGCCATGGCTTCGTAGCCGACGTCCTTCGGATGCAGCCAATCGCCTGACTGGTAGTCCGCGCGCATCTTCGTCGGGTCGTTCGGGTCGCGCATTGCCGCGTCGAAATCGATGACGCCATCGAAATGGCCGCTTTCCCGAATCCATTTATTCACGGCTTCCCGGATCTTCTCGCCGTTGTCGGAGTAGTAGGTGGCGCCCTGGAAGGGCGTCAGCGTGGCGCCGATGATCTTCAGTCCCCTGGCGTGGGCCCGTGCGATCATCTGGCGATAGCCTGCGATGATCTCGCCGGCGGTCACGGGCGCCGTGTTGATAGCGTCGCCGAAATTCGCGTTCTTGATCGCGGGAAAGCCGATGTCGTTGATACCTTCGAGCACGATCACATAGGAGCCGTTCGGCCAGGACAAGACGTCGCGCTCGAAGCGGGCGAGGGCGTTCGGCCCCGCGACGTCGTGGAGAACGCGGTTGCCCGAAATGCCTTCGTCGATCACGGCAAAAGGAGTCTTGTTTGTGCTATCCGCCAACCGGTCCGCCAGATAGTCCGGCCAGCGGTGATTTTTGTTCGGCGTCGATGCGGCGCCGTCGGTGATGGAATCGCCGAACGCCACGATGGTCCTGGTGGCGGGCGCGGCGGCGACCTCGATGCCCGAGAGGAAAAGCCGGCTTTGAATCTGCTGCGTGTTCGAAAGATCGGTATCCTTCGTGTGATCGCCGGGTTCCGAGATATAGCCGGTCTGCAGGCCGACGCCGTGGTTCGTCGCCGGTCCGGTCTGATCGGGGAAATAGAGGCTGATCGCCAGATTCGAAAAAGCCGCCACCGTCATCGGAACCGGATCGCTCAGGGCCACGGCGCCGGCCGGGACGGTAAAGCTCGGGTCGCCGGAGAACGTAATGGCGTGGTCGGTGTCCGGTTTGATGCGCGCGTCCTCGTCCTGGACCGCGACATGGGCCGCGCCGATCTTCAGATCCTTCTTGCCGAAGGTGTTGGAGACGAGGATCCGCACCTGATCGCCGCCAGCCGAAATATGGACGACCTGACGGATAGTCGCGTTGTCGATCGACGGCGTCTTGCCGAAGATCCCGCCCTCGCTCGGTGCCATCGGACTCGCCCCCCATGTCCCGACCCAATGCGGGCCGTTCGCCATGGCGGTGGACGTTTTATCCTGGCTGCAGGCTGCCAGCGAGGCAAAAAGAAGAGCGGTTGCGACGCCGCGCGCGATCGTACGATATTGCATGATTTCATGTCCCCCTTGGCTCTGATTTACCACAGACCGGGGGTGGTGCGAACTCTTTTTGGTGCACGTCCATACAGGACGATGAGCCGGCGTTCAGCTAACGCTTCGCGTCGACCCGGGCGGGAGTCGACAGGAAATCGTCCACCGCCCGGAAGAAGGCGCCGGGCTGATCGAACATCACATAATGCCGGCTGTTGTCTATCCGGCGGAGTGTTTTGTGGGGCAGGCCGTTGTACTGCGTCACGTAAAACGCATCGAGCGTTTGGGCGGCAAGATTGGATTTGGGGTCCCACGGATAGATGACCAGGGTCCGGGCCCGAACATGCGGCAGGACGGGGCGGAAATCGCCAGCATAAAGCTCGCAGGTTGCTTCGATGATGGTGGTCGCATCCGAACTCTTGATCCAGCGGGCGATCACGGCCTTCTTGTCCGGCGTTTCGGTGAGGAGCGATATCTGCGATGTCTGTTGAGCCAGAAAGTCTGCGGGCGGCATGGCCGTCATCTGCGCCTTGTAGCGATCGGTGATGGTCGCCGCCTGATCGGCATCCTTCGCACCGAAACTCGGGCCGCCGAGAAACGGCAGAATGTCGACGACGATGGCGGTGGTGAATCGGTCGGGGACCCGGGCCGCAAGTTTCAGCGCGATGATTCCGGCAACGCTGTTGCCCATGACGATCGCGTTGCGGATATCGTTCTGCCGGGCGTAGGCCTCAAGGGCCGCGACTTCGGTGTCGATGAAAGGACCGGAAACC
Source organism: uncultured Alphaproteobacteria bacterium (assembly GCA_963821875.1). Taxonomy (GTDB): domain Bacteria; phylum Pseudomonadota; class Alphaproteobacteria; order CAVTAV01; family CAVTAV01; genus CAVTAV01. Next base: position 1,546,450 of record CAWGFE010000002.1, read on the forward strand.
GGCTTCAGCCCGTCGAAACCGGCCAGCGTGAAGCGATAGACCCGGAACTGGACACCATAGCGGCGGGCCGCGTCGTCCCACAGGTCCTTGCCTGCGGCGAGGCCGGCGATCATGAAGAATGGCCGGCCATGGCCGAACGACGTTACGGTGAAGGCTTTTTCCGCCGCATGCCCGCGTAAGGGCAGGGCGGCGACAAGAAGAGCGAGGAGCCCTGCCGGTCTAAGGCGCATCCGATCGTCTCCCGCAAGTTAAGCCGGTAATCAGGTCGATCGAATGATCGCCTGCCGCTCTTAAAAAGCGGTGAAACTGCGCGGAACAAGTGTCCCAGTCTGAAACAAGCGGCGGTGCGCCTCCATCGGACACGCACCGCCGCTATAGTCTTTTGAACCCGCTAGGCGATTAATCGCGCGCGAGGGCTTCCTTATACATCCGGGCATAGGGCTTCATCGCGCGCCACAAAATGAGGGCGGCAATCGGCCCGGCGATGAAATAGGCCAGCGACAGCGCGTAATTGAGCTTGTTCTCGGCCCCGATCACGTGGTCGGTGATGAAAGCGATATAGGTGGGGCCGAGGCCGTAGCCGAAGAGGTTGAAAATGAACAGGAAGATCGCCGTGACCTGCCCGCGCATTTCGTTCGGTGTCACCACCTGCAGCGCGGCGTTCTGGGCGCCGGGGCTCAGGAAGCGGAAGAAAGTGCTGAGGCCGAGAATGACGAAAGCCAGCGCCGGGGTCGGCATCAGCGGGTAAAGCACCGCGGTTGGCGTCGCCAGGACGACGGCCCATATGACAATTCGCAGGTTGGCATCGAGATAGCCGCGCTTCAGAAACCATTCGGCCGTCTTCGTGCCGGCGACGAGGCCGAGAAGCGACGATCCTATGGTCACGGCACCGAGAATATAGCCCACATTGACCATAGTCATGCCGTAAGTGCGGTGGAAGAAGGTCGGGACCCAAGCCGTCGCGCCCAGCGTCAAGCCGTTGACCGCGAGGCCGATATACATTGGGCCGTAGAACTTCCAGTTCTTGCGCAGAAATGCGATGAGGTCCTTGACCGGAATGACCTGGATCTTGGTGACGGGTTGCCCCGGTGCCTGAAGCAGGCCGCGCCGTTTCGGTTCCTTAACGGTGCTGAGCAGCAGCGAGATCAGCAGGCCCGGAATGCCGACGACGAGGAAGACAAGCTGCCAGTTGTGCATCACGCCGATGCCGGGAATATGGATGTCCGGGAACCCTGCTACCCAGTCAAGCACGGCGGCGCCGATGATCGAGGCGAGTCCCGTACCCGTCACGAATCCGATCTGCAGTACCGAAGCGGCCCGCGTGAGACGCTCCTTCGGGAACAGATCGGACATCATGGAATAGGTCGAGGGCCCGTTACAGGCCTCGCCGACACCGACGCCAACTCGGCAGGCGAACAGCGACCAGAAGCCCTGCGCCAGACCGCAGGCCGCCGTCATCACGCTCCAGATCGCGATACCGGAGCCCATGATCAGACGGCGGCTTTTCGAAATCGACGAGCCGGGCGATCGGCAGGCCCAGAAAGGCGTAAAACAGGACGAAGGCCAAGCCGAGCAACAGGCTGATCGCGGTGTCGCTAAGCCCCAGATCATGCTTAATGTCGGGGACGAGCAGATTGAGAATGCCCCGGTCGAGCATGTCGACGAACAGCGCCAGGATGAAAATGGACATCGCGTACCAGGCGCGGCCCGGTGACGGCCACGGCTCACTCGCTGTCGAGGACTTCCGCTCCGGCGCGGCTGACGTCTCGTCAGGCTTGATGGTTGTGTCGCTCAAGTGAGAATCCCCCTGCATGGTCGCTTGCAACGTAACGGTATAGCCGGTCCGACCCCAAACGGACCGTGGCAACTATTGTTTGCATAAAAAGACGGGATCGTACATAGGCCGCTGTTCGTCGGACGGCCGAAAAAATTCCGCCCGCCCGGCGTTCATTAAAAAGAATTAATTCATAGGACAGGCAGGCGCGAAAAAACGGGCTCATATCTATATATGCTTCGAATTTTTAACGGCTATTTGACGAAGCGGAACCCTAACGGAGGACGTTATGGTCAGACATTTCGTGCGATTGGGTTTGGTGTCGGGTCTGTTGGCGTGTGCGGCGATCGTCGGTGCCAGCAAGTCGAGAAGTTCAACAACGCATGCGAGTACGGCTCAAGAGGCCCGCATTCCCTTTGCCGCCCTCGGCGGCATCCAGAACTGGGTTGCCGACGGCGACAAGGCTATCTACATCGAAGGCCTGCGCCATCAGTGGTATCACGCCAAACTGATGGGCGAGTGCCTCGATCTTCCCTTTTCGGAAACCATCGGCTTCGTGATGGAGCCGGACCTGTCGTTCAACAAGTTCAGCGCCATCGTGGTGCGGGGGCATGTGTGTCAGGTCAAATCGATGGTCAAGTCCGAACGGCCGGGCACCGCCGCCAGGCGCAAAACCAAGGATACATCGTCCAAAACCTGACTATCGGCCGGAAATTTCCGGTAAAGCGGCCGGTCCGATGCCGAATTTGTGATCGGCAGCCTTGACTCTGCGCATTGTACAGTTCCCGGTGCGTAATTAAATTTCGCCGAAATCCATTGTGTGATTTCGGAGGCTGGTTCTGCGTATTCCCAATTTAAGCCGTTTGGCGGCGGGGCTGATCGGGATGGTCCTGGCGTACGCCGTAACGGCCGTGGCTCAGGCGCACGGCGTCGATACGGCGACGAAGGATTTCCTTGTCTCCAACGAGGGGCTGGCGATCGGGCCGTTTCTCTATATCGGCGCCAAACATATGGTCACGGGATATGACCATCTGCTCTTCCTGCTGGCGGTCATCTTCTTTCTCTACCGCCTCAAGGACGTCGTGGTCTATGTCAGCTTCTTCACGCTGGGCCACAGCATCACGCTGCTCAGCGGCGTGCTGGCGCATATCAGCGTCAATCCGTATCTCATCGATGCGATCATCGGCTTGTCGGTCGTCTACAAGGGCTTCGACAATCTCGGCGGCTTCAAGCGCGTGCTCGGCTTTCAGCCAAACACCAAAGCCGCGGTTCTGATCTTCGGTTTGTTCCACGGCTTCGGTCTGGCGACGAAACTGCAGGAGTTCCAGCTGCCCAAGGACGGGCTGCTGGGCAATCTGATCGCCTTCAATGTCGGCGTTGAACTCGGGCAGGTCTTCGCGCTGATTTTCGTGCTGATCGCCATCGTCATCTGGCGCCGCTATCAGAGCTTCCTCAAATTCTCGACAGTGACCAACACCTTCATCATGGCGGCCGGGCTGATGCTGATGGGTTATCAGCTCACCGGCTATTTCACGGCTTAGAAGAGTTTCTCCATGACCGATACTGCGAAAGAAGTTACTCACGGCCAGGTCTCGGCGCGCACGCTGGCCCTGTCCTGCGTTGGCGCCGTCGTTCTGGCAGCCTTGGCGCTTGTGCTGTTTATCCTGCCGGCGGAATACGGCAAGGACCCGACCGGCGTGGGCAAGGCGCTTGGGTTGACGCGACTGGCCTCGACCGCGCCGGTCGTGCGAGAGGTTTTCGATCCGGAGAAGCCCGGCAACCGCCAGGACAACGTCGAAATCGTGGTTCCGGCTGGAAAAGGCCTTGAATACAAGCTCCATGTAAAAAAAGGCGATCACTTCGAATATTCGTGGTCGAGCAATTCAACCGCTCTCTATTTCGATTTTCACGGCGAACCCGATGGCGATACCTCCGGTTATTTCGAGAGTTATGCCGAGGGCACGGCAAACGGTCTGGCCGGATCGCTGAACGCGCCGTTCGACGGGAATCACGGCTGGTACTGGGAAAATCGGTCGGATCAGCCCGCTACGGTCAAACTGCTGACCTTCGGGACCTACAGCGTCGTCGGAAAGCTCTAGGCGTTGCTTTTCAGCCCCGCCACGGCATGACCATATCGAACGCCGCGACCCAGTCGGCTGCATCCGAGTTTGCAGGCTTCAGCGTCATCGAGGACGCGGTCTGTTCCGGCTTGCTCAACTGGCGAAACAGCCAGTCCCGGTCGTTGTGGGGATCGCCCGCGACATAGAGCTGGCTGGTCAATTGGCCGCCCTGCGGGTCGTGCACCTTCACATGGATATGCGGACAGCGCCCGGTATAGGCGACCGGCCGGATGGTGCGGAAGGAATAGGACCCATCCGCCCCGACGGTGCATTTTCCGTAACCCTGAAACGCGGGATCGCGCGGTTTGCCGCTGCTCCAGGCGCTGCCGGTATGGATGTAGCGGCCATTCACGTCCGCCTGCCAGATTTCGACCGTCGCGTCCTTGACGGGCGCGCCGGCGCTGTCGAGGACACGTCCGCCGAAGGATAAAACCTGTCCGCCGGCCTTTCTGACATGACCGGCGATCCGGACCAGATCATTGTCCAGGTCCGTCGGAAAAACATCCGGATAAAACGGGCCTTCGGTCGCCCGGGGCATGGTGAGAAGTGTGCGGGCGTGAACGAGGCCCGGTACAATCGTGGCGGGCACGGCCGCGCCGGCGATCAGGAAACGACGTCGCGTTAGAACAGTCATGGCGGTCATCCTCCGCTCCAACACGATGCTAATGTAGAGCAAATCCGTCGCCCGGCCAAGATCCGCCTTCTCGGTAGACGAAGTGAGTTGACGCGCCACAGTGCCGCTTCCACAATGAGCCTTAACGAATGTGATAAAAGCGTTCGCCTGCGAAACGGCAGCGATACGCTGCGATAGGATCAACTAAACTATGCGCAAGCTATTTGGATCGTTATTGCTTTTCGCGGCGCTCGCCTTGGCCGTTCCAGCCAGCGCGCACCATTCCTTTGTCGTCAATTACCTGCCCCACAAGATCATCACGTTGACCGGTGTCGTCAGCGAATTCCGGTTCAGCAATCCGCACGGGATCGTCCGCTTCAAGGTGAAAACGCCGGAAGGCGTGGAACAGGATTGGCGCGCCGAAACCAATTCGCCCAATGTCCTCAGACGGCGCGGCTGGAAGCGGGATTCGATCAAGGTCGGCGATGTCATCTCGGTGACGGGCTGGCCCGCGCGCGACGGTTCGAACCTGATCCGTGTGAACAAGATCGCCCTGCCAAGCGGTCAGGTGTTAATGGGGCAGGGCGCCACGCCCGCCGAGACGAACGACAAGGACTAGCCATGTTGGATTTTGGGGGACGTAAACTAGCCGGCGCCTTCTGCCTGGCCGCGGTTATGGCGGTCGGCTCGACGGGTACCGCTTTCGCCGCCGTGAAGATGAAGGACGGTCATCCGGATCTTTCCGGCTTTTGGTCGGTGAAGTTCGAACGCAAGCCTTCGGGCCAGGCGTTGATCGACGAGTTGCCCAAGGGCACGACGATGATCAAGGACACCGGGCCGGGAGAGTTGAAGAAGGGCGACTATAGCGGACTTCAACTCACCCAGCGGGCACTCGATCAGGCCAAGAACTACCACTACAAAGACGACACGACGGTCCAGAACAACTGCAAGGTCCCCACGATCGCCTTTCTGATGCAGGCGCCGTTCCCGATGCAGATCTTTCAGGGCCGGGACATGATCGTGCTGAAGATGGAATATTTCGACATGGTCCGTGTCGTCTTCATGGACGGTCGAGGCCATGAGCCGGCTGGCGCCCCGCATTCCAATGCCGGCGATTCCATTGGCCATTGGGACGGGAATACGCTCGTCGTGGACACGACGCATCTCGAAGCCGGGACGATGATGAACAACGGGTTCGATCACAGCGAGGACATGCATGTGATCGAGAAATTCCGCTTGAGCCCGGACGGCAACACGCTCTGGGCGACACAGCTGTATAAGGATCCGAAGACCTTCAAGGGCTATGCCGCCCGTTATCTCGCCTGGACCCGCAAGCCCGGCGAATATGTCTATCCCTACGACTGCGATCCGAATTACGCCAACGAGTAGGGCTATTCCGGCACGAGCCAATCCAGAACGGCGGGGCCGGTTCCGAAGCCGGTATCGAGCAGCCAGTCGGTGATCGCCCGTATTTCGTCGTCGACTTTCCACGGCGGATTGATCAGGATCATCCCCGATCCGTAAAGGCCGCGCTCTCCGCCTGATGGACGGTGATGCCATTCGCTTCGCAGAATTTTCCGGATACCGCTTTCGTTGAACGCCGAGAGAAGGTCTTCATGCCGCCCGGCGGGCAGAAGCGGATACCACACGATATACACACCTGTGGACCAGCGCTTGCGAGCCCGTTCAATCGTTTGAACGGTGGCCCGATAGTCGGATTTCTTTTCGTAAGCCGGATCGATCAGGACGATGCCGCGCTTCTGGGCCGGCGGCACCAGAGCGCTCAGCCCCTCGAAGCCGTCGCGTCGGTGGACATGCACGCGCGGCGACTTCGCAAAAGTCCGGCGCAACAGCGCGATCGCCTGGGGATGCAGTTCCGCGAGGATGATGTCGTCGCCCGGCCGCGTGAGGTGTTCGGCGATACGCGGCGAGCCGGGATAGCGCTCAAGCGTCCCGGCCGGGTTTTCGGCGCGCACGCAATCGAGGTAGATACGGACGGTTTCGGGGGGATCCGGCGTCTCAAGAAGTCTTTCGATCCCGTCTTCAAATTCCCGATTTCGCGCCGCTTCGTCCGACGTCAGGTCGTACAGCCCTTCTCCGGCATGGGTATCGATCACGGCGATCGGCGCCGGCTTCCGCAACAGGCTTTGCAGGACGGCCGTCAGGATCAGATGCTTGTGAACATCCGCGAAATTACCGGCGTGATAACGGTGCTGGTAGCTCAACATGGATCGGGAACACAGTTGCCGGGAAAGCGTTGTTTAAACGGCCGGAACGCCTGGAACTACGGTATATAGCGGTTTTCGGCCGAGAAACGATCAATATATTGAATTCCCGTATTAACGGCTTGCTCGTGAAGTGTTATTAGAATCCGAGTATTGACGTCGCCTCGCGCTTCCAAGGGGGAATGTTGCGTGAAGTTGAAGCTTAATAAGTCTCTCAAGCAACAGGTCAAGACCCGACCGGTCTCGGCGAAGGCCGTCATGGTCGTCTCGGGCAAGATTCTCGTTCTGCGCCAGGAGAACGGAAACTGGGATCTGCCCGGCGGCAAGGTCGACGAGAACGAGAGTGTTGTAGAGGGGCTTATTCGAGAAGTTTGGGAAGAGACCAAATTGTCGGTTACGCCAATCGGGCTGCTGGCGTCGTCGACAAAACCGCGTTCCAACGAGCCCGACCTCCTGGTCCTGTCCTATCTTTGCGAGGTCAAGACCGACGAGGGTGATGTCGTCGTCGAGCTCAGCCATGAGCATGTCGGCTACAAACTGATCGATCTCGATGACGCCTTCGATCTGCCGATGCATGCGCATTTTGCCGAGGCCCTGCATGAGGCGCGCAAACATATCCGCAAATTGATCAGCGCCGCCGCGTAACCCATTCACGGTTTCGCGAAATTGTCATTTGCGTAAAATCTCTTCTAAACGCTAAGACTCTTGTCCCTTCGGGCTGGTGCTATGAAGGCGGGAGCCTCGTCCCTGCATGGCGCGTCGCGATGGCGGCGTTCGGTTTGGCGTAATCGGTAGAGACGGCGATACTCCGTGCCCTATGTCTTTCACAAATCCGAAAGCGTCGCCAACGCGGCTCAGCGCGTGGCCCGGGAGCTTTTAGACGACACGCTGGAAATGATCCGGAATCCGGACGTTACGCTGGACGTTCGAACCCACGAAGCGCGCAAGGCCATCAAGAAGCTGCGTGGATTGCTCCGCCTGGCCGAACCCTCGTCCCATCGCGGCCCGACCGATCGCGAGATCGACAAGGAACTTCGCGACGCCGCTCGAAAACTGGCGCCCTTTCGCGATAGCGACGTGATGCGCGCCGCCCTGCAAACCGCGGCGAAAAGCAGTCACGGTCTGATCGATGACGATGTCGCCGACAAGATTCACGCCGCGATCACCGAGGGCACGTCGGTCGAGACGAGCACGCAGGCGGTCAGTCTCGCCCTTTACGCGACGGATGTGACGTCGATCGGCGACAAGCTTGCCGCCAGCGAGATATCGACGAAAAATCTGGCGACGCTCGAAGCGTCTTATCTCAATACCTGCAACAAGGCTTATACCTTGTTGCAAAAGGTGTTGGCGGGAAATCCGGCGGAAGAGGATTTCCACCGGTGGCGGAAATTCGTCAAATATCACTTCTATCACACGCGGCTCTTGGCGCGGATTTACGGAAAGCGCGCGCGCAAGCGGGCCAAGGACGCCAATGCGCTCGAAGAGGTGCTGGGCGAGCACCATGACCTAGCCGTGCTCGTAGAGCGGATCAGGGCCCGTCGCCGCAAGATCAGGAAGTTCTGCGACGTCGACCGTTTGACGGGGTATATGGTGGCGCGCCAGCTGACGCTCGAAGAAGAGGCTCTCGAACTCGGCCGCCGGCTCTTCCCGAAAGAGGCCAAGTCGGCGGAAGAGCTTTTCCTCGATTACGCGGCGGAGGGGAGCGGCAAGGACGACAGCTAAAGCGCCTGACGGATCTTGGCCTGCAGTTCCGTCACCGACGCCTCGCTGGTTGCCTGCTCCTTCGGCATCCGGTTCCAGGCGTCGAGCGCGGCGATCTTGTATCCTTCGGCCAGCGTCGGATAGTTGAAGGTATTCTCGACGAAATAGTCCAGCGTGCCGCCGAGATTAAGCACCGCCTGACCGATATGGATCAACTCGGTCGCGCCTTCGCCGACGATGTGCACGCCAAGCAGCCGGCGCGTATCCAGCGCGAACAACATTTTCATGAAACCGCATTCGAGTCCCATGATATGCCCGCGCGAGGTCTCCCGGAACCGCGCGACGCCCACTTCATAGGCGATGCCGCGTTCGCGGGCCTCTTTCTCCGTGATGCCGATCATCGACATCTCCGGCACGGCATAAATTCCATAGGGGAAGAATTCCGGCGGCTCGTGCGCGGCGACGCCGAAGGCATGGCAGGCGGCGATGCGGCCCTGTTCCATTGAGGTCGAGGCGAGGCTCGGAAACCCGATCACGTCGCCCGCGGCGTAGACTTGCGGAACTTTGGTCTGGAACGTGGTCTTGTCGACGTCGAGGCGGCCGCGCGCATCGGTCTCCAGACCGACGGCGCCGAGATTCAGGCTCGCCGTGGCGCCCATGCGGCCGGCCGCGAACAGAACCATGTCCGAGCGGACGACCCGGCCACCAGCGAGGTGAATCGTGCAGCCCGATGTGTCGACATCGACATTCTCGGCTGTACAGCAGAGCCGCAGCGTCATGCCCCGGTCGCGCAGATCATGGACGAATTCGTCGATCAGCTCGCGATCGACGAAGGGCAGAAGGGTATCCGTCGGATCGATAAGCGTCACCTTCACGTCGAGCGCACTGAAGATCGTGGCGTATTCCGTGCCGATAACGCCGGCGCCGACGACCGCGATACTGCGTGGCAAGTGCTTGAGATCCAGGATTTCGTCGCTGTCCAGGACGGTTTCCCCGTCAAAAGGGATATGGGACGGGCGATAGGGCTTGGTGCCGACCGCCAGGAGGAAACGGTCGGCGGTGAAATGCGTGATCACCTCGTCATCGTCGACCACTTCGACGGTGTTGGCGTCGACGAATTTGGCCGTCCCCATGATGGTTTCGACCTTGTTGCGCGCGAACTGATGCTCGAGAATCTCGACCTCGTGATTGAGCGTCATATGCAGACGCTTCAGCAGGTCGTCCGCGGTGATGTCTTTCTTGACGCGGTAGCCCCGCCCGTAAAAGCCGCGCTCGCGCCAGCCCGACAGGTTCAGGACCGTTTCGCGCAGCGTCTTGCTGGGGATCGTGCCTGTGTGTACCGACACGCCGCCGACGCGCCGGCCTTTTTCGATCACGAGAACCGACTTCTAAATCTTGGATGCCTGCACGGCCGCCCGGCGACCGGCGGGGCCGCTTCCGATAACGATGAAATCATAATGACGCATTCGGACACACTCCCTCGGATCACGAGACATAGCGAAAGCCCGTGACGAATTGATTAATGGCATTTTGAAGGTCCGAAGGAGTGGTGGTCGTGCGCCGTATTACAGATCCATTCGCCGCTACCCCTGTGACAATAATTTCACAAGAGTAATAGTTTACATTGTGAATTAAATCTGCTACGAGCCTACCCGGCGCTGGCCTGAGAGCGCCGCACGCGAGCCTCCAGAAGAGATGACCAGACAGTCCCTTTCCAAAACCGCGCCTGGCGACGCCCGAGAAGCGGCGTTTGAAGATCATGTCGCGGGATTCCTGGGCAATATGCACCGGATCAACCGCAGTATCGCGCATCTCATCAATCCGGCGCTCGAAAGCGAGCTCGATATCGATGGCCGGCTGCATTTCATTTTGAAGCTGATCGATCGTGGGGATATTCACCCGGGTGCTTTGGCCGAGACGATGCGGCTGCCCAAAAGCCTCATATCGCGCCATATCGACCAACTCGCCAAGAAAGGTCTGATCGTTCGCAAGCTGGAGGCCGGCAATTCAAGGCGGATCCGTCTGGTTCTCACCAAGACGGGAAAGCGTGTCCTGGCGGAAGCGGATACACTGGCCACCAAACTGGTCGGTGGTCATTTGAGAAGAATTCCCGAACGGGAACGAGAGATAGTGCTGAGCGCGCTGAGCGATCTGGCGCGTTACATGGAGTAAGTATGGCAGCAAGAACCTATACGAACGAAGAACGCCGGGCGACGCTGATCGCGCTGATGGTCGTATTTCTACTGGGAGCGATGGACCAGACGATTGTCTCGACCGCCATGCCGCGGATCGTCGAACACCTGAAGGGTCTCAATCTCTATGCCTGGGTGACGACGGCTTATCTGTTGGCGTCGACCGTGACCGTGCCGATCTACGGCAAGCTTGGCGATCAGTTCGGCCGCAAGCCGGTGCTCATGGCCGGCATCTGCATGTTTCTGGGGGGCTCGGCCCTGTGCGGCCTGTCCGGGGAGTTCGGCGCTTTGCCGATAGTGGGCGGCGGCATGACGCAGCTGGTCGTTTTCCGCGGCCTTCAAGGCATTGGCGGCGGCGCGCTGTTCACCATCGCCTTCGCGACGCTCGCCGACATGTACAGCGCCCGCGAGCGCAGCAAGTTTATGGGCATTTTCGGCGGCGTGTTCGGCTTTGCCAGCGTGATCGGCCCAGCGATCGGCGGCTTTCTGACCGACTTCGGGGACATCCACCTGTTCGGCCAGGTGGTTTCGGGCTGGCGGCTGGTGTTTTACGTAAATCTGCCCCTGGGCCTTTTCTCACTCTTCGTGCTTGTGAAGATGATGCCTTTTATCAAGGGGATCGGACATCCGACTGTGGATTATCTCGGCTCGGCGCTGATCGTGACGACATTCGTGCCGCTGCTGCTGGCGTTGTCCTGGGGCGGTCACGACTATGCCTGGGGCTCGCCGCAGATCGTCGGCCTGGCTGTCATCTCGCTCGTCGCGCTCGGTCTTTTGCTCTTCGTCGAGACCCGGGCGATCGAACCGATGATTCCGCTCGGCATGTTCCGCAACAAGGTCTTCACCACGGTCAATCTCGCCGGGTTTCTGATCGGCATGTCCTTCTTCGGCATTGTGATGTTCATGCCGCTCTTTATGCAGGTCGTGCTCGGCGTTAGCGCGACCAAGAGCGGCATGGCCATGTTCCCGCTGATGGCCGGGCTAATGACCGGCAGTATAGTCAGCGGCAATATCGTCGCCCGGATCGGCCATTATAAGCCGTTCATCGTTGCCGGTGTGGTCGTGCTCGGGATCGGGGTGGTCTGCCTGTCGCAGATCGGGCCGGAGACGACCCTGATGGGCATCGACTGGCGGTTGTTGCTGGTCGGTCTTGGCCTGGGCCCGTCGCAAAGTCTGAACAATATTGCGGTGCAGAACGCCGTACCGGTTCACCAGATCGGCATCGCGACGAGCTCCAGCCAGTTCTTCCGGCAGATCGGCTCCACCGTTGGCGTGGCTATTTTCGGCACGTTGCTGACGGTCAATCTGACCACGGAGATTCCAAAGAATCTGCCGCATAGTCTCGGTATCGAACCCGGCATGCTGGATTTGAGCCAAGTGCAGGGCCAGGCCCGAACCGGCCATCTGATGAGCGGCAAATTATCCCAAGCCATCGAGAAACGTTTGAAGACGTTCGAGGTGGCTTATCACGGTGACGCGGCCGCAACGGCGGATTTGCTGCGGGACCCTGAGTTGCCGACCGAGGTCCGGGCGGCTCTCGAACCCGCCAAGGTCGTGACGGACGGGGGCGCTACGGTCGATTTGAGATCGGATCCCGCCAAGGCGGGTGAGATGGGGCGTTTAAAGGCCATCCTGCAAAAGTCGGTCGCCCATCAGGTGGAACGGGGCCTGAGAAATGGTTTTTCGGTGTCGATTACCAGCATGTTCGCGATGAGCCTGATCATCGTCGTTCTGGCCTTCGGCGCGTGCTGGTTCATTCCCGAACTGCCTCTCCGTCACGGAACGCCCGGCGAGCTGCGCAGCGCCGAGCCGCCCGCCTAGTCTCTCGGCGCCTCTCACTTTCGTATCCCGCGCGTGTGGGCTAGTGTCTGACCGAGGGGAGACGTCCATGTTCATCGGTCATTACGCGGTTGGGTTCGCGGCGAAAAAAGCCGCGCCAAATGTTTCTTTAGGGGCGCTTTTCGCCGCCTGTCAGCTCGCCGATCTTCTTTGGCCCACGCTGGTGCTGTTCGGCGTCGAATCCTTCAAGATCGAACCCGGTGCGACGGCCGTTAATCCGCTGGTATTCACGCATTATCCCTATTCACACAGCCTGGCGGCGCTGGTGTTGTGGGGTGTGTTGTTCGGCGGCGGTTACGTGCTATTGACCCGTTCGCGGCTCGCTGCCGGATTGACCATCGCCGCGGTCGTTGTCAGCCACTGGTTGCTGGACGTGATCGTCCACGTTCCCGATATGCCGTTATGGCCCGGAACGTCGCCGTTATTCGGGCTCGGTCTGTGGAACTCGGTTCCCGAGACGGTCGTCCTGGAAGTTGGCTTGTTCCTGGTCGGCGTGGCGGTTTACGTCCGCGTCACCAAGGCCCGGGATCGGGCCGGATCCATCGGTTTTTGGTCGCTGGTCGGTTTTCTTTTGCTGGTCTATGCGGCGAATCTGTTCGGCCCGCCGCCGTCAAACGTGCGGATGGTCGCCTGGTCCGCAGAAGCGCTTTGGCTGGTCGTGCTTTGGGGCTACTGGATCGACCGCCACCGCCTCGTACGCGTGCTGTAGGTCAGGCCGTACGGCGCAGCCCCCGGCACGGCGACAGGATCTCCTCCAGCGACATGTCGAGATCGTACATTCCGCGTTTGGCGATCACGGGCCCGCGCGGTGGCCGCACCGTACGGATGTCCGTGAGTTCCCAGGCCAGCTTGCCGTCTTCGTAGACAAGCGCGCAGGAACTCGCCATGTCGGCGGTGATAAACGGCCTTACGGCCCGGACCTTGACGATAGCTACGATCCGGCCGTTCAAATCCTCGTCCCCATCGCGGCGAAGATGCTGATGGTTCTCCACGATGACGAGGTCCTCGCCATCGGCGAGATCGGGCGCCCAGCCGCGCACCTCTATCGTCTTCTCGCCGGTTGCAATGCGGCTTCCGCCTGGGTGGAGGACGGACAAAGCTTTCATTCTGGCCTCACATTATGCGCCTTCTCATCTCTTCGTTTCCCCCAAAACGTCGAACTCGTCGCGCTCGTATCTTCAAATCTCCACATATTCGTCCGTGCCGGAGACGGTTCGGTAGTCGTTGTAAGCCTGATCGATTTCCTGGATCTGGTTGATGATCGGCTTGGCCACCTCATAAGGATCGACGGCATTGTTCATCAGCGCGGTCGCCAGGACGGACATGGCTTTATCGACCAGGACCTCCTTGCGAAGCTGATACGAAATCTCGACCAGGCAGGTCGCGGTCTTGGCAAGATCGGAATCGAAGTAGTTGTTGGCCTTGGCATGCAGCAGTTCTGCCGCCTCGCCGACAAGGTCAAGCATCCGTTCGCAACACTCGGTGAGATGCGATTCTGCCGGTACCGTGTTCATGCACCTGTTCCGATTCTGCTGTAGCCGGGCCCAGGACACGAGATTCTCATGGCCATTTTCGTTGGCCGCTTCGTCGTCATCTCTCGCCCATTGCCAACTGTCGTCCTCATGCCCCCGCTCCATTCTTCAACTACCTTCTTCAAACTCTATTTCTTCGATGAGGCCGGTCAGCCCCTACGCGACGTCGTCCAGGATGATGGGGCCGCCGAGAAATTCAGGCGTTTGCCAGGTATCCACGGTCTGCGCCGCCGGGTCGCTTTCGCGGGCGGTGTGCAGTGTCCCCTTGGTGGCGGCAAGCCGGTCCTCGAGGGCCTGGCGCGCTTTGGCGACGAGCGCCGTCGTCTCGTTCAAGGCCAGCTTCTGCGCCTGTTCGGTGGCATATTCGAGAATGAGCGCAAGTCCGCGCAGATCCTCGTCCATGAAATCGGCCGACCACTCGGCGGCGGTGTTTGACGTCATTGTCCGATACTCCTCTTGCTTTCCTGGTCGGGGCGACTGGACAGGTAGTCGCTCATCGAGCTTTTGATGGTTTTTGCGAGATTCATAAGCTTCGCAACCCGGGCTTCGCGCTCCAGGTAGATCAAGCCGAGGATGATGTCGCGCTCCACCTGATGCGGTGCGAGGTCGATCGAACAGTCCGTATTGTATGCGGTATTGTATGTCACGCTGCTTGACCCATCTGAAGATCGTGAGCCGTGCGCAGGACCGAGTGGCGAATGCCGCTTTTGTTGCGCACATTGGCAAGAATTTCGGGGGAAACGTCGCACATCGCCGGCGCGACCCGGTCCAGCCCCATGCGTTTCTCGGCGCCGATGATCTTCACGGTGCAGCCCAGATTTCGGAAAGCTGCGCTTGAGAACGACCAATGGCATCAGGACGAGGTATTGCTTGATCCCTTCGCTGAGACCGAATTCGAGGCAGGCGGCGAGAAGTTCCGCGATGATGCGGTTTCGGGACGCGCCGTCCATGCCCCGGTCGACACCGAACCGGGTGCCTTCCCATATCTGCGGCGTGCATGGAACGTCGCCGACGCCAAACTGGTCGGCGAAGATCTCCTGGAACATATAGGGTCGATCGGTGGGGTTGAGGCGGGCGACCCCGCGCGCTTCTCCGTCGACATCGCGCCAGATCAGGTACTGGGTCGCCGGCGTGTCATATTGGTCATATTCCATGCCCCGGACCGTCGACAGGTTCCAGTGCTGGCGCTCCACGAATATCCGGTGGCGTAACCGGAATTGCGCAGGTATGGCGTCTCCGAATAGATGGGCAGTTTCGTAATTGACGCATTCGATCATGTCGGTTTCTCCGTGCCAAATCCTGCACAGAGCAAACCACGCGCGAAAAAAAAGCACACCCTACCAAGTCTGGTAGGGCCGGCATATTAGCTTTTTAAAACAGAAGGTTAGGGGAGGATAAGGCCGAGCCGGATGGCCTTGAGAACGCACATCATGCGCGAACTGCAGTCCAGCTTGCGCATCGCGTTCTTGACATGGAAGTTCACGGCATTTTCCGAGATGTCGAGAATTTCGCCGATAACCCAGCTGCTTTTGCCTTTAAAGCACCAGCTGAGGACCTCTCGCTCACGAACGGTCAGTTTCACCCGGCTCGCTCCCGGTATGCTTGCCTCGACCAACCGAGAATAAGCGTTTTTGAACTGAACCGTAAGGAGAAACAGCGTGTCCAAATTCGGTCGCACATCGATCGCGGGATCGCTGCTGGCGAGACCTACCCGACTGTGCTGACCAAACGGACCCCACAAGGGAATGCAGACGCCGTTATGCAGCCCCGCCTCGTCGCACTGCTCCATGCAGCGCTTTTCGGCCTTCGAATACGGCACGTAATTGGGAAGATCCTCCCACAAAAACGGGCCCGTTGAGACCGCACAATATTTTGACGCCGGATCGATCTGGTCGTAGCCGCGTTCGAAATAGAAATTCGTCCAGTCTTCGGGATAGTTGACAACGAAACTCTGAGGAACGATTTCGCTGTTCGGCAACATCTTCACGTCGGCATAGACAGCCCGGTCCAGGCCGAGGTCGCCAGCGGCCTTCACGAAAAGGCCAAACACGTCATTTGGCGTTTTCGCAGCGTTCGTCGCGTCTATGAATTCCATCAATTCCAATGTACCGGATCCTCCTTCCGGAGCTAAAATCCTCGAATAAACATGTTAAAGATTCAAGAAAAAACACTGATTTCGCGCATTGCGGAAGTTATACGGCCCGAAACTGAACATTTGTCTTAGGTCCGGCGGGGTTCAAATCGGGGCGGGTTTTTCCGTTATTACTAAGAATTTTAGGAAATATTTATGCTCCGGATACGGTAGATATAGCGTTTTTCAACGGGGGTATGACAAGATAGGACAAAATATCTTTGTAGTTCTTGAGGTATTCACCGTAAGAGCAGGATCACCGATATCTTATTTATTACTTCTAATTTCGGATCCCCAGGCAGATTTTGGGGGCTCTGTCTCAAAATGTTGTGTTCTTTCATTCCCGACAGAAGAACTCTTGGTCGAATCAGGGGCGCGGAATGACACGATTTTACTGTGCCCGTCACGCTTCCAACCCAAAATCTCCATCGTGCGCCGATTGGACCGAGAGCCGACCGAAGCCGTGGCGAATCACCGCCCGGACGGGCCCTGACCTGAAGCGGTCTCTCGCGCCGGCAATTTGAGTTTACAACCCGATAGGCGGTTTCGAGGTCCGGGCGCCAGAGAAATTTGCTCGCGTCCGATGCCGACGGCCCGGGTCTTCCGCCCTCATCAAGACCTCAGGCGTTCAAGCATCTTCAGCGTTTGGTCGAACAAGGCGAAGAGATCGTCGCTCTCCTTGTCGCCGCCAACGGTATAGGGCAGGACCATGATCGGAGCCCCTACAGCCGACGAGACCTCCTTCGTCGCGCTGTCGTGACCGAAGGGCGTGCGGAGGATCGCGCGGACCGGGCGCTTTTTGAGCTTTGCGATCAGCACTTTCACGTCGGCTGCATCCGGCTGTTTGCCGGGCGTGTCTTCGATCGTGGCGACCTTCACAAGCCCGAGCCAGTCGATGAGATAGGCCCAGGAATCGTCCTCGGTGGCGACACGGACGCCGAACAGGCCGGCGGCCTGCTGTTCCCAATTATCCATCGCGTCTTGCCAGCGGTTGAAGAAGCTGTTGTAGAGCTTGTCATAGAGCGAGCGGTTATCCGGATCGATTTCCGTCAGGCGCTTCTGCAGCTCCTCGGCCACCAGCATGATGTTGTGCGGGTTGAGGTGGACATGCGGGTTGCCGCCCGTACCGGCATCCGCGTCCAGGGTGTCCTGATCGGGGCTATTGGCCGGCGTCTCGTCTTCCAGCGTCGCCGGCTGGCCGAGCGGGATCACGTAATTCGATGTCATCAGATTGGCGCTGGCGCCCATCTGGATGCTCGGATTGGGTGTCTTCTTCAGGAGATCCGGCAGCCACCGATCCTCGAGCCCGGAGCCGGAACAGATCACGAGATTGGCTTTCTTGATCTCCGAGACCAGTTTGTCGGTGATCTCGACCACACGGGGATCCTGCTGGCCGTCGACGGCCGAGACGACGTTCGCCGCCTTGCCGGTCAGTTCTTTCGCAAGCCCCGCCCATTCGGGCTCGCAGGCAAAGATATTGATCTTCGCTTGAGCGGCTGCGGGCACGATCCAGGTCGCGGCGAGCAAGGCTGCAAAGACAATGGACAAACGCATCGTCGGCTCCTTCCAATGGTTGGGCGTATCACGCGGCCCGATGGCGCCAGCCAACTAACCTGTGTAGAGGCGGGCGCATTGTGGCCCGTCTGCATGGTTAAGGACAAGCCTTCGCGGACTAAAGTCCTCGGGGCGGCTAACGTCTTGTCCGCGCCGGAATAATTGTGTCAGATACGGTTCGGAGACCGATCTGCATGAAATTCTTCCGCGACAGGCTGCTCCAGATCTATCTGCCGCTGATGGCCGTGGTCATGGCCGTTCAGGCGATGGCGGTTGTCCATGAAGTCCATCACGATATCTGGGGTGGTGCGGATAAATGCGCGATCTGCAGTGTCGCCAGCCATTCGACCGCGCCGACACCGGTTGCGCCCGCCATCGCGACCGTTTCCACCGTCGCGCTCGTCGCCTTCGTTCCGGTGGCTGAAACGCTCGATTTCGTCGCGGCTCCGGCACGTCACAATCAGTCCCGGGCGCCTCCCGCCGTTCTTCTCTGACATTCGAACACAGGCCAGGCCATCGACCGCCGCCCGGACCACCGGGGCCGCGAGCGGTGGCTGGTCCGTCATGAGATCAACGACATGGAGGACGCCTCATGCGCCCCGTTTACTCTCCTGCTTGCGCGGCATCAGCCGCCGGCCGGCTCGCCTCATCCTGCAGTACTCTCGCGTTTCTGGCTCTGGCCGGCGCGTCAATTTGCCCCAGCCCAACCCGAGCTTCAGAAACCCAACAGGCGTCCGCCGCCGGCGACATTCCCAACACGGTGATTGTTACCGCCTCACCCCTTATCGGAAATCCGGACCGGTTCGCGACGATCGTCTCCCGGGTCGGGCGCGAGCAGATCTTGAAAAACGGCGGGTCCAATCTTGCCGATGCCCTTTCGGACGTGCCGGGCGTCACGGGCACGAATTTCGCGGCGGGCGCCAGCCGTCCGGTCATCCGGGGCTTCTCGGCCACGCGTGTGCGGATTCTCGAGGATGGCGTCGGCAGTTTCGACGTGTCCGATGTCGGCCCGGATCATGGCGTGCCGATCGATCCTCTCGCCGCGCAAAGTGTGGAAGTCGTGCGCGGCGCGGCGACGCTACGCTATGGAAGCCAGGCGATCGGCGGCGTGGTGAACGCGATCAACAATCGTGTGCCCCGAAAACTGCCGGACGAAGCCGTTTCGGGCGAGGTGACCGGGAGCTACGGAACCGATGCCAATACGCGGCAAGGGTCGACGCTGCTGGACACCCAGGCCGGTGACTTCGCCTTTCACGCCGATGGCTTTTACCGGAAGACGGACGACTACGGCGTTCCCGGCGGAACGCAGCCTAATTCGTTCTTTCGGGGCAGCGGCTTCTCGTTCGGCAGTTCCTATTTTCTGAACGATCAGAAAAGCCGCGTCGGCGCCGCAATCGTTCACTACGATTCGAAATACGGAATCCCGAGCGACGTGACCTATATCGACATGAAGCAGACCAAAGGGCTGTTTCAATCGTCGATCGATCTCGGCGGTGGCGTCTTTCACACGCTGAATATCGACGGCGGTTATGCCGACTACACTCATAGCGAGATCGATCCGGTGACGGGCAAGGTCGCGGCGACTTTTAAGAACAAGGCGTGGGATTCCCGGGCTGAAACTCTGCTGGGCGCGTTCGGGCCTTTCACCGCTGCGTCCTTCGGAGTGCAGGTTCAGCATCGCGACTTCTCGGCGCTTGGCGAAGCGGCCAATTACCTGCTCCCCACGACGACCCGCAGTGCAGCCGGGTTCGCCTTTGCCGAGAGCCGCCTCACCAAGGCGCTGCATCTGCAATATGGCGCGCGCGTCGAGCGGGTGGATATCAGCGGCACGCCTATCTCCAATCTCCTCACCAAACGCGGCTTCACGCCGGTGAGCGGATCGATCGGCGTTCTTTATGATGTCTCGGACGTCGTGAAACTCGGGCTGACGCTGTCCAGCGCAGCACGGGCGCCGGCGCAAACGGAGTTATTCGCACGTGGCGGCCACGACGGTCCGGGCACCTATGAAATCGGCGATCCGTCGCTCAAGATCGAACGCGCGAATTCGCTGGAAGGAACGCTCAGAATCAGGAGCGATTACATCCGCTTCAACGGATCTGTCTGGGCCGCGAATTTCTCGAACTACATTTACGGCAGGTTGACCGGGAATACCTGCACGGACACCGGCCTGTGCGGACCGGGTATCGGCGATCTCAGGGAGATGTTCTACGGCCAGCACGGCGCCCGGTTTCGCGGCGTCGAAGGCAAAGGCGTCGTGCCTCTGTACAGCCCCGTCGGGGGCGGCATATTAGCCGGCGGAACATTGTCAGCCGAGTTCATCGGCGACTACGTGAGGGCGAAACTGCGCGGAATCGGTAACGTGCCGCGTATTCCGCCCTATCATGTCGGGAGCGGGCTGGACTGGAAGAGCGACGTTTTCGATGTCGGCTTTCTGGTGAAATATTCAGGTCCGCAGAACGATGTCTCCACGGCGGAAACGCCGACCAGGGGATTTATCAATCTGAATGCAAATCTGGCCGTACGGCCGTTCGCTGCCAACCGGCAGATCGAGTTCACGATCGTCGGCCATAATCTGACCAATAGCGTTCAGCGGGATGCCGTGTCGATTAACAAGGATAGTGTCGTGCTGCCCGGCCGGGACGTGCGTTTCACTATGCGTGTGGATTTCTAAGGCGCTACGCCGGTCCCACCACGCTGTAGATCGCCAAGGCGACGACGATGATCGCCAGAAGAAGCGGCAGATGTGTGGGAAGGCGGGTCTTCTTGTCGGGCGGAGGGCCCGCTCCATCCATGGAAGTCATTGTTACGTGCTCCTTTCATTGTAAAAGGGCTCACATAAACAACGCCGGATCCTCGTACTTTGTTCCCCTGACGCCAAACGAGGTGAGGCCAGCAAAATGCTGGCCTCACAAGACGTTATCCTCTGCCCGCCTGGGGCTCCAGGTTTGGCTCACTCCTGTCCGCAGGTGAAGCTCGCCGCCTTGGTCGGGTCACCCTGGCCGTCATATTTGGCGACCTGAGGATAGGGACAAAGCGGACGGGACATGGTTACGTTGCCGTCCTTGTCCTTGTGCGACGCCATGATGTCCTTGGGCGCTTCGCCTTTTTCGACCCAGGCCTCGACGGCCGACTGCATGTCGAACTTGTCGGTGCCGGGGCCGCTGCCGCAATGGCCCATGCCGGGGATCATGAACAGCCGCGCGAAGGACTGAGTCTTGTCCATCGCATCGTCCGGATTCTTGGCGCGCTCGGTGTCGACCACGTCTTCGTAGTATTTGACGGCGCCCCTCGGGAAAATCGCCGGGTCATCCCAACCATGATAGATAACTATTTTTCCGCCATGGCTTGCGAACGGCTCGAGATCGGGGTCGATCGCATTCAGGATCTCCCCGGTCCGTTCCTCGGTGGTTTTCACGTCCTTGTCGAAGTCGAACTTGGTCCAGTCCCAGTTGTCGTCCTGGAACACCATGTCCCGGAAATAGTGCAGCGGAATGTCGGTCAGGCCCTTGCCTTCGACCTCGAAGTTCCAGCCATGAATGAAGGCCGGAGGCGCTTCGCTGCCGGGCTCCATGCCATACCAGATCTTCTCGCCGGTCTTCGGATCGACCGGTCCCTCGTAGAGCTTGCGCACCGTGGTCACCTGCGCCTCGGTCAGGCAGCCCGATTTCTGGCCGGCCTTGCATTGCAGGACTGCGGGATCGAATTTGCACTGGCGCGGATCGTTGAGAATTCCGTCTTTCACGCCGTCCATCTGGTCGCATTTGGCGAGGACGGCGTTGTGGATCAGGTTGAGATCGTCCTGACTCAGATGGCTCTCCGGCTTCTCCTTGGCCGCGAGCTGCATCCAAAGCTGGGTGACATGAGTTTTGACGAACCAGTTCACCGCCGAGCCCGAGACAATGCCGTCATAATCATTCGGATAGCGTTGCGCTTCCATCAGCCCCTGGCGTCCGCCGGTCGAGCAACCGTTGAAGTAATTGTATTTCGCGGGCTTGCCGTAAAACGCCGCAAGAATGGCCTTGGACTTGAGCGTCGTCTCGTGGACCGAACGATAGCCGTAGTCGATGACCTTGGCCTTGTCGCGCAGCCAGCTGTCGTCGCCGACCTGGTGGCCGGTATCGGTGGACGAGGTGACGTAGCCCGCCTTGATGTTCGGGACCATCGCGCGATAGCTGATGACGCCCGCGAGGCCGCCGCCGCCGACCATTTCAAAGCGCCCATTCCAGGCGTCCTTCATCGGCAGCCAGACCTCGAAATGGTTGGTCGGCTCGATATTGCCGGACACCCGGCAGAATGAGGGCACGTCGACCGGAGGCGCCGTGCGGCCGTTGAACCCGCCGCCGGGAGATGTGGTCGGCATCGTGAAGGGGCCGGCCGGTACGACGACCGCCGAGGTGATGGTCGTCTCCGGCAGCTTGAGATCGGCCAGCGCCTCGCAGGACATGCCGCCGGAAGCGCTTTGCGCGTTTTCGGTCTTCGCGTTGCCGGCGGATTGCTGATCGCCGGAATTGCCGCACGCGGCCAAGGCGATGGCCGACAAAGCCATCAGGCCGCCAATCCACATTTTCATGGATAGCTCCCCCTTCTGTTGAATCCGGCCAGCGCGCTTCGGCGAAGCGGCTCCCGGCCCGAATCATGTTCCCGGAAGGAAGGATAATGCGTGCGTTACGTCACCAGCAAGGCTGCCGACCATGCGGGGAGCGCTATGCAGCGTGCTCCCGGTCCCAGTCGGCGAAGGACTTGCCTTCCTTGACGAGCTTGACGAGCAGGTCGGCCGGTTCCCAATGCATGGGGCCGAACAGATCGCGATACTTCATGATCCCGTCATAGATCGTCTTGAGGCCGATCGAGTCCGCATAAGCCATCGGGCCGCCGCGATAGCGCGGGAAGCCGTAACCGGCGGTATAAACCACATCGATATCGCTCGAGCGCATCGCGACGCCTTCTTCAAGGATCCGGGCGCCCTCGTTGATCATCGAATAGATGCAGCGCTCGACGATTTCCTGCTCGGAGTGCTCGCGCTTCTGAACCTGCAATTCCTCCGCCGCCTTGCGGAATAGGGCGATCGCCTCGGGATCGTCATAGCGCGTGCGGTCGCCGGGCTCGTAACGGTAATAGCCCTTGCCGGTCTTCTGGCCGAGACGGTTGGCGTCGACCAGAACCTTGTCGAGGCCATAGTAGGTCGGATCCGGCGGGAACTTGTCGGCATTCGCCAAATGGGCGTTGTAGCTGACATCGACACCCGCCATGTCGTAAACGGCGAGCAGGCCCATCGCCATGCCGAAGTTCTCAAGTGCGCTGTCGACCTCGCGCGGCGTCGCGCCTTCCAGCACCATGCGTTCGCATTCGCGGCCGTAGGGCTCCATCATGCGGTTGCCGATGAAGCCGAAGCAGACTTTCGCCAGCACGGCCGTCTTGCGCAGCGGCTTGGCGAGGTCCATCGCGGTGCGAATCACGTCCGGGCCGGTCTTGTCGGCGCGCACTACTTCAAGAAGGGGCATGACATTGGCCGGGCTGAAGAAGTGCAGCCCGATCACATCTTCGTCGCGCCCGGTGACGGCGGCGATCTCATTGATGTCCAGGGTGGACGTATTCGTCGCGAGGATCGCGCCCGGCTTGGTGATGCGGGCGAGGTCGCGGAAGATCTGCTGCTTGAGCTCCATCTTCTCGAACACCGCCTCGATGGCGAGGTCGACATCCGCCGCCGCCTCCAGCGAAAGAGCGCCGGAGATGAAGCTCATGCACTTGTCCTTGGCTTCCTGGGTCATGCGGCCGCGTTTGACGCGGGACTGATAATTGCCGTCGACCACCTTCAGGCCGCGGTCGAGCGCGTCCTGATTGACGTCGATGATGGTCACGGCAATGCCGGCATTCGCGAAGCACATCGCGATACCGCCGCCCATGGTGCCGGATCCGACGATCGCCACCTTCTCGACCGGCCGCGCCTTAACGTCCGCCGGCAGGTCGGGAATCTTGCCGGTCTTGCGCTCCGCGAAGAACAGATGGATCAGCGCCTTGGCGTCCGGCGTGGCCTTGGATTCATTCGCGAGCTTTTCTTCTTCGAGCAGGCCCTGATCTATGGGCAGCCTGACCGAGGCCTCGACGGCCCGGATCGCGATATCCGGCGTCATGCGGTTCTTGAATTTCTTTTTCGCCTGTTCGCGCGCGGCCTCGAAGATCCCGGGCGTCGCGGTTTCCGGCGCGACCGTCAATTCGCTCGTCCGGCGCGGCCGTTTACCTTCGCCGACCAGCGTCTTTGCGAAAGCCACGGCGCCCGCCTTGAGATCGCCGTCGATGACCTCGTCGATGAAGCCGAGTTCCTTGGCGCGATCGGCTTTGACCGGCGCGCCCGAGAAGATCAGCTCCAGTGTGGCCTCGGCGCCGATCAGGCGGGGCATGCGCTGGGTGCCGCCAGCGCCGGGAATGATGCCGAGATTGATCTCGGGGAAACCCATGCGGGAGCCGGCCGCCGCGACCCGGTAGTGGCAGGCGAGCGCCAGTTCCAGTCCGCCGCCAAGCGACGTTCCGAACAGCGCCGCGACCACGGGAACCGACATGCCTTCGATCAGCGCGAACAGGTCGCGAAATTCGGCTTCCTTGGGCGGACCAAAGAATTCGTTGATATCGGCGCCGGAGAAGAACGTGCGACCCTCGCAGGCTAGCACCACGGCCTTGACGTCCGACTGTCCGGACAGCGTCGTCACGGCGTCCCGCAGACCGTCGCGCACCCCTTGGGTAATCGCGTTCACGGGCGGACTGTTGACAATGATCAGCGCAACATCGCCGTCGCGTTCCGTCCTCACGATCGAACTCATCAAGACCTCTCCTGCCGCTCTTCTGAATCTGGTGCGGCCAATTCAATAACGAAAGTTACCGTTGGACGCAAAGATATTCCAACGTGCTCCAACTCTTACACTTTTCGAAGAGCTGCCTCCGGCACAAAGGCTTATAAGAAGGCTTGGCAGAATGCAACGGTGTTGAGCGCCGCTGTTAACCTCTTTCCCGTTACGAGGAGAGGAAGACGCTGCAATCCAGACTGTCGACGAAGCTTTCGAAATCTTCGTGCTCGGTGAGGGGGCTGGTGCGACTGATGACCAGGAGGCCCGGATGTGCGAGCCGCATTTCGCGAAACGCCGCCCCCGGCGTATCGAGCGATAGCGGCCGCACCTCTCCGGGAATGCCGGCTGCCGCTATTTGCTGCGCGATTTCAGCAGCTCTTGCCGGTTCCGCGCCGGCCGGAAGCAATACCAGAAGCTTGACCCGCGCACTCCGGGCCAGACGGAGCGCGACCCCGAGCGCCGCGCCGTTTCCGTTCGACCAGAGGACCACCGGCCGGCCAGCGCGCGCTTCCGGCGTCGCCAGCATGATGCCGCAGCGGGTTTTCGTCGCATGAGCCATGGATCGCCGCCGCCGCGTGCCACGGCCGAAGGCGACCACGTCGAAGCCTTCGGCTTCCGTGACCACCGCTTCGCTCGCCGTTCCGCTGATGGATCTGAAGGACCACCTGACGTGGCGCCGTTCGGCCATTGCGGCCAGGTCGGCTCGGGCTCGTTCCGCCAGAATTCGCATGGCCCGCTCGATCGCGCCGGGCTCCAGGGTCTGGGCCGTCAGCGTGTGTCCGATCAGATGCCGCGCGCCGGGGAGCGAACTGAGCGTGAGCATGTCGGATTCGGTCACGAACAAGCCCACGAGTTCCGCCTGATATTCCTCGGCCAGCCGTACGGCGGCCTCGATGGCCGCACGGTTTGGCGCGTCGGCATCGAGCGCGACGAGAATACGGGTGATCGTGGAGCCCGTATCGGCCATGATCAGTGTGACTCCGGCTCGCCTGTTTGAACGAACGCCTTGCGGGCTTCGGCAAGCTCAAGAAGCTTGGCCTCGACGCGCTGTCCGATCGTGCCATCCGGGAATTTCCCATCCTCGCCCCGCGCACCTGCCGGAACGCTGGTGAGGAGCTCAATGCCTTCATCGATGGTCGAGACGGCGTGGATGCTGAACTTCCCGTCGCGCACCGCCTGGACCACGCGCTGATGCAGCATGAGGTGCTTGACGTTGGATGCCGGGATCAGGACGCCCTGGCGTCCAGTCAGCCCGCGTGCGGCGCAGACATCGAAATATCCCTCGATCTTCTCGTTTACGCCGCCGATGGCCTGGACCCGTCCGTTCTGGTCCACCGAGCCCGTCACGGCAAAGGACTGGTTGATCGGTGCACCGCTCAGGGCCGAGATCAGCGCATAGAGCTCGGCGGATGACGCGCTGTCGCCGTCCACCCCGCCATAGGACTGTTCGAAGACCAAGCTCGCGGAGAGGGACAAGGGCTTGTCCGGCAGATAGGTCGCGCCAAGATAGCTGGAGAGGATCAGCACGCCCTTGGAATGCAGCGGGCCGCCGAGCTTAACCTCGCGTTCTATATCGACAACGTTGCCGCGCCCCATACGGATCCGCGCCGAAATCCGGCTGGGCTTGCCGAAGGCCGTCTGGCCGATCTGCAGCACGGACAAGCCGTTGATCTGGCCGACGGACTCTCCATCGGTGTCGACCACGACGGTTTCCTCGATGATCTGCTCCTGCAGAAGCTTGTTGAGGCGATCGTGGCGTCGGATTTGCGCATCCCGGGCGTTCTGCACGTCATCTTGTGTCACGACCGAGCGGTCGGCGTTGCGGGCGAAGTGCGACGCTTCCTGCATGAGATCGGTCAGGGCTTCGATGTCGGACGAGAGCTTCCCGGCATGGCCGGCGAGGCGGGCGACATATTCCGAGAGGCCCGCCACCGCCCGGCGATCGAAATCCGGCATGCCCTCGCGCCGCGCCGTCGTCGCGACGAGCCTTGGGAACAGGTCCGTCGCTTTCCCGTCGCGATCTATGACGTCGTCGAAATCGGCGATGACCTTGAAATGTTCCCGGAACTCGGGATCGAGATCGGCCAGCAGGTAGTACAGAAGCCGTTCGCCGATCAGTGCGATCTTGAGGTCGCAGGGAATCGTTTCCGGCTCCAGCATCGTCGTCGACGGCAGGCCCATCGCGCCGTAGATCGGCTCGATCCGGATCTCTCGCGCCCGCAGAACCCGTTTCAGCGCCTCCCATGAGGCGGGCTGGGTCAGCAGCTTGCGGGCGTCGATCAGAAGGTAACCGCCATTCGCGCGGTGCAGGGCGCCCGAACGGATCAGGTTGAAATCGGTAAAGAGCGCGCCGAACTGGACCCGATGTTCGATTCGGCCGATCAGACGTTCGAAGGTCGGCTCGTCCTCATAGACGACGGGAGCATGGCTGGCTTCGCTGTGATCGACGAAGAGGTTGACCCGGTAGCGCCGGAAGGCTTCCAGCGATTGCAGCTTCGATCCATTGCCTCCCTGCTCGCCGGACTCTTCGCCGCTGCTCATGATCGTTTCGACGTTGTCGACGACGTCCTTGCCGACTTCCTCGAGATATTCGACGACCTCCGGGATGTCCGAGAACGAGCTGCGCAACCGGTCGATCATATGGCCGACAGCGAAACTTGCCGTGTCTTCGTTGAGCTTGCGGACCTTTTCGCGGATCTCCTGCAGCATCGCCGGAAATTTCTGGACGACCGCCTGAAGCTGCTTTTCGAGCTGCTCGATGCTTTTCTTGAATTCCTCGCGCTGCTCTTCCGCAAGGCTCTCGAATTCGTCGGGCTTGATGATCTTGCCATCGCGGGTCGGGGCGAAGGCGTAGCCCATCGGCGTGCGCACCAGAGCGATTTCCTTGGCGGCGGCCGCTTTCTCGACTTCTTCCAGTTCGCTCTGTTGCTTGTCCTTGAACTCGTCCTCGATGACGCGTCGGCGCGTGCGATATTCGTCGCTCGAAAAGGCCGTGCTGAGGGCGCTGCGCAGATCGTCGATCAGCCGGTCCATGGCGGTCTTCAGCGCCGCGCCTTTACCTGCCGGCAGTTGAATGGCGCGGGGTTTGTGGGCTTCCTTGAAGTTGTTGACGTAGCACCAGTCGGACGGGACGGGCGCCTGTTCGGCCCGGGCATCGACGAATTTGCGAACGATCTGATGGCGCCCGATGCCGGGAGGGCCCAGAGCGAAAACGTTATAGCCGGGCTGCGACATCGCGAGGCCGAATTCGATGGCCTCGACCGCGCGATCCTGACCAATGGTTTCTGTCAGGTCTTCGAGTTCCGCGGTTGTTTCGAATTTGAGGGTTTCGACATCGCAATGCCGGCAGAGACTTTCAGTTGGAATGAGAGCCATTAGACAGCCTTGATGGAAGCGACGACAGGCAAATAGCTGTAGGCGCGGGACGGATTTGAGTCAACGAAAGGCCGACCCGTCGGCGGCCGGATCCGCGACACGCTCGGCCGGCCTAGGCGGTATGTTAATGATGTTCGGTTGAACCGGTTAATGCGCCGCCATGCGGACCCGTCGATTAACCGAACAAATCTCATATTCACGACAAGATCTTAGCCGTTGCGACCGAACGGCAAAGCGATCCCATGCTTAACCCAGATTTAACCTGCTATGGGCATGATCGCCGTTCATTTATTGGCATCACTCAAAAATTAAAGCGTAGCCAGACATGACCAGCGACACTGCCACCGTGGCCCATAAGGCCAAGACTTTGTTCACTATCCGAAATTCCTTATGCGGCATCGTTGCGATTCTGGTGATCGCAGTTATCGGGAGCAACATCAGTTCCGCATTCGACGCCTTACAAGTGAAGCGTCACGCTGAAGAAGTTGTGGCCCATAACGACGTTTCCGACCTGCTTCTGGTTGCCGCCAGACAATGGGCGGCGGAGCGGAGCCTTGTTGCGGCCGTGTTGGCGTCTCCAACAGCGATTACCGCCCAGCAGCAGAAAACGCTGACCGATCAGCGCAGCGCGGGGGACAAGACCTATAAGGAGGCCTTGGAGAAGTTGAAGGGGGTGGCCCCCTTCCCGCAACGTGACAAGCTCGTCAGTGCCGTCAAGAAGAAGTTCGACGAGGTTCAGGGGTACAGTTCGAAGATCGACGATCAGGCCGCGGAAGCTGCAAGCCTGCGTGATTCCAGGCTCAACCGCCACTTTTCCCGGGCAATTACGGATCTCATTACCGCGTCTAAAGATTTGCGGGTCGAAGTCGACTACGCCGCCCATGCGAGCGATCCGGCAATTGTCGCTCATCAGCAGCTCAAGAGCGCTCTGTGGGTTATGAGCGAGTACGCCCAGCGCGAGTCCGGGACGATCGTTGAGGCGATCGCGTCAAAGGATTCCTTGTCGTCTTTGCGTCTCCAGTTCCTCGCGACCCTTCGTGGCAACCTCGAAGAAGCGTGGAACACAGTACAAGATCTTGATCGCTCCGGCATTCTGGATCCCAAGACGGAACCCGCGATTAAGACCGTCAATAAGAAGTTCTTCGGGGATTACAGCGATCTTCGGGAGTCGGTCTATACGGCCGGTATTGCGCAGGAACCGTATCCGGTGAATGCCGAAGCTTGGCTGGCGCGCTCGAACGCCGCCATCGGAACCCTGCTGAATCTGAGCGAGATCGCGGGCGATGCGACGCGTAATCTGGCGACGGACAAGGCCAACAGCGCCGAGCATCAGTTCATGATGGACATCGCCAGCCTCGTTCTGGTTGTTGCCTTCGGCGCTGCCGCGTTCTGGCTTGTGGTCCACCGCTTCGTCCAACCGATCTATCAGCTAAGCGACAACATGCGTCAGCTGGCGGATGGCGACAGCAACGTCAGCATTATGGGCCTGAATCGGAGCGACGAGATCGGTCTCATGGCGGCTTCGCTGCAGGTCTTCAAGGAAAACTCTCTAGAGCGTGAACGCTTGCGCGAAGAGCAGGCCAAGGCCGAGAAGGAAGCCAGAGAGGCGCAGGAAGAGCGCCGTAAGCAGGCCGAGCAGCAGAAGCGCCGCGAAGAAGAACGCGCTCGCGAGTTCGAAGAGCAGCAGCAGAAGGAACGCGAAGAACAGCGTATCCGGAACGAGCAGCTTGAGAACGAGGCCCGCGAACGGCGGCGTCAGGAAATGCTGGCCTTCGCCGATCAGTTTGAGGAACGCGTGATGACCCTGGTGAAGGGACTCGCGGCCGCTGCCGATCAGATGCAATCCTCGGCTCAAAACATGGTCAGCATCGCTGGCGAGACGACCGAGCAGTCTTCCAACGTGGCTCACGCCTCACAGTCCGCCAACGAGAACGTGCAGGCTGTGGCTTCGGCCGCTGAGGAGCTTTCGGGCTCGGTGCGCGAAATCTCGTCTCAGGTCAATCAGTCGACCCAGTATGTCCGCAGCGCGGTTACGGAGACCAGCAACGCGGATACCGAGATCCAGGGGCTGCTGGAAGCGGCTCAGCGGATCGGCGACGTTCTCGATCTCATCAACGACATCGCGAGCCAGACCAACCTGCTGGCGTTGAACGCGACGATCGAAGCATCACGAGCCGGCGAGGCGGGCCGCGGCTTCGCGGTCGTTGCCGCCGAGGTGAAGAATCTGGCCAATCAGACCGCCCGCGCGACCGAGGACATCGCGTCCCAGATCGGCGGTATTCAGAACGCCACCGCTAATGCGGTCACGGCCATTCGCGGCATCGGTACGACGATCGACAGCCTTAATCAGGTTGCGGTTGCGATTTCCTCGGCTGTCGAGGAGCAGGACGCCGCGACGCAGGAGATTGCCCGCAATGTGGCCTCCGCGTCGGCCGGCACCGACGAAGTGAACCGCAATATCTCGGTTGTGAATGTCGGTGCGTCCAATACCGGCGAGGCCGCCAATCAGGTACTGACGGTCGCCCAGCGGCTGTCTACCCAGTCGTCCGAGTTGCGCAGCGAGGTCGAACAGTTCCTCGGCCAGGTGCGCAGCGCCTGACGCCTGCCTCCGGTCGGAGCTTCCCGGCCGGACATTCCAGACTTCAGGCCGCCCGGCAGCGTCTTCGCTGCCGGGCGGCCGTCGTTTATGGGGTGTCGCAGGGCTGCTTGCCGATGCGCCGGAACCGAGGTCCTGAGCGAGCGGTCTGCGCCGGGTTGGAGATCGGTCGATAGTGGCGCATGGTCACCGCTGTACCGAAGGACAGCCGTGTCATCGAGAGTGACTATGAGAGGGTGGAGGCGCTTGGGCCGGATAGCGGAGCACGAGCCGCCGACGGCGTGCTGTGGGATGCACAAACAAAATGAGCGCCCCGATTAAGGGCGCTCATCTGTCGTCTTTTCTCATCGATCGGGCCGAAGACTGGCTCCCCCGGCCCGTGATCGAACGGTCCGTCTGTCTTACTGGATGACCCAGTTCAGCGGGAGCGTCATCTTGAGGTCGGCGTCAGCCAGGCTGCTCGGCGGCTGCGGCAACGGATCGATGCGCTTCACCAGCTTCGGAATGTCCTCGTCGAGTTCCTTGTGGCCCGTCGGCTTCACAACGTCATAGGACGTGATATGGCCCGTGCGGTCGATGGTGATCTTCACCTTCGCGCTGCCCTCGATTTCCCGGCTCAGGGCCGCCCGCGGATACACCTGCTTCTGGGCGATGCGCTTGACCACGTCGTGCTGCCAGTCCTTGACGGATTCGCCCGCCACGGCGTGCGGCACAACGGCCCCCATTGTAATGGCAAAAGCAAGCGCACTCGCGAGATGTAGCCCGCCCTTTACTGTCGGTCTCATAGTTCCGGCTCTCCTTACACTCTTAATACTTGTCCAGACATGTGGCGCGCTCCGGGCGTGGATTTCCCCTCCGGAGTGACCAACGGCGAGCTGCCCTGCCGGACGTAGCGCAATTGTTAGGCAGAAATTCTTGCAATAAGCTTAATTGAAGTGTTCGCCCAACCGGGGAGTGACCGGTCTGAGATCTAAGGGAGAGTAACTACTCCAGCGCGGACATCCCGGAGTTCCATTCGCGCAGCCGCTGTTCGGCGGCGGAGCGCTGCTCCGGAGTCAATTCCCGCTGAATCGAGGCCAAAAGAGACTTAACGCTGGCCCTCGCCTTGCCTTGCGGCAGGGTTTCGAGAGCCAGCGTAACCCAAAGATGGGCCTCGACGAGATCACGCGGCACGCCGGCGCCGCTATAATATTGATATCCTAGTACAGCCTGAGCGGTGTGGTTTCCTTGCTGCGCGGAGAGCCGCAGCCATTTGGCGGCGGCGGCGAAATCCTGCTTAACGCCTTCACCCTTGTAGTATTTGAGCCCCAGCCGCAGCTCGCTGATTTCATCGTGGAAGACCGTGGCGCGCTCGTAAACTCTCTCGAAGCTGTTCGGGTCGCCGTCCGCGCGGCCCGTGACCCAACTGCCTCGCAAATTGTCCCTCGGCTGCCACAGCAACTCGCTGCCGTCCGTGGCGTGGACCCGGACGATCGGGTTCCGCGTCGCCTGAATGTCCGGGCGGCCGACAAAGGACGGCGCGGCGGATACGTTGGCTGACCACAACGCGGCCGAAAGCGAAAGACTGAGAGTGAGGGTGGCTTTGAGGGTGCTCATCTGTTTGACGCTCCGCATTTTCTTGTCGTTTCGGTCAGAATAGCAGCACGCTTCATGCCAGTGCCGGAATCTTTTTCTTTCAATGAGTTGGCGGATCCAGAGACAGCCGCCTGACGGCGGATTGTGCCATTTTGGGACAGTGCGGTGGCCCGCCGTCGTGTCAAACCAGGATCAGGATGGCCCGGCCCATCGGCGCTTTTTTTGACGTAAAGCGGCCGGCCCCCTTGATCATGATCATTCCGCGCTCAACATCGAGATTTGAGAGTAATCGCAGCGATGCCGACGCTGGGCGTCGAGCAAAGATCACCGGAGAGGCAGGGAATTCGACATGCGCTTCAAAAAAATAACGACATGGATCGTGCTGGCAGATGGGGCCCGGGCCCGCGTGCTGAGAAATGACGGTCCGGGGACCGGGCTTGCCGAGCTTGAAGAATGGGTATCGGAGGAGGCCCGTAAGCCGACCCGCGAATTGGGGGTGGAGCGGCCGGGGCGCGTGCAGGAAAGCGCGAATGCGGAACGTCACGCCATGGCGCCGCGCGAAGACTGGCATGAACAGGAAAAAACGAATTTCGCGCGTGATCTGGCGCGGTATCTAAAGAAGCACGGCGATGACGGTGATTACGACGAATTGATCCTGGCGGCGGCGCCCCGCGCTCTGGGCGATCTGCGCAAATCGCTCGATCAGGCGACCGCGGGCCGGCTCAAGTCCGAAATCAACAAGGATCTCACCCAGATCCCGATCGCGGAGCTCAATTCACATCTCAGCGACGTTATCCGGCTTTAGTCGCGGTAGAAACGCGGCGTGAACAGCATCACCAGCACCAGAACCTCAAGGCGTCCGAGGATCATGGCGAGGGACAGCACCCATTTCGCGGCCGCCGGGAGCGGCGCGAAGTTCCCGGCCGGCCCGACAATCGGGCCAAGTCCCGGACCGGTGTTGGACAGGCATGTCGCCACGCTGCTCATGCTGGTCACGGCGTCCACGCCGATCATCACCAGGATCAGCGAACAGATCCAGAACGTCGAGATATAGGCAAAGACGAACGCGCCGACGGAGGACAGCAGGCTCTTGTCGATCGGCTGGCCGGCATATTGCAGCGCCTGAACGCGATGCGGCATGATCAGGCGCTGGGCTTCGAGCTTCGCCAGACGCCAGATGATCTCGAAGCGGAACATTTTGATGCCGCCGGCCGACGACCCGGTGCAGCCGCCCATGAAGCTGAGGAAGAAGAACGCGGTCGCCGCGAAGCTTCCCCATTTCTGGTAGTCGGTGCTTACGAAGCCGGTGGTCGTCACGACCGACATGACGTTGAAGGCGACATAGCGCAGGGACGTAAGCAGCGAGTAATGGCTGTTGAAGAACAGCCAGACCGTCAGACCGCCGATCACGACGACCAGAAACCAGAAATATGTCCTGATCTGGGGTTCCAGATCCCGGAATCGCCAACCGCGCCGCAGCATTCTGGGATAGGTAAGGAACGGAATGCTGCTGAGGAACATGAACACGGTCGCCACCGCGTCGATCGCGGGACTATTGAAATAGCCGAACGAGGAATCATGGGTTCCGTAACCGGCCGTCGCGATCGTCGACATCGAATGGTTCACGGCCTCGAGAAGGCTCATGCCGGCGATGTTGTAGCCAAGCGTACAGGCCGCGGTAAGGCCGACGTAAGTTATCCCGATCGCCAGGACCAATTGCTCGGGCCGCGAGACCAGCTTTTCCGAGCGATCGGAGGATTCGAGGCGGAACAACTGCATGCCGCCGACCCGCAGGAACGGCAGGATGGCGATCGACATGCCGATAATGCCGAAACCGCCGAGCCACTGAAGGAGCGAGCGCCAGATAAGGATGCTGGGCGGATAGCTGTCGAGCCCGCTGAGGACGGTGGATCCGGTCGTGGTGACGCCCGAGACGGTTTCGAAATAGGCGTCCGTATAGCTCACGTGAAGCGTACTGAGCACGAACGGGATCGCGCCGAATGCCGGTAAGACGATCCAGGCCGCGGAGGTGAGCATCGAGGCCTGCCGGAAATTGAGCTGCGGCTCGCCCTCGCTGCGGTTCGTGATGATCAGCGCGCCCGCGACAAAGGCCGTGATCGAGATCGACGACAGGAAGGCGCCGATCTGACCGTCACTCGACGATATGGACAAGAGGACCGGCGCCCACATCGCGACGGCAAGGCCGAGAAGCAGCCAGCCTATCGTGTAGAGAACCGGCCGAATATCGATCATTGTCAGCCTGTGGCTATGGAAACGAGCGGATGATGCGGCGCCGGGGGCCCGAAAGTCTGCAAGTGCATATACCTAATTCCGGGGGGGAACGCCAAGCCGGAACGGCTCGCGGCGCTACCGGGCCAATGTCACGTCGCCTGGCGCGCCATCGTTCTGGTGCGGTACATATAGCGCCGTCCCGCGGCGACGATCGTTACGCCAAGGCCGATCAGCGTCACCAGTGTGCCGGGGCGCACGCCGAGATCGAACGAGAAATTGGTGGCCAGCACCATCGCGACCGGCGCGCCGACCTTGAGTTTGAAATAAAGGGCTTCGCCCAGCGCCGTCGCCGCGCCGCTGCCGAGCGTAAGGACGGCCAGGCCCCAGATCGGGATCTCCTTGCCTTTGAGCCGGCGCTGGATCAGCCGGAAGCCCATGAGCCATACGAAAAGTCCGCCCATGATGATCGGCTGGGTCACGTCGGCCTTGGCCTGAATGAAAAAGTGGATCGTCCCAAGAATGGCGATCAGATAGGTCAGGCGATGCAGCCGCTGCCAGCGTTTGCCGCCAAGGCGTTTCATCATCTTGTCCGTCGAGGTGGCGGTTAGCGCCGCCAGTCCCAGAACGGCCACGAATCCGATGGTCAGATAGAACCGGAGCACGATTTCGCTCGCGACCTTGAGCAGGTCGAAATGCTCGCTGATTACGTAAAGTGTGACATGGGTGATGATATAGGCGAAGGCGGTGACGCCCAGCATGCGCCGGATCAGAATCAATCGCTGCCAATGGAAGGCGCGGCGAAACGGTGTGATGCAAAGCGAGAGAAACAGGAAACGGATCGCCCAGATTCCGGTCTGATGATTGGATTCGATGAACGGCCGCGCGCCGAGCGTGCCGTTGGCCAGCTCGATCGCCGTGACGATGCCCGGAATGAACAGGCCGATGAACACGACGAGCTTGAGATAAGACAGGCGCCCGTTGCGTTCGAGCCAGGGAAGTTTTGCCATGAACCTTACCAATCCGACGGGATATCCGCGCCCGGGCTATCGTTTACGGGGACCTCTTCCGATCCAACCCTTGCGCCAGAAGTAATAGACCAAACCAAATCCGATCACCGCCATCAGGCCGAGAGCGAAGAAATAACCATATCGCCAGCCGAGTTCAGGCATGTTCCATGGTGATACCGAGCGATCGAAATTCATCCCGTAGACGCCGGCGATGAAACTCAAGGGAATGAAGATCGTCGCGATGATTGTCAGAACCTTCATGATCTCATTCATGCGGTTCGACAAACTCGAGAGATAAAGGTCAAGAAGGCCGGAGGCAATCTCGCGATAGGTTTCGACCATTTCCACAAGCTGGACGACGTGGTCATAGCAATCGCGCAGGAAGAGGTCGGTCTGGTCGGTGATCAGGCCGCTTTCCTGGCGTATCAGCACGCTGATCATGTCGCGATGCGGCCAGACTTCGCGGCGGAAGGTCAGCAGTTCGTGTTTCATCTGATGTAGTTCGGAGACAAACTCGGTGTCCGGACGATGGATGACCGCGTCTTCCAGGTCCTCGAATTTGGTGCTGATTTCGTCGAGCGCCGGGAAATAGGCGTCGATCACCGCGTCGAGCAGCGCATAGGCAAGATAATCGGCGCTGGAATTTCGGATGCGGGTATGCGTTTTGCGAAGGCGATCTCTGACTTGATCGAAACAATCGCCGGGCGTCGACTGGAAGGTCACGACATAGCCGCGGCCGACAAAGATCGAAAGCTGCTCGGTTTCCAGCGAGCCTGTCTGACTGATCATCCGGGCGACGACGAACAGGTTGTGCGGATACTCCTCGACTTTGGCGCGCTGGCGCGAACTGACGACGTCCTCGAGCGCGAGCGGGTGCAGGGCGAATTCCGTGCCGAGGCGTTCGATCACATCGACATCGCGCAATCCATGAACGTCGATCCAAAGGCACGGGTGCTTGTCGCGCAGGCTGATGGTGTCTTCCAGACTGACGTTATGGTGCTCGATGATATCGGACGGGCCGTAAGCCACGGCATTGATCGTCGTTGGGGCGGCTTGCGGGTCTGAAATGAGTTGACCTGGAGCCGTCCCGGGTTCGTAGCGGCGTATCGAGCCGTAGCGCTTCTGTTTGGTCCGTCGCTTAAGCGGCTTTTTATGATTGGCCGGCTTTGGAGCAGATGCCTCGGTCAACGCTGTCGTCCTTTCTTGCGCTGTTTCCAACGGGCCCGGAGGCCGGATCGATGAACGCGCGCCCAACTATAACCGGAAAAAGACCCAAGGCCAGAGGCCCAGATTGGGCGCGGAGGTTTGTCTTGATTTGGCCCTGGTTCTTGACCACTGTATCTCCGTGCCATGACAGACATACTCGCTCTTCGTCACGTCTCCTTCGAAGACCTCGGGCTGCTTTCACCGGTTCTCGAGGAGGCGGGCGCATCGATACGGTATGTCGAAGCCCCGATCGTCGACTGGTCGACGATCAAGCCTGAAGCCGCCGATCTGATGGTCGTCCTCGGCGGGCCGATCGGCGCTTATGAAGACGAAGATTACCCCTTTCTGAACCCCGAACTGCAGCTGATCGAGACGCGGATCAGGGCGGGTCTTCCCACGCTCGGCATATGCCTCGGCGCACAGCTGATGGCGCGCGCTCTCGGCGCCCGGGTTTATCCGGCGCCCGCGAAGGAGATCGGCTGGGCGCCGTTGATCCTCACGGAGGACGGCAAGGCGTCGCCGCTGCGCAATATAGATGGATCGAAGACGTCCGTGCTGCATTGGCATGGCGACACTTTCGATCTTCCCGACGGTGCAGTCAGGCTGGCCTCCAGCGAGCAGTGTCTCAATCAGGCTTTTTCCTGGGGCGACGCCGCGCTCGCCCTTCAATTTCACGTCGAAACCATGGGACAGGCGCTTGAAACCTGGCTCGTGGGGCACACAAGCGAAATCGCCAGAACCGAAGGCGTCAGCGTTTCGAGCTTGCGGGCGGACACACGGCGATGGACGCCCATACTGGAACCATTGGCCCGTCAGTTTTTTACGGAGTGGTTGTCCAAGGTGGGCCTGTAAACAAAGGGGATGACAAATGAGCGCCATGCCGCGCAACGCACCGCCCTATCGGGCCGATCACGTCGGTAGTCTCCTTCGGCCTCGGCATCTCTTCGAGGCTCGCCAGAAGTGGCATGAGGGGACGCTCGATGATTCGGCCCTCAAAGCCATAGAGGACGAATGTATCCGTGAGGCGATCCTGATGCAGGAGGATGTCGGCCTCAAAGGCATCACGGATGGCGACTTCCGCCGCGACGACTGGTTCCTCGATTTCATGTTCAGTCTGGACGGCATGGAGCGCATCGAGGGCGGACCGGATGTCCCGTTTTCCGGCGGCCTCGTTTTTCGCGCGCCGGTGTTGAAGTTGACGGGCAGGGTCGGTTGTCCGGAAGGCGGGATCATGGTCGACGACTTCGCATTCGTGAATTCAGCCACCGAGCGGACGGCAAAGATCGCCATTCCCGCGCCGGCCATGTTTTACACCATCGTCAATTCCGAGACGGTGGACCGGACGATCTATCCCGATCCCAATGAGTTCTGGAGCGATCTCGGGGCGGCCTACGAAAAGGCCGTCGCCCATCTGGCGGATGCCGGCTGCCATTACATCCAGATCGACGACTGCAATTCCGCCAATATAGCCGATCCGAAATGGCAGGAGTTCTGGCGTCATCTCGGCTATGAGCCGGAAGAATTGGTCGACTCCTTCATCGATATCAATAATGCGGCGGTTCAAAACCGTCCCGCCCATATGACCGCCGCCGTCCATATGTGCCGCGGGAATTACCAGAGCCAGTGGGCCGGCGAAGGCGGCTATGACATGGTTGCCGACCGGTTCTTCAACCATTCCAAGGTCGACGCGTTTTTCCTGGAATATGACGACGAACGTTCGGGCGATTTCGATCCCTTGCGCTATATGCCGAAAGACAAGGTTGCGGTGTTGGGGATCATGACCTCGAAGAGGCCGGAGCTCGAATCCAAGGATGAGCTAAAACGGCGGATCGACGCGGCGACGAAATATGTGCCGCTCGAAAATCTGTGCATCAGTCCGCAATGCGGGTTCGCGAGCACTCAGGAAGGCAATCGCCTCACGATCACCGAGCAACGCCGCAAGCTCGCCCGTCTGGTCGAGGTGGCCGAGGAGGTCTGGGGCGCTATTTAGCTCTATGGGCGGGTTTGTCATTCGAGGTCCTGTCGAAATGAGACAGCAGCGTTCTCAGTAGCGGCGCCAACCTCTCGAGTTCATCGCGATGGGCGGCCGAAAGGTCGAGGAGAAGCGCCTCGGCCTTTTCCGTCAATTCGAGCTGGACCTGCCGCCGGTCACTCTCCGATTTGCGCCGCCGGACCAGGGCGTTCGAGACGAGGCGGTCGACCAGCCCCACAGCGCTGTGATGGCGAATGTCGAGCCGTTCCGCCAGATCGCCGGTGGTGATCGGCCGGGGGCCGGGAAATCCCTTGATCGCCAGCAGCGCCTGATGTTGTTGCGCCGTCAGGCCTGATTGCTCCGCCGCATTCTTGCTGAAGGTCAGAAACCGGCGGAGCAGGAACCGGAATTCGGCAAGCCGTTCATAGTCTGCCCGATCGAGCCGCCGGACCTTGTCCGGCACCTGTGCATCAGTCTCCGTGTCATGTTCCGCCCGGATCGCCCGCCCGCCTATAAATATCGTATTGCGATATAATTGCATTTCGGTCATATGGTCGTCCACGTCATCTTTGAGGTCAGTGATTCCGGTTCCGATGAAGAAAAACACCCCGTTCACTTTTTCCAGCAGGCATGATCATGACGGCGGCCGTGCGACGGAAGCCGTAGCCGATCAGTTGAGGGATTTCAGCACCGATTGGCGCGTTCTGCTCCTCGCCGCAATGGCTTTGGTCGTGGGAACCGTCGGCGCGTTCGCTGCCTGGGCGCTCCTGCGTCTCATCTATTTCTGCACGAATCTCGCTTATTATCATCATGTCAGTTTCATGCGGGTGTCGATCGGGACCCTCGCGCTCGGGCCGCTGTCGATCGTGATTCCCGTCACTGGATGCATCATCATCGGCCTGATGGCGCGGTACGGCTCCGATAAGATTCGAGGGCATGGGATCCCGGAGGCGATGGAAGCCATTCTGATTGGACGGAGCCGGATTCAGGCCAAGGTGGCGGTTTTGAAACCTCTGTCCTCGGCGATCTCGATCGGAACCGGCGGGCCGTTCGGTGCGGAAGGCCCGATCATCATGACCGGCGGGGCGTTCGGCTCGCTGTTCGGGCAATTCTTCCATCTTTCGAATGCGGAACGCAAAGCGCTGCTGGTCGCGGGCGCCGCCGCCGGCATGGCAGCGACCTTCGGAACGCCGGTCGCCGCCATGCTGCTAGCCGTCGAGCTTCTGCTCTTCGAATGGAAACCGCGTAGTTTCGTGCCGGTGGCGGTTGCGTCCATCGTGGCTGCTGCGTGGCGGCCCTGGCTGCTGGGGACCGGCGCCTTGTTTCCAACGACATCCAGTGCGGCGCTACCCGTGGAAGGTCTGGCTTTGGCGGCCGGACTGGGCCTCGTTGCGGGGCTCGGCTCCGGCCTCCTGACACAGATGGTGTATGCCAGCGAAGATCTTTTTATGCGTTTGCCGATCCATTGGATGTGGTGG
Organism: uncultured Alphaproteobacteria bacterium; assembly: GCA_963821875.1. Lineage (GTDB taxonomy): Bacteria > Pseudomonadota > Alphaproteobacteria > CAVTAV01 > CAVTAV01 > CAVTAV01. Next base: position 1,586,411 of record CAWGFE010000002.1, read on the forward strand.
CCCGCGATCGGTGGTGTCGTTATCGGGGTGGGCGGTGTGATCGAGCCGCATGCTCTGGGCGTCGGCTACGATAACATTTCCGCGCTTCTGAAGGGCGATATGACGAGCGCGACGGCGATCACGCTGGTCGCGGTCAAGGCCGTTATCTGGGCGGTGGCGCTCGGCTCGGGAACGTCGGGCGGGGTGTTGGCCCCGCTTCTCATCATGGGCGGAGCGCTCGGCGCGGTTTACGGCGGTTTCATGCCGGTTGGGGCAGAGGGACTCTGGGCGCTGGTCGGCATGGCCGCGATGATGGGCGGCACCATGCGCGCGCCTTTGACGGCCATCGTCTTCGCGCTGGAGTTGACCCATAACATAGGCGCTCTCTTGCCGCTGACGATTGCCTGCACGCTGGCCCATACGACGACAGTGCTGCTGCTCCGCCGGTCGATTCTGACTGAAAAGGTCGCGCGACGGGGACATCATGTGGTTCGCGAATATGCTGTCGATCCGTTCGAGATGATGCGCGTTCGGGAGATCATGGCCGCGCCCGTGGATACGCTGCCGGCCGAGATGCCGGTCTTCGACGTGGTGGCGTTCTTTACGTCTCCGGAGGCGCCGGCGCGTCACAATAGCTACCCGGTGATCGACGAGAAGGGGGCCGTGGCCGGCATCGTGACACGCGGCGACGTGCTGGACTGGACGTTGCGCGGCTGGCCGACGGACAAACGGCTCGGCGTGATGTTGGCCGGTAGCGAGACGGTTCTCGGCTATGACGACGAGCTGGTCGGGCGGCTGGCGGATCGCATGGCCTCGTTCGATGTCAGCCGCATCCCCATTCTGCGGCGGAGTGACGGGGCGTTGGTCGGTCTGGTCTCCCGCCGCGACCTGCTTCGTGTCCGGACGAATACCGCAAGCCATGAACGCGACCGGGAAACGATGATCCCGCTGTTCCATCGCCGATGTGCCGGGGCGCCGTCAGAATCGCGGCACTAGTGGGCTCTATTTTGACGTCGATATTTCCGGCAGCCGTCATCCGGGATCAGGTCGAAGAGGACAACGCGGGGCGAGGGGGCGGTCGTCAGTCCGTCTTGTATTTTAGCGGCCGTGGACGGCGGGGGCGCTCAAGATTGGTCAGGAACTGCTCGAGCCACCGCTCCCACACGATGCGATATTCCTTGTCCTTCAATGCGAGATCGCCGTCGCCCAGATAGTAGAACAGCGTGACGGTGATGGATTCGAGCTCTTCCTCGTCGAATCCGTAGACGTTATTGGCCAAACGTTCGGAAATCCGGTTGGCTTCGGCATACCATGGCTGCAAGTCGTCACTACCGCCCACGAAGATGTCGCGGAGACTCCGCAAGTCTTGAGCCAGTTTCTGCGCCGGGATTTCTTTTGCCTCCATGCCCCTCGTCCTTTGCCGTCTGGCCGAGCAAACTAGCACATTCTCAGCGTCGGCGAAGGAGGCGCTGATTACATTTCGATTACATCTTTGAGACCATCGGCAGGATGCTCTTCCATTTGCCCTGCTCGTTGGCGTGCGGGAAATCGGTATCGGGCACCGGCACGCCCAGAAACTTGCACAGCGGCTCCCAGCCCTGTTTGACTTCGTATTCCAGAAGACGTTCCGGCGCGATCACCCGGCGGACCTCGTCGTTATGAGCGTGGTAGCTGGCGATCATGGCCTCGCGTTCCTGCAGCTTCCTGGCGTCGGTGCCGGAGGTCGTACCGGCGCGTTTGCGCACCTGGTAAGATGTCATCCCGGCGGTCAGCTTGCCGATCGGCGTTTTGGCGAGCTGTTCGCGGTAGCCGGGAGCGGCGATCGTTCTTTGCGTGGATTCGAACCAGCGATCGGGATCGCGCAGCGTCAAAATGACTCTGGCGTCGGGATAGAATTCCGCCAGTTCGCGATATACGAAGCAGCTCGGGGCGTCGACGGTCGAGTTATAGCCCTCGAAGATCTCGTCCCAATTGGCGGGGTTGCCCTCGAAGAATGCTTCCCAAAGAGGCCAGCGCTCGGGATGGTTCGGCAGCTCCGTCATGTGATGGCATGGACCGAATCCCAACTGCTCCAGCGCGACCTTCAACGACATCGTTCCGGTGCGCCCCAATCCGGCGCCGATCACTTTCAATGCCATGGCATCTCACTCTTGTTGACTGCGATGGGGCTAACCTAAATCGGCGCGCTCCCCCGTCGCAACAGACATATCCGGCGCCAAAGAGCCGCCGATCGTACCGCTTCATAAGGGCCGACTGGCATCTTAAAAGCATTTCCGCTATGAGTCGCCACTTCGCGCCCCGAATCGGGGCATGACACATGACTACCTTTAAGAACGTTCATATGAATATCAGTCCAAACAATCTCATTCCGCGTGTTAATCGCCGTCCGGCGCTCTGGGAAGTGTCGCCAAGCTCCCGGATCCTCATGGGCCCCGGACCTTCCGATGTGCATGCGCGCGTGCTTGCGGCGACCGCCAAGCCGACGATCGGCCATCTCGATCCCGAATTCCAGGCCTTGATGGAAGAGATCAAGACCAGCCTGCGCTATGTCTTTCAGACCCGGAACAGCCTGACTTATCCGGTGTCCGGTCCGGGCTCCGTCGGCATGGAAACCTGCTTTGCAAATCTCGTGGAGCCCGGTGACAAGGTCGTCGTGGCGCAGAACGGGTCCTTCGGTGGCCGGATGCGCGAGAACGTCACGCGCTTCGGCGGCGAGGCGATCGATGTGAAGTTCGAATGGGGCCAGCCGGTCGATCCCAACGCGATCGAAGACGCGCTCAAGGCCAATCCCGGCGCGAAGGCTGTGGCTTTCGTGCACGCGGAAACCTCGACCGGTGTACTGTCCGACGCGGCGGCGATTACGGCGCTGGCGAAGCAATATGATTGCCTGTCGATCATGGATACCGTCACCAGCCTCGGCGGCGTGCCGGTTCTGGTCGACGAATGGGGCGCGGACGCGGTCTATTCGGGCACGCAGAAGTGCCTGTCCTGCCCGCCGGGCCTCTCGCCGGTGACCTTCTCCGAACAGGCGGCCGCCGTGGTCCGCTCGCGCAAGAGCCCGGTGGCGAGCTGGTTCAACGACCTGAACCTGGTGATGCAATACTGGAGCGGCGCCGGCGGCCGCACCTATCACCACACGGCGCCGGTCAATGCGCTGTACGGCCTCTATGAATCCCTCATCATGCTCGAGGAAGAAGGGCTGGAGGCTTCCTGGGCCCGGCATCGGCTGATGCATGAAGCTCTGGTCGCCGGTTTGCAGGCCATGGGGCTTTCCATGCATGTCGAGCCGGCCTGTCGCCTGCCGCAGCTCAATACCGTCAAGATTCCCGAATGGGCGGACGACAAGCTGGTGCGCACGGATTTGCTGAAGCGGTACGACCTCGAGATCGGGGCCGGGATCGGCGCGCTGGGCGGCAAGGTGTGGCGTATCGGCCTGATGGGGCAGTCGGCGACGCCGAAGCATGTGTTGCTGTGCCTCGCGGCGCTCGAGGACGTTCTGGCCGCGCAGAGCGACGAGATCGTCCGCAACAAGGCAAGCTCGGCCGCACTCAACGTTCTGTCCGGTCGGGACTGACGGACTGATCATATGAGACGAAAACTGGCGTCGTTCGGGCCGAACCCGGGCGGCGCCAGTTAAGTTTTCGGTAGTTTTACGCGCCTAGGTTTTAATGGCGACGAGATAAAAAGGGGCAGGGCGGGGCGACGTCTTCAACGCATACGAGATCCATCCGAGGGGAAGAGTTCGTGCGTTTTAAGCGGTTCAGTTGGGTTGTTTCCTTCGTTGTCGCCGCCGGGGCGGCGGGGCCCGTATATGCCCAGTCTCGTGCCGTCAGGGATCCGATTTCCTACATCATCGATCAGCTCAACCCGTTTCTGCCCGATTTCAAGACCACCGAAGGCTATAAGTTCCGGCTTGGCGCTGTCGCGGGCGTCACGCCCGCGTTCGAGGGCTCGAACGAGTATCGGTTCCGCTACGCGCCGACGCTCGACATTACCTATCGCGACCGTCTTTTCCTGAATTCGACACGCTTTCGTATCAATGTGTTGCCTTCGGGCAATATCCGCGGTGGCTTCCAGGTCCAATATCGGTCCGGCCGCAAGGAACGGGTGAGTTCGGATCTCCGTGGACTTGGCGACGTCGGGGCGGCCTGGGTGGTGGGGGGCTATGTCGAAGCGCGGTTCGGCACGACAATCCTCTCGGCGGACATTACGCGCGACATCGCCAGTGGTCAGGGCTGGGCGGCGAACCTTCTCGTCGGACAGGGCTTCTATCAGGACGATAACACGACCCTTGGCGCCGGCGTGGAAACGCACTGGGCCGGCGGCAAATATATGAACGCCTTCTTCGGGATCAGTCCGGCACAGTCCGTGGCCTCGGGCCTGCCGACCTATCATGCTGGTTCGGGATTTAAGGATGTCGGGCTGATCCTTTATTGGAGCCAGGATCTCACCAAGCACATCGTAATGGAAAACGTCGTGTCTCTCCGCCGCATGGTGGGCAGCGCAGGCGATAGCCCGCTCGTCGTCGAGCGGGGAAGCCCGAATCAACTTCTGAGCAGCGTCGGGCTCCGCTACCAGTTCTGATCAAAAAGCTGACGAGCGCTCCGCGGCCGGTTGAATTGGCTGGCTGCAGTGACAATGTCCTAAGGATAGTCCCGGCGACAATCCGTTGACGGCGTCTCACCGCTGCTGGTTTCCCGTCATTTCAAGCGATTGATTGCCGTTTCGCCGTATCAATTCCGGAAATGGCCCTTGAAAAATCTTATAATAATTCTAAATTGCATATTGTTTAGATAAGTTCTAATTAGTGGTTTAAGGGTTCTGAATTGCGTTGGTTCGCCGAGCCAATGCCGACCTACCTGATGGAGGAAGTCTGATGACGAGCGATAATCGGAAAAACACAACAACCGATGCCGGAATACCCGTAGCGAGCGACGAATTCTCGCTCACGGTCGGCGCGGACGGTCCGATCCTGTTGCAGGATCACTACCTCATCGAGCAGATGGCGAACTTCAACCGGGAGCGGATCCCGGAGCGCCAGCCGCATGCGAAGGGTGGCGGCGCCTTCGGCCATTTCGAGGTAACCAACGACGTCAGTGAATACACCAAAGCCGCAGTGTTCCAGCCCGGCGCGAAGACCGACACGCTTATCCGTTTCTCGACCGTCGCCGGCGAACGCGGCAGTCCCGACACGTGGCGCGATCCGCGCGGCTTCGCGCTGAAGTTCTATACCAGCGAAGGCAATTACGACATGGTCGGCAACGACACGCCGGTGTTCTTCCTTCGCGATCCCATGAAGTTCCAGCACTTCATCCGGTCTCAGAAGCGTCGTGCGGACACGAACCTGCGTGATCACGACATGCAATGGGATTTCTGGACCTTGTCGCCAGAGTCGGCCCACCAGGTAGCCTGGCTGATGGGCGACCGCGGTATCCCGAAGACCTGGCGTCACATGAACGGCTATTCGAGCCACACCTATATGTGGGTCAATGCGAAGGGCCAGAAATTCTGGGTGAAGTATCACTTCAAGACTGATCAGGGCATCGAGTGCCTGACCCAGGAGGAGGCCGACCGGCTGGCCGGAACGGATGGCGACTATCACACGCGCGATCTCTATGACGCGATCGAGCGCGGCGACCATCCGAGCTGGACCCTGTACATGCAGATCATGCCGTTCGACGAGGCCAAGACCTACCGGTTCAATCCGTTTGATCTGACCAAGGTATGGCCGCACGGCGACTATCCGCTGATTGAGGTCGGCCGGCTGACGCTCGACCGCAATCCGACCGATTACCACACCGAGATCGAGCAGGCGGCGTTCGAGCCCAACAATCTCGTGCCCGGCATCGGCCCCAGCCCCGACAAGATGCTGCTGGCCCGACTGTTCTCCTATTCCGACGCCCATCGGGCGCGCATGGGCGTGAACTACAAGCAGATCCCCGTCAACCGGCCGGTTGTGCCGGTGCACAGCTACAGCAAGGACGGCTTGATGCGGGTCCAGAACGTCAAGGATCCGGTCTATGCACCGAATTCCAAGGGTGGCCCGCAGGCCGATGCCGAACGTTATCCGCATACCGAGGTCTGGCAGGCCAGCGGTGAATTCGTCCACGCGGCCTACACCAAGCGCAAGGACGATGATGACTTCGGCCAGGCCAATACGCTGGTGCGCAAGGTCATGGACGATGCTGCACGGGACCGGCTGGTCTCCAACGTCGTCGGCCACCTCAAGAACGGTGTGTCCCAGCCGGTGCTGGAGCGGGCCTTCGAGTACTGGCGCAATATCGACAAGGAGATCGGCGACCGTATTGCCCAGGGCGTCGGCGAACAACGCGCCGCCGCCGAATAACACGATCTCCGCCTCTCTTTAGTCACCGGCGAGGGCCCGGCGTTTTATCGCCGGGCCCGTCTCATTTGACCAGCCATCGCCTTTAAGAGAAAGGACAAGTCAGGCAGCGCGCACGCTGTTCAGGAACTTGTCGACCTCGGTCATCAGGACCTCCGACTGTTTCGACAGTTCCGTGGCCGCCGAGAGAACCTGGCCGGCGGCCGAGCCCGTCTCCACCGCAGCCTCGGTGACGCCGCCGATATTGGCGGAAACCTCCGTGGTGCCGGTCGCGGCTTCCTGCACATTGCGCGAGATCTCGCGGCTCGCGGCGTCCTGTTGTTCCACGGCGGAGGCGATGCCGGTTGAGATCTGGTTCATGTCGCCAATGGTGCTGCTGATGCCCTGAATCGCGTTCAGGACCAATTCCGTAGCCTGTTGCATGGCCGAAATCTGTGTCGTGACGTCTTCGGTTGCTCTGGCGGTTTGCGTCGCGAGGGACTTCACTTCCGATGCGACCACCGCGAAGCCCTTGCCGGATTCCCCGGCGCGGGCGGCTTCAATGGTGGCGTTGAGCGCCAGCAGGTTGGTCTGGCCGGCGATATCGCCGATCATCTGAACGACCTGCCCGACGCGCTCCGCCGCCTCGGCCATGGTCCGCGCGATGTTGTCGGTGCGTTTGGTCTCTTCGACGGATTTGTTCGCGATTCGGCTCGATTCCGAAACCTGCCGGCTGATCTCGCCGACCGAGGCGGTCAGCTCCTCGACGGCGGCGGCGACGGTCGCCACATTGGCGGAGGCTTCTTCGGCCGCGGACGCGACCACGGTGGCCTGCCGGCTGGTTTCTTCCGCCGTGCCGCTCATCGAACTGGCGGTCGACTGTAACTCCGTCGCCGACGACGTAACGATCTGAACGACGGCTTTGACGTTTTGCTCGAACCGGTCCGCGAGTTGCAGGATTTCGCGCCGCCGCTCTTCCGCAGCCGCTTTGTCGGCTTCTTCCTTTTCCAGGCGGCGGCGTTCGATTTCCCCGCGTTCCTTTTCTTCGGCCTCGCGTTGCCGCCGTTCCTCCTCGGCCTTGCGGGCTTCTTCGCGCTGACGTTCGCGTTCCTGTTCTTCGGCGCGCTCCTTGCGGAATTGCTCCTGTTCGGCCGCGAGGTGCCTGGACTGGATGGCCGTTTCCTTGAATACCTGCATGGTCTGGGCGATATCGCCGATCTCGTCTTTCCGGTCCAAACCATACACGGTCACGCCGAGATCGCCGTCTGCAAGCCCTCGCAGGTTGCCGACGGATGCGCCGATCGGACGGACGATCCCTCGCGAACTGACCCACCATCCGGTCGCGAGCGACAACACGATGCTCGCGACGGCCAGGACGATCAGCGTGAAGCTGATGTGTTGGTATGAATTATCGGCCTCGACAGCCACTTTCTGCGCCTTGTCGCTCGAATAGGCGCTGAAATTGGAGAGCATGTCGTCCAGTTCGCGGCCCATTGCGTTGGTCACCTGGATCTCGTGGAGCACCTTTTGATTGGCGCTACTTATCTTGAAGTCGGCGCTATGGGCTCTGACATCGGTGAGGACCCTGTTCAAGTCGTTGGTATAGGCGTTGTAATCCTGCTCTGCGGGCCTGACGATCGACAGTTGCTCCGCATCGGCGCTGCCCATCAGGATATTCATGCCGCGGTCGAACGCATTCTTGTCGGCGACGACGGTCTTCATTGCGCTCGATATGACATCCGGCATGGGAAACGCCGCGACCTGATATTGAACGCGCGCGAGCTCGACGACGGCCCGGTGCATCTCGGCGCTCGTCGTGGCGGCGATGCCGGCTTTCTCCACCGTCGTTGTTTCGTGACTGAGTTCGTACAGCGAGTAAACGCCGACCATCGTGATCGCGAGCGAGACCAGTCCCTGTAAGAGCAGCAGGGCCATCACCTTGGTTGAGATGCGGAAATCACTGAGACGCGGAATCATCGGGGCAAATCCTCGGTTCGGACCAATCACGTCGCACAGAGCATGACTGCGCCCCTTGCTTGAGGCGCAGAAATGAATATAACGACTAGTCTTTTAAGATTATAAAACGCGTGGTTAAGAAAGCCTGAAACCCAACGCGAATTCGGCGGACGGTCGGATTTTATTTGGCGATCAGGCCGGTATCGATATGGCCTGGATCGAAGGGGAAAATGATCTCGCGGTCCGGCCGCGCGAGCCGATGGATCTTGCCGGTGTATTTCATTCGGGACAGGAGGTCGCGGATGACATTGAGCCGGGCCGCCTTCTTGTGGTTCGCGCGCACGACCGTCCAGGGCGAGGTCAGCGTGTGGGTCCGCGTCAGCATTTCGTTGCGGGCCTTGCTGTAATCGTCCCAGTGCTTGAGCGCCACTTCGTCGATCGGGCTGATCTTCCACTGCTTCAACGGATTCTTATGGCGGTCGGCGAGGCGCTCTTCCTGCTCCTCGCGGCTGATATCGAGATAGAATTTAAACAGACGGATGCCCGATCGGATCAGCATGCCCTCGAAGGCGATGACCGTCTCGAAGAACTCTTCCAGGTCGATATCCGTGCAGAATCCCATGACGCGCTCGACGCCCGCGCGATTGTACCAACTGCGGTTGAAGCAGACGAACTCGTCGGCCGCCGGCAGGTGAGGAGCCCAGCGCTGGAAATACCATGTGCTGAGGTCGCGTTCGGTGGGCTTGCCGAGGGCGACGACCCGTGTTTCACGCGGACTGAGATAGGCGACGATCCGCTTTATCGTTCCGTCCTTGCCCGCGGCGTCCCGTCCTTCGAACAGGAGCAGAAGCTTCTCGTTGTTGGCGATCAGATGACGCTGCAGCTTCACGAGTTCGATTCGCAGGGCGTAAAGCTGGTCTTTGTAGCTGTCTGTGTCGGTTTTGCTGGATTTTGGCAAGGTCAGCCTCCGTCGATGCGGAATAGCGTACGGGATTCATTATAAGTCATTGAATAATAGCATCAGATAACGGATTCCCGCGTCGTGATTCACGTCAAAAGACGGCCCCAACCTCTATTATTTTATTGAAACAGGCCGCGACAATGCCCGATCCGTTATTGCAGTTCGGGCCAAAAACCCCCATTTTAAGCGGGATACCGGTTGGATGGTTTGTCGGAGGGGGAGCTTCGGGGGCCGGGCCGGTCGACGATAGGCGAAAAATAGAATTTGGGAACAAATGTTATGATGCGCAGATTGTTACAAGTTGTGATTGCCGGAATGGTACTCTCCGGCGGCGCGGCCTATGCCCACCACTCGTTTCAGGCGACATACAATACGGAAAAGACGATTACGATCAAAGGAACGCTCGTAAGCTTCGATTTCCGTAATCCGCACTCCTTCGTGCATGTGATGGCGCCGGACAAGGATGGTCATATGCAACGCTGGGGCATCGAATGGAGCACGGCGTCCGTCTTGCAGCGACAGGGCATTACCCGCAGCACGCTGAAGCCGGGCGATATCGTGGTCATTTCGGGGGCTCCGGGTCGCGATCCCGGCGATCACCGCATTCGTATGCAGACGATCGAACGCCCGGCCGATGGGCTGAGCTGGGGCAAGAAGCCCAGTGAGGTCGTGAAGTAGAAGGTCAATTGGTTGCCGGTCCTGCCGCAACGGCCGGATCGCCAAACGAAAAAGCCCGCGCCGGAAATTTCGACGCGGGCTTGATCTTTTTTTGGCCGGAGTCCCGGCTATTTTGCCATGCAGGGCTCCGGATCCCAGCCCTTCGAGTTCTTCTGCTTGCGGAAGGTCGAACTGGTGATCAGCGGCGACTGCAGATTATCGGGATCGACCACCGTCGTTTCCACCACCAGATAGTCGACACCGTTATCTTCCTTGAACAGATCGAAATATTCGGTCACCACGGCGTTGCTGCCATAGGGCACGCCGTTCTTGCGCAGATAACCCGGCCGCATATGGGTGGTTACGACCTTGAGGTCTCCGCCCTGGACCTTCGGCGGCCCGCCGCGCCGGCGCGTGAGATCAAACTCCCATTTGGCCTTGGAAAAACCCTGCCAGGTAAGCTTGCCCTTCGACGGCATGGCGTCCTTGGCAAACTGGAACAGCCGCGTCTGCTTGCCTGCGTCGGTCTCGATCCGGAGCGTGTTGTCGTTCTTCCAGGTGATGTGCAGCCGTGTCGGCACGCGCATGATGGCCGCCCCGCCATAGGATTTGCATTGCAGTCCGGCGGCGATGTCCTTGTCGGGGTCCCAGGCCATGGCCTCCTTCTGAGCCTTCGGCGTCAGAAAGATGCCGGGAAAGTCGCCCTTGGGGGGCGTTATCATCCGATAGCGCCAGTCTTCCGTGACGAGCGCGACCCAATAGCCCGTCATATCGATCGGCGCGACTTTCTTGGCGGCCCCGGTTGGCCCCATTGACGGCGGTCCAAACTGGGCCTGGGCGGCCAAGGGCGCGGCAAGACACAGGGCCGCGACAGCGATGAAGAGGTTACGAGCGTTCATTATTTCTGACCCCCAGCCTGGCCCTTTGCGGGCTTGGCGTTCTTCAAGGTGTTGTAGACCGCTTCGACAAATTTGTCGGTGGTCCAGAAGCCGGTCTTGGAGCCGTAGCGCGGATCGTAGTCCCGCGTCGGCCCGGCCTTCTTCACCTCGTCGAGCGACATGCCCATATCGATCATTTTCTGCACCCGGTCGCGGATGATCGTCACCATTTCGCGGTAATCGACCACGTCCCGCATATCGCAGAGCCGGCCATGGCCGGGGATGACGAGCGTGCCGCCTTCCTCGCCGTAAACCGGGATGATGATATCGAGGATCTTGTTCAGAGCCGCGATCTCTCCATTGATCGTGCCGCCCGCCGCCACATCGATGATCGGATAGTTCGTGGTAATGAACACGTCTCCGGTCGAAATCACGTCGGATTTGCGGAACCAGACGATGCTGTCGCCATCCGTGTGGGCGTTGGCCTGATGCAGGATCTCAATGCCTTCGCCGTTGAAATAGAGATCCTTGCGGTCGGTGAAATAGGTGATCGTCGGCCAGTCCGCCACGGGCGTCGGTGCCTTTTTGCCGGTTGGCGCCGACATGCGGGTCAGCACGTTCTCATGGGCGATGATCTGGGCGCCCTGCGAGGCATCGGCGAGATCGCCCGAGACATTGCCGCCCGCGATGGTGGAGCCGGCCGCCTTGATCACCGCATTTCCGCCCACGTGATCGGGATGGTAATGGGTATTGATGATGTAGCGGATCGGCTCCTTCGAGATCGACTGGATGGTCGCCAGCAGTTTGTGGGCGGCCGACGCCAGTTTGGTGTCGACCACGAGCACGCCGTCGCCGCCGACCTGGACCGTCGTATTCCCGCCGCCGCCGACGAGCATGTAGATATTCTTGCGAACCGGCAGGACGTGGATCTCGACATTGTCCATCGCCTGTTTGGCGGACTTGTCCCGTTTATCGTTCTTCTCGGCCGCCCATGACGTCGTCGCGACGGCGAGAGCGGCTGCCAGCGTCAATGCGCTGAGCACTGTTTTTTTCATTATCTACGCCCCCCGAATAGCGAGTTGGTGGTGTCGCCCTTGCCCTTGGGCGGGGGCGGCAGGGGAAGGGCGCGGATCACTTTCATGTATTCGGGATACATGGTTTTCGCGCCTCCCATCGCCGCTTCGAAGGGGATGCGATGGTTGACGGCATATTCCTTCAGGAAGGGGTTATGGCCCATGAAATGGTTCGGAATGTATCCCTTCGGCCGGACCACCTCGACGACGCTTTCGCAGGCATAAGGCCCGATCTGATTCTTCGTCGAATATTTGTAGTCCCGGTTGCGGACGAAATCCTCTTCGAGATAGGTCGGGTCGTGCACGATCACGGTCCAGATCAGATGGTTGCCGTGACGCACGAAATGCTCGGTAACGGTGGCCTTGTCGCTTCGGTCCACGCCATTGCGGCGTAGCCAGCCTTCCGACAGATGATCGGTTTTCACCGTCAGGATATGACCGTCATATTTGCCGGTCGAAAACCCCATCGCGGTGTGCAGTGCATAGGATGGCGGATGCGGCCGGCCATCCATCCAGATCGTCCGCTCGGTCGACCAGGCGAAATGATGGATATGAATCGCCACGAGCTTCTGCGATGTCCGGTCCCGTTCTTCCCAGATCCGGACATCGGCGAAACTGTTGGCGTAATCCGAGGGGTGAACCCGGCACTGATAAGCCGGCAGGCTGATCAGAGACGCATCCCAGGTCTTGGCATGCAGCCGGTCGGCGTCATTGAGCGGTAATCCGCCGTAATCGCCCAGCTCCGGTCCCGGAATGCGGTCCGGCCAGTCCTCGCCGTAGTCTGCGGCCCAGACACCCGACATGTTGGTATAGGCTGACGCTGAATGGGTCCCCCATAACAACGCGCAAAGCGCCCCCAGGCCGACAACGCGGCCTAACTCTCCCATTTTCATCGATAATTCCTTGTCTCTCCCTATCCGCCGAATTCCCGGTGCTGTGGGAACGCGACACGATCAGCTTACGAACTGACGTGCTTCGCCGCAATGGTGGATTGCAACGTCAACTTACCGTCAAGTGGCGGATCGGCGAATGTGGTTATGTGGCGGTCGCCTTACTTGGCGTGTTGAGACAAATAGGCGCCCAACGCGGCCAGATCCTTGTCGCCGATTTCCGTTTTGCGGAACGGCGGCATGACCGACACGCCCGTCCGCACGAAATAGTCGACGAGTTTGGGCGTCAGATCCGTCCGTTGCTCGAGCGCGGCTGGCTTCTCGCCCTTGTAGAGCGCTTGCAGGGCCTGGGTGCCGGGATGCTTCGGGCCCGGTGCGTGGCAGGGCGCGCACCACTTCTGAAACACGGCCATGCCCTGATGAATGACGGCATCGTCGGCCGCGATTGCTGGAGAGACTGCGGCGATGCAGATAAGTCCCGCCAAAACACTCATCGCGTATCTCATGTCAGATCTTCCTCAAGTGTTTGGGCCAGATGCCGTAGCGCCCGGCAGAAATGATTCCGTTGGGGTCGATGGCGTCCTTCAGCGTCTCGTGGAGGTGGAGCAGGGCGGAGTCGTTATAGGAATAGGCCGCCGCGCAATCGTCCATGAAGGCGGTGTGGGTGCGGTATTCGCCCCAGCCGTGTTCCGCCGCGACCTTGATCAGGTGACGGAACACTTTGCGCGTGTTCTCGTTCTTCTTGACATCGTGATAAATCGGGAAGCCGACGAGGATCACGAAGGTCCGCGCGTGATAGGACTGCGGAAATACGTTGACGGTCGGCTCCTGGCCCATGTCCTTGAAGGCCTGCGCCAGCACGCGCTGGGACTCGATGATCGCTTCGCCGGTCATCGGGATCACCGGCGAGAACCATAGATGGCCGGCCGTTGGAGTTCGGGTTCGTCGCACTACGTGCGCCGATCGAGAAGATCGAGAGGCTCGGAATGCCGAGATCCGTCTCGTCACGGCACTTGGCGATCTGTTCTTCGGTGAGCGGGAACCGCCAGGATTCTCCCTCGGCGAAGGTGACGCCCGGAATGTCCTTGAACACGTCCTTCGCATGGTCCCATTGAGCGGCGATCACCTTCTCGGGTCCGTAGAATTTCAGCCGGCTGCTCCAGAACGGGATCTTCATCTCCGCCGCATGGGCGTTCAGCTGTTCCTTGGCCTCGTCGTCGCTGCGCAACAACAGTTCGACGAGCTTGGGGTCGCGCCCCGCCGCAAACCGGAACGGCGAGCCCAAGAGCGTCGATGAATTCATGATCCCCGAATTCATCAGATTGGCCATACCGTCGACCAGCGGGATGATATCGTCGTGCTTCATCACATTGACGATGCCTTCCCGATAGGCTTCGGGCTGCGGATACAGCCAAAACCCCATCTTGGTGACCACGCCGAAATTGGACTGGGAAAAGATCCCGTCGACGAACGGGCCGTAGCCGTATTTGAATTGCTGCCAGGTCTTGGCGCCGGGCAGCGCGCCCATGCCTGTCCGCACGATCTCACCGTTCGCCAGCACGACTTCCATGCCGCAATGGGCATCGAAATGGTCCCGGTAGGGCGTCACCGTGAAGCCGGCGCCGTGATCGAGCGCGTTGCCGATTGGGCTGCCCCAGCCCGGATCGGGGCAGTCGATCCAGAGCTTGTAGCCCTTGTCCTGGATGTAGCGATAGAGATCGAAATAGCTGACCCCGGGTTCGACAAGCGCGTAGGCATTCCGCTCGTTGACCTCGATAACGCGGTTCATACGCTTGAGGTCCAGCACCACGCTGCCCGAAAGAACCGGCGCCGAGCCGCCATAGCCGAGATTACGCCCGGTGGAGACCGGATAGATCGGGATCTTGTATTCGTTGGCGATCCGCACGACCGCTTGAACTTCCTCCGTCGAATCCGGTGCGACGGCCGCCGAAGGTACGATCTCTTTCCCGTCCTCGTGCCAGAAGGGCGAGTAGGCGTCCCGGTAGAGATCGACGTCGTCGTCTTCGGTAAACACCCATTCCTTGCCGACGGCCGCCTGGAACTTCTTTACGGCGGCTTGAAAATCTGACGGCTTGATCCCCGGTGGGACTCTCATGCGCTCCCCCTTTCGCTCTGTATAGCCGGTGTTCTGCGGAAATTTATGTTCTGGCGGCGGGAGCTATGATCCAGGAAATGAGCGGATCGTCGTCCGCCCGGGCTGGGCCGGGGCTCTGACCCCTGATGGTCGTCTTCGCGAGTTCCGAGCGGCCGGTCGGACACCGTGCCGTTATCGTCGCCATCCGAGCGGCCCAGTTGCGCGCGTCGCTCAAGCCGTTCGTGCCGCGCACCATCGAGGCGGGGCCGGTCAAGGTGTGTTCGACCAAGCCGTCCTCCCCGGTCCGGTGCTCGGCGCGGAAAACAACGCGCATACCGTGCTGCCAGCCGAGTTGTTCGAGGCAGAACAGGGGGCCGTGTGTCGTAAGTCCGGCCACTGCGACCGGCGTGTCCCGCCATTGCGCGTCGAGTTCGCTGAACCAGAACGGGGTGATATCGGCCGAGAAGGGGTGGGTGGCTACGCCCTCGGCAGCGATCTGTTTGCCGAAGGCGATGCTTTCCGGAAACCGTGTGTCGTAGACCGCCTTATATAACTTCACGCGCGGGATCGTGCCCGTCGGTGTGGCGCCCAAGGCCGTACGCGATGCGATCGGCCACGCCGTCGCAGCGATCCCGATCTGCAGGAATTCTCTACGGTTGGTCATGGCCCCCAAGCCTCCTTTATCTCGACTGTTACGAATTTGTCCCCGTGGGGAGTGCCCAAATGCGCAACACAAACCGCCAGCCACACAGCCGTGGCGCGCGGTCGGGTTTGTCCGATTCGAAATGCATGAAGCTCTCCCCCTGCACAAAGCTTGTCACAGAGGCAAGCGAATTTGTAGTCATTTCTGCAACGGAGCTGACCGTAACTTATGTTATCGCGGCGAGCGCCGTCAGGCGGTCAATCCTGTCCTGCCGTGTCGATTTGCGGGCACTCGTCGATGAAGGTCTCAAGCTTTCCCGCCTTATCCATCGCCACGAAGCGGGCCAGATTGGCCTGGATATAGGCCTCCACCGCCTTGTCAGCGGCGTCTTCATTGGATTTTTGCTGCGTTTGGTACAGTTTTGCGGCGGCATCCCGATAATCGCCAGCTTGTGCGTGGATCATATCGCTCATCTCCCGTGTGCGCGTCGGGCTCGACAATCGATCCTTCCAGTTCGCGAGATAGCCGGCTGCGCAATCGGCGAATGCCGTCCAGTTCGGGCTCGGCTCGCCCTTATCTTGCGCCACGGCGGGGCCGAGGCCGGCAAACAAGCCGCAGCCCGCCAATATGATTGCAATGATTCCCGGTTTCATGGCCCATTTCCTGTCTATGCGCGACAAGCATCTCGCTGGAGTCTAGGGCCAGTTCGCGTTGGGATCCATATTGATCATCTGGCTGGATGGCGCATCGGGGATATGGGGATGCAGATAGGGCTTTTCGGCCGCCTCGTGGCAGGAATAGCATTGCTCCGTCATCGTGCGATACGCGGATTCGAACTCGGCCGCATCTTCGTGGCCGATGGCGGTTCGCAGCCCCGCGATGCCCATCTCTTCGACACTCTTCAGGAGCGGGGCGAGTTCGAGCATCTGACCGTTCGAGAGCCGGCGAACCGGCACGACCCGCACGGCCCATTCGAGGTGGGATCTCGTCTCGTTGAGGTAGAAGGTTGCCAGTGGCCAGTTCGCGTTCTTGCCCGCGAACCAGAGATTGGAGAACTGATAATCGACATCCGCCATGGTGTGGGATTGGCTCGGCGTGCGGCCGCGTAAATCCCGGATGTCGGCTTTTAGATTGCGGATCGTGTAAACCGACCAGCCGGCGCCGATCAGCGCGACCAGCACGAGTACCGTTAGTGCACGTTGTCTCATCCCGAGCCCCCAATCGTGACAAACTCAAGTGCCGACCGCCGGTGTCCATCCAGGTCGGGTGCCGACGGCTATATGTTCAGTGACCTCACACTACGCGGTCTTCCGACCTTACGGAAGCGCGTCTTACAACCTGTCGGCGATCGGGGAAGCTTCAGCAGGCCGAGCCGTTACCGTGGCTGTTGCCATGGTTTATCAACGGCCCGATCTCGCGCTGCACGAGTCGCTTATATTCCTCGAATCCCTCCTGGCCTTCATCCGACAGCACGATGACCGTGCGCCGGCGGTCTTCCTCGCTGCGTTCGATGCTTACAAGGCCGGCGGCGTCGAGATCTCGCAGGACATATTGAAGGGTCCTGTGCGAGCGGTGGACCCGGGACTCGAGGTCAACGAGAGAAAGCCTCGAATGATCCGCCTGGGCCAGGCTGATGATGATATCCCACGGCGTACGAGATGCCCTTGCTCCGAACCGGCGCGACGACCAGTCCTGAACGCGCCACAAAGCGTCTGCGAATGCTCTTGTCGACTTGTCCAAACCGTCTTGATTCACGATTCTACGTCCTGTCGCCCCAACGGCAGTGGTGTTTCAAACATACAGCCCGGAAAGTAATCGTGGATCACATCCCGAACAAACTTCACGACAAGAGGATGTTATTAAGGGCCTCCTGCCAATTTCGGTCAGTCTTCAAGACAAAAATCATAAAATTTTGCCTATAATATCAAAAATTACTTGAATTTATCAACATTTTGTATTTAACGGCAAATTTTTCTCACGATATAGACTTTTTCGTATTGTTAATTTCAGAAAAAGCCGTAACTCTATACGAACAGAAACTTTGGGGCGCCAAGCAAACGGAACGAATGACGGATTTGGGTGGCATTTTGGGTGGCTTTTGGCTTCCTGAACGCATTTCCGAGCCGATCGGTTCCACAAAATTAAAGCGTTTCTCGATCTCCGCGCAGAAAGCGCGGTAACGGAGAAGCACCGTCATGAAATTATTTGTGACAGATTAAAATGGCGAAAAAAAGGCTTATGAAACAATGACATGTGTCCCAAATTGGGACGGTAGGAGTGATCGATGAGCGGCAGCCCCGGCGTTCTGATCGTTGACGATGAAGTTGATCTGTGTCGCGCCATGTCCGATTTTCTGCAGTCCATGGGAGTCCCGGCTCTCATGGCGACCAGCGGCGCCGAAGGATTGGGCATGCTGCAGGAGCATGCCCCGGCCATGATGCTGGTCGACATCAAGATGCCGGGCCGTTTCGACGGGCCGAGACTCGCCGAATTGGCGACCGCCATGGATCACAAGGTGAAGGTGGTCCTGATGTCGGCCGATTCGGACGCCGTTCACCGCGCTCAGGAAGATATGAGTCACGGGGCGATCACGGTTCTCGACAAGACCCTGGATCCCGAACGCATGAAGGCGGTCATCGAAGCCATTCTTCCACGCCAGTAGCGGGGTGAAAGCCGGAAGGATGCCGGGCGGTAGATACGCGCAACACGGCTTGATCGCGGTCTACGCGATGACGGTCTCGCCGACAGGCGAGGTCCGGCCGGAATGTGTCGCGTCCGACCTCCGCAAACGGCTTGGGAACCCGACGCCAATTCTCCTGTCGTCCGAACCCTGGCCCTATCTGGTCCATCGTGACGATGTCGCGACGGTGCAGGATGCGCTCGACGAGTTGTATTCGAGGGGCCAATTCCGGGCGACCTACCGCGTGTCGGTTCGCGACGGCCGGTATGTCTGGATCGACGACCGGCTCGATTTCACCTTCGACTCGCCGGGAGACACGAGCCTGCGTACCGGGATCGGTTACGCGACGGCATCCGTCGCCGACAGCCGCGACGCCCATGAGGATGATCCGAGCGAGATGTTCTGTGCCGCGCTGACCCATGAACTCGGCCAGTTGCTCTCCACCATCGGATTCACGGCCGAGGCCTTGCCCTCCCTCGTGGCCGACGGGCACAGCACGGCGTCGATGACCGAAGCGGTTCTCGACCGGGCGGACCGGATCAAGACATCGGCTCAACGGGCGCGCCGCGTGCTTAGAGGCCTGCATGATGTCTTTCGGCCCGAAGGGCTTCTTGTCGATGCCGTCGATCTGCGCCGCGTGGTCGACGCCGCCATCGGCCAGATTCCCAAAAGCGAAATTCCGATCCTGCTGTCCATGCCGCCCATGCTGACGGTGTGCGGCAACGCCGTTCTGCTCGAACTGGCGGTCACCAATGTGCTGAAGAATGCGCGGGAAGCCATTCTCCGCAATTCATGGGGCGCGCTCGACGACGCTTCGAATCGTATCGAAATCGAAGCGGATCAATCGTCCGATTATGTCGACCTTCGAATTCGGGACACGGGCGGCGGCATGTCCGGCAATATGGAGCGCGCCTTCAACCGCACCGTCACGAGCAAGCCGGACAAGGCGATGCACGGCGTCGGCCTTTGGCTCGTCCGGCGGATCGCCCAACATCACGACGGCAAGGTGGGACTGCGGAATGCAAGCCGTGGCCTTGAGGTCACGCTCCGTCTGCCGCGCCTGGCCTCAAGGGAAGCGGCCTGAAGGGACGCGATTACACGGCGAGTTCAGCGTCGGTCGCCATTACCTTTTGGGGCTGGATCGCGGTCAACTCGTCCAACCGGCCTTCGCGCACTTTCAGAACCCAGTCCGGATCGGCGAGCACGGCGCGTCCGATCCCGACCAAATCGAAATCGCCGCGCTCAAAGCGCCGCAGCAGTTCGTCGAGCGGCGCGGGCTCGGCGGGGTCCGTTCCATGGAAGAATGTCATCACGTCGGTGTTGAGGCCGATCGACCCGGCCGTGATGACGGGCAGGCCGGTCAGTTTCTTGGCCCAGCCCGCGAAGTTGAGATCGGAGCTGTCGAATTCCGGTTCCCAGAACCGGCGTTGGGAACAATCCAGGCAGTCGACGCCGGGCTCGATGATGGTTTCGAGCCATAACCGCATCTCGCCGGGAGTCGCGGCCAGTTTGACGCCGTAGTCCTGTTCCTTCCACTGCGAGATCCGCAGCAGGAGGGGCATGTCGGGGCCGATGGCGGCCCGCACGGCCCGGATCACCTCGACGGCGAAGCGCGACCGTTCGACCAGCGTTTTGCCGCCCCAGCGATCGGTCCGCTGGTTGGTGCCGTCCCAGAAGAACTCGTCGATCAGGAAACCATGCGCCGCATGAACCTCCACGCTATCGAAGCCGATCTCCTTGGCCTTCACCGCCGCGTCGGCATATGCCGCGATCGTGTCCGCAATCATCTCCTCGGTCATGGCGGCGCCGATCGGCTTGCCCGGCGCCATGAGGCCGGACGGGCTTTCGATCGGTTCGGGCTTCCATTCGGGATCGACGTTGAACAGCGAACCGGCGTGCCAGAGCTGCAGGACGAGCGGTCCGTCATCCTCTGCATGGACTTCGTCGACCACATGCTTCCAGGCGTCATAGCTGTCCGGCCGGAAATTCGCGAGGCTCGGATGATTGTTCGCCGCCGGCCGGTCGATCGCCGTCGCGCCGGTGATGGACAGGCCGACCTGGCCGCGTGCCCGGCGCCGGTGATAGGCCGCGAAGTCGCGGGTAGGAACGCCGCCATGGCAGTGATAACGGGACATCGCGACCATGACGAAGCGATTGCGCAACGTCATCGATTTGATCGTTAACGGCTCGAACAGGCGGCTGACATCCATCCTCTCGGTTCCCCCAATTTCAATGCTCTCCGTATTTAACAATCGTCGCCGAGCCGCCTGTGGATTGCAACATGCATGGTTTATCGCCGGACGCGCACGATATATGCAGAAAGACGGGTGGATATGGCGCCCGATCTGCTGCATAAGACCTGCGATTCCAGAACAGAAGCCGAGACCATGACGCGATTTCACATTCCGCACGAAGCGGCCCCCCATTCCGCCATCTGGACGGCCTGGCCGTCCCATGGCGACCTTTGGGAGGAAAATCTCACGCCGGCGCGGGCCGAGGTCGCGGCGATGATCCGCGCGCTCGCGGATCTCGATCCGGCCACGGGTTTCGCTCGGGGCGAGGTGATCAACGTGTTGGTCTGCGGCGAGGAAGCGCAGGGTTCGGCCGAGAACGCGGTCGGCGATGTGGCGACGGTGATTCAAGCCGAGTTCGGCGATATCTGGCTCAGGGATACCGGGCCGATCTTCGGCATCTTCGAGGCGAGCGAGATCGCATTGCATCCGACCTTCAACGGTTGGGGCGGGAAATACCGTCTGTCCGGTGATGCCTCGGTTGCGGAATTCGTCGCCAACCGGGCCGGTGTCGCCATGCGCGACGTGCCGTTGACGATCGAGGGCGGCGCCCTTGAATTCGACGGCGCGGGGACGGTGCTCACCACGCGGGAATGCCTGTTGAATGACAACCGCAACCCGGGCCTCAAGGAATCGGCCGCCGAGGATGTCCTGAAGGAGTATTTCGGCGTCGAGAAAGTTCTCTGGCTCGATCGCGGCCTTATCAACGATCACACCGACGGCCATATCGACAATGTCGCCCGGTTTCTCGGCGATGGCCGGGTCCTGTGTCAGTCTCCGGCGGACCGCAACGATCCTCATGCGGCGCGGCTGAAGGAAGCTGCGAAGGCGCTGAGGAAGATGAAGGACGCGCAGGGGCGCAAATTGCGGGTGATAGAAATTCCCGCGCCCGGCCGCGTGGACGATCCGGACGGCGAGGCGATGCCGGCGAGCCATATGAATTATGTGATCGGTAATCGCGCCGTCGTCGTGCCGGTCTACGATACGCCGTCGCAGGGCGCTGCGATTGCCGGACTGGCTTCTCTGTTCACCGACCGTCGCGTCATCGGTTCGCCCGCTACCGGTATTCTGTCGGGCGGCGGGGCGTTTCACTGCATCACCCAGCATCAACCCGAAACCAGCGGGGAGTCGAGTCCGTGAGCACGATCACCGTTGCGGGAATTCAGGCCTCGTTTGGCGAGGACATGGCGGCCAATCTCAAAAAGGTCTCGGATCTCGTGCGCGATGCGGCCGGGCAGGGGGCGCAGGTCATTCTTCCGTCGGAGCTGTTTCAGGGGCCGTATTTCTGTAAGACCCAGGAAGAGCGCTGGTTCGCCGAAGCCTATCCCTGGGCCGAGCATCCCTGCACGATCGAGCTGGCGGCGCTGGCCAAGGAACTGGGCGTCGCCATTCCCGTCTCGATCTTCGAGCGCGACGGCCCGCGTTATTACAACAGCATCGTCATGATCGATGCGGATGGAGAAGCGCTCGGCGTCTATCGCAAGAGCCATATCCCGGATGGCCCGGGTTATCAGGAGAAATATTACTTCCGGCCGGGCGATACCGGCTTCAGGGTCTGGCACACGAAATTCGGCCGCATCGGCGTCGGGATCTGCTGGGATCAGTGGTTTCCCGAAACGGCGCGGGCGATGATGCTCGAAGGCGCTGAAATCCTGATGTATCCGACCGCGATCGGCAGCGAGCCACATGACTCCGAACTCGATACGTCAGGCCCCTGGCGCAAGGCGATGCAGGGACACGCCGTCTCGAATGTCGTGCCGGTCGTCGCCGCGAACCGGACCGGCGACGAGGGCGGCCAACGCTTTTACGGCACCAGCTTCATCTGCGATCACCGAGGCGAGGTGGTGAACGAGCTTGGCCGTGACGATGAGGGCGTGGTAATCGCCGGCTTTGACACGGCGTTTTTGGACCGGCACCGTGCCGCCTGGGGCTTTTTCCGCGATCGTCGGCCGGATCTGTACAAACCGTATTTCAGCTGAACCAAAAAAGAAAAAACGCGGCAGCCTTTCGGCCACCGCGTTTCATCATCGTATCCGTCATTGCGAGGAGGTTAAGCCGACCAAGCAATCCAGTGCGTCGAACGGCCTGGATTACGTCGCTCCGCTCGCAATGAATCTACCTCTGCGCTTCGAGTTGCTTTTCGAGGTCGCCGAGAACCTTGTAGCAGGCAAGAACCTTGCCGATGCTGGAGTTGGGTTCGCGCTTTTGATCGATGGCCGAGAAGAACTCGCGGTCCTGAATCTCGATGCCGTTCATCGAAACATCGACCTTGGAGACGTCCACCTTCTCCTCCCGGCCGGTGACCAGATCGTCGTACCGGGCGATATAGGTGCCATTATCGCAGATGTAGCGGAAGAAGGTGCCGAGCGGCCCGTCATTGTTGAAGGACAGGGCGAGCGTGCAGATTTTGCCGCCGCTGGTCTTGAGCTGGATCGACATGTCCATGGCGATGCCCAGCTCGGGATGCGTCGGTCCCTCGACGGCATGGGCAACGACCACGTCCTCGCCGGTCTGATACTGGAACAGATCGATCGTGTGGGCGGCATGGTGCCACAGCAGATGATCCGTCCACGACCGGGGCTCGCCCTTGGCGTTCATGTTCTTGCGGCGGAAGAAGAAGGTCTGCACGTCCATGCTCTGGATGTTGAGCTCGCCCGCTTTGATCTTCTTGTGGATCCATTGATGCGAGGGATTGAAGCGTCGGGTATGACCGACCATGCAGACGAGGCCCGTTTCCTTCTGCTTCTTGTAGACGGCCTCGGCATCGGCCCAGTTATCCGCGACGGGGATCTCGACCTCGACGTGCTTGCCGGCATCCATGCACTGGATTGCCTGCTCGGCATGCATCTGGGTCGGGGTGCAGAGAATGGCGGCTTCGACGCCGGGCTGCTCCAGCGCTTCGGAAAGCTCGGTCGTGGCATGCGGAACGCCGTAGTCCGACGCCATCTTCTGCGTCTGCTCCATCCGGCGTCCGACGATCGAAACGACTTCCACGCCGTCGATATTCTTGATGCCGTCCAGATGCTTCGATCCAAATGCGCCGCCGCCCGCGAGAACCACCTTCATCACTGCTTCCCCTTATCGTTTGTCGTAAGCCTTAAGCGTTTTCGAGAATGATGTGCCCGACCGCGGTGTTGGAGGCGGGCACATGATAATGGCGATGGACTTCCTTGACTTTGTCGTCCAAGGCGCCGCGCATGATCAGCCACATGACCATCTCGATGCCTTCGGAACCGGCCTCGCGCACGTAATCGACATGCGGAATGTTCGCCAGGCCGTCCGGGTCGCTGGAAATCCTATTAAGGAAATCTGTGTCGAATTCCTTGTTGATCAAGCCGGCGCGTGGTCCCTGAAGCTGATGGGACATGCCGCCCGTTCCCCAGATCTGAACATTCAGATCCTCGTCGAAGGCTTCGATCGCCTTGCGCAGCGCCTTGCCGAGATTGTAGCAGCGCCGGCCGCTCGGTGGCGGATACAGAACCACGTTCACTGGGAACGGGATCACCCTGACCGGCCATGCCTCGGGCTGACCGAACATCAACGACAGCGGCACGGAGAAGCCGTGATCGACATGCATCTTGTTGATGATGGTGAGATCGAAGTCCTGCTGGATCACCGACTGGGCGATATGCCAGGCGAGATCCGGATGACCGATGGCATCGGGTACCGGACGCGGGCCCCAGCCTTCGTCGGCGATCTGGAATTTCTCCGCGCAGCCAATTCCGAAGGTCGGAACGAGCTCAAGACTGAAAGCCGTCGCGTGATCGTTATAAACGAGGAAAACCACATCCGGCTTCTTGTCGGCGATCCAACTCTTCGAAAACTCGAAACCGTCGAACAGGGGCTTCCAGTAATCGCTCTGGGTGTTGTCGGTGTCGATCGCCCGGCCGATGGCCGGGATGTGAGACATCGTCACGCCAGCCGTGACTCTAGCCATTCTTCTGTTCTCCTTTGTAACGATTGCCTTCGGGCGAACGTCCGCCGTGCAGCATCATCTGGGCGTATTCTTCCTGGCTCATGCCGGTCATCGACGCAGCGGCCCATTGGAAGCTCAGCCCATCCGATGCGAAAATCTTGGCGAGGAAATAGATGTTGCCGCCGAGCGAGATCATCTTGTTGTAATCCCGTGCCAGAACAGCCTGCTTCTGTTCCTCGCTCATCGGATATTTATCGAGATAGCCGCGCTCGTCCGCATGAAAGGCATCGCGGTTCTCTGCCTTCATGAGCGACATACAGAACTGATTGAGATGATAGCCCATGCGAGCCTCATCGGCGTCGAAAATGGTCGTCCCCGGCACATCGGCATAGGGTTTTTCGAGGGCCATCAGCCTCCTCCTTTATGAGTTCCAGTAGAGCCGCATCGGATTGTCGACGAGAAGTTTCCGTTGCAGTTCGGGCGTTGTTGCGATCCGCGGAATGAAATCCACCAGCTTGCCGTCATCGGGCATGTGGCTTTTCAAATTCGGATGTGGCCAGTCGGTACCCCAAAGCACGCGATCGGGAAAAGCCTCGACAACGCGCCTGGCGAAGGGAACCACGTCGTCATAGGGCGGTCCCGCTTTCGTCAGCCTTTCCGGGCATGTCACCTTGGACCATATATTGTCGTGCTTTTCCATCAGTTCAACGAACATGTCAAATTCGGGCCCGTCCGCCGGTTTGGTCACGTCGGGCCGGCCCATATGATCGACGACGATGGTTGTGGGCAGCGAGGTCAGGAAGTCCCGGAGATCGGGCAGGTCCTGAGCCTCGAAATAGACGACCGTCTGCCAGCCGAGCTTCTTCACCCGGTTCGCGACGTCGATAAACACCTCGCGCGGCGTGGCATCGACAAGGCGCTTGACGAAATTGAACCGGACGCCCTTGACGCCGGCTTCGTTCATTTCGTTCAGCTCTTTGTCCGTCACGCTCTGCTTCACCGAGGCAATGCCCTTGGCGCGGCCGTTCGAGCTTCTGACCGCATCGACCATCGCCCGGTTGTCGCTGCCATGGCAGGTCGCCTGCACGATGACGTTCTTGTCGAAGCCGAGAAGATCGCGCAGCACCCAGAGCTGGTTCTTCGACGCGTCGCACGGCGTGTATTTCCGCTCCGGCGCGAAGGGGAAGATGTCGCCCGGCCCGAAGACGTGACAATGTGCGTCGACGGCGCCTTCCGGCAGTTTGAATTCAGGCTTCGAAGGATTGGGATGGAACGGGAGCCAGTCGGGGTCCATCTGGAACTTGGCCATGCGCGGACTCCTTACTTGCCCTGCGCCTTGAGGGCTTTGTCGAGCCGGGGATAGACCCGGCGGGCATTGCCTTCGAACACCTTCTTCTTGTCTTCCGCGCTGATATCGAGCGCGTCGACATAGCGCTTGGTGTCGTCGAAATAGTGGCCCGTGGTGGGATCTATCCCGCGCACGGCGCCGACCATCTCCGAGCCGAACAGGATGTTGTCGATGTCGATCACCTCGAACAGCAGGTCAATGCCCGGCTGGTGATAGACGCAGGTGTCGAAATAGACGTTCTTCATGACATGCGTGTCGAGCGCCGGCTTTTTCAGCATATCGGCGAGACCGCGATACCGGCCCCAGTGATAGGGCACAGCGCCGCCGCCATGCGGGATGACGAAGCGAATATCCGGGAAGTCCTTGAACAGGTCGCCCTGCAGGAACTGCATGAAGGCCGTGGTGTCGGCATTCATGTAATGCGCGCCGGTGGCATGGAAATTCGGATTGCACGACGCCGAGACGTGGATCATCGCGGGCACGTCCAGCTCGACCATCTTCTCGAAGAACGGATACCAGGCCTTGTCGGTGAGCGGCGGGGCGGTCCAGTGGCCGCCCGACGGGTCCGGGTTCAGATTGCAGCCGACGAAGCCGAGCTCGTTGACGCAGCGCTCAAGCTCCTCGACCGAGTGGGAAATCGGCACGCCCGGCGATTGGGGCAACTGGCAGACGCCGATAAAGGTTTCGGGGAACAGGTCCACGACGCGCTTGATCATGTCGTTGCAGCGGCGCGACCACTCCTTGGAGGTCTCCTCGGTGCCGATGTGATGGGCCATGGCCGAGGCGCGCGGCGAGAAGATCGTCATATCGGCGCCGCGCTCCTTGACGAGCTTCAACTGGTTCTTCTCGATCGACTCGCGGATCAGATCGTCGGGGATGTCGGGATAGACGGGCTCGGGCAGGGAAGGATCTTTAAGGCGGGCCTTCTGGGCTTCGCGAAACGCGTTATGCGGTTCCGGTACTGTCGTGTAGTGCCCGTGGCAGTCGATAATCATGATGCGACTTCCCCTCTGATGTTGCCAATTTGCTGGATTTTTTCGCCAGGCAATTCCGAGTGTTGGGAATAAGCCGTGCTTGTTGACGGGTCAAGTCCAGCTTTTCAAGGACTTAGGGTTAAAATCGGTTTGAACGGACGATTCCTGCCGTGGTGTTCTTCAATCGCCGGCGGTGCGGCTTTCGTGCCAATGGACAGGACGGTCTTTCTCGGTCAAGTTTGTGGCCGGATCCGCGATAGGGACAGCATCGGGAGGGTGTGATGCACAAGACAATACGGGGGATCGGCTTTGGCCTTCTGGCTTTGGCGCTCGGCGCCATCGCACCGGCCGCGCATGCGGGCGACAAGACGCCAATGCCGGCGACGGTCGGCCCGCTCTTTTATCAGAATTCGATGAACGTCTTTCGCCGCTATACGGCGGATACCAAGAAGATGTTCGAATTTTACGGTGATGTCCTGGGCTTGAAACAGATCCAGACCTTCACCGTCGGTCGCGGCCAGCAGGTGGCGCGTTTCATCGTCGGCAACTCCCAGGTCAAATTCACCAAGCGGACTCCGGACCGGGTCTATCACCGTGGCGGTGTAAAAGGCGCAACCGGCCTGCGTCTCATCACGTTCTTCTATCCGGATGAAGCGGCCCTGTCGCAGAGGTTTACCGATCACGGCTATCCGGCTCCAAAATTCCATTCCCTGCCCAATTCGGAGAATGAATACGCCTTGGTCAAGGATCCGGATGGTCAGGATGTCGAACTGGTCGTAATCCCCGATGGCCCCGATTCTGCCTATGAGCGGATCGAAATCGGGCTAACGGTCTCCAATATGAAGGCCAGCCGGAACTTCTATAAGAATTTCGTCGGGCTGGAAGCGCTGCCGCCGGTGAAGGATCCGGTGTTCGGCGTCACGATGTATCCATTCCGCCATGGCACGACTACGATCAACTTGCGGAGCTTCGGTGCGAACCTGCCGAAGGACAACGGCAGCGGCGGCATTCAATATGTCGTTACCAATGTCGATCCGGTGAACGAGATGGCCAAGGCCCGGCACATCACCATCGAATCGCCGCTCAGCACGTTGAAGGGCTTCGATCTGCGCACGATCTGGCTCGACGATCCGGACGGCATCACGAACTACTTCGCCGAAACGCCGCAAAGCCGAAAAGCCCGGGCATCGGGATCATCGAATTAGAGGAGTCGCAAAGCGATCGGCGTGAGGCCGTCACTTCTTCGATTTCTTCGGCGGGCCTTCTACTTCGTCGACGGCTTTGAACCAGCAGCGCTGGGGGCCGATCGTCGTGTTGACGACGATCGACGAGAACCGGTCGACCTGTCCCATGCCATCGGTCACGATGCCGACATGCGTGACGAAGGGTAGGTCGATGCAGGGGCTCAGGAAGGTGGCGTGATACCACTTCTTAATGCCGACACGCAGATATATGCCCTTTGTCCCATCGGCCTGCCAACTGTCGATACGATGGGGCAGATTGGCGAAATTGATGACCGCGCGGCCCTTGGGCGCCGGTTCCTCTTTGATTTTGGCATCCGTATTGGACGCGGCCTGAGCGAAACCGGCCATGGCGAGGGCCATGACCGGCGCGAGCAGTGCTGATTTCACCAAGTTTTTCATGGAAAATCTCCGTCTGGTTGCTAACGCGGGACAGCGTCACGAAAGGCCAGCACTTGCCGTGACGTCCAGAGGATCGACGCCCGGAATCCTTACCTATTATGTGGTGATCGGAGGAGAAACTTCCAGACGTCCGTGATCAAGCGGACGCCCGGATTACGAAATATTTATTTCCCGTCCACCGTGAAGGCGAGCAGCACATTGCCGGGTCGGCCGAAATAGCCGCCATTGCCGGAGGTTACATAGAGCATGCCGCCGGCGACGACCGGTCCGGGTCCGTCGATCGAGCCGCCATGCGCGGTCACGCCGTTGATCGTGTCGAAGGTCTGGTTGGTATCGAACGTCCAGATCAGCTTGCCGTTCCTGGCGGCGTAGGCGCGCATGCCGCCATCCTGCGAACCGGAAAACACCACGCCGGGAATCGTCGTAATCGCGGCGGCTTGCAGCGGCCCGCAACTCGGGCTCCGCTTGCAGAGGGTTTTCTGCGGTGGGGCGAACCAGGCCTGCTGCCCGCTGACGAGATTGATCGCCCGCAACCCGCCCGGATTGGGCTGGTCCTGGCCCGCGACGCCGAAATACGCGTTCGTACCGTCTGTCGACGCGCCCCAGACGCCCCCTTTCGGGCTGCCCGGGCCCCAGTGATATTGCCAGATGACCTTACCGTCATGTTCGGGGTCGAGCTCAAAGCCCATGCCGGACTTCTGCGTGATGATCAGAACGTCCCGGCCCTGCGAGGTTTTGGTCAGGATCGGCGACGCCGCGATATCGAAATCGGGGCCGATATCTTTCGGGCAGTTAGGATTCTCGCTGGCGTTCTTGTCACCGCCCGTGGTGGACGGGTCGCATCCGAAGATCCAGATATCCCTGGCGAGAAGTTGCTTGCTCCATTTCATCTTGCCGGTCTTGAGGTCCAGCGCCAGCACGGCGTCGTTGGTCTTGACCGGCGGTCCGGCATAGGCGTTGCCGGTGCCGACATAGAGCAGGCCACGTTTGGGATCGACCGTCGGCGCGCTCCAGATTCCGACCCCGGCCGGCCCCCAGAGCTGTTTGCCGGTGCTGCTTTTGCCGCGTGGTTCGGGCTTGGGCACGGTGTAATGCTTCCATTTCACCTTGCCCGTCTCGGCGTCCAGCGCCGTGACGCTGCCGCGGAAGGTGCAGCATTCGTAATCCGGGCGAGCCGAGGTGCTCTCCTCGGAGACGCCGGTCACCGGGACATAGAGCGTGCCGTCATAAAGCGTCGGCGAGCCGGTGCCGACGGCGGCCGGATGGGTGTCGACGGTAGTCGCCCAGAGCTCCTTGCCGGTTTGAGCGTCGAGTGCATGCGCCGCCGCCTTGCCGTCGGTGAAGTAAAGCGCATAACCGGATTTGCCGTTCTTCTCTTTCACCTTGCCGATGGAAATGGCGGTGCGGACGCCGGCCGGGGCCTTGTGGGTCCAGTAGGTGCAGCCGGTCCTGGCGTCGATCGAATAGATTACGCCGGTCGCGCTGCCGAAAAAGAGCCGTCCGGCAAAGACCGCCGGCTGCGAGCGCATTTGCGTGGTATTGGCGATGCCGAAGGCCCATTTCAGCTTCAGCTTCGGCACATTAGTGACGGTCAGACCGCCGGGATCGGGCTGATACCGGGTGTTCTCGACCGTCCGTCCCCAGCCGGTCCACATAGGTTTGCCCGCCGGATCCGTGATTGCCGGGTTGGCCTTGCAGATATCGGAGGTGGAGACGACGGTCTCCTTGACCTTGCCGCCGGAAAGAAACTCGGCGACGGCCGTGCGCTGCGCGGGTGTCAGCTTTTTGCCTTCGAGCCGCATCGGACCATCGGTCAGAGCCGAGACGATCTTGTTCGCGTCCATCTTCATCAGCGCATCGACCGGCGGAATTTTCTCGTCCGAGGGGACCGCATGGCAGACCGCGCAATGATCCGCGAACACGTCGACGCCGTCCGCTTCCTGGGCCGGGCCTGCGGCGAGCGCGGCAGGGGTGTGGGACAGAGCGGCGCAGGCGAGAAGCGGCACGATCGAATGGCGCGCGAGGATCCGTATCAGTTTCATCGGTATGTCGTTTCCAGGTTGCCGGTATTCTAACAGTCGTTATGGAGGCGCGAGTTTCCCTGATTTCGCCCCAAGCGGCAATCCCCCGCGAGGCGACGGTAATTCACAAGACGGGGACTGTCAGAAGCTCAGATCCGGCACGCGCTCGCGCACGATCCATTCAAGTGGCGTGATCAGCCCTTTGCCCTTGGCGAGCAACGCCATCGTACCCTTCGGGCCGAGCGTCTTGGCGACCGGCGGCTCCCCGTTCAAGGGCGCAAAGTTCGTGTAATACATATCCAGCGTGATCAGGCCCCATTCGCCGCCATGTCCGGAGACGGTGTAATCGAGCCCGGCAAAGGTGCCATTGGCTTGCGCCTTCTTCATGACCGGCAGCATGTAGTCGCGAAAGAAGGTCGTGTAGGCGCCGCTCTTGCCCGGCAGCGGGCGATATTTGCTGGCGAACTGCACCCGAGCCTTGCCGGGATCGAGATAGAATTCGTTCCGGCGGTTTTCGATATGGCGATGAACGGATTCGTAGCACTGCGCCAGCCGGGCGCGGAGATCGGCTGCTTTCCGCCGTCCGAGCGCGCGTTCGAGCGGGCCGGGCTCCCCGAAGATCTCGAATCCCTTGATCGGCTGGACGCTTTCGTATTCGGACGTTTCGCCCACCACCGTGTGATAGACCGCGCGGGACGCAATGCCGGCCTTTTTGAGCGCCGGAACCACATCCACCTTTTCGAGCGCGAGCCAGGTCGTGACCATGTCCAGCTTAAGCCGATAGGTGGTGACCAGGAGCCTGGTCGTGCCCGGTCCGCCCTCGGCCTGCGCCAGCGCGAGGTGAGTGCCCGCGCCGACCATGATCATGACGGCCACTGCGCGAACGGAAAGCCTGAGAATCTTCATACGCTATCCCCCAAATTTCCGGACGCCCGTCCTTTCACGGCCCGCCGATGCGCCGGAGTCAGTTATGTACTTTCACGGCGAAGGCCGCCGCGCGTTCCTTGGCCGCCGCGGCCGCGCTCTGACCATGCAGAAGATCCCAATGGACGGAGCGATAGCCGATCCGCCATTCGCCGTCCTCGCGGACCCATTTGTCCGTGTAGAGGCCCGAGCCGGTGACCGAGAAGCTGCCGTCCGGGTTTTCCCCCAGGAAGGTGAAACGGGACCGGGCGGTCGCCGTGTCCGGCCCCGTGACATGCACCTCGATGCTGCTGAGGAGATCGGCTCGCTGCCGCACCGGCTTGCCCTCACGCGCCTTGGCCATGCGGGCCGAGGCGGTCGCCATGCGCTCCTTGATCGAGGCTCGCCCGACACGCGTGCCTTCCGCCATCACAAGCTTGGCGTTCTTGGCGAACATCTTGATGTAGTTGTCCCAGTCGGCGGACTGCAGGAGACGCATATAGTCCTGCAATTTGCCCCGGATGATCGACTCGGCCTCGAGCCGTTCGACGCGCTGTTCGAGACTGAGCTTGCCGGCGCTAGCGGCATGCGCTGGCGGGGTTGCGACCAGCAGAACGATGGCGAAAGCGCCGGTCAAAAGTCCAAGGAGACGGTTTGTCGGGAGAGACATGATCCTAACCTCGCGAGCGATGTTTTTCGGAGCGACGCCTCACTAAAACTGCGCCGTTACCTGTTTCGTAGTCGGAAAACCCACACCGTGCTGGCGTTCGCCAGCGGATGGCCGATATCCGGCGTCAATCCCTTCCAGCTCGACGCATAGGGACCGCCCGATGTCGTGATGACCGCGACATATTGCTTTCCGCCGTCCATGAAGGTGACCGGGAAGGAGTTCACCATATTGTTCAGCCGCACCTGCCAGAGGATCTTGCCGGTCTTCGCGTCATGGGCGCGGAAGTACCGATTGTATGTGCCCTGGAAGACGATGCCGCCGGCCGTCGGCAGGCTGGCCGACGATTGCGGGGCACGGTCGTGATGGTCCCAGGCGACTTTGCGGTTGGTGAGATTGACTGCCGCCAGCCGGCCGATATTGCCGTCGCTATGGGGTGGAGGCAGCACTTTCCATCCGGCGTGACCGCCTTTGACCGGCCCGCTGCCTTCGCGCGGATAGGGCGTGTATTCGCCGCAATGGAACTCCATCGGCATATAGAGGAAATCGTTCTGCGGATCGAAGCCGAGCCCGGGCCAGTTTCGCGCGCCGCCGCCATGGGGGCAGACGGTTACGGTCTGTCCCGGCTGCGGGATGAGCGACGTGTCGTAGGTTTTCTTGCCGGTCTTGGGATCGATCGACTTGACGACGTTCTGGATTCCCATGTCCTTGGCGAAGACGAATTTGCCGGTCTTGGCGTCGAGCGCTTCGATGATCGCCATCTTGCCGGAAGTGACGACCAGCTTTCGCATCTTGCCGTTCACCGGCAGTTTCACGATCTGGCGCTCGAAGACATAATCGAAATCCCAGCTGTCATTCGGCAGGTGGGCGTAATGCCAGACGAGCTTGCCGGTGTCGGGATCGAGCGCCAGCGTGTTGTCGGTATAGAGCAGGGTGTCTTTGATGCCGGGCTTCTTGACCGGCGGATAGGTGCCGCGCACGGTCGAGGCCCAGGGATAGGGCTGGCCGACGCCGAAATACAGCAGGTTCAAGTCCGGATCGTAGCTCCCGCCGGTCCAGACGGACCCGCCGAAACGTGCGTCGTCCGGCAGGCCGTTCCAGGTGTTGCCGCCGGGCTGGTCATGGGTCGGAACCGTGTAGAACCGCCAGACTTCTTTGCCGGTTTCGGCGTCGAGCGCGACGATGAAACAGCGCGAGCCGGTGCAATTGCTCTTACCGAAAATCACCTTGCCATGAACGACGAGGGGAACGCCGGTCAGCATGCCCTCGCGCGGCTTGGTGATCTCGTGATCCCACACCACCTTGCCGGTCTTGGTGTCGAGCGCGACCATGTGGCCGTTCGAGGCCATGGTGAACAGCTTGTTCCCGTAGATCGCCATGCCGCGATGCATGATCGGGCGGATGCCCCGGGGATATTTCGGCGCATAGGTCCATAGCAGGTCGCCGTTCGCCGCATTCAGGGCCTGCACGGCGTCGCCGTTGCTCTGCACGAAGATCACGCCGTCATGAACGATCGGGATCGCCGTTGCCTGCCCGGCCTTCAGCGACCAGGACCACGCCAGGGAAAGGTCCGTCACGTTCCTGGTGTTGATCTGATCGAGCGGGCTGTAGCCCCAGCCGTTATAGGTGCGCCGCCAGTTCACCCAGTCGCCGGAGCCCGGATTCTGCAGCGTCTCCTGGGTCACCGGAGTCATGTGCTGAAGGATCGCTTCCTTCTTCTTGATCATCTCCGGCGTATGCGGATCCGCCACCGCCGGCATAGAGATGCCCTGCGCCGCGGCGGGCGCCGACGCCAGGTGAAGTCCAAGCGTTGCCAACACGGCCAGGCTCGACATGCCGAGCAGCCGGCCAGTTACGCGCAATCGAATCATGAGAATCCCCCCGGAATCTATGTCCCTGATGACTTGGCAACCATTTCAGGGCGAACGGGCGCGTTTGTCTAGGGGAATGTGACGGATCGCGGCCGGTCGTCTTATGTGTCTTCCGTCGCCGACCTGCCCTTGAACCGGTTTATTAGCCGGTGGGCGAGCGCCCGGCAAACCACGTAGAACACCGGCGTGAAGATCAGGCCGAACAGCGTCACGCCGATCATCCCGAAGAACACCGCCGTGCCCAGTGCCTGACGCATTTCCTTGCCCGGGCCGGAGGCGATGGCGAGGGGCAGCACGCCGAGGATGAAGGCGAAGGACGTCATCAGGATCGGGCGCAGGCGGGTGCGGCCGGCGGCGACCGCGGCGTCGAACCGGCTCATACCGTGGTCCATCTCGTTCTGGCGCGCGAACTCGACGATCAGAATCGCGTTCTTGGCGGCGAGCGCCACGAGCACGACGAGGCCCACCTCGGTGAGGATGTTGTTGTCCATGCCGCGTATGTTGATGCCGACAATGGCTGCGAGCAGGCACATCGGCACGATCAGGATGACGGAGAGCGGCAGCGAGAAGGATTCATACGTTGCCGCCAGCACGAGGAAGACGAACACGACCGCCAGCATGAACACCAGCGGCCCGGTGTTGCCGGCGAGCTTCTGCTGATAGGCGATGTCGGTCCATTCGAAGCCCATGCCCTGCGGCAGGACCTGGCGCGCGAGTTGCTCCATCGCCGCCAGCGCCTCGCCGGAGGAATAACCGGGTGACGCCTGACCCCGAATATCGGCGGACGGGAACAGGTTGTAGCGCACCACGCGGGTTGCGCCGGCCTCTTCGTGCAGCGTGACGAGCGAGCCCAGAGGCACCATGGCGCCCGAAGTGGATCGGACCTTGAGATTGAGGATGTCCGTCCGCGTCTTGCGGAACGACGGATCGGCTTCCGCGATGACCTGATCGGTGCGGCCGTTCTTGTTGAAGTCGTTCACATAGAGCGAGCCGAGATAGATGTTCATCGCGCTGTAGACCTCGGACGGCGGCACGCCGAGAAGCTGGGCCTTGTCGCGGTCGAGATCTGCGAACAGGCGCGGGGCGCCGGTATTGAACTGGCTGAACACGCCGGAGACCGCCGGCACCTTGCGGCTCGCCGCGACCAGATCGTTGGCGGCTTTCTCAAGCGCCTGATAATCGGCGCCGGTCCGGTCCTCGATCATGAGGCGCCAGCCGCCGCCGTTGCCCATGCCGCGAACCGTCGGCGGGGAGATCACGATCGCGCTGGCCCGCTGGATGACGGAAAGCCGCTTCGTGAGATCCCGGCTCAACGTACCGACATCCAGGCCCATGGACTCGCGCTTGTGGAAGTCGTCGAGCTTCACGAACAACGCGCCCGAATTGGATTCCTGCGAGGAACTGGCGGCATTGAAGCCCGAGAAGGCGAGGGCCTCCTGGACGCCCGGCATGTCCTGCGCGATCTTCATCGCCTGCTGCATAACGGCGTCCGTGCGCTGGCTCGAAGAGCCCGGGGGCAGGGTGATCACGCCGATCAGCGCGCCCTGGTCCTGATCCGGAATGAAGCCGGTTGGCGTTTCGATGAAGCGCCAGCCGGTGATCATCAGCAGTCCGGCATAAATCACCAGCATGAAGACCACGCGGTGAACCGTCGTCGCGGTGAAGACGCCGTAGCGGTTGCTCAGCCGGTCGAATCCGCGATTGAAGATCGCGCCCGCCTTGTGGATCGCCGCGATCGGCGCCCATTCGTGCTTCTTGTCCTTGTCGTGGGGCTTGAGCAGCAAGGCGGCCAGCGCCGGCGTCAGGGTCAGCGACATGAAGACGGAGATCACGGCGGATGCCGACAGCGTGACCGCGAACTGACGATAAAACAGACCCGGAATGCCGGATATGAAAGCGGACGGGATAAACACCGACAGCAGCACAAGGCCGATCGCGATCACCGCGCCGGACACTTCGTCCATGGTGCGCAGGGCCGCCTCCCGCGGCCGCATGCCCTCCCGAATGTTCCTCTCGACATTTTCGACCACCACGATCGCGTCGTCGACTACGATACCGACGGCTAGCACGAGCGCGAACAACGTCAGCGAATTGATGCTGAAGCCGAGTGCGAGCAGGACCGCCATGGAGCCGATCAGCGAGATCGGGATCGCGACGATCGGGATCACGGCGGCGCGCCATGTCTGAAGGAAGATCAGAATGACGACGACCACCAGGACCAGAGCCTCGATCAACGTGTGCTGAACGGCTTCGATGGAGGCCGAGACGAATTCCGTGGGGTTGTACGGCACCGAGAAATTGACGCCGGGCGGGAAATCCGGCCGCGCGGCATTCATCTCTTTCAGGACGGCATCGGCGGCGGCGAGTTCATTCGCGCCGGGTTGTGGGATGATCGCCAGACCGACCGTCGGCTTGTCGCCGGCAAACGCGCGCGTGCCGTAACTCTGACGCATGAGCTCGGCGTGCCCGATGTCCTTCAGCCGCGTCACGCCGCCATCCGGGCTGGTCTTGATGACGACATTGTCGAATTGTTCAGGCGTGGTCAGGCGCCCCGCCATCTGGATGGGGAGCTGGAAGGCGGGCGCCTTTTTGTTGAACGGCGGTTGGCCGATGGATCCGGCGGCGACCTGCACGTTCTGGCCGCGCAACGCGTTGACGACGTCGCCGGCGGTTATGTTGCGGATGGCGGCGCGATCGGGATCGATCGAGATCCGCATGGCGTAGGTGCTGCCGCCATAGACGCGCACGTCGCCGATACCCGGCTGGCGCAGGAGCCGGTCTCGCAGCGTGGTATTGGCCCAGTCCCCGAGATAATCGACCTTCACGTTCGGGTTGGACGACTTCATGGCGATCAGCATCAGGAAGCCGCTCGACTGCTTGTTCACCGTTACGCCGAGATTGCGCACCGCTTCGGGCAGACGGGGCTCCACCGCCGAAACGCGGTTCTGAACCTGAACCTGGGCGGTATCGAGATCAGTCCCCTGCTTGAACGAGATGGCGATCGAGGCCTCGCCGCTCGCGACCGCCGTCGAGGTCATGTAGAGCATGTTCTCGACGCCGTTGATCTGCTGTTCGAGCGGTGCGACAACCGTTTCGGACAGCACCTCGGCCGAAGCTCCGGGATAGCGGACGCTCACCTCGATCGTCGGTGGCGCGATGTCCGGGAACTGCGACACCGGCAGCTGCGGATAGGAGAACAGGCCCACCAGCACGATGATGATGGCAAGCACTGCCGCAAAAATCGGCCGATCGACGAAGAAGTGGGAGAGCTTCATGGCGTTGGCCGCCGATCACTCGCCGGCAGCGGAATCGGAGTCCGACGAGCCGGATGACGTGTCGGTTTTCATCGTGATCGTCGTCATCTCGGGCTGAACCTTCTGGCCCGGCCGCGCCTTTTGCTGGCCCTCGATAATCACCCGGTCCTTGGCGGTGATACCGGAGCGGATCACACGCAGGCCATTGTGAAGCGGGCCAAGTTTCACCGGCTTGAAGCCGACCATGTCGTCCGTGCCGACGACGAACAGCACGCGCTCGCCTGCGACCGTACCGACCGCCGTATCCGGCACCATCAGCGCCATATAGGGGGCCGACGCCTGAAGCTGGAGGTGACCGAACAGGCCGGGGACCAGGAATCCGTTCGGATTATCGATCACCGCGCGGCCACGAATGGTTCCCGAATTGGCGTCGATCATCGTGTCCATGAAGTCGAGATGGCCTTTCCAGTTGTAGCTGGTCTCGTCCTGCAGGCGAATGCGCACCGGGGTGCCGTCCGTACGGCCGCCGGGATGGCGCCGGTCATATTTCAGATAGTCGGCTTCCGATCCCTGAAAGACGAAATGGATCGGATCCACCGACGTAACCGTGGTCAGAACCGTGTCGTCTGCCTTGACCGCGTTGCCGACATCGACTTGACGGTAGGAGACGCGTCCGTCGATCGGTGAGCGGATCTCGGTGAAACCGACATTGAGCTGGGCCGCACGCACGCCGGCCTGTGCCGCCTTGAGCTGGGCTTCGGCGGCGTGCACCTGAGCCTGCGTGTCGTCATAGACCTGCTGGCTGACCGTGTGGCTCTTGATGAGTTTCTTCTGGCGCGCCAACTGGACCTTGAGATTGTCGAGCGTCGCCTGAACTTCGGCAAGCTGTCCTTTGGCCTGCGCGAGTTGAGCCTCGAACGGCCGTGCGTCGATCTGGAACAGCAGGTCGCCCTTTTTGACCTTTTGGCCGTCCTTGAATTTCACCGCCACGAGATAGCCGGAAACACGGGGTCGAATCTCGACGGTTTGCACCGCCTTGAAGCGTCCGATATAATCGTCCCAGTCGACGATTTTCTGTGCAAGTGGCTGAGCCACCGTGACTTTCGGAGCCTCTCGGGAGGGGGCCATCTGTTTGTTCTCGCAGCCAGCGAGAGCCAGTCCGGAAGCCAGAAGCAGCACGGCGAACGTGATGGGGTTCTTCATCGGGGGACGTTTTAGTTGGAATTTGTCGGGGAGACGTCACGCGTTAACCGTGAATGTCAACGTGTGATGACTTTTTCTACGAGAGATCTCGGTCTTTTGTCAACAGTTGATGACAAACTTGGACGCTTTGGGTAGTGTCCATTTTGCCATGATGACCCCGGCCGAGCAGACAACGCAAATTCGCCCGCGCAATGCGGCGGCGACACGTGCTTCTATACTGCAGGCCGCGCGGGCGCGGTTCTTGCTCGACGCCTATGATCAGGTGGGTGTCCGGCAGATCGCGGGCGACGCCGGTGTCGATGCGGCGCTGATATGCCGGTATTTCGGCAGCAAGGAGGATCTGTTTACCGAGGTGGTCGATACCACCGGCAAGGATCCGATGGACATGATCTCCGGCGACCGGGCGACCTTCGGGATCCGCATGGCCCGGGCCATGCTCGACCCCGAAAAGAAGTCGCACCAGGAAAGCATCGAATTCATCAATCTTGCGGTGCGCTCGACGATGTCGCCGGTGGCGGGCGATCTGGTCCGGCGTCATATCGAGCGTCGGTTTATTGAGCCCTTCGCCGAGTGGCTTGGCGGCCACAATGCAATCGGTAAAGCCTGGCTCACGGCCTCCGTGCTTATGGGCGTGGGTATTATGCGCGGCATTCATTGCGGGCCATCCGCACCTGCCGACAAGAAGGAAGGCGCGATCGTCGAGCTCGCCTCCGTCCTGCAGGGCATCGTCGACGACGCCTGAGCTTTCCGCCCTCATTCGAGCGGGGTCGTCGGAATTTCTTGCTTTCGTTGCAGCAGAGTTTATATTTGACCGATACGCTTCGCAGTCGTTATGCGCTATTTGAATGATCGTAAGGCCGGTCAACCAAGTTATTCCTAACATTGTGAACGTTGAGAAGGCCAACTCGCACATGGAGTGCCGGTTGGATCGCCACACTTGTTAAAGGTATGACTATGACGACTGGAACAGTGAAGTTCTTTAATGCAACCAAGGGGTTTGGGTTCATTGAGCCCGAAGACGGCTCGAAAGACGCTTTCGTGCATATTTCTGCGGTTGAGCGCGCGGGCCTCGGCGGCCTGAATGAAGGCCAGAAGGTCTCCTATGATCTCCTGCAAGGGAAGAACGGGAAGTCCTCGGCCGAGAATTTGAAGCTCGTCGACTAAGTAAGTTCAGTGCCACCTCCGGTTTCGGCCGGAGGTGGCCGTCTTCCGCTCTAGCGCGGAATATACGGTCGGAGCGGCCCAGTCGAGCGGGCGCTCCAGACCTTTTGGCGTGGCCGACCTTTCATCGACAGGACTGTAAATCATGCAAAGCTCTGCGAGATCTAAGGCGGATGAAAAATTTGCCAAGGCTGTCCAGCAGGATAAGAAGGCCGCGAAAGAACGTGAGAAGGCGGAACAGGCGATCCGCGACAAGACGGCCCGTCTGAGAGCCTTGCGTCTCGCCAAGGAGGAAGAGGACCGAAAAGCCGCCGCACTCAAGAAGGCGGCTAAAAAGGCCGGTGGCGCAAAGCGCAAGTCCGCGCCGAAAACCGACACCGATTAATCGCTCGGATTATCGTCGTCCATCAGGGCGCGCCACGCAGCGCCGTCCAGGTCGTCATATTGACCCGACTTCAACGACCATAGAAACGCGCCGAGCCCGATCAGGCCGAGAAACAGCGCGGCGGGAATAAGAAACAGCAGGGCCGTCATGACGTCACTGTCCTGTTTTCACGTGTTTAAGTCGCCGCTTCATAACCGGCAGCCTGAGCGCATTCAGCGTCACGATCATACTCGATCCGGACATCGCGATTGCGGCGACCAACGGCGTTGCAACACCGATCACCGCCAGGGGCACCGCCGCCAGATTATATAGCGCCGCGAGCGTGAAGTTCTGCAGCATCAGTCCACGGGCAAGGCGGCTCACATCCAGTGCCACCGGAATCGCTGCGAGACTCTCGCCGCTGAAGACAAGGTCCGCCGCCGTTTGGCTGACATCCGCCGCGCTTGACGGCGATATGGACGCATGTGCGGCGGCCAGCGCCGGCGCGTCGTTCAACCCGTCTCCCACCATCAGAACTTTTCGGCCATCCCGCTTCAGGGCTTCCAGTTGGGCGATCTTGTCGCCGGGTCGAAGCTCGGACCGCCAGTTGCCGATGCCGCAGGCTGCCGCCAGCGACGAGACGGCTTCCGGCCGGTCGCCGGAGAGAATCTGCACGCCGTAACCGCGCGCCCGCAGCGCCGCGACGGCCTCGACGGCCCCCGGCCTGATTTGGTCGCGAAACCGGAACCGCACTTTGTCTTCAGGGCCGTGTGTCAGCCAGATCTCGCTTCCGTCGTGAACAGCGTCGTCGTCTGTATCGAGTCCGCACCAGACCGCGCTGCCGAGTCTGGCGGCCTCCCCGGCGATTTCAGCTTCAAGACCAAGTCCCGGCCTTTCCACGACGTTCTCCGCCGGCGTTACCGCGTGTCCGAGGTGTTCTTCGGCGGCGCGCAACAAGGCTCGCGACAGCGGATGCCGGCTTGCGGCGGCGAGCCGCGCGGCGACTTCGAGCTTGTCCGGTGCGACCGTAGAGAGGTCGTCGGGCTCGAATGTGCCGAGCGTCAGCGTACCGGTCTTGTCGAAGGCGACGGAATCGCATTCCGCGAGACGCTCCAGCGCGTCGCCTTGCTTCAGGAGAATACCCTTCTTCATCAGCGTATTGCTGGCCATGACCTGAACCGCGGGCACGGCGAGGCCGAGCGCGCAGGGGCAGGTGATGATCAGGACGGCGATGGCGTTCATCAGGGCCGATTGCCAGCCCGCCCCGAGAACCAGCCAGCCGAGCAGCGTGAGTCCGGCAACGATATGGACGGTCGGCGCATAGATGGCGGCGGCCCGGTCGGCCAGCCGGACGTATCGATTGCGTCCCTCGAGCGCCTTTTCGGTCAGCCGTGCTATCTTGGCGAGCAGCGTGCCGTCGTCGATGGCGGTCGCTTCGATCTCCATCGGCTGGCCCATATTCACCGTTCCGGCGTAGACCTCTTCGCCCGTCACCACCGGTCGGGGCAGGGATTCGCCCGTCACGAGGCTCGTATCGATTTCCGACCGCACGCTGAGCATTTTGCCATCGACCGGAATGCGCTCGCCCGCACCGACATGGATACGGTCGCCGGGCATGACGTCTTCAGTGGCGACGCGGCGGGCGTTTCCATCGGCGCCGATGACGGTGGCGAAATCGGTCCTGAGCGCGAGCAGGTTTTCGGCGGTCGAGCGCGCCTTGCTGCGCGCCAGTTGGTCGAGATACCGGCCGATCAGCAGGAAGAACAACAGGGTCACCGCCGCATCGAAATAGGCGTGCTCCTCATGCATCACGGTCTGCACGACGCTCATCCCGCAGGCGAGCGTGACCGCCAGCGAGATCGGCACGTCCATGTTGAGTTGCCGGTTACGAAGCGCGGTCCAGGCCGACGTGAAAAACGGTTGCCCCGCATACACGACGGCGGGCAAGGCGATCAGCGCCGAAATCCAATGGAGCAGGTCGCGGGTTGCGACTCCCATATCGGATCCGGCCCAAATCGAGACCGACAGAAGCATGACATTGGCCGCGGCGAAGCCCGCCACCGCCATATATTTCAGGAGAAGCTTGTCCCGGCCCGGCTCGGCCTTCTCGTTCATGCGAAAGAGTCGGGCCTCGAACCCCATATCCGCCAGGCGCGTGACAATATCGTCGGCGGAGAGCTTTTGGGCGTCCCAGTCGATCGCCATGCGTTTCGTCGTCAGATTGACGCGGACGTCGCTGACGCCCGGAACGGCGCCAAGGCCATCCTCAATCCGGCGAATGCAACTCGCGCAATGAATGTTGTTGACGACGAAACTCTCCGTCATGGCTTCAAAAAATACCTCTCGTCGGCGCGGAACAGAATGGCTTGGCCACCGTCCCGGCCGCGCACACGGATCTGCCAGATACCCTTCCCCGCGACCGTCACGTCCGCCACATAATGGCGCGGGCTGGTCTCGCGAAGCTGGACATTCTGGTCGTATTTGGCGACTGCGGGCCGGCGTACTTCCGCTTCCACGGAA
This sequence comes from uncultured Alphaproteobacteria bacterium, assembly GCA_963821875.1. Taxonomy (GTDB): domain Bacteria; phylum Pseudomonadota; class Alphaproteobacteria; order CAVTAV01; family CAVTAV01; genus CAVTAV01. The sequence continues at coordinate 1,628,681 of CAWGFE010000002.1, forward strand.
TGGGGCGAGACCGTGCGGCCATCGACCCGCTCGATGATCACATTCAGGCGTATCCGGTCGTTGCCCAGATCCTCGGGATCGATCTCGACCTTCCACTCATGAGCCTCCTTGATGTCTTCCTCGAAGGAGAGGCCGCGAACGAAGGAATGGTCTATATCGAGCCCGGACCAGCTATGCAGCGCATAATAGATGAACGCGCCGTTCACGGCGAAGACGACCCCGAAAAAGCCGAAAAGATACAGCAGAATATGCTTGCCGGTCAGTTTCGGGGTCATCACTCGGGTCCTTGGAATTTGGTTTTCTCGAGCACGGAGTCGTCGTGCGTCATATCGCGGACCTGGAAGGTCAGCGGCATGGCTATGCCTTTGATCTTGTCGCGCGGCAGCCTAACGATGATGCGGACCTGCCGCGTCTCGTCCGGTGCGACGGTGACAACGGGTTCGTTGGCGTTGCTCTCGTCCGCGCCGATACCCACGACCTCGGCATCCCCGTTGGTTACATCGATCTGGAACCGGCCCTCTTCATGGCGCTTGTTCACGATGTTGATCGTGTAGCCGTTCTGGATGCGGCCGTCCGACAAAGTGACGTAAAGCGGATTACGGTCCGGCCGGACTGCGACCTCCAGAGGCGACCGATGGGCCATGGCGTAAAGCAGCATGGCGCCGATCGCCGCGATCAGTACGGCATAGATGACGGTGCGCGGCCTGATCAGGCGATAAACGGGCTTTTCGCCGGCCTGCCGCCGGGCGATGTTGGCGTCGGTATCGTAGGCGATCAGTCCGCGCGGGCGGTCGATTTTGTCCATCACGCTGTTGCAGGCGTCGATGCAGAGCGCGCAGTTGATGCAGGCGAGTTGCGCGCCGTCGCGGATGTCGACGCCCGTAGGGCAGACGACCACGCATTGATGACAGTCGATGCAGTCGCCTCGATTGTCCCAGCTCTCGCCCTTCTTATGCGGCCCACGCGGCTCGCCCCGGTCGAACCGATAGGTCACCGCGAGGGATTCGTCGTCCATGAGGGCGGCCTGAATACGTGGCCAGGGGCACATATAGGTGCAGACCTGCTCGCGCATATGACCGCCCAGGAGATAGGTGGTCATCGTGAACAGGCCGATGAAGAAATAGGCGGCGATTGGCGCCTGGAGATCGATGAGTTCGCGCGCCAGGGTGGGCGCATCGGCGAAATAGAAGACCCAGGCGCCGCCCGTAGCGACCGCGATTACGAGCCAGGTGACGTGTTTGCCGGTCTTGCGGGCGAGTTTGTTGAGCGTCCAGTGCGCCTTGTCCATCTTCAGGCGCGCGTTGCGCCGGCCCTCGAAGAACCGTTCGACAACCAGGAACAGGTCGGTCCAGACGGTCTGCGGGCAGGCGTAACCGCACCACGCGCGGCCCAACAGGCTGGTCACCAGGAAGAGTCCGAGCGCGGCGATGATCATGACGCCGGCGCCGAAAATCACATCCTGCGGCCAGAGTTCGATGAAGAAGAAGTAGGTTTTCCGTGCCGGGAAATCGATCAGCACGGCCTGATCAGGTGCGCCGGGTCCGCGGTCCCAGCGGATCCACGGCGTGATGTAATAGATGCCGAGCGTGACGATCATCACGAACCATTTGAAGTTCCGGAAATTTCCGTAAATCCGCTGCGGGAAGATCTTCTTGCGCTTTTCGAAAATGCTGCCGCGACCGACATTGACGGCCTCGACATCGGCGCGCTCGACGCCTTCCGCTGGAGGAGACGCCGCTCCAGCCCCGTTCTGATCCGATAGTGAAGTCAGCGACATCGCTTACAAACTCTTCAATTCAGTCGCGGTTACTGTCCGCCGCCAAGCGAATGGACATAGACCGCCAGGCTCTTGATGGTGCCGGGATCAAGGCGGCCCGACCATGCGGGCATCACATAGTTCCGTGCATCGGAAACCGTCTTGGTGATGTCGTCGCGGGTGCCGCCGAACTGCCAGATCGCGTCGGTCAGATTGGGCGCGCCCAGCTCCGGGTTGCCCTTGCCGTTCTCGCCGTGACAGACCGTGCAATTGTCCATGAAGACCTTCTTGCCTTTTGCGGCCATCGCGGCGTCGTAATCCTGACCCGAGATCTCGAGGACGTATTCGACGACGTCATGCACCTGTTCGCGGGTCAGCACGCCGTCCTTCAGGAACCGCGGCATGTTGTTGAAGCGGGTCTTGGGATCGTCCGCCCGGATGCCGTGCTGTATCGTCGTATAGATCTGCTGGTACGTGCCGCCCCACAGCCAGTTGTCGTCGTCCAGGTTGGGATAGCCGTTGCCGCCCTGACCGCCGGAGCCGTGGCACGGCGCGCAGTTGTCGCCGAATGCGGCGGCGCCCGCGGCCATCGCGAAGTTCAGCAGGCGCGGATCTTGCTCGATCGCCTTGAAGTCCGTCGCCAGCAGATCGTTCATCGTGGCCTGCTTTGCCGCCTTCTCCTTTGCCAGTTGCTCGGCGACGACCTCGCGCTGCGAGTAGCCGAGCAGGCCCTTCGTGTAGGTATGGATCAGCGGAATCGCCGGCATCATGATGCAGTAGCCGACCGCGAAGACGATCGATGCCAGGAAGGTCCAGAGCCACCAGCGCGGTGTGGGTGTGTCGAGCTCGCGGATACCATCCCATTCGTGGCCGGTGGTTTCGGTTCCGGTGACTTCGTCGATATCGCGACGTGTGTGATTAGCCATGACTGATGGTTCCCGTTAACTCGCGGACTCTTCCGGCTCGTCGTCTTCCAAAGGCATGCGGGCGGCATGATCGAATTTCTTTTTCGAGCCGGGCCAGAAGACGTAGACCAGCACCACCGCCATCAGGATGATGAAATAGATCATCCCCCACGACTTCGCGAAATGAACGACTGTTTCGTAATCGAGGTGCATGATGTTGCCTCAGCGCAGGTTCTTCGACGCGTCATAGACCGAGAAGTCCACGAGCGTGCCGAGCATCTGGAGATAGGCGATCAGGGCATCCTCTTCAGAGATCATGTCCGGATTGCCGTCGAAATCGCGGGAGACTGTCTTTTTGTACCGCTTCTGGAACGCGTCGATCTCGTCCGAGTCCGGATGGGTCTGGGCGTAGATATCCGCCTTTGCGTTCTTGATGTCGTCGTCGGTATAGGGCACGCCTATCTCGCGATTGGCGGTCAGGTCCTGATCGATGTGATCGTAGTCCAGCGGCGTTTTCGCGAGAAACGCGTAGCTCGGCATAATAAACTCCGGCACGACGCTCCGCGGATCCGCGAGATGCTGGCGATGCCATTCATCGGAATATTTGCCGCCGACCCGCGCCAGATCCGGGCCCGTGCGCTTGGAGCCCCACTGGAACGGATGGTCGTACATGCTCTCCGCTGCCAGCGAGTAGTGGCCGTAGCGATCGACCTCGTCGCGCAGCGCCCGGATCATCTGGCTGTGGCAGTTGTAGCAGCCTTCGCGGATATAGATGTCCCGGCCCAGGAGCTCCAGCGGCGTATAGGGCCGCATGCCGTCCACCTTCTCGATGGTGTTCTTGAGATAGAAGGTCGGGGCGATCTCGACGATGCCGCCGATGGACACAACGATCAGGATGCCGATCAGCAGCGCGATCGAGTTCTTTTCAAAGAACGTATTATTGAACTTCATGACGCGCTCCTGGTTACTCGGCTGGCGCGGCCTGAGGCATGGCAGCAGGCTCGGGCTCCGGCACATCCACGATGGTCCGATAGAGGTTGTAGGCCATCACGAAGGCGCCGATCACGAACAGACCACCGCCCAATGCGCGGACGATATAGAAGGGATGCATGGCCGCCACGGTCTCCGCGAAGGAATATTCGAGGAAGCCGAGATTGTTATAGGCGCGCCACATCAGGCCCTGGCCGATGCCCGCCCACCACATCGCGACGATGTAGAAGACGATGCCGATCGACGCGACCCAGAAATGGACCTCGACGAGCTTCATTGAATAGAGCTGCTTCTTCTTCCACAGCCACGGCACCATGCAGTAGAGCGCGCCAAAGCTGATATAGGCGACCCAACCGAGCGCACCGGAATGCACGTGTCCGATTGTCCAGTCGGTGTAATGGCTGAGCGAGTTGACCTCGCGTACGGACATGACCGGCCCTTCGAAGGTGGCCATGCCGTAGAATGCGACCGAGACCACCATCATGCGCAGCACGGGGTCGGTGCGCAGCTTGTCCCACGCGCCGGACAGCGTCATCAGGCCATTGATCATGCCGCCCCAGGACGGCATCCAGAGCATCACCGAGAACACCATGCCCAGTGTCTGCGTCCAGTCGGGCAGCGCGGTGTAATGCAGGTGGTGCGGGCCGGCCCAGATATAGATGAAGATCAACGACCAGAAATGCACGATCGAGAGGCGATAGGAATAGACCGGCCGCTCCGCCCGTTTCGGGATGAAGTAGTACATAATCGCCAGGAAGCCGGCGGTAAGGAAGAAGCCAACGGCGTTATGGCCGTACCACCACTGGATCAGCGCGTCCTGAACGCCCGAATAGAGAATGTAGCTCTTCGACGAGAAGATGCTGATCGGCACCGCCAGATTGTTGACGATGTGCAGCATCGCGATCGTCACGATGAAGGCGAGATAGAACCAGTTGGCCACGTAGATATGCGGCTCCTTGCGGCGGACGATCGTGCCGAGGAACACGAGGAGGTACATCACCCAGACGATCGTCAGCCAGATATCGGTGTACCATTCCGGCTCGGCATATTCCTTCGACTGCGTGATGCCGAGGACGTAGCCGCTCGCCGCGAGCACGATGAAAAGCTGATAGCCCCAGAAGACGAACCACGGCGCCAGCTCGCCCCAAAGCCGCGCGCGGCAGGTGCGCTGCACGACATAGAAGGAGGACGCGATCAGCACGTTGCCGCCGAAAGCGAAAATGACCGCCGAGGTATGCAGCGGGCGCAGCCGGCCAAAATTGGCGTATTCGCCGAGATTGAGCTGCGGAAAAGCCAGTTGAAGAGCGATGAAAAGGCCGGCGAGAAAGCCGACCAGACCCCAGACCATTGATGCGATGACGCCGGCGCGGATGACGCCCTCGTTGTAGACGACTTTGCCGGGTTCATGGACGAAGATGCCCTTGGCTTCGTTCTCCAGACGTTTCATCCGCTTGGAACCGATCGCGATGATCGCCGCGATCCCGGCCAGCAGGACGATAAAGGCGTGGAAACGAAATCCCGCATCCTCCGCGTCCGCGATGAAGATCACGTCGATTGCCGACGCGATCGCGAAGGTACCGATCATCGCCATTTCGGCGATTCCCATCCAATCCGATGTGGATAGCTTTGTTGGTGAGGCTACGCTCATCGATTTTTCCCGAAAATTCAATGCGTTAAGGAAGGCCAGCCGTATCGCCGAGCAGTGGCGTAAACTATGCGTTTCAAGCTATATTTCATAGTTGTTAACGACTAGTAACGCATCCCCGCGTCATGTTGATGTCTTCACTGCGATTTCATGTCAGGCGCGCGCGCGGGGGGCATTGATCGAAATCAGATGGCGGCGGGATTCATCGCCGTGATGAAGCATTGTCGCGGATCGCTGACGCATCCGGTCCCGGCACGGAACACTGCCGGCGAATTCCGGTCTCGCACCTCTCAGCCAGGCGAACTGGCGAGCAACGGGACGGCTTTGCTGCGACCCGCGGTCAACCGGGCTTTTTTCGCTATGAAATCAGCGTTTTGATCGCATTTTAGCAACTTAATGAACGGTTGATTTACTGTCTTTGGGTGATAATGCCTGCTGACGAGGGTGAGGGCTGGGCATTGCCGATGTTTCGGTGATGACAGTCCTTGCTGCGCTGATCTTCTCGCCGGGCGTGGAGATCGGCCGTCTCAGGAGCCAGATTGTGGTCGATAGAAAGCGTACGAAGACCAAAGAAACAGAATTGTCGAGCAAAATACCGCTCGAATTGTCAGTACTCGCATCGCCTTTTCGCGAGTATGGACGGTTGTCCGTCAGGCTGGAACGCCTCCCGCCGAAGGCTCGTTTGTCGGCGGGAAGCAATAACGGCGATGCCACCTGGTCCTTGATGCTCGATGAACTGGACGGTCTCGAATATCTGCCGCCCAAAGGATTTGCCGAAGATCATACGCTGCTTGTTCGAATCGTCTGTATTGAAGACGGCGATGCCGCAACTCTTGCGCAATTCGATCTTCTCGTTTCGCCCACCGACGGCTGGGCCGGCACGATGTCGGGCGACGATGACGATGAAGAGAGCGCCGAAGGCGATGCGGCAGCCGGGAACGGCAACAACGTCGTCGCCCTGACGGCGAGCATTTCCCGGTCTCGGCAGCGCGCCCAGGAGAAGTTCGATTCCGCCGACAATATCGATGACGCCTGGATGCCGCCCGATCCTGGGAGCGAGCAAGACCCGGCCGCCATTCCGCATCCGGCGGCGCAAGAAGCTGCCGGTGCGCGCGTCGCGGAACTCGAGGCACGGATCGGTGAACTCACGCCGCAACTCGAAAAGGCCCTCGCGGATGTCGCCGCTGCGGAAGCAGCGCAGGCGAAGGAAATCGAGCGGCTCCAGCAGGTGCACGCGAAAGCACTGAAGACACAGGCCGGTAAGGCCGCAGAACATCTTGCTAAGGAAGTCGAAAAACGCATTACGGAAGCGCGGGCCGAGTGGGACGAGCAGCGAGCCAAATGGGACGCCGAACAGACCAGGACCCGGCAGAAGATTCGCGAAGCCAAGGCCGGCGACGTAAAGGAGCAGGTCCACGCCGCGCTTTCAAAAGCGCGCGGCGAGTGGGAGCGCGAGCTGAAAGACCGGCTGGCCAAGGCGTCTGCGGAAGCCAAAGCGGCGCTCCTAACGAACAAGGCGGAATGGCAGGAAGAACTCGATCGGCAACTGGCAGGGGCGGAAAAGCGGGCCGAGGAGCAAGCGGCCGCGCTGCGCCAAAGTGCGAACGACGAGGCGGCGGCGGCGGTCAAGGCGGCGCGTGACGCTTGGGCGGCCGAGGAGGCCGAACGGCTCGCCGACGCCGAAACCGGCTGGCAGGAAAAGCTGGCGCAGGCGGAAGCCGCTGCGGCGGAACGCGTCAGGCAGGCGGAGGCCGCTCGCGATGAGGCCGAGGCCGCATTCGAGGCGAACGCCGAACCGGCGTCACGCAAGGATGAAGAGCTTCGCCGCTTGCGCGATACGCTCGCCGCGACCCAAGCTGATTTGACGGAACGCGAAAGCGCCCTGATCGAGACGCGCAAGGAAATCAAGCGGCTGGAAAAGGAAGCCGCCCAACAATTGGCCGAGGCGGGGCAAGAGGCGGAAAGCGCTCTCGCGACGAAGCGGGCGGCCTGGCAAGCGGAACTCGACGAGCGCGCCGCCAAGTTGGAAAAGGACGCGCAGGAAACCATCGAGAAGGCCGCGCGGGAGAGTCAGAAGGAAGCCGAAACGGCTCTGGCGGAAGCGAAAAAAGCCTGGAAAGCCGAAGAAGAAGCTCGCCTCGCGGAAGCGGAGGCGCGCTGGCAGGAGAAGTCGGCCAGGGAGCTGGCGAAAGCCGAGGAGCAGGCGGAAAAGGCCGAAGAAGCGCTCGCCGCCGCCGAAAAGCGCTGGGAAAAACGCTCGGTCGACGATTTGGCCGAAGCCGAGAAACAGGTCGAAAAGGCCAAAGCCGCTCTCGAGTCAGCCGAAGAACGCGAAAAAGAACAGATCGTCGCTGCATCCGATGCCATGGCGCGTGCCGAAAAGGCGGAGAAGGCCTTAGCGGCCGCAGAAAAGAAATCGGCGAAGAAGTCTTCGGGCACGTCATCGGCCGAACTGGAGGATGCGCTTACGCGGGCGGAGAAAGCCGAAAAAGCGCTGGCCGCCGCAGAGGCGCGCTTCGACGAAGATGCCCTTGTGAAAGCCATCGCTCGGGCGGAAAAGGCGGAGGAAGCGCTTGCCGCCGCCGAAAAATCGGCGGCGAGTGCGACGAAACAGTCGTCCTCGTCCGCCACGTCCGCTCGCGATCCCGATGATATCGCCGAACTCAAGCGACTACGCGACGAAATCGCCGTTACACGGGCCGCCATGGCGGAAAATGACGAGGAATTGACCAAGATGCGTGCCCAGTTGCGCGCAAAGAAGGACCAGTCGAGCGAGGCAGGCGACGAAGCGATCCGCAAAGCCGTCGAAGAAGCGCGGGAAGCCTGGAAGGCCGAGGAAAACAAGCGAATTCTTGCCGCCCGCATTGAATGGCGCAAAGAAGCGGCTGCCCAGAACGCGCGCAACGCCGTTGCGAGGGTTGCTTCGCTGCCGCGTCGGATGCCGGTTCTGCGCTATGCCCTGCGCGGCGGCGTCCTTCTCGGTGGCGTGATCGGCGGAGCGCTTCTATACTCCCATGTCGAACCGCTCGTGGTCGACCAGCTATGGCCGATGATCGAGAGTTTCTACTACTCTCTGACCTATTAAAGCCTCGATCCGCGAGCCGGCCGCTTTCTATTTTTCGTGGCCCGGCCAGACCGCCATCTTGCCCGTCACCGGGTTGTTGTAGTGGTAGCGCGGCAGGTAGGCCTTCGGATACATCTGGAAATCGACCGTCGGCGGCTCGTCCGGCGGATTGGACTTCGTGATGCCCGGCGGCGGGCGCACGCCGACGTCCTTCCAACCGGCGTCATAGGGGACGAAATAGGTGTTGATCACCTGATCCTTGAGGATCGTCCACTTCCCCTTTTCCTTGTGGAAGATGTTCTCGTAGATACCGCCCATCCACATGCCGTACTGCTCGTATTGCCCCATGATGCTGAAGGCGCGCGAGCGCATCCGGGCGGTCTTGCCGTCGGGTGAGACATTGATCACCGGCTGGAACTGCATGTGGTTGTGCAGCAGGCCGTACTGGATGTCTTCCGGGCCATAGAGATTCAGATTGCGCCGCACGCTTTTGGGGCCGACATAAACGCCCCGCATCGCAATCTCGATCGAGCCCTGATAAGAGAAGATGCCGGCCAGATCGTCCCACTGGTTCCGCGCCAGATAATAGCCGTATGCGCCATGCAGGTTTTCTATCTGCTCGGCGTCGTCCAGAAGCTCGAGTCTATGATCGAGGTCGGCGAGCGTTTTGACGAGATCATCCGCGTCGGACTTCTCGATCGACTTGTCGGCGTATTTGGACAGGTCTTCGCGGTGCTTGCCGGTTACCGGATTGTCATAGTGGAACGGCGGCACGAAGACGGCCGGATAGGCCTTGTATTTCACGCTCGGCGGCTGATCCGGCGGCAAGTCGGCGAGCGGCCCCGCATTTGGGATGGCCGTCTTGCCCCAGCCGTCCTTATAGGGCGCGTACATCGTCGTATAGAGATGGGACTTGGCGATCTTCCAGACGCCGTCCTGCTTGACGTAGTCGTTCTCGTATACGCCGAGGCCCCAGCGCGCATATTTTCCGTGCTCGGCTTCCTGCGCGAACATGTGCCAGCGGCCCTTTGCGGTCTTGCCGTCGGACGCGACGTCGACGATCCCCTGCAACTGCATGTGGTCGTATAGCTTGCCGTCCTGCGGGAATTCCTTGCCCTGCGTCTTGAGATAGGCCAGCACGCGCTTCTTGCCGGCATAGACTCCATGCCCGCCGACCTCGATCGTGCCGTTGTCCGCGAAGAGATCAGCCGCTTGGGTCCACATATCCTTGTCGGTGTAGAAGCCATAGATCCGCTGCAGATTCTCGATCTGGTGCTGGTCCTCGAGCAGTTGCACCTGATGGTCCAGGATCGCCGCCTGCTTGGCCATTTTCTTGACCGATTCCGGTTGCTCTACGGCTTCCGAGCTGGCGCCTGAAGCCTCCGTCGCCATCTCCGGCTTGGTGTGCACCTTGCCCGTTACCGGATTGGGGAAATGGAACGGTGGCAGGAAGGTCGCGGGCCAGGTCTTGTACTTCAGCGTCGGCGGCTGGTCCGGCGGCAGCTTGTCCGAAACCCAGATGCCTTTGTTGACATCCTTGTTCTTCATCCAGCCGCCCTCATAGGGCACCAGCATGCTCTGATACCAATGCAGCGTCTTGATCTTCCAGACGCCGTCTTCATTCACATAGTCGTTCTCGTAAGGTCCCTCGCCCCAATAGGCGTGATCCCCGAGTTGGCCGAGCAGAAGCACGCCGCGCCAGCGGCCCTTGGCCGTCTTTCCGTCCGGCGCGACGGTGATGACCGGCATGAGCTGGAGATGTTCGTTGAGCTGGCCTTCCTTGAGGCCTTCCCTGGTGCCGCCGAGCGCACGGAGATATTGTCGGACGCGGTCCTTGCCGACATAGACGCCGTCGAGTCCGATCTCGATCGTACCGTCTTTGGCGAAAAGATCGGCCGCCTGATCCCATTGGCCCTTGTCGATGTAATAGCCGTAGGCGCGTTGCAGCCGCTTGATCTGGTTGACGTCCGTAACGCGCGTCGCGCGTTGTTCAAGCGTATCAAGCCGCTCCTGAAGCACCGTCATCTGGTCCCCGCCCGTCTGGTTGTTCTCTGCGCTCGTCGCGGCCGCAAGGGCACCGAGATCGAGAGAAATCCCGATTGCGAGACATAACGCGACTCTGGAAATCTTTCCGAACATGGCTCCCCCGCCCCCGGTTTGTCTGATTTACGTCAAGACTACAGACGCCCCGTTGCGGTCACAATGATTTAGTGGGTCCGTGATGTCGCATAGCAATCGGCCGGGCGGGATCAGGAATCTCGTGTCCGGCTCAGAAAACGGCGGCCTTCGATCGCCTGCCAGACGAGCAGCGCGGGCACGCCGAGCACGACTTCGCGGATCCGTTTGATGAGAGAGATCGCCAGACCCACTTCCGGCGCCAGGCCGAACATCGTGCCGATGAGCAGAAATCCGCCTTCCTGCACGCCGAGGGCGCTCGGCACGAAAAAGGCGGCCGATCGAATGGCCTGGCCCAGGCTTTCGATGATCAAGGCCTGGCCGATGCCGATATCGACGCCGAGAAAATGCAGGATCAGCCATACTTCGATCGCGCCGAACAGCCAGGCTCCGAGGTGACTGGCCGTCCCGACCGCCACGGCGCGCGGGTTCCGGTATAGCGCGGCAACCGTCTCATGCAGCCCGTCGAGCGCGCGCAAAGCGGGCCATCCGAGCCGGAGCGCCAGTTTCTCTAGAAATCGCTCGACCATGCGGAAAACGCCCCAGCGCTGGACCAGCACCGCGCCGATAGCCGCAGGTACCGCCAACGCCAGACCGAGTTCTATCCAGCGTGTCTCGGCACCGCTCCCGCTGATCGTCAGCAGGGCCAGGAGCCCGACCGCCGTGAAGACGATCTGCGTGATGAACTCGAATGTCAGGTCGACCAGAACGGATCCGCCGGCGACGACGGCGCGGGCGCCGTGAAACGTCAAGACCCGGGCGCCGACGAAATCCCCGCCGACCAGCGTGAACGGCAACACGGTGCTAACGGATTCGCGAACCAGACGGGCCCAGAGAAATACGGCGGTCCCTCTAGGCCAGAGAGGCGAGGCGGCCGCGCGCCAGGCGAGCGCGCACAGGAACAGTTGGGGAATATGAATGAGAATGACGGCCCCGATGCCCCAGCCGGCCCTGGCCAACAACTCGCCCAGTTCGGCGAGGTTGTGATAGGCGATGAGCAGAACGAACGCGGTCAGCCCGGCAAGGCCTGCGAGTATAGCCGCGATTCTGGCCGTCCGGGCGCTCATATGCCGAGCGACTCCCCGGCCGGCGCCGCAAGCGTCAGGAACCGATCTCCCGCGCGTTCAGGAAATGCATGAACTCGACGCCTTCGCGCAGGCGGCGCTTGGTCATTTCCCAGCTCTTGAGCATTTCGAGCGTGATGTCGGCGATTTTACGCGGCCGGAAATAGAAGCGTTTGTAGAACTTCGCAACGGCTTCGAAGATTTCTTCCTGCGAGAGATGCGGATAGGCGATCGAGGAAATCTGGAAGCCTTCGCCCTGCACCATGTCGTCGCTGTTATGGACGAGCCAACCGTTCTCGACCGCCTGATTATACAGGAAGGTGCCCGGATAGGGCGCGGCGAGCGAGACCTGAATCGTGTGCGGATTGATCTCGGTGGCGAAACGGATCGTTTCCTCGATGGTTTCCCGCGTTTCGCCCGGCAGGCCGATGATGAAGGTGCCGTGGATGGCGATGCCGAGCTTGTGGCAATCTTCCGTGAAGCGTTTGGCGACCTCGATCCGCATGCCCTTCTTGATATTGTGAAGGATCTGCTGATTGCCGGATTCGTAGCCGACGAGCAGCAGCCGCAGGCCGTTCTCGCGCATCACCTTCAATGTTTCATAAGGCACATTGGCCTTGGCGTTGCACGACCATGTGACGCCGAGCTTGCCGAGGCCACGCGCGATCTCCTCGGCGCGCGGCCGGTCGTCGGTGAAGGTGTCGTCGTCGAAGAAGAACTCGCGAACCTGCGGGAACAGCTTTTTCGCCAGCGCGATCTCCTCGATCACATTCTCGGCGCTCCGCGTGCGGTAGGCATGGCCGCCGATCGTTTGCGGCCAGAGGCAGAAGGTGCAGCGCGACTTGCAGCCCCGGCCGGTATAGAGCGAGAGATACGGGTGCAGGAGATAGCCGATGAAGTAATCCTCAATGACGAGATCGCGCTGATAGACCGGTGTCACGAAGGGCAGCTGGTCCATGTCATGCAGGATCGGGCGCTCCGGGTTGCGAATCGCGGTGCCGTCCCGCTTCCAGGTCACGCCCTGGACGTCGGGCAGCGGCTTGCCTTCAGCGATGTCCTTGATCGTAAAGTCGAACTCCGCGCCGGTGACGAAGTCGATCGCGTCGGACGCCTCGACCGACGCCTCTGGCGAAATGGCGACATGCGCGCCGACAAAACCGATCATCAGATTCGGGTTTTCGGCCTTCAGCGCTTCGGCGACCTTCACGTCGCCGGGAAAGGACGGCGTGCTCGTGTGAAGCACCACCAACTCGAAATCGCGCGCCATCGGCTTCACGTCGTCCAGCGACAGGCCCCGCGCCGGTGCATCGACCAGTTTGCTGTCCGGCAAAAGCGCTGCCGGCTGGGCCAGCCAGGTCGGATACCAGAAAGAGCGGATTTCCCGCCGCGCCTGATAGCGTGAACCGGCGCCGCCATCGAAACCGTCGAAGGAAGGCGGATTCAGGAACAGCGTTTTCATCATAATGCGGGTCCTTTCTTGGCGGCGAGCAAACCATCCCGACTGACGGAGAACGGCTTGCCGCGCCATTCGATATGCCGGCTCAGCAAACTCGTTGCCCAGACACCGAAGCTGACCATGTCACGAAGTGGAACAAGCCACAATGAGTGGTCTTTCGGCAAGTCCAATTTACGGCGTACCGCGATATGCATCGCGGCGCGCAAGGCCACGGCTACGGCGACGAGGCCGATTTCGAACCACACCTGGTCGATGGTCAACCACATGAACAGGGCGCCAATGAGCGCGAGCGGAATGCCATACATGATGAACGAGAAGGCGTGGCCATAGGGTTCGACCGTGCGCACGGTCCGGGACCAGCGCAGCTCATGCCGGAAGAAGCGCTTGAACGACTCCTCGAACACGATGTTCTCGACGACATAGCCGGAGAGCACGACCTTGTAGCCGAGATCGCTGACAAGCTTGCCGAGTTCGTGATCGTCCGCCAGGTAATTCGAAATGGCTTTGAAGCCGCCGATCTCGTTGAGGAGATTGCGCCGCACGGCCATCGTGGCGCCGAAGCAAAAGCGGAGATCGCGAAGTCTGGCGCTCACGAGCACCGACGGCAGAAACCACTCGTTGATGAACATGCTGGCGAGAACGGACGGGAGCCGCCGTGCCGGCGTTCCCTTGTAGAGACACGTGACGGCGCCGACATCGGCGGCGGCGAACGGGCTCACGACCGCCGCCAGATATGTCTCGTCGACGCGCATGTCACTGTCGGCGATGACCAGGACGTCGTGTTTCGCCGCCCGGACCATGTTGTTGAGATTGCTGACCTTGAGGTTGCCGCCTATCACGCTGTTGTCGACGACCAGCTCGATATCGACCCCGGGCAAGTCCTCGATCAGGCGCTCGATCGTCGGAATCGCCGGATCGTCGGAGTCCAGAACGCCGAACACGATCTGATAGTCGGGATAATCCTGGCGGCAGAACGACCGCAGGTTTTCGTAAAGCGCCTCGTCCAGGCCGCAGACCGGCTTCAAGACCGTCACCGGCGGGCGGAACGCGCCGGATGGCGCGATATCCCGTTTGAAGGCGTTGACGCTGCGGATCGCGAGGATCACATAGGCCGCCGACGCGACGTTAATCGCGACAGCGACGAGCATCAATACATAGAGAACGTCGACGATCATCTCAGCCGACGATATTGCTGCCCGGCCCGGCGGAAGCCGCCGTTCGCGCTAACGCTGATAAGGCATGTGGGGCGAAGATCAGTCTCGCCATGCAATAAAAATCCCGATCGCAGAAAACACGCGCTTCGTCCGTTCTGTCTCGGAATACGCATCCAGCGATTGGCGAGGCCAGGCCGGCCCGACACTAAACACGCACGCGAACCTTCGGCCGAAGGCATGAATGCGATGGAGTATGTGACCAATTGCGCCGGAAGTGCAAATTAAACAATTGAAAGGAGAATTTGCCAGTGGCGTGGCGGATGAAACCGGGAACTGGATTCGCGCAATACGTCTCACATCCTAACGGAACGCTCTATAGCAAAGAAGAGAGCAGAATAACGGAGCGCGACGGCGTTTTTGAGAATAGCCGGTTCTCCAATATTCAGCCTGGAAGGCTTGCAGGGGAGCGGCCTCGAGCTCAGCGAGCGATCTCCCGGCCGAGCGCTTTCATGACGTCGTGCAGGAGGCCGTTGACGGTGGCCTCGGTCATTCCCCCGGCCAAGACATGGCTGTGCCCGCCTTCTTCGAGGTTGAGCGAATAGGCTATTTTTGCGGCACGTTTGGCGTCCCCGATATGGCCTTCGGCGTTCATCGCGGAGCGGCCATCATACACCGCGAAGGAGAGGTTGCCGTCAACGGCATTTAGGACCCTCAATTCGTGAATGTCCTGGGTGGAATATTGCTGGCCGTCCTTTTCGATCGTGGTAGGCGACACCCGAAACCTGGCCGGGCTCCGATGCGGCTTCGGACGCGTATCCCGAAACGAACTCCATATTGCCACGATCACAAAGAAAAACGGGAACCATGTCCCAAAATAATAGAAGTAGTGGCTTGAATTTTCGTAGGCAGGTTCGCCCATGACCTCCAACGCCGCAATCAGCATGATTACCGTCGAAAAGCCGGCAATCGGCAATATTACTTGCAATTCCTGGATTGTCGGCCGCGCGGGCGTAACGTCGAAGGACGTCCAGTCGCCGTCATTTGTCTTGATGTAGCTGCTCGTCGCGGGAAGCTTGCGACGTTGGGAGATCTGATAGGCCAGATAAGCAAGCTCAAGCACAAACGCAAAAATCGTCATAACCCCTTACCCCCCAGTGGTCTCGCCCAAAAGAAATCTCGCGTTACTCTTCAGGCCTCATGAATTGAAACTGGAAACTGGGACCTGGTTGTTGTGGCGAGAAGTTCCTTGCCACATCGACGGCTTGTCGATGTTCACTTTAATGCTGTGGTCATTGCCGGGCAGTTCGAGATAGACCGTTCCCCATTTGCGGATGAAGTGTTCAGCCTTGTCTTGTTCCGCAATCTTTAAGCCGAATGAAGTTCCGCCGTTATTCCAAGCAGCGGCGCGAAATCTCTTTGGCTGCACGGTTGGGCCTCACGTGTGGAATGCTGCCGCATATTCCACCACGAATTTAGTTCAAACTGAATAGGTTTTGGGCTTGGGAAGATGATGGCGTGCCGTACAGGATGAAACAGGGCACTGGATCTTGAGGGTGGAACTGCGCCGCTTATCCGCGCCCAACTCCTTGGCACACAAAGCAGTCTAGCTCGCTGCCCTACCGTCTTCCGAACGGGTTCACAAATTAACGAAGTCACTTTCGTCTGGACGCGTCCGTCAATCGCCCTTGACGCGGCTCAGCACGTCAACGAATTCCGGCTTCTTCAGCACCGGGTCGTTGGTGACGTTCAACTCCAGGTTCATGAGCGCATAGAGGCCTTCGTCGGGCTGATGATTGGCCGCTTCCTCAGCACCTTTCTCCAGCCAGCCGAGCGCCTGCTTCTCGTCGCCGATCGCGAGATACGCCATGGCCCAGCCGCCGGCGCCGAACTCGGCGCCTTTGTCGGCAGCGGCTTTGACTTTATCGAACAGGCGCTTGGCGTCTACCGGGCGACCAGCCCGGCCATAGGCGTAGGCCCATTCCGGCAGGAACACGATAGCCGGATCTGCACCGCCCAGTTGTTCCGACAGTTCGAGTTGCTGAATCGCGGCGCTGGGCTTGTCGTTTGCGATCTCCATCAAAGCCAGCCAATCGCGAGCTACAAGGTTTCGCGGCTGAATGGCAAGGGTGCGATTGAGAACCTTGGCGGCGGCGGCATACTGCCCCGCATAGCCGAGTTGCATACCGTATTGGCCAGCGTTCGGGTTGTTGGGATTGAGTTCGACCGCACGTTTGGCGACGGCGATCGCCTCGTCGTGCCGGCCCATCCATGACAACAGGTATCCATATTGCTGGCGAGCGACGTCATCGTTCGGTGCTACCTCGAGAGCGCGGGCAAAGCTCTTGTCGGCCTCGGTCCAATGCCATGTCACCCATGCCGGAATAGCAAGAGCGGTATGGGCCAGCCGTATGTCGGGGTCGATCGCGATCGCCCGTTCTGCGTTCGCGCGTGAGCGGGCTTCCAGTTCCGCCCGATGTTCCGCCGGCAGGGCGTTCCCAGTGTTTGAGTTCACGAAGCCAATGGCCTGTATCAGCGCCATATCGGCATAGGCGAGCGCGAACTGGGGGTCGATCTTGGTTGCTCGCCGGAGCAGTGCGAGCAGCTGCGAGCTGTCGCCGGTATTAGCCGACAGGGCGTTCGCCTGCAACAGCAGAGCGAATGCCTCGGGAGACTTCGTCGGCGGTTTTTCGATCCGCGCCTGCTCTTCCGGCGAGAATTGGGCCTTGAGCGCATTGGCGACGTTCATGGCGATGTCCGCTTCGATCTTGAAAACATCGCCAAGGGGACGCTCATAGGACTCCGACCACAAATTTGTGCCGGTCTTGCCATCGACCAGCTGCGCCGTCAGCTTCACGCGGTCGTTGGCGAACTGAACGCTTCCCTCCATCACGTTCCCGACATGAAGCTCATGGGCGATTTCCGGGACCGGCTTGGTCTCCTTGGCGTACTGCATCACTGAGGCCCGCGCGATCACGCTCATCGAGTGGATCTTGCTCAGTTGATTGATGACCTCCTCGTGCAGCCCCGACGCGAAATAGGCGTCCTTGGGATCGGGGCTCAAATTCTCGAACGGCAGAACCGCCACGGAATTGGGAAGAACATCGGACGTCGGCTTCGCCGCAGCGGGCGCGGTCTGTGTCGTTTGCAGAGGCGCGCCGTAGTATTGGCGCCAGATCAGGAAGCCGACGGCGAGAACCAGCGCCGCGAGGATGACGACATTGAGCGTGCGGCCCATCGAGGCGGTCGCGCGCGCAGGCGCGTCCCCATCTGCCGCCTCCGTGCGCTTGACACCCTCGGGCGTCATCTCGAACGCCCACGCCAGGATCAGAGCGATGGGGAAGCCCGCGACCAACAAGATAAGAACCAACTTGCTGGTCCAGTCCGGGGCGCCAATGATGGGGACGACGATGTTGACGACCTGCAGGACGAGCCAAGCCACGACCAGATAGGCGATGCCCACCCTGAAGACGTGTCGCCGCTTCAATTCGGTGAACAACCCCCCCATCTCCCGGCACTCCTGCGTTGCAGGGAGAGTAGCACCGCTTATCGCAATAGGCGAAAACCAAAATGCCGATGTTCTGTCCCGCCAAAAAAGGCGGCAGCCGAGACATCACAGGAGCCTTCCTGCGGCTGGAAGACGGACCTCTTCAAAATCAGGAGATTTGGCGTCCCCGGCAGGATTCGAACCTGCGACCCCGAGATTAGGAATCTCGTGCTCTATCCTGCTGAGCTACGGGGACTCGATTGGCTTTCGGCGACTGCGGTGCTCAGGCCGTATAATCGCAAAGCAATAGCGCAGCTTGGCGGCAAACTCAATCGTTCCGGACGAGCGGCATGTGGCCTGCTGCGTCACGATATCGCCAGCGTTTCATGGGTTTGGCTGATGCCGCCCGCCAGAACGTGGAGTTCGTCCTGTCCGAATGTCGGGAGCGAGACGATTTCGTCGCGCTTGAGGCCGAGATAGAGGCCGCGCAGGACCTTGCCCGCGACGCCGTGCGTGACGACGAGGAGAGGGCCGGTTTCGTCCCGTTCCGACAGCCAGGCGCCGACGCGATCGGAAACGGCGCTTAAGTTTTCGCCGCCGGGCGGCGGCGCCGTCCACGGATCAGCTCGGCGCGCCGCCAGCTCGTCGGGCCAGCGCCGGGCGACGTCCTTGTCGAGAATGCCTTCCCACGCGCCGAGGCTGACTTCCTTCAGGCGGTCGTCGGTCCGGATCACGGATGGCGCGAGGTCCAGCTCGCCAATCGCCAGCCTCATCGTGGCGACGGCGCGCCCCAGCGGGCTGCAAACGACGTCCAGTCGTCCGATATCCGCGACGAGGTCTTTCAGAAGGCGTCCGGCGGCGCGCGCCTGGGCCTCGCCGCGGTCGGTCAGGCCGGAGTCCTGCCAGCCCTGATAGCGGCGCTCGGCGTTCCACACGGTTTGGCCGTGGCGCATGAGATAAATCATGGGGGTGGAATTACTTGGCGGCAGGGGTCCGGTCAAGAAGCGGCCCTTAAAACGTCACACGCGTTCGTATGTCTGCTTATCTTTTAATCAATTCTAAACGGATTCCGAACATTCTTTCATTGCATTGAACGGCTCCAAGGGGGGAGCGGAAACCGTATACCAGGCAATTCGCAATGAGTGAATTTCAGAGCAGCGCGAACGGCGCGGCCCCGTCGGCGGCCGTGTCATCCAGTCATCGATTTGAAGACATCTCAGCCGACGACAAGGGCATGGAAAGCGAGGACGGGCACAGTCTCGAAGCGGTTCTGAATGCTCTACCGGCCGGCGTTATTCTGGTCGAGCCCGAGACGCTCGACGTTCTCTATCTGAACGACGCCTGGGTGAATACCGCGCGGAACCTGCCGTCGCACGGCCTGCTGACCCGGGACGCCATTGTCGGCGCGCCGCTCGACAAGCTGGATCCGGCCATCGCCAAACATCGCGACCGGATCGTCAATCCGGGCTCGCTGCCGGCCAAACTCCAGATCGATATCGCGAACCGCTCCTTCGACGTCATCGTCTCGCGGATGGACGGCTGGGCGGGCCATCCCAACGCCATGCTGCTGACCTGGATCGACATCACCTCGCGGCATCGCCTGATCGCCCGTTTTCTCCAGATGCTCGACCATATGCCGTTCGGCGTGATGACCGCCGACGCCAAGAGTATGAAGGTCGTCTACAGCAATCGCACCGGCCACGACCTGCTGCGGCCGATCCAGGATTACCTGAGCGTGCCCGTGGACGAGATCGTCGGCTCCAATATCGACGTCTTTCACGCCGATCCCGACCATCAGCGCGCGATCCTCTCGGATCCGGCCAATCTGCCGCATCACTCGCGCATCACGATCGGGCCGGATACCTTCGCGATCACGGCGACGGCGATCGTCGATTCCGATGGCAGCTACATCTCGCCGATGGTGACGATGCAGCGTGTCACCGAAGAGGTGAGCCTGACCGAGACGTTCGAAACCAATGTTCGCGCGCTCGCCGGCGAGGTGACCGAAGCGTCCGCCGCGCTCCGCTCCACGGCGGAAACCATGTCGACCAGCGCCGCCGACAACATCAATGAAGCGAACGCCGTGTCATCCGCGTCGGCCAATGCGGCGACCAATGTCGAAACGGTGGCGGCGGCGACCGAAGAACTGACCACCTCCATTTCCGAAATCACGGACCGCGTCGTGCAGTCGTCCAAGATCGCGCGGGATGCGGTCAAGATGGCGGCGGACACCACCGAGAAGGTGCAAGGCCTGTCGGCCGCGTCGGAAAAGATCGGCTCCGTGATCGATCTCATCCGGGCCATCGCCGCCCAGACCAATCTTCTTGCGCTGAACGCCACGATCGAGGCGGCGCGCGCCGGAGAAGCGGGCAAGGGCTTCGCCGTCGTGGCGTCCGAGGTCAAGAACCTGGCCGCGCAAACCGCCAAGGCCACACAGGAAATCGCCGAGCAGGTGGCGGATATCCAGAACGCCATGGGCGACGCGGTGAGCGCCATCGGCCAGATCGAGTCGACGATCAACGAAATCGATCAGATTTCGGGCTCCATTTCCTCGGCCGTGTCCCAACAGGGCACCGCGACCCAGGAAATCAGCCAGAACGTCCAGAGCGCCGCGAGCGGAACCGCCGAGGTCACCCAGAAGATCACCCGCGTCTCGCAATTCTCCACCGATACCGGCAAGCAGGCCGAAGCCGTTCTCGTTGCGGCCAAGAAGCTTGAGGAGTTGTCGGAGCAGCTTGGCGGAGAAGTCGACAAGTTCTCGGCCTCGGTCGCCCGCCGCTGATCCCCGGCGGCCGGATCCGATCCGGCCATCCATTGCCGCTCGAAGCCGGTCGTGGCCTGTGCTAGGCTTGGGCCATGGTCCGGTTGGTGGCCGCATCCCTCATGTTTTTCGCGCTTACCCTGTCTGTTCCATGCGTAGCGCGCGGAGCGGAGGGGGACACTGCGCTTTTGCGGGCGCTGGACGACGGCGGTACGGCGCGGGTCGCCCGGGTGCTCGATGACGGATCTCTCGACCTTGCCGACCATCGCATCGTTCGTCTGATCGGCGTGCGCATCCCGTCAAACGGGCGATGGCGGCGCGAAGCCGATAAGGCGCTTGAGGATCTCACGGAAAAGCAAAGCGTATCTCTGCGGTTCGATACCCGCCGGCGCGACCGCTATGGCCATAGTCTTGCCCAGGTCGTCACAACGGATGGCCGCTGGTTGCAGGGCGTGCTCGTCCGGCGTGGTCTCGCCCGGGTCGAAAGCTTTGCCGACAACCGGGCCATGATCCGGCCGTTGCTTGCGCTGGAGGATGCCGCCCGGCGGAGCAGGGTGGGGCTTTGGAGCGATCCGGCGTTCGCCGTCGCGTCGTCCGACGCGATCGCCAAACATCCATCGCCCTATCTGAAGCATTTCGGAATCGTGGAAGGAACCGTGGTTGCCGTCGCCGATCGCGCCAACTGGACCTTCGTGAATTTCGGTGCCGACTGGCACAAGGACTTTACGGTGGCCGTCGCGGCCGGTGACCGCCGCGCGGTCAAGAACGAGGGTATCGATCTCGACGCCTTGACGGGCCGGCGGATCCGGGTGAGGGGCTGGATCCGGGATTGGAACGGACCGGTGATCGAGATCGATCATGCCGAGCAGATCGAGCGCCTTGACGCGCCGCGCGCCGTTGCCCAAACAGACAGTCAGTGATGCAGATCGGGGAGACTGCCGCGCCATGACTAAAGGATCCATCGCCGGATTGAAGATCGCGCCGCTCCTGGCCGCGATGCTGGCGCTCGGCGCCTGCCTGACGCCCTCGCAGGAGCTTGCGCTCGGCGAGCAGCAGCATCCGCAAGTTCTCAAGGAGATGGGCGGGGTCTATGACGAAGGACCGGTCGACGCCTATATCGCCACCGTCGGCGGCCGGCTCGCCGCGAATTCGGATATGCCGAATCTCGACTTTCACTTCACTGTCCTCGACACGCCGATCGTCAATGCGATGGCGCTGCCCGGCGGCTATGTCTATGTCACGCGCGGCCTGCTGGCGCTCGCCAATGACGAGGCCGAATTGGCGGGGGTGCTTGGCCATGAGATCGGCCACGTCACGGCGCATCACACGGCCGAACGCTATAACCGCGCCACACTCGCCTCGATCCTGAGCGCCGGGGTCGGGATCGCCACCGGGTCCGGCGCGCTCGGTCAGATCGCCCAGCAGGGCAGTCAGCTCTATCTGCTCAAATTCTCCCGCGCACAGGAATATGAGGCCGACAGTCTGGGCGTGAAATACATCACCCGCGCGGGCTACGACCCGATGGCGGAGGCCGACTTCCTGCATTCGCTCGATCGCGAGAGCAAGCTTGCGGCCAAGCTGGCGGGCGAGGACGCGCGCGATCACAGCAGCGATTTCACGTCCACCCATCCACTCACCACCGACCGGGTTGTCCGCGCCCGCACGCTGGCGAGGGAGACCAATGTCGATCCGGAATCACGGCCGCGCCGGCGCGACGCCTATCTCAACGCGATTGACGGAATCATCTATGGCGACGAGCCGAAGAACGGTTTCATCCGGGGCCGCACCTTCTCCCATCCGATCCAGAAATTCGCCTTTACGGTGCCGCCGGGCTTCACGCTGATAAACACGGCCGAGGCGGTCGGTGCGAAAGACGCGAACGGCGATATCGTGGTGTTCGACAGCGACAAGGAAACGACCGGGTTGTCGATGACCCGGTATCTCGAGAGCAAGGCCGCCGGACGGCTCGATCTGCAGAATGTCGAATCCATCAAGATCAACGGCCTGCCCGCGGCGACCGGCTCGGCGCGAGTCTCGACCAATAACGGAGCGGCCGACTACCGGCTGGTGATGATCCGGTTCGATCCGTCCACGGTGTACCGGTTCCAGATTCTGACAAAACCGGACGATACCCAGAGGCTCGGCGAAGCGCTGCGGCGGATGACCTACAGCTTCCATAAACTCACGGACACTCAGGCCGCCGCGCTGAAGCCTTATCGGGTGAGGGTCGTGACCGTGAAGCCGGGGGATACGGTTCAGTCTCTTGCGGCGACGATGCCGTTTGATAAGGACAATATCGATCGATTTCTGGTGTTGAACGGGCTCGCGGACGATGCGCGCCTGAAAACCGGCGACCGGGTCAAAGTCATCCGGGAAGAATAGTGCAAACAGCCCAAAAAGCTGTGGATAACCGTGGTTGAGCGCCCATCAATCGGCCGATTGAGGTCGATCTAGACGGGCTTCCGATCAGAATCCGCTGGATTGCTGACGATCCGCGCAACCGCGGTTCTCAGCTTCTTCATGGCCTGGTGCTCGATCTGCCGGACCCGTTCCTTGCTGATCCCGAACTGGTCGCCGAGGACCGCGAGGGTGGCCGATTCCTCGTTCAGGCGCCGGGCGCGGATGATGATCGCTTCGCGGTCGCTCAGGCTGGCCATCGCCTGATCCAGCCATATGTGATAGCGCGCGCTATCCTCGGCGTCCTGAACCGCCTCTTCCGGTAGGGGGCGCTCATCGGACAGCATGTCCAGCCATTCGCCGTCGCCGTCCGCGCTGATCGGCGTGTTGAGCGATTGGTCGAGTTCGCCGAGGCGAGTCTCCATCGTCTCCACGTCCTGAACCCGGACATGAAGCTGATTGGCGATTTCGATACGGAACTCGTTGGTAAGCCGACCGTCATTGCCGTCGATCTTGGCGCGCAGGCGGCGGAGATTGAAGAACAGGGTCTTGTGCGCCGCCGTCGTGCCGGTCCGGACGATTGACCAGTTGCGCAGAATGAAGTCCTGGATCGCCGAGCGGATCCACCAGCTCGCATAGGTGGAAAACCGGATCTCGCGCTCGGGCTCGAAGCGTTGGGCGGCCTGCATGAGGCCGACATTGCCTTCCTGGACCAGATCGCCCATCGGCAGGCCGTAATTGCGGTAGCGGGCGCCGATGCTGACGACGAGGCGCAGATAAGCGGTGATCAATTCGTGCAGCGCACGGACGTCGCCTTTCTGACGCCATCGCGCGGCAAGCTCGAATTCATGATTCTTTTCAAGCAGAGGCGCCGCCATGGCCTGTCGGACATAACGGCGATTGGCATGTGCTGCGGTGGAAACGACTGCGTGGGCCATAGGTTTCGATCCCTGCCGGCTCGGACGTAATTATCCGAGAAGTGACACTTAGTTCCGAAACTGCCTTGACGCCGCCCCGTTCATTTACAGAGACGTCAACGCCTCTTCTCTAACGCTTGGAACGGGTATTTTGTTCTTTGTATCCTGTCTAAAGTTCGATGGTGGCAGAATTAGGGCGGTGCTTCGGCACCATAATAAGGCCCCCAAATCTTAACACTTCCTGAAAAACGCCGCCTTCCTAATCAAAAAAGACAAAGGGAGCGACACTAGGCCGCCCCCTCGAAAACCTCTACGATTCGATTAGGCGGCTTGGAGAACCTGCTCCAGCCGCTCGATCGCCGCGTTGTCGTCGATCTTCTCCACGGCGGCGACTTCCCGCGCCAATCGATCCAGTGCGGCCTCGTAAATCTGTCGTTCGCTGTAGGACTGCTCCGGCTGGTCGCTCTTGCGGAACAGATCCCGGACGACTTCGGCGATCGAGATCGGATCGCCGGAATTGATCTTGGCCTCGTATTCCTGGGCGCGGCGGCTCCACATGGTCCGCTTGACGCGTGCACGGCCCTTCAGCGTCTTGATTGCGTCATCGAGCTTGGAGCGGCTCGAGAGCTTGCGCATACCGATGGCGAGCGCCTTTTTCGTGGGCACTCGAAGCATCATCTTTTCCTTATCGAATTCGATAATGAACAGGTCGAGCTTGGCTCCGGCGATTTCCTGGGTCTCCTGGCCGATGATACGGCCAACGCCGTGAGCCGGATAAACAATGAAGTCGCCAGTCGCGAACCCCTTTTCCTTATCTTTCGCTTTCGTGGTCATATAAGTCCTTGTAAGTCTGAGTGTTTATCGCTTAATCCTGTCCGTGTCAGGTTAAACGAAGCCCCACCACTTCGCCAAAATCCGCGAGCTTCGCGGTTTGAGCCGAACGCGACGTCTGCGGCCGAATTGGCGCTCGAAGTGGAGGATCTACAATCCTTGCCCTGGGATTTCGCTGCCCACGGTTTGATAAATAAGTCGAAGAAATATAACATACGGCGTGCGTAAAAGACAGCCCACGCCACGGCGAAAAATATGACGGACTTTCAATCGTCCGATTTAACGCCGCCACAAAACGCCCTAATGGGCGATTTTATCCCCGTTCAGACAATCTCTGCGTTCAAAATCCGATCGCCCGTACGGTCAAAACCATAATATGGGATCGGTCCCGAATAATTTCAGCCCCGCCTCTGGGGCAGGGCTGAAAATATCTGATAATTCAGTCTGTTGGCCGTCGAGATGGCAACGGCTCAGTCGCCTTGGCCGGGTTCCGGGTTGAAATATTTCTCGAACTTGCCCTCTTCGCCCTTGTGTTCGTCGGCATCGGCCGGCGCGCCCCGGTTCTGAGTGATGTTCGGCCATTTCTGAGCGTATTCGGCATTCACTTCGAGCCATTTGTCGAGGCCGCCCTCGGTATCGGGCACGATGGCTTCGGGCGGGCATTCGGGCTCACAGACGCCGCAATCGATGCATTCGTCGGGATGAATGACGAGCATGTTCTCGCCTTCATAGAAGCAGTCGACCGGGCAAACCTCCACGCAATCCATGTATTTGCATTTAATGCACGCTTCGGTAACGACGTAGGTCATGATGTCTCCTTGCGCTCCCGCTTGCCAGTCGCCGTTTCGGTCCGACGGGATGCCCATCTATTGTTTTTTCAGGTTTGGCCCCCGGGCCATGACCACCAGACTATCAAATCTAGCCTTACTAACGGAAACGACAGTACGCTCGCGCTATTCGGTAATTCCAGCGCGCTGCATCGCGCGTTTCCGGGCAGCACCATTATCGCGATCCGACACGTAGATCAAGCCGCCAATCCTGCGCATCAGATTTGCTTCGTAATCATCGACTTCGCCGTCCGCGAAGACGACTTCCCAGAGCATTTCGATGATGTCGATACGCTCCCTCTCGTTGAAGCGCTCCTTGAGGATACGCGTGAAGCCGAGCAGGTTGTTGGTCCGGTCATGGGCGGCTTCGGCCCGGCGGATCAGGGCGGCCGCTTCGTCCGGACTGAGATCGAAACGATTTTTGACGATATCGGAGATCGCCCGCCGTTCGGATTCGTCGAAAGCGCCGTCGAGCGAACCGGCCTCGACCATCAGGGCCGCGGCGGCGACATATTTCTCGTCGGCCTTGGAAAAGGATTGGTCCTGTGAGTTTTCGTCGAGGCCAAGAAACGCAAGAACACGATTAATCATCCGTCCCATATACCATCATATCCGAGCAACTCAAGGACACGGCTGCATCCTTACTGGATTTTCATGCCGTTCTGCCCACAATAATGCCACGAAGATCGCGTCATCTTGGCGATATGTCGGGAGACGCGGATTGCCGCGGTCGGGGCGCCGGAAAAGGTAATAGTCGAGTGAGCGAGCGGGCTGGGGAAAAGGGCGAACTCAAGGCGCCAACGGTCCTGGTGACCGATTCTGGCGTTGGAGGGTTGAGCGTCGTGAAGGCGATCCGCGCGGCCCTTCCCGGCGTGCGCATCATTTATCTCGCCGATAACGCGGCCTTTCCGTATGGCAAGCTTTCTCGCGACGTTCTGACCGGGCGCCTGACCGGCCTGGCGACTCGCCTCGTCGCCGACTACGACTGCGATGCCATGGTCGTCGCCTGCAACACGGCCAGCACGGTCGTGCTGGACGCCTTGCGTAAGGTGCTGAAGGTTCCGGTCGTCGGCACGGTGCCCGCGATCAAGACGGCTGGCGCCGTATCCAATACCCGCGTGATCGGCCTGCTCGCCACCGAAGCCACAGTGAACGGCCCCTATATCGAGGACCTCATCGCCAAATTCGCCTCGGACTGCGAGGTCGTAAAGATCGGCTCTCCGGATCTTGCCGCGATGGCCGAAGCGTTTGCGCGCGGCCACGCGCCCGATCACGCGCGGTTGAAGACCATTCTCGTGCCGTTCTTCGGCCGGCATACGGATCCAGTCGATGCCGTGGTGCTTGGTTGCACCCACTATCCGCTGATCGTGGATGATCTCCGCGCCGTCTCGCCACGCGACGTCAAATGGCTCGATCCGTCGCCGGCGATCGCAGAGAGGCTGAAGACCGTGCTTGGCGACAAGCACAATATCTCGGAACCTTCATCGGGCGCGGACCGCGCACTGTTCACCGCGCCGGACACCGATCTCGATGCAGTAAGAGCGTTCTTCGACAAATTCGGTTTTAGCGATCTGTCCGTGCTGCCGGCGCAGGAGCTTTCCCCATGACCGGCGCACCGGTGCTCAGAACCGATCGGCTGCTGCTGCGTGACTGGACCGACGCCGACATGGTTCCGTTCGCGGCGATGAACGCCGACCCGCGCGTCATGGAGTTTCTGGGGCCGGTGATGGGCCGGACCGCGAGCGATGAGCTGGCGGCGCGAATCCGCAAGCATGTGCATGCGCATGGCTACGGACTGTGGGCCGCCGAGATCCCCGGAGCCGTGCGATTTATCGGCTTTATCGGTCTCAACGTCATCGAATGGTCCCCGCTGGCGCCTTCGGTCGAGATCGGCTGGCGCCTGGCGCCGGATTACTGGAAGCAGGGCTATGCGTCCGAAGGGGCGCGCGAGGTTATGCGGTTCGCTTTCGAGGAATTAGCGCTCGATGAAGTCATTGCGTTCACGAGCGTCGCCAATCGCCGGTCGCGCGGAGTCATGGAGCGGATCGGGATGCGGCACGATCCCGACCGGGACTTCGATCATCCCAAGCTGACCGCGGACGATCCCCTGCGCCCGCATGTCGTCTATAGCCGCACGAAGCGCGATTGGCTGGAAACTATCCGCTAAAGCCCGAGATCCTCGGGCTCGCCCAGCATCAGATTCATATTCTGAACGGCCGCACCGGATGCGCCTTTGCCGAGATTGTCGAGCACCGACACGAGCAGCACATGACCGCGCTTGTCGTTCGCGAATACGTAAAGGTCCACACAATTGGTGCCATTGAGATATTCCGCGCCGACCCGCGCCGACCCGGCGTTCTCCTGAAGCGGCCGAACACGCACGAACCGGCATCCCTCGAAATGAGCGCTCAGCGCGTCGTGAATGTCCCGCGCCTTCACACCGTCCCGGCACATATCCAGGAATAGCGGAATCTCGCCCAGCATGCCTTGCCGGAACCGCCCGACGCTCGGTAGCAGTACCGGCCGGCGATCCAGCCCAGCATGCTCCTGCAGCTCGGGGATGTGCTTGTGTTCTAGCGACAGCCCATAAATGTGATGGGCCTGTGTGTAGACGCCCTCGGGCTTGTCGGCCTCGAAGGCCTCGATCATTTTCCGCCCGCCGCCGGTGTAGCCGGAGGTGGCGTTGATCGAGATTGGATAGTCGGTCGGGATCAGCCCGGCCTCTATCAGAGGCCGCAGAAACAGGATCGGCCCGGTCGGATAGCAGCCGGGGTTGGCCACGCGCCGCGACGATGCGATCTTGGCCGCATGGTTCCGGGCCATCTCCGGCAGGCCGTAGACCCAGTCCGGGCTCGTCCGGTGGGCCGTGCTGGTATCGATGATGCGGACCGAATTGCTTTCCACCAGGCTGACGGATTCCCGTGCGGCGTCGTCGGGCAGACACAAGATCGCCACATCGGCCTTGTTCA
The DNA here is from genome assembly GCA_963821875.1 of uncultured Alphaproteobacteria bacterium. Classification (GTDB taxonomy): domain Bacteria; phylum Pseudomonadota; class Alphaproteobacteria; order CAVTAV01; family CAVTAV01; genus CAVTAV01. Next base: position 1,657,076 of record CAWGFE010000002.1, read on the forward strand.
GAAATTCCGCGCGCGCGGCCGGGTCCTTCCGATTCGCCTCGTCGGGTTGAATCAAAGTCAGGTCCGGCCGCTTCGCCAGCCGCCCGACGATCTGCAGGCCGGTCGTGCCGGCATTGCCGTCGATGAATACTTTCGTGGTCATAACTCGATACGCTCCAAATCCGGCCCCCCTATAGCACCAACTCCTGATCGATTTCTAAGGAAAATCTGGTGTCGAAACGCTTCCGTCGGGCTACGCGGCTCGTTCCGCACCCTCATATGTCAGGCGGAGCGTATGTTCCGGGCCGCCGTGGCGACCAGTTGCCGGAGCCAGCGATGCACCGGATCGTCGTCGCGGCGTTCGTGCCAGACCTGAACGTATTCGAAATAGCCGAGATCAACCTCGCGTGGCGGCTCGTGGACCACCAGATTCAGCGAGTGTGCATAGATATGTGCGACACGCTCGGGCACCGGCACGATCAGATCGGTCGACTGAGCGAAAAACGCCGCCGCGAGCATATGCGGAACCCGCAGCGCCACGCGGCGCGGCCGGCCGATTTTTTCGAGCTTGCGGTCGATGCCGTATAACCGCGAGTGGGCGATGTCGATCAAGGCATGCGGCCAGGCGAGATAGTCGTCCAGCGTCATCCGCGTCTTCGCGGCGAGGGGATGATCCGCGCGGGTGACGAGAACGAAGCGCTCTTCGAAGAGCTTTTCGATTCGCATGGATCCGTGCGTTTCCTGTCCGCTCAGAGCGAGGTCCAGATGGCCGGTTTTCAGATTCTCGAAAGTATCCTCCGAAAGGCCGGTCGACGCGATGGTGAGATGTGAAGCCGCGGTCGCGAGTTCGGCAAGGACATGGGGCAATACGACGGCCAATCCATAGTCGGTTGTCGCGATCCTGAGCGTGCCGCGCGCGTCTTTCGGGTCGAACTCCGTCGGCCCGGTCAATTGGTCGATCGCGGAGATGACCTGACGCAAGGGCCCGGCAAGCTCCATTGCGCGCGGCGTCGGCACCATTTCCTGGCCACGCCGGACCAACAAGGGATCGTCGAAATGAGACCGGAGACGTTGAAGGGCGTGACTCACGGCCGGCTGCGTCAGGCCGAGGCGGACAGCCGCGCGGCTGACCTGACGTTCCTCCAGCAGAATATGGAGGGTGAACAGGAGGTTGGGGTCGAGGCGCATATTATGCAGTGAATTCATAGATGATATGAGTATTATCAATTTCACTGTTGGTAAAGCGCCCGGTATCATTGCCGCGCATTGGAGAAGTAGCGATGGCGACGGTAAGCGAAGTTCCTATCCTGATTGTTGGCGGCGGGGCCGCAGGGACGATCCTGTCTCTGGAGTTGGCGCGGCACGGCGTGGAGGCGCGAACCGTCGACAAGTTGGCCAGTCCCACGATCACATCACGGGCCATTACCATCCACTCTCGAACGGCGGAGTTGCTTGAACGGGTCGACAAGCGGCTGATCGACCGGCTGCAGGCTCAGACCATCCAGAACAAGGGCTATGTCCTGCACTTTGTCGACGGTGCGGGCGCTCGAAGCGAGGTCCGGCCCGGTATGGACTTCACGACGGTCAACTCCCGCTATCCCTACATTCTGATTCAGCGCCAAAGCGAGACAGAAGATCTCATTCGCGAGTTTTTACGCGAGGAATACGGCCGCGAAACGGAGTGGGACACGCGCTGCACCGATGTGACGCAGGACGAGGACGGCGTCACCGCAACGCTCGTCCATGGCGATCGCGGCGACGAAGAGGAGCATGTCCGGTGCCGCTTTCTTGTCGCTTGTGACGGCGCCAATTCACGCGTCAGGGAAGCCGCCGGCCTGACGCGGGAGGGCCATGGTTATGCCGGCATGGTCCTTCAGAACATGGACGCGTTTCTGAACGGCTTCCCGGACGTAGACGATTATGTCCATTACTGCGCGGGGACGGATCACTTCGTGATGGTCGCCAGATTGCCGGGCGGATTTTATCGGCTGCTGTCGAGCGATCGCGGGGCGATGGCCGCGGATCCGGATCCCAAGCACGCCTTCCGGTCCATTCTGGATAAGCATTTCGACGGGGTCGGCCTCGGTGATGTCGTCTGGCATTCGAAATGGGAGCATAGGCTCGGGCTCGCGCAGACCTATCGCAAAGGCAATGTCTTTCTGGCCGGCGATTCCGCCCATGTCCATCCGACGACGGGCGGGCAGGGTATGAACTGCTGTATGCAGGATGCTTTCAATCTGGGTTGGAAGTTGGCCATGGTGGAAACAGGGAGAGCACGCCCGGCGCTCCTGGATAGTTATGAAAGGGAACGCCGCCCCATCGCCGAGCAGGTGCTCTGGGCCGCCGAGTCTCTGCAGGACGTGTTCATGGGGCACGGACGCGATATCGCGGAGAGAAGCCGGCAAATCCACGATCCCGAATGGCTCGACGCGGTGGTCGGCACATGTTCGGGCATCTCCTATACGTATCGCGACTATGTCGACGCGGCCGCGGGATTGACCCCGTTCGGCGGGCCCGCCATCGGCGACCGGGCGCCGGACGGAGATCTCGTTGATGGGCGGACGATCTACCATCTGATGCGCCATCCCCGGTTCACTCTGCTGGCGATCCAGACCGATGACGGCGTGGACATATCAAGCGTATCGCAATCAATTCGCCGCCGCTTCAAACCGGTGATGAAGACCGTGGTCCTGGATGCGATGCCGGATATCGAGGATCCGTATGGCGCCGACCCCCGGAGCCGGTTCTTTCTTGTTCGGCCGGACGGGTATATCGGTTTTCGGTGTCTCGCGTCGGAAGCTGCTCGGCTGGAAGAGTACCTGGAAGAGCAGTTCACTCTTTAACCTGATTCAAAGGCGTCAGCCGGATTTGGTCGTCGCGGCGTTTTCGAGGGCCTTTTGAACATCGGAGATCGCGGCGGCGAGCGCGCGGTCGACGGCGCGCTCCCAATCCTTGCCGATCGCGCCCGGCGGCAATTTGGGAAACAGGATGCCGCGCGACGAGCTGATGATCCCGCCCTCGGGTCCTTCGGGACCATCGACAAAGCCGGCGACGGCATCTTCCGCCGTTCCGCCCTGCTTGCCGTAGCCGGGGATCAGGAAAGGTGAATTCGGCAATTCCTTGCGGATGTTGACGGCCTCGGCAGGGCTGGTGGCGCCGGCCACGACACCGACGGACGACCAGCCGGTATCCGGGCCGGCATGGCGTTTTGAGAGTTCGGAAAGCTTCCGCGCGACAGTCTGGTAAAGCGGCATCTTGCCGTGGACCAGGTTCTGAAAATCCTTCGAGCCAGGATTGGTCGTCTTCACCAGTACGAAGGTTCCGCCGTCATTGGTGTCGGCCGCCTCGATGAAAGGCGTGAGACTGTCCATGCCGAGATAGGGATTGATCGTGATCGCGTCGGCCTGAAGCGGCGCTCCCTTGGCGAGATAGGCGGTCGCATAGGCCTCGGCGGTCGAGCCGATATCACCGCGCTTGACGTCCAGCACGACGACCATGCCGTTGGCCCGCGCGCGTTTCATGCAATTGTCGAGCACTTCGATGCCACGCCAGCCCATCTGCTCGAAAAACGCCGACTGGGGTTTGATCGCGGCCACCTTACCCGTGACCCTGTCCATGACCGCGGCGAGGAAGGTGCGGACGGCCGAGGCGGTCTGGAGGGAGTTCGGAGCCATGTCGCCGACGCGGAATATCTGCGGGATCAGATGCAGATGTGGGTCGATTCCCACGCATAGCGGGTGACCGCTCCTTCTGACAGCCGTTATCAGACGGTCACCAAAATGCATTCCGCGATTATCCTCGATAGGTGCTGGCTGGATAGATCCTCAATGCCTGCAAACCTAGCAGCCCGAAACTGTGGCGAAAAGTATCAATATTCATAGCCGCTTTCGGTCCGTTTGAGAGCGTCGATCGCGCGCCGTTCGGCCTTGGTTGGCCGCCCCGCGCCGGGCTCCCGTTGGCCGGGACTGGTTTCCGATGAGGTCGCGGTTTCCGGGGAGAACAGGTCCTCGTAGAGCATTTGCGCTTCGCTCGCCGGGCCGCGCCGCGTGCCGGCCGAGAGCATTTTGACGACCCGCACCGTTCGACCCTGATTGAATGAAATAATGTCGCCCGGTCGTATGGTATGGCTCGGCTTCGACGTCACGACGCGATTGACCCGCACTTTGTTGTCCTGGCATTGGTGCGCCGCGATGGAGCGGCTCTTGAAAAACCGGGCGAACCAGAGCCATTTGTCGAGGCGCTGGGTGCCTGTCGTCGAAAGGGTTTCGAGTTGCGTCACCGTTGCGCGAGGCTCCCCATTTCGGCCAGAACGGCAAAAGGTGAATGTTTCGGCCTCGGCGCAGGTTTCTTCCGGCGCGGGCGGCGTGTGGGTGGCCGGTGCGCGAGGCGGCTGTACCAGGTTGCCGTTTCAGTGGTTGTCGGCGTAAACCCGAGCGATTTTACGACGGCGTTGAAGGCCGGTCCACCGCCGCCGACGATAGAGACGAACTCGTTCGACGCCTGGAAGGGGCCGGCATCATTCGCCTTGCGCAACGCATTCGCGAGCCGCTCCAGCATGTCGATTCGGATCGCGCGATGGCCGATAAGCCGGTAGCCCGCGGCTTCATAGAACCACGCCCGCGCCCTATCCGGGACGTCGACCGCCACGGCCCCGGGCTTGGGCAGAGGCGGGACGTTCTCGCTCCCGCGATCGAGGGCGGCGAGCACGGTCTTCAGGCGCGCGGCGGCCGGCTTCAGCATGGCCGGAATATAGATGCTGGTTTCACCGAAGGTGACGCCGAACCGCCGCAAACCGGCACGGTCGGATTTGCTCAACGCCTTGACAGCCGGCATGGCCTCGTTGCGCGGCAGATTGCCGAGGGACTGGCACAGGGTAAAGGCGAGACCGCGCGCCGGTCCGGCAAGCGGCTTGGCCTTCGAAGAACGTTTGGGTGCGGCGTCGATCTCTTCGGCCAGACGCATGAGAGGTCCAAGCGATTTGCGGATCTCGTCGTTGACCCATCTGTCGAGACGCGCCTGGGCTGACTGTTTCAGCGCCCCTTCGAGAAGCGCGCTGCGAACCGGCTCGACCCGTGGCGACAGGGTATTTTTGCCCGCGACAAGGTGCCCGACGACCGCACCCCGCCAAAACAGACGGGGTTTGGCGGCGTCATCGAATTCCAGAGAGAATTCGTCGTCGCCTGCCGAGGCGAGCTTTCCGACCCGCCGTTTGATCTCGCCGGCGAGTGTGCGGTTGGCCGCGTTCATCAGCGCCCGGCTCTCGGCCCCGCGGGTATCCGAATCGGGTTCGAACCGGAAGCCGTCCAGCGTCCCCATGAAGTGGCCCGCGACCGTCACCTCGCCGTCGTCGTCGACCAGCGCGGTCAGATCTTCCTTGTCGCCCATTTGTTTCAGGAGAACGGAGGTGCGCCGGTCGATGAAGCGTTGGGACAGGCGTTCATGCAGGGCGTCCGACAGCCGGTCTTCGACATCGCGTGTCCGGTCCTGCCAGAGACGCGGGTCATCGACCCAGCCGGATCTGTTGGCGACATAGGTCCAGGTCCGGATATGCGCCAGTCGGGTCGCCAGCGTGTCGATGTCCCCCTGGGTGTTGTCGAGCCGGTCGACCTGCCGGGCGATCCAGTTATGCGGCAGGACGCCGTCATTGGTCATGAGGTGCTTGTAGACCTCGCCGACGAGGGAGGCGTGCAGATCGGCCAGCGTCTTGCGGAAATCGGGGATCTGGCAGACCTGCCAGAACAACGCCACGGCCGCCGGTCCGGTCGCAAACCGGGCGACGCCCTCGTCACGCGCCAGGGTACGCAGCACGGAGAGGTCTTCCGCCTCCCGCGTCTGGGCGAGGATGGTGAGCGGCGGTTTCCGTTCCAGGCTGCGGATCAGCGCGGTCGGGTTCGTATAGTCCAATTCGCCGTTCCGCCATTCGAGCTTGCGGACCGTCTCGAAATCATAGCGTTCGATCCGCTCGACGAGGTCCGGCGTCAGGATCGCACCCTGATCGTCCACCCCCGTCGTGAGGCCGAAGCTGCCGTCGTTCATGTGGCGTCCGGCCCGGCCGGCGATCTGAGCGATCTCCGCCATGCGAAGGGCGCGGTGCATACGGCCGTCGAACTTCGTCAGCGACGCGAAGGAGACATGGTTGATGCTCATATTGAGTCCCATGCCGATCGCGTCCGTCGCAACGAGGTAATCGACGTCGCCCGCTTCATAGAGCGCGACCTGGGCGTTGCGCGTGCGCGGGCTCAGCGCGCCCATCACGACCGCCGCGCCGCCCTTCTGCCGCCGGATGATCTCGGCCAGCGCATAGACTTCGGACGAACTGAACGCCACGATCGCGCTGCGGCGGGGCAGGCGGCTTATCTTTTTAGGTCCGGTATAAGTGAGATGCGAAAAGCGTGGACGGGTGATGAATTCGGCTTCCGGGATCAGCTTGCGGATCAGGGCGCGCATCGATTCCGAACCGAGGAACAGGGTTTCCTCCCGTCCGCGGGCATTGAGGAGGCGCTGCGTAAAGACATGTCCGCGCTCGGGGTCCTCGGCGAGCTGAATTTCGTCGACCGCGACGAACGCGACATCCTTGTCCACCGGCATGGACTCGACCGTGCAGACGAAATAGGCCGCGTTGGGCGGGGTGATTTTCTCCTCGCCTGTGATCAGCGCTACCCGCGTCGGTCCCTTGAGGGCGACGACCTTGTCGTAGATCTCGCGCGCGAGGAGGCGGAGCGGCAGGCCGATCATGCCGGAAGAGTGCCCTGCGAGGCGCTCGACCGCGTAATGGGTTTTTCCGGTGTTGGTGGGGCCCAGAATGGCGGCAATCCGCCCTTCCGCACGGCGAACGATGCGGGATTGGCGGTCCTGCGGACCCCTCAAGGCGGCGCTGGGCAACGTCTCGAACATCCGGCCCTTAAGGTCGGATGTCGCGCGGCCTTTAGCAAGTCCAAAAAGTCGATGCCGAGGCCAACGGGTCGATTTGGCGATGGGCATCCCGCCGTAAGCGCGGAATACCGCCATTTTTCATTACAAAAGCTTAACCTGAAAAACCGGAACCCAGTCGATATATGACTCGTAGATGCGATGACGGGAACGTCCATCGTCCCCTGCATGTTCAAGATATTGAATGAGGTGCGACATGGTCAAAAAGAACAATAGTTTCATTCCCCTGAAGTCCCTTGCGCTCTGCGGCGTAGTCATTTGCGCGATGGCGGCTCCGGCCTTTGCCCAACCGCTGAACACTCAGGTCGAGAGCGTGCCCAATTACTCACAGCTGACGTCCGAGGGAAATATCCCGATCCAACGGAACAAACCGGCCGATGCCAGAGCCATCATCGGGCAGACGCTCGTCAATCAGAACGGCGCCAAAATCGGCGACGTCTCCGATATTCTGAGATCCAAGGTCGATCATGATCTCTATGCCCTTATCGCGCTCGGCAAGGCGGGCAACGGCAAGGTGGTCACCATTCCCTACAGCGACATCACGGTCATGCCCGACGAGATCATGGTTCAGTCGGACCTGAATGCCAGCGACTATGCGCTGATGCCGTCCTACAGGGTGGAAAACTATACAACGTTGAAAGGGCCTGCGACGGGATGAAGCGGCTGCGTCCGAACTATCAGCCATCTGACGCGTTGGTAGTGTGAATGGCAGGAGGACCTAAGGGAGGCCGGCCACGCGCAACACGTCAGAGAAAGGATGTGGCTCATGACCAGACCAAGGCTTTTATCCGCAGTTGCCTCGGCGGCGCTTTTCGCGATCGCGACCTGTTCCGTCGCAAGCGCGGCGCCGGATGCCGGAGGCGGATTGAATCTCGGGTCCCATACGGGTTCTGTTGGCGGTCTCGACATATCCCCAAACGATTTGTCGCAGAGTAATAACGCGGTCCAACACCAGGATGCGCCTAACGCGAACAATCAATCCGGGCTTACAATCGAAGACTTCATCAACGCCGACAAAAACCATGACGGTTATCTCAGCAAGAAAGAATTCAAATCGCTCGCAGCGATGGTGAAGAAACAGAACGTCAGCTCGAACGCGCTGGATAAAGTGCGCAAGTTCGGTGCCGAGGACAAGAACAACGACGGAAAGATCTCGGCTCGGGAACTCGGCGTCCTCGGTGCCGGCGCGGGATAATTTGCGTCGTTCAGTCGTTAATGACGCGGTTCGAGGGCCGGGAGTATGCTCCCGGCTCTTTTTTCGCCTTTTTTCCGCCTTTGCGGCACGAAAGACATACCGCCGACGAAATTCACACTTCGTGGGAACTTTTCGCGACGCTTGACGTTTCAAAGCCGGATCGAACGTGGTGGTAGGCCGCCCTTAGCAGGCAGCCGTCAAAATTCGATCTCAGACACCCCGGCGTATGACGAAGCGCTTTGGCGCGTGGTTCGGGATGGCGGGCGCATCAGGCCCCTTATGTCGTTGGATCGGGTAGGGCAGGATGATCGGGGCAAGTAGGATTTCCCAGTACGTATTGTACGACTATATCGACGGTCGATTGCCGCTGCCTCGCCGTGTTTGGATTTCAATCCTAGCCCTGTTTGACGACAATCTGGCCGGCCGCCTTAGGACCATACGCTGGCAAAATCGGCGGCTGCAAAATATCGGTCGGTCCCTCATGGTCGAACCGTTGCCGGCGCGGACCCGGCATCTCTTGAATCGTGCCGCGGCGAGAACCGAGCATTGGCGAAACCCGGGGGTTTCCTCGCAAATCCAGCAAGTCAGTCTGGTCGCTATCCTGATCGGCGTAATCGGCTGCATTGGTCTCTGGGCGTTCTGAATACTGTTCGCCCGACACGTCTTTTCCCAAAATGGAACAGAATAGAGAATATAATTGCGCATAATACTGTGCGATAGAGTGGAACTGTTTTTTAGTTATTGTCGAAAATCTCCCTCAAATCGACACAATGAAACCACATTCATTCAATAGGTTGTGATCATCGAGGCCACCGACATAGACCAACAGAAATATAATCCTACGCTAGAATAGGGACGCTATAAGAAACCGATACTTCGCTTTGTCTTCAAATCTTGCAAAGAGGTGATGACATGACCTTGCGCTCATCGGATGTCGTGGCAATAGAGCAGGAAATTCCCCACCTTCGGCGGTTCGCCCGTGCGCGGGTCGGAAACGCCGATCTGGCCGACGATCTGGTACAAGGATGTCTTGAACGGGCCATCGAGAACTTCTCAAGCTTTACGCGAGGGACCAATCTCCGGGCCTGGCTGCTGACGATCTTGAGAAATCACCAGATCAGCGAATACCGCAAAGCCGCACGCCGTCCCGAATGCGTCAACATCGACGATGTTGGCTATCTCGAGGTCCAGGCGCCGTCACAGGACAAGATCCTGGAAGCGAAACAGTTTTTGTCATTGTTCGACGAGCTTTCCGACTCCGATCAGGAGATCCTTCTTCTTGTCGGCGCCGAAGGTCTAAAATATGACGAGGCGGCCGATGTAGTCGGCATTCCGGTTGGGACCGTGCGCTCGCGCGTCTTTCGGGCGCGTGAACGCCTTCAGAGCATGGCGGCGAAGATGACCGAGGCGAGCGAACCCGCATCGGCGGGCAAACCCCGCGGGCGTCGTTCGATCGCAACCGACTCCGACTTCTTCCAGCCCCACTTCGCCTGATCCGATCCCTCGACGCGCCGGGCACGAGCGCTCGCTTGGTCCCGCCCGGCCGCATTCTCTCTCGTCTTGCCCCGTTCTGTCCGTATCTCGGCCGCCCCGCTCGTCGGCCCGGCGTCGGAGACTTCTTTCGCCCAGAAAAACCCCCGCATCCTTGCGGACACGGGGGCATCGTTGAGGCGTCTATTTGTGTTCCGCCTAGAAGTAGAAGGCGGCTCCCAACATTATCCGGCTCGTATTCGGACTGAAATTCGTCGCCGTGGAGGTGACCGGCGCCGCGCCACTGTTGTAGTTGGTGTGGGTATATTCCGCGCGGACGCCGATATTCGGCAGGACAGCCAACTCGACGCCGCCGCCATATCGGAAGCCGTCGAAGTTTTCTTTCGTTGTCGTCAGGCCGTCCCTGAAGCGGAATCGGCCATTGGTATAGCCCGCGCGGCCATATAACAGGATCCGATTGGCGAGCAGATAGCCGAGCCGGCCACTGATGCCGAGCGAGCGTTTCGCCTTGCTGTCGAAGACCGTAACGCCGTCGCTGAAATTGAAGTCGTTATTCGCGATCGACATGTCGCCTTCGATGCCGGCGACGATGTGCGGGGTTACCTTCATATCCACGCCCGCGATGACGCCGTAGGCGAGATCCGACTTGTTGTTGATCTGAACATGGGTGCCGTCCACATGGACCGCATCTTTGTCGTAGCCGGCCTCCGCTCCGATATAGAGCCCATTGAAGACTTCGGCCTGTGCCGGGAGCGTGATCGCCGTTCCGGTGAGAAGGACCGCCGCCAGAGTGAGCTTTTTCATAGAACATTCCTCGCTAAAGACATGGATTGAGGCTGTCCCAAAATCGAACAGGGACAACCTCAATGCTCAACTCTGTAGCGGGTCAAAAAGTTCCTGAGGGCCTGATCAATTCTTGGTCACAGAGTGACATCGAAAGCGATGAAACCGCCGGTCAGCCGGGTCTTTCCACCTGCTCCCCCGCGCTGGCGGAGGCGCTCTGCGGTGCGCTGTTTGTCGGCCGCCGCGGTCGAGGGCGGTTTGACTATTCGCCCGCCCGCCCCAATACTGACAAGCCTATTGTGCGGTGCGGCAATTTGGGGCCACGACATGGCGAAAAAGCCAACCCTGGACGAGTGGATGGCGCTGGCGGAAAAGGAGCTTAAGGGCAAGTCCCCGAACTCCCTGATCTGGGACACGCCGGAATCTATTTCGGTCAAACCGCTCTATACGGCAGCCGATCTCGAAGGCCTTGAAGGCATGGATACGCTGCCGGGGCTCGCCCCGTTTCTGCGCGGGACCCGGGCGACCATGTATGCCAACCGGCCCTGGACGATCCGGCAATATGCCGGTTTCTCGACGGCGGAAGAGTCCAACGCGTTTTACCGGCGCAATCTGTCGGCGGGCCAGATGGGCCTGTCCGTCGCCTTCGATCTCGCCACCCATCGCGGTTACGATTCCGATCATCCGCGCGTGGTGGGCGATGTCGGCAAGGCCGGGGTCGCGATCGACAGCGTCGAGGACATGAAGATCCTGTTCGACCGGATCCCGCTCGACAAGATGTCGGTCTCCATGACCATGAACGGCGCCGTTCTGCCCTGTCTCGCCGGCTATATCGTCGCGGCGGAGGAGCAGGGCGTGGGCCAGGAGCAGCTCTCCGGCACGATCCAGAACGACATCCTCAAGGAGTTCATGGTTCGCAACACCTATATCTATCCGCCCGAGCCTTCGATGCGGATCGTTGCGGATATCATTGGCTACACCGCGAAGCACATGCCGCGTTTCAATTCGATCTCGATCTCCGGCTATCACATGCAGGAGGCGGGCGCGACGGCGGTTCAGGAGCTTGCTTTCACGCTGGCGGACGGCGAGGAATATGTAAAAGCGGCGCTGGCGCGCGGGCTGAAGATCGACGACTTCGCACCCCGGCTGTCTTTCTTTTTCGGCATCGGCATGAATTTCTTCATGGAGATCGCCAAGCTGCGCGCCGCGCGTCTTCTATGGTCGCGCATCATCCAGGCCTGCAAGCCGGAAAAGCAGTCTTCGCTCATGCTGCGCACCCATTGCCAGACATCGGGCGTCAGCCTTACCGAGCAGGACCCCTACAACAACGTGATCCGTACGGCGTATGAGGCGCTGGCGGCGGTGCTCGGGGGCACGCAAAGCCTGCACACCAATTCCTTCGACGAGGCGGTCGCCTTGCCGACCGATTTCTCGGCCCGGATCGCACGCAACACCCAGCTTATTCTGGCCGAGGAAACCGGCATTCCCGCCGTCGTCGATCCGCTGGGCGGCAGCTATTACGTCGAGGCGCTGACGCATTCCGTCGCCCAAGCCGCCTGGGATCTGATCGGCGAGGTCAAGATGCTCGGCGGCATGACCAAGGCTCTGGAAGCCGGCATGCCCAAGCTGCGGATAGAGGACGCGGCGGCGCGGCGTCAGGCCCATATCGACCGGGGCGATGAGACGATCGTCGGCGTCAACAAATACCCTGCCGCCGAGGATCATCCGATCCCGTTCCGTGAGGTCGACAATACGGCGGTGCGCGAGTTCCAGATTGCCCGGCTCAAGACGGTTCGCGACGGCCGCGACGAGGCGACATGCCAGGCTGCGCTCGATGCCTTGACCAAGGGGGCGGAAGGTGACGGCAATCTGCTGGCCTTGTCCATTGAAGCGATCCGGGCGCGCGCTACGGTGGGCGAAGTTTCGATGGCGCTGGAGAAGGTCTTCACGCGGCACGAGGCCGACGTCAAATCGGTCTCCGGCGTGTACGGCGAAACCTATGGCGATGCCGACGGTATCGCCGCCGTTCGGGCCGAAATTGAAGACTACAAGAAGCGAGAAGGTCATCCGCCGCGCCTCCTCGTGGTCAAGATGGGGCAGGACGGTCATGACCGGGGCTCGAAGGTGATCGCCAGCGCGTTCCGCGATATCGGCTTCGAGGTCGAGCATGGGCCTCTCTTCCAGACGCCTGAGGAAGCCGCCCGCGAGGCGGTTGAGAAGGGCGTAAACGTTGTCGGCGTCTCGACGCTGGCGGGCGGCCATAAGACGCTCGTACCGGCTCTGATCGACGCCCTCCGGGCCGAGGGCGGTCAGGGCATCCGGGTCGTCTGCGGCGGTGTTATTCCGCCTCAGGATTACGATTTTCTCCGCAAGGCAGGGGTCTCCGCGATCTACGGCCCCGGCACCAATATCCCGGATGCCGCCGGCGAAGTCCTCCGCCTCGTCACCCGGCGCAACGCGCCGATAGAGTCCTAGATCCAGTCATATTAACGCTTGTGATCGTCGGTCCTCCGGCTTCACAATAGCCAATGTCGACAAGGAGGGTGGGGAGCCTGATCTGCTCGCACGACGGCGCGGCGGGTCGTCCGCCAGGGGGAATGACAGATGACACCAAATATGCCGCGCCGCTTCAGCGGTAGTGCCCGGCGTTTCATCACCGTCGCTGCAATCGTTCTTGCGTTCGGAACGCTGTTCTCGGACGCCTCGGCTTCCGAACAGCGCGACATGACCATCGTGAGGCCGAGGAGCGTCTGTGATCGGAGCTGCCTTTACGGCTTCCTCGACAAATATCTCGATGCCTTGGTCAAGAAGGATCCATCTCGCCTGCCGCTGGCCGAGCACGTTCGGTTCAGCGAGAACAGCGTCGAGATGGAGATCGGCGACGGCTTGTGGAACACGATCAGCGGGATCGGCAAGTATGACCTTCGAATGGCTGACACCAGGACCGGCAATGTCGGCTGGTACGGCGTTGTTTATGAGAACGGAAATCCCGCAGCGATCGCGCTGCGCATCAAGGTTCAGGATGGACTCATCACCCAGGTTGAATCCGTGCTCGCGCGGCAGGAAGGGGACGGGCCGTTCCCCAACCCGCAGCCGCAACGGCTGAAGACCGTTCCCATCATGAATCGTATCGAACCCGCGGACACGCGGCGTCCGCGGGCGCGTTTGATCTCTCTGGCGGATGGTTATTTCGACACGCTGCAGCTGAACGACGGGACGATCTTCACCCAGTTCGACAAAAACTGTAATCGGCGCGAGAACGGGTATCAGACGACGAACCACAAGGACCCTGAGGTTCCGAGCGCCGTCATGGCATTGGGATGCGAAGCGCAGTTCAAGACCGGCAACTTCAGGTTCGACGACCGCTTGCGTGCCCGGCGCTTTCCTCTGGTCGACGAGGAGCGGGGCCTCGTCATGGCCGGCGGCTTCATCGATCATTCCGGGAAGCTTCAGAAAATCGTGCTGACGGACGGGAGAGTCGTCAAAACCCTTTTCAAGACGCCCGATTCATATGTCCTGCTTGAGACCTTCAAGATCGTGGACGGCAAGATCCGCCAGGTCGAAGCGGTCTTCACGACGGTGCCATACAACATGCCGTCGCCCTGGGTTCACAACCGCGTCCCTCATAATTGATCATATTTCGACGATTTTTCGGCAGGGAGGAGCGACATGGTCAGTCCCATGACACGCTATGATCGTAGCGATCTTTACGGCGTCCTCGACAAATATCTCGAGGCGCTGATCAAGAAGGACCCCTCGCGGCTGCCCTTGGCGAATACTGCACGCTTCAGCGAGAACAGTGTCGAGCTCGAGATCGGCGACGGGCTCTGGAATACGATCGATGGCAAAGGCGATTATGACCTTCGGCTGGCCGACCCCAAGACCGGCAATGTCGGTTGGTATGGCGTCGTGTACGAGCATGGCAATCCGGCGGCGATCGCGTTGCGCCTCAAGGTGGAGGACGGTCTGATTACCGAGGTTGAGTCCGTGCTGGCGCGGCGGCAGGGCGATGGGCCGTTCCCCAATCCGGACCCGGAGGCGCTCAAGGGTAAGCCGATCATGAACGAACTCGTACCGCCCGATAGGCGTGTGCCGCGCGCCAGGATGATCTCCATCGCGGACGGCTATTTCGACACGCTGCAGCTGAATGACGGCACGATCTTCACTCGGTTCGCCCCCGATTGTGACCGGATCGAAAACGGCATGCTGACAACCAACAATCCCAATCTCCGTCCCGGCGAGCGCATTTTCGAGCTTGGCTGCGAGGAACAGTTCCGCATGGGAAACTACCGCTACGACGATCGCCTCCGCGCCCGGCGCTTTCCTTTGGTGGATGAGGAAAGAGGGATCGTCATGGCCGGCGGCTTCATCGATCATTCGGGGCGCCTGGCGGAAGTCACCTGGACGGATGGCACGGTGCGCAAGTCGTCCTATCTCTCGCCGCACAGCTTCTGCTTGCTGGAGTTATTCAAGATCGAGGACAACATGATCCGGCAGGTCGAGGCCGTGTTCACGACCGTGACCTATAATACGCCGACGCCCTGGCGCGACTGAGAGCATCCCCGCACTCATTCGAAAGCGTTAGAACAACTGATCGCATGTCTTGCAATCAGGGCTTGTGTTCTACAAACTATTCTACCGAGCCGACGGCAAATCCGGGGGGCATGCTATGGCGCGGTTTCTCATCTTATTCGTCTGTTGTTTTGCTGGGGCGACGACGGCGTTCGCCGGCGCGCAGAAATACAAGGCCGATCCGCTCGCGGTGAAATTCGGCACGCTGCCGGATCTGCACGGCATGCATCTTTCGCCGGACGGCACCAAGATCTCGATCCTCAAATGGTTGCCCAACGATACGCCGGCGGCCGTCGTGCTCGATCTCGCTGCCGGGAAGGGGACCGTGATCGCGGCCTCCAAGAAAGGCGAGGCCGCGCTGGATTGGTGCGACTGGGCCAGCAACAAGCGGCTGCTCTGCGGCTACCGGAATCTCAACAAGTTCTTCGGGACCAATCGCTACATCGCGATGACGCGTCTCATCGCCGTCAATGCCGACGGCAAAGAGATGCGAACGATGATCGACCGAAAGAATACCGACCAGTTCAGCCAGTTCCAGGACCGCGTGATCGACTGGCTGGTGGACGATCCCCGGGACGTGCTGGTGCAGGTGCCGAATAACTACGGCTCGGGAGTCGGCAAGCTCGACATCTACAGCGGACATGTGTCGACGGATGTGTCGTCGCGTCAGCAAACTTACGGCTGGATCGCGGACGGCCGCGGCAATGCCCGGCTTTATCAGTCTGTCGGAAGCGGCCAGTGGAAGTGGTATGTGCGCGACACCAAGGATTCCGGCTGGCGTTTGCTCCATGTGATCCAGGAAGTCGATCTAAGGGATAAATTCACGCCCGTCGGGTTCGGAGACGGACCGAACGACTTGCTTTATATCAATTCAAAGGACGGTAAGCAGGCGCTCTTCGAGCAAAATCTCTCGACCGGCGAGAAACCGCACATCGTCTTTGCCAATCCGGATGTCGATGTGGACCGCCTGTTGACCCTCGGTAAGTACGGGCGTCTGGTGGCGGTCGGCTATGACACCGACAAGACACACTGGAAATTCTTCGACAAGGCGGTCGCCAAGGTTCACGAAGACGTCTCCAGGCTCTTTCCCGGTTCGGAAGTCGACATTGTCGACGAGAGCTGGGACCGCCGGTACTACCTGATCGTCGTTTCCAGCGATAAAGATCCGGGGTCGGTCTTCCGGCTCGATACGCAAACCCACCGGCTTGCGAAAATTGCGCTGGTCTATCCCAAACTTGCGGGGCAGGTGATGGCGCCGGTAAAGCCGATCAGCTTCAAAGCGCGTGACGGCGCCGAGGTTCCGGCTTATCTGACGCTTCCGCCCGGAAAATCGAAAGGTCCCTTACCCACCGTCGTTTTCCCGCATGGCGGTCCGGCGGCGCGGGACGTCTGGTCATTCGATCCCATCGTTCAGTTTCTGGCGGCCAGCGGATATGCCGTTCTTCAGGTGAATTACCGAGGATCGAGCGGCTATGGCGAAGACTGGGCCGGCAACGGCGGGTTCAAGAACTGGCGCCAGGCGATAAGCGACATCACGGACGGAGCGAAGTCCTTGATCGCCGACGGCACGTCCGATGGGGAACGAATGTGCATCGTCGGCTGGAGCTATGGCGGATATGCGGCACTGATGAGTGCGATAGAGCAGCCCAAACTGTATAAATGTGTTGTCAGCATTGCGGGCGTGACAGATCTCAAAATGCTGGCGCGCGAATACCAACGCATCGTCGGGTCCGCTTCGATCCAATCCTTCATTGGCACCGACGACACGACTTTGGAAGCCGGTTCGCCACAGGATCGCGCGGGTGAGATTCAGGCTCCCGTCCTGTTATTCCAGGGAGAAAAGGATCTGAATGTTCAGGAAGAGCAGGGCGCCGAGATGGCCGCTCGCCTGAAATATGAGGGCAAGAAGTACCAGTACATCGAATATGACGACGTCGAGCACAGCATTCTGCGGAATCAGGACCGCATCGATATGCTCTCCCGCATCGGCGAGTTCCTGGCGAAACACATCGGAAAAGGCGTCAGGTCCAGGCGCTAGCTGTGGAACACCACCGTCGGTAGCCACGTTGCGAGGCCGGGGACGAGGGTGAGGATGATGAGCGCCAGGATCTGGATGATCACGAAAGGCAACACGCCGCGATAGATCTGCATCGTGGTCACCGAGTCCGGCGCGACGCCGCGCAGGTAAAACAGCGCGAAGCCGAAAGGCGGCGTCAGGAACGAGGTCTGCAGGTTCATCGCGATCATCACGCCGAGCCACACCGGGTTGATTCCCATCTGCATCAGGACGGGGGCGACGATCGGCACCACGACGAAAGTGATCTCGATAAAGTCCAGAAAGAAGCCGAGAACGAAGATCACCCCCATCACGGTAATCATCGCGCCGATCTTGCCGCCGGGCAGCGAACGCAGGAACTCGTGAACGGCGTCGCCCCCGCCGAGCCCCCGGAACACGAGGCTGAACATCGCCGCGCCGACCAGGATCAGGAAAACCATGGCGGTGATCTTGGTCGTCGAACGCATTACCTCGGTCAGGATCTTGACGCGGAACACGGCGTATAGCGCCGACAGAAGGCCGATGCCGACAAGAATTGTCAGGATCGCGGCGATCACGATGCCGACCTTGCTGCTCGACGCTGTATCCAGCCGCAGGTCGACATTCGCGGTGAGGATCAGCACGGCGATAAGTGCGCCCGCGCCCATATAGATCGTGGTACCTTTGCCCGTGCCGACACGCAGGCCCGCCAGCATGATCGCGCCCACCGCGCCGACAGCCGCCGCTTCGGTCGGCGTTGCGAAACCGCCGAGGATCGAGCCGAGCACCGAGACGATCAGAACGATCGGCGGAATCAGCGCGTGGGCCAGTGTCATGAATTTCGATCCCTTGGACGCTTCGGGATCGAAATCGTCCTGGGGAATTGGTGGCGAGGTCTCAGGCCGGAAGATCGCCATGCCGATCTGATAGAGAATATAGAGCAGGACGAGGCCGAGGCCGGGGAACAGGGATCCGGCGAACAGGTCGCCGACCGAGATGGTGTCCGCCGAGAAGATGCCCATCTTGAGCTGGGCTTCCTGATAGGCCGACGACATCACATCGCCGAGCAGCACGAGCACGATCGAGGGGGGAATGATCTGACCCAGCGTACCGGCGGCGCAGATCGAGCCGCAGGCGAGCGATGGCTCGTAGCCGCGCCGCAGCATCGTCGGCAGGGACAGCAGGCCCATGGTGACGACGGTCGCGCCGACGATGCCGGTGGAGGCGGCGAGAAGCGCGCCGACGATCGACACCGAAATGCCGAGTCCGCCCCGGAGCGAGCCGAACATGCGGCCCATGCTGTCGAGCAGTTCTTCGGCGACTTTCGAGCGCTCCAGCATCACGCCCATGAAGATGAACAAGGGCACGGCGATCAGCGTTTCGTTGGTCATGTTGCCGAAAGCGCGCTGCGGCAGGGCGCCCAGATATCCCAAATCGAAAACGCCGAACCCGGTGCCGATCAGAGCGAAGATCAGGGCGGTTCCGGCGAGCGTAAAAGCGACCGGATAGCCTAGCAGCAGCAAGCCGCAGGCGACGGCGAACATCAGGAGATCAAGGCCTTGAGCGAAGGTCATGCGAGCGGGTCCTCGATCTCAGATTGTCGGAGCTTCGTCGGCGGGCTCGGGTGCGGCGCCGCGGAGAGCCCGCAACGCGTGGGTCGCCATGGACATGCCCTGTAGGGCCATCAGGGCGGCAAAGAGCAGCAGTTCGGTCTTGAGGAGGTAGACGGCCTGGATTCCGCTGGTCTCGCGCGATCCTTCATGCACGGCCCAGGAGTCGACCACATAGGGCCAGGAGCGCCACCAGAACACCGCGCAGACGGGAAGCAGAAAGACGATGCTGCCGAAGAGATTCACCAGCGCTTTCGTCTTCGGCGAGGCTTCGCGGTAAAACACGTCCACCCGCACGTGTCCGTCATGAAGGAGCGTATAGGCCGAGGCGACCATGAAGACGGTCGCGTGCATATAGACGATCAATTCCTGTACGAAGATCGAGCTGACGCCAAAGACATAGCGCATGATGACGACCGCGAACTGCACGACGATCATCGCGACGAGCAGCCACGAGACGGTGCGTCCCACCCATTCGTTCAGCCAGTCAATCGCGGCCGCCAGCTTGTTCAGCACGGACATGCCAAGCCCCTCGAGGCGGACCGGTCCTGTGGTTTCGTGGAAAATGCCATGACGCCCCCAATCCAATCGATCGATTACGGCAACCCCAAAACGCCGACGGCCCGATCCTGCCGTTCAGTTTGATCCTATCCTATCGTCTCGGGCGGATAGAAGCCTATGATTCCATTCTCTTCCAGCCGTCGGGGGTGAGTTTTTCCAGCGGCCGGAAGGCGGTTTTGTAAGCCATCTTCCGGCAATCGGCGATCCAATAACCGAGATAGACATAGGGAAGGCCCAAGCTGCGCGCGTAATCGATATGGCTGAGCACCACGTAATTGCCGAGACCGCGCGCTTTTTCTTCCGGATCGAAGAAACTGTAGACGAGCGACAGCCCGTCCGAGAGCACATCCGTCAGACAGGCCGCCATAAGCCTGCCGGTTCCACCCTCGCCGCCCTCGTCGGGGCGCAGGCGATATTCCATGATGCGGGAATCGATCGGGCTCGACTCGATCATCGAGGCGAAATCGATGGCGTCCATATGGGTCATGCCGCCATCGGGATGGCGAGACCTCAAATAGCGCTTCAGCAACGTAAACTGCTCGTCGGACGCCCAGGCGGGGGCCTCGCGCATTTCGAGATCTTTATTCTTGGCGATGACGCGGCGCATCGATCGCGTCGGCTCGAACTCGTCCACGCGGACCCGCACGGATACGCAGCATTGGCAATCCTCGCAGGCCGGCCGGTAGGCGACATTCTGGCTGCGGCGAAAGCCGATCAGCGTAAGGGCGTCATTAAGCGCCTGCGCGTCGCTCCCCTTGAGTTCCGTAAAGACCTTACGTTCGACGCGGCCCGGCAGATAGGGGCACGGCCCGGCCGGCGTCACGTAAAATCGTGGAAAATGATTGGATTGAAGGGTCAATACCGTCCTTCCATCGCAATGAAATCTCGTTCCAGTTGACATTCTAACACAAATTGGCCGCGCCACGAATGGCCTAAGTCGATTGATTTTCGCGCCGAATTACATCCGGCGTCGACTGTCGCGCCCGATCAGCTCAGCCCGTAATACCATGGCGCGAAGAGCGAGAAGGTCAGCCATAAAATCAGCAGAAGCGGGATACCGGCCCGGGCATAGTCGCTGAATCGATAATGGCCCGGCCCCATCACCAGCAAATTGGTCTGGTAGCCGACCGGCGTGGCGAAAGCGCAATTCGACGCGAAGATCACCGCATAGGCGAAGATCCTCGGGTCGCAGCCCACTTTGACAGCCATGCTGTAGGCGATCGGCGTGAACAGCACGGCGCAGGCGTTGTTGCTCAGGACATTCGTCATGACCGCGACGAGCAGGAAGAAGGCCGAGAGCGTCAAGACCGGTCCGTCGCCGTGGAAAGCGGCGATCAGGGCATCGG
The DNA here is from genome assembly GCA_963821875.1 of uncultured Alphaproteobacteria bacterium. GTDB lineage: Bacteria > Pseudomonadota > Alphaproteobacteria > CAVTAV01 > CAVTAV01 > CAVTAV01. The sequence goes on from CAWGFE010000002.1 coordinate 1,677,578, forward strand.
CAAGATAGGTCGCGCCGTTGGTGGCTTCGAGCGCCGCGCCCATCGCCAGGGCCGCGCCGACGATCATCATGATGCGCCGGTCGATTGCGCGGAATGCCTGATGTATGTTCAGACAGCCCGTCATGATCATCAGGGTGACGCCGATCAGGGCTGAGATGACGATCGGAACGAGATCGGTCGCCGAGGCCAGCACGACGCCCGCAAAGATCATCAGGGCGCGGCCCGCGCGCTGCACCGCCGGCACTTCGCTCGACGTTCCCTCGACGAGAATGACGTCGCGTTCCGCCCGCAACCGGCTGATGTCTTCGCGTTTGCCGAGGAGCAACAGGCCATCGCCGGCTTCCAGCCGGATCGCCTTGAAGTCGGTGCGGATCATGCGCGAGCGGCGCTGCACACCGAGAATGATGCAGCCGGTGCGGGCATGAAACGCGATCTGTGCGACGGTCCGGCCCTGAATTCGGGAGGCCGGGGCCACGATCGCTTCGACCATGAGCCGGTCGCCGATCGGCATCACCTGATCGTCGCTGCCGTCTTCGGGCAGCGCGCTCACACCTTGAACGATGCCGGGATAATTCGCGATCAAATTGGTCAACGCCTTGCGCGTCGCCGCGATGATGATGGAATCGTCAGGCTGCAGAGTAACTTCATCGATCAGCGGCAGAAGCACGTTATCGCCGCGCTGAATCATCTGAACCGTCACTTCCGGCAGTTTGACGAACATGCCCGCGACGGACGTTTCGCCTACAAGAGGGCTGTCCGACTTCACGTCGATCTGGGCGATGAAATGGCGTCCGCTCGCGCCGACCAGACTGCCGGCAAGCGAGGCTCGGTCGGGCAGCAGAAGCGGGACGATGAAGACGATGTAGACGAAGCCCACGCCGGCGAGCACCAGCGCCGGGACGGTAAAATCGAAAAATCCGATACTGCTGCCGCTAATTCTCTCGAAGGCCCCGGAGACCAGCATATTCGTGCTGGAGCCGATCAGTGTCGTGAGGCCGCCAAGGATCGCAGCGTAGCTGATCGGGATCATCACCTTGGAGGGCGAGGTTCGCATGCGGTCCGCGATCACCGACATGATCGGGATGAAGATCACGACGACGGGCGTATCGTTCATGATCCCGCTGATAAGCGCCGCCACCAGCAATGCCAGCGTGATGGTTATACGCGGGATCGAGCCGGTATGCTTGAGAAGCGCGTTCATCGGCGCATTCAGAGCGCCGGTCTGAATCATCCCCTGGCCGATCACCAGCAGGGCCAGAACGGCGATCAGCGCGGGATTGGCGAAGCCCGAGAGAAGCGCCGTCGCCCCCAGCACATTCTTCCCGTCCGGGCCCGGCACGGGGAAGAAATGGAAAAAGACGAGGAGGAATCCGATCAGGCCGATCGAGGTGACTTCAAGCGGCGTTTTCTCCGCCGCATAGCACCCGACCGCCACCATAATGGCAATGAAGGTCACCGCCATTTGCAGTGTCAGGCCGTCAAGGATCAAACGAATGCCTCCCGGCAGGTCTCGCCGCCGCCCAAATTACGATACGCACGGCCATACCTTCCGCTCGAGCCGATTGACTTGTCGATAGCCCCCAAGAAAGGCTTAACATCATGATGCAGCTAGTTTTTAGAGTTGCCAAGAGGGGGAATGAGCCGCAACGGCGTTCGAACGGGGCGCTTTACTGCCGGTAATTTGGAGGCAGAACCGGCGCTTCGCGCAACAGCGTGATCGAGATGCGGCGGTTCGACGGAAGAGACGGATCTTCCGGGAAAAGCGGCTCGGTATCCGCCATGCCTTTGACCGCCGCGATGCGGGACGCGGGCACACCCGCCTCCAGAAGCACGCGGCGGCTGGCATTGGCGCGGTCGGCGGAGAGCTCCCAATTCGAATAATTCGGCTTGCCGACATAGGGCGTCGAATCGGTGTGGCCCGAGATCGAGATGCGATTCGGCAGTTTCATGATCACCTTGGCGACCAGTTCGAGGATCTGCTTGGTGCGGGGCAAGGGTTCCGCGCTACCGCTCTGGAACATGGACCGGCGATCCTGATCGACGATCTGGATGCGCATGCCTTCCGGCGTGCGGTCGATGATCAGGTTATCGGCGAACGCCTTGAGGTCGGGCGTGTTCTGGATCGCGTTGGTCAATTCCTTCTCCGCGTCCTTGAACATTTCCTCCTCGCGTTCGGCGATCGCCTTGTTGATCTCGTTGTCGTCGGGGGCCTTCGGTTGGGTCGATGTCGTATTATCGGTGCCGGTTCCGGCCGTCGGCGCGCCCAAGCTTACGACGACCGAGCCCGAGGATTGGGCGCCGTTGTCCGATGTGATCGAGTTGCCGCCGAGCACGCCATTCGCGCCGCTGGTGCTCTTGCTGGCGAAGGTCGGCGCGAAATAGTCGGCGATGCCCTTCTTCTGCTTGTCCGTGGTGGCGCTTAGCAGCCACAGCAGCAGAAAGAACGCCATCATCGCGGTCACGAAGTCGGCATAAGCGAGCTTCCACGCGCCGCCATGGTGACCGTGGTCACCGCCCTTCTTGATCTTCTTGATGATGATGGGGGGTTGATTGTCGGCCATGACTTCTGTCGTGCTAGACCGGAAGGACCGCGTTCACCGCCTCATCCAGCTCCGTGAAGCTCGGCCGTTCGTGCGAAAACAGGGTCTTACGGGCAAATTCGACCGAGACCGGCGGCGCGCATCCCTGAAGATGGGCCAGGACGCCCGCCTTCATGCACTCGTAATATTTGCCTTCGGCGCTGGCATAATTGTCGAGGTTCTTCGAAATCGGCGTGATCAACCCGTAGGACATCAGAATGCCGAAGAACGTACCGACCAGCGCGGCGCCGATCAGCTCGCCGAGAACGGCGGGAGGCTGGTCGATGCTGCCCATGGTCGTGATGACGCCGAGCACGGCGGCCACGATACCGAAAGCCGGCAGGGCGTCGCCAAGCGCGGCGATCGCCGAGACCACCGAATGCTGCTCTTTGTGGTGTGTCTCCAGATCCTCGTTCATCAGATCCTCGATCACATGCGGATTTTCCGTGCCCATGGTGAGCAGCCGCATGTAGTCGCAGAGGAAAGTCACCGCGTGGTGGTTCTTCATAAAGTTCGGATAATTGGAGAACAGCGCACTCTCTTCCGGATTTTCGATGTGGGCTTCGATCGCCAGCAGGCCCTTGGACCGGATTAGCTTGAACATCGAATACATCAGCGTCAGGAGCTCGAGATAGGAGTCCTTGTTGTAGGGCGTGCCCTTCATGACCCGGGAAACGTGCTTCCCCGTCGCTGCAAGCACGGGTTTCGGATTGCTGATGACGAAAGCACCGATGCCGGATCCGAGAATGATCAGAAATTCGAACGGCTGAAACAGAACGGCCGCGCTGCCATGCGGCAGGTAGCCGCCGAGCACGGACCCGAAAACGATGACTAGGCCAATTAAGAAGAACATAAAACTGCTGCCGGACCACCGGGCTGGAGAGTTAGTGCAAAGGCCTTCTGTTCCACGCTCTCACGGGAGGCCACGCAGTCGTTAATCATCCTGAGACGAGGTTAAAATAGGGTTTAGCTTAAGGCTGTCGGCGCTGCGTCGGGGTCGGTATTTTCAGGGCCTCCGCCTGCGTTTTCGGGAGCTTCGCTCGCCGATCCGGGAATCCGCCAGACATAAAGAGCGGTTTGACGCGTATCGCCGACCTGCACCGTCGAGTCCGGGGCCGTGTCCGGAACGATGAAGGAATTGCTGACAAACAGCGTTCCGGGCGCCATTTCCGCCTTGGCCTTGTCGAAGATTTCCGTCATCGGCGCGGGCGAGAGGAAGCAATAGGCCACGTTGTACGGCGAAAGGTCATGCTCCCACATCGATCCGAAGACGAGCCGTGCGTTCTTCCGGCCGATGATCCACAAACGTAAGGCGCCGATGACGAAGGGGACGGGGGCGGACTCCACGCCGATGAACTCGCTATCGGCGTGACGGCGGGCGAGCGGGCCCAGAACGCTCGCGATTCCGCAGCCGATATCGATGAAGCGGAACGGACCGTCCCGGGGCAGCAGCGCGTCGATGGCGTCGACCGTCTGCCGGTTGGTCAGATATAGCGGTACGCGTTCGCCGAGCGTGTTCCAGAACACCAGAACAAGGACGATAAAAGCGCCGAGATAGGCCCAGGCCGGGAGGCTCGACTGATGCAGCGCCAGGCCCGCCGGTGGCAGGACGACCTGCAGCACGAGCCACCATCGCGCGAGCCGGGCGAAATGGGATATCGACGCCGCCGCGATTCCCTGAACGATCAGAACGCCGAGTATGGGGATTGCCCGGCCGGTTGTCTGCTCGATCCAGATGGCCAGCGGAAAGACGATGACGAGCGCAATGACCTGGCTCGCGACGGCGATGAAAATCGGCGGGATTCGGCCCAGAAGAGACGTCACGTCCTGACGGTGGGTTTGGGGCTCGTGCCGGTATAGTGCGCCCGGAGCAGCCGGGCGGCATCCAGTGCGAAATAGGTGAGAATGCCGGCCGCGCCAGCGCGTTTGAACGCGATCAGGCTTTCCATCATCACGGCTTCACGTGACAGCCAGCCTTCCTTGGCGGCCGCCATGAGCATCGCGTATTCGCCGCTCACCTGATAGGCGAACGTCGGCATGTGGAACGCGTCATGGACCAGCCGGACGATGTCGAGATAGGGCATGCCCGGCTTGACCATGACCATGTCCGCGCCCTCCGAGACATCCAGCGCGACCTCGCGCAACGCCTCGTCGGCGTTGGCCGGGTCCATCTGATAGGTCTTCTTGTCGGAGCCGAGCTGGCCCAAGGTGCCAACCGCGTCGCGAAACGGCGAGTAGAAGGACGATGCATATTTGGCCGCATAGGCCATGATCATCACGTTTTGATGCCTGCCGGATTCCAGCGCCCGCCGAATGGCGCCGATGCGGCCATCCATCATGTCCGACGGCGCGACGATATCGGCGCCGGCCTCGGCCTGAACCAGTGCCTGTTTGACCAGAACCTCGAGCGTCTCGTCATTGAGGATCTGGCCGTCGTCGACCAGGCCGTCGTGGCCGTGGCTGGTATAGGGATCGAGCGCCACGTCGCACATGATGCCGATCTCCGGCACCGCCGCCTTGATGGCGCGGACCGCGCGGCAGACGAGATTGTCGGGATTGGTCGCTTCGCCCCCGTCCGGCGTCTTCAGCTCGCCCGGGGTATTGGGGAACAGCGCGACGGCCGGGATGCCGGCCTCTGCCGCTTCGGTTGCAGCCCGGATCAGATTGTCGACCGTGTGCCGCTCCACGCCCGGCATGGATGGCACCGGCTCGCGCTTGTTGTCGCCCTCGATGACGAAGAGGGGCAGGATCAGGTCCGACGGGCTCAGGCGATGTTCGGCGACCAGCCGGCGGGACCAGTCGGTCGAGCGCACGCGGCGCATGCGCATATTCGGAAAAGCCGCGGAATTCTTGATCGCCTCGGACATTGAGCGTGCCGGATCAGATGAAAGACTGCCGATTGGTGATGGCAACATGCCTCAACAGCGCGTGGGCTTCCAGCCCTTTCTGGCATTGCGTGGCGGTGACGCAGGCCCGGCCGTGTTAACGATGCGCTGACCAGGTTTCGCGTAAGGTTTTTCGGCGCATCGAAGATTTCAGACAATATCGGCCTGGTGCCGACGCCGCGAACCACCAAATAGTGTGTAACAAATTGAAATATATTGCGTATTGCGCAATGGGCGGTCCGATAGTTAAGTATATTCCGTTACTGTGCACAGCCTAATCGTCGATCGAGTTTACATGGCCGGGTCCCGAAGCGCGAAAAGAGAGCAGTTCCCGTTCGCTCAGGCGAGCGCGCTCGTGCGCGATCTGATCACGCCTAATCCGCTGATATATTGGGCCGATTTCCTGTTCAGCGTGACGCTCGGATGGGGCGCCTTTATTGGCGCGGTGAACATGCGGCTGCTGTCATGGCCGCAGATCGGGCTGATGGTGGTGGCGGTCCTGGCCCTCTACCGCGCGGCGATTTTTACGCATGAACTGGCGCATCTGAAAAAAGGTAGTTTCGGATTTTTCCGCTGGGTCTGGAACCTGACCTGCGGTTTTCCGCTGATGGTGCCGTCCTTCGCCTATCAGGGCGTTCACATCGATCATCATCGCAAGGACCTCTACGGCACCGAGGAGGACGGCGAATATCTGCCCTTCGCCACGAGCCCGCAGCGCGAGATTCTTGCCTATGTCGCCTATTCGGTCGTTTTTCCGCTCGTGCTGGTCGGCCGCTTCGTCTTTTTGACGGCGCTGTCCTATTTCGTTCCGCCGGTCCGGAAGTGGACGTGGGAAAACGCATCGTCGTTGAAAATCGACATGTCCTACAAGCGCGGTCCCGAAGGCCCGAAAGACGATCCGACCTGGCGCATCCAGCAGTTCTTAACGCTGGTTTATGGTGCGACGGCTTTCACCCTGATCTGGCTGGGCGTGCTGCCGGGCCAGTTCCTGGTGCTCTGGTGGGCCGTCGGAGCCGGCATCATCTTCCTGAATTCACTACGGACGCTCGTCGCCCATGCTTATCGCAATCCGGCGGGGCGTTCGATGAATCTGACCGAGCAGTTGCTCGATTCCGTGTCGATTCCCGGCAACAGGTTTTTCACGACTCTCTGGGCGCCGGTGGGCCTGCGCTATCACTCGACGCACCACCTGTTCGCCAATATTCCCTATCACAATCTGGGGAAGGCGCATCGCCGTCTGGTCAAAGATCTCGCGAACAACGAGGTTTATCTCCAGACGCTGCGGCCGAGCTTCTTCGACGCCCTGCGGCGGATCTGGATCGAATCCCGCGACGCTCAGGCGCAGAACGCTCCGGCGGAGAACCCGCTTACTTCCTGACTATCCGGCTGTTAAGCCGTTTTAGAACCAGGCTTCGGGGTCCGGGATCGGCCGGTATTCCGACAGTTTGATCCAGCCGACCACCACCCGGTAGATCGACCAGACATAGGTGGCCGCGCCGAGCAGGAAGGCGAGCGGCATACCGATAATCGTCGCGAACAGAACCACCGTGACCGCCCAGGACAGCAGGCTCCACAACAAGGTTCTGATGATCCACGTGAAATGGCCTTCGAGTATCGTGCCGTGAACGTCGCCGCGCTTGGCGAAGCAAATAGCGCCACTGATGATGAAGGCAACAAAAGTAAAGAAACCGGCCGCATAGCAGACATAGGCGATGTGCCCGAGTGTGATATCGGCCCGGTCGCCGGAACGTGTCTCAACCATCTCAGCCTCTCCCTCGGCGATCGGGCTCTATCGGCCTCGCGGCCGCGGCCCTTCGTCGTGTTCCCGCAAAAATCATATCCAAAGGATGGCCAAATGGCGACTCCGACGTCGCGGGCTTAACCTAATATTAGTGATGGAGGGCAAAGATACTCGCTGGCGAAGTTCTAAGGCGGCGTCGAGAGTGGCGTCGTGAGGTGAAGGTTTTTATCCCCATGCAGCACAGCGTTCAGGAGCAAATCGGCCCGGGTACCGCGACGGCGGTCGGCGAAGAATCCAAAGTACTTTATCTTGATTCTCTGCGCCTGATTGAACGGCTGCACCGTCGTCTCCTCGATGTGATCAAAGCCAAGCTCGATGGTATCGGCATCGGCGAGATCAACAGCGTTCAGGCCTTGCTGCTCTATAACATCGGGACCAGCGAGATGACGGCGGGCGAATTGCGCAGCCGCGGCTATTACACCGGGTCCAACGTTTCCTACAATCTCAAGAAGCTCGTCGAGGCCGACTATATCGAGCACGAGCGCTCGCGCCATGATCGCCGTTCCGTCAGGATCCGGCTGAGCGACAAGGGCAAGGAAATTTGCCAGATTGTCGACGAGCTCTACGAGGGACAGATCGCGGCGGTTACCGGCGACGCGACGCTCGGCGATGACGGCCTGCGGGCGATGAACGAAACCCTCCGGGCGCTCGAACGCTTCTGGAGCGATCAAATCCAGTTCGGCGGGTTTTAATCCGTCCTCGCGGTATTTTCCCCGCCCGTTCCCGGCCGGCCGACGCCCCACGCGTCACAATGTCCGGTTGACGCCCTATAAGGGCTCTGCTACGCGATGCCTGTCCGGTCGGCGGGCTCCATCAGAATTGCCGTTGCGCTCTAATATCTTACAATGCGCCCGTGCCCGCATATGTGTTAAGCTGGATGCCCCGGCAGGCGTCTGGATAAAGGGACGGAGTGCGTAGAATATGGATGCTGACCGCGTATTCGCCCAGGCGATTGAGCGTCTGAAGGCCGATGGCAATTACCGCGTCTTCACGGACATCACACGCAGGTTCGGCGCCTTCCCGCAAGCTCGCAGGCATACGGATGACGGCGTCCGGGATATCGTCGTCTGGTGCAGCAACGACTATCTCTGCATGGGCCAGCATCCGGCCGTTATCAAGGCGATGCATGAGGCGCTTGATGATGTCGGCGCCGGTGCGGGCGGAACCCGTAATATCAGCGGTACGACGCATTACCACGTCATGCTGGAAGAAGAGCTGGCCGATCTGCACGGCAAGGAAGCGGCGCTGCTCTTCACGTCCGGCTACAACTCGAATGAGGCCACGCTCAGCACGCTGGCCAAGCTGCTGCCCGGCTGCATTATCTTCTCCGATGCGCTCAATCACGCGTCCATGATCGAAGGTATCCGGCACAGCGGCGCGCAGAAGCGGATCTGGCGTCACAACGATGTCGACGATCTCGAGCGCCAACTCGCCGAGGCCGATCCTCAGGCCCCCAAACTGATCGCCTTTGAATCCGTCTATTCCATGGACGGCGATGTCGCGCCGATTGCGCGGATTTGCGATGCTGCCGACCGGCATGGGGCGCTCACCTATCTCGACGAGGTTCACGCCGTCGGCCTGTATGGCCCGAAAGGCGGCGGCATCGCGGACCAGGAAGGGTTGATGGACCGGTTGACGGTTATCGAGGGCACGCTCGCCAAGGCGTTTGGCGTGATGGGCGGTTATATCACCGGCTCGCGTAATCTTGTCGATGCCGTGCGGAGCTATGCTCCCGGATTTATTTTCACCACGTCTCTCGCGCCGACACTCGCGGCCGGCGCGCTGGCGAGCGTCCAGCATCTGAAATCCAGCCCGCTGGAACGACAGCGTCTGCATCAAAGATCGACCCGTCTCAAGACCCTGTTCGGCGATGCCGGTCTGCCCGTCATGCCGAGCGATACTCATATCGTGCCGTTGCTGGTCGGTGACGCCGCGCTCTGCAAGCGCGTATCGGACGTCCTGCTCGACGAGTATGGAATTTACGTCCAGCCGATCAATTACCCGACCGTGCCGCGCGGCACCGAGCGTTTGCGTTTCACGCCCGGGCCGATGCATACCGACGAGATGATGATCAATCTCGTCTCGGCGCTCGATCAGGTCTGGGACAAGCTCGCTCTGCGGCGCGCCGCCGCGTGATGGCGGCCGCCTGAGCATGGCGCCCGATAACCGCATTTCGTCGGGCGTAGATCACGGTTTTCTGATCGAATTCGTTCAAATGGGCAACGTCACCAAGGTGTCGGCGATTGACCCCGAGACCGGCATCGAAGTGTCGATCATGGGGCCGACGAATGCCGGCGAGGCCATTCTCACCCGTAACGCCGTAGCAAAACTGACCCGCAGGCTTGCAGGGCGAGGGCCGGTCGGGCGGTAAGGATTAGCTTGATTTGGACTTGCGGCGGGTAGAGGTGCGCTTGCTGGAGCGACCGAGGCCGATCTGCTTGGCGAATTCGGATCTCTGTTTGGCGTAATTCGGGGCGACCATGGGATAGTCCGCGGGCAGGCCCCATTTCGCGCGATACTCCGCTGGCGTCATGCCGTAATTCGAGCGAAGATAGCGCTTCAACATCTTGAGCTGCTTGCCGTCCTCGAGGCAGACGATGTAGTCGGGCGTCACCGATTTGCGCACCGCCACGGCGGGTTTGCGGTTTGTTTGTACTACTTCGTCAGATGGCCGACTCAAGTTGGTCAGCGCACCATGCACCGTTGATATTAGGTCTGGAATTGTCGAAGCCGGAAGCGGATTATTACTTAGATAAGCCGTTACAATATCGACGGCCATCCGCAACGTCTGGTCTTCCGACAATTCTTCGCTATCAGTTGCAGCCATTTTATGATGAGCCTCAAAGCTACGTCGCACTACTTATTCGTCTACTATTTGAAGATTTCCTGCTAAAATCAAGCACGAAATACAACTGTGATAGGAAGTGCACGTTACCAATAGGCAGAAAGTTCTGCAAGTAGTGGGATGAATTAAATCGAATGTAGAGAGATGTCGCCAGTTTTTCCAGGCGATTTCTACCGCTATCCCGATGGCTTCGTTAATCAAAACATGATGACTATAAGGTTAATTAGGGCGTCGGAGCATTCAATTCCTCATTTTCGTATATTTAGGTACAAGAGTTAAGGCCTATAGAAACTTGAAAAGTGCATGGTGCGACGCTCTGACGCTTTCCGCGGTGACGAAACGTTGTGGAGTGTTGGCGCGCCGTGGCAACATATGGTAAGGAACACCAAGGGCTGGCGCTTGGTTCCTAAGTATTGGCGAGTGCTGCGGCGAGGGGAGCCCCCCGAAACCGCCGTGGCTTGAGGTTTTGCCGTTATGACTCGAACGATCATTGCGCTCGGGTCGGATCATGCAGGATTCGATCTGAAACAGGTATTGGCCGCCTATCTGGCCGAATTGGGTTATGAAGTGCTGGACTTGGGTACGAACGGCCCGGAATCCGTAGACTATCCCGATTTCGGCAAGGCCGTGGCCAGCGCTGTGGCGGCGGGCAAGGCTTCTTACGGTGTGATCGTCTGCGGCACGGGCATCGGCATAAGTATTGCCGCGAATCGCAACCCCGAGGTGCGGGCCGCACTGTGTCATGACCACACCACCGCCGAACTGGGCCGGCGCCACAACGACGCCAATATCCTGGCGCTCGGCAGCCGGATCATCGGTGTTGAAGTCGCCAAGGATTGCCTCCGTACATTTCTGACGACGCCGTTCGATGGTGGACGCCATGCCGGGCGCGTCGCGAAATTGTCAGCAATGGCTTAAGGCTTAACTGGTTAATGTTCCCGAGTATCGGGCCTGGAATTACGAAGGGTGTAAAGTAAAATGTCCGTGTTGAACTCCGACCGACCGGATGCGGCGATTGCTGGTTTCTTTGACGATAGTCTTGCTACTCGGGACCCCGAGATTGCGGATGCTATTCTGTCGGAGACAAAACGCCAGCAAGACCATCTGGAGCTTATCGCGTCGGAAAATATTGTCAGTCGCGCGGTCCTGGAAGCTCAGGGCTCGATCCTGACCAACAAATATGCCGAGGGATATCCCGGCAGGCGCTATTACGGCGGTTGCGAACATGTCGATGTGATCGAAGCTGTTGCGATCGAGCGCGCCAAGCGGTTGTTCGATTGCGGCTTCGTCAATGTGCAGCCGCATTCCGGCGCCCAGGCCAATGGCGCCGTTTTCATGTCGCTGCTCAAGCCCGGCGACACCTTTCTCGGGCTTTCGCTCGCGTCGGGCGGACATCTGACCCATGGCGCCGCGCCCGCGCAGTCGGGCAAATGGTTCAATGCGGTGCAGTACGGCGTGCGCGAGGACGATGGCCGGATCGACTATGACGAGGTCGCCCGGCTCGCCGAGGAGCACAAGCCGAAGCTGATCATTGCGGGCGCGACGGCCTATTCCCGGATCATCGATTTCCCCCGGTTCCGCGAAATCGCGGATTCGGTCGGGGCGTATCTGATGGTCGACATGGCCCATTTCTCCGGCCTCGTCGCCACCGGATTGCATCCGAGCCCGTTGCCTTACGCGCATGTCGTCACGACGACGACCCACAAGACATTGCGGGGCCCGCGCGGCGGCATGATCCTCAGCAACCACGAGGCGCTGTTCAAAAAGCTTAACTCGGGAGTCTTTCCCGGCCTGCAGGGCGGTCCGCTCGTGCATGTTGTCGCGGCCAAGGCGGTTGCGCTCGGCGAGGCTTTGAGGCCGGAATTCCGCATCTATGCGCGCCATATCGTCGATAATGCCGACGAACTCGCCAAGACACTGATCGATGCGGGTGTCAACATCGTCTCGGGCGGGACGGACAATCACCTGATGCTGGTGGATCTCCGCCCCAAGGGTCTCAAGGGCAACACTGTCGAGGAAGCGCTTGGCCGCGCCAACATCACGGCCAACAAAAACGCGATTCCCTATGATCCCGAAAAGCCGATGATCACTTCCGGCATCCGCCTCGGCACGCCGGCCTGCACGACCCGCGGTTTCAAACGCCAGGAATTCCGGTTCGTGGGTGAGCTGATCGCGGAGGTTCTCGACGGGCTGGTGAAGAGCCCGGAGGGTAACCAGGCGGTAGAGAACGAGGTCCGCCGTAAGGTGCTGGATCTGACCCGCGCTTTCCCGATCTATCCGGATCTCGGGTGAGCCGGCCATTGATTTAACAGGGGCTGACTTCTGCGAATGCCGAAAGCATGCAGTGGGTCGCATTGGGCGAGATGACAGGGGGGAACGATGCGTTGTCCGTTTTGTAGCCACGAAGATACCCAGGTGAAGGACTCGCGCCCCACCGAAGATCGAGCGTCGATCAGACGTCGGCGCTTTTGTCCGGCCTGCGGGGCCCGGTTCACGACTTTCGAGCGCGTGCAATTGCGTGAACTGACGGTCATCAAGAAGAATGGCCGCCGCGTGCCCTTCGACCGCGACAAGCTGGCGAGATCGCTGTCGGTCGCGCTGCGCAAGCGTCCGGTCGATCCCGAGCGCGTCGAGCGCATGATCAACGGTCTGGTGCGGCGGCTCGAGAGCATGGGCGAGAACGAAGTGCCGGTCGCCGTGATCGGGGAACTGGCGATGGAGGGGCTGGCGAGCCTGGATCAGGTCGCCTATGTGCGGTTCGCCTCGGTCTACAAGAATTTCCGCGAAGCCAAGGATTTCGAGGAATTCATCGGCGAGCTTGGCGTCCGCGAACCCTTGGAAGTCGACTAGACCAGGCATTATTGAGCGGCGGCGCGAGCCGCGGCGGGCATTCCGGCGATGGCACGGACTGATTCCTGGCATATGAGCGTCGCGCTCGCTCTGGCGGCGCGTGGTCTCGGACGGGTCTGGCCCAATCCGGCGGTCGGATGCGTCGTCGTGCGTCCGGAATCGGGCATCGTGGTCGGGCGGGGCTGCACCCAGCCGGGCGGCCGTCCACACGCCGAGACCGAAGCACTCTCGCAGGCCGGTGCTGCCGCCAAAGGCGCTGCGGCCTATGTCACGCTCGAGCCCTGTTCCCATCACGGCGAAACACCGCCCTGTGCCGAGGCGCTGATCGAAGCGGGCGTGGCTCGGGTGGTCGCCGCCATCGAGGACCCAGATCCGCGCGTGTCGGGCAAGGGAATGGCCCGATTGAATGCGGCCGGCATCGAAACCTCCACCGGCCTGCTGAGTGACGAGGCCCGGGCCCTGAACCGGGGTTTCTTTACGCGGGTCGCCCTTGGACGCCCGATGTTCACTCTCAAGACGGCGACGACGCTCGACGGCCGGATCGCCACGGCGGGCCGGGACAGTAAATGGATCACCGGCGCGCCGGCCCGCGCCAAGGGGCACCAACTGCGCGCCGAACACGATGGAGTAATGACGAGCTACGGCACCGTCATCGCCGATGATCCGATGCTGAATTGCCGTGTTCCGGGCCTGGAGAGCCGCTCGCCGATTCGCGTTGTGGTCGATGGAGGCCTGCAGACCCCGCTTTCGTCCCAAGTGGTCAGGACCGCGCGTGAGATCCCGACCTGGATCGTGACACGGCGCAATCCCGATGTGGCGCGTCGTGAGGCGCTGGAACAGGCGGGTGTTGACGTTCTGGAGGTCAATGGCAGCGCCGACGGCCGGCCCGATATGGTCCAGGCCGCAGAGCTTCTCGGAAACCGGGGGCTGACCCGTGTTCTCGTCGAGGCTGGCGGCATTTTCGCCGCGTCTCTGTTCAAAGCCGAGCTTGTTGACGCCGTCGCCTGGTTCCGCGCGGCGAAGGTCATCGGCGGCGACGGTCTGCCCGCCATCGGTGATCTCGGCCTTCCCGGAATCTATGCCATGATCGGTTTCGAGCGGATTTCGACGCTCGCGCTCGGTGAAGACGTACTGGAAACATATTCCAAACCAGCCTAATAGTGGGGCCATGTTTACCGGGATTATCACGGATGTCGGCAAGGTGCTGGCCGTCGAGAGACGGGGCGACCTTCATGCCAGGATCCAGACGAATTACGACACGGGCACGATCGATATCGGCGCGTCCATCGCCTGTTCGGGCGCATGCCTGACGGTGGTTGAGAAGGGCGACGACTGGTTTGCCGTCGACATTTCGGGCGAGACCGAGGCGCGCACGACGCTCGGACGCTGGAAATCCGGCGTGAAAGTTAATCTCGAGCGGGCGCTCAGGGTCGGGGACGAACTTGGCGGCCATATCGTGACCGGTCATGTGGACGGCGTCGGCGAGGTCATCAAGGCGGCTCCCGTCGGCGAGTCCGTCCAATTCGAGATCGGCCTGCCCGAGCCGTTGCGCAAGCTGGTGGCGACGAAGGGATCGGTCACGATCGACGGCATCTCGATGACGGTGAACGGTGTTACGGACGGCCGCTTCGACGTGAACGCGATTCCGCACACCCAGCAGCATACGACCCTCGGCGGCCTGAAAGCGGGCGATGCGGTCAATCTGGAGATCGACATGCTGGCCCGGTATGTCCAGCGCTTGATGGACAGCGAATGACCCAGAGCGCCATGACGCGGAACAGCCAGGCTCTTTCGGATATCGAAGAGGTGATCGAGGAGGCGCGGAACGGCCGCATGATCATCCTGGTGGACGACGAGGACCGCGAAAACGAAGGCGACCTTGTCATCCCGGCCCAGATGGCCACGCCGGACGCGATCAACTTCATGGCCAAATACGGCCGCGGCCTGATCTGTCTCGCCATGACGACCGACCGCGTCGAGGAACTGGGCCTCAGCCTGATGTCTTCCAACAATCAGACCCGGCATCAGACCGCCTTTACGGTCTCGATTGAGGCGAGTGAAGGCGTGACGACGGGGATTTCGGCGGCCGATCGCGCTCACACGATCTCGGTGGCGATCGATCCCAGCCGCGGAAGCGGCGACCTGCGCACGCCCGGCCATGTCTTCCCGCTGGTCGCCCGCGACGGCGGTGTTCTGGTCCGCGCAGGCCATACGGAGGCTGCGGTCGATATCGCGCGTCTTGCCGGTCTCATTCCGGCAGGCGTGATCTGCGAGATCATGAATGACGACGGGACCATGGCCCGCCTGCCCGACCTCGAGAAATTCGCCCGGGTGCACGGCATCAAGGTTGCGACGATTTCGGACCTCATCGCCTATCGTCGCAGGAACGACCGCCTGATCGAATGTGTCGCCGAGACGCCGATCGAGAGCCGTTATGGCGGCGATCTGACCATGAAGGTCTACGGCACCACGGTCGACTATGCCGAACATATCGCCCTGGTGAAGGGCGATATCAGGCCCGATGAACCGGTTCTCGTTCGCATGCACGTCATGAACGCGTTCGAGGATCTGATTGGCGAAGTGAAGGGACGTGTAGGCACGATCGGCACCTCCCTGCGGTTGATCGAGGAGGAAGGCAAGGGTGTCCTTGTGTGTCTTTTCGATACCCGGCGGACGTGGCTGTCGGATGCCGTCCGGAGCCGGAACGGGGAGGCGGACGCGTCGGGACCGCCCGTCCTGAGGGATTACGGCATCGGCGCGCAAATTCTGCTGGATCTTGGCGTGCGTGAAATGATTCTTCTTTCGAATACGCGCCGCACGGTCGTCGGGCTCGAGGGCTATGGTCTGTCCATCGCAGGCCAGCGGCCGATCCCGGTCGACGGCGCCGAATGAGCCCGCGCCCATAGGCGCAACGGAGGAATGGCATGAGCAATCATTTTGTTATCGTCGAGGCCCGGTTTTACGAGGACATCGCCGACGAACTGGTCAAGGGAGCGGTCGCCACGCTTGAAGCGGCCGGTGCGACTTATGAACGCCATTCCGTGCCTGGCTGCTTCGAAATCCCGGCTGCGATCGCTTTCGGCGAGAAATCGAGTAAGGAAATAGACGGGTTCATCGCGCTCGGTTGCGTGATCCGGGGCGAGACCACGCATTATGATTATGTGTGCTCGGAGTCCGCGCGCGGCCTGCAGGATCTCGCGACCGGCCATCAACTCGCGATCGGCTATGGCATTCTGACCGTCGAAAATCGCGATCAGGCCTGGGCGCGGGCGGCCGTCGACAAGGGGAACAAAGGACGCGCGGCGGCGGAAGCCGCCCTGCGCATGGTCGAATTGAAACGCGAAATCGGTTTATGAGTTCTACGAGTACCAATCCCGGGAAAGACGGGCCGACGCCCCGGGCGGGCGCGCGAAGTACGGCGCGACTGGCCGCCATCCAGGCACTCTATCAGATCCAGCTTCTCGGAGGGCCGACCGAGACGGTGTTGCGGGAATTCGTCGATCACCGGTTCCGGCCCGGCGACGACGATACGGCATACAGCGCGCCGGACGTCGATCTGTTCTGCGATATCGTTCGCGGCGTGCCGGTCCGCAGATCGGATCTCGAACCGCTTGTCGGCGGCGCGCTCGCCACGGGCTGGCGGCTCGATCGGCTTGACCGGGTCATGCAGGCGCTGTTGCTTTCCGGCGCCTATGAACTGGTCGCCCGGCCGGACGTCCCGACGGCGGTCATCATCAATGAATATGTCGACCTGGCGCATGCTTTCTTCGACGACGAGCAGAAGGGCTTTGCCCATGCCGTTCTCGACAGGATCGCCCGTCAGGTCCGGCACGATCCCAACCGGCCAACCGCCGCGCCATCGGACTGATATGACGACGCGAGCCGGAAAGGCCAGCAGGCTCGGCGAATTCGCGCTGATCGAATCGGTTTTCGCCCCGCTCGCCAAAGACTATCCGCTCGCCTTCGGCCTGAAGGACGACGCGGCCTTCATCAGGCCTCGCGCCGGACGCGATCTGGTCGTGACCAAGGATGTGCTGGTCGCGGGCGTTCATTTCTTCGCCGATGATCCGGCCGATCTCGTGGCGCGCAAGGCCCTGCGGGTAAACCTCTCGGATCTCGCCGCGAAAGGCGCAAAGCCGATCGGCTACCTTCTTGGCGCGGTCCTGCCGAAAACCCTCGACCTGAAATGGCTCAAGCAATTCGCGAAAGGCCTCGCGGAAGATCAGGCCGAATTCGGCATATCCCTTATCGGCGGCGACACGGTCTCCACGCCGGGCCCGCTCACCCTTTCGATAACGGCCTTCGGCGATGTGCCCAAGGGTGCCGGGCTGCGCCGCACGGGAGCGAGGGAGGGCGACGATCTGTATGTCAGCGGCACGATCGGCGACGCCGCACTCGGCCTCGCCGTCCAGACTGGCGACGCGCGTTGCCCGAAAAAGGCGCTGCGCGAGGTTCTGCTCGACCGATACCAGGTCCCGCAGCCGCGTCTGTCCCTTGGCGCGGGCCTTCTGAAGCACGCTTCCGCCTGCCTCGACGTTTCGGACGGGCTCGCCGCGGATGCCGGACATATTTGCGAGACCTCGGGGCTTGGGGCCGAGATCGCGTTGGGAGACATTCCGTTCTCGGACGCGGCCCGGTTCATGATCGATCGCTCGCCCGGGCTCCTTAACCGTCTTTTGACGGGCGGGGACGATTATGAGCTTCTGTTTACGGCGACGCCCGGCCGCGCACGCTCGATCAAAGCTCTTTCCAGGCACATCGGCGTTCCGGTGACGCATATTGGCAAGATGGTTGCGGGATCGGATGTGCGGGTTTTGACGGGCAGTGGCCGGACGATCGCAATCGAGCGAGCCGGTTATACGCATTTCTGACGCTTCTTCAGCGTCGGGCCGCTCTCGGGACCGGTGATATGGCAAAAAACGACGATCTGGAACGGCGGCCCGATGATGTCCGGGCGGACCTGGATGAGGATGAGGTAACCGAAGCCGGCGGCAAGAAGAAGCTGATCATCATCATTGCCGCCGCGCTTGTCGTGCTTCTCGCGGGAGGCGGCGCAGGCGCCTATTTGTTCCTCGGCCATAAAAAGCCGCCGGAAAAGCCCGTGGCGGCCAAGTCTGACGTGCCGGTCGAACCCGTACCGATTCTCGTCGAGGTTCCCCATGTCATGGCGCCGCTGACCAAGAATGGGGACATCGTCGCCTACGTCTATCTCGACCTGAAAATCGAGGTTGCCGACGAGATGACCAAACAGACCGTTTCCGACAATTTGCCGCGCCTTCGCGATGCGTTCGTTCGCGATCTCAATGGCAGTTCCAATGCCGATCCGAACAATCCGGACCGCGCCGATATTCAGGCCATTCAGGCCCGCCTGCTTCAGGACGCACGGCGGGTTTTCGGCGAGGACGTCATCAAGCAGGTCTATGTCCAGCATGTGAGCTATACGGGCGCCTGATTTCGTCCCATTCCCGATTCCTTCCGGTCGAAAAGCGCAAGCCTTTCGCAACTTGCCATCCGCCGTCATCTCTGGCAGTTTCCACCCGCCATTAGCTCTGAAGCGGCTCTTAGGGGGATTTTGAATTGACGGGGGGGCTGCGCTGGGGCAAAAGGCCCGGCAATTGCGCATGCCTATGGTTCGGACCCCGCCCTCCGGGGTTCGAGAGGCGGAAATTACTGAAGGAACTGAGGAATGCCTATTGAGTTATGGGCGGTCATCGCCTGTGGTATTGCAGCGGTGCTGTATGGAATCTTCACCACCACCAGCATTCTTTCCGGTAGCCCCGGCAATGAAAAGATGCAGAGCATCGCCGCGGCGATCCAGGAAGGTGCCAGCGCCTATCTCAATCGCCAATACACCGCCATTGCTGTCGTCGGTGTCTGTGTCGCGGTCATTCTGGCCCTGACGCTGGGTATTCTGGCCGCTATCGGCTTCGCGATCGGCGCCATCCTGTCGGGGTCGGCCGGCTATATCGGCATGAACGTGTCGGTGCGCGCCAATGTGCGGACCGCCGAAGCGGCCCGGCACGGCTTGGGCAAGGGACTGACCCTTGCATTTCGCTCCGGCGCGGTGACCGGCATGCTGGTGGCTGGCCTGGCGCTTCTGGGCGTGTCCGGCTATTACGGCGTGCTTCTCAGCATGGGCGTCGAGGGCCGTCCGATGATCGACGCGCTCGTGGCGCTTGGCTTCGGCGCGTCGCTTATTTCGATTTTCGCCCGTCTCGGCGGCGGCATCTTCACCAAGGGCGCCGATGTCGGCGCCGATCTGGTGGGTAAGGTCGAGGCCGGCATCCCCGAGGACGATCCGCGCAACCCGGCGGTTATCGCCGACAATGTGGGCGACAACGTCGGCGATTGCGCCGGCATGGCCGCCGACCTGTTCGAAACCTATGCCGTGACCACCGTCGCGACGATGGTTCTCGCGAGCATCTTCTTCTCTCAGGACGTCGCTCTGATGGGGCATATGATGCTCTATCCGCTCGCGATCTGCGGCGGCTGCATCGTTACCTCCCTGATCGGCACCTATTTCGTCCGTCTGGGATCGAGCGGCAACATCATGGGTGCGCTCTATAAGGGGTTCTTCGCCAGCGCCATTCTGTCGGTTCCGGTGATCTGGTGGGTTACGAAGTCGCTTATCGGCACCGGTCCGATCGCCGGTCAGACCTTCACCGGCATGAACCTGTTCTGGTGCGGCGTCGTCGGTCTGATCGTAACCGCGCTTCTGATCGTCGTGACCGAGTACTATACGGGCACGAACTATCGGCCGGTTCAGAGCATCGCCAAATCCTCCACCACGGGCCACGGCACCAACATCATCCAGGGCCTCGCGATCTCGATGGAAGCCACCGCGCTTCCCGCCATCATCATCGTTGTCGGCATCATCGCTACTTATAGCCTGGCCGGCCTGTTCGGTCTGGCGATCGCCGTTACGTCGATGCTGGCGCTTGCCGGCATGGTTGTCGCGCTCGATGCCTACGGTCCGGTGACGGATAACGCGGGCGGTATCGCGGAAATGGCGGGTCTGGAAGAAGAAGTCCGCAAGACCACCGACGCGCTGGATGCGGTCGGCAACACCACCAAAGCCGTCACCAAGGGCTATGCCATCGGGTCGGCCGGTCTCGGCGCTCTGGTGCTGTTCGCCGCCTACACCGAAGATCTGCATACCTTTTTCGGCCATGTGCCGGTCGACTTCAGCCTCAGCAATCCCTATGTGGTCGTCGGCCTGCTGATCGGCGGCTTGCTGCCGTATCTGTTCGGCGCCATGGGCATGACCGCCGTCGGCCGGGCGGCCGGGTCGGTCGTGGTCGAGGTTCGCCGTCAGTTCAAGGAAATCGATGGCATCATGGAAGGCACCGGCAAGCCGGATTACGGCCGCGCGGTCGATCTTCTGACCAAGGCCGCGATCAAGGAAATGATCGTTCCCTCGCTGTTGCCGGTTCTGGCTCCGGTCGTCGTCTATTTCATCGTGTATGCTTACGCCGGTCAGGGCCAGGCGTTCTCGGCGGTTGGCGCGATGCTGCTGGGCGTGATCGTGACCGGCATCTTCGTCGCAATCTCCATGACCGCCGGCGGCGGCGCATGGGATAACGCCAAGAAGTATATCGAAGACGGTCATTTCGGCGGCAAGGGTTCGGAAGCCCATAAGGCGGCCGTGACCGGCGATACGGTCGGCGATCCCTACAAGGATACGGCCGGTCCGGCGGTGAATCCGATGATCAAGATCACCAATATCGTCGCGCTGTTGCTTCTGGCCGCTCTGGCGCACTAGGCGCTTCGGCCATTACGAGAAAAACCCCGCCGCGATTGATCGCGGCGGGGTTTCCTTTTTTTGACGTCTGAACTCGGAAAAAAGACGGTTACGGGCCGCCCGGACCGCCGCCGCTGGGACCACCGCCGCCTTGACCCCCGTTCGCGCCGCTGAACCGGCCGAGATTGCCGAAGATCTGCTCGAAGAAGCCGAGTTCCTTGCCGCGCGACGGGGTTATCCGGGATTCGATGGGGACCTCGCGCGCGTCGGCCAGCGTGTAGCGCTTCATGGAGTCGACGGATCCGTTCTTGTCGAAATCGACCTGCAAAACCAGTTCCTCTGTGGTTTCCGGCGAGAAGAACGCGAAAGTCTCCGTGCGCTTGCTGATATAATACCAGGTGTTGTCGTTGAAGGTCGCCACCACCGACGGCGTGCCTAAGAGCTGCGACACCGAATCCTTGTTATCGACATGAGGCCGAACTTCGGAAATCGTGGTCTGGTCAGGGATCCAGCCCTGGACGTCGAGTCGCTTCGGACAGCCCGAGAGCAGCACGGCGCAGCCGGCGCCCAGCAGTATCGTTTTCGAAATGACGTAGAATGATGGTTTGTAGGGCATATCAGCCTTTTAATAATCAGACAGCGAAGTTTCCAGAGATATGCCCCATGGTGCCTGCGGCGGAAGATGACATTCCGTCTCTGACCTGTCAAATACAGTAGTGAGAGCGGCTCCCCGGATTGGATGGCCGGTGATTGGCCGCGAACGCCCTTCATTCTGAAACCATCAGGCTGATACCACAATGCTCAAACAATTCTTGGCCAAGCGGAAGCATGGCGACGCGGCTCACGCCCTTTATGCCGCCGCCGTCAGCCAGGCCAGAAAACCGACATTCTACAGCGATCTCGGTGTGCCGGACTCGCTCGATGGCCGGTTCGACCTGATCACCGTTCACGCCTTTCTGATCATTAACCGTCTCAAACAGATTTCGGAGGAGAATCCGACGGCGGAGGAGTTGTCGCAGGTTATGTTCGACGTCATGTTCGCGGATATGGACCGGTCGCTCCGGGAAATGGGCGTCGGCGATCTCGGCGTTGGCAAGCGCGTCAAAGCCATGGCCCGCGCCTTTTTTGGCCGGGTTGCGGCCTATGAGGCCGGGCTTGCCGAGGGCGGCGACGCGCTGGAACAGGCGCTGGCCCGCAATCTTTACCGTGGCGAGCCGCCCGCGCCGGAGAAACTTGCGGCGATGGCGGACTATGTTCAGGCCCAGTACAAGGCACTTCACGCGATTCCGGCGGCCGAGATCATGGACGGCCGAGTCACTTTCGGCGAATTGACGCGATAGCACTGAATGCGTATTGTCCGCCGTCCCTGATCCGCGCTCAGCGCGGGATTTTCGGGTTTGTTAAGGACAAGAGACGATATTGACCACAGCGCCACACGCTGGAGGAGCGGGCGTGAGTTTTTCCGTTGAGCAGGATCCCGGTTCGCTGAGCATCCCGGTTCCGGTCCATGAGATCGGGGGCGGTGGCCGCACCGTGTCTTTTTCGGCGGATGAGACCGAACGTGCCGGCCTTGCCGACCGCTTCGCGCTCCGGGCGGTGCTCGAGTTGACGCTTGAGGGCAAGCTGGGGACCGGACGGGACGGCGATTATCGGTTCCGCGGCCGGCTGAAGGCCCGGGTTGTCCAGGCCTGTGTCGTGACGCTCGAACCGGTCGAAAATACGATTGACGAGTTGATGGCGCTGCGTTTCGTGCGGAGCGACGAGGTAGACGAGTTGGGCCACGAGGTCATGGTGGAGGCGGAGGAAGAGGAGGAAGTCGAGCCCATGAGCAGCGATATCGTCGATCTCGGGCCGGCAACGGCGGAGCAGTTCGGGGTCGCCCTCGATCCCTATCCGCGCAAACCGGGAGCCGAGGCGCCGCAAACGCCGGCGGCCCGGGTTCTGCGCGAAGGAGATGAGGGGGCGACGCGGGAAAACCCGTTCAAAGTGTTGAAGAATCTCGGAACCGGGGGTTGAAGCCCCTCCGGTTTCTGGTAATTACTGTCGCAAATTATCGAAAGACGATTGGAAAAGAGAGACTTGTATCATGGCAGTTCCTAAAAAGAAGGTGACGCCATCGCGTCGCAATAACCGGCGCAGCCATCACGCGCTGAAAACGTCGGCCTATGTCGAATGCTCGAATTGTGGCGAACTGACCCGCCCTCATCATGTTTGCAAGGCGTGCGGACATTATGATCGCCGGGAAGTCGTAGAGGTTGCCTGAGGACACGTTCCAACGGCAACGGCCAACACGGACGGACGCGGTTTTTGACGACTGAGCTAGTCATCGCGCTTGATGCAATGGGGGGAGATGATGCTCCTCGCATCGTCGTCGAGGGCGCTCGTCTTGCACAGACGCGCTTCCCCGGCGCGCGGTTTTTGCTGTTTGGTGACGAGGCCAGGCTGAAGCCGTTGCTCCACGACGACGAGCCGCTGGCCCGCGTCAGCGAGATACGTCATACCTCCGAGGCGATCGGGGCGGCCGACGCGCCGGCTCAGGCGTTGCGGCGCGGCCGTGGCTCGAGCATGGGGCTGGCGGTTAAGTCAGTTCGCGACGGCGAGGCTCAGGTCGTTGTGTCGGCCGGGAATACCGGTGCGCTGATGGCCATGGCCAAATTCATGTTCAAGACGATGTCGGGCATTTCGCGGCCCGCGCTCGCGTCGGTTCTGCCGACATTGCAGGGCGAGACGGTCATGCTCGATCTCGGCGCGAATGTCGAATGCGACCAGGAAAACCTGATCCAGTTCGCCGTCATGGGCGCCGCCTTTGCCCGGGTCCTTCTGCGTGTTGAGCGGCCGCGGGTGGGTCTGCTCAATGTTGGCGCCGAAGAACTGAAGGGCAATGAGAGCGTCAAGCGCGCGAGCCTGGTGTTGCGGGACACGCCGTTGCCGCTGGAATTTGCCGGCTTCGTGGAAGGCGATGGTATCGGCAAGGGCGCGGCGGATGTCATCGTGACGGACGGCTTTACCGGCAATGTCGCGCTGAAGACGGCCGAAGGCATCGCTCAACTGGCGTTCGGTTTGCTGAAAAAGGCTTTCGAACATTCGCTCCTGACGAAAGTCGGCTACGTTCTGGCGAAGCCTGGTCTCAAGGCCATGCGGCAGCACCTCGATCCGAGCAATCACAATGGCGCGGTGCTGATCGGCCTGAACGGCCTCGTGGTGAAGAGCCACGGCTCCGCGACCGCTTCGGGGTTCGCCACGGCGATCGGCGTGGCGGCGAATATGGTGCGCGACCAGCTTTGCGACAAGATCGCGGAAGATCTCAAACGGGTTTATCCGCATGACGCTGGAGCGAACCGGGCGGCAATGTCGTGAGCGTCATCCGGTCGGTCATAACGGGTAACGGCGCTTATCTGCCGGAAAAGCGCGTCAGCAATGAAGAGCTGAGTCAGGCCGTCGACACCAGCGACGAATGGATCGTCGAGCGGACCGGGATTCGCCATCGTCATATCGCCGCGAAAGACGAGCGCACGTCGGATCTGGCCGTCAACGCGGCCAAGGGCGCGCTGGCGACGGCCGGGATCACCGCGAACGATCTCGACCTGATCATCGTGGCGACCGCGACGCCGGACGAGACCTTTCCGGCAACCGCCACCATCGTGCAGGCGCGGCTCGGCATGACGCGCGGCGCGGCGTTCGATGTTCAGGCGGTCTGCTCGGGTTTTATCTACGCTCTGTCCATCGCCGACAACTTCATCAAGGCGGGGCAGGCCCAGCGCGTGCTGGTGATCGGCGCGGAAACCTTCTCGCGCATTCTCGATTGGACCGACCGCACCACTTGCGTCCTGTTCGGAGACGGCGCCGGCGCCGTCGTTGTCGAGGCGTCGACGGGGGAGGGGACCACGGCCGATCGCGGTATTCTTTCGAACTCGGCTTCACGCCGACGGGCGTCAGCATGATCTGCTTTATGTCGATGGCGGCCCATCCTCGACCGGCACCTCCGGTTTCGTGCGCATGAAGGGACGGGAAGTCTTCCGTCATGCCGTCGTCAATTTGGCGGAGGTGGTCAAGGAAACGCTCGCGGCTACCGGGCTTACCGCAGACGACATCGACTGGATCGTGCCCCATCAGGCCAATCGCCGCATTCTTGACGGCACGGCGAAAAAGCTCGGAGTCGCGCGGGAAAAGGTCATCATCACGGTCGACGAACACGCCAATACGTCGGCTGCCTCTGTCCCCCTCGCGCTCAATCAGGCCGTTTCCGACGGCCGTATCAAGCCCGGCAATTTGCTGTTGCTCGAAGCCATGGGCGGCGGCTTCACCTGGGGGGCGTGTCTCGTTCGCTGGTGAAAATCCCGTCATGAGATGTTCACAGTCCCGTCACGATTGACGCAACTATGACAGAGCATTACGCTTAAATGAGAGACCGAGGGGAGTTGACGCAATGAGCGACAAGACTGTGACCCGCGCGCAATTGAGCGAGGCGGTCTATCAGGAAGTAGGTTTGTCACGGAACGAGTCGGCGGACCTTGTCGAGGCCGTAATCCGGGAAATCTCCGATAGCCTCGTTCATGGCAATAGCGTCAAGATTTCGTCGTTCGGAAGTTTCCTTCTGCGGGAGAAGGGCGGCCGCATGGGACGTAACCCGAAGACCGGGGAAGAAGTACCCATCGAGCCGCGTCGCGTTCTCGTCTTCCGGCCCTCCCATGTTCTCAAGGAACGTATCAACCGGGCGATATCGGCCAGCTAGCCGATTCTACAAGCCCGTCGTCGAATCCGTGTGCTCGAGAAGGGGCGGCGCGTGGCTAAATCCAAAGAAGCCTTTCGAACGATAAGCGAGGTGGCGGCCGAGCTCGAGGTGCCGCAGCACGTTCTTCGCTTCTGGGAAACCAAGTTCAGTCAGATCAAACCGCTCAAGCGCGGCGGCGGCCGGCGTTATTACCGGCCCGAAGACGTCGATCTGCTCAAAGGCATTCAGCGCCTCCTTCACACGGAAGGCTACACCATCAAAGGTGTTCAGAAGATCTTCCGCGAGCATGGGGCCAAGGCGGTCCAACGCGGAATTATCGGTGGAGAAAAGACCGGTGCGGCCGCCGCCATTGCGACGGCCAATGTCGGTGCCGGCAGGACGCCAACCGTTGCGTCCCAGCCCAAGGTCGCGGAGCCGGATCTTTTCGGGGCCGGGCCCGTGGAAGCGCTCTCCGCCGCAAACCGTAAAATGCTCGGCTCCCTGAGGGACGATCTGACCAAGATCCGCCAGCTTCTGAAATCGACATTGTGACCGGCGGCACGATATCGCCGGTCGCTCAAGAAAACCCGATCTTATCGTTGCTCTTTTCGTCCGCGCCTTAGTATAGTGCGCGCCGACCGGAGACGGTCTGTCGGAGCGTAGCGCAGTCTGGTAGCGCACTTGACTGGGGGTCAAGGGGTCGTGGGTTCAAATCCCGCCGCTCCGACCAATAATTTCCCCGAATAATTTGAACTTTTTTGACTTTGCGGTCGGGTGCGGCGGTGCTGGTCACCGGTTGCCTCGTGCTGGTTTTCCGGTATCTTTGCGCCGCAGCTGCCCGCAAGCGTCACCGGTCGCCATGATTTGAATCAATGTCCCATGTTGGGGCACTTAACTAGGTTAAGGTTTCAGCAGCCATAACCCGAGAAGTCTTAACGAGTGCCAGTAGATCTGCTTGAAATTTGTAATGCCGC
This sequence comes from uncultured Alphaproteobacteria bacterium, assembly GCA_963821875.1. Lineage (GTDB taxonomy): Bacteria > Pseudomonadota > Alphaproteobacteria > CAVTAV01 > CAVTAV01 > CAVTAV01. The sequence goes on from CAWGFE010000002.1 coordinate 1,703,964, forward strand.
GCTCGGCGACGGAGCGACTTTCCCGGCCATCTGGAAGACAATTCTGCTTCACAGTCCTTTGGTTAAAGGATCGCCTGTACAGCAGGCGGCCGGCCGGCTTGAGGTTAAGCTCATCAACGGCCAGCGACTGATTTACGAGTTGGACGAGAAACGGTTCCAGTTGGCCTAGCGTGCCGGCGGGAGTGCGGCCTGCGATTTTCTTAAAATATCCGCCGCGCCGGTCAAACCCACGTCATTCCCCGAAACGGTAACGGTGGGCACCGCGTCCAGCACGTCGCCGTAGCGGCCGCGGGCATCGAAGCGCTCGCGAAAGCCGCCCGCACGCAGTATCGGCATGATCGCCTGAATGATGTTGCCGACGAGGCAGACCCGCCGCGCACTGATCATCAGCGCCATGTCGCCGACCGCCGATCCGAGCAGCACGCAGAAGCGCTCCAGGACGGTGCGGGCGAATTCGTCGCCATTCTCGATGGCTCGTCTGGTGATTTCTTCCGCGGACAGGGGGAGGGGGTCGGGCGTCCGGCCGTCGATCAGTGACATCACCTTGTGGAGCCGCTGCAGACCCGGGCCGGATATCAGGCCTTCCCAGGAAAGCTGGCCGTTCTGCTTCAGCACTTCCTGCGCGATCAGGATCTCCAGTTCGTCCGAGGGCGCGAAGCCGACGTGTCCGCCTTCCGAGCCGAGCACCCGAAGGGCGCCGCGCGGCTCCAGAATCGATGCAACGCCGAGGCCGGTTCCTGGCCCGACGACCAGCCACGGCCCCGTCTGATCCTCATCCTGTGACGCGCACCCGCCGATATCTGCAAACCGGCCGTCCGGCAGCGCCGCAACTCCATGCGCCATGGCGATGAAGTCGTTGACGACATCGAGCCGCGACAGACCGAGATCGTCGCGCAGGGCTCGAACCGAAAAGTGCCACGGGCCGTTATTCTGGACCACGATGTCACCCATGATCGGCCCTGCGATGGCGAGTACCGCCCGATCGGGGCGGTCCCCGGCGACGTCGGAGAGATAATCTTCGATGCCTTCTCGAATCGTCGGATGGTCGGCGCATTTCGCGAAGCGCGGGTTCTGCAGAGTTGAAGCCTCTCCCGCCTCGACGATCGCGAAGCGCGCGTTTGTTCCTCCGATATCGGCGACAAGTCCCCGGCTCATTACGATCCCCTTTCGCCGGATCTTACACTTTGATGCAAGAGGCGCCATACGGCCGTCGAAGGATGCCCGGAGAATCGATCTTCTGCGTCCTCATGGGCCCGGGGCCGATTTTCGGATTCGGTGTGTGGCGAACTTGGTTCGACGTGGTTGCTGTGACGTTCTGTCGCGGCAGCGCAATTTTGTCCCGCGGTAACGGGAGATAGGTGATTTTATCGACCAGGAACCCAAAGGTGTCGCGATCTTATCGGTCGACAGATAGATGCTTTTGTTATTATTTCTACAGAAAGCATCGGAACATGTTGATGTTTCAAGATAATGCGGGAAGAGGCGCGCGCGAGGAAGGGTAGATTCGTCTAATATACATGAACGCCGTGTAGCTTAACGTGCCCGCAAGTGGCGATACCGCAATGCAAAAAAACGGTAAACATCGAAGTAATCTTTTCAGCTGGGGCTTGTTACGCCGCGAATATGTGATGTAATTTGGCGCAGCCGCGCGCACCTTTTTTGTGAGGCTAATTGCGGGGTGCCGTTTTCGAAGTGTTCAAGGGGGGATTACCATCCATGGGACTTTTAGAAGCCTTAAATAACACCGCCCTCTCGATCTATATGCGAGAGTCGCTTTGGGGGTACCCCATTGCCTTGACCCTCCATGCCATTGGCATGGGTTTGCTGGTTGGCGTTGTTTCGATCATGTGCCTGCGGGTCCTGGGTATGTTCCGCCAGATTCCGTTTTCCGGCCTGCAAAAGTGGTTTCCGGTCATCTTGGTGGGCTTTTTGGTGAACCTTTGTTCGGGCACCCTGCTGTATCTGTCCGATCCGGTGAATTTGATCAAGAATGCCGCTTTCGACGTCAAGATCATTCTGGTCTTCATTGGCCTGATCCTTCTTCTGGTGATGAAGGCGACGCCGGCATTCAAGAACATCACGAATATGGAACCCACGGCCATCGGCGGTAGTTCCGCCAAAACAGTCGCTATCATTTCGCTGATCGTCTGGATCTCCGCGATTACGGCCGGACGTCTGACCGGGTACATCTCGGCCGTTTAGTACAGGGGGACTCAATGCCAAACGTCGTAATGCCACATATCATTTATGCGATAGCGGATACCTGGCTGTCGCACGCGGTCAAGGACAGCTACTGGATCTGGCCGACGATGGAGACGATGCACTTCATCGGACTGTCCCTCCTGTTTGGTGGCCTGGCGCTCGCCGATCTGCGGCTGATGGGCTACATGAAGAACATTCCGTACAACACGCTCTCGAAGATCATTCCGCTTGCGGTTTCGGGCTTCATCGTCAACGCGATCACCGGCGTGCTGTTCTTCATCGCGGATCCGACCCGGTATTATCCGAATTTGGCGTTCCGCTTCAAAATGCTCTGCATTCTGCTCGCCGGCCTCAATCTGCTGTTCTATCAGATCAAGATTAAGCCGATGGCGGAAAAATGGGGCCCCGGCGATCCGACGCCATGGGTCGCGAAATGTGTCGGTTGCGCATCGATCCTGCTGTGGATCGGCGTGATCACCGGCGGCCGCATGATCCCGTTCGTCGAGTAGACCCGCCTAAAATACGATCCGGCTCGTCCGGCATTGCATTCTGTAGTCCCGCTTGTTCGCTTTGCCGGCAAGCGGGATTATAGTACGTTCACACTGCGCCATCCCAGTCCGGCGTTGTCTTCCTTGCGTTCCTGTTTGTCATGCGTTCGGCGTCGTTTCGCGCCTGTAGGAGATGACCGTTGGGTGTCGGTTCCGCTACCAGAGGTGGCGTGCGCTATCCGGACTCGGAAGAAGGCGCGCGCGGCCTGATAATCGATATGACGGCCTTCGCGGCCGACAGTATCGTCGAAATCGAACCGCATCCCTCGATTTCCGGCTGCTGGATCGTGACCTTTCCGCGCCGTAAATTGCGGACCTATATCGGTGACCATCCCCTCGCGCCCGATTTCGAACTCGTCAAAGGCGAGGCGGCGGCCGGCTGAAATCGGCGCTCGTCATGCGTCTTTCGATGGATCGGCGTGACGCTATTGCGTACGATGGCGCCCATGTTTTCACGACGAAATATTCGCATTCTCGTCTCCGCCGCCGCGATCGCCTCCTGCCTGTCGATCGCGACGGCTTCGGCCAACGAATTGATCACCTTCGCGACCGACTGGAAGGCTCAGGCCGAGCAGGGCGGCTTCTACCAGGCCCTTGCCAAAGGGTTCTATGCCCGGGAAGGCCTCGACGTACGGATTCGCCAGGGCGGGCCGCAACTCGATAATCAGCAGCTGATCGCGGCGGGCGCTCTCGATTTCGCGATGGCGTCCAACAGCTTCTATGCGCTCAACCTGCTGCAGGCCGGGGCCAAGGCGACCGTCGTGATGGCGTCGTTCCAGAAGGATCCCCAGATCCTGATGACCCATCAGCGCGACGACATCAATTCGATCGCGGATATGAAGGGCAAGCCGATCATGATCGGCTCCAGCGCGGTCAACACCTTCTGGGCCTGGCTCAAGGCGCGGTTCGGCTTCACAGACAGCCAGATCCGCAAATACACCTTCAATCTCGCCCCGTGGCTGGTCGACAAGAACGCGATTCAGGAAGGCTACGTCTCGAGCGAGCCGTTCCTTGCGCTCGAACAGGGCGTGAAGCCGAAGGTTTTCCTGCTGGCGGACGAGGGCTATCCCGGCTACGGCGCTATGGTCATGGTGCAGAATCATTGGATCAAGGACCGCCCGGACGTCGTGCAGGCCTTCGTCAACGCCACGATCGACGGCTGGTACAGCTATCTTTACGGCGATCCGTCGCCCGGCAATGAGCTCATCAAGAAAGACAATCCGGAGATGACCGACGGACTGCTGAAATATGCGCGCGAGAAGCTCAAATCGAACGGCATCGTGGATAGCGGCGATTTGAAAAATCTCGGCATCGGCGCGATGACGCCGGCGCGCTGGTCGGAATTCTATAAGACCATGAGCAGGATCGGCATCTATCCGGCAGGGCTCGACCTTTCCAAAGCCTATACGACGCAGTTCGTGAACAAGGGCCGTGGGGTGCGGCAAGAAGGCCAGTGAGCGCGACCGATTCGCGAGACTCGCTAATCGACTTTCGCGGAGTGGAACGGCGGTTCGACGATCTCGTCGCGCTGTCCGGTATCGATCTCTCTATCGGGAAATCCGAGTTCGTTTCGCTGGTCGGGCCGTCGGGCTGCGGCAAGAGCACGATCCTGCGTCTTATCGCGGAGTTGGACCATCCTAGCGCCGGTGAAATCCGCTGGAGCGCCCGCGCGCCCGATCACCGGGTCGGCTTCGTGTTTCAGGAGCCGACCCTCCTGCCCTGGGCGAGCGTTACGGCGAATGTCCGTCTGCCGCTGGATCTTCAAGGCGATGGCGCGGGCGCGGCCGCAAAGGTGCGGGATGCAATCGGGCGGGTTGGCCTCGGCGGATTCGAGCGCGCCGTGCCGGGAGAACTTTCCGGGGGCATGAAGATGCGCGCGTCACTGGCGCGCGCGCTGATCACGTCCCCGTCGCTTCTCTTGCTCGACGAGCCCTTCGCGGCGCTGGACGAGATCACTCGCTTCAAGCTCAACGACGATCTTCTGGCGCTCTGGCAACAAGGCCGCTGGACCGTCGTCTTCGTCACCCACAGCGTCTACGAGGCGGTGTATCTCTCCAACCGTGTCATCGTCATGACGCCCCGGCCGGGCCGGATCGCGGCGGACATTGTGATCGACGCACCCTATCCGCGCGACGAGAGCTTTCGCGCCGATCCCGCCTATCACGACTACTGCCGACAATTATCGGCGAAACTTCGCGATGTCATGGCGGACGCACAGGCCAGTGGGACGGCCCGATGAAGTCCCCGCTTTTCATCCGCGTCGCCGCGCCCATCCTCTTCGGCGTGACGCTTATCCTGCTTTGGGAATTCCTGGTTCGCTATTACGGCATACGCGTCTTCGTGCTGCCAGCGCCCTCGGCGATCTGGGTGAGCCTGATCGACAATTTCGCCAGCCTGATGGCGTCGCTCTGGTTCACCTTCCGGATCACCCTGCTGGCGCTTGTTCTCGCGACTGTCGGCGGGGTGGCGCTCGCCTTCCTGTTCACGACCAGCCGGGCCGCCGAGACCACGCTATTTCCCTATGCCGTGGTGCTTCAGGTGACGCCGGTCGTCTCGATCGCGCCGCTGATCCTGATCTGGGTCGGTGTGGACCATGTTGAACGCGCATTGCTGATACTGGCCTGGATCGTCGCGTTCTTTCCGATTCTGTCCAACACGGTGTTCGGCCTCAAGTCGGTCGATCCCAACCTGCGCGATCTGTTCCGGATCTATGGCGCGTCCCGCTGGCAGGTGTTGCTGCGGCTCAATATTCCCTCGGCGCTGCCGCATTTTCTGGCCGGACTGAAGATCTCCGGCGGGCTGGCGCTGGTGGGCACGGTGGTCGCGGAATTCGTCGCCGGCTCGGGCGGGTCCACCGGTCTGGCGTGGCGGATAATGGAGGCGGGCAATCGTCTTCAAATCCCGAAAATGTTCGCGGCCCTCTTGTTGCTATCGGTGCTCGGTATCGCGATCTATTTTTCGCTGTCCGCCCTCGAATATCTGCTGCTCCGCCGTTGGCATGCGAGCGTGCGGCGTGACGGAGCCTGACGGGCGCTGTTAAAGCTGCGACCAAAGAGCACTGCGGCTTGCAGCTTTCGTGACCGGACTGTAAATCTTCGGGTCGAATGACGAGGCGCGAGTCGGAAAGCAGGAAATGCAAGCAAACGTAACGACGGATGTCATGGCGGGGCCGGGCGTGATTCAATCGCGCCGCCGGATTGCGATCTGGCTCTTGGTCGTCTGCGCCATGATCTTCGCCATGGTGGTTCTGGGTGGCGTTACGCGGCTTACCGAGTCCGGCCTGTCGATCGTGCAGTGGCATCCCGTCGAAGGCGTCGTCCCGCCGCTGACCCACAAGGCGTGGGAAAAGGAATTCAAGGAATATCAGGCCTATCCCGAATATCAGAAAAAGAATTTCGGGATGACGCTGAATCAGTTCAAACGGATCTTCTGGTTCGAATACAGCCACCGCCTGCTGGGGCGCTTGATCGGCATGGTGTTCCTGCTGCCCATGATCTATTTCTGGGCGACCGGCCAAGTCGAGCGGAGCCTGAAGCCAAAACTTGTGGTCGGCTTCGTTCTCGGGGGCCTGCAGGGTCTCCTTGGCTGGTATATGGTGAAAAGTGGTCTGGTGAGCCGGCCGGACGTCAGCCCCTATCGGCTGACCGCCCATCTCGGGCTCGCCTTCATCGTCTATGCCTATCTTTTCTGGCTGGCGATGGATCTGCTCATGGGCAAGCAGCGGGAGTGGTTCCGTCTCGCCAAATGGTCGGTCGCTCTGTGCTGTCTGATCTATTTCCAGATTCTGCTCGGCGGACTCGTCGCGGGCACGAATGCCGGCTTCGTCTATAATACCTGGCCGGCGATGGATGGCGGCTTCATGCCCGGCGGCATTATGTTCCTTCATCCGTGGTACCTGAACTTCTTCGCGAATGACGCGACGATTCAGTTCCAGCACCGGATCGGCGCCTATCTGGTCGTGATCTCCGTCTTCGTGCTCTACGCCAACGCCCGCTGGAGCGCTCCCGCCCGGCATGCCGGCCTTGCGCTCAACCTGCTCGCCGGAATGGTGCTTGTGCAGGCCGCGCTCGGCATCCTGACACTTCTTCTGGTCGTGCCGACGCCGATCGCCGCGGCGCATCAGGCCGGGGCACTGCTGCTGTTCACAGCTTCGCTGTTCGCCGCCCACCGGATCGCGGCCGAGGCGCCGAGAAAAACGGCGATAGCATGACGGACTATTGCTCCGTCTATATCACCGCCCCGGATGAGAAATCCGCCGACGAGATCGCGCGCATGCTGGTCGAGAACCGCCTCGCCGCCTGTGCGAATATCGTCCCCGGAATGCGCTCGGTCTATCGCTGGGAAGGCAAGATCGAGACCGACTACGAGATCGCTATCATCGCCAAGACCCGCAAGGATCTGGTCGGGAAACTGACCGCTGAGGTTATGCTCGTGCACCCCTATGACTGCCCCTGCATCGTCACTTGGCCGATCGACGGCGGGCATCCGGCCTATCTGGACTGGATCGGGCAGGAAACGGGCGGAGAATAAGCCTCGACAGGCCCATAGTCTGAATAGAGGTATTATTATACCGTATTCCTACCTGATTGTTTTTTCGCTGCTTTTTCCAATTGACAGAGCTTTGAGTCTCGCGTAAATCGCGCGGGCTCAGATAACCAAGGATTGAGAAATGAAAACCTATTCAGCCAAGCCAAACGAGGTCGAGAAGGCCTGGTGGCTGATCGACGCGCAGGGCCTTGTCGTGGGCCGTCTCGCGGCGTTGATCGCCAATCGTTTGCGCGGCAAACATAAAGCCATGTACACGCCGCATATCGATTGCGGCGACAATATCGTCGTCATCAATGCCGAGAAGGTCCGCTTCACCGGACGCAAGCGCGGCCAGAAGATCTATTACCGGCATACCGGCCATCCGGGCGGCATCAAGGGGGTAACCGCCGAGAAGGTACTGGACGGCGCCCATCCCGAGCGTGTTCTCGAAAAGGCAGTCGAGCGCATGATGCCGAAAGACAGCCCGCTCGCCACCGCACAGTTGCGTAAGCTCCATATCTATGCCGGGGCGGAGCATCCCCATGAGGCGCAGCAGCCGAAAGCGCTGGACGTCGCCGCGATGAATCCCAAGAACGCAAGGACGGCTTGAAGATGGCTGACGAAGAAACACGCACTCTCGCCGATTTGAAGATCGTCAAGCGCGCCTCCGACGACACGCCCGAGGCGCCGGCGGCCCAAGAAGGCAACGGCCAGAAGCTCGACGCTCAGGGCCGCGCCTACGCCACCGGCAAGCGCAAGGACGCCATCGCCCGTGTCTGGATCAAGCCGGGCTCCGGCAAATTCGTCGTCAACGGTAAGGAGCACGCCACCTATTTCGGCCGGCCGGTGCTCCAGATGCTGTTGGCGCAGCCCTTCTCGGTCACGCGCCGCGAAAATCAGTATGACGTGATGTGCACGGTGTCCGGCGGCGGCCTCTCCGGCCAGGCTGGCGCGGTGCGTCACGGGATCTCGAAGGCGCTGACCTATTACGAGCCCGAGCTCCGCGGCGTTCTGAAGTCCGGCGGCTTCCTCACCCGCGACTCCCGCGTGGTCGAGCGCAAGAAATACGGCCGCCGCAAGGCCCGCCGCAGCTTCCAGTTCTCGAAGCGCTAATCTCGCTTTACGAGATGCAGAAAGGGCCGCTCATTCGGGCGGCCCTTTTTCGTTCTGAGGCAACGACTGGATTGAACACCGAAACGAAGCAGGCGACCATGGTGCAGCAATTTGGGAGGCGCCCATGACCGAGGAGCGTGCGGATCGTCCATCCGCGACGATTCCCGATCCGATACGTGAAAAGCCGCGGCGCTATTGGGATCCGGGACGTCGCCTTCTTTGCACGATTCGGGTTTATCAGGAATGCGGCAAGCACCATGATCCTATCTCATGGTGTCGGCGACATATCGCAGTCGTCGCCCACCGGATGTGGAGCATCGTGACCGGCGCAGATATTCCCTTAAACACCGAGATCGCTGGGGGACTTCTGATCCCTCATCCCAACGGCATCGTGATTCATCCCGGCGTGACGATTGGTCCGAATTGTCTGATCTTTCAGCAGGTGACGCTTGGTGCAGGGGCCGGAGAGGGTATGCCCAAGATCGGTGGTCATGTCGACATCGGCGCTGGCGCCAAGATTCTTGGGCCCGTGATGATCGGTGACCATGCGAAGATCGGCGCCAATGCGGTCGTTCTGCAAGACGTACCGGCGGGAGCGACCGCCGTCGGGATTCCTGCCCGGATCATCTGAACCCTGGCTCAAAATAAATACGATTTTCGAAACGGAGTTAATCATGTCCCCAACATTCCCGGCCGGAACACGTGGCGCGCAGATCATGTCCTATAAGGGGGCTTGGCCGACGATCGCGGAGGATGCTTATGTCGCGCCGGGATCGAGCGTGATCGGCAATGTCACGCTGGGGGCGGAGTCCAGCGTCTGGTTCAACTGCGTGCTCCGGGGCGACGACAACTTCATCAAGGTCGGCGACCGCACCAATATTCAGGACGGCACGGTCATTCATGTCGATGGGGGCAAGGACTGGTCGGTCGTCATCGGCAACGATGTCCTGATCGGCCATATGGCTCTGATCCATGGCTGCCGTATCGAGGATTGGGGCTTTGTCGGCATGGGCGCGACCCTGATGAACGGCGTGGTGGTGGAGCCCTATGCCATGGTCGCGGCGGGTGCGTTGGTGACGCCGAACAAGCGTGTAACCAGCCGCACGCTCTGGGCCGGCCGGCCGGCGAAGCCGGTGCGCGAGCTTACCGATGAAGACATCGCTCGGAACTTGGAAGGTCTGGAGCACTATGTCCGGCTGGCCAAGGAATTCGTGAAGTCCGAGACCGTACGACAATAGTTGGATCTATGCCGTCATTCCCGCGAGAGCGGGAATGACGGGTGCGGCTCAGCGCTTACGACTTCACAAGCACATAGGTTCCCGGCGCGTCGCAGATCGGCTTGTACTTGGCGCTGCCCGGCTTGCGAGCGGGGACCTTCTTGCCGGAGAGGGGGCTGAGCCAGTCGTTCCAGTCGGGCCACCAGGAGCCGGGATGTTCCTCTGCACCGGCCTGCCACTGTTCAAGCGTTTTCGGCGCGCCTTCGTTCGTCCAGTACTGGTACTTGTTGGCGGCCGGCGCGTTGATGACGCCGGCGATATGGCCGGAGCCCGCGAGAATGAAGCGGATCTTGCCCTTGAACAGCTTGGTGGCGCGGTAGACGGAGGGGTAGGGCGCGATGTGATCCTCACGGGCCGCCTGGAGGTAGACCGGCACGCGCACCTTCCGCAGATCGATCGGCACACCGTCAAGCGTAATGCCGCCCGGTTTGGCCAAATTGTTGTCGCGGTACATTTCGCGCAGATAAAAGATATGCAGAGCGCGCGGCATCCGCGTCGAATCGCCGTTCCAATAAAGGAGATCGAAGGGGAACGGATCCTTGCCCAACAGATAATTGTTGATGACGAAAGACCAGATCAGGTCGTTTGCGCGGAGCATATTGAAGGTCGTCGCCATCTCGTTTCCTTCGAGATAGCCTTTCCGGCTCATGCGCGCGTCGATGCTTTTCAGTTGCTCGTCGTCGACGAAGATCTCCAGTTCCCCGGGTTCGGAGAAATCCACTTGTGCGGCGAGGAAGGTCGCCGACGCGATGCGCCGATCCTTCTGCACCGCCATATAGGAAAGCGTGGCCGAGAGAAGCGTGCCGGCGATGCAATAGCCTATCGTGTTGATCTTATTGGACCCGGTGATCTCCTCCACCGCGTCCACCGCCTTGATGATCCCTTCGTGCATGTAGGCCTCGAAGGTCTTGTCGGCGAGGCGCGCGTCGGGATTGACCCAGGAGACGATGAACACCGTATAGCCCTGATCCACCATCCAGCGGATGAACGAATTCTCGGGCTTGAGGTCCATGATATAGAATTTGTTGATCCAGGGCGGGAAGACCAGCAGCGGCCGCTCATAAACCTCCTTGGTCGTGGGCGTGTACTGGATCAGTTCGAACAGATCGGTGCGCAGGACGACCTTGCCCGGCGTTGTCGCCAGGTTTTCGCCGACCTTGAAGGCCTGCTCGTCTGACATGCGGATCTTCAGCCGGCCGTCGCCGCGTTCGAGATCCGCCAGCATGTTGTTGAGCCCGTTCACCAGGTTCTCGCCATTCGATTCGATCGTGGTGCGCAGGACCTCCGGATTGGTCAGGGCGAAATTGGTCGGCGCCATCGCATCGGTGAATTGCCGGGTGTAGAAATCGACCTTCTTGGCGGTCTTGGGGTCGAGGCCATCTATCCCCTCGACCGTGTGCTGCATCCAGCGGGCGGCGAGCAGATAGGATTGTTTGATGTAGTCGAAAACGGCGTTTTCCTGCCATTCCCGGTCCTTGAACCGGCGATCTCCTTTCGCTGGTTCGATCACGGGCTCGGCCTCATCGCCCATAAACCGCCGGACCGTATAGGTCCATAGATGAGCCGAATCCTGGAGAAACTTCATCTGGGCCTCGAGCGCTCGGCTCGGATCCGCCATCATCTTGCTGGTCATTTTCAGAAAAGCCGAGCCGATATTCAGCGGGTCCAACTGCTGCCGCGTTCCATCCGCGGCCTGGCGTTTCAGAAAGTCGTTTACGAGTTTCTGACTTTGCGCCGCTACAGTCATCATGTTGCGCGCGAGCGCCTGTGGATCCGGCTCCGGTTGGTCCGGACGGTCGTCAGTTTTCTTGGTCATGGATGAAAGCGCTGGCCAGTTTCATTCTTGTCGAGCGGGGTGGTCGACGGAACACGACGGGAGAACATCTCTCGTATATAGTGCGCGAACCCTTTGGAGACTATAGAAAACAAGGATTTGAAGCCACCCAGCGGATGCTTCCACTTGGCAGAATTCACTGCTATAGAAGCGCCTTAGCGTGCGCCGAAAGTCGTTCAGGCCTGCAAGTCGGGCGAGCACAGCTCCGGCGCTGTGGCAAAAAGGCCGATTTTGCGGGGTTCCGGCGGGCGCGGGAACCCTTTGAGCGGGTCGGTGTTCAGATGTGTGATCAGTCATGGTGAACGCGGAATTTCATCGGATCAGGCGGTTGCCGCCTTATGTCTTCGCCGAAGTCACGGGGATGAAACACGCCGCCCGTGCGCGCGGCGAGGACATCATCGATCTCGGCATGGGCAATCCGGACCTGCCGACCGCGCCCCACATCGTGGAGAAACTGGTTGAAACGGTGCGGGATCCCAAGACCCACCGCTATTCCACCTCGCGCGGGATTCCGGGCCTGCGCAAGGCGCTTGCCGCCTATTACGGCCGCCGCTTCAATGTGGATCTCGATCCTGACAGCGAGGTCATCGTCACGCTCGGCTCCAAGGAAGGCCTGGCCAATCTGGCGCTCGCGATCACCGCGCCGGGCGACACGATTCTGGTGCCGAATCCGAGCTATCCGATTCATCCCTATGGCTTCATCATTGCGGGTGCGTCGATCCGTCATCTGCCGGCCGGCAGCGACGAGAAATTCCTCGCCTCGCTGGACCGGGCGATCAGGCACAGCGTGCCGCCGCCGACCGCGCTGGTGATCAATTTCCCCTCGAACCCGACCGCTCAGGTCGTCGATCTCGATTTCTTCGAGGAAATCGTGCGGATCGCCCGCGCCAACGACCTGATCGTTCTCTCGGATATCGCTTATTCGGAGATCTATTTCGATATCGCGCCGCCGCCCTCGATTCTGCAGGTGCCGGGTGCGCGGGACGTGGCCGTCGAGTTCACCTCGATGAGCAAGACCTATTCGATGCCCGGCTGGCGCATCGGTTTCGCCGCCGGCAATAAACGGCTGATCGCTGCGCTGGCACGGATCAAGTCTTATCTGGATTACGGCGCGTTCACGCCGATCCAGGTCGCCGCCACCGCCGCGCTCAACGGCCCGCAGGATTGCGTGGAGCAGGTTCGCAATACCTACAAGGCGCGCCGCGACGTGCTGGTGAAGGGGCTGGCGTCGGTGGGCTGGGACGTCCCGTTGCCCAAAGCCACCATGTTCTGCTGGGCGCCGATCCCGGAACAGTTCGCACATCTCGGCTCGGTGGAGTTTTCCAAGCTGCTGCTGACCGAAGCCAAGGTCGCGGTGTCGCCGGGGCTGGGCTTCGGCGAATATGGCGACGGTCATGTGCGCATCGCGCTCGTCGAGAATGAGCAGCGAATTCGTCAGGCGATCCGGAGCATCCGGCGCTTCCTTGAAACGGGTGGCGAAGCCGCCGAACGAGCCCGGCGCGCGCTTCCATGAAAGAGCCCTTACGAATAGGCCTCGCCGGACTTGGAACGGTCGGCGGTGGGGTCGTCGAGATTCTCGATCGCCATCGCGAGTTACTGGCGGCGCGGTGCGGACGTCCGCTGGTGTTGGCGGGCGTGTCGGCGCGTCATCGCGACCGTCATCGCAAGCTCAAGATCGGCAAGGCCGAATGGTACGACAATCCGGTCAAGATGGCCGCCGATCCCGGTATCGACGTCGTGGTCGAGGTCATCGGTGGGCGAGGACGGGATCGCCAAGACGATCGCCGAAACCGCGCTTCAGTCCGGCAAGAGCCTGGTCACCGCCAACAAGGCCCTGATCGCCCATCACGGCACCAGGCTTGCCCGCATGGCGGAGAAGAACGGCGTCGCCCTGCGGTTCGAGGCGGCCGTCGCCGGCGGCGTTCCCATCATCAAGTCGCTTCGGGAAGGCCTGGTCGCGAACCAGCTCGTCGAGGTTTACGGCATTCTCAACGGCACCTGCAATTACATCCTCACCCAGATGGAGATGACCGGGCGGGACTTTAACGACGTCCTCGCCGAAGCCCAGGAACTCGGCTATGCCGAGGCGGATCCAAGCTTCGATATCGACGGGATCGACACGGCGCACAAGCTCGCGATCCTCGCCAGCGTGTCCTTCGGCGTGGAAGTGAATTTCGCCGGCGTCCATATCGAGGGGCTGCGTCACATCTCGGCCGAGGACATCGCCTACGCCCATGAGCTCGGCTATCGCATCAAGCTGCTCGGCATCACCCGGTTCGGGGCGGAAGGCATCGAGCAGCGGGTTCATCCCTGCATGGTCGAGATCGACACGCCCGTAGCCCATGTCGAGGGCGCGTTCAACGCGATCGTCGCCCAGGGCGACGCCGTCGAGCGGACCGTTTTCGAAGGTCCCGGCGCGGGCCGGGGGCCAACGGCTTCGGCGGTTGTCGCGGATATCGTGGATATCGGCCGGGGCGATCTTTCGCCGGCCTTCTCTGTCCCGGCGAAATCGCTCAAGCCCTGCGAAACCTATCCGATGGCCGAGCGCCGCGGCGCCAATTACGTGCGCCTGCTCGTGGTGGACGAGCCCGGCGTCATCGCCAAGGTGGCGGCGGCGCTGCGCGATGCGAATGTCTCGATCGAGTCGATCATTCAGCGTGGCCAGGCGGAAGGTGACCTCGTGTCGATGGTAATGATTACCCATGAGGCGCGAGAAGGTAATATGATTCAGGCGCTCGAAAAGATCGGGAGGCTGAAGACGGTGGTCGAACCGCCCACCATGATTCGGATTGTGACGTTCTAGACGTAAGGGAGCTGGCCATGCCACGACAATCGACGCTGGACCGCGTTCTGGTCCTCGAGGTCGTCCGCGTAACCGAGGCCGCCGCCGTGGCGGTGGCGAATTTTACCGGGCGTGGCGACGAGAAAGCCGCCGATCAGGCCGCCGTGGATGCCATGCGTCAGGCGCTGAATTCGCTGGAGATCGAGGGCGAGGTCGTGATCGGCGAGGGCGAACGGGACGAGGCGCCGATGCTCTATATCGGCGAGAAGGTCGGCAAGGGTAAGGGCCCGGCGATCGATATCGCGCTCGATCCGCTGGAAGGCACCACGATCGCCGCGCGCGCCATGCCGAACGCGCTGGCCGTCCTCGCGATGGCGGAGCGCGGCAATTTCCTCAACGCGCCGGACACCTACATGGACAAGATCGCGATCGGCGGCGGCTATCCCGCCGGCGTGGTCGATCTCGACAAGAGTCCGGTCGAGAACATCAAGGCCCTGGCGGATGCCAAAAGCCGCCCGGTCTCGGACATCATGGCCTGCATTCTCGATCGGCCGCGCCATGCCGACCTGATCAAGGCGGTGCGCGAGACCGGCGCGGGAATCCAGCTCATCCCGGATGGCGACGTCGCGGGCGTCATTGCGACGTCGATGCCGGCGACCGGCGTGGACATCTATATGGGGTCCGGCGGCGCGCCGGAAGGCGTTCTGGCGGCTGCCGCTTTGCGCTGCATCGGCGGCCAGATGCAGGGCCGGCTCATCTTCCGCAACGACGACGAGCGCGGCCGCGCGGCCAAGCTCGGCATCACGGAGCTGGACCGTAAATACGGCCTCGAGGAACTGGCCTCGGGCGACGTGATCTTCGCCGCCACCGGCGTCACGGATGGATCGATGCTGGAAGGCGTACGTCACATTCCGGGCGGCTATTCGACCCACAGTTTGGTCATGCGGTCCTCGACCGGTACGGTTCGCTGGATCAAGACGCATCACCAGATGCGCAAGCGCTGAGGCGCGCCTTGGCCGGGATGATCCAGACAGCGTCCGGCCCCTCCACGGAGAGCGACTCCGCGTTTCTCGGCGTTCGTCAGTCGCTCACCGGGCGGTTCTGGCGGGCGCGGCTCGCCGACGACCGGCTGGCGCTCGCCATGTCCCAGCGGCTCGGCATTCCCGATGTCGTGGGGCGCGTGCTCGCGGCGCGCGGTGTCGATATCGACGAGGCCGAAGCCTATCTGAATCCCAGCCTGCGCGCGGCGCTGCCCGATCCCTCGATCTTTCTCGACATGGACAAAGCGGCCGACCGCGTCGCGCGCGCGATCACGTCCGGCGAAACCGTGGCGGTCTTCGGTGATTACGATGTCGACGGCGCGACCTCGTCGGCGCTGCTGATGCGCTTTTTTCAGGCCGTGGGCGGCCGTCTCGTCACTTATATTCCCGACCGGCAGGCCGAGGGTTATGGCCCCAACGCGCCGGCGCTGCTGAAGCTGAAGGCCCAAGGCGCCAGTCTCGTCGTCACGGTCGATTGCGGGACGACGGCCTCTGAGCCGCTGCATGAAGCCGCAGCGGCCGGACTGGAAGTGATCGTCGCCGATCATCACAAGGCGGGCGAGGGACTTCCCGAGGCTCTGGCGATCGTCAATCCGAACCGGGAAGATGAGCTCGCCGGTCATGGATACCTAGCGGCGGTTGGTGTCGTCTTCCTGCTCGTGATCGCGGTGAACCGCCGTCTGAGGGCCGCCGGCTGGTACGCCGGTCGCAAGGAACCGAACCTGCTGGACTGGCTCGATCTCGTCGCGCTCGGCACGGTCTGCGATGTCGTGCCGCTCGTCGGGCTCAATCGCGCGCTCGTGGTGCAGGGGCTGAAGATCATGGCGCAGCGCCATAATGTCGGCCTCGCCGCCCTGTCGGATGTCGCGCGGATGGACGAAGCGCCGGGCACCTATCACGCAGGCTTTTTGCTCGGCCCCCGCGTTAATGCCGGCGGGCGAGTCGGCCGGTCGGAGCTCGGCTCGCGTCTCCTCTCCACGTCCGATCCGGAAGAAGCGCGCGCGATCGCCGAGGAACTCGACGTGCTCAATTCGGAGCGCAAGGAGATCGAGACGGCGGTGCTGGACGCGGCGTTGGCCCAGGCGGCGGAGATGGAGATGCGGCAGGGCGGCCTGGGGCCGGTTATGGTCGTCGCGGGCGAAGGCTGGCACCAGGGCGTCATCGGTATCGTCGCGAGCCGCCTGAAGGACAAATATCGCCGGCCGACCATGGTCATCGCGCTGGAGAACGGGCGCGGCAAGGGCTCCGGCCGGTCGGTTCCCGGCGCGGATCTCGGCCGGGCGGTCATTGCGGCCGTCGAGGCCGGCATTCTGACAAAGGGAGGTGGCCACGCCATGGCGGCGGGTCTCGATATCGAGGCGGACCGGATTCCGGACCTCGAGGCGCTGCTGGCCGAGAAGCTCGCTCCCGCCGTCCAGACCTATGCCGAGCGCGACAGCCTCGGTTTCGATGGGGCCGTGGAGCCACGCGGGGCCACGCCGGAAATGGTTCAGCTCCTCGAACAGGCCGGTCCTTATGGCAGCGGCAACGCCGAGCCGCGCTTCGCCGTGCCACGCGTCTCCCTCGTCAAGGCCGATATCGTCGGCAAGGACCACGTCCGCTGCATCGCGGCGGGCGAGGATGGCGGACGCATCAAGGCGATCGCCTTCCGCTCCGCCGATACGCCGCTCGGCGCGGCGTTGCTGAACCATCACGGCGCCCAGCTCCACCTCGCGGGCCGCCTCCGCGTCGACCGCTGGCAAGGCCGCGACGGCGTCCAGCTCCTGATCGATGACGTCGCCGCCGTGAACGAGAGCTGACGGGCCACCGATGGCCGCCAAATCATGACGCAAAAGTCTCGCGCATAAGGCTCGAAACCGGCTTGACGCCACCCCCGGTAGCTTATAGACAAGCCGCGCGGCCGACCCCTTCGTCTAGTGGCCCAGGACATCGCCCTTTCACGGCGAAAACACGGGTTCGAGTCCCGTAGGGGTCGCCAATAAAATCAATGACTTAGTATTTTTGTCGCTCATCGCGCTTTGCCATGTCACCAGCGCGACAATTTGACGCCAGATTTCTTTCCATAGCTCGTGTTGCGGGCGTTCGGATGGTCGGTCGCGATTTGGCCTGACCGCAACGCACTGTATCCATTAGCCTATTCCCGATAGTTGCGCAGCGGAGGCGGTGCGGTTCTTTGGGGCTTATGAATAAGTCTCCGGACAGGCCCGATCGTGGACGGCGCGACGGAACTGAACTACGATCCGTGCCGACGGGTCGTGACGATTGCGCAGTCAGCGCGCCGTAATCGGTCGAATGGGGGACAATGATGCACTTGCAGAAAATCGTGGTGACGGATCGCGCCGGAATGAAATCGGCGGCAGGGCGAGCAGGCAAATTCGCCGCTGTGCTGGCTGCGGCAATGACTCTTGTACCACAGCTCGGATGGGCGCAGTGGCCGACCGTCAACGGTTCGGAGAACCAACGCTATTCCCCGCTCAAACAGATCAATACGCATACCGTGAAAAAGCTCGGCGCCGCCTCGGTGATCAAGGGAATTACCCCCGCGCCGACGGCACGCGCCACGCCCGTCGTCGATCACGGGATGATGTTCGTGTCGGCGCTGCTTTTCGTCTATGCGGTGGATATCGATTCCGGAAAGATCGCATGGCGCTATAACGCCCACGGTCCCGCGGCGCGCGGCGGCGTGGCGGTCGGCGACGGGATGGTTTTCGTCGGCGTCGGCAAGGCGGGCGAGTTGACCCTGGTCGCACTGGATGAGAAGACCGGCAAGCAGGTCTGGAAAACGTCCCTCAACGACCCGTCGGGCGAACCGACCGGGGCCGCTTCCGGTGCGCCTTTGTTCGCCGACGGGATCGTGTCGATCGGCACCAATGCCGATTACGGCTACAGGGGCCAGATCGTCGGCATCAACGCCAAGACCGGTAAAGAAGCGTGGCGGTTCTACTCGGTGCCGTCGCCGGGCCAGCCGGGCTTCGATACCTGGCCGAAAGACAACACCGCATGGAAACATGGCGGCGGGGCGGTCTGGCTCGATGGCGTCTACGACCCCAAAATGGGCGTCGACTTCTATGTGACCGGCAACGCCGTTCCGCAATATGGCGGCGAATACCGGCCGGGTGACAATCTGTACACCGATTGCATCATCGCCCTCGACAACAAGACCGGCAAGCTGCTCTGGGCTTATCAGATGGTCCATCACGACATCTGGGAGGCGGATATCGCCGAGGCGCCGGTTCTCTTCGATGCCAAGGTGAACGGCCGGACCCGCAAGGCGGTGGGCGCGATGCGCACGGACGGCTATCTCTTCATGGTCGATCGCAAGACCGGCAAGCCCCTGCAGCGCATCGAGGAGCGCCCCGTGCCGCAGGATGCCTACCAGAAGACAGCCAAAACACAGCCCTATCCGGTCGGTGCGGACGCCGTCCTGCCGGATTGCGACTACTGGAAAAAACAACCTCTGCCGGACGGGTTCGATCTGGGGTGTTTCTTCACGGCCGCGTCGATCGATAAACAAAATCTGCTCGAGCCGGTTTACGGAATGCGGTCCACGCCGATGGCGTTCAACCCGCACACCCATTATTTCTATGCGACCGGCAACGCGGCGCTGCAGTGGTTCCGGCGCTCCAAGGATCCAGACTTCTTCAGTCTGGGATTCAGCAACCGTGTGCCGGGGATCGCCAAGCTGAGCTACGGCGTTCTCGCCGCGATCGACAGCCGCACGGGCAAGATCGCCTGGGAAAAGAAGTTCCATAACTCGCGGCCGAGCGGCGCGCTGACCACCGCGGGCGGGCTCGTCTTCCAGATGGCCGGCAACGGCGAGTTCCAGGCCTATGACGCCAAGAGCGGCGCGCTCCTGTGGCAGTATCAAACCGGTACGGCCGTCGGTGGCCCGGCGGTCGCGTTTGAGAACAACGGTCAGGAATATGTCGCGAACGTCACGGGCGGCGCCGTCTGGTTGTTCAAGCTCGGCGGAACATTACCCCAGCGGCCGGCGCCGAAGATGCGTCCCAAAGGAGAATTTTCCGGGCGGGTTTCAGACAAATCGCACATCGAGACCTCCAAGCTCGTGCAAGACGCGGGTTTGACGGGCCAGCATGCGATCCAGGACGAATATGAGTTCAATCCGTTCCGCACGCGCGTCAAAGCCGGCACGAAAATTAGCTGGAGAAATAACGGCGTGCTGGACCACACCATCGTCGCGCTGGACGGATCATGGTCAACGCAGACGCTCCACCCGCTCGATATCGGCACGCACACCTTCGACAAGCCGGGCCGGTATGTCTATCACACCAAAGAATTCCCCTGGCAGTACGGCGAAATCATCGTCGTGCCCGCGGATTCGAAAAAATAGACGGCTAGGCCATTAGCACCGCGTCGGCGCTGCCATTCGGCTGTCGCCGACGGCCGCCCCTTACCCGATCTGCGATGCTCGCTTGTCCAGCTCGATCCCCGCATTCGGCGTTGGATCGACGTTCGCCCAGCGTGAGCCTTTGCGCAGCGTGTCGCCGATGACCCGAAACGGGAACAGCATCATGAGGCGGGCGACGGCGGGGTCGTTTGCCGACGCCTTAACCGCTTCGATGTCCTGAAGCCGTTTTTCGCGGTCGGACTCTTCCATGACCCGCTTGTTCTCGGTCGCGCCGGGAGAGGTGACCTCCCAGAACACGCGGCGGCGCTCGTCGGAGAAGCGATCGAGGATGGACTCGTCTTCTTCGCCCTTGAGCACCGCGCCGAGAATGTCGCTGAGGATCAGTCCGGTCCACACGCCGGTCGTCAGGCCGAGGCCGCCGCAGGGATTGGTCGCATGGGCGGCATCGCCCGCCAACAGGACGCGGCCGGCGCGCAGGCTTTCGGCGCAGCGCTGGTGAATCGCATAAGGCCGGGCGGCCTTGATGCGATAGGGCGTGCCTTCGGGAATGAAATGGGCGTATTTTTCGGGCAGGCGCTCCATGAAGGTCTCGGGATCGGTGCTGCCGTCTTCCTGATAGGTCAAGCGCCACAGGCCTTCGCGGTCCAGAAGCGCGATCACCCCACCATAGACGGGATCGCACACGAAATTCTCCGGCTGGTAGCCGAGCGATTCAAAGTCGCAATAGACATTCGTCGCGACGAAGCGATTGGGCCAGGTATGGCCTTCGAATTCGAGACCGAGCAGGCGGCGGGTCGTGCTGCGCGCGCCGTCCGCGCCGATCACCCATTTGGCCTTGATCTCTACGGAGCCGTCAGGCGTTTCGACTTCCGCCGTGACCGACGACGGATCCTGCTGCAGGCCGACCAGCCGGTGATCGAACCGGACGTCGGCGCCCAGTTTTTTCGCGTGTTCCATCGCGACGCGGGCGATCACGTCCTGTCCACAATGCAGGCTATAGTCGTAAGTGATGCCCGTCATGCATTTGGCGGAGACCGTCGTGTGAAAATCGAACTCGGGCACGTGGAAGCCGAAGGTGTCTATCCTTAGGCCTTCCTTGTCGAGATCCGACAGGATGCCAAGGTCTTCGAGGGCGATGAGGGTGGATGCGAAATAGACGGCGGCCCGCGGCGAGTCATTCAACGTCGATTCGGCCTCGATCACGAGGACATTGACGCCGGACTGCGCGAGGGCCAGGGCCGACAACATGCCGACCGGACCGGCTCCGACGACCAATACATCGACGTCTTCGGTGGATTTTGATGTCACTGGTGCACTCCTGAAAACTTAAGAGAGGCGGCCGCCGCATTTCTCTGCGGGCCATACTACTGCTCACCCCCCCAATAGCGCGCAGCGAGTCATCTGGACAATATAACAACGGGGCTCGCCAAATACACCCGTACCCGCCCGCAGAGTGGCCCTCGGCAGGTAATTTCCGTTGCCTGATTGATTTTAGGGCCGAGGCTGTGGATTAGTAGCGGGGATGACCAGCACCGACGGTAGCTTTAAAAGGGGGCTTGTATGACGGCAGTGGACGACACCGTGGCGCATTCCGTCCACGCATCCATGGTTTATGTGGTGCGGGGCGAAAAGGCGATCTTCTATCCGACCGACCGGAGCAAGTCCTATTGGCCGCAGGAGGAGCACGACGTCACCATCGCCGACATGCGTCCCATCGACGATAAGCTGTCGTTCGAGCGGAACGGCTTCCGGCTCGTGACGGAGCCGACCGCCGTCACGAATTTCTACGATCCGGAAGAGGTCGAGCGGGTCTATCTGCCGGAAGTGGTCGATCTCGTAAAGCGCCTGACCGGGGCCGCGAAGGTGATCACATTCGGCACGATGCTGCGCAGCGACGATCCCGACGTCGTTGATGGCCGGCTTCCCTCTTTTGGCGCTCACATCGACTATGGCGACCGGACGGTGCGGCAGGTTTCCAAAGATATTCTCGGCGAGGAAGAAGCGGAAAAGTGGCTGAAGGGCCGCTATATGCTGATCAATGTGTGGCGGCCGATCCGCACCGTGGAGCGCACACCGCTCGCGCTGTGCGACGCGAGCACGGTGCACCGCGAGGACATTTTCGAGAGCGAGGTCCGTGGCGGGCTGGGCGACCCCAATCGCGCGAGCCTTTATGGCTTTAATCTCGCCTATAATCCCGAACACCGCTGGTACTACGTGCCGCATATGCGGCCGGACGAGGTGCTTGCCTTCAAGCTTTTCGATTCTGATCCGTCACAGGTTCAATTGACGGCCCATAGCGCGTTCGAGGATCCGGAAACCCACCCGGACGCGCCGGCGCGCGAAAGCATAGAACTCCGCACGATTTCGTTCCTGCCGCCGCAATGACGGCGTTGCGTTGTGAACGGAAGATAGTGCCGATTGTTGAAAAGTAAGACGCGGAGACGGAAAGATGGAAAAATTCGATGGTGTTTTGGTTGTTGGAGCGGGGCCTGTCGGCATCGTAACCGCCCTTGGACTGGCGCGGGCCGGCATCCCGGTCCGGATCCTCGAAGCCGAGCCCGAGATCGTCAATTCTCCCCGAGCCGTCGTCTATCACTGGTCCGTGCTCGAAAGCATGGATCGTCTGGGTATTCTGGACGATCTGAAGCGCGAGGGCTTCATCAAGCAGGACTATCAGTACCGGGTGCTCGACAGCGGCGAGACGTTCACTTTCGACCTGTCGCCGCTCGAGGGGCATACGGACTATCCCTACAACGTCCATCTCGGTCAGCACGACCTCGCGCGTCTGGCCCTCACGCATCTCGAAAAGCTTCAGGGCGAGGTCGTGCGCTGGAATTCTCCCGTCGTGGCGGTTGAGCAGGACGATGGCGGCGTCATCGCGACCGTCGAGACGCCGGAAGGGCCGAAGCGATACGCGGCAAAATGGCTCATCGGCGCGGACGGTGGCCGTAGCGGCGTCCGGTCGGCCCTGAATTTTTCATTCGACGGCTTCACCTGGCCGGACCGGTTCGTCGCCACCAATCTCTGGTACGACTTCGAGAAACATGGCTATTCCCGATCGACCCTCCTTCTGGATCACGTGAACTGGGCCGTCCTGGCAAAGATCGACGAGAGCAATCTATGGCGCTGCACCTATGGCGAGGACGCCAGCCTGCCCGAGGACGAAATGATCAAGCGGGTTCCCGAGCACTACAAGATTCTGCTGCCTGGTGACGAGCCCTATAAGCTGGAAATGGCCGCGCCTTATCGTCTTCATCAGCGGGCGGTTGAAAGCTTCCGGAACGGCCGTGTCCTTCTGGCCGGCGATGCCGCGCATGTGACCAATCCCGTTGGCGGGCTGGGCCTGACATCGGGGCTCTTCGACGCTTTCGCCCTGGCTCCCACGATGGCGGCCGTCATCCATGGGGAGGAGGGCGTGTCAGTCCTGGACCGTTGGGCGGCCGACCGGCGTCGAATCTTTCTGGAAATCGTCTCGCCTGCCGCGACCGACAACAAGCGCCGCATGTCGGAAAGCGATCCGGAACGTCAGAAGCAGGACCGCGAGCGGTTGCGCCGCGTCTGCGAGGATCGGGAGTTCGCGCTTCAGGCCCATATGTTCACGAAGAGCATCGAAAGCGAGCCGTATGTCGGGCGGGCGCTGGGGCAGGCGGCCTGACGAAACGCGACCGCCGCGCGATATTATGAAGGAGTTCGGCCGCCCATAACGCGACGCTCGCGCCTTAACGTTAGGCGTCGATATTCCGCGATGTTACCTTTGGCTAAGGTTTGCGTTTCACACTCGAACCATGTCCGAGGGAACGGCGGGTGCTCTGGTGATGATCGATCGCGTGTGTCGTCGGGTTACGACGTCCGGATGTCTCGCGGCGATGGCCGTCGCGATCTGTTTGGCCGGCCTGGCCGGTACGGGTCGTGCGGCGGAACAGGCTGCGGGCGCGAAAGAGAACCGTTTCAGTCAGTTTCCGTCAGTGCCTGGTCCCCAGATAAATCTCATTCGCAAGATGCCTGCCGGCGTGTGGATCGATCTCGGTCCTCCAGCGCCGGATCCGAAATGGGGCGTGGCGCGGGGGAGAACCTGGGCCGCGCAGATGCCGTTCGCGCCGTCATTGGGCCTCGCCTTCCTTTACGGCGAGGGCGTGCATGGCTGGAGCAGCGAGAAGACCGGGCGCTATATGGACGGGCTGTGGGCGTATGACGTCATGGATCATCGTTGGGTCACGGTCGTTCCGGGTACCGATACGCGTCACCCGCCGAAGCTGATCCTCAACAAGGATGGCTTTCCGGCTCTGCCGAACGGCCAGCCCATCCCGATTGCCGCGCTGGGGCACGCCTACCAGATGACGAGCTGGGTTCCGGAGTTCGAAATCCTTCGCGTTCATGGAAGCCCGGCATAACTTCTACCAAAACGCTTTGCCGACGATCGGTGCGTTCATGAAGGCGAACAAGGACCTGCTGAACGAACATCACGCCAGTCCCTGGTTCTATGACACCACGGCCGACACTTGGCGGCGCTATCGCACGAAAACAGAGTCTCCCGATCCTTATTTGGGGGCGACACTGACCTATATCCCGACTCTGAAGGGACTTCTGTATATCGACGAAGACCGGGTCTGGTTCTACGATCCGGCGCAAAACAGCTGGAAGTTCCTGAATCCGTCCGGGCCCAAGCCGCCATTCGGGATCGACGCGACCTCCTGCTACGATTCAAAGCGCGACAGGATCTATATCGGCGGCGGCGACTATCCGCGCGCCAAGGGGCCGAACGCCTTCTGGATCTATGACATCCGGAAAAATACCTGGATCGATCCCAAGCCCAAGGGCAGCCCCGGCAGCAATCGTTATGGAACGCATTACAACATGATGCAATACGACAGCGCGAGCGACACGGTGCTGCTCTTCCGGTACGGGGACGACGGGCGCGGTATCTACGCTTATTCCCCGAGCGCCAATGAATGGACGACCGTCGCGAAGGATCTGCCGAGCCGGTGGTACGACGATTACCGGACAAGCGGGTCGAGCGGGTTTTACGATCCCGAGCTCAATGCCCATTTCTTCCATGTCGCCGGCGATAGCGATGATAACGGCACCATTCTGGTCTATCGCTACAAGCAAGCTCGGAAATAGCGCGCGACGTCAGAAATACAGGCCGAGATTGACGTTGAAGCGCTGGTTCCAGCCGGTCGGATCGCCGGGGCCGAGCGCGCGGGTGAAGTCCGGCCCGATCCAGGCGTCATGCTTGCCCTGCGCGATGTCGACATAGAGTAGCAGCGGGCCTTTGAAATCGAGCGAAAAGCCGGTGACGTTCTGCTGGGACGTTCGGTATCCGGCCGGTCCTTTATCGAGCAGGCTGTAGTCGTTATAGACCGTCAGATTCTTGATGATGCCCCAATTTATCACCCAGTGCCGGGCAAGCCCGATGATGTAGAGGGGGCCGCTCGCGGGCGTCTGATAGCTGAAATCGTAAGCCCCCATGATGACAATGTCGCGGCTTTGCCCGGCCGGGTTCTTGAGGCGATAGCCGAAATGCGCGGCCTCGAGCTTGAGTGACCATGGGCCGTGTCCGATGTCGACGTGACCTGCAACGGCATAGTGACGTCCGGCCCGGTGGGTGAACTTGTTCGGGATTCGCCCGTATTCAGCCGAGAGGCCGATCTTCACGGTCGTTTTCTTGCCCGGCCGCAAGGTGTATTCGGCGCGCGCATTGACCTGATTGCGCTCGGTGTTGCCGGCCTTGCCTTCATCGACCACGTCGTAGGAATAGCGTGCGCTGTCGTGGCTCTTGCCGACAAAGCTGCCTTCGTCGGTTTGGAAGTAGGCGACATCGAACCGCCACGGGCCTGCATGGCGCTCATAGCTCAGCCCGACGTCGTAATCGTCCTCCAGACCGACGTAATAGGCGAGCGAGAAGAAGTAGTTGTTCGAGGCGAAGGGCAGGATGCCGAAAGGCACTTTGGTGAAACCCGCCTTCAGCGTGTCTCCGCCCGGGAAGTTGTATCCGACCCATGCATGATGCGGGAACTGCGTGGTGCGCCCGGTCTCCGAATAATAGTAGAGCCGGTACTGAAGCGATCCGGTCCATCGGCCCAATTTGAAGTTGATATGCGGCGCGATCGTATCGAACTCGAACCCCGACAGCGGAAACTTCCGGCGGCGCGTTTCCCAGCTCTTGTCGAGATAATTCACGCGAAGCGCCGCGCCGATCCGAAATGGGCCGAGCTGGAGTCCTTTGGCTCCGCTTGGTTCGGCCCGGATCGTCGCCCCGATAATCGCTACAAGGATGAAAATTGCCGCTCGGCGGAAAAACAAGAGTGCCCCAATTCGCTCCGTCGCACTTACGTGTCGGCGAGCGATTTGTTCCGAGATGGGCGGTTCTCGGATTTTTCTTGAAAAGTCAGCGACTTGTCTGTGAAACTCCGGCCGCCTGGACAGGTGTCTGGGTATTTCAGAGGGAAACGATGATGCAATCGCATCCAGATTCCGGAATGCCGACCGGCGCGACGGCCATGCCGGTGCTCGGCCTTATTTTTCCTCCCTTCGGGCGCGACGCACCTGAAGAGGGCCTGGAAATGTATGGCGATCAGATCCGGTTTGTCGGTACCGGGCTGGGCCTGAAAACCATGACGCCCGACGGCTATGACAGCGTGCTCGACCGGATCGTCCCCGCGGCGGAAGAGTTGGCCCGCGAGGGCGCCGAGGCCATCGTGCTGATGGGAACCTCGCTTAGCTTCTACAAGGGCGCGGCGTTCAACGCGCGTTTGACTGATCGGCTGACAGAGGTGTCGAGTCTGCCGGCGGTCACGATGAGCACCGGAATCGTGGACGCGTTGCACGCGGTCGGTGCGCGGCATATCGCCGCGGCGACTGCCTATAACAGCGAGGTAAATGCCCGGCTCAAGACCTTTCTCGAAGAGTCGGGCTTTGATGTCGTTTCGGTTGAGGGGTTGGGGATCGAAAAGGTCGAGGATGTTGAGGCTGTCACGCAGCCCCAACTGGTCGATTTCGGCGCTCGGGTTTTCGCGGCGGCCGAGGGCGCCGACGCAATCCTCGTTTCCTGCGGCGGCCTGCGGACTCTCGGGGTTCTGGCGCCGCTCGAAGAGCGCTGCGAGGCGCCGGTGGTTTCCAGTACGCCGCATGCCCTCTGGGCGGGGGCGCGGCTTTTAGGTCTCACCGGACGGGCGCCGGGCTTCGGCTCACTTCTCTCGAAAGGATAGCGACTCAGGCCCCGCAGCATCGTCTTTTTCATTAAATGAAAGCTCTCCGAACGTGCCGGATGTCTCTGATTTAGATCAGCGACCCGGAAAAAGGTCTTGACTATAATCCGTGCAATTGCAAGTCATTCACAAGAGCAGGTATCGGCCACAGTGGGTAAGGTCGTGGAACTGAATAGTTTGAGTCTCGGGCAGATGGGCCGTGTGGCGGGATTTTCGTCCGAGGATACAGAGTTGGAAACGAAGCTTCGCGAAATCGGTTTCGCCGAGGGCGACGAAGTGGAGCTTCTTCATCGCGGTCCGATCGGCGGGACGCCCGTTTCCGTGCGTTTGGCCCGGACGATCATCGCCTTGAGACGGAAAGAAGCGGCAGCGATTTTGGTGGAATTGCAGGAATGACGGCATTGCGTTTGGCCTTGGTCGGCGCGCCGAACAGTGGCAAGTCCACTCTGTTCAACGGATTGACGGGCGGCCGCGCCAAGGTTGCGAATTATCCGGGCGTCACGGTGGAGCGGCGAGTCGGCCATTTCTCGACCCCGGTCGGCCGTAGTGTCGAACTGATCGATCTTCCCGGCATTTACGGTCTTGCGGCGCGGTCGCGGGATGCCGAAATCGCGATTCACGCACTGGTCGGTCAGATGGCCGACGAAGCGCCGCCGGACGCGATGCTCGTGCTTGTCGAAGCGTCGATTCTGCGAACCCATCTCCATTCCGTTCTGGAACTGAAAAGCCTCGGCCGGCCGATGGTGCTGGCGCTGAATATGATCGATCTCGCCGAACGGGACGGCGTCAAAATCGATGTCGAGGCCCTCGAACGTCGGCTCGGTATTCCGGTGGTGACATGCCGCGCGACGCGCTCGGCGGGCCGAGCGGACCTGCTCGCGCGTCTGGACCGCGAATTCGAGCGGGTTCAGCCGGGATCTGCGAAGTCCATGCCGGTGCCGAAACTCAATCTGAAGGATCTGCAGCGCGAGGCGCGGTCGATCGCCAAGGAAGCTATCGTTTTCGAGCCGCCGATCAATCGCATAACGCGAGCGGTCGATAGCGTGGTGCTGCATCCGTTGGCCGGGCCGCTGATCCTCGCCGGGCTGCTCTTCCTCGTCTTTCAGGCGGTCTACGCCTGGTCGAGCATTCCGATGGACGCCATCGATGCCGCCTTTACATCGCTTCAGGCACTGGTCAAATCGTCACTTCCGAATGGATGGATTTCCAGCCTGCTGGCGGACGGTGTGATCGCAGGCGTGGGCAGCGTCATCATCTTCCTGCCGCAGATCATCATCCTGTTCGCCTTCATCCTCATTCTGGAGGCGTCGGGCTATATGTCCCGCGCCGCCTTCCTTTGTGATGAACTGATGGCGCGGGTGGGGCTCAATGGACGATCGGTCATTCCGCTTCTGTCGTCCTTCGCCTGCGCGATCCCCGGCATCATGTCGACCCGGGCGATCGAGGGCGAGCGCGATCGGCTGACGACGATTCTGATCGCGCCGCTGATGACTTGCTCGGCGCGGCTGCCGGTCTACGCCCTGATTATCGGGGCGTTCATTCCCCCGCGAACGGTCGGCATCTTCAACCTTCAGGGACTCGTGTTGTTCGGGCTTTATGCGGCCGGGATCCTGAGCGCGGTCGGCGTCGCCTATGTTCTCCGGCAGACTGTGACCAAGGGCAAGGCGCAGCCCCTGCTGATGGAGCTGCCGAGCTATAAGCTGCCCGATCTCAATACCTTCCTCCTGGATCTCTGGGCGCGGGTCCGGGCGTTCCTCAAGCGGGCCGGCACGATCATTCTCGGCGTCGCCATCGCTCTTTGGTTTCTCGCCAGCTTCCCGGCGACTTCGGAAGGCGTGCGTGGCAGCTTCGCCGGCATGATCGGACGGGTTCTGGAGCCGATCCTCGCGCCGATCGGATTCAATCTCCAGATCGCGATAGCGTTGGTGCCCGGCATGGCCGCCCGTGAAGTCGCGGTGGCCGCGCTCGGCACGGTCTATTCGCTTCAGGGCGCTGACAATCACGTCAATCACAGTCTGGCGTCCGTGCTCCAGCATGCCTGGAGCCTGCCGACCGGCCTGGCCTTCCTGGCGTGGTATGTCTTTGCGCCGCAGTGTCTTTCGACGCTGGTCGTCGCTCGCCGCGAGATGAACTCGTGGAAATGGACGGCCTTCATGTTCGGCTATCTCTTCGCACTCGCCTATATCGCCTCCGGCCTGACCTATTGGATCGCGACCGCCCTTATGGCGGCCTAAAAATCCGCTCGACGCCGACGTGTGTGACAGGCCGGTGCTGCGCGCACCGGCGGTGACCGGCGGCGTCTTATCGCGATCTGACGCCTAGACGCCGGGGCATTCCGAAACTAGTCTGTGTGAGATCAGATTCCCGACGAAAATGCGGGCTCGAAGAGTCCCGGCAGACGCCTGATAAGGGGGGAGTGCACCATGAAAGAAGACGGCATCGGCGCAAGACTGAAACGCAAGGAAGACTTCCGGTTCCTGACGGGCCACGGCCGTTATACCGACGATATCACCTTGCCGGGCCAGACCTGGGCCGTCTTCGTTCGCAGCCCCCATGCTCACGCCACGATCAAGTCGATCGACACCAAGGCCGCCGAGGCCATGGCGGGATGTCTGGGCGTCTATGTGAATGCCGATATGGAAGCGGCCGGGATTACGGGCGGACTGCCCGCCGGCTGGCAGATCACCAACCGCGACGGGTCGGGCATGCGCACCCCGCTGCACCCCATCCTCGCCAAGGGGAAGGTCCGCTGGGTCGGCGAGCCCGTGGCCATCGTGGTCGGCGAGAGCAAAGCGGTGGCCGAGGCGGCGGCCGAGGCGGTCGACGTCGATTACGACATGCTCGATGCCGCGATCGATCCCGCCAGGACCTGCAATGACGGTATGCCGCAGATTCATGACGAGGCGCCGGGCAATTACGCTTTCGACTGGTCGCTCGGTCCCGAGGACGAAGTCGAAGCCGCCTTCGCCAAGGCCGCGCATGTCACCAAGCTGAAGATCATCAACAACCGGCTGGTGCCGAACGCCATGGAGCCGCGTGCGGCCATCGGCGACTACAGCATCGGCATGGATCAGTACACGATCTACACGACCAGTCAGAATCCGCATCTCGCGCGGCTCGTGATCGCGGCCTTTGTCGGGCTGGCGACCGAAGACAAGATCCGCGTGATCGCGCCGGATGTCGGCGGCGGGTTCGGCTCCAAGATCTGCATCTATCCGGAAGAAGTCGCCTGCGCGTTCGCGTCGAAGAAGGTCGGTCACCCGGTCAAATGGGCCGCCGAGCGCTCCGAGAGCTTCCTCTCCGACACGCATGGCCGCGACAACGTCACCGAAACGGCGCTGGCCTTCGATGCGGACGGCAAGATTCTGGCGCTCAAGGAATACACGCTGGCCAATCTCGGCGCCTATGCGAGCCTGTTCGGCACCGTCACGCCGACCTATACGCATACGCCGCTTCTCTCCGGCCAATATGTGATCCCGCACATCTTTTCCCATGTGAAAGGCGTCTACACGAACACGTCGCCGGTCGACGCCTATCGAGGCGCGGGCCGCCCGGAAGCGACCTATATCGTCGAGCGCCTGATCGAGACGGCGGCGCACGAAATGGGCGTGGATCCTGCCGAGCTGCGCCGGAAGAACTTCATCCGCAGCTTCCCCTATGAGACGCCGGTGCTCATGACCTATGACTGCGGCGATTACGACGCCCATTTGGACAAGGCCATGGAAATGGCCGACTACGAGGGCTTCGCGGCGCGTAAGGCTGAATCCGGAAAGGCCGGCAAGCTGCGCGGCCTCGGCATGTGCTGCTATATCGAGGCCTGCGGCGTTGCCCCGTCGGCGGCGGTCGGCGCGCTCGGGGCCGGCGTTGGTCTGTGGGAGAGCGCGGATATCCGCTTCAACCCGACCGGCCAGGTGGTGGTCAACACCGGCACGCACAGCCACGGCCAGGGCCATGAGACGACCTTCGCCCAGCTCATCTCCGACAAGCTCGGCGTGCCGACCGATCAGGTCGAGATCGTCCACGGCGATACCGGCCGAACGCCCTTCGGCATGGGCAGCTACGGCTCGCGCTCGCTGCCGGTCGGCGGCTCCGCCATCGTCAAGGCGGCGGACAAGCTGATCGCCAAGGGCCGCAAGATCGCGGCGCATCTGCTGGAAGCGGCGGAGCAGGATATCGAGTTCGAAGGCGGCAAGTTCCGCGTTCAGGGCACCGACCGCGAGAAGACGATCCAAGAGATCGCCTTTGCGGCCTATGTCCCGCACAATTTCCCGCCGGATATGGAACCGGGCTTCGAGGAGACGGCGTTCTACGATCCGCTGAATTTCACCTTCCCGTCGGGCACGCAGATCTGCGAAGTGGAGGTCGACCCGGATACCGGCGTCACTACCGTCGAGCGTTTCGTGGCGGTCGACGATTTCGGCAACATCATCAATCCGATGATCGTCGAAGGGCAGGTCCATGGCGGCATCGCCCAGGGCCTCGGCCAGGCGATGCTCGAGGAATGCGTCTACGACATGGAAGGCGGCCAGCTCATCACCGGGTCCTACATGGATTATTGCATGCCGCGCGCGTCCGACATGCCGGATCTCAAAATCGACTTCACCAACACCCCGAACCCGAGCAATCCGCTGGGCGTGAAGGGCTGCGGCGAGGCCGGCGCGATCGCGGCTCCGGCGGCGCTGATGAATGCGATCACCAACGCGATCGGCACGGATATGCAGATGCCCGCCACGCCTCTGCGCGTCTGGCAGGCCCTGCAGTCAAGGACCGTGAAACAGGCCGCCGAATAGCCTTGCGGCGGCCGTGACCATCGCCTGTCTCGGCTGGGGTTCGCTGATCTGGAGTTCCGCGAACCCTGCCGGTCTCGGGCGACTGGCATACCGACGGCCCCCATCTTCCCATCGAATTCTCGCGTCAGGCCGCCGACGGCCGCATCACGCTCGCCATCACGCCGGGCGCAAAAACCATTCCCGTTCTGTGGGCCGAACTGGCGGTGACGTCAATGGAGGACGCCGTCTATGAACTCGGCCACCGCGAAGGCATTCCTCTCGACGACACCGAAGCCCATATCGGCCTCTGGCAACCCGGCGTCACCCCGCGCCACGCTCAGACCGACGTCATCGGCGCCTGGGCCGACGCCCGAGGCTTCGCCGGTGTGGTCTGGACCGCGCTGCCGACGGGGTTCAAGGATGCGCGCGGCACAATCCCGACGGTCGATGACGTGCTCGCTTATCTCCGCAGCCTCACCGGCGAAACCCGCGCCCGCGCCGAAGAATATATCCGCCACGCGCCAGAGCAGACGCGGACGGCGTATCGGGATGTGATCGAGAAAGATTTGGGCTGGACCGCCGCTTGATGACTTTCTATTCCGCGCGTTACTCCGCGGCCGCGTAGAGCTCCTCCGGCGTTTCTTCTTCGATCCTGATCACTTCTTCCTTCTTCTGCCCCTTGAGCATGAGGGTCAGGGGCACGAGGACGAGGACCAGCCACATCATGAAGCGGAAATCGTCGAGATAGGCGATGGTCACCGCCTGTTTGGTGACTTCGGCGTTCAGGAAGCCCATGACCGGCGTGGCGCCGCTGCCGGTGATCGCATTAGCGACCTCTTTCATGACGACGGCGGCGTTGCCGAAAGGCAGCATATGCGCGCCGAGATCCGCATGATTGATCTGGGTGTTGCGGGAGAGCAGCGTCATCACGATAGAGATGCCGATGCTGCTGCCGATATTGCGCATCAGGCTCATCATGGACGTGCCTTCGTTACGGTAGGACGCGGGAAGCGTGGTGAAGGCGAGCGTGCTGAGCGGAATGAAGACGAAGCCCATGCCGAAGCCCTGGATGATGCCGGTCTTGATGATCGGCCAGAGCGGCATGTCGCCGGTGAACTGGCTCATCTCATAGAGCGACAGGGCGATCATCGACAGGCCGAACAGGATCAGAATGCGGCCGTCGACCTTGCCCATCAGGCGGCCGACGACGAGCATCGACGCCATGGTTCCCATCCCGCGCGGCGCCATCACGAGACCGGCGGTCAGCACGGGATAGCCCATCAGGGTCTGCAGGAAGGGCGGCAGCAACGCCATATTGGCGAGGATCAGCACGCCGAAGCAGAAAATCAGAATCAGCGCGGCGGCGTAATTCCGGTCCTTGAACATATGGGGCTCGAGAAATGGATGCCTGGTCGTCATGATGTGGACGAGGAAGAGATAGAAGCTCAGGCCGGCCACCGCGAATTCGATGATGATCTCGGTCGAGGAGAACCAGTCCTGGAGCTGGCCGCGATCGAGAAAGAGCTGCAGCGAGCCGATCGCCACGCTCAACAGGCCGAACCCGATATAGTCGAAGCGCCGGGCCTTGCTTTTCTCGGTCTCAATGAAGAACGCGAAAACGCCAAGCGCCGCCGCGATGCCGACCGGCAGGTTGATGTAGAACACCCAGCGCCAGCTGAAATATTCGGTCAGATACCCGCCGAGCGTCGGTCCGAGGATCGGCCCCAGCATCACGCCGACGCCCCAAAGCGCCATGGCCTGGCCGTGTTTCTCCTTGGGATAGATGTCGAGCAGCACGGCCTGCGAGATCGGAACCAGAGCCGCGCCGAACACGCCTTGCAGCGCGCGGAACAGAACCATTTCCGTGAGATTCAGCGCCAGGCCGCACAGCGCCGAGCTGACGGTGAACCCGATGATCGAGATGAGGAACATCCGCTTGCGGCCGAACCGGGAGGCAAGAATGCCGGTTGGCGCCGTCATGATCGCGGAGGCGACGATATAGGAGGTCAGAATCCACGCCGCCTGCTCCTGAGTCGCACTCAGGGCGCCCTGCATATGCGGCAGGGCCACATTCGCGATCGTGGTATCGAGGGCCTGCATCACCGTCGCCAGCATCAAGCTGATGGTGATCATCCCGCGATGTGTGGGTTCCCCGTCCATGCCCGCGCCTTAGCCGAGAGTGTCCCGGGCGCTCGCGACGGCGGAATCCTTGTGCGATCCCGGAAGGTGCGGGTAGCTGCCGGTATCGATCTCGACATGCGTGCTCATGCCGGCGCGAAGCGGCATCTCGTCTTGCTTGCGGTCGACCGTGATGCGGACCGCGATCCGCTGGACCACCTTGACCCAGTTGCCGGTGGAATTCTGCGCCGGCAGAACGGAGAATTCCGCCCCGGTAGCGGGACTGATGCTCTCCACCGTGCCCTTCCACTTTTGGTCCGGATAGGTGTCGACCTCGATCGTCACGGGCTGGCCCGGGCGGACATCGGTCAGCTGGGTTTCCTTGAAATTCGCCTCGATCCAGACCTCGCGGTCGCCGACCATATTGAACTGCGGCACGCTCGTGCGGGCGTAGTCACCCGGATGTGGCGCGGATCCGACGATGCCGTCGGTCGGCGCGCGCACGGTGGTGCGCTCCAGGTCGAGCTGAGCCTTGGCCAGCGCGGCGGCGGCGGCCTTGTAGCTGGAATGGTTTTCCGGCGCGATATTCGGATTGCCGTCCAGCTTGGCGACGATCTGGCGCTGTTCGTCCTTCAGGCTGGCGATGTCCTTGAGCGCGGTGTCGCGCTGGCTCTGCACGTCGTCGAGCTTGGCCTGGGCCACGGTCTGACTTTTGCGCAGGGCGACCATGCGTTTGTACTGCTTGTCCGCATAGGCGGCGATCACCTCCGCCCTCTGGATATCGGTGCTCTTCTGAGCGTATTCGGCCTTGAGTTCCATGACATTGGCTTTCGCTGCCGCGAGATCCGCCTCGGCCTTCTTCTCGGCGATCTCATAGGTCGAGGGATCGATGGTGAACAGCACGGCGCCCTTCCTGACCGGCTGGTTGTCATGGACGTTGACGGTCATGATCGTGCCCGTGACCTCGGGCGTGACCAGGATCTTGGCAGCTTTGATGTAGGCGTTGTCCGTACCGATATAGCGGCCCGAGATCAGGTAAAACCAAGCGCCCGCCGCGAGAACGGCGATGATGCCTCCAGCCATAAGCACATGCCTGACGACCCGGCGACGCGGGGATGGCACGTTTTCTTGTTGTGTCACGTTTTGTCTCCTTGCGAGCAGTCGCCGATCAGGTTCTCGCGGACGGTTTCCAGCGCCTTCAGCAGATCTTCCCGGTTGGCCGTGGAAAGGCCCGCCAGGGCGATCGTCTGGGTTTCCTCCGCGCGTTCCCACAATTCACCGAGGATCGGTTCTGCTTTCTTGGTCAGATAAAGGTTTACCGCACGGCGGTCCTTGGGGTCGGGACGCCGCTCAACCCATCCCGAGGCTTCCATCCGGTCGATCAGACGGGCCACGCTGATGGGTTGCATCTCCAGAAGTTCGGCAAGCTGGGCCTGCTTCGCGCCTTCGTGCCGCGCGATCCGCGCCAGGAGCATCCATTGAGCCTGAGTTCAGGCCAAGGGATTGAACCCGGCGATTGAAATTGCGCCGCATCAGTCGGGCGATATCGCTCAACACAAAACCGACCGTCAGGCGTGGCCGCTGAGCGGCGCGGGGCCGAACATCCATGGCTAAGTCCCAGATCTTATGTGTGCCAAAAATATAATATAGATGCTTACTATGTATAGACACACAAAGTCTGGTCAAGACCTTGCCGAAAATAAATATATTTTGGTTTTAGATCAGTCGCTTATCGCCAAATCGTTCGCGCCAGGCGGGGATGACATCGCGATTGACGACGAATTTCGGCACTTCTCCCCTCAAGACCGCCATGATCGCTTGGTTGACCACCGGCACCGCGAGTTCGAGGCCGGTTCCTTTATTTCCCGCAACCATATGGGGCGAAAGAAGAATTTTGTCACCAAGCCCCATAAGCGGCATCTGCGGGTCGGGTGGCTCGAGCGGGAGGACGTCGAGCGCGGCGACCGCCAGCCGGTCCTTGCTCAGCGCGTCATACAGCGCGTCGACATCTACGATCGGACCACGCGCCGTATTGAGAAGCACGGCGCTGTTCTTCATCAAAGCGATCTGCGGGGCGCCGATCATGCCCCGGGTTTCGTCGGTCAGGTTGCAGTGCAGCGAGACGACGTCCAATTCCATCAGGAGTGTCTCCAGGTCCACCTGCTTCACATTGTGGTGGGCGAAAGCCGCGTCCTCTACATAAGGGTCGCAGGCCATCAGGCGCACGCGCCAAGGCGCGAGAAGATCGGCAAAGCGCCTCGCGATCCGGCCGAAACCGACCAGACCGATCGCGAGCCCGTCGAAATTATCGATCTGGCGTGCGCCCAGATAGGTTCCGAGCAGCGAAGATTCGCGCCATCCGCCGGCCTTGACATGCCGGTCCCGCTCGCGCGTGCGTTTCATCACCGTCAGCAGCATCGCCATCGCGCCTTCCGCGACGCCGCCCCAGTTATTCTCTGTCGGGCTGTGGATGACGAGAATGCCTCGCTTTGTCGCTTCGTCGACATCGACATTGTCATAGCCGACCGTGAAATTCGCGATCATTCGGAGATCCGGGGCGCTGTCGAATGTCTTGGCCGAAATCATCGTGCCCATGGTGGTTGCGCCGATGCCCACGCCGATGACGGTGTCGGGATCGAACAGCATATCGGCGACGTCGAGCCGCTGCCCGTCCACATTTCCCGCGCCCTCGGGCAGTTTGACCTCTATGCCGGCGGCGCGAAGCTGTTCGTAGGACGCGCCGGTCTCGTCGACCGGGTGATAAAAATGGACTTTCGGACTGGACGGCATCGCTTATTCCTTGAGTGGTTCGTTTCTTCTGTCTCGGACGGAAAGGGTTATCGCCAAAGAAATAACCGTGACGCCGACGATATACCAGACGAAGGCGATGTCGTTACCGCTCGTGCCGATCAGCCAGACGGCAACGGCGGGCGCCGTTCCGCCGAAGATCGCGTAGGCGAGGCCATAGCCGACGCTTACGGCCGTCACCCTGACTTCATGCGGGAACATCTCGCACATGGCGGCGGGAATCGAGGCCATGTAAAGCGCCAGTAGCCCGGAGAAGATCATCTGTCCCGCGATAATCGCGCGCGGGTCCGGCTGGTGCATCAGCCACAGAAGCGGATAAGCGAAGATCAGGCAGGCCGTCATGCCGACGATCAGCATCATCTTGCGGCCAAACCGGTCCGAGATCCAGGCGGCGAGCGGCGCGACGACGAGAAATGTGCAGATCGACAGGGTCGTGATGTTGAGGGCCGAGGCCCGCGCGGCCGGATTGGTTTCGGCGAGCCAGCTCGCAACATAGACGAACAGCAGGTAATAGGTCGTCGCGGCCGACATATTCAGCCCCATGACGCGCAGAACCTCGAACTTGTGGTCCCTGAAGGCCGTGCGAAGCGGCGATTCCCGGTGTTGCCGCCGGGCGGTATCCGGCATGCCGCGCCGGAGCATGAAGCCGACCAGGCCGACGATGATGCCGGTCATGAAGGCGGCGCGCCAGCCCCAGGCCGCGAGATCCTCGGGGCTCAGCGCATTGGTGAGCAAGCCGCCGACCGCCGAGCCGAGCATCGTGCCGCTGGTCGCCGCGAACATGGCCCAGCTCGAATAAAATCCCCGCCGGCCGTGCGGTGCGCGCTCGGCCAGAAAGACGATCGAACTGGTGAATTCTCCGCCGACCGCGATGCCCTGCGCCATGCGCAGCAGCACGATCAGAAGTGACGCGGCGACGCCGATCGACTGGTAGGTCGGCAACAGGCCCATTGCGAAGGTCGGGAGCGCCATCATCGCGATCGAGAAGATTAGCGC
Source organism: uncultured Alphaproteobacteria bacterium (assembly GCA_963821875.1). Lineage (GTDB taxonomy): Bacteria > Pseudomonadota > Alphaproteobacteria > CAVTAV01 > CAVTAV01 > CAVTAV01. The sequence continues at coordinate 1,741,555 of CAWGFE010000002.1, forward strand.
CTTGGCCCGGCCGTATCGATCTCCGATATAGCCGAAGATGACCGCGCCCACCGGCCGCATGAGAAAGCCGACTGCGAAGGCTCCGAAAGCCGCAAGCAGTGATACGAGGCGATCGCCGGAGGGAAAGAATTGTTGGGCAAGGACCGGTGCGAAAAAGCCGTAAACGGCGAAGTCGTACCATTCGAGCACATTACCGACCACGCCGGCGGTAATGACCCGCCGCACGGTCCACGGCCGGGCCGTGACGCTATTCTGTTCCCCCAATTCCGCCCCCGTCATGATGCGATTGTTACATCATTGAGGCGGGCAGGACAGAGCAAATTCGGCTAGGTGCCGGTCCTGGAGAAGCGTTCGGGACAGGCGTCCGGCTCATCCGGCAACGCCCTCATCGAGCCGGTTTGCGCGGCCCGGCCCCGCACGACGTCGAGATAATAGCCATGGATCGCGTCCATGACGGACTCCCAGCTGAAACGCCGGCTTTCCGTCCGTGCCGCCCGGCCGACCCGGTCCCGAAGAGCGGAGTTCTGGATCAACCGGCTGATCCGATCGGCTGCTTCCTCGACGCTGTCGGCATCGCACAGGAAGCCGGTCACGCCCTGGTTTATCATCGAGAGATGGCCGGCCGTGCGCGAACAGACCGGCGGTGTGCCCGACGCCATGGCCTCGATGGTGACGTTTCCGAACGCCTCGGTAATGCTGGGATTGAAAAAGATATCGGAGGAAGCGTAGGCCCGCGCCAGATCCTCGCCGTCCAGAAAGCCCGTCAGGATCGCGTCGGGCGCCCAGCCCTCTATTTTACTCCGCGCCGGCCCTTCGCCGACGACCAGAAACCGGTGCGCGACGCCACGGGCCGCCAGGAGATCATGCACTTTCGCGAAATGCTGCAGGCCTTTTTCCAGCACCAGACGTCCGACGAAAGTGAGCACGACCTCATCGTCACCGATGCCGAGGCTGCGCCTCCATTCCATGTCGCGCCTCGATGGATTGAAAAGCTCGCGATCGACGCCGCGGCTCCATGCCTTGACCTCGCGGCCGACGCCTTGTTCCTGCAGGATCTTCGCCATGGCTGCCGAGGGGGCGTAGATCTGCTCGCAGCAGTTATAGAAATAGCGCAGATACCGGACCATATGCGGCTCCAGCCAGCCCATATGATAATAGCGGCAATATGTATCGAACCGGGTGTGATAGGAGCCGACCACTGGACAGTTGATTCGGCGCGACGCCCGGAGCGCCGACAGCCCGAGAAGGTCCGGAACCGTTACATGCAGGATCGTCGGCTTGAAGGCCTCCAGTTCCCGCCGGGCTGCGGGGGTCAGGCCGCTCGCGATGCGATATTCGGGACGGAAGGGCAGGGGAAACGAGGGCACCGGAACCAGCCGGCCAGCATGTTTGAAGGGCGGGTTCTTGACCGTCGGCGAAAAGATGACTACCGGGACGTCCCGCGCCTCGAGATAGGCCACGAGCCGGTTGAGAACCTTCACCGCGCCGTCGACGGCACAGTTATATCCTCCCGAAAACAACGCGAGGCGTAGCTCCGGCGGAGCACTGGAAGTTCGCATGATCATCCCGCCAGCGTGTCCCCGGATTGTGGTTTTTTGGGGGACGAGACCCGAATCCTCCCCAGCATGTGAGGATTAAGCACCGTTGCCGGGCTTATCAATTCGGACTAGTTATCCGGTGCCTTGTGCCGCGAGGCTACAGAACGGCGTAATATTTGAACTCCGTGTGATCGGCGTGGCGGTCGCCTTCGCCGACGATAACCGTGCGCGTCAGCCAGTCATGCGGCCCGGTGGGGCATTCGAAGGCCGGATTGACGCGCATGTAATAACTGTCGGCGGGCACCGGCTCCAAAGCCTCCATCTTTTGCGCGATCTCGGCCGGGGCGTGGCGATAGCCACGGTTCGTCATGTGAATGAGCGTTCCGTCATCGGCTTCCAGCATGTAGCTGGCGTTGAAGGCGACCGTGCCGTCGGCCCGGTAATGCGCCCAATCGCCGCCGCTGTTCGCGACGACATGACCATTCAGGCGCGGTCCCTCGATCCGCCCTCCGGCCGCCGTCACGAAGCCTCGCTGACCGCCATCGACGACCGGCCCATACTTCTTCCGGTTGCCGAGCATCATGTGAATCGTGAAGACGTATTCGAGCGTGATGGCCATCGTGCTGCTCTCCTGATTGATCGGATCCCGGATCGTTCTGGCGGTCCATGAGTGCTGTAGGCGTGCTTGGCGTAGATGGGTCGCGCCCGCCGACGCCAGTCTCTCTATATCTCTGTTTTTATTAAAATATTACAGATTTCTAGGCGGATATTCCTTTATGGAATAGTAAGAATCTCGGAGCAATTTCTGTCGAGGACCAGAAGGTCGATTGGCTGGCGTCAACTGCGCTGAAGGACATCCGTCTTAACGCAGCTTGGTCCAGAAGCCAATGAACTTTGGCGCAACGTCAAGGAGACACCTCGATGGAAGTTGGCTTTGAAACTATCGCCCCGCGTGTACCCGTATTTACCGATTTACCCTCTGTTTCTAAAACGGAATACATCGTTGGACGTGTCTCCGCGTTTACCAAGTTACCCTATGTCGACCGGCCGGACTACATCATCGAGCGCGTCCCGGACTTAGCCAAGTTGCCTTATACCATGAAGCCGAACGGGCCCTTTATCGAGAGCTCCCCCGAACTCTTCAAAAGGCTGAACGAATCGGAAGAAAAGATCGCTATTTCGGCCAAATATTCCGACGGGAAGAACCTGCTGCTCGCGGCCGGGGTTATTCAGCGGGGCCGGTTGAACCGTTGTCTGTTTTTGTCGGTCCTTCGCGATATCCCGGATCAGGCCGCATTCTGGGAGAAACTCAACGGCTTTGCCGAGACGGCGAAAATCAGCCAGTTGATCATCGAGATCATTGCCGGATGCGATGAAACGATCGACGTTGCCGGTCTGCCGCGGGCATCCGAGTTCCTGAAATCCGACTTGTTCCTTGTCGACGTTTTAGCGCAAGACGTGAAGTTCTCCTCGAACCATCGCCGCAACATCAAAAAGGCGAAGAAGCTCGGTATCGAGCTGATCGAACAACCGATCGATCCCGCGATAGAGGATCATTTCCGGCTTCGCCAAAGCTCCTTCGACCGCCGCGCCGCTCGGGGCGAGAACATCGTCGAGAGCTATCCCATGCGATATATCTCTACGGGCAAAGCCCGGCTGTGGCAGTGCGGTCTCGACGGGGAGGTCCTGTCATCCAACCTCATCGTGCACGGCTTGGACGGGGCCTGGCACTATGAATCCGCCGGGACATCGCCGGAGGGTTTCAAGATGGGAGCCTCTCATTTCCTCCACAACGAGATCATGATCGCCATGCGCGACGCCGGCGTCAGATGGTACGACCTCGGCGGCACCTCCGAGGACAATCCCGGCCTGACGCGTTTCAAGGAGGGTTTCGCCAACCACCGCTGGAAGAAGGTCGAGCTGACCTATGATCTGACCCCGGCCTGGCTCGGCCAGCTCTATGCGATGCGCTCGGTCGGAACCAAAGTTGCCGCCCTCGCCAACGGGTTGCTGCTCGCCTTCATGACGTAAGCCCGTCTTTTAATGTTCGCCCGAATGGGTGAAGATGTCCCCTCGGCGAGAGGAGGGGGACAGAATCGCATGAGCGACAAGCCTGTCATATTGACGGTCAAGGACGGGATCGCGGAGATCCGGCTGAACCGGCCGGGTGTGCTGAACGCGCTCTCCCGGGATATGCTGGGCATGCTGCGCGATTGCGTGGCGGAGATCGCCGAACGTGATGATGTCGGCGTCTGCACGCTGACCGGCGAAGGGCGCGCCTTCTGCGCCGGCGCCGATCTCACCGATCCGATGATGGGTAGTGACCTGCCGCCCGGCCGGCGCGGTGAGAACTGCGTGAGTGTCATGGACAACGAGATCAACGCGATGGTGCGCGATTTCCACACGTTGCGCCTGCCGAAGCTGTCCATTGTGAACGGTATCGCGGCGGGCGGCGGTGTGGGATTGGCGTTCGTCTCCGATATCGTCATCGCGGCGAAATCGGCCTCCTTTCTCGAACCCTTCGTGCCGAAGCTCGGGCTTATCCCCGATCTCGGCGGAACATGGCATCTCGCTCACGGGCTGGGCCGCGCCCGCGCTATGGGTGTGGCGATGCTGGGCGATCCGCTGCCGGCGGAGACCGCAGCGGACTGGGGGCTGATCTGGAAATGCGTAGAGGACGAGAAACTCCCAACGGAGGCGCGCGCGATTGCCGAGCGGTTGCGTGATGGGCCGGGGCGGGCCCAGGCAGCTTTGCCGGACCTCATCGATCGCGCGTTCTTCAATACTTTCTCCGATCAACTCGATGCGGAACGCGACGTCCAAAGCGTGCTTTGTGAAACCGGCGACGCGGAAGAAGCCATCGTGGCCTTCAAGGAGAAACGGCCGGCGCGTTTCAGGGGGCGCTAGAGCGATGGCCTGCTATCTGACCTCGTCCCTGAAGCGCGCCGTTCAGATCCGCCGTGGCGGCATCGCGACGATCGACGGCGATCGCAAGCAGACCTGGGCCGAGGTGCATGACCGGGTTGGACGCTCGGCCGGGGCGCTCAGATCGCTCGGGCTCGAGGCGGGCGACCGCGTCGCCGTGCTGGCCATGAATGGCGACCGATTCTTCGAATTGCATTTCGCCATTCCCTGGGCGGGTGGGGCCATGGTCCCGATCAACACGCGGCTTTCTAGCGGCGAGATGCGGTATGCGCTGGAGGATTCAGGCGCGCGTATCCTCTTCGTCGACGACGCCACGGCGCAGCATCTTCCCGCGATGGCGGAAGCGCTGGGCAATGTGACGGTCGTCTCCTTGGGCGACACATCCTATCCCGGCGCGTTGTCCTATGAAGAACTGATTGCTTCCGCCGAGCCCGTGGACGATGTGGCGCGCAACGGCGACGATTTGGCGGGCATCTTCTATACCGGCGGAAGCACCGGCAAGTCGAAGGGCGTCATGCTGAGTCATGACAATCTGCTGATCAACGCCCTGAACGCGCTGATCATGTTCGGCTACGATCAGCATACCGTCTACCTCCATGCGGCGCCGATGTTTCATCTGACCGACGGCATGGCGACCTATTCGATCACCATGACTGGCGGGACGCATGTGTTCATTCGCCGCTTCGATCCCGATGCCGCGTTGCGCGCTATGGAACGCGCTCGCGTGACGCATGTCGCGCTGGTGCCGACCATGGTCGAGATGCTGGTGCGTCAGGCGGAGAAGGAGACCTATGACCTGTCTTCGCTTAAGCAGATCGCGTTCGGCGCGTCCCCCATGCCCGAAGCGACGCTTCAGCGAACGATCCGGGTCCTGCCTCACGTGCTGATGTGTCACGGCTGGGGACTGACGGAACTCTCGCCGATCGGCACCAACCTGCCCATGGAGTGGCGCGTGCCGGCGAAAGCGGGCGACCGGCTGCGGTCCTGCGGGGTTCCCGCGATGGGGCTGGAACTGCGTATCGTCGACGAGAATGACGACGAGGTCCCGACAGGCGAGGTCGGCGAAATCGTCATTCGCGGGCCGACCGTGATGATGGGGTACTGGAACAAGCCGGAAGAGACCGCCAAGGCACTCCGTGATGGCTGGCTGCATACGGGGGACGCCGGCTATATCGACGAGGATGGCTTTGTCTATATCGTCGACCGGTTGAAGGACATGATCATCACGGGCGGCGAAAACGTCTATTCCCCGGAAGTCGAAAGTGCAATTTCCCAAATCCCCGGCGTCGCCGGCGTCGCCGTGATCGGCGTGCCGCATGAAACCTGGGGCGAGGCGGTCCACGCCGTGATCGTGACCGAGGCCGGCGTCGAGCTTGACGCCGATGCCGTGATCGCTCATTGCAAGCAGACCTTGGCTGCGTACAAAAGCCCGCGCTCGGTCGATTTCAGAACCGAGCCGCTGCCGCTCAGCGGGGCCGGCAAGATTTTCAAGCGCAAACTACGCGACGAATACGCCGAATCCCGTGAGAGATCAGGCGACTAGTTCCAGCCGGTCTTCGATCCGTAAGGCAGCGTACTCATGGTCGCGGCGATCTGCCGGATCTTGCCGTTCACGACCTTGAAGCTTTCCAGGATGACGGTATTGAACGGGCGGTGAGCCGCACCGGTATATTTGTACTCGCCATATCCGGGGATATTGGTCGAATCGACATTGCCGGCCTGATTGAACATCACGACGGCGGAAACGATGCCGTGCTCCTCATCGATCGCCACGATGCGGCGTTGATCGATCTTGGTGATGTAGCGCCACATCATGCTGTTGATGTTGCCGGTGCAGCTGAGCTTGCCGATATTCGGCCCTTTGCCCATGGGCTTGGCGTCAGGATTGTTGGCCGTGACGACGCCGTTCTCGACACGCCCGCAGTCGTCCGCAAACGGAGCATAATTCGCCTTGTTGTCCTGCAAGGCGTCGAAATACATATTAGCGACCTTCGCCATCGTTTCGCGGGAGGACCGCTCCGACGGATCGACGACGGTCTTCCAGACCGGATCGGGCATGCGGTCGAAATTGCCGAAGCCGCCGCCGGGACGAACGACGATCGCCTCGATCTCGGTGATCTTCTGGTTCTCGACCTTGAGCCGGCCGGCGAACCAGATCGGATCGCCGCTTTCCTTCATGACCATATGAAAGGCGATGGAGCCCATCTTCGGATCGGGGATCGTCAGCTTGTAATTGGTCGGCAAAGCGCTTGCCGTGCCCCACAAGCCGTCGCCGACATTCAGGACCTGGGCGTTCTCGGTATATCTCACATTGTCGGCAAGCGGCGCCTTGCTGGGGTCGTGGCTGACCATGGCCTGAAGGACGGCGTCGAGATCGTTCTCCAGGCACATCTTGTCGCAGGTGGCCGGTTGTGCCGCCGGAGCGGCCGCTTCGGTCGTCGCCGGGGAGGTGTTGTCAGCTTGCTGATTGCCGCTCTTGCTGCAGGCGCTGGCGCTGGCGGCGATAATCGCGCCGAGGATAACGGTGCGGATAAATTGAGTGGACATCTCTTGATCCCTTTCTGTGATGGCGTTGGACGGCGTGAGACCCGTGGTCTCGCGTGCGACTGCGGTGGCGCTAGTCGCCCCAGCCCGAACGCATCTTGTAGGGCACCTGATTCACCACGGCTTCGATCTGCCGGATCTTGCCGCTCTTGATCTTGAAGATCTCGGCGATCTGGAAGGTGAGCGGATGGGTGAACGTTCCTGAAATCTTCACGACCTTGCCATCCGGCTGGGTGTATTGCTTCACCTGGCCGGCATGGTCGAAGAAAACGAGTGAGAAGACCAACCCGGTCTGGGTGTCGATCACCGGAAAACGCCGGTCGCGGACATCGGTGACGATCGCCGAGAAGCCGGTATCGAACTGCGCCTTGCAGCCCATTTTCGCCATGCCCTTGCCGTCGGGGTTATTGGCTGTGATCGTGCCGTTTTCGCGGCGCTGGCATTTCGGATCGAAAGGAACGTTCTTGCCGGTATTCTCGGTATCGAGGCCGGTGAAATAATGATTCGCCGCCTCCATCATCTGCTCGCGCGAGACCCGCTCCGAAGGCTTCAGCCTCTCGGTCAGGATCGGCAGCGGCTTCTTGAAGGCTTCCGGACTGGCGAAACCGTTCGCGCTGGGCCGATCGACGATCTGCTCGGCCTCCGTGATCTTCTGATCGACCACTTTGAGCCTGACCGCGATGATGGCGGGGTTGCCGTGCTCCTTCACCTCACCCAGAAAACCCGCGGACTCGTTTTCGGGATCGAGCACGTAAAGCCGGTATTGGGAATTGGCGGAAGCCGTTGCCCAAAGCGCATCGTGCAGCGTGAGGACCTGGCCGTTCTCCGTGAATTTCACGTTGTCCGCGAAGGGGGCTTTGGACGGATCGTGCGCGACCATGGCCGCGAGATATTTGTCCATGACGCCTTTGAGGCAGGCGCGGTCGCAGGACATATCCGCCGCATGCGCGGTGCTCCCCATCGCGCTGAACATCACGAGCAGCGCACCGACAACTGAGAAATGAAGGAATCCAAAACGGTTCTTGAGACTCGTCGACATTGTTGACCTCTCCCCCTTAGGCACGATCCTCGACGCGAAATTGGCAGTCTGGACGCCGGAACCTTATTTATCACATGCCGGTCGAATGTGAAAATGTCACCTCGGATATGCACCGGGAGCCTCGGCGCCGCTGACGGAACCAAATTCCAGTTTCGCCGTTAACGATAACACGACCAACACTGCCGTAGCGCCGCCCCCGTACAAGCGGCCACGCTGCCCGGATCAATGGGCGGGCGGCCCGGGGGCTCGCGCGCCGCAACCCGAACAGGTGGAGGTTGAACGATGAAAAATTTCGATATGAGCAGAGTAGGGATAGCGACCGCCTGCACCGCGGTGATTTTCGGTGCGGCTCTGACAGGCGGTTGCGTGGGTGGATCGCGTGTCGTCGACGCGAGCCGGCCGACCGTTACGTATCATTTCTCGAACGATCGGGATCTCGTCGTGGCGACCAACAAGGCGCGGGCTTATTGCGAAGACTACAATGCCTGGCCGCGGACGGTCGGGATCGATGAGGACGGCGACGAGGTCAAGTTCGTCTGTGACCGGAAGACCGCTTACCAGCCGGATCCCGAATGGACCGATCGCCACGTTTCGTTTTCGTTCACGAGCCATCATGACCTGGTGGAAGCGACCGCTCGGGCCGAAAGCTACTGCCGGCGTTACAACGCGGAGCCGGAAGACCTTCACATCCACAGCAATCCGGATGGTTCGCAAACCGCGACCTTCGAATGTGAAGACGAAGGCTGACCGCGCGCCTCCGGCACGTCCACCACCTGACCCGGAGCGCAGAATACGTTCTGCATATCGACCACAACCAAGGCCGAGCGCTCCGGATCGCGCTTGTGCCATGCCGTTTCCCGTACCCCATTCGAAACTGAATGAGAATGACAGCGCGAATGTCGGCATGCCGGAAAGGACAAGGGCCGATTCCGGGATATTCGGTCCCGGATATCGGCCCCCGCCAGGGTCAGGGCCCAAGGCCCCCTTTAAGTGGTCATTCAGCTCTTGATGCTGAGCTTCACCCACCATTCACGCGGATCGCTGAACGCGCCGAACGCGGCGCCGCCAGCGGCCTGGATCTGACCATTCAGGATGTAGCGCTCGTTGGTGATGTTGCTCACCCCGACGCCGAGTTCCCAATGATCTTTCGGAGTCCGGTAGGTCACGGACGCATTCAACTCGTCCGTCGCCGGCCGGAACAGAAGTGGCGAGTTGCCCGTGTCGTTATACATCGACGCGGTGTGGGTATAGTCGCCATTGAACAGCAGCGAACCGCTGTCGCCTAGATCGACCGTGTATTGCGGGCCGATATAGAACTTCCATTTCGGCGTCTTGGGCAGCTTGCTGTTCGTGGTGACGGCGACGCCGTTGTCGGTAATGCCGGGAAGCACCGACGTATAGGCCGCGTGGATATAACCGAACCCGCCCGTGACATGGAGGGCGTCCGTGACAACCGCTTGCCATTCGACTTCCATGCCGTAGATATGGGCGTTGCCGGCGTTCTTGAAGGTCGGCGACACGCCGAGTTGGAAGTTGAGCTGGATACCCTTGTAGTTGGTATAGAAGCCGGCGGCGTTGACAATCAATCGATTGTCGAGCCACTCGGATTTGACGCCGACTTCGTAGCTTCTGGCGTGTTCCGGACCAAACCTCAGAATGCCCCTGTCGGCTGGCAGCACCGGATTGGACAGGCGCGTCGTCCAGCTGCCCGATTTGAAGCCCTCTGAATAGGTCGCATACCACATCATCTGGTCGAGTGGCCGGTATTGAATGCCGAACTTCGGCGACCAGTCGTCGAAGCTCTGGTGATCCTGTCCCGCCGGGAAATAGCGGAGCGGATCGGACGAGTCGGGGAAGCCCAGGATCGCCGCGCTTGCCGCGGTCGGCGGCAGGCCCGCTCCCTTATACGACAGGCCGTTCAGGTCGTGCTGGAAGCCTTCGAACTTTTTGCGCTCGTGGGTGTAGCGCAGGCCGGCGATGATGCTGAACTTGCTGGTGAGATCGTAATTGAGGTTTGTGAAGCCGGCATAGGACGTGGTCCACAAATCGTTCGGACCATCGATCTGCAGAAGACCTTCGCCGAATGTCACGAAGTCATGCAAATGGCCCTGTTCGTGGAAGTAATAGGCGCCGAAAACATATTTCAGCTTGTCGTTGAAGGTCGTGCCGGTCAGCTGGAATTCCTGAGACCATTCCTTCTGCTGCATGGCGAAGGAGGTTTGCAGGAAGTTGAGCGGCGATCCGTCCAGGTCCATGCCGGTCGACCAGTCGAGGTGACGATAGGCCGAAATGGACTTGAGGTTCATGTCGTCCTTGAGCGCCCAGTTCAGTGTCGCCGAAAGACCCCAGGACTTGATCTTCGAGAAGCTGTTGCCCGTCGAATAGGTGTAATTGGGGTCGATCTTTCCGTTGGCGTCCCGAATGACGAACTGGTCGTTGTAGTTCAGCCGGTTGTTGTTCGGATTGCTGTCCGCGTTCGCACCGCCGAGCGCCGGCAAGTAAAGCTGAGGTTGCTGGCTGCCCGCATGGAAGTATGTGTAGGTGCTGGTCGGGTAGCCCCGTGGGCCACAGATGCCGTTTGTCATATTGAGGGGCGGAATTGAGTTCAGGACCGATGGCGGCGTGCTGATGCAAGTTTCATACGTGTTGGTGAAATTCGCCGGAGCGCCACCTGCCGCCGGCAGGTTGTAAGTGCGGAGCAGGGTAGTCGCCTGCGCCGACTGGTCGACATTCGTATAGTCGCCGGCCAGTGTCAGGTTTACCGGCCCGCCCTTATCGAATTTCACCTTGCCGCGGACGTTGTATTCGTTGTGCCCGCCCTCGCGTTGCGATGACTGATAGCCGGCGGCCGGGAAGCTCGTATATGGATCCGTCGTCCACAGCGTGTTGCCGCCCGGATCGAACGGAATACGCTTCTGCCATCCCTTGCGATATTTGTGCGAGAAGGACAGCGACGACTTGATCGAGTCCGAGATCGGCATGTCGATCGACCCGCGCACGTCGAAGCGGTTGTAACTGCCGGTCGTGACGTCGCCCTTGTAGGCGAATTCGTCGCCCGGATCGCGCGTGATGATGCTAATCGCGCCGCCGATCGTGTTCCGGCCGAACAGGGTACCCTGAGGGCCCTTCAGAATTTCGATGTGGTCGACATCGAGCAGGTCCAAATTCGCGCCGACGGACCGCGCCAGATAGACGCCGTCGACATAGACGCCGACGCCGGGATCGAAGTTGAAGGCGAAGTCGTTCTGGCCGATGCCGCGGATATAGGCGGCGAGAACCGAACTCGACCCGGAAAACGGCGTGCCCGCGTCCAGTGTCACGTTCGGCGTCAGATTGGCGAGCTGCGTGACGGTGTTGACTTGCTTTTCCGCGAGAGACTTGGCGGTAAACGCGCTTACGGAGATCGGAACGTCCTGGACATTCTCGGTCCGCTTGGTCGCGGTGATAAAGACCTCTCCGATGACGTTGGACGGGGTTTTGGTGTCGGGATTGGCGTTTGCTGCCCGTACCGGCGCACTCTGAATGGCGAACGGCACCGTCAGCGCGATAGCAAGCGCACTGGGTCTCCATAAACCTCTCATAGTTCCCTCCCAGGTGTGAACGAAGCCCTGATGGCCCCCTTGACGCGGCGCAGGTCCAAAACCACGCGCATTAAGCTCGGCAACATGATGTTGCAGAATTATCACAGTATCGGTGGTTTATGGGCTACGCGTGCTCGACCACTAGCGCAGTTTTTTTTCGAAAAAAAGGGATCAATCGGAATGTACACGTACTTGTGAGCGATATTCGAATAGTCTGAATTATCAATGTTTCAATTTTCAGTATATTGATCAGTCAACTGATGAAACGGCTATCAGACCTGATAGCGTGCTGCGCTGCGGTTGCGCAAACGGCCGGGCCGGGAACAGGATTACGGGACGAGATCGGGTCAGGCGGACCAGGGATCGACCATTACCTTGCACTGAGTCGTGCGATTCTTCAGAGCCTCGAAAGCGGGCGGCATGTCGGCGAGCGATACCGTGTCGGAAATCATCGCGTGCGGCTCGACATGCCCGGAATCCAGCGATTCTATGGCGATTTCGAATTCGCGGACCCCATAGAAGGCCGACGGCTGAATCACGGCCTCTTTTTGAACGAGCGCGAACGGATTGATCGTTTCCGGCTCGGTGCACAGTCCGACCACGACGACGGTGCCCCTCGGCCGGACATGGTCGATCGCTTGCACGATAAGTCCGGGCTTGCCCACACATTCGAAGACGATGTCGGGCTGGCCGCCAAGGGACCGGGTCACCTGCTCTGCCAGATCCTCGGACGGCGGCAGGAGTGCGTCCGCGCCCATCGACCGGGCAATGCCTTCCTGATGAGTTGTCAACGCGGTCGCCGTGACTTTCCCGGCGCCGAGTCGTTTTGCCCAATAGACCGCGCCGAGACCGATCGGACCTGCGCCGATGACGAGAACTTTTGCGCCCGATCGGATCGGCGACAGGTTCACGGCCCTCAAACTGACCGCGAGCGGCTCCACGAGAGCGCCGTCATCCATGCCGATGGTCTTCGGAAGCGGCAGGCACTGGTGCGGTTCGGCCACAGAAAATTGCGCATAGCCGCCGGCATCCAGCTTGTGCTTGCTGCACCAGGCCGGTTCGCCGGAAAGGCAGCTCGCGCATTTGCCGCAGCCATGCGTCGGCATCACGGTAACCCGGTCACCTTCCCGAAAGCCTTGAACCGACTTGCCGAGCGCGACGACCTCTCCGGCATATTCATGTCCCAGCACCGCGCCTTGCGGCACGTGGAAGGCGGAGTCTTGCGTCGCATGGAGGTCGCTGCCGCAAATGCCGCATCGGGCCACGCGAACCACAACTTCATTAGTGGCGGGCGTCGGGTCTGCCAGGTCTTCGACGACAAGGGGCGTATTCAGCGCTTTGAAAACCGCGGCTTTCACGATTGACGTCCTCCATATTCAATGAGCAGCCGGCCCGTATTCAGTCCTTGGCCGCTTCCATAAATTCGAGCACCACCCCGTCGGGATCGCGGGTATAAACAGCGCGCCATCCGGCTCGGTAGCCCTCCGGTTTGGTCGGCGCCGGTGACGTCATGGCTTTGAAACCGGCCTTTTCGACGGCGTTTATGACCCCATCGATATTCTCCACCATGAAAGCAATGTGAAGAAAGCCCGGATCGCAGGGCCTGAGCGTCGAGTTCGCGCCGTGTGGATTGAGGTAATGCAGCAGTTCGATCTCGTGCCCGGGCGCCTTTACATAGGCGATTTCCATCTGAACGCCGGCCACGCCCGTAACGCTTTCGAAGAAGGAGCCGCCATGGCTCTTCTTCTCTGTGACGTCAAAGCCGAGAACGTCGCGATAGAACGCGAGCGAGCGGTCTATATCGGAAACGGTAATGCCGGTATGGCTCGTCTTCCGGACGCGAAAGTCGGTCATCGTCCTCACTCCGTCCATATGTCGGGCCGACGTCGAGCCGAGGCAGGCCTCCTATGTTTCGACGTCGACGACGCAGACGACGTCGCCGACCTTGGCGTCTTCGTCTTCCGGGACACGGATTTCCACCATCTTGCCGCTGGCCGTGGCCGTCACTTCCTCGGTGACCTTTTCGGTCTCGAATTCATAGATCACGTCGCCGTCCTTGAAGGATTCACCGGGCTGCTTGTGCCACTTCACGATCGTGGCTTCCTGCATGTTCATTCCGATGCGGGCGAGCTTCAAATTGACTTTCATCGGTGTTAAGAGACCTCGCAGCTATTTGTGCATCACCGCGTTGACCGCGGCGATGACCTTGTCGGGGTTGGGCAGGACGGCGGCCTCGGCGTTCGGCGAATACGGCACGAAGACATTCGGCGTCGTCACGCGTTTGATCGGGCCCTTGAGCATGTCATAGCCCTGATCGGCGACGACGGCGGCGATATGGCTCGCGGCGCTGCAGCGGTCCCGCGCCTCGTCGACAATCACCAGGCGGCCGGTCTTCTTGACCGACTCCAGAATCCCGACTTCGTCCAGCGGAACCAGCGTGCGCGGGTCGAGCACCTCGGCGTCGACGCCTTCCTCAGCAAGAGCGTCGGCGGCGTCGAGCGCGGTCCGAACCGTCGTGCCGATGCCGACGATCGTCACATCCGCCCCCGTGCGCAGGATATTCGCCTGTCCGAACGGGACCGTATGGTCGCCGTCGGGGACGTCCCAACGCTCGCCGCCACGGCCGACGGCCAGCAGGAAGATCGTCGGGTTGTCGCCGCGAATAGCCGTCTTCAGCAGGCCCTTCGCATCGCCCGGCGTCGCCGGAACCGCGACATTGAGGCCACCCAGATTCATGAACAGCGGATGCGGCGAGTCGGAATGCTGCGAGGCATTGCTGCCGCCCGCCCCGTAGCCGGCCATGACGGTCACGGGCATCTTCATCTGGCCACCCGTCATCAGGTGCAGCTTTGCCATCTGATTGGCGATGCCGTCGAAGCCCATATAGGTGAAGTTCGAGAACATCATGTGAAAGATCACGCGGTGCCCGCCGGCGGCGGCGCCGATCGACATGCCGGCCAGCGCATTCTCGGAGATCGGCGTATTGCGGATCCGGTTGAGGCCGAATTTGTCGACCAGTCCACGCGTGTCGCCGAACATGCTGATTTCGACGTCCTCGCCGAACAGAATAACCTTCTCGTCGCGCTCCATCTCTTCGAACAGCGCTTCGTTGACGGCCTGGATATACCGTTTCTTTGCCATTTTCCTGCCCCCTTACGGCCGCTGACCGACGAACATGACGTTAAAAGCGAGATCCGGATCGGCCGGCTCGCTCTTGGCTGCGAAGGCGGCGGCCTCCTCGACCGTATCCGCAATCCGCTGCTCGATCTCCTTGATCGGACCTTCATTCGCGGCATCCGCGGACAGAAGGCGCTGCTTCAGCCGGTCGACCGGGCACTTCTTGATCCACTCGTCGACTTCCGAATCCTCGCGGTATTTCTGGCCGGCGGTAAAGCGCTCCTCGGCTTCGATATGGCCGCGCCAGCGATAGGTATGGGCTTCGATGAAGCTCGGTCCGCCGTCCTTGCGGGCCCGCTCGATCGCTTCGCCCGCCGCCTGCCACACCTCGGCGACATCGTTTCCGTCGATGTCGTAGCACGGCATGCCGAACGCCTTGGCCCGATCGATCAGCTTGCCGGCCGTCACCGTGTGTGACGGCGTGAGTTCCGAATAGGTGTTGTTCTCGCAGACATAAACGACCGGCAATTGCCAGCGCGCCGCGATGTTGAGCGATTCCATGAACGCGCCTTCATTCGCCGCGCCGTCGCCGAAGAAGCTGACGGCCACACGGCCGTCCTGGTTCAGTTTTGCGCTATAGCCCGCGCCGGTCGCGATGCCGAGGCCCGCGCCGACGATGCCGTTCGCCCCGAGAATGCCCTTGGAGACGTCGGCGACGTGCATGGAGCCGCCCATACCCTGACAGATGCCGGTGCGCTTGCCCCAGATCTCCGCCATCATCTTGCGCGGTTCCCCGCCCTTGGCGAGGAAGTGGCCGTGGCCGCGATGAGTGCTGGTGATCATGTCGCTGTCGGTCAGGTGATTGCAGACGCCGGTCGCGATCGCTTCCTGCCCGATATAGAGATGAACGGCGCCCGGCAGATTGCCGGCGGCGGCATCGTCGCGCAGCCGCTCTTCCATTTTTCGAATGAGCAGCATGCGCTCATACAGTGCCTTGAGCGTGTCGTCGCTCGGACCAAAATTCGCCCGATCATTCATAGCTAAGTGACCCCCGGCCTAATGCAAAATGTTCGCGGCGTCTCGGAAACGCGTCGGTCGACTGCCCTGCGGCATCTTGCTGCAATCGAATTCAACACATTGTCCGGGAAGAGCTATTCGCCGCGACAATATTGCGGTGCTGCGATGTCTATCGTGTAAAATATTGTTATCGAAAGCGGCACCACGGTACAATCGAAAATGTCGGCACCGTGCGCTCTCGCTTCACAACAACGCTGGAATCCTGTTAGGAACCATCGCGCGCACCGTTGGTCCAGCGATCCATATTGAACATGTTCCGGGGGATGACTTTATGCGTCGACTCGCGTTGATTACCGCCCTTTTTATGCTTGCCGCCTGCTCGAACGGTCAGAGCCCCCAGAAGACGTCGTCGATCGTGCCGACGGCAAAGGTTGACGGCGCGCGCATTATGGCGGCGGATCAGGAACCCGGAAACTGGATGACCTACGGGCGGACATATGGCGAGGATCATTTCAGCCCGCTCGATCAGATCACCATCGATAACGCCAAGAATCTCGGACTGGCCTGGTATTTCGATATTCCGAATGCCCGCGGTCTGGAAGTAACGCCGATCGTCGTGGACGGCGTGATGTATACGACCGGCTTCTACAATGTGCTTTATGCGCTGGACGCGAAGACCGGTCAGATGATCTGGAAATACGACCCCGAAGTTCGGCGCGACTGGGGCCGCTACAGCTGCTGTGGTGTGGTCAATCGCGGCCCGGCGGTCTGGAAGGGCAAGGTTTATGAGGGCACGCTTGACGGCCGGCTGATCGCGGTCGACGCGAAGACGGGCAAACTGGCCTGGGAAACCCAGACGACCGATCCCAAGAAACCGCTGTCGATCACCGGCGCGCCGCGCATTATCCACGGCAAGGTCATCATTGGCTCGAGCGGCGGCGAATTCGGCGTCCGCGGATATATAGCGGCCTACGACGCCGAGACCGGCAAGCAAGTCTGGCGGTTCTATACGGTGCCCGGCGATCCGTCGAAGCCCTTCGAGAACAAGGCTATGGAGATGGCCGCCAAGACCTGGAAGGGCGGCGATTGGTGGAAGCATGGCGGTGGAGGAACCGTTTGGGACTCCATGTCCTACGATCCGGAGCTGAACCTGCTCTATTTCGGTACGGGCAACGGCAACGAATGGGCGCGTAAACTGAGAAGCCCGGGCGGTGGCGACAATCTGTTCCTCACCTCCATCGTCGCGATCAATCCGGATACCGGCAAATATGTCTGGCACTATCAGGAGGTGCCGGCCGACCAGTGGGACTACGATGCCGCCCAGCAGATCATCCTCGCCGACCTGCAGATCGACGGAAAGCCGCGCAAGGTTCTGATGCAGGCGGCGAAGGACGGCTACTTCTATGTTCTCGACCGCACCAACGGTCAGTTCATCTCTGCGACGCCGTTCGTGAAGACCACTTGGAACACCGGCATCGACCCCAAGACGGGGCGGCCGACGATCTCCAAGAGCGCGCTCTACGGCTCCAAGGAAGCTTCCATTGTGTGGCCCGGTCCGTTCGGCGCTCATGACTGGCAGTCAATGTCGTTCGACCCGACCTCCGGCCTGGTCTATTTCTCCGCGCAGGATCAGGGCTATGCCTACAGTTTCGACCCGAACTGGAAGCATAAGAAGATGCAATGGAATCTGGCCCAGAATCCGGATGCGAAGACACCGCCGGATGCAGCCCAGATCACGTATCGCGGCTATCTTTATGCGTGGGATCCGATCGCCGGCAAGCCGGTCTGGAAAGTCGAATATAAGGATATGTGGAATGGCGGCGTGCTTGCCACGGCCGGCAATATCGTCGCGCAGGGCACGGCGGACGGCCGTTTCATCGTCTATCGCGCCGACGATGGCAAGAAGCTCTGGGAGACCCAAGCCCAAACGGGCGTGATGGCCGGTCCGATCAGTTACATGGCGGATGGCGAGCAATATATAGCCGTCGCGGCCGGATGGGGCGGCTCGGTGCCGTTGATCGGCGGCGGACTGACGCCCGTTCATAGCGGCTACAACCGCATTCTCGTCTACAAGGTCGGCGGCAAGGCCAAGCTCCCGCCCATGCGGCCGCCGGCGGCCATTCCTCAGCAGCCGAAACCGAACGCGACGAAGGAAGAAGTGGCCAAGGGCGGGGTGTTGTACAATCAGTATTGCGCCAATTGTCATGGCAGCGGCGCGATTTCCGGCGGTATGATCCCCGATCTCCGCCATCTCCGGCACGAAGCGCATCAGGCGTTCAATAGTATCGTGCTGAACGGGACCCTCGCGCGGTATGGCATGGCGCCCTTCGGCGACGTTCTGAAGCGGGACGACGTGCAGGCCATTCACGCCTACATCCTGCAGCGGGCGTGGGACACGATGGATCAGAAATAGATCGGGCAGATGCTAGTCGAGGATAGCTTGGGTCGCCGGCATGCGAGAATAGCGATAGACGCGACGCGCGTGTTTCGCCTTCATGATATCGCAGTAGTGACCCAATAGCTCGCTCATCACCGCGTCCCAGGAATAGGTCTCGCTGCGCTCCCGGGCGGCCGCCGACATCACGTGGCGCAATGGCGCTTCGGCGATCAGGGTTTCGGTATGGTCGGCGGTTTCCGCGATGTTGCCTGGCTCGGAGAGATAGCCCGTCTTGCCCTCGGCTACGAGATTGCTGCTCCCCGTCGCGCGGAGGCAGACCGACGGCAGGCCCGATGCCATCGCTTCCAGCGTCACATTGCCGAAGGTTTCCGTCACGCTCGGATTGAAGAAGATATCGGCGGAAGCATAGGCCCGCGCCAGATTCGGGCCGCTCTGAAACCCGACGAAAATGCCGTCGGGCAGACACTCTTCGAATTGCGCCCGCGCCGGCCCGTCGCCGACGATCAGAAATCGGTGCGGTGCGCCGCGCCGTTTCAACTCGTCATGCAGATCGGCGACGACATCGATCGCCTTTTCCTTGACCAGCCGGCCGACGAAGATGATGACGACCTCGTCGTCGGCAATGCCGATTTTGCGCCGCCATTCGAGATCCCGCTTGTTCGGCGAGAACAGCTCGCGATTGATGCCCCGGCTCCAGATCCGGATGTCGCGCCCGATACGAGCTTTCGAGAGGACGTCCTTCATCGATGGCGACGGCACGTATACGTGCTCGCATCGCGCGTAAAAGTGCCGGAAATACCGGCGGCACCATTCTTCGAAGGCGCGCACGCCGTAATAGCGGAAATAGGTGTCGAAGCGGGTGTGAAACGATGATACGGCGGGAATGCCGTTCTGAGCGGCGAAGCGCAGTGCCGAATAGCCGAGAAGGTCCGGCGTCGAAACGTGAATGAGATCGGGCCGGAAGATCTTGAGCCGCCGGCGCGCGGACCGTGTCAGTCCGCAGGCGAGCCGATATTCCGAGCGTCCCGGAATCGGCATGGACGGGATGGGTACAAGTATTCCGCCGAGTGTCGGAGTTGGATTGGGCGTCCTGGGCGAGAACACCATGACCTCGGTGCCGTGGGATTCGAGGAAGGCGACCAGCCGATTTATGGTCCGTGAATGGCCATCGGTGCAGCAATTATAGTTGCCCGAAAAGACGGCGACTTTCTCAGGTTGGAAGTCTTGGTCCTGGGTCGTCATCTCCGGCTTTCGCTCCCCCACGGAAATACCGATCCGAAGGCTTATTTCATCCCGTAGATGGCTTAGATGACGCAATCGTAGGCCGTGAAAAACCCTTTTCCAAGAACTTTATAACGCCCGAACACGGTCGCGGGTGTTCAGCGCACGGACCGGCCGGGTGATCATTCCCGTGTGTCGTCGTGTTCCGGAACAAGCGTGTCCCGCCGGCGCAATTCGGGGAACCACCGGGCCCAGAGGCCGGATACCATGAGGGTGCCGATGCCGCCGACCACGACGCAGGGAATCGTGCCGATCAGCCGCGCTACGGTGCCGGATTCGAATTCGCCCAGTTGATTGGAGGTTCCGATAAAGAGCGAGTTCATCGCCGCCACCCTGCCGCGCATTGCGTCCGGCGTTTCGATTTGTACCAGGGTCTGGCGGACATAGACGCTGATCATGTCGGCCGCGCCGAGGACGAAGAGGCAGCCGAGCGAGAAATAGAGATTCTTGGACAGGCCGAACGCGATCGTCGCCACACCGAAAATGGCGACGGCCACGAACATCTGAAGCCCGACTCGGGACTTGATCGCCTTTTTGGCGAGAAACACGGCCATGCAGACCGCGCCCGCCGCCGGCATGCTGCGCATGATGCCGAGGCCCAGAGGGCCGATGGCCAGGATATCTCGGGCGTAAACCGGGAGCAGCGCTTCGGCGCCGCCGAGCAATACGGCGACCATATCCAGTGTCACCGCCCCGAAGATCACGGGTTTGGAGCGGATATAGACGATGCCGGCCAGAACATTGGTCCAGGTCATCCGTTCCGGACGGCCCTGCACCGGACGCGGGCGGATCTGGAACAGGATGACGGCGGTCAACGCGATTCCGGCGGAGGAGAGCGCGAAGACGAGGGCCGGACCCCAGATATACAGAACACCACCGAGGGCCGGGCCGACAATCGTCGCGACCTGATAAGCCGACGAACTCCAGGCGATGGCGTGGCCGAGATCCTTCTTCGGCACGAGATTGGGCATGAGGGCGGAGGTCGTCGGCATAGCGAAAGCGCGGGTCACGCCGAGCACCAGCACGAAACAATAGATCGGCCAGACCTTCGTCGGACCGCCGAGCGCATAGAGGAACAACCCGAAGGAAACGGCGCTTGAGACGATATAGGTGAAGACCAGAATCAGCCGGCGGTCGAATCGGTCGGCGACCTGACCGGTGACGAGCACGAGGGCGACCCACGGCAAGAAGGCGATCAGCCCGATCAGCCCGAGGGCGAGCGGATCATGGGTGATGTCGTAGACCAGCCAGCCGACGGCGACGAGTTGCATCTGATTGGACAGGCCGGCGATCAGACGTGACACCCAGAGAAGCCGGTAGTCGCGGTATTGAAAGACGCTGCGGCCGGAGGAGCCTTTATTGTTATCGGACGAATTTGTCATGTCAGAATGGAAGGGAACTCGTAGATCGCCGCAAAAGCATCATGGTATAGGAAGTACCTGTTTTTCGATGACAGCAAGACCAATGACTATCGTAATTCACATTTTGTAGTATTGTGCCGTCGACTTGAGGAACGCAGTTACAGAGGAAATGAGAGCGTATGCCAAGAGGTGTTGTCGATTACGAAGGGATGAAGACGCCGGAAGCGGAAACGATCCGCAATACCAAACCCGGGAAAGACATTCCATTCAACATTAATAAGATCGGCCATGTGGTACTGCGGGTCAGCAACCTGAAACGGTCGGTGAATTTTTATACCAAGGTTCTGGGATTCCGGATTTCCGATGTCTATCCCGATACCATGGTGCCGGGCGGCATGGTCTTCATGCGCTGCAATAATGATCACCACGGCGTGGCTCTGGTCGGCGGCGCGAAGTCGCCGGTTCCCAATGAGGAACTTCACCATATGGCTTTCGAGGTTTCCAGCCTCGACGAGGTCTTCCGGGCGCGCGAGTTTCTGAAGAAGCACAAGGTGCCGATCGGATTTGACGGCCGCCGCCGCGCCGGTTGCCAGGTTGCTGTCGAATTCAGCGATCCGGACAACCATCAGCTCGAGATCTTCTGGGGCCTCGATCAGGTCGGCTCCGATCAGGCGATCCGTCCGCCGCAGGAATGGCGCGAGGAGTTCTCGCTCGAAGCCGCTGTGAAGAACGCACCTCCGGGCCAGGATACGACGCTTTACGACAAGTCGCTGCTGAAGAAGACGGCCAAGGCCAAGCCGGCGGCGAAAGCGAAAAAGGCTCCGGCAAAGGCCGCCGCCTCGAAAGCGAAGCCCAAGGCTAAGTCCAAGAAGGCTCGCTGATCGGCGGGAGAAAACAAGGCGCCGGGTGACCCGATAGGTCGCCCGGCGCTTTTTGTTTGTCTATTGTTCGTCTGCGCGGTGGTGGGCCGTTTGGACTTTGACTTCCTGCAGGCGTTTGCGCGGGGCCAGCGGGATGAAACCGCCGAGGCTCGGCAGGCGGATCACCTTCATGCCTTCGAGGGCGTACATGACCACCGCCGCGACGAACGGGATGCTCTGGGTCAGCAGCGTTACCGCGAACACCGTCATCACCGAGACCTTGCCGGTGTTGTGATGATAGAGCAGCGCGGCGCCGGCGAGCAGCAGAAGGCCGAGGATCGACTCCGCCACGACCGGGTTGCGCCCGGCGCCGCCGATGCCGCCTTTTTCGGTGCGCAGGAACGGCAGGTTTACTTTCACGAAACCGCGCGCCATCGCGACGGCGACAGTCCATTGCAGGCTGGAGGCGGCCAACGCCGCGCCGGCGATATGCTTGATCGGCGCCTTGACGCGCGCGACATAGAGAATGCCGCAATGAAGGATGTTCACGCCGAACGCCACGAGGATCGGGAGCGTGAACGGAAGCGTGGGGATCATCACCTTGTCGGTGAAGATCAGCGGCACGCAGAGCAGGTTCATGATCGCGGCCAGCACGCCCAGCGCGTCGGCGAACCAGTAGCTCCAGCCGAGCACGAACTGACGTTTCTGCTCGCGACGCAGGTTCTTCGCGCCGGGCAGCATTTCACGCCAATGCTTGCGGATGATCTGGGTTGCGCCGTAAGCCCAGCGGTTCCGCTGAGTTTTGAAGGCACGGTAATTGTCCGGCAGCAGGCCGTAGCCGTAGCGCCGGTTGGTGTATTGCGCCGAATAACCGGCCTCGAACAGGCGCAGGCCGAGCTCAGTGTCCTCGGTGATCGTGTCGGTCTGCCAGCCGCCGACTTCCTCGAAAGCCGAGCGGCGCATCAGCAGCATGGTGCCGTGCGCAACGATCGCGTCGTCCTCGTTGCGCTGGACCATGCCGATATCGAAGAAGCCCGAATACTCGCTGTTGAGGAACGACTTGAAGGTCGAGCTTTCGCCGTCGCGGTGGTCCTGCGGGGCCTGCACGATCGCGAGTTTCTCATCCGCGAATAGGGGCACCAGATCCGCGAGCCAGTTGGGCTCCACGACATAGTCGGCGTCCAGCGTGGCGATGATCTCGGCATCCTTCGCCATATAGGGCAGGGCCATGTTGAGCGCGCCGGCCTTGAAGCCCGAGACCTTCTGGAAATTGAGGAATTTGAAGCGTTCACCCAGCGCCTCGCAATGGGCTTCGATCGGTTTCCAATAGTGCTCTTCCGGGGTGTTGTTGATGATCACCAGCACCTCGAAATTCGGATAGTTCAGTCCCGCGACGCTGTTCAGTGTCTGGATCAGCATCTCCGGCGATTCTTTGTAGGCCGCAATATGGAGCGAGACTTTGGGCGTATGTCCGGATTCGTTCTGCTGGTCGCGGGCAATCTGGATCAGCCGCCGCGGGCCGCGGCCGAGCGTGACGGCGGCGACTTCCTCGACCTTCACCAGTGTCATCACGGTCAGCGGGATCATCAACATGATGCCGATGGCCCAGGCGAAAGCCGAGCCCGTGTTCAGATAATTCTCGACCGGATAGAGCGCGGCCAGGCTGACACCGGCGGCCAGCGCGTTTGCCGCAAACGAGAAGGCCAGCGCCTGACCGAAGAGCGGTTTACGGCGGGCGAGGGCGGCGACGGTGATCAGCGCGCCGAGCGCGAGGGCCAGCACCATGCCGCGGTCTTTGTGCGGTGTTTCGACCATGCCGACCATCGGGAATTTCGGATTGCGGTGCGAGTCGTAAAGACCCCAATAGGCGCCGACGCTGCCTTCGTTGCTCTTCCAGGGTTGATCGAAGGCTTCGATCACATTGTAGGAGATCTGGTGCACGCGCGCGGCTTTGACGAAGGCTCGGATCGTCTTGGCTTCGGCGACGAGGCCGGGCTCGGCCGTCAGCTTGTTGTAGCCATGACTCGGCCAGCCAAATTCGGCGATCACGATGCGCTTGCCGGGGAACGCCTTTTCGAGCGCTTCATAACGGTTGATCGCGTGGCCGACGGCGGCCTGCGAGGGAATGCCTTCCCAGTAGGGCAGGATATGGGCCGCGATAAAGTCGACATGCTTTGCGAGTTCGGGATGAGCGATCCAGGTGTCCCAGGTCTCGCCGGTGCTCACCGGCACATCGACACGGCGGCGGACCTCGTCCAGCTTGGCGATCAGTTCCGGAACCGTCTGATCCTTACGCAGGATCGTTTCGTTACCGACGATCGCCGAGGTGACGTTGGTGTTGTTGTTCGCCACATTGACGAGCGCGTCGATTTCCTTGCGGTTCGCCTTGTCCCACTTGTTGATCCAGGCGCCGGCCGTGACGGACAGGCCGTCCTTGCGCGCGATCTCAGGGATCATGCCGTAAACGCCGACGGAGGAATAAAGACGGATCGCCCGCGCGTGCTGGCTCAGCAGGGCCAGATCACTACGGATCTTGTTGATGAGCTGGTTGGAGGGAACCTTGTTCGGGTCCCGCAGGTCCGTCGGGGTATAAGAGACCGAGTTTATCCGCCCGAAGACGTCCGGTGGCGTGCTCGTTTCATGCAGAAAGGTCCAGATTAAGCTCTGTAGAACCGCTGCGACCAACGCCGCGGCGATAACGTTCCTCATGTTGACGGCCCTGTTATGCACGGCGATCCGCCGCACTTCATAACCCGTTTAGCGGGCTGGAAAGGCGAAAGATCGGCCCAATCATGACATTTTTGTGGCTATGGTCGAGAAGGGCGGATTCGGCCGATCTGTCCCGGGCGATTCCCTGCGGCCAACGACTTGAATCCCGCCAACTTTCGAGTCAAAAGGTCAAACAGGCGTTCAGTGTCGCGCTATTCGTCTGCTAGACTGATAAGAATCGTTGCACCGATCAATCATTCCTCGTGGAGTTAAAAATATGAAACGTTTTGCTGGAAAAGGGTGGGCGACCGCGGCTTTTTTCGCGGTTGTGGGTTTCCTCAGTGTTGCCGGCATTGCCGGCGCTATTGCGGCTGAGTCCGCCCCAACTCCGCAGGATCAAGCCAAAAACGAGGTCGATATTCGCCAGTCGATCTTCAAGCTGCAGGGCTGGAACATGGATCCGATGGCGGCGATGCTGCGCCGGCGCATTCCGTTCAACGCCGACGTCATCAAGCAGAACGCCGAGCGCATCGAGACGCTGGCTTCCATGATCCCGGACGCTTTCAAGCCCGACACTCGGAAGTTCAACGTGGATACCGAGGCGCTGCCGCTGATCTGGGACAACAAGGATGATTTCGACAAGAAGGCCATGCATCTTGTCGATGAGGCCAAGGCGCTGGCCATGACCGCCGCCAGCGGCGACAAGGGCATGACCATTCGGGCAATCGCCAATGTCGGCAAGGCCTGCGGCGCCTGCCACGACAAATACAGAAAGCAGCAGTAAAAGCGATTTTCGGGCGGGGCTTCGTCGTCCCGCCCAACCGGCCTTGAGCGGTTACACCGCGCTCACGTTCAAAAGCGATCCGGTCGAGGGCGTCCTTCCGACGCTCCGCTCCGCCGCGGCGATTGTGTTGTAGAGCAGCATAGTCACCGTCATCGGGCCCACGCCGCCCGGAACCGGCGTGATATAGGACGCTTTTTCCTTCACCCCTTCGAAATCGACATCGCCCACGAGCCGCCCATCCGGCAGCTTGTTGATGCCGACATCGATGACCACCGCGCCGGTGCGCACCATCTGAGGCACGATCAGGTTGGGTTTTCCGGCCGCAACCACCAGCACATCGGCCAGAATAGTGTATTGCGCGAGATCCCGCGTTTTGGCGTGGCAGATCGCGACCGTCGCTTCGCGCTGCATGAGCATGAGCGCCATGGGCTTGCCGACGATGTTGCTGGCGCCCACGACCGTTACGTTCTTGCCTTCGAGATCAATGCCTTCATATTCGAGGATCTTCTGGACGCCGTATGGCGTGCAGGGCGGGAAGACCGTGTTGCCGATCACCAGTCCGCCGACATTGTACATGTGAAACCCGTCGACATCCTTATCCGCCGAGATCGTCTCCAGGATTTTGAAGGTGGAGATGGTCTTGGGGATCGGAAGCTGGACGAGGATGCCGTGAACCTTCGGGTTTTCGTTCAGTTCCTGGATGCAATCGAGGACGTCAGCTTCCGGCACGTCTTCGGGGAATTTGAGGACTTCCGAGGAGATGCCGACCTGCTCGCAGGCCCGGATCTTGTTGCGCACGTAAAGCGCAGAGGCGGGGTTGTTGCCGACGATGATGACGGTAAGTCCCGGCCGGACGCCTGTTTCCTTGAAAAGTTCGTTGACGCGCTCGGCGATTTCAGACCGGCACATCTGCGCGATTTTGCGTCCGTCTATAATTTTGGCTGTCATTGTTCTGTTGCGTTTCCTGAGGTCGGTAGCGACGGGTCACTATACAAAATACAAACGCGATTCAGAAACCAGCGCTGAATCGTCTCGACGGGTGGCTGTTTTTGGGCGCCTCGCCGCTGGGCGTCGCGAGGAATTGTGCTGATCTTCCGATATCACGAGTCGGCCCGGCTCTTAAAGCTTTGTGCAGCCTAAGGCTTGTCATAGGCCGCATCACATAAACAAAAGATGCAAAAAATAACGGGCTATTGAGTTTCTCTAAACGAATTCGTCATAAATTATTTCAACTAGTGATGCGTTCGAGGATGTTACGGTGGTGGACAAGGAACACCGTTTCGTAAATTACGCGTTTTGCGTGGGAGATGTGTTTCTCGAGATCGACAGGGATCTCATGATCACGTATGCCGACGGTGCGCTCAAATGGCTCGATATGGACAAGATCGAGCAGGCCAGACGCCCGTCCCTGTCGGCCTATGTCGACCGCCCCGATTTCGAGCTTCTGACCTCCACCCTCAAGCTTCTCGGCGCCAATCAGCGAATTGGCCCGATTTCCGTTCATATTGGCGCCGTGCCCGAGAGCCGGCGCCTTGTCGGTTTGTTTCTGTCTCAGCTCCCCGGCGCGAATTCGATTCAGATTGTAGGCATCGCCATGAGCCGGCTCGAGGGCATGACGGTGAAGGCCACCCCGCCGCTGTCCGATGGAGACACCTTCCTGAACCGACTGCCCTCTTTGATCGCCGACGGGTCCGACGCCAGCTCGGTGATGATCAGTCTTGTCAAACTCGCGAACGAGGATCGGCTCAAGGACCGGGATTTCTTTACGCGTCAACTTGCCGCCTTGTCGCTGGGTGGCCAGTCGGCGGCCGAATTCGGGGCGGGACGTTTCGCCATTGTTCACGAAAAGGACGAGGGCTCCGCCGATGGGCTCATGAACCGGCTCGCCAGTCTGACAGGCGAGACCTTCGAGTCCGCCACGCTGGATGTCGCCGATGCCGACGCGGGGTCGAAGAACGACGCCGTGAGGGCGTTGGTCTACAGCGTGCGCAAGTTTGGGGATACGCGGACCGACGTCGATCTCACATCACTGTCGCAGGAGTTTTCCGAGAACTTCGACGATCTTCGCGAACGCATCGCAAATCTGCGCCGACTGCTCAAGGAACGGCGCTTCAATACGGCCTATCAGCCCATCGTGTCCCTCACCACGGGCGATATTCACCATGTCGAGGCGCTGGTGCGGTTCGACACGCGGAGCGGATCTCCTTTCGAGTTGATCACCTTCGCCGAGGAGGTCGGCCTGATCGGCGAATTCGACATGATGATGCTGACGAACGTCACGAACGCGCTCAATCACTGGAGTGACAAGAAAGACAAGCCGCATATCGCAGTGAACCTGTCGGCGCGCTCCTTGACGGCGTCGGACTTTCGACGGTCGCTGATGGAACATCTGTCCCGTCATAGCAAACTGGCCGATCACCTCCTGATTGAAGTTACGGAATCGGCCCAGGTTGGCGATTTGTCCCGTCTTGGCGAGGCGGCGAAGGACATCCGGGACGCCGGTTTCAAGATCTGCCTCGACGACTTCGGCGCGGGCGCATCCGGCTTTCAGTATCTCAAGAATATCGAGGTCGATTTCGTGAAGATCGACGGCGCCTATGTCCGGGGCGCGGAAGACGACCAGGAACTCCGCGCCTTTCTTCACGCGATGGTCACGCTGTGCCGCGGTCTGGGGACCAAGACGATCGCCGAACATGTCGAGACCGAAGGCCAGGCGAATTTGCTGAGGGAGTTGGGGGCGGATTATGCGCAGGGCTTCTTCTTCGGCCATCCGCTGATGAATCTGACGAATGCGCTGCAGCCGCAGGCCCAAAGCCACTCTAAACCCGCCCGCGCGGCGACTTCTTAACACTTCGTTGTAAGGTCATGTGGTAAGGATCGAACCCATGCGAAAGCAGACTGAGAAACGAACAATTCAGACTTCGAGTAATCGGCGCACCGACGAGCGCATGCTGGTCGACTGGGCCGGCCTCGTTACGCTCGAGGACGATACGTCGGTCTCCTGCGTGATACTCGACGTTTCGCTGGCCGGTGTGCAGATCGAAAGCGACGCGGACGTGGCGATCGGCGACGAGCTGGTGCTCTTCATTCCCTCGGTCGGCAGTTTCGCGGGCACCGTGCGGTGGCTCGCCGGCCGGCGCAAGGGGATCTCACTCGAGGCGGGTCCGGACCTCCTTCTCAAGAGAATCGCCGAAGATGGCGACAACTACCCCGACCTGGCGCCCAAAGACGCACGCTGACGCCCGAGCGGCCGCCGGCTCATTGCGGCCACAAATGGCGATGCGCCAGCATGACCTCGCGTAACGGCTTCGGCGGCCGTCCTGTAATCTCCTCGACATGCCTCGTCAGTCTGTCGAAATAGCCCTCGCGGATCGACTGGCCGAAGGTCACCATGTCCTCGCTCGACCACGGGATCGGGCCTGCGGGGACGATATCCGACGCCTTTCGCGGAATGCCCAGCGAATCGAAATGGGCGAACATTCCTTCGTCATCCGTCGGTTCCACGATGATCGGCTTGCCGGCGATCTCGCTGGCCATGGCCAACGCCTGCGCGATCGTCAGTAACTCGGGGCCCGTGATGTCATAGGCCCGGTTCTCATGTTTGGCGCCCAGCAGCACCTCGGTCGCGCAGGCCACGCAATCATCCCGCGCCACGAAGGCGACCCGCCCCTCCCGAGCATTGTCGGGAATCCGGCCGGCCGCCAGTGCGCCGGGCACCATCGCGCCGGCGATGGCTTCGGCATACTGGCTGTCGCGCAGGAAGGTCCAGGCGGTGCCGGATTTTTCCAGGAGTTCCTCCGTCGCGCGATGGTCGAGCTTGACGAGGGCGGGATTGTCGGGTTCGGCCGCGCCCAGCACCGAGGTGTAGGCGATGTGGCGCACGCCGGCCTTTACCGCCGCGTCGATCGCATTGGCGTGCTGGCCAACGCGGGTACCGACACGGGCGGTGCTGATCAGCAGCATTTTCGTGCCGCCGGCGAACGCATGTTCAAGACTGTCGGGGTCGTCGAAATCGGCGGCGCGTATCTGGGCGCCGCGTGCGGCTAGATCGGCAAGCTTTTCCGGCGTGCGGCTGGTCAAAATCAAAGTCTCCGGCGGCACGCGTTCCAGCAGCCGCTCGGCGGCGGCGCGTCCGAAAGCGCCCGACGAGCCTGTCACGATGATCATGCCTTCAATCTCCCTCTCGGATTCCCTTAACAGCCGCTCTCGGGCAACGGCTCTTGCGCGTCAATCCAGTGAGCCTAAATCGCGTCAGCGCGCCATGCCGCCCGATTGTCGGCGAGAATAACACCTGTTACGGTAGCCGCAATAAGACATTGGGAGGGCTTACTGTGACCGCACTATCTGTTGAGGACCGCCTGGCGCTTCAGGATCTGATCGCCGACTATAGCTGGGCTTTGGACACGGGCGATGTCGAAGGCCTCGTCGCCTGCTTCACCGAAGATGCCAAGATGGTGGAGGAAGTCTTCGAGGATCCCGACATATGGGAAGGTCACGACGGGATTCGCGGCCTCGCCAAGCACTATTTCAACGCGCCTGGCTTCCCTGGCCGCCAGCATCACGTCACGCAGGTCCAGTATCGTCCTCAAGAGGACGGAACCGTAAAAATACGGGCATTCGCCTTTGTCACGGAATGCGAGGGCGAACCGCCCTATCTGCTGCGCTTTACCGGCTGGTATGACGATCTCGCTGAGAAATGCGCCGACGGCAAATGGCGTTTTCGCCGCCGCACCATACGCCTGTGGGACGGCGAGGTGCTGAAGAACTTCCCCGGCCGCGGTCACTGGGTTCCGCGCAAACGGCCCGAGTCCCTCGTGATCCGCCGCGATCAGGCCTAACGGCGGCGCATCGTCCAGGCGATCAGGGCGGGTCGGCCGCCCTGCCGGCGGGTCTGCGCGATAACGCGATAACCCGTTTCTTCCGCGGTGCCCGTGATCATCAGGAAATCGGGATAACGGGTGACGCCGGTGACGACGTCCGGGCGTTCGGCGACCAGCGCGCGGGTAAAGCGTATCCTGTCCCCCTTGATCGCGCGGATCTGAGCGAAATCCTTGTAGGACGTGGCGGCAAAGCGCCGGGCCGCCGGTGCGGCGTCGTCATAGACCAGAACCGGCCGTTTGCCCGTGAGCGCGGCCATTGCCGGCATCGCGCCCGCGACCACCCCGCCCGAGATCCCCAGCGCCAGACCGAGAAAGCTCCGGCGCGGCAATTGAGTGAAAGCCGTCATTTCTTCGCCTCCGGCGCTTTGTGCAGGTAGGCGGCGATCGCCTCGAGCTGCGGGTCGCTCACCTCGCCGCGCGAAATCGCCGGCATATTGCCGAGCCCCGTCCGCGCCACCTGGATCACGAAATCCTTGGTCAGGTCCGTGCGCTTGGTCAGTTCCGCCGGCTTGGTGCGCCGTGCGAGAAGCGCCGTCCCCATACCGTTCGGCTCATGGCACATGGCGCATTTCTCGTGGAACAGCGCCTTGCCGTCGAGCGACTGGGTGGCGAGATTGGCGGTGACGTCACCCTTCATCATCTTGGCGACCGCGGGCGCGCCCAGCAAAGGCATGGCGAGCAGCGCGGGCAGAACTACCGATCGGATTCTCATTTGCCGCGCTCCTTCTTGTAGACGCCGGGCCAGATGCCGCTCTTGCCCGGCGCGATGATGCCGTGCGGGTCCAGTGCATCCTTGACGCGCTCGTTGAGCCGGCGGAGGGCCTGGTTGTTGAAGTCATAGGTGTCGGCGACCGCATCCATGAAATCCAGATGGGTGCGGTATTCGCCGTAACCATTTTCATGCGCGTCGGCGATCAGGGTGCGCACGAACGGATCGACCTTCTTCAGCATTTCCGGGTTGTCCAGATCCAGCAACACCTCGTTGACGTTGATTATGTGGCGCTCGCCGAAGGCGAAGCTGGCCTGATAGTCCATGCCAAATTCCTTGTACCGCGAATAGGTTCGGTGGAATTGCTCCAGCGCCAGCTTGCCCGATTGCGGCAGCACCGGCGAAAAGCCGACATGACCGCCGCGCCCGCCGTGCCAGCCCGCGTTTTCCAGCGGGAAGGTGGTCGGGACGCCCATCCAGGGCGAATCCGGTATCGGCTCGCCGCGATGCCATTCCGCCGGCTTGTAGCTCAAGGGCTTCAGGTCCTTCAGCGCCTTCTCGACGATTTCGTAAGCCGGTTTGGCCACGGCTTCCCGGCCGTAGAAACGCAGGCCGACGCCCCACCAGCCGACATGAAATTTCTTGCGAATAGCGGTGATGACATCGTCGGACAGCGCGCCAGGCTTGTCGGTCCATTGATCCCGGGTTGTGAGCAGCGCGGCCGCGCGCAGCCAGTTGCCGATGCTGGGCGACTGCTGCAGCAGGCCCTCACGGCGCAGCGGCCCGATCGTATCGACAAGCGGTCCGAGATCCTCGGGCTTGTCGAATTCGACATCCATGCCCATCACGACTTCCGGCTCCGACATCAGCCACATGCCGACCTTGGTCACGACGCCGAAATTGGACTGCACGAAAAGCTGGTCCCAGGCCGGCCCGAAGCCATAGCGGTAGAGCTGCCAGGTCGGCGCGTTCGCCATCGCGCCCATGCCCGTGCGGACGATATCGCCGTCCGCCAACACGACTTCCATGCCGCATATATTCGCCGTGTTCTGCCCGTAGGGCGTATAGCCGATGCCGCGGTCGAGCGCGTTGCCGGCGACCGAGCCCCAGCTATTGGCCGGCGTAGAGAGCCAGAGCGGGATCCTGTTCGCCTTGAGATAGTCGTAAAGATCATAGAAGCCGACGCCCGGTTCCACGAGCACCGTGCCGTTTTCCTCGTCCAGCTCGATGCGCTTCATGCGCGAGAGATCGAGAACGACCGAGCCCGAGAGTTCCGGCGCCGAACCGCCATAGCCGAAATTCTTGCCTCGGCTGATCGGCCAGAGCGGCACCTTGTGTTCGGCCGCGACCTTGACGATGGCCTGCACCTCCTCGGCGCTTGACGGCGCGATACCGCCGAGCGGCCGATGATGCGAAACGTCGATCGCGAATTTGTCGGCATAGGTATGCCGGTCGAGATCGGTGAAAAACGCGTTTTCCGCGCCTACTGCCGCTTCGAAGCTGCGGCGCGCGGCCTTCAAGCCCGCCATGGTAAGGCCGGGAGGGAGGGGTATGTCCGCCATGGAAGTCCCTTTCGTGTCCTGGATAAACTACACGAGCGCGTAATAGCGCAGGCGATTGCCGTCCGGCCGCCGCTCGCCGACCCCGACAAAGACATGCTTGGTCAGCCAGTCATGCTTGCCGACGCTGGTCTCGAAGGTCGGATTTCCGCGCAGATAGTATTCCTCATGGGCGACCGGCGGACCGTCATTGAACGCCCAGTCGCGCAGCTTCTGCATCGTGTCCGGCTTGCGGCCCCACAGGAAGCCCTTGTTGTTGAGCAGAATCAGCGTGCCGTCGTCCTCTTCCAGCATGTAGCGCGCATCGAAGACCGCCACATCGTCGGGCCGGAAATAGGCATAGTCGCCTCCGGAGCCGGGCACGGCCTTGCCGCGCAGACGCGGGCCCTCGAAGGTGCCTTCCTCCACATAGACAGCCGACCTGTTTCCGCCCATCGGCGTATTGGGGATCATCTGAACCCGCGGAAAGCTCAGCCGGATTTCCATTGCGAATTCCAGCCGCGGATTGTCCATCGTCGAAAATAACTCGCTCATCGTTACGACTCCAAACCACCGCCATCGACGACAAGGCCGATGCCGGGAATAAAACGTGCCTTGCCGGAAGCCGGGAAGGCGGCCGCATGCGGCGCCGTCGTGTCGACCGATTGCAGCGGGGTGGCGACGAGTGCCTTCCCAACAGGATCGAGATTTTTACGTGGTGCCGCGCCGTCGCGGATTTCCATGATAGCCCCTCTTGTGCGGCGCGTTAGCTTCCGCTGACCGTATCATTCGTTATTGTTACAGTGCGGTCAAGAATGGGCTGCCGGCATGGAAACGGGCTGGCTGTCTGGAGAAATGGTGCCGGATGCAGGAGTCGAACCCGCGACCTACCGCTTACAAGGCGGTTGCTCTACCAGCTGAGCTAATCCGGCATTCATTCGGGATGGGGCGGTGTGGCCTCATCGCGGTCGGGCGCATCGTATTTTCGCTTGGGTCCTGAATCAATCGAAAGATCGATCCGAGGGTTAGCGCTCGCGGCTCAACTCATAGAGGGCGACCGACGCGGCGGCCGAGACATTGAGGCTTTCGACCTTGCCGGAAATCGGCAGTCGGGCGATCAGATCGCAGCGTTCCCGCGTCAGGCGGCGCAGGCCGGCGCCTTCCGCGCCCAGTACCAGCGCGATATCGCTGCCTGGAAGATCGTCGCCGAGCGCCACGTCGCCGTGGGAATCGAGCCCGATACGCCAGAAGCCCATCTCGGCCAGTTGGTCCAGCGCGCGGGCCAGATTGGTGACCGCCACGATCGGCACGGTTTCCAGCGCGCCCGACGCGGCCTTGGCGAGAACGCCGGTCACTGGTGCGGAATGCCGGTCGGTCGTTACCACGGCGATTGCGTCGAAGGCGGCGGCCGAGCGGAGAATCGCGCCGAAATTACGCGGATCCGACACCTGATCCAGGACGACGATGGTGCGGCGGCGGATATCCGGTCCGGGCTCCGTCTCGACAACGTCCTCCAGTCCGAGATCGGGCAGGGGCCCGGTGAGGATACCGGCTCCTTGATGGACCGCGCCTTCGGGCAGCAGCCGGGCCAGATCGCCCGGGGTCATTCTCGTGGTCGGGATTTCCGTGATCGCGGCCGCGACCTCCGGCATGTCAGTCAGCGCTTTTTCGCCGGAATCGGTGAGCCAGAGATGCTTTATGTGCCGGCGCGGGTTGCGCAGGGCCGCCGCCACCGCATGAAGACCATAAAGCCGCTGGCCGCCCTCACCGGAAGGTCTTTCCGGCCCGCGGTTTTTCCGCCCCTGGGCAGGGTCGTGCCGTTGCTGCGCCGGATGCGGCGGCTTGGCGGAACGGGTGTGTTTGCGGCGGCTCATCCGCGCACATATATTGGGTCGGCGGCGCCCAAACAAGCGTGCTCGACGGTAACGTGCTGGCGGATCAAGACGATCTTAAGTTTTCAAGTTGACAACATACGGCGAAACACCATAGTGCGGGCCAGCCGACATCCGGGCTGGATGCCTGAGGAGGGGTGGCCGAGTGGTTAAAGGCAGCAGACTGTAAATCTGCCGACATTAGTCTACGTAGGTTCGAATCCTACCCCCTCCACCACCGGCACGGGGGTCGGTTAAGCTCTCGAGAACGGCGCAATAAATCGCCGCGCGAACAGTAACGGATATGGATAGGGTGGCCCGGCTGATTCACAGTTCTCGTGCAACGGCGCAGGGCCGCATCGTGCAGGTCTCGTTCATGCGGGTGTAGCTCAATGGTAGAGCCCCAGCCTTCCAAGCTGGTTACGTGGGTTCGATTCCCATCACCCGCTCCACTTCCGTCCAAGACCCGATCAACCGTCCGTTTCCGTCACATGCCGCGTCGATTTTTCGTAACGCAATCAATGTGAGGACTGAGCGATGGCGAAGGAGAAGTTTGACCGGAGTAAGCCGCACTGCAACATCGGGACGATTGGTCACGTTGATCACGGCAAGACGACGTTGACGGCGGCGATTACGAAGGTTTTGGCGGAAGCTGGTGGGGCGACGTTCACGGCGTATGACCAGATTGACAAGGCGCCTGAGGAGAAGGCGCGGGGCATTACGATTTCGACGTCGCATGTGGAATATCAGACGGCGAACCGTCACTATGCGCATGTCGACTGCCCGGGCCACGCGGATTATGTGAAGAACATGATCACGGGCGCGGCGCAGATGGACGGCGCGATTCTGGTGGTATCGGCGGCCGACGGCCCGATGCCGCAGACCCGCGAGCACATTCTTCTGGCCCGCCAGGTCGGCGTTCCGGCGATTGTGGTTTATCTGAACAAGGTGGATCAGGTCGACGATCCGGAGCTTCTGGAGCTTGTCGAGCTCGAGGTTCGCGAGCTTCTGAGCTCGTATGAGTTCCCGGGCGACGAGATTCCGATTGTGGCCGGCTCGGCGCTGAAGGCGCTGGAAGGCGACACGAGCGAGATCGGGACCCAGTCGATCCTGAAGCTTATGGAAGAGGTCGACAGATACATTCCGCAGCCGGAGCGTCCCAAGGACCGTCCGTTCCTGATGCCGATCGAGGACGTGTTCTCGATTTCGGGCCGGGGCACGGTGGTGACGGGCCGTGTCGAGCGCGGCGTGATCAAGGTCGGCGACGAAATCGAGATTGTCGGGCTGAAGGACACGGCGAAGACGACCTGCACGGGCGTCGAGATGTTCCGGAAGCTTCTGGACCAGGGCGAGGCGGGCGACAATATCGGCGCCCTTCTGCGCGGTGTTGGCCGTGAGGATGTGGAGCGCGGCCAGGTTCTGGCGGCTCCGGGGTCGATCACGCCGCACACCCAGTTCAAGGCCGAGGCCTATATCCTGACGAAGGAAGAGGGAGGCCGTCATACGCCGTTCTTCACGAACTATCGTCCGCAGTTCTATTTTCGGACGACGGATGTGACGGGTGTGGTGACCCTGCCCGAGGGCACGGAGATGGTGATGCCGGGCGACAACATCTCGATGAATGTCGAGCTGATCTCGCCGATTGCGATGGATGAAGGCCTGCGCTTCGCGATCCGCGAAGGCGGCCGCACCGTCGGCGCCGGCGTCGTCGCATCAATCGTGAAATAAGCCACGGCTCGAGGCGCCAATTAGACTAAAAAAGTCCAAATAGGCGCTTGTTAAAACGTGTTTGCTGGCCTATACATGCCCGGTTCCGGGGGCGGTCTTTTGGGCCGTCCCCGCGTGCGATTCCGGCGACCGGTGGGATGCATCAGGCTATTCGACGGCAGTCGGCGGCGATTCTGGGCCGTCGGGTTTATTCGGTGAAGCGGCTTGCCCAAGACTGGATAGCGTGAGGATAGGAGTGTAGCTCAACTGGTAGAGCACCGGTCTCCAAAACCGGGGGTTGGGGGTTCGAGCCCCTCCACTCCTGCCACGCAAGGAGGCTTCGGGGCGTCATTTCCGGTGGCTCGGGGTAACGTGAAGCGGCGGATTTAAGCGACGGTAAAGTAAACGGAAGAGCCGCAGGCGGAGCGAGCGAAGCGTCAGCATCGCTTTTGCAGAACACCTTCCGGCAGAAGAGGGCTTGGCCCCGCAGAACGCGAGTTGTTAGAACGGCATGGCAAAGATCAACCCAGGCGAATTCGTAAGGCAGGTTCGGCAGGAAGCGTCGAAAGTGACCTGGCCGACCCGTAAAGAGGTCGGCGTGACCACGGCGATGGTGTTCATCGCGGTGACTTTGGCTGCGATTTTCTTCCTGCTGGTCGATCTCGCCGCCAATCGGTTGATTGGTTTTATTCTCGGGGTGTTGGGGTAAGACGATGGACGCCCGCTGGTATATCATTTACGCCTATTCCGGTTTCGAGCACAAAGTGGCTCAGTCGATCCGGGAGCAGGCGGACAGCCTTGGTATGGGCGACCTCTTCGAGGAGGTCCTGGTTCCGACCGAGGAAGTCGTCGAGATGCGTCGCGGCAAGAAGGTCAGCGGCGAGCGCAAGTTTTTCCCGGGCTATGTCCTGGTCAAGGTCCAGATGACCGATGCCGCCTATCACCTGATCAAGAACACGCCGAAGGTGACGATGATCCTGGGCGGCGGCGGCAAACCGACGCCGATTTCCGACGCCGAGGCCGAGCGCATCCTGCATCAGGTCAAGGAAGGCATCGAGCGGCCGAAGCCGTCGATCACTTTCGAGGTCGGCGAGCAGGTCAAGGTTTGTGACGGGCCGTTTGCGTCCTTCAACGGCAATGTCGAGGAAGTCGACGAGGAGCGCGCCCGGCTCAAGGTTTCGGTTTCGATCTTCGGCCGCGCGACCCCGGTGGAGCTGGAATACGGCCAGGTCGAGAAAGTCTAGGTTTTACGGCCCTGCCGCCGGATGGCGGGTGGGCCTCAGTCGTGTGGGAGGCTAGCCAAAGCCGCACCACGCGCCCCTGATCCGCCAAGGCATCGAGCGATGCGGCGGGCATTATTGAGGAAGGGAAGTTATGGCGAAGAAGATTGATGGTTACATCAAGCTGCAGGTGCCGGCGGGAGCGGCCAATCCGTCTCCGCCGATCGGTCCTGCGCTTGGTCAGCGCGGCCTGAACATCATGGAGTTCTGCAAGGCGTTCAACGCCGAGACGCAGAATATGGAGAAGAATATGCCGATCCCGACCGTGATCACGGTCTATTCGGATCGCAGCTTCTCCTTCGTGACCAAGACGCCGCCGGCCTCTTACTACCTGAAAAAGGCGGCTAAGCTTTCGAAGGCCGCCACGACGCCGGGCCGTCAGTTCGCCGGGTCGGTGACGCTCGCCCAGGTGCGCGAGATCGCGGAGGCGAAGAAGGCCGATCTCAACGCCGACGATCTGGATGCGGCGGTCGAGATGATCAAAGGGTCCGCCCGGTCCATGGGCATCGAGGTTCGGGGGTAAGGGCCATGGCAAAAGTCAGCAAAAGAATGACGAAAGTGCGCGAAGGCCTGAAAGTCGGACATGAATATTCGATTGAAGAGGCCGTGAAGCTTGTAAAAGAGCGCGCGACAACCAAAATTGATGAGACGGTCGATATTGCCATAAATCTTGGCGTCGACCCGCGTCACTCCGATCAGATGGTTCGCGGCACCGTTCAGTTGCCGCACGGGACTGGCAAATCGGTCCGGATCGCCGTGTTCGCCAAGGACGCCAAGGCGAAGGAGGCCCAGGACGCCGGCGCCGATATCGTGGGCGCCGAGGATCTCGCGGAGAAGATCCAGAATGGAGAGATGAATTTCGATCGTGTCATCGCGACGCCGGATATGATGGCCGTTGTCGGTCGTCTGGGTAAGATTTTGGGCCCGCGCGGCCTGATGCCGAACCCGAAGCTCGGCACGGTGACGCCCGATGTCAAAGGCGCGATCGAGGCCGCGAAGGGCGGCCAGGTCGAGTTCCGGGTCGAAAAGGCCGGTATTATCCATGCCGGCGTCGGCAAGGTGAGTTTCGACGAGAAGGCGTTGGCGGCGAATATTCGCGCTTTCGCCGATGCGGTTATCAAGGCCAAGCCCACGGGTGCGAAGGGATCCTATGTGAAGCGGATTTCCCTGAGTTCGACCATGGGGCCTGGCGTGAAGGTCGATCTGGCGAGCCTGTCGGGCGCGTAAGCGGTCGTTGGCGCGCCGATTGGCGTTGGAGTTGAGTTTTTGAGAGATTTTCGCGCGCCGACAGGCGCGTGAGAATTGGAAGCCGGACGACGCAAGTTAAGTACGCATCGAACGGCTTCCATCCTGTCCGAGACCGCAGGTGTCGCGGCGCCAATCCGAAAGGAGCGGCGGGTGACTTAAGGGGAATCCTCGTATTCCGGCCTGCGCAGACGGTGAGTGACCGCGTTGTGGCCCACTTAAATCAAGGTGGCCGCATCGAGGTTTGAACCCTAGGGCAGGCGAGCCGGACTTGGCCGGTCGCCGGACAAGTCCTTCTGTAACGGGTCGGCGAGGGGAAGGGCCCCGAGCCACCACACGATCGGAGACGACACGTGGATCGAACCCAAAAGCGGGAACTGGTCGCCACGATGAAGGACGTCTTTTCCGAGACGGCGCTCGTTGTAGTTACCGAATACAAGGGGCTAAGCGTCGCGGAAATTACGGATCTTCGCCGCAAGATGAAGGCGGCGGGTGCCCAATTCCAAGTAACCAAGAACAGGCTGATCAAGCTGGCCCTGGCGGACACGCCTTGCGCTGGGATCTCCGACCTGTTCACGGGACCGACGGCGATCGCTTATTCGCCTGATCCCGTGACCGCGGCGAAGGTCACGGTCGAGTTCGCGAAACAGAACGAGAAGCTGATCGTTCTGGGCGGAACCATGGGGGAAACGGTGCTGGACGCGGACGGCGTCAAGGCGCTGGCTGCCCTGCCGTCGCTCGACGAACTCAGAGGCAAGATGGTGGGCATGCTTCAGACTCCGGCAACGCGTATTGCCGGCGTTCTGCAGGCCCCGGCTGGTCAACTCGCCCGCGTGATGAACGCGTATGCGACCAAGGCCGACGCAGCCTGATTATCTGTTAACGAATACGGTTCAAACCTGGAGATAAGCGGAAATGACTGATTTAGCGAAGATCGTTGAGGATCTGTCGAGCCTGACGGTTCTGGAAGCCGCCGAGCTTTCGAAGATGCTCGAAGAGAAGTGGGGCGTTTCGGCGGCCGCGCCGGTTGCGGTTGCGGCGGCGGGTGGCGCCCCGGCTGCCGGCGCCGAGGCCGCTGAAGAGCAGACCGAATTCACCGTCGTTCTGGCGGCTACCGGCGACAAGAAGATCAACGTCATCAAAGAGGTGCGTGCGATCACCGGTCTCGGCCTGAAAGAGGCGAAGGACCTGGTCGAAGGTGCGCCGAAGGCCGTTAAAGAGGGTGCGAGCAAGGAAGAGGCAAATAAAATTAAGGAGCAGCTTGAGTCCGCCGGTGCGACCGTCGAACTCAAATAGCGACTGTATCAGCGATGGCGCCCGGCGCGGGGAGATAAAGGGCCCCGCCGCCGGACGCTTTCGCGCGACTATCTCGATGACCGGTCTCGAGGGAGTGCGGCCATCCGGGCGAGCGACGGAACGGTCCGGCGACTTTTTGCGCCGGTTTTAAGAATTTCAGGGTGCGACGGTTGACCGTGGCGCCGTTCATCATAGGATGATGTGAGGAACCAGCATGGCGATTTCCTTCACGGGTCGGAAGCGTATTCGTAAGAGTTTCGGGCGGATCCCCGAAGTGGCCACGATGCCCAATCTCATCGAGGTCCAGAAGAACTCGTACGACCAGTTTCTGCAGAGCAACGTGCCGCCGGACGAGCGCCCGGATACCGGTCTGCAGGGTGTTTTCAAATCAGTATTTCCGATCAAGGACTTCTCCGAAACGGCGTCGCTCGATTTCGTGCGCTACGAATTCGAGGAGCCGAAATACGACGTTGAGGAGTGCCAGCAGCGCGGCCTGACCTTCGCCGCGCCCCTGAAGGTTCGGCTGCGTCTCATCGTATTCGAAGTGGACGAGGATACCGGCGCGCGGTCCGTGCTCGATATCAAGGAGCAGGACGTCTATATGGGCGACATGCCGCTCATGACCAGCAACGGCACCTTCGTCGTCAACGGCACCGAGCGCGTGATCGTCAGCCAGATGCACCGGTCGCCCGGCGTGTTCTTCGATCATGATCGCGGCAAGACCCATTCTTCCGGCAAGCTGCTGTTTGCCGCCCGCGTCATTCCTTATCGCGGTTCCTGGCTCGATTTCGAATTCGACGCCAAGGACATCGTGCATGTCCGCATCGACCGCCGCCGCAAGCTGCCGGCGACGACGCTGATGTATGCCCTCGGCATGTCCAGTGAGGACATTCTCGACTATTTCTACAACAAAGTGGATTTCACCCGCTCCAAGGACAACTGGAAGACTCCGTACAATCCGGAGCGGATGCGCGGCGTCAAGCTGACCTCCGACCTCGTCAACGCGTCGAATGGTAAGGTCGTCGCCGAAACCGGCAAAAAGGTCTCACCGCGGCTCGCCAACAAGCTGGCCGAGGACGGGCTGAAGGATCTGCTGGTCAATTCCGATCACCTCGTCGGCCGCTATATCGCGGTGGACATGATCGACGAGAAGACCGGTCTGGTGCTGGCGGAAGCCGGCGAGGAACTGACCGAAGAGCTTCTCACCTCGTTGGAAGAGGCCGGGGTCAAGAAGATCCGGACTCTCGATATCGATCACATCACGATCGGCCCGTTCATCCGCAACACCATGATGGCGGACAAGAATCAGGGCTACGAACTGGCTCTGGCGGAAATCTACCGGGTGATGCGCCCGGGCGAGCCGCCGTTGAAGGAAACCGCGGAAAGTCTGTTCAGCGGGTTGTTCTTCGATTCCGAGCGCTATGATCTCTCGGCCGTCGGCCGGGTGAAGCTCAATGCGCGTCTCGGCCTCGAAGCCGAGGACACCGTGCGCGTGCTGCGCAAGGAAGATATTCTGGCGGTCATCAAGACCCTGGTCGATCTCAAGGACGGCCGTGGCGAAATCGACGATATTGATCACCTCGGCAACCGCCGGGTGCGCTCGGTCGGCGAGCTGATGGAAAATCAGTACCGCATCGGCCTGTTGCGCATGGAGCGGGCGATCCGCGAGCGCATGAGCGCGGTCGAGATCGACACCGTCATGCCGCATGACCTGATCAACGCCAAGCCGGCTGCGGCCGCGGTGCGCGAGTTCTTCGGCTCGTCGCAGCTCAGCCAGTTCATGGATCAGACCAATCCCTTGAGCGAGATCACCCACAAGCGGCGGCTCTCGGCGCTCGGCCCGGGCGGTCTGACCCGCGAGCGCGCGGGCTTCGAGGTGCGCGACGTGCATCCGACCCATTACGGCCGGATCTGCCCGATCGAAACGCCTGAAGGTCCGAATATCGGCCTGATCAACAGCCTCGCGACCTATGCACGGATCAATCAGTACGGCTTTATCGAGAGCCCCTATCGCAAGGTGAAGGACGGCAAGGTCACCAATGACGTCGTCTATCTCTCCGCGATGGAGGAGGGCCGCTACGCGATCGCGCAGGCCAATGCCGAGATCGACAACCATGGCCGGTTGACCTCGGATCTGGTGAGCTGCCGCAAGAGCGGCGACTACCTGCTGATGAAGCCGGAAAATGTCGATTACATCGATGTGTCGCCGAAACAGCTCGTTTCGGTCGCCGCGGCGCTCATCCCGTTCCTCGAAAACGATGACGCCAACCGCGCTCTGATGGGTTCGAACATGCAGCGCCAGGCGGTGCCGCTGGTCCGTTCCGAGGCGCCGCTCGTCGGCACCGGCATGGAAGCGACGGTGGCGCGGGATTCGGGTGTGGCCATCGCCGCGCGGCGCTCCGGCATGGTCGATCAGGTGGACGCCACCCGTATCGTCATCCGCACCACCGAAGAGGTGGATGCGTCGGCGTCGGGCGTCGACATCTACAACATGCTGAAGTTCCAGCGTTCCAACCAGAACACCTGCATCACCCAGCGTCCGCTGGTGAAAATCGGGGACGTGGTGGACCGCGGCGACATCATCGCCGACGGTTCCTCGACCCAACTCGGCGAGTTGGCGCTCGGGCGGAACGTGCTCGTCGCGTTCATGCCGTGGATGGGTTACAACTTCGAGGAACTCGATCCTGATCTCCGAGCGCATCGTCCGCGACGACGTGTTCACCTCGATCCATATCGAGGAATTCGAGGTCATGGCCCGTGACACCAAGCTGGGTCCTGAAGAAATCACCCGCGATATCCCGAATGTCGGCGAGGAGGGCCTCCGCAATCTCGACGAGGCCGGCATCGTCTATATCGGCGCGGAAGTGAAGCCGGGCGATATCCTGGTCGGCAAGATCACGCCGAAGGGCGAATCCCCGATGACGCCGGAAGAAAAGCTTCTCCGGGCGATCTTCGGCGAGAAAGCCTCTGACGTCCGCGATACGTCCCTGCGGCTGCCGCCGGGCGTCAACGGCACGATCGTCGAGGTCCGCGTCTTCTCGCGTCACGGCGTCGAGAAGGACGAGCGCGCGATGGCGATCGAGCGCGAGGAAATCGAGCGGCTCGCCAAGGATAAGGACGACGAGTTGGCGATCCTCGAACGCAACACCTACGGCCGTCTGCACGAGCTGCTGCTGAACAAGAAGGCGGTCAGCGGTCCGAAGAACATGCCGACCGGCGGTAAGATCACCAACGATATATTGGACGGTCTGACCCAGGGCCAGTGGTGGCAGATCGGCACCGCCAACGACAAGGTGCAGGCCGATATCGAAGCCCTCCACAAGCAGTTTAACGAAGCCAAGAGCGCGCTCCAGAAGCGGTTCGAGGCCAAGGTCGAGAAGCTGCAGCGGGGCGACGAACTGCCGCCGGGCGTGATGAAGATGGTCAAGGTATTCGTCGCGGTGAAGCGCAAGCTGCAGCCGGGCGACAAGATGGCCGGCCGTCACGGCAACAAGGGTGTGATCTCGAAGATCGTGCCGATGGAGGATATGCCCTATCACGAGGACGGAACCCCCGTTGATATCGTGCTGAATCCGCTGGGCGTGCCGTCGCGTATGAATGTCGGGCAGATCCTCGAAACCCATCTCGGATGGGCTTCGGCGGGCCTCGGCCGTCAGATCAACGATATGCTTCAGGCGGTTCGCGAGAACACCAAGAAGGTCGACGATCTGAAGAAGGTCTTGAAGAAGATCTACGGCGACAAGGAGTACAAGGCCACCGTCGCCGACATGACGGACGACGAGATCTTCGAGCTGTCGGGCAATCTGTCTCACGGCGTGCCGATGGCGACGCCGGTGTTCGACGGCGCCCGCGAGGACGATATCGCCGAGATGCTCGAAATGGCGGGGCTGGACCGCTCGGGGCAGGTGACCCTCACCGACGGCCGGACCGGCGAGACGTTCCACCGCAAAGTGACCGTGGGCTACATCTATATGCTGAAGCTCCATCACCTGGTGGACGACAAGATCCACGCCCGGTCGATCGGTCCTTACAGTCTGGTCACCCAGCAGCCGCTGGGCGGCAAGGCCCAGTTCGGCGGGCAGCGGTTCGGCGAAATGGAGGTCTGGGCGTTGCAGGCCTACGGCGCCGCCTACACCCTGCAGGAAATGCTGACGGTGAAGTCGGACGACGTTGCGGGCCGTACCAAGGTCTACGAAGCGATCGTCAAGGGAGACGACAATTTCGAAGCCGGCATACCGGAATCGTTCAACGTGCTGGTCAAGGAAATGCGGTCACTCGGCCTCAATGTCGAGCTGCACTCGAATTCGTGATCGGCGTCTGTTGTTGACGACGGGAAATATCACTCTCACGCACACTTTGTTGGGCGCAAGGAGATAGGTTGATGAACCAAGAGCTGATGAAGATTTTCAGCCCGGGCGCGAGCTCGCAGAGCTTCGACCAGATCAAGATCTCGCTGGCCAGTCCGGAGCGGATCAAATCGTGGTCGTTCGGCGAGATCAAGAAGCCGGAGACCATCAATTACCGGACCTTCAAGCCGGAGCGGGACGGTCTGTTCTGCGCCCGGATCTTCGGCCCGATCAAGGACTACGAGTGCCTGTGCGGCAAGTACAAGCGCATGAAGTATCGCGGGATCACCTGCGAGAAGTGCGGCGTCGAGGTCACGCTCAGCAAGGTGCGCCGAGAGCGGATGGGGCATATTGATCTCGCTGCACCTGTCGCGCATATCTGGTTCCTGAAGTCATTGCCGTCCCGGATTGGCCTGATCCTCGACATGACGCTGAAGGATCTGGAGCGGGTGCTCTATTTCGAGAACTTCATCGTCATCGAGCCGGGTCTCTCGCCGCTGAAGCAGCATCAGTTGCTCTCGGAAGAGGACTATTACCGGGCCCAG
Organism: uncultured Alphaproteobacteria bacterium; assembly: GCA_963821875.1. Taxonomy (GTDB): domain Bacteria; phylum Pseudomonadota; class Alphaproteobacteria; order CAVTAV01; family CAVTAV01; genus CAVTAV01. The sequence goes on from CAWGFE010000002.1 coordinate 1,786,126, forward strand.
GACGAATATGGTGAGGACGCCTTCACCGCCGGGATCGGCGCGGAGGCCGTGCGCCAGATGCTCGAGAGCATCGATCTCGAGGGCGAGCGCGATGCTCTGAGGATCGAACTCGCCGAGACGACCTCGGAACTGAAGCCCAAAAAGATCGTCAAGCGGCTCAAGATCATCGAGTCCTTCATCGAGTCCGGCAACCGTCCGGAATGGATGATCCTGACGGTCATTCCGGTCATTCCGCCCGAACTGCGCCCGCTGGTGCCGTTGGATGGCGGCCGTTTCGCGACGTCCGATCTCAACGATCTCTATCGCCGGGTCATCAACCGGAACAATCGTCTGAAGCGCCTGATCGAGCTGCGCGCGCCGGATATCATCGTCCGCAACGAAAAGCGCATGCTGCAGGAAGCGGTCGACGCCCTGTTCGACAATGGCCGTCGTGGCCGGGTCATCACCGGCGCCAACAAGCGTCCGCTGAAGTCCCTGTCCGATATGCTGAAGGGCAAGCAGGGCCGGTTCCGGCAGAACCTGCTTGGCAAGCGCGTCGACTATTCGGGCCGGTCGGTCATCGTGGTCGGGCCTGAGCTCAAGCTGCATCAGTGCGGTCTGCCGAAGAAGATGGCGCTCGAACTGTTCAAGCCGTTCATCTATTCGCGGCTGGACGCGAAAGGCATCGCCAACACCGTCAAAATGGCGAAGAAACTGGTCGAGCGCGAGCGGCCGGAGGTTTGGGATTTCCTCGAAGAGGTGATCCGCGAGCACCCGGTTCTGCTGAACCGCGCGCCGACGCTTCACCGCCTCGGTATTCAGGCATTCGAGCCGGTGCTGATCGAGGGTAAGGCGATTCAGCTCCACCCGCTGGTCTGTCATGCCTTCAACGCGGATTTCGACGGCGACCAGATGGCCGTTCACGTGCCGCTGTCGCTAGAAGCCCAGCTTGAAGCGCGCGTGCTGATGATGTCCACGAACAACATCCTCAGCCCGGCCGACGGCAAGCCGATCATCGTGCCGTCCCAGGACATCGTTCTCGGTCTTTACTACCTCTCCATGGAGCGCGAGGGTGAGCCGGGCGAAGGCAAGCTGTTCGGCACGGTGGCCGAAGTCGAGCAGGCCCTCGACGCCGGTATCATCTCGATCCACTCCAAGATCAGGAGCCGCTTCACGACCAAGGACGAGAACGGCGACTGGGTGACGCTCCGGGTTGAGACGACCGCCGGCCGCATGCTCCTGTCCGAGCTGCTCCCGCGGTCGCCGCTGATCGACTTCTCGGTCATCAACCGGTTGCTGACCAAGGCCGAGATCCGGGAAGTGATCGATATCGTCTATCGCCATTGCGGTCAGAAGGAGACCGTGCTGTTCGCCGACGGCATGATGCGCCTCGGGTTCCGGCATGCCTGCCGGGCCGGTATTTCCTTCGGCAAGGACGACATGGTCATCCCCGAGGCCAAGGAAGGACTGGTCGACGAGACCCAGGCGCTGGTCAAGGAATTCGAGCAGCAATATGCCGACGGTCTGATCACCCAGGGCGAGAAGTACAATAAGGTCATCGACGCCTGGGCCCAGTGCACGGACAAGGTCGCCGACGAGATGATGAAAAAGATCTCGGCCGGCGAGGTCGACCCCAAGACCAAGAAGACGCTGCAGATCAACTCGATCTACATGATGGCGCATTCCGGCGCGCGTGGTTCGGCGGCTCAGATGAAGCAGCTTGCCGGCATGCGCGGCCTGATGGCCAAGCCGTCCGGCGAGATCATCGAGACGCCGATCATCTCGAACTTCAAGGAAGGCCTCAGCGTGCTCGAATACTTCAATTCGACGCACGGCGCCCGGAAGGGTCTGGCCGATACCGCCTTGAAGACGGCGAACTCGGGTTATCTGACCCGCCGTCTCGTCGACGTCGCGCAGGATTGCATCGTGGTCGAGGTCGATTGCGGCACCAAGCGGGGTATTACCGTGGCGGCCGTGGTCGAAGGCGGCGAGGTGATCGAGCCTCTGGCCGATCGTATTCTCGGCCGGACGTCCGCGATCGATATCGTGGATGCGATCTCGGGTGACACCGTGGTCAAAGCCGGCGAATCGCTGGATGAAGACGCGGTCGACCGGCTCGAAAAGGCCGGCATTCAGGAGGTCATGATCCGGTCGGCGCTCACCTGCAAATCCAAGGGCGGCGTTTGCGGTCATTGCTACGGCCGTGATCTGGCGCGCGGAACGTCGGTCAATATCGGCGAGGCGATCGGCGTTATCGCCGCGCAGTCGATCGGCGAACCGGGCACGCAGTTGACCATGCGGACCTTCCATATCGGCGGTACCGCCCAGTTGGCGGCGGATTCGAGCATCGCCGCGTCTCATGAGGGCACGCTGAGTCTGCGCAACGCCAATATCGTCGAGGATTCACGTGGTCGGCTTATCGTCATGAGCCGCAACTGCGAGATCGTGATCGTCGACGACACTGGCCGTGAGCGGGCCCATCACCGGGTGCCTTACGGCACGATCGTCATGATGAAGGACGGCTCCAAGGTGAAGCGCGACGACAAGCTCGCCGCATGGGATCCCTACACCGTTCCGATCATCACCGAACGCGCCGGTATCGCGCACTATGTCGATCTCGTCGAAGGCGTGTCGATGAAGGACGTGGTCGACGAGACCACCGGCATCGCGAACAAGATGGTCGTCGACTGGCGGTCCCAGCCCAAGGGCAGCGACCTCAAGCCGCGGATCACGCTGCGCGACAAGGACGGCGAGGTCCTCACGCTCGCGAACGGGCTCGAGGCGCGCTACTTCCTGTCGGTGGATGCGATTCTCTCGGTGGACGACGGGCAGGAGGTTCACGCCGGCGACGTGCTGGCGCGTATCCCGCGTAAATCGGCCAGAACGCGTGACATCACCGGCGGTCTGCCGCGTGTCGCTGAACTGTTCGAGGCGCGCCGTCCCAAGGATCACGCGATCATCGCGGAAGTCGACGGCACGGTGGAATTCGGCAAGGACTACAAGAACAAGCGCCGGATCATCATCCGTCCCGAGGACTCCGACGTCGAGCCCGTGGAATATCTCATCCCCAAGGGCAAGCATGTCAGCGTCCAGGAAGGCGACTTCATCCGCCGCGGCGAATATCTGATCGACGGCAACCCGGCGCCGCACGACATCCTGCGGATCATGGGCGTCGAGGCTCTGGCCGCCTATCTCGTCAACGAGATCCAGGAGGTTTATCGGTTGCAGGGCGTGAAGATCAACGACAAGCACATCGAGGTAATCGTTCGCCAGATGCTGCAGAAGGTCGAGATCCACTCGCCGGGCGACACGACGTTCCTGCTCGGCGAACAGGTCGACCGGACCGAGTTCGAGGAGGTCAACCAGAAGGTCGTCGACGAGGGCCGCAAGCCGGCAACGGCCAGCCCGGTCCTGCTCGGCATCACGAAGGCGTCGCTGCAGACCCGGTCGTTCATCTCCGCGGCGTCGTTCCAGGAGACCACGCGGGTGCTCACCGAGGCGGCGGTTGCCGGCAAGGTCGACTATCTGAACGGTCTCAAGGAGAACGTGATCGTGGGTCGCCTGATTCCCGCCGGCACCGGCGCGATGATGTCGAAGATGAAGCAGGTTGCCGGAGAACGCGACCGTTTGCACGACGAGTCGACGGGCAGCGGCAGCGAAATCGAAGAGGTGACTCCGGCCTGATTGCCGCCGGGTTTGTGGCCGGTTCGGGAAAACCGGCGGAAACCCGCAAAAAATACATCGATCGAGGGACGCGTTCCGGCGCGTCCCTCGTTTCGTTTCGGGCAATCGTTACGAGCCCAAAACTATTGCCTAAAATGGCCAACATGGCCCTTGACTGCCTATGGGTGCGCCACTAGTATCCGCGCGTCTTTACGGGCGCAGGCGGTAGATTTAACGATCTAGACGCTGCGCGGACGGAAATTGACTTTTGTGGGTGGAGTGAACGGTCGGGAGGACCGACGAACCGGGGCCCTTTTGTGCCCGGGTCGTTTGTTCGTATATGTGCCGTTCCGCCGCATGGTCCGCTCCGGAAGCCGCCCCAAGTTAGGAAGCTGAGAGCTAGGAAAGCTTTGGAATGCCGACGATCAACCAGTTGATACGAAAGCCGCGTGTTCGTCCGATTGCACGCAACAAGGTGCCGGCGCTGGACGCATGTCCGCAAAAGCGCGGCGTGTGCACGCGCGTCTCCACGGTGACGCCGAAGAAGCCGAACTCGGCCCTTCGTAAGGTGGCTCGTGTCCGCCTGACGAATTCCAAGGAAGTCCCGTGCTACATCCCTGGTGAGGGTCACAATCTTCAGGAGCACTCGGTCGTTCTGATCCGTGGTGGTCGCGTGAAGGATCTTCCCGGCATCCGCTATCACATCCTGCGCGGTGTGCTCGACACCCAGGGTGTCAACGATCGCCGGCAGCGCCGGTCCAAATACGGCGCGAAGCGTCCGAAATAACCGGAACGAGGTCGAGATATGTCACGCCGCCACGCTGCCGAAAAACGGGAAATTACGCCGGACGCCAAATATGGTGACGTCGTTATTGCGAAGTTCATCAACATTCTGATGTACGATGGCAAGAAGTCGGTCGCCGAGCGCACTGTTTACGGCGCGCTGGATCGCATCGAAGAGAAGATGGGGACAAGTCCCATCACGGTTTTCCATGATGCGCTTAATAACATCAAGCCGGCCACTGAGGTTCGGTCCCGCCGTGTTGGCGGCGCGACCTACCAGGTGCCGGTCGAAGTTCGGACCGAGCGGGCTCAGGCCCTGGCGTTTCGTTGGGTGATCAGCATGGCGCGCGGCCGGTCCGAGTCCACGATGGTGGATCGGCTGTCGGGCGAGCTGATGGACGCGGCGCAAAATCGGGGGGCGTCGATCAAGAAGCGGGAAGATACGCATCGCATGGCCGAGGCCAATCGCGCGTTCTCCCACTATCGGTGGTAACCCCAGGTTTTTAGAGAGACTTCCGTCATGGCACGTCAAACACCGCTCGAGCACTACCGCAATATCGGCATTATGGCCCATATTGACGCGGGCAAGACCACGACGACCGAGCGTGTCCTTTATTATACGGGTCGCAGCCACAAGATTGGCGAGGTCCATGAAGGTGCGGCGACCATGGACTGGATGGAGCAGGAGCAGGAGCGGGGTATTACGATTACCTCGGCCGCGACGACCTGCTATTGGCGCGATCACCGGATCAACATCATCGATACGCCGGGTCACGTGGATTTCACGATCGAGGTCGAGCGTGCGCTGCGCGTTCTCGACGGCGCCGTGGCCGTGTTCGACGGTGTGGCGGGTGTCGAGCCTCAGTCGGAGACGGTGTGGCGTCAGGCTGACCGCTACGAAGTGCCGCGTATCTGTTTCGTGAACAAGATGGATCGCACCGGCGCCGATTTCGGTCGCTGCGTTCAGATGATCAAGGATCGTCTTGGTGCGGTTCCGCTCGTGATCCAGCTGCCGATCGGGTCCGAGAGCGAATACAAGGGCTTGATCGATCTTATCCGCATGAAGGCGGTCGTCTGGAAAGACGAGGCTCTGGGAGCGGAGTTCGAATATCAGGACATCCCGGCCGACCGGAAGGAAGAGTGCGAAGCAGCGCGTCTTCAGATGATCGAGACGGCCGTGGAGCAGGATGAAGAAGCGCTTGAGCAGTATCTCGAGGGCAACGAGCCCGATGCCGATACGCTTCGCGCCTGCATTCGCAAGGGCACGATCGCCGGGGCGTTCGTTCCGGTTCTCAATGGCTCTGCCTTCAAGAATAAGGGCGTTCAGCCGCTGCTCGACGCCGTGGTCGATTATCTGCCGGCGCCGACCGACGTTCCCGACATTATGGGCCTGAAGCCCGGCACGGACGAGGAACTGGTCCGCAAGACGGTCGACACCGAGCCGCTTTCGGCGCTTGCCTTCAAGATCATGACCGATCCGTTCGTCGGGTCGCTCACCTTCGTTCGGATCTATTCGGGTGTGCTGGAAACCGGCACCCAGATCCTCAATTCGGTGAAGGACGGCAAAGAGCGCGTAGGCCGCATGCTTATGATGCACGCCAACCACCGCGAGGACATCAAATGGGCCTCGGCCGGCGATATCGTCGCGCTGTGCGGCCTGAAAAACACCACGACGGGCGACACGCTGTGTGACTCGTCGAAGCCGATCATCCTTGAAAAGATGGAATTCCCGGACCCCGTTATCGAGGTCGCGGTGGAGCCGAAGACCAAGGCCGATCAGGAAAAGATGGGCGTCGCGCTCAATCGGCTGGCGCAGGAAGATCCGTCGTTCCGGGTGTCGAGCGATGCCGAGAGCGGTCAGACCGTCATCAAGGGCATGGGCGAATTGCACCTTGAAATTCTGGTCGATCGGATGAAGCGCGAGTTCAAGGTCGAAGCGAATGTCGGCGCGCCGCAGGTGGCGTATCGCGAAACGATCCGCAAGACCGCGGAAATCGACTACACCCACAAGAAGCAGTCGGGTGGCGCTGGTCAGTTCGCGCGCGTCAAGATGGTCATCGAGCCGGGCGAGCCGGGCTCAGGCCGTCTGTTCGAAAGCGATATCAAGGGCGGCGTGGTTCCGACCGAATACATTCCCGCGGTTGAAAAGGGCGCGATGTCGGTGGCGGACAACGGCGTTTATGCCGGCTTCCCGATGCTCGACTTCAAGCTGCGGCTGATAGACGGCGCCTATCACGAGGTTGACTCGAGCGCGATGGCGTTCGAAATCGCGGGCCGCGCGGCGTTCCGTGAAATCTGCCAGAAGGCGAGCCCGGTTCTCCTCGAGCCGATCATGCGGGTCGAAGTCGTGACGCCGGAAGATTACTTCGGGGACGTGATCGGTGATCTGAACAGCCGGCGAGGCAGCATTTCGGGCACCAATCCGCGCGGCAATGCGAGCGTCATCAGCGCGATGGTGCCTCTGGCGAACATGTTCGGTTACGTAAATACATTGCGGTCGATGAGCCAGGGCCGCGCCCAGTACACCATGCATTTCGATCATTACGATCCGGTACCTCAGGCAGTGTCGGAGGCCGTGAGAGCGAAGCTCGCATAGACCTGCAAGAGAACTTGAACTGATAACCATAGCGACAAGGCAATTGGAAATAAGGGACTGAGCGATGGCGAAGGAGAAGTTTGACCGGAGTAAGCCGCACTGCAACATCGGGACGATTGGTCACGTTGATCACGGCAAGACGACGTTGACGGCGGCGATTACGAAGGTTTTGGCGGAAGCTGGTGGGGCGACGTTCACGGCGTATGACCAGATTGACAAGGCGCCTGAGGAGAAGGCGCGGGGCATTACGATTTCGACGTCGCATGTGGAATATCAGACGGCGAACCGTCACTATGCGCATGTCGACTGCCCGGGCCACGCGGATTATGTGAAGAACATGATCACGGGCGCGGCGCAGATGGACGGCGCGATTCTGGTGGTGTCGGCGGCCGACGGCCCGATGCCGCAGACCCGCGAGCACATTCTTCTGGCCCGCCAGGTCGGCGTTCCGGCGATTGTGGTTTATCTGAACAAGGTGGATCAGGTCGACGATCCGGAGCTTCTGGAGCTTGTCGAGCTCGAGGTTCGCGAGCTTCTGAGCTCGTATGAGTTCCCGGGCGACGAGATTCCGATTGTGGCCGGCTCGGCGCTGAAGGCGCTGGAAGGCGACACGAGCGAGATCGGGACCCAGTCGATCCTGAAGCTTATGGAAGAGGTCGACAGATACATTCCGCAGCCGGAGCGTCCCAAGGACCGTCCGTTCCTGATGCCGATCGAGGACGTGTTCTCGATTTCGGGCCGGGGCACGGTGGTGACGGGCCGTGTCGAGCGCGGCGTGATCAAGGTCGGCGACGAAATCGAGATTGTCGGGCTGAAGGACACGGCGAAGACGACCTGCACGGGCGTCGAGATGTTCCGGAAGCTTCTGGACCAGGGCGAGGCGGGCGACAATATCGGCGCCCTTCTGCGCGGTGTTGGCCGTGAGGATGTGGAGCGCGGCCAGGTTCTGGCGGCTCCGGGGTCGATCACGCCGCACACCCAGTTCAAGGCCGAGGCCTATATCCTGACGAAGGAAGAGGGAGGCCGTCATACGCCGTTCTTCACGAACTATCGTCCGCAGTTCTATTTTCGGACGACGGATGTGACGGGTGTGGTGACCCTGCCCGAGGGCACGGAGATGGTGATGCCGGGCGACAACATCTCGATGAATGTCGAGCTGATCTCGCCGATTGCGATGGATGAAGGCCTGCGCTTCGCGATCCGCGAAGGCGGCCGCACCGTCGGCGCCGGCGTCGTCGCATCAATCGTGAAATAAGCCACGGCTCGACGGAGAGCTTACGAGGTTCAAGCGATGGATAATCAGAATATCAGAATCCGCCTGAAGGCGTTTGAGCATCGTGTGCTCGACCAATCGACGAGCGAGATTGTCAACACGGCAAAGCGGACAGGGGCTCGCATTCGCGGTCCCATCCCGCTGCCGACCCGCATCGAGCGGTTCACCGTGTTGCGCTCGCCGCATATCGACAAGAAGTCCCGCGAGCAGTTTGAGATTCGCACGCATAAGCGGCTGTTGGACATCATCGACCCGACCCCCCAGACGGTGGACGCGTTGATGAAGCTCGACCTCGCCGCTGGTGTCGATGTCGAAATCAAGCTGCAGGGTTAAGGCGTAAACGAAGGTAAAATCGATGCGTTCCGGATTGATCGCACGGAAAGAGGGGATGACCCGGCTGTTCGCCGAGGACGGTACCCATATCCCGGTTACCGTTCTCAAGGTGGACAACTGCCAGGTCGTTGCCCAGCGTACGAAGGATCGCGACGGCTATGTCGCGGTGCAGCTTGGTGCGGGCGCGGCACGCGTGAAGAACGTGTCGAAGGCCATGCGCGGCCATTTCGCCGCCGCCAAGGTCGAGCCGAAGCAGGCCGTCACTGAATTTCGCGTCGCGGAAGACGCGTTGGTCGATGTCGGGGCCGAACTGACCGCCGATCACTTCATCGAAGGTCAGTATGTCGATGTGGTCGGCACCAGCATCGGTAAGGGCTTTGCCGGCGCGATGAAACGCCACAATTTCGCCGGCTTGCGCGCGAGCCACGGCGTGTCGATCTCGCACCGCTCCCACGGTTCGACGGGGCACAGCCAGGAGCCGGGCAAGGTCTTCAAAGGCAAGAAGATGGCCGGCCACCTCGGTGACGAGCGCGTGACGGTCCAGAATCTGAAGGTCGTCAAGACCGATGTCGAACGCGGTCTGATCCTGGTCCAGGGAGCGGTTCCGGGCTCCAAGAACGGCTGGGTGCTGGTTACCGACGCGGTCAAGAAGGCGCGCCCGGAGGGCGTTCCCTATCCGGCCGCGGTTCGCCAGGCGGCCGCCGCTGCTGAAGCGCCTGCCGAGGCGCCGGCGGAAACCCCGGCTGAGACGGCCGAGGCTCCGGCTGAAGAAATCAAGAAGGACGAGGCGTGATGAAAGCGGACGTTACAACGCTCGACGCCAAATCGGCCGGGACGCTCGAACTGGATGACGCCGTATTCGGGCTGGCCCCGCGGGCGGATATCCTGCAGCGCACCGTGGTCTGGCAGCTGGCGTCCCGCCGGGCGGGAACGCATCGGACGAAGACGCGCGGTGAGATCACGGGCACGATCAAGAAGATGTATCGCCAGAAGGGCACCGGCGGCGCCCGGCACGGCAACCGCAAGGTTCCGCAGTTCCGCGGTGGTGGACGGGCGATGGGTCCGGTCGATCGCGATCACTCGATCAAGCTGCCCAAGAAGGTCCGGGCGTTGGCGTTGAAGGTTGCGCTGTCGAGCAAGCAAGCGGCGGGTGATCTGATCATTCTGGACTCGGCGGTTCTGAAGGAGCCCAAGACATCGGCTCTGGCGAAGAGCTTCAGGGCGCTGGGATGCACCTCGGCCCTGGTGATCGACGGCGATGCGCTGGACACGAATTTCGCGCGCGCGGCGGCGAACCTGAAGGGGATCGACGTGCTGCCGAGCCAGGGCGCCAATGTCTACGACATTCTGCGCCGCGATAAGCTGGTTCTGACCAAGGCCGCGATCGAAAAGCTGGAGGCGCGCCTGAAATGAACAAGCTGAAGATGTACGAAACGCTCCTCAAGCCGGTGGTGACTGAAAAGTCGACCCTCGGATCGGAGCACAATCAGGTGACCTTCCGGGTGCCGCTTGACGCCAATAAAACCGAGATCAAACAGGCGGTTGAAGGCCTGTTCAACGTCAAGGTTATGAAGGTGAATACCGTGCGGCAGTTCGGTAAGGAGAAGCGTTTCCGCGGTCAGTTGGGCCGTCGCCCGGATTACAAGAAGGCGATCGTGACCCTGGCCGAAGGCAATTCGATCGACGTGACGACAGGGATCTAAGGTATGGCGCTGAAATCCTATAACGCGACAACCCCGGGCCAGCGCGGCACGATCCTGCTTGATCGGTCGCGCCTGTGGAAGGGCAAGCCGCTAAAGAAGCTGACCGAAGGCTTGCACGAGCGCGGCGGCCGCAACAATTACGGCCGGATCACGGTTCGTCATCGCGGCGGCGGGCACAAGCGCCGCTATCGCCTGGTCGACTTCAAGCGTCGCAAGTTCGACGTCCCGGCGACGGTCGAGCGGCTCGAATACGACCCCAACCGGTCGGCGTTCATCGCGCTCATCACGTACAAGGATGGTGAGCAGTCCTACATCCTGGCGCCGCAGCGTCTGCGCGAGGGCGATACGGTGGTTGCGGGCGAAAAGGTCGACGTGAAGCCGGGCAACGCGATGCCGCTGTCCAGCATGCCGGTCGGTACGATCGTCCACAATGTGGAGCTGAAGCCGGGTGCGGGCGGCAAGATGGCGCGCGCCGCCGGGACCTATTCCCAGGTGGTCGGCCGCGATGCGGGCTATGCCCTGCTGCGGTTGTCCTCGGGCGAGCAGCGCATGGTGCGCCAGGAATGCATGGCGACGGTTGGTGCGGTGTCCAATCCGGACAATCAGAATACCAACCTCGGTAAAGCGGGTCGCAAGCGTTGGCTGGGTATTCGCCCGACCGTTCGCGGTGTTGCGATGAACCCGGTCGATCACCCGCATGGTGGTGGTGAAGGCCGTACCTCGGGCGGCCGTCATCCGGTCACACCCTGGGGTAAGGGCACCAAGGGTAACAAAACCCGTAAGAACAAGCGGACGAACAAGCTCATCGTTCGGTCGCGTCACAAGCGGAAGCGGTAGGAGACAGGTTCGTGGCTCGCTCGGTTTGGAAAGGTCCGTTTGTCGACGGCTATCTCTTGAAGAAGGCGGAAGCTGTTCGGCAGTCCGGCCGCAAGGAAGTCATCAAGACGTGGTCGCGGCGCTCGACGATTTTGCCGCAGTTCGTCGGCTTCACTTTCGGCGTCTATAACGGCAAGAAATTTATCCCGGTTCTGGTTACCGAGGACATGGTCGGTCACAAGTTCGGTGAGTTCTCGCCGACCCGGACCTATCACGGTCACACCGCGGACAAGAAAGCGGGGAGGTAGGGACGATGGGTAAGCCAGCCGCACCGCGCAGAGTGAAGGATAACGAGGCCATGGCGATGGCTCGCGCGATCCGCACGAGCCCGCGCAAGCTGAACCTCGTGGCCGGATCGATCCGGGGCAAGAAGGTCGATGCCGCGCTGGCGGAGCTGAGCTTCTCCAAGCGCCGTATCGCGAAGGATGTGAAGAAGGTTCTCCAGTCGGCGATCGCGAATGCCGAGAACAATCACCAACTCGATGTCGACGAACTGATCGTCGCCGAGGCAACGGTGGGTAAGTCACTGGTTATGAAGCGGTTTAGCGCACGCGCGCGTGGCCGTATGGGGCGGATCGAGAAATTCTTCAGCCGCCTGACCATTGTGGTCCGCGAGCGCGAGGAGACTGCGTAATGGGTCAAAAAGTTAATCCGGTCGGGCTGCGGCTCGGGATCAATCGCACCTGGGATTCCCGGTGGTATGCGAATGACGAGCACTTTGCCGACCAGCTTCATGAGGATCTTGAGATCCGGAAGTTTCTGGAGAAAGCGCTGGCGCAGGCCGGTGTCAGCAAGATCGTCATCGAGCGCCCAGCCAAGATCGCCCGCGTGACCATCATGACCGCCCGTCCCGGCGTCGTGATCGGCAAGAAGGGCGCGGATATCGAGCGGCTTCGCCAGGCACTGTCGAAGATCACCGGCGGTGAGGTGAACCTGAACATCGTCGAGGTCCGCAAACCGGAAATCGATGCGCGGCTGATCGCGGACAATATCGCGCAGCAGCTTGTTCGCCGGGTGTCGTTCCGGCGCGCCATGAAGCGGGCCGTGCAGTCGGCGATGCGGCTCGGCGCCCAGGGCATCCGGATCAACTGCGGCGGCCGTCTCGGCGGCGCGGAGATCGCGCGGATGGAATGGTATCGCGAGGGCCGTGTGCCGCTTCACACACTGCGCGCGGATATCGACTACGGCATTGCCGCGGCGAAGACAGCGTATGGCATCTGCGGCGTCAAGGTCTGGGTGTTCAAGGGCGAGATCCTGGAGAACAACCCGATGGCCCACGACAATCGGATGAACGAAGCACAGCAAGGCGGCGGACGTGGCCGCGAAGCAAGAGGTAGCTAGGCATGCTACAGCCGACTCGTACAAAATTCCGGAAGGCTCACAAGGGCCGGATCCACGGCAAGGCCAAGGGTGGCACCGATCTCAATTTCGGCGCCTACGGTCTGAAGGCGACGGAGCCTGCCCGGGTGACGGCGCGTCAGATCGAAGCGGCCCGCCGGGCGATCACCCGTCACATCAAGCGTGCCGGTCGTGTTTGGATCCGTATATTTCCGGATGTGCCGGTTTCGAAGAAGCCGACCGAAGTTCGCATGGGTAAAGGCAAGGGCTCGCCCGAATATTGGATGGCGCGCGTGAAGCCGGGCCGGATCATGTTCGAGATGGACGGCGTTCCGGCGAGCCTGGCTTACGAGGCTTTCGAGCGCGGTGCGGCGAAACTTCCGATGGGCACGCGGATCGTGACCCGCGTCGGCGAACAATAGGCAGCGAGCGAGAGACGGAACGATGAAAGCCGCGCAAGTCAGAGACATGACTGTTGACCAGCTGAATGACTCGCTTCTCGATCTGAAGAAGGAAGCGTTCAACCTCCGGTTCCAGAAGGCGACCGGTCAGTTGGAGAATACGGCTCGTCAGCGCCAGGTGCGCCGGGATATCGCCCGGGTCGCGACAGTGCTGAAAGAGAAATCAAAGGCCGACGCCAGGGCGTAAGCCTCGGGTCGATAGGATTGGGTAGAGAAGATGCCGAAACGCATTTTGCAAGGTGTGGTGGTCAGCGACAAAGCCGACAAGACGGTTGTGGTCCGGGTTGAACGCCGGTTCATGCATCCGCTTCTCCAGAAGGTCGTCCGGCGGTCGAAGAAGTACCACGCGCATGACGAGTTGAATGCGCTTCACGTCGGTGATGTCGTGCGAATTCAGGAATGCCGGCCAATGTCCAAGCTGAAGTCTTGGGTCGTGCTGGAATCGCAGTCGTAGTCGGTCGAGTTGTTTGGCGACGGAAAATAATTAAGTGGGAATGCGCCTATGATTTAGATGCAGACAAATCTCGATGTCGCCGACAATTCGGGCGCGCGCCGGGTGCAGTGCATCAAGGTGTTGGGCGGCTCGAAGCGCAAGACGGCGACGATCGGTGACGTGATCATCGTGTCGGTGAAGGATGCGATTCCCCGGGGCCGTGTGAAGAAGGGCGACGTTCACCGTGCGGTGATCGTCCGGACGAAGAAGGCGTTGCGCCGGCAGGATGGCACGGCGATCCGCTTCGATACCAACGCTGCGGTCCTGATCAACAATCAGAATGAGCCGATCGGCACGCGTATTTTCGGGCCGGTCACGCGTGAGTTGAGGGCGCGACAGCATATGAAGATCATTTCGCTGGCGCCGGAGGTGTTGTGATGTCGGCGAGCCGGACAGTAGATGCGGTGAACAAGTACCGCAAAGGTGACAAAGTCGTGGTTGTTACAGGACGCGACAAGGGCAAGAAGGGCGAGATCCTCAAGGTCCTCCGCAAGGAGAACCGGGCGGTGGTCAGCGGGGTCAACATGGTGAAGCGTCATACGGCGCCGAGCATGCAGGGCCCGGGCGGGATCATCGAGAAGGAGGCGCCGCTCCATCTGTCCAATATCGCGCTGCAGGACCCCAAGGATGGCAAGGCGACCAAGGTGTCCTTCTCGTTTCTGAAGGATGGCCGCAAGGTTCGTGTCGCTCGTCGCTCGGGAGAGGTGATAGATGTCTAATCAAGCGCCAACCCCTCGCCTCAGGCAGGAATATAACAGCGTCATCCGGGCGCAGATGGTCGAGCAGTTCGGCCTGAAGAACCCGATGCAGGTGCCGCGGCTGGACAAGATCGTGATCAATATGGGTGTCGGAGAAGCTGTCGCCGATTCCAAGAAGATTCAGTCGGCCGTGGCTGAACTGACCAAGATCTCGGGCCAGAAGCCTGTGGTCGTGCGCGCCAAGAAGTCGGTGGCGTCCTTCAAACTGCGCGAAGGCATGCCGATTGGCGTGAAGGTTACGCTGCGGCGGGAGCGTATGTATGAGTTTCTCGACCGCCTGGTCACCATCGCGCTGCCGCGCGTGCGTGACTTCAGGGGCGTGTCGGGTCGTAGCTTCGACGGTCGTGGCAATTATGCCATGGGCTTGAAGGAACAGATCGTGTTTCCGGAGATCGACTATGATCAGGTCGACACGGTGCGCGGGATGGACATCATCATTTGTACGACGGCGGAGACCGACGAACAGGCCAAGGCCCTGCTCGCCGCGTTTAAGATGCCGTTTTACAACTGATCGTTATTTGACGAGAGCAATCGGAGGGTTCTCTGAATGGCAAAGACAAGCGCCATTGAACGGAACAAGAAACGGCAACGGATGGCGGCGCGCTATGCCGCTCACCGTGAGCGGCTGAAAGCAGCCGCCAAAGACGAGTCGTTGCCGCAGGAGGAGCGCTTCGCGGCGCGCCTCAAATTGGCTGAGTTGCCTCGCAATTCGTCCAAGACGCGCATTCGCTCGCGCTGCCAGCTTACGGGCCGGCCGCGGGCGGTTTATCGGAAACTGCGCTTGTCGCGTATCGCGCTCAGGGAATTGGCCTCGAACGGTCAGATTCCCGGCATGGTCAAGTCGAGCTGGTAGAGGAAACCCATCCATGTCGATGAGCGATCCCTTAGGCGATATGCTGACCCGGATAAGGAACGGTCAGAGGGCCCGGAAGTCGAAGATTACGTCGCCGGCCTCTAAGACCCGTGCCCGGATCCTGGATGTGCTGCAGCGTGAAGGTTTCATCCGCGGCTATTCGGTTACCGAATACAAGGGCGGGAAGTCCGAAATCGAAATCGAACTGAAATATTTCGGCGATGAGCCGGTTATTCGGTCGATTGCGAGGGTTTCCAAGCCGGGCCGCCGGGTTTATTCCTCGTGCCGCGATTTGGACCGTGTGTGTAACGGTCTTGGTATTTCCATCGTATCCACGCCCAAGGGCGTGATGTCGGATGCAGAAGCCCGTGCCGAGAATGTCGGTGGTGAGGTGATCTGCACCGTCATCTAAGTGTGGATTTGGATCACGTTATTGGTTGAATTGGCCGGAAGAAATCATGTCTCGGATTGGTAAGCTCCCTGTTGCGGTCCCGAGTGGCGTCACCGCGGATCTCGACGGCCGAAGCCTGAAGGTCAAAGGGCCGAAGGGCGAGTTGAGCATGATCTTCATGGACGAAGTCTCCGCGAAGATCGATGAAAACGGCGCAATCAGCGTCAAGCCGCGCTCGAACTCGAAGCGTTCGCGTCAGGCCTGGGGCATGCAGCGCACGTTGGCGAGCAATCTCGTCGAGGGTGTCACCCAGGGATTTCGGGTCGATCTCGAGATCAATGGCGTCGGTTATCGCGCCGCCGTTCAGGGCAAGAACCTGCAGCTCAATCTCGGGTTCAGCCACGAAGTGCTCTATCCGATCCCGGAGGGGATCAAGGTCACCTGCGAGCGGCCGACGGCGATCGCCGTTGAAGGCATCGATCGGCGGCAGGTGGGTCAGGTCGCTGCGGAAATCCGCGCGTATCGTCCGCCGGAGCCCTATAAGGGCAAGGGCGTGAAATACGCGAACGAGACGATCCAGCGCAAAGAAGGCAAGAAGAAGTAGGAAGCCATGGACCGGTCGAAGAAACTGTTCAAGCGCCGTCGGGCGCGTGTCCGCACCAAGCTGGGGAAGGCGACGCACGGGCGGCCGCGGCTGTCGGTGTTCCGCTCGGGGCGGCACATCTATGCGCAGATTATTGACGACGCGCAGGGCCGCACCCTGGCGATGAGTTCGACGCTCGACAAGGACCTCAAGGGGGCCGTCAAGTCGAGCAGTTCGGTCGAGGCGGCCGGCGCCGTCGGCAAGACCATCGCCGAGCGGGCGAAGACGGCCGGTGTGTCGGAAGTTGTGTTCGATCGTGGCGGCTACCGGTATCACGGCCGGGTCAAGGCGCTGGCGGATGCCGCGCGTGAAGCCGGCCTGATATTCTAAGGGACGAGAAGAGGAAGACGCGAGCATGGCCCGTCAAGATAATTTCGAACGAGGCGACAGCGATCTCGTCGATAAGCTGGTGCATATCAACCGCGTCGCCAAGGTCGTCAAGGGCGGCCGGCGGTTCGGTTTTGCCGCGCTTGTCGTCGTCGGCGACCAGAAGGGGCGCGTGGGCTACGGTCACGGCAAGGCCCGCGAGGTTCCCGAAGCAATCCGCAAGGCGACCGAAAGCGCCAAGCGCACCATGATCCGCGTGCCGCTGCGCGAAGGCCGCACCCTGCATCATGACGGCCGCGGCCGTCACGGGGCAGGCAAGGTCACGGTCCGCGCAGCGCCTCCGGGCACCGGCATCATCGCGGGCGGTCCGATGCGTGCGATCTTCGAGACGCTCGGGGTGCAGGACGTGGTGACGAAGTCGGTTGGCTCGGCTAATCCCTACAACATGGTCCGCGCGACGTTCGATGCGTTGAAAGGCCAGATGTCGCCGCGTATGGTAGCGTCCAAGCGGGGCAAGAAGGTCAGCGAGATCGTCAGCCGCCGCGCGGATGCCGCGCGCGACGCGTCAGAAGCGATGGAGTCGGCCGATGGCTGATAAGAAGACGATCAAGGTGACGCAGATCGGCAGTCCGATCCGCCGGCCGAAGGATCAGCGGGCGACGTTGGTTGGCCTCGGTCTGAACAAGATGCACCGGACCCGCGAACTCGAGGATACGCCGTCGGTTCGCGGCATGATCGCGAAGGTTAGCCATCTGGTCCGTGTCGAAGAGAAAGCCTGATAGCGACGAATTGCCGAGCCTTCGGGCTTGTGAGGATTTAAGTTTATGAAACTCAACCAGATTTCCGATAACGTCGGCTCCCGGCACAGCCGTACCCGTGTCGGCCGGGGCATCGGTTCCGGCAAGGGCAAGACCGGCGGTCGCGGAGTGAAGGGCCAGAAGTCCCGGACCGGCGTCGCCATCAAGGGGTTCGAAGGCGGCCAGATGCCGCTGCACCGGCGTCTGCCGAAGCGCGGCTTCAAGAATCTGTTCCGCAAGCATTATGCGGTGGTCAATCTCGGCCGGCTCCAGGCCGCGATCGATGCGGGCAAGGTCGACGCCAAGAAGGCTATCAACGCCGCCGTCCTGAACGAGGCCGGTGTCGTCGGCCAGGTCGGCGACGGTGTCCGGCTTCTGGGCCAGGGCGAATTAAAAGCGAAGGTGACGGTCGAAGTGGCCGGCGCATCGAAGACGGCCATTGAAGCTGTCGAGAAGGCGGGCGGTTCGGTCACGATCATCGCGGCGAAGTCGGCTCCGGCCGGCGAAGAAGCGGCAAAATAACCTCGGCGCGGCATAGTCCGCGCGGAAAGAGACAATGGCTTCAGCGGTCGAACAATTTGCGGCGAACCTGAACCTGTCGGCCTTCCAGAAGGCGACGGAGCTCAAGAAGCGGCTGTGGTTCACATTGTTCGCGCTGATCGTCTATCGGGTCGGCACCTATATTCCGATTCCGGGTATCGACCCGCAGGCGCTGCATCAGGCGTTCCAGGCGCAGTCGAGCGGCGTTCTCGGTATTTTCGATATGTTCGCGGGCGGTGCGCTCGGCCGTATGGCCATCTTCGCCCTGAACATCATGCCGTATATCTCGGCCTCTATCATCATGCAGCTTCTCACCTCGGTCGACCCAAGGCTCGAAGCGCTGAAGAAGGAAGGCGAGTCCGGGCGTCAGAAGATCAATCAGTACACCCGCTACGGCACGGTCATCCTTACCATGCTGCAGGCCTATGGCATCGCCGTCGGCCTGGAGAGCGCGGGCCAGGGCGCGGTGATCGATCCGGGCCTGTATTTCCGTTTCACGACGGTCGTAACGCTCGTCGGTGGCACGATGTTCCTGATGTGGCTCGGCGAGCAGATCACGTCGCGGGGCGTCGGCAACGGCATCTCGCTGATCATCTTTGCGGGTATCGTGGCGCGTTTGCCGCAGGCGTTGGTCGGCACACTGGAACTGGGCCGCACGGGCGCCCTGTCGTCCCTGCTGATCGTCGGCGTCGCGATCCTGGTCGTGGTGGTCATCACCGGCATCGTCTGGTTCGAGCGAGCCCAGCGGCGAATATTGATCCAATATCCGAAGAGACAAGTCGGCAATAAGATGTTCGGCGGCGAGTCCTCGCACCTGCCGCTGAAGCTTAATACGTCCGGTGTTATTCCGCCGATTTTCGCCTCGTCGATCCTGCTGTTGCCGACCACCGTCGCGAATTTCAGCGCCGCCTCCGGCCCGGATTGGCTGGTCAGCGTCGTGACGATGCTTGGTCATGGGCAGCCGGCCTATATGGCGCTCTACGCCGCCGGCATTGTCTTCTTCTGTTTCTTCTATACGGCGGTCGTGTTCAATCCGCAGGAAACGGCGGATAATCTGCGCAAGAATGGCGGGTTCATACCCGGAATCCGTCCGGGGCAGCGCACGGCCGACTATCTCGACTACGTTCTGACGCGTTTGACGGTTCTAGGCTCGATCTATTTGGTGATCGTCTGTCTGTTGCCGGAGTTCCTGATTTCCAAGGCGGGCTTGCCCTTCTATTTCGGCGGCACCTCGCTCCTCATTGTTGTCAGCGTGACCATGGATACGGTCGCGCAGATTCATAGCCACCTTCTCGCGCACCAGTATGAGGGGTTGATCAAGAAATCGAGACTCAAAGGGTCGCGCCGTTGAATATCATTATTCTCGGTCCGCCGGGCGCCGGAAAGGGCACGCAAGCCCAACGGCTCTCGAAGAAATACGGACTTATTCAGTTGTCGACCGGCGAAATGTTGCGGGCTGCCGTTGCAGTCGGCACCGAAGTCGGCAAACGGGCGAAGGAAATCATGGAACGCGGCGACCTCGTGCCCGATGAGGTGGTTGTCGCGATCATCGCCAACCGGATTGAAGAGCCGGACTGCAAGAACGGCTTCATTCTGGACGGATTTCCGAGAACCGTGGCCCAGGCGGAAGCGCTGGACCGGGTTCTGGCGGAGAAGGGCCTTAAGCTCGACTATGTCATCGAGCTGAAAGTCGACGATCAGGCGCTGATCAAGCGCATTGCCGGGCGGTTCGCCTGCGCGGTCTGCGGGGCTGGGTATCACGATACCTTCAAGCAGCCGAAGGTCGAAGGCAAATGCGATCAGTGCGGAAGCACCGAGTTTACCCGGCGCTCCGACGACACGGCCGAGGCCGTGGCGGCGCGCCTGAAGGTCTATTATGACCAGACCGCGCCGTTGCTGCCGTATTACGAGTTCCGCGGGGCCCTGAAGACGGTAGACGGAATGGCGGATATCGATGATGTGACAAGACAATTAGAGAGAATCTTGGACGCCGAGTAGATGGTTGACAGTAAAGGCTTAAAACCTATAATCGCGCATTCCGCACGGGCACGGCGGTCCTTGCTACCATTACATTGCATTTACCAGCTTAGCTGACGCTAATCAGGAGAACTGGTCGTGGCGCGTATTGCCGGTGTAAATATACCAACGAACAAACGGGTGGAGATCGCCCTGACCTATATTCATGGTATCGGTCGGACTTTGGCGAAAGAAATCTGTACCAAATCGAGCGTGCCGGAAGGCCGCCGGGTGAGCGAACTCACCGAAGCCGAAGTCATGCAGATCCGTGAAACCATCGACCGCGAATATTCGGTCGAAGGCGATCTGCGGCGGGAAGTCGCCATGAATATCAAGCGGTTGATGGATCTGGGCGCTTATCGCGGCCTGCGTCATCGCCGTGGGCTGCCCGTACATGGTCAGCGGACTCATACAAACGCCCGGACCCGTAAGGGCCCAGCAAAGGCGATCGCCGGTAAGAAGAAATAGCGGCTGGTCCCGAACGGAACTGTTTTAGAGCGGAATCGGAATGGTCAAGGAAAGAACGCGGGTCAAGCGCCGCGAAAAGAAAAACATCACGTCGGCCGTGGCGCATGTCAGCGCGACCTTCAATAACACGATGGTCACGATCACGGATGCGCAAGGCAACACGATCTCCTGGTCGTCGGCCGGCAATCAAGGATTCAAGGGCTCGCGTAAGTCCACGCCGTTCGCCGCCCAGATGGCGGCCGAGGCGGCCGGACGAAAAGCCCAGGAACATGGCGTCAAGACGGTTGAAGTCGAAGTAAACGGGCCGGGCTCCGGGCGTGAGTCCGCTCTGCGCGCGCTGCAGGCCGTCGGCTTCACCATTACGGCAATTCGGGACGTGACCTCCATTCCGCACAATGGATGTCGGTCGCCGAAGCGCCGTCGAGTATAACCAGGTCCGAGTGGCTGGAGCAGCCGCTCCGATCGCCGCGTGCGTATGGCTCTGACATGGTTGCGCACCCTCCCGGCGGAGTGAGGGGCCGCGCTATCAACGCAAAGGTGTTAAGGTGATCCAGAAGAATTGGCAGGAACTGATCAAGCCGAATAAGCTCAACATTTCGCCGGTCGGGGAAAAGAAGGCCCGTGCGACCATTTCGGCGGAACCGCTTGAGCGTGGCTTTGGTCTGACTCTCGGCAACGCCCTGCGCCGCGTGCTGATGTCCTCTCTGCAGGGCACGGCGGTGACGTCGATCAAGATCGACGGTGTGCTGCACGAGTTCTCGTCGGTTCCGGGTGTTCAGGAGGACGTCACCGATATCGTCCTCAATATCAAGAACCTGGCACTGCGCATGGACAGCGAAGGCCCCAAGCGGGTGACGCTGAGGGCCGAGGGCCCGTGCGAAGTGACTGCGGGCATGATCGGCGACGTTGCCGACACGGAAGTCCTGAACCCGGATCTCGTGATCTGCACTCTCGACGCCGGCGCCAAGATCGTCATCGAGATGACCCTGCAGAACGGCAAGGGCTATGTTCCGGCCGAGCGAAACCGTCCGGAAGATGCTCCGATCGGCCTGATTCCGATCGATGCGCTCTACAGCCCGGTACGCCGCGTCAGCTACAGTGTCGAGAATACCCGTGAGGGCCAGATCCTCGATTACGACAAGCTGATCATGGACGTCGAGACCAATGGCGCATTGTCGCCCGAGGATGCGGTGGCCTATGCCGCGCGGATCCTTCAGGACCAGCTGCAGCTCTTCATCAATTTCGAGGAGCCGTCGCAGCGTCCGGTCGAGACCGAAAGCTCCGAGCCCGAATTCAACCGCAATCTGCTCCGCAAGGTCGACGAACTCGAGCTGTCGGTGCGCTCGGCGAATTGCCTGAAGAACGACAATATCGTCTATATCGGCGATCTCATTCAGAAGACCGAAGCGGAAATGCTGCGGACCCCGAATTTCGGTCGCAAGTCCTTGAACGAAATCAAGGAAGTGCTGGCGCAGATGGGCCTGCATCTCGGTATGGAAGTGCCCAATTGGCCGCCCGAAAATATCGAGGATATGGCCAAGAAGCTGGAAGAACATTTCTGACGAACCGAAGCGCGGGCATCGCAGCCCGGTTCGAAGGTCTAGGGAGACTGAGTTATGCGTCATGGATTTGCGGGTCGCCGGCTGAACCGGTCGAGTTCTCATCGGAAGGCCATGCTTGCCAATATGGCGGCCGCGCTGATCAAGCACGAGCAGATCGAAACCACGCTGCCGAAGGCGAAGGAGCTGCGTCCGGTGGTCGAAAAGTTGATCACGCTCGGCAAGAAGGGCAGCCTGCATTCGCGCCGGCTGGCCCTGTCCCGGCTGCCGGAGAAGTCCGCGGTCGACAAGCTTTTTTCCACGCTCGCGGAGCGCTATGCCGACCGTCATGGCGGTTATGTGCGTATCCTGAAGGCGGGTTTCCGGTATGGCGATGCCGCCCCGATGGCCGTGATCGAGTTCGTCGATCGCGACACCGAGGCTAAGGGGCAGGACTCCGGTCCGCTGCCCGAGCGCGACGAGACTGAAGAGGCGGCATAGCCGGCCTCGTTTGGGGAAAACGGTTCTGGAGGGGCGGCGGAAACGCTGCCCCTTTGCATTTTTAGCCCGGCGATACTATCTCAACCCCCGGGCAGAAAGGTGGCACCGTGTTCTTAGAGATGGATTCTGTCCGGCGTAGTTTTTTTGGACTTGTCGGCTTGGGTTGCATGGCGACCGTGCTGGCAAGCGCGCCGGCGGGCGCCGGGACGATCAAGCGTCAGGTTCCGATCAATAAGGAAGGGATCGAGCTTTCCTTCGCCCCGATCGTCAAGAAGGTCGCGCCGGCCGTCGTCAATATCTACACCAAGCGGGTAGTCCAGTCCCACGCGCGGACTTTGTTCGACGACCCCTTCTTCAGACAGTTTTTCGGCCAGGACTTCGGGTCCGGCATGCCGCGCAAGCGGATCCAGAATTCCCTTGGCTCCGGCGTAATCGTGCGGGCGGACGGCGTTATCGTCACCAACAATCATGTCATCCAGGGCGCGGATCAAATCACCGTGGCGCTCAGCGATCGCCGCGAATTTCCGGCCAAGGTACTGCTCGCCGACAAACGCACCGATCTGGCCGTACTCAAAATCGACGACGGCAAGGAAAAGCTCCCCGTCGTGCATTTCGAGAATTCGGATGACATGGAGGTCGGCGATCTGGTGCTCGCGATCGGCAATCCCTTTGGTGTCGGCCAGACGGTGACGAGCGGTATCGTCTCGGCGCTCGCCCGCACCCAGGTCGGTGCGAGCGACTATCGCTTCTTCATCCAGACCGACGCGGCGATCAATCCCGGTAATTCGGGCGGCGCGCTCGTCTCCATGGAAGGCAAGCTCGTCGGCATCAACAGCGCGATCTACACCCAGAGCGGCGGCTCGATCGGTATCGGCTGGGCCATCCCCGCCAATATGGTGCGGACCGTCGTGCACGGTGCGCTGAACGAGGGCAAGATTATCCGTCCGTGGTTTGGCGCGTCGACCCAGACGGTGACGCAGGATATCGCAAATTCGCTCAAGCTGAAGACGCCGGAGGGCGTCCTCGTGAACAATATCTATCCCCACGGACCCGCGTCGAAGGCCGGGATCGAGGTGGGCGACGTGGTCACCAAGGTGAATTCCAAGCCCGTGATGGATGCCGACGCGCTTAAATACCGTATCGGGACGATGGAAGTCGGTGGTACCGTGCCGGTGACGGTTCATCGCGACGGGCGGGACATGACCTTCGATCTGCCGCTGGTCGCGCCCCCGGAAGTTCCGCCGCGCAACATCACGCTGGTCAAGGGCGAAAACCCGTTCCAGGGGGCCAAAGTGGGCAATCTCTCGCCGGCCTATGCCGAGGATCTCGGGCTGAACCCGATGCAGAAAGGCGTGATCATCTCGGACATCGCGACGCGCAGCATCGCGTCCTACCGCTTCCAGCCGGACGACATCATCCTGTCGGTCAATGGCACGTCGATCAATCGGGTGCGGGATCTGCAGCGCGCCCTGGATCAGGCCGGTGGCCGCTGGAATCTCAAGATCCAGCGCGGCGATCAGATCATAACAGCGCAGTTGACCAGGTGACGACGCTCTTCGAGGCAGCAGGCATGGACGAGGGCGCGCCGCGTCCTCTTGCAGACCGGCTTCGGCCCAAGAGCCTCGAAGAGGTAATCGGTCAGGATCATCTTCTGGGGCCGACCGGCGTGCTGCGCCGGCTGGTCGACCAGAAGCGCCTGATGTCTCTCATCCTGTGGGGGCCGCCCGGCACCGGTAAGACGACAATCGCGCGGCTGCTCGCTGATCGCGTCGGGCTGCATTTCGAGCAGATTTCCGCCGTGTTCTCGGGCGTCGCGGAGCTTCGCAAGGCTTTCGACGCCGCCAAGGGGCGCCGCCAGCACGGCGAGGGCACGCTGCTTTTCGTCGACGAGATCCACCGCTTTAACCGCTCGCAGCAGGACGCCTTCCTGCCCTTCGTGGAGGACGGCACGGTGGTGCTGGTCGGCGCGACGACCGAGAATCCGTCCTTCGAGATCAACGCGGCGCTTCTCTCCCGCGCGCAGGTCCTGGTGCTGCATCGGTTGACCGACGACGTGCTGGAGGAATTGCTGCAGCGGGCGGAAAAGCTCGAGGACAAGCAATTACCGCTGACGGAGGAGGGCAGGGCGTCGCTCCGGGCGATGGCGGATGGCGACGGCCGCTTCCTCCTGAACCTCGCCGAAGACTTGTTGGCGCTGAAGATCGACGCGCCGCTCGGCCCGGGCGAGTTGGCGGATACGGTGCAGCGCCGTGCCCTGCTCTACGACAAGGACCGGGAGGAGCATTACAACCTCATCAGTGCGTTGCATAAGTCGCTCCGGGGGTCGGATGTCGACGCGGCGCTGTATTGGTTGGCGCGTATGCTGGCGGGCGGCGAGGAGCCGCTTTATATCGCCCGGCGGCTCGTGCGTTTCGCCGCCGAGGACATCGGCATGGCCGATCCCAACGCGCTGGTTCAGGCCGTCGCGGCCAAGGATATGTACGACTTTCTCGGCTCGCCCGAAGGCGAGATCGGCATTGCCCAATGCGTGATCTATCTGGCGACCGCGCCGAAATCCAACGCGGTTTACAAGGCGCTCGGCGCAGCCACCCGCGAGGCCAAGCAGGCCGGCTCCCTGATGCCGCCGAAGCATATCCTCAATGCGCCGACCAAGCTCATGACGGAGCTCGGTTACAGCGCCGGATACGAATACGACCACAAGGCCGAGGAGGCTTTCTCGGGTCAAAACTATTTTCCGGATGGCATGCCGCGCCGAACCCTCTATACACCCAGTGAGCGCGGATTCGAGCGCGAGGTGAAAAAGCGTCTCGATTATTGGGCCAAGCTGCGCGCAAAGCGGCAGGCCGAAGACGAAACGGAATGAACGTGCCGGGGCTGGCGACACGGTGAGCAAGGTAACGATCATATCGGTGAAGGCGGATGAGGCGGGTCAGCGGCTGGATCGCTGGTTCCATCGCCGTTATCCCGCGCTCGGCCATGGCGGACTCGAGAAGATGCTGCGCAAAGGCCAGATTCGCGTCGACGGTGCCAAGGCCAAGGCCGCCCATCGGCTGGGGGCCGGCTCCGAAATCCGCGTACCGCCCATGCCCGAAGGAAAGGCGCCGAAACCGCGCGTCCATGCCGTCAGTAAGGCCGAGATCGACCAGCTGAAATCTCTGGTCATCTACAAGGACGCCGAGATTATCGCGCTCAACAAGCCGTCGGGGCTCGCCGTGCAGGGCGGCAGCGGAACGACCAAACATCTCGACGCCATGCTGGATGGGCTGAAATTCGGCAATGACGAACGCCCGCGGCTCGTCCATCGGCTGGACAAGGATACGAGCGGCGTTATTTTGCTGGCCCGTACGGCCAAGGCCGCCACGGCGCTGACCGCCGCTTTCCGGGGCCATGACGTAACCAAAATCTATTGGGCTCTGGTGATCGGCGTGCCGCAGCCCAAGCAGGGCCGGATCAATCAGCCGCTCTTGAAACAGGGCGGGAAGGGCGGTGAGCGCGTGACGGTCAACGAGATGGGCCAGTCCGCGATCACTGATTTTCAGGTGGTCGAGCAGGCCGGCCGCCGCGCGGCCTGGGTGGCGCTCAAGCCGCTCACGGGCCGCACCCATCAACTCCGTGTGCATATGGCCGCCATCGGGCATCCGATCGCCGGAGACGGGAAATATGGCGGCGCGGAGGCGTTTCTCGGTGGCGACGTGCCGGGACGGCTGCATCTCCATGCCCGGTCGCTGGAGATTACGCGGCCAGGCGGCCGGTTGACGCTGACCGCACCGCTGAAAGATCACATGCAGGAAACCTGGGCCCTGTTCGGCTTCGAGGACTCCTCGGCAAAGAATTTGGAATGGCCATGAGTAAGCGTATCCGGCTGGTGATGTTCGATTGCGACGGGACGCTGGTCGACAGTCAGGACATGATCCATCACTCGGTCGCGGCGGCGTTCACACGCCATGGCCGTCCCGCGCCGGATAAGGAAGCCGTGAAGCGGATCGTCGGCCTGCCGCTTGTCGGCGCCATGGCCCGGCTCTGGCCGGAGGCCAGCCCGGAGGATTGCGAGGCGATCGGCGGCTACTACAAGGAAGCCTTCCAGACCCTGCGTGCGGGCGGCAATGTGCATGAGCCCCTGTTTCCCGGCGTTCGCGAAACGCTGGCGACGCTGGAAGCGGACGGCTATCTGCTCGGCGTCGCCACCGGCAAGTCGCGCCGCGGCCTTCACGCCACGTTGACGCTGCATGATCTGATGGACCATTTCACCATTCTCCAGACCTCCGACGATGCGCCGGGCAAGCCGCATCCGGGCATGCTGGAAAACGCGATGCTCGAAATGGGCATGGACAAGGCCGAAATGGTCTTTGTCGGAGATACGACATTCGATATCGAAATGGCCCGGAATGCGGGCGTGGCGGGCGTCGGCGTCTCGTGGGGGTATCATCCGGTCGGTGACCTCGAAGCGGCTGGCGCGAGCACCATTCTGGGCCGGTTCGAGGATGTGATTTCGGCGATACGCGAGTTGGAAGAGGGGCATGCAGCGTTTCTATAAAGACGTTACCGTCGCGCCGGTCGGGCAGGGATTCGAAATCCATCTGGACGGCAAGCCGGTCCGAACGCCCGGCCGAGCGATCCTGACCGTGCCCAATCAGGCGGTGGCCGACGCGATCGCCGCCGAATGGAGCGCCCAGAACGAAACGATCGAGATGAGCGTCATGCCGCTGACCCGGCTGGCTTATGCCGCGATCGATCATGTCCGGGCGAACCGGGCCGAAGTGGTTGATACGGTTTCGAAATATGCCGAGACCGATCTCGTGTCCTATCGCGCCGAGGCGCCGCTCAGACTGCAGGAAATGCAGAACAACGCCTGGCAGCCGCTGGTCGAATGGATGGAGGAACGCTTCGGCGTCCGTTTGGCGATCACCGAGGGGATCCTGCCGGTGGCGCAGGATCCCGCGCATATGGCTACCGTCCGCGACGTGATCGAGGCGCTCGACGACTTCCGGATGGCTGCGCTTCAGGCTGTGACCACCGCGAGCGGATCGGTCGCGCTTGGGCTGGCGCTCTGGGACAACGCGATCGAGCCCGATATGGCCTGGCGCGTGGCGCAGATCGAGGAGGATTTCCAGATCGGATTCTGGGGGGACGAACCGAATGCCATAATCATGCGCGAGGGCCGCAAGCAGACCATGATGGCCGGGGCCGATCTTTTCCGTTTCCTCAATCAATAATTTTTCCTGCTATTCTTGCTGGAATGGTGGTTTCCTGCGTTGTTAAGCTAGGAAATGATCCCGCCCGCTCGTGGCGGCCCGACACCTCCCACCCTCCGAGGCGGTCATGCAGGAAGTCCTTCAGCAGCTTGAAAAGAAACGCGAAGAAGCCCGCGCCGGCGGCGGCGCGACGCGCATCGAGGCCCAGCACAAGCGCGGCAAGCTGACCGCCCGGGAGCGGGTGGACCTGCTTCTCGACGACGGCAGCTTCGAGGAGTTCGACATGTTCGTCGAACACCGTTGCACCGATTTCGGCATGGAGGACAACAAGGTGCCGGGCGACGGCGTAGTCACGGGTCACGGCACGATCAACGGCCGCACGGTTTTCGTCTTCAGCCAGGATTTCACAGTCTTCGGCGGCGCGCTCTCTGAAAGCCACGCGCAGAAGATCTGCAAGGTTCAGGACATGGCCGTGAAGGTTGGCGCGCCCGTAATCGGCCTGAATGATTCCGGCGGGGCGCGCATTCAGGAAGGCGTATCCTCGCTTGCGGGCTATGCCGAGGTATTCGAGCGCAATGTGCTCGCCTCCGGCGTCGTGCCCCAGATTTCCGTCATCATGGGGCCGTGCGCCGGCGGCGCGGTCTATTCCCCCGCTATGACCGACTTCATCTTCATGGTGAAGGATTCCTCCTACATGTTTGTCACGGGTCCGGATGTGGTCCGGACCGTCACGCGCGAAGAGATCACCCAGGAACAGCTAGGCGGCGCGGTCACGCATACGACCAGGTCGGGCGTCGCCGATCTCGCCTTCGACAACGACGTGGTGGCGCTGCATCAGGTGCGCCGCTTTTTCGATTTCCTTCCGCTCTCCAATCGTGAAAAGCCGCCGGTCCGGCCGGTCTATGATGATCCCGAGCGTATAGAGATGTCCCTCGATACGCTGGTTCCAGCCAATCCGAACACGCCCTACGACATGCACGAGCTGATCGAGAAAGTTGTGGACGAGGGCGACTTCTTCGAGCTTCAGCCGCTCTTTGCCGGCAACATCATCATCGGGTTCGGCCGGATCGAGGGCCAGACGGTCGGCATCGTCGCCAATCAGCCGATGGTTCTGGCGGGCTGCCTGGATATCGACTCGTCGCGCAAGGCGGCGCGGTTCGTCCGTTTCTGCGATTGCTTCAACATCCCGATCCTGACCTTCGTGGACGTTCCCGGCTTCCTCCCCGGCACCAAGCAGGAGCACGGCGGGATCATCACCCATGGCAGCAAGCTCCTGTTCGCTTACGGCGAGGCGACGGTGCCGAAGGTCACGGTGATCGTCCGCAAGGCCTATGGCGGCGCCTACGATGTCATGAGCTCCAAGCACTTGCGCGGTGACGTGAATTACGCCTGGCCGACCGCCGAGATCGCGGTGATGGGCGCGAAAGGCGCGGTGGAAATCATTTTCCGGTCCGATCTCGGTGACCCGGAAAAGATCGCCGCCAAGACCCGCGAATATGAAGAAAAATTCGCCAACCCCTTCATCGCCAGCCGGCGCGGCTTCATCGACGACGTCATCATGCCCCATTCCACCCGCCGCCGCGTCTCCAAGGCGCTCCGGCTTCTGAAGAACAAGGAGCTTCAGAACCCCTGGAAGAAGCACGATAATATTCCTCTGTAACCCAGTATGGGTGGTATCCGCTTATGTTCGCTAAAATCCTGATCGCCAATAGGGGAGAGATCGCCTGCCGCGTCATCAAAACCGCGCGGCGCATGGGTATCAGGACGGTGGCGGTTTATTCCGACGCGGATAAAGACGCGCTGCATGTCCGGATGGCGGATGAGGCGGTTCATATCGGGCCGCCGCCTGCGGCGGAGAGTTATTTGTTGGTCGACCGGATCGTCGAGGCGGTCAAGGAAACCGGAGCCGACGCGGTTCATCCGGGTTACGGCTTTCTTTCGGAGAATGCCGGTTTCGCCAAACGCCTCGAGACGGAGGGCATCGCCTTTATCGGCCCCGGCCCGAAGGCGATCGAGGCGATGGGCGACAAGATCGAGTCCAAGCGTCTCGCCCAGAAGGCCAGGGTGAATGTCGTGCCGGGCCATGTCGGGGTGATCAAGACGGCCGAGGACGCCGTGAAGGTCGCCAAGGAGATCGGCTTTCCCATCATGATCAAGGCCTCGGCGGGCGGAGGCGGCAAGGGCATGCGGATCGCCCATTCGGCCAAGGAGGTGAAGGAAGGCTTTTCGTCGGCCACCAATGAGGCGAAATCCAGCTTTGCCGACGACCGGGTCTTTATTGAGCGTTATATCGTCCAGCCGCGCCATATCGAGATCCAGGTGTTGGGCGATCAACACGGCAATATCGTCTATCTGTGGGAGCGCGAATGCTCCATCCAGCGCCGCCACCAGAAGGTGATCGAAGAAGCGCCGAGCCCGTTTCTCGACGAGAAGACGCGCGCCGCGATGGGCGAACAGGCGGTCGCGCTGGCCAAGGCCGTGGACTATTCGTCTGCTGGCACGGTTGAATTCATCGTCGATCAGGACCGGAATTTCTTCTTTCTGGAAATGAACACCCGGCTGCAGGTCGAGCATCCGGTGACCGAGATGATCACCGGGCTCGATCTCGTCGAACAGATGATCCGGGTGGCGGCGGGCGAGAAGCTTGGCTTTGGCCAGAATGACGTGGCGCTCGACGGCTGGGCGATCGAATCCCGTATCTATGCCGAGGATCCGTTGCGCGGCTTCCTGCCCTCCATTGGCCGTCTGGCCCGCTATCGGCCGCCGGAGGACGGCGAGAATGTGCGCGTCGATACCGGCGTCTATGAAGGCGCCGAGATCACCATGTTCTACGATCCGATGATCGCCAAGCTGGTGACCTACGGGAAGACGCGCGAGGACGCGATCGATCGCCAGCGTACCGCCCTCGACCAGTTCTATATCCGCGGCATCGGCCAGAACGTTCCGTTTCTCGCCGCCGTGATGGCGCATCCGCGTTTCGCCGAGGGCCGGCTCTCGACCGCCTTCATAGCCGAGGAATATCCGGATGGCTTTCACGGCGCGCCGCTGAGCCCCGATCTCGCCGATACGCTGATTGCGATTGCGGCGGTGATGAACCAGCTCGATGAGGAACGCTCGCGCCAGATTCAGGGGCGGGTCGAAGGCGCGCGGCCCGCGCCCACCGGCTGGGTGGTCAATCTCGACGGCGCGACGCGGGAGGTCGACGTTCATCTCGTCGCGGGGGGCGGTGACGTGGCGCTCAACGGCCGCATGATGAGCGTGCGCACCGACTGGCATCCCGGCAGCCCGGTGTTCGACGGCAAGGTGAACGGCAAGCCCGTCACGGCCGAACTGGATCGCCTGGCTCAGGGCTATCGCCTGTCCCATGCGGGCGTGCTGGTTTCGGCGATTGTGCGGACCAAGCGGGCCGCGGAACTGGCCGCGCGCATGCCCGACAAAGCGCCGGCCGATCTCTCCCAATTCCTGCTCTGCCCGATGCCCGGCAGTGTCGTGCAGATCCTTGTGGACGAGGGCGAGGAGGTTCAGGCTGGTCAGAACCTCGCGGTTGTCGAGGCGATGAAGATGGAAAATGTCCTGCGGGCGACACAGGACGGCGTGGTGACCAAAGTCCGCGTCGCGGTGGGCGATAATCTGTCGGTCGATCAGGTCATCATGGAGTTCGAATAAGAGGTCGGGCGTGGTTCCGGAAGGTCATAAGGCGGTTCGCGTGCGGATCACCGGCCGCGTTCAGGGCGTCTGGTTTCGCGGCTGGACGGTCGACCAGGCGCGGTCCCGCACGCTGGATGGCTGGGTGCGTAACCGGACCGACGGTTCGGTCGAGGCGATTTTCGTCGGCGAGGAAACCCTGGTCGACGAGATGATCGCCATCTGCCACGAAGGCCCGCTCGCCGCCAAGGTCAGCGACGTGAGCGTTGAGCCGGCCATGGGACTGGTGGTCAGCGGCTTTCATCAGAAGCCGACGATTTAGCTTGGTACTTCGCCTAACCGGCTGTTTTAACCCGGAAAATGCGCTCGAAATTCTTCCGGAGGGCGGCATCGACCGCGTCCATATCGGTTTCGACGCCGAGGTCTTCGAGGCTGGTGACCCCGTGTTCCCGGACACCACAGGGCACGATGCCGGAAAAATGGTCGAGATCCGGCGCTACGTTCAGCGCGACTCCGTGATAGGTGACCGAGCGGCGGACGCGGACGCCAAGTGCGCCGATCTTGTCCTCCCGGCCCTCGCCCCGGTCCACCCAAACGCCGACGCGGCCTTCGCGGCGTTCGGCGGTGACGCCGAAATCGGCCACCGTATCGATCAGCCATTGTTCGAGGTCGCGGACATAGCGGCGGACATCGCCGTCGCGTCGCCTCAAATCCATCATGACATAGGCCACGCGCTGGCCCGGCCCGTGATAGGTGTACTGGCCGCCGCGTCCCGTTTCGAAGACCGGAAAACGATTGGCCGTCAGCAGGTCCTCCCGCTTGGCGCTGGTGCCGCCGGTATAGAGCGGCGGATGTTCGACCAGCCACACGAGGTCCGGCGCATCGCCGGCATGGATCGCGGCCACGCGGTCCTCCATGGCCCGGACGGCGGAGGGATAATCGACCTCGCCCGGCGTGTGCTTCCATTCCACGGTCGTCATGACGGCATCCATGGCCAATTCAGTAGCACTAGTTAATCGAAAAGTAACGGCGCTATGGGACAAGAAGGTGCTTGGGAGAGAGAGGTCAAGTTGAGTGCAATTCAAGAAGTTTCCGTCGAGATAAGTGTCGTTCTCGGCCGGACCACAATGCCGATCCGCCAGCTCCTGAAAATGGGCCGCGGCGCCGTGATCGATCTCGAGACCACGGCGGAGGACGACGTCTGGATTCTGGCCAACAATCGGCCGATCGCACGCGCCGAGATCCTCATGGTCGGCGAGAAAATCGCCATTTCCATCACCGAGCGTATCAACGCCGACACAACCTCATTCAGAACCTGATCCTTTCGAGGCAAACTGCGACTTGAACGCGGCTGGAGTTGCCAGTCGTGACGGCAATGTCGCGTCGTTCGCTGGTCATATTATACATATAATTTTTGTATAATACGATAATTCACAATCAATTATTGCAATAATATGATATACACACCACATCACCGGATAATGTTTCGGTCTCGCGCCGCAGAAGCCGGGCTCAGGAAGGTAGGATCGCCATGCTTCCAATCATTCTCGATGTCGCAAATGCGCCTATCGTGCTGGCCGGTCAAGGGCCGGCCATTGTGCGGCGTTTGCGCTTTCTTGTCGAGGGTGGTGCGACGGCCTTGACGGTCTATTCTCCGGCGCCGGACGCGGACTTGCGCGAAGCGGCCGGCGAGCGCTTGATCGAGCGGTTGCCGAGTGACGAAGAAGTCGCTGCGGTGCGGCTGGTTTTCGTGGCCGGGCTCGAGCGCGAGCCCTCGGAATCGATCGCCGCCGCGGCGAGAGACGCAGGCGCGCTCGTGAATGTCGAGGACGTGATCGATCTCTGCGACTTTCACACGCCCGCGCTGGTCAGGCGCGGAGACCTGGTTCTGAGCGTGTCGACCGGCGGCAAGAGCCCGGGTCTCGCGCGGATGATGCGGGCCTATCTGGACGAGAAGGTCGGCCCGGAATGGGAAGAGAGACTGGATATTCTGGCGCGCGAACGCGCGAAGTGGTACGCGGACGGATTGGCGGGATCGGATGTGTCGAAACGCACCCGCGATCTGATCGAACAGAGCGGTTGGTTGTCATGAATGCCGTGGTGAACAAGAAGGTCGGCGAGGGCGCCGGACCCGCCGAAAAGCGGGTCGTGCTGGACGCCCGTGTGGCGGCGCTGCGTAAAGCATATACCGATCTGGACGGCGAAGAATTGCTGCGTGCCATGATCGAGTCGGAATTCGTCGACCGGATCGCTCTGGTCTCGTCCTTCGGCGCGGAATCGGCCGTATTGCTGCATATGGTTTCGCGCATTAAGCCCGATCTACCGATTATCTTTCTCGACACGCGCAAGCTGTTCGGCGAAACGATGCGCTACCGCGACGATTTGATCGCGAAACTGGGTCTGACTGGCATTCGCACCATCAAGCCGGATGCCGGGGATGTGGAAAAAGAAGATGGCAACGGCCTGCTTTGGGCCCGCGACCCCGACGCCTGCTGTGCGCTCCGCAAGACCCGGCCGCTCAACCGGGCGCTCGCGGAGTTCGATGCCTGGGTGACCGGCCGCAAGCATTTCCACTCCGAGAATCGCTCCAGCCTGCCGACGATCGAGCATGACGGAAAGCATGTGAAACTCAATCCGCTGGTGAAGTGGAATGCGGCGAAAATCCGCGACTATATGACGGCGCATGATCTGCCGCCGCATCCCCTCGTCGAGGATGGCTTCCTGTCGATCGGCTGCATGCCCTGCACGCGGCGCGTCGAGTCCGGCGAGGATGTCCGGGCGGGCCGCTGGTCGGGCATCGCCAAGACCGAATGCGGCATCCATCTGGGCGAGAATATCTGATGGCCGAAACCGACACCGCCGAGAACCCCGGCTTCGCCGATCATTTCTCGGGTCACGCCGATCTTTATCGAGGCTACAGGCCGCGCTATCCGGCGGCGCTTTTCTCGGCAATTGCCGGGCGCGCGCCGGCGACCGAGGTCGTCTGGGATTGCGCCTGCGGCAACGGCCAGGCCTCCGTAGGGCTCGCCGAGAAATTCGATCTCGTCCATGCGACCGACGCGAGCGCCCGACAGATCGAGCAGGCTACGCCTCATCCGCGCATCCGTTATTCGGCGGCGCCGGCGGAGGCCTCCGGCTTGCCGGACCATTCGGTGGACGCCGTGCTGGTGGCGCAGGCGCTCCACTGGTTCGATATCGAACGCTTCTACAATGAGGTGGAGCGGGTTGCGCGGCCTGATGGGCTGTTTGTCGCCGTCGGCTATGAGAATGCGGCCATTGCGCCGGAGGTCGACCCGATCGTGCAGAGTTTTACGCGTGGCACCGTCGGCGCCTATTGGCCGACGAATACCCGCCTGCTACATGATCGGTACCGTGGCATCCCGCAGCGTTTCGAGACGGTCGACATGCCGTCGCTCGCGATCACGACGGACTGGAGTCTCGAGCAATTTGTCGGCTATCTCTCGACCTGGTCGGCCCTCCAGCGCTACCGGGCGGCCGAGGGCAAGGACCCCTTGCCGGACCTCCGGGTGGAATTGGCCGAGATATGGGGCGACCCGGCGGCGCCGAAGCGGGTGACGTGGGATCTCGTGGTCGTCGCCGGACGGGTAAACCCTTCATCCTAGGGCGAGCCGCGCACCTTCCTCTTGCGACAGCATTATTCGATAGGGGCTTCACCAGCCTCTTGCGGACGTCCGGTGCATTTGCTAAGTCGTGGCCCGGTAAAATTTCAGCCCGAGTTTGCGGTCGTGGCGGAATTGGTAGACGCGCAGCGTTGAGGTCGCTGTGGGGCAACCCGTGGAAGTTCGAGTCTTCTCGACCGCACCAACTCAATGACCATAAGGACCTGCAGCCATAGGCGGGTCCTGCTGCCAATCGGAAGATAATTAACCAACGCCGTGCGATTTTTTCCGCGCGGCCTTGATGCCGCCCAAAGCCGGATTTATATCGTCCGCCAAGCGGCATAGTGGACCCTGTACGGCCTGCGCACGTGAGGGGAGGCGTCCGATGGATCAAGACGAGCTCGAGAAGTCTGCCGTCGAGGCACCCGCCTCCGAAATCCGTTGTCGGTCTGGACAACGAGGTCGTGCGCGAGATCGTCCGGGCGCTCGACGAAGGCGAAGCCGAGCACTGCCGCGAGCTGATTGAGCCGCTGCATGCCGCGGATATCGCCGATCTTCTCGAACAGATCACTTCGGCCGACCGGGAAAAGCTGATCGCGCTTCTCGGCGCCGATCTCAAGCCGGAAACCCTGACCGAACTCGGCGAGACCGTCCGCGACCAGGTGGTCGAGCTTCTCGAACCGGAGCAACTGGCGGCCGCCGTCACCGAACTCGATACCGACGACGCCGTCTATCTCCTTCAGGATCTCGGTGCGGCAGAGCGCGACAAGGTCCTCATCGAGGTGCCGGCGGAGGAACGGCAGGCGCTGCGCGAGGCGCTGGGCTATCCCGAGGACAGCGCCGGCCGCCTGATGCAGCAGGATCTGATTGCGGTCCCGGAATTCTGGACCGTCGGTCAGACGATCGATTACATGCGCGAGAGCGACGATCTCCCCGACGATTTCTACGAGATCATCGTCGTCGATCCTTCGCATCATCCGGTCGGCACCATCGCGCTCAACCGGGCCATGCGCGCCAAGCGCGATGTTGTGGCCAGGGACATCATGGAAAAGGACACGACCCTGATCCCGGTCGATATGGACCAGGAAGAGGTCGCCTATCTGTTCCGCCAATATCGTCTGGTCTCGGCCCCGGTCGTCGACAGTTCCAGCCGGCTGGTCGGCGTTATCATGGGCGATGACGTTGTCGAGGTCGTCCAGGAAGAGGCGGAAGAGGATATCCTGTACTTAAGCGGTGTCCAGGAAAGCGATATCCACGAATCCGTGTTCCAGACCACCAAAACCCGGTTCACATGGCTGTTGGTCAATCTGGGCACGGCGATTCTGGCCTCGTCGGTGATCGCGCAGTTCGGCGGCGCGATCGAACGTCTGGTGGCGCTGGCGACTTTAATGCCCATCGTCGCCTCGATGGGTGGTAACGCCGCGACCCAGACGCTGGCCGTCGCGGTTCGAGGTATTGCGACGCGCGAACTGACGCCGACCAACGCCTTGCGCATCATCAACAAGGAAACCCTTGTGGCCACGGCCAACGGGATCGCGCTCGCCATCATCATGGGCGGTCTGGCCGGTTTGTGGTTTCACTCGGCGATGCTGGGAGGCGTCCTGGCCGCCGCGATGATCATCAATATGTTTGCGGCCGGTCTGGCGGGTATTTTGATACCATTGGCCCTCCAAAAACTGAAGATTGATCCAGCTATTTCTTCTACGGTTTTTGTGACGACCGTGACCGATGTTGTCGGATTTCTCTCGTTTTTGGGCCTGGCCTCCCTAATTCTGTTTTAAGACTTAGGCTTTTTAATCAAGTTTTCGCGTGCTAGACGCACGACTATTGTTTCGTCGGCTCTGGGCGAGGGATTGTGACGACCGATATTCTTCTGATCGACGACGACCCGTTGCTGCGCAAGCTGTATGACACGGCGTTCAGTGCGCATGGCTTGTCGCTCATCACGGCCTCGAACGGGCTCGACGGGCTGGAAGCGCTGAAAAAAGGCCTTCCCCGGATCGTCATTCTCGATGTCATGATGCCGCAGATCGATGGGATAGAGACCTGCCGGCGGATCCGCGAGACCTATCGTGAACCGTTTCCCATCCTGTTTCTCACGGCCACCGATGCGGTCAAGGTCGTGCGCGGCGTGCTGGAGGCCGGTGGCGACGACTTCGTCGTGAAGGGCAGCCCGCTGTCGGACGT
Organism: uncultured Alphaproteobacteria bacterium; assembly: GCA_963821875.1. Taxonomy (GTDB): domain Bacteria; phylum Pseudomonadota; class Alphaproteobacteria; order CAVTAV01; family CAVTAV01; genus CAVTAV01. The sequence goes on from CAWGFE010000002.1 coordinate 1,823,100, forward strand.
GCTGGCGCGCGTCCGGTTTTGGCGGTCCACGCCACTTAAGGGCCTGCCGGCCTCGGTCCGGCGCGCGGCCCTGATCTATGCCGATCACATGGCCGGGGACCGGGGCGTCGGTGCGGATGGCGCGCGGCACTCTCCGGCAAATGCCGAGACCTTTATCGCGAATATCATGACGAAATCCGGCGTCGCGCAGGCGGGCGAGAAGGTCCATGATACCCAGATTCACGCACAGATTCTGTGCTATCTGATGGGGATCGTCGCCCACACGACCGAGCGCGGCCTGCGTCAGGCCTTGTCGTTTCCGGACAAATTCTCGGCGGCGCTGGAAACGCTCGCTCCCGAGACGCGGGACGTCGCTCCGGAAATCCTGCCCCGGATCGACGCACTGCTCGAAAATGCGAAAATGGCTCATGCGGTCAAGCGCGGCGACGACGACGCCAGGGCCTGGGAGCACAATGGCCCCGCGTTCGAGCCCGAAGGGCTGAATCTCTAGAAAATCACGCCGGTTCGACGAAGCTGTCGATCACCTTCTTGATGCCGGAATGCTGGAAATCGATTTCCAGCTTGTTGCCCTCGATATCCGTGATCATCCCGTAGCCGAACTTCTGGTGAAAGATCCGCTCGCCGATGGCGAAGCTGGATTTCGGCTTGGGCTTCTCCGCCACGTGTTTGGCGCGGCCTTCGATCACCGGTCCGCGGCCGAATGTATTGCCTCGGGCTTTTTGGGCCCGGGCGCGCTGCCAGCCCGGCGATGTCGCAGCACGGTCGGCGTTCCAGCCTTCGGCATCGAAACTCGACGGGCCCTCTGCGAACTGGTTCCATCCCGCTGCACCGGTTACGCCCGCCGGTCCGTCCGGCCGTTCGATATGATCCGCCGGCAATTCCTCGATGAAACGGGACGGAATTGAGGATTGCCACTGGTTATAGATCCGGCGATTGGCCGCATAGGAGATGAAGACGCGCTGCTTGGCGCGGGTGAGGCCGACATAAGCCAGCCGGCGTTCTTCCTCGAGCGCCGATAGCCCGCCTTCGTCGAGTGCGCGCTGATGGGGAAACAGCTCCTCCTCCCAGCCGGGCAGGAAAACGGTCTCGAATTCCAGCCCTTTGGCGCCGTGCAGCGTCATGATGTTGATCTTGTCCTCGGAGGTATTGTCCTCGTTGTCCATCACGAGGCTGACATGCTCCAGGAAGCCGCCGAGATTTTCGAAAGCCTCCATGCCGCGCACGAGTTCCTTCAGGTTTTCGAGCCGCCCTGGGGCTTCCGGCGATTTGTCTTTTTGCCACATCTCGGTGTAGCCGGACTCGTCCAGCACCATCTCGGTCAGGTCGAGATGGTTCATCTCTTCCGCCGCGCGCCGCCACCGGTCGAGCGACTCGATGAAGCGGCGGAGAGTTCGACCGGGCCTGCGGACGCAGTTCGTCGGTCTCGATGGCGAGCCTTGAGGCCTCGATAAGTGGGACATTTTGACGCCGTGCGACATCATGCAGCACACGCAGCGTCGCGTCGCCCAAACCGCGCTTGGGAAGGTTGATGATCCGCTCGAAGGCGAGGTCGTCGGCCGGCTGGGCGACGATTCGCAGATAGGCGATGGCGTCGCGGATTTCCTGGCGTTCGTAGAACCGCAGGCCGCCGATCACACGATAGGGCAGGCCGAGCGTGACGAAGCGTTCTTCGAATTCGCGGGTCTGAAACGACGCGCGCACGAGGATCGCCGCCTCGGACAGCCGATGCCCCTGGCGCTGCAGGGCTTCGATCTCGTCGCCGATCATCCGGGCTTCCTCGGCTCCGTCCCAGACGCCGCGCACGATCACGCGCTCGCCGTCGTCGCCCTCGGTCCACAGAGTTTTGCCGAGCCGTCCCTGATTGGCGGCGATCAGGCCCGAAGCGGCGCCCAGAATGTTCGGCGTGGAGCGGTAATTGCGTTCCAGCCGGATGATCCTGGCGCCCGGAAAATCCCGCTCGAACCGCAGAATATTGCCGACTTCCGCACCCCGCCAGCCATAGATCGACTGGTCGTCGTCGCCGACGCAGCAGATGTTGTGATGCTTCTGGGCCAGCAGCCGCAGCCACAAATATTGCGCGACATTGGTGTCCTGATACTCGTCCACCATGATATATTTGAACCGGCGCTGATAATCGGCCAGCACGTCCGGATGCCGGGTGAACAACGTCAGGCAATGCAGCAGCAGGTCGCCGAAATCGGCCGCGTTCAGGGATTTCAGGCGCTCCTGATAGGCCTGATACAGCGCTTTGCCGCGTCCATCGGCGAATTCGAAAGAGTCCGTGTCCGCGAGCTTGTCGGGCGTCTGGCCGCGATTTTTCCAGCCGTCGATCACCGAGGCGAGCATCCGCGCCGGCCAGCGTTTTTCGTCCAATCCGGCGGCCTGAATGACCTGTTTGAGCAGCCGAAGCTGGTCGTCGGTGTCGAGAATCGTGAAATTCGGCTTCAGTCCGACCATTTCGGCGTGGCGGCGCAGGATCTTCGCACCGATGGCATGGAAAGTGCCGAGCCACGTCATTCCCTCGGACGCGCCGCCCACCAACCGCCCGACCCGGTCTTGCATCTCTCGGGCCGCCTTGTTAGTGAACGTTACGGCCAGCAACTGGCCCGGCCAGGCCCGCCCTGTCGCCAGCAGATGAGCAAGACGGGTCGTAAGAACGCGGGTTTTTCCCGTGCCTGCGCCCGCAAGCACGAGAACCGGGCCGTCAATTGCTTCGACGGCTTCGCGCTGCTCCGCATTCAGGCCTTCGAGATAAGAGGCGCGCGCCTCTGGACGAGAATTCTGCTCGGCCAAGCTATTGATATCAAATGGATCGGACATGCCCCTTTATATAGCATCGAGCATGGCCGCAAAAGAGAGGGAGCCGCGATCTCATGAATGAAAGAAAGTATCGGAGTTTGCGTAATTTTGGGCTCGCCGCGCTCTGCGCCGTCTCGCTGTTCGGCCTGTCGGCCTGCGGCGGCAGCTCGGAACCGAAGGTCCAGTCCGGGGCCACCTATCTCATCTACACGACCAATGAGCGGTCCGGCGACATGACCATCATCGACGGCATGACCTTCACGCCGCTGATCACCGATAAACTCGGCAAACGCCCGCGCGGCATCGAGCCCGGTCCGGATAACAAGAAGCTCTATATCGCGTTGAGCGGTTCGCCCATCGCCGGGCCCGGCGTAGACGAGAGCAAGCTGCCGCCTCCGGACAAGACGGCCGACGGCATTGGCGTTTTCGACATTGCCCAGAACAAGATCACGCGCGTGATCACCGGCGTGTCCGATCCCGAAAAGCTCGCGGTTAGTGACGATAACAAGATCTACACGACCAGCGAGGACACCGGGAATCTCGTGATCATCGATATCACGACGGGCAAGACGATCGCGAAAATACCGGTCGGCGACGAACCCGAAGGCGTGAATCTCACTCCGGATGGCCGTTTCGCCTATGTCACCTCCGAGACCGACAATACGGTGGCGATCGTCGATACCGAGGCCCAGAAGGTCGTCAAGAAGATCAAGGTGGGCGAGCGCCCGCGCAGCACGGCGTTCTCGCCCGACGGCACCAAGGCCTATGTGCCGGGCGAGTCCGACGGCACGGTCACCGTGATCGACACCACCCGTCAGGTCGCGTTGCGCACCGTGCATTTCAAGGATGCGGATTTCCGGCCGATGGGCATCGTCGTCTCGCCGGACGGCAATACGGTCTATGTCACCACCGGGCGGGGCGGCACGCTTCTCTCGCTTAACGCCCAGACGCTCGCGGTGGAGAAAGAGGCTAAGGTCGGCAAGCGCCCGTGGGGCCTGGCAATCAGCCCGGACGGCAAATTCCTGTTCACCGCCAACGGCCCGTCGAACGATGTCACGGCGGTCAACGCGGCGACCATGAAGGTCGTCACCAGGATCAAGGCCGGAACCGGGCCGTGGGGCGTCGTGGTGGTGCCGAACAAGCCGGTTCCCTGAGCGCGGAGCGGCTTAGACTTAGTCCGCGAACAGCGCAACGGCGCGGATGTCCACGCTTTCGCGCGGCGCCGCGTCGGGCGGGGCCGACCGGTCGTCGAATGCGGTGTGGAACACCTGTTCGGCGCGCCGCGCGTCGGAATCGCAAATCTTGAAGATCAGCGCCTCGTCCCGGTGCATATTGGAGAAATAGCCCCAGCGATGCAGCGGGTTATGGCGCAGAAAGCCACCCTCCCAAGTGACGTCTCGGCCGTCCGGCGGCGTGATCGTGACATCGGAGGGGATGAAATCGTCCGGCTCGACGCTGGTGGCATCGCAGACGGCCAGCGGCGTGTCTTGCGGTGGCTCGGACAAGGCGCGCCAGATGCTGAAGCCGGCGGCGCGATGACCGCGCCAGACGCGAAGCTCCTCCGGCGTCAGAATGGAGGAGACGAAACCCGGGCCGGAATTCGGCGTGTAATCCGTGTGAATCATGCGCATCGCGTAGGTCGTGCCGGTCGCGCCGAAATCGGGTGAGCGGTCGCCGAGGCGATACAGTGCGCGCTCCGCGACGATCACCCTGGCCGCGCCGGTGACCGCCATGACGATATCGGCGATCTCGCGGCGGTAGATATCGCGGATCTGCACCGGATCGCGGAAATCGGTCACGGTGCTGGTATGGGGCACGATGGCGAAGCCTTCGCGGTCGAGCGACAGCATGTCCTGAACGGGGCGCATGTCCCGGATGGAGATCTCGCGGCCGTCGAGATTGAGATTGCTGCGCGCCGCGTCGCCGGGATGGAAACAGGGCCGCTCCGGCATCGCCCCCAGATAATTGACCTGCGCCTCCACGGCGCGGTCCTGCACTCTCGCTAACATACTCGCCCCCAACGATTACTACGGCCTGACAGGATCGGGTTTTTCGTCTAATTGCACTGGCTGATGGACCCCTCGGAACACACCGTTACGCCATCTACCCACGTCGCGCCCGACAGATCGGCTTCGAGAAAGTCCACTCCATCGAGCTTGGCGTCCGTGAAGTCGGCGCCTCTCAGGTCGGCGCGATAGAATCGCGCCCGGTCGAGTCTCGCTCCGCGGAAAGACACGCCTTGAAGGTGGGCGGAGGTGAAGTCCGTCTCGGTCAGGCGGGCGTTCTCGAAACTGGCGTTGGCCGCTTTGACGTTGACGAATTTGGCCCGTCGTCCGTCCGCGTTCGAAAGATCGGCGCCGGTCAGATCCGCGCGCTCGAATTTGGCGTCGCGAATCGTCGCGCCGGAAAGATTGGCTTTGGCGAAATTCCGGCTGTCGTTCCGGCAGCGCTGCCAGTTTACGCCGGGCCGCGGCGGATCAGTGCAGTCGGCCAGGGCGGCTGTGCTGATGACGGCGCCGGCCGTGAGGGCAAGCGCGAAGAGGCTGGCGCGCATCGGCTAGGCGACTCCCCGCTTGGCCTTGCGCCGGATGCCGATGGTCCGGGTGACCTCGGCGGGCTCCGGCAATTCGCTGTGTGCGGCCCGGATGGCCTCGAGCTTGCGGTAGACCTGTGGCGGCATCTGGCTGGAATGCCGGCGCTTGAGGTCCACATGGGTCACGAGTTGCTCGGCGGTGGCCATGAGCAAGTTCTTCTCGGCATGAAACATGCGCTCGAAGAAGTGAATCCGCTTTTCGTCGAGGTCGAGAAGTTGGAGCGTAATCCGGATGGGCTCGTCCACCAGAACTTCGCGCTGATAGGTCAACCGGCATTCCAGTGCAAACAGGGAATTGCCGGTTTCGGCACGGTAATCGGCGCCCAGCCCGACCATGTCGTTGAACGCATCCACCGCCTGATCGAAAACGGTCAGGTAATAGGCGACGTTCATATGGCCGTTGTAATCGATCCACTCGGGCTTGATGTGGGTCTCTAGGATGGTGATCGGCTGATCGTATTTCATAACGGGACAACTATAACCGCCGGCATGGCAGGCGGCCAAGTCACCCCCGCCCGTGCGGGGCATACAGCGCCCAGCCAGACTGTTGCAGCTTATGGCCCCCGAGCCTACACTCGCGAAAACGCGAAATTGAGGTTGGATCATGGCTGCGCAGCCCCTGGAAATCAATAACGTCGTCGCAGAACTGCAGAAGTTGGTCGGCGACCGGGTGACGACCGCGAAAGGCATTCGCGAGCAGCACGGACAGGACGTTTTCTCGACCCGCTGTGTGCCGCCGGATGCCGTCGTTTTCGCGGAATCGACCGAGGAAATCTCGGAAATCGTGAAGATCTGCGACCGGCACGGCGTGCCGCTGATCCCGTTCGGGACAGGTACGTCGCTCGAAGGCCATATCATGGCCGTGAACGGCGGAGTCAGCCTCGATCTGAGCCATATGAACGAGATTCTCCGGGTCAGCGCCGATGATATGGACGTCACGGTTCAGGCTGGCGTCACCCGCAAGCAACTGAACGATTACATCAAGGATCAGGGGTTGTTTTTCCCGATCGATCCCGGCGCGGACGCCTCCATCGGCGGCATGTCCTCGACCCGGGCGTCCGGCACCAATGCGGTGCGCTACGGCACGATGCGGGAAAACGTGCTGAGCCTGACGGTGGTATTGCCGGACGGCCGCGTCATCCGCACGGCGCGCCGGGCGCGCAAATCCTCCGCCGGTTACGACATCACCAAGCTGTTCGTCGGCGCCGAAGGCACTCTCGGCGTGATCACGGAAGTCACGCTCCGGCTGCACGGCATTCCGGAAGCGATCTCGGCGGCGATCTGCTCGTTCGGCACGCTCAAGGGGGCGGTCGATACGGTTATTCAGACCATCCAGATGGGCGTCCCGGTGGCCCGGATCGAGCTTCTGGACGAGGTTCAGGTCGATGCGGTCAATAAATATTCCAAGCTCGGTCTGCCCGATAAGCCATTGTTGATGCTGGAGTTTCACGGCACCGAAGCGGGCGTGAAGGAAAACGCCGAGACCGTGAAGATGCTGGCCGAGGAGAATGGCGGTAGCGATTTCGACTGGAAGACCCGGCCCGAGGACCGCAGCGAGCTCTGGAAGGCGCGCCACGAGGCGTCCTTCGGCAATCTGGCTTACCGGCCCGGCGCGATGGCCTATACCGCCGATGTCTGCGTACCGATCTCACGCCTCGCCGAATGCATTCTCGAGACCAAGAAGGATATTCAGGAATCCTTCCTCGTGGCGCCGATCGTCGGCCATGTCGGTGACGGCAACTTCCATGTCAGCTACATGATCATGATGGACGACGAGAAGGAGCTGGCCGAGGCCAAAAGGCTGAATTCCCGTCTCGTCTCCCGCGCTATCGCGATGGACGGCACCTGCTCGGGCGAGCACGGCATCGGCATCGATAAGAAGCCCTACATGGCCGAGGAACACGGCGACACGGTCGATGTCATGCGGATGATCAAGAAATGTATCGATCCGCACAACATCATGAACCCGGGCAAGATCTTCGATCTTTAGTTCAACGGAACATTCGTGGTGAGCCTGTCGAACCACGTCCTTCGACGGGCTCGGGACGAACCGAGCTAACCCGGTCCTATTTCACCGTAATCGTGATCTGCTTCGAATAGACCGGCGGGTTGTGCGGCACATGCTGCCAGTCCGCGAGCAGAAGCTGCAGCGTGTGCTTGCCGGGCGGCAGGTCCAGCATGGTTTCGGTCTGGCCGCCGCCGAAATGGACATGGTGCTCGTCGCTCGGGATCGGCTGATCGAGCGCGGGCAGGGGCGCGTCGATTATCAGGTGGTGATGCCCGGTGTTCTCCTTTTCGACTCCCGCCGGGGCGACGCCCATGCCCGAGAGGCCGAACTGCACCTTGACCGGGCTCGAAACGGTGGCCCCATCTGCGGGCGAGATTATGTAAACCTTCGCGTCTTTTGGAGAATCGGTCGCCGAGGCGGCGCCGGCAACGGTCAGCATGGCGGCCGCAATCACGGCCAAGGCCGGAAATTTCATGATACTCTCCCTTCGTTTGGACCTTCGATATCCCCGGACCGCCTGTCGGCCTGATCCGGAACTGGCCGCGTCCCAAAAAAAAGCGGCCAATTCATCGATGGTCGTGCCAGTCTGCCCATTCTAGGCCACATTTCCTTGTCAGCAATGGGGTGCGGGCCTTGCAGCGTTGCTGCGACGGCCGTTCCATTGAAAAATCTGTTGATAAATGGCTAAGTTAGCAGGCTGTTAAGTGCCCATGACGATCATTCGGGTTGTCTGCCGGCACAAGGCGAGCGATACGGGGCCGTAAGGAGAGATTATTGAAGCGGGCCTTGATTGCCCTGGGATGTCTTGTTGTGGTCCTGGTGGCGGGCGCCCTGATCGCGCCGAGCTTCATCGATTGGAACAAGTACAAGGAGCCGATTCAGGCGGAAGCCGAGCGGCTGACTGGCCGTGATGTGTCCGTCGGCGGCCATCTGAGCTTTTCCATTCTGCCCGCGCCGGCTCTGTCCGCCGATGACGTGCGTATCGCCAATATTCCCGGCGCGGCCGCGGACGATTTCGCGCAGGTCAAATCCCTGCGTGTGAAAGTCGCCTTCTTTCCGCTCCTTTCCGGTCATGTGCGCGTGCGCCAGGTCACGCTGGTCGAGCCAAAGATTTCCCTGGAAGTGACTGCTGATGGGACGCGTAACTGGGTCTTCACGAACAGTGGGAAGACCCCGGGGGCGTCGGCCGATCAGACCAGCGGCAGCACGGGGCTTTTACAGGCTGTTCGGCTCGACAATTTCGTCATCGAGAACGGCGACATCACTTTTCGCGACGAGCGCAAGACGGCAACCGTCGGCGCACCGGTCGAGCAGCAAATCAAGGGTCTGAACGCGGTCATCCAGGCCCAGACCCTTCAGGGGCCGGTCAAGGCGTCCGGTGACGGCGTCTACCGCACCGTCCCGATTTCCTTCACGCTCGATGCTGGCCAATACGCCAAGGGCCGGGCCATGCCCGTCTCGATCCAGCTCAAAGCCCGCAACGAGCCCGTTCAGGCAAGCTTTAACGGTGTAGTGACGGATGCGCCGCCTCATGCGTCCGTCAACGGCAAACTGACGGTCGGCGGCGACGACCTCGCCGGTCTTCTCCGGATCTTTCGGGCGGAAGCGGGCGTCACGGAGGGATCGCCGCCGAATTTCACGTCTCACAAACCGTTTTCGCTGGACGCCAAGGTCACCGGCTCGGTCGCGGAAGCGAAGCTGGACGATATCGATCTCGGCATCGGGGATGCGCATGGCAGCGGCGCGGCGACGGTGTCTCTCGATCAGGGACCGAAATTCGACGTCGCGCTGCAGATGAACAGCATCGATCTCGACAAACTGCTCAAGGCCGGCGCGGCCCCGCAACGCAGCACGCCCGGCCCGACGGTGGTCGACATCGCGCCCAAGGACGGCGCAACCTTCGATCTCCCGACAAAAGCCAACGGATCGCTCGATCTGGGAGTCGCCGCGATCGCCTATCATGGCGGCACCGTCCGGCAGTTCCGCTTCACGGCAGATTTGAAGAACGGTCAGGTGTCGATCAACCGCGCCTCGGCGCTGTTGCCCGGCGGATCGGATGTCAGCGCGACCGGGACGTTGACGGCCGCGAACGGCAAGCCGCAATTCACCGGCAAGGTGAAGGGCACGTCCAGCAATGTCCGCGCGATCCTGGACTGGTTCAACGCCAACCCGACGGAGATTCCCGCGGACCGGCTCACCAAGCTCGTGCTGACGAGCGGTGTGACGCTGGATGGCGGCGACGCGCAATTCTCCGATCTGGACGTTGCGCTGGATACATCGCGCATTACCGGATCGGGATCGCTCACCTTGGGCGCCCGGCCGACGATCGGTCTTGATGTCGATGTCGACCGGTTCAATCTGGACGCCTATCTCGGCCACGAACCCGAAGCGCCGGTCGACGACGGGGATAAGGCCGCCCCACCACCGCCAAAGCCCGCTCCGCCGGCTCATCCCCTGGCCTTTCTGACGGATTTCGACGGGACGCTGAAGGCGCGGGTCGCTCATTTGACCTGGCTCGGCGTCTCCGCCAATTCCGTGACGCTCGACAGCTCCCTCAAGGACGGTGTCGCGACGCTGGCTTCCTTCGCCGCCGGTGACGTCTCCGGCGCAAAGGTCGCCGCGACCGGGTCGGCTCAGGGGTTCGCCAATCAACTGGCCTATAAGGCCGATGTCGATCTGGACACAAAGGATCTGGCGGACTTCCTGCGCTCGGTCGACGTGACGGTGCCCTTCGCACGGGACACGCTGGGCAATGCCAAGCTGAAACTCGGTGTCGACGTCGCAGGTGAAAAACACACCGTGAGCGTCAGTGGCACCGTCGGCAAGACGACGGTGATGGCCACACGCGACGATACCGGTCCGGCTAAGGGGCGGCAATTCAATGTCCGCTTCGACATGAAAGACCCGAGCCTGGCCGACCTTTCCCGGCAGTTCGAGATCGGCTTCAGCCCGATCGATTCATCGTCCGATACGCCGGTATCTCTCAGCGGAGAGGCGTCGGGCACCGACATGAAGGCGAGCGTGAAGCTGCATGGAACGGTCAAGGGTGGATCGATCGACGCGGCGGGTGATCTGGCCTCACTGGATACCAAGCCCACCTACAACCTCGACGTATCACTCCACCATGGTGAGTTCGCCGATCTGGCGCGTCTCCTCGGCTTCGATTACGACCGCGCCGCCGGCACCGTGGGCTCGGTTACAGCCAAGGCGCGGGTGGCTGGCGACGCCACGCACGCGGATCTGAGCAGCATTCAGGCGAATCTCGGCGAAACCACCGCGACGGGCAGTGCCAGTATCGACGTCTCCGGTCAGATTCCCAGGATCTCGGCCAAGCTCGTTGCGGGCGTGATTTCGGCGGATCAATTCCTCGCCAAATCCAACACCGGCGTGAAACAGGCCATCGAGGCCGGACGGATCGATCCGGGCATGCGGCGCTGGTCGCGCAAACGGCTGGATCTCGATTGGCTGACGGCCTATGACGGCGATGTCGAATTGCGTGCGGATCACCTCGCCGTCGGCGACTATGATTTCGCGGGGCCGGATATCAAGCTCCTGCTGAATAACGGCACCCTCACGGTGCGTCAGTTCACCGGTCAGCTCTTCGGCGGCAATCTCGACTTGCGGGCCGTCTTGCGCGGGCAGGGGACGCCCGATCTTTCCCTCACGTTCAGCCTGTCCAACGGATCGGTTGAGCAGGCGCTTTCGACCCTGGCGGGCCTGAAAACGGCAGCCGGAACCTTCTCGGCGAATGGCTCTATCGCCGCGAACGGCAGCAACCAGTTCGAGATGATCTCGGACATGACCGGCAGCGCGACGGTCAAGGCCCGGAACGGCGTGCTGCGCGGGATTGATCTCAAGCGGATCGCGACCGGAGCCGGCAACGTCGCGACGATGGACGACATCTCCAAGTTGCTGTCCCAGGCGACGACGCAGGGCACCACGCCCTACAAGTCGATCCAGGCGACGCTCCGGCTTGATAACGGCACGATCACCGCGCAGAACATTTCGGCCGATATCGACTCCTCGACCGGCGCGATCGATGCGTCCGTCGATCTGCCACACTGGACGGCGTCGGTCGACAGCCGGTTCCGCCTCAAGGATCTCGCCGGTTCGCCGCCGATCGGCATCGTTCTCACGGGCGCGCTGAATGCGCCGCGCCGGGATGTGCGCACGGCGAATATGGAGCAGTTCCTCGCCAAGAATGTCGACGAGACCATGCTGAAAGGCGTGATCGAGCAGGACAACAAAGGGCTGAATGAATTGCTGGGATCCGGCAAATCGCCGGCTCCTGAAACACAGGCGCCCGTGCCGAACCAACCGGCGCAGCCTCAGCCGGAGACCCCGCAACAGTAAGTGTTACGTTTCGCGGCCTTTAAGCGCGCGAGACAGCAGTTCCACGCGTATGGCGCTGGAAAGATTGCCGCTGCGGCGGGCGTCGATTTCGGTGATGAGATCGTTGATCGAGCGGCCCTTCGCGGCGGCAAGATCTTTCAGCGCGCGCCAGAAGATGGCTTCGAGCGTGACGCTGGTGCCGTGCCCCGCCACCTGAACCGAATGTTTCTCCAACCGGGCGGGATCGTCCGTCGACGTCGGCGTGACCGGCGTGTCGGTCATTTCTTCTTGCCGCGCTTTTTCGGCTTCGCCTTGGCGGGCGCGACCATGTTTTCCGGCACGACGAGCCGGTCGAAATCCTTCTCGCTGACCAGCTTCAGATCCAGCGCCGCTTCGCGCAGCGTCATGTCGTAATCGAAGGCGTGCTTGGCGATCTTCGCCGCGGCGTCGTAGCCGATCTGGGGCGCCAGGGCGGTGACCAGCATGAGAGACCGGTCCAGTAATTCGGCGATCCGTCCCATCTCCGGTTCTATCCCGGCGACGCAGCGGTCGGTGAAGCTCACGGCGGCATCGCCCAACAGACGGATCGACTGCAGTACATTGAACGCGATCACCGGTTTATAAGCATTGAGTTCCATCTGGCCATGTCCGCCGGCGAAGGTGACGGTGACATTGTTCCCCATCACCTGAGAGCAGACCATGATGAGCGCTTCGGCCTGGGTGGGGTTGACCTTGCCCGGCATGATCGAGGAGCCGGGTTCGTTCGCGGGCAGGCGCAACTCACCGAGCCCGGCGCGCGGGCCGGAGCCGAGCAGGCGGATATCGTTGCCGATCTTCATCAGGCTTGCCGCGATGGTGTTCAGCACGCCGGAGATCTCCACCAAGGCATCATGAGCCGCAATGCCCTCGAACTTGTTCTTTGAGGACGCGAACGGCAGTCCGGTGATCTTCGAGATTTCCGCGACGACCTTACGGCCGAACTCGGCCGGTGCGTTAAGGCCCGTGCCGACCGCGGTGCCGCCCTGGGGCACGTCGTACAGGCGGGGCAGGGCATCCTCGATGCGGGCCAGCGCGAGTTCCACCTGCCGGGCATAGCCCGAGAATTCCTGACCCAGCGTAATCGGCGTGGCGTCCTGCAGATGCGTCCGGCCGATCTTCACGACGCCGCTCCACAGCTTCGCCTTCTTTGCGAGCGCGCGGCGCAGATGCTTCAGCGCCGGGATGAGATGCTTGTCGATCTCCATCGCCGCACCGACATGCATGGCGGTGGGGAAGGTATCGTTGGAGGACTGCGAGCGATTGACGTGATCATTGGGATGCACCGGCTTCTTCGAGCCGAGCTCGCCGCCGAGGATCTCGATCGCGCGGTTCGAGATCACCTCGTTTGCATTCATATTCGTCTGGGTGCCCGATCCGGTTTGCCAGACGACCAGCGGGAAATGCTCGTCCCATTTGCCGTCGACCACTTCCTGCGCGGCTTGCGCGATTGCGTCGGCGATGGCCGGCTTGATGAGATCGAGAGACGCATTCGTGCGTGCGGCGGCGAGCTTGATGATGCCCAGCGCGCGGATGATCGGGGCGGGCATACGTTCCGATCCGATCGGAAAGTTCGTCAGGGAGCGTTAAGTCTGCGCGCCCCAATAGCGGTCGGCGGCGACCTGGACCTCGCCGATGGAATCCGATTCTGTGCGGGTGTTTTTTGCCATGTCGTTCCGATTGCCCGGGCCAAAATAGCATCAAGCCCAGGAGATCGGCAAAGGTTAAGCCGAATCCTGGGCTTGACCGGGCCCCAGCCCAACCGGGATTCCTGTTGTTGCGGCGATGGTCGGAACCCCGGTAACTCGTGGGCGATTATCCGTGTCGGCAGATGATCTCTGTGGCGCCCGTATCGAACGGAGTGATTCCGAGCAATAGGCATGCCAGCAAGTAAAGCCCCAAGAAAACAAGGGGTTGTACGTGCCGTTAAAGGAGCTTGGCGGACGTTTGTAAGGTTTCGCGACGGTGATTGTCCGGTTTTGACACCGGAACCGTCAGATGGCGGGCGGGTTGGCGGCCATCGAGGCTTCCCAGTGCTGGCCGTCGAAGTCCTTGATGTCGATGGACGAAACGGTGCCGGGATCGAGGCACAGGACATTCACGCTGACGCCGTCCGGCCTGGATCGCGGCGTGTAGAAGGATTTGACGCCGCAAACCTTGCAGAAGGTGTGTTTGGCGACGCCGGTGTTGAACCGGTAGGTCGCGACTTGACCCTCGCCGCTCACGAGCCGGAATGAATCGGCGGGAACGATCAGGGCGAGGAAGCCGGACTTCAGACAGATCGAGCAGTTGCACCGGTAGGCCGTGATTGCGGCCGGTGCGATCACGTCGAAGCGGACTGCGCCGCAGTGGCATCCGCCGGTGTGGGTGACCGTATCTGCCATCGCTCAAAGTCCCTTGAAGAAGTCGTTGCCCTTGTCGTCGACGACGATAAAGGCCGGGAAGTCCTCCACCTCGATCTTCCACACCGCCTCCATGCCGAAATCCTCGAAGTCCAGTACCTCGACTTTACGGATGCTGTCCTTGGCGAGGATGGCCGCCGGGCCGCCGATGGAGCCGAGATAGAAGCCACCATGCTTCTTGCAGGCATTGGTGACGGCCACGCTGCGGTTGCCCTTGGCGAGCATGATCATGCTGCCGCCAAGCTCCTGGAACGGATCGACATAGGAGTCCATGCGTCCCGCCGTGGTCGGGCCGAAGGAGCCGCTGGCATAGCCCTCCGGTGTTTTGGCGGGGCCGGCGTAATAGATGATGTGGTCCTTGAAATAATCCGGCATTGGCTTGCCCGCCTCGATCTGTTTCTGGATCGCGGCATGGGCGAGATCGCGCGCCACCACGATGGTGCCGGTGAGCGAGAGGCGGGTCTTGATCGGATATTGTGTCAGTTCGGCGAGGATCTCCTTCATCGGCCGGTTGAGATCCACCTTCACCACATGATCGCTGAGTTGCTGGTGGCCGACATCGGGCAGATATTTCGCCGGATCGGTCTCGAGTTGCTCGACGAAGATGCCGTCCGCCGAGATCTTCGCCTTCGCTTGACGGTCCGCCGAGCATGAGACGCCGACGCCGATCGGCACGGAGGCGCCATGGCGGGGCAGGCGGATCACCCGCACGTCGTGGCAGAAATATTTGCCGCCGAACTGCGCGCCGATCCCGGTGTGCTGGGTCATCTTGTGGATTTCGGCTTCGAGTTCCAGATCCCGGAAGGCCTGGCCGCGATTATTGCCGGCGGTCGGCAGCGCATCGAGATAGCGCGCGCTGGCGAGCTTGACGGTCTTGAGATTCATCTCGGCCGACAGGCCGCCGACCACGATGGCCAAATGATAGGGCGGGCAGGCGGCGGTGCCGAGCGTGCGGATTTTCTCGTCGAGAAACGCGGTCAGCTTGTCGTGGCGCAGCACGGCGGGCGTCTGTTGGTAGAGATAGGTCTTGTTGGCCGAGCCGCCGCCCTTGGCCATGAACAGGAAGTCGTAGGTGTCGCCCTTGCCGGCGAAGAGGTCGATCTGGGCGGGCGTGTTGTCCCGCGTGTTCACTTCCTCGAACATCGAAAGCGGCGCCATCTGCGAATAGCGCAGATTGGTGGTCGTGTAGGTGTCGGCCACGCCGCGCGAGAGCGCTTCGGCGTCGTCGCCCTCGGTCCAGACATACTGGCCCTTCTTGCCCATCACGATCGCGGTGCCCGTGTCCTGACAGCTCGGCAGCACGAATCCGGCCGCCACATTGGCGTTCTTGAGCAACTGCAGGGCGACGAAGCGATCGTTCTCGGAGGCTTCGGGATCGTCCAGGATCGAGCGCAGCTGCGCCAGATGGCCGGGCCGAAGCAAGTGCGCGATCTCTCTCATCGCACTGGCGGCGAGGTGGCGCAGGCCCTCGGCCTCGACCGTCAGAACGGTCCTGCCGCCGAGCGTCGTGGTGGAAACGTAATCGGATGTCAGCTTGCGATAGGGCGTCTCGTCGGCGCCGAGCGGAAACAGATCCTGATAGACGAAATCGGTCATTTGTCGGTTTTCCCCTTCTTGGAACAGGTCAGGGGTTTAGCTCTGAAAGGTTCAGAGCCCGTTATAGGCCGGCAGGTTTACGAAAGGCTATTTCTTTCGGAAGGAATCCAGAGCGACCACATTGTCGTCGCCGCTGGCGGGCACCGAGTTTCCGATTCGGCCGTGGCGGCTCCGCCGCCGCGCGAGGATCGGCGCACCGCCCGGCTGGGCTTGGCGGCCTTGTCGTCGACCTGGGAGACGCGGAACTGCAGGCCGAACTGAACGTTCGGATCAAGGAAGCCGATGATCGAATCAAACGGCACCACAAGCCGTTCCGGCACGCCCGAGAAGCTCAGATTGATCTCGAAATGATCCGGCCGGACCACGAGGCCCCAGAACTGATGCTGGAGCACGATGGTCATTTCTTGCGGATAGCGTTCCTTGAGATAGGCGGGAAGGCTGACGCCGTCCTCGCCGGTCGCGAACGCGATGTAATAGTGGTGCTCGCCCTTCAGACCATTTACCGCGACATCGGAGAGAATATCGCGCACCACGCCACGGAGGGCGTTCTGCACCATCTCGTCGTAGTCGAAATCGGTGTTTTCGCTGTTTATCATTGGACGATCCATCTGGTCACAAGACCGTTGGACGCGCCAAGACCGTTACGCGGCAGCAACTCTCCCACCATGGTCGCCTGACGGACCCCAGTCCCGTTTATTAAGATCTTTTATACGGTTTTGTGTGGTCTCGACCGAGTCAAATCTGGCGCGCGGGCCAAATATCTTGTGGACAATTTTCTGCGCTCGTTGTGGACAAATCCGCGCAGGCGGGCACGGATCTTTGGTGGGGCTTGAATTCGCTCGTTTTTTCATGCATACATATGAACAACTGTTCAAACGTTGAAAGGATCGAGCGAAACCATGTGGCAGGCGGACGACAGGGTCACGAGCGACGTTGCGGATATTTTTAAACAGCTGGGCGACGCGTCGCGGCTGCGAATCGCATTGTGCTGCATGAATAGCGACGTGTGTGTGACGGATATCGCCGAACAGCTTCGCATGTCGCCGTCTCTGGTGAGCCATCACCTGCGCCTGCTGCGGTCCGCGCGTCTCGTGCGGTCCCACCGGCGCGGCAAGCAGGTCTATTACAGCCTGGCCAATTCGCACGTTCGGTCCGTGCTTAACGACATGATCGACCACGTAGCAGAACGCTATGAGGAAGCGCTTCTGCCGTTGGGAGGAGTGAAACGATGAGTCACGACTGCTGCGACGTTGGAGACACCGAACCGGAAGGCGCCTTCAGACGCGCGCTCTGGGTCGTGCTGGTCATCAATAGCGCGATGTTCGTGATCGAGGCCGCGTCGGGCCTGTTCTCGGGTTCGGCGGCGCTTCAGGCGGATGCGCTCGACTTCCTTCAGGATTCCACCACCTACGCCATCACGCTGATGGTGCTCGGCCATTCCCTGCGTTGGCGCGCGTCCGCCGCGATGCTCAAGGGCGGGGCGATGGCGGTGTTCGGGGTCTATGTTCTGGGTCTCAGCATCTACAAGCTTTTCGTGCTCGGCGTGCCCCAGGCGGAGGTGATGAGCGGCGTCGGCTTCGTGGCCCTGATCGCCAATGTGGTCAGCGCTACGATCCTCTATAAATTCCGCGCCGGCGACAGCAACCGCCGCTCGGTCTGGCTGTGCAGCCGGAACGACGCCATCGGTAACGTCGCCGTCATCACGGCGGGTCTCGTCGTCTATCTCACCAACACGCCCTGGCCGGATCTCGTCGTCGCCGTCTTCATGGCCGGCCTCGCGCTCTGGAGCGCCGGACACATCCTGCGCCAGGCGCGCGGTGAGTTCCGGCATGCGGAGCATCAACCAGCGGAATAGACTCTGTCGTCGCTCCGGGCTTGACCCGGAGTCCATGCATGGGCCGATCGCGACCTGCCGGGAAGGATCCCGGATCAGGTCCGGGATGACAGGAAATGTGGAAAGGTAAGTGGGCGGGCTTCTGTTGCCCGGCGCCCGCCCGAGCCGCGCTTGTCACTGGTTATTAAGCAGCGATAGCGAGGGGTGCGTTATCGTTGGCACCTGTAAGATTGACCCGATAACGGCGGATATCATACCGAGCAAAAGCTACGCCTTTATCACGCACGTCGATCCTGTTTCGCCCCCATATCGAACGGGTGGCCGAGGCCTTGCCCGAAATTGGTAATGGTGGAGGCGCCGGGTACCGCCCCCGGGTCCGTAACGTTTATTCCACGCAGTGTTTATCGCCATAGTCGGTTGCCCGACGCCCTATATATAAGCACAAACGGTTAAAGCTTAAAGAGCGTTGGCGAAGCTGGGGCCGAGTCAGTAAACTTCACGCCATGCGGCAATATCACGATCTCCTGCGCCACGTGCTGGATACCGGCGCCGAAAAAGGCGACCGGACGGGCACCGGTACGCTCAGCGTATTCGGCTATCAGATGCGGATGGATCTGCGCGACCGCTTCCCGCTATTGACGACCAAGAAACTGCATCTGAAATCAATCATTTACGAGCTTCTCTGGTTCCTCGCCGGCGATACCAATATCCGTTATCTCAACCAGCACGGCGTCTCGATTTGGGACGAATGGGCGGACGAGGCCGGCGAGCTGGGCCCTGTCTATGGCAAGCAATGGCGGTCATGGCCGGCTCCGGATGGCGGCTCGATCGACCAGATCTCAACTCTCGTGCGCATGATCAAGAAAACCCCGGATTCGCGCCGCCTGATCGTTTCGGCCTGGAATCCGGCGGAGGTCGACCGGATGGCCCTGCCGCCGTGCCATTGCCTGTTCCAGTTCTATGTCGCGAACGGGCGGCTGTCCTGCCAGCTCTATCAGCGCTCGGCTGATATCTTCCTCGGCGTGCCGTTCAACATCGCGTCCTATGCCCTGCTGACCCTGATGATGGCGCAGGTGACGGGGTTGGAGCCGGGCGAGTTCATCCACACCTTCGGCGACGCCCATCTGTATCTGAATCATGTCGAGCAGGCGCAGGAGCAGCTCTCAAGGGAGCCCTATCCGCTGCCCACAATGAAGCTGAACCCGCAAGTGACGGACATCTTCTCGTTCGATTACGAGGACTTCACGCTGGAGAACTACCGCTTCCATCCGCATATCCCCGCCAAAGTGGCGGTCTAGTCGAGTATCATGATTATCTCTCTCGTGGCCGCCGTGGCCGAAAACGGCGTTATCGGGAAGGACGGCGATTTGGCCGTGCGAATCTCACCCGATCTCAAACAATTCAAGGCCATCACGATGGGCAAGCCACTCATCACGGGCAGAAAGAACTTCGAATCCATCGGCCGTCCGCTGCCGGGCCGTCAAAATATCGTGATCACGCGGCAGAAGGACTACACGCCCGAGGGCGTCACCGTCGTCCATTCCTTCGAGGAAGCCCTGAAGGCGGCGGAGCCGGCCGAAGAGGTGATGGTGATGGGCGGGGCGGACATCTTCGCCATGGCGTTGCCTCTGGCCGACAGGTTTTATCTCACCGAGATCCATGCCGAACCCGAGGGCGACGTCTTCATGCCGCCCTGGAGTCCCGGAAACTGGCGCGAGGTTCTCCGCGAGGATCACCCCGCAGACGGCGGCACGCCCGCCTATAGCTTCGTGGATCTCGAGCGGATTCGGTAATCGTCACATCGATTGGCCGTCATCGCCGGGCTCGACTCGGCGATCCATGTGGATGCCCGGATCAAGTCCAGGCATGACAACGGAAAAATCTCCGTTCGGGCCGAGCCTGCCGAAGTCCGCCTGCAAGCCCTTCGACAGGCTCAGGGCGAACGGAAAGACGTCCTCACTGCACCAGAATATTCGGCGCTTTCCGGCCCGATTGCGCTTCCGCATAGAGCTTGTCGGCGACGGCCGCCGCGACGTCCATAAAGGCCTGCGCCTGCTCGCTGTCCGGCTGCGATTCAACGATCGGAGCGCCGCCGTCGGAGGTTTCGCGGATGGCGATATGGAGCGGGACTTCACCGAGGAAGTCGGTGCCCAATTGCGCCGCCGTCTCGCGCGCGCCGCCATGGCCGAAGATCTCGGACGCCTCGCCGCAATGGGGGCAAATGAAATAGCTCATATTCTCCACGATGCCGAAGACCGGCACCTCGACGCGGCGGAACATGGCGAGGCCGCGCCGCGCGTCGATCAGCGCGATATCCTGCGGGGTCGAGACGATCACCGCGCCGGCCAGCGGCACGCGCTGCGCCATGGTGAGCTGGGCGTCGCCCGTGCCCGGCGGCATGTCCACCACCAGCACGTCGAGATCGCCCCAGGCCACGTCGGTCAACATTTGTTGAAGAGCGCCGGCGACCATCGGGCCGCGCCAGACGGTTGCGCGGTCTTCCTCGATCAGGAAGCCGATCGACATGCAGCGCAGGCCGTATTTCTCCATCGGCAGCAGTTTCTTCTCGTCATTGACGCGCGGCTTGCCGGTGATGCCGAGCATGCGGGGCAGGGACGGGCCATAGATATCCGCGTCCAGAATGCCGACCTTCTTGCCGAGTCGTTTGAGTCCGAGCGCGAGATTGACGGCGACCGTGGACTTGCCGACACCGCCTTTGCCGCTGGCGACAGCAATGATCGCCTGCACACCCGGAATGCCGGATTTGCCTTGCGCCGCCTGGGCTTTAGGGCCGGGCGCATGCTGTTGCTGCTGACCCGGGGCGGGGGCTTGCTGCTGGCGTTCGGCGGTCAGCACGGCCGTTACGGCGGTGACCTCCGGCAGTTCCTTCACCGCATTCTCGCAGGCCTTGCGCAGCGGCTCCATCCGCGCGCCGTCGCCCACCGCCACTTCGACGATGAAGCCGACCTTGCCGTCGCGGACATAAAGCCCGCTGATCATTCCGTTGGAGACGACGTCCTGACCGCTTTTGGGATCGATAATCGTCTTTAATGCGTCTAAAACTTGTGTTTTTGTGATTTCCGCCATGCCAATACGCGTATTTGAGGAATTTCGTCCGCGACAAAAGGCGCGTTTCGAATATGCGCCGAAGTTTGCCTCTTTTGTCCGGGTAATCTACATATAACGCAATGCAAATAAATTCCGAATCCTATTCATGCGGGGGCGCTAAGATCGGCGCCCCAACGTTTCGAAAGGGGGCATGATGCCTTGGCAGAATCAGAGCGGTGGCGGCGGGGGCGGTCCCTGGGGTCGCGGCCCGCGTGGGGGCGGCGGCGGTAATCAGCCGCCCAATCTGGAAGAACTGCTGAGGCGGGGCCAGAATCAGTTTCGCGACATCATGCCGAAAGGCTTCAACAAGCCTCGCTGGTTCCTGCTCGGCATCCTGGTGATTCTCGTCATCTGGGGCGTCAGCGGGTTCTACCGGGTGCAACCGGACGAGCAGGGCGTCGTTCTGCGTTTCGGCAAATGGGTTCAAACGACCCAGCCGGGCCTGAACTATCATCTGCCCTACCCGATCGAGACGGTTTTCACCCCCAAGGTCACGCGTGAAAACAACATCAATATCGGGTTCAGCGTCACGCCGGGCGGGACGCAACGCGATGTTCCCGCCGAGAGTCTGATGCTGACGGGCGACGAGAATATCGTCGATATCGATTTCAGCGTCGTCTGGGTCATCAAGGACGCCGGCAAATATCTTTTCAATATCCGCGAACCGGCCCAGACCGTCCGGGCCGTGGCGGAAAGCGCCATGCGCGAGGTGATTGGCAAGACGCCGATCCAGAGCGCGTTGACCGAAGGCCGGCAGCAGATCGAAACGACGACGCGAAATCTCGTGCAGACGGCGCTGGACGAATACGACTCCGGCATCGAGATTCGGCGTTTGAAGCTCCAGAAGGTCGATCCTCCGCAGGAGGTTATCGCGTCCTTCCGCGACGTTCAGGCGGCCCGCGCCGACCAGGAACGGCTCCGCAACGAAGCCGAGGCGTATGAGAACGACATTCTGCCTCGCGCTCGCGGTCAGGCCGAAAAGATCATTCAGGGCGCTGAAGCCTATAAGGAGCAGGTCGTGGCCGAGGCGGAAGGTCAGGCGGCGCGTTTCGTCTCGATCTACAATCAGTATGACAAGGCCAAGGACATCACGCGCAAGCGCATGTATCTGGACACGATGCAGAAGATTCTTGCGGGCACGAACAAGGTCATCATCGACAAATCGGCTGGGTCGGGCGTGGTGCCCTATCTGCCGCTCCCCGAGTTGAAACGGGCGCAGAGCAAGGCCTCGAACAACTCGTCGAACTCTTCCTCGTCGAGTAACAATTCCTCCAGCAGCCAGGGAGGCCAGTGATGAGCAACGTCAAGACCATCGTCCTGCTCGTCGTTGTGGGCGCGCTGATCGTTCTGGGCTTTGCGTCGATCTTTACCGTCAATGAGAGGCAGCAGGCGCTCGTCCTGCAATTCGGCCGGCCCGACCAGGTGATCACTCAGCCGGGACTGCACTTCAAGGCCCCGTGGCAGGATGTCTATTACCTCGACAAACGGATCCTCGCGCTGGATGCGCCGTCCGAAGAAGTGATCGCGTCGGATCAGAAGCGGCTCGTGGTGGACGCTTTCGCGCGGTACCGCATCCATGATCCGCTGAAGTTCTATGAGAGCGTCGGTAACGATCAGGTCGCCCGGCAGCGTCTTGAGACCCTGATCAACTCGAACCTCCGCCGGGTTCTCGGCAGCGTCGCCTTCTCGGCGGTGTTGAGTGGCGAACGGGCTGCGCTGATGAAGCAGATCCGCGATTCGGTCAATGACGAGGCCAAGGAATTCGGTCTCGACGTGGTCGACGTTCGGATCAAGCGGGCCGATCTTCCCGCCGCCAACAGCGAGGCGATCTACAAACGGATGAAATCCGAGCGCGATCGCGAGGCCAAGGAGTTCCGGGCACAGGGCGCCGAAATCAATCAGCGCATCGTCAGCCGGGCCGATCGCAACCGCACGGTGCTACTTGCCGAAGCCCAGAAACGTGCCGATATCCTGCACGGCGAGGGCGACGCCCGGGCGGTTCAGATCTTTGCGGAGGCCTTCGGCAAGGACCCGAGTTTCTTCGAGTTCTACCGCTCGATGGAGGCCTATCGCAAAGCCTTGAGCGGCAAGGACACGACGATGGTCCTGTCGCCGGACAGCCCCTTCTTCAAATATTTTGGTGAGGGGCCGACCGGCAAATAGCCATGAGATCAAGGGCCGGGCGCGCGCCGACGACCGGCGCGCCCGGCCGGTGTTTCTCCTTTAGATTGAACGTTATATGAGCTTTCTCGCTGCTTTCGGGCTGATGCTGGTCCTTGAGGGCTGTCTCTATGCTCTTTTCCCGGGCGGCGTTAAGCGTATGATGGCCATGGCCCAGCATTTGCCGGAAGGCACGCTGCGCATTGGCGGTTTGGCGGCGGCCGTTGCGGGCTTGTTCGTGGTCTGGCTGGCCCGGACCATGCTGACCTGATAGCCGCATTTTCGCCGTATGCAGAATGTATAAAGGCGCAGTTTGAGTCCTGTTTGGGGAGAGGCTGGCACGTCCTCCCGTCTTTGGTTCTAAGGAGACGCCGAGTGAGCGATCGAACTGGCGATTTGTTGAAATCCGCGATGTCGTCGAGGACATTGCTTGTGCGGCAAAGGCGCGTGAAATCCTTTGTGGCCGGTCTGGTCGCGTTGGTCATTTTGATGCCTTTGGGCGCGGCGGCTCACGATACGCCGGCCGGCTTCGCCGATCTGGCCCAGAAGGTCATGCCCGCGGTCGTCAATATCGCGACTCGGCAGGAACTCAAGCCCGAGCGCGCCCTGCCGGTGCCGGAATTGCCGCCCGGATCGCCGTTCGAGAAGTTCTTCAAGGACTTCCTCGACCGTAATCGCCCGGAGAATCAGCAGCCGCGCAGCATCACCTCGCTTGGCTCGGGCTTCATCGTCGATCCCAAGGGCTACATCGTCACCAACAACCACGTCATCGCCGGCGCGGACGAGATCACCGTCATTCTCGGTAACAAGAAGGAATACAAGGCCAAGGTGATCGGTCACGACGAAGAGACCGATCTGGCGCTGCTCAAGATCGACGCGGATAAGGCGCTGCCGGCGGTAAAGCTCGGCGACTCCGACCATGCCCGGGTCGGCGACTGGGTCATGGCCGTCGGCAATCCGTTCGGGATTGGCGAGTCCGTCAGCGTCGGCATCGTCTCGGCGCGCAACCGCGATCTGCGCGCCGGCAATTACGATGACTTCATCCAGACCGACGCAGCGATCAACAAGGGCAATTCCGGCGGTCCGCTGTTCAACATGGCGGGGGACGTCATCGGCATCAATACCGCGATCTATTCGCCGAACGGCAGCAGCGTCGGCGTCGGTTTCGCCACTCCCGCCAATCTCGCCAAGAAGGTCATCGCCGATCTACGGCAATTCGGCGAGATCCAGCGCGGCTGGCTGGGCGTGCGTATCCAGAGCCTGACCGACGACATCGCCGAAAGCCTCGGTTTGAAAAGCAAGGCCGGCGCGCTGGTGACGCAGGTCATCCCGGGCAGTCCCGCCGAATCGGCCGGATTGAAGCTCAGCGATGTGATCCTGACCTTCGATGGCCAGAAGATCGACGAGATGCGCGTCCTGCCGCGCATCGTGCTGGAAACGCCGATCGGCAAGAAGGTCAGGGTGTCGGTCTGGCGCGACGGCAGGACGATCGAGATCCCGGTCAAGATCGGCAAGTTCGACCAGCCCAAGGTCGCCGCGGCCGAGAAACCCACGCCACGGCAAGAGCCTGTCGGTAAGACCATTCTCGGCATGGACCTCGCCAGCCTGACGCCGCTTCTGCGGGAGCGGTTCGAGCTGGATCCCGGTGCGAAAGGCGTCGCGGTTCTTGGCGTGGATCCTGAGGGCAAGGCGGCGGAAAAAGGCATTCAGGCGGGCGATCTCATCCTGGAGGTCGACCAGAAGGAGGTTTCCAGCCCGGCCGACGTCGAAGCCCGCATGAACGAAGTTAAAGGCCATCGCAAGGCCGTTCTGTTCCTGATCAACCGGAACAACCAGAACGTCCATATCGCCTTGCCGACCGAAGGCTGACCCCCGCTCCTCGGGACGAATGATGTCGGGTGATGGTAGAGAGTCGGGAATCGTTCTGATCGCCGGCCCGACCGCTTCGGGCAAATCGGCGTTGGCGCTGGACCTGGCGGAAGTGCTGGGCGGCACGATCATCAATGCCGACAGCATGCAGATCTACCGGGAACTCCGGATCCTGAGCGCGCGTCCCGGCGAGGACGAGGAAGCCCGCGTCCCGCACAAGCTGTATGGCGTGTTGTCGGCGGCGCAGCCATGCTCCGCCGCGCTTTGGCGGGACCTCGCCCTCAATGCGATCGCCGACGTGCGGGCCGAAGGCCGGCTGCCGATCATCGTTGGCGGCACCGGCCTGTATTTTCGGGCCTTGCTCGATGGCCTCGCTCCGGTTCCCGAAATACCCGATGCGATCCGCCGGGAGATCCGCGACCTCGCCCGGCGCGAACCGCCCGAACGGCTTCACGAACGGCTTGCCGCGCGCGACCCCGCCATGGCCGCGCGACTTCAGCCCGGAGACCGCCAGCGTGTCGCCCGGGCTCTCGAAACCGTCCAGGCGACCGGCCGCTCTCTCGCCGAATGGCAGGCCATGGAAGGCGAGGGCGGCATCGGGGCCGACGAGCGGCTGGCCAAGATCGTGATCCTGCCACCCCGCGAGACGGTCTATGCCCGCTGCGATGTCCGCCTGAAGGCGATGGTGGCGGCCGGGGCGCTGGAGGAAGCGCGCCGGCTTGAAGAAATGGCGCTGGATGACGACCTGCCGGCGATGCGCGCGCTCGGCGTGCCCCATTTCCTGGCGGTCGTTCGAGGTGAAATGGAACTCGACGACGCCGTGACCCGCGCCCAGACCGCAACACGCCATTACGCCAAGCGTCAGCTGACCTGGTTCCGCCATCAATTCGCTGATTGGGTCCGATTCGAGGCGCAACAAGATGAAATGGAATTCGAGAAAATCATCTCGTTTATTTCAAAACAAACTTCCGTTTTGTAATTTTAAATATTGACCCCGCCATATTCCGGCGGTTATGGTGCGCGCCTTCCGGGGCCTTCGGGGCGCCGGAATCCGTATTTTTCGAGGATTTCGTCATGGCCGAACAAAAACTTCGTGGAGCCGAACTCGTCATCAAGGCGCTGATGGATCAGGGCGTCGATACGATTTTCGGGTATCCGGGCGGCGCGGTGCTGCCGATTTACGATGCGCTCTTCAAGCAGAACGCGATCCACCACGTGCTTGTGCGCCATGAGCAGGGCGCGGTTCACGCCGCGGAAGGCTATGCACGTTCGACCGGCAAGCCCGGCGTCGTGCTGGTGACCTCCGGTCCGGGCGCGACCAACGCCGTCACCGGCCTTGCCGATGCGATGATGGACTCGATCCCGGTCGTTTGTCTCACCGGGCAGGTCGCAACCCATCTGATCGGCAACGACGCGTTCCAGGAGGCGGATACCGTCGGCATCACGCGGCCGGTCACCAAGCATAACTGGCTCGTCAAAAGCTCGGACGACATCGCGCGCGTCATGCATGAGGCGTTCTATGTCGCGACCAACGGGCGGCCCGGGCCGGTCGTCGTCGATCTGCCGAAGGATATGCAGATCGCGAGCGGCGGCTATGTCGGCCCGACCAATGTCCGGCACAAGACCTATCGCCCGCAGGTGAAGGGCGATCGCGCGGCGATAGAGGAGGCGGTCGATGCGATGGCCAAGGCCAAGCGGCCGCTGTTCTATACCGGCGGCGGGGTGGTCAATGCCGGCCCGTCGGCCTCGCTCCTGTTGCAGGAACTGGTTCAGGCGACCGGCTATCCGATCACCAACACGCTGATGGGGCTCGGCACTTATCCGGCCTCCGACGAGCAGTTCCTGGGGCTGGTCGGCATGCACGGGACCTATGAGTCCAACATGTCGATGTATGAATGCGACGTGATGATCTGCATCGGCGCGCGGTTCGATGACCGGGTGACCGGCAAGGTCGACGAGTTCTCGCCGAATTCGCTCAAGATCCATGTCGATATCGACCGGTCGTCGATCAACAAGAACATCGCGGTCGATATCCCGATCATCGGCGATGCGGGTCTCGTGCTGGAGGACATGATCAAGATCTGGAAGTCCAAAAGCCATCAGCCGGATCGGAAGGCGCTGGCCGCATGGTGGAAGCAGATCGACAAGTGGCGGTCCCGCGACAGCCTGAAATACAAGAAGCGGGACGACGAGATCATGCCGCAGCACGCGATCCAGCGGCTGTTCGAGATGATCCGCGACAAGGATCCGATCATCACCACCGAGGTCGGCCAGCATCAGATGTGGGCGGCCCAGTTCTTCGGTTTCGAGAAGCCCAACCGCTGGCTCACCTCCGGCGGCCTGGGAACGATGGGCTATGGCCTGCCGGCCGCGATCGGCGCGCAGGTCGGCAATCCCGGCAAGCTGGTTGTCGATGTCGCGGGCGAAGCGTCGATCCTGATGAATATTCAGGAGCTTTCGACGGCCGTTCAGCACGAGCTACCGGTCAAGGTCTTCATCGTGAACAACCAGTATATGGGCATGGTGCGTCAGTGGCAGGAGCTGAACTATGACGGCCGCTATTCCCACAGCTACACGGATTCGCTGCCCGATTTCGTGAAACTGGCGGAAGCTTTCGGCGCCACCGGGCTGCGGATTACCTCGCCGGACGAGCTGGATGCCGGGATCGAGAAGATGATCGCGACGCCCGGCCCGGTCATCGTGGATTGTCAGGTCGTGAAGATCGAGAACTGCTATCCGATGGTTCCGGCCGGCGCGGCCCATTACGACATGATCTTCGGGCCGGAGGAGGAGCGCGAGCCCGTCAGCGACGAGGATCTCGCGGTCGTTTGACCGAAATTAGAAGGGACGATAACACCCCCCGCCGTTGGTCCTGAGCTTGTCGACGGACGTCTGCCGAAGGAGAGGGGCCGGGTCGGCCATGGTTGGGCAAGCGCACTACGGACGTTTCTTTTGAGCGCGCCGCCATAGGCCCCTTGCCTGAATTGAGAAATCGCCTAAATTCGCGTGGCCTTCCGGCCCCTTGAGGAAAATACAGTGACACAGGAAACCATTGCGCGTCACACGATAGCCGTGCTCGTGGACAACGAGGCGGGCGTTCTGGCGCGCGTCATCGGCCTCTTTTCGGGGCGGGGCTACAATATCGAGAGCCTGACCGTGGCGCCCGTCGATGTGGAGCAGACCATGTCCCGCATCACGATCGTCACCTCGGGGACGCCCATGGTGATCGAGCAGATCAAGGCGCAACTCGCGCGCCTCGTGCCGATTCACAAGGTGTCCGATCTGACGCTGGAGGGCCCCTCGGTGGAGCGCGAACTGGCGCTCATCAAGATGGTGGGCACGGGCGAACCACGGGTCGAAAGCCTGCGCCTGGCCGACGTGTTCCGGGCGCGGGTGGTGGATTCGACGAATGAATCCTTCGTGTTCGAAGTCACCGGGGCCTCATCGAAAGTGGATGCCTTTATCGAGCTGATGCGCCCGTTGGGCATGGTCGAGATGGCGCGCACCGGCATCGTCGGGGTGGGCCGCGGCCACGAGACATTGGAGGCGCGTCGCTAGGCCCAACGCCCGGCGGCCGCCTGAGGCCAAATGGAATTTGAAAGGAAAGAGTGAGATGCGGGTCTATTACGATCGGGATGCCGATATCAATCTGATCAAGTCGAAAAAGGTCGCCGTTATCGGCTATGGCAGCCAGGGCCACGCCCATGCCGCCAATCTGCGGGATTCCGGCGTAAAGGAGGTCGTGGTCTCGCTGCGGCCCGATTCGGCGAGCGTCAAGAAGGCGGAAGAGGCCGGTTTCAAGGTTATGGCGCCCGCCGAGGCGGCAGCCTGGGCCGACGTCGTCATGATGCTGACGCCGGATGAGCTGCAGAGCGCGATCTACCGCGATCACCTGCACGACAATCTCAAGCAGGGCGCGGCGCTGGCTTTCGCCCACGGCCTGAACGTGCATTTCCGCCTGATCGAGCCGCGCGCGGATCTCGACATCATCATGATCGCGCCGAAGGGGCCGGGCCACACGGTGCGCTCGGAATATCAGCGCGGCGGCGGCGTGCCCTGCCTGCTGGCCGTCCATAAGGACGCGAGCGGCAATGCCCATGATATCGGCCTGTCCTATGCCTCCGCGATCGGCGGTGGACGCTCGGGCGTCATCGAAACGAGTTTCCGTGAGGAATGCGAGACCGATCTGTTCGGCGAGCAGGCGGTGCTGTGCGGCGGCCTGACCTCGCTGATCCAGGCCGGTTTCGAGACGCTGGTGGAAGCCGGCTATGCGCCGGAAATGGCCTATTTCGAGTGCCTTCACGAAGTGAAGCTGATTGTCGACCTGATCTATGAAGGCGGAATCGCGAATATGCGCTATTCGATCTCGAATACCGCCGAATACGGCGATTACACCCGCGGCCCGCGTGTCATTACCCCGGAGACCAAGGCCGAGATGAAGCGCATTCTGGACGATATCCAGTCCGGCCGCTTCGCGCGCGACTGGATGCTGGAGAACGAAGTCGGCCAGCCCAGCTTCAAGGCCATGCGCGCCCGTTCCGCAGAGCATCCGATAGAGCAGGTCGGCGAGCGCCTGCGCGGCATGATGCCCTGGATCGGCAAGAACAAGCTGGTCGACAAGAGCAAGAACTAGCGGCCTAAAGGCGAAAGCCGGCTACGCCTCCCAAGCGTCCGGATACCTGCTGGAACGGCGCTATTCGCTTTCCGGCAGGTCGTCCACGTCTTCGCTCGACGATGAACGCAGCTGGCGGATCGCATCGCCGAAGCTGGAGCCGGATGCGGCTTTTGAGGCCTTTTTTTCAGGTTTCGCCTTTGGCGCCGGCGCGGCAGTCACGGCGCTCGCGGCGTCGGCCGTCCGGACATTGTTGTTCGCGGCCCGGCCCATATTGGTGCTGGTCTCGCGCAATACTTCGGCCAGGGCCATGAACCGGTCGACGGTCGTCCGGCTGACCTGCGCGGCGGCGCTCATTTCGCTGGCGGCGCGGCTGAGAACGCGGCTGTTCGAGGATTCGCTCTCGATCGCGCTCAGCAGGCTCTCCTGATTCTCGACCACCTGGCGCATCATCGGCGTCACCAGTGTGACGAGGTTTTCCAGCGCCGTGTGAAGAGAGCCGAAGCTCTCCGCGGTCTTGGAAAGATCCTCGGTCGCCCGTTCAAGCTGCTGTCCGGACAGCAATTCGACGGCCTTGATCGCGCGGTCCAGCGCACTGTTGAACCGCTCGGCATGGCGATTGGCTTCCGCGGCCATGTTGGCCGCCATGTCCTTGGTTTCGGTGCTGAGCGACGTGGCGATTTCCTTGGTCTCGCTGCCGAGCGTGGTCGCAACCTCCTTGATCGCGTCGTTCAGGCCTTCGGTGACGCTTTTGACGCTGGTCGTCAGCTGGCCGGTCATCTCCTTGAGCGATTCGGTCTGGGCCTTGATCCGCTCGGCGTCCTCGGCCTTCAGGGCGTCCATCACCGAGCGGAACTCGTCGATCAGTCCGGAATTCATCGACGCGGACTGATCCGAGATCGCGGTCAGGGCCTCGCTATAGACCTTCTCGAACCTCTCGGCCGATTCGGCCGATGATTTAAGCAGCTGATCGAGCTGGCTGAATTCGTCGCCGACAATGGATTTCAGCTCGCGCACGAAGGTCTCGAGAGACGTCTTGATGAGGTTTGAAACTTCCTCGCCCTGGAGCGACGTGACCGCTTCCGTCGAGGTTTTCAGCTGTTCGATCGGCCCCGCCAGCGCCTTGGAAACGGCGTCGGAAATCGCCGGGGCCTGCGCCTTGATTCCGTCGTTCAGGTTGTTGGCCATGGCGGTGGAATTCTGTTCGAGCTTTTCGGAGAATTCCCTTGTCATGTCCTGCATGGTGGAGCGGAAATCTTCCTGGGCAGTCTTCGTTGCACTGGCCATGAGTTCCGCGTTTTCCTTCGACGCCCGGATCACTTCCTCGAGCGACACGGACTCGCGGCTCGGTTGATAGAGATCGTCGATATCGCTGCACAGCGCGGCGATTTGGGCATGGCGGAAACCAGTCAGCGCCCGGCCGATAACGATCGCGATCATTGCGCCGAACACGGACACGGCCAGCGCCACCGCCGCGATCGACAACATCGGCATGCTGGCGTCGCCCGCCGACTTGCCGGCCGCGAGAACGGCGGCGAAGGCGAAGATGCCGGTGCCGACAAAGGCCGCCGGCAGCACCCGGAAAAACCAGCCCATCAACCGGTGATCGACGATCGCCGATACGGGGAAGGATTGGCTGGCGGTTTGCGTGCTCCGCAAAATCGAGAAGGATGTGCCGGACTGTTTCTTCCGCGTCGCATACACATAGAGCGTCTCGGCATGGCGATTGGCGGCCGCGTTCAGCTCGGGCGCCTGCTTGAAACAGTCGACAAAAGCTTCGCGGCTCGGCGTTTCCTCGCCGTAGAGCGCCTTGCGAAGGATATTCAAACGACTACGGGCGACGGCCGTCGTGATCCCGTCGAACACGCCGAGACCGACAAATCCGAGGAAAAAGGCGGCAAGACCGACGAAAACCAGGCCGCAGGAGAAGCTGACAGCCGGATTGGACAGATAAACTGCCGGGTTCGGGAGCGATCCGAACGTGACGAGATCGACCAATCCCGTATTGAAGTCCGCGCCGAACAGTCCGAGGACCGCAGCAAAAACCAGGCTGACGCCAAACCACAAATTTCGAATGTTATTGTGCATCAAAAATCGGACCCCGATGCGACTTGGAGGGCGCAAACGGCCCTCTCGGATGACTGAAAGCTATAGCGTCGACGGCGCCAATCGGCGCCGCGTGACCCCGCAGGACGGCAAATCGGGCCGACTCTAGGAGAAGTTGGTTAAACGAGGGTGAACCGTTCTGATATTGCGCTCAGGCCGCTTTCCTATCCCGCTGATCAGAAAGGCGTTTCCCGATTTCGCGCAAGGTCGACGCTTCGCCTGCGGCCGCCGTGAAGAAATAGTCGAAATAGCGCTCGAACGTGTCGAGGAACGATTTCAGTTCCGGCTCCGATGTCACATAGGGTGTTCGGCCCGGATCGAGGGACGGGCTGTGATAGGTGAAACCGAAAATCCGGTGGCCCGAAGCGAGCATCGCATCGGTCAGCCGTTTCAATTCCTCCAGGCTAATACCTTCCGGCGACAGGCGTATGCGCTCCAGCAGACGCGACCGCGCGAAGATGCCCGGCAGGCGCAAGGTCATGCCGATGCGGCCCGTCAGCGCGCCATAGAGGGATTGCCCGGCACCGTGCATCAGCCCCACGAAATCGACGGATAGCGGGATTTCCAACAGTTTTCCGCCCGGGCCGAACCAGTAGGGCTGAGTGCCGCAGTGGCGGAAATCGGGCCCGTATTGGGGCCGGAAATCGGTACGCGGCACCACGCTGGTGTCGATTTCGTAGCCGAGAGCCACCAGCGCGTTCGTCGTCGCCGGGCCGACGCCATAGCGGCCCGCCCGGTACATCGTCGGCTGCAGGCCGAAATTTTTAGCGATCTCCTCGGTGACGATCTTCAGCTTTTCGCGCTCGAGCCCCGCAGGGAGATTGCCGGGATAGGTGTTGCCCGGGGTCACCTTCTCGTAATGGGGCGGATTGACCCAAGGATGGAGATGGGTGCCGATATCGCAGGCGCCGCTTTCATAAAGATCCCGCAGTGGCTTATAGCCGTCTTCCTGATGGGCGACCGGATAGTCGCACAGATAGGTCGGTTTAAGGCCGAATTTCTCGAAGATCTTATGGGCGCGTTCCTGAGTCCGAATCGATTGCACGCCGGTTTCAGAGCGCAAGTGAGGCTTGCTCCAATCGAATTCCTCCTCGGTGTCGACCACGACGACAAGCTGCGGCTTCATGTCGGCCGGCAGCCGCGCGGGACGCCAAGTTGAAGGATCGAGCATGCTCGTCGGATCTCCTGATCGCGGGGTCGTCACCCGGAAATGGGCGGACTCGGCCGATTGTCAATCATTTGGCCGCGACGACCATGCGGTTTATGCATTTCGTAAGAGTTCGTCTTGATCATACGCCCGCGCCCGTTAACACTCCCAAAAGACCGCCGGGAATTCGCTTTTTGCCAAAACTTCGGGTTCTCACCTTCACCACACTCTACCCCAACAGCGCGATGCAGAGCTTCGCGATGTTCGTGGAGCAGCGCTTGCGCCATTTCGTCGCCAGTGGCGAGGTGGAGGCACGCGTGGTGGCCCCGGTACCCTGGTTCCCGCTGAGAAGCGCACGGTTTGGCGCCTATGGCCGGTTTGCGCGCGTGCCGCGCCACGAGACGCGCCATGGCCTGAATCTCGATCATCCGCGCTATCTGGTCGTGCCGAAGATCGGCATGCTGCTTACGCCGCATGCGCTGTTTCGCAGCGGTGCGGCGGCGATCGAGCGATTGATCGCCGCCGGATTCGATTTTGATCTGATCGACGCCCATTATCTCTATCCCGACGGCGTCTCTGCCGCGATGCTGGCGCGCAAGTTTCGCAAGCCGCTGGTGCTGACGGCCCGGGGCACGGACGTGAATGTCATCGCGCGGCTGCGGCGGCCCGGCCGGATGGTTCTGGACGCCATCGAGACGGCCGACGCCGTTATCACGGTCTCGTCGGCCCTGCGCGATTCCCTGATCGAGCTTGGCGCGCCGGCCTCGAAGATCACCGCCATTCGCAACGGTGTCGACACGGATCTGTTTCACGAGACCGATCGCGCGGAAGCCAGGGATAAATTCGGCGTGGAAGGCCGCGTTCTTGCCTCCGTCGGTAATCTGGTGCCGCTCAAAGGCCATGATCTCGTGATCCGGGCCATTGCGCGGTTGCCCGAAGCCCGGCTCCTTATCGCTGGCGACGGCCCGATGAGAGAGGCCCTAGAGAAACTTGCCCGCGAACTGGGTGTCGCGAACAGAGTCGTCTTTCTCGGCGCCGTCCCGCAAACCGACTTACCGGTTGTGTACAGCGCCGCCGACGCGCTGGTTCTCGCGTCCAGCAACGAGGGTCTTCCCAATGTCGTGATGGAGGCGATCGCCTGCGGCACGCCGGTCGTCGCGACGAGAGTGGGCGGTATTCCGGAAATCGTCACCTCGCGCGCGGCGGGGATCTTGCTGCGGGGGCGGTCGGATGCGGCGATCGTCGATGCCGTGACGGACCTCTTTTCAAATCCGCCCGAGCGTGCCGAAACCAGCGCTCTTGCCCGGCTGTTCAGGTGGTCGGAGACGACGGCGGCGCAGCTTTCGCTGTTTCGAGAGATCCTTGCCCGTCGCGGCCTGACCGGCCGATCGCATTAGCGGCGATGCGGCCGTAAACCCGCTCATAATTGGCGACGCTTCGAGTCCAGGATCGTTCGTTTTCGACGAATTTCCGGGCGTGTTCGAGCTGATCGGGCCATTTTTCGCGGTTCGCCAGCGTCGACAATGCGGCTTCGGTCAGGCCGGCGGCGTCGCCGGCGCGGAACAGAATTCCGGTATCGCCGTCCCGGATCAACTCTCGATGACCGCCGATATCCGACGCGATCAGCATCTTGCGCTGGGCCATGGCTTCGAGCGGCTTGAGGGGCGTCACAAGTTCGGTCAGGCGGATCGAAATGCGCGGATAAACCAAAATGTCGATCAGGCCGTAATATTTCGACACTTCGGAATGAGGAACGCGGCCGGTGAAAATCACCTTGTCGGCCACGCCGCGCTGTTGCGCGAGGCCTTTCAGGCGCTCCTCCTGCGGCCCGCCGCCGACCAGCAGAACCCGCGTTTCCGGTGCTGTCTTGAGGATCTTCGGCAGGGCTTCGATCAGGAGGTGCAGGCCCTCATAGGCATAGAACGAGCCGATGAAGCCGAGCACCCACTTGTCGGTGAGACCAAGCTTGGAGGCCAGCGCTTCGTTGCGTTCGGGCATGTCCTTGAAATTCTCGATGTCGACGGCGTTCGGGATCACCGTGACTTTGCTCTCGGGGATGCCCCGCGCAATGATATCGCCGCGCAGGCCTTCGCAGATTGTCGTTACGGCGTCGGCGTGGCGGAGTGCGAAGGTTTCGATCGCCCGGGTCGCGCGGTATCTCAGGCTTCCCTCCGCCGAAGTGCCGTGATCCGTCGCGGCGTCTTCCCAGAACGCGCGAACCTCGTAGACCACCGGAATACCGAGGCGCCGTCCGACGCGAAGGGCGGGCAAGGCGTTCAAAACTGGCGAATGGGCATGCAGCACATCGGGCCGGACCAGCCGCGCCACCGATTCGAGCCGTTTCGCCGTCGCGCGCATCTGAGCCAGTTCCCGAAGAATGGGAATGCGCGAAATCGGACCGGTCACAAGCGGCGTGCGGTAGAACTCGAAGCCGTCGACGAATTCAACTTCCGGTGAGTCCATCACATGTTTGGGGCTGGTCAGCTGGAACGTCTCCCAGCCGCGCGCGCGCTGCTCCCGAAGGATATTCAGGCTGCGAAAGGCGTATCCGCTGTGTAGCGGTACGGAGTGATCGAAAATATGCAAGATCCGCATGGCCGCGCGATTCCCAAAAATTCGCCGTAGCCTAAGGGCGAGAGGGTTTCAAATCCCTCAACACCGTTAATTCGACCGGCCCGAGAGGATTCTATTCCCGCGCGTCCTCGCAAAAATATCGGTTGTATCTGAATGGCTTAACGGACTGGAAACCGGCGCTCGCTAAGGTTAGCCCCGATAGGCGCGTAGCTCAGTGGTAGAGCGCCGCTATTACATGGCGGAGGCCGAAGGTTCGATTCCTCTCCGCGCCTACCAAAACTCCGAAACACGAAGACTTTGGCTGCGTCAGATCCTGGTTTTGAGGCTGGCGAGCACGCGGTCGGCCGTATGGCCGTCCCAGAGATCGGGCTTGCGGCCATGGGGCCAGTGGCCGTCCAGCACTTCCTGGATGCTCGCGAGAAGCGTGTCCGGCCGGATGAGCCGATTCGTGCCCTGGGTGATCGTGACGGGCCGCTCGGTATTCTCGCGCAGCGTCATGCAGGGAATGTCGAGATAGGTGGTTTCTTCCTGGACGCCGCCCGAATCCGTGATCACCAGCTTGGCGCGCCGCACCAGTCCCATGAATTCGATATAGCCTACCGGCTCGATAATCTTGACGCCGTCTGCTTGGTCCAGCTTGTCGAACAGCCCGAAGCTCTTGAGCCGTTCGCGCGTGCGCGGATGAACCGGGAAGACCAGAGGAACCGTCTTGGACGCCTCGAGCAATTGCTCGACGACGGTTTCCAGCGTCAGGCGCTGGTCGACATTGGAAGGCCGATGCAGGGTGACGACCCCGTATTTGCCGGGGTCGACGCCGAGGCCGGCCCATGTCTCCGTGCTTTCGATACGCTCGCGCAGCAGCTCGTAGGAATCCATCATGATGTTGCCCACGCGCTCGGTCCGGTGGGCGGCGCCCTCGCGGCGCAGGTTCTCGTCGGCGTCGGGTGAGGGGGTCCAGAGCAGATCGGCGATCGCGTCCGTCGCCAGCCGGTTGATTTCCTCCGGCATGGTGCGGTCCCCGCTGCGCAGGCCGGCCTCGAGATGCGCGACGCTGATGCACAGCTTGGCGCCGACAAGGGCGCAGGCCACGGTGGAATTCACGTCGCCGACCACGATAATCCAGCTCGGGCGTTCCTCGAAGCAGATCTTTTCATAGGCGATCATGACGCCGCCCGTCTGTTCGGCATGGGTGCCGCTGCCAACGCCCAGATGGTAGTCGGGTTTGGGCAGCCCGAGATCCTGGAAGAAGGAATCAGACATATTGGCGTCGTAATGCTGACCGGTATGGACGATCTTCACGTCGCACCAGGGCACCGCGTTCAGGGCATGCCACAGCGGCGCGATCTTCATGAAATTCGGCCGGGCGGCGGCGATGAGATGGATGATGGGAGTCAGTTTCGCCTCGGATGGGTTCTGTTTTGGGTCGGTTGGATCGCGCAAAGCGTCGTAGAAAAGGGATATGTCAGTCAATAAGGCTTGCGCAAGTGCGGCCAATCCTGCGTGTTTTGCGAACCCGTTTTGTGACCTAACACGGTCAACAGGTAAAGGCCGCGTTTCCGTTTTACCGAGATAAGACCGTAAATTTCGGTTTGGCGGCCGCCGGGGACATGGTTGTCAAGATCCCTTCGTCCGATTTCGCCGGGACTTCGCTGTTCTTGTGCGCCAGCGCGGTTCTGACGAGAAGGTCGGTGATCGCGATAATGGCGATCAGGTGATAGTACAAGTCGAACGTGGCTAGATTCAAGAACGCTCCCGCGACCGCGTAGCCGACCAGACTCACCTGTATCATCGATCCCAAGTCCCGCGCCCACAACAGGTCGGGATCGCCGCGCGCAAGCCGGATCGTTCGCCCGCCGTAATAGAAGGCTCCGATCAGGATCGAGAGGAAGATCGCCAGGCCGACATAGCCGTGCTCGCCGAGCGTTTCGAAGTAAATGCTGTGCGGCGCTCTCGGTTCAATGCCGGGCTTCAGATATTTTTGCTGAACTTTGGGGTTGGCGAACGCCATGAAGCTGCCGCCCGTGACCGGATTGTGTTCCGCGATATTGAGGGCGAACTTCCACATTTCGATTCGGCCCTGGGCGGACTGGTCTTTTTGATAGGCGTCGATCGTCATCATGCGATTTGTCCAGGACTGAGGCATGAAGACGAGCGCAGCGACCACGGCCAGAACCGACGCCATCAGGGCGAAGGCGCGGCGGCGCGACTTCAGAACCAGGAATCCCAGCATCGCGATGATCGCCAGCAAAGCGCCGCGGGATTGCGTTCCGAAAATCGCAAAAATCGTCAGGCCGATACCGATGCCAAGTCCCCACCGGATCAGCGTAATCTTGCTCTGCATCTGCAGAAAACGCATCAACGGGATGGTCATGACCAAGGCCATCGCCAACTGGTTATTGTCCGAAATGAAGCTTCCGGCCGGTCCCCAGACGTGATACTGGCCACCGGTCTCAATCGTGAAGACACCGCCTTTCGCGCCGTAGAAGCCGAGCGACAGGACGATGATCCAGATCAGACCGACAAGCCGGTTCTTTGTGGTGATAAGACCGGCGGTCACGAGCGTGAACAACAGGATCTTCATGGTCTGATCCCACTTGGGATCGGATAACGCCGGATCGCTCGACAGCCATGTCGTGAACGAAATCCAGGCCATAAAAATCATAATCAGGACAAGAAGCGTGTGCATCGGCAGCTTCTTGGGCTCCTTGGAAAAGACCCACGCGACCAGCGTCGCGATACCGACGATTTCGGCCACGGGCCAGGTGCTGACGAAGCCATAGCCCAACCGGTGCGGGTTCATGTAGGAAATCCACGACCATGCATAGACCCCCAAATGGGGGAAAAACAGGATGGCCGGAACGCAGCACATCACCAGAAAGGCAATAAAGATATCACGCATGGCGGCTTCAGTTTCTCGAAGGATTTCAACAATCGTCGATGGTCGCCCGAAGCCATTTTCTTATCGGATCGACGTTAATTTTTGATAACTAATGCCGCGATGTTTCCGCGCAGTGCGCGCGCAAATGTTAATAATTCCGGTAGATTCCAGTGCTACCGTCGGAGCCGGAACCACTCAGAACCGGAGATTGGTCGTGGAAGTCGTCTTGATCCTCATTTTCGTCGCGATGCTGACCTATGTGTGCTTCTGGTCGGTCAAGAACGATGAAATCTATAACGCGCGGAAGCAGAAGGAACGTGTCGCTTTTGGCGGCGATCAGGACTTCCCGGAAAAATAGTCAGAAGGCTGCGGCTTCGGCCGCGACGTCCATTTTCTGGCAGAGATATTCGAGCGTGCAGAGCCGATTGAACTGGCCGGGATCTGTCAGCCGCTCGGGCCGGAACAGCCTCGCCACGCGCGGAAAACCGGGCTCCATCACAGCGTTTCTGAACGCTTCCCCGAGGAAATAAGGGCAGCACACGGCCTGCCGGCGTGTTCGAAGTCGAAACATGTATCGGCGCAGTGACGGCGGCCGCATATAGGTCGTCATCGCTTTCAGACGGGCAGAATACGGCGGTGGCCGGTCGAAGGCGTAGCCGTAATCGGAGGGATAGGCGGCGAGGGCCGGGCTGGCCAGGCTTATCAGCCGAGCCTCGAATTGGCCGAAATTCTTGTAGGCCATCGGCACGCCAACGGTCTGATTGACCAGCGCGGCGTCGACAAAGGGTGTCAGTGCGCTGCCGAACCGGCTGTTGACCGCGTTGTTCCGGCCCATCCAGTAGCGGCAGCGGAACAATGGGTAGACCAGTTCGACTTGCGGGCGGGTGAGACGGCCCTTCGAGGTACCGAGGGTCGCTTTGATCTTGTCGCCGAGCCGCGCATGATAGGCAGCCTCATCGAAATGTCCGGTCCCGGCGGCGGGATCGAATTGCGCGTAAAAGCTCCACAGCAGCTGCTGAACGGAAAAGCCGCGATCCGGTAGATAGAAGAAGTTCCGCAACACCTCGCCACCGCCGCCATTGAGCATCAACGCGCCGGTCCGGCAGCGCTCCCTGCGCGTCGCGAGATCGGCGCCATTGTCGAAAATTCCGTCATTCGGGGCGCCGTCGAAGACGTGGAAGGTTCGCGCGATCAACTTGGCAGCCCGGTCCGGCGTCAGATCCGGGCCGGTTTTCTTGTCGGTATGCTTGAGAGGGAAGCCCTCGCCGGCCGCAATCCGCTTGGCGACGATGACGTCCGGATCGGTGTCCTTGCCGTAGACGTGGATATCCGGGCGGATGTTCTGGCTGAACAGCAGGGCGAGGATCAGCCGCGAATCGTAGCCGCCCGAAAGCGCCGTATCGATATGGCCGTCATAGGCGTTCGCGATATCGCCGAAGGTCCGTTTGAGCGTCGCGAGCACCCGTTCGGCGTGCCATTCGAGGCTCTCGCGCGATATTTCGGGCGTGGCGGCGGCCGGCCATGTGCTTGCGCGCAGGGACAGGCCCGGCTCGCAAACGATATCCGGGCTCAGAAGCTTGATGTCCCCGGCAAGCGTGTCGTCTCCATAGGTCGCGCCTTGAAAGACGTATTCATAGGCGGCCTGGACATCGAGGCGGCGGCGAGACGTGCTCTCCAATAGGGCCAGGAAGGAGCTGGAGACAACCGAACCGCCGTCGTCCCGGTAAACCTTGTAGACGCCGATCCGGTCGATGAAGACGAAGCAACGTCCGTGTTTTCGGAGGATCACGCAGAACGCACCATGCAGCCGATCCAGTGAGATACCATGATCTGGCGCCGTGATCTCGAAGTCGGCGTGGAGCGCCGCCAGCCCGGTCTTTCCGGTCGAGCCTTTGTAGACGAAGCTGCCGGTGGCCGCGCAGAAGCCATTGTCGGCGAGGGTGACAAGATTGGCGATGGGGGCGACCTGCTTGGCGTAGAGCAGAAGCTTGCCGCCGCCAAAGCTCAATTCGGTCGGCTCGGCGAAGCCCTGAAGCGACAGCGAGTAACGGGCGGCCGTTTCCACGGTCGCCATGTCGGGCCTGGCCTTGTCCGTAATGAGGACAAATGCCCCCATGCGACCGTTTCCTTATTCCGGCGTCGAGCCGTTCGCGACGGCGGCGACGAAGTTCAGCGTCCAGTCTTCGAGCTGATGGTGCCATGCACGGGTTGAAAAGGTGTGATCGGCCGCTTTCAGGTCCTCTCGGGCGATGCCGGGCCGTTTCATCAGCGATTGCCAGCGTTTCGAGGCGGCGACGAGGTCCTTGAATTCCTCGGCCGTATGATCGCTGCCGCTGAGGATGAACAGGACCGGGCCCGGGAAGCGCTCGAAGCCATTGGCCATACGGTCGGGCAGGGGCAGATCGCTGTCGCCGCCCGATCCTTGCGGCTCTTCCGCCGGCGTGCGCGCCGCCGAAATCAGGGAAAGCATCGATTTGAGCGATTGGCCGGGCGAGAACCGTCCCGAAAAGACGCTGCGCCAGAAGTCCCGCTCTAACAGCCGGCGGATGTAATAGTGCTTGAGATAGGTCCGGGCGGAGCCGGCCTCGGTGCGCACCCACGGATTCACGAGGATAAGCCCGGCGACTTCCGGCGGCAGTTTTGGGCTCAGCAGAAAGGTCGAAACCGCGCCGCACAGACCCCAGAGAACGATTTTCCGGAGGTTGGGGCATTCCCGCTGGAACGCCTCGGCGGCGGCCCAGAGATCGTCATGGGTATCCTCGAAATGATGCAGTTCGATCTCGTAGCGAACGCCCTCCGCGTCACCGTTGGCCCGGTCGTCGAACCGCATGGCCGGGAAGCCTTCGGCCGCCAAGCGGCGCGCCAGGAGGAGAAACTGGCGATGCGCGCCGACGCGATACTGATCGCCGCCGGTAAGGATCAGCATACCGGTATCGGAGGCCTGCTCGGGCGCATGGACGATGCCGATCAGCTCCGACCCCTTGCAGGAGAATGTGATCGCGCGCTCGCTCACGCCACCTCTCCCATGGCCTCGACGGCCGCGCGGACGAAATCATGCATCTCGACGCGGACCTGAAGGTTCCAGACGGCCTCGTCCTTTACCGGTTTGGCCACGACGTCGATTCCGCGTGCCTGCCAATCCGAGATCATCCGGGACGCGGCGGGGCTCAGTGTGGCGTCATCCCGCGCGGCGACTTCCATCCAGATGACGGGTGTCTGAGCGGCTAGTCCGAGCGAGCCAAGCCTCAGCGCCTCGATTCCTTTGGCGAGAGCCGGCGGGAGGTCATATCCGGCGACCTCGACCGTTTCGCCGGCCTCCAGCGCGGCCATCAGCGATTTCGTGTCCTGTCCGGCGCCGTCAGAGAGATCTGCGGCCAGGCGGATGCGCAGGAATTGTTTGAGATAGGTCTGGCCGTTCGTCACAGGTTGCCAGAGCACGAGCCGCGCGAACTGGCCGGGACGGTCGGCGGCAACCGCGGCGGCCAGGCTGCCGCCGAGCCGCAAGCCGCCGATCGAAATCGGCTCCGATCCTTGCTCGGCGAGCCATGCCACGGCGGTGGCGATATCATCTCTCCAGATATCCCAACCGGCTTCGGAGAAGTCCCCCTCGCTGTCGCCCGTGCCGAACGGATCGAGCACCAGAACGCCGATCCCGCGCGCCGCGCAGCCGCGCGCGAAGGCGGCGATCACATGGCGCGACCGGTTCATTTCTTCGGCGAAAGGAGGAAGGAACAACAGCCGGCTCGTCACCGGTGTTTCGGAAGACGGAGGAAAATAGATCGAAAAAATCCGGCCGGCGCGGCTCGTGAGATAGTGCGGTATCAATGCCCCGCGCTTCCTTTCCGATCAGGCCGCCAGTTTCGCTTCGACATATAAACGCAGGCTACCGACGGATTCGAAGGTCTCGGCGCTGATCTCGTCGTCTTCGATCGAAATGTCGAACCGTTCCTCGATCGCCGCCAGCAGAGTGGCGATCATCATGGAATCGAGCTCGGGAAGATTTCCGAGGAGCAAGGTTAAATCCGTAAGATCATTCCCGCGGTCCCCCAGTTGCAGGGTCTGCGATAAAACGTCCCGGATTTCTTCGGCTACTGACATGCCTTATGCCCTCGAAATAAAGCGCTGGTTTATAGAGTAATTTCGGCTTTCAAGAAAGTGCGGAGATCACCTGGCGTTCTTGGCCAGTTCGTCCTGGCGGGCCGATCCGCCGATCTTGGCCTCTTCGTGGCTGGCCATCCGGGCGTGAATTGCTTTCAGCACGCTCCAGCGATAGACGTTGATGTGGTACATGACGCGGAAATCATTGGACCATTTGGTCTGCCAGTCGCGCACGCGACCGTAGAACTCGTATTTGCTGAACCGCTGGTGGTCAAGGAAATCGCGCATCATCTCCTGACGCATCAACAGGGCCGGCGACGTCGATTTCTCGGCCTCGTCATAGGTTGTCTTCAAACCGATGATCGTGCCGCCCCGGTAAATGCACAGATCCGAGGCGACCAGCTTGTCGCCGTAGTAAAACTGGAACACCGAGGCGTTCCCCTTGGCCGCCAGCCGGGTCATCATCTCGGTGTAATAGCGGCCCTGGGCGTTATCGCCGTGAATGGCGCCGTCGATCTCGGCTTTCCAGCCGGCGGATTCGATCTCGCCATATTCCCGGATGCCGCGGGCGATGTCTTCCGGCCGGTTCAACTCGACGAGGCGGGGCGGCCGCTCGTTCCGGATCAGCCCGTTGGAGGCGCGGCGCAGATTTTCCCGCAGCTTCTTGCTGCGGGCTTTCCAATAGTCGTCGAAGCTGCCGGACATCGCGATACGCGCGGTCGGCACGTAATCGACGGTCGTGATCCGGCTCGTGTCCTTGGGGCGCGGCGCGATATCCGGGTCCTGCAGGCTCAGCGAGAATATAATTTTGCTCAGGGGCAGGGCGGAGATCAGGCCGGCCGCCAGACCGACCGTCGCATATTCCGGGCGCTGGACCCAGAAGCCCAACAGGGCCTGATCCGGCCACATCGTTCCGACATAGCCCCGGCCGCCATCCTGAACGAGGGTCATGGCGATGGGGCCGTCATTCCCGTCGCAAACGGCGAGGCGTTCCGTCCCGGTAGCGAGTTCGGCGAAGAAAGGCTCGATGAAATCGGGGTCGAGCGCGGGCGAATCCGCCTGCAGCCTGTTCAGACTCTCCCATGCCGCGGCATGGTCGCGCCACGCGGAGAGATCGTAGAATGTCCAACGCCCGCTTTTCATTGAGAACCCCTGAATCCTTACCCGTTTGACTAAGCGAGTCCGGTCAATTTTCCCTTAATGCTATTTCGCGGAACGCACCGGCAATTCGCCGGATTTCGGCGGGCGTCAGGTCCTGATGACAGGAAAGTTGAACCATTCGGCGCGACATCTCGATGCTGACCGGACAGACGTTTTCGTCGACGCCTTGCCACAGGAACTGGCCGTAACGTTGCATCGGCAGGGCGGCGTCCTCCATGAGCGGGAACAACTCTTCGAGGCGGTCGACCCAGAAAGGCGCCATGAAGGGCACGACGCCGGGTGCGATCTGCGGGAAGAACGCCCGAACGCCCGGCACGTCGCCGACGAGATCGAGCAGCATTTCATAGTTTTCGCGGCGTTTGCGCGCCGCATGGCCGGTCGAGGTCATCCGGCGGAGCAGCCGGGAAATCCCCGAGATCGCGATGTCTTCGGCAACCGGATCGTAATCCGCCGAACCTTCCTCCGGCCGTGCCGGCTCTGTGTTGCCCTCTTCGGGGTCCGGGGAGGCTTTGCCGGATCCGCGCAGCGCTTCCAGTGCTCGCAACGGCAGGTCCAGCAGAGATAACCGTCCGTAGCGCAGCGAGCGGTCCACAAGCATCACGACCTCGCTGATATTGTCCTTGAGCCCCTGGCTCTCGAGCTTGATGTCGTGAAGCTCGGGGCGTTTGGAGATGAGGCATCCGCCTTCCGCGATGGGGAAGAATTTCCTGCTGCTACCGATGACGAAATCGCCGTAACTCCCCATGCCGTCGCCGAAAAACGCATGAGCGCAATCCTCGATCAGGGCGAGACCGTGCTGGTCGGCAAAGGTTCTGAGCGCGGGGC
This sequence comes from uncultured Alphaproteobacteria bacterium, assembly GCA_963821875.1. Classification (GTDB taxonomy): domain Bacteria; phylum Pseudomonadota; class Alphaproteobacteria; order CAVTAV01; family CAVTAV01; genus CAVTAV01. The sequence goes on from CAWGFE010000002.1 coordinate 1,867,238, forward strand.
CGTTTTGCGGGAAGCCGAACAGGTGAGACGCCAGAAGCGCCTTCGTTCCGGGCGTGATCTTGGTGGCGGTATCGTCGAGATCGACATTCAGGTCGCGACCGATCTTGTAGAAAACGGGCGTCGCGCCGGCGGCCACGATCGGATCGATCATCACAGTACAGTGATAGGCGGGCGCAAGAACCTCGTCGCCCGGACCGACACCGAGCAGGCGCAGGGCCAGTCCGATGGCATAACGCCCGGCGGTCACCTCGATCGCGTTTCCATGGTCGAGAATCGAGGGGGCCTTGCCGCCGCGCGCGAGCAGGCCCTTGAGCGAGGGGATCGGGAAGGGCGGTTCAAACGGCTCAGGGATGAGGCGCTTGCGTCCCCGGGCGTCGCGAGTCGTCTCGGACTCCATCATGCCACGGCGTTGCCGGCCCAAGGATTTCGGGGGCGTTGGGGAACCGCGTTCCATGCTCGCGTTAACCATAATATCAATAACGCTCGAACTCTGCCAAAATCAGGTCTGGAGAACTGAATGACTCCAATAGTGACAAGGGGTTGTTAAGCAATTCTTTAGCCGTTTTCGCCATGAAGAACAGGCGCGATAAGCTCCTCAAACGGTTGTTCCAGGGACCGTCATGCTGGTTTCCGATTTAATTCATCTGGCGGCCCATCGGACGCCCCACGCTCCCGCCATACTCTATAAGGCGGAAACGCTGTCATATGGCGATCTCGATGCGCTCGTGCAATCGACGGCCCGCGGCTTGGTCGAATGCGGTTTGGGCCGGGGCGAGCGCGTGGCGATTTATCTGCCCAAGCAGATCGAGACAGTTGCGGCGATGTTTGGCGCGGCGGCGGGCGGCGGCGTCTATGTGCCGGTCAACCCAGCGCTCAAACCGCGCCAGGTCGGCCATATCATGACCGACTGCAATGTGCGCGTTCTCGTCACCAGCCCCGATCGTTTCGCCGGCTTCGAGGAAGTCCTCGACCAATTGCCGGATCTCCGTGTCATCGTTCTGACGGGTTCGGCGCCCGATAGCGCCGGCGAGCGGGTCCGGATGATCGGCTGGGAGGCTTTCCAGACGCTCGGTTCCGCGTCATCCGCCGAGCCGTACCGCGTCATCGACAGCGATATGGCGGCGATCCTCTATACCTCGGGCAGCACCGGCCTGCCGAAAGGCGTCGTCCTGTCCCACAGTAATATCGTCGCGGGCGCGATGAGCGTCGCCGAATATCTCGAGAATACCGCCGACGACCGGCTTCTGAGCGTCTTGCCGCTCAGTTTCGATTACGGCATGAGCCAACTGACCACCGCGTTCCATGTCGGCGCGTCGGTGGTGCTGATGAATTATCTGCTGGCGCGCGATGTGGTGCGGGCGGTTGCGGAACATCGGGTCACCGGTCTGGCCTGCGTCCCACCGCTGTGGATCCAGCTCGCCAATCTGGACTGGCCCGAGGCCGCGTCCCGATCCGTGCGCTATTTCACCAATTCCGGCGGCCGGATGCCGCGCGCCATTCTGGACAAACTGCGCGCTCGCCTGCCGAACGCCAAGCCCTATCTGATGTACGGCCTGACCGAGGCCTTCCGTTCGACCTATCTGCCGCCGAGCGAAGTGGACAACCGGCCGGATTCGATCGGCAAGGCGATCCCCAACGCCGAGGTCATGGTCGTGCGCCCGGACGGCACCCCCTGCGATGCCGGAGAGCCGGGCGAACTGGTCCACCGCGGGCCGCTTGTCTCGCTCGGCTACTGGAACGATCCTCAGCGCACGGCGGAGCGCTTCAAACCCGCGCCGGGACAGCCCGCGGGGATTCCGTTGACCGAAATGGCCGTGTGGTCCGGTGACACGGTGATGCGCGACGAAGAGGGATTCCTCTATTTCGTCGGCCGGCGCGACGAGATGATCAAGACCAGCGGCTACCGGGTCAGCCCGACCGAGGTCGAGGAAGTAATCTTTGCGAGCGGCCAGGTGCGGCTTGCGGCGGCGATTGGCGTGGAGCATCCCGAACTCGGCCAGGCGATCGTGGTTTTCGCCGCGCCGCATGAGGGCGCCGCGCTGGATGTCGCCGCCGTCACGGCGCATTGCCGTGCTCAGATGCCGAGTTATATGGTGCCGCATAAGGTCATCGAGAGGACCGATATGCCGACCAATCCGAACGGCAAGATCGACCGTAAGAAACTGGCTGACGAAATCGCTTCGATGTTCAAGGAAATGGCCTGATGGCGGGAGGCGCGCCGAAAGTTCACGCACCGGTTCATGGGTTCGAAACCCGGGATCATGGCCTGCAGATTGGGGGCATGGCCGTGACGCGGCTCGCCGACCGCGTTGGCCGGACACCGTTCTTCGCCTATTCGCGCGAGCTGATCTCCAACCGCGTCGCCCAATTGCGCAAGGCGTTGCCCGACGACGTGCTGCTGCACTATGCCGTGAAGGCCAACCCGATGCCCGCGGTCGTTCAGCACCTGGCGGGGCTGGTCGACGGCTTCGACGTCGCGAGCAAGGGTGAGTTGAAGCTGGTGCTCGAAACCGGGATGCCGGTGGATGAAATCAGCTTTGCCGGGCCCGGCAAGACGACCGAGGAGTTGCGCGAGGCCGTTGCCGCGGGAATCGTGGTCAATCTGGAAAGCCCGCGCGAGATGGAACGCATTGCCGACGTAGGCGAGCAGATAGGGATTCGGCCCAAGGCGGCCGTGCGCGTGAACCCGGATTTCGAACTCAAATCGGCCGGCATGCAGATGTCCGGCGGGCCGAAACAATTCGGTGTCGATGCCGAGGCCGTGCCCCAGATGCTGGGACGCATGAAGGATTTCGATCTCGAATTCCGCGGCTTTCACATCTTCTCCGGGTCGCAGAATTTGAAAGCCGAGCAACTGATCGAAACCCAGCGCAAGACGGTCGAGCTGGCCATCTCGCTCGCGGCTCACGCGCCCGCGCCGGTGACCATGCTCAATATCGGCGGCGGATTCGGCATTCCCTATTTTCCCGGCGACGAGCATCTCGATGTCGAGGCGGTCGGCGAGAAGCTGGCCGAGTTGATGCCGTTGGTCCGCGAGGCCATGCCCGAGGCGAAGGTGATCGTTGAGCTTGGCCGCTATATGGTGGGCGAGGCGGGGATCTATGTGACGCGCGTCGTCGATCGCAAGATGTCACGCGGGCAGGTGTTCCTGGTGACCGATGGCGGGCTGCATCATCACCTGCCGGTTTCCGGCAATTTCGGCCAGATCCTGCGCAAGAACTATCCTCTTGCTGTTGCGAACAAGATGGATCTTGAGCCGGTGGAAACCGTGGATGTCGTGGGCTGTCTCTGCACGCCTCTCGACCGGCTCGGCGACAAATGCCATCTGCCGCGCGCCGAGGAAGGCGATCTGATCGTTATTTTTCATTCGGGGGCTTACGGACCGACGGCAAGCCCGGTCGGGTTCCTGAGCCACGAAGCTCCTGTCGAGGTGTTGGTCTAGGATGGTTGGTATTACGGGTTGGATCGATTTCTCGCAGCCGGCGTCGGCCGCGGAGAATATTCTGTCGTCCATGGCGGCGGGGCTCGGCAATGGCCTTGGCGGCGCGACGACCATCCGCGCGGATGAACATGCGGGTCTGGCCCTTTGCGCCCATCAGAAGATGGCCTCGACCTATTTCGGCGACCGGATGTGGGCCGTCGTCCATGGTTATCCGCAGTGGCGGGAGCAGCGCTTCGCCGAGATGGCGCGAGAGCTCGGCACCGCGCGTGTCGTGGCCGAAGCCTATCGCGAAATCGGCCGCGACATTCTGCAGAAGATCGGCGGGCCGTGCTCGCTGGCCGTCATCGACCGCGAGGAACGCACGGCGCTTGTCGCCATCGATCGCGTCGGCATCGAGACGATGTGCTACGCCACGCCGCGCCCCGGCGCTCTGGTGTTCGGAAGCCGGACCAATGCCGTCAGGGCGCATCCCGCGGTCTCCAGTACGCTCTCCCATCAGGCCGTGTTCAACTACATGCAGCGCTATGTCGTGCGCGCGCCGCTGACGATTTTCAAGGAGCAGAGCAAGCTCTACCGGGCGCATTGCGTGGAATTGAAGAACGGCAAGATCGATGTCGCGCCCTATTGGGACATCGCCTACCAGTCCGAAGGTCCCGCCGACAACGACGCTCTGGCGCGCGACACGCGGCTTGCCTTGCGTAACGGAGTCGCCCGCGCGATCGAGGACGAGGACGTCGGGCGTGTCGGCGCCTATCTGAGCGGCGGGCTGGACAGCAGCACGGTTTCGGGTTTTCTCAAGGAAGTCGGCGGCCGTTCGCGCACCTTCACCATCGGGTTCGATGTGCCTGATTACGACGAGACCGAATATGCCCAGATGGCGGCGGACCGGTTCCGGACCGAGCATAGCGAGATCTTCGTCACGCCGGACGACGCGCTCAATCTCATCCCGAAGATGGGGAAGGTCTATGACGAGCCCTTCGGCAACGCGTCGCTCGTCCCGTCCTTCTATTGCGCGAAACGCGCCCAGGAGCAGGGCGTCGACCTCATGCTGGCGGGAGACGGCGGGGACGAGTTGTTCGGTGGGAATATGCACTACACCGAGATGCTGCGGATCCAGACCTATGAACGTCTGCCGCGTCTTCTCAGATCCGCCTTTATCGAGCCGCTGGCCCTCAAGGTCCCCGGGCTCGACAAGATTCCGCCGGTCGGCAAGGCGCGGCGGTGGATCGAGCAGTATCAGGTGCCGATGCCCGACCGCCTGACCGAATTCGGCACTGTCGCGGGCTGGACCGCCGAATCCATCTTCGATTCCGACTGGCTGGGGGCGATCGATCCCCAAGGCGATCAGCAATTCCAGCAGGAAGCGTATTTCGGCGCGAAATCGCCTGCGATGTTGCAGCGGATGCTGCACCTCGACCTGCAGGTGGTGCTCGCCGATAACGATCTCCGCAAGGTCACGCGCATGTGCGAATTGGCGGGCATCCGCGTTCGATATCCCATGCTGGACGAAGAGGTGGTCGAGGTTTCGGGCCGGATTCCGCCGGATGTGATGATTCCGGGCCTCAAGCTGCGGCATTTCTACAAGCAGACCATGCGGGATTTCCTGCCCAGCGAGATCATCAACAAGAAGAAGCACGGATTTGTCATGCCGACGATCGTCTGGCTGATGGATGATGGTCCCTTCCGCGATTACGTGATGGAAGGTCTCTCTTCGTGCCGCAAACGCGGTATCTTCGATCGTTCCTTCATGGACGAGGTCATCAATCATCGCAGCCATGACGATGCGTTCGAACTCGGTTCGCTGGCGTGGGACATCCTGTCGCTTGAGTTGTGGCTTCAGGGTCATGTCGACCCGTTATCCGAGACCTCCGCAACGCGCGGCCGCGAGGCCGGGATCCGCTCCTGACGCCATCCTGTCCTGAAATGGGACAGCGTCCCGGCTTCCGTGTGTGGATTCAAAATTCTCCGTGCCGGAATCCGCCCCATCTCCTCAACGTTTGCGCGAAATCCGCCGTCTTCAGCGTGGCATACCCCTTGCATCGGTCGGGCGAGTAAGGGCGTCGAGCGGGCGCGGGGATCAAACGGTCTTTCCAGCTTGCGAAACGCCGTAAGCATCTAAAGGCAAACGATGACTGGGGCAGGAAGCAGTATGACTTTCTTAACTCCTTACAAGGTAAAAAGGCCCGCATTTCTTATGAAAGCGGGGGCTGATACCGGGCGTACTCTTCATGCAACTTTGGTCGTATTTCGTGTTCGGAGTGCCACTGCTGCGTCGTTACCTTCATCGAGTCGTTAAAGTTGAGAAAGGCGGGAAACTGTCGTGTCTGATATTCGCAAAAGGTTCTTAGGCATTGGTCCGGTCATTGTCGGACTCGCCGCCCTGCTGCTGACCGCATGCGCAGGTCACGGCGGGCTTCCCTCGGCGCAATTCGTCAGCCCGAAAGAGGGGCCGGGTCCGGACTACATCATTGGTCCGATGGATCAGCTTCAGATCTTCGTGTGGCGGAACCCCGAGGTTTCGACGACGGTGACGGTTCGCCCGGATGGCCGGATTTCCGTTCCGCTGATCAACGATATGGCGGCGACGGGCAAGACCTCGACGCAGCTGGCGCATGACCTCGAAAAGGCGCTGAAGAAGTACATTCAGGATCCGCTTGTGACGGTGATGGTGAACCAGTTCACGGGGCCGTTCGCACAGCAGGTCCGCGTCGTCGGCGAGGCTCAGCAGCCTCAGGCGATCCCGTACCGCGCCAATATGACCCTGCTGGATGTCATGATCCAGGTTGGCGGGCTCACCGAGTACGCCGCCGGCAACCGGGCCACGCTGGTTCGGATGGTCAATGGCAAGCAGAAGCAATACCACGTCCATATCAGCGACCTCATCAAGGACGGCGACGTCCGCGCCAATGTCGAGGTTCTGCCTGGCGACGTGATCATCATCCCGGAGAGCTTCTTCTAGGGGCTTACGGGCGACGGCCGGCGGTCTCGCGCCACCGGTGATGAAGGTAAGAGGTGAGGGGACCACCCGCGTGCGGACAAAAGCGCGCCGCACTCGGGCCCCGAGCCGAGAGGAACGAGGCAGCACAGAGGGGCGTCGAGCGAAAGTGGCAAGTAAATCGGGGTAAACCGGTATCGACGAGATCACATGCCGAAGCAGCTCGTATCCAGTCACATAAAGTAACGCGATTGTAAGTAAACAGGATACAGGACCATGAAGGACGTATATCAGCAACTAGTTGCCCTGCTCTATGCGATATGGCAACGGCGCTGGCAGGCCATCATAACCGCTTGGGCGGTGTGCTTTATCGGCTGGGTCATCGTCTACGCGGTTCCGGACAAGTACGAATCCTTTGCCCGGATCTACGTGAATACCGACACGGTGCTGCGTCCGTTGATGCGCAACATTACCGTCGAGACCAACGTTGCCGATCAGTTGGCGACGATCCAGCAGACCCTGCTCAGCCGGCCTAATCTCGAAAAGGTCCTGCGCATGACCGACATGGATCTCGGTTCGACGTCGAACACGAAAACCCAGCAGCAGATCAACGAGTTGGCGAAGAACATCAAGGTCGATCTGCAGGGGACGAATGTTTTCCGGGTTTCCTATTCGAATCCCGATCCCGCCCTGGCCAAACGGGTCGTTCAGTCGCTTCTCACGATCTTCGTGGAGAGCAATCTGGGCGTGAACCGCAAGGAACTGGCCGGCGCCCGGCGCTTCATCGACAATCAGCTGAAAGAGTATGAGCGTCAGCTGCAAGATGCCGAAAAGCGCCGCTCGGAGTTCAAGCGCGCCAACATCGGCTACCTGCCCGGTGAAGAGAACTATTATCAGAAACTGGATCAGGCGAAGACCGACCTGAGCAAGAGCCAGTCCGATCTGAAGGAAGCGCAAACCCAGCTCGTGGCGATGAAGAAATATCTCTCGGGTCTGTCGCCGCAGATCGAGATCACCAATCCGTCCGTCGTCGGTCCCCCGATCGGTGGCGTCTCGTCCGGTACGGCGACCAACACGACGATCGCAGCCCGTATCGCGGCTCTGAGGGCTCAGATTGACGATCTCAGGTCGAAATACACGGCCAATCATCCCGATGTCGTGGTGGCCCAGCGTCAGCTGGATGAACTGGAGGCGCAGCTCAAGAAGCAGCAGTCGAATACCGGTTCGAACAAAAACGGCGGCCTGACAGCCAACGCCAGCGTGTCCAATCCGGTCTATGAGCAAATGCTCGTGAAGGTCATCGACCAGGAGACCAAGGTCGCGGTTCTGAAGGGCCGCGTGCTCGACCAGAAGGATAAGGTCTCCAAGCTCGAATCCAACGCCAAGACGGTTCCGGTCGTGGAAGCGAAAATGACCCGTCTGGACCGCGACTACAATGTCCTGAAAGCCAATTACGACAGCCTGCTGTCGACGCGGGAAAGCGCCCGTATCGCGACGGATATGGAAACCAATTCGGACAACGTGCAGTTCCGGATCATCGATCCGCCGACCACGTCGCTCCGTCCGGTGACGCCCAACCGTCCGGTGCTGCTGTCTCTCGTGCTTCTGGTCGGTCTCGTGACGGGTATCGGCGTGGCGTTCCTGCTGAGCCAAATTCACTCGACCTACATGACCGTGCAGCGTTTGCGGGATGAATATGCCTTCCCGGTCCTGGGATCGATCTCGGCGGTTCTTCTGCCGGAGGCACGTCGTCAGCGCATGGTGGAAGCGGTGACATTCGCGGCAAGTTTCAGTGGCTTACTGATCGCCTACGGTGGTGTGCTGCTGTTTGACCATCTGTTCATGGGCATTGGCGCCTAGGCGACCATTGAGTATGCGAGGATTTGACCATGTCAATTATCGATAAATCCGCAGCGAAGGCCAAAGAAGAAGACGGCGAGTCGCTCGTCGAGCGCGCCAGCGGCAAGATCAGCAACGATGACGAGACGAAGGCCAAGAGCAAAAGCAAAGCCGGCAAGGCCGCGTCCAAGACGTCGACCGAGGGCTCCGTCCGTCAGAGCAAACGGGCCGTCATCGATCTCGAACGCCTCCGGGCCGCGAATATCCTGACGCCCGACAGCGATCCGGGGCAGACCTTCGAGGAATTCCGCATCGTCAAGCGCCAGCTGCTGAACAACGCGTTCGCGACCGGCGACAAGGCGATCAAGAACGGCAACCTCATGCTGGTGACCAGCGCCGAGCCCGGTGAAGGCAAGACGTTCTGCGCCATCAATCTGGCGATGAGTATTGCCTCCGAGCGGGATTTGACGGTGCTTCTGGTCGATGCCGACGTTTCCAAGCCGGACGTCCTGTCGTCTCTCGGCGTCCAGGGCGGCAAGGGTCTCATGGACATCATCGCCGATGAATCCGTTGATGTGGCCGACTGCCTGCTCAAGACGAATATCGAAAACCTTACCCTGCTGCCGGCCGGCAGGGCTCACAAGCTGTCGACCGAGTTGATGGCGAGTGAGCGCATGGGCCGGTTCGTGAAGGAAATTGCCCAGCGCTATCCCGACCGGGTAATTATCTTCAACTCCGCTCCGGCGCTCGCCAGCAGTGTGCCCGGCGTGCTGGCAATGCATGTCGGACAAGTGCTCTTTATCGTCGAAGCGGAACGCACGCGTGAGAGTCAGGCCAAAGAAGCCCTGTCGATGCTGAGTTCCTGCAAGCACATCAGCTTGCTGCTGAACAAGGCTCGCTTTACCAGCGGCATCAAGCGGTTCGGGTCTTACGAAGGTTATGGATATCCATAGAGTCAAGCGACGTGAACGTTGAACAGGTCTACTCAATCGCAGTTCGCCGGCCAGTCATGGGACGGAAAGCGATGCTCCTGGCGGGAGTGTTTCTTGCCCCTCTCATGGCGGCGGCGGCACCCGGTACGGCCCATGCGGGCGACATTCGGATCACGCCGTCGGTCGAGGTCGGACAGACCTACACCGACAACGTGCTGCTCTCGCCCACGAACAGGCAGTCAGACTGGGTTCAGTCCGTTTCGCCCAAATTACAGCTGGAGCGGACAGGCCCGCGTCTGAACCTCAATGTCTCCGGTGGGGTCGATTACCTATATTTCGACAAGCTGAACAAGGACGATGTCCGACCGAATGTCCTTGGGACGGCGTCCTATATAGCGGTTCCCGATCTCCTGAAGTTCGACGCCAATGTCGAGGTGCGCAAGACGCTGGTCGACCCGGCGGGCGGTTTCACGATCTCGCCCTACAACGACACGCCAAACCGCGAGACTCTGCAGCTTTACTCGGCCGGCCCGACGCTTTTCCATCATTTCGGTCCGATCGCCGACGCGCAGGTGACCTATACGTTCTCATACGCCAATGTGAACAATGTGCAGTTCATCCAGGGCGCTCAATCCGGCGGCTTGAACCACGACTATGTGCACGACGTCGTGGCGGACGTGACGAGCGGTCCGCGCTTTACCCGGTTTCAGTGGGATATAAACGGCGAATACATCCATTCCACCTTCCAGCAGGCGGGGGCCGGCGCGCTCGGCAGGATCTCGCGGGATCAGTACCTTGCCCGGTTCACCGGCAACTACATTGTAAATTACTGGTTCGCGCTGATCGCCACGGCGGGTTACGACCACATTTCAACGAGCAATAACCCCCAAGGCGTATTCCCCTTACAGGGCGGACCGAGCTGGAGCGCGGGCTTCGAACTGAAAGGATCGCGGTCGGACATCCGTATCACGGCAGGTCACCGCTTCGGCGGTTTCTCCATGGACGCCTCGGGCCGGTATGACATTTCCCCGCGTCTGACGTTGACCGCCGCCTATACGGATGAAATCACGACCTCGGTCAGGCGGCTCACCGCGCTTCTGAATCTGGCGGCGGCCAATAGTTTCGCATCCACCTTCGGGTTGGATCCTCGCTTCACGCTGTCGGACGAGTATTTCCGCAGCCGTCGCGGCAGTCTGACACTTTCGGGAACGCGCGGTCGCAACACGATGTCGATCGATGGCTTCGTTGATCGGCGGTCATACCGGATCCTTCCGCAAGGGGACTGGATATACGGTGTTCAGGGCACGTTCGATCGGCAGCTGAACCGGAAATGGACGTTGAATCTTCTGGGCCTCTATACCTACCAGCACTTCAACAATTTCCAGTTCCGTCGCGACGATATCTATGCGGCCTCGGCGGGTGTGACCGATCAGTTCGCCCGCAGCCTGAGCGCCTCCGTGACGTATCGCTTCAGCTATCGCAATTCCAGCGATCCGACGATCGACGCAAAAGAAAACGCCGTTACGCTCCTATTAACCGCGACCTTCTAAGTTCATCTCATGTATGCGGCTTTCTACAATCTCACCGGCCGACCGTTCCAGCTGACGCCGGATCCGCGGTTCTATTACAGCAGCCGGACTCACAAGAAGGCGATGGCCTACCTCACCTACGGTATGAACCAGGGTGAAGGTTTCATCGTGATCACGGGAGATATCGGCGCCGGCAAGACGACGCTGGTGGGCCGTCTGTTCGACGAGCTTGATCGCGAGAAATATATTGCGGCCAATGTCGTCACCACCCAGTTGGACGCGGATAACGTTCTTCGAATGGTCGCCAAGGCCTTCGGCATTTCTCATGAGAACCTCGACAAGGCGACAATCCTGGAGCGCATCGAAGCGTTCCTGATCGATAGCCACAATCGGGGCAAACGGGTTCTGCTGATCGTCGATGAAAGCCAGAACCTGCCGACCTCGGCGCTCGAGGAACTGCGCATGCTGTCGAACTTCCAGTTCGGCGACCGGCCGCTGCTACAGAGCTTCCTTCTGGGCCAGCCGCAGTTCCGCGACAAGCTGGCGAGCGATCCGGATCTCGAGCAGCTCCGTCAGCGCGTTATCGCGTCCTATCACCTGGAGCCGATGCAGGAAGCCGAGACGGCGTCCTATATCGAGCACCGCTTGCAGCATGTCGGCTGGGAGAACGATCCGAGCTTTACGCGCGAGGCGTTCCGCCGGATTCATGAATACACGGGCGGCGTGCCGCGCCGGGTGAACACGCTGGCCTCGCGCCTGCTGCTGTTCGGCTATCTCGAAGAGCTTCACGAGATCAATCTCGACGTCGTCAACGAGGTCATCGACGATCTGGAACGCGACAACGAGGGAGCTCAGGCCGAGGAGCCGGTGATCGGCGAGGTCGAAATCCCGACCAGAAAATCCGCGGAGTCGCACGCCCCGACTACGAGTTCGAGCTCGAGCAGGGGCAAGGTCGTGGACCCGGATCTCAGCCGCCGCATCGACATTCTCGAGCGCAATGTCATAGCTCAGCAGAAGACGCTGGACCGCGCCCTCGAAATCGTCGCGAGCTATTTCGACCGGTTCGAAAGGGGCGAGACGCCCGACGCGGAATAGCGGGACGGCATATGAGCATCTCGCCTGAGTCAGCCGGCCGACGGGAAGAGATCAGCACTGATGGTGGTGCGTCTCCCGTTCCGCCTGTTTCCCCGATCAGAAACTGCATGTCCGTGGATGTGGAAGAGCATTTCCAGGTCCAGGCCTTCGCATCCTGTATCGACCGCAAGGATTGGGAAACCCACGCAAGCCGGGTCGAGCGGAATACCGACCGGATTCTGCAGATTTTCGACGACGCCGGGATCAAATCGACCTTTTTTACGCTCGGCTGGGTCGCCGAAAGGCACCCCGATCTGATCCGCCGCATCGTCGCGGGCGGGCACGAGCTGGCCAGCCACGGCTATTCGCACGTCCTGATTCACAGCCAGACCCCGGATCAGTTTCGCGACGACGTCCGCCGGACCAAGGCGATCCTCGAAGATATCGGCGGGGCCACGGTGTGCGGCTATCGCGCGGCGACCTTTTCGCTCGATAAGCGGTGCCTCTGGGCCCATGACGTGCTGGCCGAGGAAGGCTATCGCTACTCCTCCAGCGTTTTTCCTGTGAAGCGGGACAATTACGGTATGCCGGATGCCCCCCGGACGGCCTATCAGGCCGGCGAAAGCAAACGCCTGCTCGAAGTTCCGCTGACGACGGTGAGGGTTTTCGGCAGAAATCTCGCCTATTTCAGCGGCGGCGGCTTCTTCCGGTTATTGCCGTATGCGCTGTCGCGCACAGCCTTCCGCCATGTGAACAATCACGATCACGCGCCGTGCATCTTCTACTTTCATCCCTGGGAGATCGATCCCGATCAGCCGCGCATCGAACAGGCCGGATGGAAGTCGCGGTTTCGCCACTATGTAAATCTCGGCGTTATGGAGCGGAAAATTCGGGCGGCTCTCGGCGATTTCGCCTGGGGCCGGATGGACGAGGTGTTCCTCGGCGATGCGTCGACGTCAGGCGCCACTGACAACAAAGCCGGCGAGTAGATTTTCGTGAGCGTCAGGGAACTCGATAACACGCGCCGCGCCGACTGGGACGCCTTCGTCAAGGCGTCACCCGCCGGAACGTTCTTTCACCTCTCGGGCTGGAAGGACGTTATGGAGCAGACCTTCCGCCATCGTACCTATCTGCTGTGCGCGGAACAGGCGGGTGCCATCACGGGTGTCTTGCCGCTCGTTCATATCAAGAGCCGGCTGTTCGGTAATTCACTGATTTCAATGGCTTTTTGTACCTATGGCGGGCCCATCGGCACGCCGGAGGCCGTCGCCGAGCTCGACGAACGGGCACGGGCCCTGGCGGACGAGCTTAAGGTCGATTATCTCGAATATCGCCATATCGAGCGCGCGTTCCCCGACTACAAGTGCAAGGACAGTCTCTACGTCACCTTCCGCAAGGCGATCTCGGACGATCACGACGCGAATATGAAGGCGATCCCGCGCAAGCAGCGCGCGATGGTCCGCAAAGGCATCGCTTTCGACCTGCAAAGCGAGATCGACGGGACGCCCGAGAGGCTCTACCGGATCTATTCCGAAAGCGTGCGCAATCTCGGCACGCCGGTCTTTCCGCGCCGTCTTTTCGGCAATCTGGCGGAGGTCTTCGGATCCGACACCGACGTCGTCACGATCACGCATCAGGGCCAGCCGGTCGCCAGCGTGATGAACTTCTATTTCCGCGACGAAGTGCTGCCGTATTACGGTGGCAGCGTCGTGGCGGCGCGGAGTGTGGCGGCCAACGATTTCATGTATTGGGAGGTCATGCGCCGGGCGGCCGATCGCGGCTACCGGATCTTCGATTACGGCCGCTCGAAAGTCGGCACCGGGTCCTATTCGTTCAAGAAGAACTGGGGGTTCGAGCCGACTCCGCTGCATTACGAGTTCTATCTGCGCCATGGCGGCGAACTCCCCGATATCAGCCCGAAAAACCCGAAATATCAGGCGATGATCGCGGTCTGGAAAAAGCTGCCGCTGCCCGTCGCGAATTTCGTCGGACCTTTCGTCGCGCGCGCTCTCGGCTGAGGCCCGGTCATGGCGAATATCCTTTTTCTCGCCCACCGGATCCCCTATCCGCCGGACAAGGGCGACAAGATCCGGTCCTGGAATATCCTGCGCCACCTCGCCGAGCGTCATCAGGTCCATCTCGGATGCTTCGTCGATGACGCCCGCGACTGGCAATTCACCGACAAGCTGCGCGAGATGACCGTGAGTTCGCACTTCGCCGGGATGAACACGAAGCTGGCGCGCGTTCGCGGTCTTGTCTCCGGCCTGCTGCGCGGCGAGCCGCTGTCGCTCGGCTACTTTCGGGACGCGGCGCTCGGCGAATGGGTTGAAGACCGTATCGCGACGCAACTCATTGATTACGTGGTCATATTCTCCTCACCGATGGCGCAATATGTGATCGGCAACGGCGCGACGCACGTCCCCGTGGTGATCGATTTCGTGGACGTGGATTCCGACAAGTGGACGCAATACGCCGCCCATAAGCGATCCCTCGAAAAATGGATTTATGCGCGCGAGGCGCGAACTCTCTTAGCCTTCGAGCGCCGGGCCGCCGCCTGCGCCAAGGCGAGCCTGTTCGTTTCGCCGGCCGAAGCGGATCTCTTTCGCAGGCTCGCGCCGGAAGTCGCCTCCAGCGTTCGGGCGATGAACAACGGGGTCGATCTGGACTTCTTCTCGCCGGACCATTCCTTCGAGGATGTTGTCGGACATGACGGACCTGTCGTCGCCTTCACCGGGGCTATGGACTACTGGGCCAATGTCGACGCGGTGCGCTGGTTCGCTGACGCGGTCTGGCCGAAGATCCGGGCGGTACAGCCGAATGCCGCCTTTTATGTCGTCGGCGGTAACCCGACAGCCGACGTAAAGGACTTGGCGAAAGTGCCCGGCGTGGTCGTGACGGGCCGCGTGCCGGATGTGCGGCCTTACATCGCCCGGGCAGACGCCGTCGTCGCGCCGATGCGAATCGCACGCGGGGTTCAGAACAAGGTTCTGGAAGGCATGGCGATGGCCCGTCCGGTCATCACCACCTCGCAAGGATTGGAAGGCATCGACGCCGAGCCCGGGCGCGATCTCGTTCTGGCGGATGGCGAGGACGCTTTTGCCGAGGCCGTTCTGGCCGTGCTCAAGGACGAGGACAGGGCGCTTTCCGCCGAGGTCCTGGGTGCGAATGCGCGCCGCCGTCTGACGGAACACTATTCCTGGGACGCCAGTCTCGCGGTGCTGGATGAACTCCTGACGAATTGAGGTTTTTTGGGGCGCCTCACGGCGTCATTGCCGGATCTCTTTCCGGGGATTTGTCGACACGTGATACCGTTATTCGAGGGTGCTTTCGTTTGCTCGATCGAAACTTTTCGGTGGTATCCAGGAAACTGCCGTCATCGCCGTCGAGATGACTTGTTGCGGTGCTGCGATGACGGCGCGGGCTGAAGTCGGCGACTTTTCGGCGCTTCGGGCGCGGGTAGCCGGTCTTTTGGCTGCGGCGAAAAGACGAGGCGAGAGATCCGAAACAAACGTCGTTAGGCGTGAAATGATCGCGGCGGAGACAATACGATGTGCGGAATAACCGGCATTCTGGATACGAGTGGCAAGCGCGAGATCGATCGCGGCCTGCTCTCGCGCATGAATGACAGCCAGTTCCACCGCGGACCGGATGAAAGCGGCCTCCATGTCGCGCCCGGCCTTGGGCTCGGCCATCGCCGGCTGTCGATCATCGATCTGTCCTCGGGCCAGCAGCCGCTGTTCAACGAGGATAAGAGCGTCGTCGTCACCTATAACGGCGAAATCTATAACTTCAAGGACCTGACAAAGGAACTGCTCGCCAAGGGCCACCAGTTCCGCACTCATTGTGATACGGAAGTGATCGTCCACGCCTGGGAGGAATGGGGCGAGGAGTGCGTCAAGCGCTTCCGCGGCATGTTCGCCTTCGCCGTCTGGGACAGTAATAGCGAGACGTTGTTCCTGGCGCGCGACAGGCTGGGCCAGAAGCCGCTGCATTACACCGTTCTTTCCGACGGGATGCTGGTGTTCGGCTCGGAGCTTAAATCGATCCTGACCCATCCCGATGTGCCGCGCGTAATCGATCCGCGCAGCGTCGAGGATTATTTTGGCTATGGCTATGTGCCCGATCCCAGAACGATTTTCAAAGGTATTTACAAGCTGCCGCCGGGCCATACGCTGACGGTAAGGCGCCACTCGGCCGTCCCGGTGCCCGCCGAATACTGGGACATTTCCTTCAACCACACGATCGGCCTTTCCGAGCAGGAAATCGCCGAGGAGCTCATTCACCGCCTGCGCGAAGCGGTGAAGATCCGCATGATCGCCGATGTGCCGCTCGGCGCATTCCTCTCGGGCGGCGTCAATTCGAGCGCGGTCGTCGCCATGATGGCGCAGGAGTCGAACGATCCGGTGAATACCTGCTCGATCTCTTTCGATGTGCCGGAATATGACAAGTTCCGCTATGCGGCCGAGGTGGCGCAGCGTTACGCCACCCATCACAACACACGCATGGTCGATCCCAACAGCTTTGATCTGGTCGACCGGCTGGCGAGCTTTTTCGATGAGCCCTTCGCCGACAGTTCCGCCATGCCGACCTTCCGCGTCTGCGAACTGGCGCGCGAGCAGGTGATCGTGGCGCTGTCCGGCGATGCGGGCGACGAGTTGTTTGCGGGCTATCGGCGCTATCGCTGGCACGCCTATGAGCAGGCGATCCGGAACCGCTTCCCGCAGACGCTGCGCGGACCGCTATTCTCGGTGCTCGGCCGGCTCTATCCCAAGCTGGACTGGGCGCCGAAATTCCTGCGGGCGAAATCGACCTTCCAGGCGCTCGCCGAAGATCCCTTCGTCGGCTATTTCCACAGCATCTCGATTTTGCGCGACGAACTGCGCGCCCGCATGTTCAACGATCATATGCGTCGGGAGTTGCAGGGCTATCGGGCCGCCGACGTGCTGGTCGAGCGCATGCGGTCTGCCAAGACCGACGACGACCTCTCACGCGCGCAATATGCCGATATGAAGACCTATCTGACCGGCGATATCCTGACCAAGGTCGACCGCACCAGCATGGCGACGTCGCTGGAGGTCCGCTCGCCGATCATCGATCACGAATTCATGGAATGGGCGGCCGGCATTCCGGCGGCGATGCGCCTGAAGGGCGGCGAGGGCAAATACATTTTCAAGAAGGCGCTCGAACCCTATCTGCCGCACGATGTCATGTATCGCGACAAGATGGGTTTCGCGGTGCCGATCTCCGAATGGTTCCGCGGGCCTCTGCGCCAGCGTGTCGGCGACGCCCTGGCGAGCGATGTGCTGGCCGACACGGGCATGTTCGACATGGCGTATCTCAGAAAGCTGGTCGAACAGCATCAGTCCGGCGTATCCGAACACTCGCCGGCGCTTTGGGCGTTACTGATGTTCGAATCCTCGCTCCGCAACCTTTACGGCGAAGCGAATGAGGCCCGGGACCGCCGCGCCAGCGCCTAGATAGCTTTGTGACGGATTATTGAGCCGGTTGAGCGGAGGAGGGAGTGGCTTGCTTCTCCGTCTCCGGGCCGGCGGCCGGTGCGATTTTCGACAGAGCATTGGGATCGGGCGCCAGATCATTCTGGTTCCGGGCCCCGGCCACCGCCGAGGGTGGTTGGTTGTTTTGGGCGACTTGTTGCCCGCCGCCCTGGAAGACGCTGTAGACCACCAAAATCGTGGCTGCCCAGCCGATTACGCCGCCGCAAAGCCAGATGAAAATCGACTTCCTGAGCGTGAAAATCTGGTGCTGGGGTTCCGGGTCCAATCTGCGGTTCATGACTGACCTCTCATCTCCGCGCTGACGAGCGCCGGACAATTCTCCCGGCCGGGGGTCGGACGTATTTCACGTATAAATGACGACCCAGCCTCAATAGCCTACAAGAATTCGTGGTTATCGCACTAATATCCACAATATCTGTAAATTCATGGTTAATTTAACCATAATATTTCGGCGAGGTCATCATCCTTTTAAGGAAGTGACTAAATTCACGTCGGCCACTTATAACGCGGGCCGGACATCGGGATATCCAATCGGAAGAAATCTTTTCCCGCGTTTGGGCGTCGGACGGAACAGTCAGACCGTGGCGGTCTGTTCGTCGAGGGCGTAGCCGGCGGAGCGGACGGTCCGGATCAGATCTTCCGCACCGTCGATATTGATGGCCTTGCGCAGGCGGCGGATATGAGCGTCGACCGTGCGCATTTCGACATAGACTTCATTGCCCCAGACCGCGTTGAGCAACTGCTCGCGGGAGAAAACCCGGGTAGGGTGCTCCAGGAAGTGCTTGAGCAGCCGGAATTCGGTGGGGCCGAGATGGATCAGCTTGCCGTCGCGGGTCACCTTGTGGCTCGCCGTATCCATCCGGACGCCGCCGAATTCCAGAACGTGACCGGCCAGCGCCGGGCGGACGCGGCGGAGCACGGCATGGACGCGCGAGATCAGTTCGGCCGGGGAGAAGGGCTTCGTGATGTAATCGTCGGCGCCGGTGTCGAGCCCGCGGATTCGGTCGGCTTCCTCGCCGCGCGCGGTCAGCATGATGATGGGCGTATTGCGCGTTTCCGGCTGGCGGCGCAGCCGACGGCACACTTCGATGCCGCTGACGAGCGGCAGCATCCAGTCCAACAGAACCAGGTCGGGGGTCTTTTCCTGGGCCTGCATGAGACCTTCTTCGCCGTCGGCGGCATACGCCACCTCAAACCCTTCATGTTCGAGGTTGTAACGCAAAAGCTCCGCCATGCTGGCGTCGTCTTCGATAACGAGAATCGTCGGATTCATGTCTAGGTCAGTGAGTCCTGTTGCTTAACCACATCTGGCCGTTCGAGGCGCCCTCAAACACTCTTGGGCGGCACGCCGGCGACCGCGAAGCTGGTCGTATCGCTTTTCGGGCGCGCCGCATCGATCATCTCGCCACGCGCCACGTAATGCACGATTTCCGCGATATTCGTAATATGATCACCAACTCTTTCGATGTTTTTCGCGACGAAGAGCAGGTGCGTGCAGGGGGTGATCGCGCTCGGGCTTTCCATCATGTAGGTCAGCAGCTCGCGGAACAGGCTGTTATACAGCTCGTCGATCTGTTCATCGTGCTGCCAGACCGCGAGGGCCTTCGCCGCGTCGCGTTCGATGAAGGCGTCGAGCACGTCGTTGATCATCTTCCGGGCGATGCGCGTCATTTCCGGGATCACGCTGATCGGCTTCAGTGGCGGCGACTGATTGATGACGGTCGCGCGCTTGGCGATATTCTTGGCGTAATCGCCGATGCGTTCCAGATCGCTCGAAATCTTCAGCGTGGAGACGATCTCGCGAAGATCGTCCGCGACCGGCTGGCGGCGGGCCAGAATCTCTATGGCCTGGGTCTCGATCTCGCGCTCGAGATCGTCGATCCGCTTGTCTTCATCGATGACCTTTCGGGCCATGTCGACATCGCGTTTGAGAAGTGCGTTGATCGACGCCGCGAGCGCGGACTCCGCGAGTCCGCCCATCCGCGAGATCAACGATTTCAACTCGCGTAGCTCGTCCTCAAAGGCGGTTATGGTATGCCGTGTCATCCAACTCTCCGATAATTCTTCCCCGGCCCTATCCGAAGCGGCCGGTAATGTAATCCTGCGTCTGCTTCAGCGCCGGGCTGGTGAAGACAGTCGACGTCCGGTCGAATTCGATCAGTTCGCCGAGATACATGAAGGCCGTGTAGTCCGAAACGCGAGCGGCCTGCTGCATGTTGTGGGTGACGATCGTGATCGTGTAGTCGCTCTTCAATTCGTCGATCAGTTCTTCGATTTTCGCCGTCGAAATCGGATCGAGCGCGGACGCGGGCTCATCCAGCAGGAGGACCTCGGGTTTGACCGCGATCGCACGAGCGATGCACAGGCGCTGCTGCTGGCCGCCCGAAAGGCTGAGGCCGCTCTGCTTGAGCTTGTCCTTGACCTCATCCCAAAGAGCCGCCCGGCGCAGCGACTGCTCCACGCGCTCGGCCATGGCCGAGGACGACAGACGCTCATATAGCCGGACGCCGAAGGCGATATTTTCGTGGATGGACATCGGGAACGGCGTGGGCTTCTGGAAGACCATGCCGATGCGCGCCCGCAAAAGGTTGAGATCGACGTTCGGCGCGAGGATGTTCATCCCGTCGAACATGACCTCGCCCTCGGCGCGCTGCCGGGGGTAGAGGTCATACATGCGATTAAAGATACGCAATAAGGTAGACTTGCCGCAGCCCGAGGGGCCGATGAATGCCGTAACCTGGCGCTCGTGGATCTTCATCGAGATCTGTTTCAGGGCATGATGGTCGCCGTAGTAGAAGTTCAGATCCCGAACGGAGATCTTCACATTCTCCGGGTCATTCGTCATATCTCGCGTCTCCGAAGCGCTGGTCTCGGGCAGTTCCGTTTCTGCTTCGACGGAAAGTCGTTCCGCACCCGACATTACACTATCTCCTTGCGCTTCCAAGTGACGCCAAATAGCGGGCGACGATGTTGAGAACCAGAATGCCCACGGTGATGATCAAGGCGCCGCCCCAGGCGAGCTGCTGCCAGTCGTCATAGGGGCTGAGCGCCATTTGGAAGATGACCACCGGCAGATTGGCCATCGGCGCGTTCATATCCGTGCTGAAGAACTGGTTGTTGAGAGCGGTGAAGAGAAGAGGGGCCGTCTCGCCCGAAATGCGCGCCAAGGCCAGCAGGACGCCCGTAATCATGCCATTGCGGGCCGCACGATAGGACACCGAGACGACAACGCGCCATTTGGGCGTACCGAGCGCCGCTGCCGATTCCCGCAGGGTATTCGGCACCAGACTCAGCATGTCTTCCGTGGTGCGCACGACGACGGGCACCACGATGATCGCCAGCGACATCGAGCCGGCCCAGGCGGAGAAATGGCCCATCGGTGCGACCATGACTTCGTAGATGAAGATGCCGATGGCGATCGAGGGGGCGCTCAGCAGCACATCGTTGATGAACCGCACCGTCTGCGCCAGCTTTGCCGATCGGCCATATTCGGCGAGATAGGTTCCCGCCATGATGCCGAGGGGCGTGCCGACCAGAATGCCGACCAGCGTCATCATCACGCTGCCGTAGATCGCGTTCAGCAGGCCGCCGGCTTCGCCGGGCGGCGGCGTCATCTGGGTAAAGATCGACGGCTTGATCGCGGCGAAGCCGTTATAAAACAGAGTGCCCAGAATCAGCGCCAGTATCAGCAGGCCGGAAGCGGCCGCCAGCATCGACAGCGTCAGGGCGACGACGTTGCGCGCCTTGCGGACCTTGAGACGGCTCGACATCAGACACCCGCCCTTTTCTGAAGCCGTAGCAACATCAGCCGCGCGATCGCCAGAACCACGAAGGTAATTACGAACAGGAACAGCCCGAGTTCGATCAGCGAGGCGGTGTAGAGATTACCGATGGCTTCGGTGAACTCGTTGGCGATCGCCGCCGAGATCGTGGTGCCGGGCGCGAGGATGGACGTGCTGATGCGATGGGCGTTGCCGATCACGAAGGTTACGGCCATGGTTTCGCCGAGCGCGCGGCCAAGGCCCAGCATGATGCCGCCGACGACGCCGCTGCTCGCAAAAGGCAGCACCACCTTCCAGACCACCTCCCAGGTTGTAGCGCCGATCCCGTAGGCCGATTCCCGCAGCATGGCCGGAACGGTCTCGAAGACGTCGCGCATGATCGAGGTGATGAAAGGCAGGATCATCATAGACAGGATCAGGCCGGCCGTCAGGATGCCGATGCCGTAAGGCGGCCCCTGGAACAGCGCGCCGATCAGGGGCGCGTGACCCACCGTGTCGATCAGGAACGGCTGGACATATTGCTGCACGAACGGCGCGAAGGAAAACAGGCCCCAGATGCCGTAAATGATGCTCGGAATGCCGGCGAGCAGTTCGATCGCGATACCGAGCGGGCGCCGCAGCCAGTCCGGCGACAGTTCCGTCAGGAAAATCGCGATGCCGAAGCTTACGGGAACCGCCACGATGATGGCGATCGCAGAGGTCACCAGCGTCCCATAAATAGGGGCGAGACCACCGAATTGATTCTTTACGGGGTTCCAGGCTTCGGTGAAGAAGAAATCCAGTCCAAAAGCCTTGAAGGCGGGCATCGCGCCGAAAGCGAGGGCGACGATAACGCCGCCGAGGATCAGGAGGACGCCCCAGCCGGCCGCGTGAGCCAAGAACGCAAAGATCCTGTCGCCGGTCACACCCGGGGTGCGGCGCCGGAAGATTTCACCAGATGCTTCGGTCGTGGACACGGGCTGTCTTCCTAAGAATTTGGCCACTGGGAAGGACCGAGGCTTTCGGTCCGGCCCTTCCCACATGGCCTGTCGAACGTCGTGTTCTGATCTCTCAGGGCAGTCTAACCGACTATCTCTTGATCATCGACCATTCGTCATTGACCAACTTCACGACCGGCATCGGAATCGGGACATAGTCCAGCGATTTCGCCATCTCCTGGCCGTGATGGTAGGCCCAGTTGAAGAAATCCAGCGCCCTCTGCGAGGCCTTCGGATCCTTCGGGTCCTTGTACATCAGGATGAAGCTCGCGCCGACGATCGGCCAGCTGGCCTTGCCGGGCTGGTTGGTCAACAGAAGGTAGAAGCCCGGAGCGTTCTTCCAGTCGGCATTGGACGCGGCGGCCTGGAACGCCGAGGCGGTCGGTGAAACAACCGCGCCGTCCTTGTTGATCATCTTCATGTAGTTCATGTGGTTCTGGACAACGTAGGCGTACTCGACATAGCCGATGCCGCCGCGGGTCCGCACCGTCATGTTGGCCACGCCTTCGTTGCCCTTCGCGCCGATGCCGACGGGCCAGTCAAGCGACGTGTTCGCGCCGACTTTGTCTTGCCAGGCCGGGCTCGTGTCGCTCAGATAGGTCGAGAACAGGAAGGTCGTGCCCGATCCGTCGGAACGGTGAACCGGAGCGATCGCCATGTCAGGCAGCTTGACGCCCGGATTGAGCTTCTCAAGCTTGGGATCGTTCCACTTGGTGATCTCGCCCATATAGATCTCGGCGAGGGTCTTGCCGTCGATCTTCAACTCGCCGGGCTTGACGCCGGGGATGTTCGCCACCGGGATGACGCCACCGATGATCATCGGCCATTGAATGATGCCGATCTTCGCGAGCCGCTCGGGCTTTAACGGCATGTCGGATGCGCCGAATGTGACGGTTTTGTTCGTGATCTGCTTGATGCCGCCACCGGAGCCGATGGCCTGGTAGTTGAGGCCGAGGCCGGTCGCTTTTTTGTAGGCCGAGGCCCACTTCGAATAGATCGGATACGGGAAGGTTGCGCCCGCTCCGGAAATGTTCTCCGCGTGGGACGCGGAGGAAGCGACGCTCATGGCGCCGATGACCAGGGCGCCTACGAGGCCGACCAAAGTCGATTTGGCTTTCACCTTGCTTCTCCCAAAAGTGTGTTTGTCAGTGAGACCGCCTCATGAATCGGCAACTAATTTACCTGACCGATGGGTCATGAGGTGTGATCGCCGGTGACCGTAGAGACAGGCAATGACTCAAATACGACAGTTATGTTGCAGTTTTGTGATATAGGCTGCCGGGGGCTGTGGGGAAGGAGAAAGGCAAGGTAAAACAGATTCTTAGGCCATTTTTGGGCCGATCGGTCTGTCCGGAATTGGGACAGTTTTTGACGCTTTTCGGTGGATAACCGCGGGTATAATCAGGCCGCTGGCCGGGGAATCGGAAAGCTGACGGTAAAGGTCGATCCGGCTCCTTCCTTACTGGTGACCGTGAGGATTCCGCGATGGCGGTTGACGATATGTTTCACGATCGCCAGGCCGAGGCCCGTTCCGCCCAATTCCCGGGACCGGGCCGAATCGACCCGATAGAACCGTTCGGTGAGACGGGGAATGTGTTCCTGCGGAATGCCGGGGCCTTCATCCCTGACGGAGACGACGATCGCCGGCCCGACGATCTGGGGAACCGAATCGACCTGCCGGGCCGAGATCTCCACGGTGCCGTTCGTCCCGCCATATTTAATGGCGTTGTCGACAAGGTTCTGGAAGATCTCGATCAGCTGGTCCCGGTCGCCGGCGACCTTCGGAAGATCGTCGGCGATCGTCATCTTTATCGTGGCCGACCGCTGTTCGGCGCGCGGCTGCATGGCTTCCTTGACCCCTTTGAGAACCGCGCCGACATCGATCAGGTCGCTTGGCGGTGTGTATTCGTCGAGTTCGATGCGCGAGAGCGAAAGCAGGTCCTGAATCAGGCGGCTCATCCGGGCCGCTTCACGCTGCATGATGCCGAGAAACCGGGTCCGGGCTGCCTCGTCCTCGGAGGCCGGCCCCTGCAGGGTTTCGATGAATCCGACGAGACTGCCGAGCGGCGTGCGCAATTCGTGGCTGACATTGGCCACGAAATCCGCGCGCATTTGCTCCGCGTGGCGGATATGGGTGATGTCGTGCAGCGATATCGCGATGGCGTACCGGTTGCGCGTCAGGATGCGGGGCGGGGGCGGCATGCGGGGATCCAGCAGCCGTGTGGCCCGGAACAGGAATGTTCTGACGACGGAGCCGGGCATGTTGATCTCGGTCGATTGCTCTTCGCCTTCCGCCTGAATGGCGTCGATCGCCGCGAGGGCGCCGGGCTGACGCAGAAACAGAGCGATATCCTCCCCGATCAGGCCCCGATTGAAGAGCAATTCGGCGGCCGAATTGGCGAATATGACCCGGCGCCTGGAATCCAGCAGAAGGAACGGATCGGGCAGCCCGTTCAGCAACGCGGTGCTGAAAACCATGAACTCGTCCACCGTGTCGCCCGCCGGACTGGGGTTGGCCGCGGCCGGCAGGGGCTTCGAGCCCGAAGCCGTCCAGCCGACCGCGATCGCCGCGATGGAGCAGACGATCGCTACGGCCTCGATCCACGCGGACGCGACCTGACCGGTGACCCCAAGCATAAGAGTGATCGCAATGACGATGAGGAGGCCCAGCAGAATCAGGCGGAAAGAGGACATGGATGCTACGTTACTCAGGGAACCGCGCCCGGCAAACACGAAAAAACTGTGCCGTTATGAAACACCCCGGGTTTGACCGCGCTGTGACTGTGTGGCGTGAAAATCAGGATTTCGCGGTTTTGCGCCGTTTTATTCGAACTGGTGCGCTACTTGCTTGAGAAAAGGCGCGTTTATACGCGCTCCGCTATGTGCGCAGTGACAAGTTGTCAATATTCCTGGTATATTGGTGTTTGTCGGGATGTCGTTTTTAAGTATGGATGAGTTCTATGGCTGGTAACGGGCAATTGCCTCCTGAAGCAACAAAGAATGTCGACGGCACGGTTTCGCCCGAAGAAGCGAAGCGGGCTTTGCGCCGCCGTCTTCTGAAGGCGGGCGCGATCGGGGCGCCGCTCGTCGTGACCCTTAAGAGCAATACCGGCTGGGCCGCCTCGCTCACCTGCATGACCAATCTGCAGGTTCCGGATAATATCGACACCAAGAATTTCGGCAAGTCCGATGGCGGGCTCGTGAACTATTCGGGCAAGATGGATCAGCGGAAATACATCCAGGCGCTTTCCAATGACAAGCGGCTGTCCGGCATGCCCGGCTATTCCTGCGTCGCTTCCATCATGATGTCGAAAGGCTAGGGGCGGCGGGGCCCGCATTCCTGATCGATGAGCGAAAATCCGGTTCGATGGGCGGCTTGTAACGGCGAGGCGCTCGTTTGGCGCGACTGGGACGACGGCTCGGCGGTCTACGACAAACGCTCCGGACAAACCCATATCTTCGATCTTATGGCGCGGCTCATCGTCATGGAGCTTGGCGAGGCGCCCGGGTCCGTGCGAGACCTCGCCGATCGGGTCGCCGCAGCGACCGGCGCCAACCCCGACGCGACGCTGCGTAACCAATTGCACACCTTATTGAGCGAATTAGAAGACCTCGGAATTGTTGAGGTGGTCGCCGCGTGAGAGTGCAAGATCTCTCGGAACAGGATATCCAGCATCGGTTGACGTCGGACGGGCTTTACTTCCGTCTCGGCGGCTTCACGACGCGGCTGCGCTCATGTTATCCGGCGATGGCGCGCGACTTCATACAGCTCTACGGCGCCTGCGAGGCCGATACGGGCGACACCGAGATCACCGACTTCCATCTCAATCTTCATGCGCCGTCGCGGCTGCGCCAGGTGTTCCGCCGTCAGGTCATCGCGGATGTCGAAGGGCCGGGCCCGTTCATCCCGCTGCCGGCCGATCTCTCTCTCCTGATGCTCGAGACGGCGATGAACTGGTGCGTGGCCTCGCGCATCCGCAACATGCTGATCCTGCATTCGGCCGTGGTGGAGAAGAACGGCGACGCCGTCATCCTTCCCGGCGAATCCGGTTCAGGGAAAAGCACGCTGGCGGCGGCGCTGGTGTCCCGGGGCTGGCGGCTGCTTTCGGACGAGTTCGCGCTGATCCGTTTGTCCGACGGCATGCTGGTTCCCTATCCCCGGCCGATCTCGCTCAAGAACGAGTCGATCCCGCGCATGAGGGAACTGTTTCCCGAAGGCGTGTTCGTCGGTCCGTTTGAGGGAACGCCCAAGGGGACGATCTCCTATCTGGCCGCGCCGCGTGGTTCCGTCGAGAACGATCAGGCCCTCGCCAGGCCGCGCGCCGTCGTCTTCCCGACCTACAGCAAGGACAGTGCGCTCGAGACCGACGAATGGCCCAAGGCGGCGGGGCTCGGACGGCTGAGTCTGTTTTCGGTGAATTACACGCTGCTGGGCCAGCCCGGCTTCGAGGCGCTCGCCAGGCTCGTGGATCGCTGTGTCCTCAAGGCCGCCGTCTATTCGAGCCTCGACGATGCGATCGGTTTCGTCGAGGAAACCATCGCGGCCGCGCGGCCGGCGGAGGTCTGAGCGATGACGGTCAGACAACCGAAGGTCCCCGGACTGCCGTTCTTTCTGGAGGCGCTGACACGTCCCGAAAGCATGGTCTCGCTCAGGCCGAAACAGTGGAACACGGTCTTGCGGTTCGGCCGCCAGACTGGCCTGTCGTGCCGGCTGGGTTACCTCGCGAAGAGTGCCGGCGTGTGGGACAGGCTGCCGGAGAAAGCGCGCGAGCATTTCGAGTCTGCCGAGGCGATCGCCCGCGACAACGACCGCATGGTTCGGCTCGACGTCACGCGGATCGCCGCCACGCTGAACCGTGCCGATATTCCCTTCGCGCTTCTCAAGGGCGCGGCTTATGTCTGGAGCGGTCTCGATCTCGCCGGGGGGCGGCTCTGTTCGGATGTCGACATCCTCGTCGCGCATCGCGATCTAGACCGGGCGGAAGAAGTAATCCGCGCCTCGGGCTGGATCCCGCTGAAGCAGGACGAATACGACGACTATTACTATCGGACCTGGATGCATGAACTGCCGCCGCTGAGGCATCACGACAGCAATACGATCATCGACATCCATCACACGATCCTGCCCGTCACCAGCCGGTTGCGGCCCGATCCGGCGCTTCTTCTCGCCGACATGGTCTCGACCGGGGAGAGGCGGATGCATGTGCTCGCGCCCGAAGACATGGTGCTGCACGCCTCGGCGCATCTCTTCTATGACGGTGATTTCGACCGGCGGCTGCGCGACCTCCACGATCTCGACCGGATGATGGTGGAGTTCTCCGGCCGCGAGGGCTTTTGGGACGCATTGGTGCGCCGGGCGGACACGCTCGATCTCACCCGGCCGCTGTTCTATGCGTTGCGATATGGCGCCGGCCTTCTCGGTACGCCGGTGCCGGCCGACATTACGGCGAGGCTTGCCGCCTCGGCGCCGTCGGGCCTCACCGTCTTTGTGATGGATCATCTGATTCCGAGAACGATCATGCCGAGGAATGCGGATTATCCGAGCCGCCTGACCTCGCTCGCCGCCTTCCTGCTCTATCTTCGCTCGCACTGGCTGAGAATGCCGCCGCTGCTCCTGGCGCGCCATCTCGCGACGAAGGCGTTCAAACGGCTCGGGATCGGCGGCGGTAAATCGGCCGAGACGGCCGATGCGATAAATGTGTCGCCGCACTAATCAATTATTTACTCGCGGCCGCTATAAACGATCTCGTCCTCGTAGCGCGTAACAGTGTGATGCAGAAGTCGATCCGGTGACGCCGGTCTGCTTCGTCGGCGGGAGCCCGGCCGAGGACAAGCTTCTCCCCCCGACTTTCCGAAAAATCGCGCGCCCAGTCTCAAGATTTACGGGCGGCGGCCATGTCGCTCGATACGCACAGTTTTTTCGAATTCCGATGATGTCAGCGATGAGGGCAGCCGGGCCAGCAACAAGGCCGGCGCTTTCCCTTTGTCAGGTCCTCGCGGGCTCTCTTGATCCGGCGATTCCGGGTCTCGGGTTTTTTCGCGGACTCAATCCAGCAGATCCACTCATTGCGCGCGAGAGGGGTAATGTCCTCCCATGCCGCAAGAGCTGTCGGGTCCGACGTAAGGGTCGTTCGCAAATCAGCCGGCACGTCATGTACCACACCGGTTGCGATCTCTCGTTCAGCCACAGATTCAAAAGCGTCGCTCATTGCGGTCACTCCACGTCAGAGAGCAACCCATATAAACCCCTGCTAAGTCCACAAATCAATGGGGTCGGAGCCTAGTTCCGCTCGATATCGAAATCGGGCGCGCGTGGGTTCGTGCCGACGAAGACGCGAAGGATCCGGCGTCCCTTGAAGGTGACGCGCCAGACGCCGTCGCCGTCCTCTTCCCGGGTGATCGTGTCTATTCCATCGGCGTCGTAAGCCGTGCGGCTTTGCACGAAGCTGCGGACGCCGTCCTCGGTGTCGGCAAAACTCTGCACGATGTTTCGCCGCCCCTTTTTGAGCACGAGTTTGTCGTTGAGCTTGGAGGGTTTCTTGGGCATGGACATTTGGTTGTAGGGTACTCGCAACAATTGGGTTTTGTCTGGCGGTTTAGCGCTGCCGGTCGTCGCTCCGCACCATTTCGAGATCGATTACCTGAGCATTGATGAGCTGCTTGCCGGCATTCTCGAAATTGACCGTGACCCGATTTCCGATAATCGATTGCACCTGGCCGATACCCCAATCCTCGCGGGTGGGGTGACGGACGAAATCGCCGGGCTTGATGAGGAGCGTCATAACCTTTCCTTAACTCTATCGCGCCTCAATGCCATGGTCTAAACTAATTCTCTCGGCCAACATCATCAAACGCGTGAACAGCGCATCACTCAGAACGATCAGGAATGCTTGAACTAAAAGGCAAAATCGACCTCGCGTCGCTTCTCTCTTCCCGCATCTGCCATGATTTGATCAGCCCGGTCGGCGCATTGTCGAATGGGATTGAAATCCTGGCCGACGAATGCGACGACGATATGCGTGATCAGACGATCGCTCTGCTGGCGCATAGTGTCAATGAAGCGACGGGTCGGTTGCAGCTTCTCCGGCTAGCCTTCGGCGGTTCGTCGGGGCTCGGCGAGATGATCGGGCTGGGTGATGGCGAATATGCCTTTCGGGAATATCTTGCGACCACGAAGGTCGCCCTGGATTGGCGCGCCGAGGTCGAGGTCCTGCCCAAGT
Organism: uncultured Alphaproteobacteria bacterium; assembly: GCA_963821875.1. GTDB lineage: Bacteria > Pseudomonadota > Alphaproteobacteria > CAVTAV01 > CAVTAV01 > CAVTAV01. The sequence goes on from CAWGFE010000002.1 coordinate 1,896,484, forward strand.
CCGCCATGAAGCTTCTGATGAATATGGCGCTCGTCGCGACCGAGAGCATCATCCGCGCCGGTTCGGTCAGCGTGCTGGCCGCGGCGTCCGATGGCGGCGTCGAGCTCGGCGCCGTGGCCTCGGGCGATCGCATCATCGTTTCCGACGACGTTCTGGCGATCTTCAACGGCACCGCGTCACCGGACTCGGTCGACGCGAAATCGGCGCCGGCGGCGCTGGCCGTCATGCTGGCCGATGAGCTCGGTGGACGCATCATTTGCGAGCGTGGTCCGAATAATGAATTCACGATCAGCGCCGCCCTGCCGCAAAAGGCAGTTTCCTAAGCGATTCCGTGTAGTTCGCGGCAATACGCTTTACAGCTTCTTAATACATTTCGGCGACTTTTAACGGGTGCTCACGGTGCGTCGTTCGCGGCGTCTGCCTTCGCAGGACCCGCAGGCCAACCTTACACCTTTACGCCGAACCAAAAACGCCATGGATGATCTATTAAGCGAATTCGTCACGGAGACTGTCGAAAGCCTTGACGTTGCCAATGTTGAGCTCGTCAAGCTGGAGCAGGATCCGAACGATCAAGAAACGCTGAGCAACATTTTTCGCCTCGTTCACACGATCAAAGGCACCTGCGGTTTTCTCGGTCTGCCGAGACTTCAGGCGATTGCGCATGCCGGCGAAAACGTGCTCGGTCAGTTTCGCGACGGCAAGCTGCATGTGACGCAGGATGCCGTCACGGTCGTTCTCGAGTGCCTCGACCGGATTCGCGATATCGTCGCCCATCTCGAGCGGACATCGGCGGAGCCCGAGGGCGACGACGACGATCTGATCGCACGGCTCGCGGCGATTGTCTCCGGCGAGGATGCCGGCGAACCCGTCGCCGAAGCCCAAAGCGTCGAGGACGATGGGGCCGGAAACGAAGCGGACGTTGCGGTGGAGGAAACGCCCTCGGCGGACAACGCTGCCGCCGGGGAAGACCCGGAAAACGATACGCTGTTCAAGAGAATTGGCGGCCCGCTCGGCGTGGACGCAATCGTCGATCTCCTCTTCATGAGGCTTGCCGACGATCCGTCCTTCAAAAAGATCTACGACAAGGTCGATATCGAGGATCTGAAGCTCAAATATTCGTCCTATCTCACAATGGCGCTCGGCGGTCCGTCGCGCTACACCGGCAAGTCGCTGGCGAAGGCGCATGCGCCGCTCAAGGATCGCGGCCTCAGCGCCGAGCATGTCGACAAGTTCTTCGGCTATTTCCGCGACGCCATGCGCGACTTCGAGATCGAGGACGACGTCGCGGCCAAGATCATGGTCGTGCTCTCGGCCACCCGCGACGACCTTCTGGCGTCCGAGAGCAAGGCCGAACCGGCCGCCAAGCCTGTGGCTGCCAAGGAAGCGCCGAAACCGGTGCCGGAAACGCATACCAACGAGCCCTCGGTCGCAAATCAGACGATCCGCGTGAATGTCGAGGTTCTCGAAGACCTGATGACCATGGTGAGCGAGATGGTGCTCACCCGTAACCAGCTCATGCAGATGGTGCGCCGGCTCGACGACAGCGAGTTCAACGGGCCGCTGCAGCGTCTCAACCAGTGCACGACCGAGCTGCAGGAAGCCGTCATGAAGACGCGCATGCAGCCGATCGGAAATGCCTGGGCCAAGCTGCCCCGCATCGTGCGCGATCTCGGCCACGACCTCGGCAAGAAGATCGAGTTGAAGATGCTCGGCGCGGAGACCGAACTGGACCGCCAGGTTCTCGAGCTGATCAAGGATCCGCTGACCCATATGGTCCGCAATTCCGCCGATCATGGTCTCGAAACGACCGGAGAGCGCATCGAGAACGGCAAGTCCGAGACCGGCCATATCACTCTCAACGCCTTCCATGAAGGCGGGCACATCATCATCGAGGTTTCGGACGACGGCCGTGGCCTGAACATCGAGAAGATCAAGAAGAAGATCCTCGCCAATAATCTGGCGGCCGAGGCGGAAGTCGCCGCCATGCCGGATCAGCAGGTTCAGCGCTACATATTCCACGCGGGTTTCTCGACGGCCGAAGCGATCACCAATGTGTCCGGCCGCGGTGTCGGCATGGATGTCGTGCGGTCCAATATCGAGAAGATCGGCGGCACGATCGATCTCAAGTCCGAACGCGACAAGGGCTCGAAATTCACGATCAAGATTCCACTGACCCTCGCGATCGTTTCCGCGCTGATCGTGGAAAGCAGCGGCGAGCGTTTTGCGATCCCGCAGCTGAGTGTCGTCGAGCTGGTTCGGGCCGGCGGAAATTCCGGCAACAAGATCGAGCGCATCAATCAGACGCCGGTGCTGCGTCTGCGTGATCGTTTGCTGCCTCTGGTCCATCTGCGCGACGTGCTCGGCCTGCCGCCGAAGAAGATCGTCGCCGAGGCCAAGGAAGAGGCTGAGGTTGAGGGACCCGCCGAAGCGCTTGAGAACGCGGCGGCCGGCGACCAGCCGGTCCAGATCGGTCAGCATAAGCGCAAGGCCCGCAACGAGGACTATGTCGTCGTGACGCAGGTCGGCAATTTCACCTATGGCATCGTCGTCGATCAGGTCTACGACACCGAGGAAATCGTCGTGAAGCCGGTCGCGCGGATCCTGCGCAATCTCGCGATGTATTCCGGAAATACGATCCTCGGCGACGGCAGCGTCATCATGATCCTCGATCCCAATGGCATTGCGGCCAAGGCCGGCGACATTCAGATCGGTAGCCGCGACGTCGGCGACGACGCCGTCTCACGGCGGGCCGGCCGGAGCGACGCGACGTCGCTGCTTGTATTCAAGGTCGGCGAGCAGGCGCCCAAGGCGGTGCCACTGGCGCTGGTCGCGCGGCTCGAGAATGTTGAAGTCACGGCGATCGAGCACACCGAAACGGGCGATTTCGTCCAGTATCGCGGCGGTTTGATGCCGGTTTTGCGGTATTCCGACGCCGTGTCCTGGAAGACCGAAGGCTTGCAGCCGGTTCTGGTGTTCTCCGACGACGATCACACTATGGGCCTCGCGGTCGACGAGATTATCGACATCGTCGAGCAGGAACTCGATATCGAGATGGTTTCTTCCCGGGACGGCGTTCTGGGCACGTCGGTCGTCGGTGGGCATGCCACCGAGGTCATGGACGTCACCTATTACCTCGCCAGGGCCTACCCGGACTGGTTCCGCAAGAGGAATCACGGCGCCGACGGCGCGGCCGAGGGGGCGAGGCTGCTCGTTGTCGACGACAGCGCGTTCTTCCGGGGCCTTCTGGAACCGCTGCTTTCGCGGGCGGGCTATGACGTCACCACCGTATCCGGCGCGGCCGAAGCGCTCGATATGCTGGAAGCCGGCGAAACTTTCGACCTGATCGTCAGCGACATCGAAATGCCGGGTATGGACGGCATCGACTTCGCCGAAGCCGTGAAGAATGACTCGCGGTGGAAATCGACGCCGATGATCGCCCTGTCGTCCTATTTCGAAAAACCGGATCAGGAACGCGGTCGCTCGGCGGGCTATACCGACTATGTGGCCAAATTCGATCGTGACGCGCTCATGAGCAGTCTCTCGCGCGTACTGTCCCAGCAAGAGGAAGCGGCATGAGTGTGGCAGGCCAACAAAAAGACACGAAAAACGTAATGGCGTCAGAAGACTCGTCGGCGCGGACTCTGGTGACGATGACAATCGACAATCAGCTGTTGGGCATCCCCGTTTCGGCGGTGCACGACGTGCTCGGCCCGCAAAAGCTGACGCGCATTCCGCTCGCGCCCGACGCTGTGGCCGGCGCGCTCAATCTGCGTGGCCGCATCGTGACGGCGATCGATGTGCGCAAGCGTCTGGGGCTCAATGAACGCGATGAATCCGATCCCGCGATGAGCGTGGTGGTCGAGCATGACGGGGAGCCGTACAGCCTGATCATCGACACGGTGGGCGAAGTTCTCAGCGTTCCGAACGATCGCCTGGAGCGCAATCCGCCGACTCTCGATCCGCGTTGGCGCGCGGTATCCAACGGCATCTTCCGGCTAGACGACCAGCTGCTGGTCGTCCTCGAGGTCGATCGCCTTCTCGAAACGGAGGCGGGCCTCGCGGCCTGATCTTCAATGATCTCAAACCTTAACTTCACCCAACTCGAAGCACTGCGGGTTTCCGGAGTTTCCCAATGAAATCATGTCTCGTTGTCGACGATTTAAAAGTAATCAGAAAAGTTGCTCGCCGGATTCTCGAAGAGCTTAGCTTCGACATCGTCGAGGCCGAAGACGGTCAGCAGGCGCTGAACCGGTGCGAAGAGAAAATGCCGGATGTCGTGCTGCTCGACTGGAATATGCCCGTCATGGACGGTCTATCGTTCCTGCGGCGGCTGCGCGGCAGCACGGGCGGCGACGCGCCCGTCGTGGTTTTCTGCACAACCGAGAACGACATCGCGCATATCCGTGCGGCGCTCGAGGCCGGCGCCAACGAATACATCATGAAACCGTTCGATCGGGACATCATAGAGGCAAAGTTTACGCAAGTCGGACTTATGTAAATGTCGTCGTCCAACGCGATCGCCAAGGGAGAGGCGTTCCCGGACAGCGGCCCGATTCGAGTTATGGTCGTCGACGACTCGGCCGTTATTCGTGGGCTGGTCCGGCAATGGCTCGATAGCGAGCCGGACATAAACGTCGTCTTTACGGCGGCGAACGGCAAGAGCGCCGTTTCCAACCTCGTCAGCACCGGGGCCGAAGTCGTCATTCTCGACATCGAAATGCCGATCATGGACGGCATGGTCGCATTGCCGCTGCTGTTGCAGGCTGCGCCGGGCGTCAAGATCCTGATGGCGTCCACGCTGACGGCCCGGAACGCCGAGATCAGTCTTACCGCCCTGTCGCGCGGCGCGGCCGACTATATCCCCAAGCCTCAGGCCTTTCGGGATACCTCGGGCGCAGGCGAATACCGGCGCGAAATCGTCGCCAAGGTCAAGGCGTTGGGTGTCGCCCGGCGTCGCGTCCGGCTGGCCCAGCGCGGCACGCCCTCGGCGGCGCGTCCCGTCGCTGCGGCGGGTGTCGGGCTGTCGATGCCGAAACCCCAGATCAAGTTGCGGCCCCTGTCGCCGATCCGTCCGAAAGTCGTGGTGATTGGAAGCTCGACCGGCGGCCCGCAGGCCTTGTTCAAGGTGCTGACGGCGCTGCCCGAAGATTTCACTCTGCCGGTCGTCATCACCCAGCATATGCCGGCGACATTCACGGCGATCCTCGCGGATCACATTCGCCGCGCAACCGGCCGCGACTGCGTCGAAGTACAGGGCGGAGAGGTCGTGACGGGCGGGCATATCTATATCGCCAAGGGCGGCCACCACCTTTTGCTGGAAAAGAAGGCCGGCGAGGTCGTTTTGCGGCTCGATGACGGCCCGATGGAGAGTTTCTGCCGGCCCGCGGTCGATCCGATGTTCCGGAGCGCCGCGGCTGTCTACGGGCCTTCCGCGCTCGCCGTGGTCCTGACCGGCATGGGCAACGACGGTCTGAAGGGCAGCGAGGTGCTCATCAACGCCGGCAGCAGCCTGATCGCCCAGAATGAGGCGTCCAGCGTTGTCTGGGGCATGCCCGGCGCGGTTGCGAACGCCGGGTTGTGCAGCGCTGTTCTTGACCTCGATGAAATTGCGCCCGCGATTACCCGGGTCGCTGCGGGAGCCAAGCCATGAAGCCAGCCGATTTCGAATTGCTGAGCGGAATGCTTCGCTCTCGTTCCGGTCTCGTCCTCTCCAAGGACAAGGTCTACCTGCTCGAGACGCGCCTGATGCCCGTCGCCCGCAAGCGCGGGCTCGAGAGCGTCGAAGCGCTTGTCGAGGAAGTCCGCAAGAAGAACGAAGAGGTTCTGTTTCGGGACATCACCGAGGCGATGACCACGAACGAAACCTTCTTCTATCGCGACACCAAGCCATTCGACACATTCCGCGACGACATCCTGCCCCATCTTCTGGAGGCGCGTTCGGGGAAGAAGGCGCTGCGGATCTGGTGCGCCGCGGCCTCGACCGGCCAGGAACCCTATTCGCTGTCGATGATCCTGAAAGAGGCGGCGGCGAAGCTGCATGACTGGCGCGTCGAGATTCTGGCGACGGACATTTCCCGCGAGGTGATCGACAAGGCCAAGGTCGGCCTCTATTCGCAGTTCGAGGTCCAACGCGGCCTGCCGATTACCCACCTCGTCAAATACTTCAAGCAGGTCGGCGAGATGTGGCAGATCGACGAATCGATCCGCTCCATGGTGAGCTATCGCGAACTCAACCTGATGGACGATTTCGCGCGTGTCGGCATGTTCGACCTCATCTTCTGCCGCAACGTGCTGATCTATTTCGATCAGGAAACCAAGAACGACGTGCTGGAACGCCTCAGCCGGGTCTTGCCGGAAGACGGCCGCCTCGTCCTTGGGGCGGCGGAAACCGTGATCGGCGTATCGGACAAGTTCAAGCCGGTCGCCAACCAACGCGGCGTCTACGCCCGGGCCGTTCCGGTAAGGCACTAAAAGCAGCGACAATATCGAAAAGCAGGCAATGCGGCCCCGCCATTCGCCGGCGGGTTGCATTGGTGCGTCCTCCGAGGCACGCTTGACGCGTTCGGCGGTTCCGTTTGGGGACGTTGGTGACCGTCGAGCCGATCATTGCTGGTCACAGAGGAGGACTGCCGTGTCTCGTTCACGCGTCAAATTTTGCTCGTCGCTGGTGTTGATGTCCGCTGTCGGCGCCCTGTCCGGGTGCGGTGGCGACGGATCGGGGGACAGCAAGGGGAAGTGGCTCGAGGGCGTTGCCGCGCAAGGCCTTTATGAAGCCGAGGTCTATGTCAGCGCCGTCAACGCCGGCGCCGACCCCTTCACGGCCGACAAGAGCTGCAAGGTCATCGTCGGGCTCGCGCGCGAATCCCTGAGCGATCCCGGCAAGTACATCACAGGCATTCAGGCCATGGCCAAGCCCTGCAACACCGCCGGCCTCGAATTCGCCAACAAGGTCCGGTGCGACGCCGGGCGGCTGCAGGTGATGTGCCGGTGAGGGCGCGCTGACAGCTCGGGTAGCCGCTCTCTCGCTTGTCACTATAACATCTGTGAGTTACTCATCCGGGGTGCACCATATGCGCGGCAGCCGGCGTATTCCGGTCCGCTTTGCCTCGCGCGTATCGATTAGGAGAGCGAGATGAGCGTCGTTGAGCAGGATATCGAGGAAGGCGTCCGCACGATCGAGGCGGAGATCAATTATCTGTTGCCGGGTCCCGATATCAACCGCCGCTTCGTGAGCGCGGGCGTGGAGGTGAATACGGGCAGCTATGGTCCGTTCAAGGTCAGGATCCGGGACGGGCGCGCGATCCGGGATCATTTCACGCTCGATACCCATGGCTTCACGCTCGGCGATATCCCCAGCGCGGTGAAGGATTTCTACGACAAGGAAGAGGTCGACCGTCGGTATATGGACGAGGTCGCCGCCGGCGTGCAGAAACTGACGGGCGCCGATTTCGTCGTGCCGATGGGCTGGATGGTGCGCAATTCCGGCGATATCGCGAAATATCAGAAGAAGACGGACGAGCCCTACACCCATGCGGGCGGCGTGCAGCCGCCGGCCGGCGAGGCGCATATCGACACCGAGCCCGGCCGCGCCGACCGTCAGGCCCGCGCGGTCTACGAAAAGGCCCGGCCCAATGGCCCGGGCTACAAGCGCTTCATCTATTCAAGCTTCTGGCGCACCTTCTCGGAGCCGCCGCAGGACTGCCCGCTCGCCGTCTGCGATCACCGCAGCGTGGGCGACGACGAGGGCGTGCCCAACGTGCTCTATATCGTCGACAAGATCCCGGAAGGCGACGAGATGTTCGCCCCCATGCCGGACGCCGAACAGCCCGCAGCCGCCATCTTCCGCTACAACCCGAACCATCGCTGGTGGTACTTCTCGCGGATGACCCGCGACGAGGTCATGCTGATCAAATTCCACGATTCCGACCATTCCGTCGCCTGGCGCACGCCCCACACCGCCTTCTGGGACAACAGCTTTCCGGATCGCAAGGTGCGGATGAGCATTGAGTGCCGGTCCGTGGCGTTTTTTGAGTAAACGAAGACTCTGCAGTCTTCGCTCTGCGCTATCCCGCCATACGCTCTTCTCTCGTTGCGCCCCGGTCTTTGTCGAGCGTTTTCGGTTGGGACTGTACTCAGCACTTGGACCACAAGGGATGTTGGGCGGCGCTTAGGCGCAGTGCTTTTCGATTCTTAGCTCTTCGAGATCATCCATACGTTGGTCGCTCGATTTCTCTGCATCGCTCTTCTCCATCGCATTTCCTATGCCGAAGTCGCCTAAGAAGCCGAGGGCACTCTTACCGTTGACGTGCGACTCATGGCGTACCTGTTGTTGGAATTCGCGTACCTTTGCGATTTCGAGGTTAATGTCTCGGCAGCTGTATTCGGCCTTCTCGGTCGGCGAAAGCGGCATCTCGCGACCGTAGTGCTTGGTTGCGCAGGCGGCTAAGGGGAGTGCGGCTAAGGCGATTATGACTTTTCGCATATTTCTTCTCCAAAATTATGGAATAGTGGACTAGGCGTATGTGCCTAATTGAAGAAAAAGTATGCCTGTAGATATAAGATGGCGTTAATTTGCCAGTGCGCTTCATCCGGTGCGCGATGTGCCTCTCAAAAGCTTTACAGATGTCGGGCGCTATGGTTTCCGGAGGCGATAAGTGTCTGACTTTCTGCGACGAACGACGATGACGTTCTAATTTTCTGGTGAGAGATCCACAAAGAAAAGGCCATCCGAAATCCGGATGGCCTTTTCTTTACGCTCAACATGAAATGATCGGGAGCGGGAGGGATACGCTACTGGCCCCGCTTCTAATCCCGTCAGTATGTCGTCAGGCAGCTGCGCTGGAGGCTTTCGGCTGGGACTGGGTCTCTTCGACCGGGTCGCGCAGCACATAGCCACGGCCCCAGACGGTCTCGATATAGTTCTGACCGTTGGTGGCGGCGGCGAGTTTCTTGCGCAGCTTGCAGATGAAGACGTCGATGATCTTGAGCTCCGGCTCGTCCATGCCACCATAGAGGTGGTTGAGGAACATTTCCTTGGTGAGCGTCGTGCCCTTGCGGAGCGAGAGCAGCTCCAGCATGCCGTATTCCTTGCCCGTCAGATGGACCCGCTGGCCTTCGACCTCGACCGTCTTGGTGTCGAGATTGACGCTCAGCTTGCCGGTGCGGATGACCGATTGGGAATGGCCCTTCGAACGGCGGATGATCGCATGGATGCGCGCAACCAGTTCGTCCTTGTGGAACGGCTTGGTCAGATAGTCGTCGGCGCCGAAGCCGAGACCCTTCACCTTGTTGTCGAGCTGGCCCATTCCCGACAGGATCAGGATCGGCGTATCGACCTTGGAGAGACGGAGCTTCTTGAGAACGTCATACCCGTGCATGTCGGGCAGGTTCAGATCAAGGATGATGATGTCGTAATCGTACAGCTTACCGAGATCCAGGCCCTCTTCGCCAAGATCGGTGCAGTAGATGTTGAAGCCTTCGGCGGACAGCATGAGCTCGATGCTCTTGGCCGTGGCCGAATCGTCTTCAATCAGCAGAACCCTCATTGGATAGTATCCTCACATTCACCAGGTACCGGCGGATTATAAAAAGCGCTTGGTTAATGACCATTAATTTTTATAAGCAACTTCGTTAATTTTTCGTGACCGAGATGCCGGATTTCAAAACAAGCGATAAAGTTTGTAAAAGAAAGTCAGAAAAGATCGGCCTTTACAAAACCTTAAACGCTTTGCGCCAGGATGGCGAAATTGTGGCGCGATAGATTTACTAATCATTCCATATGGTTCGCGTCAAGTGCTTATGGTGCGTTAGAAAGTCCCGTGGAATCCCTTCTCTCTGAAATTACGAAAATGCCCAGCCAGTCGCGGTTCGGGCGCGTGTCCGGCGTACAGGGTCTCTTGATCGAGGCGGCCGGAATCGATCATGTCAGCAGCGTCGGCGCGAGGGTGCGCATCGTCGCACGCGACGGTGGCGACGTGCCGGCCGAAGTGGTCGGTTATCGTAACGGCCATGCGCTGCTGATGCCGTTCAAATCGCTCGAAGGAATCGGGATCGGCTCGAAGGCCTATGTCGCCGAAGAGGACCCGTTCGTCTATCCGTCGAATGGCTGGCTCGGCCGCGTCGTCAATGCGATGGGCGATCCGATCGACGGCAAGGGCCCGATCCAGCGCGGGCCGGGCGCCTATTCCCTGCGGTCGCAGCCGCCGCTGGCGCATACGCGCCGCCGGGTGGGCGAGAAGCTCGATCTCGGCGTCCGGGCCCTGAACACGTTCCTCACCACCTGCAAGGGCCAGCGCATGGGCATCTTCGCGGGCTCGGGCGTCGGCAAGTCGATCATGATGTCGATGCTGGCGCGCTATACGGCCTCCGACGTCGCCGTGATCGGGCTGATCGGCGAACGCGGCCGCGAGGTGCAGGAATTCATCCAGGACAATCTCGGCGACGAGGGACTGGCGCGCAGCGTGATCGTGGTCGCGACCTCCGATGAATCTGCTCTGATGCGCCGCCAGGCCGCCTATCTCACCATGACGGCCGCCGAATATTTCCGCGATCAGGGCAATTCCGTGCTGTGCATGATGGATAGCGTCACGCGCTTCGCCATGGCCCAGCGCGAAATCGGCCTGTCGGGCGGCGAGCCGCCGGCCAGCAAAGGCTATACGCCGACCGTGTTCAGTGAATTGCCAAAGCTTCTGGAGCGCGCCGGTACTTGTGAAGGCGAGGGCTCGATCACCGGCTTCTTCACGGTGCTCGTCGAGGGCGACGATCACAACGAGCCGATCGCGGACGCCGTTCGCGGCATTCTCGACGGGCATGTCGTGCTGGAACGCCGGATCGCCGAACGCGGCCGGTTCCCCGCGATCAATGTTCTCCGCAGCGTCTCGCGCACCATGCCGGGCTGCAACACGCCGGAAGAAAACGAGATCGTCAACATGGCGCGCCGCCATCTGGCGAATTACGAATCGATGGAGGAAATGATCCGCCTCGGGGCCTATCGGGCCGGTGCGGATCCCGAGATCGACGAAGCCATTCATTATCATCCGGCGCTGGAGGCGTTTCTCGCGCAGGACCGGAAGGATCAGACATCGCTCGGCGACGGTTATGCCCGTCTCGCGGCGATCCTCGCGGATCAGCCGGCTCCGGCTCAGGGCGCGCCGGGCGCGGGGGCTAGGCGATGAAGGGGCTGCAAAGCCTTATCCGGCTGCACAAGTGGCAGCTCGAGGAAGAACGCAAGAAGCTGGCGCGTCTTCTTGGCGCGCGCGCCGATCTGGAAGCCCAGTGCCGCCGCATCCGCGAGGATCTGGCGGCGGAGCGCAAAAAGGCCGGCCAGGTCGACTGGCTGTTCGCCTATCCGCCTTACGCCGCGGCGGCCCAGAAACGGCTCGACAGCCTCGCCGAGTCCATCGCCGAGCTGGACGGCTATATCGCCGAGGCCGAGGAGCACGTGTCCGAAGCCTTCGCCGAACTCAAGAAATACGAAGTCGCGCTCGAGAAACAGTTGGAGCGCGAACGCCAGGAAGCCGCCCGCCGGGAACAAGCCACCCTCGACGAAATCGCGCTCAATCTACACCGGCGGAAAGCGGGCTGACGTCCAGTCTGGCAGCGCCCTTCGACAGGCTCAGGGCGACCGTTATCCGGGACATCGGCGGAAAAGCGCCGTTCGGGCTGCGCTTGTCGAAGCCCGCGTCTCAAATCGGCTGGGGACGAGGCTTCGCCTCAAACGCCCGGTGAGCCAGATCCGCTCTCAGCGAGGTCGGGAATTTCGGGCCGGGCTGGAACATCACTTCGCCGGTCGAACCGGCGGCGTCCAGCACTTTGCGGAATAGCGCGGAGATGTCCTGGCGGATCGTTTCCGACAGCGACTGATGGCTGCGGACGACGAGGTCGAAGCGCTTGCCGTGCACCAGACCGTCAAGCTGCATCTCGCCGAGGTTCCGGTGATCCAGTTCCACGACGAAGCGCGTCCCTTCGGCGGGTTGGGCGGCTGAATCGGCTGATCCGTTCCGACCGTCATCCACACCTTCGTAGGGCCGGCGAATGAACCAGGCGACGGGCTGAATGCCGGCGCCGTCATGAACCGGGAGCACGACCGGCCGCCAGTCCGACCGTGTGCCGTCCTGCGCCGCGCGGGCGAGGTTTGCGAAGTCATTGCTGAGCTTGCCGAGCAGGGCGGCGTTTCCGGATTTATCCACTTGATTGGCGATGTCGCTTCCGAGCCAGCTCTTTACGTCGCCCATCCTCAGCGCCGCCAGCAGAAACAGAAGCGTCGAGGACGGCGGCATGGGGGGCGGCGCGGTTGATGCGCTCGCCGGAATCATAGTCAGCGCCGGGGCGACGACATGGCCCTGCGCGTCCGGTGCGGGCTTGAAATCGATGGATTTGAGCGTGTCGGTCAGGCTGCGCCAGTCCCGCGTCAGGTCGGCGATGGCGACGCCCGGGGGATCGAAAGGCGGCCGTACCGGCGGTTGCGGCGCCGGTGTCTTGACGTCCGAAATTTCCACGGTCATGTGCGCGCCTTCGGGTAGCTTCGGGCCCTGCGTCACGCGCAGCAGGCCAAACGGCGTCTGCAGTACGGTCGGCGGCTCGCTGGGCGGGGGCGCCGCCGGAAGACCGGGCCGGGGCAGCGCCGCTACCGGCGGGGGTGCCGGCCGTGCCGGATCCGCGACGACGGTCGCCACGAAGGTCGTGCCCGTCTTCATGGCCGGGGCGCGCGCCGGGAGATCGGACGACGTCTGAGCCGGCGCTTGAGACAGTTGATTGGACGGCCCGGCGGCCTGCGGCGTTCGGCCGGGAAGAGGGGCGGTGACCGGCGTCTCGGGCTCCGCGAGCGGAGCGGCCTTGGCCGCCGTCCCCGCTGCCGGTGGTGTCGTGGAGCCGGGACGGAGCCCCTTCGTCGCGGGAGCCGTCGATGCCGCCGCGGGGGCCGTGGGCGGCGGTGCGGCGGATCGGCCGGCAGGCGGCGTCGGGCTGGAAGCGATTGTTTCGGCGGCCGTCCCGCCAGCCGGAATGATGGTGAGCTTTATCTGAGTGCCCGGCCTGATCGCGGAAGCGCCGGATGCGTCGGCGCGTTCGACGGTCAGGATCGTGCCCGCCGGAACCTTCGGTGTGGGCCGCGTCGGAAAGTCCGTTGCGGCGGCCTGATCGGTCGGCGTTGTCGCCGCTGGTTTGCCGGTTTGTCCGGGAGCGGTGCTTTGGGCTTCCGGGGCCTGGCCCAGCGGCAGATCCGGCAGGTCGGGTGCACGGACCGTCGGCGTCGGGATGCCGGGGCGCACGCTCGACAGGGTCATGACGACGGGGCGCGGCGGATGGAGATGAGTGTCGTTGAGGGAAACGATCGCGGCCTCGATATCGTCGCCGACCGTGACGACCTGCAAGAGCACATCGGTTTTGGTGGCAAGCGGCCCGAGCGCGAGCGACGCCTTGAGGTCCAGAACGAATGTGCCCTGCGGTGTGTCGAGCACAATCCGGCCGTCGTTCAACTGGCCGACGACTTCGCCGGGAATGCGCTGGCCGGATTGCAGATGCGTCAGCGTGCTGGAGAGGATGACGGCGGGATCGTTGCGTTTCGGGCTGGCGGCCGCCGTGTCCTGATCCTGCGTCTGAGATTGGGTGGATGTCCCCTGTTCCTGCGGCGTGTCCGACGTCGATCCGCCGCGCCCCACCCGGCCCTGATCCGGAGAGGGAGGGCGCGAGGAGGACGTTGGCGTGACTACGTCGCTCATATCATGACCTTAGGGCCGGAGGGTCTTTGCGATCGCCTCGACATCGCTCGCCGCGTTGGACATCGGGTGGCGGGTGAGGAGCGGGGCCTGATGGCGGATCAACTCGGGAACCTTGGTGTCGCGCCGGATGATTCCGGCGAGTTTCGGGGAGACCTTCAGGAAGCCTTCGCAGGCGCGCTTCAGCGTTTCGAAGGTTCGTTCGCCCTGTTTCTTGTTCTGCGCCATATTGACCACGATCCGGACATCCGCGCGCGGATTTCTCGCGATCATCAGCTTGATGAAGGCGTAGGCGTCGGTCAGCGCGGTCGGCTCGTCCGTAACGACGACCAGAACGGCGCCGTTGTGGCGCGCGAGCGTCGTCACGCCGGTATCGACACCGGCGCCGAGATCGAGCACCACGAGATCGTAATGCTGGCCGACGCCGATCAGATTGCGCTGGAGATCTTCGAGCGCCGTCTGATTGAGACGCGCCAGCGCGCCGCTGCCCGACCGGCCACCGATCAGGTCGAAGCCGGTGGACTCCACCTTGGTGACCGCCTCGAACAGCGTGATCTTGCCGCTGACGACGGTGGCGAGGTCTTGGTCCGGCATGACGCCGAGCTGCACGTCGATATTCGCCAGTCCGAGATCGCCGTCGAACAGCAAAACGCGCTTGCCGGCCTTGGTCAGCGCCTGCGCCAGGCTGATGGCGAACCAGGTCTTGCCCACGCCGCCTTTCCCCGACGCGACCGTCACGATGTTGCGGCCGAGGGCGTGAACCGATGCCTGGGGCTTGGCTTTTACTTGGGAACTCATTGCTTGATCATTTCCATGGCGGGAGAGGAGAGGGCGCCTGACGGCCCATGCATCAAAAGTTTGGCGAGTGCGGCGGAATCGAGCCGGATCAACCCGTCCGATACATAGGGAGAGAGGCTGATCTCGGAGAAGGCGAGGGCGCCGGCATCGGCGGCGGCCAGCAATCCGCCGAACCGGCGCGCGGCGTCGATCCGGGTGCCGACGAGTTGGCGAACGCCGATCGCGGAGCAGGCCGTGGCGATCTCGACTGCTTCATCCGCATCGCCGCCGGCCGGTAAAACCAGTGCGGTGGAGACGTCGATCCCGTCGACGAAGCGCCGCAGATCCGCGATCTCGGCCCGGTCGAACGGGTTGAGACCCGGCGTATCGATGACGATGCTGATATCGTCGTGCTTGTCCTTGAGGCGTGAGACGGCGCGGGTGAGCCCGGCCGGTGACTCGGCGGCCATCAGCGGAACCTCGAGGATTCGCGTGAAGGCTTCGAGCTGGTCGACGCCCCCCGCGCGTACCGTATCGGTGGTGATCACGCCGACCTTGCGGCCTTCGATCTTCGCCTGGGTGGCGAGCTTTGCGGTCGTGACGGTCTTGCCCGCGCCGGGAGGGCCCACCAGCATCAAGGGGCGATGCGCCGATACGGTCAGCGGCACGAACTGGTAAAGCGTTTCCAGCGCGTCCGAGAGCGCCTGATCGAGATCGGAGCCGTCGAAGGATTTGAGCGCCTTTTCAAGCCGGTATTGCAGCGCTTCGGGCACCCGGTGATGACGGATCAGCGTGACCGTTTCGGGCTGCCAGCCAGTCCGATCGCCTTGCGGGCGGGTTCTCGGCCTGGAGCGCGGTTTGACGGCTTCGGTCTCGGGCGCCGGTTTGGGGGGCGCCTGCTCGACGGCGGCGGTAACCCGCACGCCCCGGCGGCTCGTCTGGTTGGAAACGATGATCGCGTCCGGGCCAAGCTCCTTGCGGAGTTGGCTCATGGCCTCGGCCATGGTTTCGGCGTGGAAGGTTCTGAGCCTCATCTGGGTGCTGTCCCGCCTATTCCATGTTCACCTGGCCGAGCGATTTGAGCTTGGCCTTGGGATGGACTTCGTTCTGGGACATCACGACGGTCGCGGGCCGGAACCGCTCGATAATGGAGCGGACATAAGGGCGCGAGATCGGGCTGGTCAGCAGAACCGGGAGATATCCTTCATTGGCCTTCTGCTCGAAAATCATCCGAACCGCCATGATGAATTGCTGCAACTTGGCCGGCGCCATCGCGAGCTGCTTGTCCTCGCCCTGGCCGGACAGGGCCTCGGCGAATTCCATTTCCCAGTCTGGCGAAAGCGCGATGATGGGGATGTATCCCTCCGGCATGGCATTCGCCGCGCTGATCTGGCGGGCGAGCCGGGTCCGGACATGCTCGGAGATCAGCACGATGTTCTGGGTATAGCCGGTGGCCTCGGCGATGCCTTCCAGGATGGTCGGCAGGTCGCGGATCGAGATGCGCTCGGAGAGCAGCGTCTGCAGGACCCGCTGGATGCCGTTGACGGAGATCTGACCCGGCACGATGTCGCCGATCAGCTTCTGCTGCTCCTTGGGCAGATCGTCCAGCAGCTTCTGGGTCTCGGCATAGGAGAGCAGATCCGCCATGTTGTCGCGGATGACCTCCGTCAGATGGGTCGTGATCACCGTCGCCGGGTCGACGACGGTGTAGCCGCGGAACAAGGCCTCCTCGCGCAACGAGCTTTCCACCCAGCTTGCGGGCAGACCGAAGGTCGGCTCGCGGGTTTCCTCGCCCGGCAGGCCCACCGGCTCGCCGCGCGGATCCATGACGAGCATCATGCCGGGGCGCAGATCGCCGCGCCCGGCCTCGGATTCCTTCACCCGGACGCAATAATTGTTGGCCGGCAGTTGCATGTTGTCGAGGATGCGGACCGACGGCATGACGAAGCCGAGTTCGGTCGCCAGCTGCCGCCGCAACGCCTTGATCTGGTCCGTCAGCTTGTAGTTCTCGCTGTCGTTGATCAGCGGCAGAAGCCCGTAGCCAAGCTCGAGCCGGAGCTGGTCAAGGGCGAGCGCCGATGAGATCGGTTCTTCCGCCGGGGCCGCCGCCAGCGCTTCCTGTTCCTTCAGTTCCGCGTCTTCCTCGACCTGGGCCTGGCGCTTGGAGATCTGCCACGCACCCCAGCCGGTCAGCGCCGAGAGGCTCAGGAACGGGATCATCGGAATGCCCGGCAGAAGCGCCAGGGCGAACATAAGGAACGAACTCAGGGCCATCGCGCGGGGATAGCCGCCGAGCTGGCCGAACAGGGCCTTGTCGGTGGTGCCGATCGCGCCGGCCTTGGAGACCAGAAGACCCGCCGCGGTCGAAACGATCAGCGCCGGAATCTGGCTGACGAGACCGTCGCCGACGGTCAGCAAGGTGTAGGAGTGCGTGGCTTGCGAGAAGGACAGGCCCATCTGCCCCACGCCCACGATGATGCCGCCGATGATATTGATGAAGGTGATCAGCAGGCCCGCGATCGCGTCGCCGCGAACGAACTTGGCGGAACCGTCCATCGCGCCGAAGAACGAGCTTTCGTCCTCCAGATCCTTGCGGCGCTCTCTTGCCTGATTCTCGTCGATGAGGCCGGCAGAGAGATCGGCGTCGATCGCCATCTGCTTGCCGGGCATCGCGTCCAGGCTGAACCGTGCGGCGACTTCCGCGATACGGCCGGACCCCTTGGTGATGACGACGAAATTCACGATCACCAGGATCGCGAACACGATAATGCCGATCACGAAATTGCCGCCCATCACGAAGCCGCCGAAGGCTTCGATGACATGGCCGGCCGCGGAGGGTCCGGTGTGGCCTTTCGAGAGGATCAGGCGCGTCGAGGCCAGGTTGAGCGAGAGGCGCAACATGGTCGCGATCAGCAGCACGGTCGGAAACGCGCTGAAATCCAGCGGCCTCGATATGAACAGGCAGGTCATCAGCACGAGGACGGCGAAGGTGATCGAAACGGCCAGGCAGATGTCGAGCAGCCAGCTCGGCATCGGCAGGATGAGCGCGACAAGGATGAAGACGACGCCGAGCGCGAGGGCGATATCGCCCCGGCGCATGTTTTTGTTCAGCTTGCTTAACGCGCCGCCGAACGAACTCGTCGAGTTTCTGGTGCCAACGTCGCTCATAAGCCTGCCCGTCCCCTCATTCGGGGCCTTGAATACTCAGTCACCAACGTCGCCTAGAGGGCGGCGCGACGGGGTTCCGCGCTGCCTTCGCCGGGCAGCGGAACGTCAGCACCTTCCTGGGTGTACTGTTTGAGCTTGTTGCGGAGCGTCCGGATCGAGATGCCGAGAATATTGGCGGCATGGGTTCGATTGCCCAGGCAGTGGCGCAGGGTATCTATAATGAGGTCACGCTCGACATCCGCGACGGTGCGTCCGACGAGGCCCGCCGCCGCCTCGTTGGCCGTGCCGTCCGCCGAACTGACGGCGTCGCCATCCGATGCCGACGGGCTCGTGCCGCCATCCGGCGATCTGATGGCTTCCGGTCCGATCTCGTCGCCCGATGCCAGCAGGACCGCGCGGTGCAGCGTGTTCTCGAGTTCGCGGACATTGCCCTTCCAGAAGCGCTTGGACAGTTCCTGGGCGGCCTGGGCCGAGATCGGACGATGCGGGACACCGTTGATCTCGGCGTATTTCACCGCGAAATGATCCGACAGCAGCTTGATATCGGCCGGCCGCTCGCGCAGCGGCGGAACCTTCAAATTCACGACATTCAGGCGGAACAGCAGATCCTCGCGGAAATTGCCCTTGCGGACTTCCTCCAGCATGTCGCGGTTGGACGTCGCGATGATGCGCAGGTCCACCTTGACCGGCTTTGTGCCGCCGACACGGTCGATCTCGCGCTCCTGGATGGCGCGCAGCAGCTTGGCCTGCAGGCGGATATCCATCTCGCTCACTTCGTCGAGCAGCAGCGTGCCGCCGCTGGCTTCCTCGAATTTACCGATGCGCCGGGCGATCGCGCCGGTAAACGCACCTTTCTCATGGCCGAACAGTTCGGATTCGAGCAGATGTTCCGGGATCGCCGCGCAGTTCACGGAGACATATTGCTTGTCAGACCGGCGGCTCTTGTGATGGACATACCGCGCCAGCACTTCCTTACCGGTGCCGAACTCGCCGGTGATCAGGATGCTCGCCTCGCTCGGCGCGACCTGATCGGCCAGGCGCACGACATCCGCCATGCGGTTGTCGGCGAACAGCAGTGAGGCGTTTTCCTCCGCGACCGCCTCGAGAACCGCCGCGATAAGCTCGGGATCCGGGGGTAGGGGAATATATTCCTTGGCACCGGAGCGGATCGCTTCGACGGCGGCCCGGGCGTCGGTGCCGATGCCGCAGGCGACCACCGGAACATGAATATGCTCGGCCTCGCTTCGGGCGATGAAGTCCCGGATGTCACAGCTCACGTCGATCATCACGAGGTCGGCGCCGTGGCCGGATCTCAGGGCGTTAAGGGCCTGATCGATACTCACCGCGTGAGCGACCTTCGCGCCTCTGCTCATGGCAATCTTGGAGGCGGCTCCCATTTGTCCGCTGAGTTCTCCAACGATGAGTAAACGCATTTTCTAATAACTCCTAGGGACTTAGTCGAAATACTGAATTCGATGCGCCGGCGGCAGCAGCGTGTTGATGAGCGCCTCGAGATGCCGCGGGTTCTCCTTGCGTCCGATCGAGGCGGCGCCAAGTGTGTAGACCGAGTTCACCAGCGCCTCTTCGTTCGAATTGCGTTCCATCTTGTTCGCGAGCGGCATGAACACCATGTTGGCGAGCACGGCGCCCCAGAAGGTGGTCAGCAGCGCGACGGCCATCGCCGGACCGATCGTCGAGGGGTCGTCGAGACGTCCGAGCATCTGCACCAGGCCGACCAGCGTCCCGATCAGTCCCATGGCCGGGGCGACCTCCGCGGCGCGGCGCAATACGGCAGCGCTCTTGCGGTGGCGATCCACCATGGCGTTCAACTCGCTGGTCAGAAGCTTCTCGATGTCCTCGACCTCCGTGCCGTCCCGCACCAGTTGCACGGCCTTTTTGAGAAACGGCTCGCCCTGCAGTTCCGGCAGGTTTCCCTGCAAGGCGAGAATGCTGTTCCGCCGCGAGCGTTCGGCGAGGCGCATGATCAGGAAGGCGGCGTCGCGCGGACCGATCTTGGGCTTGGAGAAGGTGCGGATGATCGAGCGCCAGGCACTCGCCAATTCCGACGCGGTGAAGCTGACCGCCGTCACAGCGGCCGTTCCTCCCACGACGATCAGCATCGCCGGCAGATCGAAAAAGGCGGCCGGCGTTCCGCCTACGACCGTCGCGATGACGATCAGGAGGATACCGGTGCTCAGTCCGATCAGGGTGGAGAGGTCCATTGCCCGCATCTCTTTTTGGTTGGCGAGGGTGCTGCGATACGCGTGTCGCTAGCCGGCTCACCCTTCTCCCTTGACGATTTCGGTCATCGTGACGCCCAGCCGGTCGTCCACCAGGACGACCTCGCCGCGTGCGACGAGACGGTCGTTGACGTAAATATCGATGGCTTCGCCGACTTTGCGGTCGAGCTCGACGATCGCACCGCGGCCGAGCTTCAGAAGCTGGCTGACCTGAAGATGCGATTTGCCGAGAACGGCGGACACGTTGACCGGGATGTCGAACACGGCTTCGAGATCGTTGCCGGAGCGCTCGATATTTTCCTCGCCCTCGGCGCCGGCCGCATCCGTTTCCGGCTCGCCCGACAGTTCCTTCAGGTTCATCAACTCGCCGATGGTCTCGGGAGCGGCGGTTTCGTCCATCGTTTCGTTCATTTGATCGTTCGTTTCTGCATTCGCCTGGCCCGGATCGTCGGTCGACGGCTCCGTGGGGGCAGTTTGATCTTCGGTTTCGTCGCTCATATCTGCTCCTTCCGGCCGCCAGGGCTCATCGGCGGCCTGGGGCTCGGGTTACTGATCGGGCCAGGGTTCCGTATCCGGCCGCGCCTCCGTCTGAGCGAGCGCATCGCCCGCGGGTTGACTGACATATCTCTGGACGGCTTCGGCAATCAGCGTTTCCAGCCGGGAATAATCGCGTTCGAGCCCCCCGTCGGACCATTCGATCCGGCAGTCCATCTCGGTCAGGGCCGGATCGCCCGCGACCAGAACTTCGTTCGATGGGCTCAGGCGGGCCGCCAGCGCCGTGACCTTTTCCTGCATCGGTTCGACAAGGGACGGGGCGACCTTGATCACCACGCGGGGCTCGCCGTGGAGGTCGGCGAAACAGGTCTCGACGAGCGCCTCGAATTCGGCGAGGGGGGTCTCCCGGATCAGAGCCGGGGCGAGATGGCTGGCGATCGCCTGAGCCAGAACGGCGGCATCCTGCTTCATCCGCTCGGTCATCCGGGCCTGACGCTCGAGCAGAACCTGGATCTGGCCGGCCGCGGCCTCGAAGGCTGTCGCGATGCGGGCCTCGATCTCCTGATAGGCCTGGCTGGCGCCTTCGGCGCGGCCTTCGGCGAAAGCGGCCGCGAGCGCATCTTCGTCATAGTTGCGCGGACGGGCGGTTGCCGCGGCCGTACCGCGTTTGCTCACGCTGTCCCGGATATCGAAGACGTTTCCGAACGTAAATTTTGTTGGCTTTGTCATTGTGTCCGCTTTTTCGTTCGCCGGTTCGGTCATCAGTAGATCAGCTCGTCGTCGCCCTTATTGTCGGACAGCACGATTTCGCCGGCGTCCGCCAGGGCCTTCGCGGCCTGAACCATCTCCATCTGGGCTTCGTCGACATCGCGCAGGCGGACCGGGCCCATGGCCTCCATATCCTCGCGGAGGATCTTCGCGGCGCGTTCCGACATGTTGGAGAAGAACATGTCGCGCAGCGTGTCCGACGCGCCCTTGAGGGCGAGCCCCAGCTTGTTTTTGTCGCAATTGCGCAGGAGTGTCTGCACGCCGCCCGGATCGAGCTTGCCGAGATCGTCGAATGTAAACATCAGGGCCCGGATCTTCTCGGCGGAATCGCGGTTGCGCTCCTCGAGAGCCGTCAGGAAGCGGGTTTCCGAGTTGCGGTCGAGATTGTTGAAGATGTCCGCGATCACCTCATGACTGTCGCGCCGGTTGGTGCGCGCCAGATTGCTCATGAATTCGATCCGCAGAGTATTCTCGACCTTGTCGAGAATGTCTTTTTGCACGGCCTCCATGCGCAGCATCCGCATGACGACTTCCATGGCGAAGTCTTCCGGAAGGCATGTCAGGACGCGCGATGCGTGCTCGGGACGGATCTTGGAAAGAACGACGGCCACGGTCTGCGGGTATTCGTTCTTGAGATAGGACGCCAGCACCGTCTCGTTGACGTTGCCGAGCTTGTCCCACATCGTCCGGCCGGCCGGACCGCGGATTTCGTCCATGATGGACGAGACGCGTTCGCCCGGCAGCATCTTCTTCAACAGCCGCTCGGTATTGTCGTAGCTGCCCATCAGGGAGCCGACGCGGGAGATCTGGGAGGCGAATTCGACGAACAGCTTCTCGACCATCTTCGCCTCGACGGAGCCGAGCGAGGACATGGCCGAAGAGATTTCTCGCACCTCCTCGTCGTCGAACAGCTCCCAGAGCTGCTTGCCGTATTCTTCGCCGAGCGCCAACAGCATGATGGCTGTCTTTTCCGAGCCCGGCATTTTCTTTATTTCATCTCTTGCGGCCATCGTGGTTCTCAGTCGCTATAGAGCCAGTTGCGCATAACGGCGACGGCTTCGTCTGGATGGCGGTCGACAAGTGTTCCGACCTTCTTCAGCGCGGATTCCTTGACGCGGCCCTCGACATTGGCGATGTCGATCATCGCTTCGATTGAGGCGGGGTCGCCCTGAGCTTGGGGCTGCGCCTGATTCTGCGCCGAGAGTTGCATCGCCACGGCCTGACCCTCGGCGGCCGCCGGGCTTAACATCGTGGTCGGCTGCTGCTGTGCGGTCTGATAAGCGATCTGCTGTGGCGGCGCGTGCTGCATGGCGTGCGGTGCGGCGAGGGCCGGCGTGCCCTGCGCTCCGGCGCCGGCGAGCTGAGGCGTGCCGCCCATTCCGTTCTGGTTGGCTTGGGCCGCGCTGTTAAGGATGCCCCGAATGAGCGGCCGGACGACGAGGAAGATCACGAGCAGCGAGATGACGGCCAGAACGCCGAGTTCGATCAGGCGGACGATGTCCAGATTGCTGAAGTCGAACAGGCCGGGGCTGCTGGCGTTGAGTTCCGGGATGTCCGGCTTGTTGAACTGTAAATTGGTGACCTGAACGCTGTCGCCGCGCTTCGCGTCGAAGCCGATAGCGGACCGAACGAGCGCGTCGATCTGCTTCAACTCGGCGGCCGACCGCGGCTTGTAGGTCTCTTTGCCGTCGGTACCTTTCACATAGGTGCCGTCGACGAGCACCGCCACGGACAGCCGCTTGACCGCACCGGCTTCGTGGATCTCGTTCTTGACCGTCTTGGAAATCGAGTAAACGACCAATTCCGTCGATTTCTTGTCGCTGCTCGACCGGCCGGCTTTATCGGTGCTGGCCGGGGTGTTGTTTCCTCCCGGAATATTGGACGAAACGGAGACGTCCTGCGACGAGCCCGACTTCTCGTTCGAGTTGGACTGAGAGGTCGTGGATTCGCTGGAGCTGACGACCTGGCTGTCCGGATCGTAGGTTTCGGCATTGACGGTGGAGCGGTCGAAGTTGAGATCGGCCGAGACTTCCGCGCGGACATGGCCGGGGCCGACGACGCTGCCGATCAGCTTCTCGATCTCGCCTTTGACTTTGTCTTCGTAGGCGTTGCGCCGGTCGGCCATTTGGTTGGTCGTCGCCGCATCGCCCGTCGGCGTGCCGTCTCCGGCCGCGAGCAGCGTGGAATTCTGGTCGATGATCGATATTTCATTCGGCTTGAGATCGGGCACGGCCGATGCGACGAGATGCTGAATCGCCGACACTTCGCTGGGCGAAAGCGTGCCGCGCGTCCTCAACGTAATGGAGGCGCTGGGTTTGCGCTCGTCGCGGCTGAACAATTCGCGCTGCGGGAGCACGAGATGAACGCGGGCGGCGGCAATCGGATTGAGCGACCGGATGGTCCGCGCCAGTTCGCCTTCGAGAGCGCGAAGCTGATTGATCTTCTGTTCGAAGCTGGTCGTTCCCAGCGAATTGCCTTTGTCGAAGATCTCGTAGCCGACCGCGCCGCCCGACGGCAGGCCCTTTTGCGCCATGCTCATGCGCAAGCGCAGGACCCGGTCCTCCGGCACCATGATCGAGGTTCCGTCACCGACCAGCTTGTAGGGCACGTTCATGCCCTCGAGCTGGCTCACGACGGCGCCTGAATCGGACGCATCGAGGCCCGAATACAGAAGCGACATCGGGGGCGTCGTAATTCTGACGGTGAGATAGAAAAAGAAGCCGAGGAGACCGGCGGCGACAACGCCTAAAGCAATTATCCGGCCGAACTCCGAGGCTACGAAGAAAACCCAGAAATCCGTTCACTCGCTAACCCTGCACCAAACGCACTAACTGCGGCATACTCTGACAAACAAAGGGTCTTCCTTCGTTGCAGGCCAAGTTTATGTGCGTTGGGGTGAACAACGCGTTAACACCGGGCAATTTTTGCCCACCTGGTGTCGCTGCGTGCTCGGAGTCCGCGGCGGGATGTCGGGATGCCCGCATTTCCGCGGGCAAGCCATCACGATCGTGGAATTTCGGGAGGGCTCAGTTGTCGTTCGACGTCTTTGCCCGGTAGTGCTGCAGCCGTGTCGCTCGAAGCCCGGCGATGCCGTTGCGTTCGATCGCCTGCTGCCAGGAGAGATACTCCTCGACGGACAGTTGATAGCGCGCGCAGGCCTCTTCCAGAGAAAGAAGTCCGCCACGCACGGCGGCGACGACTTCCGCTTTCCGCCGGATGACCCACCGCTTCGTATTGGGCGGTGGAAGATCCTCGCGGGTCAGCGGTTCTCCATGGGGGCCAATCACGCGATTGGGTCGGCTGGACCGGTACTCTTGCATTACTAAAGATCGCTCTGCTGTCACACTCGAAACGACATTACTGCTCGGGTTTTAAAAAACAGCTAAGGAAGAGAGTTAAACCGCGCTAAAGGACTGGTAAGATTTTAATAATCGCCGAAAACCCTCAGAAAACGGCCCGGTAGAGCGTCTTTCTACCGGGCCGGATCCTGGATATTAGGGCCGCTCATTCAAGCGGAGGCGAAGCCCTAGCGTTTAACCTGGTTCAATTCGGTCAGCATTTGGTCCGCCGTGGTAATGATCTTCGTCGAGGCGGAGAAAGCGCGCTGTGTCGTGATCAGCTTCGTGAACTCGGTGCCGAGGTCGATATTCGAGGCTTCGAGCGTCTCGGGAGCGATCGTTCCCGCACCGCCGGAGCCCGGGATCTGGATCGCGAACGAGCCGGACTGATCCGATACCGCATAGGCGTTACCGCCGCGCCGGCCCAGGCCGTCCGGATTCTGGAACGTCGCCACCGGCAGCTGATAGACATTCTTGGTCAGGCCGTTGTCGAATAGAGCCGTCACCACGCCGTCATCGCCGACCTTGACGCCCGTCACGTTGCCGAAAACGGCGCCATCGGGGTTGGAGGAGATCCAGGCCGAAATCACTGGCGTACTGCGTCAGGCCGTTGGCCGTACCGTCCGTGCCGAGATTGAGCGTGATCGCGCTGGGCGCCACGCCGCCGGTCCAGTTGATATTCATCGCACTGGTCAGGGCCGGCGAGGTGTTGGTGAGATCGAGCGTGCCGTCCTGATTGAACGCCAGCGTGCCGGTTGCGACCTGGCCGTCGATATAGGGGGCGGTTGGCGTCACGTCACTCGGAGGATTGGCATAGACCTCGACATGCCACTGGTTCGGCGTGCTGCTCTTGAGGAAGGACAGCGTCAAGGTCTTGCTACCGCCTTGAGCATCATAGACGACCATGTCGTGAGAGAAATCCGGTTTAATGCCGGTCGTGCCGCCCGAGCTGCTCCATTCGGCCATGCTGGTGCCGGCGCCGGCAGCGTTATAGCTGCCTTCGTTCGCGTTCAACGGCTGGCCCGACTTGAGATTGACACGGAGCGCCGCCTCGGTCGTCGCTTGAGCGGTGCCGGTCAGACCC
Organism: uncultured Alphaproteobacteria bacterium; assembly: GCA_963821875.1. GTDB lineage: Bacteria > Pseudomonadota > Alphaproteobacteria > CAVTAV01 > CAVTAV01 > CAVTAV01. Next base: position 1,922,069 of record CAWGFE010000002.1, read on the forward strand.
GAGATGTTGATCGTCTGCAATTGAGACAGATCGCCCAGATTGGGGATCGAGCCACTTTGATCGATCTTGTAGCCCTGGAGATACAGACCGGCCGTGTTGCGCAGGAAGCCCGCCGCATCCGGCGCGAAGGAGCCCGAACGGGTAAATTCGATCTGGCCGTTCGCGTCGGTCGCACTGGTGGCTTTCTTCACGACGAAGAAGCCCGAGCCATCGATGCTGAGATCGGTGGGGGAACTGGTGGACTGGGGTAAGCCGGCCTTGTCGATCAGGCTGCGCGGCAGCGCCGTGACGCCGCCCGGCGCGTAGCTGTTGCCGGAGTCCGTCGCGGTAACCAGGGAGACGAACTGCGCGTCCGTGCCCTTGTAGCCGATCGTGTTCAGATTGGTGATGTTATCCGCGATCATGCCCATGGCATTGCTGTTGGCCGTTAATCCGGAAACACCTGAATAAAGCGCGCCGTAGATACTCATTTTAGTTCCTCATCACTGTGACGTTGTTGTGCCTCTCGCCTCGTATTTCGAGGCATAATTTGACTTGGCGGCCTTCTCGCGCGCTCAACCGTTTCAGCAACTTCCTGTCCTAACTCTGCGTTGTCGGTTCATGAATTGCCGTAATCTTGGACGTGTCCACCGACACGCCGTTCACCGAGAGAACCGGTGAACCGTTGACGATGTTGACGTCCGAAACCGTGCCATTGAGCGTGACGGACGAGTCGATGGCGGTGCCACCGCTGGTCTTGGCGGCGACGCTCAGAGTGTAAACACCGTCGGGAAGCGTGTTGCCGTTCGCATCGCGCCCGTCCCAGGTGAAGGTGTGCGGTCCCGAGCCCGTTTCGCCGGCAGTCTTGTAGACCACGCGGCCATGGGAATCGGTGATTTGAAGGCCGGTCTGGTCCGATGTGGCGCCGAGACTGTAGTTCCAGGTCGCGCTGCCATTCTTCAGCGAGGTATCCGGGATGTCGGCCTCGATGCCCTTGCCCAGATAGCCCATCGCGTTGTTCAGATTGTTCGAACTGACAAGACTGATCAGCTTTTCGAGGTTCTTGTTGGTCTTGATCGATTGCTCGACGCCCGAGAACTGCACCAGCTGATCGGTGAACTGCGTAGAGTCCATCGGCTTCAATGGATCCTGGTTCTGCATCTGCGTGGTGAGCAGTTTCAGGAACGTATCGAAATTGCCCGAGAGGCTGGTCTGGGCGCTCGCCGCCGAGCTGCTGCCGGATGCCGACCCGGTGCTCGATTGGGTCGTCGGGGTCTGTGTCTGTGGCGTTGAGCTTGCTGCGTTTACTGTCATTGTTCTGTTCCTTCGACGCGCTGTCGGACGTTCAGGGCGTTACACCTGGATATCGAGCATACGGTCGCTCAATACCCTCGTGGCTGCCGCCGCGACGACGGTCTGTTGCAGATCGGGTTCAGAACCGGCGCCCGTTACGCCGCCGGTCGAGCCGCCGAAATCCGGCCGGCCCGATTGACCGAAAGAGTCGTTCTGATTCTTCAGAGAAAACTGCATGCCTCCGGAATCCATCTGGAGGCCCATATCCTGCAATGACCGCTGCAAATTGCGGGCATCGCGCTGCAGGAGATTGAGCGTGTCGTGCCGGTCGGCGGTCACAGCCGCCGTGACATGTCCGTTGTGCGAAAGATCGAGGCGAACATCGACGCGGCCGAGATCGGCCGGATGAAGCTGGATCGTAAACCGGTTCAGGCCGTCGAGCGCCGCCTTGGTGATCTGCGCCGCCAGCTGGTGCGTTACGCCGATCGGCAGGCCATAGGCCGTCGTCATGGCCTTGGCTTGCGCCGCGTTGGCGGTTTGCGCCGCTTGGGCTTGCGCCGTATTCGACGCCGTCATGGTCATCGCCGGATTGGACTGATTGGCTGCTTGCTGGGCGTTGGTATCCGTATGGGCCGGTCCGGCGGCATCCGCTCGCTGGGTCGGAGGCTGCGGCTTTGGCGCATGTGCGGCGGGTTGACTGGCCGCCGCTTGCGCATGGCTGCCGTCCGCGCCCTGCTTGGAATTCGCTGTCTGGGTTCCTTTAGCCTTGTCGGCCGCGCTCGCCGCATTGCTCTTGGCTTTGTCGGCTTCGGCCGCGGCGGTGCGAGCGGCCGGCGCATTCGGGTCGGCCTTCTTGGCCTTGGCGTCGCGCGCCGCATCGGGAGCGGTCTGCACCGCGTCATCGGCCTTCTTGGCAAGCGCGGTCGCATTCTTCGTGTCGGCGGCCTTTGCTGTTTTGTCCGAGGCCGTTGCGGTCCGCTGCGCATCGGTCTGAGCCGCCTTGGTGTTTGAGGCGTCGGCCTTGGAGCCAGAGGCCTTCGCGCCGGTCGACGGCGCAGCTTTGCTTGCGGCATCACCGGCGGTTTGAGCGTCGGCCGTTTTCGCGCCGTCGGACTTCGCCGCCGCCTGCGCTTTGGAAGCTGCGTTATCCTTGCTCTGGCTTTGCTCGGCCCTGGAATGGGTTCCGGCGTTGGACGCCGCCGCGACCGTGATGGTTTTGCCGTTGGCGTTCTGGACGTCCATCTTCGGCTGGGTGTGATCGGAGCCCTTCGAGGTGGTCGCCGCGTTCGCTGCCTTGGCCGCGCCGTCGGTTCCGTCGGTTGCCGCCGCCACGGCCTTTCCGGCCTTGTCATTAGCCGCCAGCGCGTCGCCGGCCTTGGCCGCGCCTTTCGCTTTGCCAGCGCCGGACACGGCGGCGGTCGTGGTGTCGCTCTTGCCATCGGATGACGTCTGACCGGACGCCGACGCACCATCCGCAGATGACTGAACTGCGGCGACAACGGTGTTGACAGGCGTCTTCACGGTGGCGCCGGCCCGGGAGGCCTGATCCGCCGATGCGTCCTTTTTATCTTTGGCGCTCTTGGCGTCTTTATCCTTGTCATCGGCGTTCTTGGCGTCGGCCGCGTCTTTGGAATCCGCCGAGGCGCTCTTGCCGGTGTCCGTGGACGTGTCGGCGGCGCTCTGCTGGTCTGTCTTGTCTTTATTCTCTGCACCGTGGGAGTCGGCAGCCGTGGCCGGGCCGGACTCATCCGCCGGCGATTTCGAGTTCGCTGCGGCGGTGTTTCCAGTGTCGGTCTGGGCGGTCGATCCGGCCGAGGTCTTGGCGGACGTCCCGCTGGCCTGGCCGCCGTCACTTATATAGTCGGCGAAGGACTTGCCCGATGGATCGGACGCGGCCTTGCCGGTGTTGGCGGCTTTTGCGGTGCCGCTCGCGCCGGCCGAACTCGGGGCCGGTGGGGCGACAAAGCCAGTCAGAATGTTTGCGTCTATGCTCATGACACTCGTCACACGTTGCGTTCGCGCCTTATCAAGCAAGGACCGGGCCAGTAACGTGCCATTCCATAAGTGATTGAAATTATGCCGTTATGGCGGTCGGCGCGGTCGGAGGCAGCCGGTCAGATCCTGCCCGGACCGGAAGAAATTGCCCCGCCGCCGGGCTGGTTTTTCCGCCTGGGCGACAGCGCCGCCCGATCGCCTCGCACTCTCGAAAATCGCCTCATGAACAGGTCGCGTCGAACTTGGCCTCAACCTTGCACAAGTCTGGGATGCACCGGTGGATGAGCCGGGCCTCAAAGGGTGAGAAAGCAGTGAGAGAAGTCGAGAATACGCATTACACGGCAACAGGTTACGCCGATCCGGTAAGGCTGGGATCCGGCTCCGCGCGGGCTCTCCGCGCTGGGCATTTAATGCCGGGAATGTGTGTGTCGAAAGAGTCCGTTGGGAAATATCTTCCCGCGCGCAACGACGACCGCTCGACATTTTTGGGGATGACATTCGGTAACGCGCCATGAGTATCAACACAATTCTCAATAACGGTCTCAGCGGCCTTCTGGTCAACCAGCAGGCCCTGCGCATCACGGCCGACAATGTGTCGAACGTGAATACGGACGGCTATATCAAGAAGACCGTCCAATTTCAAAATCGCGTCGCCGGCAGCACGTCGGCCGGCGTGGAGATCGCGGACGTCCAGCGGATCGTCGACAAGTTCCTGCAGACCGCATCCTATTCCGCTTCGGCGGACGGAAGCCGGTACAAGGCGATGAGCGACATGCAGGACCGGCTTCAGTCGCTGTTCGGCTCGCCGAGCGACAATTCGTCGTTCGCCGGCAAGATTGATGCCGTCTTCGCCGCCGTTTCGAACGCGTCGCTGGATCCTTCGACCATCGTGAACCGCCAGTCCCTGATCTCGGCGATCACGGATTTCGGATCGACGGCCGGGCGCGTTTCCGGCCAGATCCAGGATCTCCGTCTCGAAGCCAGCAACCGGATCAGCGAAGACGTCGCCAGCATCAACTCGGCTCTGGAGCAGATCAACAAGCTGAATCCCCTGATCATCCGCCAGAAACAGATGGGTGGCGATTCCAGCGCGCTCGAGGAAGCGCGTCAGCGCGCGATCAATCAGGTGTCCAAGCTGGTGGATATCCGGGTCGAGGATGCCGCTGACGGCTCGGTCCGGATCGCGACCACCTCCGGCGTGTCCCTGCTGGATGGCGCCCTGTACAAGCTTTCCTATAACGGACCGGGCACGGTGACTTCGGATACGACCTTTTCGCCGATCTCGGTGACTCGCATCGATCCCGTGACGGGACAGGAGACGACCTCGGTCACGTCCCTCGATCCCTCGCTGAAGTCCGGCGAGATCAAGGGCCTGCTGGACATGCGCAACAATGTGCTGCCCGATCTGGCCGATCAGGTGGGCGAACTCGCCGGCAAATTCGCCGATACGATCAACGCCGCGCATAACGCCAGCACGGCCTATCCGCCACCGGCCAGCCTGACCGGCAAGAACACCGGCCTGCTGTCGACGGATCTGCAGGGCTTTACCGGCAAGACCGAGTTCGCGGCGCTGGACAGTTCCGGCAAGGTCGTCAATTCGGTCACGATCGATTTCGGGGCCATGCCGGCCGGTTCCACCATTGCCGACGTCGTGAACGCGGTGAACGCCGGGCTCGGCGGGGCGGCGACGATGTCGTTCAATAACGGCGTGATGAGCTTTACCGGCGCTGGCGGCAACAAGGTTGCGATCGGTCAGATGCCGGGCGCGGGGAGCGACCGCGGCGGCCACGGCTTTTCCCAGTTCTTCGGCCTGAACGATCTCGTTAGCGCCGATGTGCCGTCCAATTTCGACACCGGTTTCTCCGCGACGGATGCGAACGGCTTTACGCCGGGCGGAACCATGAGCCTTCAACTCATCGGCCCCGGCGGCGATATCGCGTCGAGTTACAATCTCACGATGGCGGGCGGCAGCTTCAACACCATCCTGTCCGACCTGAACGCCAATATGGGCGGCAAGGTGACTTTCTCGATGGACTCGAATGGCGCGCTCGTGGAGACGCCGGCCCCCGGCTATGAGGGCTACGGCATTCACGTCGTCAGCGATTCCACCTCGCGCGGCTCGACCGGAACCTCGTTCTCGCAATTGTTCGGCCTCGGCAATCCATACACCGCCGATGCGGCCAACGGCCTTGGCGTCACATCGACGATCACGAACGACCAGAACCGGGTCGCGCTCGGTACGCTCGACACAACGGCGGCGGTTGGCAACTATGCTTTGGCGGCGGGCGACAATTCCGGCGCGCAGGCTCTGGCCAATGTCGCCAACCAGACGGTCAATTTCGCCGATTTCGGCGATCTCAAATCGATCCACGGCACGCTGAATCAATATGCCGCGATGGTCCTGTCGAACGCCGGCCTCAAGGCCGCTCAGGCCGACCAGTTGACGCAGGACGCCCAATCGCTCAGTCAGGAGATCAACCAGCGGCAGTCCGATGCGTCGGGCGTCAATCTCGACGAGGAACTGTCCAACATGATCGTCTACCAGAATGCCTATGCGGCGGCGGGCCGTGTGATCAAGACCGCGCAGGATGTCTATAACAGCCTGCTGCAGGCCGTGTCTTGACGCCGTTTAACCAGGAGCTAGTCCGATGACACGCGTATCCAGCTTCGGCCATACCCAGACCATGATCTCGGATCTGCTGCGCAATCAGGCGCAGATGTTCTCGGATCAGCAGCAGGTCAATACCGGCAAGAAATCGCCTGATTACAAAGGGATCGCCGACCAGACCGTGACCTTGCTCGGAGCAAAGTCCGTCCAGAGCCGTCTCAACGAATACACCCAGACCGGCAAGCAGGTCGGCAGCGTCCTCGATATCTACGACAACAGCATCGGGGTGCTCGATACGGTAACCAACGATCTCAAGCAGACGCTCACCCAGAGTCTGGCCAACGAGGAGGTCTATGGCCTCAGCGAGAGCTTGTCGCAGGGCCTGAATTCGGCCGTGACCGCGCTCAACACCCAGGTGAGCGGCAAATATATCTTCGGCGGCACGCGAACGGACGCCCCGCCGGTGACCGTGCAGTCGACGTCCGATCTGCAGGCGCTGGCGACATCGTCGGATGCATTCCAGAACAACAACCAGAAGCCGGTCGCCCAGGTGGACGAAGGCGCGGCCATGCAATATGGAATTACGGCGAGCGACGTCGCCGGGCCGCTGATGAACGTGCTCAAGGCCATTGCCGATTTCAACGCAGGCCCGAACGGGCCGATCGACGGCAAGCTGACGGCGACGCAGAAGTCGTTCATCCAGACCCAACTCGGCAATCTCGAATCGGCGCGCCAGACGGTGCTGAATTCGCAGGTGGAAAATGGCGTCCGGCAGCAGCGTCTGTCGGCGATTCAGACCCAGCACGAGACCACCGGCAATGTGATGACGGGCCTGATCTCGGATATCGAGGACGCCGATATGGCCAAGGCGGTGACCAATCTGAACAACGACCAGACGGCGCTGCAAGCCTCCTATCAGATCATGTCCAAGCTCTCTCAGCTCAGCCTGATGAACTACCTCTAGGACCGGGCGCTTCGTCAAGCCGGTTGTCGGCTGTGGTTTAAGCACTATATTCGCGGGCTATGAACCATATGGATGTCATAGCCGCGCCGCCGCTCGCCGATCTCGAAGCGGCGATGGATCTGCCGGGCCGTCCGTCCGAGACGCGGGTCGTGGTCGCAATGTCGGGCGGCGTGGATTCGTCCGTGACGGCCGCGCTGCTGGCCGAGCTCGGCTATGACGTGGTCGGCATTACGCTCCAGCTTTACGATTTCGGCGCGGCGGCCGCACGGCCCGGGGCGTGTTGCGCAGGCCAGGACATCAAGGACGCCAAGGCGGTCGCCGACCGGCTCGGCATTCCCCATTACGTGCTGGATTACGAGGACCGCTTCCGCACCGAGGTGATGGAGGATTTCGCCGATTCCTATCTCGCCGGCGAGACGCCGATTCCCTGTGTGCGCTGCAACCAGACGGTGAAGTTCCGCGATCTCGTGAAGACCGCCCATGATCTCGGCGCGACCGCGCTGGCGACCGGCCATTATGTCCGCCGGGTGGCGGGCGAGGGCGGGCCGGCGCTGTGCCGCGCCGCCGATCCGGCCAAGGACCAGAGCTATTTCCTGTTCGCGACCACCGCCGAACAGCTCGATTTCCTGCGCTTCCCGCTCGGCGGCCTGCGCAAGGACCAGACCCGCGCCCTGGCCGAGCGTTATGGCCTCGCCGTGGCCGACAAGCCGGACAGCCAGGACATCTGCTTCGTGCCCAACGGCAATTATGCCCGCGTGATCGAAAAGCTCCGGCCCGGCGCCGCCGAGCCCGGCGATATCGTCGATCTCGGCGGCACTGTGCTGGGCCGCCACAACGGCGTGATTCACTACACCGTCGGCCAGCGCCGGGGCCTCGGCATCGGCGGCGGCGACGCGCTTTATGTCGTGCGGCTGGACGCGGACACGCGCCGGGTGATTGTTGGCCCGCGCGAGGCGCTTGGCGTCGGCCGGATTCGGGTCAGCGAGCTCAACTGGCTGGAGGGCGAACCCATACCGGCGGAGGGCCGGGCGGTTTCCGCCAAGGTCCGCTCGACACGGCCCGGCAGCCCGGCGCGGCTGTACCCCGCCGGCGAGGGCTGGGCCGAGGTCGAATTCGACGCGCTGGAAGAAGGCGTTGCGCCCGGTCAGGCCTGCGTTCTCTATGACGGCGAAAGGGTTCTGGGCGGCGGCTGGATCCGGCGCTGAGGGCGTGAAATCAAAATCGCACCCCGGTTCTTGAAACCGGACCGACCCCCTTGTATAAGGCTTCGCGCGCCGCGCCGCGATACGGGCGCCGGCAGCCCCTTGGGGCGGAGTAGCTCAGTTGGTTAGAGCAGTGGAATCATAATCCATGTGTCGGGGGTTCGAATCCCTCCTCCGCTACCAAATCATCCCGGCAGACTCTCACCCATTGCCAAAGCGTTCTCACGCCGGCGCAGCCAGACGGCGACCGTGATCGTGCTGGCGGTGAGGGCGGCGATGGCGAGATAGAGGCTGGTCAGGCCGAGATTGATGCCGGCTTCGAGACCGATGATCGGGCCCAGGCTGCCGCCGATATCGCCGAACACCTGATAGATGCCGACGGCCCGGCCATAATGGCGTTTGGTCACGTCGCCGAGCAGGGCGAGCATCGGCAGGTTGACGCCGTTATAGGAAATCCCGACCAGAATGACGCCCAACAGCGCGAGGCCGAGGTTCGAGGCGAAGGCGAGCACGGCATAACCGGCGGCCAGCACGGTCAGCGCCGGGATCACGAGGGTCGAGCGGCGGCCGACCTTGTCGATCAGCCGGCCGGTCACGAAGGCCATCACCGAGGAACTGGCCATCATCACGGCCATCATGAGGCCGGAGGTGCCTTGCGCCCGCATGCCGAAGAGATGCAGGTCACGCTCCTGCATCAGCACCACCATGGTGGCCAGCAGCACGCCCTGCAGGGTCAGGAACACCAGCAGGTTGAAGCCCCACACGGCTGTCAGAACGGGGAAATTCGGGTTCTTCATCAGGGTCTTCAAGCCACCCGCCGTCCGGCCCGGCTTCGGCGCATGGGCGACCGGCAGTTTCGAGGCCGAGGGAAGCAGGATGGCGGCGAGGATGCTCCCGATCAGCGTCAGGCTGGCGCCGGTCAGAAACGCGGCATCGTCCGAGGCCAGATCGGCGATGACACCGCCCATGATAAGCCCGGCCGGCATGCCCGAGCTGAGCGCGACGCGGACGGTGGCCGTCCGCCGGCCTCGATCCTCGAATTTGGTCACGCTCAGGATGGTCGCCTGCGCGCCGACCAGCAGGAAGGCGGAGCCGACGCCGTAAACGGCCCGGCCCGCCAGCAGCCACAAGGCCGGATGGCCGAAATGCAGCGCCGCACTGTAGCCGAGCACGCCGATCGTCTCGATGAACAGGGCGCCCGACAGCGCCCGCCGCCCGCCCAGCTTGTCCACCACGCGGCCCGCCGGATGGTCGCAGATCAACCGCGAAATCCGGTTGGCCGAGAGGATGAAGCCGATCATCAGGCCGGGAATGCCGAGGCTTAGGCCGAGCGCGGGCAAAATCGGAAAAACGAGCCCGCCGCCAAGCCCGCCGACAAAGGTGATCAGCGCCACGCGGCGGCTCAGGGAAACTGTATCCATATGATCGTAACGCCGGATTTCGGCCGTTCCCCGGCCTTTGTTTGGGCCGCTCCATGAGGACAGCCCATTGGGATGTGGTCAGGACTTACGACATATCCGGCCGGCCTGCCAGATTGGCGGCGCGTTATATACGATAACGCTGGAATTTCAATCCGGGTGCGTATCCTCGTCTTCCGAAACGGCGTGTTCCGGATGGCGGCGCCGAGTGGTTCAGGCGGCGCCCGCTTTTTGTCCGATCGGCCTGAGCCGGTTTTCTCTCGCTTCGGCCTTCCCCGTCCGCTTCCGGTCCCGGCGCATTTCCTCGATTTTCGCATGACGCGGATCGTAAGGCGCGTCGGGCATGGCGGTTAGGACGTCGGCGAAGTCTTCTTCGAATTCCGTGCGGAAGCCCGGATGGGTGAAGATATAGGGCTCGTTGGCGATCACGCCGTCGCGAATCCGGCGGCCGATCTCGAAGGGGTCGGCGCCGAGTTTCAGAACTTTATGGACGCGGTCCGTGCTGGTTGCGTCGCTCGGGAAGGCGGTGACCGACAGATCGTCCGGGCGGGTGAGGGGCGCTTCGTGGATGTTCGTGTTGGTGAGGCCCGGCGCGACAAGCGAAACGCCGATGCCTTGTGGGGCAAGGGTGAGGCGCAGGCACTCGGTGAGGCCGCGCACGGCGAATTTCGATGTCGTGTAAATTCCGGCCTCCGCGCCCGCGATGAACGACGCCATGGACGCGACATTGACGACATGGCCGCCGTCCCCATGCGCCTTGATCTTTGGGAGCACGCTGACAAGACCGTTCACCACGCCGCCGAGATTGACGCCCAGCACCCAGTCCCAGTCGTCATGGGTGGCGATGTCCATCGGCCCGAACAGGTTCAGCCCTGCATTGTTCACCAGAATGTCGATCCGGCCGAACCTGGCCTCGGCGGTGTCCGCGGCCCGGTTAAAAGCGGCCCTGTCCGTTACGTCCAGGCGGATCGGATGGATGTCGGGCAAGCCGCCCAGGAGTTCAAGCGCCTGTGCCAGATGTGCCTCGCGCCGGTAACCGAGCGCAATCTTTACCCCCAATTCCGCGAAAGCCTTTGCGGTTCCGAGCCCGATCCCGCTCGATCCGCCCGTGATGAAAGCCACTCTGCCGTCGATGCCGTTCATAACTGTTTCCCCTGATTGGTGTGTCGACGGCTAATCATAATACGAGTAATATTATATTTTAATACCCGTAAAAGTATTTAAATCTATCGTCACAGTTTACAGGTTCATTCGCATCCGCTAGGTAAGGCGGATCGCGGGGAGTAGCCGTTCGCTTCAGCGGAGCGCGCGTCAACATACTTGGCTTCGGCAGAGCTGCCTTCGGCCATGGCGCACGCGGTGGGTCGCCCGATCCAGATTGGCGAGACCGACGATGCAGGCCTCCGGTTGGAGCCGGGGAGGCCATGTGTCGTCGTGCCTTGTCAAACGGCTCTGGAGGAGACCCACTCATGGACCCGATCTGGATCTCGGCCGGCGTCGTTGCGCTTGCGGAAATCGGCGACAAGACGCAGCTTCTGGCGATCATCCTGGCGGCGAAGTTCCGCAAGCCCGTCCCCATCATTCTCGGCATTCTGGTGGCGACCGTGCTCAATCACACGGCGGCGGCCGCAATCGGCTATTTCGTCTCGAAATGGCTGTCGGGCCTGTGGTTTCAGGCCGGTGTAGGCATCGCGTTCCTCGCCATGGCGGCGTGGTCGCTGGTTCCGGACAAGGCGGACGACGGCGCTGCGACGATGGGTCACGCCGGTGTGTTCCTCACCACGCTGTTCAGCTTCTTTATTGTCGAGATCGGCGACAAGACCCAGATCGCGACGACCCTGCTGGCGGCCCGCTATCACGAGATCGCGCTCGTGACCATGGGCACCACGCTCGGCATGATGATCGCCAATATACCCGCGGTTCTGCTGGGTGAGGCGGCCACGCGCGTGTTGCCGCTCAAATATGTCCGCATGATCGCCGCGGCCATCTTTGCCGCGATCGGCATTTGGGTGCTGGTGGCGGCGTTCGAATAAAGTCCGGAGCCAAAGTTGACGGGAGGCGTTTATCAACGAGGGATGTTATTTCCCGGCGCCACAGGTAAGTTACCCATCCCGGCTTTGCGTATCTCATCCAGAAATTAGGACAGACCGTGTCCGAAGCTCAGCGGCAGCAGAACTGAACATGGACTTATTGCAGGCTTTCGTCCTCGGAGTCGTGGAAGGCGTCACCGAGTTTCTCCCCATCTCCTCCACCGGTCATCTGATCATCGCGGGCCGCGTCCTCGGCCTTGCCCAGAGCAACTCCCAGACAGCCTTCGACATCATCATCCAGCTTGGCGCGATCTTCGCCGTGATCGCGAATTACCGCGACAAGTTCACGCCGGCCTATTGGGACCTCTGGCGGAAGATCTTTGTGGCGTTCATTCCGATCGGTCTGGTCGGCTTCGTGTTCGAGAGCACGATCGAATCGCTGTTCTCCGTCCATGTCGTGGCGACGACCTTCATTCTCGGCGGCATCGTCTTCCTGGTTCTCGAGCATTTCTACAAGCCCGGTCAGAGCCATCATGTCACCCGCATCGAAGGCGTGACCTGGCGTCACGCGATCTGGGTGGGGCTCGCCCAGGTCTGCGCGCTGGTGCCCGGCACCAGCCGTTCCGGCTCGACGATCGTGGGCGGCTTGCTGGTCGGTTTGGATCGCAAGACGGCGGCGGAATTCTCGTTCCTGCTGGCGTTGCCGGTCATGGTCGCGACCACCGGCTACGCCGTCTTCAAGCATCACAGCGAATTCGCGGGGACCAGCTTCGCGCCGCTCGCGGTCGGCTTCATAACGGCTTTTTTCGTCGCGTTTCTGGCGGTCCGCTGGCTGATCTACTTCCTCAGCCGCTACACCTTCCGGCTATTCGGCGTCTACCGGATCGTCCTCGGCGTCATCCTGCTGATCTGGTTCCACTGACCGGACCGGCGACGCCCTAACGCTTCTTCCGCAGATGTTTGGGCCAGATGCCATAGCGGCCCGGCGAGATGATCCCCTGCGGATCGACCGCATCCTTCAGCGTTTCGTGGAAACGATGGAGCGCGTGGTCGTTGAAGGAATAGGTGCTGACCACCAGATCCTGAAACGCCGGCGCCGTGCGGTATTCGGCCCAGCCATGCTCGGCGGCCACTTTCACGATCTCTTCGAAGGATTCCCGCATCTTCTTGTCTTTCTCCGGATCGCGCGTGATCGGGAAGCCGAAAAGATAGACGAAGGCCCGGTTCCAGTAGGTCGTCGGCAGGGAGAAACCGAGGAAGGGGATGTCCAGCCGCTTGGCCGTCTCCTCGAACACCTGGTTCGCCTCGAAAATCGCCTCGCCGGTGCGCGGGATGATGGGCGAGAACCAGATATGGCCATGGGTCGGCGTCGGGTTGGTGGCGGAGCGCGCGCCGATCGAGAACATCTCCAGGCTCGGCACGCCGAATTCGGGTTTGTGGATCTTGTCGCGGATCTGTTCGGCGGTCAGCGGCATCTTGTAGAATTCCCCGTCCTCGAAACTCGCGCCGGAGATCGCCGAGTATTGCTCCTTCGAGTAGTTCCACATTTCGCGGATGGCCTTTTCGGGGCCGTAGAATTTCAGCGTGACGCTCCAATAGGGAATGCCGTGGCGGATGGCGTAGGAACTCGATCTGGTTCTTGTCGCCGCCGCCCGCGATCAGCGCCTGGACCTCCTTGCGCTCGGTCTCGCTGGCCATCGGCGCGCCGTGCAGGATCGGCGTGCCGAGCACGGGCATGCCGTTCAACACGCCTGAATTTTCAAGGTAATTCAGGATATCGACCAGCGGGATCAGATCGTCGTGACGCGGCACATAAACCGTGCCGGTGAGATAGGCGTCCGGCCGGGCCATGAACCAGAAGCCCATCTTGGTGACGACGCCGAAATTGGATTGCGAGAACAGCCCGTCGATCCACGGGCCGACCCCCATTTTATATTGCTGCCAGGTCTTGGCGGCGGGCATGGCGCCCATGCCGGTGCGCAAAAGCTCGCCATTCGGCAGCACCACTTCCATGCCGCAATGGGAATCGAAATGGTTGCGATAGGGCGTGCTCGTATAGCCGCCGCCGTGATCGAGAGAATTGCCGATCGGGCTGCCCCAACCGGGATCGGGCACGTCGATCCAGAGCTTGAGGCCCTTGTCCTCGACGTGGCGGTAAAGATCGAAATAGCTTACCCCGGGCTCGACGAGGGCCGAGGAATGGCGCTCGCTCACCTCGATGATGCGGTTCATGCGCTTGAGATCGAGAACCACGCTTCCCGAGTAGTTCGGCGCGGAGCCGCCATAGCCCAGATTGCGGCCGGTGGAAATCGGGTAGATCGGGATCCGGTGGTCGTTGGCGATCCGGACGATCTGCTGGACCTCGTCGACATTGTCGGGCGCGACGGCGGCGGACGCGACCCGCTCCTCGGGTTGGTCCCAGAACGGCGAATAGGCGTCGCGGTAGAGCGCGACATCCTCATCGGACGTGAACACCCATTCCTTGCCGACGGCTTCCCGGAACAGCCTGATGGCGTCGTTGAACGTGCTACGGTTTACGCCCGGTGGTACTCGCATCGCGTCCCCCCACTTTGCCAGCGCGCTGAGTCGAGTCATGCGACTTTAACAGCTTTTACGATGGGCGCGATAAAAATGGTCGCGCGGCGTGTCAGCTGCGCACCACGGCGTTTTTGCGGATGTTACGGATGGTGGGGTCGAGTTGCGCGAGGGCGAGAAGGGCGCGGTTCAGCAGGCTCAGATGCCACGGCATCCTGCGGCGCAGATCCAGCCACAGCACGACGCGGATCTCCTTGGAACTGTTGGCCGCGTCATGCAGGAAGGTGTCGTCGAAGATCACGCCCTTGCCGTTCTTCCAGTAGTATTTCTCGCCCTGCTCGACACGGGCGCGATCCTGATGGGCGTTGTCGTCGGGATCGGCGTTCACGCGCAGCCAGCATTCGCCATTGGCGTTGTCGTTCGGCACCACGACGCCGAGGTGATAGCGCAGGAAGCCCTTCCAATAACCCCAATGCGGCTTGATATATTGCTCGGGATCGAGGATCGAGAAGAACGCGGTCTGAACGCCGGGAATGCGCCGGATCGCGGCGGCGGTGCGGGGCATGAGAGCGCAGTTTTCCTCGACATAGGTGCCGGACTTCAGAAGAAAACTCTTCCATTTCGCGGCGTGGATCCCCCCGGCGGTATAGCCGCCGACCAGCGCTTCCGTGTCGGTGATGCGGTCCTTGATATCGAGGATCCGGAGCACTTCCTCGCGGATCGCCGGGTAGTCCCGCTCCAGGCTGTCGAGCTCGGGATAATCCTTCTGGTAATCGGTAAAAAAGGCGGGCAGGCGCTTGAAGCGGCCTTCATCCTCCGCGCGGGTAAAGATACCGTTGGCCGCGTCGCGGATCGCGAACAGCTTGTCTTTTCCCGATGCCTGAAAGTAACGCTGGAACCCGAAAAAAACGGCGAGGATAAGCAGAAGAACGGCAACTGAGACGAAAAGGAGTGTCATGGTCGTCGACCTCCCGTGGCCAGGTCTTGAAGCCTTATAAGAATTCTAATCTCGCGCGCCTGGCGCGCGCAAGCCGAACGACATCACATTAACGCGCGGGAGAAATTATTGATCCCAGCCGGTGCTCGCGCCGTAGGGGAGGACCGCGCCGACCGCCTCGATCTGGTCGATCCTGCCGCCGGTGATCTTGAACAGCTCCGCCACCAGCAGGCTGAAGGGCCGTCCGATGCCGCGGTCGACCTTGCCGACGCCGGGAATATCGACCGGATGCGACGCGCCGTCGTGATTGAACATGACGAAGCCGAGCGCGTCGCCCCGCTCGGTGTCGGCGACGACCCAGCGGCGCTGGTCTATTTTCGTGATATAGGACCACACCCGGCTGTTGACGTTGTCGTGGCAGTTCATGGCGCGGATGTTGTAGCCGGGCGTGGGCACCGGCGGCAGGTCGGGATTGTTGGTCATCTGCCGGCCGTTTTCCAGCCGGTTGCAGGTCGCGGTGAAGGGGACCTTGCTGCCGTCATTGGATTGCAGCGCGTCGAAATAGAGGCCGCCGATGCGCATGAGCCCGGCCCGGCTGGCGCGCTCGTCCGGCGGCACCGGTTCGAGGAAGGCCTTGCGCGGCGTGACCAGATTCTGCGGATCGAACAGCGTCCCGCCCTTGCGCACCACGATGGCTTCGGCCTCGTGGATCTGCATGTCCTCGACCTTCAGGCGCAGCGCCAGAATATCAGGATCGCCGTTTTCCTTGATGACGCCGTAAAAGGCGGCGGTGCCCTGCGCCGGGTCGGCGAGATAGAGCCGGTAGGTGGAATTGGCGCTGGCGGTGCCCCACAGCCCGTCGCCGATGGCGACATCCTGGCCGTTTTCGGTGTAGCGGGCATCGGCGGCGAGTTCGACCGTGTCGGGATCATGGGCGACGAGCGCGTCGAGGAACCGGTCGGTGAAGCCCTGCAGGCAGGCCCGGTCGCACAGGACGGCGGCTTCGGCCGGCGGCGCGACGATATCCGCTGCGCTGGCCGTTCTCGGCGTTTTATGCTCCGGCCCGCAGGCCGACAGCAGCGCGAGCGCCGCGCCCGCGATCACAAATGACGCGAAATTGCCTCGGATTCCCCGCAAATCCATCGCCACTCTCCCCAAAGCGCGGCCATGTTTTCCCCAAGTCCGTCTATTCCGACACCGCCGGGGGCCGATGTCAACACGCCCGAACCGTGCGGCGGCGTTTCAACCATAAGTTAAGTTGATTGGCGCATGTTTGATCCCGCAGCATTTGATCCTATAACGCTGGCAGCGCCTGCGCTGCCCGGATCGTCGACCCGCAGGCTTCGAACGAGGGGAAACGCTGATCATGCCCGCCACCAAGCCCGTTCTCGGATTTATCGGCATCGGCCTCATGGGCGCGCCGATGACGCTCCGGCTGCTGGAGGCCGGCTATACCGTCCATGTCTGGAACCGGTCGGCGGAGAAGCTGAAGCCCGTGCTGGAGAAAGGCGCGGTGAAGGCGGAAAGCATCGCCGCTCTTGCCAAGGTCGCCGATATCGTCCTCCTGTGCGTCACGAATGGCGACGCGGTGGAGAAGGTGGTGTTCGGCCCGGGCGGTGTGACCGAAGGGGCGGGCAAGGCGCCCAACAAGCTGGTGGTCGATCACTCCACCATTCCGCCGGACGTGACCCGGGACTATGCCGAGCGGCTGATGGACGAGACCGGCATGGGCTGGGTGGATGCGCCGGTTTCGGGCGGCGTTCACGGCGCCGAGGCCGGTACGATGGCGATTTTCGCGGGCGGTTCGGAAGCGGATGTGGCGCATGCCTGGCCGGTTTTCGAGGCGTATGGCAGGAATATCAACCGCATGGGCGATAACGGCGCGGGCCAGATGACCAAGCTGTGCAACCAGCTCATCGTCGCTTCGAACATGGTGGCGATCGCCGAGACCATCTCGCTCGGCCGCCGCGGCGGCATCGACGTGGACAAGCTGTCGGTCGCGCTCAAGGGCGGCTTCGCGGATTCGATCCCGCTGCAGATTTTCGCGCCGCTCATGATCAATCCCGGCCGCAAGCTCGGCGAGATCTCCACCATGCTGAAGGACCTGGACAGCGTCACGGCCACCGCCAAAAAAGCCGGCTCGCCGGTCCCGCTCGCCTCCGCGGCGTCGGAAGTCTACCGCTACTTCGTCGGCCAGGGCCGCGCCTATGACGACATCGTCGTGCTGGCGGATTTCTACGGCAAGGCGGTGAAGGAGTAGGGGCGCGTTAAGCCGGCCTCAATGGCTCAGCGCGGCGACGAGGACGGCGCCGGTCATATAGATGATGATCACCGAGCCGACGGTCCAGAAGGTTGCGCGGATGTCGTGGATCTGGCCGGTGAAATAGGCGGCGAAATGCAGCAGCCGCGAGACGACATAGCCGTAGAGCAGCCACTGCGCGAGGCTTAGCGACGGGTCGGTCAGGATGAACAGAAATCCGGCGGCCAGGAAGAACGGCACGTTTTCCAGATCGTTCATCATGATGCGCCGGACGCGTTCGACGCGCTCGTTCGGCTGAAGCTGCTGCGGGTCCGGCGCCCGGTTGAGCGGCGTCTTCTTGAGATCTTCCGGCGCGCGGAAGCCGGCACTCTCCGACATCATGCGGATAACCGTCAGCCACGACATGCTCACGACCTTCAGGATCATGAGCGTGGCGGCGATGGCGTAGGTGGCGAAGAGCGGGTTTTGCAGCGTGAGCGTGTTCATGACGATCCCCTCGGCGTCGGCGTTGCTAACTGGCGGGCAATTTATTGAACGGTGGTCAAATTGTCAACCTATGGACAAAATTGTTTTCCTGTGGCAGAAAAAATGAAGGAATCCCAAGCCCGGAAACACGCATGCCTCCAGCCAAACGCCGCCTCACGCCCGAACAGAAGGCACAGGAAGAAAAGCGACTCGCCCGCCGCCAGCGCCGCCGCGACCGCTCCCGCGAGGAGATTCTCGAGGCCGCGCGCAGCGTGCTGCTGAAAAAGGGCGTCGGCGGGATGACGGTGGATGCCGTCGCCAAGGAAGTCGGCGTCACCAAGACGGCGCTCTATTATTACTTCCCGTCGAAGGACGCGCTGCTGTTCGAGCTCATGTACGGCGTGTTGCAGTCCCATGCGCAGGCGGTGCACGACGCGGTCGAGGAGGCGGAGGACGGCCCGGACGCGATCGGCGCCCTGATCCGCCGGTCGGTGATGGAATTCGCGCCGCGGCTGGAGGATTTCCGCCTCGCTTTCCTGCAGGGCCAGGTGGCGAGTCCCGGCTCGGTCCATTTCGACGAGGAGCAGTTCGCGCGCATCCGGCCGCTGAACAATCTCTGGTTCGCGGGCGCGGCGAAGAAGCTTTCCGAGGATGCGGACAAGCCGGGAAAGGGCGCGGGCCAAGACAAGGGCGCGCGCAAACCGGTGGTCGAGCCGCGCCTCATGGCCTTCCTCGCCTATCTCTCGGCGCTCGGCATGCTGACCATGAAGGGCATGGTCGAAAGCCTGGACGACCCGCTGATCTACACCGACGAGCAGATGATCGAGGGCTTCGCGAAAATCTTCGCGGCCGCCGCCGGCAAGACGTGAGACCGGCCGGCGCGGGACGGGCGCCGGACGATCGGCTATGCTCGGTGCATGGCACAGATGCAGGAGGGGATGCCGCCATGTTAATCCATATGATCAAGTTCAAATCCGCCCTGTCGCGGGACGAGGTCCTCAAGGTCGCGAACGAGCGCAAGCCGGACTTTCTGGACGTTCCGGGGCTGGTGCAGAAATATTACGTCACCCTGAACGAGCCCAATTCCTATGCCGGCATCTATGTCTGGGACAGCCGGCAAGCGATGGACGCCTACCGCCAGTCCGACCTCGCCGCCGGCATTCCCGCCGCCTACAAGGTCGTCGGCCAGCCCGAGGTCGAAATCCTCGACGTGATCATGCCGCTCAGGGATCTGACGGGGAGAGTTCGGACACGCGAAACCGCCCGCCCGCGCGGGGCAGGGGTGTGAGAGAAGGAAGCGGACGACCGGTACGGGGGTGTCGCCTCTTGTGCCCGGGCTCGACGGCTTGTTCGGTTACTCAGGAAAAGCAGCAAATAAGCGTCGAGATTATGTGTGCCGGTGACCTATCCGCCCACCCCGAAGGACGACGGGCGGCGTCGGCTGGCACACTGATACCTTTCGCAGCGGGACCCGACTTTTACCCGGGGCTCCCGCACCGGTCGCTGTGTGGTCTCGAGAGGCGAACCCCTCTTCCCACCGGCTCCTCCCGATGTCGCGATCACCGGAAACGAGGCGGAGAACATAACAGGAACATTATCCTAAAGTCAAGGGGAAATCCTAGGCCGATGAAAGAACAGCTGGAAGCTTTAAAGGCGGATATGTCGGTGATGTTTTTCAGCCAACTTGCAATTTGCATAGCATCGAGATCAGTGACTCCAGCGAGGAGGAGCGCCACCCCGAATAGTGGGATTTTTTATTGGCCAGATCTTGAAATCAGCCGCTATCTGCTCGAACGGCGAGAATAATCGTGGACGGGAAGAACCGTGGAGCTGAAGCTATAAAAGAAAAGATGGCCGAGTATATACGCCGTAGTCTGCGTGTCGTAGGTGATAGGCGATCCGTCATCGCCACCGGCTATTGGTGGCTTAGCGCGACATCCCAGAATGGTTCCGATTGGACGGCCAGAGTTCATTCCCTATGTAGCGGCCTATGCCTATTTGGATTGACTGTGGTGGCTTTCCGTTGTCGCGTAGATAGCGTCGTTGTTCGGGAGATTTCCCGACGGTCCGCGGGTTGATAAATTCTTGAACCATCACGTTACGAGCGAGCATTGTCGCAACGTAGAGTTTGTGAGGTTTCGAGTGTAGCTCAGTTGGCTGTCCCGCTGATCGAAAACGCTTCAATTTGTTGTCGCACCAGTTCCATCAAGGTCTCGAAGGATCTTGTCGTTACAATGGTTGATCAGACCTTATAGACAGCGCCGCGCGTGGACGGCGCTACTGATGATTCTTCGACATGCCGTTCCGTAATTCTAACTGTTCGTCGACACGGGTTCGCCGCAGATCGCGGCGGAAGACGATGCGAACTCCTCCATGTAAAGATCGGAGACCTTTTCGTGCGAAATGCTTTTCGAAGTCCAAGATGGCCAAATAGTGTTCCTCTTGTGATCCCTTCCATTTCCTCGTACGACAGAATATGCATCGATTAGGCGACTTTCGAGATATCTTGATTTATCGTAGCCATTTGGAAGGTCGTCAATGACGAAAAGTTATAGAGCCCGATCTATTCTGGAGCACATCCTGAGGCACATCTTTCCCGAAAGTGCTTTACGAGCTCGGTAATGCAGAAGGAATGAGTGAGCGAACCGTCGAAGTAGATCAATATAACACATGCTGCACGCAGTAGACGAGTTACTTGTTCTTTTTTTGTTCCCGGTATGTCAGGTTCGGAACGCACGCAACCTTCGTACCGGTCGCGCGTTATAACCTCCCCATGATCCTCGAAACCGACCGTCTCCTGCTCCGCCGCCCTTCCATCGACGACTATGACGACTACCGGGCCTTGTGGCCGGACGAGCCGTCGGACGTCGCGGGCGTGCCGGCTTTGCCGGCATCGAAGCCGGAGGAGGTGTGGCGGCGGGTGTTGCGCAATATCGGGCATTGGGAGGTTTTCGGGTTCGGGCCGTTTCTGGTGATCGAGCGGGCGTCCTCGGCGCTTGTCGGCGAGGTGGGGCTGTTGCATATGCACCGGGAGATCGCCGGGGCGCGGGGCGGTGCGGCCGGGTTCGACGCGGCGCCGGAGGCGACGTGGAAGATCGCGCGGAAGCTCCGGGGCCTCGGGATCGCGCGCGAAGCGATGACGGCGGCCTTCGCCTGGTTCGACGCGGAGCACGGGCCGCAGCGCACGGTCTGCATGGTCCATCCCGCCAATGTGCCGTCGCTGAAACTGGCCGCGCGCTTCGGCTACCGCGAGACCGCCCGCGCGACCTACCGCGACGATCCGGTGATTTTGTTCGAGAGGGTGTGAGGCCGCCGTTCTTGCCGGGCGCGGTCAACCCGGTATCCTGTGGTCAGGAGTCGTCGTTGGCAGGGCAGGAGGGACAGAGATGGCGAAGTTTTTGGCGCTTTATATGGGATCGGCGTCGCCGGAAGAGAGGGCGTCCATCAGCCGTTTCCGAAGACACGATCGCGGCCGGCATGGCGGCATGGACGGCGTGGATGCGACAGCATGCCGCCCGGATCATCGATAGCGGCGGCCCGCTCGGCACGACGAAGAGAGTCGGCCGCGACGGCGTGACCGACATTCACAACAGGGTCGCGGCCTATGTGATCGTCGAGGCGGAGTTGCACGACGCGGCGGCCCGGCTTTTCGAGGGACACCCGCATTTCGCCATCTTCCCGGGAGAACTCCGTGGAGATCATGGAGTGCAAGCCGAGTCCGGGCGCCTCCTGATCCGGGCGATGCGGCGGCGCGGCCTGCCTCATCTGATCGGCCCTGCTCACTTCATCAGGAAGCCCATCTTCTCCATGATGTCCCGCAGCCGGTGGCGGCCGGTGAGGGCTTCGGGCGTTTGCATGCGCCGCACGATGGTGGGTTGCCAGCCGACGGGCTTCATGCCGACGCGTTCCTGGAAGTCGGTGAGGGTGGCGTCGTAGGCGGCGATGGGGGCGGCTTCCTGCGCGACGGTGTAGGTCTCGCGGTGGAGCACGGCGGGCTGGGGCAGGCGGGGCTTGACCTTGGCGGTCACGCTCTCGCTCGGCCAGCCGACGCACATGCCGAAGCACGGGAAGACATAGGGCGGCAGTTTCAATTCCTCCGCCACCTTGTCCATGTTGTTGCGGATGCCGCCGATATAGACGATGCCGAGGCCCTGGCTTTCCATCGCCACCACGGCGTTCTGGGCGGCGAGCGCGGCGTCGACCACGGCCAGCATCACCGCCTCGACGTAATCCAGCCCCTCCGCCTTCACACCCTGTAGCTCCGCCGCGCGCGCGATGCGGGAGCCGTCCGCCAGCCAGACGAGGAAGAGCGGGCAGTCGCGGATGTGTTTCTGGCCGCCGCACAGCTCCGACAGGCGCTCCTTGCGGGCCTTGTCCTCAATCGCCACGACGCTCCAGAGCTGGAGGTTGGAGGAGGTGGAGGCCGACTGGCCCGCCGCCACGATGGTCTCCAGAAGCCCGTCCGGCACCGGCTTGTCCCGATAGGCCCGCACCGAGCGATGGGAGAGCAGAACCGGCAGTACCGGATTCATCAGATCCGGCGGAATCGCCAGCGTCTCGCCGTAGCGCTGCTCGATGAATTCGGCCACTTTCTCGCGGGTCATATCCCTGGTTTCCGTCATGTCGGTCGCGGGTCCTTCTGGCGTGAGCGGGTTCGGCGCGATCTTAGGGGGCGTATGGCGCGATGACGAGGGGTGAATCCGGGCGGGCGTGGAGATCGCCGGGCTAAATTGCATTTTCAACACTTGGCGTATCCTGCTACGCATGAAAAAATGCGGAGCGATAGGGGAAGAAGCCATGATGACCAAAGAGCAGAACGAATTGTTCACGCGGGTCGGGCCGGGGACGCCGATGGGCGAATTGCTCCGGCGCTACTGGCATCCGATCGGCGCGGCGACCGAATTCGACACGCGCTCGACCAAGCCGGTGCGGCTGCTGGGCGAGGATCTGGTGCTCTACAAGGACCTGTCGGGGAATTACGGGCTGATCGAGCGGCACTGCCCGCACCGGCGCGCGGATCTCGCCCATGGCATCGTCGAGACTTGCGGCATCCGCTGCCATTACCACGGCTGGATGTTCGGCGCCGACGGCCAGTGCCTGGAGCAGCCCTTCGAGGATACGGCGCATCCCGACCGGCATTTCCGCGACAAGGTGACCGCCGCCGCCTATCCGGTCGAGGAGAAGGCGGGGCTTCTCTGGGCCTATCTCGGGCCCGCGCCCGCGCCGCTGGTGCCGACATGGGAGATCTTCACCTGGACGAACGGCTTCCGCCAGATCGTGTTCGCCGACACGCCCTGCAACTGGCTGCAATGTCAGGAGAACTCCATCGATCCGGTGCATTTCGAATGGATGCACGAGAACTGGACCCGGCGGCTGAACGGCGACGACGGGCCTTACGGGCCCAAACATCTCAAGCTCAAATTCGAGGAGTTCGACTACGGGCTCATCTATAAGCGCGTCCGCGAGGGCTTCGACGAGACGGATGCGCAATGGACCGTCGGGCGCGTGGCGCTGTGGCCGAACGGCTTCTATCTCGGCAGCCATTTCGAGTGGCGCGTGCCGGTGGACGACGAGAACACGCTGACGGTCGTCTGGGCGTTCAACCGGGTGCCGCGCGGCATGGAGCCGTTCGAGCAGAATGCGATCCCGCACTGGGTTGCCCCGATCAAGGACGAGAGGGGCAACTGGATCACCAGCCATGTCATCAATCAGGACATCATCGCCTGGGTCGGCCAGGGCCGCATCGCCGACCGCACGAAGGAGAACCCGGGCATGAGCGACCGCGGCGTCATGATGATGCGCCAGCGGTTCCTGCGGGATATCGACGCGATCAAACACGGCAAGGATCCGAGCGGTCTGATCCGCGATCCGGCGCTGAACCAGGCCGTGGAGCTGCCCGGCCAGAACCGGCAGGCGAATATCGAAGGCCCGACGCTCGAGGAACTGATGGCCAACCGCTTCACCCGCGCCTCCCTGATGGACTTCGCCTTCCTCGCCGGCCAGCCCCCCGAAATCCGCCGCGCCTTCGAGGAAGCCATGGGAATCGTGGGCCTGCGCGAGAAGGCGCAAAGCCGGGGCGGCGCGAGCGCGCTTACCGAGATCGCGTGACCAGCCAGATATCCGCCGCTTGCCCCCGCGTGCGCAGGCCCGCGATCTTTTCCAGAGTCAAGCCGCCGACCGCGTTGATCGCCTGACGCAGCGCCGCATGGTCGCTGGTGAGCAGCACCGCGCGCCAGTTCGGCGCGGCCAGTTTCAGGCTCTGGCGCAGCAGCGCTTCGTAAAGCGGTTCCGTGCCGCCATCCGGCTGGAACTGCTTGCCGAAGGGCAGGTTGGCGAGGGTGAGCGTCAGGTCCGTGCGGCCGGGGTCGAGACTGGTGGAGTCGCCGTCGATCAGCCGGATATTCTTGTGTTTGCCGAGCGCCGCGCGCGCGATGGCGAGGGCCTTCGGGTCGATGTCGCTGCCGATGAATTCGGCGTCCGCCATCAGCGCGGCGGCTTCGCGCAGCACCGTGCCCGTGCCCGTCACCGGGTCCCACACGACGTCATGCCGGCCCGGCTTGGCGGCGAACGCCATCGCGGCGGCGATCACCGGCGGCAGGCTGCCCGCGCGGTCGGTCGGCCGGGCGCGGCCTGCGGCATCGTGATAGTTGAAGCGCGGCAGGCCGAAATAATAGCTCTCGTCGACCGCGAGAAACCAGACCGGCTTCTTCGAGGACTCCCCGAGCGGCACGGTCACGCCGCGCGCGCCGAGCTCCTTCGAAACCCAGCGCAACAGGTCCTGTTTCTGGAAGGTGTTTCCGGCGATCGAGGCGACGAGGCCGTCGGGATGAGCGCGCCGCCAGGCCTCCGCCAGCCCGTCGAGCTGTGCGTGCGAGATCTTGAACCGACCGAAGACCGGGCAGGCCATCACATGCAGGGCGAGCCGCGTGTTGACCTGTTTGCTGGTGATCTGGGAGTCCGGCAGGACCAGCAGGTCGTAATTGCGCAGGAACAGCGTCTTCGGCCGGGCCTTCTGGGCGATGATCTTGCGGAATTTCAGCTCGAGCGTGAGCAGACGCGCCAGTCCCGGCTCGGTGAGGAAGAGCCAGAGCGGTGAGGCGGCGGCTTTGTTCTTTTGCGGCAAGGGCGGTGTCCCGAATGATGGGACGTGACCATACGGTCGCGCGCCGCCCGCCTCAAGCGACTTGGCGGGCCTCCTTGCCCTGGGTGAGCTCGACGATGTCTTCGGCGGGCAGGGCCTCGAAGAAATAGAAGCCCTGAATGAGGTCGCAACCGGCCTCCTTGAGGAATTCGAACTGCTCCTGCGTTTCGACGCCTTCGGCCACCACATCGGCGCCCGACATATGCGACAGACTGATCACCGCCTGTATGATCGCCGGCGCTTGGAAG
Organism: uncultured Alphaproteobacteria bacterium; assembly: GCA_963821875.1. Lineage (GTDB taxonomy): Bacteria > Pseudomonadota > Alphaproteobacteria > CAVTAV01 > CAVTAV01 > CAVTAV01. Next base: position 1,947,144 of record CAWGFE010000002.1, read on the forward strand.
GAATTGTCGACGCCCTGCACGAAGCTCTTGTCGATCTTGATTCGGTCGAAACTGTAGCGATGCAGATAGTCCAGGCTGGAATAGCCGGTGCCGAAATCGTCCAGTACGATCTTGCAGCCCAACTGGCGCAGGTCGGCCAGCTGGTTGCGCATATTATCCGAATCCTCGAGCAGGACGCCTTCCGTGATTTCGAGATTGATCATGCGGGGATTGGCGTCGGTCGCGGCCAGCGCGCTCTTCACGTCGCTGAGGAAGTCGGGATGCTTCATGTGGTTGGGCGAGATATTGATCGAGACGGCGACCCCGGGCCATTTCTTGGAATCCTCGAAGGCGCGGCGCATCACCCAGACGCTGAGATCGCGGATCAGGCCGGTGTTCTCGGCGGCGGGAATGAAGATGCCCGGTGAGATCAGTCCCTTGATCGGGTGGTTCCACCGGATCAGGGCCTCCACGCCTTTCACCAGCATGGTGTCGGCGCTGATCAGGGGTTGATATAGCAGGAAGAAGTCCTCGGTTCGAAGACTCGTCTCGATGTCGTGCGAGAGTTGCGTCACCATCTGCACGGTCTGATCGAGCGTGTCCGAATAATGAATCACCGTTCCCTTGGGGAGGGACCGCGCCTTGTTCAGTGCCAGATCCGCGCGCCGGGTAATGTCCGCCTCGGTATCGATCGATTTTTCGACTTGGGCAACACCGATGGACGCGGTTATATGCGTCACCGCGCCGAGAAGGGTGACCGGACGCTCGAGGGCCTTTTGCAGGTCCTTGATGACGTCGTCGACGTCCGCGCCGGCGACATCCGTCACATAGATTGCGAATTCGTCGCCGCCCAGACGCGCCGCGAAGCCCCGCTCGCCGACCGCGCGCTTGAGGCGTTCGCCCACCTCGACCAGCAAGGCGTCGCCGGCGCCATAACCCATCGAATCGTTGATTTCCTTGAGGTGATTGACGTCGAGATACAGCAGGGCGGCGTCCTGATCGGCGCCCCGCCCCGCCAGCTCCTGATTTAGCCGTTCGGTAAAGCCCACGCGGTTCGGCAGGCTGGTCAACTGGTCCTGACGCGCCATGATGACGGCGCGCGCCTGAGAGGTGAGGATTTCCTGGTTCAGCTTGCGCGTCGCGCGGTAGATGATCAGCGAGGCGATCAGCATGATCACCAGCGCGGCGATGGCCGGCTCCCAGAGGGCCTTGGCAACGGCGTCTCCCGGCAGTTTCGGGTCCCACAGGATGACGCCTTCGCTGTGTTTGCCGATGGTCTCCAGGCCCGAATGGGGCGCGATATCGATATGCGGCGTGTCGGGTGTTGGCGGCTCCATCGCAAATCTGACATTGTCGAGCAACGTATTGCGCGCGATGGACCGAAGGAGGCCGTCCGCGAGCGGCTCAATCGTCACGATGAGGGCGGAAGGTCCCGGCTTGGGGATCACTCTGGCGAAATCGGGAACGATGGTCGAAACGCCGATCAACGCCACGGAACCATGGGCTTCGTCGAAAGCGACTTCGATCCGGGGCTTGAAGGCGTCGCCGTTCCTGATAAGCACGTAATCGCCGGCTTTTTCCCGCTGTCGAACCTTGTCGATCAGTCGGGAGGCTTCTTCGAACCATTGGCTGGCTTCCGCGGGGGGGCGCCTTTCGCCGTGATCGTAGTAATAGGACACGCGGTTCGCCGGGTCGACGACCATGGAAATCGGTATTCCCATATAGTCGGCGAGCCATTTGCCGACATTTTCATCGATAAATGTCGGGTCGGGCGCATTGTCTATCTTCTCGACCGCCTCGTCCCGGATCGTGATCGATTTGAGATGCTCCTCCATGTTCTGGCGGCTGAGCTTCAGGCTGTTGCGGAGAAGCTGCTTCTCGGACTTTAGCTCGAAATTGTCCGCTACATGTGTCGCATACATGCGGAAGCCGACACCGAGTTCCGATCGCCGCCCATGTCAGCAGAATGGCGGCGGCGATGAGGCGATCGCATTTTGCTCTGCTCGAGCCGAGCGATGTGTTTTGCGTGGCAGGCCGCATTACGGAGATAATTTCAAACGAACCGGAACTAGGTGATACATACTAAAACTGTCTTGTTTATCCGTTAATATATTGACGGATAATACTAGAAAAGAATTCCATTATCCGGTCGGTCGGGGTTGTAGCCGGTCACCACGATCAGTTTTCCGGTGACGTTGCGCGCGGCGAGGCGCTGCAAGGCCTTGGCCGTTTCTTCCAGCGGATATTCGGCGGCGATTTCCGGCTTGAATGGTGTTTTTCGGTGCATCTCGCCGATATTGGCGATGACGTCCCGGGCCAATGCCGGTGAATTCGGCGAAATCGACGCCGGAAGCCACCGGCAGAACGCTCAGGTTTTTGGCGAGCAGATAGTCGGCGGGGATTGAGGGCGCCGTGCCGCCCGCAAAGCCGACGATCAGGAGGCGGGCTTTGGGAGCGGACGCCCTGAGCGCCGCGTCGAACACCGCGCCACCCACGCAGTCGAAGAAAAGGTCGTAGCCCTTCCCGCCGGTCAGGGATTTGATCCGGTCGCGGATATTTTCCGTCCGGTAATTGACGAGATGATCGGCCCCATGGGTGGCGCAAACCGCCAGTTTTTCGGGCGATCCCGCCCCGGCGACGACCACCGCGCCAAGCCGTTTCGCGACCTCGATCGCCGCCGTCCCGACGCCCCCGCCCGCGCCGCTGATGAACACGGTTTCACCGGGTTGCACCTTGCCCCGGTATTTGAACGCATAGAGCGCGGTGCCGTAGCCGATGATCAGCCCGGCGGCCTGGACCATCGTGAAGCCGTCCGGAATCGGCAGGACGTGTTTGGCCTTCACGGCGACATAGTCGGCGAAGCAGCCGGGCCTTGCGAGAAAGACGCGGTCGCCCATGGTCCAGCCGGTCACGCCCGCTCCGATGGCCGAAATCGTTCCCGCGCCCTCGAATCCGGTGCGAAAGGGCAGGGGCGGCCGGAGATAATATTTCCCGCTGATCATGAGGAGATCGGCGAAGTTTACGCCGGCGGCGGCGATGCGGATCACGATCTCGCCGGGCCCCGGGACCGGATCCGGCACATCGTCCAATGTCAGATTTTCCGGCCCGCCATGGGCGTGGCATAAAATGGCCCGCATCGCTATTCGATCTCCCCTAAAGCGCTGGTCGGCGTTTCCGCTTTTGTTGTAACGTCGGTTACGTTCCGGGCGGACCGGCGGCGCTGGACAAGAAGGCTAAGCCGCGGTCTGTTCGGGAGGCAAGCCGAACGCGCGGCAGTACGCGCGTTTCCTGCGGGTCTCTGGTGGGGGAGCACGGACGCAGCGATGTTGATGATCGATTTCTTCGATCGGGGAGCGAACCGGTTTCCCGACCGGGCGTGTCTGATCGATGATTACGGGACGCGCACCTACGCGCAGGTTCAGGCGCGGTCCCATCAGATCGCCAATGCCTTCAAGCGCGACGGCATTCCGCCCGGCACCAAGGCCGCCGTCTACAGCGGCAACTCGGCCGTCGCCTTCGAATGCCTGATCGGCCTGGTGCGCGCCGGCGGGGTCTGGACCACGGTCAACGCCCGCAACGCGATCTCCGAGACGATCTATGTTCTGAACAATGTCGACGCCGATCTACTGTTTTTCAGCGCGGAGTTCGAAGACGCCATCGGCGAAATTATGGCGAATTGCCCGACGGTCAAATGGGCGATCTGCATCGACGGACAGGTCGCCGGATATCCGGGCCTCGAACTCCTGGATCGACGGCCTGCCGGAGATCTCGGAGGACGTGCCGCGCGGACCGGACGATCTGGTGATCATGCTGTCCTCCGGCGGCACCACGGGAAAGCCGAAGGGCGTTCAGGTGACGCAGCGGGGCTGGGAGATCATGACCGGCATCACCCACCATCTGCTCGAGATGGACCACGCCATCAATCTCGTGGTCGGCCCGATGACCCACGCGGCCGGCGGGCAGGCGATGACGATGATGCCGATGGGCGCGACCCATGTAATCCTGCCGGGTTTCGACGGGGACAGGGTGCTGGATGCGGTCGAGCAGCACGGTGTGACCCATCTGTTTCTGCCGCCGACCGCGATTTACGTGCTGCTGGCCCGGCCGGATATCCGGCGGCGCGACTACTCCTCGCTCAGATATTTCATCTACACCGCCGCCCCGATGGCCGTGGACAAGATCAAGGAGGCCATCGAGGTGTTCGGGCCGATCATGTATCAGGGCTACGGCCAGACCGAGACCGGCATCAACATCACCTGGCTGTCGGCCGAGGATCACAAGCGCTTTTATGATGCGGGCGACGACGCGAAGCTCGCGTCCTGCGGTCGGGAAACGCTGTTCGCGCGGGTCGAGATCATGGACGACGAGGGCAATATCCTACCGCCCGACAGTCTGGGCGAGATCGTCATTCGCTCGACCTCCGTCTTCCCGGGCTATTACAAGAATCCGGAAGAAACGGCGCGGGTGCAGGCCTTCGGTTGGCACCATACCGGCGATATCGGCCGCAAGGATGCCGAAGGCTACGTCTATATCGTCGACCGCAAGAAGGACATGGTGATCTCCGGCGGGTTCAATGTTTACCCCTCAGAGATCGAAAGCGTGGTGCTGGCCCATATCTCGATCCAGGACTGCGCCGTGATCGGCGTGCCCGACGAGAAATGGGGCGAGGCCCTGAAGGCGGTCGTTCAGCTCAAGCCGGGCGCCGATTTCGACGAAGAGGACCTGAAGGAGCATTGCCGCAAGAACTCTCGCGCGGTTCAAGGTGCCGAAAAGTTTCGACGTCGTGACCGAGCTGCCGCGCACGCCCGCCGGCAAGGTGCTCAAACGGAAGATCCGCGAGCCGTTCTGGAAGGGCAAGAGCCGGGCGGTCTGAGGGGCAGCCGCCGGCGCTTGCTCCGCGTCAGGCCGCGAGCTTGGACGCGTCCGCCCAGTTGCCGTGCAGGCCGGAGCGCATGCGGAAGGGCAGCTTGGCCCGCCCGATCGGCCCGTCCGCCATTTTCTGCGCGTCCAGGATCACGAGATCGGAGTAATTCGTGATCAGATTGTCCACGAGCGCCACGATATAGCCGTCGCCTTCGGGGCTGTCCGCCTTGCGCGGGATGAAGCAGGGCTCCTGAATGATCGATTCCGCGCCGCACCACCAGCTGTCCTGCTTGCCGGTGGTGTGGTCGATATGGCCGATCTTGTTCATCTTGAAGCCGGAAGCGCGGCCGCGCTCGAAATCCATCGGCTTGTCGGGATCCATCACCAGCATCCAGCCATGGCGGTAGGGTTGGCCGACATAGCGCTCGTCCAGCCGAGGGAACTCGTCGATCCAGTCGCTGAGCTTCTCGACCGAGGCGAAGTCCTCGCTGTTGGAGCCCAGATCGACCGTCCAGCGGTGGAGATAGGGCAGCGCCGCGACCGGATCGAACGGGGCGCCGTGGATATCCGGGAAGAACGGGAAGGAATTGTTTTCCGCCTGCGGCGTATCGAAATGGATCTTCGAGCCGTCCTCGAAGGCGTTCATCACATGGCTGGCGAAGACGGTCCGGGGACCCTTGAACCAGCGCACGTCCTTGTTGGTTACGCCGGGGCCGCGCGGCACCACGCCGAGATAGACCGGCAGGGTGGTGTCGAAGCCGAAATGCGGCTGGTTGGCCTTGAGGCGGTCCCAGTTCGAGGTGATCGGCACGAGATGATAGAGGGCGTAATGCTCGGTCAGCCCGAAGTCGTGCATCATGCAGTAATAGGGCACCTCGAACTCGGTCTCGAACAGCAGGTTGCCCTCGGGATCGATCTCGAAATAGCTGCAATCGCGCGTCAGCAGGCCGGTCGCGGCATAGCCGTGATTACAGAAATTGCCCGTGACGGGATCGATCTTGCCATGGGCGGAAAAGGTCTGGTTCTTCAGCTTGCCGTGGAACTTCGTGTAGCCTTCGGTCTCCAGCGTCAGCGGATCCATGATCAGGCAGGGGCTGTCCTCCTTCATGGCATAGAGCTTGCCGGCATGAACCATCACATTGGTATTGGCCGTGCCGCGGATCATGCCCTTGACGCTCTCGTCGTCGGTCAGCGGATTGCGATACGCGCCGAACAGCGACTTGCCGGCCTCGCGCTCGACCTTCCACTTGTCCGTCCGGGCGTAGCGCTGCCTGAAATCCACCTTGCCGTCATGGAAGCGGAATAGGCTGATCATCCCGTCGCCGTTGAAGAACTGGTCGTTCTCGAATTTCGGCGGGAACTGCGCGTCCGGGTGCACCCGGTGGAACGTGCCGTTCAGCGAGGACGGGATTTCCCCGTCGACCTCCAGATCGCAGATATCGCCTTCGAGCCGGATCGGACGGAGGACACCCGTAAAGCCGGGCGTATCGGGATAGTGAGCCATGATCGTGAGCCTTTCCAGATGACCTGGATAACAAGGCTACCCGGCGCCGCCGCGCGGGCGTTGATTTGGCTCAATGACCGGTGTGCGCCGCCGTACGCATCGCTATTTCCGCACCGCTTCGACCAGGGACAGCGCGGATTTCGTCGGCACGACCCTGGTCAACTCGAAACCGCAGCTCTCGACCAGCGCACGGAACTCCTCGGCCGTACGTTCCCGTCCGCCCGGCAAGGCGAGCATCTCGATGTCGATGAACTTGCCGAGATCGGGTTCCGGCCCGGTCGGGACGACGGATTCCATCAGGATCACCGTGCCGGGTTTGTCGCCCATCGCTTCATGGATGTTTTTGAGGATCCGGGCGGCGCGCTCGTCGTCCCAGTCGTGGATGATGTGCTTCATGACATAAGCGTCGCCGCCGGGCGGCACGGATTTGAAGAAATCACATTCGACCGCCTCGCAACGATCCGCCAGACCGGCGCTCGCGATCCGCGGCTTCGCGCCCTCGACCACATGACCGACGTCCGCCAGGACGCCTTTCGTGTTCGGGAAGGCCTTCAGGATGGTCGTCAGGACCTCGCCGTGACCGCCCGCCACATCGACGATCGTGCCGAATTGGCCGAAGTCGTATGCCTCCACCGCGGCGCCCGCGACGGGTGCGCTCATCGACGTCATCGCGTCGTTGAATATCTCCGAGTAGTCGGGATGCTTGGTGAAATAATCGAACAGCGGCATGCCGACCGTCTTCTCGCCGGCGGATTCGCCCGTCATGGCCGAGTGCATCAGATTGGCGTAAATGCGCAAATGCAGCGGATCGGGCAGAAAGATCCCAATGCCGCGCAGCGAGCCCGGTGCGTCCTTTCGCAACAGTTCCGAGCCCGGCGTCAGGCCGTAGGTCCCGGGTTTGACCTGCTCGAACACGCCGAGGCTTGCGAGCAGGCGAAGGATACGATTGAGGGCGTCCTCATTGGCGCCGGTGGCTTTCGCAAGATCCGCCGCCGATTTTGGCCCGCCGGTCAGATGATCGGGAACGTTCAGGCTGAGCGCGACATACAGAGATGCCGAGGCCATATAGCCGGTCGCAACCTGCAGAACTTGTTCGACGGGATTCTGAGCCATGCGTGATCCTCCCCACTGGCGTTATCGATATCGACGATCCTGGATACGCACGAGCTACCGATGCCCCGATGACTGACGCGGAGGCAGCCGGCCGGGGATCACGAATTTAATCCGTCGACTGGTCTATAGATAGTGAAAAGCGCGGGGCGGGCGCTAAGACCGGCTTGCCTTGAAATCCACCAGAAACTGGCGGAAATCGCGCGGCGGGTGGCCGACGATGGTTTGATAGTCATTGGTGACGATATCGAACTCGCCGGTCTCCACGGCCCGCATCGTGCCGATCGAGCTTTTGGCGAGCTCCGCGGGCACGCCCCATTCGCGGGTCATGTAGTCGGCCCAGTCCCTGGCGGCGACGGCCTCGTAGCGGATCGGTTTTTCGAACACCTCCGACATCAGCGCGGCGACATCGTCGCCTGAATAGGTCCGGGTCATGGTCTCGGTGTAGATTTTGTTCTCGTGACCACGCTTGATCATGACGGTGGCGGCCGAGCGGCCGAGATCCTCGCGCGCGACATAGGCGCAGGCCGACTTGCCCCCGGGCCGCCGGAAGGCGCCCTTGGCCAGCGTGTCGTCGATATCGGTGACCGTGATGTCGGCATAAAGGGAATGCCGCAGGATGGTGTAGGTCAGACCGGATTCGAGGATCGCCTGTTCGGTCGGGTAATGGACCTGCAGGCTGTGCTCCGCGAGCGAGTTCGGGTTCGCGTTCAGGAAGCTCGGATAGACGACGTGCCCAACGCCCGCCTCCTTGGCGGCCACGAGCGCGTTGAGATTCTGCGACAGCCGCACGTCATTGGGCGAATAGGTCGGAATGATGAACACCTTGTCGATCCCGGCCATCGCGTGCGGCAGCGTCTCGGGCCGGTCGAAATCCCCGACCCGCACATCGACCCCGCGCCCGCGCAACTCCTCCGCAAAGGCCGAGTCCGTCGTGCGCGAGCAAACGGCGATGTTCTTCGCGTCGGTCATCTCCAGCAGGTTCCGGATAACCCAGCCGGCCAGTTGACCATTCGCGCCGGTGACGAGCAGCATATCTAAACCTCCCTCATATAGATCGATTGGTGCGCGGTGTTGTGAACCCGACTTTGCTGGTCATCGGGCGTGTGCGCCAGCTTTTTCTGGGGATGCGGATCGGTGGTATCGGGACCGGGATCGAGCCGCCATGGCTCCGGTGCGAGGAAATTACGAAATTACGCTGACGGCGTACGCAATCGACGGCCCCTATGAACCGGGGGCGGATTCAGATCTGGCCCGTCTTGCACGCCGTGTCATCGCTTTAAAAGCCCCGCAAGCGTCAACCTGAAGCCGCAAAAGCCGGACTGAGTGCACTGTCACTGTAATTCACTGTCACCGTAATTGAGTGTCATTTGCCCCTATCGGCTGGTCCTGTGCCCGGTTCCCGGATCAGAAGATGACGGATGGTACGAAACGACCAGCCGGCTCCCGATAAGGACCCATCTTCATCAGTGTCATGGGATGCATGATCCTGAGACCCTGTGAGAGGCACCAGCGCATCAGTTCGGCGTTCCTCGACGGCACGTGGAAGCCGGGCCCGCCGAATTCCGGGGCGGCGGCGATGAGCGCCTTCAGGTCGTCATTGGTCTCTGCGACGGCGTGCCCGAAATAGCCGATCACGGTGGCATAGCCCGTCATGCGCCCATCCCGCTCAACCACGGTGGCGGTACCCTGCTGGATGGCGTCCGCCAGGTCGCCATGCCGGTTGTGACCGTGAATCCGCGTGCACAGTGCGTCGCAGATCTCGATGTCGGCCGTTGTCGCGGCGCGCACGGCGTGGCCCGGAATGGTCTGTTTGATCGCCGTTCCCTGGAAAACGCTGAGTGGTTCCACCACATCGAAGCCGAGCTTGGTGTAAAGCGCCATGGTCAGGCAGTTGAACGGTGTCTGGACAAGCCGGACGCCCTCGAACTTCCGCTCCCGCGCACGCCGCAGCACATCTTCCATCAGCTTCTTGCCGACGGCACCGCCCTGGGTCTTCGTATCGACGGATATGGGCCCAACGCCGGCGATGGGGTTGTTCTCCCACAGCACGTTGCTGCCGATCACCTTGCCATCGGATTCAGCCACCACGACATAGACGTCGTCGCGCTCGACCAGCTGCCCCATCAGCCCTGTGGGCATATCCGCGTCGGGAAAGTCCGTGAGAAACCCGTGCCCCTCGGCAACAGCCGTGAAGGCCTCGTGAATGATCCTTCCCACGGCGGCCGCATCTTCCGGCCGTGCCTCGCGCAACAGAATGCTCATTTTCGCCCCCTGAAGTGATGATGGCTGGATGTTCAGTCGCGACGGTCTCCCAGGATCTTCTCTTCCGCCAGGACCGCCTCGAGCGCCACCAGCCAGCTTTCGTAATAGCCTCGGCTCGGATGAAACGGATCGTCCCGCTCCGCCTCCGCGACCGCCTTGATCAGTTGCTGCTGGAAGGCGCTCCATTCGAATTCGCCCTGTTCGGCGAGGCCGACGGCGAGCGCGAAGGCGCGGCGTTCCCAGTCGTCGTGAAACACCAGCTCGCCGCTCTTGCGGGGCAGGGCGGAGGCGCCGTTCATTTCCGCGATGTCCGGCCGGGTCAGCCGGTCCGTGCTCATGACACGGCGACCTTCTTCACGCCGATCATGGCGTCGCGCTCGACCAGTTCGGCGAGCTGATCCTCGCTCATACCTTCCGTGGCGGCGGGGCGCTCGGGAAGCACGAGATAACGGATTTCGGCGCTGCTGTCCCACACGCGCATCTCGACATCGTCGTCGATCTCGGTGCCGAAATCGGCCAGCACGCCGCGCGGATCGATGACGATGCGCGAGCGGTAGGCGGCGTCCTTGTACCAGCCCGGCGGCAGGCCGAGGACGGGCCACGGATAGCAGGAGCACAGGGTGCAGACGACGACATTGTGCACCTCGGGCGTGTTCTCCACGACGACCATGTGCTCTCCCTGCAACCCGCCGAAGCCGAGTTCGGCGATCGCGGCCGTGCCGTTCTCGAGCAGGCGCTGCTTGTAGTTCGGGTCGGTCCAGGCGCGGGCGACGACCCTGGCGCCGTTCATCGGGCCGAGATCGTTCTCGTAAATGTCGACGAGCCGGTCGAGCGCTTGCCGGTCGACGAGGCCTTTTTCGATCAGCAGCGCTTCGATCTTCTCCACCCGCTCGGTCAGCGCCTTGTTACGGTCCTCGGGACGATCACTGCTGTGATAGGGGTTCGGCGGCGCGTCGTGAGAATGATCGTGCTCGTGGTCGCTCATAATAACTCTCCCGCCTCCTGCAACGGTTCCAGATAGGATTCCCACAAATCGATATGAACGCAGTCGCGCCGCGTCACGTTATCGCCCCACAGCTCCCTCGCCTCGAATCTGACGGTATAGAGCGGCTGCGGGTTTTCTCCCTGATCGTGAGCGGCCGTGTCGGGAAAGACATGACAGCCGCGATAAGCGGTGACCGTGCCGGCCTTGCCCCGGACATAGCGGGCGAGCCGGGTGTGACCGGTTATCTCCAGATTTCGCGCCCGGACCTTTGAGCCGATCTTGAAAGCGGGCTTGGCCTCGACGTCGCGGTTCGCCGGCATGCCGCCCCGGATCAGGCCGTCGACCATTTCAGCCGTGGGCGCCGGATGCGGCGGCGGCGTATTGCGGATGATCCGGCCGGTCTCTATCTCGTCCTCACTCACGTAGCCGAGTTCCCTGGCCAGAGTCGTGATCGCGGCGAGCCAATGTTCGTAATAGCTCGTCGTGAGGTATTCGACGGCGTCCATGCGCTCGATCGAATGGCGCACGCGATCGACCGGCCCGACGAAGGCCATCGCCGCGATATTCATGGCGAAGACGCGCCGCTCCCAGTCCTCGTGAAAGACGGGCTCGTTCTTTTCGGGCTGGACCGGCCCGAAATTGGTCAGCCCGCCCATGTCGTGAATGCCGTTCATTTCCAGCCTCCGTTGTGGCGCTTCATAAAAGCATATCCGGATTCGTTGGAAGCGGCGCGGACATCACCCCCATCCAAACCTTCCCCCATCGAGGGGGAAGGCTTTCTTTGGAGCGCTCCATCGCCTCCTCCCCCTTGATGGGGGAGGCCAGGTGCGGGTGATTCCAGAGCCGCTTCGGCGTAAACATGTGACGCGCTAAGCCTCCGCATCCCCGGCCACGATCGTCCCGACGATTTCCGCGAGATTGGTGATCTGGCTCAGCGTCAATCGTTTCATGCGCTAACCCCCAAAGCTGCCCGAGGATAGCACCGCTTCCGGCACGGGCGGAGTCAAATGCTCGGGATCAGGTTCCGGTGGCGGAGTCGAGCCGCCCGGCGCATGGTGTTAAGGTCGTCTTGGACTCAGGGATGGAGGACGCTATGCCCGACAGATCGAAGTCATTGTGCCAGGGAACCGACGAAAGCCGGCGACGGGCGCTCAAGGCCGCGGGATTGCTTGCCGGCGTCTCGGCGCTTGGTGGGGCAGGGACGGTCATGGCCGCTACCAAGGAAACGGGCCTTTCTTATGAGGGGCTTCTCAAAGGCATGCCGGGCTTTCAGCCGCGAACGCTGGCGCCGTTGCCGGTCGCCGAGATCCCGGGCTTTCTCTCCAAGGCGCAGCTCGCGCGGACATACGAGACCTATCGCGCTGCCTTCGGGAAGCTGAAGGTGGCGGAAAAGGCCTTGCAGGAGATCTCCCGCGACGCGTCTCACGCCGAGAATTACCGGGCGGTCCGGACCCAGCAGATCAGCGCGGCAAACGCCGTGCTGCTTCACGAATTCTATTTCCGCACCCTGACGGGCGAGAAACAAAAACCGTCACGCTATGTTCGCGGCAACATGACGGAGCATATGGGGACGCTGGAGACGTGGCGCGAAGACTTCGCGGCCTGTGCCCGCGTGGCCGACGCCTGGGCGGTTCTGGTCTATGACCCTTATGACGACCGCTGGCACAATCTCCCGCTCGGTCTCGCGGACGCGGGCGGCATGGTGGGGACCAATCCACTGGTCGTCTGCAATGTCGCCGACGACGCCTGGTCGACGGATTACCATGACCGCGAGACGTTCATCGCGCGTTTCCTGGATCACATCGACTGGAAGCAAGTCGCCACGCGCTATCACGCGGTGGATCGGCGCTGATCGACGCCGACTTTTTTCGGCCGGGTTGCCGAGCATGATTATGGCGCAGATCTGGCGCGCGCGGTCGTCACAGCGGCAATGAGATCGATCGCGAGGGCAGTGACCATCGCGGCTGTGCCGATGACGAAGAGAAGGCGGTAGTTGCCGCCGCTGTCGGCGAAGACGAAGGAAAGCCCGTAGGCGGCGGTCGCCTGGCAGAGCGCAAAGCACACGGTCGCAACACTCCATGCCGCCTTTTGCTGCGCCGGGTGGTGCGGCAGCAGTTCGCAGATCCTACCGAGGATTAGCGGGACGGTACCGGTAACAAACGCACCGACCACGACGCTCGAAAGAATGAGCCAAGCCTGTCCCAATCGCAGTGCCGGAATGGCCACCGCGCCGGCTTCGAGAAGGAACGCCAAGCGGATGGCGGCTGCGAATCCGGCACGGTCTGCAAGGTGTCCCGCCAGAAGCGGGCCGACCGTGGCGCCGAAGCCGAACAGGACCCAATATTCCGAGCCGGTCTGAACGCCTTGGCCCATCCCGCGCGCCACGAAATCGACAAGAAAGATCATATGCGGAACCCAGCCTGCGGCGTTCAGGGCGTATTCCACATAAAGGGCCCGCAGCGATCCCAGTTTGGGCGCGTGAGGACGCTCTGCGGGGACCGATGCCGGGGCCGTTTCGCTCGGCCAACCCCGCCATGCGATGACTGTGAGGAACAGCGCAAGTCCGCCCAAACCGAACCAGGTCTCCTGGATTCCTCGCTCCAGAAGGAGAGGCACCAAGGTGCCCGACGCCGCGATGCCCGCGCCGACGCCCATGAAGATGGTGCCCCCGGCAAGCCCGCGGCGTGGCGCAGGTACATGTGGAAGGACGGCGGGTGCCGCGAGCACCATCAAGGCGCCGCCCGCCAGACCGGACGCAAAGCGCCAGATGAAAAACCACGTGAAATTGATTGGATAGGCACAGGCGAAGAATGCCGCCGTCGCTAGGAGCATCATCAGGCGCAGTACGATGACAAGCGGTATCCGAGCCGAGATCGGACGGCCGAGGAGCGCGCCGGCGAGATAGCCCGCCAAATTCGCGGCGCCGAGATAAGCCGCTGCCGAGGCCGCGAACCAATGGTCGCCGATGATCGCCGGCAGCAGCGGTGTATAGGCAAAGCGCGCGAGCCCGATACCGATCAGGCTGGCGCAGAATGCGGACAGCACCGCCCGCCAGACGATTACAGAGGAGGCGGCGGAATTTTCGCCTGTCCGATGGGTTGAGGTGACCGGCATTCACATTCCCTCGCTTGTTCTGATGTCGAGAGAATATGACGCTGTTATAATCTGTAAAACTGATTTAATATGATATCAGTTATCGTTTTTTAAGATATACGGGAAGGGCCGAATGGATATATCCGACCTGCGGGTCTTCGAGGCGGTATCCCGGCACGGGAGCATGAACCGGGCCGCGCAAGAATTGCATACTGTCCAATCCAATGTGACGGCCCGAATTCGGGCGCTGGAGGGCGAATTGGGCGTCGTGCTCTTTCTGCGCCATGCCCGTGGTGTCTCCACGACTCAGGCGGGTCAGCGTCTTCTTCCCTTCGCGGAACGTCTCACCAGTCTCATGGCTGAAGCGCAGGCCGCCGCGCGAGATGATGGTGTTCCGAGCGGCACGCTCGTCTTGGGCGGCCTCGAAACGACGACCGCATTACGGCTATCGCCATTGCTAAGCAATTTCGCGAAGGCCTATCCGGCGGTCCGCCTCGTCATCAGTACCGGTACGACCCGAAAGCTGCTGGACGATGTCATTAATCACCGTCTGGAAGCAGCCTTCGTCGCTGGCCCAGTCGATCATCCCGAGTTGGATCAGGACGTCGCGTTCCAGGAAGAGCTGGTTTTGATCACGCCGCCTGCTATCCGTACACTGGAAGGCCTGACGGACATCGCCGACCTGAGAACCGTCGTCTTTCGGATCGGTTGCTCCTACCGTCAGCGCTTGGAAGCCTTTTTGGCGGATATGGGAATCGTCACGGCGACACCCCTGGAATTCGGCTCGCTCGATGCGATCATAAGCTGCGTATCGGCGGGCGTCGGCGTGACTCTTCTGCCTAAAGGCGTTGTTGCTAGCGCATGGCAGGACGGCCGGATCGCCCTGCATGAGCTTCCCGCCGAGCAATCAACGGTGGACACGCTCTTTGTCCGCCGGTCTGACGCGTATATGTCGAGCGCCATGTCCGCCTTTCTCGATATGGTGAAATCGCGATCATATACCTATAATTGCGATGCTTGTGTGGCCCGTGCGTCCGCATCGGCGGCGAGATAGTCGTATAGAGCGGAATACCGGGCCGAGCGGGGCGCGCCGGACGGGCGGGCGAGGCCGACGGAGGTGCGGGGGACCTTGTCGCCGATTTCGAGCATGGCGAGGGCGTTGCCGTCATACGTGACCGGAGCGGCCGGCCGCTGGTACAACACCCCGTATCCGAGTCCCCGCGCCACCAGACATCTGACGAGTTCGAAATTCTGCGTGACGTGCCCGATGCGCGGGCGCAGATCGAGCGCGCTGAAAAGCTGCTCGGTGTTCGACCGGGACGGATGCATGTCCAGGAGGATCATCGGCTCGGCGACGAGCTCTCCGAGTCTGATGGAGCGGCGGCCGGCGAACGGGTGGTCCTCGGCCACCATGATATAGGGGCGGTATTCCCGGACCTCGTCGAAGGCCAGTTGCGCGGAGACATCGGCGTTATAGAGGAACGCGGCGTCGAGGCGGCCCTGCAACAGCATCTCGGAGAGTTCATGCGCGCCGGCTTCGGCGAATTCGAGCTCGATCTCGGGATGGCGACGCTGGAACACCTCCATGATGCCGGGAAGATAGAACGGCGCCAGCGTGGAAAAGCAGCCCACCGCGAATCGTCCGCTCACGCTGGACGACGACCGTGAGGCGTCGGCGGCCAGGGATTCCGCGCCCGACAGCACCAGCTTGGCGTGCGACAGCAAGCGCGAGCCCGCCGGCGTGAGCGTGACGCCCTTGCCTTTGCGCCGCACGAAAAGTTGCAATGACAGATGCTGCTCCAGCTCGTCCACGGCCAGCGCGAGCGCCGACGCGCTGACATGGCAGCGCAAGGCCGCCGCGGCCAGCGATCCCTCGCTGGCGATCGCGTCGAAATATTCGAGCTGCCGCAGGGTGAACGGGACCGATGCCATAACACAGTTTTCCTTGGGTTATTAGTCGTAAAAACATGTTTTACAAATGAGGGGAAGCGGTCAAGAGTCCGCAGCATCGAAAGTCGCAGCAAAAAGGGGAACAGATCGTGGCGAAGAATCTCGAAGAAGCCATCGCGGAAGCGGGGGGCGACCCGGTAAAGCTTTTGTGGGAATCGCAGACGCCGCCGTCTATCGTGCCGCGCGTCGTGCCGGAATTCACCAACTGGCGCGATGAACAGATGGCCTGGCGCCGCACGGCGGTTCTCTACGACCAGAGCCACCACATGGTCGATCTGAACATCAAAGGGCCCGATGCGCTCAAGCTGATCCGCGATCTCGCGGTCAACAGCGTCGAGCATTTCCCGGTCGACATGGCCAAGCAGTTCGTGGCTGTGAACCCCGAAGGATACATCATCGGCGACAATATCCTGTTCCATCTCGACGAGGATGAGTATCAGGCCGTCGGCATTCCGCCCTCGATCAACTGGATGCACTATCACGCCGATACGGGCGGCTACGACGTGCGCGTCTGGCGCGACGACAATTCGCTGGTCCGCAAGGGCGACCCGGTGCTCTACCGCTATCAGATCCAGGGCCCCGGCGCGTGGGATGTCATTCGCGACGCCACCGGCCAGGAAACCCCGAAGCTGAAATTCTTCTACATGACCCACCTCACCATCGCGGGCAAGCATGTGCGGGCGCTGCGGCACGGCATGGCGGGCGAGCCGGGTCTCGAATTCTGGGGACCCTGGGAGGACCACGACGCGGTTCATGCCGCGATCCTCGAAGCCGGCAAGAACCACGGCCTGACCAAGGTCGGCGGCCGCGCCTATCACACCAACGCGCTCGAATCCGGCTGGTTGCCGCGCCCGTTCCCGGCGATCTACACCAGTCCCAAGCTGGCCGATTACCGGCGCTGGCTGACCGACAAGGCCTATGAGACCATCTCGCCGCTCGGCGGCAGCCTGCACCCGAAGAAGCTCGAGGAGCTTTACCTCACCCCCTATGATCTCGATTACGGCAAGATCGTCAGCTTCGACCACGACTTCGTCGGCCGCGAAGCGCTCGAGAAAATGGTTGCGGACGGCCGGGACAAGGCCCGCAAGAAAGTGACTTTCGTGTGGAACGGGGACGACACCGAGAAGGCCTATGGCTCGATGTTCCATCCCGGCAAGGGCGCCAAGTTCATCAATCTGCCGATGTCGCTCTACGATACCTTCCATCAGGACCGCATCGAGACGGCGGACGGCAAGCTCGTCGGGCTCTCGACCTGGACCGGCTATTCCGCGAACGAGCGCGCCATCCTTGCGCTCGGCGTCGTCGATGCCGAATTCGCCGAGCCGGGAACCGAACTCAACCTCGTCTGGGGCGAGGATCCGCCGTCGTCGAAAGCGCAGGTCGAGGATCACGTGCAGGTCAAGATCCGGGTCAGCGTGCAGCCCGCACCTCTGTTCACGAAGGCCCGCACGACCTACCGGGCGAACGACTAGGTTTTTGGGGCCGAGGCGCACGCCTTGACGCGGGAAACCGCATCCTCCGATTTCGATACCGGGCGGCTCGGCCAATGGCTCGCCGCCCATATCGACGGCGCGGACGGTCCGGTGACGTTACACAAGGTCGGGTTGGGGCAATCCAACCCGACTTTTCGTTTGGAGCTGGCGGATGGCCGCCGCTTCGCGCTGCGCGCCAAGCCCGGCCCGGCCGAAACCCTCCTCAAATCCGCCCATGCCATCGAGCGTGAATACCGGGTGATGTCGGCGCTGGCCGGGGTCGATTTTCCGGTGCCTAAAATGGTCGCCCTGTGCGAGGACGAAAGCGTCATCGGGCGCGCGTTTTTCATCATGGACTATGTCGACGGGCGGGTGTTCCGGGATCCGGCGCTGCCGGAACTCGGGCCCGAAGACCGTCATACGCTCTATCTCGATATCGCCCGGACGCTCGCCCGGCTCCACAGCATCGATCCGGCCCTCGTGGGGCTCGAGGATTTCGGCCGCCCGGCGGGCTATGTCCGGCGCAATTTCGAGCGCTGGCTCAAGCAGTATCGCGCCACCCAGACGGAAGACGTTCCGGACATGGAGTGGTTGATCGAGTGGCTGCCCGATCATCTCCCCGGAGACGAGCGGGTCGCGATCATCCATGGCGACATGAAGATCGACAATCTGATCTGCGATCCGGCCGGGCCGAAGATCGCGGCGGTCGTCGATTGGGAGATCTCCACGCTGGGCCATCCGATCTCGGATCTGGCCTATTATTGTATGATCTGGCACATGCCGCGTGACATGAACGGGCTCGCCGGGCTGGATCTGGACGATCTCGGTATCCCCGGCGAGGACGAATTCCTGGCGACATATCTCAGGGCCAGCGCGGAAGCGTCGGGTACGGAGGTCGCGATTCAGAAATGGGATCGTCAACTCGCCTTCAATTTCTTCCGCGCCGCCGCTATCGTTCAGGGGATCAAGAAGCGCGCGCTGGACGGCATCGCGTCCAATCCCGCCGCGCTGGAGGAAGGCCGCAAGGTCGGTCCGTTCGCCGCGTTGGGCCGGCGCATCGCCGAAGAAGGAGGCGTGAACCCGTGAGCGTGTCCGAGATGTTCAGTCTTGAGGGCAAGGCCGCCGTCATTACCGGCTCGACGCGCGGTATCGGCCGCGCGATCGCGGAGCGGATGGCGGAGGCGGGCGCGAAGATCGTCATCTCCAGCCGGAAGGAGGATGCCTGTAATCACGTGGCATCCGAGATGCGCGCCGCGGGCCATGAGGCGGTCGCGATCCCCTGCAACGTCTCGCATAAGGATCAGGTAGAAACCCTCGCCGCCGAGGCCGTCAGGACTTACGGCAAGATCGATATTCTCGTCTGCAACGCCGCCGCCAATATCGCGCTCGGGCCGATGGGCTCGCTGAGCGACGCCGCCTTCCAGAAGATGATGGCGACGAATGTCGAGGGCGTCTGGCGGCTGTGTAATCTGCTCATCCCGCAAATGGCCGAACGCGGCGACGGCGCCGTGATCGTGATCTCCAGCATCGCGGCGGTGCGCGGGGTTGATTTCGCCGGGCTTTACGGCGTCACCAAGGCGGCGGAAGTCGGGCTCGTGCGGAACTACGCCGCCGAATGGGGGCCGAGGAATGTCCGCGTCAACGCGATCCTGCCGGGTTTCATCAAGACCGATTTCTCCCGCGCGCTCTGGGAAGACAAGGCGATGCACGACGCCGAACTCGCCCGGATTCCGCTGGGCCGGATCGGGGAGCCGGACGATATCGCCGGCGTCGCGGTCTGCCTCGCCTCGAAGGCCGGGGCCTTCATCACCGGCCAGACCATCATCGCCGATGGCGGCATGACGGTGAGCTAGGCCCGTGACTGGCAATCCCGACAAGGCGTTGCTGCTCAGATTTCTCGACAACCCGGGGGCGCCGGCCGTTGTGGACTCGAACCCGCTGGCGGTGGCGCTCAGATGCCGGCTGCTGGAGGCCGATCCCATGAAAGGTTTCGTGCGGCTGGACTTCGAGCCGGACGAGACATTCCTGCAAGGCAACGGCGCGGTGCAGGGCGGCGCGGTCGCCGCCATGCTCGACTTCGCGATGGCGTTCGCGGCGTTGGCGGCACTGCCCGGGGAGCAGGGCGGGGCGACGACCAGCATGACCGTGAACTATCTCAAGGCGGTCAGGGCCGGGCGTTATGAAGCGATTGGCCGCATCGAGCGCAAGGGGCGCTCGGTCGTCTTCGCACGCGGTGAGTTGCGGCCCGAGGGGGGCCTGGAGTTGGCCGCGACGGCGAGTTCGGTGCTGGCCGTGATTTCCTGACGGCGCGATTGGGGGACATGATGAGACCACTGGACGGCATCAAGATTCTCGAGTCTGGCGACGCAGTATCCGGGCCCTTTCGCGACGATGTTGCTGGCCGATCTCGGGGCCGATGTGGTGATCGTCGAGCGGCCGGGCTTCGGCGATCCGAGCCGGCGCAATCCGGATGTCTTTGCGACATTCAATCGCGGCAAGCGCAGCCTCGTGCTCGACCTCAAGACAGAGAAGGACAAGGCCGCCCTGTTGCGTCTCGTCGACAAGGCCGATGTGTTCATCGAGGGATTCCGTCCCGGCGTCGCCGAGCGGCTGGGCTTCGGCTATGAGGATTTGTCGGCGCGCAATGCCGGCCTGGTGTACGTTTCGATCAGCGGATTCGGCCAGACCGGCCCGTATCGCGACCGGCCGGCCCACGATCTCTCCCTGCAGGCGCTGGTCGGTCTGCTTCACGGCCGGGAGCGAGGGGCGTCCGACGATCCCTATGCCGCATGGTCCGATCTCTCCTCCGCGATGTTCGCGGCGCTGGGTGTCGTCTCCGCGCTGCATCAGCGCAGTGTCACGGGGAAAGGCTGCGTCATCGACGTCGCGATGTCGGACACGTTGGCCTCGTGGATGTCGGCCTGGCTCGGCCCGGTCCTCAACGGCGCGCCGCCCTTGTCGCTGCATTATCCGGGGTTCGGCTGCTACCAATGCTCGGATGGCAAATGGGTCTGTTTATCGATCACGTTCGAGGATCGTCTGTGGCGCCCGCTGGCCGAACTGACCGGCCTCGACGAGTTCGCCGGGCTCGACATCCGGCAGCGCGGCGAGCGCGTTTCGGAGATCGAGCCGAGACTAAAAAAGTCTATTTTGTCCAATCCCTTCGAGCATTGGGCTAAACTTTTTACTGAGCATAATATCGCCTGGACCCCGGTGCTCTCTCCGGAGGAGGCGACGCAGGATCCGCACTTCCACGCGCGGGGACTTTTCACCGAACGCAAGGATGGCGGCGAGTCCCGCCGGTATGTCGCGCAGCCCTTGAAATTCGACGGCCAAACCCTTGGACCGACAGGCCCGTCGCCCGCGCTCGGCGAGAGCGATCCGGACGACATCTGGACCTGATCGCGCGCGCAATTTATCGGGCAATTCCAACGCCTGCGCGTGTTGTGCTGCTCGCGCTTTCATGCCACCTTACCGGACTACGACGGGGGAGGCGGCGAGTTAAGCGGGGACACAGCGCGTGCAGTTCAAAGAGTTGATCGAGACCATCGACGGCTGCAAGGTCCGCGTCATGCGGAACGGCAGCGGCGAGCCCTTGTTATTTCTCCATGGCGGCGGCGCGTCGAGCGACTGGCTGCCCTTCATGGACAAGCTTTCCAAGAAATTCGACGTCATCGTGCCGGAGCATCCGGGGTTCGGAAAATCCGAAACGGCGGACTGGCTCGATAACATCGGCGATCTTGCCTATTTCTATCTCGATCTCCTGGAGCATTTCGGCCTCGAAGGCGTGAACCTCGTCGGCAATTCGCTCGGCGGCTGGACCGCGCTGGAACTGGCAATCCGCAACCAGACGCGGCTCAAATCCCTGACCGTTATCTCGCCCGCGGGGATCGATCTGCCGGACGTGCCGAAAGGCGATGTCTTCCTGTGGACCGGCGAGCAGACCGTCCGCAATCTGTTTCATTCCGAGGAACTGGCCGAAGCCGTGCTCTCACGCCCCATGCCGGACGACGAGCAGGACCGCGCCATGAAGAGCAATGTGACGGCTGCCCGGCTTGGCTGGCAGCCGCCGCTCTACAACCCGCATCTCGCCAAGTGGCTGCACCGCATCTCGGTGCCGACGCTCATCCTGTGGGGTGATGACGACAAGCTGATTCCCAAGGATTACGGGCCGGCCTTCCAGAAGCTCATTCCCGGCTCGACGTTGAAGATCATCGAGAATTGCGGGCATGTGCCGCAGGTCGAATGCGAGAAGGAGTTCGTTGATACCGTGACCAGCTTTATAGCGGGAGGCGCGTCATGAAGTTTTATGCCTTCCACCTGATGCCCTATGCGGATCTGGATCAGGACTACGACAAGTCCTACGACTCCGCCTGGGTCACGCTGCCGAACAGCTATTACGACCCGCAAAAGGGTCACAAGCTCTATCACCGGTATCTCGACGAGCTCGAATATTGCGATCAACTGGGCTATGACGGCATCTGCGTCAACGAGCATCACCAGACCGCCTACAGCCTGATGCCGGTGCCCGGCGTGACGGCCGGCGCGCTCGCGCGGCGCAGCAAGAACGCCAACATCGCTCTGCTGGGCCGGGCCCTGCCGCTGGTGAACAATCCGCTCACCATCGCGGAGGAGTTCGCGATGCTCGACAACATCACGGGCGGGCGTTTCGTCGCCGGCTTCGTGCGTGGCATCGGGGCGGAGTATCACTCCTCGGGCGTGAACCCGGCGGAGTCGAAGGAGCGGTTCGACGAGGCGCACGATCTGATCATCCGGGCCTGGACCGAGACGGGGCCGTTCCGCTTCGCCGGCAAGTATTATCACTTCGAGCATGTGAACACGTGGCCGCGCCCGTATCAGCAGCCGCATCCGCCGGTCTGGATTCCCTCGCAGGGCAGCAGCGAGACAATCGAATTCGCCGCTCATCCGGACCGCAAATACACCTATTTGCAGACGTTCGCGCCAACCGAGGTGTTGAAGAAATACACCAGCATGTATCGCGAAGTGGCTGAAAAATATGGCTATACGGCGTCAAAGGACCAGATCGGCTGGGCCGCGCAGACCTATGTCGCGGAGACCGACGAGATCGCCTATCGGGAGGCCAAGCCGCATATCGAATCCTTCCTGCAAAAATACATGCGCATGCCGAAGCAAATGCTTCTGCCGCCCGGATATACCTCGCTCAGGTCGATGAAGTTCGCGATGAAGGCGCGCGGCACCATGATCGGCAATCCGCAGACCATCGACGACGTACTGAACTCCGGCATGTTCGTTTGCGGCAGCCCGTCAACGGTGCGGGACAAGCTGAAGGAATATCAGAAAGAAATCGGGTTCGGCACGTTCCTGCCGACCGTTCAGTTCGCGACATTGCCGCACGATCTGACGATGAAGAATATCGAGATGTTCGCCAAGGAGGTCATGCCGCATTTCCGCGGCGAGTAGCGGGGCGCGGCGAGGAACAGGGGCACGTCGCTGCGGCGTCAACCGACACCGCGATCCGGGGGCGCCATTAAAGGGGGGAGTTTTATGGCGGAAGGCAAGGTTATCAATGTCACGGAGCTTGTGGACCGGCAGAAATTCGGTCTGTTCCATCTCAAGCTCATGGTGTGGTTGTTCCTCGTTCTCTTGCTTGACGGCTACGACATTTCAGCCGCCTCGCTGGCGAATCCGGACATTATCAGGCAATGGAATCTCCAGCCGGAGGACACGACCTATTTCCTCACGGCCAGCCTGGCGGGCATCATGGTCGGCGCGATCATATTCGGCTGGTTCGGCGATCGCTTCGGCCGCAAGACCACCATCCTCACGGCGGCGACCCTGTTCGGCGCGGCGACGCTGGCTTGCGCGCTTTCGACCAATCTGGATCAGCTCACGCTGTTCCGGTTCCTGTGCGGCATCGGCATCGGCGGCGTGATGCCGAACACGATCGCACTTGCTGCCGAGATGGCGCCGAAGGGTGTGCAGGCGACGCTGATCATCCTGATGTTCACGGGCACGCCGACGGGCAGCTCTCTGCCCGGGCCGATCGCCGCCTGGGTGGTGCCGCATTACGGCTGGCAGATGATCTTCTGGATCGGCGGCCTCATTCCGCTCGCCATTGTCGTGTTGCTGTTTTTCGTGCTGCCGGAGTCGATCCAGTTCCTGGCGCAGGACGGCAGGCGGCGGGAGAAGGCCGCGAGCGTGGCCAGACTGATCGAGCCGGAGATCGAGATCGGGCCGGACGACCGCTTCGTGGTCGATCACACCAACCCCGGGCGCAAGGGCAGCTGGCGGGAGCTGTTCCGGCCGCCGTTCTCGGTGATCACGCCGCTGCTCGCATCGCTGTTCATCATCAACTTCCTGGTGCTGTATTTCATGAACAACTGGATGCCCGTTTTGATCGGGCAGGCCAGTTCGTCCGAAAGCCTCGGCATCTGGGCGACGACGACATTCGGCGCGTCGGGCGCGCTCGGCGGCATCATCCTCAGCCGCTTCGTTGACAAGTTCGGGCTTGCGCCGGTCACGGTGCTCTTCGCTCTCGCCGTGCCGGTGATCGCGTCATTCGGATACGCGGCGTCCTATCCGGCGCTGATGATCGTGATGGCGGCGCTGGGCGGGCTCTGCATCGTTGGGCTGCAGTTCGGGCTCAACGCGACGTCCGGTATGATCTACCCGACCCATATTCGCTCCAACGGCGTGGGCTTCGCCTTCGGGGTCGGACGGTTCGGCGCCATCGCCGGGCCGTTGATCGGCGGTGCTTTGATCGCCATGAAACTGCCGATCCAGCAAATGTATATTCTGGCGGCCATTCCCATGGCCCTCGGAGCGATCGCCTGTTATGCCCTGACGAGGATCCAGAAACGCGCAGCCGAGTAACGAGGAGTCGCCATGTCGATAACCCTGTACAGCTTCTGGCGCTCGTCAGCCGCCTATCGCGCCCGCATCGCGCTGGCGCTCAAGGGCCTCGACTACGACGTCGTGTCCACGGATATGAGCAAGGGCCGGCAGCGGAACGAGAGCTACCGGGCGGTCAATCCGCAGTGCAAGGTGCCGACGCTTCAGGACGGCGATTTCATCCTGCCCCAGACCCTCGCGATGGTCGAATATCTCGAGGAGATCAAGCCGGAGCCCGCCGTGCTGCCCAAGGACCGTCAGCAACGGGCGATTTCCCGCGCCATGGCCGGCATGATCGCCTGTGATATCCATCCGGTGAACAACTCCGCCGTCTTGCAGTATCTGCGCCGCGAGCTGAGCGTCACGAAGGAGTCGCTCTCGCGCTGGTATCACCACTGGCTGGAGGAAGGCTTCACCGGCGTCGAGGCCCTGCTGCGGCGGCACTCGCCGGCCGGGCGGTTCGCTTTCGACGATCGCCCGACCATCTTCGAGATTTTCCTCGTGCCGCAAGTGGTCAACGCGCAGCTCTGGGAATTCCCGCTGGATCCCTATCCGAGGATCTGCGCGATCAACGCGGCGTGCCTCGAACTCGACGCCTTCACACTCACGGCTCCGCCCCGGCAACCCGACGCGCCGCCTGGCGTGGAGCGCTAAAGACCAATTCTGTCAGGGAGATAGATCATGCGATTAGCAGCTTTCTTACCCGTCGCTCTTTGCCTGGGGCTTGCCGCTTGCGGGCAGTCGCAGAACAGCGGCGGCCAGTCCTCGGACGCCTCGTCGTCCGGATCCTCCGGCGGCAGCGACACCATGGCCAAGATGGAGCCCGTGGTGAGCGTCGACGGCGGCCAGATCCGCGGCCAGATCAAGGACGGCGTCGCCTCCTATCTCGCCATTCCCTACGCGGCCTCGCCGACCGGCAACCTGCGCTGGATGCCGCCGCAGCCGGTCGCCGCGTGGGACGGTGTGCGGGACGCCACCCAATATGGTGCGTCCTGCATGCAGGGCCAGTTCGGTCCGGCGCCCACCGGCACGGACGACAACAAAGGGCCTAAGACGAGCGAGGATTGCCTGTTCGTGAACGTCTGGACGCCCGAGGACGCCAAGGGCAAGAACCTGCCCGTAATGCTGTGGGTGCATGGCGGCGCCTATATTCTCGGCTCCGGGTCGCTGCCGATGTATGAAGGCACGGGCTTCGCCAAGAGCGGCGTCGTTCTCGTCACGATCAACTACCGGCTCGGCAATCTCGGCTTCTTCGCCCATCCGGCGATCGACGGCCAGGACCCCAATGGCGAGCACGGCAATTACGCCTTCATGGATCAGAAGGCGGCGCTCAAATGGGTGCAGAACAATATCGCGAAATTCGGCGGCGATCCCAATAACGTCACCTTGTTCGGCCAGTCGGCCGGCGGTGCGTCGGTCGGGTACCTGCTGACCATGCCGAGCGCCAAGGGCCTTTATCAGAAGGTCATCATGGAATCGGGCTCGATCCGCAGCGCCGTCCGCCCGCTGAAGGACTCCTCGGGCGGCGAGAAGTCGGCCGAGGAAATGGGCCAGGAGATGGCGAAGGCCCTCGGCCTGGATAACCCGAGCGCCGAGGATCTGCGGGCGATCCCCGCCGAGAAACTCATGGCGCCGCCCGCCAGCCGTTTCATGCCCGGCCCGATCGAGGACGGCAAGGACGTGATGGGCCCGACCTACACGGAACTGGCCGAAGGCAACTTCAATCACGTTCCGGTGATGCTCGGCGCGAACAGCTATGAGGTCAGCATCATGCGCGGGGCCGAGAAGGCCGTCCCCGGGGTTCTGGGCGATCATCTCGATCAGGCGCTCAAGCTTTATGACGGCTACGGCACCGGCGACAAGGATATGAAGCTGAAGCAGATCGCCGGCGATATCTTCATGGTGGACGGCGCGCGCAACTATGCGGAATCCCTCGCCAAGGCCGGCGTGCCGACCTATCTCTACCATTTCGATTATGTCGCCTCGTTCCAGCGCGCCACGATGCCGGGCACCGGCCATATTTTCGAGATCCCCTTCGTGTTCAATACCGTGAATCAGTGGTCGGACAAGGCCACCGACGAGGATCGGGCCTATGCCAAGAAGGTTCATCCCTATTGGGTGGCCTTCGCCAAGGACAGCAACCCGAATGGCGACGACCGCCCGATGTGGCCGCAATTCAACGCCGACAGCAAGACGGTGATGTATTTCGGTCCGAAGGGGCCGGAGGCCAAGCAGGACTTCGAAGGCAAGCGCCTCGACTTCCTCGACAAGATCGGCGTCACCTCGCTGACGCCGAAGCGTTGAGGCCATGAACGTCTCCGACGCTGTCGCGAGCCGGTTCTCGGCGCGGGCTTTTCTCGACAAGCCCGTGCCGAAGGACCTGATCGTCTCGATCCTCGACCGCGCCAAACAGGCGCCGTCGGGGGGCAATCTTCAGCCCTGGCATGTCCATGTCATGACGGGTGAGGCCCTCAACCGCTTCCTCGCGCTCGTGAAAGAGCGAATGATGGCCAATCCGAAGGGCGATGGGGGAGAATACGACATCTATCCCGCGAGCCTGTGGGAGCCGTACCGCTCGCGCCGGTTCCGCTGCGGCGAGATGCTGTATGAATCGATCCAGATCCCGCGCGAGGACAAGCCCGCCCGGCTCCGCCAGTTCGCCAACAATTTCCGCTTCTTCGGCGCGCCGGTCGGCATGATCTTCGCGCTCGACAAGGGCATGGGTCCGCCGCAATGGTCCGATGTCGGCATGTATATGCAGACCGTGATGCTGCTGGCGCGGGAGGAGGGGCTCCATACCTGCCCGCAGGAGGCATGGTCCGTCATGTCGGCGACGGTGAAGGAATTCACCGGCATCCCCGACAATTTCATCGTCTTTTCAGGGCATGGCGATGGGCTATCTGGACGAGGCGCAACCGATCAACAAATGGCGCACGGAGCGCGCGCCCTTGGAGGAGTTCTCGACCTTTCACGAAAAGTGAGGAGTCACGCCGGCCATCAATTCCTCATGTAAAAGATTAAGCTCCGGGCGGACGTCTCGGGCCGGGCCTGCGTCATTGCGCTGGCGCTTTTGGCCTGTCAGACTCCCGCCCTTCCGGGGTCATGCCCGGGCGCCACGACAATCAAAAAGGTAAGCGATGAACCTAGCCGAGGCTGCGGCCGAAATCCTGAAGCGTGAAGGCGTCGATACGTTGCTCGCCTATCCGCTCAATCCGCTGATCGACGCGGCCGCCGCCGCCGATATCCGCACCATCATCGTCCGGCAGGAACGGGTCGGCGTGCATATGGCGGACGCGATCAGCCGGCTGACCTCCGGCGACAGGGTCGGCGTGTTCTGTATGCAGGCGGGACCGGGAACGGAGAACGCTTTCGGTGCGGTGGCTCAGGCCTATTCGGAGGCGGTGCCGCTGGTCGTCATTCCCGGCGGCTCGGCGCGCGGGACGACCTGGGTGAAGCCCGCCTTCAACGCCGCGCTCAATTTCCAGCACGTCACCAAGCATTGCGAGCAGGTGACGACGGCGGACGATATCGTGCCGGCCCTGCGCCGGGCGTTTTCCCTGGCGCGCAACGGCCGGCCCGGACCCGTTCTGGTCGAGATTCCGGGCGATATGTGGACCGCAGAGCTTACCCGCCCGGTGGAGTACAAGGCGTCCAAACGTGCGTTGACCGCGCCCGATGCCGCCGCCATCGAAGCCGCCGCCGCGGCGCTGCTGCTCGCCGAGCGTCCGCTGATCTATGCGGGGCAGGGCGTGCATTACGCCCGCGCCTGGGACGAGCTGCGCCGGGTCGCCGAATTGCTGGAAGCCCCGGTGACGACCAGCCTCGAGGGCAAGAGCGCGTTTCCCGAGAACCATCTGCTGTCGCTCGGTTCGGGCGGCGTGGCGATGCCGGGGCAGGTGTTCCAGCACGTTCAGGACGCAGATGTCGTGTTCGGCGCGGGCGCAAGCTTCTCGGCGACGCCTTTCGGCATTCAGTTCCCGACCGACAACAAGGTGTTCATCCACAACACCGTCGACCCGGCGGACATCAACAAGAATATCCCGACGGAATATCCGCTTGTCGGCAATTCCAGGCTGGCGCTCGGTATGCTGGCCGAGGCGCTGTCCGACCGGCTGAGCGGCAAGCCGCGCGGCCGCGCCGAGAAGGTCTCGGCGAAGATCGTGGCGCAGCGCCAGGAATGGCTGAAGGACTGGACGCCGCGTCTTACCAGCGACGATACGCCGTTGTCGCCCTACCGGGTGATCTCGGAACTGATGCGCACGGTGGACGTGGCGAACACGATCATCACTCATGACGCCGGCAGCCCGCGCGACGAGCTTTCTCCGTTCTGGCAGGCCACCGCGCCGCTGACCTATATCGGCTGGGGCAAATCCACTCAGCTCGGCTACGGCCTCGGGCTGGCCATGGGCGCGAAGCTGGCGGAGCCGGAGAAGCTGTGCATCAACGTCTGGGGCGATGCCGCTATCGGCATGACCGGCATGGATTTCGAGACCGCCGCGCGCTGCAACATTCCGATCCTTTCGATCCTGTTCAACAATTTCGCGATGGCGATGGAATTCCCGGTGATGGGCGTGTCGCGGGAGAAGTTCCAGTCGACCGATATCTCGGGCAATTACGCCGATTTCGCCCGGGCGCTCGGCGGCTACGGCGAACGTGTCATGTCCCCCGCCGAGATCGTTCCCGCCATCAAGCGCGGCATCGAGGCGACGCAGGACGGCAAGCCGGCGCTGCTGGAGTTCATCACCACGCAGGAGAAGATCTACTCGACCTTCAAGCACGGTTATCATTGATCCGCGGGGCGAGGGCGTCTCGGGCGGAATTTCTTAGGGCGGACTGACGATATGGGAGACGGCACGTGAAGATTGCGGACTTGTTCAAGGTTGAAGGCTATGGCGCCATTGTCACCGGCGGAGCCAGCGGCTTGGGGCTCGGTTTCGTCGAGGCCATGGCCGAAAACGGCGCGCGCGTCACGATGCTGGACGTCAACGAGGAAACGATCGGCAAGGAGGTCGAGCGGCTTCGCGGCGAGGGCTTCGACGTGGACGGCAAGGTCGTGGACGTGCGGGATCACGCGGCGTTGGACGCGGCCTTCGAGGAGGTGGTTCAGAAATATGGCCGGCTTGACGTCACGTTCGCGAATGCCGGCATCGATTCAGGGCCTGGCTTCGTCGAGGGATGGGTTGGCGAGCGCACGCGCAATGACGCCGGCGCGATCGAGAATTACGACGACGAGCGCTGGCAGCGCGTCATCGATATCAACCTCACCGGCGCCTTCGCGACGGTCCGGGCCGCGGCCCGTCATATGAAGCCCCGGAAATTCGGCCGTATCATCGCGACGACCTCCATGGCCGCGACCCATACCGAGCCGGCGATCGGCGTCGCCTATATGACGGCCAAGGCCGGTCTCGCACATTTCGTGCGCAATACCGGGCTGGAGCTGGCGGCCTACAACATCACGGTCAATGCCATAGCGCCCGGCTTCTTCATCACCAATATCGGCGGCGGGCACGCGCATAACCCCGATCTGCAGAAGCTGGTCTCGAAATATATTCCGATGCATCGCGTCGGCTTCCCGGACGATATGAAGGGGCTCGCGCTGTTCCTCGCTTCTCCGGCATCGGCCTATATCACGGGCCAGCAGATCGGCATCGACGGCGGCTGGTCACTCGGCGCCGCCGACTGAATCCCGGCCACGCTTGCCGAACAAAGCCGGTGCGCCGGACGTTGTCACTGGTGAGCCCGAGAACGACGAGGAGGGGCGAGAAAAACGGGAGAGGCATATGACGGTCGAACTCTATTTCTTCCAGCCGCTGGGCACCAATTCGGGGCGCGTCTATCTCACGTTGCTGGAAAAGGGTGTGGACTTCAACGAGCGGGAGCTGGACGGCCGCCAGTTCGAGCATCTGCAGCCGGCCTATCTGAAGGTCAATCCCAAGGGGCAGGTGCCTTGTCTGGTCCATGACGGCCATGCGCTCACCGAAGGCATGACGATCAACGAATATATCGACGAGACGTTCGAGGGTCCGCCGTTGCGTCCGGCCGATCTGAGGGAGCGCTGGCGTATGCGGGTCTGGTGCCGCTATTCGGAGGTCGATCTCGGCCGCTCTCTCATGATGATCAACTGGAACCGGATCGTGCCGACTTTCGTCGGCGCGCGGGATATGGACGAGGTCGAGAAGATCTTGGAGAGCGTGCCGGATCCGGATCGCCGCCGGTCCTGGCGCGCCGCCTTCATGCAGGACACGCCGCAGGCCGAGATCGACGAATCCCATCGCCGCGCGAAGGATGGGGCCGAGCGCGTCGAGAAACACCTGACGACATATCCCTGGTTCGCCGGTCAATCCTACTCCCTGGCGGATATCGACTTTTTCAACTTTTGCGGTTTCATGGCGCGCTGGATGCCGGAGCTCGTCAACGAGAAAGACACGCCGGCGACCACCGACTTCCTCGCCAAAATGGAGGAGCGATCGGCGGTGAAAGAGATGCGATCGCGCACCAAAGGCATGCGAACCACGCCCGCCGACGAGCAAACCGGGCAGCAGAAAGCCGGCTAGGGGAGGGATCGAAAAATGGAGCTATATCACTGGGAACCGAATGGCGCCTCCGGCCGGGCGATGATTTGTCTGGCCGAGAAAGGTATCGATTTTACAAGCCATTATGTCGATCTTCTCAATTTTGAACAGCACAAGCCGGACTTTCTGAGATTGCATGAGACGGGCGAAGTTCCGGTTCTCGTGCGGGACGGGGAGGCCTATTGGGAATCGAGCTATCTCTGTGAATATCTCGATGAAGCTTTCCCCGATAAGCCATTGATGCCGATGGAACCTTTGTTGCGATGGGAGGTCCGCGCCTGGCAAAAATATGTCGATGACTTCGTCGCGCCGTCTGTCAGCGATCTCGCTTGGGCGGCTTATGGTGCGCCCGCGATGAAGGGCCGGGATAGAAAGAAGCTCGATGCCGCGCTCGGGCGCGTGCCGACCAAGGAACGGCGCGATGTCTGGCAGGCGGCCATCGACGGCGTCAGCGATATGCAACTGTCGGTATCCCTGGAGCGGGTGCGAAAAGCCGTCCGGAAAATGGAGGAGGATCTGAACCCGGCGGGCTGGCTCGTCGGGAGCGACTTCTCGCTCGCCGATATCGCGGCCTTCCCTTACGTCAAATACTTGCCACGTTTGACGCCCCGAATCGTGAACGAGGTCGACGCGCCGTACGTCACTGCCTGGCTCAAATCGGTCGCCGGCCGTCCCGGCGTCCAGTCCGCCCTCGCCAAGGCCCGCACGGACGATCCCTTCGCCGTTGCCGCACCCGGCCCGGAGCATGTGCGCTGGGGCTGAGGACCGTATAGCCGCGGCAATTTAAGACTAAATATCAACCGGCCCCTTGACGTCTGCCTAGCAATTAGGCATTAGGCGTATCTGCGATACTGCTTTGATCGGTTTCGCTTATGGGCGCGCCACGCGTTCCATTGAAAAAGTCGGAGTAAACGCCCCCTCAAGATACCTCTTCACATAGCCGTCCGGAAACCCTGCAATAAAGGAGCCGACCATGGCCACCATCCACAACTCTTCGGGATCGCAGGCGACAACGCGACCGCCGCAAGACAAGATCACCAAAGTTCTTATCTGGGTGATGCTCGCCGTCACAGTGGGATGCTGGGGAGGGATGATATGGGGAACCTACGTCACCTATCAGCAGGCCGCTCCCTTGCCGGACAGCTTCGTGACGCCCACCGGCGCCACGGTCATGACTCGGGACAGCATCGTTGCCGGCAAGTCGGGCTTTCAAAAAGCCGACTTGATGGACTACGGCAGCATTTACGGCATGGGCTCCTATTACGGCGAGGACTATACGGCGGAATATCTCGTCTCCCTCGCTCACGCGACGGAACGGGCGATCGCCCGGGCGCGCTACAACACGGATTTCGCCGCGCTGTCGCCGGAGCGGAAGCATGCCGTGAAATCCAGCATGCAGGGGATGCTGCACGGCATCGACCTCTCGAAAAGCAAGGTGGTTTTGCCGCCGGAAGTGGCCACGGCCCTGATGGAATTACAGGGGACGACGGCCAAAAAGCTGCTCTCGAACAACTCGGAAGAGGGCTATACCAAAGCCTATAGTCTGAACCAGGACGAAGCGGCCAGCACGGCCGATTTCCTGCTCTATTCGGCCCTGACGACCGTCGCCTACCGGCCCGGGAAGGATTATTCCTGGACGGTCAACTGGCCGGCCGAACCGCTGGTCGGCAATCAGCCGACGAAGGCGACCTTTATCTGGACCTGGATCTCGCTGACGGTGCTGTTCTTCGGGGTCGGAGTCGTGGTCGCGATTTTCCGCCTGTTCATCGATCGTGAGGAGGCCTACGAAACCGACACGCCGATCCTCACCGGCACGTCGGTGCTCACGCCCAGCCAGAAGGCGCTCTGGAAGTATTTCATCGTCGTCGCGCTGGTGCTGCTGCTGCAGATTCTGGTCGGCGCGATCATGGCGCACGACTATTCCGAGCGCGCCGCCTTCTATGGCCTGGAGATCAATTCATGGCTGCCCTTCGCGTTCCTGCGCAGCGTGCACATCCAGTCGCCGATCGTCTGGATCGGACTGGCCTGGATCGCTTCCGCCCTGCTGCTCGCGCCGATGATCGGCGGCCGGGAGCCCAAGGGCCAGCGGTTCCTCGTGAATCTCCTGTTCGTCGTCACCTGCATCATCGTCGTGGGCGCGATCGGCGGCGATTATGCGGGAATCATGGGCTGGATCGACAAGGGATGGTTCTGGGTCGGCAATCAGGGCCTGTCCTATCTCGAGCTCGGGCGGTTCTGGCAGATCCTGTTCTTTGTCGGGCTGCTGGCCTGGAGCTTGATCCTGCTCCGCGCCATGTGGCCGAGCCTGGTCAAGCTGGTTGAAGCCCGGTCGATCTACAGCCTGTTCCGGGCCGAACATCTGCTCTGGTACAGCACCCTCGGCGTGGCGGTGATCTATGCTTTCGGCATGGTGCCGCTGACGCGGGTCGAGCCGTCCTTCACCATCACCGATTTCTGGCGCTGGTGGGTGGTTCACCTTTGGGTCGAATGGGCCTTCGAGCTGTTTACCGCCGCAGTCACCGGCTACTTCCTCATGGCGCTGGGGCTCGTTTCGCGGCAACTCGCCGAGCGGGCGATCCTGTTCGAATGGATCCTGATTTTGGTGAGCGGCATTCTGGGCACCGGCCATCATCTCTATTGGGCGGGCGAGCCGAACCTCTGGATCGCGGTCGGAAGCACGTTCTCCTTCCTCGAGGTGTTGCCGCTCTTCCTGCTGGTTCTGGAAGCCCTGCAGCAACGCCAGCGCATCCGGGAGCAGCGCGATTTTCCGTATCGCCTGGCCTATCTCTATATCCTGGGGTCGGCCTTCTGGAATTTCGTCGGGGCCGGCGTGTTCGGCGGCGCTACCATCAACGCGCCGCTCGTGAACTACTACGAACACGGTACGTTCCTCACGCTCAATCATGCGCATACGGCCATGTTCGGCGCGTTCGGGATGCTGGCGATCGGTCTCGTCTATCTCTCGCTGCGCTATCTGGCGGGCGACCGCGTGGCCTGGAGCGACCGTCCCGGCGTATGGGCCTTCTGGCTCTATAATGCCGGCCTGGTCATGTGGGTGGTGCTGAATTTCTTCCCGATCGGCTGGCCGCAGCTTCAGGCCGTCTTCACCCACGGGCTCGCCTATGCCCGGAGCCTGGAGTTCTACAACACCACGCTGTTCTGGCAGTGGATGAGGCTGCCCGGCGACGTGGTCTTCGCGGCCGGCGCCGTGGTGATGGCGATCGATTTCTTCGTCAAGCTGATACCGACACTGAGGCGGACGCCGAGCGAGGAGGTTGCCATCTCGCCTGTCTGACAGGCGCCTGTACCGGACCATAAGAAAGGGCCGTATCCGGAAACGGATACGGCCCTGAGTTTGGTTAGTGTAGTGGGGTTTAGCTAAGTCTTAGAAAGCCGCCCGGATACCGAACCGGAACCGGCGTCCCAGACGGTCGTAATAGACCGCGCTGCCGGTCGCCGGCGGCTGCCGATCGAACAGGTTGTTGACGGTGACGAACAACTGCAGGCTGCTGTTGTCGCCGACAAGGTCCTGGAAGGTATAGGACAGCGTCAGGTTATAGATCTGATAGAACGGGATCGTATTGTTGCTGTACGAGTATGACATGTTCGGCGCGTAGTTAACGTCGCCGGGGCCAACGCCGTAGAAGTCATAAGTGCCGCTGCTCAGATACCGGCCCTGAACCGTGCCGGTGAACCCGCCGTGATTATAGGTCACGGTCAGGTTGCCGACCCAGTTCGGCGAGGACTGGAAGTCCGGCAGGAAGCCGTTCGCCGAACCGGTTTGTCCGGCAATATTCCTCGCCGGGGCTCCAATGATCGTCTCGAACGTACTGGCTGATCGTCTTGGTAGCGATCACGCGGACATTGATGCTGTCGGCATTGGCGAACTCGTGACTGTAGTTCGCCGAGAAATCAATGCCCTTCACTTTGTACTGGCCGAGCATTGTACGATTTATCTACAACCCGATTAATGTCCATGTCGTCGGATCTGACAGGATCGTGCCTGGATCACCGTCCGTCGTCGGACATCGAACGCAACCGACCCTGTTACAAATGTACATTGTAAAGTCGCAAGGGCTCGGCAGGCGGCGATTTGGTCCGTCGTTTCCGAGCCGCCGGCCGGCGTAATGCCATTGCCGATATTTATCCGTAGTAGTCGGCGGCGAACTGGAAGCCGTCCAAGGCCCCGCCGGGAGTCAGCACGACACCGACGGTGGAGGTGTCGGACTTCTCCGGGTTCACAGCCGGATTGCCCTGCAGGATGAGGTCGCACGGGTCTCCATTGGTGGGGAAGCTGCGCAAAATCCGAAGGTTCCGCCCGCATGGAGCCACTGGCCATAATACAGTTCGCGGAAGTTACCCGCACGGGCGTCACGGGATTGGCTGCCGCGGAGACGGAACCAGTTGGTCACATCCCAGATGCCGCTAAGTTTCCATGTGGTCAGCCCGTGATTGGCCGTAACTGAAAGATCGGGCCCTGGCCCGCATTTTGATAGTGGGAATACCGGACGGCGCCGTCGAACTCGAGGTTCTGGGCGAACGGCCACATCCTTCAGAATAGGCACGTTCACTTCGCCGTAGGTCTCCCAGACATCGACCTTGCCCTTGAAGCTAGTCGCCGTACTGGATGAAGTAGTCGGTGGGATTCGGATTGCGCTGCCGACAGATTGAGGTTGTTGATGTTTTCCTAGCGATATTCGCCGCCGACGGCCAGGCCGACTGGCCCGGCGCCGAAGCCTTCAAAGAGGTTGCCCGTCAGTGTTCAGTGCAGCCACCGTCTGGTTGACTAGCTCATTCTCCTGCAGATAGCCAAAGCCATAATCGTGCTGGGCTTGCGTGAGCGCTTGTGTACCGAAAGGATTGATCGGCACGCAGCCTGCGCCGTCGGGTCTGTCGAGCCGCCAGGGTCGCGCGACAGATCGGATCGCCGGTCAGGCCCGGAGTCGATCACCGCGTCCAGGGCATAGCATTGAGCGCGAGCGAGGTTCAGATGCGGGTTGTCGTGGACGAGTTGAACACGCTTGGTATGGCCATGGGTCACATAGGCATCCCAGGTCCAGGACGAGTCGCCGATGCTGCCGCTCAGATCACCGACGACGCTCCATACGGTCGTGTCGAATGTCGAGTAAGAATTGAGTTGGCACGACCAGTCTTTGTTAACAGAAGGCGAAAATGGAGGATTGGCTGCCTGACCTGC
This sequence comes from uncultured Alphaproteobacteria bacterium, assembly GCA_963821875.1. Classification (GTDB taxonomy): domain Bacteria; phylum Pseudomonadota; class Alphaproteobacteria; order CAVTAV01; family CAVTAV01; genus CAVTAV01. The sequence goes on from CAWGFE010000002.1 coordinate 1,983,007, forward strand.
GACTACCCGTAACAGATCCGGATTGCTACGACATAAGCGTTGTCGGAACCAAAATGGTGATAAAGCGAGACGGCCATGCACCGTCGTCGTTGTCGCGTTTTGACTTTGCCGTATTCGCCATCGATCGAAAAGTTGATGGAGTTGGTGATGTCGTAATCGAAATGACCATGGAACGTATGGCGCTCGGTCTTGCCGATGAGGTTGGTGTAATGGTTGACGGGCAAGCCGTCGCCGCCCGACGATCGCCGTCGCCAAACGCAGCGTGTTCGATGCCGGTGCCGGGCCTGACCCACGTGTGAACGGTATCACCCCGTGCCATCCGCATTCGACTGATACAGTTGGGTAGCCGCCGGAACCGGAGACGAACGCGTTCCAGAACACGCCGTTGAAGTTAAGCGCGTTCTGGTGCGAAGATCGCTGCACGAGAACTGTAACTGCGGCAGGGTGGGGTCGTATTGCGTATACGGGCTTTGGCCGTCGCGGTGCTCGTGGACGGATTTGGCGCGTTCGTGTTGGCGTTGCTGATGTAGCCGATATTCCGGGCGCACCATGACCGCGCGTTCTGACAGCCGACCTCGCTCTGGTGCTGGTATTCGCCGGCGATGACCAGATGGCCCCGGCCGTCGAACAGCTTGGTGCCGGCCGCGGCGGCGCCGTGGTAGTTGTCGCCGTCGCCATGGCCGGTGATGCCGTAGTCGAGGTCGACCTTGGCGCCTTCAAGCGTCTTGTTCAGGATGATGTTGTTGACGCCCGAGATCGCGCCCGATCCGTAAGCGGCCGAGGCGCCGCCGGTCACGACGTCCATCCGTTGAATGAGAATGGACGGGATGAAGTTCAAGTCGACGCTGTCGCCCTGGTTGGTCGGGACATGCCGGCGGCCATCGATCAGGGTGAGGGTGCGCGACCCGAAATAGGGGTTGATGCCGCGGAGGTTCGCGATGGTCGATCCGGCGAAGAAGTTGGAGTTGCCGGTTGCCTGCGGCGTGAAGGTCGAGACGTTCGACGGGATCTGCGTCATCGCATCGCCGAGATTCACGATGCCGAGGTTCTGCATATATTTGCTGTCGACGATGGTCGTCGGGTTCGGCGTATCGAAGTCGGTCGTGCGCTTGATGCGCGAGCCGGTGATGATGATTTCACCGACCGATGAGTCGGATGACGCCTGCTGTTTATTCTTTGTCGTCGTGTCCGAAGACTGGGCGGCAAAGGCGGCCGTACCGGCGGCGCCGATGATCGCCACCGTGCTGACCGTCAGCAGATAATTTCTCAGGCGTTTTGTCGAGTTCGTCGAACGTGTCCTGTCGTGGGACATGGTTCTCCCCCTTCTGAATTTTGCGGTTATAGATTTCCCCAAGCTACTCAGGCTGATCCCCAAGTTACTTATAGACCGATAATCCCGCAGCTTGGCCGGGGGCGCTTTCCCTTACAGGAACGAAAAGTTGTTGGAAAGGGAACATCTTACAGGTGTAGGTGGAATTATTTTACTAACTAAAAATACGAAAAATATTAGAAATAATATCGTAAAAAGAGTTGTTTGGGCGCGGTCGAATGGTGCGGATGTGGTTTTGCTTCGGACATATTTAACTATCTGTTATTTCGTAGAATTATCGGTATTCAGGTTCGGGATTTATGACGTTTTTCTAGAACGGAAATAACCGTGCACTAGTCGGATTTCCGTCAGATACTTCCGGCGACAATAATATTGAATAAACTGTTTCGGCGTATCGCGATGATGACGGTTTCCCCGACTGTGAGTGACCCAGAACTAGTGTTGAGCTGTGGCGTTCGGGCGAACCCCTGGAAGTTCGCCCGGGTATCGAACCGGAACCGGCGTTCCGGACGGTCATAATAGACGCCGCGCTGCTGTCAGATAGGGCAGTTCCACCGACCGTCCGCCGGTTCCCCCGGGGATACCCGCGCCCAAATGACCTGGCCCGGTCATGGTCAGTCCGATATCACAAAAGAAAACGGCGGGCCCGAAGGCCCGCCGAAAGTCGCAAACAGTCTTGAGATTGTTATCTTAGAATTTGATCGTGGAGCCGAGATAGAACCGGCGGCCCACGGTGTCGTAGACATCGGTAACGTAGCTACCACCCGCGAGGTTCGGCCCGGTCGGATTGGTGTTGTAATTCGCCAGCGGCGGACGCTTGTTGAACACGTTGTCCATGCCGAAGCGCAGCATGATGCTGTCGGTCAGCGTGTAGCTGCCCTGCAGGTTGACCAGATTATAGGACGGAGCGCCCTTGATGGTCGTGTTCGGCACAACGGCGGCCGTGGCCGACTTGATGCCCGGCAGATGCTGCCACTGAACAGCCAGATAGAGCCCATTGTAGAAGGCATAACCCAGTGTGGTCAGCGTCTTGAAGCGGTAGCTGTTGCCATTGAGACCGTTCTGCGTCGGACCGAAGGTGCCGGCGTAGTTGGTGTAGGGTAGAGTGCTGAGTTCGGCCGACTTCATATAGAGCAGATAATTGATGACCGAATTGAGTTTGACGTGGCCCGGGCCGATATCCATGCCCCAATCGATCTGGAGGTCGATACCCGACGTCTTGAACCGACCGTTATTCAAATAGGTCGTCTGGACATTACCCAGCGTCCCAGTAGCGTTGCGCTTGATACCGGCGCAGTAGACCGAGTTCGGGTCGTAAGTCGGGTTGAACGCCGGATCGAAGCACTGGTGCTGGGCGATATCGACCGATTGGGCACCGATCGCATTGTTGACCTTGATGTAGTACCAGTCGACCGACAGCTGCAGTTCTTGAAGCGCTTTGCTTTGGAACGGCGAGTTGACGACAGCGCCCAAGGTCCAGGTATCCGCCTTTTCGGGACTGAACGTTGGGGTTGCCTTTCAGAGTCGGGAACACAAGGCCGGACCCGCTGCCTGCGGGTTGGTGGGATGCCATGCCGTTGATGATTTCCTGCGCGCTGACACCGTAATACTGGCTGTCGGCAGCTTGGATTGCCCGAGGCCTGCATCAGCTTGGAGCACAAAGCGACCGTTTTCTGCCAATTGGGATTGACAGCCGCGTTGGCCGACCAGGCCTGCCCGTTATCGTCGAGCAAACATCACCGCCCCCGGCAACCGCGAAGGTCTGCTGGGGTGCCAGATACAGTTCGGCGATATTCGGCGCGCGTTCGGCTCGGTTATAGCCGCCGCGGAAGCGGAGCCAATCATTGGTCTGCCAGGTTCCCGTCGCCTTATAGGTGTAGCTCGAACCGGTCGTGTTGTAGTCCGAGTACCGGAAGCCAAGGTTGAGGTCCAGGTGCTTGACGAACGGCATATCCGAGAGAACAGGGATGAGCAATTCGCCATAGGCTTCCTTCGCCTTGATAGTCCCTTGGGAGTTGCCGGACGGATACAGACCGAGGGCCTGCTCGATGAAGGATTCTCCCTGGGTGACCAGCGTATCGTTCTGGAACTTGTAGTTGTTCTTGCGATAGCTGAGACCCACAGAGCGCTTTCAGATCGCCGGCGGGAAGCTGCATCACCGTGCCTTGGGTGTTGGCCTGCCAGATCGTCTGATGCATCACCGCCTTGGTCTTGATATCGGCGTTGATGGCGTCGTAACAATCCTGCGAAACCGAGCCCCAGTCAAAGGGATTGAGGCCGGTGGTGCAGGTTGCCGTGGAGGCGCCGAAGCCGTAATTCGGGGCGCCGGTGATTGCTGTAGCCGGCGGCCACGCTGTTGAAACCCTTGCCGAAATCCGGCAGGGTAATGATGGCCTGCATGCGCTGCAGCAGAGGCAAAGCCGGTCTGCAGACACCGTCGTCTCGGAATCACCTTGAGAGCCGAAGATTTCATAGGTCCAGTCGGAGCCCGGAATCATCCCCTTCAGACCCGCCGTCATATTATAGGTATAGACGTCGGTTTGAGAGCCGCGATTGAAGGGCAGAAGCGCGCGCAAGTCGAACGGCGCGTCCGGGTTGGGCCGGCTGTCCAAGAATATTGAGAATGCCGGTCGGAATCACGTCGCGGTTGATCGTCGGATCGATAGAACGCCCCAGCCAGCCGTGATCGGAGACGGCTCCTGGATCGTGTGCGTGCTGGTCTTGCTGAAATAGCCTTGGGCGAAGACGCCGACCCAGTCGTTGATATCGTAATGCCCCCGCGAATACATGTTGTAACGCTTCAGCGGGAGGATCAGATAGTTGAAGGTGTCGTTGGCGCCAATCGTCCCGTTGTTGAGCAGTTTGTAGTTGAAGTTGTCAATAATGCTCGATGCGCCGGAAACGCCCGGGACGCCGCCGGTATCAAAGCCGGAGAACACATTGCCATTGCCGTCCGTAGTAGATCCCCGTGTTCATCGGCGAGGATGCGAAGGTCGCGCCACTGATATTATTGTTCAGACGCTGCCACGGTTGGCAGGTTTGAGAAGCCGGTGTTGAAGCCGGTGAATCCCGGGAAAAATCCCGAGCCGCCGACGCTCGGGTCTGCCCATAGATCCCGATAATATTGGCGGTCCTTCTGCAGGGCCTTCTTACGCTCGTTGGTCGAGAAGGAGATGCTGATATTGCCTTTGCCGTCGGCAAAATCCGTCCCCATGATACCGGACAGGTTATACTCGAAGTCGTCGCCATGCTGGCTGATGCTGGTATTCGCGTCCAGCTCCAGGCCCTGGAAGTTCTTCTTCATGATGACGTTGACGACACCGGCAACCGCGTCGGCACCGTAAGTCGATGAGGCGCCGCCGGAGATGATCTCGACGTGGTCGATCGCCGCTTCCGGGATGGTGTTGAGATCCACCGCCATGGACGCGTTCGAGGGCGTCGCGCGGCGGCCGTCGATCAGCACGAGGCTGCGGTTGGAGCCGATACCGCGAAGCGAGATCGTGGCCGCGCCGGGCGTGTTCGTCGCGGTCGGCTGAATGTCGCCGCCTTCCGTCGGGTTCTTCAGCGTCGGCGAGAACTGCGGCAGCTTGTTCAGATTCTGCTCGAGGGCCGATGTGGACGACTGCTGGAGCAGATCCTTCTGGACCGTGACGATCGGGCTGGCGGCCTGATAGTCCTTGCGGACGATGCGCGACCCCGTGATCACGACTTCCTGAAGCGCGGGGGCCGATGACGCATCTGAAGACGACTGCCCCGACGCATTGCTGGCCAGCGACGTTGCTTGCTCAGCAGCCTTTACGGCCGCTTGCGCCGCCGCGACCGCGGCTGCATGAGCCGAATTCACTCGACGATGCCGTTTGACCCTGTGCGAAGGCCACAGGTCCGGTCGCGCCGATGATGGCCACTGTGCTGGCCGTCAACAGATAGCGCCTTAGACGTCTGCTTGAATACGTGGGACTTGTCCTGACACGGGACATGTGTTTCCCCTCCTCCTTTAATTTTGACGTTATGGATTACCGCCGCGTAGCCGGAGGTAATCTCAAGCTACGAATCCGCGCGATAGTCTCGCAGGTTGGAGAAGAGTTCTTGTCCTCACAGGAACGAAAAATTGCCTTTTCCGGAAAACCGAATGAATTGTTATGAAATAATTTTATAAGATAAATACGATAAATAGCATGATTATTACAATAATGTAATGCATGCTAATAAGTGTATGATAAACTAATTTTTTCTATTATGAAATAGAATATAACATATTGAATTATATAGATTTAATTTCGTTAAAGATGGGTTTTACAGGCATTGAATTTCGAGAGATGTGGTGTTGGAAGTGCGACAAATATGACATATTATTCGTAATACAATTATCTCTGTTAATGTTATGTTGTTCGGATTCTGTCGCCTGCTGCCGTATCCGGGATTATCCGTGAAAGGCGCGTTGACGCAAGCATATGAGTGTGTCCGGATCGGTTACCTTCGACCCCGCTGCCACCGCTCCGAGCGCTTGCGGCCGCCGACCGACTAATGGTCGACCAAATCGTCGATCGTCAGGATGGTGTGATGATATTCGCGACGCAACTGAGGGGTATAGGCGCGCCTGCGTTTTGCACAGCGTGGCCCGCCGCGTCAGTTACGTATCGAGATAGCGGAGACTTTCAGGTTACGCCGTGGCGACGCTCCGGATATGGCTGAGCCGGTATTCCTTGGGCGTCATACCGAAGTGCTCCCGGAAGGAGCGGGTGAAATGCGGAGCCCCGTTGAAGCCCCAGTTGAAGGCGATATCGGTGATCGTCCGGCTGCGGGAGAGGCTGCTGCGCATTTCACGGGCGCATTCCTCGAGGCGCCGCCGCAGGATGTAGCTGGAGACCGACTCGTTGTCCTTGGCGAAGATCATGCGGAGATAGCGCGGAGATATCTTGAAGGCCTCGGCCACGGCGCCCGCGGTCAGTTCGGGATCGCGGAGCTGGCTCTCGATAAAGCGCTTGATCCGGATGCGGCGGGCGTTGGCGATGGCCGATCCCTCGGCATCGGTCCGATGGGCCAGCGCATAGGATGACACCAGCACATCCAGGAAATGCTTGGAAATGATCGGCGCCGCCTGAGGCTCCACGCCTTCCTCGATCTGATCCCAGATGCTGCGCAGCATGGACGACACCGTCCGTCCGAAGCCGATCTGCCCCGACATATGAACGCCACAGAGCTGCTCGGGGTAGGGGATGAGCGACTTCAACAGGGTGTCCGGAATGGCCATTATGAGCGAGTCACATGGCTCGCAGATCGTGAATTGCGACGGGCAGGTATTGTCGGCGAGAACGAAATCGTTCTCCTCCATCGTAATCTCCTGGCCGTAATGGTTGAGCTGAACATTGCCGCGCATGACCATCTTCACCGAAAACCGCCGTCGGGTAATTTTCGAGACATGCTCTTCCGTACAGGTGATGTTCGCCGGCGTGGATGTGATTTTTGCCACGCCTGTGGGCCCCAGAGCCTCCAGCTTCACTTGAGCGTCGAACGCTTCCGAATTTGCGGGTTCGACAAGAAGTGGCGTGAACAAAGCACGGTTGATATCGGTCCAATGGCCCACCTTGGATGATCTAGGCACGGCCACGGTCGAAAATACTTTCAAACTTGTCCCTCCCCCGTGAGACTTTGCATGGACCTCTTATGAGTTGAAATTATACATTATTTCATTAAGAAATCACAAGAACGCGGCTGTTGCCGAATGGCCACATGGAGCGGCCTTCCTGTGGCATTCTTTTCAACTATGGGATGTCGGCGGCGAGGTATTCCGCCCGGATGGACCGGCTGGCTAACGACGATAGAAGTCACACCACCGCCATGTTGGGCGATCGATCGAAAATACCCTGAATTCCGAAAGCATTAGTCAAACATTTCAATGAAATAGCGGTTAAATAATGTTGATCTAACAATTTGTTTGCCATGCCTTGTGGCCGCGTCTATCGTAACCTCAAAACAACCGGCAAACGAAGTCGGATCCGTTCAGGGGCGTGTATCCAGGCCGGTTTACATGCAGAGGCTGTATCCGACACGCGGATGCACCAGGGGGACAATCAGATGAAATTATTGCTTAAGGGCGCCGTTCTTGCGCTAGTGGCGACGGCGATCGGCGGCGTTGGATATTCGGCCCATGCCGCCGACAAGATGTCGATCAAGAAGGCCCCGGCCTTCAGCGCCAAGGATCTGACGGCGCTGCCGACCAGCCAGTGGATCACCAATGGCGGGACGGTTTATAACCAGCGCTACTCGCCGCTGACCCAGATCAACCGCGACAACGTCGCGAAGCTCAAGGCGATCTGGAAGACGCATATGGGCTCCGGGGCGGGGCCCGGCAATTCCGGCGAAGCGCAGATCCTCGAATATGACGGCGTCATCTATGTCGTGAACGGCTCGAACGACGTCTTCGCCATGGATGTTCCTACCGGCAAGATCCTCTGGAAGCACGAAGGCCATATCAATCCGAAGGCCGGCAACCCCTTTGGCCGTTCAAGCCGCGGGGTCGCGCTCGGCGACGGCAAGGTTTTCGTCGGCCAACTCGACGCCCGGCTTGTGGCCCTCGATCAGAAGACCGGCAAGGTGGTCTGGTCCACCCCGGCCGCGGACTGGAAGAAGGGCTTCGCCATCACCGCCGCGCCGCTCTATTACGATGGTATGGTCATCACCGGCTTCAATGGTGGTGAGATGGGCACGCGCGGGCGCGTCGTCGCCCTGAACGCCAAGACCGGCAAGGTGGTGTGGACCTTCTACACCGTGCCCGCGCCGGGCGAGCCCGGCTCGGAAACCTGGCCCAAGAACAGCGACGCCTGGCGGCAGGGCGGCGCGCCGATGTGGCAGACGCCCGCTGTCGATCCGAAACTCGGCCTGATGTACTTCTCGACCGGCAATCCCGGTCCGGACCTCAATGGGAGCGTGCGTCCGGGCGACAATCTCTATTCGAATTCGATCATCGCGGTCGACGCCAAGACCGGCAAGATCCGCTGGCATTTCCAGCAGGTTCATCACGATATCTGGGACTATGACTCGCCGAACCCCATCGTGCTGTTCGACGCCAGGGTCGATGGCCGGATGCGCAAGGGACTGGTCGAGGTGTCCAAGACCGGCTGGGCCTATATTCTCGACCGTGTCACCGGCAAGCCGCTGATCGGAATCGTCGAGAAGCCCGTTCCTCAGGAGCCGCATCAGAAGACGGCGGCGACGCAGCCCTATCCGATCGGGGATTCCATCGTCCCTCAGGAGATCGAGATCGTCCCAGAAGGCGCGCCGGTCGACGAGAACGGCAATATTCCGAACCATGGGCGCATCTTCACGCCGTTCTGGACCAAACAGATCATGGTGAAGCCGGCGACCATGGGCGGCGCCAACTGGCCGCCGAGTTCCTACGATCCGGCGTCGCATACGCTGTATGTCTGCGCGACGGACCGGATCAGCACGTTCCAGGTCAGCCCGAAGCTCGAGGAGCCAAAACCCAACGGAGTCTATATGGGCGGTCACTTCGGCCAGGCCGAGGCGAACGATCGCGGCATCTTCGCGGCCCTCGACGTCACGACCAACAAGCTGAAGTGGCGGCAGTCCTGGCGCGATATCTGCTACAGCGGTTCGATCGTCACCAAGGGCGGTTTGCTGTTCGTCGGCCGGTCCGATGGCCGTCTGACCGCGCTCGACAAGCGGAACGGCAAGATGCTGTGGCATTTCAAGACCGACGCCGGGATGAACACGACCGCGACCACCTTCCTGTACAAGGGCGAGCAATATGTCGTGATCCATGCCGGCGGCAGCGTGTTCGGCAATGGCAAGCGTGGCGACACGATCTGGGCCTTCTCGCTGAAGGGCACGATCGATCCGGTCGCGGTGGCCGCGCCGCCACGCGGTCGCAGGGGCGCAGCGCGAGACGATCGCGGCTTCGGCCCCGGCCCCGGCGGAGCGGCGCAGGCGGCGAAAGCGGCCATGCCTCCCGCCAACCGCAAGGCCGATCTGGATCATGGCGCGAAGCTCTACAAAAACGCCTGCGTGCCGTGCCACGGCGAGGACGCCAAGGGTGGCCATGGCGGCGGTCCGTCGCTGGTCGAGGGCCTCAGCGTCAACGATATCTGGTCGGTCGCCTATTCGGGCAAGAACAAGAACATGCCCGCTTTCGGCAATCAGATGTCGTCCGCCGACCTGCAGGATATCAGCAGCTACATTGCCGACGTGTTGGCGAAGAAGAAGTAGCCGCCGGGGCTACTTCTTCTTGTTCTCGGCCTTCAGCGCGGCGCTGAGCTTGAGGACATAGCCGGCGAGATCTCTCAGGTCCTGGGACGAGTAAAGCGTGCCGAAGGCCGGCATCTTGTTGCGCCCGTTCCGGACGAGATGGGTGATGAGTTGCTCGCTGAGCGCGTCGGTGAACGGCGCGCCGTGCACGCCACCGGCGCCATCTGCGCCGTGACAGGACGCGCAGGTCTCGGTGAAGAGCTTCTTGCCGTGAGCCAGATTGGCGGGGCGTTTGGGCGGGATCATGGGCGGTCCGTGCGGGATGGTCGCGGCGGCGTCGGCCGAGCCGCGAGGCAGCGGGTCCATCGTCCCCTTGAGCGAGAACAGCCAGACACCGTCATTATGCTTGCTGCGGGCCGACGACGTGCCGCCGGCGAACACGACGACATATTGCGTGCCCTTGTACATGAAGGTCGAGGCGGGCGCGTTAATGCCGCCGTCGGTCTGAAAATCCCACAAGATGCTGCCGTCATCGCTGTTGAGCGCCGTCATCCGGCCGTCGCTCCGGCCGACGAACACGATGCCGGCGCCCGTCGCGAGCGACGGGTTGTAGCAGGTGTCGGTCCATTGCTGGTGCCAGACGATCTTGTTCGTCGTCAGGTCGACGGCCGAAAAAATGCCGCGGTCGGCGCCGCCGCCATAGGGCCGAAGAACCTGGCCGCCGGCATAGGATCCCTTGCCGGGGTTGAGCTCGACATCGGGATTGGTGGCCTTGCCGCCCCAGAAGCCGTCGGTGGCGCAGACGAACATCCGGTGGGTCCGGGGATCATAGGAGCTCGGGGGCCAGTTGACCGCGCCTTGTGGGGCCCAGAAGCCGGCCATCTTGGAGTCGAACGGCGTGAAGATCTTGCCGTGGTTGGGCATGTCCGGATAGCCCTCTGGCGGGATGTCGATCGACTGCGGCACCAGCGCATCGCCGTCCGGAATGGGTTGGGTTCGAGAGGTCCTGGCCTCCTTGCTTTGCATGACCTTCTTTTCGTGGATCCCGATCAACGGCTTGCCGTTGGTACGGTCGAGAATATAGATCCACCCGGTCTTTCCGGCTTCGGCGATGCCCTTGCGCATCTTGCCGTGATATTTGGCGTCGAACAGGATCACTGGATTCGTGGCGTCGAAATCCCAGATATCATGATGGACTTCCTGGAAATGCCACTTGTATTTCCCGGTCTTGACGTCGATCGCCATGATGGAGTCGGTGTAGAGGTTGTCACCGGGCCGGGCTGCGCCGTTCAATGTCGGGCCCGGGTTCGCCGTCACGAAATAGAGCAAGCCGAGTTGGGGATCGATCGCCGGCGTTTGCCAGATCGCGCCGCCGCCGTATTTCCAGGTATCGCTGTTCCTGGGCCAGGTGTCCGAGCCGGCCTCGCCCGGAGCGGGGATGGTGTAGAAGCGCCAGATATGCTTGCCGGTATCGGCGTCGTAGGCGTCGATATGGCCGCGCACGCCGAGATCGCTGCCGCCGAACCCGGTGATGACCATGCCGTCGTAATAAAGTGGTGCGCTGGCGATCGAATAACCCTTGGTCGGGTCCTCCGCCTGGATTTCCCAGAGGACCTTTCCGGTCTTTTGGTCGAGCGCGGCCAGTTTGGCGTCCAATTTGCCGACGAAGATCTTGCCGTCGCCCATTCCGATGCCGCGGCCGGGCCAGCCGCAGCACGGCCGCGCCTTCGCGGCGTCGATATTCGCTGTGTATTTCCAAAGAACCTTGCCGGTGTCGACGCTGATCGCGAAGACATCGTTCTCGCCGGTCTGGACGTAAACGACCCCTTTGTATTCGAGGATCTGTCCCTGGTTTCCGTCGCGCGGATTCTTCCCCGAGCCGCCGAGCGACGCCCGCCAAACGGCCTTCAGGTCGGCCACGTTCGCGCGGGTGATCTGGGTCAGCGGCGAGTAGCGCTGGTTATAGAGATTGCCGCCATTGGTGTACCAGCCGTCGGTCGGTGGTGCGGTGAGCTGCTTGGCGGTAAAGGCCGGCGACGGCGCGATGTCCTGCGCTGTCGCTGCGAGGCTGCCGAACAGTCCCAGCCCGATGGCCGTCGCGAAAATAGCTCCGACGAAGCGCCGCTGTGGCATGCAGATGTCCCCCTCATTGCGTTTGTCCGGCCGCGGGATGGAATCCGCCGAGGCCGGAACGCTATTTTTTAACGTCAAAGGCGTCTCGCGCCAATGGCGGTTGTCGAGACGACGGTCGCAGTCGCTCTCTAGTTGGGCTTCTTGTGGTTGAAGACCTGAAGAATATAGGCCGCCAGGTCCTGCAGGTCGGAGTCCGAATAGGTGCCCGCGAAGGCCGGCATCTGATTGCGGCCGTTGTTGACTATGTCAATGATGGCGCCGGCCGTGAGCGTATCGTCGATCAGGGCAGGGGCGTCCGCCTGTTCGCCGCCTTCGCCGTTCTCGCCGTGGCACGTGACGCAGATTTGCTCGTAAATCTCCTTGCCATGCTCCGGATTACCCTTCATCGCCGTCTTCTTGGCCTTGGACGGCGTCGTCTCCGTCGTGGCTGCCGGGGCGGGCTTGGCAGCCGGTGCGGCTGTTGTTTTATCCGCGGCCGGGGTCATTTCTGCGGCTGCCTTCTTGCCGTTGATGTCCTTGATGATGAAGGCGGCCAGGTCCTCTATATCCGACCTGGAATAGGTGCCCGCGAAGGACGGCATCTGGTTACGGCCATTGGTCACCGTGTCGACGATGGCCCGGGGCGTCAGCGTGTCATCGACCAGCGTCGGCGCGTTGCTGTGCAGGCCGCCCTGCCCGGTCTCGCCGTGGCAGGTGACGCAGATCTGGCTGTACAGCTCCTTGCCGTGCGCCGCATTGCCCAGTTTGACCGGTTTTTCCGCTTGTGCGGCTTCGGCCTTCTTGGCCGGCTTCGCGCCCGGAGGGCCGCCCCGGCGCGGGAACTGGCCGTGCGGATCGGCCGAGCCGCGGGGCAGGGACTTCATCGTGCCGTCGAGCGAGAACAGCCAGACTCCGTCGCTTCGCTTGCTGCCGGCGAGCGCGGCGCCGCCCGCGAGCACAACGACATATTGCTTGCCCTTATATTCAAAGGTGGAGGAGGGCGCGTTGACGCCGCCGTCCGTCTGGAATTCCCAGAGCTTGTGGCCGTTTCTCTCGTCGAGCGCGGTCAGCCGGCCGTCATTGCGGCCGACGAAGATGAGGCCGCCTTTGGTGACGATCGATCCGCTATAGCAGGTGTCGGCCCATTGCTGCCGCCAGACGAGCTTGTTCGTCGTGACGTCGAGAGCGGCGAAGATGCCGCGGCGAACCGCCCGCACGCCGCGCGCCACCACGCTTCCCGAATACAGCGCGCCCGGCTCTACCGGATAGTCCTTCCCCGCGCTCTTGGCGCCCCAGAGCGAGTCCGTGGCGCAGATATACATGGTGTGGTCGGCCGGATCGTAAGAACTCGGCGGCCAGTTGACGGCGGCGAGCGGTTTCCATAGTACCGGCTTGTTGTCGAACGGCGTGAAGATCTTGCCGTGGTTGACGAGATCGTATCCCTCGGGCGCGATGTCGATTTCCTGCGGCACCAGCGCGTCGCCGACCGGCACGGGCTGGGTCGGTGAGGTGTGGGCCGCCGCATTCTGCATGACCGGTTTTTCATTGATGCCGATGAGCGGCTTGCCGTTGGTGCGGTCGAGAATATAGACCCAGCCGGTCTTTCCGGCCTGGGCGAGGCCTTTCCGCATCTTGCCGTTGATTTTCACGTCGAACAGGATGACCGGATTGGGCGCGTCGTAGTCCCACATGTCGTGGTGCACTTCCTGGAAGTGCCACTTGTATTTGCCGGTCTTCACGTCGAGCGCGACGATCGAGACGGTGAACAGGTTGTCGCCCTTGCGGATCGCGCCGTTCAGCACCGGGCCCGGATTGGCGGTCGAGAAATAGATCATGCCGAGCTTGGGATCGATCGCCGGGGTCTGCCAGATGGCGGCGCCGCCATGCTTCCAGACGTCGCTGTCCTTCGGCCAGGTGTCGTGTCCGAATTCGCCCGGTCCGGGAACCGTGTAAAAGCGCCAGACCAGCTTGCCGTTCTTGGCGTTATAGGCGTCGAGGCGGCCGCGCGTGCCGAGATCGCTGCCGCCGAAGCCGGTGATGACGAGGCCGTTGTAATAGAGCGGCGCGCTCTCGATGGCGTAGCCCTTTTTCGGATCGGCGGCCTGGATCGACCACTTCACCTTGCCGGTCTTCTGGTCCAGCGCCACGAGCCGCGAATCGAGCGTTCCGTCGAAGACCAGGCCCTGGCCGATCGCGAGGCCGCGTCCGGGCCAGCCGCAGCATGGCCGCGCGACCTTGGGATCGACCTTCGCCTTGTATTCCCACAACACCTTCCCGGTATCGACGGAAATGGCGAACGCGTCGCTGTCGCCGGTCTGAAGATAGATGACGCCGTCATAGACGATCGGCTGCGCCTGATTGCCGGCGCGCGCGTTGACGCCGGACCCGTTGAGCGACGCGCGCCACACCGCTTTCAGCTTGGAAACGTTGCCGCGATTGATCTGATCGAGCGGGGAATAGCGCTGATTATAGAGATTGCCGCCATTGGTGTACCAGCCGTCATGAGGCAGGGCGGTCAGCTGCTTGGCGGAGAACTTCGGCGCGGGCTTTATTTTCTGGTCCTTCGCCGTTGCCGAGCCTGCGATGGCCAGTGCGGCCGTCATCGCGACGGCGATGGCGACGGAATTTTTCGTTTTCTTCAGCGACAGCATAGATCCCCCTATAGGTCCCTCCGAGTCCTCGGCAAAGATGTCGAAACACTAGTTCGTGATCGCCGACCGGTCCAGAAATTATAAGCATCGCACTCTTTTTTGGGATACGCCGTTTCGCGGGTCCGGTGCTTGCGGGTTTTCGACGCCGGACGCAGCGCGTGGCGCGATATACCTCCCTGTCGGGCGGCAATGAATACCGTCGAATCTCAGCGTTGCTTTTTTGTCGCGCCTGCGAATGATTTTAATTTGTTTAATCAACTTTGAACTTGTCGGCGGTGCGACAATCCGGCACACTTTCTCTCAATTCTTTAACCCCAAGGGGAAAGTAGCGGCGAGGTCCAAGAAGACAAAGAAACGGGCTGGCCCATGGGGGTTGAAGAGGACTGAAGGGGAATAGGAAGCGCTAAAGACCGCCACACTGCCTTTCGAGCGGCCGCAGCAGGGGTGTGACTTTTGGGCTTTTAGATTCTTGACAAATCATGGGGGACATTCATGACCTTAAGATCGAAGAAAGGTGCATCTGCGCTTGGACGGCTGGCTCTCCAAGCCTCTCCGTTGGCGCTGATTGTGGCCACATCATTGAGCGTCGGCACGACACCGGCGCTCGCGCAAAGCAATGACGATTCCGGACGTCTCGGCGAGGTCGTCATCACGGCGCGGTATCGCCAGGAAAATATTCAGACGACACCGATCGCGATCACAGCTTTTTCGTCCAAGCAGCTCGAAATGGCCCAGATCCAGACGGTCGAAGATCTCGGCCTGAAAATCCCGAATGCCTTTTTCAGGAAGAACATCAGTAACTACGGTCCGACGGGCACGATCGGTCTTCGCGGTCTGAATCAGACCGATTTCAGTTACGCTTTCGATCCGGCTGTCGGCGTTTATATCGATGACATCTACCACTCGACGCTGACCGGGTCCGACATGGACATCGTGGATCTGCAGCGGGTCGAAGTTCTACGCGGACCTCAAGGGACGTTGTTCGGCGTCAACAGCATCGGCGGCGCGATCCGCCTGATCTCGAAAAAGCCGCAAGGCGATAATTCCGGATCGGTCGAATTCACCTATGGCCGGTTCAATCGCGCCGACGTCAAGGCGATCGGCGACGTTGCGCTCGTGAAGGACAAGCTGTTCCTGCGTATGGTGGGTGTCGAGAAGCACAAGGACGGCAACGGCGCTGTGCTCGATTATACCTGTCAGATGATCAAGAACGGCACGCCGCAGCTTGCCGGCATGAACGACGGTATCGTCGGGGCGAATATGCCGACCCCGATCTTCGCCCGGGATACCGGCGGTAATCTGATTCTCTATCCTGGACCGTTCGGTCCGCCGGCCCCCCGTATCATCGGTTATCAGGACAATCCTATTTACGGCACGGTTGGAAGCAAGGCGGACAATAATTTCGCTTTGCAGGAAAACGTCAACGTCCGGCAGGACGGGTCGTGCAAGATCAGAACACTGGGCGGCTTGCAGCACGAAGCCGGCCGGGCCGAGCTGCGCTTCGTGGCGTCCGATCGTCTAGAGATCAACGTCAACGCCGACTATCAGAGAAGCGATGACGATCCGAATTACGACATGCAGATCTCGCCGGTACTTCCGGCTGCTCCGGGCGCGGCGGTCAATTCCGATCAGACCTACGATCACGGCCTGACGTACCCGCTGTTCGGCGTCCATTACGTCGGTGTGAACAACTTCCTGTCGCCCACGCCCTACACCAACTACGCGACGATGAACGATCCTATTCAGGGTCAGTTCTATGACGAAACTTCACGGTCTGCGAGTTGGGGTATCGCCGGTACGGTCGACTACAAGGTTACCGACAATGTCAGCGCCAAGCTGATCGGCGGATATCGCAACTACTGGACTACATGGGCAAGCGACAGCGATCGGACTCCTTTCCCGCTCACGGAATCGCCGTATCGTCAGCATCACGACCAGTATCAGGCCGAGCTCCGGCTCAGCGGAACCTTGCTGGATGCGAAACTGGAATGGACGACCGGCTTGTTCTATTTCAGGGAATCGGACGAGGCCTACAATACGACGGAGTTCGGTGCCTTCGACTACGGGCTGCCGCTCGGACCCTGGAACCCGGTGACGCAGAGCTATGCGAACTATAATCCCGCAACCCAGACCTGGGCGCCGGGCATTACGCCGCAAAGCGGGCTGGGACTCGGCACCTTGCCGAACTTCATTGCGGATGACCTGTTCACGACCAAGAACAAGTCGGCCTTCGTGCACCTTATCTTCCACGTCACCGACCGGATTTCAGCGTCGGCGGGTCTCCGTTATACGGATGTGAGCAAGACCAATACGTTCCAGCATTACGGCCAGATCGTGGTGCCAACTCCCTTGTTGTTCGGTCAGAAGAACTGGGACTGGAGCGCCAATGTCAGCTATCAGGCGACGGACGACGTCTATCTCTACGCGCAGGCGGCCACCGGCCACCGGTCTGAGGGAGCGACACCCCGTATCTTCACGGCCGGCCAGCTCGGCACCGTTCCGGCGGAAAAGGTGCTGACCTACGAAATAGGCGCGAAGACCGAGTGGTTCGACAAGCGTTTGCGCGTCAATCTCGACGGTTATTACAGCAATTATAATCCGCGCGCGATTCTGGCCTTCGGTCTGGTCAACCAGTGTTCCATTCCGTCCGATCCTAACCCGACCCCTTACTTCCTCGGTGGCGGGACCTGTCCGGCAGGCACTTTCTTCGCCGGTGGGACGGGCTTGCCGTGGTTCTACTACACAAGCTCTCCGGGCAAGCTGAAGGGGGCCGAACTCGAGGTCACCGCGGAGCCGATCGACGGGTTGAACATCAACTATACGTTTGGCTACACGACCTATTCGAACGACAACAAGGATCCTACCTCGGTGTTCTACCGGGATCCGTCGGCGTTGCTGCAGCCGAAATACAATATGAGCGCCGGAGTCCAGTACACGTTCCCGGTCTTCGACAACAACACGCTCACGCCGCGTATGGACTGGTCGTATCAGTCCCACATGACCAACGGCTCGACCAATTTGCCGAACAAGTGTCCGGAAAACTGTATTCCGAGCTACAACGTCTTCAACGGCCGGCTTACCTACAGCGACACGGACGGCAAATGGTCGGCGTCGTTCCAGGTCACGAACTTGTTCAACAAGTTCTACTGGCAACAGCTGTCGTCGACGACGAGCCAGATTACCGGTCTTCCGATCTCCAACCAGAGCGGCGTACCGAGCCGCCCGCGGGAATGGTCGTTCACCATCAAGAAGGAATTCTGATGGCGGCGAGCAATCTCGTTTAACGGACGCATGAAAACGATTGGCCCGCTGGCGAAAACTTTTGTCGGCGGGCCAATTTTCAAGTCGACGTTGAAATTGATTGTGGAATTATCAACATTATCCTTGCTGCGCCCCGCCGATTTGGTGGATAGTAACAGTCTAGCTCCGGGGATTGGGGAGCCGCAGCCGTGCGAGGCTTCAAGCCAGTTGAAGCCGGATAAGGAGAGCTACCATGTCTGTTGATTTCAGGGGGAATCCGCTGTTCCCCGAAGGCTTCAACAACCCGACGCGGTTTGAAGCCGATGTCTATGATTGCGAGGTCTGGGGCAAAATCCCTTCGGACATCGAAGGCACGTTCTTCCGGATGCAGTGCGATTACGAATATCCGCCACCGCATAACGACTGGATGACCGGCTTCAACGGTGACGGTCATATCAGCAGCCTGGTCTTCAAGAATGGCCATGTCGACTTCAAGGCCCGCTATGTGAAGACCGACCGCATCATGGCGGAACGTAAGGCGCGCAAGCGGCTGTTCGGGGTCTACCGTAATCCGTTCACCGACGATCCGAGCGTGAAGAACGTCAATCGCGGCACGGCCAATACGCATATGTACTGGCACGGCGGCAAGCTGCTGGTCCTCAAGGAAGATAGCCTGCCCTATATCGTCGATCCGCATACGCTCGAGACGAAGGGCGTTTGGGACTTCCACGGCAAGTGGAAGAGCCAGACCATGTCTGCGCATCCAAAGATCGATCCGGTCAGCGGCGAGATGATCGCCTATGGCTATCAGGCGAAGGGTCTGCTCACTGATGACGTGGCCTATTACATCATCGGCAAGGACGGCCGCGTGAAAAAAGAAGTCTGGTTCAAGGCGCCCTATATCGGGATCATGCACGACCAGGCGATCACGCAGAAGCATATCGCCCTGCCGCTCATTGCGATGACATCCAGCATGGACCGTCTGAAGGCCGGCAATCCGATGTGGACCTGGGACGGCAGCCTGCCGACCATGGTCGCGATCATGCCGCGCGATGGTGATGCGAAGGACGTCCGCTGGTTCAAGGGCCCCTCGCGGATGACGCTTCACTTCCTGAACGCGACGACGGTCGGCAACAAGGTGGTGATGGAACTGCCCTGTAACGACTCCATGCGCTCGCCGTCCCAGATCAAGCGTTGGACCTTCGATCTGGATTCCAAGGACGACCGGATTCAGGAAGAAGTGGTGTCGACCGCCAACGGTTTCCTGGCGCGTATGGACGACCGGTATCTCTCCCTGCCGTACAAATATTGCTACGTGCAGAACCGCGATCCCAGCAAGCCGGGCGACGAAAAGCGGGCCGGCCGGGGCATTCAGCGCGCCATGAACACCTATCAGCGTCTGGATGTGCATACCGGCAAGGCGGAGGCGTTCTATGTCGGCGCCGTGCAGAACCTGCAGGAACCCTGCTTCGTTCCGCGCAAGGGCGGTACGGCCGAGGGCGACGGCTACATCATGGGCGTCGCCAGCAACTACGAGAGCACGTCATCCGATCTCGTCATCGTTGATGCCCAACGGATGAGCGAAGGGGCGATCGCCACGGTGAAACTGCCGTTCCGCTTGCGCAGCGGCACGCACACCAACTGGTTCTCGTCCACGGATCTGCCCTTGCAGGTCTGACGCCTGTCCGGCAGTCGGAAAGGAATGAGGATGACGAAGAAACCAACTGAACTGGCAAGCCTCGGCGGTTCGGTCCTGCTGGACCGCCGGAAGCTCTTCGGCACGCTGGGAATGGCCGCTGCGGGAGTGACGGCCGCTTCCCTCTTGCCCTTCAAACCGGCCCTGGCGTCAGCACCCGCCCGGGCCGTCACCGGCAATATGGCGTTTGCCCCGATCCAGACCGGCGACGATGAAGCGCAGGCGTTGCAGGGGCATATTTATCCGATCCCCTATGTGTATCCGCGGGTTTCGGAGGAGGTCGCTTTTGATCCGATGGATCATGTCTTTGTAGCTTAGCGGGGAGGGACCAATGCGTTTTCGGCTGGGGGGGACGCTCGCGGTCCTGACGGCTCTGTCATGCGGGTTCGGTATTCAGGCGGCCTCGGCCGCCGATGCCGGATCCGCCGACATGCAACAACGCCTGAGCCAGTTGAAGGCCGACGTACAGGCCGGCGAAGACATTCAGGCGATCAAGAAACTTCAAAAGGCCTACGGTTTCTATCTCGACAAGGGGATGTGGGAAGATCTCGCAAACCTTTTCGCGGACGACGCCGTGGCGAACTATCCGGCCGGCGTCTATGTCGGCAAGAAGAGCATCCGGGAACACGTCTACATGAATGTGGGCGGCCACAAGGAATGCTGCATTCTCGGACTCGGCAACAACCGGCTCTACAATCATATGAACATCCAGCCGGTGGTCCATCTCGCCCCGGACGGCAAGACGGCCTACGGCCGGTGGCGCGCGCTCGCCACCTTCGGCAGTCCGGGCGGCATCGCGATCTGGGCCGAGGGCGTCTATGAGATGGTCTATAAGAAGGACCACGGCGTCTGGAAGATCGAGAAACTCGATTATTACGACGGTTTCGGCGCGCCTTATCAGACCGGTTGGGCGGCGCCCAAGCCCGATCCCACCGGCGCGAGCGCAAAGCGCCGCCGCAGCTTCCGCCGCAATCTGCCGCATCCCTCGGACCGGCCGAAGCCGAAGCAGTGTCCGGGCTTCCCGAAGGCCTGTATCGCGCCGTTTCACTACAAGAATCTCGGTACGACGGAATGGGGCAAGGTCTGGCGCCTGCCGGCCGATCTGCCGGTCAAGCATGAGAGCGAGAGCGCCATGCGCAAGCAGGTCGCCGAGCTCACCATGCGCGCCAACCGCCTGCATGACGAGCAGACCATCGAGAACCTGCAGCGCCGCTATGGCTATTATCTCGACCGCGGCATGTGGGATCAGGTCGCCGATCTGTTCGCCGATAACGGCACCATCGAGATGGGCCAGCGCGGCGTCTATGTCGGCAAGAAGCGGATACGCCAGTTCCTGAATCTTCTGGGCCCGCACGGGCCTCATGACGGCTGGCTGAACGACCACTTCCAGCTTCAGATCATCGCCGATGTCGCGCCTGACGGGACAACCGCCAAGTCACGCTCGCGCGAATTCGACATGCTCGGTCATGCCGGCGGCAAGGGCTATTGGGAAGAAGGCACCTTCGAGAACAGCTATGTGAAGCAGGACGGTGTCTGGAAGATCAAATCGCTGCATTTCTACCCGACCTTCATCACGGACTATGACAAAGGCTGGGCCAAGGACGCGGAGCCCGTGCCGACCGCCAGCAAAAAGCTGCCGCCGGACGAGCCGCCGAGCGAGGTCTATCAGATCTATCCCAAGGCCTATGTGCCGGCGTTCCACTACCGCAATCCGGTGACCGGCGATAGGCCGCATTACCCGCCGGTCGGCGCGCCGTCGGTCAAGGCGCAAAAGACCGCGATGATGATGCCGAAAGGCAAGGCCCGGCCACCGAAGGTGACAGATGTCGGGGCGGCGATCGCGTCGGCCGAGAACACGGTCCAGCACGTGAAGGACTATGACGAGATCGAAAATCTCGAAAGCGGCTACGGCTATTATCTCGACAAGAGCCTGTGGACGGATCTCGCCAACCTGTTCTCCAAGGATTCCACGATGGAGCTGGCCCAGCGCGGCGTCTACAAGGGCTATGATCACATCAAGAA
The DNA here is from genome assembly GCA_963821875.1 of uncultured Alphaproteobacteria bacterium. Taxonomy (GTDB): domain Bacteria; phylum Pseudomonadota; class Alphaproteobacteria; order CAVTAV01; family CAVTAV01; genus CAVTAV01. The sequence continues at coordinate 2,004,263 of CAWGFE010000002.1, forward strand.
ATTCCTGATCACGGTCTTCGGCCGCGGCAAGGAAGGGCCGATGGACAACATCCTGTTGAACCATCTGCAGCTTCAGCCGGTGATCGATGTCGCGCCGGACGGCAAGACGGCCAAGATCCGCAGCCGGGTCTGGCAGCAGATGGCGTTCGGGCCGCGCGCTGCGCTGGCCGGCGGCATCTACGAGAACGAAGCCATCAAGGTGGACGGCATCTGGAAGCTCTATAAGGATCACGTCTACAACACCTTCACCGCCAGTTATAAGGGCGGTTGGGCGGCCGACACCAAGCCCGGCATCGCGCCGGGGCCGAGCAAGGCCTATCCGCCGGACGCGCCGCCGACGACGAAATTCACGATGTTTCCGAACGTCTACAGAATTCCGTTCCACTACGCGAACCCCGTTACGGGAAGCACGGAGGTTCCGCCGATTGTTCATACCCGGAGTGATACAGTGACCGGATCGAACGATGCGACCGACGCGCATGGCATTCCTCCCGCGATCGAAGCCAAGCTGCGGGAGATCGGCCACAAGGTCGACGGCCGGGCCACGGCCGAGATCTATGCGCCCCTGCAGCCCAAGGAGCCCTATGCCGGTGTCTCGCTGACCCGGGATCTCAAATACGGGCCTGACGAGCGCAATGTGCTGGATGTCTTTACCTCGCCGGACAAGGGCAAAGGCAAGCCGGTCCTGGTCTTCGTCCATGGCGGCGGTTTCGCCATGGGCGCCAAGCACACCGCCGGGTCGCCGTTTTACGACAATGTCGGTCTCTGGGCGGAAAAACAGGGCATGGTCGGCGTCACGATCAATTACCGCCTTGCGCCGGCGCACAAGTTTCCGTCGGGTATCGAGGATCTGACCAAGCTGGTCTCCTGGCTGAAATCCCATATCGCCGACTATGGCGGAGATCCGAACAAGATCTTCCTGTGGGGCCATTCCGCCGGGGCGTCCCATGTCGGCGACTATGTCGCCCATGTCGCCAGGGAAGGCATGAAGCCGGGCATCGCCGGCGCGATCCTGACCTCGGGCTTTTATGAATTGCCGAAGGACGAGGTATCGATCTGGAAGTCCTATTACGGCACGGACATCTCGAAATATAAGGAAATGTCGTCGCTGCCGTGGCTCGTGAAGTCCTCGACGCCGCTTCTCGTCACCAATGCCGAGCTGGATCCGGAAAGTTTCAAGCCGCAGACCACCCTGCTGGTCGACAAGCTGAAGGAAGCCGGCAAGCCGGTGCATTACGTCTATCTTAAGGGCCATTCCCACATTTCCGAGCTTTTCGCGGTGGGAACGTCCGACCACACGCTGTCGGATCCGGTCGAATTTTTCATCGAGCGCGTTTCGGCCAAACGGCCGTAACGTTTTCTCCGTTGCCTTGCCGGGCGGCTCGTTTTTTCGCGGGCCGTCCGTTTTTTTGATCCTTATCAAGGGATAATCGCGGGCTTTCGTTACGTTGGGGCTATTGTCGCCTCGGGACACGAAAGGTCCGTCATGGTCAAATCATCCCGCCTTCTCGCATCCGCCATCGTCACCGCATCGCTCGGCGCCGCCATTCTCGGCGCACAGGCAAGCTCCGCCGCCCAAACGCCCCAGGGGCAGGTCAGCGAGCGGACATCCGCCTGGTATGCCGGGCGGGTCGAATTCATGGACCATTGCGCGGCCTGTCACGGCATGGACGGAAAGGGTAACGGCCCCGTAGCCGCGCTCTTGACCGTCACCCTGCCGGATCTGACCAAGCTAAGCGCCCGGCATGACGGCGAATTTCCCTTCGATTATGTCGCTGCGTCGATCGATGGACGCAAGCTTCCCAAGGCTCACGGCTCGCTCAAAATGCCGGTCTGGGGCAAGCGATATTCGGAAGGGCGGAACGATCGGGTGGGCCAAACGCAAGTTCATGCCCATATCTATGAATTGATGATGTATCTCAGCTCAATTCAGGAGAAGTCCACCGCATCGGCAGACCAAAACCAGAAATGAGGGCGATCGGCTGGCTGGTCGGATCTCTCTCGCGTATTCAACGATAAGGTCACTCAGACAATTCCGGAGTTTTTCATGCAGGTTCCCTTGGAGATCGTCTTTGAAGGTATGGATCCCTCTGAAGCGGCGCGCGCCCGTATCCGCCGCGAGGCGTCGCGGCTTGAAAGGTTCCACGGGCGGATAACGTCGTGCCGGGTCGTGATCGAATTGCCGAACCGGCGGCATCATAAGGGAAACATGTTCTGCGTCCGTATTCACCTGACCACGCCCGGTGGCGGCGATATCATGGTGCGGCGTAGCCCAAAGCAGAATCACGCGCACGAAGACGCGTATGTCACGATCCGCGACGCTTTTTCGGCCGCACGCCGGCAGCTGGAAGACCTTGCGCGCAAGCAGGGCGGACGCGTCAAAACACACGAAGACGGCTCGCCCATACCCGGAATCGACAATACGGCGGGCGCCGAATAGGCTAATTCACGCTGGCATCTGAACACCCACGCCATAAATAAAGCCGTGGAGGCGTTCACTTTAGCCCGCCGGGCGAGGGTTCATGGATAAAGACAAGAAATTTCAGTTCAACATTTGGTATTTCCTGCTTGCGATGCTGGGAATCATGTTCCTGGGGCAGCTTTGGTCTCAGCAGCAGGCCGTCCAGACCATTCCCTACAGCCAGTTCGAGCAGCAGCTTCATGACGGCGAGATCTCCAAGGTCACCGTCACCGAGACCCGGATTCACGGCACTTACAAAAAGGCGGAGAAAAACGGTCAGAAGCAATTCGTGACCATGCGGGTGCAACCGAGTCTCGCGGAGGACTTCTCGAAATACGGCGTTCAGGTCACCGGCGGCACGGACAATACCTGGTTCACCCAGCTTCTCTCCTGGATTCTGCCCTTCGCATTGATCTTCGGCCTGTGGATCTTCTTCTTCAGGGGCATGATGGGTAAGCAGGGCCTCGGCGGCGGCTTCATGTCCATCGGCAAGAGCAAGGCCAAGGTCTATCTGGAAACCGATACCAAGGTCACGTTCAACGACGTCGCCGGCGTGGACGAAGCCAAGGAGGAACTCGAGGAAATCGTCAGTTTCCTCAAGGAGCCGGAGGAGCATGGCAAGCTCGGCGCGCGCATTCCGAAAGGTATCCTGCTGGTTGGTCCTCCGGGCACCGGCAAGACGCTTCTGGCGCGCGCGGTAGCTGGTGAGGCGGGCGTGCCGTTCTTCTCCATCAGCGGATCAGAATTCGTCGAGATGTTCGTCGGCGTGGGCGCCGCGCGGGTGAGGGACCTGTTCGAGCAGGCCCGTCAAAAGGCGCCGGCCATCATCTTTATCGACGAGCTCGACGCGCTCGGACGGGCGCGCGGATTGAATCCGATGGGCGGCGGCCACGACGAGAAGGAGCAGACGCTCAACCAGCTCCTGGCCGAACTGGACGGGTTCGATCCCTCGACCGGCCTTGTCCTTCTCGCGGCGACCAACCGGCCCGAGATTCTGGACCCCGCGTTGCTGCGGGCCGGGCGATTCGATCGTCAGGTGCTGGTCGACCGGCCGGATCGGCTGGGCCGCGCCGAAATCCTCAAGGTCCATCTCAACAAGGCCAAGATCAGCACCGATGTCGAGCCCGATAAGATTGCGGCCATGACGCCCGGCTTCACGGGCGCGGATCTGGCCAATCTGGTCAATGAAGCCGCCCTGTTGGCGACCCGGCGCAAAGGGTCTGACGTCGCCATGGCCGACTTCTCGTCGGCGATCGAGCGGATCGTGGCGGGGCTGGAGAAAAAGCACCGTATCCTCAGCGAGAAGGAGCGCCGCGTCATCGCCCATCACGAACTGGGCCACACCATCGTCGCGCTTTCGATCAAGGGCGTGGATCCGGTTCACAAGGTTTCGATCATTCCGCGCGGCGTCGGAGCGCTCGGCTATACGATCCAGCGGCCAACCGAAGACCGCTATCTCATGACCCGCAAGGAACTTGAGGACAAGATGGCCGTCCTTTTGGGCGGACGCGCGTCGGAAAAGCTGATTTTCGATCATCTCTCCACCGGCGCGGCCGACGATCTGGCCAAGGCGTCGGATATCGCCCGCAGCATGGTGACGCGTTACGGCATGGTCGAAAGCCTCGGCAATGTCACCTTTGACCGCGACCGGCCGCATTTCCTCGATACCGGCATGGCGAGCCCGTATTCCGAACGGAACTACAGCGAGGATACGGCCCGTGAGATCGACTGTGCGATCCGCGAGATCGTCGACAAGGCTTATGACCAGGCCTATGCAATTCTGGAGCGAAACCGGGATCTTCTCGAACGGTCCGCCAAGGATCTGCTCGAGACCGAGACCCTGGAAGAGCCGGCACTGAAGAAGATCAAGGAACAGCTGGCGCCGATGCCGGATGAAAACACGCCCCGTCTGCAGCGCCGGACAGGGTAGGGCGCTCAGCGCAGGTCTTCGGTCCGGATCATCTTCACCCCGAGAGCCTCGAAGCTTTTCAGCGTATCGGCGCGCGAGCCGTCCGTGTCGATGGCCCGGCAAGCGTCGTCGATGACCACCACCTCGAAGCCTTCGTGGACGGCGTCCTCCGCCGAATAACGCACGCAGAAATCAAGCGCGAGGCCGGCGATGAAGACGCGTGTCACGCCGTGGCTCTTCAAGTAAGCGGTCAGGCCGGTGATGGTCTTCTTGTCGTTCTCGAAGAACGCCGAATAGGAATCGACCGCAGGCCGCATGCCCTTGCGGATGATCATCGCCGCCGGCCGGGTGTCGAGATCCTTGTGGAAGGCCGCGCCGTCCGTGCCCTGCATGCAATGGTCCGGCCACAGGATCTGTGCCCCGTAATCCATTTCGATGGTCTCGAACGGCTTTGTCCCCGGGTGCGACGATGCAAAAGACGAATGCCCGGCGGGATGCCAATCCTGCGTGAAAACAACGAGATGAAAGCGCGGCATCAACCGGTTGACCAGAGGAACCACCATCTCGCCGTCGGGAACGCCCAGCGCGCCGCCGGAGCAGAAATCGTTCTGAATGTCGACGACCAGCAGGGCGTCCTTCGGGCCTATTTCCGCGTGATCCAGTGTCTCGGGCATGGCTTTTACCTATGCACCGGGCGTTTTGTCCGCAAGATCACGCAGCGGATCGCCGACATCGACCGGATAGCGCCGCGGCCTGCTTTCGAGTTTTCTCAGCCGGCTCGGCAGGCTCTTCAAGTTGTGCGTGAAGCGGGTCCGGATGTCGTCCAGACTTGGACTGGGTTTCAGGCGACGGCCGTCCCGCATCACCCGACGGACCAAAGGTTCGCCTTCTCCCGAATCCGTTTCGAGCGAGAGCGTGTCGCCCGTCATGACGCCGCTCTCGTCATATGTTCGCCAGACCTGCTTGCGGCCGGGCAGGGTGACCTTGCCGGGCGAATTTTTCGCGCGCGCCTTGCCGGCATATTCCTGCAGCTTGTAGGCGCAGTCGATGGCGGCCACGTCGGATGACGTGGTCAGGGACGTACCGACGCCATAGCCGTCGATCGGCGCGCCGCTGGCAATCAGCCGGTGGACCTCATATTCGTCCAGCCCGCCGCTGGCGAAGATGGAAATGTTCTGATGGCCGGCGTTGTTCAGGATCGCGCGTACCGACTTGGCGAGCGCCGCGAGATCACCGCTGTCGAGCCGCACCCCCTGCACCGAGATCTCCGACGTTTTAAGCTGGTCGGCGAGCGCGGCGACCTTACGGGCGCCCTGCTCGGTGTCGTAGGTGTCGATCAGCAGGGTCAGCGCATCCGGCCGCGACTGGGCGAAATGCTCGAAGGCCTCCGTCTCGTCGTCATGCGCCTCTATGAACGAATGCGCCATGGTGCCGTATATCGGAATGCCAAACGCCTTGTTCGCCAATACGGTAGCGGTCCCCGTGAATCCAGTGAGGTAACTCGCCCGGGCCGCCAGAAGGCCGGCCTCGCCGCTATGAGCGCGCCGCAATCCGAAGTCGACGAGCGTCCTGCCCTTGCTCGCGATGACCATGCGGGCGGCCTTGCTGGCGATCAGGCTCTGGAAATGGAGAAAGTTGATCAGGCCCGTTTCCAGCAGCTGACCTTCGGGCAGCGGAGCCGTGACGCGCAGGATAGGCTCGTTCGGAAAGAAGATCGTCCCTTCCGGCATGGCATGCACGTCGCCGGTAAAACGGAAATCCTTGAGATAATCGAGAAAGTTCTCGCGGAAACGTCCGGTTCCGGCGAGCCAGTCGATTGTTTCGGGCGGAAACCGCAATGTCTCGATATAGTCGAGCGCCTGTTCCAGTCCGGCCGCCACATAGAAACTCCGGCCTTCCGGCAGCTTGCGCATGAAGAACTCGAACACGGCCGTGTCGGTCATGTCCCGGTCCAGATAGGCCTGGACCATGTTCAGCTGATAGAGGTCGGTGAGGAGCGGGTCCATTGCTTGGGGCCAGGTGATGGGGTGGTGTAAAGCCGCTCCATCGTGCCTGTTCGGGAGGCCCCACGCAAACGCTGCTTGGTCCTAGCGGCAGACGAAGTTCGACGCGTCCTCGATGCTGCCGCTGCCGCGATACTCGGCGATCTGCGGATAAGGACACAGCGGACGGCTGCGGCCCGGCCAGGGCGTGTGCGACCCGGCGATGGCGCGGATGCGGTCCGGCGCGATGCCGTTCTCCACCCAATCGACGATCGCCACCAGACTGTCGAATTCGTCGGTCGCGGGGCCGCCGCTACAATGATTCATGCCGGGGATTGGAAAGAGGCGCACGAAATCGCGCGCGTGGCCGTCCTGCAGCTTGTTTACGGCTTTCCACCAGTCGATCGTGTCGTTGATGGAGAAGATCGGGTCGCTCACGCCCTGCGGGACGATCATCTTGCCGCCATGCGCCTTGAATGCCGACAGATCCGTGGAGCGGGCGGACACGACATCCCAGGCGGATTTTGTATAGGTATCGTTCGTCGCGTAAATGCTGTCCGAGTCTTTGTTCAAGTCATAGTTCAGCATGAAGGTAAGGTAGCTGGTCGGATCGTCGTGCAGCGGCTTCGGCGTATCCGTGAAGACCGACATGGCCGGGCCGCCCAGGACGACGTTGATCGCCGGCGTCTTGCCGTCATAGCTGCCGATCTTCCAGATCCGCCAACCTTGGTAATAGCCGTTGCCGATCTTGCCGCCGATGCCGCGGTCCCAGGGCCAGTTGGCATAGAGCATGGTGCCGTCGCTCTTATGCGCGCCGTTGAACACGCGCTTCAACGTGGCGACCTGATCGGCGGTGAGGCAGCTGTCGGTTTTCGGGCCCTGGCAGATCTTTTCTTCGAGCGCGGGCGAAACCTGATCGGTCGTACACTTCGTGAAGGCGTTGATCATGCCGTCCCTGAGCCCGTCGAGTGCGTCGCAGGCTTGAAGAACGGCCTGAGAAACAAGGGCCAAGTCCCTGTCGCTGTAAGTTTTATTTATATCAGGCAAGCCGTTGCCGCCGATCAGCCCCATCTTGCCGGCGAGCTGCGCGAAGGCCTGCGTATCCCACACTTCGGCGAGCGCCGGCTTGGGCAAGGCGAAGGCGGGCGAGGCGGCGACGATACCGTCGAAGATGTCGGGATAGCGCTGAGCGAAAATCATGCCTTCGCGGCCGCCATTCGAACATCCGACGAAATAGGAATGCTCCGGCCCACGGCCATAAAACAGTTTTATCAACGCCTTGGCGGTATTTGCTGAAACCCCGTATGAGGCGTATCCGTAGTCTCGGCGCGCCTGCGGATCGAAGCCGAAGGCGATCGTGCCCTGGCGGTCGGGGTTGGAATTCACCGCATTGTCGTGACCGGAATCCTGCGACAGCACTGCGTAGCCCCGTTCGAGCGCCGTGTCCGGTGCGTTGACGATACGGCCGGCGGCGAGCCCCACCGTTCCGTTGGCGCCGCCGCTGCCCTCATAAAAGAACCGGCCGTTCCAGTCGGTCGGCAGGCGCAGGCGGAATTTGATGGCGTAGGTCTGGCCGTCGATTCCCTTGTGCTGACGCAACTGGCCGAGAACCTCGCAGTGCTCCGGCATGGCCGGGACGGGGCCGGTCCGGGAGCCCGGTTGGGCCGGCTTGGCGGGCGTCGCCGGATTGATCGTTGCCGAGGTGACGACGAGGCTGGGGTCGGGGAGCGTCTTCAGCGCCTTGCCTTTGAGGGCGGCGAGCGCCATGCATCGCTCGACGGGGCTGGGTGTGGCCTTCGCCTGTTTCTCCGCCGGTTTCTGGCCGGGAATCACGCATCCTGTCAGCAGGATCGACCCGAGACCAATGACCGTTGCAATGCCCGCCAAGTGCCGAATGCGCATCAGATGCTCCTTCCCCCGGTTAAGCGATCACGACGTTCGGTCGGTCAGCGCGGTGGGGCGCGGGTTCCGGCGTCGATCCGGATGACCTCGCCGTTGAGATAGCCATTATCGATGATATGGGCGACGAGCGCGGAGAATTCCGGCGGCTGGCCGCCGCGCTTCGGGAATTCCAGCGTCGAGATGAGATAATCGCGGAAGGGCTGAGGCATGTCGGCCGTGAGCGGCGTGTCGTACAGGCCCGGCGCGATACCCATGACACGAATGCCCAGGGGCGAGAGGTCCCGCGTCAGCGGCAGGATCATACCGATGATTCCGGCCTTGCTCACCGAGTACGAGACCATGCCGGCCTGACCCTCAAGCCCCGCGATCGAGGCGGTGAGCACGATGACCCCGCGCTCACCGGTGTCCGTGTCGGGCTCGTTCTTCGCCATTGCGGCCGCGGCCAGCCGGGCGATGTTGAAGGTGCCGACCAGATTAATGTCCAAAAGCCGCTCGAAATCGGACAGGGGGAGAGGGGCGCCGTCGGTCAGCGTGGGCGTGAAGCCGCCGATTCCGGCGCAGCCGACGCAGATGTCGACGCGGCCGAACTCGCCTGCCACTTTCTCGAAAGCCGCTTCTGCCGATTCCGCGCTGGCGACATCGGTTTGGATGAAGAAAGCCTTGCCCCGATGATGGTCGGCGAGGGCGCGGCCGAGATCGGCGTTGCGATCGAGAATGGCCACCTTGGCGCCGCCCGAGAGAAGCCGTTCGGCCGTCGCCGCGCCGAGACCCGAGGCGCCGCCGGATACCACCGCAACCTTGTTGGCGAGATTCATCCCTGTCTCCTGTCGCGCACGATCATAGCCCCTCAACCTGTATAGGAACGTGAGAATTCCATGACAAGTGAAGTCCTGTCTTGCGGCGCAAGGACGCGTCGGTATCCCGGCTTGTCAGTTGCGCGTTAGCTTCATAGAGTCCGACGTCACACTAAAGCAGCGGGGAAGACATGGCGACAGAGCCACAGCAGAGTTTTGATTATATCGTGGTCGGGGCCGGGTCGTCCGGCTGCGTTCTCGCCAGCCGTCTGAGCGAGGACAAGGACGCCAAGGTCCTGTTGCTCGAGGCGGGCGGGTCGGACGATCATCTGATGATCCGCATGCCGCTGGCGTTCCTGAAAGCCATGTTCAGGCCGGAATTTGGCTGGAACTACACGGGCGAGCCGGAGCAGCAGCTCGAAGGGCGCCAACTCTGGATCCCGCGCGGCCGTCTGCTCGGTGGTTCGTCGTCGATCAACGGCATGTTCTATATGCGCGGCCATCGCCGCTGCTATGACGAATGGGCCGAGTTCGGCTGCGAGGGCTGGTCCTACGGAGATGTGCTGCCCTATTTTATCCGCTCGGAGACGAGCTGGCGGGGCAGGGGGAAGTATCACGGCGACAGCGGCCCGCTGAACATCATTCCGATCGATACCCGCAAGCTGCTCAGCGACAAGATCATGGAGGCGGCGAAAAACGCCGGTTATCCGGTCACCGACGACATCAATGGCGACCAGCAGGAAGGTTTCGCGCGCGGCGAGGTGACGATCGACAAGAGCGCCCGGCGCGCCAGCACCTCCCGGGCCTATCTCGATCCCGCCCGAAGCCGGTCCAATCTCACGATCGAGATCAACGCGCTGACCAGCCGCGTGGTGATCGAGAACGGCAGGGCCGTGGGCGTGGAATATGTCCAGAACGGCGAAACGAAGATCGCGCGGGCCGAGCGCGAAGTCATTCTCTCCGGCGGCACCTATAACTCGCCCCAGATGCTGATGCTGTCCGGGATCGGCCCGGCGGACGATCTGAAGCGGCTCGATATTTCGCCCATCGTCGACCTGCCGGGCGTGGGACAGAATATGTCCGAACATCCCTGCGTGATGATGAATTACGAGGCCACGAAGCCGGTGACCTTCCTGAACCAGCTCCGGGCCGACAGGGCGACGCTCTCCACCCTGCAGTGGTATCTCTTCGGCTCGGGGCCCTTCGCGACCCAGATCAACAGCGCCAACGGGATCGTCAAGACCGATCCCTCGCTCGATCAGCCCGATATCCAGTTCATGTGCAATCCGATCCGGATGGACGCGAATATCTGGTTCCCCGGGGTCAGCAAACAGCCCGATCACGTCTTCAATGTCGGCGTGGTCGTCCTGACGCCGAAGAGCCGTGGCTTCGTGACGCTGCGTTCCGATGATCCGGCCGATCCGCCACGGATCACCACCAAGATTCTCTCCGATCCATGGGACTTCGAGGCCATGCGCCGCGGCATTCGAACCGCCCGCGAGATCTATCATACAGCGCCGCAGGGAGACCTGACCGGCCGCGAACTGGATCCGGGCGACGATGTGACCTCGGACGCGGACCTCGATGCCTTCATTCGCCAGACCGGCGGGTTGACCCAGCATCCTGTCGGGACCTGCAAGATGGGAACCGACGCCATGGCGGTGCTCGATCCCCAGCTTCGCGTGCGCAGCGTCGAAGGCCTGCGTGTCGCCGACGCCTCGATCATGCCGACCGTGCCCGGCGGCAACACGAATGCCGCCTGCATCATGATCGGCGAAAAGGCGTCGGACCTGATCCGGGGCAAGAGCCTGGCGCGGGCGGAGGTGTAGTCAGTCGCGGCTTCTCATTTCACCCATTTCCCGGTCACCGGGTTGGGGTAGTGAAACGGCACGAGGAACATGTTGGGCCAGTTGGCGGGCACCTCGCGGATTTCGTCGGGGCCGCGGGGATCGTCCGGATAGGTTTTCTCGAACGCGCTGACCATCATGTAGCCGGGCTCCTTGTTGGCCCAGCCTTCGTCGTAATTCGCCTGCCAGATGACGTTGTAGTCGAACAGCTTGATCTTCCAGACCCCGTCTTCCTTGGCATAGGTGTTCTCGTAGACGCCGGCTTCAAAGAATTGCTTCGGAATGCGCTCCGGCGCGTCTTTCTTGCTCTTGTGGATACCGCCCTGCATGAAGCAGCGGAACCGGCCCTTGGCGGTCTTCCGGTCGTGATCCACGTCGACGATGTCCTGCAGCAGCAGGTGCTGGAAGAGAAGGCCAGGCACCGGGCCGTTCAGCCCCGTCGCGCCGCCATACAGCCGCCGCGCGCCTTCCTTGCCCTTGAACACGCCGTTCAGAAAACGAAGCTCGCTGTCGTCGGCGAAAAGATCGACGATCTCGCTGAACAGGCAGTTGTCCATGTAGTAGCCGTATTTGAAATGCAGCGTGCGGACGGCATGGATGTCTTCGAGCATACCGAGGCGGTTGGACATCTCGGCAATCTGGCGCTCGAGCGCGGCGTATTTCTCAGGCGTCGTCATAAGCTTTCCCTCTTGCGTATGGTCGATGCCGTCCAGGCGGCGTCGTAGCAGCATACGGGCGTTGCTCACTGCGGCATAGGCGGCCTATGCTCGGATTGCCCGTTCCGCACCTGGCGAGGGTAAAATCAGCGGCCTTCGCATCGTCCGGCGGGTCAATTTGGAGATCTGCGCCATGAATGATTTAATTACTGTCCGCCGTGTCCAGCATGTGCTCACCGGCCAGCCGACAAGCGACGGTGCGGGCGTGCGTCTGAACCGCCTGATCGGCACGCAGTCCATGCCGGATCTGGATCCGTTTCTGCTGCTGGACGAGTTCCGCTCGGAGTTCGGCGAACGATTACATCGCCGGATTCCCCGACCACCCTCACAGAGGTTTCGAGACCGTCACTTACATGCTCGCCGGCCGGATGCGCCACGGCGACAATCAGGGGAATACCGGCTTGTTGCGGCCGGGCAGCGTGCAATGGATGACGGCCGGGCGCGGCATCGTGCATTCCGAGATGCCGGAGCAGGAGGACGGATTGATGTGGGGCTTCCAGCTCTGGGTCAATCTGCCCGCCACCGACAAGATGACCGCGCCGCGCTATCAGGATATCGATCCCGATGACATCCCGGTGGTGGACTTGCCGGGCGGCGGGACCGCGAAGGTGGTCGCCGGCAAGATCGGTGACGTCGCGGGGGCGGTGCACGCGATCGCGACGGACCCGACATTCCTCGATATCACGCTACCGGCGGGCGGCGCGTTCTCCCACGGCCTGCCGGAGGCGCACAGTGCGTTCGTATATGTGTTCGAAGGCGAGGCGGTAATGCTTGGCGATGACGACCGGCAGGTCAGGTCCGGCGAGTTGGCGATCCTTGGTCCCGGGAATCGGTTGGAGGCAACTGCGCCGACGGATGGATCGGTACGCTTTCTGCTGGTCGCGGGGCGCCCCCTGAACGAACGCGTCGTGCGGTACGGGCCGTTCGTGATGAACAGTGAAAATCAGATCCGTGAGGCGATCGACGATTTCCGCGCCGGACGGCTCTAGAATTTCTGGCCCTTCGTCGTCGTGATCGAGAGCACGAAGCCGCCATTCGCGCCGTCCTTGCGGGGAGCCGCGTTGATGGTGACCGTGTCGCCGACCTTGATCGAATTGGGCCGCCAGCCGGCGCGGTACATGTTGCTCATGCTTTGGCCCTCGAAGGTGATATCGTGGACTCCCGTCGCGTCCTTCACTTCCAGCATGATATGGGTGTGCGGATTGATCGCCTTGAATTCCCTGACCACGCCCGTCCAGTTCATATCGCGCTTGGTCAGGTCGTATTGCGATCCGGAATGATGGGCGGCCGCCGGCAAGGCGTGTGAGGCCAGCATGCCGGCGACAATAGCAAACACGAGACTTTTCATCGACGGTGCTCCCCTCGCTAGGGGCGGGTCCTTTAGTTCCCGCTTGCCTTCGCCTTTTCAGCCGCCTTCTTACTGAGCATTTCCACATGGTCTTCCCAGGTCGGCTCATTGCAATTGTAATTCAGCATGCGCTCACTCGTCGCGTCCCATTCCTTCGTGACGGTCACGGGCTTTGTGTAGAATTCCGGGTCCGTCATCGTCATCACGGCTTTGAGATGCTTCTTGCCCTTGTCGTCGGTGTTCATCGTATAGCGCTCGACGATCCTGGCGTTTTCCGTATGCGCGGCGGCCTGATCCACCTGTTCTTCCAGACTGGTTGTTTCCACGACCAGCGTGTTGCCTTCCCAGTGACCGCGGGAATAGCCGTTTTGCGTTGGGATCAGGTCCTTCTTGGCGACCGGCTCGCCGCCGATATAGATCCGCCGGATCTCGGTCCAGGCCTCGTAGATGATCGTGATTTGCTCGGGGCGCTGGATGACCTCCATCGGATAGCCGCCGGAACTCAGCATATTTCCCGGCATCCCGACGCCGACGCAGTATCCGCCGGGGCTTTCACCGGTCGGATCAACGAGGGCGTGATAGGCCGCGATCTTCTTCTTGGCTTCGTCCGTATAGGGCGCGTCCTTCGGCCAGACGGCCCCGAAGCGCCGGCCCGGCACCGGGTGGAAGGTCCAAACCCCCGTGAAGTCGGGATGAGTGTCGGCGGCCTTTGCTGGTGTCGCGGCCCCGAAGCCGAGGCACAAAGCGGCGACAACGACCGATCCAGCCGCTGCAGCGAGGCGCCGCGATAGAAACCTGAAACCTGACAATTTCATCCCCTGCCTCGTTTCTCGCGCTCCGTCGAGAGCCCGTTCCAGCCGGCCCGCGTAATCGCCGGTCCGGGGCGCGTCCCCCAACCCAAGACGGAATATAGCGTATTGCAAGGAGTGGCCGCTTTCAAAACGGAACATGGCCGGGCCCTTTCGAACCCGGCCATGCATCCACCCCAAACTTCCCCCCGAAAGGGTCGTCTGCCTGCTGCTGTTAGTACCGCATCCGGATACCCATCCGGAACGATGCGCCATAGGTGTCGAAATAGACCGGATTGGTCGGATAGCCGTTGCCGCCCGGCGCGATTGGCGGGTTCTTGCCGAACAGGTTGTCAATCACGCCGAAGATCGTGACGGCGTGGTTATCGTTATCAATCTTGATGTCGTAGGACATCGACAGATTGAAATAGACCCGGCTGGCGACCCTGTTCGTGTTGATGCTCAGTGGTGACGTGGGATCATAGCCCGGATCCTGTGGGCCGACATACGTGTCCAGGTTGCCGTACTTACCGCCACCGATATAGCGGGCCTGCAACGCCGCCGTGAACGGGTTGTTCGAATAGGTCAGCGTCGCGTTACCTGTCCAGTGCGGGCTGGTGTTGTAACTACCGAACGCAGCGGTCGGTCCACTGATCCCGTCACGGTGCTGCGGTGCCGTGGCGCCCGGCGGCGTGATATCAAATGTGTAGAGATATGATGCCAGAGCACGGAGGCCCAGGCTGCCGTTGGTCTTCAACCCCACCTTGTCGAGCGGCAGGGTATAATCCACCTCGAAGTCGAAACCGCGAGTTGTGTAGTTAGCCAGATTGACTTCACCGGCGTCAATATAGCTGGCGTTGACCAAGGCGAGATTTGAAACCTGGTTTGGCGCAGCTCCAGGAGCGAACGTAAACCGATCGCAGAACAGTCCCAGATTCTTGCAGTCCTGAGCCAACTCAGTAGCACCGAGAACTGTAATCGCATTTTTGATTTTGATCTGATACCAGTCAACCGACATGCTCAGTCCGTCAGCAAATTTCGGCTGTATCACTGTTCCCACGGTCCAAGTGTCAGCCTTTTCCGGCATCAGGGTAGGGCTGCCACCGCTACGTACCGTTGCCGGGTCGGGGACTCCGGTCCACGGGCTCGGATTGAGCAGCGCAAAGGGCCCTGTCGTCGCCACTTGCGTCGCGAATAGTTCGCGCATGCTCGGCGCGCGCGCGTCGCGCGACCGACTTGCCCGAAGGCGAAGGCCGTCGATGATGTCGTAAACGAACGACGCCTTCCAGGTTGTGAAATTGGACGAGTGCGAGCCAGTTCCATTCAACTTGTCAGTCGTCTTGTTGTGGGTCTGGCGAACAGCGAGATCGAGGTCCGCATATTTGGCGAATGGCAAGTCCTGCACGAGCGGAATGTCCACCTCGCCATAGCCTTCGAGGACGCGCTTGCTTCCCTTCCAGTCATTGCCCCAACTGATGATGAATTGGCTTTGCGGGAAGCCGTCATCCAGATGGAGGTCACTGACGCTGTCGGACCGGAATTCAACACCGGCAGCCGCCTTGATCGGGCCGGCACCCCAGCCGCCGAAGAGGTTTCCGTGAACATTAGCAGCCGCGACGTGTTCATCGTTGGTGAAGTCTTCGCCGAGCGGATTATATATGTAATTCACGGCCGCCGAGTTCGGATCTATTGGCCCGAAAGCATTGAATGGCACACAACCGGCTGCAAGGGGATTGCCCGCAAGTGCCGCGCGACAAATAGGGTCGCCGGTGGACGGGTCGGTGACTGCGTCCAGGGCGAAGTCTAGCCGCATAAGGTTCGCCGTATGTGCCAGCCGTTGCCTCAAATGGTCGTGACCATATTGATAATAGGCATCCCAAGTCCATGAACCAGCTATGTTGCCTTCAAAGCCCAGTTCAATGCGATAGGTCTTGTTCTTCGAGTGGTTGATCTGCCGTACGTAAGGCGAAATGTCACGACTGAACATGAAACCTGCCAGACCCGCATTCGTCAGGTCGGTAGCGACACTTGCAGGCAGAAACGGGTTGTCGGTCCCGATGAAACTGCCGAAGAGTGCAAGAGGACCGCCGTATTGGCCCTGTTGGTTGGTCGTAGTGCTTTGTCCGTAAGACAACTCCAAGTGGCCCTTCAGGCTATCCGTAAAATTGTAATCCGTCCGCGCCATTGTGCTGTAGCGCTCGATCGGCGGCCGGATCGTCGTGTTGGCGTAGCTCGACGCTCCATCCCCGCCCTGTTGCGCAGAAAACGGGGAAAACGGGATATAATTACCTGGCGTATAAGGCACTAAACCCGTGCCGGCCGAGTTGAACTGCATACTTGTCAGAGAAGCCGGCAGTGGCCCGCCGATACCGGCAGCGATCAGGCCGCCCAGTGGCTGCGTATTTTGCCTGGCGTCCGGTCCGATGATGTAGTGGGGCGTGCCATCAGCCAGATAATTGTTGTTTGTGAATAGGCCGTAGGATTTTGCGCACCAGGAGCGAACCTCGGAGCAGAAGCCGATACCGCCCGAATGCTGGAATTCACCGCCAATAATGACGTGCCCGCGGTCGCCGGCGAAGTTGAAGCCGCCCGCGAAGCTGGCGTGATAATCCTTGCCGTCGCCATGAAAGGTTTGTCCGTAGTCGACCTGAGTCTTCATGCCGGTGAAATTCGTGTCGAGGATGATGTTCACCACACCGGCGATCGCATCCGATCCGTAGGCCGCCGATGCGCCGCCGGTCACCGTTTCGGTCCGGGCCACCAACACCGTGGGGATCAGGTTCAGATCGACCGCGCCGCCGTTGGTGCTCGGGACGAAGCGATGACCATTCAGCAGGGTCAGGGTGCGGGTTCCGAAGAATGGGTTCAGGCCGCGCAGGTTCGCGAGCGTTGCGCCGACATTGAAGTTGCCCAGGCCGACATTGGCCGGCGACGTGAAATTCGAGTTCTGGGGCATCTGGGCGACGATATTACTGATATTGACGATGCCCATCTTCTCCATGAACTGCTGGTCCATGACCGTGACAGGGACCGGTGACTGCATCCCCGTGCGCTTGATGTGCGAACCGGTGATGACGACCTCGTTGACCGGCGCCGATCCAGCCGCCGCGACCTGCGTCGACGAACTGGACTGTGATGAGTTGCTTTGCTGGTCCTGGGCGAAAGCCGCCGTTCCGCCGAGAGCGACCGTCAGAGCGAGAACGCTGACCATCGCTGTGGACCGGGTGAAGCGAGTTGAAATTTCCACCCGGCTATTTCGCATTTTCGACATCTTTCCCCCTTGTGTGTTTGTCGAACTTCTCACGCCGTCCCGTCTGCCATCGATGCGTTGGCGCGGCGTGGCGGCACTCATCGTCTTTGCCAGGGTGTCGGCCTGCGGGCCGGCCATGTGCGGTTGTCTGAATAATGGAATTACGTTGGTGCTAGACGGTGCGCGAGCTTCGGCGTTTTAAGATCCGTCCCCATTTCGCGCGGCCGACATTTCCCCTCCCTGACGCAGCACTTCGCCTCACACGCTACGCTATTGACCGAATCCCAAGAACGTAAAATGAGGTGAAAAACCGTTAGTGCGCCGCGTTGTGCTGTGTTAATCTCATGTTAATGCATCGTTAGCAGGGGGATGTGTTGTCATCGACGACGCATAATCGGTTCATGCAGATGGATCCGCGCGATCTAGATATATTGCGCACCTATGCAGAGAAGATCATCGAGTTCAGGTCAACTCGGTAAGTCTGAACTGTACCCAAAATTACTGCGATATCTGGCCGAAGCGAGTCGGCGCGGCGAGCCGCCGAAGGAGATCGAGATTGCGCTCGATGTCTTCGGGAAAGATGACTCTTTCAACGTTCATGAGGACTCGATAGTCCGGGTTTACGTCCATACCCTGCGGGCCAAACTGGATGAATATTACCGCGATGCCGGGCGGCAGGACGCCATCAGGATCGAGATCCCCAAGGGTGGATACAAGGTTGTCGGCGTCCCGCAAGACGAAACCGTCGAGATTGTCGACCCCGTCGGGACGCCGCCTCGGCGGGCACGCCGCCTCTCCCCGTGGGTATACGGCCTCGGAGGGATGCTTCTGGCCGTGTCCGTGCTCGGGAACGTCTATTTCGCCACCCGCCAGGATGTCGGCAGGTCCGTTCCGGCCAATGAAGTAGCCAGGACATTCGCCTGGGCCGGACTGGTGAAGGATCACCGGCCGATCGCCATCGTTCTGGGGGATTTGTTCTTCTACACGGAGTATGATCCCGAACTCGGGCGGCAGCGCTATATCGGCGATGTGCCGGTGAATTCGCGTGAAGCTCTTCGGACGTTCCTCAAGAAACATCCCGATCGCGCCTCGCGGCTGGGATCGGTCGACACGACGCTGCTCACCAAGGGGACGGCCTATGGCTTGGCGGCGGTGATGCCTATCCTCGAAGGGCGGCATCGCACGATCAAGCCCACCATTCTCGATGAACTCGATATCAGCGACGTGCGCGACGATGACGTGATCTTTATCGGGCCGTTGCACCGGCTCGGGCCGATCGGCGCCTATTACGACGCGCTGTCCCGGTACAAATATGACCGGGAGAACAATCGGCTCATCGACAAGAAGACCGGGAAGGTGTTCGCGGCGCGCGGCCCGATGTCGCGGAACGGCGTGGATTACGGCATGTTCGCCGAGTTTCGCGGTCCGGACGGCAATCGCATCCTGATTTTCTCGTCGGTCGCCTCCGATATCGGGCTCTTGCAGATCGTGCGCAGCATGACGTCCAAGACAGAACTCGATCACATCAAGTCGATGCTCAAGGCTCAGGGCGCAGGGGCGACGGATTCCTTCGAAGCGCTGTTTTCCGCCACCGGCTATGACCGGACGGATCTCACCGCCAAAATCGTCGAGGTTCATCCCCTGAAACAGCCGCGCGCGGACGACAACGCCGACGGGCTTTGATAGCATCCTTCCCACGAGACGCGGGGAGGGATGGCATGACCAGTTACGTCGGCGCGATAGATCAGGGCACCACCAGTTCACGCTTCATCATTTTCGATCGGAAAGGCGAGATCATCGGTCTTGCCCAGAAGGAGCACGCCCAGATCTTCCCCAAGCCCGGCTGGGTGGAGCACGACGCCGAGGAGATCTGGCGCAATACGCTCGAGGTAATCGAAACCGCTCTGGCGAAAGCCGATCTCAATGCCAAAGACTTGGCGGCGGTCGGCATCACCAATCAGCGCGAGACGACGCTGCTCTGGGATGCGGGAACCGGTAAGCCGCTTCATAACGCACTGGTGTGGCAGGACACCCGCGTCGATGGCCTTGTCGCCAAATATGCCCAGGATGGCGGGCAGGATCGCTTCCGCGCCCGGACGGGCCTGCCGCTCGCCAGCTATTTCAGCGGCCTCAAACTTCAATGGCTTCTGGACACCGTGCCGGGAGCACGCGAGAAGGCCGAAGCGGGCGGCGCGCTGTTCGGCACAATGGACAGCTGGGTCGCCTGGAATCTGACCGGCGGACCGCGAGACGGCCGGCATATCACGGACGTTACCAACGCCAGCCGCACCCAGCTCATGGATCTCGGAACGCTCGCCTGGGACGACGCCTTGCTGGAGGCGTTTCGCATTCCCCGCGCCGCGCTGCCCGAAATCGTCTCCTCCAGCGAGGTTTACGGCGACGCGCAGGTGGGCGCGCTCAAAGGCGTGCCGTTGGCCGGTATCCTCGGCGATCAGCAGGCGGCGCTGATGGGGCAGGCCTGCCTTGCGCCCGGCGAGGCGAAGAACACATATGGCACGGGCTGCTTCCTGCTCACCAATACCCGCGAGACGCCGGTGCCCTCGACGGCCGGCCTGCTTACGACGGTCGCCTACCGGATTGGCCAGCGAAAACCGGTTTATGCGCTGGAAGGCTCGATCGCGATCACCGGCGCCTTGATTCAGTGGCTGCGGGACAATCTCGGCATCATCTCCTCGAGCGAGGAGGTCGAGGCGCTGGCCAGCGAGATGCCGGACAACGGCGACGTCTATTTCGTGCCGGCGTTCTCGGGGCTCTATGCGCCGCACTGGAAGGAAAGCGCGCGCGGCGTCATCGCCGGGCTCACGCGTTTCGCCAACAAGAGCCATATCGCCCGGGCCGCCCTGGAGGCCACCGCCTATCAAACCCGGGAAGTGCTGACGGCGATGGAGCAAGATTCCGGTATTTCGATCAAGGAATTACGGGTCGATGGCGGCATGGTCGGCAACGAGCTGCTCATGCAGTTTCAGGCGGACATCCTGAACGTGCCCGTTGTCCGCCCGAAGATCGCCGAAACGACGGCGCTCGGCGCTGCTTACGCGGCCGGTCTTGCAGTCGGTTATTGGGACGGACCGGACGATATCAAGCGCAACTGGGGCATCGACAAACGCTGGGAACCGCAGATGGATACGGCGACGCGCGAAAGGCTTTTTGCGTCCTGGCAGAAAGCGGTGGATCGGTCGTTGGATTGGATCGAATAGTCCGCTCGTCCTGAGCTTGTCGAAAGACGTGGTTCGACAGGCGCCCCCCGAACGGAGTCATCGAGCCTAAATCGCACCCTTCCGCATCTGCTCGGCGATGTAGTCGGCCTGGCGGATGGCGAGGGCGACGATGGTGAGGGTCGGGTTCTCGGTGCTGGCCGAGGTGAACTGGCTACCGTCGGACACGAACAGGTTTTTGACGTCGTGGCTCTGGCCGTGCTTGTTCACCACGCCGTCGCGCGGTTTCGCCGACATGCGGTTGGTTCCCATATTGTGCGTCGACGGCGCCGGCGGCGACTGGATGACACGTGTTGCACCGACCGCGCGGTAAAGCGCCTCGCCCTGCTGGAAGCCGTGTGCGCGCATGGCGTTGTCGTTCGGATGGTCGTCGGCGTGGATGTTCGCGACCGGCAGGCCGTATTGATCCTTCACATCGG
Source organism: uncultured Alphaproteobacteria bacterium (assembly GCA_963821875.1). Taxonomy (GTDB): domain Bacteria; phylum Pseudomonadota; class Alphaproteobacteria; order CAVTAV01; family CAVTAV01; genus CAVTAV01. Next base: position 2,024,915 of record CAWGFE010000002.1, read on the forward strand.
TGTTGAGCGTGATGCGGTTGCTCTCGATCGCCATGTCCTCGCCGATGATCCACATGCCGGCCATGTTTGGGAAATCGTCCATCATCGACGCGACATCCCGGCCCCAATGGCCCGGTGCGATATTCCCCGCGAGCGAGGGCGGGTTCATAGAGATCAGCTCCATCAGATAGCCGCCCGCGAAGCCGCGCTCGGGCTTATAACCCGCCTCGTCCTGCACGAAGGTGGAGATCGTCGTGCCGCGATACATATGCACCGGCTTCTCGAAGACGCCCCAGACGAGCCCCGTCGTGTGGCGCGTATAGTTCTTGCCGACCTGACCGGAGGAATTGGCGAGCCCGTCGGGGAACATCGACGAGGCCGAGTTCAGCAGCAGGCGCGGGCTTTCGATCGAATTGCCTGCGACGCAGACGATGCGCGCCTTCTGGCGCTGCATATTTCCGTCCGGGTCCATATAAACGACGCCGTTCGCGTGGCCGCGCTTGTCGTGCTCGATCTGGAGAACCATGCAGTTGGCGCGGAACTCCGCCTTCCCCGTGTCCTCGGCTTTCGGGATCTCGGTATAAAGCGTCGACCATTTGGCGCCGAAGGTGCAGCCCTGTGAGCAGAAGCCTGTTTGCTGGCAGCTCAAGCGATTGTCGCGCGGCACCGAATTGATGGCGATCGGGGTCTGGCGGGCCTTGGTATAGCCGATCGCCTTGGCGCCCGCATACATGACCTTGCCGTTATTGTTGATCGGCAAATGCGGGAGGTTGTTGGTCCCGGTCACGCCCATCTTGTGCTCGGCCTTTTCGTAATAAGGCTCGAGTTCCTTGAGGCTGATCGGCCAGTCGAGAAGATTGGCGCCTTTGATGTCGCCATAGGTGGTGCGGGTTTTGAACTCGTGCTCTTGGAAGCGCAATGAGACGCCGGTCCAGTGGACGGTCGTGCCGCCAACCAGTTTGCAGATCCAGATCGGCAGGTTGGGCGAGGTCTTGGCGACCGACCACGAGCCGGATGTCGTGCGCGGATCGAGCCAGGTGAACAGGCCGAACATCGCCACGTCATCATTCTTGAAATCGGAGATTTCCAACCGTTTGCCAGCCTCGAGCACGACGGACGAAATGCCCTTTTGAGCCAATTCGTTGGCGAGCGTTGCACCGCCCGCGCCGGACCCGATGATGACCACGACCGAATCGTCGTTATGATCGAATTTCGCCGCCATGGTCAGAGCCAATCCAGATCGTTGAAACCGCGATGGAGATAGCCGCCCTCGGGCGAAGACGGTCCTTCGAAGCCGAATTTTGGCCAGGCGTCTCGATTATTGTAGAGGGGCGTCTGGGTGCTGCTGAAAACCTTCTGGAAGAAGGCCGTGTTCTCGATCTGCTTCATCACGGCGACCCGGGTGAATTCATCCGGCGTTTCGGCGAAGCGCCTGCCGCTCGCTTTCATGGCCCGGGCGTCGAGATCGGCGATGCCTTTGGAGATCAGCGACTTCGTGGCCGGATCCTTCGCGGCCTCGGCATCGAGCGGCGCGAGCGCACTGGCGTAGATCGCATCGATCAACTGGTCATGCGGGAAAAGGTCGCGGGTGAAGCGCAGCAGCGTCGCGCCGTCCTGTGGCGAGAACGCCTTCAACTCCATCGCCCAGGCATTGCCCCGGCCGAGGATCAACGGTGCCCCGTTCAGAATGAGAACGGTGGCTCCGGTCACGACGCTGCCTTTCAGCAAGCCGCGACGCGACAGTTTTATCGCCCGATCAATCTCTCTCATCGCCTCTCCCCCAAGATGCTCGCAAGTCATGTTAGACCGCGCGCGGGCAGAGTCAAATTAACAAGCGGACGGCCGGTTAGTCCGATATCTTCGCCAGTTCCGTGCGATAGACATCGCGGTCGGCATTGCTGAAACAGCAGAAAATGATCTTGGAGATCCTGCTGCCGGCGCGGAGATGGGTGAGGCATTCCCTGATCGCAATGCCTGCCGCGCGCGCGATCGGAAAACCGTAGATTCCGGTGCTGATCGAGGGGAAGGCGATGGTCCTTATCGATTTTTCCTCCGCGATCGCCAGGCAGGAGCGATAGCAACGGGCGAGCGTTTCGTCGAGCTCGGCTTCGTTCCCACCGCCGCGCCAGACCGGACCGACCGTGTGGATGACATAGCGCGCAGGGAGGTTGAATCCGTCGGTCAGAACCGCGCTGCCGGGATCGCAATGGCCGATCTTGGCGAGACGCTTGTTGAGGTCGGGCCCGCCGGCCCGGCGGATAGCGCCATCGACGCCGCCGCCGGGCGCCAGTGACGCGTTCGCGGCGTTGACGATGGCGTCGAGTTTGAGAGTCGTGATGTCGGCGGTGATGACGTCCAGTCGCTCAAGCATGGCCATCGCTCCTTCGGTCTATCCTTTCCGGGGCGGGCCGCTGAATCGTGCCTCCAGCCCGAGATGCGCCTGGGCGCGCAAACCGGCGACGCGCGGATGCGCCGTAACATGGATCCGGTACATCTGCACGTCCCTGAAATAACGCTGCAGCTTGTTATTTCGATAGGTCACCGTCGCCCCGGCCGTCTGGAACAGCATTTCGACGGCCTCGCAGGCCATCAGACAGGCCTCGCGGCTCATGCCCCACACTTTCATCGTATCGCTGGCCGTGATCGGCGTGCCGTCGCGGGCCCATCGGCGGCATTGCTCCATGTAGAGCTCGGTCGCCGCGAGATTAAGCGCTTCCGCCAACTCCGTCAGCATCAGCGCCTTGCCGAAGAAGCGCTGGCCTTCGGGATCATGCATGCGCATCTGACCCGGATTGCCGGGCATGGGCCGCGTGCGCAGCAAGTCCTCATATTCATCGAGTGCGGCCCAGGCCGCTCCGCTGGTGATCGCCCCGAATTCGCAGTGATAGGAGCCGCCGATAATGCCGAGATACATGGGATTGCCGTGCAGCCGCGTGCCCGGCGTGCCGTCCGGCATATGCTCGGAGGAGAGGAGGATGTTCGAACTGGTGATATGCCTGTCCGGGATGAAAACGTTGTCGAGCGTGACGCCGTTTGAGCCGCTGCCGCGCATGCCGAGGCTCCTGTCGCCGCCCCAGTCGTCGAGGATGGTGTAGCTGTCGCGCGGCACGATGAAATTGACGCCGGAAGGGTCGCCATCGGCGTCCGGCACGATCGCCGCTCCGACGAAGTGAGTGGCGAGCGGTATTCCCGATGCGAAGGTCCACGTGCCGCTGGCGCGGTAGCCGCCCTCGACGCGCTCGAAGATGGCATTCGGCGTCGGCGAAGCTTTCTGGGCGGCCCGGAAATCGCCGGTCGGGCCGAAAAGCTCGGCCTGGGCCTCTGCCGACCAATGGGAAGCGACCAGGAAAGAGTGGCTTGTCGCGAGCGTGTAGCACCAGCCGCTCGACGGATGGCCGCGCGCGATTTCCTGGATCACCTTGATGAATGTCGGATAGTCGAACTCGTAGCCGCCGAACAGCTTGGGCAGGACGATGCGGTAGAAACCGCCGTCATGGAATTTCCGGTGGATCTCGTCGGAGTAGTGGCCCCGTTCGTCATTGGCGTCCTGTTGGGCGCGGAGAAGGGGGCGCAACGTCCTGGCGCGCTCGATCAGCGCGTCGGGCGTCAATCCGGGCTCGGGCCGCGGCACCGCCTCATACTGACGGTCCACTACGCCCGCTTGAGACATGTTCTCCCCCATCCTGCGCTCCCCAGCCACGTGTGCGCCTATGGTGCATCAAGCGCACCGGGATGTCACGGCTCGGCAGGCGGTAAGCCGGGGAGGCGCGAAAAAAAGGCCGGGAGCATGGGAAAGCATGCGACCCGGCCAGAGCAGGTTTGCGGAGGAGGTTAGAAGGTCCGTCGGACGGTAACGGTCCATTCGCGAGGCGCCGCAACCGTGCCGAGGGCGGCGCCGAAATTGGTCCTCTGGTCCGCCTTGTTTGTGTAATAGAGCTTGTCGAAAAGGTTGGTGACGCCGAACGAGACCTGCCAATCCGGATTTTCGGGTTGCCAGGTTAGCCGCGCGTTCACGAGCGCGAAGCTCTTCTGCTGCGTATGGGGTTGGTCTTGATCGTGTCGAAATACTCCGTCGAGCGGTAGACGACGTCAACGCGCGGCGTAAACGTGCCGACGCTGCCGACCTTGAGGTCGTATTGCGTGCTGACCGTTCCCGTCCATTTCGGCTGCCCGAACAACGGGCTGTTCAGGTTCAGGCCGAATGGGCTTGGCTGACCGCCGTAGAAGACGCTCGGGCTGTTTACCAGCGGCGAGAGCTTCTTGTACTTGAAGTCGTTGAGGCCGATGCCGCCGGTAATCAACCACTCCGCGGTCGGCTGGAAGACAACCTCCACTTCAAAGCCCTGGAGTCGGGAGTTACCGCCGTTATCGACATAGAATGGTGAACTTGTGCGACAGCCTTGTGGCGCCGTCGGGCAGCCGCTCAGCGTGAGCTGCATGTTCTTGAACTGCGTGTAATAGAGAGCACCGTTAACGCGCAGCCGGTGATCGAGCCACTCTGATTTGAAACCCACCTCGTAGGAGTAGACGTTCTCTGTTTTGAATGAGAACAGGTCGGTCGCGAGATTGAACGGCCGCCCGTTGATGCCGCCGGCCGTGAAGCCCGTGGCGAAAGACGCATAGACCAAGGCGTCGTCCGTCACCTGGTAGTCGACAGCGACCTTGGGCGTCCACTTGCTCTCACTCGCGTCCGCTCTCACGTTGTTGGCTCCCGGCTGGATCGGCCAGAAGTAGTAACGGAAGAACGTGTAGCTCTTATGCTCGGTGCTGTACCGGATGCCGGTCGTCAGATTCAGCCGGTCGGTCAGATGGAATTCCAGATGAGCGAAGCCCGACTTGTTCGAAAGCGTGGCGGGGTCCGCGATCTGGAAATCCTGCTGGAACGGGATAGAGAAGGGAACAACGCCACCCACCCCGGGTCCGGGGACAGGTATGGTAATCCCGAAGCCCTCGAAGGTAACGCGGCCGCCGTTGAAGTCCTTGGTCTTCAGGTAGAAGCCGCCGATGGTCCAGTCAATGAAGTGATCGAAGAAGTCGCCGCTCAGTTGGACCTCCTCGCTGAACTGATGGTGTCTGACGGTGTTGTAAACTTCCTGAACGGGCCACGGGCTGGCCTGCTGGCTCGACCCGAAAGCGCCCCGATACTGGCGATAGCCGGTGATCGACTTCAGGTGCAGTTTGTCGGTGACGTCCGCCTCGAAGATATTCGAGATCTGAAGTGTTCTCAGGGTCGAGATCGGCGGATCAGACATTTCCGATCCGGGGTCGCCGGGCCGCGGAACACGGGGCGTGACGCCGATACTGTTTGGTGACGAGTCCCAGTAACCCGGGTTGCCGTAGATCGCATAACTGACATACGGGTTGTTTGGATAAATCGACGCGCGGAGTTGCGGCGTGTCGACCAAGCCGTAATAGGCAGTGCCGATGCCATCCAGCCAAAGAGCGAGACCGTTCGGAACATTTGCGAAGTCCGGTCGGGTCTGGCCCGTCGTCGGATTCAAAGCCGTGAAGTTATGCGGCGCGGTATTGGTGACCGGTGGCGCTTCGGAGTGATCGTCCGAATATTCCAGCCTGATGGTATTCTCGATGCCGTCGGCGATGAGCCATCGGGCGGCGACTTTGAACATCGCGACGTCGGTTCCGCCCAGGGTGCCGACCTTACATCCCTTTCTGTTGCCACCGTCGGTCCCGATGCCGGCCGCGAGCTTTCCGGCGATGCTCGGATTGAGGCAAGCCCAGTTCAGGCGATCGACAAAGCCGTCTTTCTTGACGTAGCCGGCCGACATGCGCAGGAAGAGCTTGTCCTTGACGATCAACTCGTCGATCGTTCCTCTCAGTTCATAATGATTGTAGTTGCCATAGGTGGCTTCGATGTTTCCGCTGTTGTCTCCTTTCGGTTGGTTCGAAAAGATGCGGAACGCGCCACCGACGGCATTGCGGCCGAACAGGGTGCCCTGCGGACCGCGCAAGACTTCAATTCGGCCGATATCGAGAAGGTCGAAAACGCTGCCCTGAACGGTCGCGAGATAGATTTCATCGTCATAGAAGCTGACGCGGGGCGAATATGTGTAGAGAAAGTCACCCTGGCCGAGGCCGCGAATGAAGGCCTGGTTCGATTTGCCCGATCCTGCGGAGCCTTCCCGCATGATCACGTTGGGCGCGGCCTGAGCCAGTTGCACGATATTCGTGATGCTTCGCTTCTTCAGTGTATCGCCGGTGATGGCTGTAATCGAGATCGGCGTCTTCTGCAGATTGGTCTCGCGGAATTCGGCAGGTAACCGTGATTTCCGGTAAGGCGGCGTCGTCGGCCGCGGCGGTCTGTGTTTTCTTCGCCTGACCCGAGTCCGCCGAGGTCGCTTCCGCCGCCGAGACCGACGTATAAGCCGCTAACGCCAGTGGCATCGCAAGCGCGATCGCCAATGCTAATTTCGATGTTGTGGATGCAAGATTATTGTTTGCCGACAGCGCACACTGCCGACCGTAACGCCCCCTGAGCGTCATTACAGCCTCCCTTTTTCAATCTAACCCCGGCGCCCTTCCCCGGAGCGCCAGAAATCCCCAATTAGTCAATGAAATCATGAAAGATAGTAATCGTCAAAGTAAATCTATAAACTTATAGCCTACAGATATTGTTTTGATTATAAATTATTCCAATATTTTACGTTAATATTGGAATTTCTGTTATCGCAACGCTTGAGATGTCGTTCCGGGAAGAAAATGCGTTGCGGGAATTTGTTTCGAACCCCGCGTAAAGATGAAAAAATTTCAGGTGCGTGTCCCCATTCGCACTTGTAGACTGTGGCGACAACCCAGGGACACAGGGGAGGTCCAAGTGACGAGGTTTGTCGCAACAGCGCTGCTATGCTTGACGATGTCGAGCACCGCTTACGCGCATCACGGCATCGCCCGGTTCGATATGAACAAGGACGTGACGCTGAGAGGGACGATCGCCCGCATCGCCTTTATCAATCCGCACTCGTATATCTATCTGGATGTCGTCGGGTCGAACGGTGCGACCCAGAAGTGGCGCTGCGAGATGAGGGCGGCGACCGTGCTGCACCGGTCCGGCTGGTCGCAGAAGATGTTCAAGGTCGGCAGCAAGGCCGAGATCAAGGGCTCACCCGCCAAGAATGGCAGCAACACCTGCTATCTCGGTGAGATCAGATTGGCGGACGGCACCAAGATGGATCGCTACGGCCAGTTGGCGCATGCCGAGCCGCTGCGCCCGAAAGAACCGGCGAGCCGGCCGATGACCATCGCGAATGGCGATCCGAATATCGGCGGCACCTGGGCGGCCGAGCAATTCGTGATGACCGATCCGAAAGGGCAGGCCGGCGCTTTCGTGCCGCTGTCGGTTGCCGAGAAGGTCAAGCCGGGCGCGATCCCGAAAGGCATGGAGGCGATCCCTGGCGCGCGCGGTACCAAGGAGTCCTATGAAAAGGATGATAAGCGAGCCTTGAGGCGTCCTGCGCCGGTGCAGCTGACCGCAGCCGGTAAAGAGGCGGTGAAGGGCTTTGAAAGCTTCCGGGATACGCCGCGTTTCCATTGCAAATCGACCAATATCCTGTCCGACTGGACCTTCGAATACGATGTCAACGACATCAAGCAAACAGCGGATACGATCACCATCAAATACGGCTTCATGGATATCGTGCGCACGATCCATTTGGACATGGACCAGCATCCAGCCGATATAACGCCCACGCTCGAAGGTAATTCGATCGGCCATTGGGAGAACGGGACGCTGGTGGTCGATACGGTCGGCTTCAAGCCGGGCCTGCTGACGGCGTTTCCGCCGACCCGATACAGCGGCCAGCTTCACGTGGTGGAGCGGTTCACGCCGGACCTGAAGAATGGCACGCTGACGCGCACTTTCGTCGCGGAAGATCCGGAATACTGGAAGACGAAATATACCGGTAAGGACGTCGTCCGGCTGACGCCGACGTCGTATGAGGACTATCACTGCGACGACCGCACCTGGAAAGACAAGACGATCAAGGCGTCGAACTGATATTCCGTTCGAAACAGGAAAGTCTGAGCGCCCGGCGGTGCTCGGCCTTTTTCCTACTCGTTGGTTAAGCGCCCCGCCTTGGCCCGCTCGATAGAGTCCAGATAGATCGGGCTGCCGATCAGTTGCGGGATGATCTCGCGGGCGATTTCGAACCGTTCCGGGTCCTCGCCGAGAGCGTTCAGGATCGCCGCGAAGCGTTCCTTGACTCCTTCACTGAACTCCGGGGCCGTGAAGATATAGAGCGCGTTCTCGCGAATGCCTTTCAACACCAGTTCGCCGGCGTCTTCCGCCTCGCAGGTCAGTTTGCCGAGCTTTGCACGGATCTCATCGGTCATTTTGAAGCCGGGCGGCGGTCCCGCGGGCGCGGTGGCTTTGGTGTCGGAGAATTTATCCGGCCGGGTCTTCTCATAGTCGCGGATATTGGTGCGCACGCCGCCGGGGCAGAAAGCCGACACGCCGATATTCTCGTCTCGCAGCTCGAAGGCGAGCGCTTCCGACATGCCGACCACCGCGAATTTCGTTGTCACGTAAATACTGGCGCGGCTGTATTGCAGGATGCCGGACATGGATGACGTGTTGACGATGTGGCCGCCTTCGCCGTGCGCGCGGATGCGGGGCAGGACGGTGTGGATGCCATTGAAAACGCCGTCGAGATTGACCGAAACGCCCCAGTCCCAGTCATTGTAGCTTGCCTCGCTGAGCGCGCTCGAAATGCCGATACCGGCGTTGTTGCACAGCACATGGACCTTGCCGAAGACCTTTTCGGCTTCGTCCGCCGCGCGGACGTAGGCCTCCCGATCGGTCACATCGAGCTTCAGGAAATGGACCTCGTCCGCGTGGCCGGCGCGGTCGAAACAGGCTTTTGCGCTGGCGAGATGATCGTCGCGCAGATCTGCGATGACCGCCTTCATGCCCGCCCTGGTGAAAACCTTGGCCATGCCGAGGCCGATCCCGCTGGCGCCGCCGGTGATAAAGGCGACCTTGCCCTCGACATCTTCCATCACGCGTCCTTCCTTCTCGGCCCCAGCGGGCCATTTCCGGCCTTCTCAGCCCCAGCGCGCCATTTCCGGACCCGGCGCGAAGATCTTGTCGGGTTCGGCCGTTCGCGCCAGCGCCAGCACGTCGTTCACCGCCTTGCGCCGTTCGAGCTTTTTGAGCCAGGCCCATGTTTTCGGCGTCGCCTTGGCGTTCATGATGTCGGGGATGACGTTGCGCATCGCCCGGGCCATGAAGACGAGGGCGATGTCGGCGAGTGAATAGCTCTGTCCGGCAAGCCACGGCGAGTGTTTGAGCGCGCCTTCCAGCTTGCCGACGGCGAGCGCGAGGGAGTCCCGCGCCAGCCCGATTTCCGCGTCGGCACAGGAGTCCTTCAAGGCCTGTTTCCAGACAGCCTGACGTTCCGGCGGCAGCTTCCTAACGGACTTTCTGGCCTTGGCGATCACGGCGGGTTTCAGCGTCGGCCGCGTGAACCGATGCCAGCCGAGCAGTGAGATCGCTGGCGCGATCCGCTCCTCGACATATTTGACCCAGAAGAACACCTGATATTGGTCGCCGAGATCCGCCGGCATCAACGGCTTTTTGGGAAACACATCGTCGATGTACTGAAGCATGATACTCATGCCGGTCACGACCTTCTTGTCATGCACCAGCACCGGCACCTGGCCGTCCGGATTGATGTCGAGGAATTTCGGCTCGTGCTGCTTGAGCTTCAGCAGATCTACGTAGCGGCTGCGGAACGGGATGCACTTTTCTTTCAAGAGGATCAGCGGCTCGCCGGAGTTGAGGGCCGGTTCCCAGTGATAAAGCTCAAGCATGTCAGGCGACGTCCAGATCGCGGATGCACAGGATCTTACGGGTCTCCGCGACCCGGTCGGCGATCCATCCATGGCCGAGCTTGAAGGCGGCCTGCGTGCCGGGGCGCGCGTGGCAGCGGCGGAACCAGTCCATCAGCCGCGGGGTCTTCCGATCGTTGACCTCGTCGGGGCGCATCGACGGCATGCCGTAGACCGTAATCATGGCGACGATATCGGCCAGGCTGTAATCCGGTCCGGCGAGATAGGGATATTCCGTCAGGGCTTTCTCGAAGAGCTCGATGCCCGCGGTGATCCGGCGATTGGACTCCGCGAGAGCGGCTTCGGGCACTTTTTTCGCGAGGATCAGGCCCCAAACCCGCCGGCGTTCCGGCATGGGAATGCCCGCGACCTGCTTCTCGATCTCTTCCTCGGACTGTTCCGGCATACGCTTGCTCGCTCCCGCGCCCCCGAACATGGCGAGGGACGGGCAGTAGTGAAAATCCAGGAACCGGATCCATTTGCGCATGCGCCAGAGCAGATACGGATCTACCGGACGGAGCGCCGGGCCATCGAAGGCGGCGTCGAGATATTCGAGGGAGGGAGAGGACTCGGTCAGCACCAGCCCGTCATGAACGACGGTCGGCACCGTGCCGCTGGGATTGAGCTTGAGATATTCGGGCGCGTGATGCTCCCGCTTGCCCATATCGACATAGTGATATTTGAAATCGACGCCCTTTTCCTTGAGCATCAACAGCGGCTTGCCCGAATTCGCATTCGGCTCCCAGGTGTAAACCTCAAGCATTGCGGCGCTCCCCCAAAGGACCGGTCGTTATGCATCCTCGTCACGTCTTCGCGAGGATATCTCTCGATTGTGGATTCCACAACGACGAGGGGGAAACGGGCGCCTCTGTCAGACCCTTCGTTATGGATGGAATTGTGTTGACTCGGTCACGGGAATCTCCAACGCTTCTCGGCCTGATCCAACGGCATGCCAGGCACGCAAGAACGTCAAGTGGGGGAGACGTCCGGGGATGGATACGCGAGTCGAAGGAGGGGGGGGCTCGGCTGGTTCCGATGCCGGACGCGTCTGGCCCGCGCCGCGAGTAGCGTGGTATTCGGTCGGCGTTCTCGCGCTCACTGTGATGTTCGCCGAGCTGGACCGCGGCATCATCCAGCTCCTCGTTCAGTCGATAAAGCGGGACTTCCTTCTTACCGACACGCAGATCAGCTATCTCCTCGGCTTCACCTTCATCCTGATCTACTCGATCATCGGCCTGCCGCTCTCGCTGCTGATCGACCGCTTCAACCGCAAGGTCATTCTGAGCGTCGGTCTGGCCGTGTGGAGCGTCGCCACCGTGTTTTGCGGAATGGCACAGAATTTCTGGGCGCTCGCTTTCGGTCGGATGATGCTGGGCGCCGGCGAGTCCGTGAACGCGCCGACCGGTTTTTCCCTGCTTGCGGATCTGTTTCCGAAGGAGCGGCTGCCTCGCGCGATCGCCGTTATGCAACTCGGTCTGACCTGCGCGGCCGGATTGTCGCTCATCATCGGCGCCTACGTCATCCAGTCTCTGGCGTCGGTGCCACCGATCCACATTCCGGGCGTCGGTCTCATCCGGAACTGGCAGATGGTGTTCATCGTGGTCGGCGTTCCGGGCCTCCTGGTTGCGCTGCTGATGGCGAAGACAGTTCCGGAACCGGCGCGCCTCGGGACCTATCACAAGAATCTCAGCAAGGTTCCGCTGGTCGATGCTATCAAGTTCCTTGCCAACAAGTGGCCGATCTTTCTGCCGATGTTCCTCGGTCTGGCCCTGAGTTCGATCAACGGCCAGACCAATACGTGGAACGCGCCGTTCTTCGAGCGGACCTATGGCTGGGGGCCGGTGACATATGGTCACATCATGGGGCTCGTCTCCCTGATCGTCAGCCCGATCGGGCTCTTCAGCGGCGTTTGGCTCGTCGAGCGCTACGCCAGGCAGCAGCGCCCGGACGCGCCGATGCGGGTCATCGTGATCTCGCGCCTCGTCGGTATCCCGTTCGCGATCCTCGGGCCCCTGATGCCGTCGCCCTGGCTTGCGCTGGGAATGGCGGTGGTCGGGAATTTCATGGTGGCGTTCGGCGGCGCTTCGCAGAACGCCGCACTGCAGATCGTCACGCCGAACCAGATGCGCGGGCAGGTCACGGCGCTTTATCTTTTCATGTTCTTCGTGGTCGGCGCGGCGGGACCGACGGTGGTCGCCTGGATCACCGACTATGTGTTCCATAACGAAGCGGCGCTTCGATACTCGCTGTCGATCACGCACAGCGTTCTCGGGCCGATCTCGCTGGTCTGTGTCCTTCTGAGCTATCGGCCCTGGACACGCGAGGTGATCAGACTGAAGGAGCTCGAACTTGGTAAACCGGCGTAAAAACGGACGAAAAGCCCTGGACGCTACTTCACAGGGTTTTGAAAACCGCCTAGTATTGTCAGTAACAGCATTGCACGCACGACGCGGCATTCCGGAGGGGGAATATGACCTATAAGACGCAAGTCGGATCACTGAAGTCCTATGACAAGGGCGTTATCGAGCTTCAAGACGATCTGAAGCACTACGCCTTCTCGAACGTGTTCGAGGTCGCGAATAATTCGAAGCCGTTCGAGCGTGTCGCCGTTGCGAAGAATCTCGAATATGTGGCCGAAGCGGTGCGGGTCGAGGGAACGTCTCCCTGGTATGCCTGCCCTCATGATGAGTTCGTCATCGTGATGGATGGTGAGGTCGAATTCGACTTCGTCAAACTGGATGAGGCGGCGGTCCCCACAAATCCGCTCGGTGCGGTTCAGCTTTCCGCCGCACCCAACGGCCAGAAAATGGGCCGTGTTCGCGCGCGCCGCGGGCATCAGGTTCTGCTTCCCGCCGGAGCGGCGTATCAGATGAAATCGTCGGCGCCTTCGGTCGCCATCATTCAGACGGCGGCCGGTCCCGTGACGATCGAGCGCTGGTCCGAAATCTGCACCTTGTCCTGATCACACATTGCACAGGATCGAAGAAAATGAGCGTTCAAAAGACTGACATCATCGCGTCCGAGCCGGATCCCAATCTCGGCTACCGGTCATTCAAATTCGGCAGCTTCGAATTCAGCCGTGACGAATATTTCGTCCATATCAAGTGGCCGAAGGGCAGCCATATCATGGAGATCGACCGCTTCCTGCGCGCCATGGTGCGCGATATCGGCTGGGGCTTCTTCTATGGCTGGATCTTCTTCGACGACGTTTTCGGCACCCAGAACCATTACGGCACCGTCGATATCTATGCCGGCGCCTACAATTCCGGGCACAAGGCCAAGGGGATCGATCTTCTGGAAACCTTCAGCGCCGAAGACGTGAAGAAGGCCTTCGAGACGATCTCGCAGGACTGGATCAGCGAAGGCTATGATCCCCTCCGGGCACCGTTGGAAACCGGCCGAGCCGAAGGCTCCAAGGGCAAGCCCCGGACCGATCCGCTGGTGCGCGGCTTCACGCCGGCCAAGCGGATGCTAGGCCTCGATGGCGACAATCCGGTCCGCTCCGACGAGGCCGGTTATCCGGTCAACCGGGCTTTCGCCGATCTCGAATTCGACCAGCCGGATATCGAGGTCGAACCCGGCTTCGAGGGCCAGCTTCATGCGATCAACCTGTTCGATCACATCGCGCGGTCGGACGTAACCTGGAACCCGTCGGTGACGGCGGTAACCAAAGCGAGCATCTGCTGCGTAACGAGCGAGGAGCACATGCTCCCGGTGATCCACGGCAATGACCGCAACGAATGGTTCATCCAGCTTACCGACGAGATCCACTGGAACATCCAGGACAAGAATTCCGGCGATCCGCGTGGCCGGATCGTTATGAAGTCCGGCGATGTTTGCGCCATGCCGGCGGATATCCGCCACCAGGGCTTCTCTCCGAAACGCTGCATGCTGATGGTCATGGAAAACGGAACGCCGGGTCTCGAGCAGCAATATGCCAAGGGCGAATTGCCGCCTTATCCGATCGACGACGACAAGTGGGCCTAGTCGATAGATGGGTTTAGTGGAAGGGTCGCCCCGTTACCAAACGGGGCTCTTCATCGGTGGTGATTTCGTTTCGGCGGCGGACGGCGCGGAATTCGAGGTTCTCAATCCGTTCGATAATTCGCTTCTCGCCAAGATAGCGGAGGCGAAGCAGGCTGATATCGATCGCGCGGTTCAGGCGGCACAGAAGGCGTTTCCCAAGTGGTCGCAGATGTCGCCGTCCGACCGCGGCCATCTGCTTTACAAGCTTGCCGATGCGATCGAGGCGGACCGGGACAATCTGTCCCTGATCGAAAGCCTCGATACCGGGCATCCGATCCGCGACACGCGCAATCTGGATGTCGCGCGTACAACGGCGACGTTCCGCTATTTCGCCGGCATCGCGGACAAGAACGAAGGTACCGTCATCCCGGTCGATACCGGCTTTCTGAACTATGTCATGCGGGTGCCCGTGGGTGTGGTCGGCCTGATCGTGCCATGGAATTTCCCGCTCATGTTCACGAGCTGGAAAATGGGCCCGGCGCTGGCGGCGGGGAACACGATCGTGCTCAAGCCGGCGGAGCTGACGCCGCTCTCCACCCTGCGTGTGGCGGAACTGGCGGCCGAGGTCGGCTTCCCGGAAGGCGTGATCAATGTCGTGCCCGGCTATGGCCACACCGCGGGCCAATATCTCGCCGAGCATCGGGATGTCGCCAAGATCGGCTTCACCGGCTCCACCGTGACCGGCCGCAAGATCGTCGAAGCCTCGGCGGGCAATCTCAAGCGGGTCCAGCTCGAGCTTGGCGGCAAGGGCGCGAATATCGTGTTCGAGGACGCCAATGTCGACGCCGCCGTCAACGGTTCGGCCTTCGCGATCTTCCATAATCAGGGCCAGGCCTGCATCGCGGGCTCGCGGCTGCTGTTGCACGAGAGCGTGGCGGACGAATTCCTCGAGAAATTCATCGATCTCGCCAAGTCGATCAAGCTTGGCAATCCGCTGGATATGTCCACCGAGATGGGGCCGCTGACCTCCAGGATGCACCAGGAAAAGGTGCTGCGCTATTGTCAGATCGCGCATCAGGAAGGCGGCGAGGTCCTGCTTGGCGGCAAGCCGCCGGAAGATCCCGCGCTCGCCGAGGGCTGCTTCGTGGAGCCGACCGTGGTTACGGCCCAGCCGCAGGACCGGGTCTGTCAGGAAGAGGTGTTCGGGCCGTTCGTCTCGGTTTCGCGTTTCAAAAAGGAAGACGACGTTATCGACATCGCCAACAATACCTCCTACGGCCTCGGTGGCGGTCTGTGGACCAACAATCTGGTTCGCGCCCATCGCATCGCCCGGGTCATGGAGACCGGCATGGTCTGGATCAACTGCTACAAACGGTTCCATCCCGGCTCGCCGTTCGGCGGTGTGAAGGACTCCGGCTACGGCCGCGAGATGGGCTTCTTCGCGATGCACGAATATACCGAACCGAAATCGGTCTGGGTGAATATCGACGCCAATATCCCGCCTTTCTATCCGAGGTAATCCGTGGGGGCGGTTTACCTCAACGCCTGAAAGGGCCATATGGATAGCGTCTTTCAAGACACCCGAAGTCGGTTTAGGCTTGGGACGCGCAGCGTTGTTTGAACACCGTTCGTCCGGGCGATAAATCCAAGAAACGCGCGGGAACGGGTGGCGAGAGGTGTCCGATGTCGAGCAAACAGTATAAAGACGCCGAAGCTGCGCTTGATGGTCTCCTGTTCGACGGGATGACGGTCATGGCCGGCGGCTTCGGGTTGTGCGGAATTCCCGAGAGCCTGATCCACGCCTTGCGGGATTCCGGCGTGAAAGACCTCACCGTGATTTCCAACAATGCGGGTGTGGACGATTTCGGTCTCGGCCTTCTGCTCAAGACCCGGCAGGTCAAGAAAATGGTCTCGTCCTATGTCGGTGAGAACAAGGAGTTCGAGCGCCAGTACCTCTCTGGCGAACTCGAGCTCGAGTTCAACCCGCAGGGTACGCTGGCCGAACGCTGCCGCGCGGGCGGGGCCGGTATTCCCGGCTTCTACACCAAGACCGGCGTCGGCACGATGATCGCCGAGGGCAAGGAGCACAAGATCTTCGACGGGGAAACCTACGTTCTCGAAACCGGCCTGGTTGCGGATCTCTCGATCGTCAAGGCCTGGAAGGGCGACCGTCAGGGCAATCTGATCTATCGGAAGACCGCGCGGAACTTCAATCCCGTGATGGCGACCGCCGGAAAAGTAACCATCGCCGAGGTTGAGAATCTCGTCGATCTCGGTGAATTGACGCCGGATCAGATTCACACGCCGGGCATTTTCGTGCACCGGATCGTCGAATATCCGCAGGCCGAGAAACGGATTGAACGGGTCACCGTCCGCTCCCGCGAGAAGGAGGCCGTGTGATGCCATGGACACGCGATCAGATGGCCGAACAAGCGGCTCAGGAACTCAAGGACGGCTTCTACGTCAATCTCGGGATCGGCATTCCGACCCTGGTGGCGAACTACATTCCGGAAGGCGTCGATGTAACGTTGCAATCCGAGAACGGCATGCTGGGCATGGGGCCGTTTCCCTATGAAGGGGAAGAAGACCCCGATCTCATCAATGCCGGCAAGCAGACGATCACCGAGCTGGACCGCACCAGCTATTTCTCCTCCGCCGACAGCTTCGCGATGATCCGCGGCGGCCATATCGATCTCGCTATTCTGGGAGCCATGGAAGTGGCCGATAACGGCGATCTCGCCAACTGGATGATCCCCGGCAAGATGGTCAAGGGCATGGGCGGCGCGATGGATCTCGTCGCGGGTGTCAAACGCGTGATCATCGTCATGGACCACACCAGCAAGGCGGGCGACCCGAAAATCCTGAAGGAATGCACCCTGCCGCTCACCGGCACCAAGGTGGTCAATCGCATCATTACCAATCTCGGCATCTTCGACGTGGTCGAAGGTGGCATAAAAATAATGCAACTTGCACCGGATGTGACCGAGGACGAAGTCCGGGCAAAGACGCAAGGCACCATTGTCAGCTAGGACGCTATGCATACCCAGGTCTGTATTATCGGCGCGGGGCCGTCAGGGCTTCTATTGTCGCAACTCCTGCATTTGCAGGGTATCGATTGTATCGTATTGGAGCGGCGCAGCCCCGAATACGTTCTGAGCCGGATACGCGCCGGGCTTCTGGAGCGGGTCACCGTCGACCTGATGCATAAGGCCGAAGCCGGCGATCGGATGGACCGGGAAGGGTTGATTCACGAAGGTGTCGGGATTGCCTTCGGCGACCAGCGCATACGGATCGATTTCTCTCATCTCGCAGGCGGGCAGCTTACCGTCTATGGCCAGACGGAGGTCACCAAGGATCTGATGGACGCCCGCCAGGCGATGAGCGGCAAGCTAGTCTATGAGGCCGAAGATGCCGCCGTGCATGACGTCGGCACCGACAAGCCGCGGGTAACCTATCGCAAGGACGGCCGGACACACGAGATCGACTGCGAATTCATCGCGGGGTGCGACGGCTATCACGGCGTGAGCCGCGCCAGCGTTCCGGCGTCGGCGATCAAGACCTTCGAGCGCGAATATCCTTTCGGCTGGATGGGCCTGATGTCGGAAACTCCCCCCGTCGATGACGAACTGATCTATGCCAATCATGAACGGGGCTTCGCGCTGTGCAGTATGCGCTCGCTGACGCGCAGCCGCTATTATGTCCAGTGCCCGCTGACCGACAAGGTCGAGGAATGGTCCGACGACCGGTTCTGGGACGAGATCCGCCGCCGGCTGCCCAGGGAATTCGCAGAGGCGATGGTCACCGGACCGTCGATCGAGAAAAGTATCGCCGCGCTGAGGAGCTTCGTCGCGGAGCCCATGCGGTTCGGCCGCATGTTCCTGGTCGGCGACGCCGCCCATATCGTGCCGCCTACGGGCGCCAAGGGGCTCAATTTGGCGGCCTCGGACGTTCATTATCTCTCCGAGGCCCTGATCGACCATTACAAGAACAAGGACTCGCACGGGCTCGATACCTATTCCGAGCGGGCTCTGGCGCGGGTCTGGAAGTCGGTGCGCTTCTCGTGGTGGATGACCAATCTCCTGCATCGCTTCGATGACGGTGATTTCAACCGGCGCATCCAGCAGGCCGATCTCGAATATCTCGCGAGTTCCGACGCCGCGAAGGCTTCGATGGCGGAAAACTATATCGGCCTTCCGGTCTGAGCGCCTCTAACGTCCGATCGTCCGCAGCGCGTCGACATCGCTGACAATACGATCGACCAGACGCTCTGTGGGGGCGGCGCGGGTTTCGGTCGTTTGCGCCGATGGAGTCCGGATGGACGACGCAATCAAGTCCGGCCCCTCGGGAGCCTGGTCTTTCTCCACCGCAGTCGCCAGCGCGGCCAGCGCTGGTGGGACCGTCTTGGCCGCGGGTTCGAAGGCCGGACGCGGCCCTGGGTCGATTTCCATGGTCGAGGAGAGGGCCGTCAGGTGCCGGTGAAGCCGCTGCATCTGCGTCAGTAGTGCGAAATGGCGATATAGGTCGGCCCGCGACGCCCGCGGCTCCAGGCGAATTCGTTGAAACATGGCGTCCGTATTGGTGATTTCGATTTCGACCTGGCGTTTTAGCTCCGGCAGGGACTGGTCGTTGCCCGAGGTTCCGGTCGCCAGAAGAGTGAGCAATGCTTCCGAATAGTCTTTTAGTCGTCGTAGAGCGCGCGCGATTTGTTCGGGCATCTGATGCCGGTCCCAAATCGGCCAGAGAACGAAGCCGACCGCCAGGGCGATCCCGGTCCCGATCAGCGTATCGATCACGCGGCCGATCACATTGGTCCATTCCCCCGGCGTCACTTCGCTGAGCAGCAGAATGATCAGGGCGGTGATGAAGACGACGCCCGTGGCGTATTTCCTGGGAAAGAACAGGAAGGCGGCGAAGGTCAGAAACGCGATGGCCAGTGCGATGGTCAGGGAGCCGGGAAGCGTCAGCAGCAGAGCGCCCGCCAGCACCGCTCCGATAATCGTGCCGATGGTCCGGCCGATCGCGCGCGTCCAGGTTCCGCCGAAGTTTGGCTGCAGGACGACAAGCGTTGTCAGGGGAATCCAGATGGGATGAGGCACTTGCAGGCGATGGGCGATGATGATGCCGCCCCCCGTCGCCACGCCGACCCGCAACGCATGGCGGAAGATGAGTGACCGGCCGTTCAGATGGGCTCCCAGGGTCGCCAGCGTTGAGCGCAGGATCTGGGCCGGGCGTCGTGTCGGTAATATCGGCGGCACGCGAGGCGGTGTATCCAGCAGCCGGCCCAGTACCTCGAGCGCATCGCTCAGATGCTGCCGCATGCGGTAGGGAACGGCGATCATCTGCTGGAGTTGCGGTGACTCGCTCCTGTCGCCCGGCGCCTGATAGGGGCTGGCGAGACCGTCGAAGAGAGACGCCGCCTCCGCCTCGTGGCGCGACGTGAGAAGGTCTTCGGCGAGCGTCCGGCATTCCTGCGCGACCGCTTTAACCGCCTCGTCGAGCCAGCCCAAGGCTTCGTCGCTGACATCTTCGGCGTGCGCGGTGTGCCGCATCTCGCGCAGACCGATGCCGAGGGCCGCGATCCGGGAGCTGGCGCGCAGGATGATGATCAGATCGGCGATTACCTTGTCGTTTGCGCCGGCGGATTGCAGTTCGCCGATCGACAGGCGCGCCTGTTCGATCGTCTGCCGGACTCGCCGGTAATCTTCCGCGACAATCCTGTCCCGATCCTGCCCGCGTTGGCCGCCGGCGCGGCGTCGCGATGAGACTTCCAGTAAATGCGCCGTCGCTTCCAGGCAGCCGGCAACCTCCTGACGAATCCGCCGATAGGGCCGCAGCCACCAGAGAAGCAGCGAAACCGCAATCGCCCAAGCGGCGCCGCCGGCGTAAAACATCGCTCGCGAAATCGCTTCGGCCGGCGGCGCCGCGAGTTGCGTGCCGACAAGGAATACGATGCCTCCGACCAGACCTATCGATGTGCCCGTTGCGCCGAGCGCCCGGGCAAAACCGCCCAGAATGGCGACGAGGCACAGAAGGATCGCCTGCAGCCACGACGTGTGGACCTGCATCCCGCAAAACAGCACGACCGGCATAACGAACAGGACGAGACTCATGCCGAACAGCCGGCTGCGGTACTCGCCACCGGCATCCGCGATTGCCGTATTCAGGCCGCCAAGCAGCGCGAAGATCGACGCGCTTTCGAGACCGGCGAAGTTGAGAACGAGAAAAGGCAGGCCTGCCCCAAGAAAGCCCCGCGTGGCGGCCATCAGACGGATTCGGACGTCGCTCGACGAGCGCAAGTCCCGAAACGACGTGGTCAGACTGAGGCGCATGGGCGGTGATCGAGGAGCGCGAGCATGGATCAAACCATGCCCGTTCCTATCCCATCATTGAAGAGCGAATCTTCCCGAAAGCGACGGTCTATTCGGCCGGATGGGCCTTCGCGTCCTTTTCGCCCGGCAGCTCCGTCTCGGGCTTGAATATCCGCCCGAAACGCCGGCGCAACCAGGCCTGAGCGTTGTCGATCAGGATGAAGGCCGAGGGGATAAAGACCAGGCTCAGCACCGTGGAGGTCAGCAGACCGCCGATCACGGCGATACCCATCGGCGCCCGGAATTCCGAGTTCGCGCCGATCCCGGTCGCGACCGGGATCATGCCCGCGGTCATAGCCACGGTCGTCATGACGATCGGCCGGGCGCGCTTGCGGGCCGCGAGGATCAGCGAATCGCGTCGGCTGAGGCCGCGCTCGTCGCGCGCCACTATGGCGTATTCGACGAGCAGGATCGAGTTCTTCGCGGCGATGCCCATCAACATAATCAGGCCGATCAGAGCCGAAATCGCGAGCGAATTGCCGGTTATGGCCAACGCGCCGAACGCGCCGCCGAGCGCAAGAGGCAGCGCGGTCAGAATGGTCAGCGGATGAACGAAACTGCCGAACAGCACTACGAGCACCACATACATCAGCAGGATGCCGGTGATGATGGCATAGGCGAAGCCCGAGGAAAGCTCGGAAAGCTGCTCGCTGTCGCCGGATCTCAGTTCGTGAACACCGGGCGGCAGGTTCTTCATGATCGGCAGTTGATGCACCGCCTTGTCGGCCTGACCAAGCGTTACGCCGGGTCCGCGCTCGCCCTGAACCGTGGCGCTGCGCTCGCGGTCGAGCCGCGTTATCTGGGACGGGCCCGCACCGAACCGGATCGTCGCGACCGAGGACAGTGGCACGGACGCCCCCGCATTCGTCGGGACCCTGAGATTGGAGATGACGGCGAAATTGCCGCGGGCTTTGTCCGTCAGACGCAGGCGGATGGGGATCTGGCGGTCTGCGAGATTGAATTTCGGCAGGTTGAACTCGACGTCGCCGATGGTGGCGATCCGGGCGGCCTGCGCAATCGCCTGCGCCGATACGCCGAGCGAGGCGGCCTTGTCGGGCTTGGGCGTGATCAGGATTTCCGGGCGCGCAAGACTGTTCTTCGAGACGACGCTGGTCAGTCCGGGAATGGTCCGCATTTCGTGGGCGAGTTCCAGCGAGGCCTTACCCAGAACTTCGGGATTATCGCCGACCAGGGTCACCTGAATCTGCGAGTTATTGTTTCCGTCCGCACCGAATTGGAAACGTGCGCCGGGTATTACCCGCAATTCCCTGGTGAGCCGGTCCTCGAATTGACGTTGGCTGACATCGCGCTCGCTCTTGGGAACCAGGTCGATCGTCATCGTCGCGCGGGTCACGTCGCCATCGGTCGCCGTGCCGCTCGAAGCGCCGATTGCGGCATATACCGACCGCACTTCCGGACTTTTGCGGACGATTTTCGTCGCTTTCTGGGCTATGGAGTCGGTTTCTTCCAAGGTCGCGCCAGGCGGCAGCTCGATCGATAAGGACGAGCGGGAATTATCCCCCGCCGGTACGAAGTCGGTTGGCAGAATCTTCAGAAGCAATAGCGACAGAGCGAAGATCACGATACCCGCCAGCATGATCTTGACGGGCCGATCGAGCGTCCAGTTCAGGATGCGGAGATAGAAGTTCACCCAGCGCGGTTCGTCATGCATCTTCGAGAGATCCGAGCGCAGGCCATAGGCGCTCATCAGCGGTGTCAGCAGCCGGGCGACGACCAACGAGAAGAACACCGAGACACAAGCGGCCAGCGCGAAGCTCTTGAAGAACTGGCCGACAATGCCCGGAAGGAAACCGACAGGCGCGAAAACGGCGATGATCGTGGACGATGTCGCTACGACCGCGAGGCCGATCTCGTCGGCGGCTTCGAGCGCGGCGGGGTAGGGCGCCTTACCCTCGCGCATGTGTCGCACGATGTTCTCGATCTCCACGATCGCGTCGTCCACGAGGACGCCGATGGTGAGCGAGAGGGCCAGAAGCGACACGATGTTGAAGGAGTCGTTCACGAGCGCCATCACCGCGAAGGTCGGGATGAGCGACAAGGGGATGGCGACGGCGGAAATCAGCGTGGCGCGGCCATCGCGCAGGAAGAACCAGACCACCATGACGGCGAGGATCGCGCCCACGATGAGCGCCTCCGCCGATGCGTTGAAGCTTTCCTTCACGAAGACGACGCTGGATGTCACCTCAGTGATCTTGACACCGGGATTGTCGGCTTCGATCTTCTGGACTTCCTTGCGGACCCGATTGGCCATGTCGACCTCGCTCGATCCGCGCGACCGCATGACGTTGAATGCGACGACTTCCTTGCCGTCAAAGCGGGCGCGAGAGC
Organism: uncultured Alphaproteobacteria bacterium; assembly: GCA_963821875.1. Taxonomy (GTDB): domain Bacteria; phylum Pseudomonadota; class Alphaproteobacteria; order CAVTAV01; family CAVTAV01; genus CAVTAV01. The sequence goes on from CAWGFE010000002.1 coordinate 2,047,420, forward strand.
GGGGCTCGGCCCATGAGTCCCTGACCGTGCCGAGTTCGGACAGGCGTACGCGCCGTCCGTCGGAAAGATAGATTTCGGTATTCGCCAGATCCTTGACGGAATGCGCGCTGCCGAGGGTGCGCAACGACTGTTCGGAGGCTCCGATATTGGTTCGTCCGCCCGGCAGATTAATGTTCATCAGGGCGAGCTGCGAACTGACGCTACCGGCCGTCACGCCAAGCGCTTCGAGCCTATCAGGGTCGAGATTTACGCTGATCTCGCGGTTGACGCCGCCCTGACGCTGGACCTGCGAGACGCCCTGAAGGGCGAGCAGATCTTTGGTGATGTTGTTGTCGACGAACCAGCTTAGCTGATCCGGCGTCATGCTCGGCGCGCTCACGACATAGGTGAGAACGGCGCCGCCGGTGATGTCCATGCGGCTGACGACCGGCTCGCGAATGTCGTTCGGCAGATTGGCGCGGGCGCTGGTTACCGCATTGCGGACGTCATTGGTTGCGCGGTCAATATCTGTTCCGAGCTCGAATTCGATGGTCGTGACAGACGAGCCGTCGCTGATGGTCGAGGAGACGTGCTTGACGTTGTCGAGACCAGCCACGGCGTCTTCGATGAAGCGTGTGACCTGGGTTTCCATCTCGCTCGGCGCGGCGCCGGATTCCGCGACGCTCACCGTAACCACGGGCAGCTCGATATCCGGCATGCGATTAATGCGGATTTCGCGATAGCCCATGATGCCCGCCACCGTCAGCAGGATGAACAGGACGATGGTAGGGACCGGATGTTTAATGGCCCACGAAGAGATATTTCTCATGACGTGCGCCCTAGTCGGTTAAAGACGAGTGGTTGTTTCGGGCCTCCTGGCTCACAATTTGAACCACGTCGCCATCCTCGAGCAAGCCGGCGCCTTTGACGACGACTTCCTCGCCGGGCTTCAGGCCGGACAGGATCTCAGCCTGATCGCCTTGCCGCGCACCCGTCTCAACCTCCCGGAAGGAAACCTGGTTTTCGGCGTCGACGACGAAGACGCCCGACTTTCCATCCCGATAAGCGATTGATTCCTGCGGAACCACGATGCCGTCGATCGGCGCGGCCTTGATCGTGGCACGCGCGAACATTCCCGGCCGGAAGCCGGAATCCTTCGGCAAAGTGACATAGACCTTGCCGAGCCGGGTCCGCGCATCGACGCTCGGCGAGACGAGCCGGATCGTCCCTTCGACCGGTTTGATGCCGTCGGCCGTAACCTTGGCCTTGAAGCCCGCCCGCAGCTCCGGCAGCTGGGTTTCCGGAACGTCCGCCTGCAGTTCGAGCTGCGAGTCGCGCACGATGCGGAACAGTTCAGTGCCGGCCGAGACGATCTGGCCGATAACCGCGCTGCGGGAGGAAATATAGCCGTTTGCCGGCGCCGTGATCCGGGTCTGGTCCAGCCGCGCCTGGGTTTCCTCAAGTGCACCTTGCCTCGCCATGAGAGTCGCGGCGGCCGTCTGGGCGCTGGCCCGCGCCGAATCCTGCGCTTGGGCGCTCACGACGCCTTTCTTGCGGAGGTCCTGCGACCGCTTCAGATCCGCCTGCGCCTGGACGAAGGCGGCCCGGGCGGCGTCGACATTGGCTTCCTGCTGACTTAACTGGGCGCGGAGCACGGTGTCGTTGAGCTTTGCGAGCAACTGGCCCTTCTTGACCTTGTCGCCCTCGTCGACGAGCACATCCTTGATGGCGAGGCCATTCACTTCGGCGCCGACTGGGATTTCCTGCCAGGCCGCGACACTACCGCTGACCGCGACGGAGCGCTGCATCGGATGCGTCGCCACGGTGGCGACGGTGACGGACAGCGCAGGGCGGGGCGCAGACGTCGTCTCCTGCTGCTTGCTGCAGCCGACGAGGGATACGCTGGCCGCGCCCAGAAGCACGGTCGTGGCGATCCGGATCGCAAGCTTAGACATTTGCTCCAGCCCCGTAAGATATCTGTTTTGACAATTGCGAGTGTTCATATATTATTGACTGACCCGTTAGTCAATGAAAATAGCGAGCAATGGTCGCGCGTACTAAAGCGTCAAGCAAATCGACCGGCATTCGGAAGCGCCAAAAGGAACAACGGCCCGGCCAGATTCTGGAAGCTGCTTTCACCGAGTTCTCGGAGAAAGGCTATGCCGGCGCGAGAGTGGTTGATGTAGCGCGGCGCGTTGGCGTTACCAAGGGCACGGTCTATTTTTATTTCCCGACCAAGGCGGACCTGTTCAAGGCCGTCGTCCGGACGCATCTCAATCCCATCCTCGAGCGTATCGAAGGCCTTTCGGCGGAAGATCCCGCGGAAACAGCTACGAATTTGCTGCGCCGTCAGATCAAGGCCGGCTACGCCGAATTTGTCCGAAGCCCGCAAGCCGTTGAATTCCTGAGGCTTATGGTGATCGAGGGCTCCCGCGTGCCGGAGATCGTGGACTTCTATGTCAATGATCTGATGGGTCATGGCTATCAATCGATCATCGATGTTCTGGAACGCGGCGTGGAAAACGGCGAATTTCGCGCCGACGTCCTCGAAAAATTCGCAGCCTTCCCGAACATCATTCTAAGCCCGGCCATGCAGATAAACATGATGCAGCTCATGGTCGGGGATAGGGCCAACATCGATATCGATCAATATATGGAAGCCCATATCGATCTCGTGCTGAACGGTCTCAAGGCATAACACGCAGAACGGCCGGAAATCCTTCTTATTTCGTCTCGGCTCCATCGCGGAAACCAGCGCTTGATGATGTCACGTAATTGACGAATCTCCGCGTCGCGGCGCAAAGTTTATTGCGTATCTGAGGGAGGGGACCCGAGCAATGGACGACAGGGTGCGCAAGGCCGAGCTGGCCAATTCCGCCTCGGGCGATCTCTCGGAGCAGCCATGGCCCAGCGAACGCACGGCCTGGTATGCCGTGACAATCATGGGCTTCTGCACGATGTTCGCGATGCTCGACATGAACATCGTGTCGCTGCTTGTCCAGCCGATCAAAGCCGATCTTGGCATCTCCGACACCAAGATGAGCCTCGTGCTCGGCTTTTCCTTCTCGATTTTCTATACATTCATCGGCCTGCCTATTGCCCGCTATGTCGATCGCAACAGCCGCAAGATCATCCTGGCCATCGGCATATCGGTCTGGAGCGCCGCCACGGCCTGTTGCGGACTGGCGCAAAATTTCTGGCAGCTTTTCGGCGCCCGTGTTTTTGTCGGCGCCGGCGAGGCGGTCAACGGCCCGGCGGTCTATTCGATGCTCTCGGACTATTTCCGCAAGGAGCGGCTGCCGCGCGCCATCGCCGTCATGCAGATCGGATCCGTCGCGGGTGGCGGATTCTCCCTGCTTTTCGGCGCGGTAATCATTCATCTTCTGGTCAATATTTCGGAAATCCAGGCCCCGCTCATCGGCACGATCCGCTGGTGGCAACTCGTGTTTATCGCCGTCGGCCTGCCGGGTCTGCTGGTCGGTGCGCTGGTGATGACGGTGCCGGAACCCGCCCGTCGCGGGGTGCGAACCAACACCGCTCTGGCCCGCATCAAGATGTGGACCGTGTTAAAATACCTGACCGGCAAGTGGCGGATTTTCGGGCCGATGTTCGGCGGACTGGCAATCGGATCGCTCGGCTCCGGCATTCAGGTGTGGGTCCCGGCCTTCTATTTCAGAACCTATGGCTGGGGGCCGGCCAAAGTCGGGGCCATCACCGGCGGTATCCAGATCGCGGCGATGCTGTTTGGCCTGTTTGTCGGCGTCTGGATGGCCGAGCGTTTCTCGAAGCGGGGACGGGACGACGCGCCCCTCCGGGTGTTGGTCATCGCGCGTGTCATCGCCCTGCCGGCTGCCTTGCTGATGCCCTTGATGCCCAACCCGTGGCTCGCCGTCGGGTTCGGCGCCGTGACGGCCGTCACGATCGCGATGGGCGGTCCGTCCCAGAATGCCGCGCTCCAGATCATCACGCCGAACGAAATGCGCGGACAGGTGACGGCGCTCTACCTGTTCATCTATAGCGTGGTCGGCACGGGTATCGCGCCCACGGTGACGGCCCTCTTCACTGACTATGTCTTTCAGGCGGAAAGCGAGCTTCGCTTCGCAATCCTCGCCGTCTCGGCGATCTTCTCGCCTCTATCGCTGTTGCTGATCTGGCTTGGCCTGAAGCCCTATGGGCGGGAAGTTGCCCGTCTTAGAAGCGAGAGCACATAGGGCCGATCGCCAGTTACTGCCGGTGATGCAATTCGCGTCAACTTACCGGAAATGAAGAAAATTTAATATTGGGAAGAAGCGCCTAAGAGCCGTCATAGATTAGAGCGTCCTAAGATCATGTCAAAAAGGACATAAGGTCGCGGACCTATTGACTCGATAAAACGAAATATTACGTGACGACTATAACACGACATCGCGGCGCCCGTTCGGTGGCGGGATGTTAAAAAGTCAAGACCAACCATACTGTCGAAGGAGAACTAGTCCATGTTACTGAAAAAGTTCACGACAATGGCGATAATTAGTTCCGCGGCGGGGTTGGCGGCTTTAGGGGCGGCGCCGCTTGCCTTTGCGATGGAGCCTCCTGTTGCTTTCGGGGCGGATACCATGCCGCAGATCATGCAGCGCCACGATCCCAATGAATTCGAATTGCAACCCGGCCAAATGAAAACGATCGCAGATACGACGAATGCCGAGGCGTATCACATCTGCGTCGCTTCCCGGAAAGACTTCAACGGCAGTAATGCCATCCCCGTACTGGTCGAATCCGAGAACGGCCAGGAGGTCGTGCGGCCGGGGAACTGCACCACCGTACACAGCAAGATCCTGAGAATGGCGCCACATGGCGTCATGGCCAACGATCAGGTTCTGGTCGGAACCCATACCAAGAAGATGGGCTGATCGGCAATCCACCGACCAAGTGCCGATCAGGCGGGGTGTCGCGAAAAAGCGGCGCCCCGCGCCTTTGTGGGACATCGAGGCGGCCTGTGCTAGCATCCGGCCTTCAAGCCAAGGGGAGGGATGAGAGACAGTGCCGACAAACAGTTTTTCAGACGATTTTTCGGGCAAGACCGCGCTGATTATCGGCGCAACGAGCGGTATCGGACGAGCCGCCGCGCTTGCTTTCGCTAAGGCGGAGGCGAATGTCGTCCTGTCCGGTCTCGGCGAGGAGCAGGGACGCGCGGCCGAGACGGAAATCCGCGATCTCGGCGGGCAGGCGCTGTTCGTCGAGGCGGACGTCCTGAATGAGGCCGATGTCCGGAACGTCGTGACGAAAGCGGTGGAGCGTTTCGGCCGTCTCCACATGGCCGTGAACAATGCCGGCACCGAAGGCCGCTTCGGGCCGGTGCAGGACGCGACGTCGGAAGACTTCGACCGCATCATCGGAATCAATCTCAAAGGCATTTTTCTGGGGATGAAATACCAGATTCCCCACATGCTGGAGCATGGCGGCGGCGCCATCGTCAACACGGCCTCGAGCGCGGGCGTGACAGGCATCGCCAACGTCGCGATCTATACCGCGAGCAAGCATGGCGTGGTCGGGCTCACCAAGGCCACGGCTCTTGAACTGGCGCGTTCCAACATCCGGGTCAACGCCGTCGCGCCCGGTCCGGTGGATACCGGGCTGTTGGCGCGCATGATCGAGGGGAAGATGGACTCGTCCGTCATCGCGGAGAGCGTGCCGATGGGCCGGATCTCGGACGCCGGCGAAATCGCCGGGGCCATTCTCTGGCTGTGCTCCGACGCCGCGTCCTTTGTCACCGGCCACACGCTGGTGGCCGATGGCGGACTGACGGTGGGTTAGGCGCTACATAACGTTGCGGTTGAGCGCGAACGGAGGAATACGACAGCGGCTAGAAGCGCTCGGAGGCGGGCCTCAGATCCAGTTCCTGGCTCCAGCTCGTCGGCGATTGCTGGTGGAGCATGAGATAGGTGGCGGCGATGTCCGCCGGTTTCAGAAGCGCGTTGTTGCCGCGTTCCTTGACCAGATGCGCATAGCGCTCGGATTCGATCTGACCATCGATGATGACGTGAGCGACATGGATGCCCTGCGGCCCGAGCTCACGCGCAAGACATTGAGCGAGGGCACGCAGCCCGAATTTAGGTACCGCCAGATTGGCGAAGCCCTTGGAGCCACGCATCGCCGCTGTCGCGCCGGTGAAGACGATCGTTCCCGATCCGCGCGGCAGCATCCGGCGGGCCGCTTCCTGCCCCGTGATAAGGCCGCCATAGCAGCCGATCTTCCAGCAGCGTTCGAAATCCGCCGGGTCTATATCGAGGACTTGGGCCGGCTCGAAGGTTCCGGCATTGAACACCACGAGATCCGGCGCGCCGAGATCGGCTTCGATGCGCTCAAAGGCGGCATGCAGCGATCCCGCGTCCGATGCGTCCGCCGCGTAGGGCGTGACGCTGTCGAATTCGTTGGTAATTTCCGTCAAACGCTCGAGGTTCCGGGCGATTGCGGCGACTTTCATGCCTTGCGAGGCGCAGGTTTCGGCCAGCGCTTTGCCCAATCCGGGCCCCACGCCAACGACAACGGCGACCTGATCGGTCATGGATCTGAATGCGGACATGGCGCTGACCCTCTCCCCAAACGGGGAAGAGGGTCAAGAGCCTAGTTGACTGCCTGCGTTATTTCTCGGCTGCGCCGTTTCCGCGCAACGGCCAGAAATTGAAGTATTGCGCCACCACGACCATCATCGGGAAGGTCATGGCGAGCAGGGCCGATGCGAGCCAGTTCTCGACATCGGGCGTCTGGTGAACGAGGTCCGGAGTCACGACCGGCGACATCATGAGATAGAACTGCGGCAGGACATAGCCCACGATCGCCGCGACGATCAGCCGTCCGATGCCGGCCAGGGGCTGCTTGAGATTGGCGAAGAGCTTGCTTTCGAACATCACGATCGGAACCAGAGCCCCGAACAGAAGGCCGATGGCCCCGTAAGCCTGGAATTTGACCGGGTTGAAGCCCATCACGTCGATGGCGACCCACCAGACGATGCCGGTCACGATGAAGATCAGGATCGTCGTGGCGATACCCATCGCCGGCTGGCTGCGCAATTTTTCGAAGGCTGTCAACGGCCAGAAATCGAACATGATCAGCACGAACAGCATCGTAACCGTCGTCACCGAGAAGGCGAGGATCGTGTTCGCGTCGAATACGCCTTTGGGATCCAGCGCCGCGACATAGACCGGCGCACCCTGAAGGAAGGCGAAGTTGAACAGTAAATAGAACAGCAGATAACCGACGAGATATGTCACCAGCAGCACCGACAGCCCGATCGCAAACTGGCTTTTGGTCACGGCGCTGACCGGCCAGACGCCCCAGACCACCGCGAACCAGAAGGTGATCAGCACGGCGAAGATCACATAGATCAGCGTCATCGGCGTCGGCGGTCCGACATGCTGCGCCGCGGTGTAGAACACGCCGATCGAGATGATGGCGGCGATGATCAAGGTCATCACGAACAGCGCGATACCTTTGGCCGGCTGCTTCATATCCTTCAGAAAGCCCGGATATTGCGTCTGCAGAACGAGCGCGAGCACGACCTCCACCGGCACGCAGGTGGCGACGAAATAGGTCACCCAGGTGCCGAAGGTCGCGGCGCTGAACAGTGAAACAATGGCGAGCGAAATGGCGATCGCGACCACCAGGCCGATGAGCCCCAGATAAGGCTGTTTGATTGACATGCGTACCCCCGATAAAGTCCCCTCCCGATAGAGGAAACTATTTGTCGGGCGGGATCAAGCCCCCTTGATCCGCCGCGGGCCGAAAGTGACGCCACAGCCTAGATCGCCCCCCAGACCTCCTCCGCCACCTCGACGACGAGCCGCAGCTTCGCGAACTCCTCTTCGATCGTCATGGTCGCTCCGGCGACGCCGCTCGCGAAACCGCATTGCGGGCTCAAGGCCAGTTGCTCCAGTGGGGCAAAGCGGCTCGCTTCGTCGATGCGGCGTTTGAGATCGTCCTTCGATTCGAGGTCGGCGTTCTTCGTGGTGAGAAGTCCGAGAACGGCGATCTTGCCCTTGGGAAGGAAGCGCAGCGGCTCGAACCCGCCCGCGCGCGCCAAATCGTATTCAAGGAAATAGCCGTTGGCGTTGATTTCGTTGAACAAGACCTCCGCCACCGGGTCGTACCCGCCTTCCGCCATCCATCTTCCGGCGAAATTGCCGCGGCAGATATGCAGGCAGACGGTCATATCGTCCGGCCGGCCCGCAATCGAGTCGTTGATCAGCTTGGCATAGGTCAACGGCAGCTTGTCCGGATCCTCGCCGATATTGGTCCGCACCTGCTCGCGCAGCGTCGGGTCGCAGAGATAGGCGAAGTTGACCTCGTCAAGCTGAAGATAGCGACAGCCCGCGGCCGCGAGATCTATTACCTCCTGATTATAGGCATGCGCGAGGTCGTCCAGGAATTCCGCCATGTCGGGATAGGCTTCCTCGCTGACCGTGTGGCGGCCCCCTCGGAAATGCATGACGCTGGGCGAGGGGATGGTGATCTTCGGCGTGGCGCGGGCGACCGATTTCAGGAACTTGAAGTCGTCGACGAAAATACTTTTCGGACGGCCGATTTTCCCGATCACCTTGGTCCCGTGAGGCTTACCCGGCGCGCTGCCCTTTTCGTTATGAAAGTGGACCGTGAACAGAGCCTCGCCCTCCACAACGTTTTCGAATTTAAGCAGGAAATCGCTTTGCCATGTGCCGCGATTGAACTCGCCGTCCGTGACGGCTTTGAGCCCGATATCCTCCTGGCGCTTCACCACGTCGCGGATGGCCGTCTGCTGAATCTCCAGAAGCTGTTCGGCGCCCATTTCGCGCTTTTCCTTGGCGGTGCGCGCGTCGATCAGAGTCTCGGGACGGATAAGGCTGCCGACGTGATCGGCACGGAATGGCGGTTTTGTTCTGCCAGACATGTTTTTTGTCATTCCCCAGTGTTTCAGTGGCGGACGCTGATTTTGGCTTGAGGTTGGCCTGCCTTGGCGTCCAATATATGTTGACTTTGCATCATATTTCGAGCGAGGGAAACCACGGAAATCAGTTGATGCCGATTTTGGGGCAAACGGTCGCAGTTTGATCAATCACCTCAGTCGGCGATTTACGGGCGCCGCTTGTCGGGCTTTCCTCGCGCTGATACACCTGAATGGACGATAGACAACAAAGGGGGACTTTCGAATGATCATCGATGCCCATGCGCATGTAAGCGCTCCGGCTGAGCTTTGGGCTTATAAGGCTATTCTGCTGGCCTCGCGCGGCTCCCATGGGCGCGGCGGCGTGAAAGTCAGCGACGATGACATTCGAAGGGCGGTCAACAAGCAGGAGATCGGCCCCTACGGGCATCTCGATTACCTCAAGCACGTCCATACCGACAAACAGCTCATCTCGCCGCGGCCGTTCCAGTTGATGCATTCCGAGAAGCCGGAAAAGCTCATCCACTGGTTCACCGAGGAGTGCAATAACATCATCTATCGCGAGACCCAGCTCTTTCCTGGCCTGTTTTTCGGTGTTTGCAGCCTGCCTCAGGCGGCGGGCCGGCCGATCGAGGAGGCGCTGCCGGAGCTCGAGCGTTGCATCAACGAACTCGGCTTCAAGGGCTGTCTCGTCAATCCCGATCCCTACGAGAATAGCGGCACGGAAGCGCCGCCTCTTGGCGACAGGTACTGGTATCCGCTGTACGAGAAGCTCTGCGAGCTGGATGTGCCGGGCCATATCCACGCGACCGGGTCGCGCTCGGCGCGCACGCCGTATTCGATGCATTTCATCAATGAGGAAACGATCGCGGTCTACGGCCTGCTGAATTCCAAAGTCTTCGAGGATTTTCCCAAATTGAAGATCATGATCAGTCACGGCGGCGGCGCGGTTCCCTATCAGCTCGGTCGATTCGAAGCGGGCTTCCTGCGCCAGGGCAAGCGCTTCTCGGAAGCAATGAAGAACCTCTATTACGACACCGTGCTCTATACGCAGGACGCCGTGGAGTTGTTGATCAAGACGGTCGGTTACGAGCGCTGTCTGTTCGGGGCGGAATGCCCGGGCGTCGGCTCGGTGGAAGACCCGAAGCTTGGCCGGACGCTCGATGATGTCGCGCCCAGCATTCAGGCGATCGACTGGCTGACGGACGAGCAGAAGAACGCTGTTCTGAGCCAGAATGCGATCGATTTGTTCAAGCTGGACGTTTAACGCGATCAAAGGAGAGGGCCACGCTCATGGCTGAAATCGTTCTCGGGATGTGGACGTCCCATGGGCCGACGCTTTCCACGACGGCCGAGCAATGGACGATGCGCGTGCCCGCCGACAAGGCGAACAAGAAGCACCCGTTCAAGGGCAATACCTACAGCTTCGACGAACTGGTCGAGTTGCGAAAAGACGAGCATCTCGCCGAGCAGGCGACCCTGGAGGAGCGCAAGAAGCGCAAGGCGGCTTGTGATGCCGGCATCGCCAAAATGGCAGACAAATTCGCCGAGGTCGCGCCGGACGTCGCCGTGATTTTCGGCAATGACCAGCGCGAGTTGTTTCTCGACGATATCATCCCGGCGATGACGGTCTTCTGGGGCGACAAGATCTGGGACCAGCCCGCGACGGAAGAACAGGCCGCCCGCATGCCGCCTGGCATTCATGCGGCCGAAGCCGGCCATAGCCCGCCGGACTATCGCGAATATCCCGGCCTTCCGGATCTTGGTCTTGCGATCATAAAATCCGCGATCGCCAACAGCTTCGACGTCGCGCAGTCAAAGGAATTGCCGCGGCCCGAAGGTCATTGGGCCTATGGCGCGCCCCATGCCTTCGGCTTCATCTACCGGCAGATCATGCGCGACAAGGTGATCCCCAACGTGCCGATCATCTTCAACACCTTCTTCCCGCCCAATCAGCCGACCGCCAAGCGCTGCTTCGAGTTCGGAAAGATGGTGGCGAACGTGATCCGCGACTGGGACTCGGACAAGCGGGTCGCCGTGTTCGGTTCCGGCGGCATGAGCCATTTCGTGATCAACGAGGATTTCGACCGGATGTTCTTCGAGGCCCTGCGCAACCGGGATGCGGATACGCTGACCGGTATCGAAGACAAATATTTCCAGTCCGGCACGTCCGAGCTGAAAAACTGGGTCACGGCCGCCGGCTGCCTGTTCGGCACGGATCTCAAAGGCGACGTGGTCGAATACCAGCCCTGCTATCGCTCCGAAGCCGGCACGGGCACGGCCAACGGTTTTGTGTACTGGAGCTAGGCAGCGCCTTGGTTCCACCGTCATTCCCGCGCAATCGGGAACCCAGAACTCAGTCTTTAGATCCCTGCTTTCGCGGGGATGACGTGAGGGGGGATGGCGGAGGAGGGTGAGGATTCCTCGAGCACCCTCGCAAACTCGGCCAGAACCGGCTGTGAGAAAAAGCCGCCAAGCGAGATCTCCCGCCCAAGGGCCGTGCCAAGCCGGATCGCCATCTCCGCCGCCTGCAACGAATTACCGCCGAGTGCAAAGAAATCGTCACATCGCCCCACCTGTTTCTTCTTCAGAACCTCCGCCCAGATCGTCGCCAAAATGCTCTCCATCGGCGTTTGCGGCGTCTCAAAGGGGCGCGGCTCGTCGGCCGGAGCGGGCAGGGCGGCCCGATCGACCTTGCCGTTTAGCGTGAGCGGCAAGGCGTCCAGCACGACGATCGCCGACGGCACCATGTGATCCGGCAACTGGCTGGATAGGTGGGCTTTCAGGTCGTCGACATTGGGCGCTGACCCGCTGACAGGAACGACATAGCCGACGAGTTGTGTCCCATCCCGGGCGATGACGGCGCATTCGGCGACAGCCGGGCAGGCGCTGAGCGCCACTTCGATTTCACCGAGCTCGATGCGGAATCCACGGACCTTCACCTGTTGATCCTTCCGTCCAAGATACTCGAACGTGCCATCCGGTAGCTGCCGTGCGAGATCGCCGGACCGATAGACCGGCGTGCCGCCGTCATCGCGCAGGAATTGCGCGCGTGTCAGGTCCGGCTTGCCGAGATAGCCCCGCGCCACCCCCGCGCCGGCCACATGGATCTCGCCATCCTCAAGGCGGATGTCGAGATGCGGCAGGGGCCCGCCGATGACGCTGCGCCGCGAGTGGAGGTCCTGCTCCGTAACGCGGTGATGCGTCGCGTGGATGGTGGTTTCCGTGATGCCGTACATATTCACGATCTCCGGCCTGTCCCCGCGATAGCTTTCCCACCAGATCTTCAGCTTTGGTGGAATCAGCGCTTCGCCGGCCAGAGTGACCAGTCTTAGCGTCAGATCTCCCAACCGGTTGTCCATCTCAGGAATTTGGAGAAGCGCGATGAACGCCGACGGCGTCTGATCCAGCACCGTTATACGCCGTTCAGCCAGAAACCTGCGGAAATCCGGCGCCGACCGGGCGACATCACGCGGCACGATCTCGACCCGTCCGCCATAGAGTAGCGCGCCCCAGATTTCCCAGACGGAGAGATCGAAGCCGAAGGAATGGAACAGCGCCCAGACGTCCGCGTCGGAGAAGTGAAAATGACTTTGGGCGGCATCGAACAGCGCGGTGAGATTGCGGTGCTCGATCATCACGCCTTTGGGGCGGCCGGTGGATCCGGACGTGTATATGACATAGGCCAGATCTTCTGGCCGCGCTCGTGGCTTGGGATCGGTTTCGTGGGCTTCTTGTAAGTCCAGCCGAATGACATCACCCGCGAAATCGGCGAAGCGCCCGGCAAGCGCCAGCGTTGTTACCAGGGCGCGCATGCCGGTATCCGCGATAACGTAGTCGAGCCGCGCCGCAGGATAGACCGGATCGAGGGGCACGTAAGCCGCACCGGCTTTCAGGATGCCGATGATGCCGACGATCAAGTCCGGCGTGCGCTCCGCGCAGAGTCCGATGAGGCTGTCGGGTCCTGCTCCGTGCGCGATGAGGCGATGGGCAAGGGCGTTCGCCCGTGCGTTGAGATCGCGGTAAGTCAGAGTCCGAGCTCCAAGAGCGACGGCCACCTTGTCAGGCCTGCACCGAGCCTGCCTTTCGAATCGAATGCACACGCACAAGTAGAAATTCCTTTGACGGGACGGAGATGCACTTATAAGATGTATTACAGGAAAAATAATCTCGTAAAGGGGAGATTTAATGTCAGTCGCAGGATTTAACAATCCCACTTCCGCCGATCCTCCCGGCTATTGGCGGGATTTTCCCGATATCACCGAAAAAGACGATGCCCGGATTTCACGCTTTCGAGCGTCGGATGGTTGCAACCTTGTCGTGTATGAGTTTGGCCGGGAAGCCAACGACGCCGTGGTAATCGTGAATCCGCTCTCGACGCCGTTTCTGCTGTTAGCCGGGCTCGTCGGCGAGTTGGCGAAGCGCTACCGGGTGGTTTCATGGGAAACCCGAGGCGGGCCGTTCCTCGGAGAGGACGCGTCGACCGGCTCGGTTTCGCTGGATCGTCAGGCCAGGGATTTCATGGAGATCGTTGAGGACAAAGGACTCGACGGGTTCCATGCCGTCTCGCTGTGTTCCGGCGCGCCGATCATCGCGCGGGCGGCAAGCGGTACGGGGGTGCCTATCCGCTCGATTTCGCTCAACGCGCCGAGCGGCGCCGGCACGGCGGACACCCGCACACAGTATCAGGATGTCTTCGCGCCGATGATTCTGGAGGCGGGCACGAGCGATACGGCGGAAGCGCGCCGCAATGCGCAGGTCATGCAGGACTACGTACAGGCGCGTCACGTCGACGACGGTCTGAAGGATCAGGTGAGTCGTCTGACTTATCTGAATTTGCGGGATCTCGACTCGATCACCGGATTCGCACGGATCATGTCCGGCTACTGGAGCCTCGATATCGGTGAGCGTCACGCCGAATTCGACGAGATGTGCCGGCGGCACCCCGTGATGGTCATGCATGCGATGGACGATCCGACGGTGCATTACAGCGCGTCGCTCAAGGCCTGCCTGCGCACCGGCTTGCCGAAACTGGTGCTTCATCCGACCGGCGGCCATTTCAAACTTAGCGAGCGCGGGTCCGAGGCGATGCGGGATGTTATGGCGTTCATGGCGGCCCATGACCGTCCCGACCTGGACTGGCCGGCCCTGACGCCGGGGCTTTATCTCGGGCCGATCGTTCAGCCGGATTGGTTATGAGCGCGCTCGAAGCCATCGTGCCGGATCTCGCACGGGGCACATGTGGCAACGGGGACCTTCTGCGATCGTTGTTTCCGGCCGGCTGCACGGTTGCGTTTCGCACCGAGCCGGGCAACACCGCCGATCTCTGCGAGAGTGAGGCCGCGTGTATCGAGGGCGCTCGCGCCGAACGCCGGACGGAGTTCGCCACGGGGCGGGCCTGTGTGCGACAGGCGTTTCGCGCGGCCGGCCTCCCGCCCTATGCGATTCCCTCGGACAACCGGCGAGCACCGGTCTGGCCGCATGGCGTAGCCGGCTCGATAAGCCATTGCCCGGGCCTGTGCGTTGCGGTGATCGCGCCTCGTCTGGCGAGCCGGGCGGTTGGCGTGGATGTCGAGACGGCGGCACCATTGGACGAGATCCTGCGGGAGGTCGTCGCTCTTCCTGCCGAGCGGCCCGGCCTGGCCCGTTTGCAGGGGCGGATTCCGGCGGACCCATACAAGTTGCTCTTCGTCATCAAGGAAGCGCTATTCAAGTTCTACTTTCCGGCGACGCGCCACTTCCTCGATTTCCGCCATGCGCGAATCCGCATCGAGCCGGCCGAACGCGCGTTCGAGGCCGAGATCGTCGATCCGGCCGCGCCGCCATTGGCGGGCTTGCGTCGCTTCTCCGGGCGGTTCGCGCTCACCGACAGCCACATCATGGCCGGGCTGGCGCTCTGACATGTCCACGCAATCGCTCTCCGAAAATACCCGAGATTCCGTGCGCAGCTATCTTTTCGAGCTGTGGCGCAAGATCCTGCGGCGGGACGAGATCAACCCCGCGCAGAGCTTCTTTGCGCAGGGCGGCGGCTCGATTCACGTCGTGCAGATGCTGGCTGAGGTCTCGAAACATTACGACGTAGACTTGGAATACCGCCGCTTTTTCGAACAGCCGACACTTGAGATCCTGCTCTCGCTGATCGACCGGGCGAGGCGGTCGTGACCGGCCACGACGCGGTCATCGTCGGGGCCGGACCTGCGGGCGCGGCGCTCGCCGCCTGTCTGGCCCGGTCCGGTTTTTCGGTGCTTCTGTTGGAGCGTGACACGCTGAAGGACGGCGCTCCACAGCGACGGGTGCTGCGCGGCGAATGGATTGCGCCCTGGGGCGTGAAGGAATTACAGGCGCTTGGCCTGTATGACGCGGTCGCCGCCGACGCGCAGCTGATCACCAGCCATATCCGGTATGATCGGATGGATGTGTCCACGCCGTTGGAGGAGTCGGTCCTCGATCTGTCGAGTCTCGTGCCCGGCGTGGCGGGGCCTCTGGGGATTGAATATCCCCGCCTTCGGCGCGTGCTGGTCGGCCAGGCCGTGCAAGCGGGCGTCGATCTGCAGGACGGCGCCCATCTGATCGACATCGTGACGGGGCGGGTCCCGTTCGTCACCTACGAGGCCAACGGAGTGGACGTTCGGGCCACAGCGCGGGTGATCATCGGAGCCGATGGCCGGGCGGGCGTGACACGGAAGAAATTCGGCGCATCGCTCCATGCGCCGCCCTTGCACCATTACATCTGTGGCCTTCTGCTGGGTTCTGTCGAGCGCGTGTCCGGTGGGGTGGAGTTGAATGTGGTGGCCGAAAAGATCGCACTCATGACGAATGGAGTCGGCGAGGGGCGGTTTCGAACCTATCTCTACTTCGATCCGGAAACCTTCCGGTCCATCGGATCGTGGAGGCTGGCGGACATGTACCGTACCGCCATGCAGATCGATGGTGTTCCGGGCCTCGCCGAAATCGCCGCCGGCCGCGCGATTGGCGCTGGCCTCGGCATGCCGAACACGCCGACATGGATCGATCGGCCCTATGCTCACGGCGGGGTCTTGATCGGTGACGCGGCCGGATCCGACGATCCGACGACGGGCCAGGGTCTGTCGATCGCGTTTCGCGACGTGCGGTTGGTGGCCGAAATCCTGAAGGAGTTGGCGGCTTGGGGGCATCCCGATCTCTTCGAGCCCTATGCGCGCGACAAGGCTGAAACTTTGCGGCGCTTGCGGTTTACCTCGGCCGTCTTCTCCATCCGTGATGCCGAATTTACCGAGGCGGCAAGTCGCCGCCGGCGCGATGTCCGACGCCGGCTGGCGAAAGATCCCACGCGCGGGCTGGGCCTGTTGTCGCAATATCTTGGCCCCGACCGGTTGCCCGAAAGCGCGTTCTCGGTCGAGGCATGGCGGGCCATTTTCGACGGCGCGGCGGAGCCGCCCGACTTCATCGCCGACGGGCCGAACCATGCCGAATCTTTATACGTCTAAACGGCCGCACGGTCTGCATCGGTGCCAAAATGCTGACGACTTCCGGACGGCTTTCGAGGCCGCGCTAGGCCAGACTATCGGCGCCTTCCTATCGGAACTGACATCTGGCGCAAAGTGGCGCGCGGTTATGCTGGCCGGCTCTATTCCCGAGGGCATTGCGAGCGAGGTTTCCGACATCGACCTGATGGTCGTTCTGGACACGGAGGTCCCGCCCTCGCTCGCCCAAAGCGATACGGTTTCCGCCAAAGCGACTCCCGGCGGTGTGGAACTGGGGATCATCGATGGCGTGTTCGCCGGCATGGAAATCGACGTCGCGTTTATCTCCTTGCCCCGGCTGGTGGCTCTTTGTGCGGCGCTGGCGCGCGGCGGTGTGACGCTTCGCGAGGAGGACATCCGCGTGCTCGGCCGGATCAAACGCGGCTGGGTTCTGGACGACGACGACTGTCTTGATCGGCTGCCGGCCGTGACGGCCAGCCGTAATCTCGAGATCTATTGCACCACGAATTACTATTCGATCGCGCTCAAGCGGCTGGAGGACGCCGTCGCGGCCGAAGAGAGAGATCCCATTCTGTCACGTCATTTGGCCCGGCTCTGCGTCGAACAGGCTTTCTACGCCTATCTCGCCAGCCGGGGACACTGCTACCTGTCGGCCAAATGGCCGGCGTTGATCCAACATCGGATGGGCGGGTCACCTGTTGGCGACGGTCTCGATCTTCTCTTCCCTGGGGCCACGGAGTTGCGCGGCTATCTTCGAGACGTTCAGCGCCTTGCCCGGACCATCCGTGATCTCATAGAGCAGGACACGGCGTTTCGCATCGCGTTCGATTTCTGCCCGCAAATCTATCAGCCCGATTGCGAGAGCGTTTCCTGAATCACGCGGCCGATCGTGCGCGGCGTCGCGCCTCGAGAGAAGACGCTCAGGGGCACGGTGACGCCGAATTCGTCACCGATCATTTTGCGAAGCTGCATTACCAGAAGCGAGCTGCCGCCGGCGGCGAAAAAGTCGTCATCCGGACCGATGGACGGCGATTGCAGACAGGTGCGCCAAAGGCCGACAAGCCGGTCTTCCGGCGAGTCATTGGCGGTGTTGTCGGCCGGCGGCTCGCCCTCGCCCTCGATGCCCAGGATCTCGAACGTCAGGGGGCATTCGGGCATCAGCGAGCGTTGCTCGAGAAAGTGGCGAAGAAGGCCGGGCAGGAGAACTCTGGCGAGCGGCAGGGCGGGATCGTTCGTCACTGGAGGCCTATCGTTCCGGTCCGTGCCGTCCTGCGCTCTCGGTAGCCCGACATGGATGATCGCATCGTAGCGATACGTCGTGAGTTCATTTGGCCGCCGGCCGGTTCTTCGCAGCACGCGCACCCGATGAATCCTGGAAAAGCGTTCGGTCAGCGCGTGGAAATAGGCCGGAGAGATCGCGAATTCTTCCTCCCGGACCATCCGCATGCTGACGAATCGATCGATCTCGGCTTTTGCCGTCAGGCCGCGATACCGCGCGAGCGACTCGTAAAAGTCCGGCAGAAGATCGAGATCGCGTATGTCGCCGACGAAGATCGCGCCATTGCCGATCCAGCCAAGCGTCCGTTCGATGACGCGGGTTAGATAGGCCGCGTTCGGGAAGTACTGGACGATCGAGTTCAGGATGACCGTATCGGCGCTGAGATCAGCGGGAAGGCTTCCGGCATCCGCGGTGATCTGTTCGATATGCGAGAGATCGGGGCGGGTCCGGATCAGGTCGGACAGACGATCCTGACAGGCCTTGGCCGCGTCGATCGCGATATAGCGGCCGGTTAGGGGGGCGATGCGATCGGCAAGAAGGCCGGTGCCGCTGCCGATCTCGATAACGCAATGCGGCATGAGCGAGAGAATTCTTTCGGTCGTTGCGGCGACCCATTCCTCCATGTCCTCGCGGGGCAACGGATCGCCGGTATAACTGCTGATCCAGCCGTGCAGCATGTCGTTCGTGGCCGCGAAGCTCTCGTCATAAATCTCGCGCCAATGGGCCAGTTGCTGCGTCTCGATTTCGGGGCAATTCAGATCGGGGACGACATGCGCGACGACTCTGGAATTCGTAAAGTCGGCACGGACAGACTTGACCGCCGGATGAAGCCTAAGCGCCGTTTCGATGGCCGGGGTGTCGATGAAAGGCAGGACGGATCGCATGCTCATAATGCCTCCAGAACGATGAAGCCGTAGCTCCATGGAATGACATTCAGAAGGGCGATCGGCTCCCCGAGCGGCAGGCCGGTTGAGGAGGCGAGGGCGGTCAGGCCCAAGAGGCTGTCGAGCGCGAATAGATGGGCCGCGTCGCCTTTCGAAGGCTGGCGAGTCTGATGCGCGGAGATGCCGAGACCGTCGCCGATGAAATCGAGATACATGCTGTGCAGATTGTCGGTGAGGATCAGCGGATAATCCGCCGGACGCCGCCCGGTGACCCACTCGATCCGGCTGGCGAAGTCCGCAAGAGCGGTCATCATGGCGGCGGTCTTGCGTTGAACGTCGCCGCATTGTTCGGCCGCGAAAACGTCCGGCGCGAATTGCGTCACCACATGGCGTAGCGCGTATCCGCCGCTTCCCCGGCGAACCAGCGCACACGCCGCGCCGTCGCTCATGACGGCCGCGCCGTTGGCCATTACGCGGGGCTGATCGTACGCGAGCCTGTCGCCGACGACGACGAGGACATTGCGGCCGGAACTGGACGCGACGAGGCCGGCCGCGAGATTCAGGGTATAGGGGAGGTTGGCGCATTCGTTCAGCCAGCTTGCATGGACGCTGGCGCGCGCGATGCCGCACTCCGACGCGAGAGCCTTCAGAAACCTATCTCGAAGGGTGAACGGATTGGTTTCGCCGAAATCGGCGAAACTTTCGGTCGAAAAAATGACCGCATCGATTGCTTCCGGCTCGACGGCGCTGTCGGCCAGGCAGGTCGTGACGGCCTCGATCCCCATGCGGGCGACGGGCTTTGCGCTTCGCCGGTACGAGGTGAAGCCGTCTTCCCTCAAAAAATCAACGGCTTGGCCATTGTTGGCGTCTGCAAGTTCGCCGATAAGAACAGGCTCGCCCATGCTGAATCGAATCGAGCCCAGCGTTATGCCCTCTGCAACCATGCGTTTTCATTTTCCCCGTATATAGACACGTAAAAAGAGTATATAGTCAGGAAAATACGATCGAAAGGGGTATTCGAATGGAGCGCTTTAGGGACACTGTCGCGCTTGTCACGGGGGCGACGTCGGGCATCGGCAAGGCGGCGGCGCTGGAATGGGCGAAAGAAGGTGCGAAGGTCGTTGTGGCGGGTCGCCGGTCGGACAAGGGCGAGGCCGTCGCGCGGGAGATCCGCGAAGCCGGCGGCGAGGCGATCTATGTTGCGGCCGATGTGACGCAGGAAAAGTCAATCGCGGCGATGGTGGCGGCCACGGTCGAGCGCTATGGCCGCCTCGATTATGCGTTCAATAATGCCGGAACACCCGGAGAGAACTTCAAGACCGTGGCCGAGCAGACGCGCGCGAGTTGGGACGCCGTCATCGCGACCAATCTCACCGGCATCTGGCTGTCCATGAAATACCAGATCCCCGAAATGCTGAAAGCGGGCAGGGGCGCGATCATCAATACTGCGTCGAATTTCGCCCTGGTTGGATCGGATTTCGGCATTGCGCCCTATGTCGCCAGCAAGCACGGTGTGGTCGGCCTCACGCGGTCGGCGGGGCTGGAATATGCCCGCAGGGGACTCCGGATCAACGCGGTTTGCCCCGGCTTCACGCTGACCGAGCTTGTCGAGCCCGCGCTGGAGCATGCTCGCGACCAGTTCATGGCGGATATCGACCGCCGTGTGCCGATGGGGCGGATCGCGGAGGCCCGGGAGGTGGCGCAGGCCGTTCTCTGGCTCGCGTCCGATGATGCCAGCTATATGACGGCCCAGACATTGAGTGTCGATGGCGGTTTGATATCCGGCTGTTGACGGCGTGCTTGCGTCCCGCCGTTGCGCGTCCAAGAATGCGCGCGGTAGTCATCAGCGGAGGGGATCATGGGACGTCTGGACGGCCGGGTAGCGATCATCACCGGTGCGGGCGGCGGCATCGGTCGCGCGGCCACGAAATTGTTCGTCGAGGAGGGCGCGAGCGTCTTTCTGACGGATCGCAACGAAGCCGATCTTGAAGCGGCGGCCGACGGGATCGATCCGCACCGCGTGGGATCGATGGCCGCGGATGCGTCCGATCCCGGCCAAGTCGAGTCTTTCGTCGCCTCGGCTGTCGAACGGTTCGGCGGACTGGACATCGCGATTCTCAATGCCGGCGTCGCCGGGGCTCGGATGCCGATCGAAGACTATCCGATCGATTTGTTCGATGAGGTCATGGGCATCAATTTGCGCGGAGCCTGGCTCGGCCTTCGCGCGGCCATTCCGCACATGAAGCGGCGAGGACGCGGCAGCGTGGTGGTCACCTCGTCGGTGCAGGGCCTTGCCGCGCTGGCCGGCACCACGGCCTATACCACCAGCAAGCACGGGCTGGTCGGCATGGTGAAAGGAGCCGCTCTTGAACTCGCGGCCCACAATGTCCGCGTCAACGCGATCCATCCCGGCTATATCGACACGCCGATGATGGACAGCATTCACAAAGCGGCGGCGCCGGATGCGCCGGACGCGGTCCATGAAGCCATCGCGAAAAGCGTTCCGGCCGGCCGCTACGCGACACCCGAGGAAATCGCGCGGATGATGCTGTTCCTCGCCTCCGACGACTCAAGCTATTCCACTGGCGCGTCCTTCATCGCCGACGGCGGGTTGCTGGCCTCGCTGCCGCCCGTCTAACGGCTTTCTCACCGACAAAAGCATGCGATTGACGCCGTTCGGGCGTCGCTATATTCAAATAAATATAACGAATCGAATATAGCGACAATCGGGGGAAACGCGTGACCTATACGCATAAGAAAAATGCTCTCGCCGTCATTGGGGCGCCCGTCTTGGCGGGTCTGATGTCACTTACGGCGGCATCGTCGGTGCAGGCGACCGATCGGGCGCCTTGGCGCCTGTCTCAAGCCGCCAATCTGCCGGATTGGCTCGGCCTCAGCGGCACTTTCCGCGCCCGCTATGAAGGGCTGGACAACCAATTCCGCGCCGGAAGGTCCGGTAATGATCAGATCGTCGCGCTGCGTACGACACTGCTGGCCGAATTGCACCTGGCGCGGGTTACCATCGGCGCGGAACTAGAGGATTCGCGGGCCTATCTCGACGATACCCAGACGCCGCTCAGCGCTTCCATCGTCAATACGGCGGAGCTTCTGCAAGGCTATGTCGCCGTAGACATGGACGGGCTGCTCGGCGGGGACTCGAAAAGCCGGATCAAAGTCGGGCGGATGACCATCGATGTCGGCGACCGTCGCCTTGTCGCCCGCAATCACTTCCGCAATACGATCAACGCGTTCACCGGCGTCGACTGGATCTGGGCCGACGCCTCGGGCCATAGGATCCAGGCCTTTGTGACGGTCCCCGTGGATCGTCGGCCGACGGCCTTCCCCCGGCTCGACGCCAACGATATCCAGTTCGACAAGGAGGACTTCGACACCCTGTTCGGCGGCATCGACCTCGCGATGCCGGTCGGCCTCGCGGATGCAGATCTTGAGGTCTACGCGCTTGGCCTCGCCGAAGGGGACAGCCGGGTCAAGCAGACGGCCAATCGCCATCTCGTGACGCCCGGCTTTCGGTTCTATCGCAAGAAGGCGAAGGGCCGGATCGATTTTGAGGTCGAGTCCGTTTTTCAGTTCGGCGAGGAGCGGGCGAGCAGGTCCCCAGCCGATCTCACCAATCTCGATGTTTTCGCTTATTTCGAACATGCCGAAATCGGCTACACGCTGGCCAGACCATGGTCGCCGCGCGTCGTGCTTCAATACGACCTCGCGAGCGGCGACAGGAACCCGTCCGACAACACGATCGGCCGTTTCGATACGCTCTATGGAGCCCGGCGCTTCGATTTCGGACCGACCGGTATCTACGGACCGTTCTCCCGCCGGAATCTCAGCTCGCCGGGCGTGCGGACCGAGATACAGCCGGCCAAGAATGTAAGAGCGATGGCGGCCTTGCGCGGCTTCTGGCTCGCGTCGCGGTATGATGCCTGGGCGGGAACCGGTGTCGCCGATCCGACGGGCGCTTCGGGGCGTTATCTCGGCACTCAGATTGAGGGGCGGTTCAGGTGGACGATTCTGCCCGGCAATCTGCAGTTTGAAGCCGGTCTGGCGCATATCTTGGAGGGCGGCTTTGCCCATCGCGCTCCCGACGCGCCGCATCAGGGAAATCCGACTTATGGCTACATGGAAGTGACCGCCACCTTTTAATCCGGCCCTCCCGCTCGTTCAATTGACATTGCCAGGCCCAGGCCGGAAAATCGACGATAGCCTCGTTGGGGCCGATTGAGCAGGAGGGGGAGCTCATGGCGGTGCGCGAAGCGAAAAGGGGATCGGCCGGCCGGACAGCGGCCCGGGCCGTAGGGGCGTTGATCCTGGTTCTAACAGGCTTTGCGCCGGCCGTCCCGGCGTCGGCCGCAAAAACTTCCAAGATCGAAATCGTAGCAGCACCCCGGCCGACCCCCGGCAATATGGGCGTCGCCGAGGACGGCACGGTGATCGTCAGCGAACATCCGTCGTCGCGTCCCAAACGGGTGGCGTTCGCCATCAAGGACGGCAAGGTGCGCCCGTTTCCGAGCGCCGCTCGTTCGAAGATCGTCTCGGGCGACGACGATAGTGGGTTTCATCCGGTCCTCGGCGTTCGCGTCAGCAAGAGCGGCCTTGTCTGGATGCTGAGCGGCAATTCCGGGCAGCCGGTCAAATATCTCTATGCCTGGGATCTGAACAAGAACCGCCTCGCCAGGGAATTCAAATTCACGGCTCCGGTCGCGCGGGAGGACAGCTTCTTCAACGACATCGCGCTCGCGCCCGACCACCATGCTCTGTTCATCAACGACCCGGCCGGGGATTCCGACGCCGCGATCGTCGCCGTCGATACCGAGACCGGTCAGGCGCGGCGCTTGCTCGAAGGTCATCCGAGCCTGAGGTCTGAAGACGTTTCCATCGTCATCAAGGGCCGGGTGCTCGGCTTCAAGGGGCCCGATGGCAAGATCCGGCCGCTTCATGGCGCGATCAATCCGATCACGATCGATTCGAAGGAAAAGTGGCTCTATTACGGGGCAATGACGGGGCGTTCCCTTTACCGCGTGCCCGTCAGCGCGCTTCTGGACAAGACGCTCAGCCCGGCGGAGCTTGCGAGCCGCGTCGAGCGCTATGCCTCCAAGCCGCCGTGCGCCGGCCTCACGATGGATGACGGCGGCAATATCTATCTCGCGGATGTGCAGCAATTCGGCGTCGGCGTGATCCTGGCCGGC
Organism: uncultured Alphaproteobacteria bacterium; assembly: GCA_963821875.1. Classification (GTDB taxonomy): domain Bacteria; phylum Pseudomonadota; class Alphaproteobacteria; order CAVTAV01; family CAVTAV01; genus CAVTAV01. Next base: position 2,071,122 of record CAWGFE010000002.1, read on the forward strand.
GACCGGTCCTATCATCTGCTGGTCAGCGATGAGAAGCTGATGGACTGGCCTGATGGCTTGAGCGTCGGGCCGAACGGCTATGTCTATGTCGCGTCGAGCGGGCTGTATCACAGCTTCCCGTCCCACGCCGATCTGCCGCGCCCGGCCGACCACTACTACATCACGCGGTTCAAAGCCCTTGCGCCGACCACGGTCGGACGCTGACGGGAGCGGATTGATGGGGTCATGGTCAGCCGAGTAAGCGAGAACGCCGCGCCGCCAGTCGCCGCCGGCGCGGAGAGTTTCGCCGTCAGCCCGGCCTATCGGCGTTATGTCGTCGGCTTGTTGCTGGCAGTAGGGGTTTTCAATTTCATTGATCGCCAGATCTTTTCGGTCCTTCTCGAGTTCATCAAGCGTGATCTCGCCCTCTCCGATACCGAGCTCGGGCTGCTCGGCGGGCTCGCCTTCAGCATCTTCTATGTCTCCGTCGGTATTCCGATCGCCTGGCTCGCGGATCGGTTCAACCGACGCAACATCATGGCCATGGCGATCACCACATGGAGTGGAATGACGGCCTTGTGCGGTCTGGCGACCGGGTTCGGGACGCTTTTCATCGCGCGGGTCGGCGTCGGCGTTGGCGAGGCCGGTAGCGGACCGCCGTCACAATCGCTGATCGCGGACTATATCCCGCCGAAGCAGCGCGGCGGGGCAATGGCGATCCTCGGGCTGAATCTGCCCTTGGGCATTCTGCTGGGTTTTCTCTTCGGAGGCTGGATCGGCCAGTATTTCGGCTGGAGGGCAGCCTTCTATGTGGTCGGGATACCGGGCATTCTGCTGGCGATTCTGGTGCGCCTCACGTTGCGGGAACCGCCGCGCGGCCATGCGGAGCAGCTCAAATCAGACGGTCCGACGCCGCCGATCTTCGCCTCGCTGAAATACTTTCTGAGCCGTCCGACATTCCGGCATCTGCCATTGGGTGCGGCGCTCTATACGCTGGCGGCCTGGGGCCAGCTCACCTGGCTGCCGGCCTTCTTTATCCGCGTACATGGCATGAGCGGCGGCGAAGCGGGAACATGGCTGGCTTTCATCATCGGCATCGGCGGCGCGATCAGCGTCATCGTCGGTGGGTTCCTGTCGGATCGGATGGCGAGGCGCACCGGCGACGACCGTTGGTATCCCTGGATCTCGGGTCTTTCGGTCGTCGTCAGCCTGCCTTTCGCCTTCGTGATTTTCCTGTCCGCCAGCCCCTATCCCGCGCTTGGTTGCCTGATCGTCACGACGTTGCTGAGCCAAACCTGGATCGGCCCGGTCAACGCGATGATTCAGGGTGTCGCCGGCGTGCGGAGGCGCGCATTGGCCTCGGCGATGTTCTATTTTCTGATCAATCTTGTGTCCTATGGCATTGGACCGCTGATCATCGGCGCCGCGAGCGACTTGTTCACACCGCTCTATGGCGCGGAGTCCCTGCGTTATTCGCTGTTGGTGTTGACGCTGGTCTTTCAGGCCTGGTCGGCGGTGCATTTCTTCCTGGCCGCGCGGTCCGTCCGGGAAGACCTTGCCGTGGCCCGGAGCGCCGCCGGAGCGGAGAGTTTGTGAATTCGGAGGACGTTGGGGATGAGCTTGGGGCGTTTGAGAATTAGGGCGCATGGCGTTCTCGCGATCGCCGGCCTGGCGTTGATGCTGGCGGTCATGGGGTATCCCGCGACGAGCCGCGCCGCGGGCAAATGCGACCGCTCATGTCTCGAAGGCATGGTGAACCGGTATCTCAAGGCGCTGGTCGCCCATGATCCGTCCAAGGCCCCGCTGGCGGCCAACGTCAAATACACCGAGAACGGTCAGCGATTGGCGCCGGGCAAGGGGCTTTGGGCGACCGCGAGTGCGGACGCGACCTACCGGCTCTACGCCGCCGACACAACAGACGAGCAGGTCGGCTTTCTGGGTGTGATGAAGGAGGACGGAAAGCCGATCTTCATCGCGCTGCGGCTGACGGTGGAGAAGGGCAAGATCTCCGAAATCGAGACTGTGGTTGCGCGCAACAATGAGCGGCTCTTTCATCCCGGGGGCCTGATCAGGCCGAAGCCGATCTTTCTTAAAACGCTGAAACCATCCGAGCGGTCCTCGCGCAGCGAAATGATCCGCATCGCCAACAGTTATTTCAGAGGGTTGGACGAGGAGAATTCGGGCAAGAACGTGCCCTTCGCCGACAAATGCCAGCGCATCGAAAACGGCGTGACGACCGCCAATTCGGCCGATCCGAAGGCGACCGCCATGCGCAAGATGGGCTGCAAGGCGCAGTTCGATACAGGCTTTTCGGTGATCGTCACGGATGTTCGCGACCGGCGCTTTCCGGTGGTCGACGAGGAGAGGGGGCTGGTGCTGTCCTTCGTATTCTTCGATCACGCCGGCAGGATCACCCACGCCACACTCAAGGATGGGACGCCAATGACCATCTCGGCGCCGTATAATCACCCTTTCACGTGGGAGATCGCCGAACTGTTCAAGATCGAGAACGGCAAGATCCGGCAGATCGAAGCGGTGCTCGTGGCGTCGCCCTATCGCATGAAATCCGGTTGGTAGCGGCTTATAAACGAAGAACCCCGCCGACGGCCGCCGGCGGGATCCCAGGTTTCGCTTTCAGCGTGTCGGCTCAGGCTTCGGCGGGTTCGAAAGTCGCCGTCAGGCCTTTGCTATTGCAGACGTTGAAGCGATCTTCGGCGAAGCGCCAGTTCACCAAATTCTTCAAGAACGCGTCGACATAGGCGTCCCGGCGGTTCTGGTGATCGAGATAATAGGCGTGCTCCCAGACGTCGAGCGACAGGAGAACGGCCTTGCCCTCGATCAGCGGCGTCACCGCGTTCGGGGTCTTCTCGATGATCAGCTTCGAGCCGTCGAAAGCGAGCCAGGCGTAGCCGCTGCCGAACTGGCCGAGCGCGGCTTCACGGAACTTCTCGCGGAATTTCGCGGCGTCGCCGAAATCTTCGCTGATCTTCTTGGCGAGATCGCCGTCCGGATCGCCGCCGCCCTTGGGCGCCATCGAGTGCCAGTAAACGGTGTGATTCCAGACCTGGGCGATATTGTTGAACAGGCCCTGATTCCCCTCCTCATGAGCACCGCGCACGATGTCCTCGATATGCTTGCCCTTCAGCGGGCTGTTTTCGAGGGCGGCGTTCGATTTGTCCACATAGCCCTTGTGGTGCTTCTCGTGGTGGAAATGGAGTGTCTTCGAAGAAATATGCGGCTCCAGGGCATCGTAGGCATATGGCAGATCGGGTAAGTAAATCGTCATGAAATACGCTCCTTCTGTCTGATATTGGCGCAGGTTTCGGTCGTGAGACCGTTGTCAGGATTTCAGGTTTGGGACTCCACGGAATGGATGGCCTGACGGATAGCACGCAGGCTGGCGTGTTCGCCGCCCCCCATATTCTCCTCTTCGGCCACCGCAAGTTGCTCGGCATCGAGTTCCATGTCCCGCAAGAGCGCCAGTTTCTGGCTTCGGGAAAGCGAAGCCGCCGTCGCGACTTCGTCGGGTTCTTTGTCTCGCCACGCTGTCATTTCGGTAACCATCCTCGCCAATGAAGGCGCTTGAACTGCCGATGATGCATTCATGTGAAGGCTCTGGGCGAAACGCATGATGCGTTGCTCGTGTGAGCAACGCTGCGGGCCATGGAAATGTTCCCGATCTAGGCTCCTTGGTACCTCAAAATTCGGTTCAGGGAAACAGTCCTATGCGATTCGGTCGCAGGAACAAAAACGGATTTCCGGTCGTTGATCCGGTGATGCCGGGGGATTCCGGCAGAACAACTGAAAGGAGGCCGTCATGGTGCTCCAGAGCGAACGCGATCAGACGCTCGCACAGTCCGTCGAAAGCGGCGACACCGAACCCGTAACAGACACAACGGAACCGCCGGATCCCGTAAACGGTCCCCGCGTTATCAGCGCCCGAAAGGTGCGCAGCGGGGGACTCGGATTCGAAAATAGGAAGGAAGGCCTGAGTTTCGCGATTGCGGCGGGCGGCGCGCTCTGCGCGCTGATTCTCGTGGCGGTCGTGACCTCGATCACGGCTTAGGCGGCGTCGGAAATCGGTATGCCCGTCTCCCGACGCCCCGACAGGACCGAAGCCCTCTTAGGCGGCGTGACCGGTAAGTTCCGCAAGCGAATGCCGCGCCCTGGCAAGTCGGCTTTTTATGGTGCCGACCGCGACGTCGAGCTTTTCAGAGACATCGCGATATCGCATGCCTTTGAAGACGACGAAGTCGATGACGTCTCGCTCTTCGCGTCTGAGGTGGTCGAGCGCTTCGAGCACGTCCTTGACCTCGAGCTGGTCCGGCTGCTCCGCCTTGTGGGACGCTGAAGATGACCAGTCTTCCAGAGGGATGTGGACACCGCGGCGCGCTTTGGTGCGCTGCCGGTCGATGAAACCGTGTTTCAGGATCGTGAACAGCCAGCACCGCAGGTCGGTGCCGGGCTGAAACTGGTGAAAACGCTGGATGGCGCGTTCCAGGCAATCCTGCACCAGATCATCGGCACGGTCCGTCTCGTGGGTAAGAGAGCGGGCGTATCGGCGTAGGTGAGGTATTTCGTCTTCAAGCTGATCAAGCAGGTCTTCTTTTGTCGTCGGCACGTGTCATTACTCCTGCTCAGGGGTGGGAATAAGGGAGAACGTTGGCCGCATTCAACACGTAAGAGCGGTCAAAACTATTTCAAGGCGGCTTTCCGCCGCAGTTCGAATAACGTGGTGAATTCGGCATTAAGGAACACCGGCCAGCCGCGAGCGTTGGTTCCTTACCGGTAGTGGAGGTTAGACCGGCATGTCGTCTTCCGATAAGCTTTGGTCGTATGCGTTGGGCTGTATGAGCCCGGGCGAGTTGAGATCATTCCAGTCCCGATTGGAGCGGGAACGGTGGCTGCGTCACCAGCTCGAGGTGGTTAAGGGCTTCATCCGAGATATGCGGAAAACCGACCCGTCCGTTCTCGAAGAACCCATACCAGACCGGCTGAGGGCCGTGCTCGACCGCGCCCGCCAACGAGATGATTCCAAGTCGTAGCAGGCGATCAAAAAGTCATTGGCGCTCGGCAGGTGCTCTACGAGCGCATCTTCTTTGGCGATCCGGTGCGGATGGCCGGTGCGGTGTTCAACAATAAGGACCGATCCCGGGCCGAACAGCGTGTTCGCGATTTGTCGAATCGCGCCGACTGACGAATGACACGCGTCAATTCGCCCAGAATCCGTTTTGGTTATCCTACCCTTTCGGACAGAATGATCTGATGTCGCAAGGGGGAGGCCTGTATGAACCGCATGAGTCCCGGATCGGTCGGGTTTAAGGTCACTCCCGCCTATCGCAACTATGTACTCGCGGTTCTCTGGCTCGCCGGTCTTCTCAGTTTTCTCGATCGCCAGGTCTTTGCCGTCCTGCTTGAATCGATCAAGCAGGATATGCAGCTGAGCGATACCGAGCTTGGCCTTATCGGCGGCTTCGCGATCAGCCTGTTCTACGCCACGTTCGGCCTCATCCTCGGCAATATGTCCGACCGCTTCAACCGCCGGACGATTCTGGCGGGATGCGTCACGGTGTGGAGCATCATGACGGCCGTGTGCGGGCTGGCGAGCAATTTCGTCACGCTGTTCCTGGCCCGTGTCGGTGTCGGCGTGGGGGAGGCGGGCGGCACGCCGGCGAGCGCATCGATCCTGGCCGACTATTTCCCGCCGTCGAAGAGATCCACGGCTTTCGCCATTCTCGGCATGTCAATCCCCGGCGGCGTGCTGGTCGGCTTCCTCGGCGGCGGCTGGATCAACCAGTTCTTCGGCTGGCGGGTCGCCTTCGCCGCGGTCGGTCTGCCCGGCGTCCTTCTTGCGCTGGTCATCATGCTGACCCTGCGCGAGCCGCCGCGCGGGCACTCGGAGAACCGCAAGGACTTCCAGTCCAGCGCTAATTTTCTCGAGACGCTGAAGTATTTCTGGTCTGTAAAGACTTACCGCCATCTCACTATGGCGATTGGGCTTTTTACGATGGGCGCGATGGGCTCCGGGATCTGGATCCCGGCTTATTTCAATCGCGTCCATGGCCTGAGCAGCGCGGAGGTCGGCACCTGGCTGGGGCTCATCTACGGCATCGGCGGGATGACCGGCGCGTTGACTGGCGGAACGATCGCCGACTACTTCGTCAGGAAGACCGGCAATGTCAGATGGTATCTGCGGACGCCGGCGATCGCGCTGAGCTGCATCCTGCCTCTGGCTTTCTTCGTATATCTCTCACCAACGCCCTATCCGGCCTTCGCCGTTCAGGCCGTGATCGTCGTGTTGATGCACATGCCGATCGGGCCGAACAATTCCATGATGCAGGGTCTGGCGGGCCTGCGGATGCGGGCGACGATCGCCGCTCTGATGGGCTTCCTGACCAATGCGATCCCCTCGGGGCTCGGGCCGCTGATCGTCGGCATGGCAAGCGATCACTTCACACCGATCTACGGTAACGACACCCTGCGTTACGCCATTCTCGGCACGGTGCTGCTGTCCTTCGGCTGGGGCGCGGTCCACTACTATTTCGCGTCGAGGACATTAGCCGAGGACCTGGCGAAAGCCACCGAATTCTGATCGGGCCTATTTCCGGTAGGGCTTGAACCAGCCGAGGCTGTCGAGCGTCTTGCCCGAGGGGTGATATTCAGCGCTGAGCCAGCCATCGTAGCCGCTCTTGTCGATGGCCTCGAACACCTTTGGATAGTCGATTGCGCCGGAGCCGGGTTCGTGACGGCCGGGCATATCGGAAAATTGCACATGCCAGATTCGGCGCAGATTGGCGTTGAACGCCTCGATCGGATCCAGCCCCATCATCGCCGCATGATAGACATCGAACTGCAGGCCGAGATTGGGCCGGCCGGATTTCTTCAGAATATCCATCGCGGCGTCGAAGCTCGGAACGGCGTAGTCAGGGCGGTCCTTCGGATTGATCGGCTCGATCAGGATCGAGATACCGTCGCCGGCGAGATCATCGGCCGCCTGAGCAAGCCGCTCGCGCAAGGTGGCCAGACAGACATCGCGCTCATTCGCTTCGAAGGAACCCGCGAGGACGTTGATCTGCCGAACGCCGAGCGCAAGCGCGTAATCCTCCGCCTGCTTCAGGCTGTCCCGAAACTGTGTTTCGAGTTCCGGGCGGCAGGCGAGGCCGGGCCGGCCTTGGCCCTCGGTGATAGACGCATTGATCAGAACGACTTCCAGTCCGGCGCTCGTTGCCGCGGCCGCAACGCTCGTCGCCGGCTCCTCATATGGGAATAAAACCTCAACGGCTTCGAAACCGGCGTCACGCGCGGCAGCGAACCGGTCGAGCAGAGGATGCTCGGTGAACATGGTGCTGATATTGGCGGCGAATTTGAGCATTGGCGTGTTTCCGTTTCCATAGCCCGATCAAGGCCGGGCAAGACGGCCAAAACCGCCGCAAATCGTGCGATAGAAAATGCCGCGAGCCGCCCGTGGCTTCAAGCAATTTGTTATCGCGGAAGTGTGAAGCATCCGCCGCGACAATCCGCCATGGTCAAGCTTGAAAACGCGGGGCATCTGTACGACACTTTCGATCTGTCTGGGCAGCACCCTGCGAAAATTTTCATATCTCGAATCGAGAGAGAAGGCTCATGAACACCTTCACGAAGATCGATCCGGAGAACGCCGAGGAAACGGCGTCCGGAGCGGGCTTTCCGTTTCGCGATCCGGTATCCCGCCGCAGCTTTATCAAGAGCGTGATCGCTTCCGGCGCCGTCGTTGCCGGAAGTGGCATGCTGTTCGGGCCCCTGGCCGGCTGTTCGGACAAGCAGACGCCCGCGGCCGGCTCGGTCGAGCGCATGCTGATGCTCAACGTGAACGGCAAGATGCGGCCGGTGGATGTTCTGCCCAACGAAACACTCGCCATGACGCTGCGCTACAAGCTCGGCCTGACGGGCACCAAGCTCGGTTGCGATCGCGGCGAATGCGGCGCCTGCACCGTCGTGATCGACGGCGTGGCCTATAATTCCTGCTCGATCCTCACACACAGCGTCGGGACACGGGCGATCACGACGATCGAAGGTCTTGAAGGCCCGAATGGGGAGTTGCATCCCATCCAACAGGCCATGATCGAGGAGTTGGGACCGCAATGCGGTTTCTGCACCGGCGGCCAGATCATGTCGGCCGTGGCGCTTCTCAAGGCGAACCCGAAGCCGACCCGCGAAGAAGCGCGTCAGGCGATGGCCGGCAATCTGTGCCGCTGTGGCGCCTATGACCACTATCTGAACTCGATTATGCGCGCCGCGCAGGGAGCTGCGTAAAATGGCATATAATCTGATCGGAAAGAATTTCACACCGCCGGATGTCCGCGCGAAGGTCACGGGCAAATCGACCTATTCCGAGGATATCCGCGCCGAGGGCATGGCTTTCTGCAAGCTTCTCACCAGCCCCTATCCGCACGCCAAGGTCACCAATATCGACGCGTCCGAAGCGCTGAAGATGGACGGCGTTTACGGCGTGTTGCTGCCGGACGACGTGCCGAATTTCCCGCCGCCGCAGGAGAGCATCCTGACCATGGAGCCGACTTTCGTCGGCGATCCGATTCTGGCGGTTGCGGCCGTCGACGAACTGACGGCGGAGAACGCTCTGGAGAAGATTAAAGTCAGCTACGAGCCGATGCCGTTCGTGGTCGATCCTCTTCAGAGCCTGCAGCCGGGCGGCGTCAATGCCCATGAAGGCGGTAACGTCGTGACCTCGGGAAGCGGCGAGGGCATGGGCGGTACGCCGCAGCTCAAGACCGTCAAATGGTCGGCCAAGGACTTCGCGATGGCCAAGGAAGGCCAGTTGCCGGAAGGCGAGCCGCTGGTCGAATGGAAATACGGCGATGTCGATGCCGGCTTCAAGAACGCGAAATACGTTCTCGACGAAAGCTTCGTCACGGCGAGCAATCCCCACCATTCGATGGAGCCGCGTAGCGCCTTCGCCTATTGGGAAAACGGCAAATGCACGCTCTACGGCTCGACCCAGAGCCAGAGTTTCGTCATGCCCGGTCTCGCCAAGCTCCTGGGCGTTGCGCCGAACCAGGTGAACTATATCTCGGAATATTGCGGCGGCGGCTTCGGCTCCAAGGGCAGCGCTTACGCGGTCATGACCGTACCGGCCCATATGGCGAAGAAGATCAATCGTCCCTGCATGCTGCGTATCACGCGGGCGGAGGAATACTATCTCGGTTCTGCCCGCGCAGGCTTCCAGGGGCGGATTCGGCTCGGCTTCCGGGCCGATGGCCGGCTTCTCGCCGCTGATCTCTATGTCGTGCATCAGAACGGCTCGAAGCAGGGCTTCTTCGATTATCAGGCGGCGGGCGACGCGGTCTCGCTGGTCTATACGCCGGAGGCCATGCGGTTCCGCGCCATTCCGGTATCCACCAATACGCCGCCCTGCGGCCCGCAGCGCGGTCCCGGCCAGAATCAGATGGCCGTGGCGGTCGAGCCTCTGATCGACAAGGCGGCCAAGGCGCTCGGCATCGACCGGCTCAAGATCCGCGAGATCAACGCGCCCAACAAGAACTCCAAGGTCGATGGGCGTCAGAAGGTCTCCAGCGCTTATGTCGACGAGGCGCTGGAGATGACGGCCAAGCGCTTCAACTATGCCGACAAGATCAAGATGAGCGGCAAGAAGTCCGGCACCAAGGTCATTGGGATCGGCGTCGGGCAGGCCTATCATTCGGCGGGCGCGTCCGGCTTCGACGGCCTGGTGCGGATCACGCCGGACGGCAAGATCCACATCCACACCGGCGTCGGCAATCTTGGGACGTATTCCTATGCGACGACCTCGCGGGTGGCGGCCGAGGTTCTGGCCGTCGACTGGAACGACTGCATCATCGAGCATGGCGACAGCCGCAAGGCGTTGCCGTGGAATCTCGGCCAGTTCGGCTCGAATACGTCTTTCACGATGTCGCGCACCAACTACGTTGCTGCAATGGACGCCAAGCGGAAGCTTCAGGAAATCGCCGCCATGGATCTTGGCGGCAAGGCCGACGATTACGATGTCGGCGGCCAGATGGTTTTCCTGAAATCGGACAAGAGCAAGAATCTGACCTTTGCCGCTGCTGCGAAACGCGCAGTAGAACTCGGTGGCAAATATGACGGCCATACGCCACCGGACAATATCTTCTTCCTGACCAAGGCGTCGGTTGCGCAACTGTCGGGCAGCGGCCTCATCGGTGTCGCCAAGGACACGCTGAAGATGGACAATCACGTCGCCACGTTCACGGTCGGCATGATGATGATCGAGCTCGATACCGAAACCGGCAAATTCGAAATCAAGGATTATGTCGCGACGGCCGATTGCGGCACGGTGGTTTTCCCGATGGGGCTGCATCATCAGATCCGGGGCGGTAGCGTGATGGGCATCGGCTACGCCACGCTGGAGCACGCCGTTTACGATCCGCAGAACGGGCTGGCGGCGAATGTCGATCTCTATCAGTGCAAGCCGCCGTCCTATTTGGACGTGCCGAGCGAAATGGACGTCGCCGGCGTCGACAAACCGGATCCCGACAGTCCTCTCGGCATGAAGGGCGTCGGCGAACCGCCGCTGGGCGCCTCGGCGAGCGCGTTGCTCTCGGCGATTTCCGATGCGCTTGGCGGGCACTACTTCAACCGCACGCCGGTAAAGCCCGACATGATCGTGAACGCGCTGGCCGGGCGGCCCCAGTCCCACAAGCCGCTCCAGGTCAACTGCCAGTAGGAGGAAGTGATGTCGAAGGACATGATGCCGAGCTTCGAGCTCTTCCAGCCGACCGATATCGCCACCGCGCTGAGCCTGCTGGATAAATACGAGGACGGCTGGAAGATGGCCGGTGGTCAGGACAGCCTGGACTGGTTCAAGGATCGCGCGAAACGCCCCTCGGCCGTGATCGACCTGAACGGCATTCAGGAAATGAAGGGCATCCGTGAGACGAAGGACGGGATCGAGATCGGCGCGTTGACGCCCTTGGTCGAGGTCTCAACGAACCCGATGATCAAGGAGAAGTTCGGGCTTTTGTCCAAAGCGGCGGGCCGGGTGGCGAGCCCGCAGATCCGCAATATCGGGACGATCGGCGGCAATGTGAACCAGGATGCGCGTTGCTGGTATTACCGCTCCGGCCTCAATTGCTACCGAGCCGGCGGAACGACCTGCTATGCCGACACGCCCCAAGGCATGAACCGCGAGCATTGCCTGTTCGAGGCGGCGCGCTGCGTGGCCGTGTCACCGTCCGATACAGCCCCCTGCATGGTTGCGCTCGACGCCAGCATGGTTGTGCGCAACAAGTCGGGCGAGAAGGTGATCAAGGCTGACGATTTCTTTATCGGTCCGGCCACGGATATTCGCCGGATGACGGTGTTGGAGCATGGCGACATCCTGACGGCGATCCGCTTGCCGAACGAATGGGCCGGCGCGAAATACTATTTCGAGAAGGTCGCCGACCGGAACACCTGGGATTTCCCTCTGGTCAATATCGCCTCGGCCATGAAAGTCGGTGCGAACGGCGTGATCCAGGACATCCGGATTGCCTGCGGCGCTGTTCAGGCCCGTCCGCGCCGCCTCACCGGCGTCGAGCAGACGGTGAAGGGGAGCGCGCAGAACGAGGAGACCGCGCGGCTCGCCTCCCGTGTCGCCGCCCAAGGCGCCGTGCCGCTGAATTACAATGACTTCAAGATCCCGTTGATGGAGAACCTCGTCAAACGGGCCATTCGGGACTCCTGATCGTGAACCTCTTTCGCGTGAGCACGGATGTCTATGGCCAGGAGACGCTGAAAGGCTTGTCCTGGGATCTGCTATGGCCGTTCTTCGGGGTCGCCGTGGCAATCATCGTGATCCACCTCGTGGTTTCCTGGCTGCATCCCTCCGGCCGGCGCAAAGCCTGAATTGGTATCGAAAGAGCTGAGGCCGCATATGGCGAGCGACCGTATTCTGCGTCACAAAGGCATCGACCGGCTGTTCCACTGGATCACGGCGGCGGCGGTGCTGACCTTATTGGCGACCGGACTGCTGCCGGTCCTCGGCGTCGATTTCGACTGGTTGCCCATTCACTGGGTCGCGGGGATCGTGCTGATCGTCGTCATCCTGTTTCACATCGTCCGGTCTTTGTTCTGGCAGAGCGTGAGATCGATGCTGATCGGTCCGCGCGACCTGGGGGCGCTGGCCTCGGATCTCGGCCTTGGGTCAAGCACGGTGAAGGAAGGCAAGTATCTTGCGGCGCAACGCCTGATGCATCATGTCATCGCTCTGTTCACCCTGATCGCGATCGGCACGGGCGCGGTGATGCTGGTGAAGATCGATACGCCGTTCTGGAAGCGCCAGCCCTATTGGCTGCAGGAAAGCACATGGGGCATCGTCTATTCCTTCCATGATCTGGCCGCTCTGGCGTTCGTGACGTTGATCATGCTGCACATCTATTTCGCGCTCAGACCCGAAAAGATCTTTTATACCCGGTCCATGATCAGCGGCTGGATGACCCGGCAGGATTACCTGGATCATCATGATCCGGCGCTGTGGCCGGCCGACGAGAAAAAGGAACAGAATTGACGTTCGATAATCCGTCCGCGCTCGTCGAGACGATCTCGACGATCGAGCGCAGCTATGAATTCATGCTCGCTTACGCGGCCCAGGGCCGCGATTTCGAGGATGCGACCGGCTCCGGGCCGCAGATCCGGAAATACCTTACTGAATTGTGCGATGCGCTCGGCAGTGTCGCCGGGCAAGTCGACGCTTACAAAGGAGAAGCACCGGTTTTCGGCGGCTATGTCGATGTGCTGCGCGGCGATGCCGGAAAGGCCAGGGCCGCCGTGGAAGTCGCGCTGTCGATGCCGTCGATCGGATCGCAACTGGTCGACAATCTCAACGCCTCGATCCATCTGCGGGCGCTGCTGACCGATATCTTTCTCGTGGATGAAGCCCTGAAATCCGCCCGCCGCGTAAAGTCCGAGACGGACTGACCTAGCGTGGCTCCAGCACCGGCGCGTCGAAATCCAAATCTCTGATTTCCGAGACCCGGCGGATACCGAGTTGCACCATGACCGTATTGATCTGATCGCACATGATGTCGAGCGCGGGACGGGCGGCCCAATTGCCGAGGCCGCCGACAGCCGTATAGGGATATTTCCCGAGCAGAACCATATCGGCGCCCAGCCGTAGCAGCCGCAGAATATCGAGCCCGCTGGTCACGCCGCTATCCGCCATCACGGTGATATCGTCTCCGACGGCCTTGCGGATGCCGGGCAGAACCCTGACCGGCGAGGGGGCCGCGTCGAGCTGGCGACCGCCATGGTTCGACACCAGAATACCATCCGCGCCGGCCTCGACCATCTCAGCGGCGGCGCGCGCGTCGAGCACGCCCTTCACGACGAGCTTGCCCTTCCAGACCTTCCGGATATCCGCAATTTCGCGCTTCCCCAGGGGCTGGCTCATCTGATGCATATTCTTCGCGGTCTTCATATAAGGCTTGATGTTAAGCACCTCCGGGTTGGGGCCCCGGAGCATGCGGAACGCCCAGCGCGGATAGTATGGCGCCATGCGGATCAGCGGCCCCAGGCGGACCGGTGGCTGAACCCCGCTGCGCATGGCCTTCTCGCGCCGCTGGCCCATGGGAATGTCCACCGTCACCATCATCACGTCGCAGCCCGTCTTGGCGGCGCGGGCGATGATATCGCCGCGGATCTGCTCGTCCCGGATGGGATAGAGTTGGAACCAGAAATTGTCTTTAGCGATGGGCGCGACGTCTTCGATCGTGGCGGAGGCGACCGTGCTCAGCGCGAAGGGGATGCCGATATCGCGGCTGGCGGCCGCCAGCGCCCGCTCCGAGCCGGGACAGAAGATGCCCGGCGTGCCGACCGGCGCGATCGCAAAGGGATAGGTCCAGTTGCGGCCGAAGACAGTCGTGGAGGGATCCGGCGCGTTCATGTCGCCGCTGATCTTCGGGATGAGAATGATCGATTGCAGATCGTCGTGATTGCGGCGGATGCCGCGCTCTTCGCCGATACCGGCCTGCAGATAGGTGAAGACGGGCGGCGGAAGGACTTTGCGGGCGCGCTCCAGAAAGTCCTCATACGCGACGTAATGCGATGGCAAGCCTTTCGGCATGATGGCGCCCCCTCCCAAACTTTGCGCGCAGATCTTAGAGGCGCTCCGGACCCTGTCAAGCGCGCGCCAAGATAACATCTTGACCGGATGCGAGTTGGCCCCGGATCATATGGCTCCATCCAGAAGACGAGTTGGGAGCAGTTCGAATGAAAGACGTGGACGGAAAAGTCGCCTTCATCACCGGCGGCGCAAGCGGCATCGGTCTCGGTATCGCCAAGGCCTTTGTGAATGCGGGCATGAAGGTCATGATCGCGGACCTGCGCCAGGATCACCTCGATGAAACGAAAGCGTTCTTCGACGCGACCGAGCAGGCCGCCAACGTCCGCACCATCAAGCTGGACGTGACCGACCGCGACGCCATGGCTGCTGCTGCTGCGGAGACCGAACGGACGTTCGGCAAGATCCACGTTCTCGTCAATAATGCCGGCGTCGGCATTACGGGAGCCGTCAAGGAATCCACCTTCGACGATTGGGATTGGGGCATGGGCGTCAATCTCGGCGGGGTTATCAACGGCGTCGTGATCTTCCTGCCCTATCTGATGAAGCACGGCGAAGGCGGGCACATCATTTCCACCTCGTCCATGTCGGCCATCGTTCCCATTCGCATGGCCGCGATCTATACGACCGCGAAATCCGCCATCAACGGACTCATGGAGACGCTGCGCGGCGAACTGGAGCCTGAGAACATCAGCGCGTCCGCTTTCTGCCCGGGTCCCGTTCAGTCCAACATTTCCGAGGCGGCGAAGCTCCGGCCGGAGAAATACAAGAAGAATTCGGGCGTGGCAAAAGCCGAAGCGAAGCTTGGCGAACGGCCGGTCAATCCAGTCTGGATGGATCACGTGGAGGTCGGCGAACGGGTGCTCGATGGCTTGCGGCGCAATGAACTCTTCATCTTCACCCACCCTGAATTCAAGAAGGGAGCCGAAGCCCGCTGCAAGGCCATGCTTGCCGCTTTCCCGGATGAGGAGATCAACACGAAGCGGGCCGAGGCGATCACCTTCCTGACCTATAACACGATCTATGACGAGGCGCTCAAGATCAGTGAGAGGAAGGGGGACTGACTCCCAGGGACGGACTCGCGCCACTATGTCGCTGCGCCTATTATAAGAATTGTTATGGATAGTGTCGGCGAAGGGGAGGTCTGGAATTTTTTTAATTTCCTGGCCCCTCAAGAAGCGATTTCCCGTTAAACTCATTGAACGGAATTTGGGATCCGTGCAATTGACGTCGCTATTCCCCCGGCCATCGGGTCTTGGGGGCCGGCACAGGGGGAGCGAGGGGATGAGAATGATTGATCGTAAGCGCAAGACTTGCAAGCCGCGCGCGGCTCAGGAGGCGGCCGAGCTGCGCCGCCGGTCCGACACCGTGAAAGTGGACGAATTGCTGCCGCGTCTGCGGTCACGGGCGGGTGACGCCAAGCAGGAGGTCGACCCCATCGTCTCGCCGCAGGTCGTCTGGTATCGTCTGCTCAAACTCACCAATCTGATGGGCCGTCCCTTTTTTACGCGTTTCGCCCAGCAGTATGAGTTGAGCATTAACGACTGGCGGGTGGTGACGACGCTGGCTTCGATGCCGGAGGCCGCGTCCCATGAATTGTGCCAGGTTACGGGCATGCATCCGATGAATGTCAGCCGGTCCGTCGCCACGCTCAGGAAGCAGGGCCGGGTGAGCGAACGTACGGATCCGACGAACCGCCGCCGCAAAATCCTCTCGCTCACGGACAAGGGCTGGGAAGTATATAATCACGGTGTGCCCCAGGTGCGCCGGATGGCGCAGTTCCTGTTCTCGTCCATGTCGCCGTTGGAGGTCGAGTTTTTCGATCGGCTCGTCGATCTGCTCGTCGACCGTCTCGAAGAGGTCGATCTCGAAAGCGACATGTTTGTGGGCGAACTGCCGGAAAGCGACACGGTCGCCGACTAAGATGGATTTCCCGTGCCGTTGACCCGGCATTCGGGCGGTTGTCTTCCACCTTCCGAAACCCTATGAGTTCCACTGGCTGGGACCGAGGCGGTCGCGGCGGCAGTTGGCGTATGACAAGGGGATAGCGGATGAAAGTGGCGTTGATCGGGGCGACGGGCTATGTCGGCTCGAAAATACTGGCGGAAGCGCTGGCGCGAGGCCATCAGGTCAGTGCGATCGTGCGCAAGCCCGAGGCGCTGGACCCCGGCCCGAGTTCTCATCCCCTATCGCGCCGATATTCATGATGTTGAGGAGCTGGCCCGACTGCTTTCCGGCCATGACGTCGTAATTCATGCTTTCAATCCCGGCCGGGGACGAACCGATTCGGACATTTTCGAGCAGCATGTTCAAGGCCATAAAGCGATCCTCGATGCTGTCAGGAAGTCGGGCGTCCGCCGCTTTCTCGCTGTCGGCGGGGCCGGCAGTCTTAAGCTCGAAAGCGGCGAGGAATACATCGATTCGGCCGACTTTCCAGCTGATTTCGCGGCCTTCAAGCCGGGTATTCGTGGCACGCGCGAGCTCTATTATCTGCTCCAGAACGAGCCCGATCTCGACTGGGTGTTCCTTGCTCCCTCGGCGCGGCTGGAGCCCGGCACACGCACCGGCAAATATCGCGTCGGCAAGGACCACTTGCTGATCGACGATAAGGGCGAGAGCCGCATCTCTCTCGAAGACTACGCGGTCGCTATGATCGACGAGATGGAGCAGCCCAAACATCATCGCGAACGCTTTACGGTCGGTTATTGAGGCTGGATTGTCGCGCTTCGGAGGGCGTTGTCGAAGGACAGCGAAAGAGGCCGAGAATCCGTCACGACCGCTTGTTGACCGAAACATTTGTTACTACAGTCGCCATGGGCCTCGCGGCTTGAAACGATCCCCGGCGCGCATCCGCCGCGGGATACGAATTGGAGAGGGGAATCTCGATGCGTGAGGTCTTTATCGTCGGCATTGGCATGACCAAATTCGGCGTTCATCCAGATAAGTCGACGGCCGATCTCGGGCGGGAAGCGGTGACGTCGGCGCTGAGCGAAGCCGGCGTAACGCCCCGTGATCTGGACGTGGCGTTCTACGCCAATACCGCCCAGGGCGCGATCGAAGGCCAATACGGCATGAAAGGGCAGCATGCCCTTCGCCCGCTGGGGATCGAAGGCATTCCGTTCTTCAATGTCGAGAACGCTTGCACCGGTTCCAGCAGCGCCCTCAATCTCGCGGTTTCTCAGGTCGCCGGCGGCTTTGCCGAGATCGGCCTCGCGGTGGGCGCCGAAAAGCTTTACACGGACGATCGCGAGAAACGGCTGGCGGCATTCGCCCAGCCCGACGACGTCGGCCAGGTCTCCGCTTTCGTGGAGAAATACTCGGATCTCGTAAGCGATATTCAGCCGCCGCCATCCGTCGTGATCGATGAAAAGATCCGCAGCATCTTCATGGATGCTTATGCGCTGAATGCCCGGCTCCATATGAAAAAATACGGCACGACCTGGGAGCAGATCGCGGCCGTTTCCGCCAAGAACCATCATCACTCGACGATGAACCCGCTGGCGCAATACCAGAAGGACATGAGCGTCGAGGACATTCTCAAGGCCCGGGTGATTTCCTGGCCGCTGACGCTGCCGATGTGTGCGCCTGTGAGCGACGGCGGGGCCGCCGTCGTGGTGTGTTCGAGAGATCAGCTCCACCGCTTCGATCCCGGCAAGACCGTCGCCGTTCTCGCGAGCGTGCTCAAGGGCGGGACGGACCGGGCGATCGATGATCTCGAACATTCCTCATGCCGGCGCGCGGCCAACGCCGCATTCAAACAGGCCGGTCTCGATCGCGACGACGTTTCCATCACGGAAGTGCACGACGCCAGCGCCTATGCCGAAATCGCCCAGGTCGAGATGGTTGGTCTGTGCGGGTTCGGAGAAGCCGGGCCATTGGCAGAAAAAGGCGTGTTTTCGCTCGGCGGGCGGATGCCCGTGAATGTGTCCGGCGGTCTCGAATCCAAGGGTCATCCGGTTGCGGCCACCGGCATCGCGCAGATTTACGAATTGGTTCAGCATCTTCGCGGCGAGGCGGGGGATCGGCAGGTGGATGGGGCGCAATACGGCGTCGCCTCCTGCAGCGGCGGCTTTTTCGGAGTTGAGGATGGCGCGACCTGTGTGACCATTTTGGGCAAGAACGCAAACGCGAACTAGGGCGTATTGAGCGCTCCACAGCCGAAGGGATCGTCGAATGGATATCAAGGACAAAGTTGCGGTGGTCACCGGCGGGGCGTCCGGTCTTGGGGAGGCGACGGTCGAGAATTTGCTCGCCGCCGGCGCCAAAGTGGCGATCTTCGACCTCAACGAGGAAAAAGGTCAGGCGCTGGTCTCCAGGCAGGACGGCGGTGTGCTGTTCTTCAAGGTCAATGTCGCCGACGAGGCCGAGGTGATGGCCGCGGTGGCCGCGACCACGGAGGCTTTCGGCACGATCCATATCTGCGTGAACTGCGCGGGCGTGCCGACCATCGGCCGCATTGTCGGTCGAAACGGGCCGCATCCCTATGACGACTTCAAACGCGTCATCGACGTCAATCTGAACGGCACGTTCAATGTCTGCCGCCTGACCGCCGCGGAAATGCTGAAGAACGACCCGATCGGGCCGGATGGCGAGCGCGGCGTGATCGTGAATACCTCGTCCATGGCGGGAATCGAGGGCCAGATGGGCCAAAGCGCCTACGCCGCCAGCAAGGCCGGCATCATCGGCCTTATCCTGCCGATGACGCGTGATCTCGCGCAGTTCGGCGTGCGCGTAGCGGCAATCGCACCGGGTCTGTTCGAGACGCCGCTTGTGGATGCCGCGCCGCCGGCCGTCACCGAGAAGCTGCTGAGCGAACTTGAATTCCCCAAGCGTATGGGATCACCGAAGGAATTCGCTTCACTCGTGGCCCATATCGTCGAGAATGCCTATATTAATGGCGAGCTTATTCGCCTTGATGGCGGCGTTCGCGCACGGCCGCGCTAAGGTTTTTGTAAAAGGTCACATTAGGGGGACCGTCATGACGACCTCGTTTCCGAAGAGTTTTGACTTCGCCGGCTTCAACGAGCCGGTGCGTATGGAATGCGACATCTACGACCTCGTAATCGAGGGCAACCTGCCCGACGAGATCGATGGGTCGTTCTACCGACTCACGCCCGACCCGCAATATCCCCCGCGGCTGGGTGACGACACCTTCCTGAGCGGCGACGGCATGATCAGCCTGTTCCGCTTCGAGAACGGCCATGTCGACATGAAGATGCGCTACGTCATGACCGAGCGCCTCAAGGACGACCGCGCCGCCCGCAAGTCTCTCCATGGCGCCTACCGGAACCCCCTGACGGACGATCCGAGCGTAGAAGGCCACAAGCGCGGCGCGGCGAACACGACGCCCATCTGGCACGGCAAAAAGCTTCTGGCCCTGAAGGAAGACAGCCGCGCGATGGAGGTCGACAAGGACACGCTCGAGACGATCGGTGAGTGGGATTATGACGGCAAGCTGCAAAGCGAGACAGTGACCGCCCACACCCGCTGGGATCCCGATACCGACGAGCTGTATTTCTATGGCTACGAGGCCTCCGGCCTGTGCAGCAACGACATCGCGTATTGCGTGGCCGACAAGGACGGCCGGCTCACCAAGGAAGAGCATTTCGAAGGCCCGTACGTCTCGCTGATGCATGACTTCGTGGTGACCAAGGAGCATGCGATCTTCCCGTTCTTCCCGATCACGACGAGCATGGACCTGCTCAAGGCCGGCAAACCGCATTGGGCGTGGGATCCGAGCAAGGAGAGCCATTTCGCCATCATGCCGCGCGATGGCAGTGTCAAGGATCTGGTCTGGTTCAAGCGACCGGCCTGCTCCGTGTTCCACTTCCTCAACGCCTATACCGAAGGCAACAAGGTCCATGTCGACGCCTGCTACAACGCCGTGAACCCGTTCCCCTTCATCATGGAAGCCGCCGGGCTCCAGCATGATCCGGCCAATATGCAAGGGGCTTTGAAGCGCTGGACCTTCGATTTGTCCAAGCCCGGTTCCGCGATCGACGAATACGACCTCGGCCCGGGCGGCGACATGCCGCGCGTCGCCGATAAGGATCTGATGAAGGAGTTCGATATCGCCTATTACGAGACCTTCGATCCCGAACAGGGACCGCCGAACATCGCCGGTCCGATCGGCGTCGGCTTCAACACGCTGATCCGGCTCGAAGTCAAATCCGGCAAGATGAAGAGCTATTGCGACGGGCCGCATTCGACCCTGAGCGAAGCCGTTCACATCCCGTCGAAAAAGTCCGGCCACGAAGGCTACCTCGCCCTCGTGAACGACGATCACCAGAAATATCTCTCGGAGATGTGGGTGATGGAAGCCGCGGATATCGACAAGGGCCCGATCGCCCGCATCAAACTCCCGATGCGTCTGCGCAATCAGGTCCACGGCAACTGGGTGGAAGCCGACCGGCTGTCTTGACGCCGTCATCGCGAGGCGCGGTACGCCGTGGCGAAGGCTCGTTGGTCGCTCGCAATGATAGCCCACAAGAACCCCGTTCGGGCTGAGCGCTGGTCGAAGCCCGCGGCCTGAGCCCGGCGCCACGCCCTTCGACGGGCTCAGGGCGAACGGACCTTGTTACTTCTCCACGAGCACCGCGCCCGTGTGCATGTCCTGCACTGCGCGCTGGTAGATCGAGAGATAGCCGCTGGACTTCGGCAGGACGATGTCGCCCTTGGCCTTGCGGCGTTCGGCGAGGACCTCGGCGGGAACGTCGAGGTCGAGTAAGCCTTCATCCACGTCGATGACGATCTGATCGCCGTTCTCGACCAGGGAGAGCGGCCCGCCGACCGCTGCTTCGGGCGAGGTTTCGGCGATGGTGAGGCCTTTGTTGCAGAGGCCCGAGAGCTGGCCGTCCGAGACGAAGGCGACGTCGCTCTGCATGCCGGCGGAGTTGAGCGCGAAGACGACATGGGAAGCGGGCCCCGCCATGCCCGGGCCGCCTTTGAGGCCCATGCCGCGCACGACGAGCGCATCGCCGCGTTTGATCTTGCCGTCCTCGATGGCCTTAATCGCTTCCTGGCCGCTGTCGAACACGACGGCGGGGCCCTTGAACTTGGTCTTGCGCGAGGCGTCGCGGATGCCGAGTTTGATGATCGCGCTTTCCGGCGCGAGCGAGCCTTTCAACACGACGATCGGCGGTTTGTCGGCAAAGGGCTTGTCGAGCGGCCGGATGACATCCTCGTTCGTCACCTCGACGCCCTGCAGATTATCGCCGAGCGTCCGGCCCGTGACGGTCAGGGCGTTCGTCTTGAGCAGGGGTTCGAGCTGCTTCAGCATCGCCCGCGCGCCGCCCGCGTGATCGAACTCGTCGATGAGATAGTCGCCATTGGGCTGGACGGCCGAAAGGACCGGCGTTTTCGCACCGAGATCGTTGACCATCTGATAGATGTCGATATCCAGACCCGCTTCGATTGCAGTCGCCTGCATATGCTTGATGCAGTTGATCGAGCCGCTGATCGCCATCAGCGTTGTGACGGCGTTGTGGAACGCGTCGGGCGTCAGGATATCGCGGGGTTTCAGGTCTTCTAGCGTCATCTCGACGATCCGCTCGCCGGAACGGCGCGCCATTTCGAACATTTTCGGGCTGTTGGCCAGAACCGGCGCCGCGCCCGGCAGCGTCATACCAAGCGCCTCGCAGATCGAATGCATGGAATTGGCAGTCGCCATGCCGGAGCATACGCCCGGCCCCTGGATCGCCTGTTCGGCCATGCCGTGCAGATCATCCTTCGAGAGCTTGCCGAACTGGGTCTGCACGCCGCCGAGGAACAGGTCCTCGATGCCGACATGCTTGCCTTTGTATTCGCCGCTCGGCTGATAGCCGCAGATGACCAGGATTGCGGGGATGTTGAAGCGTCCGGCCGCCATCATATGGGCCGGCGGGGTCTTGTCGCAGGAGGACAGGCAGATCATGCCGTCGAGTTGCCCGCCCTGGATCGGGATCTCCATGTCGTTCACGACGAGATCGCGGCTCGGCAGAATATAGCCGCCGGCGTGGCCAGCGCTGATCAGGAAGTCGCTGGGGGCGGTGGTGCGGATCTCGAAGGGAATGCCGCCGGCGGCCCAGATCGCGTCCTTCACGACCTTGGCGACGCCGTCCAGGTGACTGAAACAGATCGCAAGTTCGGAGGAGCTGTTGACGACCGCGATTTTCGGCTTGGACATATCCTCGTCCTTGATGCCGAGAACCTTCCAGTGGGCCCGCCGGATCTCGTTCATCGCGACGACGCTTCTCAACTGCTTCTTGCCGGCCATTGCCTCTCTCCTTGTGCTGCGTCAGCCACCCCTGTGGGTAGCCGTACCAATATCAGCAGAAACGCGACGCTGTACAGACCCGCCCGAGAGGTGGTCGGGCCGTTCTAGCGGCCGAATCCGGCCGGCATGATGAACGGCCACGGAGTCGCCTCGGAGCCGCGTTCGAGCGAAATCTCGATCAGCGCCGGTTTGTTGGTCTTCAGCGCGCGTTGCAGGGCCGGCCCCAGTTCCTCCGGCGATGTCACACGCCGGGCGGCCATGCCGAAGCTCTTCGCCAGCGCAGTGAAATCGGGTGTGTGCAGCTCCGAGCCGATCACCCGGCCCTTGAACTGAGTCGACTGATCGCGCCGGACATTACCGAAGCCCCCGTTATTGAAGACCAGAGTCACCACGGCGAGATTTTCCTGCACGGCCGTCGCCATTTCCTGCACGCCAAACATGAACCCGCCATCGCCGGTGACCGACACGACCGCCCGGTCCGGGTTGGCCGCCTTGACGCCGAGCGCCGTCTGAAAGCCGAAGCCCAGCGTCCCGGGAAAGCCGGTCGTGACATACGTTCGCGGCTGATAGACGGGATAGGCGTAATAAGATGTAAAGCCCATCTGTGACAGTTCCTCGACGAAGAAGCTGTCGCGCGGCATGACATCCCGGATCACGTCCAGATAGGCGACTTCGGGTTGCACCTGCGCTTCGTATTCGGCGCGCGCGGAGGCCTTGGCGTCGGCGATGCGCTTGCGGGCATTCGGGATCCGCTTCACGCGCGACTCGATTGCATCGGCCAGGGCGGTCGCGCCGTCTATCGAGTCGGCGACGATGCCGACATGCGGTTTCAGCCGCGTCATTTCCTTGGGGTCGATATCGATGCGGATGATATGGGGGGGCGCTTTTGGCGCCTGGACGTAAGCGGCTGATTTGGCCCAGCGCATATATTGCAGCTCCAGCCGCGAGCCGATGCCGATCAAAAGGTCTGTGTCGTTCCAAAGCTCGTAAGCCGCCGCCGAATTCATGCCGAGGTCGTGATCGTCGGGAATGATGCCGCGGCCCCGGCGGAAGGCGGTGACCGGTGCATCCAGTAGCTCGGCGAGCCGGAGAACCTCGGCGCTCGCGTGCTGTGCGCCGCCGCCCACCATGATCATCGGGCGCTTGGCTTTCAGGATCAGCTTTGCCGCCGCGTCGATGTCGGCCGCTTTCGGCTTCGGTCTGCGCCGCGCCTTACCGGCTTTTGAGATCGGCACGTCGATCTCGCGCATCATGACGTCCATCGCCATCTCGACGGTGGCCGGGCCCGGACGGCCCGAAACAATTTTGTCGAACGCCGTGTTCACGATGTCGGACGCTTCGCGGCCGTCGCCGATCCTCTCCGACCATTTGACGATCGAGCGCAGGGTCTTGATCTGATCCGGCATCTCGTGAAGCTGGCCGCGGCCCTTGCCGATGAAGTCGGAGGGAATCTGGCCGACGACGCCCAGAACCGGCGTGTTTGTGCCCCAGGCCGTATTCAGGGCGGCGGAAGCGTTGAGAATGCCGGGGCCGGGGACGACACAGAAAACCCCGGGCCTGCCGGTGGATTGGGCGTAGCCGAACGCCATATAAGCCGACCCTTGCTCATGGCGGCTCGTGATCATACGGATCTTATCGCGGTATTTGTACAGCGCGTCGAAGAACCCGTAGGTCTGCGCGCCGGGCAGCCCGAAGACCGTATCGACGCCGTGTTCGATCAACGATCGGACGATCGCCTCGCTTCCGGTCATTTTGGGCATGCGCGCTCCCCTTGATTCAACAACTCCCGTTTCCTCAATAAAGCCATGGCCGTTGGAGGTAAAGTTGGCATTGCCCCAAACCGGTCAGGCGGGGATTATGGGCTTCCTGACTCGACCCTGCACAGGAATTATGCCCGAGGCGTGACCCAGATGGCCAAAGCACCCCTGCCCGACAGTTTTCGCACCGCCCTGAGCGAGCAGAGAACGTCGCCTTTGTGGGATTTTCTGCATGGTCTCGTGCCGGTGGGACGCCCCGGCGCGCAAACGCAGGCGACGCTTTGGCGTTACGAAGCCATCCGGCCTCTGGCCATGCAGGCGGCGGACCTCGTGCCCATCGAACTGGCCGAACGCCGCGTGCTGGTGCTGAGCGATCCGGGGCGCGGCAAGGAGGCGATGCAGGCGACTGGCATGATCTATGCCGGCATTCAGGTCCTGTTGCCCGGCGAGATTGCACCGACTCATCGCCACAGCCCGAGCGCTGCCCGCATTGTGATCGAAGGCGAGGGCGGCTACACCGTCGTCAATGGCGAGAAATGCGCGATGGAGAAGGGCGACCTGATCCTTACGCCGCACGGCCAGTGGCACGACCACGGCCATGAGGGCCAGACGCCGGTGCTCTGGCTCGATCTCCTCGATCTGCCGATCTTTCTGGCCGCCGAAGCGAGCTATGCCGAGCCCGGGACGTCCGGCTGCAATGGCGAGGACCCGCTTGTCCGGCTTGGCGCGGATCTGCGAGCAAAGGGCCTCGACCTGCCGGCCCGCTATGTGAAACCGCGGCCCTATCCGAAGCTCCGCTATCCCTGGACCGAGACGCGCAAAGGCCTGGATCGTTTGGCCGGCATTGCCGAGGACGACGGGCTTTTGGAACTGCGCTATGTCAATCCCGAGACCGGCGAGGATTGCCTGCCGACGCTGGCGTTTACGGCCATGATGCTCAAGCCGGGACGACGCTATGCGCCGACGCCCCGCTCGGTCGGAGCCGTCTATCACGTGGTCGAGGGCGAGGGGCGGGTGACGATCGATAGCGCCGCGTTCGAGTGGAAGACGAACGACACGTTTTCGGCTTCGACCTTCGCGGAAATCGAGTTCGACAGTTCCGATTCCGGTGGCCCGGCCTATCTCATCCGCATCGATGACGAGCCGCTCCAGCGCAAACTTGCCTTTTATTCGGAAGGCGCGCGATAACCGCGTCAACGAACAACAAAAAGACCGGAGAGACGCATGCGGTTATGCCGTTTCAACGATGATCAGCTCGGGCTCGTGGAAGACGATGTCATTCGCGATGTGAGTGCCGCGCTGGATGTTTTGCCGTCCGCGCGCTGGCCTTATCCGCTAGGCGATGCCCTCATTTCCAATCTGGACGCCGTCCGCGAGCGCGTCGGGGAGATGAGGGGCCAGGCCGAGCCCTATCCGACGAATTCGGTCTTCCTCAAAGCGCCGGTCGGAAATCCGACGAAAGTCGTGGCCGCGCCAGTCAATTACATGAAGCATCTCGAGGAGGCGATCGACGATCCCGAGACATTCTCCCGGGAACACGTTCGCAAGATCCAGGAGACGGGGCTTTTCCTGAAGGCGGTGAGCGCCATTGTCGGCCCATCGGACGGCGTGAAGCTGCGCAAGACCGATCGCCGCAACGATCACGAGATCGAACTGGTCGCCGTGATCGGCCGCAAGGCGGACCGCGTGTCGCGCGACGAGGCGCTCGACTATGTGGCGGGTTATACGATCGGTCTCGATATGACGATCCGCGGCCCCGAGGAGCGCTCGCTCCGCAAATCCATCGATTCCTATTGCGTGCTCGGGCCCTGGCTCGTCACTGCCGATGAAATTCCCGATCCAAGCGGGCTGTCGCTCGAACTCAAGATCAATGGCGAGGTCCGTCAGTCGGCGAATACGAAGGACCTGATCATCGACGTGCCGGGTCTGATCGAATTCGCGTCGTCCTTCTACACGCTTCAGCCGGGCGATGTCCTCATGACCGGCACGCCGGAGGGCGTTGGGCCGGTCCATCCCGGTGACACGATCAGCGCCGAGATCAAGGGTATCGGCGTGATGAATGTGGGCGTTTCGGCGGCCTGATCCGCCCGCCAAAAATCCGTTCGTCCGGAGCTTGTCGAACGGCATTTGCGAGGCCGGATCAGCATGGTTCGACAGGCTCACCACGAACGTTGAACTAAATCGGGCCCCTCAGATCTTGAAGCCTTCCAGCGTGGAGGGATGAAACAGTTCCTCCGGCTCGACACGGCGCGAGGAAAGTCCTTGCGCGTGGTGATGTTGTAGGAACGTATCGAGCGTCTTGCGGTTGGCGTCAAAGCCGTAGGACCAGAAATCGTCGCCGAGCAGTGCCCGGGCGGCGCGTAATTGCTCCTCGACGAAGGGCAAGGTGACCTTTGTCGCCGACGTATCGCTGAGCCTGGCGATCGCGGCGGCCTTCGCCAGTTCGAAGGCTTTATAGACCGCGCCCGGCAGCCACTGATGCTTCTCGGCCAGTTCGCGCCGGATGCCGAGCACATGCATGATCGGGAAGACCCCGGTTCGCTTGTAATAATCCGTGGCGGCGGCGGTCGGATCGTCGAACAGCCAGCCGACCGGGACCGAGGGATCATTCTTCCGCATGCAGGCCGGCAGGCGCGGGCCGATCAGGCCGTCGATCTCGCCGTTCTCCAGCATTTCGTTCAGCGTTCCGTCCGGAGGCGCATCATCGAATTTTACGCCGGGCAGATCGAGATTGATCTTTTCTATCCGGCCCGGCTGGTCCATACCGCCGCGCACCCAGGTGACGTCGGTCGGTTTGACGCCGAATTCATCGTCGAGCAGGGCCCGGGCCCAGACGCAGGCGGTAAGCTGGTATTCGGGCGTTCCGATCCGCCGGCCTTTGAGATCCTCCGGCTTTTCGATCCCGCGATCGGTGCGAATGACGATGGAAGTGTGGCGAAACGCGCGGGACGGGAAGACCGGCACGGCGATATAGGGACAATCCCGGTTCGCCGTCTTGACGGTGTAGCTGCTGAGCGACAGCTCGCAGATATCGAACGCGGCGTGCCGGAACGCGCGGAAGAAGATCTCTTCGGGCGACAGGAGCATGAAGACCGGATCGACGCCGTCCATCTGGACGCTGCCGTCGACCAGCGGCCGATTCCGGTCATAGTCGCCGACCGCGATAGAGAGGTCCAGCCGGGCCATTTCAGACCGAGCCCCACATTTCGCGGGCGACCTCGACGACAAGCTTCAGCTTGGCGATTTCATCCTCGACGGTGATCTTGTTGCCGCGCTCGCTGCTGGCGAAGCCGCATTGCGGGCTAAGTGCGAGTTGATCGAACGGCACGTGACGGGCGGCCTCCTCGATCCTGCGCTTGAGATCGTCCTTGCTCTCGAGCTTGGCCTGTTTGGTGGTGACGAGGCCGAGTACGACGGTCTTGCCCTTGGGGAGGAAGCGGAGCGGCTTGAAGTCTCCGGCGCGCGGCGTGTCATATTCGAGGAAATAGCCGTCCGCCTTTATCTCGTTGAACAGGATCTCGGCGACCGGCTCATAACCGCCTTCGGCCAGCCAGGCGCCTTCGAAATTGCCCCGGCAGAGATGCATCGTGATCGCCATGCCTTTCGGGCGCGTTTTGATCGAGTCGTTGATCAGCTTGGCATAAGTGTGCGGCAGGGTGTCCGGATCCTCGCCAAAGTTTTGGACCTGTTCGCGTAGCTTGGGATCGCAGAGATAGGCGAAGTTGACCTCGTCGAGCTGAAGATATTTGCAACCGGCCGCACCCAGATCCTTCACTTCCGCCGAATAAACATTGGCGAGATCCTTGTAGAAGTCGGCGATGTCCGGATAGACGGTCTTGTCGATCGCCTCGCGCCCGCCACGGAAATGCAGCAGGGAGGGAGAGGGGATGGTGAGCTTGGCGGTCTGCTTCGTTACCGATTTCAGGAACTTGAAATGATCGACGAAGATCGGTTTGGGCCGGGACAGCTTGCCTTCGACCCGGAAGGATGTCGGCGCCCGCTCGATATCGCCCTGTTCCGTGTGGAAATGCACTTTGACCGGGGACCGCGTGAGTGCGACGTTTTCGATCTGACGGAAGAAGTCGACATGCCAGATGGTGCGGCGATATTCCCCATCGGTAACGGATCTGAGGCCGATACCCTCCTGCATCTTCACGACGTCGCGAACCGCCTCTTGCTCGATCTTGGTAAGGTTCTTCTGGGACATCCGGCCCTCGCGGAAGTCTTTGCGTGCGACCAGAAGCTTGGGCGGCCGTAACAGGCTTCCGACATGATCGGCGCGAAACGGTGGCGTATCTCGTCTAAGGGACAAGGGCCCACTCCTTCCTACACTCTTTCACTGGCCTGACCGCGGGCTGCGGGCGATCGACCTCTTCAAATACTATCTAACGTGGTTACCGGACCCTAATATTGGCGGAAATGAACGCGACACTCGGAATGAATAGGATCGTCGTCTGGCAGGCACTTTCATTCTGTGTATCTTGTCTGGCCGGGTGGAAGAAGGGCCGGATTCACTCGTTCGATTCGGTTTATTCTTGCATGAGTTTATAGGCAATAATCGCGCGCACCGCCACCGAACTATTGCATTACAGCTTTTGTATGAAGCAGCAGAGCATGTCCGAAGCCACACTCACGCGCGTCGTCAAGCGGCCCAGCCTGCCGCACCGAGCCGATCGGTTCACCAAATCGGCTTGGCCAAATCCCCAATGGGGTTGTACGATAATTGCCGTCGCAACGACCGAGAACGAAGAGCTGAACTGAGCGTTATGGATGTGGCTGGCGCGCTCAAAACGGCCCGGGCCGCAAGATGTCCGGCGCAACTAACGAAACGAATAGACAGGTATGGATCGTCCCAAAATTCTTCTGAACTCGACGCTGGCCGAAAAGCGTCGAGAAGCATCTCACCGAACGTTATGACGTCACCTTCAACGAGACCGACAAGCCGCTGGAGACGAGCGAGCTGCGCGATGCCATGTTGCATTTCGACGCGGTCTGCCCAACGGTCTCCGACCGGGTCGGCGGCGATATCCTCAACGTGATAGGCCGCCGTGCCAAGATCCTCGGAAATTATGGCGTCGGCTTCAATCACATCGACGTCGAAACCTGCAAGAAGCTCGGCATCGTCGTCACCAACACGCCGGATGTGCTGACCGACTGCACGGCCGATCTCGCGCTGACATTGATGCTGATGATCGCCCGGCGCGCGGGCGAGGGCGAGCGCCAGCTCCGGGCCCGGTCCTGGAACGGCTGGCGGCCAACTCATCTGCTCGGCACCAAGGTCACCGGCAAGACGCTCGGTCTGGTCGGATTCGGCCGGATCGGCCAGGCCACGGCCGCGCGGGCGCATCATGGATTCGGTATGCGGATCGTCTATTACTCCCGTCATCGTGCGGCTCCCGAAGTCGAGCAGACCACCGGGGCCACCCATTGCCCGGATCTCGATGATCTGATCCGGCAGTCGGATTTTATCTCTCTGCATTGCCCGGGTGGGCCCGAGACGCGCCATCTCATCAATGAGGAGCGGATCGCCAAAATGAAGCCGGGCGCGTTCCTCATCAATACGGCCCGGGGCGAGGTTGTCGACGAGACCGCGCTGGTCGACGCGCTCAAGCACAACCGTATCGCGGGCGCCGGGCTGGACGTGTACGAACGCGAGCCCGACGTGCCGAATGCCATGATCGCGCTGAACAATGTGGTTCTGCTGCCGCATCTCGGCAGCGCGACGACGGAGACCCGTGTCGAGATGGGCATGCGGGTCGTCCGTAATCTGGACGCCTATTTCGACGGTAAGGAGCCGCCGGACCGGGTTGCCTGACCGCGTACCGCGCGGCTAACGACGCTCGCCCTATGCTGCCGTCGGGGGGCGCAGCATATAGAAGATCCCCCGAAAGACATTCCGAAGCTCAAGGAGGCTTTCGTGGCGAAAAAAGATCCGGTTGCGGCCCTGGAAAAGCGAGTCGCTGACCTCGAGAATCAGGTTGGTATTCTCGAAGACACGCTGACGGTCCGCAATCTGCAGCACCAATACGGCTATTACATGGACAATTTCATGTATGACGCCGTGATCGACCTGTTCGCCGAAGATATCGAGATTCACTTTTTCGGCGGCATCTACAAGGGCAAGGCCGGGGCGCGGCGGCTCTACATCGATCGGTTGCGCGCCAATTTCTCCAACGGCACCGACGGCCCGAAATACGGCAAGCTGCTCGAACACACCCAGTTTCAGGACATCATCACGGTCGCCAAGGACCGGAAGAGCGCCAAGGCGCGTTTCCGCTATTTCCTTCAGGGCGGCACCCATTATTCCGCCGGCGAGGCCAATCAGTGGTGGGAAGGCGGCGTCTACGAAAACGTCTATGTGAAACGCGACGGTGTCTGGCAGATCAAGGTCATGGTGCCGAAGATCGTCTATGTCGGCACGTTCGAGCATGGTTGGGCCCATGTCAAACCGCAATATGTCCCCTTCGCCAGCAAGACCTATCCGATGGATCCGCTGGGCCCGGATGAACTGGCCAAGCAGAAGCCCGCGCTGTGGCCGGACAAGGATCTCCTGCCGTTCCACTATCGTCATCCGGTGACCGGCAAGCGGATTACCGCACCGCGCGCGCCGGGCTTTGCGAAGAAAGGCAAGTGATGACCGGGCAATTGGAGAGTAAGGTCGCCATCGTCACCGGCGCGGGACGCGGCTTCGGCAAGGCCATCGCGCTTCGTTTGGCGGAGGAAGGCGCGGCTGTCGCCGTGACGTCCCGATCACAGGCGCAGCTCGACTTGACGGTCAAGGAGATCGAGGCATCGGGTGGCAAGGGGCTCGCGGTCGCAGGCGATGTCACGAATCGCGACGACGTCGCGAAGGTCGTCGCGGCGACACAGGAAGCCTTTGGCCCGGTCGATATCCTGGTCAGCAATGCTGGCGTTACCGGTCCATTCGGCCCGGTCTATGCGATCGATCCCGATGAATGGTGGGACGCCCAGCGCGTCCATGTCCGAGGCGCGCTCCTCTATTCCTCGGCCGTGCTGCCCGCAATGGTGGAGCGCAAGACCGGCCATATCATCGTGGTGTCGGCGCTGGCCGCCACGGTCGTCGCGCCGAACATGTCGGGTTACTGCGTCGCCAAGTCCTCGCAGAACCGGCTGGTCGAGCATATCGCGGCCGAAGTGAAAGACTTCAATGTCGCGGCCTTTGCGATCGAGCCCGGCATGGTCATCACCGACCTTGCCAAGGGCACCAAGAGCAATGAGGGCGCGAAACGCTGGCTGCCGGATATGGTGAAGCGTATCTCCACGATGGAGCAGGATGTCGATCCCCGGCCGGGCCTCGCCAAATGCGCCGAACTCTGTGTCAAGCTCGCCTCGGGAAAATACGAACTCGATGTCCGGCAAATACCTGGACGTTCGCGACGATATCGACGAAACATTTTCGGCCTTCCCGACGGCGTGACAAATCCCCCAGGGGGAAATGAGGACCGGCCTTAGCCGGTATTTTTCTGGTTGAAGCGCGGGTACTTCTGCGCGCCGTTGATGTTGAAGACAT
Source organism: uncultured Alphaproteobacteria bacterium (assembly GCA_963821875.1). GTDB lineage: Bacteria > Pseudomonadota > Alphaproteobacteria > CAVTAV01 > CAVTAV01 > CAVTAV01. Next base: position 2,102,732 of record CAWGFE010000002.1, read on the forward strand.
ACTCCGCATTCGTCTGCATCAGCTTGCGCTTGGCGCCGATCTTCATCGCCGCGTAGCCCGCCATTCCCCACTTCAGGAGGCCAGGCCGATCCATTGTCATGTCAAAATCCCCCTCATGATGCCGCCCCATCAGGCGGCCCAGCCATTGCCTGATTCCGCCTCTCCGCTATAGAACCGTGGAACTGGGTCGGTGTCGTGTTAAGTTGACAATGCAATAATTGCACGAGGCGCCGATACTCTGCCAAGGCGGCGCCGATGATGCTACACTGACGCCGACTTCAACGGAGGACGCCATGCCTGAAATCGCCCTGGATCACGTTTCGGTTCTCACCTCGAATCTCGACGCGTCGCTGAAATTCTACGAGGACGTGATCGGGTTGAAGACGGGATTCCGGCCGCAGATGGATTTCGGCGGCGCGTGGCTCTATGACGGCGACCGGGCCGTCATCCACCTGATCTGCCGGGACGAATTTACTCAGCAGGACACCGGCGCGCTCGATCACGTCGCGTTCAATTGCACCGGCGTTGAGGAGTACAAAAAAGCGTTTAACGAAAAGGGGGTTAAATACAAGTCGAACTATCTGCCCGACATCAAGCTGACCCAGATGTTCGTCGACGACCCGGAAGGCGTGACGGTCGAACTCAACTTCTTCCAGACTTGAAGCCCTTAGTGGAACATGAAGACGGGCAGAGGGCTGTGGATGAGAATGTCCTTGGTAAAGCCGCCAAACACGGTCTCCCGTAGCCGGCTGTGGCCGTAACCACCCATCACCAGAAGGTCCACATCCAGCCGGCGTGCCTGATCGAGCACGTTGCGGGCCGGCGCTCCATCGTCATAAACGAGGAAAGTCTCGGCATTGCAGCCGTTCCAGCGCAATGTGGACGCCAGTTTACGGCCTGATTCCTCCAATGCTTCCTCAGGCATGTCATCCTCAGGCGCACACATGACGATGACTTTTTCGGCCTGAGCGAGGATCGGCATGGCGGCGCTGACGGCGCGGGCGACCTCCGGGCTGTTCTTCCAGGCGATTGCGATCGTCTTACCGAGCGTTTTCGGGGGCTCTGCCGGCGCCAGAAGGATGGGTCGGCCACAGCCGAGCAGGATGTTCCCGGCGAAATCCGCACCCGGATCGGTGTCCGCCAGAAGCGAGCGGGCGACCACGACGAGATCATGGAAGCGGGCTTCTTGCTGGAACGTGCTGACCTGATGCCCCCGCATCTCCTGCCACCGGGCCGACACGCCGACCGGACCCGGAGGCGTATCGGAGATCGCGATTTTCTCGCGCTCGCAGAATTTCTTGAAGATGCGGAGGGCGCTCGTGGTCCGTTCGCGGTCCTGCTGCTCGAGCTGGGAGATCAGGTCGCCTTCGATAAGACCGCTTACTGCATCCAGCAGATTGCTCTCCCAGACCAGGTAGTCGGTCGACATCCGGACGCGCACGCATTCGAGATGGGATTCGAATATCTGCGCCATCGCCAAGGCCGTTCCCAAAACCAACTCGTCCGTCTCGTTGCCGTTCATGGGAACGAATATGGATTTGAGCATTGCACCCTCCTGTTCTTGCAGCCCGACGCTCGGAACACCACTCGTTCCGTTTGGAGCCGACTCTCTTGCCGAATGCTATTAATTGGCCGGGGGCGAGCCAGTGCGCTTTGATTTGGAGCAAGTCTCCATAAACTTGCTTCTCGTCAACGGCGGCCGGAAAGCAAAGTTCCGATGCGTCAGGAGGCGAGCGGATCAGGGCCGCCGGTCGCCCAGTCGATCAGCTGCACCGTGTGTACGACAGGGATCGGTGTGCCGGAACGCAGTTGCATCATGCAGCCGATATTGCCGGTGGCGATGGCCTGCGGCTCGACGCTGTCGATATTGCGGATCTTCCGGTCGCGCAGTTCCCGCGCCATATCGGGTTGCAACAGGTTGTATGTGCCCGCCGAACCGCAGCAAAGATGGCCGTCGGGAATGTCCAGAACCTCGAAACCGGCTGAGCGCAGCAGGGTTTTCGGCTGCTCGGTCAATCGCTGGCCATGCTGCATGGAGCAGGCCGAGTGATAGGCGACGGTGAGGGACGATGGGCGGATTGTCGCCAGCTTCAGGTCCACCAGCACTTCCGAGATGTCCTTTGCCAGCGCCGAGATCTTCGCCGCTGGTTCGGCCATTTCGGGATCATCCTGGAACATGAAGCCGTAATCCTTCACCATGGTGCCGCAGCCGGATGCATTGATGACGACGGCGTCGACGGGACCGTTCTTCTCCGCCGCAAGCCAGGCCTCGATATTGGCCCTGGCGCGTTGCTTGGCCGGCTCGACGCGGCCCATGTGATATTCCAGCGCGCCGCAACAGCCCTGGCCGCGCGGAATGACCACCTCGACGCCGTGGCGGGTGAGAACCCGGACCGTGGCTTCGTTGATCGCGGTGTCGAGGACCTGCTGCGCGCAGCCCGACAGCATGACGACGCGTTTCTGGCGCGTGCCCTGAGCCTGGAATGTCTGCGGCTGGTCGACGGGACTTGGCGAGGGCAGGGACCGCGGGGCGACGTCCAGGGCGGACCGCAGACGTTTCGGCATCAGGAAGCGGAACGGCCTGGCGATTTTCGCCAGCACCAGCATCGCGCGGAACAGGCCCGGATTGGGCAGGACCCTGGCGAGCGCCTCCCGCGTTAGCCGGTCGATCAGGGGCCGGGTATGCGTCTCCTCGACCTTGGCGCGGGCGAGATCGACGAGATGGCCGTAATTCACGCTGGACGGACATGTCGTCATGCACGACAGGCACGAAAGGCAACGATCCAGATGCAGGGTCAGCGTGTCCGAGGCGGGCTCGCCGGTCTCCAGCATGTCCTTGATCTGATAAATACGTCCGCGAGGGCTATCGAGCTCGCTGCCGAGCACCACGTAAGTCGGGCAGGTGGCGAGGCAAAAGCCGCAATGCACGCATTTACGTAGAATCTCGTCAGCGATCTGGATATCGCCATTTTCGCGCTGTTCGGGGCTGAAATTGGTTTGCATCTTTTACGCCCCCCGATACATGCGACCGGGATTGAACGTGCTGTCGGGATCGAAGCTGGCTTTGATCCGCGAGACGAGCGCCGCCTTGCCCGGATCGATTGGATGGAAGACCGGCGTTTCCGCGCGGAGCGTTTCAGGTGCGCGCATCAGGGTCGCGTGACCGCCAGCGGCTTCGGCTGCCGCGCGGATCGGGCCGTCGCAGGCGCCGCCGAGGGTGGGGAGCAGGCCCCAGATGAGGCCGCCGCTCCAGTCATAGTAGGCATCCATCTTTATCTGGCGCTGAATGGCCTCGACGGCTTCGGCTCCCTGGGCCGGCGGCACGGAAATACGCCAGACGTGATCGGCGGACCGACGGACGCAGGGGCCGAGATTGCGCATATCGGTCCAGAACCGCTTCGAAGGCTCCTGATCGAGAATGGCGATGTCTTTATGGCCCGCAAGGCTGCGGCGCAGGCGCGCGATCCGATCCTCGACCGAAACGTTGAATCCCTCGACGCGTATTGCCGTCACGCTCCCGCCGAGCGTCTGAATTTCGGGAACGGTGGACTCGGCCGCGGCCCAAGCAGGCAGGTGAACCGCCCCGGAGATTTCGAGAGGCTGGTTCAACACCTTGCGCAACAGGGCGACGGCGGTCCTGTCGTCCGCGCCCGTCACGATGACGGTCGCCTGGCGTTCGGGGATAGGCAAGACCTTCAGTGTCACCTTGGTCATGATCGCAAGCGTGCCATATGACCCGGCGAAGAGCTTGCAAAGATCGTAGCCCGTGACGTTCTTCACGACGCGGCCGCCGGCCTTGATGGTTTCGCCAAAGCCGGTCACGGCTTCGAGGCCGAGGAAATGGTCGCGCGCGGCGCCCACGGCGACACGGCGCGGACCCGAAAGATTGCAGGCGATCACGCCGCCGATGGTGTGTTTTCCGGCTTCACCGCCATAGAACGCGCCCATATCCGGCGGTTCGAAAGCCAGTTGCTGGCCGGTTTCCGCCAGAGCTACCTCGATCTCGGCGACCGGCGTTCCGCTGGCGACCGTCATGACCAGTTCGTCGGGTTCGAGCAAGCTGATACCGGAAAGCTCGGTGAGATCGCAGTTGATGTCGGCGGAAACGGCATAGCCAAGCCCGCGTTTAGTGCCGCCACCGATGATTTCGATCGTCTTTCGGGCCGCCGTGGCGGCTTTGACGGCGTCCACAATCGCCGAGCTATTTTCGGGACGCACAAGCGTGGTGTCGGTCACGTCGGACTCTTGGCCTCAAAACCTTGGGATATCGGGAAAGCGGGTCTCGCCCCCATGAACATGCACGCGCCCCAGTTCGGCGCAGCGATGCAACGTCGGGAAAACCTTACCGGGATTCAACAGGCTCTTGGGATCGAAGGCGCATTTGACGCGCTGCTGCTGCTTCAGATCCTGCTCGTTGAACTGAACCTCCATGAGATCCCGCTTCTCGACACCGACGCCATGCTCGCCGGTCAGCACGCCGCCGACCTCGACGCAAAGCTTGAGAATCTTCGAGCCGAATTCCTCCGTGCGCTCGACCTCACCGGGCTTGTTGGCGTCGAACAGGATGAGCGGATGGAGATTGCCGTCGCCCGCATGGAATACATTCGCGACACCGAGGCCGTATTCCTTGCTCATCTCGCCGATGCGGTGGAGCACATGGGGTAACTGCTTGCGCGGTATGGTGCCATCCATGCAGTAGTAATCCGGGCTGATCCGGCCGACGGCGGGGAAGGCGGCCTTGCGGCCGGCCCACATGCGCAGACGGTCTTCGTCAGACGTGCTGAAGCGGCAATGGATGACGCCGCATTTCCGGGCGATGGCCTCGATCCGCTCGATCAAGACGTCGACTTCGGCTTCGCCGCCATCGACTTCGACGACTAGAAGCGCTTCGACATCGAGTGGATAGCCGGCATGGACGAATTCCTCGGCGGCCTTGATCGCCGGCCGGTCCATCATTTCCATGCCCGCCGGGATGATGCCCGAGGCGATCACGTCGGCGACGCACTGCCCGGCCGCCTCGTTCGACGGGAATCCCATCAGCATTGCCTTGGCGAGTTCCGGCTTGGGCAGAATTCTTACGGTAACCTCGGTGGTCACGCCCAGAAGGCCCTCGGAGCCGGTCACGAGACCCAGCAGATCATAGGTTTCGGACTCGTAGCCCTTGCTGCCGAAGGACAGCACGGTGCCGTCCATCTGGACGAATTCGACGCCGAGCAAGTTATTCGTCGTCATGCCGTATTTCAGGCAGTGAACGCCGCCCGAATTCTCGGCCACGTTGCCGCCGATGGTGCAGGCGATCTGGCTGGAGGGATCCGGCGCGTAGTAATAGCCGCGATGGGCCACCGCGTTGGTAATGCCGAGATTGGTCACGCCGGGCTGTACGCGGGCGCAGCCGTTGTCCCAGTCTATTTCCAGAATCCTGTTGAGCTTGGCGAGGCCCAAAAGAATACCGTCGCCAAGCGGCAACGCTCCGCCGGAGAGCGACGTTCCGGCGCCGCGCGGGACGACCTTGATCTCATTGTCGTAGCAATAGCGCAGCACACGGGAGACTTGCTCGGTGTTCTCGGGCAGAACGACCAGAAACGGAAGCTGGCGATAGACGCTCAGCCCGTCGCATTCGTAGGCCGCGCGCTCGCGCTCGTCGTCGATGACGGAGTCATGAGGCACGATGCCGCGGAGCGCGGCGATGATTTCCGCGCGCCGAGCCAGAATGGAGTCATCGAGAGCGGGCATCCGCATGATTTTGGCCGGTCCACAAGCGGGTATATTAATTCGGGCGCAACAGTACCGATCTCCCTTGAGCGACACAAGGATGCTCGGATATGCCCTTCGAGGCTGGTCCGCCGTCGTCTTTCCCTATATAGATTTGCACGGAAATGGCTGGCGAGAAGGCTTTTCCGTTTTCGGCGGGAAGATTTACCACGCGGGGCCCATGGCGGTTACGCGGACAGAATACGCGACGGAGGCGTAATGCGGGTTATCGATTATTTCGACAAGGGCGCTTACGGCAATCTCGACCGGATTGCGATCATGGACGACGCCAAGCGCTACACCTACCGCGAGGCGCAGGATGCCTCCTACCGGATCGCATGGGCGATGTGGCACGCGGGCCTCGGTGAAGACGACCCTGTTGCGATCTACTCGCCGAACGATCCCGATGTGATGCTGTGCCTGCTGGGTATTCTGCGGTCGGGAGCGCCGTGGATTCCGGTGAACGCCCGCAACGCGCTCGACGCGAACATCCAGTATATGACCTATGTTCGCACCAAGTGGCTCTTCTACCATTCGAGCTTCAAGGACGATGTCGCGAAGCTCAAGGAGGCGGTTCCCACGCTGACCCATTTCGTCTGTCTGGACAAGGATCTGGACGGCGATCTTTCGCTCGTGAACTTCATGAAGACCGGGTCCAAAGCGGACGACAAGGATTGGGCCGATCCGTTCGGCAATCCCGACCGTGTCGTCGGGATCTTCGCGACCGGCGGCACCACGGGTCCGGCCAAGGGCATGAATGTCACCAATCTCGGCTGGGGCACCATGCTGGAAATCCAGCACAATTACTGGAAGGCCGAGGATGTCGAGCATCCGGTTTGCCTCAGCAGCGCGCCACTGACCCATGCGGCCGGCGTCGTGGCGCTGGCCTGTTCGACCTTCGGCGCGACCAACGTGATCATGCAGGCCTTCAACGCCGGCGAGATGCTGGAGAATATCGAGAAACACAAGGTGACCCACACCTTCGTGCCGCCGACCGCGCTCTATTCGATGCTGGATCACCCCGATCTCGGCAAATACGATTATTCGAGCCTGAGGATGTTCCTGCTGGTCGCCTCGCCGGTGGCGCCGGACAAGCTCAAGCGGGCGGTCGAAGTGTTCGGGCCGTGCATGTGCCAGAGCTATGGCCAGGTCGAAGCGCCGATGATCCTCACCTGGTTGCCGCAGGACGTCACGGCCGCCGCGGCAAAGGGCGACCATCCCGACCGCCTCAAGAGCTGCGGCAAAGCGAGCTATGCCGTGAAGGTCGCGATCATGGATGACGACGGCAAACTTCTGGGCGACGGCGAGGTCGGCGAGATCGTGGCGCGCGGCACGCTGGTGAGCCACAGCTATTTCGAAAAGCCGGAAGCGACCGCGGAGATCCGCAAATACAACTGGCACCACACGGGCGATGTCGGGTACCGCGACGCGGACGGCTATTTCTACATCGTCGACCGCAAGAAGGACATGGTCGTCACCGGCGGCTTCAACGTCTATTCATCCGAGGTCGAAGGCACGATCATGGAAATGTCCGAAGTAAAGGAATGCGCCGTGATCGGCGTGCCGCATGAAAAGTGGGGCGAGGCGATCAAGGCCATCGTCGCGCTGGCCGAGGGCAAGACCACGACCGAGGAAGGGGTCATGGCCTATTGCAAGAAGCAACTCGGCAGCGTGAAAACCCCGAAATCCGTCGAGTTCTGGCCGGAACTGCCCAAGACGGCGAACGGCAAGATGGACAAGAAGACCATCCGCCAGAAATTCTGGGCCGGCCGCGACCGCTCGGTGGGGTAGGCCCCCTCAAATCATCGAAGTCACTCCCGCAAAAGCGGGAGCGACGGTTGACGGTTGAGCCTGGGTTTTCCTCAGGCGATCCTGATCACGACCTTGCCGAAGAAGGTCTGCTTCTGAGCGTGAATGAACGCGTCTTTTGCCTTGGCGAAGGGGAAGACCTTGTCGATCGCGGGCTTGAGGTCGTTGGCCTCGATCGCGGCGTTCATGTTTTCGAACATGGCCCGGCTTCCGACGCCGATGCCGTGGATCGCGGCGGCGCGAAAGGCAAGGCCGATCGGATTGACGCCGCCTTCGCCCGGACCGGCGAGAAAGCCGATAATGCCGATCTTGCCCTGCATGGCGACGCACTGCATCGACTTCTGCAAGGTAGCGACCCCGCCGACTTCGATAATCGCATCCGCGCCCTTGCCGCCGGTGAGGGTCATGATCTCCCGATCCCAATCCGGCGTCTTTTTATAATTGATGAGGAAATCGGCCCCCAAGGCTTTGGCCTTATTGAGCTTCCTGTCGCTTGAGGAGGTCACCGCGACGCGGCAACCGGCCGCCTTGCCGAACAGCAGACCGAATGTCGCTACGCCGCCGGTCCCGAGCACCAGAACCGTGTCGCCGGGCTGGAGCGCCTTGCCGGTTTCCATCAGGGCGTTCCAGGCCGTGACGCCGGCGCAGGACAGGCAAGCGGCTTCCTGATAGGAGAGATTGGCCGGGATCTTCACGGCGTCGTCCTGATCGAAAACGACATACTCCGCCAGCACGCCGTCGGCCGGAGAGCCGAGCGCGATGTGCGGGCCGGTCGACGGGCCCGAGATCCAGTCGCGGAAGAAGGTGCCGGCGACCTTGTCGCCCTTTTTGAACCGGGAGACCTTCCGTCCGGTGGCGACGACCTCGCCCGCGCCATCCGAAAGGGGGATCGTGTCGCGCTTGACCGACCCGTCGTGATAATTGCCGGAAACGACGAGTTGGTCGCGGTAGTTCAGGGACGCCGCGTGCATCTTGACGAGGATTTCCGTTTCGCCCGGTTTCGGCCGGGGCTGGTTGACCTGCTTCAGGCCGCTGAGATCCTTGCTCCCCTTCGTGACGACATAGGCTTTCATGGCTCGTCCCTCCAAGCGTTCGCGTGAATTAGTGCTCGCTAGAATAGATACATCGCGAGAAGTTCCGCGACCAGAGCGGGCTTGGCGTTATCCTCGATCTCCATGGTGACCTCGGTTTTCACGAGGATCTGCCGCGGGCTGCGCTCCGTCACCTCCGCAACCTTCAGGCGCGCGCGAATGCGGCTACCGCAACGGACGGGCTCCATGAAACGGACCCGGTCCATGCCGTAATTGAGGACCATCTTCGTACCCTCCGGTTCCAGCCGGATGGTTTCCGTGAGATGGGGGATCAGGGAAAGCGAGAGAAATCCGTGCGCAATCGTCCCGCCATAGGGCGTTTCGGCCCTGGCGCGCTTAGCGTCGACATGGATGAACTGGTGGTCGAGCGTCGCGTCGGCGAAAAGGTTTATCCGATCCTGGTCGATGGTCATCCAGTCGGAAGAGCCGAGCTCCGTGCCGGCGCAATCGGGAAGCTGCTCTTTGGAGATGGCAAGAGCCATGAAAAGTCTTTCCTGTCGGCCGTCTGGACGGCGGTACTACACCTCAAGAAAAAGGCCCGCGCGGTTTCCCCGTGCGGGCCTTAATTCCTGTCTGGCGCCGATTAGAGCTGGATCAGAACCGATTTCGGCTCTGTGTACATCTCGATGGCGTCGCGGCCCATTTCGCGGCCGAAGCCGGACTGCTTGAAACCGCCGAACGGCAGGTTCGGGTCGATCAGGTTGTGGGTGTTTACCCATACCGTGCCGGCCTTGATCCGCCGGGCCAGCTTGTGAGCCATGCTCACATCCTTGGTCCAGATGCTGGCGGCGAGACCGAAGACCGTGTCATTCGCGGTGCGGGCGATCTCATCGACATCGTCGAACGGCGTCGCGACCACGACCGGGCCGAAGATCTCTTCCTTCACGACGGTCGCGTCGGGCTTACAGTTCGTGAACACGGTCGGCTTCACGAAATAGCCCTTGTTCAGGGCTCGCTCGCCGCCGGTGACCACGGTGCCGCCTTCGCTGCGGCCCTTGTCGATATAGCCGAGCACGCGCTCAAGCTGCTCCTGGGAGACCAGCGGGCCCATATTCGTGTCCGGATTGAGGCCCGAGCCGAGCTTGAAGGAACTCGCGACACCGGCGAGGCCTTCGACCACGTTGTCGAAGATCTTCTTATGGACATAGAGACGCGAGCCGGCCGTGCAGACCTGGCCCTGGTTGAAGAAGATCGCGTTCGCCGCGCCGCCGACGACGGCTTCGACATCGACATCGTCCATCACCACGACCGGCGACTTGCCGCCGAGTTCGAGCGAGATGCGCTTCATCGTGTCCATGGCGCTCTTGCCGATCATCTTGCCGACCGGCGTGGAGCCGGTGAAAGCGATCTTGTCGACTTCCGGATGCGCGACGAGTGCGGCGCCGGCGGTTTCGCCCATGCCCGTGATGATGTTCACCACGCCCTTCGGGAAACCGGCTTCGAGGATCAGTTCACCAAGACGTAGGGCCGAGAGGCAGGTCTGCTCGGCGGGCTTGAGGACACAGGTGTTGCCGGTGGCGAGGGCCGGGGAGAGCTTCCAGATGCACATGGCGAGCGGGAAGTTCCACGGAATGATCTGGCCGCAAACGCCGACCGGCTGGCGCAGCGTGTAGGCCTGGAATTCCTGGCCCGGCATGCCGCAGGAGACGTCCAGTGTCTTGCCTTCGACCTTGGTGGCCCAGCCAGCCATGTAGCGCAGATAGTCGATCGTCCCCGCGACGTCCACGATCTTCGCGAACATCAGCACCTTGCCGACGTCCAGCGCCTCGAGCTCGGCGAGCTCGTCGGCATGCTGTTCCATCAGATCCGCGAGCCGGAGCAGCAGCCTTTCGCGATCGGCCGGGCGCATCTTCGCCCATTCGTCGGATTCGAAAGCCCGCCGGGCGGCCTTGACGGCCTTATCGACGTCGGCCGCATCGCCCTCGGAGATCTGGCAGACGACCTCTTCGGTCGCCGGATCGATGGAGTCGAAGGTCTTGCCGGAGGCGGCGGCGACCCATTCGCCATTGATCAGGAGTTTCTTCTCGCGAGCCAAAAAGGCCTTCGCGTCTGCCCCCAATCCAGGAATATCGATTTGCTCAAGCTTCATGTGAGTGCTCCTTGGACTCTTTGTTGTGATGTGTCGGGTTTGTGGACCGAGCGACGTTTCAACCGCTGGGGTGCCGTGTTTCTCTGGGATTATCCCGTGGCTGTTTCTTAGCACCATTCGCCGGGACTCGGCAAAGGGGTAGACGCGCCCGTAGCGGCCAATTTTGGCCCCTTGCCGGTCAATTATTCTTGATGGCGGCTTTCGCCTCCGCTTTCCGGCGGCGACGATCGGCTTCGACCGCCAGGCGATCGGCCGGCGCGTCCTCGTCGGGCAGATAAGACAGTACTTCGTCGAAGATCTCGCGCAGCTCTTCCTTGAATTCGGGATGGGGGAAGATGAAGGGATCGTTGTTGCGGATGCCTTTCAGCGCCTTTTCACCGACCTCGACCGGCTCCATGCCGGCGTCGTGAACCTTGGCGAGGCGATCCATGAACTCCTTGCTCGGCGCGCCGCCGGCATGCGGCAGGTCCTTCGGACGGATCGTGTCGCTGTCATAAATGTGGCTTTTGACCAGACCCGGGCAGAGCACTGAAACACCGATATTATGGGGGGCGAGGGAATAACGGAGCGCTTCGGAGAGCCCGCGAACCGCGAATTTAGCCGCGGTATAGATTCCCGCGCCGGGACCGGAAATGAGCGAGCCCATCGAGGCGGTATTGCAGATATGGCCGCCCTCGTTATGGGCGCGCAGCTTGGGAAGAAAACTGACGACGCCATTGATCACGCCGCCGAGATTGACACCCAGGATCCAGTCGTAATCGTCATAGGTCGCGTCGGCGAGGTCGTTGAACAGGTTGACGCCCGCATTGTTGCAGACCAGATGAACCTTGCCGAAAGCGCGCTCGGTTTCGTCGGCGGCTTCGGCCATCGCCTTGCGGTCGGTCACGTCCACCCGGAGAGACCGGACATTCTGGTTCGTCTCGCCGAAATGGGCCATCGCCTGGTCCAGATGATCCTGCCGGATATCCGCGATCATGACCTTCATGCCGGCGCTGGCGAACACCTGCGCCATGCCGAAGCCGACGCCGCTCGCTCCGCCGGTGATAAAGGCGACTTTTCCTTCAACGTCTCTCATTTCGCACTCCCATAACAATAATGTGCTCCGCCGGCCGTGATACTAGTCCGATCTTAGCGGGAACTGAAAGGCCGAGACAGCCGTCCCGCCGTTTCGAGACACCGAGCCGCATTGCGCGGATGAGCCGGGGCGTCTATCGTTTCGCCGAATCCAATCGGCGTCGCGCGGACCCCAACTCCCGGTTGCCCCAAGGAGGTCTCTCATGCTTGAGCTGTTTCATTACGAACCGACGGCGAATTCTGCGAAACCCCTGATTTGTTTGAAGGAAAAGGGACTCGATTTCGTCAGCCATTACGTCGACCTGCACAATTTCGAGCAGCATTCGCCTGAATTCGTAAAGCTCAATCCCAACGGTCAGGTTCCCGCGCTGAAGCATGACGGCGCGATCATCACGGAATCGACCGTCATTAACGAATATCTCGACGAGGTGTTCCCGGAAGTCCCGCTCAAGCCGTCGACGGCGCTGGGCCGCGCCCATATGCGGATCTGGACAAAGTTCGTCGACGAGTATTTCTGCCCGGCGCTCAGCCTGATCGGCTGGCACAACATGATCAAGGATGTGGTCGCCAATCTGACCGACGAGGAGTTCGAGGCGAAAATCGCCCGGATCCCCCTCAAGGAGCAGCAGGACAAGTGGCGGCTTGCGGCCAGGCAGGCGCACCCGAAGGAGCAACTGGACGAAGCGCGTCGTAAATGCGGGGAATCGGTCAAGCGGATGGAGAAGACGCTGTCGCAATCGGACTGGCTGGCGGGGGATGCCTATTCGCTGGCCGATATCGCCTGTTTCCCGATGGCGTCCGGCATTCCGCGGCTCATGCCTGAATTCATGAGCGAAAAGGACACGCCCCGCTGCATGGACTGGCTGGCGCGAATGAATGCCCGCCCGGGCGTCCAGGCGGCGCTCGCCCTGTCGCGCCGGGCACCCAACATACGCAAGGAACCGGCCAAGGCCGCCAGCTAGGAGACATAGAAATGAGTGTCGATCTTTATCATGCCGAGCCGGCCGCGAATTCGCTGAAGGTCCTGCTGGCCTTCAAGGAAAAAGGCTTCGAGTTCACCAGCCATCTCGTGCGCCTGAACAAGTTCGAGCAGCATGAGCCGTGGTTTCTGAAGATCAATCCGAACGGGCAGGTGCCCGCGCTGGTCCATGACGGCAATGTCATCACGGAATCGACCGTCATCAACGAGTATGTCGACGAGGTCTTCGAGGGGCCGTCGTTAAAGCCTGACACCGCGCTGGGCCGCGCGCATATGCGGATCTGGACCAAGTTCGTCGACGAGTATTTCTGCCCCGCGCTCAGCTTTCTCGGCTGGCACCGGATCATCAAGGGCTTCGTGAAGGACCTCAGCCCTGAGGAATTTGAGGCTTATGTCGCGCGGATTCCGCTCAAGGAACAGCAGGACAAATGGCGTGAGTCCGCCAAGCAGGTCTGGCCGCAAGAGCAGCTCGACGACTGGACTCGCAAGTGCGAGGTCTCGATTCAGCGCATGGAGAAGCAACTGGCCGAGACCGAATGGCTCGCCGGCCCGACTTTCTCGCTCGCGGACATCAGCTGCTTCGCCATGGCCTTCGGCATGGACAAGATGTATCCCGAATTCGTGAACGAGAAAGCCTGCCCGCGCGTCATGAACTGGCACGCCCGCATGCATGCCCGCCCGGGCAGCAAGGCGGCCTTCGAGATGCCCGATCATCTGAAGGGCGCGACAACGGGCGGCGCCCGCGCAAGAGGCTAGATTCTCTGACGTCGCTTAGGCCGATGTAAGGTCCGCGTTGGCGATCGTCCAGGCTTTACCAGTCTTCACGTAATCGACGTTGAGTATTCGGCGTTCCGTCCGCCGGACATGGCCGGTGCCTTGGGCATGGGCCATCTGCGCAAGCGTCGAGTCCCTGGCGAGCGACTCTTCGAGTTCCACAGCGCAGGAAAACCGCCCGGCTGCGCTCTCGCCGTCTCCCGCGACGGTGATTGACTCGGGTTCGGCATGATCGGTGATGACACGGCGCACCGACTCGCCCAACGCCGCATCGCGTTCCCCGGCGTTGATCTTTCGGAGCCAACTCTGGTGCACCTCGCGAATGGCCGCTTCGTCTTCGAGCCGTTGAAGCCGAGCCTTCGTGTCATCCGCTGCCAGGGCGATGGCCGGCGCGCCCGCCGCGAGAGGGGCGGCAAGAAAGGCGCTGTTCTTTAGGAAGGACCGGCGAGTGGAAGTGCTATCCTTGGTCATGCCAGCGTCCCTTACGTCTCGATCTGGAAATGTCTGGTGACGTCGAACTTGCCGGCATGCCGCACGATCGCGCCGATCTGGCTCATATTGAGGCCGTGCGAGCCGCAGTGATAGCCGATGCCGGCGTCATGCATAGTGTTCAGATTGAGGAGGATCGTGCCCAGCGTGCCGTTGCAGGCCTCCTCCAGCCAATACATGAAATAGACGCCGTCGCGGATCTTCACGAAATCGCCCGGGCCGCTCCATTCCATGCCGCCATGTCCGTCCGGCGTGAAGATGATCCAGGAGACGGTATTGGGCGTGGAATATAGATGCATCGAAGTGAGCCCCGGCGCATAGCTGTAGGTGATGCAGCGTCCAAGCATTTCGGTGGTGCGCTGGTGACGGCGATACATCGGCGGGATGATGCCCTCCATCTCCAGCACGCCGAACAGGGTGCGCGCCCCGGCTTCGTTGGCGATATAAGGGGTGTTGAGATGGCCGTTGAAGCAGGTCGCCAGCCCTTGGTGGAAATCCACCGTAACGATATGGCCGTCATGGTTGGGCGCGCTTTCCAGCAGATGGCCGAACAGGACCACGCCCGGCGTCACCTCGAAAGCCTGATAGCGCGCCTTGGTCCAGCCGCCCTTGCCGTCCATGCGCCAGCGGAGCTCATCGGCGCTGTCGATCTTGTATTCCATCGCCGGACCGTTGTCGTAGCGCAGGGTGAAGGTCTTGCCCGCCAGATAGTCCGAGGCGGGCAGGGCGTTGGCGGCCATGCCGGCGGCCCCGCCGGTCGTCGTCCGCGGCGGGAAGGCGGCGGAATGCTCCTTGACGACCTTGTCGGTCTCTTCCCTGGTGAGCTTCTCCATGGTCTTGATCGGCCGGTAGACGCGCCGTCCGCCCTTGACGGGCCTACCGTCATCGCCTTTGGGGCCGGGGATAGGGTTGCCGGAATAATCGCCAAATTTCTCGAACCGGGCGATCTGGCCCACGATGTCGCCATGGCCGCGGAAGACGTTGTAATGAAGGTCGTCATTCTCGTCGAAGCCGAGCCGCACGCCGATCTGATGGCTGCGGTTCATGTCGATCACATAAGCGGTGAAGGTGCCCGAGAACTCGCATTCCGTGCGCGTGTACAGGAAAAAGTCGTTGTTGAGCTTTACATAGTCCGATGGGGCGCAGAAGCCGAGCTCGCCGCCGGTGCGCGACAGTTCCACGAAATGGGAATAGCCGGAGGAGGGATAGTATTCCAGTGTCTCCGTGCCGGTGTCCTGCCGCCAGTGATAGCCCCGGCCTTCCACACGGTCGGTATATCCATGGCGTTCCGCGGGCGCCTTGCCGCCTTGATCGACATAGCCGTAGTAGATCTGGCGCTGGACTTCGCGATTGTCCTCATAGCCGCTGAACCACAGCTCGATGACGGTTGCCAGGTTCGAGTCCCGGTCGATCGCCACGGCATATCCGCGCTGCGTGCCGGGGACCATGTGTGAGAAGAACGCGACATCGTCGAGCATCAGCGCGCCGTATCCAGCCTCGGTCGCGTTGCCGCCGTTCTCGGTCACCGACAGGCGGTCAACCTTGCCGAATTTGTAGGCCAGCGCGGGTCCGTCGTCGGTGACAATCTTGATCGACTTGCCGACGAACGCGTCGGACAGTGGCGATGCGCTCGTCGGTCCCCGTTTAGCGACCGGTTTCAGCTTGTTGCCGATCTGTTGTTTGGAAAGTTTCGTGTAAGCGATGCGATGCATCTGCTCCTTGGGATACGGCGTTCCCAGCATGTGTCTCTCCCCCTGACGCGCATCTGCGGATGGTGCGAATGCAAGGCGCTTTGGCCTCAGATAATCATGCGATCAGTCTCACTGGGTCTGCAAGCAATAGTTTCAATTTGCCGGATGGACAGGCTCGGTCGCCGAAGGGCTTTGAGAAGACGTGTCTTTGATCGTCGTCAAGGTTCGTCAATGGTGCCGGCGGGTAGTGTTGAATGCTACCCGTTTACCGGCCGACATGCATGACAGGAGAGGATATCCATGGCGCATTTTCCGCATAACCCGGGCTTCGAGGGCGTTTTGCGTCCGCTTCGTGCCGAGATGGACATCCTGGATGTCGAGTTGGAGGGCGATGTGCCGAAGGAACTCGATGGCACTTTCCACCGGGTTCATCCGGATAACCAGTTCGCGCCAAAATACGAGGACGACCAGTTTTTCAACGGCGACGGCATGGTCAGCCTGTTCCGGTTTCATGACGGCATGATCGACCTGAAACAGCGCTACGCGCACACCGACAAATGGAATCTCGAGCGCAATGCCGGCAAGGCCCTGTTCGGCCATTACCGTAATCCGCTGACCGACGATCCGTCCGTGAAAGGCCGGATCCGCGGCACCGCCAACACCAATGTCATGGTTCACGCCGGCAAGCTTTACGCCATGAAAGAAGACAGCCCCTGTCTGATCATGGATCCGCTCACTCTGGAGACCGAGGGTTATACGGATTTCGGCGGGAAGCTGAAAAGCCAGACCTTCTGCGCCCATCCGAAGATTGATCCCAAGACCGGCAATATGTGCGCATTCGCCTATGGCACCAAGGGCCTGATGACCAAGGACATGGCCTATATGGAAATCAGCCCCGAGGGCAAGCTGGTCAAGCTGATCGAGTTCGAGAACCAGTATTACTGCATGATGCATGACTTCGGCGTGACCGAGGACTACGCGGTCTTCGTCACCATGCCTTTGATCAGCAATTGGGAGCGGCTTGAGAAGCGGATGCCCTTCTTCGGTTTCGATACCACCCAGCCCTGTTATATGGGCGTCATGCGGCGCGACGGTGACGGCTCGGACCTGCGCTGGTTCAAGACGTCGAACTGCTTCGTCGGCCATGTGATGAATGCTTTCAACGACGGCACCAAGGTCCATATCGATCTGCCGATCTCCAGGAACAACAGCTTCCCGTTCTTCCCCGATGTGCACGGCGCGCCGTTCGATCCGGTGGCGGGCCAGGGCTTTCTCACCCGCTGGTCGGTCGACATGGCCTCCAACTCGGACGAATTCATGGCGCAGAAGAAGCTGACCCAAATGCCCGACGAGTTCCCGCGCATCGACGACCGTTACGCGACGCAAGCCTATCGCCATGGCTGGATGCTCGTGCTGGATCCGGACAAACCCTATGAGGGCCATGGCGGGCCGTTCTATGGCCTGATCAACACGCTGGCCTACAAGGACTTGGCCACCGGTAAGGAGAAGACCTGGTGGTGCGGCCCGCAGAGCGGCATTCAGGAGCCCTGCTTCATCCCGCGCAGCGCCGATGCGCCAGAGGGCGACGGCTACGTGGTCGCGCTGGTGGACAATCACATCACCAATTATTCGGACCTCGCCATCTTCGACGCCCGGCATATCGACGAGGGACCGATTGCCCGAGCCAAACTGCCGGTGAGACTGCGTCAGGGCCTGCACGGCAACTGGGCCGACCTGTCCAAGTTGCCGCGGGCGTAAAGGAGGGGCGAGGAGTCAGACCTCGTCGGCGACGGTGTTGCGCAGCAGGCCAATCTCGGGGACTTCGATCTCCACCACGTCATCCGGTTTCAACCATTTCGGAGGATCGAAGCGGGCGCCGGCGCCTGTCGGCGTGCCGCTGATGATGAGGTCGCCGGGGCGCAGCGTGGCGAAGGTGCTCAGGTAAGAGATCAGGAAGTCGAACGGGAAGATCATATTCGCCGTCGTGTCGTCCTGACGGATCTCGCCGTTGATGCGGGTTTGCAGATGCAGCGGCTTGCTCACGTCGACGTCGTCGGCGGTGACGAGCCAGG
The DNA here is from genome assembly GCA_963821875.1 of uncultured Alphaproteobacteria bacterium. GTDB lineage: Bacteria > Pseudomonadota > Alphaproteobacteria > CAVTAV01 > CAVTAV01 > CAVTAV01. The sequence continues at coordinate 2,120,551 of CAWGFE010000002.1, forward strand.
GGCCCATCGAGCCCGACTTGTCGAAATTTTTGCCTTGGGTCACGTTGAACTTCGCGTGGCGGAGCCAGTCGCGCACCGTTCCCTCGTTGCACAAGGTATAGCCGCAGATATGCTCCAGCGCAGTCTCGCGCGGAATGTGCCGGCCGGTCTTGCCGATCACCAGCACGATCTCGCCTTCGTAGTCCAACTGCTCGGAAACGGTCGGGCGGATGACATTGTCCTCGTGGCCAACCAGCGAATCCATGAAACGGATGAATACGCTGGGATATTTCGCGGCGCTTTTATCCGTGTATTCCTCATTCCGGTTGGCGTAGTTGACCCCGATGCAGAAGATCTTGCCGGGCGTCCTCACGGGCGGCAGCAGGGAAACGTCGGCCAAGGCATGGTCCGGCTCTTCGTCCTCGATCGCGGTTTGCGCGTCGTCGAAGGCGTTTTCATGAATCAGGTCGAACAGCGTCGGCAGCCCTTTCAGGCGGCGGTCGAGGCTGATGATGCCGTCGTCCTGCACGACGCCGTATTCTTCCCGATTGTCAACGCGATAGCTGGCAATCCGCATGCCGTAATTCCTTGTTGCGAACGTGTGTTTGGGCGATAGTACCAGCTGTTAAAACATTGGGGCTGGTGATTGGTATGGGCTGCTCGACGGCTTTCAACTGCCCCGATGATGACTGACAACGCATGCTAGAAACGCGCGGGGAGCGTGTCAACGCGCCGCATGGCAAGGGGGAGACGGAGCGATGCCGCATGTCATTGTCGAATATTCCGATAATCTGAGCGACGGCGTTGATTTGGAGTCGCTTGCCGATAATCTTCATGAAGCGGCGCTGGCGAGCGGGCTGATGGATATCGCGGCGCTGCGCACGCGGTTCGCCCCGCGCCAGATCTATCGCATTGCGGACCGCCATCCCGACAACAGCTTCATGCATATCGTGGCCCGGCTGCGGGAGGGCCGCGACAAGAACGATCTGAGGGCGCTGGCGCAATCTCTGCTGGCGGTCGCCCGCGATGGGTTGGACGCGGCGGAGCCCTTGCGGCCCTATGCCCTCACGGTCGAAATTCACGAGATCACGCAGTTCACCGTCCGTCACAACACCGTAAGAGAGCGTATTGTCGCCGAGGCACAGAATGAGCAAGCTTGAAGACGCCGTAAAAACCGCCGAGTCCTATGTCGGGCGGTTCAAAGATGAAACGGTCCCGCACCTCATCGGCGGCAAGGCCGATCCGGGAACCGGCGAGACTTTCGAGACGCACTCGCCGATTGACGGCCGGCTTTTGGCGAAGGTCGCCTCGGGCACGCCGGCCGATATCGACCGTGCGGCGAAAGCGGCCGCCGAGGCGTTCGGGAGCTGGCGCAAGGTGCCGGGCAAGGAGCGCCGGGCGATCCTTCATGCGATCGCCGATGCTGTCGAGAAACGCGCCGAGGAGATCGCCTGTACCGAATGTCTGGATACCGGCCAGGCGATCCGCTTTATGAGCAAGGCGGCGCTGCGCGGCGCGGCCAATTTCCGCTTCTATGCCGACCGCGCGCCGACCGCGGCGAATGGCCTCTCGCTGCCGACCGACGGCCAGATGAACTACACGATCCGCCAGCCGATCGGGCCGGTGGGCGTGATCACGCCCTGGAACACGCCGTTCATGCTGTCGACCTGGAAGATCGCCCCGGCCTTGGCAGCGGGCTGCACGGTCGTCCACAAACCGGCGGAATGGAGCCCGCTGACGGCGCAGATTCTGGCCGAGATCGCCCAGGAGGCGGGCTTGCCGGCGGGCGTCTGGAACGTTGTGCACGGCTTCGGCGAGACGGCGGGCAAGGCCTTGACCGAGCACCCGGACATCAAGGCGATCGGTTTTGTCGGCGAATCCGCGACCGGCGGGCTGATCATGCAGCAGGGCGGTCCGACCCTGAAGCGCGTGCATTTCGAGCTCGGCGGCAAGAACCCGGTCTTCGTGTTCGACGATGCCGATCTCGACCGCGCGCTCGATGCCGTCATCTTCATGATCTACAGCCTGAACGGCGAACGCTGCACATCGTCGAGCCGCGCGCTGATCCAGGAGTCCATCTATGACGAGTTCACCGCCAGGCTCGCCGAGCGGGTGAAGAAGCTGAAGGTCGGCCATCCGTTGGATCCGGGGACCGAAGTCGGTCCGCTGATCCATCCAAGGCATCTCGAAAAGGTGCTCTCTTACATGGATGTCGCACGCTCCGACGGGGCGACCATCGCGGCGGGCGGCAAGGCGTCGGAGGCGGGAGGCGGCAAAGGCTGCTTCGTCGAGCCCACGCTGTTCACAGGCGCCAATACGGGTATGCGGATCGCTCAGGAAGAAATCTTCGGCCCGGTCCTGACCGCTGTGCCGTTCAAGGACGAGGAAGACGCCATTCGCATCGCGAATGACGTGAAATACGGCCTCACGGCCTATATCTGGACCCGCGATGTCGGCCGCGCTCACCGCGTGGCGCATGACGTCGAGGCCGGCATGGTCTGGGTGAATTCGGAGAATGTCCGCCATCTGCCCGCGCCTTTCGGCGGCGTCAAAGCCTCCGGCATCGGCCGCGACGGCGGCGATTACAGCTTCGACTTCTATATGGAAACCAAAAACATCGCCATCGCCACAGACAACCACAAAATCACCAAGATGGGAGTTTGAGCCCTCGGCGGCGTTTGTCGGGCACTAGGTTCAGGGCCGGCACTCGAAGCTCTTGGCGCTCTTGGGATCGCCGCCGGTATAGCGCGCAACCTTGGGATAGGGGCACAGCGGCCGCGTCACCCCTGGGAAAGACTTGCCCCGCGCGATAATGCGGTCGGGCGCGTGGCCTTTTTCCACCCAGGCCTGAATGGCTGACAGCATATCGAATTGATCGGTCGATTTGCCGCCCGAGCAGTGCGTCATGCCAGGCACCATGAACAGCCGCGCCCAGTCCTGGGTGACGCCCCCGGTCGTCGCGTGAAGCTTGTCGTACCAGGCCGCCGTGTCGAGTGGCGACAGCCCCTGATCGCTGAGCCCGTGGTAGAGAATGATTTTGCCATGATGGGCAAAGGTTACGAGAAAGGTGGAGTCCGCGTCGTTGATCTTGGACGTCTCCCAAATGCGCCGCGTATCGTGGTCGAAGTCGAACTTCATGACGTCGAAATCCGGATCGGGCGGTGTCATTGCGTAGTAGCGTAGGGAGTCGAAGCCGAGTGTCGCGTCCGCAGCGTTGAGATCACCGGTCGGCGATGTTCCAAAGTGCATTTGCCGGAAGGCGGGATCTGAAATTCCCGTGTCATAGGGAAAGGCCGCGTAGAGGGCGTGCCCGCGGGAATCGTGCGGGCCTCCCATCAGCTCTTTCAGGGCGGTCACCTGCTTGTGGGCGAGGCAGGAATCCGTCTTCGGCCCTTTGCAGGTCAGAACCGCGGGATCGAAGTGACAGGCCTGGAAATCGTTGATCATGCCGTCTTTCAAGCCGTCCTTGGCATCGCAGGCCTTGAGTACGGCGTTCGAAACGAGGTGAAGATCCGAGTCCGACAGAGCCTTGGCGATGATGGGGCGACCCTCGGCGTCCTTGGGTGCGGCGTGCGCCAGCACGATCTCGTTCCAGGCCTGGTCGACATTGGTCCAAGCCAGGCGAAACGTCGGATCTCCGGCCACGATACCGTCGAAATAAGTTGGCAAGCGCTCGGCGGCGATCATGCCGTTGCGCCCGCCGTTGGAGCAGCCGATGAAATAGGAATAGTCGGGCTTCTTGCCATAATACTTGGCCACCACGGCCTTGGCGATCACCGTGGTTTTGTCGAGGGCATTGTAGGCGTAGTCGAGCCGGGCCTGCTGATCGAGGCCGAAATGGGCGTCCAGCATGGACTTGCCGCGATGGCCCCCATCGGTCGAGACGACAGCGAAACCGCGCGCGAGAGCGGGCGGCAGCATGGTGCCGAAGACAGAGCCATAGCTTGCATGTAATACGCCATCCAGGCCGCCGCCGCCCTGGAACGCGAAACGGCCGTTCCAGTCGGTCGGCATGCGTAGCTCAATACCGATGCCGAACTTTTGCCCGTCAGCGCCTTTGCGCGGCGACAAGGTTGCGCGGAACAGGCAGTGCTCCGGCAGCATCGTGCCCGCCGGTACAGCCTCCGGCGGATTGGCGGGACCCGCCGGCACTGTCTCTGCATCCTCAATGACAAGATTTGGCCAGGAGAACGACTTAAGCGCTTGGCATCTCTGACTCGTGGTATCGGCCGTTCGGCCCGACGTTGCACTCAGACAACTGATCCCAATCGCAACTAGAATAAACGCGGGTATTCGCTTCATTAGTGCCCCCTCCTAACGCGGCGCGGCTCCGCGCCAACGACCGCCAAAAGTCACCCTCGAAACCGTTTTCCTATTTTGGCGTCCAGCGGGAGACAGCCCGGAAGAACGCCTCCGTTTCCTTTTCGGCCTTGGTGTTGCCTGGCGGGAAAAAGCTGAGTTTGACGGCGACCGTGTTCGTCGAGGGGTCAACGTAAATGAACTGGCCCTGGAGGCCGATCGCCATATAGGCGTCGGAGTCCGTCAAGGTCCACCACTGATACTGATACCCCAAGGTCGACCCTGGCGCGGTAGGCTCCGTTCCATCCGGAGTAGTAGCTTTTTTCACCCAGGCCGCCGAAATGAGTTGGCGCCCATTCGCCTTGCCGTTATGCAACATCATCAGGCCGAACCGGGCATAATCCCGAAGGGTCGCGTTGAACCCCATTCCATTGACGGCTTTGCCGACGCCTTTCGGCCCATCGGCAATCCAGAAGCCGTATGATTGCATCCCGGCCCGTTTCCACCAGCGGTCGGCCATATAGTTCTGTATGGGCTCTTTGACGGCGCGTTCGAGCACCCAGCCGAGCACGCCGGTTTCCAGCGTTGAATAGTTGAAGACCTTGCCTGGCATGTGGGCCCGTTTGGCGTGAAGCGCCGGTTCGGTGAAGCGGATTTTGTTTTCGACGATGGCCGCTTCATGCAATTGCTGCATCGGGCTCTTCTTGCCAAAATCGTAGCGCTCGTTCCAGTCGACGCCGGAGCGCATCATCAGGGCCTGGCGGATGGTAACGCCGTCATATCCGGTCCCTTTGAGCTCCGGCAGATATTTGACGATCTGATCGTCCGCGGACGCGATCGCCCCATCGTCGATCGCCATACCGATCAGCGTCGATGTGATCGACTTGGCCATCGACATCGAGATGAAATGCGTATTCTCGTTGGTCTTGTTCAGATATTTCTCGAAGACGACCTTGTCGTTCCTGATGATCAGGATCGCGTTCGTATAGGTCCGTACCGGAAAATCAGCGGCCTGTATGGTCTTGCCCTCGAACTCGTAGGAAAAATCGAGCGCCGAGGGCGTCTTTTTCAGCTTCCAGACGTCGCCGCCATTCGGCACCCGACGCGTGTCGAACATCTCGTCCATGTTGTGGAAGGTCAGCGTGTTGACGTCCGCATCGAGCATATGCTGCCGAAGCGTGATCAGCGCCTTCGATGGTGCTCCGAGTGCAGCCGTCCCCGGCAACGTGGCGACAGTCAGTATAAAAGCACCGAGCAGTGTCGAGATGCGTGTCATGTTTTCCCCCAAACTACATCGCGTCACAAGCAATCGCTCGAACGGTCGGTCGACCAATTGGCTATGCTTGCGGAACTCCCGGTTAAACAGTCTGCCCTATGAAGCCGACGACGTTAACATCAAATTTCCTGTCGCTCGCGCCCCAGAACCGACCGTAGTTGGGTTGGGGCTACAACAATCCGGCCCGCTGCAGCACGCCATCCAGGCGCTTCTCCAGCTCCGGCGTGGCCGGGACCATCGGCAGGCGATGCTCATTGCGCTCGATGATACCGAGCTTCTTCGCCATATATTTCATCGGGATCGGGTTGGTGTCGAAGAATACGGCCTTGTTGATCTCGTATAGAAGATCGTGCAGCGCGCGGCCGTGGGCCAGCTTGCCGTCCCAAACGGCCTGGCACATCTCGGAGAGTACGGCCGGGCGAAGGTTGCCGACGGCGTTCATCAGCCCGCAGGCGCCGATCGCCATCATCGGAAAGGACAGGTCCTCCAGACCGACGAAGATCTTGAAGTCGTTGCCGAGCGCCTGGAGGCAATCGCTGACGAAATCCAGATCCTTCGAGGCGTGCTTCATGCCGACAAAGGTCGGCGACATTTCTTTGAGTTCCTTTACCGTATCCAGCGTTATGGTTACGGCGGCGCGGCCCGGGATGTGATAAATCATCCAGGGGACGTCGTGATCCTTGGTGAGTTCCAGGTAATAGCGCACGATCCCGCGCTGGGGCGGCCGCGTGTAATAGGGTGTGACGATCAACAGCGCGTCGGCGCCGGCTTTCACCGCATGGTCGGTGAGTTCCTTCGTCTCGGCGAAGGATTGCGAGCCCGTGGCGACCACGACCGGCACCCGGCCCTTGGCGATATCGATCGCGATATCCGTCGTCTTGTTGCGCTCCGCCACCGTAAGCGTGGCCGGTTCGGACGTCGTGCCGTTGACAAGAATCCCGTGGGAGCCCTCGACGATCTGCCGATCGACCAGTTTTTCATATGTCTTATAGTCGACTTCGCCATCCCGGAACGGCGTGATGAGTGGCGGAATCGAGCCTTTCAGGCTATCGAGCGGCATCGTCATTGGGCGGTTTCTCCCGGATCGGGGGTCATCGTCATCCGCGCATTGATTGAACTCAGTGCGCAAGCAATAAACATATAGGCTAGCTGGGCTTACCGCTGTCAAGCAATCGGCGACATTAGCCGTTGTTAGGGCTGGCCCCGGATGTGTTTTACGGTTAGTCGTAAGATAAATACGGGGATGAGGGATTCGATGAGCCTCTATTTTGTTCAGAAACTGCTCTACCGGCTGAACCGCGATGAACTGACTCGCAAGAGGTTCGCGACCGATCGCGAAAACCTTCTTGCCGAATATGAGCTGACCGAAGAGGAGCGCGAGGCCATCCTCAAGCCGGATATCGGTCTGCTCTATGTCCTGGGCGTGAACGGCCAGATTCTCATGCACTATGCCGGCATGTGCCGCTATGAGTGGGACGACTATCTGGAGGCGATGCGGGAAGGGGTCCGGCAATACGGCCCGGTCCGCGACGGCGTTTATGCCATGACCGGTTACGAGGGCGTTCAGGCCCATGACGAGGAGCTGCGCAAACGGCGCACGGCACCGGGAAAAGGGGACTGACGCCATGCCACTGGTTTTCGCGGGTGTTTGCAGTCACGCCCCGGGTATCGTGAACCGGGCGGAGCGCGCCGATCCGGCGGTCCGCGAGCCGTTCTACAAGGCCTACCGCGAGATGGGAGACGCCATCCGGGCCTCGGGCGCGGAGGCGCTGGTGGTGATCGCGGCCGAGCATTTCGGCAATTTCTTCATGGAGAACATGCCGGCCTTCGCGATCGGCATGGCGGATCATTACGAGGGCCCGATCGAGGATCCCGACTGGATGAAGATCGAGCGCCGCCAGATTCCCGGCAACAAGGACCTTTCGCGGCGCCTGATTCAAGGCGTGATGGAAGAGGTCGACACGGCCTATGCGGAGGAATGGAAATTCGATCACGGCATCATGGTGCCGCTCCATTTCCTGACTCCCAATTATGACATGGCCGTAATCCCGGCCAATATCAATTGCCAGGGCCCCCCGTTGACGCCGCTCCATCGCGCCTATGCCTTCGGCCAGGCGATCCGCCATGCGGCCGATGCCTTGCCGGAAAAGATTGCGCTGATCGGTACGGGCGGCATCTCGCATTGGCCGGCAACGCCGGATTCGGGCAAGATCAACGAGGAATGGGACCGCGACTTCCTGGACAAGTTCCTGAACAACCGGAAGGACGACCTGCTGTCCTATAACGACATTGAGACCTACAAGACGGCCGGGCAGGGCGGCTTCGAGATCCGCACCTTCATCGCGGTTGCCGGAGCGACCGAGGGCAAGACGGGCAAACTCTGGTTTTACGAGCCGATCCCGATCTTCGCCGTCGGCTGCACCGTCGCAACAATGGACGTCGCGTAACGCGGGTGCGAGAGCCTCGTTTGCAGAATTGTAAGGAAATTCAGGGCATTTAAAGGGCTGCGAAAAGGCGTCACCCCCGTGGTTTCGGGAACGGATACCAATGCCCTTTCTTAAAAGCGTTCAGACACCGCGTCCGAGTGACGGCGCCCCGGCGGCCGAGTCTCCGACGCCTGTGTCTCCCGGGCTTTCGGGACGGCCGGTCTGGACGGCGTATGACTTCGTGACACCGGAAATGCCGCGGGCGCTGGACGAGCGCGTCGGCCAGTTCCTTGACGACGCCGGCGCGGAGTCCATCAAGGACGATCCGCGTCATCTGATTTCCGCGATCGATCGGAACGAAGCCTCCTGTCGCCTGTACCTGCTGGAGGATGGGGAGGTCATCCTGTGTGCCGCCTCCTTCACGCTGGAAGAGACCAGGCTCTCGATTATGCTGGGGCCTATCCTGCTGCGGCGGCAGCCGGTGCGCCGGGTTCGCATTTCCTTCGTCGAGCCGGTGTTCCTGAAGACGATTGACGAGGCGCAGCGTGTCGTCTATCTCGATCAACTGCTCGCCAAGATGGCGCGCGATCTCGAACCGGCGGACGTGATCTTTTTCGAAGCCGTTCCGATGGATTCTGCGCTTATTCGGGCCACGCGACTGCCGGAAAGCGCCAGTAATCGCGCTTTTCGCATGATCCCCTACGGCGCCGAGCAGCCGCACTGGCTTGCGTCCCTGCCGCCGACCTATGACGACTTCATGGAGCGGCTCGGGTCGCAGACTCGCCAGAGCGTGCGGCGCTATGCCCGCAAATTCACCAAGCACGTCAAGGACGACTATACGGTGAAGAAATTCACCGATCTCGACGATGTCGATCGGTTTCTCGACGACGCGATGGCGGTCTCCGAGTCGACGTGGCAGTTCAGGAACGAAGGAGCGGGCTTGCGCAACCGGGCGGTTCTGGAGCGCGTCCTCAAGAACGCGGCGCGGCATGGCTGGTTGCGGAGCTATATCCTTTACGCCAAAGGCGAGCCGGTTGCCTTCATCCTCGGTTATCAGTACGGGGCGCGATACGACTATGACGTCCCGGGCTACGACCCCGACTGGCGCGACCAGCGCGTCGGCAATTTCCTGATATTCGAGGTGATCCGCGATCTCATCGAGTCCGATTCCGGCCTGACGACTTTCGATTTTGGCGCCACCGACAACCCTCTCAAGCGGCGAACGGGCAACTCGCTGACGATGGACGGCTATTTCTATCTGTTTCCGCGCACCTTGCGGGGCAGCCTGACCGCCTTCTCCGTAAAATGCGCGAATGGCGCGACCGACCTCGTTAAAGCTCTCCGCGACAAGCTTTCCGGCCGACGGGACGACACTACGCAGAGCTGACCGGCCAGCCTCCACCACCTGTTGCGGCTTCCGGCAAACGAATTTAAGTTGAGAAGTCAGCGCCAATTCGTACAGTCGTTTGACCGCACGATAGACCCATCGCATTTCGGCGACCACACCATCAACTTTCAGCTCATAGGGCTCTCCATGTACGAAACAAAACTTCTCATCGGCGGAAAGGATGTCGCCGCGACCGGCGGCGCGACTTTCGATCGCAAGGACCCGGTAACGGGCGAGGTCGCCACGCGCGCGGCCGCGGCCACCGTCGACGACGTGGACAAGGCCGTTGAAGCCGCGGCGGCCGCGTTTCCCGAATGGTCTCGGAAGGGGCCGAACGAGCGCCGGATGATCCTGTTGAAAGCGGCCGACATCATGCAGGGCAAGGCCGAGCAGATCGGCGAGACCGTGACGGCGGAAACCGGCGCGACGCTCGGCTGGGGCGGCTTCAATGTCATGTTGGCCTCGAGCATGCTGCGCGAGGCCGCCTCGATGACCACCCAGATCACCGGCGAGGTCATCCCGTCGGATCAGGGTCAGCGGCTCGCGATGTCGGTCAAGCAGCCTTGCGGCGTGCTGGTCGGCATCGCGCCTTGGAACGCGCCGATCATCCTGGGGACGCGCGCCGTCGCCATGCCGCTCGCCTGCGGCAATAGCGTGATCCTTAAGGCCTCGGAACTCTGTCCGCAGACGCATCGGATCATCGCCGATTGTCTGAAAGAGGCGGGCGTGCCCGATGGCGCCATTACGCTCCTCACCAATGCGCCGGCGGATGCGCCCAAAGTTGTTGAGGCGCTGATTGCTCATCCCAAGGTGAAGCGGATCAATTTCACCGGCTCCACCCGCGTCGGCAGGATCATCGCCGAGATCGCCGGACGTCACCTGAAGCCGGTCCTTCTCGAGCTTGGCGGCAAGAACCCGTTGATCCTGCTGGATGACGCGGATGTCGACGATGCGGTGAATTCCGCCACTTTCGGCGCTTTCATGAACCAGGGCCAGATCTGCATGTCGACGGAGCGGATCGTTGTGGATGACGCGATCGCCGACGAATTCGTCGAAAAGTTCGCGGCCAAGGCCAAATCGCTCCCGGTGGGCGATCCGCGCAGCAATGTCGTGCTCGGGGCGCTTGTCGATCAGGCGCCGGTCGACAAAGTCAACGATCTGATCAAGGACGCGGTGGACAAAGGGGCCAAGCTGGTGATCGGCGGCCACAACAACGGCACGATCATGGATGCGACGATCCTCGATCACGTCACGCCGAAGATGCGGATCTATTCCGAAGAGTCCTTCGGACCGGTGACGACCGTCGTGCGCGGCAAGGGCGTCGATGACCTCGTCCGTATCGCCAATGATACCGAATACGGCCTGTCCTCGGCGGTGTTCGGGCGGGATATCGCCCGGGCGATCCGCGTGGCGCGTCGCGTTGAATCCGGTATCTGCCACATCAACGGCACCACCGTGGACGACGAGGCCCAGATGCCGTTCGGCGGCGTGAAGGGCAGCGGCTACGGCCGGTTCGGTGGCAAGATGGGCATCGACCAGTTTACAGAGACGCGCTGGATCACGATCGAGACCGATCACCACCATTATCCGTTCTAGGCTTCACCGGTGTCATGCCCGGACTTGATCCGGCCATCGACGCCTTATCAACGACGTGGAGAGCCGGGTCAACCGTGGCCATGACATTCGGGGAGAGTTTACAACTCGTATTTCCGGCTTAGCCGATCCATCACGAAGAGCAACATGCCGCTCGCCAGCAGAATGGCCGCGAAGAGCGTCGTGATCTCGCGGCTGCCGATGGTCGGGATCAGGATGAAAGTCGTCGCCATCACGCCGATGATATTGCCCACGGTTGATACGCCGTAGACCGTGCCCGTCGTGCGGCCGCTATGCGTGGTCGTATGCAGCAGAAGCCTCACGCCGAACGGCGAAAAGGTGCCGAGCAGGGTCACCGGCACAAAGATGAGCGCTATGGAGGCGCTGATGACGCCGGTCGAGCCGTCTCCTGCTATCCCGATCAGTTTCTCGATCGTCGAATCCGCCAATCCCGGCACGGCGAAGAGATAGAGCGACGCGACGATGACGAGGGCGGAGAGCACTCTGAGATGCGGCGTCTTGTCCACGAGCCAGCCGCCGAGGAAATAGCCGACCATCAGCGCCAGCAGCACGGTCGAGATCAGCGCCGCCCAAGTGACGATACCGCTGCCGAAATAGGGGTTGAGATAGCGGCTGCCGAGCATTTCGAAGCCCATCAGCACGAAGCCGATCGCCAGCCCGTTCGCGTAAATCCCGGCTCTGAGAAGATAGTGCCAGGAGCCCACTAATTGGGCTCCTCGACATACATGTTGATCTTTTCGTTATGCCGCTCGATGGCCTTGAGCGCCTCGACCGGCGCGAAATCGTCGGTCAGCGGCTTGCGGTCCGGCGGGTGTTTCAGGACACGGCGTTCGCGCGCCATGTCGATCATGCTGTAGCGAAATTTATATTTTTCCTGAAGGGCTTTTGCCGCATTCTTCAGGTCCTTCTTGCGCTTTTCGGGGCCGTCATAGGCAATTGCCACGACGTTGTGATTGGCGGTGTAGAGGTCGACATTGTCGAACACGGATTTGAGCGTCACGATCGCGGAGTCGAACAGCATCGTGTTTGGCTCGATATTCTGGGCCAGCACGCCGCCGTCGTTCAGCCGGGACTTCGCCAGTTCGTAGAATTCCCTAGTCAGCAGATGGAACGGCACGAAGGGCCCGCGATAGGCGTCGATCAGCAGCACGTCATATTTCGTGTCGTTGTTCTTGAGAAACAGGCGGCCGTCCTTGTTGACGATCGAGAATTTGCCCTCTTCATGGATGCCGAAATATTTTTTCGCCATCTTGATGACGTCCGGGTCCAGTTCGACCGAGGTCATCGAAACGTCCGGCATGTTCTTGTGGATGTACCAGGACGTGCGCCCGCCGCCGAAGCCGATCTCAGCGATCGACTGAACCTTGCTCGCATAGGCCATGGAAAGCCCCATATAGCGCGAATACATATAGGGTAGCTTCAGCTCGTCGGTCGGGTCGTAGGCGGATTCGAACCAGTAGTGGTTGTTCTTGCCGAAGGTCATGATGATCAGACCGTCGCGCTTGAAGATATAGATGTTGTTGTAGAGGGATTCCTTGGAATCGAGCAGCTTGCCGCCCGGGCTCTTCACCTGAGCCCGTCCAGCCCCGGCGAAGATGATCCCGCCGACGACGAGACACGCCGTAATGGCGATCAGCCTCCGAATACCCATAAGCCCACCCCAAATGGACGCCGCAACTCATCGCGGCATGGTGGAGTCAGCCTAAGCGGAAGGCGTCGGCGGTGGCAAGACGTGTCGAGAGCTGCAGCCTCGTCAACGCGCCTTTACGAAACCGGTTTTTTGAAGATGGGCGACGATCGCGTCGGCGGCATCGGCGGCGGAGAGGGAGCCCGTGTCGATGCGGATCTCGGGATTTTCCGGCGCCTCGTAAGGGCTGTCGATGCCGGTGAAATTCTTGATCTCGCCGGCGCGCGCCTTCTTGTAGAGCCCTTTGGGATCGCGCTTCTCCGCCTCGGCGAGTGAGGTATCGACGAAGACCTCCAGGAACTCGCCCTCGGCCGCCAGTTCGCGGGCCATGCGGCGTTCGGAACGGAAGGGTGAGATGAAGGAGACGAGCACGATCAGTCCGGCATCGACCATGAGATGGGAGACCTCCGCCACGCGGCGGATATTCTCCACGCGGTCGGCATCGGTGAAGCCCAGATCCTTGTTGAGGCCGTGGCGCACATTGTCACCGTCCAGCGTATAGGTGTGGCAGCCGAGCGCGTAGAGCTTTTTCTCGACCAGATTAGCGATGGTCGATTTGCCAGCGCCGGAAAGCCCCGTGAACCACAAGATGCAGGGCGCCTGATTTTTCTGGGTCGCGCGGACGTCCTTATTCACGTCCAGCGCCTGCCAGTGGATGTTCTGGGAGCGGCGGAGCGCGAAATGAATCAAGCCCGCGCCGATCGTGTTGTTGGTCAGCCGGTCGATCAGGATGAAGCCGCCGGTTTCCGAATTGTCCTCATAGGCGTCATAGGGGATCGGCCGGTCGATGCCGATATTCACGATGCCGATCTCGTTGAGCTCCAGCGTCTTGGCCGCCAGATGCTCCATGGTGTTGACGTTCACCTTGTATTTCGGCTGCGCGACCGTGGCGCTGACGGTCGTCGTGCCTATCTTGAGCAGATAGGTGCGGCCGGTGAGCATGGGCTCTTCGCCCATCCAGATGATCGTCGTCTCGAACTGGTCGGCGACGGCGCAGGGCTCCTTCGAGGGCGTGATGACGTCGCCCCGGCTGACATCGATTTCGTCTTTGAGCGTCAGCGTGACGGATTCACCCGCCGCGGCCTCGTTGAGATCGCCGCCATAAGTGACGATCCGGTCGACGGTGCTCTCGGTCCCGGAGGGCAGCACGCGAATACGGTCGCCCGGATGAATGGTGCCGCTCGCGACGGTGCCGGAGAAGCCGCGGAAATCGAGATTGGGCCGGTTGACCCATTGGATGGGCAGGCGGAAAGGCAGGCTCTGCTTGTTGCTGCCGAGTTCGACCGTCTCCAGATGCTCCATCAGCGCCGGGCCGTCATACCAGGGCGTGGCCTCGCTGCGCACGAGCACATTGTCGCCCCTCAGCGCCGAGAGGGGGATGGAGGTGATGTCGTGCAACCCGATCTCGCGCGCGAAATCGCGGTATTCCTCGTCGATCTTGCCGAAAATGTCCTCGGAATAGTCCACGAGATCCATCTTGTTGATCGCCAGAACGATGCGGCGGATGCCCATCAGCGAGACGAGATAGCTGTGGCGGCGGGTCTGGGTCAGCACGCCCTTGCGCGCATCGATCAGGATCACGGCCAGATCGGCTGTCGAGGCGCCGGTCACCATGTTGCGGGTATATTGCTCGTGGCCCGGCGTGTCGGCGACGATGAATTTCCGGTTCTCGGTGTGGAAGAACCGGTAGGCGACATCGATCGTGATGCCCTGCTCGCGTTCGGCTGCGAGGCCATCGACGAGCAGCGCGAAATCCAGATCGCCGCCCTGCGTGCCGACCTTCTTGGAGTCTGCTTCGAGCGCCGCGAGCTGATCCTCGAAGATCAGCTTGGATTCGTAAAGCAACCGGCCGATCAGCGTGCTCTTGCCGTCGTCCACGCTGCCGCAGGTGATGAAGCGCAGCAGGCTCTTGTGCTCGTGCGACTTGAGATAGGCCGCGACCTCGGCGGCGGTGCTGTCGGCCGCGGGTGCGCTGGCCGTGTCTGCGATGCTGGCCATCAGAAATAGCCTTCCTGCTTCTTCTTTTCCATGGAGGCGCTGGCGTCATGATCGATGACGCGGCCCTGGCGCTCGGAGGTCTTGCTCAGCAGCATTTCTTCGATGATGCCGGGCAGGGTATCCGCCTCGCTCTCGATCGCACCGGTCAGCGGATAGCAGCCCAGCGTGCGGAACCGGACCATGCGCTCCTGGGGAACTTCGCCTTCTTTCAGCGGCATGCGGCCGTCATCGACCATGATCAGGGTGCCGTCGCGCTCGACGACCGGTCGTTTCGCGGCGAAATAGAGTGGTACGATGGGAATGTCTTCCAGATAGATATATTGCCAGATGTCCAACTCGGTCCAATTCGAGAGCGGAAAAACGCGAATGCTCTCATCCTTGGCCATGCGCGTGTTGTAGAGCCGCCAGAGTTCCGGGCGCTGCTTCTTCGGGTCCCAGCGGTGCTGGGCCGAGCGGATCGAGAAGACGCGTTCCTTGGCGCGGGATTTTTCCTCGTCGCGCCGCGCCCCGCCGAACGCCGCGTCGAACTTGTATTTGTCGAGCGCCTGCTTGAGCGACTGGGTCTTCATGATATCGGTGTGGACCTGGGAGCCATGCGTGAACGGCCCGACGCCCTGTTCGACGCCTTCCTGGTTGATATGCACCAGCAGATCGAGGCCCAGGCGTTCCGCCGTTTCGTCGCGAAACTTGATCATCTCCTGGAATTTCCAGGTTGTATCGACATGGAGAAGCGGGAAGGGCGGCTTCGCCGGATAGAAGGCCTTGAGAGCAAGATGCAGCATCACCGAGCTGTCCTTGCCGATGGAATACAGCATCACGGGGTTGTCACACTCGGCGACGACCTCGCGCATGATATGAATGCTCTCGGCTTCAAGCCGCTGGAGATGGGTCAGCTCTTTCATGGGCCTTCAATAGTGTTGTTGCGCACGCCCGGCAATGAGATAACGCGGACCTTAGCAGGAGAGTTTCTAATTTCCCATTTATATTTTACGGAAAATTTTGAGTATATAATAAATATTACGAAATAAATTTGTTATTTAGGCCTTCTGGCGCGTGGCTGCGACGACGGCGCCGCCTCTTCGGGGCGGTCCAGCGCGCCGATATCGAGCATGGGGGCCGCGTCGATCTCTTCGGCGTCCATAAGGCTCGCCACTCGCTGCAGTGTGGCGATCATGCTGTGTTGTTCCCAATCGGGAAGTTTGGCGAAGCGTTCGCCGAAGCGGTCCTGAAAAGTCGCCGGTCCGCGTTTCAGCAGTTCCCGGCCGGAATCGGTGATACGCACGTTCACCTTACGGGCGTCTTTCATATTGCGATGGCGCGAGACGATGCCGCGCGCCTGCATGCGGTCGATGATGGTGGTGACCGTGGCCTGGGTCAGGTTGATGTCCTGAGCGATGCTGCCGATGGTGGCGTCGTTCTTGTCCTTCAGGGACTGGAGGATCATGAACTGCGGTAGGGTCAGGCCGGTCTCCCGCGCAAGCTTTTTGGACTGAAGGTCGGTTGCGCGAATGATGCGCCGAAGCGCGACGAGCGCCCGGTCATAAAGGGTTAGGTTCGCCGAATCCGGCATCGGGGTCAGCCTCAGTGCGAACAATGGGATCTCAAGATTAGTCGGGGTCGGACCGTCTGCCAATCGCAGGCTGGCGGCGGCCTGAAACGCGCGAGTTTCTCTATTTGCGACAACCTCGCGCACGAACTCAAGATATTTTGATTATGGAAATAAATTCTGGTAATTCGGCTCAGAGCAACTATATGCAAAATCAATAAGATAGCGTCATATTTTTGACGTATTAGGGCAAGATAATCCCCCTCGATCTGTTGACTTTCAATAGATTATCAACATATCAAAGCCCACTAATCAGACACCGATACGAGAAATGATAACGTTGACCGTGGGCGTAACCCAGCGGAGTGTATGATCTCTGACCTAACGATAAGACAGCCGGTAGATACCGACGGCGCGAAAGTGCACGAACTGATCGCGCGTTCCCCGTCACTCGACGACAATTCCGTTTACTGCAATTTGCTCCAATGCACGCATTTCGCGGCCACGAGTGCGGTCGCGGAGTTGGATGGCGACATCGTCGGCGTGCTGGCGGCGTATTTCATTCCCGACCGGCCGAACACCCTGTTTGTCTGGCAGATCGGCGTGGACGAGCGGGTCCGCGGCATGGGCATCGCCACCAAGTTGCTGCTCGATGTGCTGGCCCGGATCCACTGCCACAAGGTCCGGTATGTTCAGACAACCATCACCGAGGACAACGAGGCGTCCTGGGCTCTGTTCGAATCTTTCGCGAGATCGCTCAAGGCCAAGACCCGCCACAAACCATTATTCGAGCGCGATCGTCATTTCGGCGGGGAGCATGACACCGAAATTCTATTGACGATCGGCACCCTTCAACCTTGGCACGTTCTGCCCAAGACCGTGAGCCAAGCAATTCCGGAGAAAACGCAATGACCACCGTGCAGACCGAAACGGACGACAGCCAGAATCTCGAGATCTTCGAAGATCTGGAATCCGATGTTCAATCCTACGCACGGTCGTTCCCCGTGATCTTCGATCGCGCGGAGGGATCGTACATCTACGATCAGAATGGCCAGGGCTATCTGGATTTCCTGTCCGGCGCCGGCAGCCTCAATTACGGCCATAACAACAAGGTGCTGCGCGAAAAGCTGCTCGAATATATCGAGTATGGCGGCATCACCCACAGCCTGGATCTTCACACCTCGGCCAAGGAGCGTTTTCTAGACGCCCTGAACCGGATGATCTTCGAGCCGCGCGACATGCGCTATGTGGTGCAGTTCACCGGTCCGACCGGCACGAATACGGTCGAGGCCGCCTTGAAGCTGGCCCGGAACATCAAGGGCCGGCACAACATCATCGCCTTCACCAATGGTTTCCACGGCGTCTCGCTGGGCGCGATGGCGGCGACCGGTAATTCCCATCACCGGGATGCCTCGGGTCTTCCGCTCTCGGGCGTTACGTCGATGCCGTATGACCAGTATTTCGGCGGCGAGATCGACACGATCGAGATGATGGACAAGATGCTGTCGGATTCGAGCAGTGGCGTCGATCATCCGGCCGCGGCGATCGTCGAAACCGTGCAGGGCGAGGGCGGTCTGAACGTCGCCAGCGCCGACTGGTTGCGCCGCCTGGAGGCGGTGTGCCGCAAGCACGACATGCTGCTCATCGTCGACGATATTCAGGCGGGCTGCGGCCGCACCGGCACCTTCTTCAGCTTCGAGGAAGCCGGCATTTCGCCGGATATGGTGACGTTGTCCAAGTCGCTCAGCGGCTATGGCCTGCCGTTCGCCGTGCTGTTGATCAAGTCGACCTATGACCGCTGGAAGCCCGGCGAGCATAACGGCACGTTCCGCGGCAACAACCACGCTTTCGTCACGGCTGCGACGGCGCTCCTGACCTATTGGTCGGACGACAAGTTTGCCGAGGAAGTGCGCCGCAAGGGTGACGTCCTCGCCGAGCGGCTGGCCGAAATCGCATCGAAATGCCCGGAAGGGGCGGTGACGCCCAAGGGCCGCGGGATGATGCGCGGATTGAGCTTCAGCCGGCCGAAACAGGCCTCGGAAACGGCCCGCATGGCGTTCAAATCCCGTCTCATCATCGAGACGAGCGGCGCGGAATCCCAGGTCGTAAAGTGCTTGCCACCGCTGGCGATCACCGAGGAAGATCTTCGCAAAGGCCTCGACATTCTGGAAAAGGCCGCGATCGAGATCACCGGCCGTGCATCGACGGCCGGCGACCGGCAAGCCGCTTAAGGGAATACCAGATGATCGTTAGAGACCTGAACGAAGCGGAGAAGACGGACCGGCGCGTGGTCGCGGAGAACTGGGAGAGCACGCGTCTGGTCCTCAAGAACGATGGAATGGGTTTCTCGTTCCACGTCACGACCATCTACGCCGGCACCGAGACGCATATCTGGTACCAGAATCATCTGGAGGCCGTTTACTGTATCTCGGGCGAAGGCGAGGTCGAGACGCTGGATAACGGCAAGATCCATGAGATAAAGCCCGGCGTGATCTATGTGCTGGACAAGCACGACAATCACCTTTTGCGCGCCCGTAGCGAACTGAAGCTCGCTTGCGTCTTCAATCCGCCGCTGGTTGGTGATGAGGTGCATGACAAGAACGGCGTCTACCCACTCGCCGGCGACCAGCCGGGTGACGCTCAAGAAGCGTCTGCTTGAAACCCTGTATCTGAGATAAGCAGGGAAAAACCAAAAACTCGATCTGGAGGGCACCTGTCCGCCGCGCCTTATAAGGCCGCGGCAAGGGGAGAAGGCCAAAGCGGTGCCTTCCATTTAATCGCTTACATTGGCCGACAGGAAAGGGCGCGACTATGACAGCCGTGAGTTTCCTTGCCTTTCTTGGCGTCTTTCTGGCGATCGGGATCTCATCGGCCCGCCGCGCGGAAGGCACGCGGAAGGACTATTATCTTGCCAGCCAGAGCGTACCACCGGCGCTGGTCGGGCTATCGGCCGTTGCAACCAACAACAGCGGCTACATGTTCATCGGTGTCATCGGCTACACCTATGCGACGGGATTGCCGGCGATCTGGCTCATGCTGGGCTGGATTCTGGGCGATTTCCTCGCCTCGATGTTCATCCACCACAAAATCGCGATGGCGACGTCGAAGACCGGCACGCTCAGCTTTTCCGGTCTTCTCAGCACCTGGCATGGCACGAATTTCGCGCTGTTCTGCCGGGTTGGGGCGATCGTCTCGATCATGTTTCTCGGCGCCTATTCGGCCGCGCAGCTGGCGGCTGGCGGCAAGGCCCTGCATGTGCTGTTCGGCTGGCCGGAGGCGACCGGGGCCATTATCGGCAGCGTGATCGTGTTGGTCTATTGCATCGCGGGCGGCATACGCGCCTCGATCTGGACCGACGCCGCGCAGTCCATCGTCATGCTCTTCGCGATGGCGCTGCTCTTCATTACCGGCATTCAGGGGCTTGGCGGCCTCGAGGGCACCTGGGCCAAGATGGAGGCCGTTCCCGGCTTTACCAACTGGTTCCCGCCCGATCTGCTGCTCCCCGGTTTCAGCGGCATGCTGCTCTTCGTTGTCGGTTGGATGTTTGCCGGATTCAGCGTGGTCGGACAGCCGCATATCATGGTCCGCTTCATGGCGCTCGATAATCCGAAAAACATCGTGCGGGCGCGAGCCTATTACTACGGCTTCTTCACGATCTTCTATTTCTTCGCGAACGGCGTCGGCATGATGTCGCGGATCTATCTGCCGCATCTGAGCAGCCTCGATCCCGAACTTGCGCTGCCCACCATTGCCTTGGAGCTTTTGCCGCCGCTCGCCGTCGGGATGATCCTCGCCGGCATTTTCGCCGCCACGATGTCCACGGCGGATTCGCTGATTCTCAGTTGCTCGGCGGCATTGACCCATGATCTTTTCCCGAAGGTCTTCAAGTCGACGAAGATGGTGAAGATCGGGACACTCGCGGTAACGCTTCTGGCTCTCGCCATCGCTCTCAATCAGACCCAGAGCGTTTTCAGCCTCGTAATCCTGTCGTGGTCCGTCATGGCGTCGGCTTTTGCGCCGCTACTTCTGGTCTATGCGCTGCGCGGCCATCCGAACGAGATTCTATCGCTTTCCATGATGATCGCCGGTGTTGCGACCGCCCTGATCTGGCGGCAATTCGGGCTTCAGGAAGCGATCTACGAGGGCATGCCCGGCATCCTGGCCGGTCTTGCGGTTTTCGTGATCGGGGAGCCCATCCGCCGGGCCGTCACCGTGACCTCTCTGACTCCGCAGGAAGAGACGGTGAGGGAGCAGAGCTCCGACCGACGCCGCTCAACGGGCTGTGGAAACGCCCGTATCCGGTAGTGATCGGACATCGACGGCAACGTCGACGACATGGTCGCCGCCCCCGAAAATGACGCCGTTCACGGGGCTGACGTCGCTATAGTCGCGCCCCCAGGCGAGCAGGACATGCTCGTCTGTCGGGACGACATTGTTGGTGGGATCGAGATCCACCCAGCCATAGCCCGGACACCATATCGATAACCAGGCATGGGAAGCGTCGGCGCCGATCAGCTTTTCCTTGCCTTCGGGCGGCTTGGTCAGCAGGTATCCGCTGACATAGCGCGCGGGCAGCCGCATGGCCCTGAAGCAGGCGATCTCGAGATGCGCGAAATCCTGACAGACACCCCGTTTCAGCCGTAACACCTCATCCACGGTCGTCGTGACGGTAGTCGCGCCGCCCTCATATTTGAATTCGCTGTAGATCCGTTGAGTAAGGTCGAGCGCGGCTTCCAGAATGGGCCGCCCCGGCGGAAACGATGCCCGGGCGTAGTTCATGATCTCGGCATCGCCGTTGGTGAACGGGGACTCATACGCGAATTGCAACACTTGCAACCCGAGCGGCGAACGGTCCTTCTCGACGGTATCGTAGACTTGATCCCAGGGCATGGTCGTCTCGGGCATCGGCGTCGACGGCGGGCTGACCTCGACGACGCTGCGGGACTGGATCGTCAGTTCCTTATGCTGGGTCTGGAGGGCGACGAATGTGATCGGATTGCCGAAGAAGTCGTGGCCGGACTCGTTGACGGACGGGCCGGGCGTGACGGTGAGCGCGCTCCGGTGGCAGATCTGCCGGCTCGTCGTCCGCGGCGAAAGATGAAACAGGTGGTGCGAGACCGACACCGGCTGGCTGTAGCGGTAGGTCGTCTGGTGGGTGACGTCGAAGATCATAGAGGCGCTCCGATGCGATGCCCGGTGATCGCCTCGCGGGCCTCGTCGGCATGGCTGAAATAGGTCCGTGTCAGAATTTCGGACAATGCGCCGAGCGCCGTCGATACCCGGTCCAGCAGATCCTCGAGTTGCTTGCGGTGCTTGCGCCGCGTCGTCTCCGACAGGGTAATGGCGTCCGAAAGCCGCAGATCGGTGAGCACGGCCATCACGACGCGCTGATCCGGCGCACGCATCGGCCGGTTCGAATCCCGCGGCAGTTGCTCGATATGTTCGGCCAGCGCCGCCACCTGGAACGCAACCGAGCGCGGGTTGGTCTCGTCGAGCAGCAGAAGATCGAGCACCGGCGTGACGAAGGGCGTCGCCGCATAGCGGGCGCGGTAGGTCATGATGCTGTCGGCGAGTTCGAGCAGCAGCACCAGACTACCGTCTTCGTCCGGGTCGCCACCGCCGAGCAGGCCCTGGAGGATCTCCACGATATGGAAACCGCGTTCGATCCGGCGGCCCATGTCGAGGAAGCGCCAGCCATGACTCCGCGTCATGTTCTCCATTTCCAGCCCGCTGAAGGCCGAGAGCGTCTGAAGGCCTTCTTCGAGCGTGTCGATGGCGGCTGCGGCGTCGAGCGTGTCGACGCTCTGCGGCGCTTGGGACGGCGGCGGAAACTGGTCCGGCGCGAGCCGCCGTAAGGTCCACCATGCGCTGACCGAAAGGCGGTCGCGGGCCAATGTGGCCGTGCGCTGGAGACTGGCTAGTGTTTCCGACAAGCCGAACGGGATTTCCTTGTCATACATGAGATGAGCCAGAAGGCTCCGGATATCGCCTTTCAGAACCGGTTTGTCCGGTCTATCGGCGGGTTTGCCCAGCTTGGCCTTTTCGGCGAGTGGCCCAAGCACCCGCTGCATGGCCGGCAGGTCGTCGATCATGCGGCTATCTTCGATCAGTCGGGCCATGACGCTGTTGAGGACGCGCATCGTATCCTCCGCGCGTTCGGCATATCGGCCCAGCCAGAACAGATTATCGGCCGCGCGGCTCGGCAGGTCCTTGCCGGTGCGGCGCAGCTCCACGACGCCAAGGCGCGCGCGTTGGGCCGCCGTGGCCTGAGGCACGGGTTCCTCGGAGACGATCCATGTATCTTTGGTGCCGCCGCCATACTGAAGCGCCGTGTCCCGGGAATCGCTGGTCGCGGAGATCCGCGCCAATCCACCCGGCATGGCGGTGTAGCCGTCGCCGGTATAGGAGACGAATGTCCGCAGGATGACGGGCGCCGGCTGCAGGCGGCCGTCGATCCAGGACGGCGTGGTCGACAGGGTCATCGGCTCCTTGGCGACATAATCGAAGCCGCGCTCGCGAATGCGTTGAGCGAACGTCTCGCGGTCGACGCCGTCTTCCATCGTCGGCGTGGCGGAGGTCGCCTGCCGGATCGAGCGGCGCTCGTAGGCCCGTTTGACATAGAGACTGTCGAGATTGTCGAGCACGTATTTCTGGGGATCCGGATGACCGCACCACCAGGTCGCGATCGACGGAAGCATCAGGTCTTCCCCGAGTAGCCGCTGGCACAGCGAGGGCAGGAACGCCATGAGCGCTTCGCTTTCGATCAGGCCGGAGCCGAGCGAGTTCGCGCAGGCGACGTTTTCGGCGCGGGCCGCGTGAACGAGGCCGGGCACTCCAAAGCCTGAATCGGCTCGCAGTTCGAGCGGGTCGCAGGCGTCGCTTGCCACCCAGCGCAGCAGCACCTCCACGAGCTTCAACCCGTCGAGTGTCTTCAGATAAACCCGATTGTCGCGCAGGGTCAGGTCGGCGCCTTCCACGAGGGTATAGCCGAGATAGCGGGACAGATAACTGTGCGCCATGTAATTCGACCGGGACGGGCCCGGCGTCAGCACCACGACACGCGGATTGTCATGACCGACGAGCGACATGTGGCCGTCGCGCATGGCGAGAAAAAAGGCGGCAAGACGCTGGACGTTATTGTCCCGGAATTGCTCCTGAAAGCCATGGGACATCGCAATCCGGTTTTCGAGCGCGAAACCGCCACCTTCTGGCGCCTGGCATCGATCATTTAGCACCCACCACTTGCCGTCGGGCGAGCGGCCGAGATCCGCCGCGTAATAGTTCAGGAATATGCCGTCGCGGGCCTCGATATTATGGCACGGTCGCAGGAACTGCGGATTGCCATACACCAAAGCGGCAGGAAGAGTGCCGTCCAGGAGCAGCCGCTGTGGACCATAAAGATCGGCCAGCAAGGCATTCAGGAGGCGCGCCCGCTGGACCAGCCCGGCTTCGAGCTGGCGCCACTCCTGCTGCGGCAGGATCAGCGGAATCGCATCGAGAGACCAGTTTCGTGCGGTGGACTGTGGCTCGACCGTCGCGCTGAACGCCAGGCCGTTTTCGAACAGAATCCGTTCGACCCGGCTCCAGCGCCGTTCCAACTCGTCGGCCGGCAAATTCTGAAGCCAGGAAATAAAGGGTTGCCAGTGCGGGCGGATGTCGCCTTGCGGCGTCATCATCTCGTCAAAGGCGTCCGGGTTCGGCCGGTACTCGGCCGAGACCTGTCGCATGCTTGAAAACGGCGCTTGCGACATCGCTGCGGAGGAGAGGTCCATTCGGACGGTCATCCCTAAATCAGGACCAACGCGGTCACTAAACCGTGAACCACGAGACTCATATCAGAAAATCGGTAATCCGGCATTAATTCGCGCTTAACCCCGTCTCAAATCCAAAGTCATTGGGAAATATGGATTTTTTTCTTCCGAAGGCAGCGTTATCCGGCCCTGCGTATGGCCGAGATCGAAGAATCGAGCCAGCCGGCGGCTCTCCGCTTCGAACGAGTTGACGGGGAAGGTTTCGTAGCTCCTGCCGCCGGGATGGGCCACGTGATAGGTGAAGCCGCCAAGGGACCGATCGTTCCATTCGTCGACCACGTCGAATGTCAGCGGTGCATGGGCGGGAATTGTCGGGTGCAGCGCGCGGGGCGGTTTCCACGCCTTGAAACGGACGCCTGCGACCGACTGGCCGTTCGTGCCGGTCGGGTGAAGCGGGACGCGGCGGCCATTGCAGGCAATCGCGTGTCGGCCCTCGGTCAAGCCGGATACGAGCACTTGAAGCCGTTCCACCGACGAGTCCACATAGCGCGCCGTGCCGCCGATTGCGCCTTCCTCACCGAGAACGTGCCACGGTTCCAGAGCCTGGCGCAGCTCGACTTTGACCGAATCCCGCTGAACCTCGCCATAGTGGGGGAAGCGGAATTCGAAATGGGCCGCGAACCAGTCGTCCTTGAGAGTGAAGCCGGCCTCGCGCATGTCGCGCAACATGTCCCGGAAATCTTCCCACACGAAGAACGGCAGCATGAATTTGTCGTTGAGGGCCGTGCCCCAGCGGACCAGCGGTTTGGTATAGGGCGCGTCCCAGAACCGCGCGATCAAGGCCCGCAGGAGCAGTTGTTGCGTCAGGCTCATGCGTGCGTGCGGCGGCATCTCGAACGCCCGGAACTCGACCAGACCCAATCGTCCCGTCGGACCATCCGGCGAATAGAGTTTGTCGATGCAGATCTCCGTCCGATGGGTATTGCCGGTGACATCGACAAGCAGATTGCGCAGCAGCCGGTCGACCAGCCATGGCTGCATCGTCTCGCCCTTGGCCGGATCGGGTATTTGGGCAAACGCGATCTCAAGCTCGTAGAGCGCATCGTGGCGCGCTTCGTCGATCCGCGGGGCCTGACTCGTCGGACCGATGAACAGGCCGGAGAACAGATAGGACAGCGAAGGATGGTTCTGCCAGTAGGTGACGAGGCTGCGCAGAAGATCCGGCCGGCGCAGGAACGGGCTGTCGGCCGGTGTCTTGCCGCCGACGACCAGATGATTGCCGCCGCCCGTGCCGGTATGCCGCCCGTCGACCATGAATTTCTCGGTGCCGAGGCGCGAGAGCCGGGCTTCCTCGTAGAGGATTTCGGTGTTGTTCACGAGTTCCGGCCAGGAGGAGGCCGGCTGTACGTTCACCTCGATCACGCCCGGGTCCGGCGTCACCTTGATAACGTTCAGGCGGTCGTCATGCGGTGGCGAATAGCCTTCGACATGGACCGGTTGCTTCAAATCCTCTGCGGTTTTCTCGATGGCGTCGATCAGGTCGACATAGTCGTCAGCGGATTCGGTCGGCGGCAGGAAGACGCAGATCCGGCCGTCACGCGGTTCGACGGCGATGGCCGTCCGCACGGAGCCATCGATCGAATTGAGTTCCTGCTCAACGACGGTTTGAGCCGAACTGTCGTCATGCCGCTCCTGCGCCCGGAGGGCCATTTCCCGGGCCGGTCCGGAGCCGTGGCTTATGTCCGGCTCGTCGATCGGCGGTTCGTCCGGTGCGGGCAGGTGTCCGCGCGGCGCGAAGGGATCCATCGGGAAATAGTAAGGGTAGGATGCCGGTGGCATATGGGGCAGGGAGCCGAGCGGCAGGCGATAGCCGATCGGGGAGTCGCCCGGCACAAGGAAGACGCGGCCGCGCCGGGTCTTCCAGAATTCGCTGCGCCAGCCGCCGTGGTCCGGTGCATTCCAGCGTTGTACCGGCAGTACGAAGCCGACCGGTTCGCCGAGCCCGCGTTCGAACACGCGGGCGAGCCGGGTCCGTTCCTCCGGATCCTCGAGTTTGGAATCGAACGGGTCCACATTGTCGGGGAGTTGTTGCTCCTTGGCGATATAAGGAAGGGGGTCTTCGAAGGCGGGCATGACATGGTCTTTGGCGATGCCGAGATTGGTGGCGAGGCCTTCCATGAATTGTTGTGTTTTGGGCAGGTCTGGCGCTTCCGCCGTTACCTCGTCCGCCACGAGCGATGCGTCGCGCCAGAGTGGTTGCCTGTCGCCCCGCCAATATAATGCGAAAGCCCAGCGCGGCAGGGATTCCCCCGGATACCATTTGCCTTGCCCGAAATGCAGCAATCCGTTCGGCGCGAAACGGTCTCTCAGCCGGTGAATCAGCGTCGCGGCCAGCGCCCGTTTGGTCGGCCCGACGGCCTCCGTATTCCATTCCGCCTCGTCGACATGATCAATCGAGACGAAGGTCGGCTCGCCGCCGATGGTGAGGCGAACATCGCCGGCTTCCAGCCGGGCGTCGATCTGATGGCCGAGCGCATCGATCTCGCGCCATTGATCCTCGCTGTAAGGCTTGGTGACCCGGGGCAATTCATAGATCCGGTTCACCGCCATATAGAATCCGAAATCGACCTCGGCCGGTTCGGTCATGCCGGTGATCGGCGCCGCGTTTACGTAGTGCGGCGCGGCGGCGAGCGGTAGATGACCTTCGCCCGCGACCAGCCCCGATGTCGGATCGAAACCGACCCAGCCCGCGCCCGGCAGATAGACTTCGGCCCAGGCGTGGAGATCGGTGAAGTCCTCTTCCGGGCCCGAAGGTCCGTCGAGCGATTTCACGTCCGGCGCGAGCTGGATCAGATAACCGGAGACGAAGCGGGCCGCGAGGCCGAGATTGCGCAGGATCTGAACGAGGAGCCAGGCGGAATCGCGGCAGGATCCCTTATGGGACCGGAGCGTTTCCTCGCAACTCTGAACGCCGGCTTCCATGCGGATGACATAGCCGACATCCCGCTGCAGCCGCTGATTGAGGCCGACCAGGAAGTCGATCATCCGCTCCGGCGACCGGTCGACGCCCGCAAGCCATTCGCCCAGAAGCGGGCCGACGTCCTCGGTTTCGAGATAAGGCTCGAGTTCCTTCCTGACGCGTGGATCATAGGCAAACGGAAAATTTTCGGCCGCCGGCTCGAGGAAGAAGTCGAACGGGTTGTAGACCGCCATTTCCGCCACGAGGCCGACCTTGATCGAGAACAGGTCGGTTTTCTCGGGGACGACGAGGCGCGCGAGATAGTTGCTGTGAGGGTCCTGCTGCCAGTTCAGGAAGTGTTCGGACGGCTGGATGTCGAGGGAATAGCTGAGCACGCGGGTACGGCAATGGGGCGCCGGCCGCAACCGGATAATCTGGGGGCCCAGGCTTATCGGATGTTGGTAGCGGTATGTCGTCTCATGGGTAAGCGCTATGTGTATTGCCATGAGGTGTCGGTCCCGTCTGACATGGTCCCCCCAAGTCGGCCGGAAGCCAGCCGTCTATGATCTTACGAATGAAAAGCGGTACGGCAACAGATCAAATATGCGCGTTGCGGCGGATTTCTCTTAATCCAGAAGCCAGCGGAACGCTCGGCGAAGTTCGGCCACGCCATCTTTTTCATACCATCGCCCGTGCGAAATGACGATCCGCTCCGGCTGCCATGAGATCATGGTTTCGACGGCGTCCTTCAGGCCCGCCCGGTATTTGCCGCCGAATGTCGCTCGCAGATCCTTGGTCAGGGACCCGTCAGGATCGGTCGCCTGGAACCACTTCATCATGACACGCCAGAAGCGGCTGTGGATGCGGCTCGGCTCGAAGTTTTCTATCAGGTCGGTGAGAATGAGCGTGCGCGTCGGGCGATGAAAGAATTCGACTTCGGCCATGTAGGAGCCTTGGATCACAAGTTGATCGATCTCGCCGCGCCATAGGGCCTCGGCGCCGGTTCCAAGATCCTTTTTGGCGGCCGCACCGGCCTGAGCGAGGCGTTTCGCCGAGCCGGGCGCGGCAAAGATCGCGGCGTCCGGGAAGGCGGCCTGCCAGTCGGCCAGCCAAGTCGTGTGGATCTGGTTGGACGAGATCAGGGCGCGGACAGGTCCAAGCGCGACGATTTCCGCCTTGAGATCGGGCGTCAGGCTTATCGGCGAATGAACCCAAAGATCGCCCGTTTTCAGCTTCACGACCGTCATCCGGGTCGAAAACGGGATCTTCATCAGGTGAAAATAATTGAAAAGAACCTGTGGTCCGTCCGCGATCCAGACACCCGGCGCGACCGGCTTCAGCGTGTTCAGCGGCTCATACAGATCGAGGATGTTCCTGCTCACGCTCACCCCCATTGAATCGTTGGCGTTTCGGAGCGGTGACCACGATAACATGGACAGCAACTGCCCGCGGCGAACGCGCGACACAGTATATCTGGGTCGTGATGGAGGCGGGATGACGGTTATTCGTAGCGCAGGGCTTCGATCGGGTTCAGCAGCGAGGCTTTCCTCGCCGGATAATAGCCGAAGAAGATCCCGACAAAGGCCGAGGCCGCTATGGCCATCAGAATCGTCCAAAGATCGACTGTGATCGGCCAACTGCCAATAAACGCCATTGCGGCCGATATCGAGACGCCGAGCAGGATGCCGATCAAGCCGCCAAGAAGGCAAAGCGTCGTCGCTTCACCGAGGAACTGAGCCAGAATCACTTTCTGGCGGGCGCCGATCGCCATGCGGAGGCCGATCTCGCGGGTTCGTTCGGTCACGGACACCAGCATGATGTTCATGATTCCGATGCCACCGACGATCAGGGCCACGCCACCGGTCGCTGCGAGCAGCAGGCTCATGGTGTTCAGGGTCTGGGTGCGGGCCCGAATGAATTCGGCGCGGTTACCGATCATGAAATCGTTCTGCTCGCCGGGGCCTATCTTGCGCCGCTCGCGGAGAAGATCGGTGATTTCGTTCTGCGCCCGTCCGAGATCTTTCGCGCTGTCGATCTGGACCTGCAGCGTCCCGACATTGTTCGGCACGGTTTCGTCCTTGCCCCGGATCCGGTTACGCATTGTCGATATGGGAATGATGACCGTGTCGTCCTGATCCTGTCCGAAACCCGACTGCCCTTTGGTTTCCAGGACGCCGATCACCGTGAAGGGCACGCGATTGATCCGAATGCGGGCACCCACGGGATCCGAGCCGCCGAAGAGCTGTTTCGCCGTGGTCGAGCCGAGAACGGCGACCTTGGCGCCGGCGCGGACCTGCTGAGCGTCGAACTCGTTTCCTTCCTTGGTTTTCCACTCGCGGATCGAGAAGTAGTCGGCATGCACGCCGTTGACCTGGGTCGACCAGTTGACGTTGCCATATACGAGTTGTGCCGATGCGCCGAGCGTGCCCGACACGGCGATCACATCGGGAAGTTTCCGGATGGCGTCGACGTCGCCCTCGGAGAGCGGCTTCGCGCTTCCCGCGCCTTCGCGGCGGGCGCGGAAATCGGCGCCGGGGAAGACGGTCAGAAGATTGGTGCCGAGCGACGCCACGACCTTTTCGATCTGCGAGCTCGCGCCGGCGCTGATCGACACCATGACGATCACCGACGCGACGCCGATGATGATGCCAAGCATCGTCAGGAACGAGCGCATCTTGTTGGCTTGCAAGGCGCTCAGGGCGATCTTGAGTATCTCGACGATGCTCATTTGCGGCGGTCCTCCACCACATTGCCGTCCCGGAAATGGATCTGGCGGGCGGCGTAATCGGCGATGTCCGGCTCGTGAGTCACCAGAACGATGGTGATTCCGCTCCGGTTCAAATTGGTGAAGAACTCCATGATCTCGGCCGAGGTCTGGGTGTCCAGCGCGCCGGTCGGTTCGTCCGCCAGAATGATTTTGGGCCGGTTTACGAGCGCTCGGGCGATCGCGACGCGTTGCTGCTGGCCGCCGGAAAGCTGGGACGGATGGTGATCCATGCGGTCGCCCAACCCGACCGTCTTGAGAGCCTCCTCGCAGCGCTGCTCCGCATCTTCCGGCCTGTCCCGTGCATAGAGCAGGGGCAGGCGGACATTATCCAGCGCGCTCGTCCGGGACAGGAGATTGAATTGCTGGAAAACAAAGCCGATCGTCTCGTTTCTGAGTTCGGCCAGTTCGTCCGACGTCATCTGCGCGATGTCGTTGCCGTCGATCAGAATCTGGCCGGAGGTCGGCGTGTCGAGCGCCCCGACCATGTTCATGAAGGTCGACTTGCCGGATCCGGACGGCCCCATCACGGCGACGAATTCGCCCTTTCCGATCTCAATCGTCACACCTCGCAGGGCCTGAACCCGAACGCTGCCGGTCACATATTCTTTTGTGACCGACTGGCAGGAAATGATCGATTGCGCGGTTGACGGCCGCGGGGAGGAAGAGATGATCTTTTCCACGACGCTCATCGATCCGATGCCTCGGTCACCCGCGTGATGACTTTATCGCCCGGCTTGAGGTCGGTATCCACAATCTGGGTAAAGCGATCGTCGCTAATGCCCAGCTGAACCCGCCGCGGCTCCGGTTTGCCGTTTTCCGTCAAGACCCAGAGAGTCCCGCGTACGATCGACTCCTGCTTCTCCTGATAAGCGGCGTATTTCTGATACTGGTCGTCGGTGAGATGCCGGCGCATGATGTTGTCGCGTTGCGCCTGGATCTGCTTGCGAATTTCATCGAAATTGTTGCCGCGGCCAAAGCCCAGCGGGTTCTGACCACTGTTCTGCAGCCGCTCCCGCATGCTTTTGAAGACGTCACGCATGTCCTTTTCGATCGCCGACTTCTGCGTGTCGGTAAGCTTGAAAGGCAGGTTTTCGAACATCCGGCTCATACGGTCGGCGCCCTGGCCGCCAGGGGCATCACCTTGCTGGCCGCCGAAGCCGCCGCGGTTGTTATCCCGGAAGTTCTTGGCGACGGACGCCGCCCATGCCTCGGGAGGCCGGAAGCGCAAAGCGGTGTTCGGGACGCGCAAGGCGTTGCTGGCGTTGCCGGTCACGATTTCGACATTGGCGGTCATGCCGGGATACAGGGACCGCCGAGGGTTTTCTGCGCCGATGATCACGGTATAGGTGACGACATTGGATTCGTCTGTCGGGGCAAGCCGGACCTGCTTCACCGTGCCGTCGAACCGGCGCTGGGGATAGGCGTCGACCGTGAAGCTGGACTGATCGCCGTCCTTGACCCCGCCGATATCCGCTTCGTCGACGGCCGCTTCGATCTGAATCTTGGTCAGATCCTGGGCGATCTGGAACAGGTCGGGCGTCTGGAAGCCGGCGGTCAAGGTTTGGCCAACCGAAACGCTGCGTTTGATGACAGTGCCGTCGATGGGAGACCGGATCTTGGTATGTTCCAGGTCGATCTGGGCGGATTCGAGTGCGGCCTGCGCCTGGGTGACGTTGGCTTGGGCGTTTTTGAGCTGCGCGTTGGCCGTTTCGACGTCGGCCTTGGCGGATTCGAACTGCGCAACCGCCGTGTCCAGAGCCGCGGCCGAGACGTTGCCGCGCTTGGCGAGTTCCCTGCTGCGGTCGACATTGCGCTGGGCCTGCACGAGATTGGCCTTGGCCTTGGAGATATTCGCCTTCTGAACGTCTACCGACGCCTTCGCCACCACGAGATTGGCCTTGGCCTGCTCGACCCGCGTCTCGTAGATGCGGGGATCGATCTGGGCGATCACCTGGTTTTTCTTAACCGGCGAGTTGTAGTCGGCATACAGTTCCGAGATCTGGCCCGACACTTGGGAGCCGACATCGACGGTCACGACCGCTTCCACCGATCCCGACGTTGAGACGATTTTCCTAATTTCGCCCCGGTCGATCGTCGCCGTCTCGATTTGCTGCTTATTATCGGCTTGTTTGGCGTAATACCGCCATACGCCGGCGCCAACAGCGATGGCCACCACGGCAATAAGACCGATCCTTGCGGTCCGCGTCCGGGGAAAGGGCAACTTCATGTAAATTCAAATCCCAAGGTCGTATCACCAAAAAAGTCACTTATACCACGTGATGGATTCCTAATTCCTTCGCTGAGGCGTTGCGAGACTCTTCCGATTGGCGAAGGACAGTTGATTGAGTTAGCATTTCACTTTAAGTCGACTATCGGCCCCATAGAAATGGGGGCGATATTGGCTATGGGGAAGCAATTTTGTCGGGGAGGGGGACTTGAGTTCCGAATTAACCGCGCAGATTAGAAGCGGGCGCATCAGCACGCTGCAAATCATTATCATCGCAAGCTGTGTCGTCTTGAACGCGATCGATGGCATAGACGTGCTGTCGATCTCATATACCGCTCCCGTAATTTCCCGGGCCTGGCACATCTCCTCGACCGAACTCGGGATCGTGTTCAGCGCCGGCTTGATCGGCATGGCCGTCGGCGCGCTCGTTCTGGGTCCGATCGGCGATTATATCGGCCGCCGCCCGGCGCTGCTGGTCAATCTGATCGTCATGACCGTCGGTATGATCGCCACGGCTTATACGAACACGGTACCGACGCTGATGATCATGCGCATCATCACGGGCCTCGGCATCGGCGGAATTCTGGCCAGCACCAACACCATGGTCGCGGAATATGCCCCCGAGAAATACAAGAACCTCGCCTTGAGTTGCATGCATATGGGCTACCCGGCGGGCGGCGTCGTCAGTTCGCCGATCGCGGCTTGGCTGATTGAGGCCCACGGCTGGCAGTCGGTCTTCCTCGCGGCCAGTGTGCTCTCCGGCGCCATGATCATCGTCGTGCTGTTCTGGGTTCCGGAAT
Source organism: uncultured Alphaproteobacteria bacterium (assembly GCA_963821875.1). Classification (GTDB taxonomy): domain Bacteria; phylum Pseudomonadota; class Alphaproteobacteria; order CAVTAV01; family CAVTAV01; genus CAVTAV01. The sequence goes on from CAWGFE010000002.1 coordinate 2,153,267, forward strand.
CGATCGATTATTATCTGATCAAGCGCCCGGCGAATGCGTTGACGAAGATCAACGCGACGCTGAAGAAGATGGGCCGGGCCACGCTCGATGCCTTGCCACCTGTACCTGCGCCAGCCCCGCATCTGGAAAATTCGACGGCGGTGATGGCAATCGTCAAAAAGCCGTTCACGGCGCACACCATCATCCTCTGGACCGCTTTCTTCTTCTATTTCATGACGCTCTATTTCGTCCTGAACTGGGTGCCGGACATCATCGTCCAGTACGGTTTCACGCGCGGGCAGGGCGTCTACGGCAATTTCTGGATCAATCTGTTCGGTGTGGCGGGTGGCCTTTCCGTCGGCTACTTCTCGACCATGGTGGGCCTGCGCGTCATGACGAGGGGCTTCCTCCTCCTTGGCGTGGTCGGCATGGTCCTGTTCGGTTTCGTGGGCGCCAATCTCATCGGCATGTATACGGCGTGCAGCGTCATCGGCTTTGCTCTTCTCGGTGTCGTCAGCGGGCTCTATTCCACGTCCGCGCGGATGTATCCGGCCGATATCCGGAATTCCGGCGTTGCTCTGGCGATCGGCTTCGGGCGCGCCGGCGCCATCATCGGTCCGGCACTGGCCGGCATCCTGCTGGACTTCAACTTCACGATCACGACGCTCTTCTATCTGTTTGCGATCCCGCTGCTGGTCTCGGCGATCAGCATGTTCGTGATCAAGTTCGACGATCCGATCACGGTCGGCGCGAGAGCCAAGAAACAGGCGGCCGAATAAAACGCTGTCAGATCAGGTCACTGCGTCCGCCCCGAAGATGCCGGGGCGGACGCTTGCATTTCGGGTCATGGCAAGCCGGTCTTTTGCAGCGCCCGCGCAGGGTGATATGATCATTATTAACGTCTGAGACTGCCCCATCGCGGGAAGGAGGCTTTCGGCATGCAAATCAAGATCAATGGCGAGGTGCGCGAGGTCGATGTCGATCCCGACACCCCGCTGCTCTGGGTCATCCGGGACGAGCTTCGGCTGACCGGCACGAAATTCGGCTGCGGCATCGCCCAATGCGGCGCCTGTACGGTTCATATGAACGGCATGCCGGTGCGCTCGTGCATCACCGCGGTCGGCAGCGTGGGCGACGTCGACATCACCACGATCGAGGGATTGGCCGGCCCGACGGCCGAGGCCGTCCAGAAGGCCTGGGTGGCGCTGGACGTTCCCCAATGCGGCTATTGCCAGTCCGGCCAGATCATGTCGGCGGTGGCTCTGTTGAGCGAAATACCCAAGCCGACCGACCAGCAGATCAATGACGCGATGGGTGGGAACGCCTGCCGTTGCGCCACCTACAACCGCATCCGGGCCGCGATCCATGAGGCCGCGGGCAATACGGATGCCCGTCAAGCCGAGGCGGGTGCGGCGTCGGGAGAAACACAATGAACAACATGATCGATCTTCGCTCCTCGCCGGACCGCCGCTCCGTTCTGAAGGGCATGTCGCTGGCGGGCGCCGGCCTCATCATCGGGTTCTATGTGCCGATGAAAGGTGCGCAGGCCCAATTCGCCATGCGCGAGCCGCCGAGCGTCGCGCCGAACTTCTTCCTGCGTATCGCGCCGGATAACACCCTGACGGTGATCTCCAAACATACGGAGATGGGGCAGGGCATCTATACGGGCCTTGCGACCCTGATCGCCGAGGAGATGGACGCCGACTGGAGCCAGGTCCGGGTCGAATCCGCACCGGTCAATGTCAAGATTTATGTGCATCTGATGCTTGGTATGCAGGGTACGGGCGGGTCCAGCAGCATCCCGAATTCCTGGGATCAGTATCGCATGGTCGGCGCCAATGCCCGGCATATGCTGATCGCCGCGGTGGCCGAGAAATGGAAGGTTTCTGCTGACGAGATCACGGTCTCCAAGGGCGTGATCATGCATAAGGCCTCGGGCAAGAAGGGGAGCTTTGGTGAATTCGCTGAGGCGGCCGCCAAGATGCCGGTGCCGAAAGAGGTGCGGCTCAAAGATCCCAATGAGTACAAACTGATCGGGACGCATCTGACCAAGGTCGATTCCGTTGCCAAGTCGCGCGGTACGGCGACCTATACGATTGATACCTATCGCGCCGATGCCCTGACCGCCGTTGTCGCGCGGTCGCCCCGGTTCGGCGGCAAGGTGAAGTCGTTCGACGCCACCGAAGCCAGGAAGGTCAAGGGCGTTGTCGATGTGGTCGAAATTCCGAAGGGCGTCGCAGTTCTCGCGACCGGCATGTATCCCGCGATGAAAGGACGGGAGGCGCTGACGGTCGAATGGGACGATTCCAAAGCCGAAATGCGCGGCACGGAAGAGATCATCGCAGACTTCACGGCTATGGCCCGGAAGCCGGGCGCTCAGGTCGAGAAAAAGGGAGATTCGGCCAAGGCGATCGACGGAGCGAGCAAGAAATTCGAGGCGACCTTCGTCTTCCCCTATCTGGCTCATGCTTGCATGGAGCCGCTCGACTACATCATCGAGCGGGGTAGCGACGGAAAGTATCACGTTCATGCCGGTACGCAGATGCAGAGTGTGGAGCAGGGGCGTATCGCCGAGGCTTTGGGCGTGAAGCCCGACGACGTGACGATCAAGACGTTGCTTGCTGGTGGCGGTTTCGGCCGGCGCGGCAATTTCGTCGCCGATCTCGATGTGGACTCCGCCATGATCCTGAAGGCGAGCGGCGAGAAGCATCCGATCAAGCTCGCCTACACCCGCGAGGACGATACGACGGCTGGCTATTACCGGCCGCTGTTCGTTCACAAGATGCGCGGCGGGATTGATGAGAAGGGCAATATCGTCGGCTGGGAAAACACGCTTGTCGGCCAGTCCTTCGTGAAGGGTACGTTTCTCGGCATGATGGTGCAGCATGGCGTCGACCCGCTGGCGGTCGAGGGTGCTCACGAAATGCCCTACGAATTCCCGAACGTGTCGGTCGACTACCATATGGCCGAGGCAGGCGTGCCGACCCTGGCCTGGCGGTCGGTCGGTAATACGCATACGGCCTATTCCCGCGAGATGTGGCTGGACGAGATGCTGTATGCCGGCGGCCGCGATCCGGTTCAGGCCCGCCTCGATATGATGAAGGACGAGCGCGGCAAGGCCGTGATCGAACTCGCCGCGGAGAAAGCCGGCTGGGGCCGGGTTTTGCCGGAAGGACGCGCCTTCGGCATGGCCTATGTGATGTCCTTCAGCACGCGTGTCTGCGAGATCGTCGAGGTGTCCTTGAAGAAGGATGGTACTCCGAAGGTGGAGCGTGTCGTCGCGGCGGTGGATTGCGGGCAAGTCGTCAACCCCGACATCGTCAAGGCGCAGGTCGACGGCGCCGTCGGATTCGGCCTGACGGCGGCGCTTTACGGCGACATCAAGATGGAAAAGGGCGTGGTGCTGACAAAGAATTTCGACACCTACAAGCTTCTGCGCATCGAGGATATGCCGAAGGTCGAAGTCTATATCATGGCGTCGCATGAGCGTCCGAGCGGTATCGGCGAACCCGGCGTTCCGCCGATTGCGCCGGCTGTCGGCAATGCGCTGTTCCGCCTGACCGGCAAACGCGTCTACCGGCTGCCGATGATCAAGGCGTAGCCGTCATAGGCCGATAAAGTCTCGTGAAACGGGGGCGGCGAAAGCTGTCCCCGTTTTCTTTCGTCCCGCGCAACGTCGTCGGACCCGAAGCAGTTAAACCGTCGGTTGACGATCTTTGCCCGCACTCGATAGTATGCTCGTATAACGAGTATACCTATTTGGGAGTGGGACGGCATGAACGCATCCCGGCAATTGAACAGGATCGTCAAGGGGTCGAACGGCATGGCGCTGGCCATGGAGGCTCACAGCGCACTGTCCGCTTTGATCGCCGACCGGTCTGGTTTCCCGGTCATTTGGGCCTCCGGTCTCAGTCTCTCCTCGGTGCATGGACTTCACGATGCCAACGAGTTGTCCTGGAGTCAGGTTATCGACGATCTGGCCTTCATGGTCGACAGGGTCGCCACGCCGATCTTGCTCGATGGCGACAGCGGCTATGGAGACTTTAACAACTTTAGATTGATTCTGGGGCGTCTTGCCCGAATGGGCGTCGCCGGCGTGGTGATCGAAGACAAAGTCTTTCCCAAAAGGAACTCCTTCGCCCGGTCGGCTCAGCATCTGGCGGCGGTCGGTGAATTTTGCGGCAAACTCAAAGCGGGGCGGGATGCGATCGGAAATGAGGGACCTTTGATCGTCGCGCGGGCCGAAGGGTTTATCGCGGGGCGATCCTTGTCCGAGACGCTGGATCGCTGTGCCGCCTATGCCGAGGCCGGGGCCGATGCAATCTTCATTCACTCCAAGCGCAAGGATCCCTCGGAGATTTATGCCTTCTGCCGGGCCTGGAAGAGACGGACACCAGTCATCGCCTGTCCGACGACCTATTGCTCGGAAAGCTTTGCCAATCTGGAGGTGGCCGGGATTGCCATGGCGATTTGCGCCAATCAGAGTCTGCGCGCGTCTATCCGGGCCATGAGGGATGTCTGCCGCGCCATTCGGGCCGGCGCGGCGCTCTCCTGCGTCGAGACGAGCGTCAGCCCGGTCGCTGAGATCTTCGATCTTCTTGACTACAACGAGCTTTACCGGGCTGAGGCGACCTATATGGACTGACGGGCGGGTCATGGTCCGACGTAAAAAACGGTGGGAGAGTCGATAGCTCTATTGGTAGTATCCCCGGATCGTGCGTGACTGGGTCAATCGATCCGCCATGCTCAGCGACATTCAGGAGGGGGATTTATGCCGCGCTCGCACCGGATCATTTTGCCTGTCACTTTAGCTCTCGCCCTGGCCGCCTGCGGCGGTCAGAACAGCGGTGAGAAAAGCTCGGAGCAATCGAGCGCGCCGCCGAGCCAGACGGCGTCCCGGACGCCGGCGTCGAACGGCCCGGCAATGGTTGATGCGGCGCGGCTCACCAACGCCGATTCCGAGCCGGGCAACTGGATGTCGGACGGCCGGACCTATAGCGGGCAACGCTACAGTCCCCTGAAGCAGATCGACGCCGACAATATCAAGCAGTTGGGGCTCGCTTGGCACTACGACATCAAAGAGGGCAAATACGGCCAGGAAGCGACGCCGATCGTGGTCGACGGCGTCATGTATGTCTCGACCGATTTGAGCCGCGTGAAGGCGCTGGACGCCAAGACCGGAAAGGAGATCTGGTCGTTCGACCCCGAGGTCGACGGTAGCTGGCTTCTCCATGTCTGCTGTGGCTTCGTCAATCGCGGTGTGGCGGTCTGGAAAGGTAAGGTCTATGTCGGCACGCTCGATGGCCGTCTGATCGCAATCGATGCCAAGACCGGCAAGCAGGTATGGTCGACCCAGACCTTCGACAAATCGCGCGGCTACGCGATCACGGGCGCGCCGATCGTGGTCAAGGGCAAGGTGATCATCGGCAATGCCGGGGCCGAGAACGATGCGCGCGGCTATGTCACCGCCTATGACGCAGATACCGGCAAGCAGGCCTGGCGCTTCTACACCGTGCCGGGCAATCCGGCCGACGGCTTCAAGAGCAAGGCCATGGAAATGGCCGCCAAGACCTGGAGCGGGGAGTGGTGGAAAGCCGGTGGCGGCGGTGTCGTCTGGAACTCGTTCTCCTACGATCCGGAGCTGAATCTCCTCTATTTCGGCACCAGTAACGGCGTGCAATGGGCCCGGAAGCTGAGGGATCCAAGCGGCAAGGACAACCTCTTCGTATCCTCGGTTATCGCCCTGAACGCGGATACCGGCGAGTATGTCTGGCATTATCAGGAAGTTCCCGGCGATCAATGGGATTTCGATTCCTGCCAGAATGTGATCCTCGCCGACCTGACGATTGATGGAAAGCCACGCAAAGTCCTGCTGCACGCGCAGAAGAACGGTTTCTTCTTCGTGCTGGACCGGGAGACCGGCAAGCCGATCTCGATCGCGCCATTCGCAAAGGTGAACTGGACCAAGGGCTATGACATGGCGACCGGCCGGCCCGTCCTTACCAAGGCGGCGCTCTACGGCAAGCGCGGCAAGCCGACATTGATCATCCCGGGACCGGCCGGCGCTCACAATTGGGAGCCGATGGCGTTCAATCCCGGTACGGGTCTCGTCTATATCCCGGCGCAGGAATCGTCCTTCACCTTCTTGCTCCAGAAAAATTTCTCCCAGAGAAAGCTGACGAGCAATCTGGGGGTCGATCAGTCGCCCCTGACGCCGGTGGACGACAACGGCAAGGCGATCACGCCGCCGAAATCGACCGGCTCGCTTTTGGCCTGGAATCCCGTCACGCAGAAGGAAGCGTGGCGGGTCCAATATCCCGCGACGAACAATGGCGGTATTCTCACGACGGCCGGTAATCTGGTCGTCCAGGGCACTGCCGAGGGTAACCTGGCGATCTATCGCGCTGACACTGGTGAGATGATCTGGTCGTCGCCGGCTCAAACCGGCATCGTCGCCGCCCCGATCAGCTACGAGGTCGATGGCGAGCAATATATCGCGATCGATGCGGGCTGGGGCGGTTTTGTCCCTCTCATGATGCCGTCCGGCGTGTCCGTCAATGTCAATCGGGTGCTGGCCTTCAAGATCGGCGGCACGGACACGCTGCCGGCGCTGCCCAAGGTCGAGAAACCCAAGCTCACGCCGCCCGCGCCGACCGGCACGCCGAAGACGATCGAGGCCGGTCTGCACACATATCACCGCTATTGCGCCGGGTGCCACGGGCCGAAGGCGGTTGCCGGCCAGCTGACGCCGGATCTGCGCTACTCGGCCGCGCTGGCGGACAAGGATCTCTGGTTCAGCATCACGTCCGATGGCGCGCTGCAGTCCGGCGGCATGGGCGCGTTCGGATCGGAGCTCTCCCACGCGGATCTCTCGGCCATTCGCGACTATGTGATCGCGCAAGCCAATGCGAGCAAGGATCAGTAAGTCCTGCAGAAGCGCGTTGTCCGGCCGGAGGTTGGCGAGAGCTCGAGACGTGAAAATCGTTGAGAAATTCGCCGAAGTTATTAATAACGTCCCCTAACGAAAGACGGGGAGCCTGGCGGCTGCGCCGTCCAAACCGACAAGGGGAAAAGCTTATCATGACGCGCATGCACCGGATTCTTCTGCCTGCCGCCGTGGCTATGGCGCTGGCCGCCTGTAGTGGCCAGAACGGGCAGAAAAGCTCCGAGCAATCGAGCACTCCATCGAGCCAGACGGCGTCTCAAGCGCCGGCGTCGACCCGGCCGGCCATGGTCGATGCCGCCCGGCTCACCAACGCGGATAAGGAACCCGGCAACTGGCTGACCACGGGCCGGACCTATAGCGGCCGGCGTTTCAGCCCGTTGAAGCAGATCAACGACAGCAATATCGGCGATCTCGGTCTGGCCTGGCACTACGATATCGGCAACAACAATCACGGTCAGGAAGCGACGCCCGTCGTCGTCGACGGCGTCATGTATGTCTCGACCGATATGAGCCGGGTTCTGGCGCTCAACGCCAAGACTGGCAAGAAGATCTGGGAGTTCGATCCCGAAGTGGACGGCGCGTGGCTGCTGCATGTCTGCTGCGGCTTCGTCAATCGCGGCGTCGCCGTTTGGGAAGGCAAGGTCTATGTCGGCACGCTCGACGGCCGCCTGATCGCGATCGACGCCAAGACCGGCAAGCAGATCTGGTCGACCCAGACCTTCGAGAAGTCGCGCGGCTACGCGATCACCGGTGCGCCGCTTGTCGTGAAGGGCAAGGTCATTATCGGCAATGCCGGCGGCGAAAACGATGCGCGCGGCTATGTCACGGCGTATGACGCCGAAACCGGCAAGCAGCTCTGGCGGTTCTACACGGTGCCTGGCAATCCGGCCGACGGGTTCGAGAACAAGGCTATGGAAACGGCCGCGAAAACCTGGACCGGCGAATGGTGGAAGAACGGCGGCGGCGGTGTCGTCTGGAACTCCTTCTCCTACGATCCCGAATTGAATCTGATCTATTTCGGCACCGGTAACGGCGCCGAATGGGCCCGCAGCATCAGAAGCCCGAAAGGGGGCGACAATCTGTTCCTGTCGTCGATCGTAGCGCTGAACGCCGATACCGGCGAATATGTCTGGCACTATCAAGAAGTGCCCGGCGATCAGTGGGACTTCGACTCCTGCCAGAACGTGATCCTGGCGGACCTGACGATCGACGGAAAGCCGCGCAAGGTGCTGCTGCACGCGCAGAAGAACGGCTATTTCTTCGTTCTCGACCGTGAAACCGGAAAGCCCATCTCGATCAAGGCGTTCGCCAAGGTCAACTGGGCCAAGGGATACGATATGGCGACCGGCCGGCCGGTCTTCGCGAAGGGTATCCGGTATGACGAACGCGGCAAGCCGACGCTGGTGGTTCCGGGGCCTATGGGCGCCCATAACTGGTACCCGATGTCGTTTGATCCGATGACCAAGCTTGTCTACATCCCGGCGCAGGACAACTCCTTCACCTTCGAACTGGACAAGCACTACAAGCGCAAGAAGCTGGCAAGCAATCTCGGGATCATGTTCGAGGCGGTTACGCCGGTCGACGACAATGGCAGGCCGGTCACGGCGCCAAAGGCAACCGGCTCGCTTCTCGCATGGAATCCGGTGACCCAGACGGCGGCCTGGCGGGCCGAGCATATCGGTCCCGGAAATGGCGGCGTTCTCTCCACTGCCGGAAATCTGGTCGTGGAAGGAACGGCCGATGGCAAAATCGAGATCTACAAGGCCGATAATGGCGAGATGATCTGGTCGACGCCCGCACAGTCCGGCGTGGTCGCCGCTCCGATGACCTATGAGGTCGATGGCGATCAGTATGTCGCAATCGCCGTCGGTTGGGGCGGAGCTTATGCGCTCGGCGCGGATTCGGGCGTGCCGGTCAATGTCAACCGCGTGCTGGCCTTCAAGCTTGGCGGGACCGACAAGCTGCCGCGCATGCCTCAACCGCCGCATCGCGAGATGAATCCGCCAGCCCCGACGGGTACGCCAAAGACCATTGAGGCGGGACTGCATATCTATCATCGCTACTGCGCGGGTTGCCACGGCTTTGGCGCGGTGGGAGCTCAGCTCAATCCGGACCTGCGCTACTCGGCGGCGCTGGACAACAAGGATATCTGGTTCAGCATTACCTCCGACGGTGCGCTGCAGGCCGGCGGCATGGGCGCGTTCGGATCGGAGTTGTCGCATGACGACCTGTCCGCGATCCGCGACTATGTCATCTCGCGGGCCAACGCCACGAAAGGCCAGTGAGGGCAGACGTCGCGACGGGCGGCGTCGAGGTGTACAAGAGGGGGCGGCAGTTGCACCGTTCCTGAAAAGGGTGCGTCAGGCGCTTGCCGAGGATGTAGTCGGCGATATTGATGCCGCGGAAGGCAGGCGCGCCTTCCCGAAGAAACGGCCGCGCGAATTCGCGGGACGACGAGTGAGACCAGAGTAATGTCGGATAATCTCATCGATCTGATCCTTTCCAGATCGCCCGATCCGGAAAAGGCCCTGATCGAGACGCCGGAAGGCCGGACCATTACCTATTCCCAGGCCTTCGCGCTGGCCGGGCGTTTCATGGCCACGTTGCGCCATCTCGGCGTAGAGCCCGGCGATCGTGTAATGGTCAAGGTCGACAAATCGCCGGAAGCCTCGATCCTTTATTTTGCCGTTCTCGCAATGGGAGCGGTGTATGTCCCGCTCAATTCCGATTACACGCTGGCCGAACTGGACTACTTCATCGGCGATGCCGAGCCGGCCGTAATCTTCAGCCGCCCGTCCGAAGCCGGTGATGTGTCGAAACTGACGGGCCGTCACGGTGTTTCTTCCTGTCTCACCCTGGGCGCCGATGGCTCCGGCTCGTTTCTGGCGATGGCCAAGGGGGCGGAAACCGGCTTTGCCGTGACACCGAGGGCGGCCGACGATCTGGCGGCAATTCTCTATACGTCCGGCACCACCGGGCGGTCCAAGGGCGCAATGCTCACGCATGGCAATCTCGCGTCGAACGCCTTGGCGCTTGTCGAGACCTGGCGATTTACCGCTGACGACGTGCTGCTGCATGCCCTGCCGATCTTTCATTCGCACGGATTGTTCGTCGGCACGAACGTGACTTTGATGGCCGGCGCCTCGATGATCTTTCTGCCGAAATTCGATGCCGACGCGATCATCGACGCTCTACCGCGCGCGACGGCCATGATGGGCGTGCCAACGTTCTATACCCGGCTGCTGAATGATTCCCGGCTGACGCGCGAGCTTGTCTCCCATATGCGCGTCTTTATCTCGGGGTCGGCGCCACTTCTGGCGGAGACGCACCGTGTCTTCGAGGAGAGGACGGGCCATAAAATCCTCGAACGCTACGGCATGACCGAAACCAACATGAACACGTCGAATCCCTATGACGGGGATCGTGTTCCTGGCTCGGTCGGCATGCCGTTACCGGGCGTCGAACTCCGTGTCGTCGATCCCGATACGGGCAAACCCATGCCGACGGGCGAAGTCGGCATGGTGGAACTGCGCGGCCCGAATGTCTTCAAGGGCTATTGGCACAATCCGGAAAAGACCAACGAGGCCTTTCGGCAAGACGGGTTCTTTATCACGGGCGACCTGGGCTGGATTGACCAGCGCGGTTATGTCCATCTGTCGGGCCGCGAGAAGGACCTCATCATCTCCGGCGGCTTCAATGTTTATCCGACGGAGATCGAGACCGAGATCGACGCGCTGCCCGGCGTCGTCGAATCCGCCGTGATCGGGGTGCACCACCCGGATTTCGGCGAAGGCGTGACGGCCGTCGTGGTCGCGAGCGAGACACTGGACGAGACGGCGACGATCGGGACTCTGGGTCAGCGGCTCGCCAGATATAAGCTGCCCAAACGCGTCATTACCGTACCCGCCTTGCCGCGCAACACGATGGGGAAGGTTCAGAAGAACCTGCTGCGCGAGCAGTACCGGGAACTGTATTCCTAGAGCCTATTTGTCCGGATCATAGGCGCCGAGGCCGGGTTTGAAGGTCTTGTCGTCGAGAAACTGCTTCAAGCCTTTCGAATAACCTGTGTTCTGGTCGATGAACCGGGTTTGCAGAGCCTTGGCGACGAGATAGTCCTCGCCCTGATCCCACGGCATCTCCTTGACATGCTTGTAGGCGATCTTGATCTGAGCCAGGACGTTCAGGTTCTTGCTCATCAACTCCCTGGCCAGGGCGCGGGTGTGCGCCTTAAGCTTCGACAGCGGGACGGATTCGTTGACCAGGCCCATCTTAGCGGCCTTCTTGCCATCGAACAGCCGGCCGGTCATGGCGTAAAACAGCCCGTCCGACTGGTTCATCTTGGCGGCGACCGCGCGCAGCACATTGCCCGCCGGGATGATGCCCCAGTTGACCTCAGACAGCCCGAACTGGGCCTCGTTCGCGGCGACCGCCAGATCGCAGGCCACAAGCGGCGAGAAACCGCCGCCGAAACACCAGCCGTTGACCATCGCGATGGTCGGCTTCTGGAATTGCATCAGCACGTTGCGTTGCCAGCGATAGGCGATTTGCCGCATGCGCTGGCTTTCGACCGCGGAAAGCTCATCGGTTTCCCGGAAATATTCCTTCAGATCCATGCCGGCGGAGAACGAATCTCCCTTGCCGCTGAGCACCAGAACCTTGCAGCGGTTGTCGATTTCAAGCGCTTCGAGAACCTCCAGCATTTCGCTGTTCAGCTCCGGGTTCATGCAATTCTTCTTTTGCGGGCGGTTGAGATAGACCCAGGCGATTCCATCGTCGAATTCGACCAGTACCGTTTTGCCGCCGGGAGTTGGCCGGGATGTCGCGGGGGCGGACCGGGCGTGCGATTTCTTCCTGGACTTCGTCTTGGCTTGGGGGGCCGGTTTCTTGCTCATTGAGATTCTCCTCGTTCGAAACTCTTGTGCCACATTCTGGCTGGGAATAGGATATTTGATAAATCAACAATGATTGCGGAGCGGAAATTGCTTCGTATGAAACAATCTATTATCGTGCGCGCTCCACAGGGAGGGAACGCACAGTGCAACGTCACAAAAAGAAAATCGCGCTGGTGATCGGCGCGTCCAGCCTCGCGGTAGCTCAAGCCGCCTTTGCCGCCGATTTGAGTAGCACCCAGGCGACGTCATCCGAGCCGCAGGAAGTTACGATTGTCGGTACCGGACTTGAGCAGCCCGCCAGCACGGCGGTGCTGCCCGTCACCTTTCTGGGACGCGACCAACTCGAGAACCAACCATCTCTTAGGCTTGACGAAGTTCTGGGCCAGGTCCCGGGCGTAAGCCTGTTTCGCCGGGCCTCCAGCCGCACGGCTCACCCCACGACTCAAGGCGTGACCCTGCGCGGTTTCGCACCGAACGGGGCAGGGCGGACGCTCGTGTTGCTCGATGGCGTCCCCATGAATGATCCGTTCGGCGGCTGGGTTCCCTGGACGGCGCTGTCCTATCTGTCCCTGGGCCAGGTTGCCGTTGTCGAGGGCGGTGGCGCCGGTGAATGGGGCAATCAGGCGCTGGCCGGCGTGATCGAACTGACGTCGCAGCCGCGCGGCAAGGTCTGGGGCGAGGTGCGCGGCGGCAGTCAGGCCACGTTTGAAGGCGGGACCGGCGCTGTGGCCGATCTGGGCTTCGGCCACTTGACGCTTGAAGGCGGCGGCTCACGGACGGATGGCTTCTATCTTCTCAGCCCCGCGCAGCGCGGACCGGTCGACGTCCGGGCGGCCAGCAATGACTGGCACGGCTCGATGAAATTGTCGGTGCCTCTGGACAATGACACCCATGTCGACGCGACGCTCCGGCATTTCGAGGAGAATCGGGTCAACGGCCTGGACCTCGCGACCAACGGCACGCGCGGCTGGGACGGCAGTCTCCGTATCGTCCGCGACAATCCGGGCGGGACGAGCTTTCAGACCACGGCGTTTTGGAAGGACCGCTCCTTCCGCAGCACGTTTGCGTCGGTGGATGACACGCGGACGACCTCGCGGCAGGTCCTAAGCCAGTATGTGCCGTCGACCGGACTCGGGCTCAACAGCACCGTCCGGTTCGATATCGCGACCGACACTCAGCTCGAATTCGGCGCCGATATCCGATACGACAAGGGCACGACCCACGAGATGTTCCGCAATCTCGGCGCGGGATATACCCGCGAGCGTCGCGCTGGCGGCGAGGAACTGCTCAGCGGCGGCTACGGCGAGATCACCACCAAGCTGCACGGGATCACGCTGACCGCGTCGGGCCGGGTGGACTATTGGCGGGTGAGCAATGGCCAGATCGTCGAGTCCGACATTGCGACCGGTGCGCTGACCCGGAATGACACGATTCAGAATCGCAGTGGCTGGGTGGCGAACGGACGTATCGGCCTGCGGGCCCCGATCGATGACGAGAACGCCTTTACGGCCGCCGCCTATAGCGGTTTCCGGGTTCCCACGATCAATGAGTTTTTCCGTCCCTTCCGCGTCGGCAACGATATTACGGACGCCAATCCCAATCTCAACCCTGAACGGCTTTACGGCATCAATGTCGGCCTCCAGCATGATGGCGCGCTGTTTAGCGGTAAGGTCGACGTTTTCCGGCTCTGGCTGGATCACGCGGTCGGCAATGTGACGCTCGCGCAAGGGCCCGGCTTCTTCCCGCCTGTCGGGTTCGTGCCGGCCGGCGGCTCGCTGCGCCAGCGCCAGAACATCCCGCAGATCGATGCGAAAGGCGCGGAGGCCTCCGTGACGATCCGGCCGATGCAAACGCTTGCGGTCAGCCTGCGCTATCTATACACCGATTCCAAAGTCGGGGACGCGGGCCTGGCGGCGGCGCTGCAGGGCAAGCGCGTGGCCGGCGTGCCGAAACACCAGGGCACCGTTTCGGTGGACGCGGACATCACCAGCCGCCTGCATGCGATGGCTGACTTGCGGTTTTCGACGGGCCAGTACGACGACGATCTCAATCAGCGCTGGCTCAAGGGTATCGTCACGGTCGATCTGGCGGCGCAGTATCGTGTCGCGAACGGCGTGGCGCTGACGCTGTCGGCGCAGAATCTGTTCAACGAGAAGGTCGTTTCGGCGCTGTCGGCGGATGGTCTGGAGACGTTGGCCAACCAGCGCCTTATTATGGGGGGCGTTCGCGTGACCTATTAATCGCGGTCGCATAATTGGTATGATTCACGGATTCGTGAGTTGAGGGGAGCCCGGCGCCAGGCTGGACTTGAAGAATCAAAACTTGGATTATCTTGCAGGCGCGATTGTTCGCGCAGGCCTGATAGAGGTGGAGGCTGGATCTTTATTGGGGGTCCATCCCTTAAATTACTTAAGGAATGAGAGGATTTTGACATGAAACGAGTGCTTAGCGCCGGCTTGCTGGCCATACTATTGGTCTTTGGATTCAATGCTGCGCCGTCGTCGGCCGCCGGTATCGACGTTCCGTCGGGCGTGTACAACATGGATCCGATGCATGCCTATATCGCGTTCTCCTACACACATTTTGGCTTTTCGCATCCGATCCTCCGGTTCAACAAGTTCCAGGCCAATCTCAATTTCAACGCCGAAGATCCGGCCAAGAGCACGCTCTCGGTGATGGTTGACCCGACGAGCATCGATGCGGGTACGGATACTTTTAACGAGCATCTGCAGAGCGACCGGTTCTTCGACACCGCCAAATTCAAGGAAATCACGTTCAAGGCGACCGCGATGAAAGTGACCGGCCCGAAGACCGGCACGATCACCGGCAATCTGACGATCAAGGGCGTCACCAAGCCGGTGACCCTGAATGTGACGCTGAACAAGGCCGGCACGAACCCGATGACCAAGGGCCCCGCGCTCGGCTTTTCGGCGAGGGCCACGTTGAAGCGGTCTGACTGGGGCCTCGGCGCTTATGCCCCGATGGTGAGCGACGACGTTCACCTGATGATCGAGGCGGAATTCCACGCGAAGGCCGCTAAATAGGCCGTGGCAGGCTCTACACAAAGCAGCAGATATTCAGCAGTTGCGATCACCCTTCACTGGGTGATCGCAATTTGCATTATCTGTATGATTCCGCTTGGCTTTTATATGTCGGGTCTGCCCGACGACAAGGTCAAGCTGCAGTTCGAGCTCTACCAGATCCACAAATCGATCGGCATCACGATCCTGTTGCTGTCGGTGCTGAGGGTGATCTGGAGGTTGACCCATAAGGCGCCGCCGCTTCCCGCCGACATGCCGGCTTGGGAGAAGGCGGGCGCGAAACTGACCCATTACGCCTTCTATTTTCTGATCCTCGCGATCCCGCTGGTGGGTTGGGCCATGGTCTCCACGGAAAAATATTACATTCCGACCGTGCTATATTGGACTATTCCGTGGCCGCATATAGCAATTTTCGATAATATGGCGTCGAAGGGAGCGTGGAACGAGTTTTTCGATTCTGCGCACGAGGTGCTGGCAATCCTGGTTCTTCCGTTGCTGGCGCTGCATATAGGGGCGGCGTTTAAACATCATTTTTATGAGCGGGACGATATCTTGGCGGGTATGGTGCCCGGCGTGCGTCCCTTAGGCCGAAAATAAAGTAGATACGCGGGAACCAGACCCCATGATGAAACCTCTCGTCGTTATTGCCTCGGTTCTTATGCTGACGGCATGTGGAAACAATTCCTCGACATCGTCTCCGACGAGCAGCGCCACGTCCGGCGCCTCGTCGAGTGAAGCGCCGGCGGCGCCGGCGGCGGCGGCTGGCGATGCCAAAACGGCCTCGGCGCAGAACGGAAACTGGAAGATGATCCCGGAACTGAGCCGCGTGACGTTCAC
This sequence comes from uncultured Alphaproteobacteria bacterium, assembly GCA_963821875.1. Classification (GTDB taxonomy): domain Bacteria; phylum Pseudomonadota; class Alphaproteobacteria; order CAVTAV01; family CAVTAV01; genus CAVTAV01. The sequence goes on from CAWGFE010000002.1 coordinate 2,168,962, forward strand.
CGCGACCCAGACCGGCGACAAGTTCACCGGCGAGTTCAAGCGCTTCACGACGTTCATTCAGCTGGATCCGAGTGATTTGGCGGATGCGCATATCGAGGCGACGATCGATATTTCATCGGTCGATGCGAAGGACGAACAGCGCAATCAGGCGTTGCCGGGCAGCGAGTGGTTCGGCGTGAGCCAGTTCCCGACGGCCGTGTTCCGCTCGGACTCGATCAAGAAGCTCGACAACGGCATGTATGAAGCCGTTGGCAAGCTCACCATCAAAGACGTGACCAAGGACGTCGCTTTGCCGTTCACGCTGGATATCGATGGCGATAAGGCCCGCGCCTTCGGCGAAGTGAAGCTGACACGCACTGACTTCAAGGTAGGCACCGGCGAGTGGGAATCCGGCAAATGGGTCGGGCTCGACGTCACGGTGACCTTCGACATCACGGCCACGCGCGTCGGGACGTAAGCCCTCAGCCGAGAAGCGCGCCGGCGAGAATGCCGGCGATCGGCGGCAGAACGAGCGAACTCGCGACGCGGATGGTCACGAAGCGGCCGCCCATCAGCGGCATTTCGTAAATCAGGATCCGGTGTATCGCGAGCACGGACCATGAGGTGACCAGCGCGACGAGCGGCGCCGCCGTCGCGCCGCTCTTCATCAAAAGGACGACGATCGGGAAAGCCACATAAGGCCCGCCCGGCAGAATCGCGCCGAAAAGACTCCCCAAGACGACGCCTTCCAGTCCGGACGTTCCACCGAGCTTCGCCGCGATGAAATTCTGGGGGAGCAAAAGGGTCAAGGCGCCGGCCGCCACCAGCGCCAAAGGCGGGCGGAACGCCAGGAGTTTGAACTGGCGTAGCGCGATCTTGAGAACTTCCTTGTGGACTTTGGGCCGGTGTACCTGCGCGTAAAGCGCCAGCGCGGCGACGAAGACCCATACCGCAATCGTTCCCGCAAGCATGTCAGGCCTTTCCTCGCGCGTCGGCGGCGGGGAACAGCTTCATCGCTTGCCGGGCGATCAACCCCGCGATGATCGGCAAAGGCAAGGCCACGACGTAGCGGATGATCATCAGATGATGACCCAGGATAGCCAGTTCCCACACGAGTGCGCGCTGCACGCCGAGCAGTGACCAGGCCACGATATAGGTGACCAGAAGCGGCAGGCTGATGCCCGCCCGATAGAAGCCCATGACGAGCGGAAAGGCGGCATAGGGCCCGCCCGGCGTCAGCGCGCCGGCGACGCAGGCGATCAGTAAGCCGCGAAGCCCGGCCTGATCGCCGAGAATCCGGGCAAACCGCTCACGCGAGACCAGCTGCTGCATATAGGCGCTGACAAGCAGGGCCCCAATCAGCAGCGGCGCGATCTCCAACAACAGCGTTATGCTCCCGGCAACAAAATCGCCGACAGCGCCGGGTCCCTGAAGGGCGAAGAGCGTCGCCAGTCCGACGACCGCAAGGGCTGCGAAAATCGAATATTCGATCAGGGTTCTCAAATGGGCTTGCCTTCGTGGCAGGATGAATTCCTGCGACAGGAATACCTGCTGACCGGCTATGTCACAATGGCGCAGGACGTCGATCGCTGTGTCGTGGCGGGATGGCCCCCGATATCGGCGGACAAGGCCAATCTCCGAGCGTGACATCGCGTATCAGTTATGAGAAAACTCATCAGAGGCTGGCTTGGCCGTAGTAGGTGAGAAGCCGGGCGTGTCAGGTGCCCGGTGGGGGGACGTCAAGATGAAAGACAATCCGAGTAAGCGTTTGTGGAGCCATTGGTATTGGCTCTTCGTGGTTCAGTTCGTAATCGCGCTGTGGGTCCCGTTTTATAATACGGTCGAGCCGACATTGATTGGCCTGCCGTTTTTCTACTGGGCCCAGATGGCCGTTGTTCTGCTCTGCGCGGGACTGACGGCGATCGTCTATTTCGCCACCCGGCGGAATTAGCAGAGGGTTCTCGCTAACCCTTCTCAGAACAGCAGAACAATACGGATAGGGAGAGCTTCCCGTGCCACAGGTCAACTGGACCGCGCTTATCGTTTTCGTCGCCTTGTTCGGCGTTGTCACCATTCTCGGCTTTGCCGCCGCGCATTGGCGCAAGGGCGACCTCGATCTTCTGCACGAATGGGGCCTTGGCGGCCGCCGTTTCGGCACCTTCATCACCTGGTTCCTGGTCGGCGGCGATCTATATACGGCCTACACCTTCATCGCCGTCCCCGCATTGGCGTTTGGCGCCGGTGCGACGGCCTTCTTCGCCGTGCCGTACCAGATCATGATCTTTCCGCTGCTGTTCGTGGTGTTTTCGCGCCTCTGGTACGTGTCCCGCAAGCATGGCTATGTCACGGCGGCGGACTTCGTGCGCGGCCGGTTCGGCAACCGCTGGCTCGCGCTCGCCGTCGCGATCACGGAAATCGTCGCCACGATGCCGTATATCGCCCTGCAGCTGGTCGGTCTGCAGGTGGTCATCGCCGCACTCGGCGTGACCGGCAACGGCTTCCTCGCCAATGATCTGCCGCTGATCATCGCCTTCGCCATTCTCGCCGCGTTCACCTATTCGAGCGGCTTGCGGGCTCCCGCGGCTATTGCGGTGGTCAAGGACATCCTGATCTACGGCACGGCCATCGCCGCAGTCATCATCATTCCGGCCAAGCTCGGCGGTTTCGGCCATATTTTTGCCGCCGTACCGGCCGGTAAGTTGCTGCTGCAGCATCCCGGACCGCACACGACCGGATCCTACAGCTCATACGCCACGCTGGCCCTCGGCTCGGCGTTGGCGCTGCTCCTTTACCCGCATTCCATGACCGGCATTTTGAGCGCGTCGAGCGGGCGGGCCGTCCGGCGCAACGCGGCGATGCTGCCCGCCTATGGCATCGTGCTCGGCCTTTTGGCCCTGCTGGGCTTCATGGCGATCGCGGCCGGTGTCGACAAGATGCCGGAATACGCCCAGGGATTTGCGCATTTCAGCAATAACTTCGCCGTTCCGGCGCTGTTCCTGCACATGTTCCCGTCGTGGTTCGTCGGCGTGGCCTTTGCCGCGATCGGCATAGGCGCGCTGGTTCCGGCGGCGATCATGTCGATCGCGTCGGCCAATCTGTTCACCAGGAACATCTACCGCGAATTCCTGAATCGGGACGCGACCGACAAGCAGGAATCGCAGATGGCGAAATGGATGTCGCTGATCGTGAAATTCGGCGCGCTGGTCTTCGTTCTGGGTCTGCCCACGCAATATGCTATCCAGCTTCAACTTCTAGGTGGCGTCTGGATCATCCAGAACTCTGCCGGCGGTCGTGTTCGGCCTTTATACCAACAAGCTCAACAGCTGGGCGTTGTTCATCGGTTGGGCGGTCGGCATGGTGGCAGGCACCTGGATGGCGGCGTCCGTGAACTTCAGCGGAACTTATCCGATCCACATCGGCTCTTGGACCTTCCCGTGCTATATCGCCGTTTCGACGCTGGTCCTGAACCTGGTGATCGCTTTCGTGCTCTCGAAGGTGATGACCACGTCGGCGTCGGCGGCGCTGGACGCCACGGTTCCAGCCGATTACGAGGCGGGCGAATAAGGGCGGTCAGAGAACCTTTTCGAAGATCGCCTTGCCGTCTCCGGGTTTGTAAAAGTCCGGCAGGGACGCGCGGAGGACATAGCCGTTCTTGGCATAGAACCGCCGGGTAAGCATATAGGGCTCGGAGGTTGAGGTATCGACATAGATCCTCTTGCCGCCGCGTCCGGCGATCAGCGCCTCGGTGCGTTTGAGGATTTCCGCGCCGAGCCCCAGGCCCTGTTGCGATTTGTCCACGCCGATCCAATAGAGATCGTAACTTGCCAGCGTGCCGTCGATCCGGCCGTAACAGGTATAGCCGACGACGCGGCCCCCGATTTCGGCGAACAGGAAGTGATAATCGCTGGTCGCCCCCTTGGTGAGCTGGTCTTCGGCCAATTCCGCGGCGATACGGACTTCGTCGTCCGAGAACATTTTCGTATCTGCGATCAGCCGGCGGACCGCCTCGATATCGCCGGGCTCGACGTCTTCACGCCAGCCCACCGCGTCGATGTCCAATGCTGTTGCTCGAGCTTTTACCGACGGCTTGCCGGGAGTCCTCGGATGGGCGTCGGTAATGGTCCGCCACAGGCCGGTAAAGAAATGCCGGGCGTTGGTGCCGAGCGTGCGGATCCGGTAGCCGCCTTCCTGAACGACGAGCGTCGGATAGTCGAGCGCGCCGATCATCGCGCCGATGGCCGTGAAATCGTCCGGCCGGTTGGCCCAGGTGCCAGTCGGATCGCCCTTCGCGGTGTCGAATCCAGCGGCGACGACCAGGTAACTGGGGGCGAATTTCTCGATCCGGCGCAGGGCGTGGCGCAGGGTTTCTCGATACTGGTCCGGCGTGATCGTCTCGCTGAGCGGGAAGTTCACATTGTAGCCTTCGCCGCGCGCTTCGCCGCTCTCCTCGCGAAAGCCACTGAAATAGGGATAGGCGAAGCTCGGGTGACCGTGGATCGAGACGGTCAGCACATCGTCGCGTTTGTAGAAGATGTCCTGCGTGCCGTTGCCGTGATGGTAGTCGATGTCGAGCACGGCCACCTTGCCGTACCGGCTCAGGAAATCTGCCGCGGTCGCCGAATTGTTGAAATAGCAGAAACCGCCGAACGCCTTACTCTCGGCATGATGTCCCGGCGGCCGCACGAGCGCATAGACGAGGGGGCGGCCGCTTAAGAGGCGCTCGGCCGCGGTCAGTGCGCAGTCGACGGCTCCCCGAGCAGCCTTGTAGGCGTTGGAATTGATCGGCGTGAAGGTATCGATGCAGTAATAGCCCGCCCGGACCGACGCTTCCTTCGGCGGCCTGGCCGCATTCCGGATCGGGAAGACGTAGGGATAGACGGATTTGCCGGGCGCGACGGCCTGCGACGCGTTCTTGATGTAGTTCACAAGAGCGCCGTCATGCACCGCCCGGATATAGGATTCCGGAAAATGTCGGGCCGGCATGCGCTCGAACAGATTGGAGCGATCCAATTCGCCGAGGATTGAACGGATCCGCACGGGCGCTTCGACATAACCGCGGTCGCGCACGTGATGGATCTCATGCTTGTCGTTGACGACGATGGGAATGCGCCAGAGTGGTTCTTTCGCGCCGGCATCGGTCGAACTGGCCGGTGGCCGGCGGGTATAGCGCGGCGGACGGATCCGAACAGGATCGTCGTTGAACGAGTTGACCACCTTGTCGATATAGCCCGGCGGGCAGATATCGCCGTATTTGCGCTCCAGGATCGCATGGACGATCCTGCGGGCCTGATCGCGTCCCGGCAAAACATCGCGCCCGAGCCCGTCGAACATCAGATAGGGCGGATTGGTGTCCCTCGGGGTAAGCGGCGTTTCATAAGCGGTGTTTTCGATCGGCCGCGCGCCGAACCGCTCGTAGAAGCGTAACCGGTCGGCATTCTGCTTGCGGATCATGGGCTCTGGCGAAAGCGCCGGATCGTCCGGCAGGCATTCGTAGAACAGGCCGATCACGCCCAGCGAGAGCGCTTCCTCCCGCACACGGTCATAGAGCACGCTGCCCATGCCGCCACCGGTCTTGCCCGGCGCGGCCGAGATTTCCTCGAGATAGCAGAACTGCAGATCGGGCGCGTAGAGGAGGAGCGCAAAGGCGCGGACGTGATCGGAGCCGTCCTCGGCAACCAGAATGATCGAGCGAAACCGGTATTTCATCGGATCGCGCAGCTGTTCCGGCAGCTTGTCGATCTCGGCGTTGCTCATCTTGGGAAATTGCGCATGCAGAATAGCTTGAACTTCCTCGATCGCGGCCCGGTTTGCGGGCGTCGAGTCATCCATCACGCGGCGGATACGAAACATCGGGTCAGGCCTTTCGCGCGAGGGCGGCGTCGGTGATGCGTCGGATGACCGCCGTCGAATCCAGACCGGCCTGCCGGGCCGCGGCCATGAAGCCGGCGTCGGAGGAGAGGCATGGATTGGCGTTCACTTCGAGCACCCAGGCCGCGCCATCATCATCGACCCGGAAATCGACCCGGGCATAGCCGGAAAGATCGAAGGCCTGCCAACAAGCCAGTGTCAGATCGCGAATGCGGCGCGCGAGGGGAAAGTCGGCCTCAACTGTGTCGAAATGGCGCTCGGTGCCGTGATATTTCGGGCTCTCCGGATCCCATTTGGCGGCGTAATCGACGATTTTCGGCTCGTCCGCGCCATAGCCGCAAAACAGGATTTCCGCGAGTGGCAAGACACTCGGGCCGTCGGGTCCGTCCAGTACCGAGATGTTGAATTCGCGGCCCGGAATGAACTGCTCGGCGAACCAGTTCCCGCCGAAGCGCGCTTTTCGATCGGCGATGACCGGACCGATCCGGCCGGCCGGCGCGACGGAACTGGGGTCGATCCCGATCGAAGCGTGCTCCCAGACAGATTTTACGATGCAGGGCATCCGCTCATCGAGACGGCCGTGGATCCGGCCATCCTCGATCCACGGCGCCGTGGGGATGTCAACGGCGGTCATGATGCGTTTTGCGAGCAACTTATTGGACGAGAGAAGCATCGCGGTGCTCGACGCCCCGGTGAAGGGAACGCCAAGCGATTCCAGAACGGCCGGGGCGAAATGGATGAACCGGCCCTCGCCTTCAAGAGATTCCACCAGATTGAAGACGAGGGCCGGCGCCCCACTGCGCAACGCCTTGAGTTCGGTGAGGTCCAGCCCGACCGACGTAGGGCCGGCCTGATAACCGAGTTCTTCGAGCGCAGCGCCAACCTCCGCCGCCTGGACGAGCGCATCCTGCTCGTCCGGACGGGCTGTGTCCGGCATGTGGTCATGCAGAACGATCACGCGTCGATCGCTCACCTGTTTGTTGCTCCCCGATGTCTCGCTCTAGGCGACCGAGACCTTGCCGTCCGCTTTCGGCAGGACGAGCTCGTTGCGCGCGGCGCAGGAGGTGACGATCTCCTCGATCAGCCGGTCGTAGCCGAGGCCCGCGAGTGTCGAGAGGATCGGCAGGTCGGAATGGGTGGGGTGAATGCCGGCCAGCGGATTGACCTCCATGAAATGAGGGACATTGACCCCGTCGGACCGCAGATCGACACGGCCGGCGTCTCGACAATCCAGCGCGCGGTAGGCGGCAAGCGCGGTCTTGCCAGCGAGCCGGGCTTCGGCGTCGGTGGCGAGGCCGTAATGCACCAGCGTCTCGCATTGCTCCTTGTTGATATAGGAGTAGACGCCCTCTTCGGCATTCGCCAGCAGGACCACCTCCATCGCGGCGATAATGCGCGCATTCGGCCCGGTGCCCACGATGCCGACCGTGAATTCGCGGCCGGACAGATAGGTCTCGACCAGAACCGGCTGATTATATTTACGCAGCAGATCCCGGCAGACGGCATTCAGGGACAACTCGTCATTGATCCGGGAGCGGCCATCCACACCCTTGCCCGTGCCTTCCGCCAGAGGTTTGGCGAACAACGGGTAGGGGAGCCGGACCGAGGCGATATCGGCGGGGCTGTTGATCACCGCGAATGGCGTGGTCGGGATGCCGTGATCGCGCACCACGCGCTTCGCCATCGCCTTATCCAGCGTCAGTGCCAGAACCAGCGGGTCCGAGAAGGTGTAGGGAATGCCGTAGGCTTCCAGCAGGGCCGGAACCTGGGCCTCGCGCGAGCGGCCGTAAAGCCCCTCGGCGATATTGAACACGAAATCCCAACGCTCGCCGGCGACCAGCCGTTTGGCCAGCGCCTTGACGTTACCAATCCGTTCGACGGAGAGACCGAGGCGGCCAAGCGCCGCCTCGAGCCCTTCGATCGTCTCGACGGAGTCGAACTCCGCGACGGCGTCTTCGCTGAATCCTTCGGCGAGATAGTCGTCGCGGAGATCGTAAGTGAGTCCGACACGCATTAGAGCGACTTCGAGACCTGACGGTCCGCACCAAGCGTGCCGTCGGGGTCGGGGTAGCGGTAAACGCCGCCCTCGAAGTTGCGGAGCAGCAGGTCGTCTCCGTCGCGGCCCACGACATAGTCGGGGATCAACGGGATCTTGCCGCCGCCGCCCGGCGCATCGACGACGAAGCTCGGTACGGCATAGCCGGTCGTATGGCCGCGCAGGCCCTGGATCATCTCGATACCCTTCTCGACACTCGTCCGGAAGTGGGACGAGCCGGTGATCGGGTCGCACTGATACAGGTAATAGGGTCGCACGCGGTTGATCAGAAGGCCGTGATAGAGCGTCTTCAGCGTCTCCACATCGTCGTTGATGCCTTTCAGCAGCACGGTCTGGCTACCCATCGGTACGCCGGCATCGGCCAGACGGTTGCAGGCTTCGGCAACCTCGGGCGTCAACTCGTTCGGGTGCGTATAATGGATGCTCATCCAGATCGGGCGATGCTTGCGCAGAACCCGGATCAGATCGCGGGTAATGCGCTGGGGCAGCACGCACGGAACCTTGGTGCCGATACGGACGAATTCGACGTGTTTGATCGCCTTCAGGCGGCCAAGCAGGAAGTCGAGCTTGTTGTCGGCCAAGGGTCAAGGGGTCGCCGCCGGAAATCAGAACGTCCCGGATTTCCGGGTGCGCCTCGATATAGGCTAACGACTTTTCCCACTGGGGTACGCTGAACGAATACTCGCCGCCGGCCTCGCCGACCATGCGCGACCGCGTGCAATAGCGGCAATAGGTCGAACAGAAGCCGGTGGCCAGGAACAACACGCGGTCGGGATAGCGGTGCACCAGGCCCGGCGTCGTCGTGTCGCCGTCCTCATGCAGCGGGTCGTCTTCCTCTCCGGGCGTTTTCAGATATTCGCCGAGTACCGGAATATGCGTCCGTCGCAGCGCGTCGGTCGGGTCCGTCCGGCTTAAAAGGCTGGCGTAATACGGCGTGATGCCGACGGGCAGCGAGCCTTGATGCTGCTCGACAGCCTGCCGTTCATCCTCGGAAAGCTCGAAAATCCGCGACAATTCGTCGAGCGAGCGGATGCGGTTACGCAGCTGCCAGCGCCAGTCGTTCCAGTCCGCCGAGGTCGCGGCCGGGAAATATGTCCGGCGAAACTCGTTGGCGGTACGACTTATCGGAAATCGCGGGGATCTGATGACGTAAAGATCGGCTCTTTTGGCCGACTTGGTCCCGGGCTGGGACGTCGATGTGGAGATCTTTAAGGAGCGCTCCGTAACGACGGAGGCTCCGGTGGTATCTGGAGGATCTTCGGGTTGTGCCACGCCAAAGTCGGTCATTGGTGGATCTCTCTCGTTCGATACGCGCGATCGCGCACCATGCGCAGTTAGGCCGCATCGAAACGTCGCGGGAAATAGGCCCAAGCCAAGTCGCGTTCAAGAGAATTCTTTGTTGGCCCTAAAAAATCTTGCTTTCGCCATAATTCATCAAGAATTGAGGTGGCCATTACTGCGTTCTTTATTTGTCTATAAAGGCATTCACGAGCCGCGTCGGGATCGAATTCCGGACGTGTCGTCATGGCGGAATTCTGAACAAGAACAAGCTCATGCGAGCCGGACCTCATAAGCTTTCGGCCGAAACGCTGGGCGCGGCCGTTCGGGACTGACGGGCAAGACTGGAGCGAGACTTCGTTAACCCGCGGCCTGTGCGTTTGGCGTGCCGGGACAGCGGTTGAAGCCAGGCGGATGAGCTGCGCCGGACCGAAATCACCGACGAACTCGATCGCAGCGAGGGATACGGGCGCATGTCTGAGCGCGGACTGAGGGGCACGGCTATCGAACAGAGGCGTCAAGCGTAACGCTCTTGTTTGTTAGCGGTTACGTAACGAATAGAAACGCGTTTCAGAACAGTAATTTAATGGACTTCACGAGTGGCGTCCGGCAACAGTGGGAGCTAAGAATAAAAAGTCAATTCGTGGGTCATGAACGCCAAGAAATGAAGGCTCGCAGCACCGTAGACTCCCGAAATTGAGCGTGAAAAAGGAGATAATGGTGTCTTGCTTTCGTCGCTTAACTCTGCTGGCCAGCGTGGCTGTTATCGCCGTCTGGACGTCCAATGTCTCAGCACAGACGTTGACTGCCGCGCCGCAGCCCGAGTCGTCGCCGGTTCTCTTGATATGCAGAATGGCGCGCCAATCCAGGTCGTGACGGTAACAGCAAAACGCCGTCAGCTTCTCGGAACGGCAGCCACGTCCAGTCAGGGTATCGTGGTCCGAGAAGAACTGACGCTGACGCCGGCTTTTCGTCCCGGCCAGCTTCTTGAGACGGTGCCGGGGCTCGTGGTGACTGCCCATAGCGGCGAGGGAAAGGCCAATCAGTATCTGATGCGAGGTTTCAGCCTCGACCACGGGACCGATCTGGCGACCTTCGTGGCCGACATGCCGGTCAATCAGCCCACTCATGCTCACGGGCAGGGCTATACCGACATGAATTTTCTGATTCCAGAGATTGTGGACAATGTCTCCTTCACCAAGGGGCCGTATTTCGCAGCCGAAGGCGACTTTTCCTCGGTCGGCTCGGATCACATCAGTATCGTGAACACGATCAAGAACCAGGTCAAAGCCACGGTCGGCACGCTCGGTTTCGAGCGGGTGTTCGGCGCGGGCTCGGCCGAGGTCGGCGGCGGCAACGTGATGGGTGCTTTGGAACTCCAGCACTATGCCGGCCCGTGGACCCATCCGGACGACCAGCGAAAGATCAATTCGGTCCTGCGATACAGCGAAGGTGATGACGACAACGGTTATTCCCTTACGGGCATGTTCTATAAGGATCACTGGAATGCCACGACGGATCAGCCTCTGCGTGCCATGGATCCGGCCTATATGGCCAGCCTCGGGCTGAAGCCGATCACACGCTGGGGGTCGCTAGATCCGACCGATGGGGGCCATGCGACGCAAATTCATGTGTCGGGTCAGTATCATGCTGATCTCGGTGAAGGGCATCTGAATGCCAACGCCTTCACCATCTACAACCGGATGACGCTCTGGAATAACTTCACCCATTACCTGATGGATCCGGTGAATGGAGACCAAGAAGGGCAGACCGATCATCGCGTTACGATCGGCGGGGCGACAAGCTATTCGATTACACGCGATTTCCTCGGTCTCAGCACCGATGTTCTGACCGGTGTCCAGACCCGCTACGACCAGATCCATGTCAGCCGTTACAATACAAAGGCTCGGCATTTCCTCTCACCAACCGAGGATGACAGGGTCAATCTGGCGGCGTTCGGCGGCTATGTTCAGGCCGCAACTCATTGGACCAGTTGGATGCGGACGATCCTGGGGGTTCGTGAGGACTACCAGACCGCAACGGACCACGGGACTAATACCGGTAGTGTCTCTCAGGCCCTGTTTCAGCCGAAGGGCAGTCTGGTCATCGCGCCATGGGATGGCACCGAATTCTATATCAGTGCCGGCCGCGGCTTTCACAGCGATGACGTACGTGGCGTAACTCAAGCCAAGGCGGTTGGCATTCCTGGCGCGCCCTTGCTGGCGCGGTCGAGCGGAGAAGAGGTGGGGGTACGGAGCACGGTGCTGCCGAATTGACTGTAACGGCGACGTTCTTTCAGATCCGCTTCGCCTCCGAGACGACATATGACCCCGATCTGGGTGTGGATACGGCGGGTCCGCCGAGCCGGCGCTACGGCTTCGAGGTCAATACGACCTATCTGCCGTTCCGCTGGCTTGAATTCTATACGAGTGTCGCGTCGACCCATGCCCGCTACACTCAGGACTATAATGACGGGGCCGGTCATGTCGGCCGTCACATTCCCGAGGCGCCGAACCTCATTGCGAATGTCGCGGGCTACGTGCGGAATCTGGGCCATGGTCGGGCGGCATCGAATGGCGCTACCTCGGCAAGTTTCCGCTCACGCCCGATAATGCCGTTGCCGGCAAAGGATACGGAGAGGTCAACCTCGAGGGCAATTACACCTTTCAGAGCGGCCTGAAATTGGGCGTCGCCGTCTACAACTTTCTCGATACGAAAGCCAACGCGGCCGAGTTCTATTACACGGACCGGCTGCCGGGAGAGGCCGTTGCCGGTGTGAACGATGTTCACATTCATCCACTGGAACCCCGCTCTTTTCGCTTCACGATCAGCAAGGCCTTTTCGTGAGGCCGGCGACATTGCTGTGAACGGGAGTTTGGAATGATTGCGTGAGATCACGGACCGCGGAGCGGATATCGAGATTCTGGTTTGGCGCAGCGCTTTGGATGCGACGTCGGTTCGTTCGGGAGAAAGCGTTCGGACGCCGGAAAATGAGTAAAGACACGATCGCAAAGATCGGGAGTTGAACCACCGCTCTCATGCGAGGGCATCTTGGAGGCTGACAAGAATGAAGCTCTATAGACGAGGGAGCCTGCTGGCGGGCTCGTCCCTCGCTGTCCTCTGGACGTCGTGCGCCCTCGCGCAGACCGTCACGCCACCCACCGTATTGCCACCGGGCGAAGAAGTGACCATCTTCGGCCGCGCCTTGCAGCAGATCGGATCGGCTCAGGCGGCGAGTGAAGGAACCGTCGGCTATGCCGATTTGACCTTGCGGCCGCTACTCCGCGTCGGCGAACTGGCCGAAGCCGTACCCGGGTTGATCGCCACTCAGCACAGTGGCGGTGGCAAAGCGAACCAGTACTTCCTGCGGGGCTTCAATCTGGATCATGGCACGGATTTCTCCGTCAGAATGGACGGCGTTCCGATCAACATGCGTTCGCATGCCCACGGCCAGGGTTATCTGGATCTCAACGTGGTCATCCCGGAAACCATCGAGCGTATCGATTACACCAAGGGCACGTATCGCGCGGATGTGGGCGACTTTTCGGCCGCCGGGTCCGCCCGTTTCAAGACCTACGACTCCGTCCAGTATCCCCGCGCCGAGGTGACCATCGGCAGCCGCGGATATCGGCGGTTCCTGGCGCTCGGGTCAACCGAAGTCACACCGAACGACATGGTCTTCGCGGCGGCGTCCTTCAATACGAATGACGGGCCGTGGACACTGCCGGAGGATCTCCGGAAATATAACGGCTATCTGAAGCTGACCCACTATGGTTCGGAATTCACCACGCGGTTCAGCCTGATCGGCTTCGACAACACCTGGAACGCAACCGATCAGATCCCGCTTCGCGCGGTGCAATCCGGTCTCATCGGACGGTTCGGTTACATTGATCCGGATCTTGGGGGGCATACCAGCCGCTATGGGTTCGCCGTGGTCGCGGAGTCGAAGGACACGACCATTTCGGCTTATGTGAACCGCTACCATTTCAACCTGGTGTCCAACTCGACCTATTTTCTGAACGATCCGGTCAACGGCGACGAGATCGAGCAGGTTGACCGGCGCTGGATCGCCGGTTTCAGGGTTCAGCGGGATTGGCAGGCCGTGCCGGTCCTCGGCTTGACGACGAATTTTCATCTCGGGGTCGAAGGCCGGGCGGACTTCATCAGCAAGGCCAACCTGTATCACACGGTTGCGCGCCATCCGATTGCGACGCTACTGGACAACTCCATCAAGGAATACAGCGTCGAACCCTGGGTCGAGGCCGAGACGTATTTTACCGACAATCTGCGGCTCATCCTTGGTGTGCGGGGGTCCTATTACAATGCCCATGTAACCAGTCTGCTTGCGGCCAATTCCGGCACGGTCGACGATTTCATGGCGCAGCCCAAGGCGACGATCGCCTGGCTCGTCGAACCGTCGGTGGAGCTCTATGCGTCCGCCGGGCGGGGCTATCACAGCAACGATACGCGCGGCGTCGCGACGCATGTCGATCCCGCGACGGGTTCGCCGACCCAGCCGGCTCCATTCCTGGTGAGGGCGGATGGCGCCGAAGTGGGTGTGCGCCTCAATCCGACCGATACGCTGAAAGTCACCGTCGCCACGTATATCCTGCAATTGGGATCGGAGCTGATCTATGTCGGCGATGCGGGGACCAGCGAGCCGAGCAGCGGGTCGCGGCGTTACGGCATCGAGGGCACCGCGTTCTGGTCTCCGACCGAATGGCTGACGCTCGACGGCGAAGTCGCGGCGACCCACTCGCGGTTCAGGCTGCCCGCCGGTCAACCGAATTTCATTCCGCAATCCATTCCGTTCATGTATTCGGGCGGGGCGGTCGTCCGTTTTCCCGGCGATATCGACTGGTCGACGCGGATCCGGCATTTCAGTCCCACGCCGCTGGTCGAGGACAACTCGGTGCGTTCGCACAACACGACCCTGGTGAACAGCGAGTTCATCTGGCGGATCGGCCACAGCCGGTTGACCGCCGGCGTCTACAATGTGTTTAACGTGAAGGACAGCGATATCGAGTACTATTTCGCGTCACAACTGGCGGGCGAGTCCGCTCCCGTCGACGATATCCACTTCCATCCGGTCGAACCGCGGGCAGTTCGTGTCAGTCTTCAGATCGGTTTCTGACGCCGAACGACGTAAATCGGCTCCGTAATATGCCGGTCAGGCGGAAAGCAAGGCCGGCATTTTATTGGCCACTATGTTGTAACGATATTTATTATAAGATACCTTATTGATCATATTGCACGTAAAAAAATCAGTAAGGGGAGGACGAATGGACGTCGGCGATCAACCGATTAACATCCTGATTTATGATGTGGCACGGCTCGCGCGGCGCTATTTCGACCGCCGCGTAAGGCCACTGGGATTGACGCAGCCGCAGTGGCGGATGCTCGCGGTTCTCTCGAGACGGGAAGGCATCAATCAGGTAACGCTGGCCGATATTCTCGATATTCAGCCGATCACGCTGACACGACAGCTGGACCGGCTGGAAGCTAACGGATGGGTCGATCGCCGCGCCGATCCCAATGACCGCCGCGCGACACAACTGTTTCTCACCGACAAGGCGCAACCTCTCGTCAGCCAGATCTGGGACGAGGCGGATCAAGTGGTCGCCGATATGCTTGACGGTATTCCCGAGGTCGAGAACGAGGTGGCGCGGCGTGTTCTCAACAAGATGCGGCAAAATCTCCTTGCCGTGACGGTGGGCGAGGGAAAGGGCGCGGCGGACGCGGGCGCCACCGACGCAGCCTAATCGGGAAAGACAACTATTAGTTGATTTTCTCTTGTGTCGGGAGATAGGGTGAGTGCCGGATGAACCCATCTGGCGTTCACGCGATGAAACATGAAAAATTCGATCTGGACGATGTGGAAGCGGACGCCGGCCGGAGGCGTCCGGCACGCCGTTCCGTCCGGTTGCGGATCCTTCTCCTCGCCCTTGGCCCGGGCGTCGTGCTCGTTGGCGGGCTCGTCTCCTATCTTCATGGCGGACGCTTCGTCTCGACCGACAACGCCTATATTCACGCCACTATCGTCCCCGTCACCGCGCAGGTTTCCGGCCCGATCAGCAACGTCGAGATACGTGATAACGAACGCGTAAGATCCGGCCAGATTCTCTTCGCGATAGACCCCCGGCCATATGAACTGGCGCTGCGGCAGGCGGAAGCGATGCTGGATAAGGCGCGAAACGATGTGGCCGCCCTCAAGGCGTCGTACCGCGAGAAAGTTACCGAAATCGGGCAGGCCAGGTCGGACCGGGGCTTTGCCGAGAGAGACTGGAATCGTCAACGCAATCTGGCTGCCCGGAATGTGGTCTCCCGGGCGAGGCTGGATAAGGCCCGGCACGATTATGTCGGAGCGACGCAGAAGGTCGCCATGCTGCGGGAGGCTCTCGCGCGCATCGCCGCCAGCCTGCACGGCAACCCGAACATCGCCGTCGACGATCATCCGTCGGTCCGCGAGGTGCTCGCCCGCCGGGATCGGGCCCGGCTCAATCTTGACCGTACCGAGGTGCGGGCGCCGGTCTCGGGTGTGGTGAGCGCGGCCCCCGGGCGTGGCCAATATGTGACCGCCGGGTCGCCCGTCTTCAGCCTCGTGGCCGTTGACGGCTTGTGGGTCGAAGCCAATTTCAAGGAGACTGAGCTCACACATCTGCGTCCGGGCCAGCCGGCGGCCATCACCGTCGACACTTATCCCGGGAGAGAGTGGGCGGGCAGGGTGGATAGCGTGGCGCAGGCGACCGGGGCCGTGTTCTCGGTGCTGCCGGCGCAGAATGCTTCCGGAAACTGGGTCAAGGTCGTCCAGCGCGTTCCGGTGCGTATCGCGATCGCCGACAACCGGACGCAGCCGATCCTTCGGGCGGGGCTGAGCGTTGAAGTATCCGTCGATACGGGATATCGCCGCAGTCTGGCCGGGCTCTTTCGGTCTTTGCGCCGTCTGTTGGCTTTTTAGATGACCGACGAGGTCGTCCTGAAAGTCGGGCATCGCGGTCTGCTTACGGCCACGCTGATGCTCACGGTCGTCATCGAAACGCTCGACATCACCATCGCGAATGTCGCCATTCCGGCCATGCAGGGCAGTCTGTCGGCCACGCAGGATCAGATTGCCTGGGTGCTGACCTCATATGTCGTCGCCATCGCGATCGTGACGCCCCTGACCGGCGCCCTGACGGCGCGATTCGGTCGGCGGCGGCTCTTCGCCACCATCATCACCGGTTTCACACTGACGTCAATGGCGTGTGGAGCGGCGGGATCGCTCTTTGAGATCGTCCTGTGCCGGTTTCTGCAAGGCGCTTTCGGCGCGGCCATGGCCCCGCTGACCCAGGCTCTGATGCTCGATCTCTACGCTCCGAGGGATCGCGCCCGAATGATGGGAGTCTTCGGCATTGCGGTCATGATTGGTCCGGTCCTCGGTCCCATGATCGGCAGTTACCTGACCGATGCCTTGAGTTGGCGCGCCGTCTTCTATGTGAACGTTCCGTTCGGCATTCTCACGGTACTTGGCGTGCTCGCCTATC
This sequence comes from uncultured Alphaproteobacteria bacterium, assembly GCA_963821875.1. Taxonomy (GTDB): domain Bacteria; phylum Pseudomonadota; class Alphaproteobacteria; order CAVTAV01; family CAVTAV01; genus CAVTAV01. The sequence continues at coordinate 2,185,666 of CAWGFE010000002.1, forward strand.
TGCCACAGACGAAGCGCGGGCCGCAGGGCAAGTTCGATATGTTTGGTTTTACGCTTTTGGCCCTCGCGATTGGTGCACTCCAATTAATGCTGGATCGTGGCGAGACGCGGGACTGGTTTTCGTCCACCGAGATCACGACCGACCTCATCATTGCGGGTCTGTGCTTCTATCTGTTCATCGTTCATCTCCTGACGGTGCGGAAGCCGTTTTTGAACCCCGTCATGTTCCGCGACCGCAATGTGGCCGCGGGCCTGACTCTGATCCTCGTATTCGGCGCGACGACGCTGGCCACGATGGCGCTCATGCCGCCATTCCTGGCTCGTCTTCGGGGATACCCGACGCTCGATGTCGGTCTGGCGATGATGCCTCGCGGTATCGGGACCACGCTCGCGATGTTCGCCGCCAGCAAGCTGATCAATCGAGTTGATGCCCGGGCGCTGGTTATTTTCGGGATGGGGTGCGTGGCGCTGTCCCTGTGGGGGATGGCCGGCTTCAACCTGAATATCGGCGTGACGCAGATCCTCTGGACCGGTGTCGCGCAGGGTTTCGGTCTCGGTCTGGTCTTCGTCACTCTGAGCGTGGCCACCTTCGCGACCCTCGCACCCGCTCTTCGAGCCGATGCGACGGCGTTGTTCGCGCTGTTGCGAAGTCTTGGCGGGAGTTTCGGGACGGCGGTCGTGATGAGCGTGCTCGCCAACGCGACGCAGGCGAGTCACGCGCGGCTGGCGTCCTATGTCACGCCCTATAATCGCGGTCTTCAAAATGCAGGCGCTTCGAGGCTTTGGAACTTGGCGAGCCCCGGTGGGCTTGCGGCGGTCAATCATGAAGTGGCGACACAGGCCGGTCTGATCGCCTTTCTGAACGACTTTCGGATGATGGCCTGTGTATGTCTGCTGGCGATGCCGCTCGCGCTGTTGTTGCGGCCGGGAGGCGGTCAGACCGAGGCTTGACCCCGCGCGGCGCGGCGGCGGATGAATTGTTTGATCTTGCTCTTCAGGCCAAGCCGTTCGACCAGGCCCACGAGACCGTCGGAGAAAGTGATGGCCACATGATGCAGCCCGACGATCAGGCGAAGCCGCGCTGTGCGGCGAAGCGCGAAGACGTCGGCGCATTCGACATGATGGGTCGAGAAGAACGCCTTGTGGTCGCCTTCGCCTTCGGTGAAGTCGAACGCCCGGTAACCGCCCTCTGAAAACAGCCATTCGACCGCTAGAAGTTGCAGAACCGTGCCGGGAGAATGCTGGAAGCAGTCCTGATCGTAGCCGAGATAGGCATAGACCACGATTTCATCGTCGATTGGCGTGTAGAGGTAGCTGATCGGCTTGTCTGCGAGAAACAGCAGGAAACCGAGGGCCGTGCCGTTGCGGGCGCGCTCGAGCATTTCCGTCCGGAAGGCTTCATCCTCGGGCAGTCCGGCATCCAGCAGGCGTTCCTGGTAGGTTCGCGCCGAGAGATCGCGGGCCAGTCTGTGGAATTCCGCCAGTTCATCCTCGGTCCTGTAGATCTTCCAGTCGATCGTGCCGCCCGACAGCGCCTCGAATTTGCGGACCTTGCGGCGCAGCGTCGAGCGGGATTTCGACGAGAACTTCTGGAGATAGGTCTCGTAATCGGTCGTCAGGTCTAGGAAATAGCGCCGGAAGCGATAGGGCACATAACGGATGCAGCGCCGGCCAGCGCATACCGCCGGCGATTGACCGGTGATTTCGGCCGATTTGAACAGGATTCCGTCGTTGCCCGCCTGAAGACCGGCCGCGAGTTCGTCAGCACCGGCCGACAGATCGATCGCCCGGCGCGGACCGTCGTCCAGCGTCAGCAGGATCGAGAACAGCGTAAATTCTCCAATCCGGAATTTCAGGGGATATCTGGGATCCATAATCCGTTCGGCAAGCTTGGTTTTAGGCCGGTTTTACAAGCGTGATGGTTAACGAAGGGCCGTCTAGACGCCCGGTTCCCGGCCAATAAACGCCATGTCGATTAAGATCTCGTGTAGCCGGAGGCGGAATCCGGAGGTCAAAAAATCGTTTTCTTGCCACAATTCCGCCGCGAGATCGGCGTATCGGGCCGCCATATGCGAGAATAAGAGACCGGTTAACCAATACCGGCCACGGCACGAGGGGCGCCGAGGAGTAAGAGAAATGATCAGTCAAGCCATCCGTACAGAACGCCAGGGGTACTCCCCGCTTCGCGACGTCGATTTTCGCGATGTAAACGACCTGGCACGGCATCTTGTTAACCTTCTTGGCGTGGATAGCGCCCGCCGTATGTGCCTGGAATATCACTGGTATGGTATTCTTCCGGCCATCGATGCGATCCGCGAGGCGCTCGCCACAGAAGAATAGGATCCCGAGAAAGTGCCGGGTTATCCACAATTAACGCGGCATTAACAACGGCCTGCGTAGACTGTCCGCTGGGTAATTCCACGGTGCCTACGGATCGTTTAAGCAGGAATAATACGGGGTCAAATGAGCACTCCCTCGCGCTCGATCTTGAGCAGTTTGTTTGGAAACCGCTCGAACGACAATGCTGCGCCCACGTCACACGACGGTGTGCAGGTCGGTGATCGCTTCTTTAAAGTCGGCCGCTGGGAGAGCGTCTGGGTGGTCCAGAAGCTGTTCAAGCCCGAAGGGAATCCGGCTCTTCACGCCAAGATCGTCCGGGACGGGCATCCGGGAGATGTCACGATCATTTCCACGACCGTCCTGCTCGACGACACCAATTACAAGCCCGATCGCCGGGTGCGCGAAGAGCGTGACAAGCGCGCACCGGCCCGCCGCAAGAGTGACGATCCCCGTTTGCGCCGCTGATCCCGCCGGCCATCCGGTTGGCTTTGCCTTGGTCACCCGCATCCATTACTCTTCCGCCCCGATCTTCTTGTCAGAAAAAGACGGGCCACCGTGACTCCGCCACGCATCGCAATCGCTTCGATCGTCAAATTTCTTCTGATTTGCTTTGCCGTCGGTTGGGTGCTGACGTTCTTCGCCGTGCGGCCGAAAGAGATCTGGCACTGGATCGTCGAGACCGCGCAACGGTTCGGCCATCTGATCGTCGATATCGGCCACTGGGCGCTGCCCTATATCATCGTCGGCGCCGGGGTTGTGGTGCCCGTCCTCGCGATCCGCTGGATCTATCGGTATCTGCGCGGGCGCTGAGCCTGAATCAGGCGTTCTTCAGTGCCTTTAGAAAAGCCCGCACGCGTTTCGCATTCACACCGATATCGCTCAAGCCGATGCGCGATTCCGACCGGATGTCCACGCGCGATCCGTCCGCGACCTGACGGATCCTGATTACGATATCGTCCTTGAAGCCGAACCAGAATGTCGTGGCGGTGGCCTCGATCCTGCCGTCCTTTCGCGCCTCGGCGACGATGTCCCATCCCATGCTCTTGGCAACGCCGAGCGCCTTGGCGAAGGCTGTGTCCGGCGGCACGGACAGAATGAGCGGTTTGATGTCCGGGTAAGCGGCCTCTTGTTGCGCGGCCAGTTTGGCGCCGCCGTCTTTTTGATAATCGGCCGGGTTGGGCGCGTCCTTCCGCAATGGGACCACGTCGACGAAGGCTGGCGGGTCCTGCGTATCGGTGGTGATGTCGTGAATCGGAGGCACGCCCGCCGCCTTCATCCGCTGGTTCAACGGCATGGCGATCACGACGGCGGAGATGACGATCGCCCCGATCGCCTTCAGGCTTCCCCGTCCGTCACGCATGACCCTGGACTCCGCGAGGCCCGCCAGCGCGATCAGCACGATCCCGATGGCGGCGATCGGCGTGAACCGGAGAATGCTGAAGGACGTCATCAGGCCCGTGACGTCCATGCGGAACAACGGCCCGGCAAGGGCCAGGACGATCCCGGCCGCAATGGCGAGCCACAGCGACCACGCGGCGACTTTCGATTTGAGAGCGCCGCCCGTATTGATCTTAGCTGAATCGGATTGATTGGCTGCAGACATCGCCCACCCCTGCGATTGTCGGAGACATTATGGTTGCCATGTTAGTCCCAATATCGGCGTGGATCGACCGTAACATTTTCGTGATCGCCCCGAGCCGCGTATTCTGGGGGATCGGGCGGCAAAGCTCGGTCCGGTTTGCCTTGTGTCGGCGCGGCGCTGAGCGCATCATGAATTGAGCAGCGATTTGGGGACCGTCCGTCGGAATGATGCCGGGCTGCTTCGCCATTGCGGCCCGCTTTGCCCGACCAAACCACTGGATGGGAGAGCTGGCTATGAACGTACTCAGCATTCTACGAAGCAAGGGGAGCGATGTGATCACCACCTCTCCGAACGCAACCGTCATGGACGCCGCGAGGATCATGACGGAAAAAGGTATAGGCGCGGTACTCGTCCTCGACAGGGGGCGCGTGGTTGGAGTCATCTCCGAGCGCGACATCGTGCGCACCGTGGCGACCAAGGGCGTGGCGGCTCTGTATCTCGAGGTCGATCAACTCATGTCCAGCGAGGTCTTCACCCGCACCCGCTCGGCGACCAGCGACGAGTTGATGACGCTCATGACGGAACGGCGAATTCGGCATGTCCCGATCGTGGAAGATCATCAGCTATATGGGTTGGTGAGTATCGGCGACGTCGTGAAACACCGGATCGCCGAGACCGAGAAGGAAGCGGAAGCCCTTCGGGACTATATCCACGCCGGCTGAATCCGCCTTCGGCGCCATTCGAGCGCGAACAATTTCGCGCGGACTGCGTTTACCTCCCATGTCAGGCCGCCAGGGGAGAAAAGCGCAATCTATCCGTGCGGCCGGGCATCGAGCCGGATAAAGGTGTCGCCACGCGTGAAAATGGTATAAAACAACTAGGCGTGTTATTTAGTGTTGTACACTGTCCGTTAACGTTGACTGGCTAAATTTTTCTCCAAATTGCGAATGTCCGCGTCTATCCGGACAACGATAACGAGAATTTTCGCATACAGGGACGACACCGTTTGAACATGAGTATGAGCGTCCTCGTGTCTTAGGAGCGAGGGCAGGGTATCAGGTTCGACAGTCGAGAGGCCGCACTTGCCGTCTAATTCGTGGGCGCTACGCAACGTAGAAGTGATCCGACTGCTGGTCGTGGACGATTGCGAAGGCGACCGGCAACTCATCGAAGAGCTTCTTAGCGATATCGAAGACGTTCGTTATGAAGTCTTCGGCGTCGGATCTCTCCGGGACGCGGATAAGGCGCTGGCGCTTTATCAGTTCGATATAGTTGTGCTGGATTATAATCTCGGTGACGGCTGCGGGCTCGACTATGTCCGCGAAACGCCGCATCTCCGGCGTGCGCCGACCATTCTTCTTACCGGCTACCGCAATCGGGAGTTGGACAGGATCGCGCTGGAAGCCGGCGCGAACGATCTCCTTTATAAAAACGAGCTCCAGACGTCGATCCTCGAACGGGCTATCCGCTACGCGATCGGCCGGTTCAAGGCCGCGGAGCTTCAGCGCCAGAGCCAGAAGGCGCTCGAGCAGAGCAATGCGGAGTTGCGCGACGCGCAGGCGCAGATCGAGGTCCTCGGCGCCAATTCGATCAAACTTGCCGAGTATCTCGCGGCCGCGACGGGCGACGGCGAGCGGCTCTATATCGACCGAAACGCCAAAAACGCGGAGACCGAGATCCGGGAGAAGAACTGCCGCCTGGGAATTTGGCGAGTTTCCCCCGCCGGCCGGACGGTGTCGCTGAATGCGGCGATGGCGGCCTTGCTCGGCACGAGCGAGGCCAAGGTGAAAAGATCCCGCCGGTCCTTTGCCTCTTTCTTCGTCAAACAGGATCAGGGCCGCGCCGAGCGGGAGCTGATGATCTGGCTGAACGGCATGTCGTCGAGCCTCGAGGGTGAATTGTCGCCCTTGGCCGACGATCAGCCGCCGCACCGGGTTGTTGCGTGCGGGTCGCCGTTGAAGATGGGCGACGATGATAAAGCGACGATCCTCATCTCGGTCGTTGATGTTACCGAGCGGCGTCGGGCCGAGGCGTCCATCCAGAGCATGGTTGTCACGGATCCTCTGACCGGGGTTCTGAATCGTCTGGCCTTCACCCAGTATTTCCCGAAGGTTCTGGCCAGCGCCGAACGGACCGGCCGTCAGGCGGCTGTGCTGTATGTCGATCTCGACGGCTTTAAAGAGATCAACGATACATTCGGTCATCATGCCGGCGACCATGTCCTCAAGCACGCTTCGGACACGATCCGGGCCTGTACGCGCAAGTCGGATCTTGTGGCCCGGCTCGGCGGAGATGAATTCGTCGTCGTGCTCACCAATGTGGATACGCCGTCCAACGCGGCGCTGGTTGCCCGGCATATTCTCACCAGGCTGCGGGCGCCGTTTAAGATCGACGAGAAGGATCTCAAGCTCGATGCGAGCATCGGCATATCGATCTATCCCTCCGATACGGCTGACCCCGATCAGCTTTTGCGCTATGCGGATCTGGCCCTGTACAGGCGTAAGGGCGCGAAGGGTGCCGGCTATAACTTCTTCGATCCCGACATGCGCGGGGAGGTCGAACGCCGCTCGACAGTCGGTTCCGAACTGAAGACAGCCGTCGATCGGGGCAGCTTCTATCTTGCCTACCAGCCCATCGTGTCGCTTTCGAGCGGCGAGGTGGCTGAAGTGGAGGCCCTGATCCACTGGAACCATCCGGGCGACGGGCCGCAACAGCCGGCCGATCTCATGCGCGCGGTCGAGGACAGCGGCCGGATCACCGAAATCGGCCACTGGCTGCTGCGGGAGGCCCTCGAACGGGCGGAAGCCTGGAGCAAGGCGGCAGGACGGCCCATTCCCGTCGCCGTCAATCTGGCGGGCCGGCAGTTGCGTCAGAACGGTTTTCTCGACGAGGTCCAAGAAATCGTCGCGCAGACCGGCTGCGATCCCCGGCTGCTGGCATTCGAGATCGAGGAGACGGTGATCGGCCGCAATGAGAAAGTCATCCGGCAATTTATCAAGGGCGCGCGGGATGCCGGGTTGCCGGTGACCGTCGATGGCTTCGGCAGCGCATCGTCTTCGTTGATGCTTCTGCGCGACCTGTCGTTTGAGCGCGTCAAGGTCAGCCCGGCCATCATTCGGGACGTTGGTGGCCGGGACCCCGACATGGCCGTCGCCGAGGCCATGATCGGCCTGGCCCATACGATGAATATGCAGGTCACCGGAGACGGCGTGGAATCCCGATGGCAGTTCGATGCTCTGCGGAGGCTGAAATGCGATGGCGCGCAGGGTCCGTTCATCTGCCGTCCGCTCGATTCGTCGGAAATGCTGAATTGGATCGAAAAACGCGCAAGCACGACATCGGCGCACGCCCGGCTGCCGCGAGCCTGCTGAATTTGGTCAGTGCGGCTCCTCGGCCGCGTTCCGTCCGCCCTTCGCGATTGTTGCCCGTGGCCTAACGGACTAGACTGCCGCGCGAGTCCATTATGGATCACGAAATGACGGCAAACGGAGAGATCATCGATGTCTGACACGAGCACGAAGGAAGCCGTCCGCGAGACGGCCGACGACCAGAATTATCGCTTGTTGCACACCATGATCCGGGTGAAGGATCTGGATAAATCCATCGACTTTTATTGCAACAAGCTCGGGATGAGCCTGTTTCGCAAGCGCGAGTTCCCTGGCGGCAAGTTCACCTTGGCTTTTGTCGGCTACGGGTCGGAAGAAACGTCCGCCGCGATCGAACTAACCTATAACTGGGGCCAGGAAGAGGCCTACAGCCATGGTTCGGGCTTCGGTCATATGGCGGTGGGCTGCCGCGATATCTACAGCCTGTGCGATCGCTTGAAGGAAGAGGGTGTGTCGATCCCCCGTCCGCCGGGAGAAATGATGAATTCCGGCACGCATATCGCCTTCATCGAAGATCCGGACGGATACAAGATCGAGCTGATCCAGAGGCATTGACGCGGTTGCGTTGATGCACGGACTCGTGGGACGTCGGACGGTAGCGCCGGTCAAACTAGCCAGGGGACTGTTTTATGACCGCCGTCTTGATCCGACGTCTCGCAACGCTTGTCGTTCTGACCGCGCTCGTTCCGGCCGTCGCACGGGCGAGCGAGCCGAAGGATCCCAATGCCGGGAAAATTGGCGGACTCGCCGAGGCCACGCATGGCAACTCTTTCCTTAAGAACCTTTCGGCCTACAAACCGGCTTATTTTCTGATTGGCCCGTCGCCATTCGACGCCAAGTTCCAGATAAGCTTCAAATACCGGCTATTCGGCCGTGGCGGAAAAGACCAAAGGTCAGGCTTCAGTCTGCACAATTTCTTTTTCGCCTACACCCAGACGTCGCTCTGGGATCTCCATGCACCGTCGGCGCCGTTTACCGACACGTCGTTCCGGCCCGAGTTTTTCTATCGCACGCATCTCACGACTCTCGGCTTTCACAATGCCGACGTGGCCCTCCAGTTCGGCGCCTTTCATGAATCGAACGGGAAGGGCGGTGCGGATTCGCGGAGCTACAACGCGATTTACGTGAAGCCGGGCGTCGCCGTTCCCTTCGACGACGGTAATCTGATCCTGACGGTGGCGGCACAGTTCTGGCAGTATGTCGGAAGCCGGAGCGATAATCCCGACATCGCGGACTATCGGGGTCATGCGTCATTGCTGACGTCGTTCGGCGATCCTCATGGGCTGATGGTGACGACCGAATTGCGCGGCAGTTTTTCAGCGGGCAAGGGTAACCTGCGGGCCGACGCGTCTTACCCTCTGAAAGAGTTTTTGGGCCTGGGCCTCTATGCCTATGCGCAGGTCTATCATGGCTATGCGGAAGATCTGCTCGACTACAACAAAAAAGACACCCGGTTCCGTATCGGAGTCGCGGTGACCAGATAGTCCGGGCTTTTGGTCGCGGCGGCCAGAGCGGGATTGCTGTGCCGCCGGACTTCCTTTAGAGGATTGTTAGCTTGGGCCCTCTCGCATCGTGCTGGAGCAGTCGGTTCTGATGAGAACAAGACACGCGGTCATCATGCTTCTCGGCGCCGTTGTCCTCACGGGCTGCACGACCGTCGGCGCGCAGCTCGCGACGTCTGTCCAGCGCATGACCTGGACGCTCGACACCAAGGGCGTGCCGTCGGGCAAATATGTGCTGGATCCCGAGCATACGAGTCTGCTCTTCAAGATCAGCCATCTGGGCTATTCGCTGTATGTCGGACGCTTCAACGCCGTCCACGCGACGATGGACTATGACAACAAGCATCCGGCAGCGAGTGAGCTCGTCGTCACGGTCGATCCCAACAGCGTGGACGTCAATAACGACAAGGTTGAGAAGACACTGACCGGAAAAGACTATTTCGATACGAACGAGTATCCCCAGGCCATCTATTTCGCACGGTCCATTACGATCAAGGACAAGCGCCACGGTGTGCTGAACGGAGAACTGACGCTTCGCGGCGTCACACGGAAACTCCCCTTGGATGTCGTCTTCAACGGCGGCGCCCGTAACGCGCTCACGAACAAATATACGATCGGCTTCACGGCCTCCGGCATGATCAAGCGATCCGATTTCGGCATGAATACACTGGTTCCGCTGGTCGGCGATGACGTCTATCTTGAGATCAACGCCGAGTTCGAGCGAACGCGGGATCACCGATAGGCATTGTCTCGGATATCTCGGCATAGCGGTCTGAGCGTCATACGAGCGGCCGGGGAGCGATGCTGGAACTTCTGATCGCAAAGATCGCCCTTATCGGGCTGCTCGGCGTCGGTGCGCAGTGGCTGGCCTGGCGCATGCAGTTGCCCGCGATCGTTTTGCTGCTGCTGGCCGGCGTCCTCGTCGGTCCCGCGACGGGACTGATCAACCCCGTTGAGGACTTCCGGGGCATCCTCAATCCGCTTATCTCCATCGCCGTCGCGATCATTCTGTTCGAGGGCGGTCTGACGCTGGATTTCAAGCAGATCCGCGGGGCATCGACGGCGGTTCGTCGGATCGTGATGTTCGGCGCGCCGCTTACCTTCGCCTTGACCACCGTGGCGGCCCGGCAACTGGCGGGTCTGTCCTGGCCGTCCGCGCTGGTTCTCTCCGGTATCCTGGTGGTGACGGGACCGACCGTCATCATGCCGCTCCTGCGTCAGTCGCGCTTGCAGGCGCGGGTGGCGTCGATGCTGCGCTGGGAAGCGATTCTGGCCGATCCGCTGGGCGCGCTGATCGCGATGCTGGTGTTCGAGGGCTTTCTGGTGCTGGGTGTCGGCCATGGGCCGGGGCAACTGGTTCTGCGCCTCGCCGCCGCCGCGATGTTTTCTCTGATCGGTGGCTATTACCTCGGGCGCTTCGTGGTCTTCCTGTTCGTGCGGGGCCATGTGCCTGAATATCTCAAGATCCCGCTGATCTTCGTCACGGTGATCGCCGGATACGCGATTTCGGACATTTTGCTCGAGGAGAGCGGGCTGCTGACTGTCACCGTTCTCGGCGTGACGCTCGCCAATTCGCGCATCGCGAGTCTCGGGGAACTGCGGCGTTTCAAGGAGATGATGACCGTCCTGCTGGTCTCGGGCGTTTTTATCGTTCTGACCGCGACGCTGCATCTGACCGATCTCACCTATATCGACCGGGACGCCATCGGGTTCATCCTCGCCGTGTTGTTTCTTGTCCGGCCGATTTCGGTGTTCGTCGTCACGCTTGGGTCGGAGCTGAGTTGGCGGGAGAGGATGCTCGTCGGGTGGATCGCACCCCGCGGTGTCGTCGCGGTGGCCGTCGCCGGTCTGTTCGGGGCGCTGCTGACCACCCACGGCGTTGAGGATGCGCACAAGCTGATCCCCATCGCATTCGCCATCGTGTTCGTGACGGTGGTGCTGCACGGCTTCACGATCGGGCCTTTGTCGCGGTTGCTCGGTTTGTCTGCGGCCGGGCCGACGGGCCTGATTATCGTCGGCGGCTCGCGCTTCGCGGTGGAATTCGGCCAGGCGGCGAAGGAGCTCGGCTTGCCGGTTATGATCGCGGACAGGAATTTCGGGCATCTGAGAGAGGCGAGGCTCGCCGACCTGCCGGTCTTCTATGGGGAAATCCTGTCTGAGGCGGCGGAACACGCGATCGAGTTCCATCGCTTCGGCTATCTCGTCGCGGCGACGGACAACGAGTCGTATAACGCGCTGATCTGCACCGATTTCGGGCCGGAGCTCGGACGCGGCAATGTGTTTCAGATCGATCGGACCGACGGCAAGCCCGAACGTCATGAAATGGCCGTCACGCTTGGCGGCCGGCCTTTTCTGGACGATCTTGGGGGGTATGACGGGGTCATGCGGAAGATGGCCGAGGGGTGGACTTTCCAGATAACCAAGTTGACGGAAGAATATGGCCCCGAGACCTTTCTGGCGGACCGCAAAGAGGGCACCAAACTGGTTCTGGCCCGGCGTGGAGAAAATCGTATTGTCTGGCTCGGCGGGCGCAAGGACGTGACGCTACAGGCGGGCGATGCCGTCCTGAGCTTCGGGCCGGTCGCACCGGACGCTCAGGCGAAAGAACACATTGGAACGGAAACCGCCGCCGTGTAACGTCGGCGGCAAAGAAACTTGGGGAGGGAACCGAGGTATGGCGTTGAAGCTGATCGGAGCAGGATTTGGGCGGACGGGGACGATGTCGCTGCGCGACGCGCTGGAGATGATCGGCTATGGCCCGTGCTATCACATGACGTCCGTCCTTCAGAATCCTCACTTTGCCGGCTATTGGGCCCGGCTGGGCCGGGGTGAGAAGCTCGATTGGGATATGGTGTTCGACGGCTATGTCTCGGCGGTCGACTGGCCGGCCTGCACCTATTGGCGGGAATTGGCCGAGTATTATCCGGACGCGAAGGTTCTGCTGACCGTGCGCGATCCCGAACGCTGGTTCCAAAGCACGCAGAACACGATCTTCTCACGGTGGCATCGCGACAGCTTCTATGCCGAGGGGTCCGATCCGGATCAGCGCGACATGGTGAAGGTTCTCTATGAGCAGACCTTCCATCATCGGCAGAACGACCACGACGACGCGATTTCCGTCTTCGAGGCGCATAATGAAGAGGTCAAACGCACCATCCCCAAAGACCGCCTGCTGGTCTATGAGGTGAAAGAGGGGTGGAAGCCGCTTTGCGATTTTCTCGGCGTGCCCGTGCCGGACCAGCCTTTCCCCCGGATCAATTCGTCGGACGACTGGAAGTCGCGCCCCGGCCACGATGACTAACCGCTGAAAAGCCTATTGCATCAGCTGATTAGGGCGAAACCTTCATAGCCTTTGGCAACCACCTCGTCACATTTCTCGACATAGGGCTGGAATCCGTAATAGGGCATGAAAACTCGCGGCTTGCCGGGGACGTTCGCCCCCAGATACCAGCTGTTACAGCGCGGAAACAGCGTTGCCTCCGCGACGTTGTTGACGTGGGCTACCCAGGCTTCCTGGGCGTCTTCGCCGGCTTCGATCTGCGTGTAGCCGTGTTCGCCCATATAGGCGAGGCAGTCCGCGATCCAGTTCACATGCTGCTCGATGCTGGGCACCATATTGGACAGCACCGACGGGCTCCCCGGTCCCGTGATCGTAAAGAGGTTCGGAAATCCGGCCATGTTGAGTCCGAGATAGGTGCGCGGGCCCGCCGCCCACCGATCCCGCAGTTTGGCTCCGCTCCGGCCGGTGATGTCGATCTTCAGGATTGCGCCGGTCATGGCGTCGAAGCCGGTCGCGAAGACGATGCTGTCCAGGTCATAGGTCCGTTTGCTTGTCCGTATGCCGGACTCGACGATTTCCTCGATCGGTTCGTCTTTGACATCGACCAGCGAGACGTTCGGCCGGTTGAACGTGTTGTAATAGCCGCTGTCGACGCAGAGCCGTTTGCAGCCGAAAACTTGCTCGGGACTGAGCTTCTCGGCCAAGGCCGGGTCCTTCACGATCTCATGGATCTTGCCGCGGATGTATTCGCCTGCCGTGTCGTTGGCTTGCATGTTGAAGAAGAGATCGTTGAACGAGGCCATGAAGGGCAGGCCTCCGGTCTCCCAGTATCTGTCGTAGACGCGTTTGCGTTCGGCCTCGTCCGCGTCCAGCGCCGACATATTGTTGAGTTCGGCATGGAAGGTGAAAGGATGGAACCAGGATTCTTTACGGAAGCTGCGATATTCCGCCTTAACGCGGGCGACATAATCGGGATCGAGGGGTTGGTTGTGGGCCGGCACGGTGTAGACCGGGGTGCGCTGAAAGATGAAAAGTTGCGCGGCTTCCTTGGCGATGACCGGAATCGATTGGACGCCCGACGATCCTGTGCCGATCACTGCGACCCGCTGGCCGTCGAAATGAACGCCTTCATGGGGCCATCTGGCCGTGTGATAGGTCGCGCCCCTGAACGACTCCATCCCCTCGAATTTCGGCAGGTTGGGAGAGGAGAGACAGCCGGTGGCCATTACACAGAACTGGGCCGTGGCCTCGGTGTCGTCGTCGGTTCTGACCGTCCACTTGCCGGCATCCTCGTCGAAGGTCAACGCCTCGATGCGGGTGTCGAGCTGGATATCCCGACGCAGATCGAAGCGGTCGGCGACGTGATTGAGATAGCGCAGAATTTCCGGCTGGGAGGCATAGCGCTCGGTCCACTCCCAGTCCTGCTGCAGTTCATCCGAGAACTGATAGGAATATTCCATGCTCTCGACGTCGCAGCGCGCGCCGGGATAGCGGTTCCAGTACCATGTTCCGCCGACGCCGCCGCCGGCTTCGAAGACCCGGGCCGAAAGCCCGAGACCGCGCAGGCGGTGCAGCATGTAAAGGCCGGCAAAGCCGGCGCCGACGATGATCGCGTCGTAGTCCCCCGTTCGGTTCACACTCACGGCTTGTCCCTATCGTTGTCGTGTTTTCTCGGTTCGGTGCTGAATGGATTGTACAATAGATTTTTCGAATGGCGATCCGCCGGGTCAATTTTCGGCGAGGCGGGTTGCCATCCGTCCCGGCACACCGGAAGATCGAGTGCAGTCGCGCCGTGACGTTAATCAGCAATACAGGAGATCCGCATGACCACCCCCGCTGTTCCCTCTGCCCTGATCGAAACGTCCTGGCTTGCCGAGCAATTGGGCGCACCAGATCTGCGGGTTCTCGATTGCTCCGTGGTGCGCAAGGACAATCCCGACGGCTCATACGGATTTGCCAGCGGGAAGGAGGCCTGGGAAAAGGGGCACGTTCCGGGAAGCATCTTCGTCGATGTCCTGAGCGAGCTGAGCGATCCCCATGCCACCACGTCCCTGATGATGCCGCCGATCGAGAAGTTCGCGGGGATCATGGCCGGGCGCGGGGTTGGGGACAACTCGTGCGTCGTGCTGTACGACAACTCGAACCACGCTTGGGCCGCGCGGGTGTGGTGGATGCTGCGGGTGGCCGGGTTCGACAACGCGGCGGTGCTGAATGGCGGGTGGAATAAGTGGCTGGCCGAGGGCAGGGAGGTGTCGACCGAAGCGACGGCGCATGCGCCGTCAACGCTGACGCCTCGCCCGCGGCCGGAATTGATGGTGACGAAGGATCAGGTTCTCGCGTCGCTCGATAAGACGGATGTCACGCTGATCAATGCCCTGTCGCCGGAATCCTTCAACGGCGAGGTGACCCTTTTCCCGCGGCCGGGCCGCATTCCCGGCAGCAAGAACGTCTACTGCCAGACCTTGGTGGATCCCGACAATCACAACTATGTCGACGCCGTGAAGATGCGCCAGCTTTTCGAGGCCTCCGGCGCGCTGGAGGCCGACCAGGTCATCACCTATTGCGGCGGTGGCATCGCGGCGAGCAGCGATGCGCTGGCGCTGGTTCTGCTGGGCGTGGAGAACGTCGCCGTTTATGACGGCTCCATGTCCGAATGGACCGCCGATCCCGATATGCCGATGGAGACCGAGTGACCGTCGTCGAATACCTGGCCTGTCATCCCGGATGTTAGGCGAGCTTTATGATCCGGGATCCAGGGACGCAGGGCGACGAGTTCGATAATGGATCCCGGATAGCTCGCTTTGCCAGCGGCGTCTAAGACGCCGGGCAAACCGGCTTCCAGGATGACATGATAAGTTAGTTCAACTTCCAGATCTGGACGTTGAGGATCGTCGCGAAGGTCACCCAGCCGAGATAGGGCGTGAACAGCAGGCCTGCGCGCTTGTCGACTTCATAGAAGTCGCGGGTCGTGAACGCGACCACGAGTAGCAGGACATTGATGATCACGAGCGCGGGGCCGATCGCGTGGGCGCCGAAGAAGGTCGCCGACCAGCCGAAATTGAGCACGAGCTGAAAGCCGTAATAGCCCGGATCGAGAAACAGCGGCTTCAATCCCGATTTCCGCCACACCAGCCAGCCCGCAATGGCCATCATGGCGTAGATCACCGTCCAGACCGGTGCGAACACCCAGTTCGGCGGATTGAAGGACGGTTTGTTCAGGGTCGCGTACCAGGTGTCGACGGATGTCGACGTCACCCAGCTGCCAAGCCCGGCGATGGCGAAGCAGAGGACGAAAAATCCGATAAGGGCGGCGGCGTTGTCGGCTTTGCTGGGCTCCATGACCCGATTTTAGCCCGGAACCTCCGCGACATGCGATACCCGAATTATTGCAAGACTGGTCGGATCGACGATCCGGTAGCGGATCACATAGGCGCCGGCGCCGAAACGCAGGAAGATCTCGCGGCGCCCGGAATCGTCCGCCATGGGCCGGCCGGCGGCGGGCTTGCTCATGAGATTGGCGACGGTCATCTGGATGACGCGCAAAAGTCGGCTGGCCGCCCAGTCGTTCCGCTCGTTGAGGGAATGATAGAGCGCGTCGATATCCTCGCTCGCCTCCGGACACCAGACGATCTTCATGACGCCTTGACCTTGCCACCGGCCTTCTTGGTCAGTGCGTTGAACTTGGTCGTCATCGCGTCCTGAGAGACATAGCGGCCGGTTTCGACGAATTGCTGCCAGCGCTTCAGGTCCTGCTCGCGCTCGCCTTCATAGGCTTCCTCGCGTTCGAGGAATTCCATGATCGCCTGCTTCATCAGCCAGTGAGGCGTGCGGTCTTTGATCTTGCCGAGGCGTTTCAGCCGTTCCTTGGTTTCGGCATCGATTTTCACGCCGGTGGTCGTCACCATGGTTCGTACCTCTTTAAGTGGATGCCGCCTGAGAGTCTGGGTTTCAATAGTTGCAACTCGGTAAAAGGCGTGAAAACCGCTGAATTTCGCGACGAATGCCCTATGATGAGGCGAGGGTCGGTCCGGCCGGACCGCTTTAGGGGACAGGAGAGTTTCGAATGAGACGGACATTTTTCGCAGCGGCGTTGATGGCGGGGGTGATGGGCATGACGGTTATGGGACAAGGCGGCGCGGCGAAAGCCGCGGATGACGCAAGTGGTGTCGATTTCGATATTTCACTCAACCATGTCGCGATCAGCGTGCCGGACTTCGATGCGTCCGTGGCATGGTACAAGAAGATGTTCGGCTTCCATCTGGTGCGCAAAATGCACCAGAAGTCGAACCCCGACATGGACTTCGGGATCATTCAGCGGGGCAATATTCGGATTGAGCTGTTTCAGGTCGTCAAAGGCAAGCCGATGCCGAGTTATCGCAGCGACCCGACTGCCGACCTCTATGTCCACGGCGTCAAGCACTTCGCTTTCCAGGTGAAGAACATCAAGAAGGTGCTGGCGGAGCTCGAAGCCAAGGGCGTCAAGGTCTCCAAGCCGCTGACCGAAAACCCGCGCACCTCCTTCGTCTTCATCAACGACAATGCCGGCAATGCGCTGGAGCTGATCGAGCCGCATCCGTAAGCGCCTTCCCTCACCCGTCATCCCGGACTTGATCCGGAATCCATCTTGTCGGTTCTCGGGCGGCCCGGATATGGACTCCGGGTCAAGCCCGGAGTGACGGTGAGGGTTACGCCCGTTTTCGCTTCGCGTAGTCGTCCAGAATGCGGGAGAGGTATTCGCCGGTGTGGCTGCCGCTCGCGCTGGCGATGTCTTCCGGGGAGCCTTCGGCGACGATACGGCCGCCGCCGGAGCCGCCTTCGGGGCCGAGATCGATGATCCAGTCGGCGGTTTTGATGACGTCGAGATTGTGCTCGA
The DNA here is from genome assembly GCA_963821875.1 of uncultured Alphaproteobacteria bacterium. GTDB lineage: Bacteria > Pseudomonadota > Alphaproteobacteria > CAVTAV01 > CAVTAV01 > CAVTAV01. The sequence goes on from CAWGFE010000002.1 coordinate 2,202,628, forward strand.
TGACGACCACCGTATTGCCGGTATCCACCAGGGCGTGGAGGACCTCGAGGAGCTTGCGGACGTCGTCGAAATGCAGACCGGTCGTCGGCTCGTCGAGGATATAGAGGGTCCGGCCGGTGGCGCGTTTGGCGAGTTCCTTGGCGAGCTTGACGCGCTGGGCCTCGCCGCCCGAGAGCGTTGTGGCCTGCTGGCCGATATGGATGTAGCCGAGGCCAACCCGCTGCAGCATGGCAAGCTTGTCGCGCACCGACGGGACGGCCTTGAAAAACTGCACGCCCTCATCAACCGTCATGTCAAGAACATCGGCTATCGACTTGCCTTTAAAGAGGATTTCTAGCGTTTCACGGTTGTAGCGCTTGCCCTTGCACACGTCGCATTCGACATAGACGTCGGGCAGGAAATGCATCTCGATCTTGATGACACCATCGCCCTGACAGGCCTCGCAGCGCCCACCCTTCACATTGAACGAGAACCGGCCCGGCTTGTAGCCGCGCGCCGTGGATTCCGGCAGACCGGTGAACCAGTCGCGGATCGGCGTGAAGGCGCCGGTATAGGTGGCCGGGTTGGAGCGCGGCGTCCGGCCGATCGGCGACTGGTCGATATCGACGATCTTGTCGAGGAATTCGAGCCCGTCGATCCGTTCGTGCTTGCCGGGTTGCGCGCGGGCGCCGTTGAGCCGCTTGGCGATCGCCTTGTACAGCGTCTCGATGATCAGCGTCGACTTGCCGCCGCCCGACACGCCGGTCACGCAGGTGAAGGTGCCGAGCGGGATATGCGCCGTGACGTTCTGAAGGTTGTTCTCCTGCGCGCCGACGATCGTCAGTTTCTTCTTCTTGTTGATCCTGCGGCGCTCCGACGGCACCTCGACCTCCAGCCGGCCGGAGAGATACTGGCCGGTCAGGCTTTTCGGCGATGCCTTGATCTCGGCGGGCGTGCCCTGGGCCACGATCTCGCCGCCATGGACGCCGGCGGCGGGACCCATATCGATCACATGATCCGCCGAGGTGATGGCTTCCTCGTCATGTTCGACCACGATGACGGTGTTGCCGATGTCGCGGAGATTCTTGAGCGTCGCCAGCAGCCGGGCGTTGTCGCGCTGATGCAGACCGATCGATGGCTCGTCGAGCACGTAAAGCACGCCCGTGAGGCCGGAGCCGATCTGCGAGGCGAGGCGGATGCGCTGAGACTCTCCGCCCGAAAGCGTGCCCGAATTGCGCGACATGGTCAGATAGCCGAGGCCAACATTGGTCAGGAAGCCTAGTCTCTCGCGTATTTCCTTCAGTATCCGCTCGGCGATCTCGCGGTTCTTGGCGCTGAGCTGCTGGTCGATATCGCCGAACCACTGGTGGGCTTCGAGGATCGACATGTCGGCGACCTCGCTGATATGCAGCCCGCCGATCTTCACCGCCAGCGCCTCCGGCTTCAGGCGCGCGCCACCACAGCTCTCGCAGGGCGCGATACTCTGGAACTTGGCGAGTTCGTCGCGGATCCATTGACTGTCGGTTTCGCGCCAGCGGCGGTCCATATTGCTGATGACGCCCTCGAAGGCGCGGGTGACGGAGTATTTCCGCTTGCCGTCCGTATAGGTCATCGGGATTGGCTCGTCGCCGGAGCCGTACAGGATGATGTCCTGAACCTTTTCCGGTAGATCGCGCCACGGCACGGTCATCGAGAATTCGTAGTGGCGCGCCAGGCTGTCGATCGTCTGGCTGTTATAGGGCGAGGACGAGTTGGCCCAGGGGGCGATAGCGCCCTGCCGCAACGTCTTGTCCTCGTCCGGTACCACGAGTTCCGGGTCGACGTACTGCTTGGTGCCCAGTCCGTCGCAATCCGGACAGGCGCCAAACGGGTTGTTGAAGGAGAACAGGCGCGGCTCGATCTCGGGGATCGTGAAGCCGGAAACCGGGCAGGCGAATTTGGCCGAGAAAATGATGCGTTCGGGCTCGCCCTTGTCGGTCGTGCGGTCCACGAATTCCGCTACGGCGATGCCGTCCGCGAGATCCAGCGCGGTCTCGATACTGTCGGCCAGACGGTTGCCGAGATCGGAGCGCACCACGATCCGGTCGACGACGATGTCGATATCGTGCTTTATCTTTTTGTCGAGCGCTGGAACATCTTCTATTTCATAGAGTTGTCCGTCGATCTTCACACGTTGAAAGCCGCGTTTCTGGAGTTCGCGAAGCTCCTTCCGGTACTCGCCCTTGCGCCCCCGGACGATCGGCGCCAGCAGATACAGACGCGTTCCTTCATCCAGCGCCATGACCCGATCCGCCATTTGGCTGACCGTCTGACTTTCGATGGGCAGGCCGGTGGCGGGCGAGTAGGGGGTGCCGACGCGGGCGAACAACAGCCGCATATAGTCATAGATCTCGGTGACCGTACCGACCGTCGAGCGCGGATTGCGCGAGGTCGTCTTCTGTTCGATGGAGATCGCCGGTGAAAGCCCCTCGATGTGATCCACATCGGGTTTCTGCATCAGCTCCAGGAACTGGCGTGCATAGGCCGACAGGCTTTCGACATAGCGGCGCTGCCCCTCGGCGTAGATCGTATCGAAGGCGAGGGACGATTTGCCCGAGCCGGAAAGCCCCGTGATCACGACAAGCTTGTCGCGCGGAATCTCGACATCGACATTCTTGAGATTGTGTTCGCGGGCGCCCCGGATACTGATGACTTTGTTCATGGTGTGTTCTTACCGCAAGCAGCCGCGATTTGCCAGCATGATTCCCGATACGGCGATCGCAGGGAAGTGGACCATTCCGTCGGCGAAAACGCCGCTTCCGCCTCAGCCGTTAACAAGTTGTTACCTTAGTCTTTTTAGAGTGTAGAGAGAGTTCCGATCCAGGAATTCCAGGGCTAGATGTAATGCGTATTCCGCCAAAACCAACCGATGAAGCTGACCGCCTCGACGCGTTGGCCGGCTATAATATTATGGATACCGGCGCCGAGGACATGTTTGACCGGATCACCCGGTTGGCGGCGCGGATGTTCGACGTGCCTGTGGCGCTGATTTCGCTGGTGGCGGATGACCGTCTGTGGTGCAAGTCGCACCATGGGATGGCCGCCGAGGAAATGTCGAGAGACATGGCGTTCTGCGCCTATACCATCCTCCATGACCGGGTGCTGGTCGTGCCGGACGCGACCAAGGATCCCCAATTCTCCCAGAATCCGGCGGTTCGGCATGACCCCTATATCCGCTTCTACGCCGGTGCGCCGCTGGTTACACCCGAGGGGTTCAACATCGGAAGCCTTTGCGTGATCGATACGCGCCCGCGCGAAATGTCTCCGGAAGATCGCGAGGCGCTCAGCGACATGGCAGGCGTCGTCGTTCAAGCTTTCGAATGGCGGCGCATCGCTTCGATCGATCCAGTGACGGAGCTGCCGAACCGCAGGTTTTTCGAGGACGCTTTGAGCCGGGAGCGCAAGCGCGCCCAGCGCAATGGCCGGTCGATCACGGTCGTCATGATCGTGCTGGACCGTCTGGCGATGGTCACGGAGGAATTCGGAGCCGGGATCGGCAAGCAGATTCTGCAACGGGTCGCGCAGCTGCTGCGAGGGCAGCTGCGCGATTCAGATCTCCTGGTTCGCTATGGGGCCCGGGAATTCGCGGTTCTGCTTCCAGACACGGACAGCGCGGGGGCCGGCCTTGTCGCCGAGCATCTGCGCAACGAACTCGAACTTGCGTCGTTCATGACCGAGAAAGGCGACTTCTCGGTGACGGCGAGCCTCGGCGTCGCTCAGTGTGACCCGTCAACGGAATCGGTGGGCCACACGCTGACGCGCGCCTCGAAGGCCACCCGCCAGGCGGGTGAGACGGGCGGCAACCGGATTGAAGTCGTGAAGAACGTCGGTGACGGTTAGACGGTCACCGACGAAGCGTCTTCTTGGACCACGCTGGCGGCCGCCTCGGCCTGCGGGGTCACATAGACTTCCGATGGCCAAAGAAGCGCATGAATTCCAAAAAACGCGGTGCCAACGCCCATCATGAGCTCGCGAATTTCCGTCGCGGCGTCCTTGGGAACAAGATGAGGCACCGGGTGCCAGGCGAAATAGTATTTGCCGTAGATATAGGCCCCCACCCAGAGAGAGCTGTAGCACCACGGAAGCACCGGAAAATACGTCGATTTGGCCAGTGATTTGCCCCATTTGGTGCGGGCGGCGAGCGGAATTCCCAGGCCGCCGAGCAGCAGATAAACGCTGATGAAGCGATATTTCCCGCCCAGGACATCGTCATCCATAAACGCCATATTGTGCAGATTGAATTCACCCTGGACGTTGTCCTCCTTGACGACTTCCGGCGTCGAGAAGTTGAAGATCCGCTGGCCCCAGCTGATTTCCTCACCCATGCAAACAAAAGCGAGCATTGCCCAGCAGATCGTCATGGCGGGCGCCCATTTTTTGGCGCTGTTCCGGAGGCTCGGGACCCGCCATGCGGCGAGGGCGAAGGCGATCGCACCGATCCCGAAGCCAATTGCCGTCCCGTTTTCAACCCAGCCGTCTTCGATGGTCATGGGCGCGAGCTGATAAGGGCTGACCTCCATCCAGACCACAAAGACCAGCAGGATCAAGATCGGAATGAGATAGAGAGCGGCTTTAGCGGCGCGACTTGGCATTGACGATGTTCCTCTGAAGGATTTGCCAACAGGGGCGGATGTCCTCACGTCCCTTATCGAGAACGACGACGTCTCGAAACAGCCATGAAGGTTTTTTCGGCCCTTTTGTGACAGATTTTCGACAATGCGTATGAATTTTTGTTTAATCCACCTCCGATTGAATCTCGGAGGGAAAGGGACGCGGAGCGATCTTAGAAATCGAAGCCCGGCGGTCCGGGGAGCGCGTGCCGAGCGCGGGTGAGATCAGTGGGCTCGATGCCGGCCGAGCGGCAAAAGTCCAGAATCATCCCATCGTCCTGAAGCAGGAAATCGAGCACGCCGCCGAGAAAAGCGCCGTCAGCGGCGGAGGATTTGAGGTCGTCGATCGAACAGCCGCTGACCGCCAGGAACGAGTTGAGAGCCCGCTCGTCGGCGGCAATGAAGGCAAGGGCCCGCAGGGCGATCGTTTCGGCGCTGGCGGTAATCATATTTCGATAGAAATCGTTTCTGGAAAAGCGGTTAAAGCTAACGAAACATTAGGATTACCCGAGTGTAATTGCGCAGTATAGGGTAAACGGCAAACGTCGGTGCTTGGTCGCCGGCTTTCCGGATGATAAGAGCAAGTCATGTCAACACGGCGAGTGAAACGCCGGATGAGCAGTTGGAACTCGAGGCCTGAATGTCGCGCACGATCTTAATTGTCGAAGACAACGAGCTGAACATGAAGCTGTTTCATGACCTGCTCGCGGCGCATGGTTACAATATCCTTCAGGCCAACAACGGCCACGACGCCCTGTCCATTGCGCGATCCGATAAGCCCGACCTTATTCTGATGGATATCCAGCTTCCCGAGATTTCGGGGCTCGATGTTACCCGGATGATCAAGGAAGACGACGATATCAGGGATATCCCGGTTGTCGCCGTAACCGCTTTCGCCATGAAAGGCGATGCGGAAAAGTTCAAACAGGGTGGATGCGAAGCCTATATCGCGAAGCCGATCTCGGTCGCCAGTTTTATCGAGACCGTTCGAAAGTTCGTTGGACCATAAAGCCCGAGGGCACGAATAAAAAATTCCAAAAGGGTTTAGTACCGAATGACCGCCCGAGTGCTCGTCGTCGACGATATTCCGCGCAACGTAAAACTGCTTGAAGCCAAACTGGCCGCCGAATATTTCGAGGTCATGTGTGCCGAAAGCGGGGAGCGCGCGCTCGAACTCGTTCGCGAGGAACGGCCGGACATCGTGCTGCTCGACGTCATGATGCCGGGCATGGACGGCTTCGAAGTCTGCCGCCGCATCAAGGCCGATCCCAAAACCATGCATATTCCGGTCGTGATGGTGACGGCGCTCGATCAGGTGCATGACCGGGTCGAAGGGCTGCAGGCCGGCGCCGACGACTTCCTGACCAAACCCGTAAACGATCTTGCCCTGTTCTCGCGTGTGCGCTCGCTCGTACGCCTCAAGATGCTGACCGACGAACTACGCATGCGTCAGTCGACCGGCGAGTCTCTTGGCGGCCATCATGCTGGCGACTTCGCGGTGCCGAATGTCGATGGCGACGCCAAGATGGTCGTTCTGGAAGAGCATCCGAATATTTCCTCGAGGATCGCCGCGTCCCTTGAAGAGCTTGGCACCGTGCTTTTGACCGACAATGTCGATCGCCTCCGCGAACTGACGCTGATGTCGGATCCCGACCTCATTATCGTCAGTCTCAGTCTGCACGAGGCGGACGGGTTGCGCGTTTGCTCCATGATCCGGTCGGAGGAGAAGACGCGGCATGTGCCGATCCTCGTCCTGGTCGAGGATGGCGACACCGCCCGGTTGGCCAAGGCGCTGGAGATCGGCGTCCACGACTATCTCGTGCGGCCGATCGACCGGCAGGAGCTGATCGCGCGGGCGCGCACGCAGGTGCGCCGCAAGCGCTACTCGGACTATCTCCGCAACAGCGTCGATCGCGGCCTCCGGCTGGCGGTCACGGACGCTGTCACCGGCCTGTTCAACCGGCATTACATGTCCAATCATCTCGATACGCTCATGCGGCGTGCGTCACGGGGCGGCAAATGCGTGTCCGTGATGATGATGGATCTGGATAACTTCAAGCAGATCAACGACGTCTACGGCCATGGCGTCGGCGATGCGGTGTTGCGGGAAGTCGGCGCCGTGATCGGCCAGAATGTCCGTGGCATCGACCTGGCGACGCGTTATGGCGGTGAGGAATTCGTCGTGGTGATGCCGGACACCGATCTCGGCTATGCGAGGGGGGCGGCGGAACGATTGCGCCAGCAGATCGCCGATACGGTCATCTCGATTCGCACGGACGGCGAGCCGAAAGCCATTCAGGTCACGGTGAGTATCGGCCTGGCCGCCTCGACGCCCAAGCTCAATTCAAGCGAATTGTTGATCGAAGCGGCAGATAGCGCGCTTTATGAAGCGAAAAGAGGCGGTCGTAACAAGGTCGTCGCGGTGGAGCAGGAAGAACAGCGAAACTTCGCTACTTGATCTTGCCTTCCTTGAACTCGACGTGCTTGCGCGCGACGGGATCGTACTTCTTCAACGACAGCTTTTCGGTCATCGTGCGGGGATTCTTCTTCGTGACGTAATAGAATCCCGTACCCGCGCTGCTGACGAGCTTGATCTTCAAAGTTGCCGGTTTTGCCATTTCTCAAGCCCTTTCAAGCGGACCAGTTTGCACGAGTTGCGTTTGGGTGTGGGAACATACCCGTCCGCGCCGTTCTGTCAAGAGCGGGCGAGGGCGGCGTTAAAGCATTTCCGGATCGAACCGGGCTCCCTTGGGCCAAAAGGTCGGTTTCGAGGCGAGCACCGCTTCGAGACCATCGTTCAGGCAGAGTTGCGCCATTTCGACAATCTTCTTGGTGATATCCGGTAATGGCAGATCTTCGAGTTGTTTGAAGGTCACCCATTTGAGGTCCAGCAGTTCGCCGTTGCTCACGAGCTCGCCCTCGGTTTCCGCCGCGTCCACCAGAAAAAACCGGGCGTCGAACCGGCGTGGCCGCCCGGGTGGCGTGATGGCGCGAGCGAAATAATGCAGGGCGTTAAGGGAGGGGGCGACGCCCGCCATGCGAAAACTCCGCCAGAGATCGCCGGTCAGCCGTTCGGCCGAACGGCTGGTCGTTGCGAGCCGCAGGCCGGTCTCTTCATAGGTCTCCCGGATGGCCGCGATCCCCAGCGCCCGGGCGCGGGGAGGGGCGCAATCCTGCTGAAGGCGCGACGCCGTATAGGGATGAAGTTCGCTGGCCGCTGGAATCCGCCAGTCATTGGCATCTACGCCTCCACCTGGAAAGACGTAGCGGTTGGGCATGAAGGCGTGGCCGGCCGACCGTGCCCCTACGAGGACATGGGTCCGGTTACGCACCAGAATGACGGTCGCCGCGTCCTTGGGGCGCATGTGTCTCCAGACGTGAAGCTAGGTCCAGGGCTCGGGTTCGACATATGCAACGACCGGCACGTCTTCGCCGAAGCCATGCATCCGCAACGCCCATTGCAGGCCGATCAGCGCGCCTTTCACCCGTGGGAGAAGAAACAGGCTCAGGCCGATACACAGCGGGATCCATATCACCATGTGAACCCAGACCGGCGGATGCGCGAGCGCTTCTAGGATGACAAGCGATGTCGCGATGATGTGGCCGACGATCAGAATCGTGAAATAGGCCGGTGCGTCGTCGGCCCGTTGGTGATGCAGTTCGAGGCCGCAATGAGAACAGGTCGGCAGAACCTTGTTATATCCTTCGAATATCTTTCCGGTCCCGCATTGCGGGCAACGTCTCGACAGGCCGTTCCTCATGGCCGGCCAGACAGGTCTCTTGGGGACGTCGAATTCATCAAGCATATGCGTTTCCCGATTTTCGGGCCCACTAAGATTTGGCGGTCACTTCCGCCGTTTGGCCGGCCGGCGCGGTTTGCCCGGCTTTCGGCCTTTCGGCGGGGGCCGGCGTTTGGATTTGGCCGGCGGTGGCGAGAAGGATCGCTGTTCGTCGCCTTCCACGAGTTCAAACCGCATGCCGCCTGTTATCGCATCGGCTTCGACCAGCCGCGCGGCGATGCGCTCACCTAGTCTGTAAATATGCCCTGTTCTGTCTCCAACCAAGGCATGTTTTTTTTCGTCGTGACGATAATAGTCGTCGCGAAGGCTCCTGATCGGCACCAAACCGTCTGCGCCGGTCTCGTCGAGGGTGAGAAACAGGCCGAACCGCGTGACGCCCGAAATTCGGCCTGTGAACACGGATCCGGTGCGTTCGGCAAGATAGGCGGCGAGATAACGGTCCAGAGCGTCACGCTCGGCCGCGACGGCCTTCCTTTCGGCGTTCGAGAGCGCTTCGCCGAATTCGCCGAACCGTTCCAGATCCTCGGGATTCCAGCCGTCGCCGCCGAGGTCCAGGGCCGAAATCAGGGCGCGGTGCACGACGAGGTCGGAATAGCGCCGGATGGGTGAGGTGAAATGGGCGTAGCGGCCAAGATTGAGACCGAAATGCCCGATATTCTCCGGGCTGTATTCCGCCTGAGCCTGGCTGCGCAACACGATCTCCGAGACCATTTCCGCCCGATCCGTGCCTTCGACCTTTTTCAGAATTCCGTTGAAATTCGACGGTTTGACGGACGGCGACTTCAGGAGCTTGAGCCCGATTGAATTCGAGGAAGTCGCCCAGCGCCATGAGCTTTTCTTTTGAGGGACGATCATGAATCCGGTAGAGGCAGGGCGAGCGATGGGACTCGAGTTCAGCTGCGGCGGCGACATTCGCCGCGATCATGAATTCCTCGATGAGCTTATGAGCGTCGAGACGGACCCGCGGCGTGATCGACGCAACATGGCCGAGCTTATCGATCTCGACCTTGCGCTCCGGCATATCGAGATCCAGTGGCTTGCGGCGCTCCCGTTCGCGCTTCAGGGCGCCATAGGCGGCATAAAGAGGTTTCAGGACCGGCTCCAGCAAGGGGCCGGTCATGTCGTCGGGACGGCCGTCGATTGCCGCCTGCGCCTGTTCATAGCTGAGGTTGGCGGCTGAGCGCATGACGCCGCGCAGGAACTTGTGGCGCTTGCGGTTGCCGTCCTTGTCGAACCACATCTCGGCGACCATGCACCCACGCAATTCGCCCGGCGCCAGCGAACACAGATCGCTCGACAGCTCGTGAGGCAGCATCGGCACGACACGATCCGGGAAATAGACCGAATTTCCGCGGGCGAAAGCGTCTTTGTCGAGGGCGGTCCGGGGGCGGACATAATGAGCGACGTCCGCAATCGCGACCATGACGTGCCACCCGCCCGGATTGGCCGGGTCGTCATCGGGCTCCGCCCAGACCGCGTCATCGCGGTCTCGGGCGTCTTCTGGATCGATGGTGATCAGCGGAATTTTCGTGAGGTCCGCGCGGCCCGCGACATCGATCGGTTTGGCCTGCTTGGCTTCGTCGAGCGCCGCTTCGCTGAAATCGACCTCGATCCCGTGGCTGTTGACGACGATGAGGCTGACGGCGCGGGCGTCGTCGATATGGCCGAAACGTTCGAGAATGCGGGCCTCGCGGACGCCGTGACGGCTTGGCCGGCCGTGCTCGATCTCGGCAAGCACGATATCGCCGCTCGCCAGCGTCAGGTCCTTGATGTCGATAACGGCGTATTCGTTCCGGTCCCGCCGGTCGGTGGGAACCAGGCGCGCGGCGCTGCCGGGCAGCTGATTGTAAATGCCGACGAAGCGGTTTTTCTGGACTTCCAGACGCCGGATGATCCGGGCTTCGTATTCATTCTTGTCGACCCGAAGCAGCCGCGCCAGCACCCGCTCGCCGACGCCGAGTTCCGCGACCCGCTGCTCGCGGCGCTTGGGCGGGGCCAGAAAGATGCGGGGCGGTGGGAATTCCTCATCCCATTTGGTCGGTTTGGCGAGAAGTTCGCCGTCGGGATCCGGTCCGGTGATTTCAAGCACGGCCACCGGCGGCAATGTTCCCGTCGGGCGGAGCTTCTTGCCACGCCCTTGTTCGACCTCGCCGTCAAAAACCAGATCGCGCAGCAGATCCTTCAGGGCGACCCGATCATCGCCACGGATTCCAAACGCCCGGGCGATCTCGCGTTTGCTCACGCGTCCGCCGTTCTCCTCGATATATTGGAGAATTTGGGCCCGGTCGGGCATTGGCGCTTTGTTGGATGCGCCTGTCTTCTTCTTGCTCACGTCAAGCGCCAGCTTGCCTTTAGCCCGGCGATACGCCACCGGTTCGGTTTCGGTCTAGTCCGAGGCAACCTTCTTCGAACGTTTAGTCGTGCTGCGCTTAGCTGTCGACGCCTTCTTTGCCGGCGCTTTCTTTGGCGCCGTCTTCTTTTTCGCGGTCTTTCCCGTCGCGGCTTTCTTGGCCAGAAGCTCCAGCGCCTGCTCGAGCGTCACGTCTTCCGGCGAAACGTCCTTGGGCAACGTCGCATTCACCTTGTTATGGGTGACATAGGGGCCGTACCGGCCGTTCATTACCTTGATCGCGCCGCCGTCGGGATGATCCCCCAATTCGCGCAGCGCCGACGATCCGCGCCGGCCCGACTTTTCCTTGGCTTCGGCCAGTAACGTGATCGCGCGATTGGCCCCGACCGTGAAAACTTCCTCGGTGCTGGCCAGATTCGCATATTTCCCGTCATGAGAAACATAGGGGCCATAGCGTCCGATCGAGGCGACGATCGGCTTGCCGGTTTCGGGATGCATACCGATTTCGCGGGGCAAGGAGAGGAGCGCGATCGCCTTTTCGAGGTCGAGCTCCGCCGGACTGGTGTCTTTCGGAATGGATGCCCGCTTGGGTTTTTCGTCTTCTTCCGGCGCCAGTTCGACATAAGGGCCGAACCGCCCGACCTTCAGGCTGATCTCGCGGCCGGTCTCCGGATCTTCGCCGAGAACCCGCTCTTCAGCCTGTGAGCCGTTGCCGCCGTTTTGGTCCTGGCTGAGAAGCTGGCGGGTATAGCGGCACTCCGGATAATTCGAGCAGCCGACAAAGGCCCCGTAGCGGCCGAGTTTGAGGCTGAGCCGGCCTTCACCGCAGGTCGGACAGATCCGGGGATCGGCGTCTTCCGAAACCGGCGGGAAGATATGCGGGCCGAGCAACTCGTTCAGCGCTTCGAGTACTTCCGTGATCCGCAGATCCTTGGTCTCGTCGGTCGCTTTCTTGAAATCCTCCCAGAAGCGGCGCAGCAGGTCGGTCCAGCCGACCTTGCCGGCGGACACCTCGTCCAGTTGCTCCTCGAGCTCCGCCGTGAAGTCGTAGGCCACGTACCGCGAGAAGAAGCTTTCGAGGAAGGCGGTTACGAGCCGGCCCTTGTCCTCGGCGTGGAACCGGTTCTTCTCCATCCGCACATAGTTGCGGTTGCGCAGCACGTCGAGGATGGAGGCGTAGGTGGACGGCCGCCCGATTCCCAGCTCTTCCAGCTTTTTCACGAGCGTGGCTTCGGTGAAGCGCGGTGGCGGTTCTGTGAAGTGCTGGGTCGGCGTCACGGCTTCGAGCGACAACTCGTCGCCCTTAGTCATCGGCGGCAGGCGCTTGTCGTTCTCGTCGTCCGAATCGTCCTTGCCTTCCTGATACAGCGTCAGGAAACCGTCGAACCGGATCACGGAGCCGGTCGCCCGCAGCGCGGCCCGGTCGTCATGGGATGAAATATCGACGGTGGTGCGCTCGATCTCGGCGCTTTCCATCTGACTCGCGATCGTGCGCTTCCAGACCAGTTCGTAAAGCTTGCGCTCGTCGTCCCGCAGGCGGCGGCCGATATCCGCCGGCAGGCGATCCGGCCGGGTCGGCCGGATGGCTTCGTGCGCTTCCTGCGCGTTCTTCGCCTTGGTCCGGTAGACCTTGGGAGCGGGGGGCAGGTAGCGTGATCCGTAGCTGCTGCCGATCACATCGCGTGTCCCGGCGATCGCTTCATCGGCGATCTGAACGCCGTCGGTACGCATATAGGTTATGAGGCCGACCGTCTCGCCGTCTATATCGACGCCTTCGTAGAGCGATTGCGCGACCCGCATGGTGTGGGACGCACTGAAGCCTAGCTTGCGTGAGGCTTCCTGCTGCAGTGTCGAGGTCGTGAAGGGCGGCTGCGGATGCCGCCGCGTCGGGCGGCTTTCGACACTGGCGACCGAGAAGGTGCCCGCCTCGATAATGCGCTGGGCTTCGGCCGCAGCGTTGTGATTGCCAAGGTCGAATTTGTCGAGCTTCTTGCCGTCCAGCGTGACCAGCTTCGCCTTGAAGGCGTCGCCGATCTGCGTTTCCAGATCGACGTCGACCGTCCAGTATTCCTGAGGCTTGAAGACCTCGATTTCCAGATCCCGGTCGCAAATCAGCCGCAGCGCAACGGATTGCACGCGTCCCGCGGAGCGCGATCCCGGCAGTTTGCGCCAGAGGATCGGCGATAGCGTGAAACCCACGAGATAGTCGAGCGCGCGGCGCGCGAGATAGGCATCGACCAGCTCCATGTCGATGTCGCGCGGGTGCTCCATCGCCCTGAGAACGGCCTGCTTGGTGATCTCGTTGAAGACGACCCGCTTGACCTCGACATTCTTCAGCGCCTTGGCTTCGTTCAGAAGCTCGTAGACGTGCCAGGAAATCGCTTCACCTTCGCGATCCGGGTCGGTTGCGAGGAACAGTTTATCGGATTTTCTGACAGCGTCGGCGATGTCGCGGATGCGTTTCTTGGACTTCGCATCGACCTCCCAGGCCATGCTGAAGCCCTTGTCCGGTTGGACCGAGCCGTCCTTGGACGGCAGGTCGCGCACATGGCCAAAGCTCGCGAGCACGACAAAGTCGTTTCCGAGATATTTGTTGATGGCCTTCGCCTTGGCGGGCAATTCGACGACGACGACGTTCATTCAAACCCAGTACATAATGCTCGATGGCACAAATCACTCACGGCCGGCCCGCTCCCGCGATGTCGGCCAAATCGAACGTGCATATGGTCAGATCAGCGAGACGCGATTTCCCGGTTGGCGGGCCAAAATGCCAGCAAGCTCCAGCTCAAGCAAGATGGTCATTAGGATTGCCGGTGTCAAATCGCATTGGCGGATCAGCTCGTCGACCTCCACGGGCGTGGGTCCAAGCTTGCTGCGAACGATGTCCCGCGCCGCCACCAGCTCCTGTTCATCGACATTCGGCGCCGGGGCACGGCCGGCCATGGTTTCTCCAGGCTCGGCCAGCGGTGGCGTGACGTCGGCGAGGACGCTCAAGATGTCGTCGGCGGTCTCGGTCAGGACGGCGCCCTGACGGATAAGGTTGTTGGTGCCCTGACAGCGCGGGTCGAGCGGCGAACCGGGGACGGCGAATACTTCGCGATTCTGTTCCAAGGCAAAGCGGGCCGTAATCAGCGATCCGGACTTCGGCGCGGCCTCGACGACCAGCACGCCCAGCGACAGCCCGGAAATGATCCGGTTGCGGCGCGGGAAATGACGGCCCTGCGGCCGGGTGCCGACCGGCATTTCGGAGACGATCAGCCCGCGCTCGGCGATCTCGGCCTGCAGGCGCTCATGCTCGGGCGGATAGACGATGTCGATGCCGCCCGCGACCACGGCGATCGTTCCCGTGGCAAGGGCGCCGGTATGGGCGGCGCCATCGATGCCGCGGGCGAGTCCCGATACGACGACCAGTCCAGCTTCGCCAAGGTCATGAGCGATCGTTCGGGCGAAACGGCTGCCGACGGCCGACGCGTTCCGGGCGCCGACAATACCGATGCCGCGCCTGTCGAGGATATGGCTGTGCCCGCGAACAGAGAGAATCGGCGGCGATCCCTCGGCGGCCGCGAGCAAGACGGGGAAGCCCGGCTGGCCTTCGAACAGCAACGAGCCTCCGGCGGCTTCCGTTTCCTCCCATTCGCGCTCGGCATCGGCGCGGGAGGGCACGGAGATCGGCCCGGAGCGTCCGCCGCGTTTTGCGAGGTCGGGCAGGGCGTCAAGCGCCTCGGCGGCGGCGCCGTAGCGGGTCAGCAACTGGCGATAGGTGACCGGGCCGACATTTTCCGAGCGCAGCAGCCGCAAGCGGTCCAGGCACTCCGCGTCGTCGAGCGCGTGCGGCCTGGATTTCGCCGCCGCCGTCACCTTTCGGCGCCGATTCGGGGCTCTTGTTGGTTTAGCAGCCGTTGAATGTTCGTGCGGTGGCGGATGAAGATGAGGATGGCGCAGAACGACGCCAGTTCTACATGCCAGAGGTCGTGGAAGACATATCCATAGGCCGGGGTCAGCGCCGCCGCCGCCAGCGCCGCGAGCGACGAATAGCGGAAGATTGCGGCCACGGCGAGCCAGGTGGCGCAGGCCAGAAGGCCCACCGGCCAGGCGGCCGCCAGCATCAGGCCGAGGAATGTCGCCACGCCCTTGCCGCCGTTGAATTTGAGCCAGATCGGGAAGATATGGCCGACAAACGCGCAGCCACCGGCGAGAATCGCCAGACCCGGGCCGCCCATGTGCTTGACCAACAGAAAGGCCGCCGCGCCCTTTCCGCCGTCGAGAATGAGCGTGGCCAGCGCCAATGGCTTGCTGCCGGTGCGCAACACATTCGTTGCACCGATATTGCCGGAACCGATTTGGCGGATGTCGCCCTTGCCGAAGATCCTGGACAGAATCAAACCGAAGGGGATCGAACCCAATAGGTAGCCCGCGGCCATTGCGCCCGCGATCAGCCAGTCGAAATTAGGAGCCCCCGAGGTGACGAACATGCCCAAATACTAGGCTGCTTAATTACTGTCGGTAAAGACAGTCTCTCCGCGGACGATGGTGCGCATCACCCGGCCCTGAACCGGGCGGGCGTCAAACGGACTGTTTTTGGACTTGCTGTGGAGTTTTTCCGCCTCGATCTTCCAGGGCCGATCCGGGTCGAAAAGGATAAGGTTCGCCGGAGCGCCGGGGGCGAGACGGCCGGAGTCCAGCTTCAGCAATC
Source organism: uncultured Alphaproteobacteria bacterium (assembly GCA_963821875.1). Classification (GTDB taxonomy): domain Bacteria; phylum Pseudomonadota; class Alphaproteobacteria; order CAVTAV01; family CAVTAV01; genus CAVTAV01. Next base: position 2,218,099 of record CAWGFE010000002.1, read on the forward strand.
GGGCCGGTTCGCTGGTCAGTTTCGCCAGCAGACTGATCAGCGGCAGTCTTTCGTTGTGATACATCTCCAGCGCGATCGGCAGCAGCGTCTCGAGCCCGGCCGCGCCATAGGCCGCCTGAGCGAAGGGGAGACGCTTGCTTTCCTGATCCTGGGGATCGTGATTGCTGACGATCACGTCGATGGTCCCGTCGGCGATGCCTTCGACGATGGCTTGGCGATCGTCTTCGGAGCGTAGTGGCGGGGACGTCTTGAAGAAGGTCCGGTAGTTGTCGATTGCGGTTTCGTTGAGTCCGAAATTCTCCGGCGAGGCCCCACAGGTGATTTTCAGGCCCAATTCCTTGGCGCGCCGGACGGCTTCGAGCGAATCCCGGCAGGAGATCTGAGACATATGACAGCGCCCGCCCGTGGCTTCCACCAGCCGGACGTCGCGTTCGATCATGATCGTTTCGGCGATTGTCGGAATGCCGACCAGGCCCAGCCGGGTGGCGATTTCGCCCCGGTTCATGCAGCCGTCCTCCGCGAGGCTTGGTTCCTCCGGCTTCTGCATGACCAGCGCGTCGAATGAGGTCGCGTAGCTCAAAAGCCGCATCATGACGCGCGGATTGGCGATCGCCCGGCGGCCATCGGTGAAACCGACCGCACCGGCTTCCATCATCATGCCGATCTCGGTCATCTCGGCGCCCTTCATACCCTTGGTGGCGGCGCCCATGGGCAGGACGTTGACCGAGGCGGTTTCCCGCGCCCGGCGGGCGACATATTGAACGAGCGCGATGTCGTCGACCACGGGCTCGGTATCCGGCATGGTAACGATGGTGGTGATGCCCCCGGCGGCCGCCGCCTGGCTGGCGGAGGCGAAGGTGTCCTTGTGTTCCTGGCCGGGCTCGCCGACAAAGACGCGCATGTCGATCAGGCCGGGGGCGAGGCAATTGCCTCCGCAGTCGATCACGTCGGCATCGTCGGGAATCGCACCGTCGAACAGTTTCGCGCCCATATCGAGGATCTGGTCGGCCGCCGTGAGCAATTCGCCCTTGCCGTCGAAACCCGTGGCGGGATCGACGATACGGGCGTTGACATAAGCGGTCTTGCGCCCGTCGCTCATGACGTCTGACCCTCGCTTGCCGAACTCTTGGTCAGCACTTCGAGGCAGGCCATGCGAACGGCGACGCCCATCTCGACCTGTTCGCGGATGACGCTGCGGTTGATGTCGTCGGCGAGTTCGGTGTCGATCTCGACGCCCCGGTTCATCGGGCCGGGATGCATGATCAGCGCATCCGGCTTGGCGACAGCGAGCTTTTCCTCATCGAGACCATAGAAGCGGAAATATTCCCGTACGGAGGGAACGAAGGAGCCGTGCATGCGCTCGGTCTGGAGCCGCAGCATCATGACGATGTCGCAGTCCTTCAGGGCTTCGCGCATATCGTGATGGACCTCGACCCCGAGCCGGTCCACGGCCACTGGCAGAAGGGTCGGCGGGGCGATCACCCGTACCCGTGCGCCCATCGTGTTCAGAAGCTGAATGTTGGACCGCGCCACCCGGCTGTGCAGGATGTCACCGCAGATCGCCACCGTCAGTCCGGCCAGCTTGCCCTTGCGGCGGCGAATGGTGAGCGCGTCGAGCAGGGCCTGCGTCGGGTGTTCGTGGCTGCCGTCGCCGGCATTGATGACCGCGCAGGTGACCTTCTGGGAGAGCAGGGCGACCGCGCCCGACTCCGCATGCCGCACGACCAGGACATCCGGATGCATCGCGTTCAGCGTCATCGCCGTATCGATCAGCGTCTCGCCCTTTTTGATCGAGGACGAGCCGACAGTCATGTTGATGACGTCCGCACTGAGCCGCTTGCCCGCCAGCTCGAACGAGGTTCGGGTGCGTGTCGAATTTTCGAAGAAGAGGTTGATCTGGGTGCGGCCGCGCAGCAGCGAGAGCTTCTTGTCCGGTCGTCTGTTCAGTTCGACATACGAGTTGGAAACGTCCAGCAGGCCGGAAATATCGTCGGGCGAGAGGCCCTCGATTCCGAGCAAGTGACGATGCGGAAAAGAGAATGCGCGTGACGGGGCGTCGCCCGCGTCCCCAAACGCCAAACGGGAGGTCGCACTTGGTGATGTCATTAAAGCGAAATCTATAGGCCCATACGAAGGCGGGCGCAACGGGTTTCGGACTCGAATTGTCGATCAGCGTGAGATCAGCCGATCGAGTGCGCCCTGCAGGATATAGCTGGCCGCAACTTTATCGATGACTTCTGCGCGTTTCCGCCGCGATGTGTCGGCTTCGAGCAGCGCGCGTTCGGCGGCGGCCGTGGACCAGCGCTCGTCCCAGAAGACGATCGGAATATCCCGGATCTTCAGGGTGTTGGCCGCGAACTGGCGGACGGATTGGCAGCGTGGTCCCTCGGTGCCGTTCATATTCACGGGCAGGCCGAGAATCAGCCCGCCGGCTTGGTATTCGTCGACAATGGCAAAAAGGCGCTCGGCGTCCTTGGTGAATTTGGTCCGCCGGATCGTTTCGAAGGCGGTTGCGACGGTCCAGATCGTATCCGAGAGGGCGAGACCGATTGTCTTGGTGCCGATATCGAGACCGAGCAAGCGCGCGCCGCGCGCAACGGCCTCTCTTAGCTCAGTAATTTCGATAACGGACATCGGCGTCTCGGAAAGAAGATTTCCGGGACAGTCATGGATCGCGGCGGAAAGCGCAAGTGCCGCTTGTAACGGGCCCGGCCGGCCCTTAGCTTCTGGAAAGGAGGAGCATCACGTGACGCTGCCTGATCCACAAAATCACGACGACGATGGCGATCGCCGGCCGCGTCGTGTCGTGATCTGGCTCGTGGTCGCGGGCATCGTCCTGACCGGGGCGCTCGTCTTCCTCATGGATCAGTATCCCGATGCCCTGGCCAACCGGCTGGCGCAGCCCCAACTGGTCTTTCTGGTCGTCTGGCTCGTGGTGCTGGGCGGCAGCATGATCGTCCACTGGCGGGAACGGCCCGGGCAGGTCTTGCGCTATATTGCCGTATGGCTCGGGATCGCGGTGGTCGTGATGCTGGTCTATCGCTTCTTTACAGGCGATTTCGGCAATTTCTGACAATCGAAAGGACGGATCGGCCTACCAACCGCCGCCACCGCCGCCGCCACCACCACCACCGGAAAATCCGCCGCCGCCCGAACCCGAACCGCTTGAACGCGGCGCGGCCGATGCGACAGCGACGGCGCTGGTCAGGCCGGAACCGAGATTGCGGCCGATATTACCGTAATGACCGGGATAGAAACCGGGCCCGACATACCAGGCGGGATGGTAGGTGCCGTCGATCGACGCTCTCTCGAGGACGTCGTTGAATTGTTCGCTCCACTGGTTTTCTACGTCGAGCGCGATCGCGAAGGGCAGTAATTTTTCGAACAGTTCCGGTGTGCGGTCCGGCGGATTGTGGAATTCCATCCGGTCCTTCTCCGCCACGCTCATATATTTTTTGAAGCCCTCTATATGGTCGAGAATCCTCCGCCCCAACAGGGTCGGCGCCTTCAGCAGGTGGTAGAAGCCGAGACAGGTAATCACGAGGAGCGCGATGACGCCTATGACGACATAGGGCAGGCCGTGGCCGATGACGGCCGTCCCGACGCCGAGGCCGATCAGGAACGGCAAAACGAAAAGGGTCTGAAAAATCGCACCGACACCGGAAGCGAGCCTGCCGCCCATTCCCGGCGCATTCATCACGCCCATCCAGGACAGCTTTACCCTGTGCAGCAGGAAGTAGCAGCCGACGCTCCAACCGGCGAGCCAGGCCGTCATCCCGAATGCCTGATCGTTCCGGGGCGATAGCAAGATCACGAAAACCAGCGTCGCTATGGCCAATGCGGCTCCGGGCAGGAAATAGCCGGTGTTGCGGGCGAAATAGGCCTTTTCGAATTCGTTCGCCAGGGCCGAGCGGAGCGACTTCTGAGCGGAACTGAAAATCGAGTGATTGGTTTGGCGCAGAACGATGGCGTCGCCGGTCCCCAGCAGCTTTTTGAAGACGGACCGTTCGCCCTTGGAGAGCGTCTCAGTCTTCGGCGGCTGAGCCTTCTCGATCGTATAGACCGAATCCTCCTCGACGATTTTGATCGCGCCTTTGACGGCCATGTTGACGATCGCGGCGGTAAACGCCTTTTTGTCGTAGCCCATTTCCCGCACATAACGGCACCCGCCGGGGGTGAATTTCGACGGCGGCTCGTATTGCGGGATGATGACTCCGCCCTTGGGGTCGCGACCGACCTTCAGCCACACCACGATGAAATAGGCCAGCGTCAGCGCCAGACCGATGAGCCCGGCGAAGACGGCGGCGTTGTCGCGCAGGAACCAGATCAGGTTGTCGGTCGCCGTGGGCGCTGCCACATAGCCCTTCGGGAAGGTTACGTCGACCGTTAGGCCGTAATGCGTCGGCATCGGATCCACAGTTTCGATCCGGACCTCGCCATCCGACCGCCGGACGATCTTGAAATTGGTGCCTTTGGCGCCGCGTGGCCCCGTATAAACGTCGACCGACCGGATGGCAGCGCCTTTCGGCAGGTAGACGGTCGCCGCCGCCTTGTCGATCGGAAAGGCCCATTGGTTGCCCGTGACGTTCCAGTAGACCTCGTCGAAATCCTTGTAGAAGCCGAGTTGGCGGTCGCTCTCATAGCTGATTCGATAGGTATAGGTGCCCGGCGCGAGCGTCCGTTTGGCATCGCCGATATAGAGCCGGACATAGCCGCCGCGTCGTTCCGTGTGATACGGGACGCGCGCGTCATCCAGCGTCACCTTCCGGATATCGAATGTTGCGCTGTGGCGATTGCCACGCTCGTCGACATATTCAACGGGAAAATCACGATAGATGCCGTGCCTGATCTGGTTGCCCTCAGCACGGACGGTGATCAATTCCGTGACCGACAGGCTCGCATCCGGATTGACGGTAATGACGCTGTCGTAGTCGAGGATGCGTTCGTCGGCCATGGCCGCACTGGTCAGCCCCGCCCAGATCGCAAGGGCAGCCAGCGCGAGAGCGATCGGCCTAAATCTCATGATTTCGAGAAGTCGACCTTGACCGGGCCGCGGGCGGCCTGATCTTCGATATCGAAGAACTCGGCCTTCTTGAAGCCGAATTGGCCGGCCACGAGATTGCTCGGAAACTGGCCGACCCGGGTGTTCATCTGACGCACGACGCCGTTGTAATAGCGCCGTGCTTTCTGGATGTTGCCTTCGATTTCGGTGAGTTGGCCCTGAAGCGCCATGAAATTCTGGCTGGCCTTGAGGTCCGGATAGGCTTCGGCCAGAGCGAACAGCGACTTCAACGCCCCGCTGAGCATGTTTTCCGCCGCTTCCTGCTGCTTGGGCGAGCCGGTGGCGGCCATGGCGGCGTTGCGGGCTTCGACGACCTTCTCGAAAGTGCCTTGCTCGTGACTGGCATAGCCCTTCACGGTCTCGACGAGATTTGGAACAAGATCGTAACGGCGGCGGAGCTGGACATCGATGTCGCTCCAGGCCTCTCCGACCTGCACGCGCATGCTGATGAGCGTGTTGTAAGTCGTCCAGACGAAGCCGACGACGAGAAGCACGATGGCAACGAGTACAATCAGCGTGGTCATAGACGATCTCCCCTCCAGCCAGGCCGCAGTTACAATAGCGGTGCTTTGGCAGCTTGTCCAAGCGCTTGCGAGCGCGCGGGAAGCGATGGTAAGGTCCGCGCGCGCTGACACCCGGCGTTTCGCGTCGGGTCTGCGTTTCGTCGAAATTCTGGGAAAGTCGTCATGTCGGTAGATAAGGCCACCGTGGCCCGGATCGCCCATCTCGCACGGATTGCCGTGCCCGAGGAAGACCTCGAGCCGCTCGCCGGAGAGTTGAATAAGATTCTGGCTTTTGTCGAGCAACTGAACGAGGTGGATACCGGCAATATCGCGCCGATGACCAGCGTCGTCGACATGAAGTTGCGCCGTCGCGAGGACAAGGTTACCGACGGCGGCTATCAGCAGGATATTCTCAAGAATGCGCCGGCGGCGGAGCATGGCTTCTTCGCCGTCCCCAAAGTCATCGAATAGGGAGCCGTAATGTCCTCGCTTCTGGATCTGACGCTCGCCGAGGCCCGCGACGGGCTGGCCAAACGGGAATTCTCCTCGCTGGAGCTCACCGAGGCTTATATCGGCTCGATGGAGTCGGCGCGGTCGCTCAACGCCTATATCGTCGAGACTCCGGACAAGGCGCGTGACATGGCGCGCGCCGCCGACGACCGTATCGCCAAAGGCGACGCGGCCGGTATGACCGGCATCCCCGTCGGCGTGAAGGACCTGTTCTGCACCAAGGATGTCCAGACCACCGCCGGCAGCCACATTCTCGAAGGTTTCGAGCCGCCCTATGAATCCACGGTCACCGCGAATTTGTGGGAGAACGGGGCTGTCATGCTGGGCAAGCTCAATCTCGACGAGTTCGCCATGGGCTCGTCGAACGAGACCAGCTATTTCGGTCCCGCGATCAATCCGTGGCGAGCGACGGGCCAGGAAGCCAAGCTCGTGCCGGGAGGTTCTTCGGGCGGGTCGTCGTCGGCTGTCGCGGCGCGTACCGCCTTGTGTGCGACCGGTACCGATACCGGCGGTTCGATCCGGCAGCCGGCCTCTTTTTGCGGCCTTGTCGGCCTGAAGCCGACTTACGGGCGCTGCTCGCGCTGGGGCATCGTCGCTTTTGCCTCCTCGCTCGACCAGGCCGGCCCGATCACCCGGACGGTGCGCGACGCCGCGATCATGCTGCGGGCGATGGCGGGCTTCGATCCGAGGGATTCGACCTCGGCCGACATTGCGGTGCCGGATTTCGAAGCGGCGATGACCGGCGACGTGCGCGGCATGAAAATCGGCGTGCCGAAGGAATATCGCGTCGACGGCATGGCGGAAGAGATCGAGGCGTTGTGGGCGAAGGGTATCGACTGGCTGAAGGCCGCCGGTGCGGAAATTGTTGAGGTCAGCCTGCCGCACACGAAATATGCGTTGCCGACTTATTATATTGTCGCGCCCGCTGAAGCCTCATCCAATCTCGCCCGCTATGACGGCGTACGCTACGGCTTGCGCGAGGACGGCACGTCGCTCATCGACATGTATGAGAAGACTCGCGCGGCGGGCTTCGGCGCGGAGGTGAAGCGCCGGATCCTGGTCGGCACCTATGTGCTGTCGGCCGGCTATTACGATGCCTATTATCTCAAGGCACAGAAGGTCCGCACGCGGATTTCGCAGGATTTCAACACGGCCTTCGAAACGGTCGATGCGATCCTCACGCCGACCGCGCCGTCCGCCGCCTTCGCGCTCGGGGCCAAGACCGGCGATCCGATCGCGATGTATCTGAACGACATCTTCACCGTGCCGGCGCCGCTGGCCGGTATTCCGGGCATCTCCGTTCCGGCCGGGCTGTCCAAGGAAGGCCTGCCGCTCGGGCTTCAGGTTCTCGGCAAGGCCTTCGACGAGGAAACGGTGTTCCGTGTCGCGGGCGTGCTGGAAGAGGCGGCGGGCTTCACCGCCAAGCCCGAGGCCTGGTGGGAGTAGGGACAATGTCGAATCTCATCAAGGGCGAAACGGGCGAGTGGGAAGTGGTCATCGGCATGGAGGTCCATGCCCAGGTGAGCAGCAGATCCAAGCTCTTCTCCGGCGCTTCGACCGAATTCGGCGCCGAGCCCAACAGCCAGGTCAGCCTCGTCGACGCCGCCATGCCCGGCATGCTGCCCGTGATCAACGATTTCGTGGTGGAACAGGCCGTCCGTACGGGCCTCGGACTGAAGGCGGAGATCAATCTCTTCTCCGTTTTCGACCGGAAGAACTATTTCTACGCCGATCTGCCGCAGGGTTATCAGATTTCGCAATATCTCCAGCCTGTGGTCGGCAAGGGCCAAATCGTGCTCGATCTGAAGGAAGGCGCCACCAAGGAGGTGGGGATCACCCGGCTTCATCTGGAGCAGGATGCCGGCAAGAGCCTGCATGACCAGAACCCGACCATGACCTATGTCGATCTCAACCGCTCCGGTGTGGCGCTGATGGAGATCGTATCCGAGCCGGATATGCGCACGTCGGAAGAGGCCGGGGCCTATCTGCGCAAGCTGCGGACCATTGTGCGCTATCTCGGGACCTGCGACGGGAATATGGAGCAGGGCTCGATGCGCGCCGACGTGAACGTCTCGGTGCGCCGGCCGGGCGATGACTTGGGCACGCGCTGCGAGATCAAGAATGTGAATTCGATCCGCTATGTCCAGCAGGCCATCGAATATGAGGCGCGCCGCCAGATAGAGATCATCGAGGATGGCGGCACGATCGATCAGGAGACCCGCCTGTTCGATCCCGGCAAGGGCGAGACACGGCCGATGCGCTCCAAGGAAGAAGCGCATGACTACCGCTATTTCCCGGACCCCGATCTTCTGCCCCTCACGCTGGCGCAGGTCTGGGTCGACGGACTTGCGTCGGACTTGCCGGAATTGCCCGATGAGAAGAAGGACCGGCTGATGAAGGATCTCGGCCTCTCGGCCTATGACGCCGGCGTCCTCGTGGCCGAGAAAGAAACGGCCGATTTCTACGAGGCCGTCTCGAAAGGCCGTGACGCGAAAATGGCCGCCAACTGGGTCATCGGTGATTTCTTCGCGGCGCTCAACAAGGCCGGTCTCGACATTGTGGACAGCCCGGTAGGCCCGGACAAGCTCGGCGGTCTCCTCGATCTGATCGCGGACGGCACGATCTCCGGCCGGATCGCCAAGGATGTGTTCGAGATCATGTTCGAAACCGGCAAGGATGCCGCGACGATCGTCGAGGAGAAAGGGCTGAAGCAGGTCTCTGATACCGGCGCGATCGCGGGTGTAGTCGACGAGGTTCTCGCCGCCAACGCGGACAAGGTCGCCGAATACAAATCCGGCAAGGACAAGCTGTTCGGCTTCTTCGTCGGCCAAGTCATGAAGGCGACGCAGGGCAAGGCAAACCCAAAGGCCGTCAACGATATCCTGCGGGAGAAGCTGGGTGGCTGACGCCGAGCAGACCTAAGCGATCGCTACTGACAGCACGAGACCGATCAGAAACGCGAGAAGGCAGCCGGCGGCGATAAGTTTCCACATCGTCAGACCTCGATCATCCGACAGTCTACCGTGATTTTGACGGAAAAGGGGCCGGTTGTTCAGTAAACGGGATCCAATTGGCGTCAGATTGCCGCCTTCAGGCCCCGGTAAAGCACCGGATAATGTCGTTTCGAGGCGAGGCTGAGCGCGGCGTTTACGCCGGGAAGCCGGATTTTCAGGCTGAAAAGCGCGGGATCGGGATGAATATTTTTGGATCCAATTTTGCCGCTGGCACGTTTGGCATTGTCGCCAGATGAAATTTGTATAAGATGCCCCGATCAAAATCGGGCGGCTAAGCACCGTTTATAAGGCCGATACAGGGAGACGAACCAAAGAATTGGATCCAATTCATGGATGAGGCTATCCGCCTGTGCGGACAGCCCTTTCGGGGTTTGGATCACGGATGTCGGGGCGGGATGAACCTCACCGGACAGCCTTTATGGATATTTGCGCCGAGTTCGGCGTGAACACCACTTGTTGAACTAATTTTGTCACTTGGAGGAGATCTATGAGCAAAACCTTGGAAGACGTGCTGAAGGCGGCCGGTAATCCGGTCCAGATGCTGCGGAATTCGCAGATCGGCGCGTATGTTTATCCGGTGGTCGCGCCCGAGTTCCATAACTGGCGCGATGAGCAGGCCGCGTGGCGTGAAAGCGCCGTGTTGTTCGACCAATCTCATCACATGGTTGATCTGTACATCAAGGGCAAGGACTGCGTGAAAATCCTGGCCGACACCACGATCAACACCTTCAAGAATTTCGAGGTGAATCGCGCCAAGCAGTATGTTCCGACGACGCCATATGGCCATGTCATCGGCGACGGCATCATCTTCCGTCTCGCCGAGGAAGAATGCGTTTATGTCGGGCGCGCGCCCGCCGCGAACTGGCTGATGTACCATGCTGAAACCGGCGGCTACGACGTTGAGATCATCAAGGACGACCGGTCTCCGTCGCGCCCGATGGGCAAGCCGGTGAAGCGCATCTCCTGGCGCTTCCAGATCCAGGGCCCGAATGCCTGGCCGATCATCGAAAAGCTGAACGGCGGCCCGGTCGAGAAACTGAAATTCTTCCATATGAGCACGATTAACATCGCCGGCCGCAAGGTCCGCACCCTGCGTCACGGCATGGCTGGCGCGCCGGGTCTGGAACTCTGGGGCCCATATGAGGAGCAGGAAGAAATCCGTGCCGCCATTCTCGATGCCGGCAAGGAATTCGGCATCGTTCCGGTGGGGTCGCGCGCTTATCCGTCGAACACACTGGAATCAGGCTGGATCCCGTCACCGCTGCCCGCGATCTACACCGGCGACAAGCTGAAGGGCTATCGCGAATGGCTCGGGGCCGATTCCTACGAAGCCACGGGCGCCATCGGCGGCAGCTTCGTCTCCGACAATATCGAAGACTACTACATGACGCCGTACGATCTCGGCTACGGTCCGTTCGTGAAGTTCGACCACGACTTCCACGGTCGCGAGGCGCTGGAGAAGATCCACGACAACGACCATCGCAAGAAGGTCACGTTGGCCTGGAACAAGGACGACATGGCTAAAATCTACGCGTCCCTGTTCGATCCGGATGCCGAGAACTACAAGTTCTTCGATCTTCCGCTCGCCAACTACGCGTCGTCGAACTACGACAAGGTCGTCGACGCCAACGGCACGACCGTCGGTCTCTCCATGTTCACCGGCTACAGCTACAATGAACGCAGCGCTCTGTCGCTGGCCACGGTCGACCCGAGCGTCCCGGAAGGCACCGAGCTTCAGGTCGTCTGGGGCGAAGAGAACGGCGGCACCAAGAAGACCACGGTCGAGCACCATAAGCAGCTCAATGTCCGCGTCGTTGTCAGCCCGGTTCCGTATTCCCGCGTCGTCCGCGAGCAGTATGAAGGCGAGTGGCGCAAACACGGCTAATCGCGGCTTAACGTCAAGCGATTGACGTGAGTTAGAAGGGGCGGAGGCTTAGGCTTCCGCCCCTTTTTCGTTGCGCGAGTTTCTTCCGTGGTCGTTTCGCGGCCTACTGGGCCGGGGGGCGCGACGAATCCGCGCTCCCTTGACCTCTAAACTTGAACATTCCCCCGCACAGAATATGTGCAATTGTGCACTGAGAGTGATGCTCGCGCCGGCGATCCGAAGCCGCCGAGACTGCCAGCATCGCGACGGTCGCAAGATCGTTCATCCTTCCCCACCTTGCGCCGTCACACTGGCGCCATCGGTGCGCCTCTTCGTCGGAGCATCACGCCTACGATCCCTCCAACACGGAGAGAAATGCCTTGCTCCGTGAGATTGGCACATATCGGGACCATCGCGCCGACCGTTCATGACGGATGGGAACGCTGTGCGTCCAGTTGTTGGAATCGAAAGGTCGATCCTCAAGTGCGGCTGCGCGGCCGAGATGGCCGGCAGGCCCCGGTTCCGGAAGAGAAGGACCCGAAACCGGAATGGCTTTAGGCAGCTCACTAGCGTTAAAGGAGAAAGCCAGTGTCCACAACGTTTGAACAGAGATCCGATAGACGCGTTCTCGAACTGGAGAGCGGAGGAGCGGCTGTCGAAGCGGTCGGTGGCCTTGGTGTAATTGTTCTCAGTATTCTCGGCCTTATTAATCTCGCGCCTGTCGCGTTGGGCGCGGTCGCCGGCATTGTTTTCGGCGTGGCCATTCTGACCGAAGGAAGCGCCATCGCTGCCGAGCATTCCAAGCTGTTGTCCCAGGCAGGCGGCGACATGTTGGGCGAGATGGAGCTTGGCAGCGGCATGACCGCCGAAATCATGGCCGGCGGTGCAGCGATGGTGCTCGGCGTCCTCGCGCTTCTTCAGATAGAGCCCGAGATACTTCTTCCGGCGTTGGTTATCGTCGGCGGTGCCGGACTGATCTTTGCAGCCGGCGCTATGAGCCGCCTGAACAATATCAAGCTGACGGCCAAAGAGCAGGCCGGGACCGCCCAGCATCTGCTGCACGCGGCGACCGCGGGTGCCGCCGGTAGCCAGATTCTCGCCGGTATCGGTGCTATCGTTCTTGGCATCATCGCCCTGGCGTCCAGCACGAGCGGCACATATGCCGTGGCGGCCGCTGCCGGGGCCTGGATGACACTCAGCCTCGTCGGACTGCTCGTTCTCGGGGCGGCGATAATGATGAGCGGCGGCAGCCTGACCAGTCGCTTCGTTCAGATCCTGAATCGACGTACATCTCAGTCGTAAGGCGCGGAAAGCGCATATCGGGGGCCGCATCGATGCGGCTCCCGATTAAAAAATCCTTCTAAAATATATCCTTAATTCGGTTTTTCCCGCACCGACGGGAGATTTTTCTGTTTGGCGGCAGGAGGCGGTTGTTTCAAATGGATTTATATAATATAAAGATATCTATATATCCTGATACAGGAAATTCATTGTCGCGAAGGAGAAGCAAGAATGAGCAACAAGAAACCGCCGTTTCGCGCAGATCAGGTTGGTAGCCTGCTGCGGCCCGGAAAGGTCCTGAAGGCCTGGAGCGAGCGCGAGGCTGGTGAAATGTCTCCCGACGATGTCCGTCGGATCGAGAACGAAGCGATCGCGGATCTCGTCAAGCTTCAGGAAGAGGTTGGATTGAACGCGATTACCGATGGCGAGTGCCGCCGGCGCTTCTTCCACACGGACTTTCTGGAACAAGTTGGTGGCGTCGAGGTGAACTACGAAGGGACGCCGAAGAAATTCCGGGCGCCCGACGGTACGGAGCACTCGTTCTCGCCACCGAAGATGATGGTCGTCGGCAAGCTGGAGCACGACAAGGACATAATGCTCGCCGATTTCGAATATGTGAAATCGACGACGGACAAGATGCCGAAAGTAACAATTCCATCGCCCAGCATGGTCCATTTCCGGGGCGGACGGGAAGCGATCGACGAGAAAGCCTATCCGGAGCTCGGCGAGTTTTTCCAGGACCTCGCGGCGGTGTACCGCGCCGAGGTCGCGTCGCTGGCCAACGCCGGACTGCGCTATCTGCAGCTCGACGATACCAATCTGGCTTATCTGTGCGATCCGGAAATGCGCGAGACCGCGCGCCATATCGGCGAGGATCCGGACAAGTTGCCCGAGCTCTACGCAAATCTGGTCAACGAATTTATCAAGGGCCGGCCGGACGATATGGTCGTCGGTATTCATCTGTGCCGCGGCAACTTCAAAAGCATGGGCGTCGCGAGCGGCGGCTACGAACCCGTCGCCGAGGTCCTGTTCAACGACATGAATGTCGATTCCTATTTCCTGGAATACGACGACGAGCGCTCGGGGGATTTCGAGCCGCTGCGGTTCATGCCGAAGGGCAAGACCGCCGTGCTCGGTGTGGTGTCGTCCAAGACCGGCGAGCTGGAAAACAAGGACATGCTCAAACGGCGGATCGACGACGCGGCGAAATACATGCCGCTCGAGCAGATCGCGATCAGCCCGCAATGCGGTTTCGCCAGCACCCATGACGGCAACAGCATCACTGTTGAGCAGGAAAAAGCGAAGCTGCGCCTGTGCGTCGAGCTGGCCGAAGAAATCTGGGGAACTGCCGCCTAAGGGGGCAGGCCATTCTTGCGCTTCCGGACGATTGACGGAGATGAGTCTCCCTCTGTAGGTTCTAACCGCAGAAGTCAAATCTCTCCCACCTGATCCGTAGGGGACTCCGGGGCGCAAGAATGGCAAAAACGCAGGCGATGGCGGTATCGGCGGCCGCCCAGTCGATCCGATCGGCCTATGAGACGGGCAAGTGCTGTGGGCCGGTCCGTGACGCTCTGGGGGATCAGGATCTTGGTGCGGCCTATGCCGTTCAGAATCTCAACACGGAACATTGGCTCGGCGACGGCCGCCGGCTTGTCGGCCGCAAGATCGGGCTGACCGCAAAAGCGATCCAGGCCCAACTCGGCGTCGACCAGCCGGATTACGGCATGCTGTTCGCCGATATGGAGGTGGCCGACGGGCAGGAGATTGCTTTCGACGCTCTTCAGCAGCCCCGGGTGGAAGGCGAAATCGCCTTCTGCCTCGACGAAAATCTGAACTCTCCGGACCTGACCATCAGCGATGTCATCGAGGCGATCGATTATGCCGTGCCCGCGATCGAGGTTGCGTGCAGCCGGATCGAGGGCTGGAACATCAAAGGTGTCGATACGATCGCGGACAATGCGTCGGCCGGCATGTTCGTGCTCGGGACGCGGCCGGCGTCACTCGATGGGTTCGACCACCGGCTCTGTGGCATGGTGCTGGAGCATCGCGGCGAGCCTGTTTCGGTCGGAGCAGGGGCGGCCTGCCTCGGTAATCCGCTGAATGCCATGCTTTGGCTGGCGCGAAAGATGGTGGAGGTCGGGCGGCCGCTTCTGGCCGGCGATATCGTCATGTCGGGCGCGCTCGGGCCTATGGTCGCCGCCAAGCCCGGCGAGGTCTATGAGGTGCGGATTTCCGGCCTCGGTTCGGTTCGCGCGGTGTTTTCGTCATGATCGACATCGCCAAACTCGCAGAAATCATTGACGACGCGACGCGCACCGCGACGCTGGTTCCCAAGCTGTCGTCGAAGGGAAGCCTCACACTGGCCGAGGCCTATGAAATTCAGGCGGCTTCCGTGGCGCGGCGGCTTGAACGCGGCGACGTGATGATTGGTGTGAAGATGGGGATGACCAACCCCGTTCTCCGCACCCAACTCGGCCTCGACGATGCTGTCTGGGGCCGTCTGACGCGGGAGATGCGTGTTGCGGATGGCGGTGAGCTCACATTGATCCCGCAGCTCTCGCCGCGTGTCGAGGCGGAGCTCGTTTTTCTGTTGAAGAAGCCGTTGTCGGGTCCGGTTTCGCCAGCCGAGGCGATGAATGCGGTCGAGGCCGTCGCGCCGGCAATCGAGATCATCGGCACGCGCTATGATGATCTGGCTTTCAGCCTGGTCGATGCCATCGCCGATAACGTCTCGTCCTTCGGACTTTGCGTCGGCGGCTGGAACAAGCCGGATATCGATATTTCCAATCTGGGCATGGTGCTGGAATTCAACGGCCGCGTGGTTCAACTCGGCTCATCGGCGGCGTTGGCCGGGCATCCGGCGCGCTCTCTTGCGGCGGCGTCCCGTCTCGCGGGTGAGGCCGGTATCGAGATTCAGGCGGGCTGGATCGTGCTGGCCGGCAGCGCGACGACGCCCACGGCGATCGAAGCGGGCATGCATATCCGGCATGTGGTCGAAAAGCTCGGCGCCGTCGAATTCGACGCCGCCTAATATCTGGCTCCGGTCGTCCTGAGCTTGTTGAAGGCCGTGGTTCGACGAGCGCAGCACGAACGGCTTTTGGGCTGGTCAGCCGCGGTTGCGCAGCAGGCGCGATTGATCGCGCTTCCAGTCCCGCTCTTTGGATGTCTGGCGCTTGTCGTGAAGCTTCTTGCCGCGGCCGAGAGCCAGCTCAAGCTTCGCGCGGCCCCGATCGTTGAAATAGATCGACAGCGGTACGAGCGTCATGCCGTCGCGGTTCACGGCGTTGATGACGCGATCTATCTGGCGGCGGTGCATGAGCAATTTGCGCGGCCGATGCGTCTCATGCTGCAGATGCTCGCCGGCCTGTTCAAATTCCGGGATATAGGCGTTCAGAAGATAAAGCTCGCCATCTTTCGGCCGGGCATAGGCTTCGTTGATGCTGGCCTTGCCGCCGCGCAGCGACTTTACTTCGGTCCCCTGCAGCATGATGCCGGCCTCGAAGGTGTCCTCGATGAAATAGTCGAAGCGCGCGCGGCGGTTGCGTGCCACCACGCGGCTTGCGTCGCGTTCGCCTTTCTTGCCTTTACCGGCCACGACATCAGCTTTCCGGTAGGATCCCGACCTGGATCATGGCGGCCCTCACCTTTTCGCGGGAGGCCGGAGAAATCGGCACCATGGGAAGACGCATTTCTTCCGAGCACAGGCCCATGAGGCTGGCCGCATATTTGACCGGGGCGGGGCTGGTTTCGCAGAACAGCGCCCGGTGCAGCGGCATCAGCTTATCGTGCATATCCAGGGCTTTGACGAAATCGCCCGCGGCCATAGCATTCTGGAACGCGGAGCAGAGCTTCGGCGCGATATTCGC
This sequence comes from uncultured Alphaproteobacteria bacterium, assembly GCA_963821875.1. Classification (GTDB taxonomy): domain Bacteria; phylum Pseudomonadota; class Alphaproteobacteria; order CAVTAV01; family CAVTAV01; genus CAVTAV01. Next base: position 2,234,199 of record CAWGFE010000002.1, read on the forward strand.
CGTCACCGACACGCAGCCGACCGCGCCATGTGCGCCCATGCCTAGGGCCAGGGCGTCGTCGCCACAAAGCTGGATGAAATCCTTGCCGCAGGCGAGACGCTGGTCACTGATGCGTGACACATCACCCGTTGAATCCTTCACGCCCTCAACGTGGTCGAGTTCGGCGATCCGTTTCATGGTCGGAACCTGGATATCGACGACAACGCGACCCGGGATGTTGTAGACGATCATCGGCAGATCGACGGCGTCGTTGATCGCCTTGAAGTGCTGATAAAGGCCTTCCTGGGTGGGCTTGTTGTAATAGGGCGCCACGATCAAAAGGCCGTCCGCGCCGGCCTCCTTGGCGTGCTTGGAAAAATCGATCGCCTCGCGGGTCGAATTCGACCCTGCGCCGGCATACACCGGCACGCGCCTGGCGGCTTGCTCGATGCAGATCTCCGTCACGCGTTTGTGTTCGGTGTGGCTGAGTGTCGCCGATTCACCGGTCGTGCCGCACGGCACGAGGCCGTGGCTTCCCTGCTCGATCAGCCAGTCGATATGAGACCGAAATGCCTTTTCGTCGACGTTCCCGTCGCGAAACGGCGTTATGATGGGTATGATGGACCCCTTGATCATCGCTTTCGTCCGTCATTTTGATGCCGGGAGCTCATGCCGCCCCCCTCGACGCGCGACAATACCGAGACGGGCGGACCCGAACAAGCGGGCTCGGTCGATCCTTCGCATTTTCCGTAAAACGCGAAAAAATTTCTTATGCACCGTCTTTAACGAAAGCCTGTCTCATTATAGGATGGCATATCAATTGCACCGAAGAGAGAGCGGGTTAAGACCGCTGGTTATGGTTAAAGTCGGGGGCAATTATTTTGACGTGTGAGGAACCGTGAGTAGGGGCCGCGTCGTTGTAGCGACTATTCTGTCTTTTCTGGTTCTCAGCGCCCTGGCGGATGCTGAAACCCCTTCTGCGGCCGATTACCGTGTCTCAAATCATGACAAATCGCTTTATGACAAGGCCTTCGATGCCGCGTCACGAAGCCAGTGGTCGCGGGCGCTGCATCTCGGCGCCGAAGCCAAGGATCACGCCCAGCTGCAAGTGATCCGGTGGCTCTCTCTGCTGTCGCATGGCAATAACGAGAGCTTCGGGGATTACGCGAATTTCATCGAACAGAACCCGGACTGGCCCAGCATGGACCGGCTTCGCGCTCTCGCGGAGCAGCAGATGGACCAGACCGTCCAGCCCGAGCGGCGCGTCGAATGGTTTCAGCATTACCCGCCGTTGACAGGCGTCGGCCGGATGAAATTCGCCGAGGCGTTGCTGGCTCTGGGGTACAAGGACGAAGCGGCGGTCTGGATCAGGCTCGCCTGGACCAACGATGCGTTCACCTATAAGGACGAAGCCCATATTCTGCGCACCTTCGGCTCCCTGATTACGCCAAAGGAGCAGGAAGAGCGCCTGAACAGCATGCTCTGGAGTCAATACCGGAGTTCGTCGCGGCGTGCGATCCGGCGGGTGGACTCCGACTGGCGCGCGCTCGGCGAGGCGCGGCTCAAGCTTATGGAGCGCGCCGGCGGCGTTGACGCGGCGGTGGCCCGCGTGCCGCATGACATGAAGGACGATCCCGGCTTGGCCTATGAACGGGCGCGCTGGCGCCGGCGGGCCGGACTGAACGATTCAGCGCTCGATATCATCGAGAACACGCCGCACAGCCCCTCGGACCTCGGCCGGCCCGACAAATGGTGGGACGAGCGCCAACTTCAGGCACGGCGGCTGATCCGGCTTCGCCATTATGCCGAAGCCTATCGGCTGGTGAAGAACAACGGCCTCGCACCGAAGAGCGAACTGGCTCTGCCACCGTCGCCGAACCGGCCCATAAAAACCAAATACACGGCTGATTTCGCCGAGGCGGAATGGATGGCCGGGTGGCTGGCTCTGGTCTATTTGAAGGAGCCCGAGATCGCCTACGGGCATTTCGTTCGCATGTACGCGACAGTCAGCTATCCGATTAGCGTGGCGCGCGGGGCCTATTGGGCCGGCCGCGCCGCCGAAGCGACGGGGGACAAGAAGTCGGCCGATCGCTGGTACCAGATTGCCGCGCGCAATCCGACCACGTTTTACGGCCAGCTCGCCGCCGAGAAGGAGGGCGGATCGAAGCTGTTCCGGATGCCGCAGGATCCCAAGCCGACGGCGGATGAGCTGAAGGCGTTCTATCAGCGCGATCTCGTGCGCGTCATCCGAGCCATGGGTGCGATCGGTGAGGGTAAATGGCTGAAGCCGTTCTTCATGACGTTGCTCAATCGGTCGAGCTCGACCAAGGAGCAGGCCATGATTGCCGATCTCGCGCAGGAAGTAGGCCGCGTCGATCTCGGCGTCCGGGCAGGCAAATACGCCTCGCGAGACGGGCTGGTGCTGGTGGATATGTCCTATCCCACGACCAGCTTCCCGAGCCGCACGCCGCTTGACCCGGCCCTTGTGCATGCGTTGTCCCGGCAGGAAAGCGAGTTCAATTCCAAAGCGATCAGCCCGGTCGGCGCGCGGGGGCTGATGCAGCTCATGCCCTATACCGCCAAGAAGGTCGCGGGTTCGCTGGACATGCCCTATAGCCGCGCCCGGCTGACCAGCGACATGGATTACAATGTTCTTCTGGGCAGCAGCTATCTCAAATCGCTTCTTCGAGAGTTTTCGGGCTCGTACATCCTGGCCATTGCCGCCTACAACGCCGGGGAGGCCAATGTGCGCAACTGGCTGCGTCTCTACGGCGATCCGCGCGCGGGCGAGGTCGACCCTATCAACTGGATCGAGCTGATCCCGTTTGCCGAGACCCGCAATTACGTCCAGAGGGTCCTGGAAAGCCTGCAGGTCTATCGGTTCCGTCTCGGCGACGGCAACCATATGAACATCCAGCTTACCGCGGATCTGCACAGGAGCACCGAGGCCCCGTCCGACGCGGCGGGCAGCTCCGACGACTGATCGTCCCAACCTTCAAGATTCGAGGGAATTCTGGACAGTGCCCCCGCGCACGGGATAAAAGCTGTTGCCCGCCCAGCAACGAAGCCGGAGTTGCGTTGCGGCACTGTTTAGAACCCTTGCAATCACTCCTAACGGCCTTATCTCGCGGACATGACGTCGACCAACGAAATCAGAAGCACGTTCCTGGACTTCTTCAAGCGCAACGGCCACGAGGTCGTGCGCTCGGCGCCGCTCATTCCTCATAACGATCCGACGTTGCTGTTCGTGAATGCTGGAATGGTGCCGTTCAAGAACGTGTTCACCGGAGCAGAGAAGCGTGACTATACGCGCGCGGCTTCGTCGCAGAAATGCGTGCGCGCCGGCGGCAAGCACAACGATCTCGACAATGTCGGCTACACTTATCGGCATCACACCTTCTTCGAGATGCTGGGGAACTTCTCCTTCGGCGACTATTTCAAGGAGGAGGCGATCCATTTCGCCTGGTCGCTGCTCCACAAGGAACTGGGGCTGACGAAGGACCGTCTCTATGTGACGGTCTTTCACGAGGATGACGAAGCGCATGCGTTATGGCGCAAGATCTCCGGATTGCCGGATGACCGCATCATCCGCATTTCGACAAGCGACAACTTCTGGTCAATGGGCGCGACCGGCCCTTGCGGGCCATGCTCCGAGATCTTCTGGGATCACGGCGACAAGCTGCCGGGTAACCCGCCGAGCGACAAAGGTGGCGAAGGCGACCGGTTCGTGGAGATCTGGAATCTGGTCTTTATGCAATATGACCAGAAATCCGAGGACGAGCGCATCCCGCTGTCCAAGCCGGGCATCGACACCGGCATGGGCATCGAGCGCATTGCCGCCGTGCTGCAGGGCACCCACGACAATTTCGCGACCGACCAGTTCGTCACCTTGATCAATGCGTCGGCCGACGCGACCGGACAGGCGGCCGACGGGCCGATGGCGGCGTCTCACCGGATCATTGCCGATCACTTGCGCTCCTCCGTTTTCCTGATTGCGGATGGTGTGCTGCCGTCGAACGAGGGCAGAGGCTATGTGCTGCGCCGGATCATGCGGCGCGCCATGCGTCACGCCCACATGCTGGGTGCGACCGACCCGCTGATGTGTAAATTGGTTCCCGTGCTCGCCGGCATCATGGGTCAGGCCTATCCCGAACTCGTGCGGGCGGAGGCTTTGGCGACCGAAACGCTGCGCCAGGAGGAGCTTCGCTTCAAAGCCACGCTCGATCGCGGTCTCGCGCATCTCGACGAAGCGGTGGAGACGCTCGGTCACGGCGAGACATTGCCGGGCGACGTCGCCTTCAAGCTTTACGACACTTATGGCTTTCCGGTCGATCTCACGCAGGACATCATGCGCGGCCTTGGCCGGGCGGTCGATATGGCCGGTTTCGACGTCGCCATGGCGAAGCAGCGTGCCGATGCCCGTGCGGCCTGGGCCGGCTCCGGCGAGGCTGCGACTGATGCGGTCTGGTTCGCGATCCGCGAGGCCAACGGGGCGACCGAGTTTCTCGGATACAGCAGTACCGGGGCCGAGGGCCGAATCGACGCGTTGGTGAAGGATGGTGACGAGGTCGAGTCCGTTAAAGCTGGCGACGAGGTCGCGGTCGTCGTCAACCAGACGCCGTTTTATGGCGAATCCGGCGGCCAGATGGGTGACATTGGGACCATTCGCCTCGGCGATGCGGAGGCCGAGGTCGGCGACACTCAAAAGAAGCTGGGCGATCTGATCGTCCATCTCGCCAAGGTGACCAGGGGATCGTTCAAAATCGGCGATGTCGTGGAACTGACCGTCGACGCCGAGCGCCGCGACAAACTGCGCGCCAATCACTCGGCGACCCATCTGCTGCATAAGGCGCTGCGCTCCGTCCTTGGCGAGCATGTGACCCAGAAGGGCTCGCTCGTCGCGCCGGACCGGCTGCGTTTCGACTTCAGCCACCCGAAGCCGCTGACACCCGAGGAACGCATCGAGATCGAGGCGTTGGTCAATGAGGAGATCCGTCGTAACACGGACGTCACGACCCGCCTGATGACGCCGGATGCGGCTGTCGAGGAAGGCGCGCTGGCGCTGTTCGGCGAGAAATACGGAGACGAGGTGCGGGTCGTTTCCATGGGCGGCGACATCCAAGACGGCCAAGCCTATTCGACCGAGCTTTGCGGAGGCACCCATGTGCGCCGCACGGGCGATATCTCGCTTCTTCACGTCGTCGGCGAAGGCGCTGTCTCTGCCGGTATCCGGCGTATCGAAGCGCTGACCGGCGACGCGGCACGGCAATATCTAATGGATCAGGAACACCGGATTCAGGATGCCGCGCAGGTGCTCAAGACCACGCCCGATCAGGTTTCCGGCCGGATCGCCGCGCTGCAGGATGAGCGCAAGAAGCTCGAGCGCGAAGTTGTCGACTTGCGTCGTCAGATCGCGCTTGGCGGTGGCGGCGCGGTCAACGGCGCCGACACATCGGGTCCGGAAGCCAAGGATATCGGCGGAATCAAGGTCCTGGCCCAGCGGCTGGATGGCATTCCGGCGAAGGATCTGCGCGGTCTGATAGATGAAGCCAAGGATCGCTTAAAGTCGGGTATCGTGGCGATGATCGCCGTCAATGACGGCAAGGCCGCCATTGCTGTAGGTGTCACAAAGGACCTGACGAGCGCCTATAATGCGGTCGACTTGGTCAAACGCGGCTCGGCCGTGCTGGGTGGATCGGGCGGCGGCGGCCGGCCGGACATGGCCCAGGCGGGCGGCCCAGATGCAGAAAAGGCGGGAGAAGCCTTGGCCGCGATCGAGGGCGCCGTTGTCGAACTCGGAAAGGCCAGCTAACCGCCTCATGGAGAGCAAATCGCTCTAGGAGGCCGGTGGTATGGAGCCCCGCAAATGGCGGCGGCTGAGGGCAAGAGCCTACGAAATCGTCGAAGTCGGCGTCACGCAGGATCTGCCGAGCCGGCTGTTCGATTACGCCCTCGCCGCATTTATCGTTCTGAACGCCTTCGTCGTCTCCCTCGAAACGGTTGCGCCATTGGAGGCGCGGTATCGAGGCTTTTTCACCGCCTTTGAGATCCTTTCGGTCAGCATTTTCTCGATTGAATATGTCGTGCGGATCTGGACGGCGGTCGAAAATCCCCGATATGACCCACGCAAGCCCTGGCGCGCACGGCTTCGCTTCGCGTTGAGTTTCTATGCGATCGTCGATCTTCTGGCGATTCTGCCGTCGATCGTGGCGTTCGTCGTCTGGTCCGATCTCAGGGTATTCCGGATCTTGCGGCTTCTGCGTCTCTTGAAGCTTGTCCGTTACTCCGTCGCCGTGACGACGTTGAGCAGGGTGTTTTATGAGGAACGCCGGGCTCTGACGGCGGCGTTCGCCATTATGGTCGGGTTGGGCACGCTGTCGGCGTCGCTCATCTATTTCGTCGAGCGGAATGCCCAGCCGGACGTCTTCAGCAGCGTGCCGGCTTCGATGTGGTGGGCGCTGACCACACTGACGACCGTCGGCTATGGCGACGTCGTGCCGGTTACGCCGCTCGGCAAGGTGGTCGGCGGCCTGACGATGATCTTCGGGATCGGCGTGTATGCGTTGCCGATCGGCATCATCGCTTCGGGTTTCGCGCGGGAGATCCACAAGCGCGAATTCGTCATTACCTGGGATATGGTGGCGCGCGTGCCGCTGTTCTCGGACTTGTCGGCGCAGGAGGTCGGCCAGATCGCGGCTCTTCTGCGGTCCCGCGTCGTCGAGCGCGGAACCGTCATCGCCCGAAAGGGAGATCCCGCTCACGGCATGTATTTCATTATCACGGGCAGTGTGGAAATACAGACGACGCCGGCGCCCGTTCAGTTGAAGGATGGCGATTTCTTCGGCGAGATCGCCCTGCTGCACAAGAGCAAGCGCAGCGCGAACGTTATTTCACAGGCCAAGACGCGGCTGATGGTGCTGGACGCGGAGGACTTCCAAAACCTCATCGAGATCGATCCGAAGATTGGCGAGCACGTCAAAAACGTCGCGGAAAAACGCGAGGAGTTCCGCCGCCGGGGCGATATCACGGCGGAAGAATTAGCTCAGGGGACCGTGATCCGCTAGCGCTGACTCGAATGTGGCCGTCATGCCCGGACTTGATCGGGGCATCCATATCCGTCCCTAAGACGTGGATGGTCGGGTCAAGCCCGGCCATGACAGATGTCCTGAATCGGCGGCCTAGGCCATTGCCGCTACGAGATTCTCGTTCAGCTTATCGAGGAACTGTGTGGTGGTGAGCCAACTCTGGTCCGGTCCAATCAGGATCGCCAGATCCTTGGTCATGAAGCCGGACTCGACCGTGTCGACGCAGACTTTTTCCAGCGTTTCGGCGAAATTCTGGAGGTCATCGCTCCCGTCCAGCTTGGCGCGGTGCTTCAGACCGCCGGTCCAGGCGAAGATCGAGGCGATCGGATTGGTCGACGTTTCCTTGCCCTGCTGATGGAGGCGGTAGTGACGCGTCACCGTGCCGTGGGCCGCTTCGGCCTCGACCGTTTCCCCGTCCGGAGACATCAGCACCGACTTCATCAGGCCGAGCGAGCCAAAGCCCTGAGCCACGGTATCCGACTGCACGTCGCCGTCGTAGTTCTTGCAGGCCCAGACATATTTACCGCTCCATTTGAGGCAGCAGGCGACCATGTCGTCGATCAGCCGGTGCTCGTAGGTGATGCCGGCCTTCTCGAACTTGTCCTTGAACTCGTTCTCGAAGACCTCCTGGAACAGATCCTTGAACCGGCCATCATAGGCCTTCACGATCGTGTTCTTGGTCGAAAGATAGACGGGCCAGCCGAGCATAAGGCCATAATTCATGCTGGCGCGGGCGAAATCCCGGATGGACTGGTCGAGATTGTACATACCCATGGCGACGCCGCCGCCCGGGAACTTGAACAGCTCGTATTCGACCGGGTCTCCGCCATCGTCCGGTGTATAAGTCATGGTCACGGTCCCGGGGCCGGGCACCACGAAATCCGTCGCGCGGTACTGGTCGCCAAAGGCGTGACGGCCGATGACAATCGGATCGGTCCAGCCCGGAACAAGTCGCGGCACGTTCTTGCACAGGATCGGCTCCCGGAAGACGGTACCGCCGATGATGTTGCGGATCGTCCCGTTCGGCGACCGGTACATCTTCTTGAGATTGAATTCCTTGACCCGCGCTTCGTCCGGCGTGATCGTCGCGCATTTCACGCCGACCTTGTGTTTCTTGATCGCTTCGGCGGCGTCGACTGTGACCTGATCGTCCGTTTCGTCACGATGTTGAATGCTGAGATCGTAATATTCGAGAACGATATCGAGATAGGGCAGGATGAGCTTCTCTTTGATAAAGGCCCAGAGGATCCGGGTCATCTCATCGCCATCGATTTCGACGACCGGATTTTTTACTTTAATTTTTTGCATCAAGCCCTCGTTTTATCAGCATAAAAGGGTGAATGGGCGGATGGCGTTCGCGTCCATCTGGGCAACCCCTCTGGCCCGTTGGCGCGCACAATAGCAAAGCCCTGTTGGACAGGAAAGCTTTCAGAGGCTCACAGCATGCCGCCGGCGGCGGCGCTGCGCGCAGGCGGCAGAGTGCTGATCGCCGGTAGTACTTCGTCGACCAACTCCACAACCGCGAAAAGGTCCCGGCTGGACGCATGCGCGAAACCTTCCCGGATGACTTTTTCGACGAGGTCGATGAAATGCGACCAGTAACCGTCCGAGTTTACGATGACGATCGGCTTGTCGTGGATCCCCAGAAGCCGCCAGGTGATCACTTCGAAGGTCTCGTCGAGGGTGCCGAGGCCGCCCGATAGCGTTACGAAGGCATCGGAACGCTTGAACATCTGCTTCTTGCGTTCATGCATCGTGTCCACGACGACGAGTTCGCTCACCGTTGTCAGGGCGACTTCGAGCGACTGAAGCTGTTTCGGGATGATTCCGACGACCGAACCGCCGGCTTCGAGCATTTCGCTGGCGAGCGCGCCCATCAGGCCGATCGAGCCGCCGCCATAAACGAGGCCTATGTCGTTTTCCGCAAGAATGCGACCGAGCCGCTTCGCGGACTCGCAATGTACGACGGATTTGCCGGATTCCGACCCACAATACACACAAACGGACTCAGGCAGTTTCATGGTCTCAGCTCCGGAATAGTCGATCGTTCGGATGACAATGATGTGCTATCGCTTCCCGCTCGGCAAGGATTGCGCCATAATATTGTTGGCGGTAGGGTGGCGCCGCTTAATTTTTATGGACGCGAGGGAGCGTTGCGTAACACTGTTATCATCGTCGTTACGGCCGCCATTATCGTATCCGTACTCTTTGCAGCAAGAGTGTTGAAATGGGGTCAGGAAAAAGCCCCGCCAACGGCTGAAACTCCTGCCGCAACAGCGCCAGCCGAAACGCCCAAGCCACCCGCAGAAGCTGAGAAAAAGAACCAGAAACGAATCGTGCCAACCTTTGATGTGGTGCGGATCAGCCGGGAAGGGACAGGCGTTATCGCCGGCCGGTCGAGCCCGGATGCCGATGTGCAGGTGAAAGCCGACGGAACGGTCATCGGCACCGCGACGGCCAATTCCAAGGGCGAATGGGTGGTCATCATCCTGAAACCCTTGCAGAGCGGGCCGCGCAAGCTGACTTTGTCGGCGCGGGATCCCGCGTCCGGCGAGATGGTCGATTTAGATGGTGTCGTCGTCGTCGCCGTTCCCAAGCCGAAGGAAACCGGCGAGGACGAAGGCGTGGTCGCTGTGTTGATCCCGAATTCGGAAGATCAGCCCAGTCGCATTCTTCAGCAACCGGAAGGTCAGGGCGTCCCGACGACGACGTTGACGCTTGAGACGGTCGATTACGACGCCAAGGGCAACGCCATACTCTCCGGGCGGGCCGAGCCGCACACCTCGATTCTCGCCTATATCGACAATAAGTTCATCGGATCGGTCTGGGTTCCCGACGATGGCAAATGGCGTATCGAGCCCAAGCAGGAGGTCACGCCGGGCAAGCATGTCCTGCGGCTCGATCAGGCGCTGGGCGAGGGCGACGTCAAGATACGCATCGAGGTTCCGTTCGATCCGTCCAATCCGGTCGACATGAAGCTCGCCGAGGGGCAGGTAATCGTTCAACCCGGCAACAGCCTCTGGCATATCGCCCGCCGCGTACTGGGGGGCGGCACGCATTTCGTGATGCTCTATCAAGGAAACAAGAATCAGATCCGCGATCCAAACCTGATTTACCCCGGGCAGGTCTTCGATCTGCCGAAGCCGCCGCCCGGTGCGAAGACACGCCCGCCGGACCGTGAGATTCCGAGGAATTAGATGAGCGTTCGCGGGTTCAATCCTGAGGCAATCGATCTCAACGAACAACATCTGAGGACGGTCAAGGCGCTGCTGCCCTATCTGTGGCTGCCGGGCCGGACCGATCTCAAGGTCCGCGTGGTCGGGGCGATGATCCTGCTCGTGGCGGCGAAGTTGGTTACGGTCTTCGTCGTCCCGTATGCCTACAAATATGCCGTGGATGCGTTGGAGCCGACGAATGGTACATTGGTCGCGATCCCGATCCTGATGATCGTGTCCTATGGATTGGGCCGCGCGACTGTCGACGCGTTCCAGAATCTGCGCGATGCGATTTTCGTGGCGGTCGGGCAGAATGCGTTGCGCTCTGTCGCGACGGAGGTGTTCGTCCATCTCCATAAGCTGGCGTTGCGGTTCCATGTCGAGCGCCGGACCGGCGGCTTGAGCCGTGTGATCGAGCGCGGCGTGAAATCGACGGAATTCCTGCTGCGCTTTTCGCTGTTCAACGTGATCCCGACCTTGATCGAGATCTGTCTCGTCACGGCGGTCATGTTCATTAATTTCGACTATCGCTTTGCCCTGGTGACCCTGACGTCCGTCGGCCTCTACATCTTCTTCACCTTCACGGTGACCGAGTGGCGGCTCAAATATCGCCGCGAGATGAACAAGCACGACACGCTGGCCAATACCAAGGCCGTCGACAGTCTGCTGAACTATGAAACCGTCAAGTATTTCGGGAATGAAGAGCACGAAACGCGGCGTTACGACGCCGCAATGCACGGCTATATGACGGCCGCAATCGGCAACCAGAGCTCGCTTGCGTTGCTCAATATCGGCCAGGCCCTGATCATCGCCACCGGATTGATCGTCGTTCTGGTGATGGCCGCTTACGGTTTCAAGGCCGGCCGCTACACGATCGGCGATTTCACCATGGCGAATGTGCTGTTGCTGCAACTTTTCGGGCCGCTCGGCTTTCTCGGCTTCGTCTATCGCGAGATCAAGTCCGCCCTCGTGGACATGGACAAGATGTTCTCGATGTTGAAGGTGGACGCCGAGATCAAGGATACGCCGGGCGCCAAGCCGTTGATCGTCAAAGGTGGTGTCGTCGAGTTCAACGAGGTCGATTTCTCCTATAATCCGAACCGGCAGATCCTGTTTGGCGTCGATTTCCAGGTTCCGGCGGGCAAGACGGTCGCGATCGTGGGGCCGAGCGGCGCCGGAAAATCGACCATTTCACGCCTGTTGTTCCGCTTCTACGATATTCAGGGCGGTTCGATAAAAATCGACGGCCAGGATATCCGGCAGGTCACCCAGAAGAGTTTGCGGCACGCCGTCGGGATCGTTCCGCAGGATACCGTCCTGTTCAACGACAGCATTCTGTACAACATCCGTTATGGTCGGCCGGCTGCAACGGATGAGGAGGTTCGCCGCGCCGCGAAGCTCGCCCGCATCGATGAGTTCATCGACCGTCTGCCGGAAGGCTACCAGACCACCGTCGGCGAGCGCGGGCTTAAGCTCTCGGGCGGCGAAAAACAGCGCGTCGCGATCGCCCGGACCATCCTCAAGGATCCGCCGATCCTGCTTCTGGACGAAGCCACGTCGTCGCTCGATTCCGCCACGGAAAAAGAGATCCAGCGGTCGGTCGAGGAGGTTTCGGCGAACCGTACGACGCTGATCATCGCGCACCGGCTCTCCACGATCATTCACGCCCATCAGATTCTCGTGCTCGAGGGTGGGCGGATCGTCGAACGCGGCAGCCACCGGGAATTGGTTGAATTGGGCGGCCTTTATGCCGATATGTGGGCCCGACAGCAGGAAGCGAGCGTCGCTCGCGCCACACTCGCCGTTCTTGAAGAAAGCGGCAAATTGTAGCAGGTTTGCGGTCGTTCAATCGCTGGCGGTCGCGTATGCGCGGCGCGGCACGGGGAATTCGCCACCGTTATGAAAATACTCGATACCGTCACGTCCATCTTCGTGCCGATCCATCCCGAAGGACATCGGTTTATCCTGCTTGCCGGCGTGGCGACGCTGTTGCTGTTTCTGTTGTGGCTGCCGTTGGGCTGGATTGGCGCGGTGCTGACGGTCTGGTGTGTCTATTTTTTCCGCGATCCACCCCGGGTGACGCCGGACGACGATGATCTGATCATCGCGCCGGCGGATGGCGTCGTTGTGGCCGTCGATCAGGCGGCGCCCCCGGAAGATCTCGAACTGGGTTCGGACAAGCTGACCCGCATTTCGATTTTCATGAATGTTTTCAACGTTCATATCAACCGCGCGCCAGCCACCGGACAGATCTCGCGCATCGCCTATCGCCCTGGCGTGTTTCTGAATGCGTCTCTCGACAAGGCCAGCGAGGACAACGAGCGCCAGTCCTTCATGATGACGACCCTCGATGGCCGCCAGATCGTGTTCGTTCAGATCGCCGGCCTGGTCGCGCGGCGGATCGTGCGTTGGGTCGAGGAGGGGCAATCCGTGAATGCCGGCGAGCGGTTCGGTATGATAAGATTTGGCAGCCGCGTCGATGTTTATCTCGATCCGGACATGAAACCGGCCGTTTCCGTCGGACAGACGATGATCGCGGGAGAGACCGTTATCGCTCATGCCAAACCAAAGAGCCGCACGCGCCCGGCCCCGAAACGGCGCAGCGCCGCGTGATGGCAACATGAAGGAACCGATCTTCGGTCGGCCGAGAGCCGTTCGCATTCGGCCCATTCCGGTCCGCAGCCTTTTGCCCAATGTTCTGACCCTGATCGCGCTTTGCGCCGGCTTGACGGCGGTGCGCTTCGGTCTTCAGGGGAAATGGGAGCCGGCGGTTATCGCCATCGCTGTTGCGGCCGTGTTCGATGCGCTGGACGGCCGGATGGCGCGCCTGCTCAAGGGCACCAGTAAATTCGGCGCCGAGCTGGACTCCCTGTCGGACGTCATCAGCTTCGGCGTGGCGCCATCGCTCGTCATGTATCTCTGGGTGCTACGGGATCTGAAAGGCGCGGGCTGGGTGCTCGCGCTGGCGTTCTGCGTTTGTTGCGCATTGCGGCTGGCCCGTTTCAACACCGCCGTCGAGAATCCGAGCGCGCCGTCGTGGAGCAAGAACTACTTCGTGGGCTTGCCGGCCCCTGGCGCGGCTGGATTGGCCCTGTTGCCGCTGATGGCCGACCTTCACCTGCAAACCGATACGTTCCGGTCGCCGACCTTGTGCGGTCTGATTTTCGCGGTGATTTCGTTTCTGATGGTTAGCCAGGTGCCGACCCTTTCGGCCAAGCGGCTGGCGATCAAGCGGGACTATGCGCTCTACATTCTGGTGAGTGTCGGGCTGCTGACCGCGTTGATCGCGACGTTCCCGTGGCTGGTTCTGACGATCGTCGGACTGCTATATGCCGCCTCGATCCCTTATGGGGCCTGGCGGTACCGGAAGTTGATGCACGCCCATGCGCCCGCACGGGCAACACACGATACGGCGGCGTCTGACGCGGAAACGGTTGACGAACCGGATGAGGATGCTGGATCAGACGATGATGCCGATCCAGATACGCCTCGCGGCAGGTCAGCCCTTCACTGAGACCGGAGCAGGGACCTGCTTGAGTGATCCGGCTTGAACGGAATCGAGCGGCCGATAGGTCCGGCTTTCGTAGTCCAACACCAGGTAACCCCGGCGCTGAGCCTCATCCACGGTCATCATCATGGTGTCGTTCGACCCTAGTTTGCGCGCAAAGACATATTGCGAGCAGATGGGCTTCGTCATCTGGGTATTCAGGTTTTCATTCATGGCGGCACCAGTCCATTTTGGAGTGCGATCTCTCGAGGTTTGCCTCCGCCGATCGAAATGCTTTGGACCAGAATCGCCGAAAAGGGCTAACGATACGTAAAGCTTTTCACCTGATCTGAAAGCGGACCGGCGGTGCCGAGGGAACGTTTTTTCGACACCGCCGGGCCTTCAAGGGAGAGGAACGACCGGTGAGAGAGCCGATCATTCCGAATTATCCCGAATCTTGGTTAACGAACATTTACCGTAATCTGCGCCGGTGTTCCGGCGTTTTTGCGGGTGGCTCATGTCGTATTGAAGAAAGAAGGGGCGCGCCCGCGTGGAGCGCCCCCCGATATTACGGTGTCAGAAAGTGCGTTTCAGCGAGATCCCCCATTCTCGCGGACGGGCATAGCTCTTCTCGATGCCACCCAGCGAGTCATAGAAATCCAGGACGCTGACAAAGTACTTCTTGTTGGTAAGATTGGTCACGAACAACGCCACCTGCCAGTTTTGCCGTGGCGATTGCCAGGTCAGGCGGGTGTTTACGATCGCATAGGCCGGCTGCGCTGCCCGATCGAGATTATTGACCGCGAAGTCCGTGCGCGACCGGTAGCTGAGATCGCCCCGGAGCGTGAGGGATCCGGCGTTTCCAGCGATATCCATTGTGTACTGGGCGCCGAGATTAGCCGTCAATTTCGGCGCGCGAGCCGGACGGCACGAGAGGCACGGTGAGGACGCTGGATTGAATCCATTCGCTGCAACGACCGCGGGATCGGCATTCCCCAGATCGACATATTTGAACCCTAACCAACCGAGAGATCCATCAATCTGGAAGCCTTCGAAAGGATCGGCCTGCATGTCGATCTCGACGCCGTAGATATGGGCGAGGCCCGCATTTGCGGGTGGGAAGGTGACGCCGCCGTTTTCATCGACGACGATCGTCGGAAGTTGCAGGTTCTTGTAAATCATAAAGAAGCCGTCGGCGTTGAAGCGCAGACGATGCTCGAAGAACTCACCTTTTTCACCGATCTCGAAGGAATCGACATCTTCCGGCGCGAACTGGGTCACCGTCGACGGTCCGGATGGACGCGGATTGAAGCCGCCGCCGCGATAGCCTCGGGCATACTTGATGTATGTCATGAAGTCCTCTGTCCATTGATAGGACAGGCTGGCCATAGGCGTCAGACGCTTGTGTTCCAGCGAACTCGGCGTGATCGGGAACTGAAGCCGGTATGTTTCGTTAGTGGGCACCGGCCGTAGCCACCGTGTCTGCGTGACGGCTTTCTTGTCGTCGGTGTAGCGGGCGCCGATTTCCAGCGACCACTTGTCGGTCAGGTGGTTGACGGTGTGCGCGAAGATCGCCCAGGAACTCGCGTGCTGATCGTCGATACGATCGACCTGTCCCTGCGGGAAGAACGAAAGCCCCGGGAACAGCAGCGAGATGTTCGAGTTGTAATCCTTGGAATGATAGTAGAACGCCCCAACGGTCCATTCGGTGAAGCCGTTGAACGCGTTGCCGTTCAGGCGAAACTCACTCGTGAACTGGCGATCATTATACTTGTCGTAGGTCTGGTTGATCCCCATCGGCGAGCCATCGGAATCGCGGCCGAATTCGGAATCGAACTGGCGATAACCGAGGATCAGCTTGGCATTCAGATCGTCGTTGAACGTATAGTCGAACGACGAACTCAATCCCCAATGAACGATCTTGGTTTTGTTGGGGGTCTTGATGCCCGTGTACTCATCATCGAAGCTCGAATAGATCGTGTACGGATTTCCGGTGACGAACCGGGAATCATAGGGGATACCGTAACGCGGATAGGCCACCGCCTTGTCATAGGCCTGTACGAGCCCGAGATTGGGATTGATGGCCGAAATCGTGTCGGCCGGACCGGCGTCATTTTCATTGCTGACGTCCGCCGCGATATTCACCTCAAGCTTGTCGCTCGCGATGTAGCGGAACATCGCCCGCGCCGCCTGCGTATTTTCGTTACCCATGCGGTCGACGACGCAGCCTTTGCTGGTTCCCGGCGGTGACGTCTGCTCCTTCAGGGCGACGTTGTTATCGGCGGCGCTGCCGACCGGGACCGTGATAAACCCGCCGGCGCCGCCATTGGCGGTCGGATCCCAACCGCCGATGCCATCGCCGATGCCGGCAAGTTGCGGCGTGCCGTTCTGGCGCATCTGGCAGACGAAATCGAGAACCTTCACATAGCCGTCGCGGTGCTTTGCCGAGAAGGAAAACCGGGTGAACAGGTTATCGGCGAGCGTGGCTTCGAAGGCGCCGCGCACGTCCATCCTGTGGTATTTGCCGTAAGTCCCCTCGATGAATGACGGACCGTCACCCGTCGGCTTTCGCGAGATCAGGCGAATGACGCCGCCCGCCGCGTTGCGGCCGAACAGCGTGCCCTGCGGCCCGCGCAGAACTTCGACATGATCGATGTCCAGCAAGTCCATGATGGCGCCGGTTGGCCGGCCGAGCGGTATATCGTCGACATAGATCGGAACGCCGGGCTCATAGACCGCCTTGAAGTCCCCAAGGCCGATGCCGCGAATGCTGGCGGCGAGGGTGGGGCCCCAACCGGCGCCGAGGTGGTCGATCGTCACATTCGGCGACCACTTACCGATATCGATCACGTCGCCGGCACTCTTCACGGCGAGCTGAGTGCCGGTCAGCGCGGTAATCGCGAGCGGCGTGTTCTGCAGGTTTTCCTTGCGGAAGCGCGCCGAGACGATCACCTCGCCGATGGGATCCGCGTTCGCAGCAGATGCGCCTTGCTCGGCGGCTGCCGCGCTGTGTGTGGCAAATGTCCCTGGTATCGTCAGTGCGACGCCAACAGTCAGGGCCACGACACTGGTTAGCGACCGTCCTCGATCCCATACAGAGGACGCACTTCGGCCGATAGCATATTTAGTTGTCATGATATCTCCCCAAAAACCGGACTATCCGTTACGGATTCTCCCGCCGGCATAAAAATCGCCACCCGTTGCAGGCAACGAACTTGACAGTGCAACCGTCTCTAACATGGGTGCGACAATCTGTCGATCTATAGAATTAACCTTATTGGCCGTATTCGGGGAGGCGATGTAAACGGGACACAGCGCTTGTCCGGCGGTTCTCAATGCCGCTATCGCGCAATAGGTAAGATCAGATTCCGGGGGACGGTACAGAGTGAGATGCGCGTTTCACGGCAATGTCCCGTTCGCGTGGCGTCGACGGATTACCCCATCCGCGTCCGAGATTGTCGACGCGGCTGCGTCGGGCCGAGGCGCGGTATTTATCGGCCGCGTTAAGGATAAAAATGCGACAATCCAGGCATCGGAAAGGAACACCCGGGTCAACGACGTGTTGACAAAGCGATAACCGTCCTGGAGTCGGGATGAACGGTCGTGGCGTGGGCGAGCCCGCGTCAGGCGAGCATGTTGCGCGCGCCCTCGACGGACTTCTTGCGGACGTCTTCGTTGGCTTCGGGCTCGCCTTTGCGCGGGGGTACGTTGAAGCCGCGCTGGACGGCGGGCCGTTCGCCGATCCGGTCGATCCAGCGCTTGAGATTATCGAGGCCTTCGACGTCGATGCCGCCCCAGGCGTAGCCGCGCGCCCAGGACCAGTTGGCGATATCGGCGATGGAATAGTCGCCGGCCAGATATTCGTTGTCCTCCAGCCGGGTGTCGAGGACCGTGAGGAGGCGGCGGCTTTCACGCTGGTAGCGGTCGATCGCCCATTGCAGCGCTTCTTCCTTCTTGTCCTGCAGATGCTGCGGCGCATAGCGATAGAACACGTTCGCCTGACCCATCATCGGGCCGATGCCGCCCATCTGAAACATCAGCCACTGGATCACCAGCGACCGGCCCTTGACGTCGCTCGGCATCAGTTTGCCGGCCTTTTCGGCGAGATAGATCATGATCGCGCCGGATTCGAACACCGCGAAGTCGTCATTGTCGTGATCGATGATGGTGGGGATGCGGCCGTTCGGATTGAGCTTGAGATACCAGTCTTCTTTCTGCTCCAGCTTGCCGAGGTCGAGCGCCTTGTAGGTGTAGGGCAGGCCCAGCTCTTCCAGCGTGATGGAAATCTTCCAGCCATTCGGCGTTGCGGCGGTCAAAAGCTCGATCATGGTTCACTCCGATCCGGCGGCGCGTTTTTTCGCGCACGTCTCTTGTGTCTCGTTGAAGGCCCTGCATACTCCTCCAAAGGAGAGTGCTAGTGCAAGTCGGCTCGGCATGTTCGTGCGAGCCGTCCGTACCGAGGAGATAGGTGTTGACCGCCAAGAACGCAAAGACGTCGTCGTCCAAAAAATCCGCCAAGGCCAAAAAGCCTTATTTGAGGATCGCCACGGAGGAAGCCTGGGCGACCAGGGAGATGCTGGATCTTTATCGCAAGGTGCTGACGGAGAACTCCTTCGACGATCCCGGTTTCCGCAGCCTGTGGGGCTTCTTCCTCGAAAGCGACGTCGGCTACACCAACACCATCGTCGAGCGCCTTCAGGACCTCGGCGAACGCCGCATCGCGGATATGGAGTCGACCGGCATCGACAAGCAACTCCTGATGCTGACCGCGCCGGGCGTGCAGGTGTTCGAGAAATCGCTTGCCAGGGAAATCGCCAAGAACAGCAATGACGAGCTGGCGGAGGCCTGTCGCAAATATCCCGATCGCTTCCTCGGCATGGCCGCCATCGCCCCGCAGGATCCGAAAGCGGCCGCGAAGGAGCTCGAGCGCTGCGTCACCAAGCTCGGCTTCCACGGCGCGGTGATCAATTCCCATTGGAACGGCGAATATCTCGACGACAAGAAATACTGGGACATGTTCGCGGCCGCCGAGGCGCTGGACGTGCCGATCTATATCCATCCGCAAACCCCGCCGCGCGACATGATCGGGCCGTTCCTCAAGCGCAATGTTGACGGCGCCATCATGGGCTTCGCCGTGGAGGTGGCGTTTCATACGCTGGCGATCATCCTCGCCGGCGCGTTCGACCGCTTCCCCAAGCTCAAGATCGTCATCGGCCATGCCGGCGAGGCGCTGCCGTTCTGGCTGTTCCGCCTCGATCACATGCAGGACGTCGTGCTCGGCAACAAGCCGCATGTGAAGCCGCTGAAGAAGAAGGTCAGCGACTATATGAAGGAGAATGTCTGGGTGACGACCAGCGGCATGGCCTGGCAACCGGCGATCCTGTTCTGCCAGCAGGTGCTCGGCGTCGACCGCGTGCTCTACGCGATGGACTACCCCTACGAGTTCGTCAAATCCGAAGTCCGCGCGTCCGACCGCCTGCCGATCTCCGACCGCGCGAAGAAGAAATTCTTCCAGACCAACGCGGAGAAGGTGTTCAAGCTGTAGGGGGCAGCTGCCCGCCCTTGTCCGGAACGCCACGCAGCATTCCACGCCAATCGTCATCCCCGCGAAAGCGGGGATCTAGCGTCTGCGGCTCGAGCCTGGATTCCCGCTTTCGCGGGAATGACAAAAAATGGGTGCGGATCGCGGCTCCGACCGCGCCTCATTTCTTCTTCAGATAATCCCGCGCGTGGTCGATGGAGCAGGGGAAGGTCTCGATCTTGGTGCCCCTGGGCTGGCGCGTCATGGTGACGTGGACGACGAGCGGGCGCGTCAGGTATTTCGGATCGCGCAGCGTCATCTCGCCATAGAGCGTGTTGTGATCGGCGCTCAGGCGATAGCGCTCGGTCACGGTGCGCGCGTCGCTGCTCGGCGCGTTGCGGGAGAGGCCGCCGAGCGTGGGGGCGAGATCGGCCGTCTCGATCACCAGCGTATCGCCGTCCATCCAGCTTACGGCGTCACCGGCGGCGGTGTGTTTGGTGTTGGCGGGATGGGTGCGGCGGTCGAGATGGATCGCGCGGACCGTGTCGTAATATTCGTGATGGATCGTCAGCGTATCGCCGGACACGCTCCAAACCTGCAGATTGGGCGTCATGACGATGGAGGGCAGGCCCGGCGACTTGCAGTTATTGGCGGGCAGATCCAGCGGATTCATGGAATCGAACGCCTTGCGCCCCGCCGCCGTCATCAGCATCCGGACATGCCGGTCACCCCGGTCGAGACCGGGGATCTTGTCCTTCGAGGTATCGCCCGCTGCCGTCGGATCTCCCGGACCGCGCCGGTCGCCGGGCCCGCCCGGCCCGAAATCCCGATCCCCGCGCGCCGCTCCCGGCGGCGGCCCACGCCGTCCCCCCGGCGGCCGATGATCCCGCGACACCTGCCACGCGCCGGTGAAAGCGGCGTAGAGCGGGGAGTTCTCACGCGCGTTCGTTGGGGCAGAGGCGGACGCGGAGACCAGCAGGAGCGCACCGATAGCGGCCAAGGCATGGCGTTGGAGGATGGGATTATTCATATTCTTATCCAATCACTTAGGCGACGATCTTAACGTCGCGTTGAGTGGCGCCCTGACCCGTTCACGCCGCGCATGCGGCGGAGCCTTCGCATGTCGATCCTTAACACTTTGTCATGCACCGTGCTGCGACGGACTTTAGCATGGCGGCAGGCGCTAGCAGCCGGGCCGGAAAAGTAATGCCCGTCGGCAATCGATTGGTGCCAAGTGGTGAATGGGCTGCTGGCATGTCCGGGGCTCTGGGTGGTTACCAGAGAGCCGATTGATTTCACCGGAATCCCAGTTCCGAACGGTCGGCTGTGATAGTGTCTGTCATCGATCGTCGACAACTATCTCGAATTCACCGGTCGTAAACAGTGCCACAATGAAGTCGGGCAACTCTGGAAAGCTGGTGACCATTTCCATTCGGTGCAAACCACGAAAGATGTTGCGTTCCAAATAGCCTGCCGCTTGGCCTCGATAGATCATCGACATCTCGATCTCAGCGTTTTGAATTCGCCATTTAAGTAAGTCGAAGAGGACCTCTCCTTCCTTGACCTCAATCTGCCCGCGTACGTCGAACGCAGTCGGGCAAGTAGGATCGCAGGATATTGCCTCATCAAGCGAAATGTATTCCATGCGCGATAGGTCTTTTTTTTCTGCAAATTTTTGCCAATGTTCGTGAGGCAAGTTCCAAGCGACCATTGCTCGGATCTGAGAATTTTCATCCCTCCAAATCTCCCCGCTATCTACTGCGCTGCGTAAACCCTTGAGGCGTCGGCATGCCTCATTAAGCCCTGCTGCGACTTCGTTAGGTACGGCTTGATTAGTTTCAAACCAAGCATTGGTAACGGAGGTGGAACCTCCAGTAATTTGTGCTCTTGATCTGAATCCATTTGCGAGTGGACGTCCCAAATCCACCACTGGCGGACCACAGTCTCTGCGTATCGCTTGAGGAGATAATAGCCCTTTTAGGTCTTCCGCGAGTTTGATCGGTGAGCTGACTTCGGCTTCGTGGAATGGAGGTTCGTCTGAACGCTGAGTGTTTCGGAATATGACAAGACGCTTTCCATTCAGTATGACCGCATAATGGCCGGAAACCTCCGGATGACGAGCATATGAAATCGCTTGATCTATAACATCCTGTGAAATTTCTTCTGACGGCGCCTTAATTTCGAGTACCCAGCGGCCCACGCCTCTCACCGATAAGACATAATCGGCCCGTCCTCGCAATGGCGGATCATTATTCTTCTTTCGACCCAAGAAACTGCGATCGTAGGACAGAGAGAATTCTCGAAGAATGTCATTCTCGCTGCGTCGCTTATAGCCCAAATGTGCGAGGAACGGGACCGCAATGTCTTCTCGCACGTCAGTTTCGTTTGCGCCATCTACATCCATGGCATGCCATCATCTTCGGCTTTGTTTGCAGGACTTTATGGGAACCGAAAATGTGTTTGGAAGCAAGCTCTACTTAAACGAGCATATGTTGATCAAAGTGTGGCTCGTGAAGGAGGGCGGACTGCTATCGGCCTGATCACCGCGATCTCACCCGTCGAGATCCCGCCGTCGTAATCCGCGGGGAGCTGCTCCAACTCTTCCGTCGTATCCATGCCGGAGAGGCCGCCAGAGGCGTTTCACGCCTTGCCTCGCATGGCTTTACTCCTCAACCCGCTTCTGCAGATCGTAATAAGCGTTCTTCTTCCGCGCCTCGTCGAGCCGCATGCCGGACATGACCGACTGGCGGATGCGTTCCTCCGCCGCTTCGATTTCCTCCGCCGCTTTCAGCACATCGCCTTCGCGTTCCTTGGGCACGATGACCACGCCGTCGCCGTCGCCGAAGACGACGTCGCCGGGGCAGACGCGGACGCCGCCGATGTTTACGGGCACTTGCGTGGCTTCCAGCATCACGCGGTCCTTGCCGGAGCGCATGGCGTTGCCGCGGGCGAAGATGGGATAGGTGAGTTCGAGCGCGCGGTCGGTGTCGCGGCAGATGCCGTCGATGATGGTGCCGGACACGCCGCGCCGGCTGGCGACGAGGGTGAGGATGTCGCCCCAGATGGTGGCGTCCATGCGGCCGTTATTGTCGATCGCGACGACGTCGCCGGGGCCGAGATCGTCGATGAAATCGCCCACCGTGCCGCGCACCGCGCCGACCGAGGTGTATTTCAGCGTGAAGGCGCGGCCGATGATGCGGAAGGAGCGGTCGAGCGGCTTGAGGCCGAGCGCCTGGCCGTTGATGCCGTGCCTGTCGAGCGCGTCCGAGACGGTGGAGGCAGATACGCGGTCCAGGATGTCGAGATTAGCCGCCATTTTTGTTATTTCTCCAGCATGCGTTCGTAATTGCCGGCCATGACGTCGGCGACCGGTGTGCCTTTTTTCACGGCCGCCATCATATCCGCCTCGCGCGCGGCGAGGCCTTCGGCCGTCTCGATGATTTCCTCCGCCTTTTCGGCGGGCAGGAACACGGCGCCGGAGCCATCCGCCAATGTGAAATCGCCCGGCTTCACGGGGATATCGCAGACGGTGATCGGCGTGTTGAATTCGGTCTCGATGATGCGGCCGCGCGCCGTCGCGGGCACGGCGCCCTTGCCGAATACCGGCAGGCCGAACGCCTCGCTCTCGTCCACGTCCCGCGCCATGCCGTCGATGATGATCCCGGAGACCTGTTTCTTCACGGCGGCGGCGGAGAGGATCCCGCCCCAGCCGGCGCAGTCGGCGCGGGAGTGGTGCTCGATCACGATCACATTGCCGGGTCTGGCGGCGTCGACCGCGGCGGTGCAGAGATGGCGCTCCGCCGTGCGCCCGTTCGCCTGTTCGAGCTTCACCGTGAGGATCCGGCCGAACACCTTCTTCGCGGTGGCAAGCCGGGAGAGGCCATAGGCCACGCCTTTGAGCCCCAATCGGTCCATCGCGTCCGAGACGACGCAACTGTCGAGCTTGCCGAGCCGGTCGGTGAGGGCGTCCGCCTGTTTTTCGTCCATCGTTACGCCGCCTTCCATTCCGCAAACGCGATGCCGGTGCCGGTGCCCGCCGGGGTGCGGTAGCCCGGGATGTATTCGACCCAGTTGAGCGGGAGATGCTCGACCGCGCCCGCGACGGTCACCCAGTTCAGGATCTCGGACGAGCCGGCCTGAAGCTTGTTGCGCGGCAAGGCCTTCAATGCCTCGTGATTCTTGGTACGGAACGCGTCGATCACCTTGTGGTCCAACTCCTCGTCGACAATGAAATGGCTCAAGCCGCCGGACGCCAGAATGCCGACGCGCGCCTCGGCGGGGAAGGCTTCCACCGCCTTGCGGATGGTCTGGCCGAGCGCGAAGCAGCGCGCGGGGCGCGGCTGGTTCGGCGGGTAATAGGTGTTCAGCAGCACCGGCACGACGGGGATGGGCCGCGCCTTGTCCATCAGATGCTGGTGGATATAGGAGATCGCGTGCCCCTCGCTCGGCACGCCGGGCAGGGCGGAGGACGTCGCCACATCGAAGTCGCTGTCGATCAGCGTATTGATCAGATGCAGCGCCAGATCCTGCTGCACCGGATAGACATGCGGTTCCTCCGGTTCATAGAGCCGGGAGACCTGTTTGGCGAACCAGTCCGGCACGCGCATATCGACTTTCGGGGCCGACCGGATCGTCTCGCCCCAATAGACCGCCAGCGCCGGGCGGTTTTCGTCCTTGTAGAGCTCGTTCTGGTCGTCGCCGACGATGATGAGGGCGTCGAGATCGGCGGCCTGGCATTTGCCCGCGATGGTCTCGATGCCCGCGCGCACGCGTTTCTGCCGGGCTTCCATTTCCGGCAGGGCGACCATGTCCTTCATCTTCGGATCGGCTTCGGCGAGAAGCTGGTCGAAGGTGGCCGGGCGGCCTTCCTTGTCCAGCCGCGCGACGATCACATCCCATTCGTTGTATTTCATGAGATCTTCGTCGTCGCTCATCAGCATTGGCGTGTGGGATGTGCCAAGGCCCAGAACGATTTTCGCCACGATACGCCCCTTAAAACTACTTGCCGATGGTGTCTCGCGCGGCCTTCACGTCGTCGACCGTCACCGGCCCGGCGTGATTGCCGAACTTGTCTCTTATATAGGTCAGGACGGCGGAGAGGGAGGCGTTATCGAGCTGTGCGAACATCGGCATGGTGTTCGAGCCCTCGCCATCGATCCGGTTGGCGCTGTCGAAGCCGCCGGTCATCACGAAGGCGGCCAGGGTCTGCGGATCGCCCGTCACCCATTTGCCGTTGACGAGCGGCGGCTGCATGCGCGGCACGCCCATGCCGTCCGCCATATGGCAGGCGAGGCAGTTGTCCTCATACACCTTCTTGCCGTCCGGCGCGGCCCGGGCCACGCCGGCGACGGCCAGAAAACTCACCCCGAGAATGAGGCTACGCGCGATCATTTGCCGGTATAGCTGATTTTCCAGACCCGGCCTTTTTCCGAGTCCGAGACGAAGAGCGAGCCATCAGGGCCGACAGCGAGCCCGACCGGGCGATAGCGCGACGAGGTCGGATTGTTGCTGCTCAGATTGCCCCGGAAATTGTCGGCGAAGGCGGTCCATTTGCCGGACGGCTTGCCGTCCTTCATCGGCACGAACACCACCTTGTAGCCGTCCTGCGGCTCCGGCGCGCGGTTCCAGCTGCCATGGAAGGCGATGAAGGCGCCGTTCTTGTATTTCGCCGGGAACTGGCTGCCTTCGTAGAAGATCAGGTCGTCCGGCGCCCAGTGAGCCGGGAAGGCGATCAGCGGATCGGGATATTTGCCCTTGGGCGGCGTCTTCTTGCCGTCGCCGCCATATTCGGGGGAGATCACCCGTTCGTGGAGTTTCCGGTCGTAGAAGGTATAGGGCCAGCCGTAATTGCCGCCTTCCTTGACGACATGGAATTCCTCGGCGATCCGCGTCGCGTTGTCCTTGGCGTTGTAGAGCTTCGACCACAGATTGATCTGATCGCGGCCATGCATGACGAGATAGAGATGGTCGGCGGTCGGGTCCCATTCGAGCGCGACGGAATTGCGCAGGCCCGTGGCATAGCGCATACCGTCTTTCGCCTGGGTCTGGCCCAGCTTGTCGGCGTCGAAGCGCCAGATGCCGCCATGCATTTTCAGCAGCGGGCAGGGATTCATGCCGGGCGAGCCCTTGGTGCGGTCATGCTCCTGGCAGGCGTTCGACGGCGCGCCGACATTGACGTAGATATGGCCCTTCTTGTCGAAGGCGAAGGGCTTGTCTTCGTGCATGCGCTGTACGTCGAAGCCGGAAATCACCGTTTCGGGATCGCCGTTAGGGACCAACTGGTCGTCGCTGTCGAATTTGAAGCGGTAGACATGCGTGCTGTCGGAAACGTAGAGCATGCCCTTGTAGAATTCGATGCCGGTGCCTTCGATCTTGGAAAAGTGCCGGATCTCGTCGGCGCGTCCGTCGCCATTCGTGTCGCGCATGGCGATGATACCGGCATTCTTGTTGGGGTCGGGCCGGCCGAAGCCCAGCTGCTTGGTCATCAGATAGACGTCGCCATTAGAGCGCACGGCGAGGTGCCGCGCCGGCGCGGTGCCAGGATAGAACACCGTGGCCGTAAATCCGTCCGGCAGTCTCAGATCGTCGACATTCCGGGCGAAGCTCGCCGTCGCCGTCATAACGCCAGCGGCGACCACCGCGCAAAAGACTTTCCGCATGAATCCCTCCACCTTATATCGGGCCGCTATAAAGGCGCGAAATCGCGCTTCCTGTCAGACGTTGTCGGATCGAGGCGGCATGCTGCGCCGACTTGGCCGCGATGTTAGACCATGACCGCTATCTTCGCCAAGCAAAGGCCGCGATCCGACGGCGATTCCGCGTCCGGTCAACAGCAGGAACTGGTCGGCCCGCAGCAATCGCTTTCCTCGGTCGTGACCGGGGCGACGCCCTGCTTGGTTTCGCTGGGATCGCGGACGGTCGGCCGCGAGCAATCGAAGACCCTTTCCTCGGTGACGGCGATCGCCGGCTCCACGGGGATCATGTCCCTGGCATAAGGCTCGCGCGTCATGATCTTGAAGGTCTTCTCGCACACCGCCATGCGCTGGCCGCGATGATAGACGTGGCCGTCATCGTCCTCGACCGTCTTCCAGGGGCCGCGATAGACTACGGCGTGGTTCTTGTCGATACACGGACCTTCCTTGCTCTTCCAGGCCAGCACCGTGATCGCCCGGTATTCGATGCCTTCTACGATCCGCCAGGGCTGCTCGTCCCGCTTGTCCAAGGCGATGCCGTAGAATCCCGCGTCTTCCAGCGCCCGCACGAATTCATGCTCCTGTAGCGCGCCGGAAACGCAGCCGCTCCAGAGGTCGGGATCGGCTTTCAGATGTTCGGGCGAGGGCTCGTCCGAGACGATATCCGAAATCGCGATGCGCCCGCCCGGTTTCAGGACCCGGTGGATCTCGGCGAAAAGCTGGCGCTTTTCCGCGTCGCCGACGAGGTTCAACACGCAGTTACTGACCACGACGTCGATTGTGTTATCGGCGATCAACGGCGCGGTCTGTTTGAGGTTTTCGATCTCGGCCTGGATCGCCTGATAGTCCTCGGCGGACTTGACCGGATTGGCCGCGAGCAGCGAATCCAGGGCGTCGAGATCGGTGCGGAGATCCTGAATGGTTCCGCGCCTGAATTCCGTATTGGCGTAGCCGATGGCGCGGGCGACTTCGGGCGCGTTCCGCCGGGCGAGATCCAGCATTTCGGCGGTCATGTCCACGCCGATGATCTTGCCCTGCGGGCCGACGATCTGCGAGGCGATGAAGCAGATCTTGCCGCTGCCGGAGCCGAGATCGAGAACCGTCTCGCCGGGCTGAATATAGTGCGAGGGATCGCCGCAGCCATAATCGCGCTCAAGAACCTCCCGGGGGATCGCCTTCAGCAGATCCTCGTCATACTCGACAGGGCAGCACAGCGCTTCCTCGCGCGCTTTCGCGCCCGCCGCATAGCGGTCGCGCACCAGATCGGTCACCGGGGCATTCATCTCACTCTCCTCACAAACGCCGATACGGGCTCGTTATAACACCCCAAACGAGGGGCGGCGGTCAAAGCTTTGCGAGCGGCCTCACGCCGAAGTCGCCTCGGAAACATGACCGAGGGACTCACGGTCGAACGACACGCTTTTGACCAATGCATGGACTTCTTTGCCAGGCATCAGGCCCAGATCATGGGCCGAGCGCTTGGTGATCCGCGCCCAAAGCCGGGCTCGTTCATCGCCGGAGCCGTACCCGGTGTCGATCAGTACGTCGACCTGCGGGCCGCCGGTGCCGGACATTTCAAGAATTACACCGGAAAAACCGTTCAGGATGCTGATATGATTCGGCTTTTCGAGTGCGATCGACACATCCCGTGCGCGAATGCGGGCCCTGAGTGTCGCGCCTTCGGCCGCCTTGAGGCGCGGTACGATCAAGGTGCCGCCCGGCACCTGAAGTTCCGTCAGGTCGAAAGTGTCGTCGTGGCGTTTGACCACGGCCGGCAGCACGGCGCCGGCCGAATCCGGGCCGGTCAACGGTGCGAGATCGAACCGGGTCATGAGGCTTTCGACGGGGCCGGCGGCGGCGACCCGGCCGTCGGAGACCAGCACCAGCGTATCGGCAAGCCGGATGATCTCATCGATATTGTGGCTGACATAGAGGATCGGCAGCTTCAGATCGTCCCGCAGGCTCTCGATGAACGGCAGGATTTCCTGACGCCGGTCATTGTCCAGATTGGCGAGCGGCTCATCCATCAGCACGAGGCGTGGATTGGCGAGGAAGGCCCGGCCGATCGCGACGCGTTGCTTTTCACCGCCGGACAGCGTGCCCGGGCGGCGGTCCAGCAGATGATCGATGCCGAGCAGGGACGTGACACGCTCCAGCGTAATCGAGCCGGCTCCGGAGCGGTTTCCATAGGTCAGATTTTTCAGGACCGTCATATGGGGAAACAGCAGGGAATCCTGAAAGACATAACCCAGGCGTCGCTGCGATACCGGCAGGGACGTACGCGTCTCGGAGTCGTAGAGCGTCGTATCGTTGATCGAGATCCGGCCTTCATCGGGTTGGATAAGCCCGGCGATCATATTGATCAGGCTGGTCTTGCCGCTTCCGGATTTGCCGAACAGCGTCGTGATCCCGTGACCGGCCTGAAATTTCGCGTCTATCTCGAAACTGCCGAGGGTCTTGCGGATATCGACATCGAGCATGGCACGGTCCGGTGTCACGAGCGCACGCCCAACCGGCGGGAGAGCCGCCGCGACATCACTTCGGAGATTGTCAGTGCGGCGATCGCCAGAACCAGCGAGATGATCATCATCCGCGCGGCGGGCCATTCGTTCCCGGGAGTTTGGGCAAGAGTGTAGAGGGCGAGAGGCAACGTGCGTGTCTCGCCGGGAATATTCGCCACGAAAGTGATCGTCGCACCGAATTCCCCGAGCGAGCGGCCGAAGGCGAGGACGGTTCCGGTCAGAATGCCCGGCAAAGTCAGCGGCAGCGTTACGGTGAAGAAGATACGCCAGTGCGAGGCGCCGAGCGTCTGCGCGGCCATTTCGAACCGCCGGTCCATCGTTTCCAGCGACAACCGGATCGCCCGGACCATCAGTGGGAACGCCATCACAGCCGAGGCGACAGCGGCTCCCTTCCAGGTAAAGGCGACGGTTACGCCGAGCGCGTTGTAGAGGAACGCTCCAAGCGGACCATTACGGCCGAGAAGGATCAGTAACAGATAGCCGACGACGACGGGCGGCACCACAAGCGGCAAATGAATCAGCGTATCCAGCGCGATTTTCCCCCGGAAATCGCGGCGAGCGAGGATCCAGGCGACCGCGATGCCAAACGGCAGGCTGAAAACGACGGCCGCCAAGGAGACCTTGAGCGAAAGCCCAAGCGCCGTGATCTCCCCGGGAGTCAGACCGAGCATTACGTGTGATAAAGCTTGGCCGGATCCACCTCGATCTCCGAGATGGTCTCAAGCCCGCCGTTGCGAACCGCGCGATAGAAACAGGTGCGACGGCCGGTGTGGCAGGCGACGCCCTTCTGATCGACGAGCAGCAGCAGCGTGTCGCCGTCGCAATCGACGCGGAAATCTTTGAGCGTCTGGGTCTGGCCTGATGTCTCGCCCTTGCGCCATAACGCCTTGCGCGACCGGGACCAGTAGACGACCTGACCGCCGCGCAGCGTTTCTAGGATGGAGTTCCGGCTCATCCAGGCCATCATGAGAACTTCGCCCGTATCATGTTGCTGCGCTATGGCGGGGATCAGGCCCGCGTCGTCGAATGTGAGCGCGTCGAATACCGCCTCGGCGGCACGATCCTGTTCGGTGGCCATGTCGGTGTTGTCCTGATGTCAGTCCCGTCAAACCCCGCTCTAGCGCGAGGAAGAGATGCGTCGTTGAGAGGCGCATGAGCCGTGCTATAAGCACAGAATGGATACGAACATGGATAACGTCAACGCGGCCGTTATGTCCAGCAGAATACAGCCGGATGGCGGTTCTTCATTACTGGAGATGCAAGACGTCTGTTTCGAGCGCGGCGGCAAAGCCATTCTGGAGCATATCTCCCTATCACTGGCGCGCGGCGAAATCATGACGCTGATCGGTCCCAATGGCTCCGGCAAGACCACATTGGTCAAGATCGCGCTCGGCCTCCTGGAGCCGGATAGCGGTACGGTCGCCCGGAAGCGCGGGCTGCGCATAGGCTATATGCCGCAGCGTGTCGTGATCGATCCGGTCTTGCCGCTGACCGTGCGGCGGTTTCTCTCGCTCGGCGGAAAATGTCAACTTGGCCGGCGGCGCACCGCGCTGGAGGAAGTTGGCGCGCCCCACGTGATAGACAGTGCGGTCCAATCGATCTCCGGCGGCGAGTTTCAGCGGGTTCTGCTTGCGCGCGCGATATTGCGCGAGCCCGATCTCCTCGTCCTGGACGAACCGGTGCAGGGGGTGGACGTAACCGGTCAGGCCGCGCTCTATGATCTGATCTCACGTATCCGCACGCGCTATGGCTGCGCCGTTCTGATGGTGTCGCACGACCTGCATCTGGTCATGGCGCAGACCGACCGCGTGGTCTGTCTCAATCAGCACATCTGCTGCAGCGGTCATCCGGCCGTGGTCAGCAAGGATCCCGCCTTTATCGAGATGTTCGGCAAGGAAGACGCCGACCGGCTGGCCGTCTACCACCATCATCACGACCATGTTCACGAACCGAGCGGCGAGATAGCGACGCATCCTCCGGGCCCGCATTCCCACGATCACCATGATTGACCGGCCATGAACGATTTTGTCGTCAAGACGCTTTTGGCGGGCTTCGGTGTCGCTGTCGTCGCCGGTCCGTTGGGGGCTTTCGTGGTCTGGCGGCGGATGGCCTATTTCGGCGATGCGCTGTCGCATGCCGCGCTGCTCGGTGTTGGATTGGGGCTTGTTCTCGGCATGGATCCGGTATTCGGCGTCGTTGTGATCTGCGTGGCCGTGGCTGTTTTGCTCGCGCTCTCGCAACGCCAGAAGAGTCTCGCGGGCGATACGGTGCTCGGCATCATGGCCCATGCCACACTCGCGATCGGTCTGGTCGCGCTGGCGTTTCTAACCTCCGTTCGGGTCGACCTGATGGGGCTGTTGTTGGGTGACGTGCTGGCCGTGACGACGAAAGACCTCTGGCGCATCTGGGTTGCGGGCGCCGGGACGCTCGTCGTTCTCGCCGGCATATGGCGGCCATTGCTCGCAGCTACCGTGCACGAGGATCTCGCGCGGGTCGAAGGCGTGCCGGTGCAGGGCGTTCAACTGACGCTGATGGTCCTGATGGCCATCGTCATCGCGATCGCCATGAAGGTCGTCGGCGTGCTGCTGATCACCTCGCTTCTGATTATTCCGTCCGCGGCCACCCGGCGCTTCTGTCGAACGCCCGAGCAGATGGCCATCCTGGCCGCCGTTCTCGGCTGCTGCGCCGTGGCGATCGGGATATGGCTGTCCTTCCATTTCGATACGCCCGCGGGGCCAAGCATCGTCGTTGCGGAAACGGCGATCTTTCTGATTACGGTTTTCACGCCGGGCAGGTCACCGGGGCAGTGATCTAAAGCGCCGCGTTGAACTTTTCGAAGCCCTGTTCGAGATCGGCGATCAGATCATCGATATCCTCGAGCCCCACGTGAATGCGCAGGATGGGTTCCGGCAGTGTCCATTTCGTGGCCGTGCGGATCTTGGATGGCCAGGCGGGGAGGGCGAGGCTTTCGAATCCCCCCAGGAATAGCCCATGCCGAAGTGTTCGAGACTGTCGAGCATGGCCTCGATCGCCGGCTCGGTGACTTTCTTGAACACGACTCCGAAAAGGCCCGAGGCGCCGAGAAAATCGCGCTTCCAGATGTCGTGTCGCGGATGGCTGGGCAGCGCCGGATGCAGCACCTTGTCGATCTCCGGCCGGCCCTCGAGCCATTCCGCAAGGGCGATTGCGCCGGTCTGGTGCTGGCGAAGCCGGGCATCCAGCGTCCGGAGTCCCCGCAGGCCGAGATAGATGTCGTCCGGCCCGGCGCACTGCCCCGTAAAGCCAGCGCCGTTGCGCAGCGTCACCCATTTTTCTTCCGTCGTCGTTACGACGCCCAGCATCGCATCTGAATGGCCGACGATATATTTCGTCGCCGCCTGAACGGAGACATCGACGCCGAGTTCGAACGGCTTCAGAAACAGGGGCGATGCCCAGGTATTATCGAGAATGACGGTCGCGCCGGCCTTATGGGCTTCGGCCGCGATCGCCGGAATGTCCTGGATCTCGAAGGTCAGTGATCCGGGCGATTCCAGATAGATCACCTTCGTGTTCGGCTTGATCAGAGCGGCGATGCCGGCGCCGATGTCAGGATCGTAATAGCTGGACTCCACGCCTTTTGGCTTGAGGATCTGATCGGCGATCACGCGTGTCGGATAATAGGTCGAGTCCGTGATGAGGACGTGATCGCCCTGGTTCAGAAAGGACGAGAGCGCACAGTTGACCGCCGCCAGACCGGACGGAAAAGCCCAGGCATGCGCGCCGCCTTCGAGTTCCGCGACGGCCTTGGTGAAAGCCCAGGTCGTCTGCGTGCCGCGACGGCCGTAGTAAGGTTTGTCGGTCTGGAACGGATTGGCCGATCTCAGCGCCTTATAGGTCGGAAACAGAATCGTGGAGGCATGATAGACTGGCGGGTTCACCGCGCCCTGGAAGCCTTCGGTGTCGCGTCCGAGCGTGATGATGCGTGTCTTGTCCTTCACGAGGAATCCCCATCGGTTTCGATCGGCGTGTCATCGGCCGCGCCCCATTCCGACCACGACCCGTCATAAACGGCAATATTGCGGTGGCCGAGCATTTCCAGCCCCAGATAAAGCACGCAAGCCGTCACACCGGAACCGCAACTCGTCACGATCGGCGCGTCGAGATCGACACCGGCGCTCTCAAAGGCCGTCCGCATATCGTCGACCGGCCGGAACGTGCCGGTTTCGGGATCCTGCAACGCGCCGAACGGCACATTGATCGAGCCGGGGATATGCCCCGGCCGTACATTCGGCCTTGGCTCCGGCTTGGCGCCGGCGAAACGAGGTGCGGAGCGGGCGTCCAGGATCTGCTCGCGCGCGGTCTTCAGATTGGCCAGGATTTGATCTTTGTCCCGGATCATCATGGTATTCAACCGGGCCGTGAAATGCCGCTGCCGCGGCATCGGTGCAAGGTCGTCTACCGGCCGGCCCTCGCGCAGCCATTTCGACAAGCCGCCATCCAGCACCACTACATCATCGTGCCCGAACACTTTGAACATCCACCAGGCCCGCGTCGCGCTCAGCACGCCGCCGCCGTCATAGACGACGATCCGGTTGCCATCGCCCAGACCGAGCTTGCTGACGCGCACCGAGAATTTCTCGGTGCTCGGCAACATATGGGGCAGGGAACTGTCGGTATCGGCGATTTCGTCGATATCGAAAAATACCGCGCCGGGAATATGGCGCGCGCGATATTCCGCCTCCGGATCGCGGTTATCCGCCGGCAGATACCAGGAAGCGTCGACGATCCGGACGTCCGGCGCGTCGAGATGATCGGCCAGCCATTCGGTCGAAACGATGGTATTGGCGGGCGTATCGTCGGACACGGACAGTTTCGCCTTCTACTTGTCCAGCCAACTGGGCGTCGGCAGGCCCTTTGCCTTCAGGAACTCGGGATTGAACAGCTTGCTCTGATATCGGGTTCCACTATCGCACAGGATCGTGACGATGGTTTTGCCGGGGCCAAGTTCCTTGGCGAGGCGGATCGCCCCCGCCACATTGATCCCTGTAGAGCCTCCGAGGCACAGGCCTTCCTCGATCAGCAGATCGAAGATCACCGGCAGCGCCTCTTCATCCGGGATCTGATAGGGAATGTCGACCGGCGCGCCTTCGACATTCTTGGTGATCCGGCTGGTGCCGATGCCTTCGGTGACCGACGTGCCTTCGGGTTTCAGCGCGCCGTTCTTGAAGAAATTGTACAGTGCGGCGCCGCCCGGATCGGCCAGCCCGATCTTGATATCCGGGTTGCGCTCCTTGAGGAACATGGCGGTGCCCGCCAGCGTGCCGCCGGTGCCGACCGCGCAGATGAAGCCGTCGACCTTGCCGTCGGTCTGGGTCCAGATCTCCGGGCCGGTGCTCATATAGTGGCCCATCCGGTTCGCGACATTGTCGAATTGGTTGGCCCAGATCGCGCCATTCGGCTCCGACGTGGCGATTTCCTCGGCGAGGCGGCCGGAATAGCGGACATAGTTGTCTGGGCTTGAATAAGGCGCGGCCGGCACGAGGCGCAGGTCGCAGCCGCACAGCCGCAGCATGTCCTTCTTTTCCTGGCTCTGGGTCTCCGGCATGACGATGACGGACCGATAGCCCTTGGCGTTGCCGACGAGTGCAAGCCCGATGCCGGTATTGCCCGCCGTGCCTTCGACGATCACGCCACCGGGCTGCAGCAGGCCTTTCTCCTCGGCGTCGCGGATAATGTAGTAGGCCGCGCGATCCTTCACCGAGCCGCCGGGATTGAGAAATTCGGCCTTGCCGAGAATGGTGCAGCCGGTCAGTTCGGACGCCTTACGCAGCTTGATAAGCGGCGTGTTGCCGATCGTGCCGATAAATCCGTCGCGAATTTGCATATCGTGTTCTTTCGTACGCCTGGGACGTCGAACTCGCGGAAGACGTCGAAACTCTAAAGGAATGGCAGGGGACAAGGGCCCCGGACGAATGCCCGAAACTACCGGCAGACGGAAAAGGGTTCAAGCATCTACGCCACATCGTCCGAAGTTCGAACCGCGAGCTTGCTTGCGTGTGGCGCGGCTTGCGTGTATTCGCTTCGGCTATGGCACGGAAACCGAAACAAGCCGGACTGAAGCAACTCGGCAAGGCGACGAAGCTTCCCTCGGGGCCGGATGAGGCGTTGCTCGAACGCGTTGCCGATCCCAATAAGGGGACGCCCTATGTCGTTCGCTTCACCTGTCCGGAGTTTACCTGCCTGTGCCCCGTGACGGGGCAGCCGGATTTCGCGCATTTCGTCATCGACTATGTGCCGAAAGGCTGGCTCGTGGAGAGCAAGTCCCTGAAGCTCTATCTCGGCTCGTTCCGCACCCATGCGGCGTTCCATGAGGATAC
This sequence comes from uncultured Alphaproteobacteria bacterium, assembly GCA_963821875.1. GTDB lineage: Bacteria > Pseudomonadota > Alphaproteobacteria > CAVTAV01 > CAVTAV01 > CAVTAV01. The sequence continues at coordinate 2,269,056 of CAWGFE010000002.1, forward strand.
CACTGTCACCATCGCCAAGAAGCTCGAAGGGCTTTTGAAGCCGGCCTGGCTTCGTATCGGCGGTTACTGGTATCCGCGTGGCGGCATCCCGATCGATGTCTTCTATCAATCCGGCGCGGCGCCCGATGGCGTTTGGATCCCGGAACAGGGCGTTCCGCCGTATCGCGGCCGTTAGCCTCGACACCCGCCTCCATCCTGTTTGATCGCAATCAATGCCGCCCTGTCGCTGCTGCGGCGAAGCTGTTTATGGCTGGATTTGTCCGTTTATCGGGAGGCGACAATGCGGGTGCGGCAAATAGCTTTAATTTCCGGAGCAGTGCTCCTTTCGCTCGCAGGTGTGGCGGCGACCAGAGCGACTGCGGCCGACGACGGTCACGCAACGACCCGGCAGTTGATGCTCGGCATCGTTATCCCGGCGTCCGACGGCGTCTTCGGCGTCGGCTCCAAAGAGCCGAAGAACGATATGGAGTGGGAGGTCATAGAAGCGGACGCGATGGTGCTCGCGGAAGCCGGCCGGCTACTCTTGACCGGTGGGCGCGCGAAGGATCAGGGCGAATGGAAGAAGCATTCGCAGAGTCTGATCGACACGTCGTTGCTCGCAGAGAAATACGCCCGCGAAAAGAATGTCGACAAGGTCCTCGATGCCGGCAATGCGGTTTACGAGGCCTGCAACTCCTGCCACGTGAAATATCTGCCCGAGCGCGTCGGCAACTAGCGCTTGCCGGCCGATATGCCGGCCGTGACGCGCATTCAATCCCCGCGATATTCGCAGCCTGCCGTGCAGGTCTCGAACAGTACGATCCGGCTCAGATTGGGTAGCGCCGGTTTGAGTTCGCGCCAGATCCAGCGGGCGATCTGCTCGCTGGTAGGGTTTTCCAGGCCCGGAATGTCGTTGAGATAGTGGTGGTCCAGCTTCCGCCAGACCGGTTCGAAGGCCTGTTTAACGTCGGCGAAGTCCGTGACCCAGCCGAGCGACGGATCGAGATCGCCCTCGATATAGAGCCGGGCGCGGAATGAATGGCCGTGCAGCCGCCGGCATTTGTGCTCGGGCGGCACGTTGGGCAGCAGATGCGCCGCTTCGAACGTGAATTCTTTGAAGATCTCCAAGGCCGTACCCTTTAATCCGAAACCGGCATCACGGGATACCGAGAAATTTGTGAGTCTGCAGGCTCAGCCGCCACTGGGGATGAGCCATGCAGTAGTCGATCGCTTTCGCCGTATTCTTGTCCCGGTCGGGGCCATCCATGGGCTGCAGAAAGAACGTCTCGAAGTCCCAGCCCTGAAAATCGGCCGGGTCGGTTCCGGCCTGTGGATAGACCAGCTTCAATTCATTGCCGCGCCGGAGCACGATATCCGTGCCCGCCTTGGGGCTCATGCAAATCCAGTCAATCCCGCCAGGGGCCGTGATCGTGCCGTTCGTTTCGACCGCGATGTCGAAGCCCTGCCTATGCAGGGCATCGATCAGCGCCTCGTCCAGTTGCAGCAACGGTTCGCCGCCGGTGCAAACGATATAGGGTTTTGCGCCCGTATCGGCGCCCTCACGCCAAAGCGTCGCGGCCGCGTCGGCCAAAGAGCTTGCCGAGGTGAATTTGCCGCCGCCGGAGCCGTCCGTACCGACGAAATCGGTGTCGCAGAATTGGCAGATCGCACCGGCCCGGTCCCGTTCGCGGCCGGACCACAGGTTGCAGCCGGCGAAACGGCAGAACACCGAGCGCCGTCCAGTCTGCGCGCCTTCGCCCTGGAGCGTCAGAAACAGCTCCTTAACGTGATAGGTCATGAGGGCGCTCCGTCATGCGACGGCGCGGTTGGCGCTCTTCGCATAGCGCCCCGGATCCGGCAGACCGGCTTCCCTGAATCCCTTCAGCCGCAGACGGCAGGCGTCACATTCGCCGCAGGCCCGGCCCTCGCTGTCCGGATCATAGCAGCTGGTCGTCAGGCCATAATCGACACCCAGCCTCGTGCCTTCCCGGATGATGTCTGCCTTCGACATCTCGATCAGCGGCGCATGAATCCGGAGCTTGGCCGTTCCTTCCACGGTCGAGCGCGTGGCCAGGTTGGCCATGGTTTCGAATGCCTCGATATAGGCCGGGCGGCAGTCGGGATAGCCCGAATAGTCGATCGCATTGACACCGACAAAGATGTCGTACGCCCCGAGGACCTCGGCATAGGCGAGCGCAAAGGACAGGAAGACGGTATTGCGCGCGGGAACATAGGTGATCGGAATTCCGGTCAACTCCTGATTTTTCGGCACCGGGATGTCGGCGGTGAGCGCGGAACCGCCGAAAACGGTCAGATCGATATCGACAATCTTGTGATCGTGGACATGCATGGCCTCGACAATGCGGGTCGCCGCCTCGATCTCCACGGCGTGACGCTGGCCATACCGAAAGGTGAGGGCGCAGGGCTCATATCCCTGCTCGCGCGCGATTGCGAGAGCGGTGACGGAGTCCAGCCCGCCGCTCAGCAGAACCACTGCTTTCGGTTTGTCCCCGATCATGTCACAATACTCGCACATCGTGTCTCTCTCCGGCGCGAACGATGGGGGAACTCATACAGGACCGTCTTTGCGGTCGCAAGTTCGAGGGCCGTCGGCGAGGCGCTGCGTAAAGTATAGCGTTTCAAGGAGTTTTCCGCGATGCGAACGAGGCTGACGACGATGGGGCGGATTTTCTGCCTCGCCCTTATACCGATATTGTTCTCGCTGCCGGCCGCGAAGGCGGCCGGCTATATCTCCGGCCATGCCACGATCGTGGACGGGCAACACCTCAAAATTGGCGATAGAACACTCTCGCTCTATGGCATCGATGCGCCCGCGCTCGACACAAAATGCTTTGAGTGGCAGGGGACCAAACAGATCAGTTACGCCTGCGGCGAGCATGCCAAAGCTTTTCTCGCAAGTATGGCGGCGGCTCGGGATTTCGTTTGCGTGACGTCCGGCGGAACCGCCGGCGATCAGGTCACGTGCTATTCCGATGGCCGGGATGTTGCGCAGGCCATGGTCGAAGCCGGGTGGGCCGTGGCGTGCGACTTTGCGAGCCGCTACATTCAGGACGCCACGGCGGCAAGAACGGCGCGCGTCGGAACTCTGGGCCGGCAATTTCAACACGATGGGGCAGTGCAAGACCGGAAAATAGCCCGGCGAGTTAAAACCTCGGCTGCTGAGAAAACGTCAGAGGAACACCGCCTGTCTCTTTGTACTTCTTGGCGATTTCCAGGTTTTTCTGGAGGATCCTGCTGTTCGGATTGTCCTTGAGGGCGGCCTGATAGGCGGTGATTGCGTCATCGGCGAGGCCCATACCGAGCAAGGCGTTGCCGCGATTGTTCAGGAACCGCCAGTCGGCCGAATTGAACTTCAGCGCCTGCTCGCACGAATCGAGCGCCAGGGAAAACTTGGTCAGCTGCGTGTAGGCCACGCACATATTGTTCCAGACATAGGCCGAAAAACTGGGCGGGAGATCCATGGATTTGATCGCCTTTTGGCCCAGTTCGATGGCTTTTTTAGGCTGGTTCTCATTCAAAGCACGCTGGGAATCAATCGCCAGTCCAACCGCCGGTGAAAAACTCATGTTGGCGTGCACGGGGGCTGCGGCGAACATCATGCCGCAGGCTGTCAGGCATACGAATATCGAGACGGCGCGTCTTCGCATGGCCAGTGGTCCTCCTACGAAAACGTGATGATCTTCTCACAGTTTTCGCACTATTTCGAGTAGAGGGACCCCGCTGTCCATTCAAAATTGCGCGATTGCGGGGTGCCGGGCGGGATGCATTCGGCGTTTTCCAAGAAATTAAGTGGCCGATGGCACCGGATTCTCATGGGAGTGTCATAATACGGCCATCGAACACCTCTAGGATGCACATCGTTCGGCGGGGTTGGGGAACCATATCCGCAATCAGGAGCGAAGACGTTATGAACGTGAATATCAACCGTGCGGGCGTGGAGCGGGTCGCAGCAACCGTTTTGCGGCATGTGCGGCCGGAGACACGAGCGGAAGCCGCTCATATCATCCGGGTTCGGCTCGGCTGTTACGGCATCGATGAGCCCATGGTGGCTGCGGTGATCAATTCGTATTTCGGCCCGGAGGGCCAGCAAAGGTCGCTCGACCAAGTGGCCTAGGCCCGGTCGGTTTCACATCCCGAAACCGAAAGCAGCTGTTTTCAAACGTCATGATCGACTTTCGGCCTCTCGGTTCCGGGCAATCGCCCGGAATGAGCGGCCGAACTGTAATTGCCGAAGGCCTCGCGCAAGTCGAGCGGGTCTGTGAGCGATCGTCCGGCGTTCGGTCTACCGGCATGCTTAAACTAGGGTTAATGTATTGACCCTACGGTTCGAGACCATCAAAAAAGGCGCCCGGCCAGGGCGCAAAGTCGGCCCGGACACACTTGGAGGCATAAGTTTCATATGAGCGCATCGAAAATCGTTCCGGTCATTCTCTCCGGCGGTTCGGGAACGAGACTGTGGCCCTTGTCACGGTCGCTATATCCCAAACAATTGCTGCCGCTGATATCCGAGCGGACGATGCTTCAGGAAACGGTGCTGCGTGTCGGCGATCGCGCGCGGTTTTCGGCGCCGATGATCGTCTGCAATGACGAGCATCGCTTCATCATTGAAGAACAGCTCCATCAGATCGGCATAGACGACGCAAAGATCGTCATTGAGCCCGAGGGGCGGAACACCGCCCCGGCCGTGGCCGCTGCCGCAATGCTTATCTCGCGCGAAGAGCCGGACGCGCTCATGCTCGTCATGCCGTCCGATCATGTCATCGAAGACGAGGGCGCCTTCGCGACCGCGGTCGAGATCGCGGCGAAGGCGGCCGGCGACAATCGGCTCGTGACCTTCGGGATCAATCCGACGCGTCCGGAAACGGGTTATGGCTATATCGAGATCGGCGCCGCCTTGCCGGGGCAGGATGGCTGCCATGCCGTGCAGCGCTTCGTCGAGAAGCCGAGTGCCGCCAAAGCGCAGGAATTCGTGGATGCCGGCAATTATGCCTGGAACAGCGGCCTCTTCGTGTTCTCCGTTTCGAGCTATCTGAGCGAATTGGAAACCTACAATCCCGAGATGGTCGAGGCTTGCCGAGCGGCCTGCGATAGAAGCAAGGCCGATCTCGGTTTTCTACGGCTGGATCCCGAAGCGTTTGCGGCCTGTCCGGCGGATTCCATCGATTATGCGGTGATGGAACGCACGGCGAACGCGGCGGTCGTGCCGGTGTCGATGGGCTGGAGCGACGTCGGGTCCTGGTCGTCCCTTTGGGACCTCAGCCCCAAGACCGAGGAAGGCAATGTCACCGTCGGCGACATCATTACGATGGGGACCGAAAATTCCTATCTCCGCAGCGACGGGCCGGCCATAGCCACCGTCGGTCTCAAGGATGTGGTGCTGGTCGCGACCAAGGATGCGGTTCTGGCGGTGTCGAAGGAAGCCGCGCAGGACGTCAAGGCCATGGTGGACCGCCTGAAACAGCTCGGCCGCAACGAGCATGTCGCTCATACCGAAGTCTTCCGCCCATGGGGCTCTTACCAGACCACCGATTCCGGCGATCGCTTTCAGGTTAAGCGGTTGATCGTCAAGCCGGGTCAGAAGCTGTCGCTTCAGAAACATCATCACCGGGCCGAACACTGGATCGTCGTCCAGGGCACGGCGATCGTCACGCGCGATGACGAGGTCACCACGCTCTACGAGAACCAGTCGACCTATATCCCCATGGGCGTGACTCACCGGCTGGAAAATCCCGGCAAGGTGCCGCTGCACATCATCGAGGTTCAGTCGGGCGGCTATCTCGGCGAGGACGACATCGTCCGTTTTGAAGATACCTACGGCCGCAACTGACGCATTTGTGACAGCGTAGCCCGGCGAATCCGGGCCGTTCCGCTGGATAATCCCCGTCGCGATTGCTAAAAGGCTAGGAGAGGCTGAAAGCACTCCTTCGCTTTTTGGTACGTTGCTATGTGAATGGGGCACTTATGAAACGTAGAGATTTTTTGGGGACAGTCGCGCCGGGCGCCGTCGCGGCGGCGGCGCTGACTGGTTGCAGCGGATCGAACGAGGCAAAGACGGAGGGCGCGCCGGCGGTCGCCACGAAGAAACGCCAGTTCAAGATGGTTACGGCGTGGCCCAAGAACTTCCCGGGGTTCGGCACCAGCGCGGAACGGTTCGCACAACGCATTAACACGGCGACGGACGGCGCGATCACCATCAAGGTTTTCGCGGCCGGCGAACTGGTCGGTGCGTTCGAAAGCTTCGATGCGGTGTCGCTCGGCAATGCCGATATGTATCACGCCGCCGATTACTATTTTCAGGGCAAGCACAAGGCACTGAACTTCTTCACCGCTGTGCCGTTCGGCTTCACCGCCGATGAGATGGCGTCCTGGATCCACTATGGTGGCGGGCAGGCACTTTGGGACGAGGTGTCCGGCAAGTTCAATATCAAGCCGATGATCGTCGCCAATTCCGGCACCCAAATGGCCGGCTGGTACAAGAAGGAAATCAACTCGCTCGAGGACTTCAAGGGCTTGAGAATTCGCTGGCCCGGTCTCGGCGGCGAGGTGATCCGGCGGTTGGGCGCCGCCGTGAATGCGATGCCAGGCGGCGACATTTTTCAGGCGTTGCAGTCCGGCGCGATCGATGCGGCCGAATGGATCGGGCCCTGGAACGACATGGCGTTCGGTTTCTACCGGATTGCGCCCTATTACTACTATCCGGGGTTCCACGAGCCGGGCTCCAGCATCACGCTCGGGATGAACAAGGATGTGTGGGACAGCCTGACGCCCCAGCAGCAGGAGATTTTCACCGCGATCTCGGAGTCCGAATACAACCGCTCCCTCGCGGAATACAACATGCGGAACGCCGAATATCTACGGATCCTGGAGAAGGATCACAACATCAAGCCCCGTCCGCTCTCCAACGATATTCTTTTGGAGATCGGAAAGGTCTCGAACCAGGTGATGAAGGAAATCGCGGCGGGCGACGAACTCTCGGGCCGCGTCTATAAGAGCTATATGGATTTCCGCAAGCTTTCGCTCGAATGGCGCAGCGTGTCCGAAACCGCTTATCTCGAGGCGCGCAAGCTCGACTTTCCCTACGGTACGTAAGGCTCGATCTTACGACTCGCCAGCCTCGGCGGCATCGCCCTCATCGGGTTCGAGCAGGCGATGCAGATGGACGATGACATATTTGGTCATCGCGTCGTCGACGTGGCGCTGGCTCGCACTGCGCCATGCCTTCAAGGCCGAGGCATAATTCGGAAAGATCCCCACGACGTCCAGATTGTCGACGTCCTCGAAATCGGTGCCGGTCGGATTCTTGACGCGACCGCCGAAGACCAGATGGAGAAGCGGCTTACTCATGGAAAGTCCTTATCTCTCTATTAGTTGGCATCGTTTCTTGATGTCCTGACTCTGCTTAGCCCCACAGTGCTGGCGGGGGAGGATACAGGATCGAGCCCTCATAGGTCATCCCGGGCGTCCGGTCGCCTGCCAGGAGCAGCGGGCCGTCCAGGTCCACGTATCGAGCCGCTCCGGCGAGCAGCGCGGCAGGCGCCATCGCGAGCGAGCTTCCTACCATGCAGCCGACCATGATCTCCAGCCCCGATTTCCGCGCTTCCTGAACGATATGCAGCGCTTCGGTGAGCCCGCCGGTCTTGTCGAGCTTGATATTGATGAATTGGTACCGTCCGGCCATTGCGGCCAGATCGTCCAGGTCATGAAAGGATTCATCGGCGCAGAGCGGGACGGCGCTCCGGACCCGATCCAACGCTGCATCGTCACCGGCGGGCAGGGGCTGTTCGATCAGTTCGACGCCGAGTTGCGCGAAGTCCGGCGTAAGGGTCTCGATTTGTGCTGGTGCCCAGCCCTCGTTGGCGTCGACGATCAGCCGGGCTTTCGGGGCGGCGTCGCGGACCGCCCGCACCCGGTCCAGATCGGGACCGCCGTCGAGTTTCAGCTTTAGGAGAGGGCGGTCCATGGCGTCTTTCGCTGCCGTGCGCATTCTCTCCGGGCTGTCGAGGCTGATCGTGAACGCCGTGAGCGTTGGTTGAGGCTCCGGCAAGCTGGCAGTCTTCCAGGCGGGAACACCCGAAATCTTGGCTTCGAGGTCCCAAAGCGCACAGTCAAGAGCGTTCCGGGCTGCGCCGGCGGGAAGGTGCATCGCCAGCGCTGTCCGGTCCAATCCGGCTTCGACATCAGCGCGAAGGGCGGCTAAGGTCCCTTCGACCTCATCCAGAGTTTCACCGTAGCGGCCATAGGGCACGCATTCGCCGTGACCGGTTTTACCGTCGCGCTCCAGCTCGACGACGATGACGTCTGCCGTCGTCTTGGAGCCGCGAGAAATCGAGAAACTGCCCCGGATCGGCCAGGATTCGCGTTTGATCCGGTACAGCGTATGCGGCATCGGATGCGAGCCCAAAGCCTATTGAGTGGCTTGTGGCGGCAAAGCCTGAGTGTCGGTGTCGGCGGCAGGCGTATTACCCGCTGGCTGACCTTCGTCCGCGGCGTTGTGAGGCAGCGGGATACCCATCGTGGCGAGTTGTTGATTGGCGGAGTCCATCTGCTCGGGCGTCAGATCCGCCGTGACGGCATCGCGCGCGTCGCCGGCCAGATAATGGCCGTGCGCAGCGGCGACGGCGAACCAGACATAAGCCTGTGTCATGTCCGGCGCGGTGCCGAAGCCCTGCTGATAGCACCAGCCGAGGCGATATTGCGCGCGAACCTGACCCTTCTTGGCCGCGGCTTCATACCAGAGAAAGGCGTCGGCCGGACTCGTTTTCGCGTCGGTTCCGAGGCGCGCAAATTCGCCGAGCGCGAAGGCCGCGTTGGGGTTTCCGGCTTTGGCCGCCGACTGATATAGCGCCGCCGCGCCAAAGGAATCTTTGTCGCCGCCCAAGCCGAGGCGGAGCAGGTTGGCGAGAAAATATTGCGCCGGGGCGTAACCGGCATCCGAAGCCTGACTCAGCAGGGCGCGGGCGTCTTCGAAATCGGGCCGGGCGAGATAGCCGTCCATCTCCGTCAATGCCAGTTGATAGAAGGCCGGAATATAGTCCTTGTCGGCCGACGCCAGCCAGTAGTCCCGACCGACCGCCCGGTCCTGAACGACGCCGAGACCGCCGTAATAGAGGATGCCCATATTGAACTGGGCGACAGCGTTTCCTTGCTTGGCGAGAGGCAGCCATTCCCGGGCGGCGGTTACATAGTCGGCGTTTTGATACGCCGCCGCGCCCGTCGCGAAATCGGCATAGGCCGGCGTCATGCCCGCCAGACTGGCGAGCACGGTCACGACAAGAAGATATGGCCTAAATACTCGCGTGGGTCCGCCCCCCGATAGCCCCTAAATGCGCCGCCTAGACGGCCTGAGAACCGCTAGCCGCTTTGATCCGATGTGGCCGGTGCGCTGCCGTTGACCCGCGAACGCAGCATCTCGATAAGCCCATCGATGCCTTTAGATTGTACGACGGATGCAAATTCCTGGCGCTGCGAAATCGACATGCTCACGCCCTCGACGACAACGTCGATCACCTTAGGCGAACCGTCCACCAGTCGAACGCGCCAGTCCGCCGTCACCGGGGGGCCGGTCGGCCGCACGACCTTGCTGTGGACCATGATGTCCTTCTTGCCGGCCGGCTGACTGCCCGTGATCTTGAATTCTTCGTTCTTGAAGCCGCCAAGCCGCGCCGAATAGGTTTTCAGCACATATTCATTGAACAGCGTCCGATATTCCTCACGCTGCTGATCTGTCGCCTTGCGCCAATTGATGCCGAGGACGAAACGGCTGATGAATTTCATATCGAAGCCGCTTTGCAGCAGTCCCCTGAAAATCGCTTCGCGCTCGGCTTCGGTCTTGTTGTCGTCTCGGAGGACCGCGATCGCCTTCTGGCTGAGGTCCTTGATGAACATCTCCGCCTGATCGGGCTGAATGACGGGATCGTCATCCGCCAGAGCGCTCCCGGCCCGGATGCCGACGATGGACATGATCAGGGCAAGAGCAAGCAGCGCCGCGCAGGAACGTAGCCAAGCAGACATCTCGATCCTCTCTAGATACCGGTTTTGACGCAGGGCCCTAATGGCTTATTGCCCCGCGCTCTGGCCGTTGTCGGATTTGCTGGCAAGATAGCAGATGACGTCCGTGCGGTCCTTCTGCTTCGGAATGCCGGCGAAAGGCATCTTCGTTTTCGGGATGAAATCGCGCGGATTGGTCAGCCACTCGTTAAGGGCCTTCTTGGTCAGGACGACATCCGCACTTCGAAGTGCCTGGGAGAAGTTATAGCCCGGAACACGGCCGACGTGAGAACCGACCACACCCCACAGATTGGGGCCGATGGTGTTCTTGGCGCCTTTTTCGATGACATGGCAGGCCTTGCAGTACTTGTTGAAGACCGCCTCGCCGTGCTGGAGATTGCAGGAGGAGTGGTCATCGGCCAGAGCAGGGCCGGCGGCCAGCGCTGTCAGCGCGACGGCCAGGATAGCGTGTTTGTTCATTATCTTCATGAAGTCTTACTCGGCACCTTGTTCCACATACTTCTTGATCTCGCCGCTTTTTACGCGAGCCAGATAGGAGTTCAATTCTCGTTTGACCTCCGGGGCGAGAATATACAGCCCTAAAATATTAGGGAAAGCCATAGCGAAGAACATCGCGTCTGAGAAGTCGACGACCTTCCCGAGATTCATCGTCGCGCCGATCACCACGAAGACGCAGAAGATCAGTTTGTAGGCCATCTCCGAGGCTTGCGATTTGCCGAGAAGGAAGGTCCACGCTTTCAATCCATAATACGACCAGGTGATCATGGTCGAAAAGGCGAATAACAGAACGGCGATGAGGAGGACGCTCGAAGAATGCGGGATGACGCTCTCAAATGCCGCCGACGTCATCGCGATACCGTCCACGCCGGGTTGAGAATAGGTATCGGTCACGACGATGACCATCGCCGTCATCGTGCAAATAACGACAGTATCGATAAAGGGTTCCAGCAGCGCCACGAGACCTTCTGTCACAGGTTCCTTGGTGCGGACCGCGGAATGCGCGATCGGGGCCGAACCAACTCCTGCTTCATTGGAGAAAGTCGCTCGCCTAAACCCTTGAATTAAAACGCCGACAACGCCACCGGCGATGGCGTGAGGTTCAAACGCGCCGGAAACGATGATGTGCATGGCCACGGGCAGATCGGCATAGTGCACGACGATAATCGTAGTGGCGGCGATGACGTAGAGGACGCACATGAAGGGCACGAGCTTGCCGGTGACGTTGGCGATGCTTTTGATGCCGCCCAGAATGACCAGCCCGACGAGAACGGCCATGATGAGCCCGATCACCCAGCGATGGGTGCCAAGCACGCCTTCGGGACCGCCGAACATGTCGACAAGCTGCGTGATCGACTGGTTGGCCTGAAACATGTTGCCGCCGCCAAACGACGATCCGATGCAGCTGATCGAGGCGAAAATGGCGAGGCCTTTGCCGACCGTCGGCCATCCTCGGCTGGCGAGGCCCTTGCTGAGGTAATACATCGGCCCGCCGGAAACCGATCCGTCCGGGTGCACATCGCGATATTTTACGCCGAGCGTGCATTCGACAAACTTGGTCGTCATGCCGAGAAAGCCGGCCAGAATCATCCAGACAGTCGCGCCCGGGCCGCCGAGTCCGACTGCGATGGCCACGCCGGCGATGTTTCCAAGCCCGACGGTGCCCGACAGAGCCGCCGACAGGGCCTGGAAATGCGACACTTCGCCGTCATCCTTCGGGTCCGAATAGTCGCCGCGCACGATCCGGATCGCCTGACGGAAGCCGCGGACATTGATGAATTTCATATACAGCGAGAACGCCAAGGCGCCGGTGATCAGCCAAGCCACGACAACCGGGAAATCGTCCGCCGTGCTCGGCGTTCCGCGGAAGTCGACGGCATAAAAAATGAGTGAACTCAGCCAGTTGGTGATTGGCGCTATGGTGTCATTAATGCGTTCGTCGAGTGGCACGGATCCCGGGGCTTGCGCGAATGCGCCGGACGAGGTCGTCAGAACGAGTGCGATCGCCCCCAAAAGTCTCGTCCACATCACGCGTTCGTTTCCCCTGGATCGGTGTTGCCATCGGCCGGGACTATGCTAGCGGGCATCCGTAGGCCGAACAACAGGGTACGTTCCAGCCCGGATGGCGCCTCATACGCCGCTGCATTGGCGATTGGGGAGGCCGGAAAAATCGCATCCGGGAGAGGGAGGATTAACGAGCCGTTAAGGTCCTGAAATCATACTCTTGGAGGCGGACGGTCCGGTGTGGTCGTTCGATCATTTACGAATTTGTCTACCCAAGGAAAGCGCCTTGTCCGACAAGCTGAATCTCACCCGCGAAGACGTCGCCCGCCTGCTCAAAGACCCATCGGAAGAAACCCGCGCTACGACCGCCAGTAAAGTCAGCGCCGCCTTCGGGGATTCTCTGTCCGATTCCGAGCGGGCGATCGCGCAAGACATCTTCAAGGTCATGGTGAACGATGCCGCGGTTCGTGTTCGGGCGGCCTTGTCGGACAGTCTGAAGGACAATCCGGAAATTCCCCACGACGTCGCGCTTCAGCTGGCCAATGACGTGGCCGAAGTCGCACTGCCGATGATCGAATACTCGGACGTTTTGAACGACGAGGATCTCGCCGGCATTATTTCGTCGCGGGACTCGGATTATCAGGTCGCGGTCGCCAAGCGACCCATTGTTTCGGAATCGGTGTCCGAAGCTTTGGCGAAAACGAAGAATGAAAAGGTCGTCGCCACGCTCGTCGCCAATGAAGGCGCGAAGCTTTCCGAAACCACGATGAACCGCGTGCTGGACGACTTTGGCGACAATGAAGCGGTCAATGCGCCGCTGACCATGCGCAAGGAACTCCCGATCACCGTGGCGGAGCGTCTGGTCGCGCTGGTGTCGGACAATCTCCGCACACACATTCTTACCCATCATGAACTGTCGGCCAATTCGGCGGCGGATCTGGTTCTTCAGGCGCGGGAAAAAGCGACGGTCGGGCTGCTGGACCGGGAAGACGAGAAAACGGACCTCACCGCGCTGGTCAAGCAGCTCAATCAGAATGGCCGTTTGACCGGTACGCTGCTGATGCGGGCGCTTTGCATGGGCGACATGGCCTTTTTCGAGGCTGGTGTGGCGGAAATCGCCGGTATTCCTTTGATCAACGCCTACAAGCTGATCCACGACAAGGGCGAACTCGGCCTGAAGGCTCTGTTCGATAGATGCGGTTTCTCGCAGAACATGATCAAGGTCACACGCGCCGCGCTCAAAGTGATCGCCGAGATGGAATATGACGGTCATGCCGGCGATGTAGAGCGCTTCAAGCACCGCATGATCGAGAGGGTCCTGACTCAATTCGAACAGGGCTTCGATCAGGAAAATCTCGACTATTTCATCGCCAAGCTCGATTCCCAACAGGCGCACGCCAGTCACTGAGGTCCATACAGCCGATCGCCGCGGCTGACCGCCTCAACTTTCAGACTTCACCGTCCATTATGCCGTGCGGATCGGCGCCGGTCCGGGCCGGCCGGGATTCTTGTGCAGGGCGGCACTTGGTGTCATCTTGTTACCCAGATGCTGGTCACTTAAGGCGTGATCAAGCCAAAAAGGCGACTCCATCCATCGCCGGTTCAGACCCTGGAACCTGTCAAGCGGCCCTGACTCTGTGACCATCGATAAGAAGACCAACGATCAGGAGATATGGCTCCGGATGGCGCCGGATACGGGGGTGTTGCGCGTCGAGCCGGGCGGCGACTGGACCGTATCGCGTATCGCCAAAGTGGACGGGCGGCTTCGTAAGCTTTCCGTGCCGCGCGGGGACAAGGTCACTATCGACCTTGCGGCCGTCGAGAAGCTGGATACGGCGGGCGCCTGGGTGCTGCACCGGACCCTGACCGAATTGCAGGCGGCCGGTCTCGATGCCGGCTTCACCAATATCACTGAAAATCAGCGCGTTCTTCTCACTCAGGTCGGCTCGATCCGCCAGACGACCTCCACACTGCGCGAGCATCGTACGTTAGCGGATCTGCTGGAAGCGGTCGGCCGCCAGACGATCGAGGTCATTCGGGAACTCGTTCGGGGCATCAACTTCTTCGGCCTCGCGCTGGCGACGCTGGTCCGGGTCATCAGCCATCCGACGAAGTTGCGGATCACATCGGTCGTCTACCACATGCAACAGGTCGGCCTGAATGCGCTGCCGATCGTCGGGCTGTTGACGTTCCTGATCGGCATCGTTCTGGCTTATCTGGGCGCGCAGCAACTGCGCCAGTTCGGCGCCGATATTCTGATCGCCGAGCTTGTGGGGCTGGCGACCGTACGTGAGATCGGCGTTCTTCTGATGGCCGTGGTCGTTGCCGGGCGATCCGGCAGCGCTTTCACCGCCCAGATCGGCGCGATGAAGGTGAGGGAAGAGATCGATGCCATGCAGACCATCGGGCTCGACCCGATGGAAATTCTCGTTCTGCCGCGCGTCCTGGCGATGATCATAACGCTGCCGCTTCTGGCTTTTCTTGCCGATTTGGCCGGTCTGTTGGGTGGCGGCCTCCTGGCTTGGGTCGTTCTGAATATCTCGCCGCTGACGTTCATCGAGCGTATCCAGAATTATGTCGATCTGTGGTCATTCTGGGTCGGTATCATCAAGGCGCCCGTCATGGCCGTATTGATCGCTCTGGTTGGCTGCTATCAGGGCCTGATGGTCGAGGGCAGCGCCGAGAGTGTCGGGCAGCACACCACGACGTCGGTCGTTCAGTCGATTTTCCTGGTGATCGTAGCCGATGCCTTCTTTGCCATTTTCTTCGATGTCGTAGGGATTTGAGGGTATGGCGGGCGAAGAGATCATTCGTATACGCGGTTTGCGCAGCCAGTTCGGCGCGCAGATCGTGCATGACGGGCTCGACCTCGACGTCCGGCGCGGCGAGATTCTGGGCGTCGTCGGCGGCTCCGGAACCGGCAAGTCGGTCCTGCTGAAGGCTATCGTGGGATTGGGCAAGCCGACGGCAGGCACGGTCGAGGTGTACGGTCGGAACGTGCTCGCTGCGAGCGATGCCGATATGCAGGCGCTCGAACGCAAATGGGGCGTACTGTTTCAAGACGGTGCGTTATTCAGTTCGCTGACGGTCGCCGAGAATATTGCCGTCCCGCTCAAGGAATACCTGAAAATGCCTCATGATCTTTTGTGCGAGATCGTCGCGCTGAAGATCGCACTGGTCGGTCTGCCGCCGGAGACGGGAACGAAGTATCCCGCGCAACTGTCCGGCGGTATGCGCAAGCGCGCCTCGCTCGCCCGTGCGCTGGCCCTGGATCCTGAACTCTTGTTCTTGGACGAGCCCACATCCGGCCTGGATCCGATCGGCGCGGCCGCCTTCGACGAGTTGATCAAGAACCTTCAGAGCACTCTTGGATTAACCGTCTTCATGGTAACCCATGATCTTGACTCGCTGGCGGCCGTATGCGACCGGATTGCTGTCCTAGCAGACCATCGCGTTCTGGTTGTCGGCACCATGGACGAAATGCTGAAGCAAACCCATCCCTGGATCCGGGAATATTTCCACGGTCCGCGAGCACGAGCGGCTAAGATCCAGGATCAGACACGCGTTCAATTAGGTAACTGAAAGCGAAGGCGCTCCATGGAAACGCGAGCCAATTATGTCCTGATCGGCAGCTTCACGCTGCTGGTCATCGCCGGCATCTTTGCGTTTGTGGTCTGGCTGGCGCAATTCGAGTTCAACCGTCAGTACCACTACTACGAAATCCATTTCTCGGGATCCGTCTCCGGCCTCAGTCAGGCGGCGGACGTCCGCTATAACGGTCTTAAGGTCGGGCAGGTCAGCTCGATGCGGCTCAATCCGGCCGATCCGAGTCAGGTGATCGTCGTGATCGAGGTGAACAGCGATTTTCCCGTTTATCAGAATGCGATCGCGACGATGGAGTATCAGGGGCTCACCGGCGTGGCCTATGTCGAGATTTCGGGCCCGATCGGCGGCGGCTCGCTGCTGAAAGCCAAGCAAGGGCAGGAATATCCCGTCATCGCCTCGCAGCCGTCGAATTTCCAGGAGTTGTTCTCGGGAGCACCGGACCTCATCAAGGGAGGAATCTCGCTTATCGGCAAGCTGGACAAGTTGGTGAACGAGAAGAACCGGAAGTCTTTCAGCCAGCTATTGGCGAATGCCGCGACAATCAGCGGAAACCTTTCCGAGCATTCACAAGATTTCGGCCAGTTCCTCTCATCCCTTCAGGATACGTCAAAGCAGGTCGGCGGCGCGGCCCAGTCGATCAACACGCTGGCGTCGAGCCTGAACGGATCGGTGGATACGGAACTCAAGCCGATGCTGGGCGATGCGCGTAGCGCGGCGAAATCGGCGGATCTGTTGTTTGCGGATCTGAATGATCTCGTTCAACGCAATCAGGACGCCGTGGATGTGTTCGCCAGCGACGGGCTGGTTCAGTTCACCCGGCTGATGACGGAGACGCGTCAACTGGTCTCCAATCTGTCGCGCCTGGTCGATCGGATCGAGAGCGATCCGGCTCGCTTCTTCCTGGGCAAACAGGACTCGGAGTTCACCCCGAATGAAAAACACTAACGATCACGCTGATCCTGTTGGCCGGAAGGCAATCCGGTCTCTGAAACTGGCCGGTATCGTCGCCTTGGCCGTTCTGGTGCCGAGTTGCGGCGGAAATCTGCTCGGGTTACCCCAGGGTCCGGCGCCCGACATTTACACGCTCACGCCGAAAAGCACCTTCGACAAAGGCCTGCCGAAGGTGAAATGGCAGCTGGTGGTCGATCAGCCGACCGCCGCGCGTGGGCTCGACACCCGCCGGATTGCGCTGCATCCGAGCCCGACCCAGATCAAATATTATGCCGGCGCGAGATGGACGGACCGCGCGCCGGATATGGTGCAGACGCTGTTGCTCGAGTCCTTCGAAAACACGAACAAGATCGTCGCAGTCGGGCGTCAGACGATCGGTTTGCGATCGGATTTCGATCTCGCGATCGATCTGCGCGAATTTCAGGCGGAGTACCATTCCGGTAACGACATTCCGGATGTAAGGGTTCGGATGAATGTGAAGATCATCAAGCAGCCGCGCCAGGAAATCATCGCGTCGAAGAATTTCGAATATGTCGCGAAGTCGAAGGGGACCAGCGTGAACGACGTCGTGCTGGCCTTCGACGATGCCCTCGGTAAGGTTCTGCGCCGGGTCGTCGAATGGACGTTGATCACCGCGAATAAGTCGGCGGAGGAAACGCGCATTAAAGCGCTCACGCCATAGGCCGGACCGGCGCTACAGGCGAAGCGTCACGGCCTGCAGCAACAGGGCGTAGAGCGTCCCCATATCCGAACTCAGAAGCCGCAAGCAGGCGTTCATCTCGAACTGCCCTGCGTTTTTGGCACCAGAAATCAGCTCGTCGAACCATGTTAGATAGGTCGATACCGACGACTTGAACCGCGGATCGTTGCTGTAGCGGTGGCGGATGAGCGCCCGCGTCTTGCGCGAGCCAAGCGACAGATCGTGATGAGACATGACGGTGGATTCGCCACCGAGATAATGCTCCCAGTCCTCGTAAGGGATGGCGTTATCGAAGATCTCGACCGTATCGACTTCCAGCCCTTCTACGCACTCTACGAGATACGCCGCCGAGGTCAAAACCGAGTTGCGGTCTTCTTCTGTCAGCGCGTTGGCGCCGCCTTTGCCCGGCAATCCTTTCAGAGCCAATTTTGCCCCGGCCAGAAATGCCTGTGTGGCCGGTGAGAGGCGATCGTCGGATCCCGTACCTGATGCCGCCGCCTTGTCACGTGACGGGATCGCGTCGGGACGAGAGGTGACTTTCTGCGCCGTCGCGGTATAAGCCGCGGTGCGCTCCGCGAGTTCCTGCAAATATGTCTGGGCGGTTTCGGACGCTTTCGTGAGTTTGGCGAGCGCGGCTTCCGATTCTTCGCTCATGAGATCGAGGTCCCGCCGCAGGTTTTCGCCCGCGTTCCTGACAGCCTCGGCGATCTCTCGCGCCCGGCCGTCCAATTCGCCGGCCCCTTCGTCCAGAGCCTTGCCCGCGTTGAGCAGGCCAGTTTTCGTGCTCGTTGCCGAGCGCGCAAGAGCGAGGATCTTCTGGTCGAAGAGATCGCCCACACGCGAAATTTCCTCCCGCGCAGTGGCGGATCGATCCTGCAGGTCGGCGGAGCGTTTATCGAGGAGATTTCCGGCGGCGTTCAGATGAGCGACGGCCTGATCTACCGAGCTCTTGAGACCATCGTCCTCGGTCGCCAGTGCGGCCGCGGCGCTCTTTACGCGCTCCGCAATCTCGTCGGCCATCGCCGCGATGGACGCCATCTCCTCGCGCATGGCTTCGGTCGTGCGGTGCATCGCCTCATGGGACGCCCGGGAAGCCGCTTCGAGATCCTGCGCGCGCCGGGCGAACTCTTCCCCGGACGAAGAGATGTTATGAGCCGCTGTCTCGGATGTGGCGTTGAGGAGCGCAGCGTGATGGTCCAATTCCGTCTTGGCATTTTCAAGCCGCGCGTTGAACTGCTCCGAAAGAGCCGTTGCGGACTCTTCAATTCCGCGCGCATTTTCTTTGAAGTCGGCTTCGACTTTGCCGATCAGTTGCGCGGCGTTTTCGGCCGCCTCGTTCAATCTGCCGGCGACGCCTGCTGCCGCACGTTCGACGCCACCGGCGGTTTCCGTGAAGCCGGCCTCGGCGTTACCGATGATCTGAGCGGCATTCTCGGATGCTTCGGTCAGTTTGCCCGCGACACCGGCGGCCGCTTGTTCGATTTCGCCGGCCTTCGCCGCGAACTCGGCGCTGGACTTCTCGATGCGGTCGTTGGCGCTCTGCGCCGTCTCGCCCATAGCGGAAGCCTGTTCGCGCACGGCATCCGCGAACCGTTCGACCAGCTCGACGAACTGCGCGTCAGTCTGGGCGGCGAATTTGCGCGTTTCACCGACGATGCCCGAAAGGGTTTCTTCCGCTCGGATCGCGGCCTGCTCGGAGATCCAGGCGACTTCCTTGGAATGGGACCGGATCTTTTCCTCAATACCGCTGATGACGGTTTCCACCGCGCTATCCGCGGCCGTGGTGAGCGTTCGCGCGTTTGCGGCATATTGCTCCATCAGGCGCCGCGTCGCGGAATCGGCGGAGTCGGTCATTTCCTCGGTCTGATGCTTGAAGGCCTTGCCGGCCGTTTCCGCCCAGGTGGCCGCACGCTCGGCGGCATCTTCCATATTGCTGGCATGTGCCTTCATGGAATCTTCCATCTGGCTGCTTTGCGCCCGCAATTCGCGCGCAAGCCGCTCGAGTTCGGCCCGTTCGACCCCCAGCGATTGCTTCATCTCCGACGTGCGCTCGCCGACCGTTCGAGTCGCGTCGAGCAAGGAGTCACCGCTTGCCCTGAATGAGCTGCCGATCACCTCGGCTTCGGACGCGGCCTGATCCGTCGCGGCGCTTAATTGATCCGCGAAGGCCGTAAACTTGCCGTTCAACGTGTTGGTGAGAGCTTCGGACAGCTCGGTCACGCGGGTAAGGCGAGCCAGGTGTTCGTCCAGCTTTGCCCGCGCGGAATCCATCCGGTTGCCGACGCGGGCGACCGCTTCGCGAGACGTCTCGTCGATCTTCCGAGCTTCCTCCGCGAAGGACGATCCGGCGAGATGAACCTTTTCGATAATGCCGTCCGACGTGGTCTGGAGAATATTGGCCTCGTTGGCGAAGGCCTGAACCGCGTCGCGTGCCTTCTCGGCGGCGAGTTCCGAAACGCGCTGCATTTCCTTCGCATGCGACCGGGTCTCGTCCTCGAGGCGGCGGCGGGCCTCGTCGGCGGTGACATTGATCTGTCCGGCGAGATGCTCGAAATCGGCGGCGGCATCCGTGATCGCCTTGCCTTGATCGGCGAAGGAGATGCTGATCTGATCGGTGCGGGCGCTGACCTGATCGGCGATCTGCCCCAGTTCTCCGACTTCCTTCTGAAGACGCCGAGCGATAAAGCCGGCGCGGTCGGCGGCGTGATCGGCGGCCACAGTCAGGCTCAGAGAATGCTCGGCCAGTGCTTTGCCGATGCCCTCGACCTCGTCGCGCGCCTGCTTGGAGGCCCCTTGGACCTTGCCGATCGAATCCGAGAAGGTTTCATCGATCTCGTTGCTGGCGGTTCGCATACGCTCGATCGAGCGGGTGAAGGATTCGTCGATCCCGTTCGATAGCGTCTCGGCCCGTTTGGTCGCTTCGGTGAGCCTGTCGGCATGGGTCGAGAGGACAGAGCCGGCCTTTTCCGCCTTGACGACGGCTTCGTCTGTCGCGCCGAAAAGGTTGGACGTCGCCGTGCTGAGGACGGCTTCGACCTGATCGGATTTCGCCGTCATGTCCTTGATCAGCGATACCAGCGCGTCGTTCTGCGCTTTCATCTGCGATTTGACGTAATCGGCGTTGCGCGCCGCAGTTTCCGCGACGTCGAGCAGACGGGAGGTGTGGCGGGCCATTCCGTCTTCAATCTCGGCGATCCGGCTATGGGCCATCTCGGCGGCTTCGGTAAGCTTGGTCGCGCCGTCGCCGATCGAGGCGGTCATAGCGGCGACCTGCTGCGCGGTTAACGTTGCCGGATTAGAGAGAAGCGCCTGACTCAGGCGTAAATCCGCCGCGTTGCGGAGATAGAGCGCGATGAGCCAGATAACGGCCAGCGGGGTGAATGCGCCGGCGAGGGCCGAGGCCATGGCCGTCACGTCGAGAGACAGCGGTTTGCCGGAAAGGGCGGCCGCTGCGATATAGCTCGCGCAGGCCCCCATCCATACGATCGACAAAATGGTTGCGATGACGAAGATCGTATGCCGCGTCGACACACCACGCCGACTGCGTGACGCGGGCTGAGGAAGCGTCACTGGGTTGGGACGCCCCTCGTTTGTCGCCACACTGGGCCCCGCACCGACTTCATTTTCGTCGGGCGAGATTTTCATCTGGGACATCGGGACTTCCTTCGTAATTCAGTAATTAAGATCCCTGATCTTTGCGGCGCGGTCAACTGAGGAAGTATCTGAATCAACTAATGTTTCAGGGTGTTTCAAGCAGCAGCCGCGCAATTTGTTGGAATTAACGGTATTTCTGCGGGTGACGGGTGAGAGCAGCTTGGTTCAGTATCCGCGCTGGGTTAGACTGGCGAAGCCATGGCGAGGGAATCACGGGTGCAATCTCGCGGACCGACTCCGGCCCAGCGTAAATATCTGCGCGGTGGCCTCGATCAGCCCGGCGGCAAGCTGCCACTGTTCGACGAACTCGGGCAGGAGGTCAGCCGCCGTACCGTTACGGCCTGCGTGGAACAGGGCTGGGCCGAGCCGTGGTTCTCCAATCCGACAAAACCCGACTGGATCATCTGCAAGCTGACGGAGAAAGGCCGGCGTATTGCGGCGGCAAAGGCAAAATCGGCGGCAAAACGCTCGGAAAAGTCCCGATCGTTGTAACTGTAATGTCGCAGATCACCTCCGGATCGGAAAAATGCGGGGCGACAACCGTTTCTTAGCATGAACTGGTTAATCTCGCCGCCATGGAAATCGAACGAAACGACGCGGTGGTAGATCTCGACCATTTAGCCCAGTATACCTCCGGCGACCGGGCGCTGGAGGCGGAGCTCTTCGAGTTGTTTCTCACCAATGGCAGAGCATATCTGACGGCCATGTCCTCAGCGGGGGATGCTGCTGCGTGGTGTGAAGCCGCGCATGCGCTCAAAGGTTCGGCCCGCGGCATCGGCGCGAAGATCGTCGCGCGGATCAGCGCCGAAGCGGAGGCGGTGACCGAGATGCCGGTCTCCGGCGAGCGTGACCGGATGCTCGCCGCGCTGCAGGGCGCCCTGACGGATGTCGAAGCCTTCGCGCACGCCAGCTACCCGTCATTCGGACAGCATGGCGCGGGGGTATAGCGCCCTTCATGGCCGATTACAGCTTTAAATCCTTCCGTATCCTGGTGGTCGACAATTCCTCGGCTATCCGGCAACTTATCCACTCCACGCTCGATATCATCGGGGTTGGGACCGTCGAAGTTGCGGCCCATGGCGGCGAGGCCGTCGATATTCTCAAGAAGACGGCCAAACCCTCGGCGGAGCGGGGACGCTATACCGGCGGCTCGGCGTTCGATATCGTCATGACCAATATGGACATGCCGACCGTCGACGGCATGATGCTGTTGCGCTGGATTCGCCGGCATGAGGAATCCCCGGATCATTTTATTCCCGTCATCGTGGTCTCGAGCTATGCCGACCCGGCCAAGGTCCGGGAAGCCCGCGACGCGGGCGTGACCGAGTTCGTCGCGAAGCCCTTCACAATCGCGAGCATTTGCAGCCGTCTGATCAATGTTATCGAACGGCCTCGACAGTTCGTGCAGTCCGCGAATTATTTTGGCCCGGACCGGCGCCGGCGCGCACTTCCCTATGACGGTCCCGACCGTCGCCTTCTGACCGACGACAGCCCCGAGGTGGAGATCATCAATGGCTGACGCCGGACCGACAGTCCGTTTCTATCGCTTTGCCAATCAGCTCAAATCGAAAACCGGGGTTCCCCCCGGGGCTTCGGCGCGGATATCGCCGGAAATGTTGCGCAAGGCGCAGGCGGCGATCGACGACATGGCGCAGGACTATCCCGATTGGGCCATCGGGCAGGTGGATCAACTGGCCGAACGCCACAAGCGGCTGGTTTTTTCTCCGCATGCGAGAATGGAGTTGTACAAAGACGTCAACCGGATTGCCCACGACATGAAGGGGCAGGGGGGCACCTTTGGCTATCCCCTGGTCTCGACGATCGCGGAATCGCTCTACCGTCTTAGTACGATGGGGGCGAAATATACGGATGAAGAAGTCGAGATCGTCAAGGCTCATATCGATTCGATCCGTATCGTGCTGCAGAATCGCGAAAGGAGCCCGGACAGCATAACGGGCCAGCGCGTCCAACGCGCCCTTGATGCGGTGATACGGAAATTGCGGTGACAGCGGTCGTGGTCGCGGCTAGGCTGGCGGCTTAAAAAAGGCGTAAAGAGATGAATTCCAACGCACAGCCACCGCTTCTCATCGGGCCGCTGATCTCGGCGGCTCTGAACCGAGTTTGGCACTTTAAATTTGAGCTTCTCGTCCTTTGGCTCGGCTTCGTACTGAGCGCGCTCATATTCGTGCCGTTCTTTCGCGACTTCGAGGCGCAGATCGTCAGCGCGATCCAGCCGGGCGCTCATGTCCAGCACATCACGATAGACAGCGGCACCGTCGTCAGACTTTTCATTGTCGGCCTGGTCCTAGCTTTGTTCCGGTCCACGCTGACGGTTCTTTGGCTGAGGGTCCTGCGTCTCGGGACGGTTCTGGCCTTTGACGGTGGCGTCAAGATGCTCGCGATCCGAACCTTTGGTTTGTTTCTCCGGTGTCTCGCCCTTTTGATGGTGTTTGTCGGGATTCTCCTGATCCTGCGTTTTCTGTTGGGCGCCGTCCTTACGGCCGTCGTGGGGGCGGGTACGACAATCGGCGTTCCTCAACTGGGCGTGGTCGTCGGGCTCATTATCATTCTTGTCGCGTTCGGCGCGCTCACGATACGGGTCAGCTTTGCTCTGGTCTCGCCGGTGTTCGACATCGTCGTGCCGATCGAGAGGGCGTGGAAGCTGGTCGAAGGCAATACGTTCCGCATTCTGACGGCGATTATAGCGATCTGTTTCCCCATCGAGTTCCTCGGGTCGCTTGTTCAGAGCGCGGTGATAAGAATCGGGCCGGCCGCCGCGCAGGAAGCGTCAGCAGTCGCCGCCGTCGCTCAAACCGGGATCGGCACACTGATGGCTTCGGCCGTCATCGGTTCGGTGACGAACTGCGTCGAAATTGCAATCGCCGCAGCCATTCTGATCGAGGCGTATGAGCGGCTGGGCGGCTGGGGCCGCGGGCAATATGTCTCGGAAGTCGTTTAGCGCGCTGTCTATCGCTTCAATTCCGCCATGGCGGTGTCCAGCCCTTCGAGCGTAAGCGGATACATTCGTCCCGACATCAGCGTCGACATCATCTCGATCGACGCCGAATAGTGCCAGGTCTTGGCCGCCAGCGGATTGAGCCAGACGGCCTTCGGATAAACGTCGAGAATCCGGCGCATCCAGACTTCCCCCGGCTCCTCGTTCCAATGTTCAACGCTGCCTCCCGGATAGATGATCTCGTAGGGGCTCATGGAGGCATCGCCGACGAAAATGACCTTGTAGTCGTGAGGAAAGGTGCGCAGCACCTGCTCGGTCGGAATGTGTTCCGTATGGCGTCGATCGTTGTCCTGCCAGACCGCTTCATACAGGCAGTTGTGGAAATAGAAGAACTCCAGATGCTTGAACTCGGTCCGTGCCGCCGAAAACAGCTCCTGGCAAAGCCGGACATGCGGATCCATCGAGCCGCCGACATCGAAAAAGATCAGGATTTTGGCGGCGTTGTGGCGTTCGGGGACCATGCGGAGATCCAGCATGCCGCCGTTCCTCGCGGTTGATTGGATCGTGTCCGGCAGGTCGAGTTGGTCGGCGGCCCCTTCGCGGGCGAATTTGCGCAGCCGGCGCAGAGCGATTTTGATATTGCGGGTGCCGAGTTCGACGGAATCGTCGAGATTTTTGAACTCGCGCTTGTCCCAAACCTTCACGGCGCGGTTATGGCGGTTCTTGTCCTGTCCGATCCGAATGCCTTCCGGATTGTAGCCATAGGCGCCGAACGGCGACGTGCCGCCCGTGCCGATCCATTTGTTGCCGCCCTGATGACGTCGGCGCTGCTCGGCGAGCCGCTCGCGCAACGTTTCCATCAGCTTTTCCCAGCCGCCAAGCGCTTCGATCTCGGCCTTCTCTTCCTCGCTCAGAAATTTCTCCGTCAACGCCTTCAGCCACTCTGCCGGGATCTCGGCAAATCCTGTTTCCAGAGTCGGTTGCTCCAATCCCTTAAAGCAATGTCCAAAGACCTGATCGAAGCGATCGAGGTTTTTTTCGTCTTTGACCAGCGCCGAACGGCTGAGGAAATAGAACTCGTCGACGCTGAACTTCGCCAGACCTTTGTCCAATGCCTCGATGAGCGTCAGATATTCTCTGAGCGAAACCGGAATTTTCGCTTCTCTGAGGGAAAAGAAGAAATCGACGAACATCGCTCGGCCGGTATCAACTCCGTTCACGGCGTTGCAGGAAGGCGAGCCGCTCGAACAGATGGACATCCTGTTCGTTCTTCAGCAGCGCGCCATGCAACGGGGGGATGATCTTGGCGGGATCGCGCTCCTTGAGCGCCTCGGGGCCGATGTCCTCAGCCATCAACAGCTTCAGCCAATCCAACAATTCCGAGGTCGATGGCTTCTTCTTGAGACCCGGCACATCGCGCACATCGTAGAAGACATTCAGCGCTTCGCGAACAAGCATCTTCTTGATGTCGGGATAGTGCACCTGGACGATCTCCATCATGGTCTCCCTGTCGGGAAATTTGATGTAGTGAAAGAAACACCGGCGCAGGAAGGCGTCCGGCAGTTCCTTCTCGTTATTCGACGTGATGATGACGATCGGCCGGCTCTTCGCGGTCACGGTTTCCCGGGTTTCGTAGACGTGGAACTCCATGCGGTCGAGCTCGAGAAGCAAGTCGTTCGGGAACTCGATGTCGGCTTTGTCGATCTCATCGATCAGCAGGACGGGGGCTTCATCCATGCTGAAGGCTTCCCAGAGCTTGCCGCGGACGATGTAGTTCGAGATGTCGTGCACGTCGTCGCGGCCAAGCTGCGAGTCGCGCAGGCGGGAAACGGCATCGTATTCGTAGAGGCCCTGCTGAGCTTTTGTCGTGGACTTGATATGCCACTGAATCAGCGGTTTCTCCAACGCCTTGGCGATTTCGAAAGCGAGGATCGTCTTGCCGGTGCCCGGTTCGCCCTTGATCAGGAGAGGGCGCTCAAGCGTGATCGCGGCATTGACCGCCATCGTCAGATCATCGGTAGCGACGTAACTGTCAGTGCCCCGGAACTTCATCGCGTCAGCGTCCCTCCATGTCGACTCGATCTATACAGGAAGGCTAGGGCGAGCCTTCCGGACTATCAAGGGAGCAACGCGAACTGATCTACTATGCCGCCGTGCCTTGTCCTCCGGTGTATTCAGTGAGGGCGTCGGCAATATTGGCGATCGTTTCCGGCCAGCCGCCGCCTTTGGGCCAAATGAAATAGCGGTTGTTGGACGAGATCGGCGTTCGGTCCCCGCGTCCGTAGGCCCAGGCCCTCGTGATCCAAAGGATCCATGTTTCGGTACCGGTGGCGAGGGCCATAGCCGCGACGGCAGTCGCCGATGAAATGACCAGATCGAGCGCGGCTGTCAGGGCCGCGACATCATCGATATCGTCTTTCAGGTTGATGTCATCAAAGCTATGAACATCGACACCGAACCGTTCCCGGGCCATGTCGAGTTCGTCCTTGCAGTCATCATACTGCAGATTGACAAACTGAACGCCTTCGGCGCCGAGGATCGGACCCCACAAGTCGAACGGGCAGTGGTATCGGTTTCGATCGGCACTTTTCCGGCCGGTTCGCCAGGCAATGCCGACTTTCGGACCGGGACCGAGCGTGTCGAGCCGTTTCTTCCAATAGGTCACGCGTTCGGGGTCCGGTTTAAGGAAACCGGTTCGTTCCGGGAAACTCTCGGTCGTGGGCCGGAAGAACTTCAGCACGTCGGCGGCGGGCACAGCGTAATCAACGTGCGGCGCCCCGTCGCCTTCAGCGAAAGGCATGCTTCGGACGCGATGTGCGTCGATACTTTGATCGACATATGCGCCGACTTCGGCCGAGGGGAATGTTCTCGAGAATAGCGGAATAAGGCGCTTGTCGCAGCCGATCAGGCACTTGCCCGCACGTTCGACCAACTCGCCGAAGGCGTTGGAAAAGATGATTTCGTCGCCGATACCCTGTTCGGGACAAACAAGGATCGTCTTGTCCGAAATGTCTTCCCCTTGCCATTCCGGTAGGCCGTGAGTGTAGAACGTTGTTCCGGTGCGTCGCGGATCGAAGCGCACAGTGTAGTTCTTCCATCCTTCCTCAAGGTCTCCGACGGCGAGCTGGCAATTGGCAAGAACCATTCGGGGTTCTGTGAGCTGCTTGTCCGCTTTGATCGCCCGTTTCGATAGTTCTATCGCGCGATCGAATTCGCCAATAAATTCCATGCACTTAGCAAGGTTGTTTAAGGCCATGGCTGAGTTCGGGTCGAGTCGAAGCGCCTCCTCATAAAAAGGAATGGCGGTATCCATTCCGTCGCGGTAGTAAATCGCGGCGGCCAAGGTGTTCCAAAGCTGGCTCGACGTGGGATGAAGCGGGATCACCGATTGCATGAGAGTGACGACGTCGTCAAATCTCTCGAGGTTCCGCCAGGCTGTCGCCAGGTTGTTGTAGCCGGCGGGATCGTTAGGCCAATTCTTAGTGTAGATTTCGAAGAAATTGGCAGCGACCTCGTTCATCTCCATGCTCATGGCGAGATTCCCGAGGCCGAAATGGATCTCCATATCGTCGGGAGCGAGTTCAAGGGCGTGTTCGTATGTCTGAATGGCGACGCGGCTTCGTCCCATCTTGGCCAAAGCCTCGGCCAGCAATTTCATTCCGTAGACGCTGTTTTTGTCGAATTTCAGTCCTTTGAGAACGAGTTTGGCCGCCTCGCGAATTTTGCCGCGTCCGAGCGCGTTCTGGCCTTTTTTGAAGAGCTTCAAGGCTTTGAGTTGATCGGGACTGAACTCCGTCTCGGTGCTTCGTTTATCGACGTTAAAGCCCTGAACGGCCACGCGAGCCTCCATTGCCCGTCGTCTTGCAGTTGTTTTCGCCATTTTATCGCCCTGTCGACCACCGGTTGTTAACGGAACAGTAGGGATGATTTACCGGCATCGATTAAGAAACCGCTAAGCTTCCACTGGTAGGGTCGGATCGTAGACATCAAGGGTGTGTTAACTATATGTGCACCATTCACACATAGCCTGTTTCACCATGGTTTGCTGTTCCGCGGCTGGCGGTCATTCGCTTTGGCCGAAAACCGCAGATAGCTTGGAAGGATTGCTTTCGCTCGTTCGACTGCAAATAAAATGTCAGAGCCGCAACCGGTTAATGCCAAACCGGATCAATCGCATAAAGCGACAGCGATAAGACGAGACAGGATCAATGGCCCTCAAGATTTCCCTAAAGCCCGGTGAGAAATTCGTAGTCAACGGAGCCGTCATTACTAACGGCGACCGGCGCGCGAGCTTGATCATTCAGAACCGGGTCTCCATCCTCCGGGAGAAGGATATTCTCCAGGCGGACGAGGCCAATACACCGGTTCGGCGGATCTATTTCCCGATCATGCTGATGTATCTCGAAAGCGATAACAGCGCGCAATTCTACGACGAGTTCGTCGAGCGGATGACGGAATTCATGGGCGCACTTCAAAATCCTGAAGTCAAAGCGCTCTGTCTCACGATCAGCCGCGACGTAATGAGCGGGAATTATTATCGAGCCCTGATGACCTGCAAGAAGTTGTTCGAGTACGAGAAGGAAAGGTTGCAGTATGTCCCTGACGGCGTATACGAGGGCACAGCGGACCACAGCCACACCTCGTGACAATGAGTATCGGCTGTTCGCCGAGGTCACACGAGCTTTGATGGATGTCGCTTCGTCGGGAACCCGCGACAATAAATTCTTCGACGCCCTGGATTGGAATCGGCGTCTCTGGTCGACCTTGGCTACCGATTGTTCGTCGTCGAACAACGGGCTGCCGAAACAGGTCCGCGCGCAAATCATTTCGATCAGCCTTTGGGTCGGCAAATACACCTCGATGGTGGCGCTTGACCGCGAGGAGATCGACGCCCTGATCGATATTAATCGGACGATCATGGAAGGCCTGGCGGGGCAGCCGGTCAAAGCAGCGGTCTGATCGCTTATCGGTGCATCCGCTTTATCTGCCCTCTTCTAATTTCCGCATATAGACCCGACTTTCAGCGGTGCGATATCGGCCGTTTGGTGCGCCTGGCGAACATACGGATTCGATACGGCTTTCGTTGCCCTAACCCGGCAAAAATTGCCCAATGCGGCAAAGATTGCCCGGCAATCTCTGCCGCAACGGCACAACCTGCCGAGTACTGAAAAGGCCGGAAATTCGGGTAGCCATCCTAATCGCGTGTGTTTCCAGCGCGTTATTCGACATTCCTAAAATTGTAGAGATTCCTGGCATGGCGCTTGCGAGTTGTGGCGCCGGGCAAAAGGCCCAATAGCAAAATGCTAGAACATCTCAAAAGGAGACATACAGATGCTGTCTGTTAACACCAATGCTGGTGCGCTCGTTGCTCTGCAGAATTTGGATTCAACGAACAAACAACTCCAGCAAACCCAAAATCGTATCAATACCGGTCTGAAGGTTGCGGGTCCGCAGGACAACGCGGCCGTCTATCAGATTGCGCAGGGTCTGCGTTCCGACCTTGCCGGTATGGACGCGGTTAAGCAGAGCCTTGATCGTGCGACCAGCACGGTCGATATCGCCATTGCTGGTGGCCAGCAGGTTTCCGATCTGCTCAACCAGATGAAGGCGAAGGCGGTCGCGGCTTCCGATAAGGGTCTCGACACCGCCAGTCGCACGGCTCTGCAGAACGACTTCAACGCTCTTCGCGATCAGATCACGACCATCGTGAACAATGCCACGTTCAACGGCACGAACATGATCAAGAATGGCGGTAAGGGCGTATCGGCGATCGTCAGTGCCGACGGCAGCTCCACCATTTCGGTGGCCGCGGCGGATCTCAGCCTTAGCGGTAGCTCGATCACCATCACCGCGGGGTCGACCTTCACGACGGCGACCGCCGCCGGATCGATCGTCAGTAAGCTCACGACGTCGATCGCCAATGTGAACTCGGCCCTTGGTAAGCTGGGTACGGGTGCGAGCGCTATCGATAGTCAGCGCACATTCGCCGGCAAGCTATCCGACGCGATTGATGTCGGTATCGGCAATCTCGTGAACGCCGATCTGGCCAAGGAAAGTGCAAACTTGCAGGCCCTTCAGGTCAAGCAGCAGCTTGGCATTCAGGCCCTGTCGATTGCAAACCAGTCTCCGAACGTACTCCTGGGGCTGTTCCGCTAAGCGATTTTGGGTGGGGCCGGGTTGTCCGGTCCCACTCACTATCTCTTTTCTTCAGCGGAATGGTAACGGGTAGGGTTTCCTAGGACTCCGCAAGGTCGTGAATGGGGTGACCCAAAGGCAAATCAGGTCCGAACAAAGTCGAAGGAAGCCCAGGTCTCGGAGACCGAAAAGCGGCTAGGGATATGTGGAGTGGATCCTTGCCGCCGGAGAGATTGAGGGCATAATTATGGATACGGTGACAAAAGTCGGCTTGCAGGGCAGTATGCTCGGCCTGACACACCAGTCCAGTCCGGCGGGTTCGAGCCAGGACGCTGGTGCGCCGCATGCTGCATCGACCAATGATAGCGGCCAAAAACAAACAACGGCGGCACCCGAGAAGCCGGCCAGTTCCAAGAACGACAGTGGCGCTGTCGACCAGTTTCTCAATAATTTGAGGTCGGCGACCACGCGCCTCCGGATCAGCCAGGACGAAAAGATGGGGGTCTTCGTCTATCAGGCGGTCGATCCGTTCTCGGGTGAGGTGAAACACCAATACCCGTCGAAGGAACGACTTCGGGAAATGGCCTATCTGGCCGAGCTGAATTCGAAAAAGCACGGCACGACCGTCTAGGCGAACGCCGGGACTGTTCGTAGCCGCAATCAAGCGTCTCCCCTGTGGCGGCCCGGTACCGCGCGGCCGCTCTCTTTTCCACATTCAAGATCCTGTAGCTCTCGGGCGCGTTGATACGGTCGACCGGCGCAAGCCTCTCATAGCGACGACACCTATGAGCGAAACGGGTTATTAACCAACAGCCGCCACCATTGACTGAGATTTCAGGATCGGATGGCCGCGAAGGTCGGTCGTGACGATCCAAATCGGTGTCTTAGAATTGTTTCGCCAAGAATTCGGGCGATAAATATGCTCAGTACAGTCGCCCAACCGATCGTCTCCAAAGTCCCGGAAGCGGGTCCGCCGACCGACGACGCTCGCGCACAGACCGATCTCGCGCTCCTTGGTTCTCTCCCTGAGCTGTTGACCAGCGGCGGGGATGATCGTTTACGCCTTGCGGTCGGCGAGGTGATCAATAATTACGGTTGTGCCCCTCTGCCCCTGCCGAAGGTTGATGAATTCGCTTCGTCCACCGCCACGACGATTTCCGATCGCGCTTATAGCAGCGTCGAGCGCGCGCGGATTCAGATGCTTCGTCAGGCCGCGATTTCGGGTTTCGAAGAGTCGTTCGATGCACGCATCCAAGAGATGCGACAAGAGCTCCGCACGCTTTTAGGCGTCGACCAGTGTGAACCGGACATTATTTTCGCGCCATCGGGTACGGATTCGGCGCTTCATGCAACCCTTCTTGCTTCTCATCTTATGGAAGCGCCGCTCGTCAACATCTTGATGGCGCCGGATGAAACCGGGAGCGGGGTTCCTTACGCTTCCATCGGCCAGCATTTCAGCGGCCGGACCGCCTTGGGCGCCGAAGTCGAAAAAGGGCGAGCCGTCAAAGGCTTTCCGTCGCATCTTCAATATGTCGGTTTTTCGGCTCGGGGGCCCGACGGAACGCCGGTCCCGACGGAGATCGTCGACCGGACGGTCATCGAACTTGTCGTCAAGGCTGTCAGCGGCGGCGCGCATGTTCTGCTTCACGCCATGGATTGTTCGCGAACCGGTATTAGCGGGCCGAGCCTCGGCTGTCTGGATTTTATCGTCTCGCAATGGCCGGGATCCGTGCAGGTCGTCGTGGACGCCTGTCAAATGCGCTTGAGTCGAGGCCGTCTACGATCCTATTTGGCGCGCCGGTTCATGGTCATGATCACCGGGTCTAAGTTCTTTACCGGTCCTCCGTTCAGCGGAGCGCTGCTGGTTCCCCGCCGGATCTCCGATGCCCTGGCGGATCTCAACGATGTGCCGTCCGGCCTGTTGGACTATACGGGGCGGGCGAGTTGGCCTCGAAACTGGCCGGGCGTTCGCGCCGGGCTGACGGCGCAACCGAATTTCGGGGAATGGCTGCGATGGGAGGCCGCTCTTGAAGAAATGCGCGCTTACTTCGCCGTTCCCTCCTGGTTCAGGACCGAAAGCCTGAAGAAATTCGAGAACGGGCTCCGAACCTACATGTCGCAGACCAAGGGTATTCGTCTGATCGAGACCAATGGACCGACGGACGACGACGATTGGGCGGGGCAGGGGATTCAGTCGCTGTTTCCGTTCGTTCTCGAAAGAAGCGGTCGGGCATTGTCTTTTGATAAGTCCGTGCGGATTTATCAGGCCCTGAACGACGACATTCGCGGCGCCGCATCCGGCTCATTCGTAGATCGGTCGCGCCTTGGCCGGGCGTGCCATTTCGGCCAACCGGTCGGCCTGACTGGCGAGGATGGACTGAAGACTGGCGTTCTTCGCGTCAGTGCCAGTGCCAGAATGATCTCCGAAGCGTGGGGGCCGGGTGACCGGCAACGCTCGGAAGATCGTCTCCGCCGGGAACTGAACAGGGCCGGAGAGGCATTGGAGCGCATCGCTTTTCTGGCCACCAGAGGCAGTTGACCGACATCCAAGGCTTTGTCTTCCGACAAGCGTATAAGCAAGAATAAGAGGTCCAAGTGACGGAATCGAAACTGCCTATCGGGGCGTCCATAGAAAATGTCAAAACACGGATCGGCGTCGCGAAGTTGACGCGATTGGCCTTCGAAGGCGGCGATCTCGGGGCCCTTTGGAACGATCTGTTGGAGAGCACCTATGATCAGCCAGCCGATACCGGCGTCATCATGGATCTTTCAGTGCTCGCCCAAATTCTCGGGGACCCGCAGTCGGGAGCCAGACTGCAGGATGGCGCGCTGCAGGTCGATCGGCTCTACCGTATGCCGCCCGAGTCCGGAACGCCGCGGCTCAGGCTATTGGCGTTGGCCGGTGCGACCGATATCGGCGGCAACATTCCCATCGGGTTTCTCATCGGTAATTCGGACGTTGACCTGTTGACGCTTTATGTCGTTCCCGGTGAACCTCTGCCGGATCCCTTGCCGGAGCATGATGTCGCGCTGGTGGTGCTGGGAAATTCAGACGCGATGATGGCGACGCTTGACGCACTGAAAGACATCACGCCGCGCTGGCCCCGAGCGGTTCTCAATCAGCCCGACAGGGTCCTGCAACTCGAACGGGATAGGTTCTGCGCGTTGATGCAGGGCGCCGCCCATATTGAACTTCCCAAGACGGCGCGGCTGTCCCGTGAGGTCGTCCGGCAAATCGGCCATGGCGACTGCCAGCTCTCGTCGGTTCTCTCCGACGGCGAATTTCCGCTGATCATCCGGCCGGTGAATTCGCACGCCGGCCGGGGTCTCACGCGGCTCGACGATGCGGCAGCGGTCGACCACTACCTCGCGGAGCAGCCCGAGGCCGAGTTCTTCATTTCGCGTTTCGTCGATTACAGCAGCCCCGACGGTCTCTACCGGAAATACCGTATCGTTTTCATAGACGGGCGGCCTTTTGCTTGCCATATGGCGATCGCCGATGACTGGAAAGTCTGGTATCTGAACGCGAATATGGATCAGGACGCGGGCAAGCGGGACGAAGAGGGGCGTTTCATGGAAACCTTTGACGATGGGTTCGCCACGCGTCACGCCGACGCTTTCGACGAGCTCACCTCACGCGTCGGGCTTGACTATTTCGGTATCGATTGCGCCGAAACCAAGGACGGACGTTTGCTCGTTTTCGAAGCGGAAACAGCGCTGATCGTTCACGACATGGACCCGCCAGACGTCTATCCGTATAAAGTCGGCGCCATGAAGAAGCTTTTCTCGGCCTTTGTCGACATGCTGTATCGCCGCGCTGAAGCCGGACGGGTCGAGGCTGCCTGACGATGACATCGGACCGGCCGGTCAAAGAACTCTACGCTCGATCCGGCTGACTGGGACGATTTGCGTACGCTTGGGCACCGAATGCTCGACGACATGCTGGACTACGTGCAGCAGATCCGCGATCGCCCGGTATGGAGGGAGATGCCCGACGAACAGCGCGGGACTTTCCGGTCGGCGCTACCGTCAAATCCCACGGATGCCGCGTCGGTCTATGATGAATTCACGCGGACGGTTGTGCCCTATGCCCTCGGAAATGTGCATCCCGGCTTTATGGGCTGGGTTCATGGCGGCGGCACGCCGGTTGGTATGCTCGCCGAGATGCTAGCCGCCGGACTGAATTCCAATCTGGGCGGCCGCGATCACGCCGGTATCGAGGTCGAGCGACAAGTCGTCGATTGGGTGCGTCAGATCTTCGAGTTTCCCGACACGGCGAGCGGACTATTCGTTACCGGCACGTCGATGGCCAACCTTCTCGCGATTCTGGTCGCCCGGCGATGGGCCCTCGATCAATTCTGCCGCACCGAGGGGATAACCGCTCGGGGCTCGAGCCTGCGGGCTTATACGTCCCGGGCCGCCCATTCGTGCATCGCGCGCGCCATGGACTTTGCCGGATTCGGCTCCGACGCGCTGAGAGTGGTCGATACGGATCGCCAGCACCGTATGAATGTGAGTGCGCTTCGGGCGGCGATCGAGACCGATCGCAAGGCCGGCTTGGAGCCGTTCCTCGTCATCGGTTCGGCGGGAACGGTGGATATCGGGGGGATTGACGACCTGGAGGCGATAGCCGGAATTTGCCTCGACGAACGGCTTTGGTTCCATGTCGATGGCGCCTTCGGGGCATTGGCGAAGCTCTCGCCCGATTTGGCGCCGAGATTGGCCGGAATCGAACAGGCGGACTCCATCGCGTTCGACTTTCACAAATGGGGGCAGGTGCCTTACGACGCCGGATTTCTGCTCGTTCGGGACGCCACCCATCACATGGACGCTTTCGCGTCGCCGGCCGCGTATCTCCGGCGGGAAGCGCGCGGCCTGGCGGCCGGCTCACCGTGGCCCTGTGACCTCGGGCCCGACCTTTCGCGTGGCTTCCGGGCCTTGAAGACCTGGTTCACGCTGAAGACGTTCGGTACCGAGCGGCTCGGGCAATCCATCGCCCGGAGTTGCGAGGTTGCCCGATATCTCGAAGCCCGGATTCTGGCGGAACCGAAACTCGAGCTTCTCGCGCCGGCCCAGCTCAATATCGTGTGCTATCGCTATCGCAGCGAAGACCCGGACGCTTTCAACGCGGCTCTCGCGGTTGCCATTCAGGAATCCGGCATCGCCGCCCCGTCGACGACCATCCTCGGGGGCAAGCTTGCGATCCGGGCGGCAGTCGTCAATCACCGCACGCGCGAAAACGATGTCGACGCGCTGATCGACGCGACGTTGTCATTGGCGTCCCGGACCGCCACGCGGGCCTTGTCGGCATAGCTCCCTGTTGCTGTTATATGGTGCGGGCGTCGGCCGCCCGGCCAGATCGTCCAGATAGGTAAATTTTTACCGGTAGTCGGGATCAAATTTACCGCGACGCGCGGTTCCTTCCGCCTGAATTCACCTGACTTCGCTCATCAGTTCTCTAAAAAGACGCAGTAATGTCAAAGCCTTATGGAAATAAGGCGCGTTTGGCACAGGCCTTGCTGTTAATGCTGGCACATGGCGCGGAGGACCGCGTCGAGTTGTCAGAATGTATAGACGGCGTGGCCCGGGCAGTATGGGCCTGCCCAAAGGAGAATACCGATGACGATCTCGGTGAATACCAATCCCAGCGCGCTGCAGGCCCTGCAGAATTTGAACGCGACCAACAGGCAGTTGGAGCAGACCCAGACCCATATCAACACCGGCCTCCGGGTTTCCGGTGCGAAGGACAACGGCGCGGTCTACGCGATCGCGCAAAATCTTCGCTCGGACGTCGCTGGCCTGACCGCCGTAACCCAGAGCCTGGATCGTGGCATCAGCTCCGTGACCACGGCGCTGGCCGCCGGCGAGTCCATATCCAATCTGTTGAACGACATGAAGGCCAAGGCCGCCGCCGCGTCGGATAAGGGCCTTGACGCCGCTAGCCGCGCCGCGCTCGACAATGAGTTCATTTCGTTGCGCGACCAGATCACCACGATCGTGAAGAATGCCGACTTCAACGGCACGAACATGATCAAGAATACTGGCGACAAGATTGCGGCTCTTGCGAATCCCAACGGGACCCAGACGATCAATGTCAGCGCGGAAGACTTGTCTCTGACCGGTAGTACGGTTGCGCTGTCGGCCAGCACGACGCTGGGCGGCACGCCGACCAGTGCGTCGTCGGTTCTGGCTCTGATTGAAACCTCGATCACCAATGTGAACGCGGCGCTCGGTCGCCTCGGGACGGGTCAGAAGAGCCTCGAGACCCACAAGACCTTCATCAGCAAGCTGTCTGACACAATCGAGACCGGTATCGGCAACCTCGTGGATGCGGACCTCGCGAAGGAAAGCGCGAAGTTGCAAGCCTTGCAGGTCAAACAGCAGTTGGGCGTTCAGGCCCTGTCCATCGCCAACCAGTCGCCTCAGTCCATCCTGCAGCTCTTCAGATAGAAACGGTTGCCAACAAATCCCTAGGGGGCCGGAAAACCGGCCCCCTTTTTTGTGTCTAAGGGCGGTCGCCGAGGCCAACTCTCGTCCGACAAGTCTAAAAGGCTGAAAGTCGTTTCTTTTCAGCCCTCGTTTGCATAGCTGGGGTGGCGCGTTATGCCACTTCTTTATTCTCTCGGACGTCCGAAAAACAGCACATAGCCGTCCGGATCGGCGAGTTCGAAGCCGCGCAAGCCGTCATGGGTGTCCTGTAGCGGTGTTTTGCAGATTGCGCCGCTTTCGGCGCAGTCGGCGGCGAGGCCATCCGGATCCGGCGTGTAGACAAAGGCATTCCAACGCATGGACGGATGACACTGAGGGTTTGGCCGCGGCGTCGCGCCCTTGTCGGCTTTAAGGAAGACTTGCGCGCCGTCCCGACGGATGATGGCGAAGAAAGGCCGTTGAGCCGGTTCCTGCAAGGTCGCCTCGAAGCCGAGCGTCTCGCGATAATACGCGACGCTTTTCTCGACATCGCTGACGATAAAGAACGGTGAGATCCCTGCCGTTGTCGGCCGTGTCATGAACGCGCTCTCCTCTGTGCGCGACGATCACGGCGTCCGCGAAGCGTGAGTCTACAGCAGATCTCGTGGGGGTGGATCGCGATCGTACCGGCACGGTTGGCGCTGCGTGCGGCGCGACAACCGCCGGCCGAAACGCAAAACCCCGATCTCCGCGCTGGAGACCGGGGCCTTTACTCGCGATTTGCTTCGGCAGAACGCCGTACCTGTAGCCGCGTTCAGATCGTCCGGTTGAGCGACAGGGAGGTCGGGACTGCACTGACCGGCTGGCGCATCGAGGCGTTGTGGCCGTATGTCTGAACCGGGTTGTTGCGCCGGTTCACTTCATCGGAGATCTGTTTGATCACGTTCTCGGTCACGTTTTTGAGGGTCGTGACGAGTCGGACGTGAATAGCCAGCGTCTCCTGGAAACGATCCGTGACAGAGCGGAGCCTGTCTAGGGACTGGGGATGGGACTGGCGCACCGACTGACTCTGGCGCTTGAGCGTCTGCAGCTCCTGACCATATGTCGCGGTCAGTTTGGCTTTTTCGGCCTGAAGCTTGATCGTGTCACGCGGCCTGCGTTCCTTGAGCAGGGTGTTCTCCTGCTGAATGACGTCGGTGAGGCTTTCGGTGACCGCAATGACCCGATCGATCAATTTATCTTCTTCGGACATCACTTTAACTCCTGACTTGCCGCCTGGCCTTGAAACTGGGCGTTGAGCAAGGTCTGGGCTTTCGCCGCGACGCTGGCGGCCGCGTCGGCCTTGCCGTGACTGCCACCCTGGTGTTGCAATTTGAGGATTTCCGAATAGACCGCATCGGCGATCCCGACACCGCCGCGCTTGGCGATCGCGTCGGCATAATATTCGGTCGCCATCGAGCGGTAGATCTTTTCGGACTGACCGCCGCCGAACGGGCCATCCGTCTTGACGCCTTTGAACATGTGCTGAAGCATCTGCTGCAGGAAGACGGACTCGAATTTCACCGCCGCGTCCCGGGCCTTGCTCTGCGCGGGCGTCAGATTCGTCGCATTCGCTATCGACGGCATGCCGGCCGAGCCTGGCTTGGCGAGAAGAAAAGACGGGACGGCTGGATGCGCGTTCATCACATCACCTCGATTTCTGCCTGAAGGGCGCCGGCGGCCTTGAGGGCCTGAAGGATCTGGATCATGTCGCGGGGGCCGATCCCGAGGGCGTTGAGCCCGTCGACGAGATCCTGAAGCTTCACGCCGGATTTCAGCACGGCCAGCTTCTTGTCGTCCTCGGTCACACTGACATTGGTTCGTGGGACCTGGACCGTCTTGCCGCCTTGCGAGAAGGGCGCCGGCTGCGAGACCTGCGGCGTCTCGGTCACGCGTATGGTCAGGTTGCCCTGGGCGATCGCGACCGTACTGACCCGGACCTCGGATCCCATCACGATAATACCGGATTGCTCGTCGATCACGACCTTCGCGGGCTGGTCCGGATCGACCGGCAACTGCTCCACATTCGTGATCAGCGAGAACATGTTCTTCTTATAAGTCGGCGGAACCGTCAAAAGAACCGTTGCCGGATCGAGCGGCTTGGCCGTGCCCGGCCCGATATCCTTGTTGATGACCTTGGCGATGCGGCTGGCCGTCGTGAAGTCCGGATTCTTGAGTGACAGATGCAGCTCATGCATATCCGCGAGGTCGAACTGGACCTCCTTTTCGACGATTGCTCCGTTGGCGATCCGGGCGCTTGTCGCGACACCCTTGGAAACCGTTTCGGACTGGCCGCTTGCCTTGAAGCCGCCAACAGCCAGATTTCCCTGCGCCACCGCATAAACATCACCATCGGCGCCCAGCAACGGTGTCACCAGGAGCGTCCCGCCCAGCAGGCTTTTCGCGTCGCCTAGCGCGCTGACCGTGACGTCGATCCGGGTGCCCTGGCGGGCGAAGGCCGGAAGATTGCCGGTCACCATGACGGCGGCGACGTTCTGCGTGTTCATGTTCGGCGCGTCGCGGGTGTTGATGCCGAGGCGTTCCAGCATGCCTTCGAGGCTCTGACGGGTGAATGGCGCGTTCCGGAGCGAGTCGCCGGTGCCATCCAGCCCGACGACGAGGCCGTAGCCGACCAGTTGGTTATCGCGCACACCTTCGAAGTCGGAAATATCCTTTATTCGGGACGTACCGGATGCTGTAGCCGGCGCGAGGTTGCCAAAGGCCAGGATGATAAGGGCGAAAATGGCCGTAAACCGCTTCCGCTGAAGCCGTTTGGACCGTGACGTGCCGATGTGCCGATATCCCGTGGCCATATTCTTGGTTCTCCGCTGCTGGCGTTTGCCTACACGTGTTTCGCAGAGATGTGTGCGAATACCGTGCCAGAATGCCGCGTCAGAAAAGGATTGAAGTTTCAATGTGTTGGGATGTAAGGTCGATGGCAGATGATGCTCATTCGGCAAGAATTTCCCGGTCACTAGGCAATTCAGCGACGAGAGGGCAAAGGCTTTACAACTTCTTAACCTCGTATATTCATGCTCCGCCATATGGCCCAAAACGGTCGGACACAGACCCAATGAAAGTATTCGGGACCCAGGCGTCGTCCGCACCGTCAGTGCGGAAGAAACAACGGTCAAACAGCTCGTCCGCAACGTTCTCGGTGGATACGCCGGAGGAACAGCAGGCTGCCCGGGCGACGGGCGGCGTGGCGTCGACGTCGCCGCTTGACGCTCTTCTCGCGATGCAGGCCGTCGAGGACGAAAATTCGAACAAATCACGGGGTAAAAAGCGGGGCGGCAAGCTTCTCGACCTGCTGGAGGAGGTTAGGCAAGGCTTACTTGCCGGCGTGATTCCTGCCTCAAAATTGAACGGACTGGTTGCTGCGGTGCGCAGCGAACAAGCAGCGGTTTCCGATCCCAACCTTAAGGCAATACTCGAAGAAATTGACTTAAGGGCCTCGGTAGAATTGGAAAAACTCGGAATCAACTCCGGTCTCTAGATCTCTCCGCTCGGTATACTAGCAATAATTTCGCTTCGGCATATTGCTTGCTTGAAGCGAGGCGGCGACGTGCATATACTCCGCGCCGCTTAGGGGCGAGTCAGTTCGGTGGAGGTCATGGAATGACAAAGAAATCGAGCCGCGAGTATCGGCCTCGAAAAAACGAGCCGTTCATGAATGAGCGGCAGGTAACGTACTTTCGAGAAAAGCTCGAAGCCTGGAGGGATGATATCCTGAAGGAATCGAAGCAGACCTTAACTCATCTGCAGGAGGACAGCAGCCAGGAACCGGATATTGCTGATCGCGCGTCTGCAGAAACGGACCGGGCAATAGAGCTAAGAACCCGCGACCGTCAAAGAAAACTCATCTCGAAGATCGAGGCGGCATTACGGCGTATCGACGAAGGCACGTACGGTTACTGTGAAGTGACGGGAGAGCCTATCGGTCTGGAGCGCCTCGTCGCGCGTCCGATCGCGACGATGAGCGTGGAAGCGCAAGAACGGCACGAACGGCGGGAACGTATTTACCGCGACGACTGAGCTGGCCGGCAGAGGACAACAAAAGGGAAGGGCGGCAACCTCGGTTGCCGCCCTTCGCCGTTTCAGGTTAGTCCCGGTGGATCCGGATCACCATGGCGCCAGGATATCGAACAACTGCTGGCCGTAACGGGGTTGCTGTACGTCGGTGAGTTGTCCGCGTCCGCCGTATGAGATCCGGGCTTCCGCGATTTGGCTGTGATCGATCGTATTCGTGGCGCTGATGTCTTCGGGACGGACCACGCCCTGAACCGTCAGTACCCGCACTTCGAAATTCACTCGAACTTCCTGTTTGCCGTAGATGACCAGATTGCCATTCGGCAGAACCTGGGTCACGACGGCGGCCACCGTCAGATTGATGTCTTCCGACCGGTCCACCGAGCCGGCGCCCTGGCTCGATGAATCGCTCCCCATATCGACCAGGGATGCCGGATCGACGGCTTTCGGAAGTACTTTGCTCAGCTTGCTCTCAAGACCGAGGAAGCTCGGGGCGTCGGCCTTATCCGCATTCTTCCGGCTTCTCTTTGTCGTATTGGCCACCTTCGCGTTATCGGCGATCTTGATTTTTACGGTCAGGATATCGCCGACCTTGGACGCCCGCTGATCTTTCAGGAACGCCCGTGCGCCGGGCCGCCACAGAGAATTCGCTTGCTGCTTCTCCGGCGCCTGGTACGGCATTGGAAGGCTTACCGGATGGTAGTTCTTCTCCCGGGTCACGTTCTGGATAGGTGTCAACGGCGGCTCCTTGCCGATTTCGCTGACGCGGGTCAGGGCGCCGCAACCGCAAAGCATTGTCGCGGTGATGGCGGCAAGGGCGTAAACGCGGAGGGATCTCATGAGACTGGCCTTACTTGCAAACGATTGATGTAGACGGGCACGGGACGATCAATGGCTGAGCGCCGCGAAACGGCTCGATATCTCGACCCGAACCTGGCCCGATGACAGAACGGTGCCCTCGATGACTTTGTGGGAATGGTTGTTCATCACGCGGATGACATCGCCCTTGCCCCCCTCGTCCAGGGACCGGCCGACAGTCGTCAGAACCAGGTTGGGCGTCGCCGCCACCAGCGTCACCATGGTGTTCTTGCCGACCAGGATCGGTTCCTGAACGTCATTGCTTCGGAGCGGAAGCTCGGCGCGCAGAGGCCGCCGGGCAGCTTTGCCGATCAGATCCACGGCGTCCGAAATTACAGACCCCTGAGCCCGGTTTGGCGAAATGTCGGTCCATTCGATGTCCCGCTTGTTGATGACCTCTCCCCGCGCTATCGACCGGTTCAACACCGGAATTCTGATGACGTCGGTGGCGCGCCCGGTGACGGTCGCCGAGGCTGTCTGGCCTCCGTCGGCGGGAAGAGCAAGCGTGGCGGTGAACATCCCGGTCCCGGCGTTATAGTTCATATCCGTGACATTGACGGAGTCGGGGGCGTTGACCGGAACGTAGAGCGTGCCTTGTGTCGCGCTGAGCTGGATTGACTTCCGGCTTTCGTCGCCTTGAGCCTTGATCGCGTCGGCAATGCCTGCCTCGATGGCGGTGTGCGATACCTGTTTACCGGCGCGGGTGACAGCAACGGCGCTCAGGTCATAAGGGTTTTCCCACTTCACATCGTTGTCGACCGCAATGCGGCCGATAACGCCGGCGGACAACATCATCCGCTGCCCGGGAGCGGGGGAATTGGCGATCTGAACGGAAGCGGCCTTGCCGGCGCCGGTGAGCACGTCGCCCAGCGTGACGACGGGCCCGGTGACGGTGACGTTGTTGCGAAGCGACGCGGCGTTCGCAGCCCCCGCGAAGCCGAGCAAAAAGGATATGACAAAAACGCTTTGCGTGAGTTTGGTAATCATCGGTCTTCTTCCTTGATTCCGTTCAGAGCCTCACCTAGTGGAGGTTCGACATCACCGACAACATCTGGTCGGCCGTCGAGATGACCTTTGAATTCATCTCGTAAGCGCGCTGTGCGCTGATCAGGGACGTGATCTCCGAAACCGGGTTCACGTTGGAGGTTTCGATAAAGCCCTGGCTGATAGTGCCGAAACCCGGCGACCCCGGCGTATTGACGTTCGGCGCACCCGAGGAGGGCGTCTCCAGGTACAGATTGCTGCCCGTCGCCTCGAGGCCCGCTTCGTTGAAGAAGGTCGCAAGGTCGAGCTGACCGACTGTTTGAGGCGCGACCTGGCCGGCGAGCTTGACCTGAACCTCGCCCTGCGGGTTGATCGACACGTCGGTCGCGCTTTGCGGGATCGTGATCCCCGGCTGAATCGTGTAGCCTTCCGGTGAAACGATTTGTCCCTGCGGTCCCAACTGGAAAGCGCCGGCGCGGGTGTAGGCCGTGCTGCCGTCCGGCATCTGGACTCGGAAATAGCCGTGACCGTCGATCGCCAGATCGTAGGTGTTGTTGGTCGGCTTCATGTTGCCCTGTTCGGTGATGCGATAGACGCCGGCGGTCTTCACGCCAACGCCAATCTGAACACCGGACGGCGAGATGGTGCCGGCATCGGACGAATAGGCGCCGACGCGTTGCAGATTCTGATACAGCAGATCCTGGAACTCGGCGCGCTGGCGCTTGTAGCCCGTGGTGTTCATGTTGGCGATGTTGTTCGATGTCACCTCGACATTGAGCTGCTGGGCCAACATGCCGGTAGAAGCGATACTTAACGCTCTCATTTTCTTGTCCTCGGCTCTTGATCTAAAACTTGTGCTTGCTGCTCAGGACGCCGCGTTATTGCGGTGCCCCGACCTTTTCGATGCTTTTGCGCTGCAGATCCTCGAAGGTCTGAAGCAGGTTCGCCGTGCTTTGGTAGCTGCGGAGAACGTTGACCATCTTCGTCATCTCGACGATCGGCTCGACATTCGAGCTCTCGAGCATGCCCGACAGCACCTTCACGTTGTTGGCCGGCGTCGCTTTTTGGGTAGTCTTGAACATGCTGTCGCCGATGCTTTCCATGTCCTGATCGTTCGGAACCGTAACCACGCCAAGTCGTCCGCGCCGTCCCGACGCCGAGGTGATGGTGCCGTCGTTGGCGATCGTGATCGTGCTGTCGTTCAGATTGACGGTGATCGGCGCGCCGAACGCACTGAGGACAGGATCGCCTTTCGTCGTGACGATCTGTCCCTGATTGTCGACGTGGAAATGGCCGTTCCGCGTGTAATAGATGTTGCCGTTCGGATCCTGAACCTGAAAGTAACCCTTGCCACTGATCGCGACGTCGAGGTTGTTCCCCGTCTTGGTGAATTCGCCCTCGGCCAGATTGCGAACGACACCGCGATCCTGAACGAAAGCGATCTGATTGCCGATGTTGGAGGATCCGGGAGACGTATTGACGACATACTCTTCGAACAGGACGCTTTCGTTCCTGAAGGCCGTCGTGTTCATATTCGCGATATTGTTCGCGATAATGTCCATTTGTCTCTGCATCGCCATTTGATGCGATAGCGCGACATAGAGCGTATTATCCACGGCGACGGTTCCTTTCTGTCCGTGCAATCGTTTCGCTGCAGTAATTTGCATGAACCGTGCCACCAAAAAATCTCTTTTATTATAATGCGTTAGGGTTCTTCTGGGTGCGGCTTCATGGGTAAGATCCACGCTTTGTGGCAAGTTTTGCCGGGCAGGAATGTCGCCCGACAGCCCGACTGAAGGTCCGGAAAGAGGGCGTTTTGACGCAGGCGAAATAGCGCCGCATCTCAACCAGAAATTAACCTAGAATTTTTAACGTCTCGGTAGTTCCTTCGCGCATCGACCGCGAGGGAGGTAGCGTATCGAGGAGCCAATGGCAGCCGATCCAAAAAATAAACAGGGCAATGCGGACGACGACGAGCTCGACGACGAAGAAGGTGGTGAGGCGCCGCCTCGTCGAAAAGTCAGCGGAAAAGTGATCGTCATGATCGCCGTGGCGGTCGTCCTTCTGGGCGGTGGTGGCGGCGCTGCGGCCTATTTCATGGGCCTGTTCGGCGGCGCCAAGCACGCCGAAAAGCATGCGGAGCAAAAAACCGAAGCCGCTCCGAAAAACATGACCTTCTATGATCTGCCGGAGATTCTGGTGAACCTGAACACCACCGGTCGGAAGTCCAGCTATCTCAAGATCAAAGTGGCGCTTGAAGTCGACGACCCCAAGGCCGTACCGCTGCTGGACGCGCGCATGCCGCGGATCATAGATAATTTCCAGGTCTATCTGCGTGAGTTGCGGATCGATGATCTGCAAGGATCCGAGGGCATGTTCCGGCTCAAGGAAGAGTTGCTGTCGCGGGTCAACAAAGCGGTCAAGCCGGTCAAGGTGGCCGATGTGTTGTTCAAGGAAATGTTAGTTCAGTA
Source organism: uncultured Alphaproteobacteria bacterium (assembly GCA_963821875.1). GTDB lineage: Bacteria > Pseudomonadota > Alphaproteobacteria > CAVTAV01 > CAVTAV01 > CAVTAV01. Next base: position 2,313,856 of record CAWGFE010000002.1, read on the forward strand.
GGTTTTGCCGCAATGAGTGACGCCCCCACAGATACCGACAACGCTGAAGCCCCGGACGACGACGCAGTCGCCGCCGAGTGGGCCGCGATGGCGGCGGAAGACGGCGACGAAGAAAACGGCGCCGAAGCGTCGGGTGACGACGATCCGCAACCGGGTACGAGCAACCGTGTTCTGAACCAGGACGAAATCGATAGCCTGCTCGGCTTCGACGGCGATGACGAATCCGCCGGCGACCGTTCGGGCATCTATGCCATCATCAATAGTGCGCTGATTTCTTATGATCGGCTGCCGATGCTGGATATCATCTTCGACCGTCTGGTCCGCATGATGTCCACCTCGCTCAGAAATTTCACCTCCGACAATATCGAGGTGTCGCTCGACAACATCACCTCGATCCGCTTCGGCGACTATCTGAACTCCATCCCGTTGCCCGCTATTCTGACGGTTTTCCGGGCGGCACAATGGGATAACTACGGTCTGATCACGGTCGACAGCAGCCTGATCTACTCCATCGTCGATGTGTTGCTCGGTGGCCGGCGTGGCACCGCCGCGATGCGGATCGAAGGCCGGCCCTATACCACGATCGAGCAGAATCTCGTGGAGCGAATGAACACGGTCGTCCTGCGTGACCTGGAAGCCGCCTTCGAACCGCTTTGCAAGGTGGACTTCAAGCTGGACCGGATGGAAACGAACCCGCGCTTCGCCACCATCGCTCGGCCGGCGAACGCGGCGATCCTGGTCAAGCTTCGTATCGATATGGAAGACCGGGGAGGGCGCATCGAGTTGCTCCTGCCCTATGCGACGGTCGAGCCGATCCGCGAACTGCTGCTTCAGCGCTTCATGGGCGAGAAGTTCGGCCGCGATTCGATCTGGGAAAGCCATCTGGCAACCGAGCTATGGGCCACCGCCGTTCCGCTCGAAGCCGTTCTGGACGAACAGGTCATGCAGCTTGGCGACGTCATGTCCCTCAAGGTCGGCGATACCTTAATGCTTTCGGCGTCGCCGGATGATTGCGTCGATCTGCGCTGTAACGGCATCACCATGATGAATGGAACCATGGGCCGGGTCGGACAGAACATCTCGATCCAGGTGGTTCAGAATTTCCGTCGGGAGCGCGAGACGTCATGACGACAGAAATCGCCCTCGACCTGCTTCTGATCATATTGCTGGTGACGACGATCGGATATTGCGTCGTCCTGAACCGGCGATTGACCCGCTTGCGGGACGGTCAGTCCGAGTTCAAGGCCCTTGTGGATACCTTGACGGCCGCAACCGACAAGGCGCAGCGCAGCCTGACCGAGTTGCGCGAGTTGACCGAAGTCGGATCGGCGGAACTCAGCAAGAATATCGCGGCCGGCCGCGAGGTGGCCGACGAACTCTCGATGATTACGGAAACCGGCAATGCCTTGGCGGGACGGCTCGAGGCGCGCCTGACCGGCGGCCAGCCGGCTCCGAGTTCCGAGCCCAAGAAGGCCGGCGGACCGGCGGCGGAAAAGCGGACCAAGGACAAGGCTCCCGAGGCGAAATCCGAGACGGAAAAGGAATTGCTCAGCATGTTACGGAATGTCCGCTGAGTCGGCGCTGCGCAGGCGCGTTTGTATGGAAGTCGAGTGAGTTGAGGACGGTACGATGATCGACAGGATCAGACTGTTTCCGGTTTTGGCGTTGTCCGCCGCGTTGATCGGCGGCATCAAGGTTATGAGTGTCTGGAACGGCATGAGCGCGCTGGTGCCGCCCGTGAAGGCTGCCGATACGATCAAGCCGGCTGCCGCCCATGCGGCCGAGCCGACCAAAAGTGACGCGTCGGGAGTAGGCTCGGCGGAAGATACGGCAGCCCCCGCCGCCACGGATGCCAAGGGTGCGACGAAGACCGCGGATGCTGAGCCGGCCTTGCGGCCTGACGATGATGGCAGCTATTCCCCGGCCGAACTTCAACTTCTGCAAAGTCTGTCTGCGCGCCGTGCCGCGCTCGACAAGCGGGAAAAAGAACTCGATATGCGCGAGCAGGTGCTCAAAGTCACCGAGAAGCGTGTTCAGGAAAAAATGTCTGAAATCAAAAAGGTGCAGAAGAACGTTGATGCAGCTTTGAAGGTGTATGACGACAAGCAGGACAAACAACTCGAAAGCCTGGTGAAGGTATACGAGACGATGAAACCTGCCGACGCGGCGCGCATCATGGACACGCTGGATATGAACGTGTTGATCGAGGTGGCGCAGCGTATGAAGGAGCGAAAAATCGCGCCGATCATGGCGGCGATGGATGCCGCGACCGCGAAGAAGTTGACGGTCGAACTGGCGACCCGTCGTCCGTTGCTGGCGTCGGGCGCGACTAGCCCGTCCGGCTCGGCGACCGAATAGAACACCTCATCGCGATCGAGCGTCGGCAAAAAACGCGTGACTCCGGACCTTTGGCATGGTGGTTAACTGGCGATTAAGTCTGCGCTTCTAGGCTTTCGAACGGGCACAAGTGCCCAACGGCGGTCCCGTGCGTCACGAGACGGGAGAAGCCGGTGCCACGCTTCCTTGTGACGGCCGGACAAATACACGATGGCGACCGAATCCGATGCTCTGCTCTCGAGCTTGATAACCGCTCGTAACGGCTCGTCCAAACCTGTACAGCGGGACTGGACGACGATGGTCTTCGTGTCGCTCTATCTCGTTCTTCTGGCGTTCTTCCTGGTTCTCAATGCCTTGTCGACAAAAGAAGAATCCAAAGTGCGCATGGTTCTCGAGAGCATCGACGCCAAATTTCGCGGGCCGTTCTATGTCGAAAACGGCGTGATCGACGTTACGCAGCGGCCGGGCGTAGTTCGGGTCAAGAATGACGCGTTGGACGAGATCGGAGTGCTGTTACGCGGGATCGCCATCGATCCGGACGCAAACGTCGATACGAACGGCGATATCCTGCGGGTGACCATCCGCACACATGTTCTGTTCGCACCGACATCCGCGACATTACGAAGCAATCAGTCGGGACTGCTCGACACGCTTGCGGATATTCTCCAACGGTCCGACGGCGGCGAGACCGTCGATACCGGCCTTATGATCAATACTGGCGCCGCTTTGTTGAAGCCCGGCACGGCCGCGGCGGATTTGGCGGCGCGTCGTGCAGCCTCCCTGAGCGCCGCGCTCGTTTCTCGCGGTGTCGCGGCAACCACCGTTGCCGCAGGCCTAAACACCGGCAATTCCACGACGACGCTTATGACATTCAAGCGCCGGCGTCCGACCAGCCCCGAGCAAGGCAATCAATGATGGCGATGCCCTCTGGACTGCCGCCGCAACCGGCGCATGACTCTTCCGGCTCGGCCGGGTCGGGGTGGATGCTGATTTTCGCCGACATGCTGTCATTGCTGCTGGCCTTTTTCGTTTTGCTGTTCTCCATGAGCACGCTGCGCATCGACACGTGGCTCAGCATGACAAACGGGCTCAAACAACGTCTCAATCCGGCCCGATATCAAGCAGAGACCTCAGGGCCGTCGGACAAGGACCTGCCCAGAAGCACCGACAGGAAGGCAATGAATCTCGGCTATCTCGCGCCGCTGATCGAAGAAAAGATCGGAGCGGTGCGCGATTTGCGTATGGCGTCTATTACGCCGCAATCGGACCGGATCATCATCTCCATCCCGTCGGGCGCGTTGTTTTTCGGTCGCGATCAGACTTTGAACTCCGACGGTGTGCGCCGCATCTTCGTTTTGGGCGGCCTGCTGTCGACGATCGGCAATCGCGTGACCGTTGCCGCGCACATGGATCCGTCTCGTGGCGGCAAATCGCAAAATCCGATGGTGATGTCGATTGAGCGCGCCACGGCCGTCGCACGAGCGTTTGCGGCGTCCGGTTATGGCGAAGTGGATTCTGCTTTGGGCTATGCGGATCCGGCGGGGCAGGGAGTCGTCTCCGAGCCGACGACCCGCTACCGCGACCGGGTGGACATCATCATTCATGATGCGCTCGATGCGACGGTAACGCGGAAGCAAGGCTCATGACGCGCTTTCTCTCGGCCGTTCTCATCTTCGTCGCCCTTGTGGGCCCGGCTGTGGCCGACGCGCCCAAGGTACCCAACGTGCCCACTGTCTCTGTGCGCTATGGAGAACATGAGAATTTCAGTCGTCTCGTCTTCGACTGGCCGAAACGCGTCCCGTATACGGCGACCCTCGACAATGGAACGCTGACCCTCGATTTCAAGGCGCTGGGCGCGCTCGATCTTCAGGCGCTCAGAAACGATCCGCCGACCGCCATAAAGATCGGCGACATCAATCTGGGTACGGACGACGTCAAGATCGGCTTCAAGATCACCAAACCGGCGACGCTTCGTCATTTTCGGGACGGGCCCCGCGTCGTCGTCGACGTGTTGTTCGACAGCAATCCGTCGGCCGGGATCTCCAACGCTTCGAAAAGTGCTTCTTCCGGGAAGACTACAGACAGCGACGTGCGGCAGAATTCGCCCGAAGCGCCGTCATCGGATAGCCAAATTCCATCGACCCTGAAAGTGAAGGTCAGCAAGATCGATCACGGTATGCGCATGACCTTTCCGTGGAAAGACAACGCGGCCGCCGCCGTGTTTCAGCGTGCCGGACAGCTTTGGGTGGTGTTCGACGAGCCCGCCAAGGTCGATTTTTCGGCCGTGCGCCAGAGGCTCGGCGATCGTTTCGTTGCGACCGAGCAGGTGCCGAACACCCAGGCAACCGTTCTCAGGTTTACCACGAGCACGCATCAGCATCCTGAAGTTCGCAAGAAAGGCACGGTCTGGACGATCGATCTGACCAATGTGAAAACGAGGCCGGCGGCGCCGATCGACGTGCGCGAACAAATGACGGACGACAATTCCGCGCGTGTGTTCATGCCGATCAAGGACCCCGGACTGAAACTAAATCTCAGCGACCCGCTGGTCGGCGACAAACTCGTCGTCGTTACGGTGCTCGGCTCGGGCTTCGGTATCGACGAAACAAGAAATTATGCGGAGTTCCGGCTGATTGGCTCGCCCCAGGGCGTTGTGATCGAGCCGAAAGCCGACTGGTTGAAAGTCGACCGTGTTCCGAACGGGGTTGAAATCGCCGGAGTTCGCGCTCTCGCTCATTCGGTTGGACGCACGGGCAAGAAAGCCCCGCAAGTCGCAACGGTTCAGGAGGAACAACCCGCCAGCACGGAACTCATAGATTTCGATGCCTGGTCACTGGGGTCCGATGCCGATTACTGGAAAAACCTGGACAAGCTGCTCTACAGCCTCTCGATGGCGCCGAATGACGGACGGAACGCGGCGCGCTGGAAGTTGGCGAAGTTCTATCTGGCGCATCGGCAGGCGGCGGATGCGCTCGGCGTGCTCGGTTTGATGGCGCAGTCCGATGTCCGGCTCGAAGAAGATCCGCAGTTCCGGGCCGTACGTGGTGTCGCGAACATATTCATGCATCGCTATGCCGACGCCCTGAAGGATCTGTCCTTTCCACGGCTCGACGCCGAACCTCACGCGGCGCTTTGGCGGGCTGTCGCGGAGAGTCAGCTCGGCAAGAACGATGAAGCGCTCGACGACTATCATCAGGGGCTGGACGCCATAACCCAGTATCGCGAAGTCGATCGGGCCCGGTTCCAGCTGGCTGCGGTCAAGGCGGCGATGGGCATTGGCGACGCGCAGACCATGAGCAGCGAGATCTCCGTGCTGGAGGCCCTCAAGCTGCCCAAGGCGATGGCGGCCGAGACTCAATATTTCAAAGGACGGATGTACGAGCTGGATAGCGATGGTCCGGGTGCGTTGGACGCCTATGCCAAGGCGATCTCGATGGACTATCCGCCGATCGATGCGAAAGCGGAATTCCGTCAGGTCGAGCTGGAGGCGAAGAACGGCACGCTCACGGCCAAGCAGGAAATCGACAAGCTGGATGCGCTGCGATTCAAGTGGCGCGGCGGGCCGCTCGAATTCAATGTCCTGCATCGTCTTGGTCAGCGTTATATAGCCGAGGACGATTATCGCGACGGCCTCGAGATCATGCGTCAGGCCGTGAGCTACTTTCCGGAATCCGACGCAACGCGCGCGATCACGCAGGAAATGAACAAGATCTTCCGGAAGCTTTTCCTGGCCGACGGCGCGGACAAAATGGCGCCTGTCGCCGCCCTTGGCCTGTATTACGACTTCCGTGAATTGACGCCGTTGGGCCCCGACGGCGATGAGATGATCCGCAAGCTGTCCGAGCGGCTGGTGAAAGTTGACCTTCTCGACAAGGCCGAAGAGTTGCTGGAACATCAGGTGAAGTATCGCTTGAAAGGGGCGGCGCAGGCTCAGGTCGCGGCGCGCCTTGCGCGGGTCTATCTGCTCGATCGCAAGCCTCAACAGGCAATCGACATCATCCGCGAAACCCGACAGGTCCTCCTGTCGAAGTCGGTCGCGCATATGCGCCTGATGCTGGAAGCCAAGGCACTCACCGATCTCAAGAGATACAAAGAGGCGGAAGGCACGCTCGAGGGGATCAAGGGCGAAGACGCCGAACTCGTCCGGTCCGACATCTATTGGGCGGCCAAAGACTGGCGGAATGTGGCGTCGAACGCCGAGAAGCTCTTGGCCGACCGATGGAAAAAGCCCGGGCCCCTGGAGCCGGTCGACCGCCAGACCGTGATGCGCTGGGCCGTGGCGCTCGCACTTGAAAACGACCAGCAGGACCTCGCCACGCTGCAAATGCAGTACGACAAGCTGATGGCGAAAACACAGGCCGCCAACGCTTTCAACGTGGTGACGACCACCGTCGATCCCACGGGCATCAATCTACACGATCTCACCAGTCAGATCGCCAGCGTCAATACCATCGAAAAACTGTTCGCCGACTATAACGAGCCGCCGACGCCGGCATCCTGATGACCGTTTGGCGTGGCGGCAGCTTGAGTGCTATCGTCGGGCGCGAGTTGACGTGCAGTTATATAAACGGGGGAACAAGATGGCAGACGCCGAACCGACGATCGCGCAAAGGGCACCCTTTAAGGCCACGCTGAAAGAGGGCGAGAAATTCTTCTGGTGCGCTTGCGGCCAGAGCAAGAACCAGCCGTTCTGTGACGGCTCGCACAAGGGATCGTCTTTTACGCCGGTCGCGGCCACCCAGGGCAAAGCGGGGGATGTATATTTGTGCGGCTGCAAACACACCAAAAATCCGCCGTTTTGCGACGGCAGCCACAAAACGCTCTAATTTGACCGCTCTGAATACGAAACGGGCCCCTGCAGGGGCCCGTTATCATTTGGGGTTCATGGCGCCGGTTTGTTGAACCTATTGCTCGGGTCGGCAGGTTTCTGTCCCTTCGGAACCGCGCCGACGCCGCCACCGCCCGGCCGTCCGAACATCACCATGGTCTTGCCGCTGGGCAGAACCGTCCGCAGAAACGTCCCGCCGGGATTGCCGCTCTTCAGCGGATAGATCACGATCTTGACGTGGTCGCCCGGCTTGAGCGTTTCTTTGCTCCAACCGCGGCGACCCAGATAGTTCGGGCTCATACCCTCGATACCCCATTTCGTGACGGTGCCGTTCGGGCCCTTCACGTCGATGAAAGTCCAGGTATGCGGGTTGGTCCACTGAAATTCGACGATATCGCCTTCGATCGTCTTTTCATGGCCCATGTCGAACAGGCCGAATGAGTGATGCGCCTGCACGGGTTGTGTCGCCACGGCCGCCGTCAGGGCTAGACCGGAAACGGCGAGGCTTGCGAGTATCTTGTTCATTGGCGTCAAAGCTCCATCCGAATGACTATTGCTTGAAGTCGATCCCGGCCTTGCCGTTCGCGTCGACGAAATTGCGGTTGTTCTGCTGGCATTCGTATTCGGCCAGCGTCCAGTCCTTATGGCGCCCGTAGAGCCGCTTGCTGACATAGGGCTTGGTCAGGGCGTCCGGATCGGTGATCGTCGTGTCGACCTCCATGACATCCGGGGACGTGGTATGGAAGCGTTCGACGATATGCATCTTCGTGCTGTGATGCATACCGTAGCTCATGCCCAAGGGCGTCTCGGTGGTGAAGCCGATCGTATCTGCGACCAGCGTATTCCCCTCCCAATGGCCGATAGAATGACCGTTGAAGGTAAGATCGGGGTCGGTCGGATGCTTGCGGCCATCCGTGAAGATCTGCCGCCACTGTGAATAGGCCTCGATCATGATCGTGACCTTGCCGGGCGTGAACAGAAACTCGATCGGATAAGGCTGCGTCATGATGCCCGGCATGCCCGGCGGCACGCAGTTCGCCGCCGGCGTATCCTGAATCTTGCCGGCCTTTTGTTTGGCGGCATAGGCTTTGTATTTGGCTTCATAGGCGGGCGTAAACGCCGGTTGTTCCGGCCGCCCGGCCGTTACGGCGCCGCCGAAGGTGACTTCCCAAAGGCCGCTCCAGTCGGGAAGCTTTTTCGCGATCAATTCCCAGGTGCCGCCGGGAAGCGACTTGTCGGGCATAAATTTCGCCCCGTCGGCGGCGAGAGCCGAGACCGTAGCCCCGGCCGACAATGCCGCGATCACGGCAGCGCCCATGACAACTCGAAGTTTCATCCAATCCCCCAATTCTTAAAATGTTATATCCGGTCGCGCAGTGTGACAACGGCATAAGCGAGGATATGACCACCCTAATCGGCGGTCAAACCGGGCCTCCGGGCTTTTCTTAAAAGTCTTACACGGCGCGGAAACGATAAATCCTTCGCCGCCATAGGGACTGGTCAGGTGACGCCGAAGCCTTTTACCAGGCTGCCGGCGACCAGATTCCACCCGTCGACCAGAACGAAGAAGATCAGTTTGAAGGGCAGGGAGATCATCACCGGCGGCAACATCATCATGCCCATCGACATCAGAACCGATGCGATCACCATGTCGATGACGACAAAGGGAACGAAGAGCAGGAAGCCGATCTGGAAAGCGCGATTGAGCTCGCTGATCAGATAGGCCGGGATCAGGACCTGAAGCGGCGTGTCGATGGCCTGATCTGGGGGCGCCGTCTTCGACATGTCCATGAACAGTTTCAGGTCCTTGTCACGGACATGCGCGAGCATGAACTCCTTGAACGGCTCGACGCCCTTTTGAAACGCGGTCGGAGCGTCGATCTGATCCGCCATGAAAGGCTGGATGCCGTCGTTGTAGGACTTCTGGAATGTCGGGGCCATGATGAAGGCCGTCAGGAACAGCGCCAGACTGATCAGGACGGTATTCGGCGGAGTCTGCTGAACGCCCATCGCGCTTCTGAGCAGCGACAGGACGACGATGATACGGGTGAAAGACGTCACCACGATCAGGATCGACGGAGCGAGCGACAGGACCGTGACCAGCGCGATCAGCTGAACGATGCGCGAGGTCAGCGTGCTGTTCTGGCCGAGATCGATGTTGATCTGCTGGGCCATGGCCGGGTCGGCAATCAGCAGCGCTGCGAGAACGAGCCCGAGGACGGCGAAGACTTTCAGACGCAAACTCATGACGTTTCCACCGGATACTGGCTGTCCTCGACCGGCTTTTCGGCCTTGATTCCGCTTTCGACGAGCGTCGCCTCTTTTTCTCCGAGAATCACGAGATGTTCGACGTCGTCCCGGCGGATCAATACCGCGCGACGCCGGGTGTCGATCGGCAGAACATCGACCAGTTGAAGGCGCTGCCCGGCCTTGGTCCGTCCGCCCGTGCGGGCAACGAGGCCGAAACGGCGCGCCGCCCAGACGCAGGCGCCGATTAGAGCGAGTACGAAGATCAGGGCGGCCAGAAACCGGAGGAGCGCCACGCCGTCCATTAATGACTACTTTCTTGCTTGGCCGTTTCTTGCGGTGCGGTCTTTGGTGTTGGCCGGTCCGATGTCTGCTCGACGAGCTTGTCACGGCCATCGAGCCGGTAAAGATAGGCGAGAATTTCGGCAACGGCGTCGAGCGCTTCCGTGGGAACGAGGCTGTCGACCTCGAAGGCAGAGAGGATCTCGGCCAATGCCGCGTCTTCCCGTACCTTGATCCCGTGCTCGAAAGCAAGCTCCAGAAGCTTTTCAGCGAACGCGCCTCGGCCGACAGCCGTGATCCGCGGTTCCGAGCGCGGATCCGGTGCGGAAATGGCGACCGCGCGTTGCACCGGCTTCTGCGGCTTCGACGCTGACTTGTCGGGGGAGACCATCTTTCTATAACTCCAGACCCGCCGGGCCCAAACGGAGCCACAGGCACCGCCGAATAGTGGTCGAGTTACGGTTAATAAAAGTTAAAGGAAGATGCCCGATTGTGCCGGCTAGTGACTGCGGTGAATTGCCTTGACGAAGGCGGGGCGGTTTAACCGTTTCTTAAAGATGCGAGCGCAGACTTTATTAAAGTTTTCGCAACCTGTGCAGGATTGCGCGCTGATGAAACTGGATGCCGTATGGAATCAATGCCATGACGCCAGTATTGCGCGGGAGCTGAGATGAACCTCCTAAATCTTCCTATTTTCCAGGCCATGACCGGCAAGATGGAATGGCTGAATCGGCGTCAGGGAATCCTGTCGCAGAACCTGGCGAATTCCGATACGCCGGGTTACACGCCGAACGATCTGCAGAACATCGATTTCAGCCAGTTGGTCAAGTCGAACCAATCTGCAAGCGCCATTCATCGCGCCCAGTTGGCGGCGGCGGAGCATAAGGGACCGGACAACAGCGCGTCGGAATTGGGCAAGACGGCCGAAGAAGTCTCGGCGCCGGGCCGTGAAACCTCACCGACAGGAAATTCTGTTGTTCTTGAAGAGCAACTCATCAAGGTGTCCGAGACACAGATTCAATATTCCATGCTGACCAATCTGTATCGGAAGCAGGCCGATATGATCCGCATGGCTATTGGCCGCAATTAGTTCTGGAAGTGGGGCGCTGGCATAGCCCAGGAGAGTAAGGATGGATCTTCTTAAGTCGTTGATGGTGTCGGCGTCAGGCATGAGGGCGCAGAGCGTTCGCATGCGGGTCATTTCGGAGAATCTCGCCAATGCGAATTCGGTTGCGCCGTCGCCGAACGTCGATCCGTATCGCCGTAAGGTCGTCACCTTCGAGAATGAGATGGACAATCAACTCGGCGTTGATCTTCTCAAGGTCGATAAGATCGAACAAGACCACAGCAAATTCGAACGGAAATACGATCCGGGCCATCCGGCGGCTGACAAGAACGGCTATGTCCGGATGCCGAACGTCAATCCGTTCGTCGAAATGATGGATATGCGCCAGGCGCAGCGCAGTTACGAGGCCAATCTGACCATGATCGAGACAGCCAAGTCGATGCTGTCGAAAACGGTCGGGATCCTGCGTTAGATCCGCCCCGGGAAAGTAACGAAAGAGCGTTTCGCCTATGGATGTTCGTGCTGCAAAAGCTTATTCGGAAGCTCTGAACCGCGCAGCCAGCGGCTCGGGTGGTGGCGGTGATGCCGCCGACGTCGCGGGTAAAGCGGGCAAGAACGACTTTTCATCCGTCCTGAGCGACGTCGTCAATTCGACCGTGAGCTCGCTGAAGGAAAGCGAGAAGATGTCCATGGCCGCGGCCGCCGGCAACGCCGATATCGTCGATGTCGTATCCTCCGTCACGAATGCCGAGGTCACCCTTCAGGCGGTGGTCGCGGTGCGTGACAAGGTCATCGCGGCCTATCAGGACATCATGAAAATGCCGATCTGACGGGGCCCCTTGCTTTCGTCGGCCATCGGCCACATAGAAACGTATCTGACGCCGGTGCACCCGCTCCGGTTTCCGCCGGGAGACACAACAAATGAATGCCGCTGACGCACAGAGCGTGGCGCAGGATGCGCTTATCGTGATGCTTCAGGTGGCGGGCCCGTTGATGGCTGTCGCCATGATCGTCGGCCTCGCAATTGCACTGTTTCAGGCGTTGACGCAGATCCAGGAAATGACGCTGACCTTCGTGCCGAAGATCATCGCCATGTTCGTCGTGTTGCTGTTTCTCCTACCCTATATCGGCGGTGTCATGCAGAGCTTCATGCACCGGATCGCCGACCATATTATCGCGCTCGGCTGAGGCGGGCATCGATGCTTGCCGGCCTGATCCCCGCCAATGTCTTCGGGTTCATGCTGATCTTCACCCGGGTCGCCGCGATTCTGATGATTGCGCCGGCGCTGGGCGAGACGACGATACCGGCGCGCATCCGGCTCGTCGTCGCACTGACAACCACACTGGCGATTTTCCCGGTTATCGCACCGACCCTGCCGACGCTGCCGCCGACATTCTTCGGAACGGGTCTCGTCATCATCGGCGAAGTGGTCGTGGGCCTCCTGATTGGCGGGATCGCCCGGATCATCATGGCGGCCCTGCATGTCGGCGGATCGATCATCGCCTTTCAGACCGGACTGGCGGCCAGCCAAACCTTCGATCCTACTCAAGGCGTTCAGGCGGCGATCGTGGCGTCGTTCCTGACGCTGCTCGGTGTGGTCATGATATTCGCCACGGATTCGCATCTTCTCATCCTCGAAGCGATCCGGAACAGCTATAATCTCTTTCCTGCCGGACAATACGCGCCGATCGGCGATTTTGCGCAACTCGCCATCAAGGAGGTCGCCTCGTCGTTCAAGCTTGGCGTCGAGATCTCGGCGCCGTTTATCGTTTATGGCCTGGTATTCTATATCGGGCTGGGCCTGATCGCGCGGCTGATGCCTCAGCTCCAGGTTTTCTTCATCGCGATGCCTTTGAATATCTTTCTGGGCTTCGTGCTAATGCTGTTTCTGGTATCCGGCATCATGATGTGGTTCCTTCAGCACTTCCAGGACGGCCTCGCGCCGCTCCTGACGTGACAGCGGGGCAGCGGGTATGGCTGGCGATCAGGACGAAAGTCAAAAAACAGAAGAGCCGACACCGAAACGGCTAGAGGAAGCTCACAAGAAGGGCGAGGTCGCGAAGAGCCAGGAGATCAAGCACTGGTTCATGATCCTCGGCGGGACCCTCGTCATCATGATTTTCGGGTCGAGCACGGCGATCAAACTCGTCGGCGTGCTTCAGCCGTTTCTCGAATCGAGCGATCAGCTTCTCGACGGAACGGGGCAACTGAGCGTGGCCCTCACTCAGTTGATGGGGCGCGTTCTGGCGATCATGGCTATTCCGCTGGTTCTGCTTGTCTTCATGGCGCTGGCCGGCAACATGATACAGCACATGCCCGTCGCCGCTGGAGACCGGATCAAGCCGAAATTCAACAGGATCTCGCCGCTTGGCGGATTCAAGCGGCTGTTCTCCGCTCAAAACACCTTTGAGTTTCTGAAGAGCCTTTTGAAGATCGTCATCGTCGGATCCGTCGTGCTCATGCTGGTATGGCCGGAACGCGATCGCCTCGGTCAGATGATGACCATGCAGCCGGCCGATATTCTCGTTCTGATCCGGACGCTGTCCATCCGGATGTGCATCGGCGTGGTGTCCATTCTCGGCTTTATCGCCGGGGCCGACTTCCTGTTCCAGCGCTTACAGTTCATGAAGAAGCAGCGCATGAGCAAGCAGGAAATCAAGGACGAACACAAGCAGACCGAAGGCGATCCGATGATCAAGTCGAGGATCCGCCAGATCCGGATCGAACGATCCCGACGCCGCATGATGGCGGCCGTGCCCGAAGCCGACGTGGTCGTCGTCAACCCCACCCACTATGCTGTCGCTTTGAAATACGAAGCGAAGCAGATGCGGGCTCCCGTGGTGCTGGCCAAGGGACTGGACAATATCGCCTTGAAAATCCGCGAGATCGCCCAGGAACACGAAATCCCGCTCTATGAAAATCCGCCCCTGGCGCAGTCCCTTTACAAAACCGTGGATCTGGATGAGGAAATTCCACCCGAACATTACAAGGCTGTGGCCAAAGTCATCAGCTATGTCATGGGGCTGAAGCGGCCGGTGAGTCCGGCCAAAGCGCAGTAAGTGCGCTTGCCGTCGCAATTATTGAAATTTCGGGATAAATTGGCCGAAATGCGCACAGCGTGTTCCGTAGTGGACCCTGTCCACGACGAGGGATGGTGGAGAAACGCTCGACGTGACTGAAGTGACGGCAAAATCGCGGGAAAGCACGCCAGGCGGGCTGCAGACCGTGCTTCAGCGCTTGCGGCAACGCATCCGAAGCCGGTCGGGACGTCGTAACTATACGATCCTGTTCGGGCTCTCGGCGATCATGATCCTCGGATCGTTCCTGGTCGAGAGCAGCAATGACCGGCTGACCATCGCCCTGCTGATCGGCGGCCTCGTACTGGCCCTCAACGCGATTTACTATCTCGTTGCCCCGATGACGGCGCGGGTCGAAGGTCGGCGGCTCAATCTGCTGATCGAGTTGATCAATTCGGGCCTCGAGGCGACGATCCTGACGGGCCATGACGGCCAGTATCTTCACGCAAACGGAGCCTATCGCGCGCTTTTCGCAGCCCAAGGCGCCACTCCGCCGCCACCGACCGAACTGCCCACAACCAAAGGCGATTCCGACGTCCTGTTCAGAACGCTCATGGCCACGGCGGCGGAAACCGGCATCGCCAGCCAGGAAGTGGAGCTGACCTTCCGGCCAAACGATCCGCGAACCTACCGCGTGACCGCCACGTGGCTGCACCGTGGACCGGATCTTGTCGTTTGGCGCCTGGACGACATCTCACCGGGCCGGACGATGGAGGAACTGCTCGATGAAGCGCGGCAGGCCGTCGCCGATCACATGGAGGATGCCGGTCTCGGTTATTGCTCGATATCGGGTGACGGGATCGTCGAGACGATAAACGGCCTGCTGGCGGGTTGGCTCGGTCGAAAACCGGAGGAGTTCGTCGAAACGCCCACCATGGTTGGGGACTTGTTCACCAATGGCGGCGCGACCGAATTCGCCCGCGCCGTTTCGGCCGCGGCGGAGGGCAAGCCGGCGACGATACGCGTCATGCTGGGGCGTCCGGACGGCACCGAAATGCCCGTGCTCGTGACACCAAAGCCGCGCTGGGATCCCTATGGCAGGTTATATGGCACCGGGGCTGTTGTTCGAGACGCCCGCGAGCAGGCCGAAGGGCCGGTCGAGCCTGAAGTGTTACCCCCGTCGGCCGAGGCGCGCTTCACCCGCTTGTTTGCCGATGCGCCGGTTGGGATTGCGCTGATCGAGAAATCCGGCCTTATCGTCGAGGCGAACCGGACCTTCTCTCAAATTACAGGCGTTCCCGCGGCTGACATCGCCGGGCGCAATTTCGGCGAGTTGCTCGATGACGAGGACCGCGCGGCGGCGGCGGAAGGGCTGGCGGTCGCGTTCGACGTTCAAGCCGCGCCGAGTGTGATGGATGTGACCTTCCGGAATGGCCAGGAACGGGTCGCGCAGATGATTGCGCGCGGGCTCGATGACGACGGTGCCGGCGAACCGGCCGCGATTGTCTATCTGCTCGACGTCACCGAGCAGAAAAATCTGGAGCTTCGTTTTGCTCAATCCCAGAAGATGGACGCCGTCGGGCAACTCGCCGGTGGCGTCGCCCACGACTTCAATAACCTGCTGACGGCCATCATGGGCTTTACGGACCTTCTCTTGGCGCGTCACGGTCCGGGCGATCCGTCGTTTGCCGATATCATGCAGATCCAGCAGAACTCGAAGCGGGCGACCAATCTGGTGCGGCAGCTTCTGGCGTTTTCGCGCCAGCAGACGCTACATCCCAAGGTCCTGGACGTTACCGATGCGATCGCGGAGTTGTCTCATCTTTTGCGGCGGCTACTCGGCGCGACGATCGAGCTTAAAGTCATCCATGGCCGCGATCTTGGCTATGTGAAGGTCGATCAGGGCCAGCTCGAGCAGGTTATCACCAATCTGGCCGTCAACGCCCGCGACGCGATGACGGAAGGCGGTACATTGACGATCCGGACGGCCAATATTTCCGCCGCCGAATTCCATCAGGCTCGGGCACGATCTGATGCCGCCGGCCGATTATGTCATGATCGAAGTATCCGACACCGGAACCGGCATGCCGCGCGAAGTGCTCGGCCAGATTTTCGAACCGTTTTTCACCACCAAGGAAGTCGGGAAGGGCACCGGCCTCGGGCTTTCGACCGTTTACGGAATCGTCAAACAGACCGGCGGTTTCATCTTCCCGCAGAGCGAACTCGGCAAAGGGACGAGCTTCAAACTCTATCTGCCGGTCTACGTCGAGACCGAGGCGGAATACGCCTCGGCGATCGCCGATCGGAAGGACGGTAGGGCGCAAGAGGCTCTGCCGGTCAAGGATCTGACGGGGAAGGCCAAAGTCCTGCTCGTCGAGGACGAGGACGCCGTTCGAATGTTCGCGTCCCGGGCTCTGCAGAGCAAAGGCTACACCGTCTACGAGGCGGAATCAGGCGTGAAGGCGCTGGAACTCCTGGATGGTGAGGGAATCGATGTTGATCTCATCGTCAGCGACGTCGTAATGCCGCAAATGGACGGCCCGACGCTGATCAATCGCCTTCGCGAACGCGACAAGCAGCCGAAGATCATCTTCATCTCCGGCTATGCCGAAGACGCCTTCCGAAAGAACCTCGACGCCAAGAACGTCAACTTCCTACCCAAGCCCTTCAGCCTCAAGCAATTGGCCGAAAAGGTGAAGGACGTTCTGGAGACTTAGGCTGTTTGCCTTTTCCGCCCGTTTTCCTTCCCGAAAATCCCGGTATACTGCCGCCTTAATGTGTTTAGAGAGGGTTCTTTATGGTTGCCAACGGCCAGAAATTCAAACAGCAGCAGATCGTTCTCGATGGGGGATCTTTTTACAACTGCACCTTCGAGGAATGCGATCTCATCTACAGCGGCCTGATGCCGGTCTTCATGAACGGCAATACGCTCAAGGACTGCCGCTGGCGGTTCGACGGGCCGGCGGTCAACACCATGGCGTTTCTTACCATGCTTCATAACAGCGGCGCCCGCGAGCTTGTCGAGGCTACGTTCGAAGGCGTGCGCAACGGATCGTTGCTGAACCCCAACCCGGGGCAGCCGGCGCCGGCGCCAACGGCGGCAAAACCGTCCAAATAACCCGGAAAAGGGAGCTGGCGGTGCCGTTTATTGCCGCGGGCTCTCTTTCCGCTTGACGCCGTGACTCGTGCTGTGATTCGTTAAGTCCATGACGCTTCTTGATGATATCCGCCGCCGTGCGAGGTTTGCGATCGTCCCGGTCTGCTGCGTTTCGCTGGTCGGGTATTTCGTCTATCATCTCATTCAGGGCGACCGTGGGCTGATCGCGCTGTCACGGCTCAGCAAGGACATCAAGCAGCTCGAGTCCGAGGTGACGGTCGCCAAGACCGAACGCACCCAGATCGAAGGCAAGACGAAGCTTCTCCGGTCGAACGGCATCGATGCCGACATGCTGGATGAGCGCGCGCGAGCCGAACTCGGCTTCTCGCGGCCCGACGAAATCGTCGTCTTCGACAAGCAGTAATTTCGAGCAGTAATTTCAGGCCGTTTGGAACACCGTTCCGGTGCGATTTGTTGCGCCTGAACGAGGGCGGCTTCGCACAAATTTCCGGGATAACCAAAAATCAGTTAATCTCCGTTTTTCCTTGGAAATACAAAGCCTTTGCACTATTTTCTTACCCAAGCACCGACGCTTGAATACACCTTTCAAACGGTTCTCTTTCGTTTCTGGGACAACATGGCCAGCACGACAAAGCGGCGGACGCGTAAGTCCGCGAATTCCGATCTTTACGACGCCTCGAATGAGGAACTTCTGACATTTTACCGGGAGATGCTGTTGATCCGGCGCTTCGAAGAGAAGGCCGGTCAGATGTATGGCATGGGCCTGATCGGCGGGTTCTGCCACCTTTATATCGGGCAGGAAGCCGTCGTGATCGGCGTCCAGGCGGCGCTCAAGAAGGGCGACAGCGTGGTCACCACCTACCGCGATCATGGCCATATCCTGGCATCCGGCGCCGACCCCAAGAATGTCATGTCCGAGCTGACCGGCCGGAGCGACGGCATTTCGAAGGGTAAGGGCGGCTCGATGCATATGTTTTCGACCGAAAACGGCTTCTATGGCGGCCATGGAATTGTCGGCGCACCGGTGCCGATCGGGACCGGTCTCGGTTTCGCGCATCAATATCGCGAGGATGGCGGCGTTTCGATTACCTATTTCGGCGACGGCGCGGTCAATCAGGGGCAGGTCTACGAGTCCTTTAACATGGCCGAACTCTGGAAGCTGCCGGTCGTCTATGTGATCGAGAACAATCAGTACGCCATGGGTACATCCGTGGCCCGGTCGTCCTCCGAGGTTTCTCTGGCCAAGCGCGGCGTCAGCTTCAAGATCACCGGCCGCGAGGTCGACGGCATGAATGTCCTGGCGGTCAAAAAGGCGGCGGATGATGCTGTCGAATGGTGCCGCAAGGGCAAGGGGCCGATCCTTCTCGAAATGAAGACCTACCGCTATCGCGGCCACTCGATGTCCGATCCTCAGAAATATCGCTCGCGCGACGAGATTCAGAAAATGCGCGAGGAGCATGATCCGATCGAACAGATCAAGAAGAAGATCCTCGAGGTCAAAGCGGCCGATGAGGAAAAACTCAAAAAGATCGATTCCGAGATTAAGACGCAGATCGCCGACGCGGCGGAAATGGCGCAGGCGTCGCCGGAGCCCGATCCCGCAGAATTGTACACAGATATTACCGCCGCCTGAGGATCAGCCGACAATGCCAACTGAAGTTCTGATGCCGGCTCTGTCGCCCACCATGGAAAAGGGCAATATTGCAAAATGGCTGGTGAAAGAGGGCGACAAGGTCTCATCCGGAGACGTTCTCGCCGAAATCGAGACCGACAAGGCCACCATGGAGGTCGAAGCGGTAGATGAGGGAACACTTGGCAAGATCGTCGCCAAGGAAGGCGCGGAAGACGTCCCCGTCAATCAGGTGATCGCCTATATCCTGGCCGAAGACGAAGACAAGTCGGCCCTCGATAATGTGGACACATCAGCGCCCGCTAAGGCGTCCGAAAAACCGGCCGCAGCCAAATCATCCGAAAGCAAGCCGGCCGAACCCAAACCCGAACCCAAACCCGCTTCTCCCTCCACCGAAGAAGAGATTCCCGAGGGCACGGAGATGGTCTCCATTACCGTCCGCGAAGCCTTGCGCGACGCCATGGCGGAGGAACTGCGCCGGGACAAGGACGTCTTCTTGATGGGAGAAGAGGTCGCGGAATATCAGGGCGCTTACAAGGTCAGCCAGGGTCTGTTGGACGAATTCGGCGAAAAACGCATCATCGATACGCCGATCACGGAGCACGGGTTCACGGGCCTCGGCGTCGGCGCCGCGTTTTCGGGACTTCGGCCCATCGTCGAGTTCATGACCTTCAACTTCGCCATGCAGGCGATGGATCAGATCATCAATTCGGCGGCCAAGACGCGCTATATGTCCGGCGGGCAGGTGGTTTGTCCGATCGTTTTCCGCGGCCCCAACGGCGCGGCGGCGCGCGTGGGCGCTCAACACAGCCAGAATTACTCGGCCTGGTACTCTCATGTTCCGGGGCTGATCGTCATCGCTCCCTATACCGCATCTGACTTCAAAGGCCTTTTGAAAGCGGCCGTCCGGAACGACAATCCCGTCATCTTCCTGGAGAACGAAATTCTCTATGGCCGCAATGGCGAGGTGCCGAAGCTCGACGATTTCGTGCTGCCGATCGGCAAGGCGCGGATCATGCGGCCGGGCAAGCATGTGACCATCGTGGCGCTGTCCATCGCGGTTGAACATGCCTTGGAAGCCGCCGATCAGCTGGCCGAGCAAGGAATCGAAGCGGAAGTCATCGATCCGCGCACCCTGCGGCCGCTCGATATCGATACGATCATCGAATCCGTCAAAAAGACCAATCGCTGCGTCGTTGTCGAGGAAGGCTGGCCGACCTGCGGCATGGGCGGGGAGATCGGTATGCAGATCATGGAGAAGGCGTTCGATTATCTCGACGCGCCGGTCGCCCGGGTGACCGGCAAGGACGTGCCGATGCCTTACGCGGCCAATCTCGAGAAGCTGGCGCTCGTGTCCACCGAAGAAGTCGTCGCGGCCGCCAAAGCCGTGGCCTATGTAGACTGAGGGGAGCGGGCGATGCCAACCAATGTTTTGATGCCGGCCCTGTCCCCGACGATGGAGAAGGGCACGCTTTCCAAATGGAATATCAAGGAAGGTGACACGGTCTCCGCGGGTGATGTGATCGCCGAGATCGAGACCGACAAGGCCACCATGGAGGTCGAGGCGGCCGACGAAGGCACCGTCGGCAAGATTGTCGTTCCCGAAGGCACCGAAGATGTCGCGGTCAATTCGGTGATCGCCGTCCTGCTCGGCGAAGACGAAAGCAAGGAAGACATCAAGGACGCGCCGGAGCCGCCCGCTGCGCCGAAGCCCGAAGCCAAGCCTGAAGCGAAAGCGTCCGAGAGCAAGCCGGAGCCGAAACCCGCTCCCGCGCCTCAGCCCGCCGCAAAACAGGAAGCGCCCAAAGCGTCATCCGGCGAGGGCCGCATCTTTGCGAGCCCGTTGGCGCGCCGTCTGGCTGAACAGGCCGGTATCCCGCTTTCCAGCCTGCAAGGCTCCGGGCCTCACGGCCGGATCATCAAGCATGACGTGGAGACGGCCAAGGAGCAGGGCGTTCCCTCGAAAGCCGCCGCCAAGGGAGCCGCGCCGGCCGCAGCCGAAGCCGCTATCCCGACCGATATGCCCTACGAGGAAGTCAAGCTCTCCTCGATGCGCCGGACGATCGCGAAGCGGCTTGAGGAGTCGAAGCGCACGATCCCGCATTTCTATCTCACCGTGGATGTCGAGATCGACAAGCTCCTGGTGCTCCGCAAGCAGATCAAGGCGACGTCGGACGAGTACAACGTCTCGGTCAACGACTTCATCATCAAGGCCTGCGCGATGGCCCTGAAGAAGAAGCCGGCCGCGAACGTCCAATTCGCTGGCGACAAGCTGCTCCAGTTCAAGCGTTCGGATATCTCGGTCGCGGTGGCGATCGACGGTGGCCTGATCACCCCGGTCATTCGCGGCGCGGAGTCCAAGAGCCTGAACGACATCTCGACGGAAATGCGCGAGCTCGCCGCCAAGGCTCGGGACGGGAAGCTGAAGCCCGAGGAATTCCAGGGCGGTTCGTTCAGTATCTCCAATCTCGGGATGTACGGGATCAAGCATTTCGACGCCGTCATCAATCCCCCTCAGGCCGGCATCCTGGCCGTCGGCAAGGGCGAGCAACGCGCCGTCGTGAAGAATGGCGCGGTTGCGATCGCGACGGTGATGACCATAACGCTCTCTTGCGATCACCGGGCGATCGACGGCGCGGTCGGCGCGGAATTCCTTCAGGTCGTCAAAGGCTTCCTCGAAGAGCCTCTGACGATGCTTATCTGATGAAGAACCCTTACCCAACCGTTCGCCCTGAGCGTGTCGAAGGGCGGGCCGTCGCCTGAGCGTATCACGTGCTTCGACAGGCTCGGCACGAACGAAGTTTGAGATATGGATAAGCTGAATGGCTGAAGAAAAATTCGATGTCATCGTGATCGGCGGCGGACCGGGCGGTTATGTCGCGGCAATTCGCGCGGCGCAGCTGAAACTCAAGACTGCCGTCGTGGAGCGCGAGCATCTCGGCGGCATCTGCCTCAACTGGGGCTGCATCCCGACCAAAGCGCTATTGCGCACCTCGGAGCTGTATCACCTGTTCCACCGTGCGGAGGAATTCGGTTTGTCCGCCAAGGACATCGGGTACGACCTTAAAAAGGTCGTCTCGCGGAGCCGCGCTATCGCGAAGCAACT
This sequence comes from uncultured Alphaproteobacteria bacterium, assembly GCA_963821875.1. Lineage (GTDB taxonomy): Bacteria > Pseudomonadota > Alphaproteobacteria > CAVTAV01 > CAVTAV01 > CAVTAV01. The sequence goes on from CAWGFE010000002.1 coordinate 2,335,488, forward strand.
CAATCAGGGTGTCGGGCATCTGTTGAAGAAGAACAAGGTCACCGTGTTCGACGGCGAGGCCAAGTTCTCAGCCAAGGGCAAGCTGAACGTGGCCAAGGACGGCAAGCAAGTGGCCCAGCTCACCGCACCGCACATCATCGTGGCGACCGGCGCGCGGGCGCGCGAGATTCCCGGCCAGCTGGAAGCCGACGGCAAGCGTATCTGGACCTACAAGCAAGCGATGGTGCCAGAAACCATGCCGAAATCGCTCGTGGTGATCGGCTCGGGGGCGATCGGCATCGAATTCGCGAGCTTTTATCACACGCTCGGGGCCGACGTGACGGTCGTCGAGGCGGTTGACCGGATCTTGCCGGTCGAGGACGAGGAAATCTCGGGGCTCGCCCATAAGGCCTTCACCAAGCAGGGCATGAAGATCCATACCGGCGCGAGCGTGAAGAAGCTCGAAGTCGGCAAGGACAACGTCAAGGTCACCATCGGCCAGAAGGACGGCAAGAGCGACACGTTGACCGTCGATCGCGTGATCCTGGCGATCGGCATCGCCGGCAATGTCGAGAATCTTGGTCTCGAAGAGATCGGCGTGAAAGTCGATCGCGGGCATATCGTGATCGACGAATGGAGCCGGACGAATGTCGACGGCGTCTATGCGATCGGCGATGTCGCCGGACCGCCATGGCTCGCGCACAAGGCCAGCCATGAAGGTGTGATCTGCGTTGAAAAGATCGCCGGCGAGAAGGATGTGCACCCGCTGGATACGAAGAATATCCCGGGTTGCACCTATTGCAACCCGCAGATCGCCAGCGTCGGCTTAACCGAAGACGCCGCCAAAAAAGCCGGTTACGAGGTCAAGGTCGGGAAGTTCCCCTTCATCGGCAATGGCAAGGCCATCGCGCTCGGCGAACCCGAAGGTCTGGTGAAAACGGTGTTCGACGCCAAGACCGGCGAGCTTTTGGGCGCGCATATGATCGGAGCGGAAGTAACGGAACTGATCCAGGGCTACGCCGTCGCGAAGACGCTCGAGACGACCGAGGTCGAGCTGATGCACTCGGTGTTCCCACACCCGACCCTCTCTGAGATGATGCACGAGTCCGTGCTCGCAGCCTATGGCAAGGTCATTCACATCTAACCAGCCGGAGAACCGAGACCTTCACAACGCGGCGGGAAATGCCGATATTGTCGTGAAGGGCCATCCGTAAGGATTTCCGGGGAAAGTACTGATCGTGAGCAAGGTCGAAAATCTTCAGCCCGAGGGACAGCGCAAGCCGAAGCCGGCTTGGCTTCGGGTCAAGGCGCCGAATTCGGTCGAATATGCCGAAACGCGCCGTCTGATGCGCGAGTTGAAGCTCAATACAGTTTGCGAGGAAGCGGCGTGCCCGAATATCGGGGAGTGCTGGAAGCAGAAGCACGCCACGGTCATGATCCTCGGCGACACTTGCACGCGGGCCTGCGCCTTCTGCAACATCAAAACCGGTATGCCAAACCGTGTCGATCCGCTGGAAGCCGAGCATGTCGCCGTCGCGGCCGGCAAGCTGGGGCTGGAGCACATCGTCATCACGTCGGTGGATAGGGATGATCTGGATGACGGCGGCGCATCGCAGTTCGTGAAGGTGATCAAGCGTCTGCGCGAGACGTCGCCCGAGACGACGATCGAGATCCTCACCCCGGATTTCCGGCATAAGGACGGCGCGCTCGAAGCCGTCGTCGAGGCCAAGCCGGACGTGTTCAATCATAATCTGGAAACCGTGCCGCGGCTCTATCCGACCATCCGCCCCGGCGCGCGTTATTTCCATTCGCTCTGGCTTCTAAAGCGGGTCAAGGAACTCGATCCGACGATCTTCACCAAGTCCGGTCTGATGGCCGGGCTCGGCGAGGAAAAGCATGAAGTTCAGCAGGTGATGGACGACCTGCGCTCGGCCGATGTCGATTTCCTCACGATCGGCCAGTATCTCCGCCCGACGACGCGTCACGCCGAGGTTGCGCGGTATATCACGCCGGACGAATTCCGGTCCTATGAGACGATCGCCCGGGCGCGGGGCTTCCTGATGGTTTCGGCCTCGCCGCTGACTCGGTCGTCCTATCACGCGGGCGACGATTTCCAGAAATTGCGGGCTGCCCGCGAGGCTTATCTCGCAAACAAGGCGAGGCAGCGGATTGCCGACGCACGCTGAGCGCAGGCCGCTGCCCTACACGCCGCAGCAGATGTATGATCTCGTCGCGGCCATCGAAAAATATCCCGAATTCCTGCCCTGGGTGCAGGGCGTGCGCGTCACCAGGCGGGAGGAAAATACGGTCTATGCCGATCTGATCGTCGGGTTCCGGATGTTCCGCGAGAGCTTCACCTCGAAGGTAAGCCTTCAGCCGCCGGACGTCATCGACGTCAAATATCTCAAGGGCCCGCTCAAATATCTCAACAATCACTGGCGGTTCGAACCCAACGGACGGGACGGCTGCATCGTCGACTTCTATGTCGATTTCGAGTTCAAAAGCCGGATTTTCCAGAAGGTTGCGGGCACTTTGTTCAACGAAGCGGTGCGCCGCATGATCCATGCCTTCGAGGGGCGCGCCAAAGCCATCTACGGCGACAAAAGCGGTGGGGGCGTCTAAAGAAGGCCTGACAGGAGCCTGAGCGCGACCTTTATCGACGCTTCTCGAATATTTCCCCGCCCGATATCGCCGAATTCATGACGTTCAAGCACGGGCTCTTGGCCAGTACGCATCGCCGCGAAGTGAACGAGGCCGACGGGCTTCTCCAGCGAACCGCCGCCGGGACCGGCAATTCCCGTAATCGCAACGGATAGCTCGGCGCGGGACCGCACAATCGCACCCTCCGCCAAGGCCCTGGCGACTTCCGCACTTACGGCGCCGTGCCGCTCGATCAGATCGGCCGGCACGCCGAGCATTTCGGCCTTCGCTTCATTGGAATACACCACGAAGCCGCGCTCCACGACGTCTGACGAGCCCGCGATCTCGGTCAGGCATGCGGCCACCAGACCGCCCGTACAGGATTCGGCGGTTGCGATTTTCACGCGGGATTGACGCGCCTTGTCCAGGACTTGTGAAGCGAGATCGGTGAGATCCGCGGGAAACATCAGTAGCGCGCCAGGACATGGAAATAGGTCAGGCCGTACAGGATCGCGAAAGCGTAGATTGCCGCGAGAACATCGTCCAGCATCACGCCGAGCCCGCCTTTGATGTGCTCATCTACCCAGTTGATGGGAAACGGCTTCAACACATCGAACAGACGGAAAAGCAGGAAGCAAACGCCATAGCCGATGATGGTCGGCGGTGCGGAGACCATCACGATCCATTGGCCGACGACCTCGTCGATGACGATAGCGCCGGGATCCTTCTCACCGGTCACTTTCACATAGGCCGACGACGCCCACCAACCGATGAGGAACAGGGCGACGATGGCGACCGGCACGCCGTATGGGCCGAAATAATACCGTATAGCCCAACCAAGGGGCAGCGCGATCGCGGACGCCCATGTGCCCGGCGCGGACGGAAGCTTTCCCGCTCCGAACAGGGTGGCGATCAGGTTGGCCGGCGACCAGAAATTGATCGGGTTTGGCTTGGGCTGCCGCTCGCGAACGCGGGATTTCATCAAATTGCTCCAGGGAAGGGGAGACGAATGACGGCGGAAGCCATGCCGGCGATGCCTTCGCGCCGTCCGGTAAAGCCGAGACCTTCGGTCGTGGTCGCCTTGACGCTGACCCGGCCCGGATCGATCGACAAGATCTCGGCAATCCGCCTGATCATGGCATCGCGATGGGGGCCGACTTTGGGCCGTTCGCAGATGAGGGTCAAATCGAGATGGCCGATGACGCCGCCGCGATCCAGAACCATCTGCCCGGCATGCGCCAGAAAAGCGGAGGAATCGGCGCCGGCCCATCTCGGGTCGCCGGGCGGAAAATGCATGCCGATATCGCCGGCACCGAGCGCACCCAGAATCGCGTCCGTGATGGCGTGGAGGCCGACATCGGCGTCCGAAAAGCCTTCCAGCCCCTGATCGTGAGACACCTTGACGCCGCAGAGCATCACGTGATCGCCGGCGGTAAAGCGATGAACATCGAAACCGTTGCCCGTGCGGATATCCGGGCGGTCACCCGATAGCAAGGCTTCGGCGCGCGAGAGATCGGCGGCGTCGGTGATTTTGAAGTTTCTTTCGTCGCCGGGAACGGTGATCACTTTGAGGCCGGCCTGCTCGGCAATGGCGGCATCGTCCGTCAAAGCCAGGCCTTCGGCGGCGCGATGCGCGGCCAGGATATCGCCAAGGCGAAAGCCCTGTGGCGTTTGGGCGCGGACCAGATTGGACCGGTCGACGGTCGCGCCGATCTGGTCCCTTTCGACGCGCTTGACGGTGTCGCTGATCGGTATGACGGGGATTGCGCCGGGCGCATCTTGAAGCGCATCGATCACCCGGCCGATCAGGGCCGTGGTTACGAAAGGCCGGGCCGCGTCGTGAATCAGGACGCGATCGACGGCTGGTCGCCGCGCCAGCGCTTCCAGACCGTTGAAAACCGACTTCTGGCGTGTGTCTCCACCCGGAACGGGCGCTGCGATATCCAATCCGGTTGTCGATTCGCCGAAAATCGTGGCGTCGTCGGGATGAATCACCACCTGAATCAAATCAACGCCTGGATGTGCCGCGAAAGCTGCTATCGTATGGCGAAGAACAGGTTGGCCGCCCAGCGCCTGATACTGCTTAGGCAGGGCGAAACCAGCCCTGGTTCCGCGGCCTGCGGCGACGATAAGTGCTGCTGTGGTCATGGATTCGATCGGATGCCAATGGGTGGCCCAAGCTAAACGGGTCATCCCGGCTTGCCAAGAGGATCATCCCGCGTATATCCGATCCATCGAAAGGCTTGCTTCAGGTAGGCCGCTCCCGTATTATGCCTAGAAATTACGCAGAATTATGAGCGCACAAAAAATGAGCATTAATATCGGACCAATCGAAATCAAAGATCCGGTCATTCTGGCCCCGATGTCCGGCGTGACCGACCTGCCGTTCCGTCGTCTCGTGGCGCGTCACGGTGCGGGATTGGTGGTTTCCGAGATGATTGCCAGCGAGGCGATGATCCGCGAGACCCGCCGATCCATGCAGATGGCCAGCCGATCGGATGACGAGCGTCCGATGTCCGTCCAACTCGCCGGTTGCGAACCGCATGTCATGGGCGAGGCGGCCAAGCTGAACGAGGACATGGGCGCCGAAATCATCGACATCAATATGGGCTGTCCGGTCAAGAAAGTGGTCAAGGGCTGGGCCGGTTCCGCCTTGATGCGCGATATCAGCAATGCCGCCAAAATCATTGAAGGGACAGTGAAAGCCGTCTCCGTCCCCGTGACCTTGAAAATGCGGACCGGCTGGGACGACGGCAGCCGCAACGCGCCCGCACTCGCGAAAGTCGCGGAGGATCTCGGCGTGAAAATGGTCACGGTTCATGGCCGCACGCGCTGCCAGATGTATAAGGGCCGGGCGGACTGGAAGTTTATCCGCGAAGTGAAAGACGCGGTCAGCATCCCGGTGATCGCCAATGGCGACATCAACTCGATCGATGACGCTAAACAAGTGCTGGAGGAGTCCGGCGCCGACGGCGTCATGATCGGGCGCGGCTGCTACGGGCGTCCGTGGTTCCTGAGCGAGGTCATCGGATATCTCCGTAACGGCGAAGCGCCGAAGGATCCGCCGCTGCACGTCCAGCTCGACGTCATTCTGGAGCACTATGACGCGATTTTGGAGCATTACGGCGTTGAGAACGGTGTCAGAATCGCGAGAAAACACATTGGCTGGTATTCGAAGGGCATTCCATCGTCCAACGAATTCCGCAATGGCGTAAACGCGCTCGACGACCCGGCCGAGGTCAAGGAACTGATCCGCTCCTTCTATATGCCCGTTATCGAGCGGGACGCCGCCTGATGACCGGGACCGCCCTTCCCGAATTGGACGCGTTAACCGCGGAAGGCTTTTCGCTCGATCACAGTTCCGTACTGACCGCCTTGCCGGATCCGGTGCTGGTCGTGCGGGACGAGGGCGGCATCCTGTTCGCGAATATCGCGGCGGAAGATCTGTTCCAGCGCGGATCGAGCTATCTCCGTCGCAAGAACATCAAGGATATCGTTCCCTTCGACAGCCCCTTGCTGTCACTGGTCGATCAGGTCTGCCGGGACGGCTACGCCGTGGCCGAATACGGCGTCGACATCGGCCTGAATACGACCCGGACCGACGCGCGCTATATCGATCTCCAGGTCGCTCCCATACCCGATATGGCCGGTATTCTGCTCGTCGTGCTGAGGGAACGGGGCATCGCACACGCGCTTGATCGTCAACTGACCCATCAAGGCGCGGCGCGGCGGGTGACCGGCATGGCCGCCATGCTGGCCCACGAGATCAAAAACCCGCTATCCGGCATTCGCGGCGCGGCACAGCTTATCGAGCAGAACGCCAATGAGAGCGACCGGGAATTGACGCGGCTTATCTGCGATGAGGTCGACCGGATCCGCGCTCTCGTCGAACGGATGGACGTGTTCTCTGACCAACGACCGATCGAGCGTATGCCGGTCAATATCCATCAGGTTCTCGAACATGTCCGCAAGATTGCCCAAAGCGGGTTTGCCCGCGAGGTCGGCATCGTCGAGGAATACGATCCTTCGCTTCCGCCTGTGAGCGGCAATCGGGATCAGTTGGTTCAGGCATGTCTCAATCTCGTGAAGAATGCCTGCGAAGCGGCCGGAGCCGGGGGAGAAGTCAGGCTCGGGACGCGTTATAGCCATGGTGTGCGGCTCGCGTTGCCGGGCTCGCATGACCGCACGTTGCTGCCGATCGAAGTCACCATCACCGACAACGGGCCCGGAGTGCCCGACGAACTGCAACCGCATTTGTTCGACCCGTTCGTGACGACCAAGGTAGACGGCGCAGGCTTGGGCCTTGCGCTCGTCGCCAAGATCGTGGGGGACCACGGAGGAGTCATCGAATGCGATTCCCGGCCGAAACGTACGACGTTTCGGCTGCTTCTGCCGGCGTGGAGCGGCAAAGAGGAATAAGAAATGACATCAGGTGGTACGGTGCTGGTTGCCGATGATGATCGGGCGATACGAACAGTCCTCAATCAAGCGCTTACGAGAATTGGATATGACGTTCGAACCACCGGCAATGCCGCAACCCTGTGGCGTTGGGTTTCCTCGGGCGAGGGCGATATTGTCGTAACCGATGTCGTGATGCCGGATGAGAACGGTCTCGACCTGCTGCCCCGGATCAAGAAGATCCGGCCGGAACTGCCGATTATCGTCATGAGCGCGAGAAGCACCCTTCTGACTGCGGTAAAGGCGAACGAGCGCGGCGCCTACGAATATCTCCCAAAGCCTTTCGATCTGAATGACCTGACCAGCGTGATCCGGCGGGCGCTGGCGCAACGAGCATCGGAGCATCATGCCGAATCCCCTGGCGGCGACGACGAGGAAGCGCTGCCGCTGATCGGCCGCTCACCGGCGATGCAGGAGATCTATCGGGCGCTTGCCCGGCTCATGCAGACCGATCTCACGGTGATGATCAACGGAGAGTCCGGAACGGGTAAGGAACTGGTTGCCCGCGCGTTGCACGATTTCGGCCGCCGGCGTAACGGGCCATTCGTGGCGATCAACATGGCCGCAATCCCGCGCGAGTTGATCGAAAGCGAGCTGTTCGGCCACGAAAAGGGCGCGTTTACCGGTGCCGAGACCAAGGCGACGGGCCGGTTCGAACAAGCTGAGGGCGGGACGCTTTTCCTGGACGAGATCGGGGATATGCCGCTCGAGGCCCAAACGCGGCTGCTGCGCGTGTTGCAGCAGGGAGAATACATGACGGTCGGCGGGCGCACGCCGATCAAGACGAATGTCCGCATCGTTGCCGCGACCAACAAGGATCTTCGTCGGCTTATCCGCCAGGGTCTGTTCCGCGAGGACCTGTTCTACCGGCTGAACGTCGTGCCCTTGCGGCTACCGCCCTTGCGCGAGCGAAGCGAGGACATCCCTGAACTGGTCCATCATTTCCTGAACCGCTCCGTGGACGAGGGGCTGCCGCGCAAGACGATCAACTCCAAGGCCATGGCTCGGCTGAAACGCCATCGCTGGACCGGTAACGTCCGCGAACTGGAAAACATGGTCCAGAGGCTCGCGGCGCTTTATACGGAAGACGTGATCACCGAGGCGATCGTCGAAGCCGAGCTCGCCGAGCCCGAAACGACGGAAGAACCGTCAAGTCAGCCGACCGCCGAGGACAGCAGCCTCAGCGCGGCCGTCGAGCGGCATCTGAGCACCTATTTTGCGGCCCATACCGATGGATTGCCGCCGAACGGGCTTTATGACCGGATCCTGCGGGAGGTTGAACGGCCGCTGATCAACATCTGTCTGGCGGCCACGCGTGGCAATCAGATCAAGGCGGCGGAACTTCTGGGCCTGAACCGCAATACGTTGCGCAAGAAGATCAGATCCCTCGATATTCAGGTGATTCGCGGCCTCAAGTGATGCAATCGTGCAACATTATGGTAGGATAACCTCCGACCAGTGCGTCGACTTGTATGTTGACTAGACCGTCGGTTCCGATTTGAGTCGCTACGGCTGGGCTGGTATCGAGCGACATCTAGCGGGAACCGCTGTATGAATCGAGTGCGCGCATGACGGAGAACGTCCCCCGCGTCGAACGCGATCTGATGAGCCGCGTCAGTCGCTGGACTCGGCAAGCCGCGCGGGGCTCCAAACTCTTTATCGGCTTGGCTATTGCGTCCGTTATCGCGGGCGTTGCGACCTATCTGGCGCTTTCGGCGACGACGCCGCTCCGCTCCGATCCGCGCACCGTCAATATCCTGCTTCTGGTCGATCTCGTCCTGATGCTCACGCTTGGCGCGCTGGTGGCGTGGCGTCTCGTGGTGCTCTGGATTGCCCGGCGCAGCGGCTCGGCGGGATCGCGTCTGCACACAAGGCTCGTCGGGCTGTTCAGCGCCGTCGCCGTGGCTCCGACGATCATCGTCGCGACCTTCTCGTTCCTGTTCTTCGATGTCGGCCTGCAGTCCTGGTTCAACCATCGCATTCGGGAGGTGCTGAGGGATTCGCGTCAGGTCGCCGAAGCTTACGCCGAGGAACACAAGAAAGTCATTCAGTCGGACATTCTGGCGATGGCGAACGACCTGAACAATCAGGCCTTCGTCCTGTCCGGAAATCCGACCTATCTCAATCAGGTGGTGACCGACCAGGCGGCTCTGCGATCGCTCTCGGAAGCCATTGTCTTCACCGGCGAGGGCAAGGTCCTCGCGCGGGCTAATCTCAGCTTTAGCCTCGATCTCGATCGGCTCCCGGCGAGAGCGCTGCAGGAAGCGGCAAACGGTCAGATCGTCTTCCTGACGGGCCGGGCAGGCGAAGACGACAGGGTTAGAGCGCTCATACGCCTCAATCGCTTCGTCGATACCTATCTCTATGTCAGCCGCTTCGTCGACGCCCGGGTGCTCAATCGGGTGGCGCGGGCGAAGGCCGGCGTGACCGAATATGAGGAATTGGAGCAGGCGCGCTACGGCATCCAGACGAAGTTCCACCTGATCTTTCTGGCGCTCGCTCTGCTCGTTCTTCTTGCGGCAGTGGCGATCGGATTGTGGCTCGCCAATCGGCTGGTCCAGCCGATCGGCAGTCTCGCGAACGCCGCAGAACGAATACGCGCGGGCGACTTGAGCGCACGCGTGGAAGAGGGCTCCGGCGAGGACGAAATCACCACGCTGAGCCGGGCCTTTAACCGCATGACCGACCAGATCCAAAGTCAGCGCAATGAACTGGTCGAGGCCAATCGTCAGCTCGACAGCCGTCGCAGATTCACCGAAACGGTTCTCTCGGGCGTCACCGCCGGCGTGATCGGTCTTGATAAGCGCGGAGAGATAAATCTGCCGAACCGCTCGGCGCTTCAGATGCTGGGCGAACCGGATGACTCGCTCGTCGGCCGGAAATTCACCGACGTCGCACCGGAAATGGCCGAGCTGTTCAAGAGTGTTCGCAAACGGCCGGATCGCATCGCCGAAGGCCAGATCAATGTCGAGCGGGCCGGGCGCAAGCGGCACCTTCTGGTTCGGATCGCCGCCGAAGCCGCAGGCAAGCAGATACTCGGCTATGTCGTCACCTTCGACGACATCACCAATCTGGTCACGGCTCAACGGACGGCGGCCTGGGCCGATGTCGCCCGGCGGATCGCCCATGAGATCAAGAATCCGCTGACACCGATTCAGCTGTCGGCCGAACGATTGCGCCGGAAATACGAGAAGGAAATCCAGTCGGACAAGAGTATCTTCGAGCGCTGCACCAGCACGATCATTCGTCAGGTGGCCGATATCCGCCGGATGGTCGATGAGTTCTCGGGTTTTGCGCGTATGCCGGCGCCTGAATTCGGCAATGTCGAGTTGGTCGATATCGTCAAACAGGCGATCTTCCTGCAGGAAGTGGCCAATCCGAAGATCGAATTTACCTTCGTGCCGCCGATCAAGCCGATCTATATGCGCTGTGACGGCCGCCAGATATCACAGGCGTTGACCAATATCCTCAAAAATGCCTGCGAAGGCGTGTCCGTGCAGGACGAACGCCTGGCCGAAACCGGCACTTACAAAGGCCAAATCACGGTCTCCGTCACGCAGAACGGCGAAGATATCGTCATCTCGGTCGCCGACAATGGCTGTGGTCTGGATGACTCCGTAAAGGACCGGGTCACCGAGCCTTATGTCACGACACATGGCAAGGGAAGCGGCTTGGGTCTTGCTATCGTCAACAAGATCATGGAAGACCATGGAGGAGAGCTCCGGATCGAGAACGCCGAAGAGAGCGGCGTTATTGTGAAGCTCATATTCCACGATGTCGCTGCGGCCGCGCCCGCGGAAGAAGGCGGCAATCAGGACGAGGCGGATGGGACGCAGGGCACGGATCGGAAAACGAAGCTGCAGCCTGTTTCGTAGACATCGGTCATGACAAACGACATTCTCATCGTTGACGACGAAGCCGATATTCGGGAACTCGTTGCCGGGATTCTGAACGACGAAGGTTTCGGCACCCGGATGGCGCATGACAGCGACTCGGCGATGGCCGAGATCAATGCGCGCCGACCGTCGCTCGTCGTTCTCGACATCTGGCTCCAGGGCAGCCGGCTGGACGGGCTTGAGATCTTGCGTGCGGCGCGGGCCGAGCACCCCAATCTTCCAATCGTGATGATCAGTGGCCACGGCAATATCGAAACGGCCGTCGCCGCCATCAAGCAGGGGGCCTACGACTTCATCGAAAAGCCATTCAAAGCGGACCATCTGATCCATGTCGTGACACGCGCTATCGAGACCGCGCAGCTCCGGCTTGAGAACGAGGAATTGCGGGAACGCGCTGTTTTCGAGGAAGAGCTGAACGGCAAATCTCATGCAATTCATTCCGTTCGTCAGGCAATCGACCGCGTCGCTCAAACGGGCAGCCGGGTGCTCATAAGTGGTCCTTCGGGGGCGGGTAAAGAGGTCGCCGCGCGTCTGATCCATCGCAATTCCCGCCGCGCGCGCGGGCCATTCGTCGTTATCAACGCCGCGAATATGGCGCCGGAGCGCATGGAGGCCGAACTTTTCGGCGTCGAGGCCAGCGGCCAGAATCCAAGCCGTATCGGCGTGTTCGAGCGCGCTCATGGTGGCACGCTCCTGATTGATGAAGTTTCCGACATGCCGCCCGAGACGCAGGCGAAGATCCTGCGTGCCCTGGTGGAGCAGACTTTCGCGCGCGTCGGCGGTACGCGCCGTGTCGAGGTCGATGTCCGCGTCATAAGTTCGACCAGCAAGGAACTTCGCGAGGAAATCGAGGCCGGGCGCTTCCGGGAGGATCTCTATCACAGGCTCAACGTGGTTCCGATCGTCATTCCGCCTCTTACGGCGCGGCGCGACGATATCCCCGAACTCGTCCAACATTTCATGCACAAGCTGTCGATTTCGACGGGGCTGGCGGAGCGTGCAATCGCGGAAGACGCGATGCTGGCGCTGCAATCCTATGATTGGCCCGGCAATGTCCGGCAGTTGAGGAATATGGTGGAACGTTTGCTGATTCTGCCGAATGACGAGGAGACCGGCCATATCACGGCCTCTCTGTTGCCCGCCGAATTCGGTGGTAACGGCAATGGGGCAGGGGATGCCGGCGGCTTCGAAATGACGATGACGGCTCCTTTGCGCGAGGCGCGCATGGCCTTCGAGCGGCAGTATCTGCTGGCTCAGGTCAACCGTTTTGGCGGCAATATATCGAAAACGGCGGAATTCGTCGGCATGGAGCGCTCGGCGTTGCACCGCAAACTCAAGTCTCTGGGTGTTTCCAGCCCGAATAGAGGTCCCTGACGGCCAATTGTAATTCCTGTTCAAGATGCGCCGCGGGGATTGCCGGGGCTGCATTGGGGTTGACGGTATGAAAGTGATTATCTGCGGCGCCGGCCAGGTCGGCTACAACATCGCCATGCGCCTGACCGCCGAACACAACGACGTCACGGTGATCGACAGGTCGCCGGAGCTCATTCGCCGAGTCAGCGAATCGCTGGACGTCCAGGGCCTGGTCGGATACGCGTCCCATCCCAGCATGCTGGAGCAGGCAGGAGCGGCCGATGCCGAGATGATCATCGCCGTTACCTATATGGACGAGGTAAACATGGTCGCCTGCCAGGTGGCGCACGCCTTGTTCAACGTGCCGACGAAAGTCGCCCGCGTTCGAGCTCAGAATTACCTCGATCCGAAATGGCAGGATCTGTTCTCCCGCGACAGCATGCCAATCGACGTCATCATCTCGCCGGAGATCGAGGTGGCCCGAGCCGTGATCCGGCGTTTGGAGGTACCCGGCGCGTTCGACATAATTCCTTTCGCGGACGGGGCGGTCCGCGTGGTCGGCGCCCATCTGACGGACTCCTGTCCGGTCCTCAATACACCCTTGCGGCAGTTGACCGAACTTTTCCCCGATCTGAATGCGGTCATCGTGGGGATCGTGCGAGACGGAAACTTGCTGGTTCCGCGCGGAGACGATCAACTCTTCGTCGGCGACGACATCTATTTCTGCGTCGAGCACGATCACGTCCGACGGGCTCTCACCATTCTCGGACACGAAGAAAAGGAAGCCCGTCGGGTCATCATCGTCGGCGGCGGCAATGTCGGCCTGTTCCTCGCGAACGAGCTGGAACGCAGCTATCCCGGCGTCCATGCCAAGATCATCGAGGTCGATCCGGCGCGGGCAAATACGGTTGCGGATCGTCTTCCCAAGACGGTCGTCCTCAATGGCAACGCGCTCGATCAGGAAATTCTCTCGGAGGCCAATGCCGCCCAGACCGAGACGATCGTCGCGGTCACCGACGATGATCAGGTCAACATCCTCTCGAGCCTGCTGGCAAAACGCGCGGGATGTGAACGCGCCGTTGCGCTGGTCAACAATCCGGGCTTCGGGCCCCTGATGACGTCGCTCGGCATCGACATCTTCATCGATCCGCGGGCCATGACCGTTTCGAGCATTCTGCAGCATGTCCGTCGTGGCCGCATTCGCGCGCTTCACAGCCTGATGGGCGGGCAGGCCGAGGTCATCGAGGCCGAGGCGCTGGAGACGTCCAGCCTCGTCGGCAAGCCGCTACGCGAAATCAAGCTCGGCGAAGGCATGATCGTCGGAGCGATCGTGCGCGAAGGGCAGGTGATCATTCCCCGAGGCGATACCGTGGTGCGGGCCAAGGACCGGGTGGTGATGTTCGCATCGGCCGACGCGGTCAAGAAGGTCGAACAGATCTTCACGGTGCGCCTCGAGTTCTTTTAGACATGTACGTCTCGTCGGTCTTCCATGTGCTCGGATGGCTGCTCGGCATTCTGGGCGCGGTCATGGCAATCCCGCTGCTGGTTTCCGCGGGATACGGCGAGTATGGCTCGGCTGTCGCCTTTGCCGGCGCGATGGCCATGGCGATATTCGCGGCCGGCATCCTGATTATCACGTTCAGAGGCCAGCACGGCGCGGTCCGAAATCACGATGCCGTCCTGCTCGTCGTGCTGATCTGGGTCGTCTTGCCGATCGTCGGCGCTTTTCCGTTCTATTTTCAGGGCGCATCGCTGACCACGGTCGACTCCTATTTCGAGGCGGTATCGGGCTTTACGACGACCGGTGCGACGATCATCTCGCATGTGAGCGCCGCGGCTCACGGTATTCTGGTCTGGCGCGCCCTGCTGCAATGGCTCGGCGGTTTGGCGATGATCGTCCTCGCCTTCACGATCCTGCCGAGCGTGGCGAGCGGCGCGCTGGTCATGCAGTCGATGCTGCCGCAGGGTGAGGCGGAGTCGTTGCTTCGCCGTCTGCGCGGCGCCACCCTGGCGATTCTGCCGCTCTATGCCGGCGCGACCGGTCTGTGCTTTGTGTTGCTCATCCTGACCGGCATCCCGGTTTTCGACGCCTTCTGCATGGCGATGTCTACGCTTGCGACGGGCGGCTTCGTGACGCGCGACGGCTCCATTGGGGCGTTCGACAATCCGTGGGCCGAGATCGTTCTCGTCATCTTCATGCTGATCGGCGCGACGAATTTTCTGCTGCACCGCGACCTTTTTCAGACACGGCGATTTCATCATTTCCGGGACCCCGAGTTCCGCCTGTTCATGATCATTGTCGGGCTGGGGGCGGTCCTGTTCTGGGTTCTGCTGTCCATCGGCACCCTGACGCTCGATCCGGAACTGGTGAAGCAACTCCCGCATCTCGATTGGCTGGGACGGTTGCGGGTAAGCCTTTTTGCCGCCGTATCCACCGCCACGACGACGGGCTATGTCGCTGGCGGCATGGTGCCACTCCCACCGTCGGCCGCCCTGTTCCTGATGGCGTTGATGTTGATCGGCGGTTCGACCGGATCGACGGCCGGCGGCCTGAAGGTCATGAGACTCGACCTGCTGGTCAGACACGCGGGCGTGGAGATGGCCCGGTCGCTGCACCCGCACGGTATATTTCGCATCCGCTATGGCTCGCGGCCAATAGGTGTGACGCTGTTCTCCGCCGTGTGGTCATACTTCCTGCTCTATCTGGTTCTGCTCTGTGCAACGAGCCTGGCCTTATCGCTTGTCGGCGTCGACTTCATGAGTGCCTTCACGGCCGCCGCCACCATGATCAGCAATGCCGGTCCGCTCGACGGGGCTCTCGATCCTGGCGCCGTCCCGTACCAGCATCTCCCGGAGACGGCAAAATGGGTGCTCTGCGTGGCGATGATTCTCGGCCGCATGGAAGTTTTCGCTGCGATGACGCTCCTCAATCCGCAATACTGGCGGCGCTGAGCCGGACCACCAATTTTCTCAAAAGGGCTATGCCGCAGACATGTCGCGCATTGCATATGTGAACGGGCGCTATGTGCCGCATTCCAGCGCCATGATCCATGTCGAGGATCGCGGCTACATGTTTGCCGACGGGGTGTACGAGGTCTGTCTGGTGCGCGATGGAGAGATTCTGGATCTCGATCTGCATCTCGATAGGCTCTGGCGGTCACTCGGCGAGCTCAGAATAGCGCCGCCGATGACCCGCAAGGCGATAACGTTCGTCATGGGCGAGATCGTCCGTCGAAACCGGGTCAATTTTGGCCCGCTTTATCTGCAGATCACCCGTGGCGTCGCCCATCGCGATCACGCGTTTCCGGTGGGCGTCCGCCCCAGCCTCGTCATGCTCGCCTGGCCCGGCGATCCCGAACGCGGGCCCAAGCTCGCCGAGAAGGGCGTCAAGGTCATCACGCAGCCCGACATCCGCTGGCAGCGCCGAGACATCAAGTCTGTCTCGCTTCTGCCCAACATTCTCGCCAAGCAGGCGGCGCGCGAGGCCGGCGCTTTCGAGGCGTGGCTGGTCGACGAGGACGGTTTCGTCACCGAAGGCACGTCGACCAATGCCTGGATCGTCATGACGGACGGTACAATCGTCACGCGCAATTTGTCTCAGGCCATTCTAAGCGGCGTGACGCGATTGACCGCGTTGGACATCGCCCGGCAACGAGGCCTGAAACTCGTGGAACGGCCCTTTACGGTGGAAGAAGCGCTTCAGGCCCGCGAAGCTTTCCAGACCAGCACGACGCTGCTGGTCATACCCGTCGTGGAGATCGACGGACATAAAATTGGCAACGGCAAACCGGGTCCGACCGCGCTCAAATTGCGTGCTGGCTACGGGTTTTAGCCGGGCTGGATCACGTTTTCGTCATTGCAGCCTGACGTTCAATTGGGCCTTGCGGCATACGCCTAATCAAGACATGCTGATCGCTAGGGCCCAGGTCTGGTCGATAGGCGGGAAAACCGTCTTGAGAGGGTGGGCACCGACGCGGTCGTTGCGCATGCAGTGATTGCTGCTGGCCCGGCGTGTGGCCCAAAAATGACGTATAAAACAGGCACCAGGACCAATCCATGGCATCCGAAAAATCACAAAATGTTCAGGACGTGTTTCTCAACCACGTCCGCAAGAACAAGACTCCGCTGACGGTCTTTCTCGTCAACGGCGTCAAACTGCAAGGCGTTATCACCTGGTTCGACAATTTCTGCGTGTTATTGCGCCGGAACGGTCATATCCAGCTTGTATACAAACATGCCATCTCGACGATCATGCCGGCTACGATGATTCAGCTATTCGAGGGCGGAGAGGAAGGTGGCGACGACGCTGCCGCATCTTAGGCGGGCTTCGATCGTCAGGCGTCGTTGGGCCGCGGGTGGCGGGTCGTAGCCGCCAATACCGGATGTTTCGATGCCAGGAGATTCCGGCACTCGGATTCGAATTGCCGGTAATGGTCGATGACGGATTGTCCGAAATCGGTCAGTGTTGCGCCGCCGCGGCCATACCCGCCGACCCGCGTCGAGATCACCGGCGTGTCGAACATGGTGTTGATGCTGTCGATCAGCAGCCATGCGCGTCGGTAGGACATACCCATCGACCGTGCGGCTTCGGAGATAGAGCCCTTCTCAGCGATCAACTCGAGAAGCCGGATCTTGCCGGGGCCCACCCGATCCGATTTATCAAGCACGATCTGAATGTTGAGCGACGTCATGGCCCTAACCCTATAGCAAATTTGTGGCGGGTTGAAGCAAACCATGATTGAAGCCGAAGGGCGGCGTGCTTAAATTCTGGACGGCGGACGTTTCCTCAGAAATGTTCATTGTTTAAATGCCGGGTATATGACCGAACTCAGAAGTATCGCTCGGACGCGGGCCGTTATTGTCCATCCCAGCGTAAAGACCAAACCGCATACGAGCGCGCTGAACGGCGAACTCGAACGGCATCGCTCGGCCGATTCACGGCTTGAGGAAACGGAGAGCCTTGCCGATGCGATTGCGCTCGAGGTCGTGGACGCGATGGTTGTCGCGATTTCCGAGATCCGTCCGTCGACCTATGTCGGTTCCGGCAAGGTCCATGAACTGGCGGAGCAGGTGAAGGACGCACACGCCGATCTCGTGATTATGGACTGTGCTCTGAGCCCGGTGCAGCAGCGCAACCTCGAACGCGCCTGGAAGGTCAAGGTCATCGACCGGACCGGACTGATCCTGGAGATTTTCGGCGAGAGAGCACAGACTCGGGAAGGCCGCCTCCAGGTCGAACTCGCTCATCTGACCTATCAGAAGAGCCGGTTGGTCCGATCCTGGACCCACCTGGAACGCCAGCGCGGCGCACGGGGCGCCGCGGGCTTCTTAGGCGGCCCGGGTGAAACTCAGATCGAAGCCGACCGCCGGATGATCGACGAGCGGATCAAAAGCTTAAAAAAACAGCTGGAAACGGTTGTCAGGACGCGAGAATTGCAGCGCCGGAATCGCCGTCGTGTACCGTATCCCATTGTGGCCCTCGTGGGCTACACGAATGCCGGCAAGTCGACGCTGTTCAACCGGCTTACCAAGGCCGAGGTCTTTGCCGACGACCTGTTATTCGCGACGCTCGATCCGACCATGCGCGGCCTCACGCTGCCATCCGGAAAGCGGATCATCCTGTCCGATACGGTTGGTTTTATCTCCGACCTGCCGACGCATCTGATCGCCGCGTTCCGGGCGACGCTCGAGGAGGTTATCGAGGCGGACGTGATCGTGCATGTCCGCGATTGCTCCCATCCTGAAACGCGTCAGCAGCGCCGCGACGTCATGGACGTGCTGGCGTCGCTGGACGTGACCGATCGCGATCATCGGATCGTCGAAGTGCTGAACAAGGTCGATCTTGTAGCCGATGGAGAACCGATATTGGGATTGAGCGGGGAGGCGATCGGTCCGATCCTGAGAATGTCGGCGTTGACAGGGCAGGGATGCGACGCGTTACTCGATCTCCTCGATGAAATTCTTTCCGCCGAGGATACCGTCATGTCCGTCGATCTCGGCTATGGCGACGGGGCGCCTCTGGCTTGGCTCTATGAGCATGGCGAAATCCTGAGCCGGGACGATAACGATACCGGCGTCCATGTCTCGGTGCGGCTTGCGGGCAAGGCGCGCGCTCAGTTCGAGCGCCGTTATCCCGAAAAAGTCCAACTTTACTAGGTTTGTCCTCGAAATTTCGGCGGATCGTCGGTTGACACGCCAAGTGCCGCCCCTATATAGCTTTTGGCACTCACTCGCTAAGAGTGCCAAACCATCCTGTCGGGGGCGCCATGTGGCGCCCGAAATCCATTTGGAGAGGCTTATATGAAGTTGAGACCATTGCATGATCGCGTGCTGGTCAAGCGGCTCGATTCCGAGGCGAAGACTGCTGGCGGCATTATCATTCCGGACACGGCCAAGGAAAAGCCGATGGAAGGCAAAGTCGTCGCTGTTGGCGCCGGCGCTCGGGACGAGAACGGCAAGGTCCAGCCGCTGGACGTCAAGAAGAACGACAAAGTTTTGTTCGGCAAGTGGTCGGGCACCGAGGTGAAGGTCGACGGCGACGAGCTGTTGATTATGAAGGAATCCGACATCCTGGCCGTGATCGAGTAGGGGACTGGCAATGGCATCGAAAGAAATCAAATTCAATTCCGACGCCCGGGCAAAGATGCTCCAGGGCGTCGATATCCTCGCCGACGCGGTAAAGGTTACGTTAGGCCCGAAGGGCCGCAACGTCGTCATCGAGAAGTCCTACGGCGCGCCGCGCATCACAAAGGACGGCGTGACGGTCGCCAAGGAAATCGAGCTTTCCAACAAGTTCGAGAACATGGGCGCCCAGATGGTCCGCGAAGTTGCGTCCAAGACCAACGACGCGGCCGGTGACGGCACCACGACGGCCACGGTTCTGGCCCAGTCGATCGTGCGCGAAGGGCTGAAGGCCGTTGCGGCGGGCATGAACCCGATGGATCTGCGCCGCGGCATCGACAAGGCGGTTGACGCCGTGACGGGCTCGCTGAAGAAGATGAGCCAGAAGATCACCTCCGAGGGCGAGGTCGCCCAGGTCGGTACGATCTCGGCCAATGGCGAGAAGGAAATCGGCGACATGATCGCCGCCGCCATGCAGAAGGTCGGTAAGGAAGGCGTCATCACGGTTGAAGAGGCAAAGGGCCTGGAGACGGAGCTGGACGTCGTCGAAGGCATGCAGTTCGACCGCGGCTATCTGTCGCCGTACTTCATCACCAACGCCGACAAGATGGTCACGGAGCTCGAAAATCCGTACATCCTGATCAACGAGAAGAAGGTCGACAGTCTGCAGCCGCTGCTGCCGTTGCTCGAAGCGGTCGTGAAGTCGGGCCGCCCGCTCCTCATCGTTGCCGAGGATGTCGAAGGCGAAGCGCTGGCCACGCTTGTGGTCAATAAGCTGCGCGGCGGCCTGAAGGTCGCCGCCGTCAAGGCTCCGGGCTTCGGCGATCGTCGCAAGGCGATGCTCGAAGACATCGCGGTGCTGACCGGCGGTCAGGTCATCTCGGAAGATCTCGGCATCAAGCTCGAAAGCGTGTCGCTCGATATGCTGGGCAAGGCCAAGAGCGTGACGATCACGAAGGAAAACACCACGATCGTCGACGGCTCGGGCAAGAAGAAGGATATCGAGGCCCGTTGCGGCCAGATCCGGGCCCAGATCGAGGAGACCACCTCCGAATACGACAAGGAGAAGCTGCAGGAGCGTCTGGCGAAACTGGCCGGCGGTGTTGCGGTGATCAAGGTCGGCGGCGCTACCGAGGTCGAGGTGAAGGAGCGTAAGGACCGCGTCGACGACGCGCTCAACGCGACCCGCGCCGCGGTCGAGGAAGGCATTGTTCCGGGCGGCGGCGCTGCGTTGTTGTATACGGTGAAGTCGCTGGCCAAGATCGAAGTCGAAAACAACGACCAGCAGGTCGGCATCGACATCGTTCGCCGCGCACTTCAGGCGCCGGTCCGGCAGATCGCCGAGAATGCGGGGACCGATGGCGCGGTCGTCGCCGGCAAACTGCTCGAAGGCAACAAGAAGAACGTCGGCTACGACGCTCAGACGGGTCAGTATGTCGACATGATCAAGGCCGGCATCATCGATCCGACCAAAGTCGTGCGGACGGCTCTGCAGGACGCGGCATCCGTCGCGGGTCTGCTGATTACGACCGAAGCCATGATCGCCGACAAGCCGGAGAAGGAAGGCGCTGCCGCGCCGGCCATGCCGGATATGGGCGGCATGGGCGGAATGGGCGGCATGATGTAAGCTGCTCCGCTCTGCGGCCAAGAGAAACGAGGGAAGGGGGTCGTCGCAGGGCGGCCCCTTTTCTTGTTTGGCCCTGCTTTCCATATGAGAGAGATGTGTTGGACCTGATCGAACCCGTTGCCGGTCTGTTGAAGGAAGTCGCAGAAGCCGAGATTTTGCCGCGCTTCCGCAATCTCGCGGACGAAGAACGGATGGAGAAGGGCGAGAACGATGTCGTAACGGCCGCCGATCACGCGGCCGAAGCGTTTCTCGGGCCGGCGCTGGCCGGGCTTACGCGTAACGCCTTGATCGTTGGGGAAGAGGGGGCTTACGCCGATCCCCGGCTTCTCGATGCGCTGAAGGATGCGGAACTCGCCTGGGTAATCGATCCGCTGGACGGGACCCGCAATTTCGCGGAAGGCCGCGAGGATTTCGCGGTCATGGCCGCGCTGTTGAAACACGGCGCGCCGGTTATGGCATGGATCTATCAACCGCTGACCGTCACGATGGCAATCGCCGAACATGGCGCGGGCGCGACAATCAACGGCGACCGCACAAAACTTGACGTCGACGGGCTTACGCTGCCGGATATGACCGGCGAATTCCATTACGGCTATCTGCCGGCTGAATACCGGCCGGTCGTGAAAGAGGCCCGGGACAAGGTAAATACGCGGCGGCCGCGGTTTTGCGCGGGTGCAACCTATCTCAACCTCGTCCGTGATTCCCGGCTTTTCGCCTTCTATTACCGTCTGATGCCTTGGGATCATGCGCCCGGCAGCCTGATCTACCAGGAAGCCGGCGGGACCGCATTGGCCTTCGATGGCGAATCGTACCGGCCGGCGTCACCCGGCATGGGTCTGCTATTGGCGCCGAACCGTGAGATCTGGAAGACCGTTCAGAAACTGCTTTTCCCGACCGTCAAGGTGACCGGCGTCTAGACTGTTGTCGGTTCGTCCGTTTTGGCGGCCTGCCACAAGGCTTCCATCTCGTCGAGGCTGGCGTCCTCGATCCGCTTGCCGGCGTCGGACAGCGTCTTCTCGATCTTGCGGAAACGTCTTTCGAACTTGAAATTCGTCCTTCTGAGGGCCGTTTCGGGATCGATCTTCAAGTGACGCGCTAAATTGACATAGACGAAAAGGATGTCGCCGAACTCATCCTCGATGCGGTCCAGATTTTCATCGGCGCGGCTCCGCTCGACCAGTTCCATTGCAAGCTCGGCCATTTCCTCGTTGAGCTTTTCGAGCACGGGTTCCGGCGCGCCCCAATCGAATCCGACCCGCGCGGCGCGGTTTTGAAGCTTCAGGGCCCGGACGAGGGCCGGCAGTCCCTTGGTCACGCCAGAAAGAATACTGTCGCTGCCGGCCTTGGCCCGTTCCTTGGCCTTATGCTCTTCCCAGGCCACCGTCTGAGCCTCGGCATCCGCGACGTCCTTGTCGCCGAAGACATGAGGATGCCGACGGATCATCTTGTCGCAAACGGTCTCGACGACATCGTCGAATGTGAAATCGCCGGCTTCCTCAGCCATCCGGGCGTGGAAGACGACCTGGAAGAGGAGGTCTCCCAGCTCGTCCTTCAGCGAGTCCATGTCCTTTTCGGTAATGGCTTCCGCCACTTCATAGGCTTCCTCGATCGTATAGGGCGCGATCGTCTCGAAAGTCTGCTCGACATCCCACGGACAACCGCCATCCTTGGCACGTAGCTGGACCATGATGGCCAGGAGATCTTCGATTGTCGGGTTTTGTCGGGTCACGGGCGGGCTTCCGATTGCGGTTTCACCATGAGTACCATTGCATGAGTGCCGTTCCAATAGGCCGGGATCCGGATTGAAGCCGGAAGCCAAGCGTCATAACGAAGGCCTTGTCTGAAACGTGTGCGTTTGGACGATTTGATTGAGGGGACGTCGAGGCCCAACTCGGTCCACAGTATCTATTATGCGCATAATATATATTATGATAAATTATTGATTTGTGCTTCGGCGCACGGCCTTATGTCTCATAACGGCGCTCCTTTTCATGCGCCGCTGCCGCTGGCTCGGCTCTTGCCGGCAACTTTAGTCAAATCTCGATCGTCAACCCGTCATAACCCGGCTCAACGCTGTTTGGCAGCTCTGCGCACAGCGTGTCGTAATCCATTTCCCAGGTCATATGCGTCAGGATCGCGCGTTTCGGCTTTACGCGCTCGATCCACGACAATGTGAGATCCAGATGTGCATGCGTCGGATGCGGATCATAGCGCAGACCGTCGACGATCCAGACGTCAATTCCCTCAAGCGCCGCAAAAGCATCCTCGGATAAGCCATTGAGATCCGTGGAATATGCGACCGGACCAAAGCGATAGCCGAGCGAGGTGATCGGCCCGTGCTGCTGCTCGTACGGCAAGATATCGATGTCGCCGATCGTCAGTGGCCCCTTGATTTCATGGGGCTCGCAGATCGGCCGATAGCCGGCCTCCGGATTGAAGATATAGGTGAAACGCTTTCGGATGACGTCCAGCGTCTCGCGGGACGCATGGATATCGATCCGTTTGCCCTGAATGGTCCGGAAGGTCCTCAGATCGTCGATGCCGTGAACATGATCGGCATGATCATGAGTATAGAGGACGCCATCGACATGGGTTACGCCCGCATCGAGGCACTGCTGCCGGAAATCCGGCGACGTATCGACGATGACGTTGGTCGTCTCGGACTGGACCAGAATGGAGACCCGGCGCCGGCGGTTTTTCGGATTGGCCGGATCGGCCGCGCCCCAATAGCCGTCGATGCGCGGGACGCCGCCCGAGGTTCCGCTGCCCAGTATCGTGATCTTCATGACATCAGCCTTTAGCGGCGAGCAGCGCCCTGTCCGCACGCGTGAACAGACGGAAGAAATTATCCGTCGTCGCCTCGGCGATCTCGTCGACGGATACGCCTTTGATCTCGGCGAGCCGCGTAGCCGTATGCGTGACGAAAGCCGGTTCGTTCCGCTTGCCGCGGTTCGGCACCGGCGCGAGATATGGTGCATCCGTCTCGACCAGCAGCCGATCCATCGGCACACCCGCCAGCGTCTGGCGCAGCTCGTCGGCCTGCTTGAATGTCGCAATGCCGGATACCGAGATGTAGAGCCCGAGACCGATGGCGGTCTCGGCCAGTTGGCGGCCCGCGCTAAAGCAATGGATGAGGCCGGTGTAAGGCCCCTTCTTCATCTCTTCCGACAGGATATTCGCCGTGTCCTCGTCGGCATCCCGGGTATGGACGATCAACGGCAGTCCGGTTTCCCGTGCCGCTTCGATATGCGCCCGGAAGCTGATCTGCTGATCCTCGCGCGGACTGTGATCATAGTAATAGTCGAGCCCGGTCTCGCCGATGCCGACGGTCTTCTCGTGACGGGC
Organism: uncultured Alphaproteobacteria bacterium; assembly: GCA_963821875.1. Lineage (GTDB taxonomy): Bacteria > Pseudomonadota > Alphaproteobacteria > CAVTAV01 > CAVTAV01 > CAVTAV01. The sequence goes on from CAWGFE010000002.1 coordinate 2,359,407, forward strand.
AAGCCGTACCAGCAGATCGGCGCTCTTCTGGCCGTCCGTCCTGGCTTCATGGGGATGCACGCCGACGCTGCAATAGACGTTTGGATAGCGCTCCGCCACGCGCCGCGCGCTCCCGCAGCCTTCAATCGACGTCGCGATGGTCACCATCATGCCGACGCCCGCCGCGCCCGCCCGCGCAACGACGTCATCGAGATCGTCGCTGAAGGTGGCGAAATCCAGATGGCAGTGGCTGTCAACCAGCACTGGTCGTCTCCGCTTCCGCGATTCGCGGGAAAACCGGCTTCGGCGCTTCGATCCGCCGTCCGTCATCGACAAAGCGTGCGAACCATTCGCGGTCGTCCAAGGCCGCAAAATCACGTTCGTTTTCAGCGATCGCCATTTGATCGAGCACCTTTTGGGCGCCGTCGGGCACGAAGGGCTGTATCAGGATCGCCAGATCCCGGATCACCATGAACAGAACCGACAGAACGGCCTTCATGCGTTCGGGATCCGTCTTGCGCAGCGCCCAGGGTGCCTGTTCGTCTATATATTTGTTGGCGGCATAGACCGCGCGCAACCAGGCCTCGATCGCGAGATGGATCTCGAACCGGTCGATATGACTCCGCATCTGCTCCAGCAGGTTTCCGCCGACCTCCGCCAGCAACGCCCGATCGGCGTCGGTCTCGTCAGCCGCTCTATACAGCTCGCCACCGCAATTCTTGGCGATGAACGACAACGTGCGCTGCGCCAGATTGCCGAAACTGTTGGCGAGTTCGGCATTCACCCGGCTGAAAAAGCTCGCCATGCTGAAGTCGCCGTCATTGCCGAACGGCACTTCCCGCATCAGGAAATAGCGGAACGAATCCAGGCCATAATCGCCGATCATCTGGAACGGATCGATCACATTGCCGAGCGATTTCGACATCTTATGGCCCTCGCTCGTCCACCAGCCATGGGCAAAGACTACTTTGGGGGGCTCAATCCCCGCCCCCAACAGGAAGGCTGGCCAATAAACGGCATGGAAGCGCAGAATGTCCTTGCCGACGATATGAACGGCATTTGCCCAGTACCGCTCGGCCTCTTCGGTCCAGTTCGGATAGCCAAGCTCGGTGATGTAGTTCGTGAGCGCGTCGATCCAGACATACATGACGTGGGCATCGTCGCCCGGCACCGGTACGCCCCAGGAAAAGCTCGTGCGCGAGATCGAAAGATCCTTCAGGCCCGAGCGGATGAAGCTAAGCACCTCGTTGCGCCGCGACGCCGGCTGAATGGCGTCCGGATGTTGCTCGAAATAATCGAGCAATTTGTCCTGAAAGGCCGACAGCCGGAAGAAGTAGCTCGCTTCCTCGACCCATTCGACGGGCACGCCGAAAGGCCCACGTTTTTCGCCGTCCGGTCCTTCGGTCAGCTCGCTTTCGGCGTAAAACGCCTCGTCGCGGACCGAATACCATCCGGCATATCGGTCCAGATAGATATGGCCGTTATCCGCCAGCTTCTTCCAAAGCGCCTGCGTGGAGTCGGTGTGGCGCTGTTCTGTCGTCCGGATGAAGTTCGTGTTGGAAATGTTCAGCGTCTCGGCAAGTTCGCGGAACCGGCCGGAAACCCGGTCGCAGAACGCTTGTGGGGTGACGCCGGCGGCCCTGGCCGCCTTCTCGACCTTCTGCCCATGCTCGTCGGTGCCGGTCAGAAACCGAACGTCGAAACCGTCCAGCCGCTTGAAGCGCGCCAGCACGTCGCACGCCGTCGTCGTATAGGCGTGTCCGATATGGGGAACGTCGTTCACGTAATAGATCGGCGACGTCACAAAAAAGGCCGGCTTCCCGGTCATTATTCTTCGCTCCATGCAAACGTGGTCGGCCCGGACCATAGGAAATATGGTGGGAACGCGCCACAGGAAAGATCCCGTATTGCGTCAAGATAGCGCGCGCTGAAGCCTTGTGAAGCAGTCGACAACGACCTGACGCTGATCGAGTTTCAGTCCCTCCGCCTGGGCGAACAACGAGAGCAATTCGTCGCGCAACGCAAGCCAACGATCGAGCGGCCGGGCGGCGGCGAAACGGGCCATCAGAGCCCTGTCCCGCGCGTCCATTTCGTGGCCCAAGGCGAGCGCTTGCGGACCGGCCGCGGCGGACAGGATCATGCGCGAGAACCAGTCTTCCAGTAGCGTCGCGAAGATGCGGAACGTCCCGCTATTGTTCTTGTCGGCGATCTTGTCCGCGAAACTATACAGGGCCGGAATATCCACCCTGGGGAGCTTTTCCAGATGGCCGGTCAGGTCCTGATAGAACGAAATCCCGCCGGAAGACGCGATTTCCAGCGCCCTGCCCGGCGATCCGCCCGAGAGATGCGCCAGGGCCAAACGCTCATCTCCATGAATGTCCGGCCGACGCAAGGCGATAACGTCGGCGACGGTCTCTACGCTCAGGGGCCGCAGATCCAGCCGCCGGCAGCGGGACCGGATCGTCGGCAGCAACCGGCCCGGCGCATGGGCGATCAGCAGTAGAATTCCGCGTTCGGGCGGCTCTTCAAGCATCTTTAACAAGGCATTGGCGGCATTGCGGTTCATCTCGTCGGCGCTGTCGACGATCGCGATGCGCCACGGCGTTTCCGCCGAGGTCATGGTGAAGAAGCGATGTAGCTTGCGAACGTCATCGACAACGATCTCGGCGCGCATTCGGCCGGTCTTGTCATCGGCCGCGCGCTCAAGCGCCATCAGATCGCCATGACCGCCTGCCGCCACGCGCTGGAAAGTCACGTGATCGCTCGGGAGCGACAGAGTCTCATGCTCCGCTACGGGCATTTGCGCGAGCATAAAGCGCGCGAACCGATAGGCGAGCGTCGCCTTGCCGATGCCGCGCGGCCCAGTAATCAGCCAGGCATGAGCCAGCCGACCGCTTCGGTAGGCTTCCAGAAGCGCGGCTTCGGCGCGCTCATGACCGATCAGCGAATGGGCTTCGCGCGGATGAACGATTTCGGCGGTTTGCTCGGTGTCCCCGGCACTCATGCGGCGATCCGAAGTTCCTTGGCGAAACGTCGGGTCACCTGCTCCCAGATCGAAGACGCCACGGCTTCGGGCGTGCCCCGGGCATCGACCACGACACAGCGATCCGGTTCGCGCCTGGCGATATCCAGAAAGGCATCCCGGAGGCACTTGTGAAAATCGTGCCCCATGCGTTCGTAACGATCCTCGACGACACCCTCGGTCTTGCCGGCGTGGCGTTCGTCGACGCGGGCCAAGCCGTCTTCGGGCGAAAGATCCAGGATGATCGTCAGATCAGGCTTGAAATCCTGAATCGCAAGATGTCCGAGTTCGTCCACCGTTTCCTTCCCGAGACGCTGAGCATATCCCTGATAGGCCATGGTCGAATCCGCGAAGCGATCACTCACCACCCAGTCGCCCGCATCGAGCGCAGGCCGGATCAGCTTTTCGACGTGATCGCGCCGCGCGGCGAAATGCAGAAGTGCCTCGGTCATCGCGTCCCATCGGTCGCCATCGCCGGTTACCAAAAGATCGCGAATGGCTTCCGCGCCGGGCGTACCGCCGGGCTCGCGGGTCTGGGCTACGATGCATCCGGCTTCGCGGAGCTTGGCGCATAACAGGCGAACCTGCGTCGATTTGCCTGCGCCCTCGCCGCCTTCAAGACTTATGAAACGTCCTCTGTCCGCAGAGTCCATGAAGCCTCCTTGGACGGGCCCAACGGCCCGATTGCGACAGACGGCGGTTAGAGGCTCGAGCGGCCCATCACGAGATAATGCAGCGCGGCCCCTACCCGGCCCAAAAATCCGAGTTGACCAACATTATCTCCGGCAATGAGCGGAACATCCATCGTCTTGTAGTCCGGCGCCTGGACCTTAAGGGTGGCGATCTGCTGGCCCTTGGCGATCGGCGCCGGGATCGGCGAATTATATTCGAGCGTAACCTTCATGTTGCGCCGCGCCGACCGGCTCATCGACACTGTCAGATCCTTCGGCGCGATCAGGTCGACGCCGGGGGCATCGCCCAACCAGACCCGCGCATTCTCGATCTTCTGACCGGCGGTCAGCAGCTTGTAGTCCTTGAAGTTGCGGAAGCCCCACTCCATCAGCGCCTGACCTTCGGAGGCCCGCTCGGCCACGCTATGCATTCCGGCCATCACCTCGATCAGACGGCGTCCGTCACGGATGGCCGAGCCGGCAAGACCGTAGCCGGCCTGTTCTGTGTGGCCCGTTTTCAGGCCGTCCGCGCCGGGCGTGTTGAACAGTAGCGGGTTACGATTGGGCTGCGTGATCGGCTTGCCGTCCAGCGACTTGCCGTAGGTGAACGACTTCTCCGAATAGAAATGATAGTACTCCGGCGTTTGCCGGATCGTGTAAGCAGCCAGCTTCACGAGGTCGTGCGCCGTCGTGTATTCGTCGGGGTTCGGCCAGCCGGACGCATTGGTGTAATGCGTGTTCGTCATGCCAATCTTTTTCGCCTCGTCATTCATCCAATCCGCGAAGTGCGATTCGCTACCGGCCAGCATTTCCGCGACGACCGTGCAGGCGTCATTGCCGGACTGAATAACGATGCCCCGGATCAGATCCTCGACCGAGACTTTCTCGCCGGCGCTCACCCACATCATGGATGCGCCCTTGCGCTGATTCCACTTGCGCCAGGCATCCTTGGAAACCGTCGTGGTATCAGTGAGTTTTATGGTTCCCTTCTTCAATTCGTTGAAGAGAATATGGGCCGTCATCATCTTAGCCAGCGAGGCCGGCGGCATCCTCTCGTCGGCGTTCTTCTCGAACAGGATCGTGTTCGTGTTGAAGTCGAGCAGAATGGCGTGCTTCGCCTTGGTGTCGAAAGTCGCCTGGGCCAGTGCCGCGTGATCGGGCGCCGCAATGACGAAAACGGCGATCGCGGCAGCGACAAAACCCGCGATGCGCAGGCCACGAACGGAACGGAAAACGGTAGAGAGAGAAAAACTTCGCATGATCAGATACTCGCTCGGTCTCAGCTGAAGGTCACAAGGACACAAGGTCATAAAGGACGCCAGGCGTCAGTCATTCACAATGGTGGCGTTGGGAAACCCTTGTGCGCTCACTTCGGCGCGGGCGCCTTCGGCTTCTCGGTCCGAACCATACGGCCCGAGGCGCACCCTGTATAGGGTCTGCCCCTTGATTTTCACAGGTTCCACAATGGCGGGCCCAAGCGCCGCTGCGCGGTCCCGGATCTGCTCGGCCTTCCGGTGCGTGCCGAAAGCCCCCAGCTGAACGAAAACGCCGGGGGGTGACGCTCCGGTCGTCCCCGCTGTCGTCGTTGCGCGCTGCCGCGGTGGAAGGCTTGCCACGGCAACCGAGTCATTGGATGATGCCGTCGTCTGCGCAACGCGGTCTGCGACGACGCTATTGTCCGGCACGGCGGGCGGCAGCGTCTCGGGCGCGTCGGCCTTGCTGTCGACAGCCTGCACGCGGACACGCGCGGTGCCCGACCGTTCGAAGCCGAGAAGCTGAGCGGCGCGGCGCGACACGTCGATAATCCGGTTTTTCGCAAAGGGCCCCCGGTCGTTCACGCGGAGGACGAGCGATCGGCCGTTCTGGAGATTGGTGACGCGGACATAGCTCGGCATCGGCAAAGTCCGATGCGCCGCCGTCAGCTTGTTCATATCGAATTTTTCGCCATTCGCCGTATAGCGCCCATGGAACTGCGGGCCATACCACGAGGCGATGCCGACCTGGTCATAGCCTGGATCGATCTTGGGATGATAGGTGACGCCGTTGACCGTGTAGGGGTTGCCGATCTTATAGCCTCCGTTCGCCGAGACGGTCGGAAAGCCCTCTTCGCGATGGGTGGTTCCGCATCCCGCAAGCGCAAGCGCAGCCGCCGCCAAAACGGCAAATCTCACCCCTCCCCTGGTCGAGTATCCCGTCATCGTCTCCTACAACGCGTCGGACAACATGCCGACCGCGATCGCATAGAAGTTGGAACAGTTGTATCGCAGGATCGATCGATAGTTTGCGTAGGTCAGGAAGGCCGGGCCGTCCTTGCCGCCCGGCTGAACCAGGGACGCTTTCACGTCGCGGACCGGCAGATCCCGTCCGTCGAGCCGGCGTACGCCGAGTTCCTGCCAGCGGCTCAGAGGCAGCATGCGCGTATGTTCCTTGAGCGCCCGCGAGCACGTCTTGGGCGGCGTTTCCTGCTCGAGACCGAGTGCCTTGACGTCAAAACCTGCAGGCAGACGGACGCGGCGTCCCCATGTCAAATCGTCGCGCCAGCCATGAACTTTGAGGTAATTCGCGATCGATGCGAAAACATCGGCCGGATCGTCCCAGATATCCTTGCGCCCGTCCCCGTCGAAATCGCGTGCATAGACGAGGAAGCTCGAAGGCATGAACTGGCCCTGCCCCATCGCGCCGGCCCAGGAGCCTTTCATATGCGCCAGATCGATATGCCCTTCATCCACGATCTTTAGAGCGTCGATCAGTTCCGAGCGGAAATAGGCCCCGCGGCGGCCATTCGACGTATAGGCCAGCGTGGCCAGCGACGGAACGACCTGATAGGAGCCGGTTATGCGGCCGAAATTGGTCTCGACCCCCCAGATCGCGGCGATGAACCGGGCCTGGACGCCGTAAGCCTTGGCGACGGCGTCGAGCGTCTTCGCCTCGCTTGCCGTCTGCTTCCGGCCGAATTCGATACGTTTCGGCGTCAGCCGCCGGGAAATATAGTCCTGAAAGGTCTGGGTAAATTCGGGCTGAGCGTTGTCGAGTTCAACGACGCGGGGAACGATTTCAAGCCCGGCGAGCGCCTTGTCGACAGTTCCCTTGCTGATGCCCTTGTCCAGCGCATCCTGACGTACGCCCTGTAGCCAATCCTGGAAGGAAGGCGTGCTGGCCTTCTCTTCCGCGTTTCCGGGTGCCGATCCGATCCCGGCGGCCGTAAATCCCGCCGCCAGCACCAGAGCGATCGAGGCCCTACGTAACCCCATATGCTTCCCTTACACCGTCGCCTGCCCAAGGTTCCCGACGCACCATTCGCGCCGAACATAGCATTGTGTACCGCATACATATAGTCCCAAACACGGCCTTTTTGCTTATAAACGCGCAATATAGGCTGGTTTTCCGGCCGGTCCGGGCCATTTCGGCACAAGTCCTGTCTCACTTCAGGACAGGGCGTTCGAGCGTGTCAGGTTTCGTGACGATATTTATGGATGTGGCGTCTGGCGAAATACAACCTCTGATCGATTAACCAATTGAAATAAAACAATTTCGCGCCTGGCAGCTGCATTGGCACGCCGTGTGCACTACTCCGACCGGATACGCGTTGTTGGACGCTCTGTTGTATCCGGGAAGCCGCCGTACTGCCTGCTGTGGATTCCCAGTCCCGATGACGGGGCGTTCAATTGTGTGAGGTCACACACCCCCAGATCCCGTTGTGACCTCACACACCCTCCTGCTCGGCGGCCCTTCGGGGTCGCCGTTTTTTTTGTCCGCTATATCTCCTGCCTCAAGATTGCCATCGCAACTCCACAACCCTTGCTTTGCGTTTTGTTTACATTTTCGCCTCATGACTCGATTGGCCTAGCTATTGGCGACAATCCTAATGGGGTCATTAGCATGAAACTCACATATTTCGTCTTAGTCGTATCGATTGCCTTGCTCGCTTCGTCGTCCACGATAGCTAAACCGAGGCTTGACGGTATCTACACAGGCGTGCTGTTCAGCGACGACATTGACCGGGCGAAAGCCGAGACGAGTAATATTAAGGCTCAATTCGCCAAGGAGAATGGTGTCGGCGGCACGGTCGTTGCCGGCTACGCATATGAGTCTCAGGGCTGGATCCTGGCCCTCGAAGGCGATTTTTCCTTACAATCGTCAAAGGAAGTCTGGTCGGACGAGACTTGGTGGGGGCCTCTGCTCACAGACGCCGGATATATCCCTTCAGATTATACAGCCTCGACGAAGTTCAGACGAAGTCTGGGTTTCCTCGCTCGCTATGGATATACGTTCGGGAACTCCGTCTTTCTTTACGGGAGCCTCGGTTGGGTGAAGAGTTGGTTGACCACGACCGTCACGGATATCAGTGATCCGGCCGCGCCCCTCGCCGTTAAACTCCACCACAACATCAACGGCTTCCGGTATGGCGGCGGTCTGGAACTTCCTATTTCCGGCGGCTTTAGCATCCGTGGCGATTATCTGCACACGAACTACAAGAACTATGTCTACACGTTGACCGACGGTGTCTCGACTTACGACGTTAGCGTAAATCCCTCAGCCGATACGTTCCGATTGGGCCTGGTATATCACTGGTAGTCGCTCTGACACCTTTGCTGACTAAATCATAGCCGCCGTCTGTCTCCCCGCCTCGCGCGAGCTTCGGGACGGTCTGCCCCCTCACCGGACGGTCGCTGTCCAGTATCGCACGGCCCAATTGCAATGATCTATCGCATCGTGGCGCTGCTGTGGTAGCAGTGTCCGCACATCATGCAGATGATCCGGATGGGTGGCCGAGCGGTTTAAGGCACCGGTCTTGAAAACCGGCGTGGCGGTAACGTCACCGTGGGTTCGAATCCCACCCCATCCGCCAACGCCCTATCGCCGAGCGGACGGTTTCTCGTAGCTTTGCAAGCCGGCTGCGCGTGGGGTTCTGCCGACATAACCCAACTCTCGACGGGCAGCGGCATCGTTGACGGTGAACGCGCGCCCGATCATGCGTATCAGCGAACGCGAGATCGGTGGATCGCCGTTTTTGCGCACGACAGCCCAGAAAGTGTCGAACATCCGGCCGACAGCCGATACAAGCCAGTAGGGCATTGAGCGCAGCTTTTCGATGGATAGACCTTGTACGCTGGCAAGCCCCGCGACGAACTCGCGGAAGGTCAGCTCTTCCCGGTCTTTGATGAAGTAGGACCGGCCACCTTTGCCGTGTTCAAGAGCGCATTTTATAGCTTCAATGACATTGTCGACATGACAGGTCGAAAAGGCATAGTCGCCGCGGTCGACGAAAGCGAACTGCCCGGATCTGATGGCTTCGGGAAGCGCCCGGCTGAACGGATCGCCCGGCCCCCAGAGAGCCGGGGGGCGAAGCGCGATCGTGCGAAAGCCCGGTCTGTTCGCCGCCAGAACCAAGGATTCTGCCCGTGCCTTGCTTGCCAGATAGGCGCAAAAGTGGTCCGGGAATGTCGGCGCGCGCTCATCGGCATTGCGGATGGGCGTGCCGCGGTCATCCATGATGATCCCAGCCGCGCTGATGTAGACGAATGTCTTCGCGCCGACAGATTCGCTTGCCGTCAGCAGGGCCTGGGTGCCATCGACGTTGGTCCGGAAAAAGGGCGCGCGCGGCCCTGAAAAGCGGAACAGGGCGGCCGCATGCACAACGGCGTCGCTCGCGGGCACGGCCAGCGGCGTGCCGCTTTCCAGATCGGCGACGAATGGCGTCGCCCCCATGGCCTCCAGTCTGGCGTGAGAGGCGTCGGAGCGCGTAAGGGCGAAAACCTGGTGGCCGTCGACCACGAGCTTCGGGATCAGGCGGCCGCCGAGCAGGCCGGTGCCTCCCGTGACGAGAATTTTCACTGTGATCGGCCTTTCGGTTCGGATTTCAGGATGGACCGCAGGGCGTTCTCGCGGATTTGCTCAAGGACCGCAGACGTGGGTGGCGCCACCTTGCGCAGCCGGGCCGTGACGTGAAGCAAGGACGCAGCGCTCGCAGATGCCCACATGAGATCGGCAGCCGCCTCGACCGTCAGCGCGAGCCGCCCCTCGGTGGCGATGGCCGCGATGCGCGCGATCAGGAGCGCGAAGGCCTGCTCGGCGGCAGGGATGTCAGCGCCGTCGAGAACGCGGCTCATCATCGCCGCGTAGAGCCGCGGACGTACTGCCGAGAAGCGCACGTAGTCGTCCCAGCCCTCACGCAGCGCCTTCACCGGATCGACGGATTGGGTCGCCGCCTTCTTGCTTTCGAGGAATTGGGCAAAGGCCTCCGCAATGGCGGCGCTCAGAAGCCCATCGGCGCTGCCATAGTAATGATAGAGCGTCGGCGCAGTCACGTTCGCGATGGCGCAGACTTTGCGCGTCGAGAACAGGGCCTCGCCGTCTTCCTCCAGAACCTTCAAAGCCGCATTGAGCAAGGTGTCACGTGTGTCCATGCAGCTATATAGCACTGCTATACGTGCATGTCTATAGCAGTGCTATATAGCGGCCGACACCTCGCCGAATATCCGATAAGCCGCCGATCCCTGCCCGGGTGCCGCCAAAGCCCGCCGGTTTCCGCACGGGCGCGGAAAGACCCTTTGGAATTAGAGGGCTAAGACGTACTGGTAATGCTCATCATCATCGGTCGCGGCCTGCATCAAAGTGTGTGGAGAGTGGCCGTGGCGTAGAATTGGCATTCTCGATGCCGCTTGGTGACGGAGATTCTCGGCGGCAATGCGCCATCATTGCCGCCGGAGCCAGCAAACGCTGGTTCCGAAGCCAGCCGTTCGTTCAAATCGGCCCAAAGCGTGCTTCGAACGGCGAGCACGGGAACTTTGCGAGCGTGTGTTAAAACGATGGCCTCGATGCCGCATGGAATCACGGCGGCAGCATCGAGGCTATCGGGGTCAGGCCCCAGTCCACAGTGCGGCGGCGTCCTTTGCGAAATCGCGATAGGTACGCGGCGCATGGCCGAGCAATGTGGTAAGGCGGCTCACATCATCCTTGGTCGAGACGGCGCCATCGCTCTGGTAGCGGCCCATCATCAGGCGCAGGTCGAGCGCATGCCGCGCCGGCATCGCCGATTTGAGGCGCTCCTCCATCGCGGCGAGATCGTCGCCGCCATAGCGGATTTCACGGCCCAGCGCCTTGCTCCAGATCGATGCGACACCATCGCCGGTGACGCTCTCCGGCCCGGCCAGCGTGTATGTCTCGCGAGCCAGCGGGGCATCGCTGCGCGCGCGACGCAGCAATTCAATTGCCGCCGCCTCACCGATATCTCGAATGTCGATCATCGACACGCCCTTTGAGCCGATCGGCATGCCGTAGACACCGAACTTCGTCAGCGACTCTTTCAGCCGGAGGTCGTTCTGGATGAAATAAGCGGGCCTGAGGACTGTCGCCGGAAGATCCAGCGCTTCAATCATCCGCTCGGCTGTGTGCTTGCCGGCAAAGTGAGGCACGTCGGCAAAGTCCGCGCCCTTGAACACCGACAAATAGACGATGCCCTTGACGCCGGCATCGCGCGCGACGGCGAGTGTCAGCATGGCCTGGGTCAGTTCGTCGGCGACATTGGGAACCAGCAGGAACAAGATGTCGACCCCGTCCAGCGCGGCGCGAACCAAATCCACATCGGCCAGATCGCCGCGGACGGGCGTTACTCCCGAAGGAAAAGACGCCTTGTCAGGCGACCGGGTGAGCGCGCGCACCTCAATGCCCTTGCTCTGGAGGCGAGCGAGAACCTGGGCGCCGACGGTGCCGGTGCTGCCGGTAACGAGAATGCTCATGACTTTCTACTCCTCTTCATGTTCGCGGATCGTCCGCATCGAGTAGAAAGATATCCGTTTTATTTTTGCGTTTAAGGTGCCAATATCATGACGCCTCGTCTCGAATACGGAACGCTGCCTTGGATCTGCAGGCTCTATCCGATTTCAATCTGGTGGCCGTGCATGGTGGCTTTGGCCGCGCCAGCCGTGCCTCCAGCCGCTCGAAGGCAACGTTATCGCGTCGTGTCGCCGAACTGGAGCAGAGCCTCGGGGTCCGGCTGATCGAGCGCGGATCGCAAAATCTGCGACTGACGGAAGAGGGGCGAGCGCTGCACGACAGGACCAGCGGGCCGCTTTTCGAGATCGCGGAAGCGAAAGAGGCGGTCGTGCTCGGCGCGGCGACCCCGCGAGGCAGGCTTCGGATCAGCGCACCGGTCGTCATCGCGCATGTCGCGCTTGGCCGCATCGGCGCGCGCTTCGCTCTCGCCTATCCGGAGGTCAGGCTCGAAATCGTCGCCGAGGATCGCAAGGTCGATCCGGTAGAGGACGATTATGATATGGTCATTCGCGTCGACCCCTCGCCGGACGATCGCCTGGTCGGCCGCCGCTTCTTGTACGACGAACGCCTGATCGTCGCCCATCCCGGCCTGCCGCGTCCGACGAGCCGCCCAAAGACCGGAGATATGGCGGTGAAAGCCGTCACGCTCAGTGGAATGCCGCCGGACACAATCTGGCGCCTGCGGTCTGACGGGGAGAGGAGCTTGGCGCTTCAGCCGCTGCCCGTGTTGCGCCTGTCCTCGCTGCTCATGGTGCGCGATGCGGTGCTGGTCGGTGTCGGGGCAGCGATGTTGCCGAAATTGCTGGTGGGGGGTGATCTGGACACAGGCCGGCTCGCGCTTTGGGGGCCAGTCGAGGCGCCGCCTGTGGAAATCTGGGCACTGCAAAGTTCCCGCAGGCTGGTCGGCGCCAAGGTGCGTGCATTTCTGAATATGGTCGAAAACGCATTTCCGAACGGGACATTCGCACCGCCAGCTTGAATTCGCCGGCTGGCCGGGCGAGGCGATCCAACGGTACGAAAGCCATAGCGGGCGTTAGGTCGCTATAGCGTAAACGTAGTGATCATCACTATCGGTCGTGGCCCGCCAGTTTTTCGCCGAAGCTGGACGGCCTCACCGGCCTCTGACATTATCCCTTCCAAAGGCAGCCCTCTCCTGGAAGAGGCTACTCTTGGGGGTCTCTTCTTATGCAGATGAGTTTCGGCGCGGCTATTGCACGCGCACCAATGAAGCCCTTCCAATTCCTGGTCGCAGGCTTCGCCCTCGCGATGTTGATGGTCGAGGGGATCGACCTGCAGTCGCTGTCGCTTGTGACCCCGTTGATCATTCATGAGTGGGGGATAGACCGTTCGCAGTTCGGCTCAGCCCTCGCCGCGGCGCTGTTTGGCATGGCTTTCGGATCCATCTTCGGCGGCTTGCTGGGCGACCGAATCGGGCGCCTGAACACGCTCTTCCTGGCGTGCGTGATCTTTGGTCTCTCAACGATCGGCGCGTCCTACACCAATGGCGTCTGGGCGATGGCGGCAGCCCGCGCTCTGGGCGGATTGGGATTTGGCGCGGCCTATCCGAACGCGATAGCTCTGGCGAGCGACTGGGTGCCGGCCCGCTCGCGAACCTACGTCATTGCGGTCTTGGCCGTTGGCGTTCCGGTCGGTCAATCTGTCAGCGCGGCGATCGTGCCGATCCTGCTGATCGACTACGGTTGGCGCGGCACCTTCGTGATCTTCGGCATAGCGTCGATCCTTCTCGGCACCCTCACCCTGTCAGCGCTCCGCGAAGCGCCGAATTTCCTGATGGCCAAGGGGCGTAAGCCGGCTGCTCAGAAAAGCGCCGCACGCGTGATCGACCCCGACATCGACCTCATACCCGAGCCGCCGAGCAACGCACAGCAGGCTGCCGGAGAAAAGCCGATAGGCATATTTCACCGAAGCAACACGCGCCTCAACTGGGGCATGGCGATCAGTTTCTCTGCCTGTCTCGCCTTCGTCTACGGGCTCTCCAGCTGGGCGCCCGAATTCCTGACGTCTTCGGGCTTCACGCTCAATCAGGCGTTGCGGGCGAGTTTCGTGCTCGGCGTGATATCCGTGATCGGCGGTATTTCGGCAGGCTGGTTCGCGCGCCGGTTCGGATCGCGATCCGTCACCATCGCTTGCACGATCGTGACCTTCTGCGCAATTGTCGCGCTTGCCGCCATGGTAGAGCCAATGCGAGGCCAGCCAAGTCTCGCCGCCCGGGTGGTCATCGATGGGCTGATCGGATTGGCGGCCGGCGCGGTCAGCCTGGTCATCGCGGTCTTTTACGCCGTGATGGCGCAAGGGTATCCGGAAAGCTGCCGTTCGGGCGGGATCGGCTTTATTCTGACGGTGGGCCGCGGCGGCGGCATTGCAATGGTCTTTTCGGGAGGCTGGCTGCTCAATCTGGCGGGAAACAGCTTTTTCGCCTATTTTGCGGCCCTGGCGGCGGCGGCGCTGGCCTTGATCGCAGCGGCTTTCGTTGATCGCCAGCTTGAACCGGTAAAGGCCTAAGCCGCCCCAAGCCGGAAAGGAGTAAGCGTACGATGACCGCAACGACAAAAAACCGGCTCAAGGTGGAGCCGATAGCGGCGTCTCTCGGCGCGGAAATCGGGGGCGTCGATCTTTCGCAGGATCTCGACGACGACGTGATCGCGGAGATCCGCCAGGCGCTGCTCGATCATCTCGTCATCTTCTTTCATGACCAGGACATTACACCTGAACAGCAACTCGCCTTCGCACGGCGTTTCGGCACGCTCAACCTCCATGACCAGGTCAAGGGAATGGACGATTATCCCGAGATGATCGAGGTCCGGAAGGAACCGGAGGACGAGCGCAATTTCGGCGGCGCCTGGCATGGCGACGTGACTTATCTCGAAGAGCCACCGCTCGGCTCGATCCTTTATGCCCTGGAAGTGCCGCCTGTGGGTGGGGATACGCTCTGGTCGAACCAGTACCTCGCCTTCGAGACCCTGTCGGACGGCATGCGGGCCATGCTCGAGCCGCTGACGATGATACACACCCCGGCCAAGATCTACGGCCTTTATTCGCAGGACTGGAGCAAGGATTCCTCAGTGAAGTCCAGCCCCAACACAACGGCCGAATACGAGACCGAACATCCGCTGATCCGCACCCATCCCGAGACGGGACGCAAGCTGCTTTTTGTCAGCGGCCTGTTCACGCCGCGCTTCAAGGACATGACCGAGGAAGAGAGCAAACCCCTGATCGATTTCCTGATGCAGCAGGCGACCCGCGAGGAATTCACCTGTCGCTATCGATGGAAGGCGGGCGATATCGCTTTCTGGGACAACCGGGCAACCCTGCATTATGCGCTGAACGACTATACGGGCCATCGCCGGGTGATGCACAGGGTCGCGATCAACGGCGACAGGCCATTCTAGGTCTCAAGCCTCAGCCTCTTATTCCTGCACGGGATCCACTGACCAGTCGGCAAACACGGATTCCGCCCCCTGACCGGCATCAACCGGTGGTCCCTGAATTTCCCCCGGGGTTTTGGAAAAGCGTGGCGCCGGCGACGGCTGCACAACGCCATCAACGTCGGTGAAGGCCTTTCGCGCCACATTGTGCGGATGCTGCGGCGCTTCGGCCAGCGACAAAACAGGCGCAAAGCAGGCATCGGTTCCTTCGAGTAGCGCGCACCAATCCGCCCGTGTTCGTTGCGCAATCACGGCCGCAAGCCGCTCCCTGAGATCGGGCCAGGCGGTCTGGTCCATCTGCGCCGTGAAGGCCGGATCGTCTATCTCCGCCCGTTCGAGAAGCGTGGTGTAGAACTGCGGCTCTATCGCACCCAGCGCGATCCAGTGGCCGTCCGAACAGCGATAGCAATTATAGAAATGCGCCCCGCCATCGATGATGTTCGAGCCGCGCCGGTCCTTCCAGTCTCCGCGTACGAAATGACCGTAGAGCAGGCCCATCAGGCTGATCGTACCGTCGCTCATCGCGCAATCGAGCACCTGCCCTTCGCCCGTTTGTTCGGCGTGGCGCAGGGCCGCCAACAATCCAAATGCCAGATAAAGAGCGCCGCCTCCGAAATCGCCCACGAGATTGAGCGGCGGCACGGGATGATCGGCCGGGCCAATCGCGTGCAAAGCCCCGGTTATCGCGATGTAGTTGATGTCATGGCCGGCCATTGAAGCATAGGGACCCGTCTGCCCCCACCCGGTCATCCGCCCATAGACCAGCTTCGGATTGCGGACGAGCGCCGTATCCGGTCCAAGCCCCAGACGCTCCATGACGCCGGGCCGGAATCCTTCGATCAACAGATCGGCGCGTTCGATCAGCCGCAGAGCTGTTTCCCGGTCCGGCTCGCTCTTCAAATCGAGTGCAACGGATCGGCGCCCGCGCGTCTCGACCGTGAACCGGTCGTACTCCGTGCCCGGACGATCGATCCTCACGACGTCCGCGCCCAGATCGGACAGCAACATGCCGCACACCGGGGCTGGTCCGAGACCGGCGAATTCAAGAACTTTGAGACCCGACAAGGGGCCTTGCCGTGCGCCGTTCATCCCCGGGTCTCCAGTCTTTCGCGACGAATTGAAATGCCGGCCGCTTCGCGGTCCCAGCTATCGGAGGTAATCCCCTCCTCCCGCAAACGATGCTTCTGCACCTTTTGCGTGGGCGTTCGGGGCAGATCGGCTACGATCCGCACGTAACGCGGGATCATGAAATGCGCCAGGCGGGATTCCAGAAAGGCCAGCAACGCCTGGGGATCGACCTCTTTTCCCTCTGCGGGGTGGATCACCGCCATCACTTCCTGCTCGCTGCCTTCGGGCGCCGGAACGCCGACCGCCGCGGCCTCCGCTACGCCCGGATATTCCAGCAGAGCGCTTTCGACCTCGAAAGACGAGATATTCTCGCCGCGCCGCCGAATAGAATCCTTGGCGCGATCGACGAAATGATAGTGCCCCTCCGCATCTTTACGAAACAGATCGCCGGTGTGGAACCATCCGTTGCGCCAGGTTGCGGCGGTCGCCTCGGGATCGTTGTGATAGCCATGACTGATCGTCCAGGGGCGATCCATCCGCAGGATAAGCTCGCCGGTCTCTCCGTCCGGCACGACTTCGTCATGCTCATCTACAATTCGCAATTCCACGCCCGGAGCCGGTGTGCCGCAGGTGCCGACGATATTTGGATTTGGCCCGGCAAACAGCGGAACCGAAAGTTCGCTCATGTTGAATTCGGTATAGACCGGCACGCCATAGCGCTCGGCGAAACGGATGGCGGCGGGACCGTATGGCGCGATGATGACGCTTTGCAATCCATGGTGACGTTCATCCCCAGACGGCGGCAGGCCGTTCAGGAAATCGACCATCGATCCAAGCAAGCCGGTGGTGGTAATGCCGTACCGGCGGACCAGCGGCCAGAACTCACGGGTGCTGAACCCAGTGGCGACGACAGCAGAACTGCCATACAGCACGGCCCAGGTGATGCCCCAGACGCCGCCGACATGAAACATGGGCAAGGCCGTGAGATTCCGGTCCTCCGGGCCGACATTGCGGAACCCCCTCGCTCCGGCGATTAGATGCCGGTGGCTCGACAAGACGCCCTTGGAAGGCCCGGTCGTACCCGAGGTATAGATGATCATGGCCGTATCCCAGGGCGCCACGGGCTGTACGGGCGGCGTCGGGGCGGCGCCGTCGCTGGTGAGAACGGCCTGATCCAGAAGGCGGATCCCGGGCAGATTGCGGCGTTCCGGCCCGATGACGACCACGGTGTCCAGCGCCGCAGGATCGACATCCGCGAGCCTGTGGACCAACTCGCCGTGGGTGATCATCAATCGGGCGCCGGAATTACGCAGGACATGGCCCAACAGACCGCCCCGATAGCTCGTGTTGATCGGAACATAGACCGCGCCAAGGCTCACCAGCGCCAGAAGGTTCAAGACAGCGATCGGCCCGTTCGGCATCCAGCTGAGAACGAGGTCCCCTTGAGCGACACCCAGATTTTGAAGCGCACGGGCATGTCCGCGGACCCGGGTTTGCAGATCCCCCCACGTCCATTCCGGTCCGTCGACGAAGAACAGCGCCGGTTGATCCGGACGGGCCTCGGCCCAGTGGTCCAACAGGTCCGGCAACAACGGTTCGCTGTCCATCAAAACATCCTCTCAAGCGGACAGGCGAATCCGCCCGCCCCGCGCCGGACGAGCGGCTGTACGACCGTCGGTCCCGACAGTTTAACTACAACTCTTTGCGGATCAACGTCGTTCGCGGCCGGCGATGCTGTCACGCCGGACGAGTACGGCCCCTAAAACGCGTAGCGAACCGCGAAACTGCTGATGAACTGCTTCGGGTTACCGCGCTGGATCACGATCGGACTGTCGTTGGCGCTGTCCAGCATGTGCCGGAAGGTGATGTTGGTGACCAGCGAGATGTGTTTGGTCAGGTCCTGACGCCAATAGAGCAGCAGGCCGACATCCTTGAAGCCGGAATGGGCCTTGAAGATGGGCAGGCCCGATGCCGCTGATTGCGCGGCGTTCACGCCGAAATAGGTATTCATATAGCCACCGCCGGCCCAATGAGTCTCCAGCCCGGCGCCGATGAGCGTGTTGTCGTCTTGATACAGCCCCTGTCCCAGCAGAAACTTTCCGATCCAGCTTTTATGGCCGCTGGCGATATCGTGGCTGAAGTCGGCCGAAATCACCGTGCCCTTGAAGATGCGCGCCTCGATATAGACGCCCGCATCGAGCGACGCGCCAACGTCCCCAAGGCCTTTGAGATCCTCGGTCAGCCGTTCCTTGCGGCCCGAATGGTATTTCAACTGAAATCCGGCGCGGATACGCCCTTTGGGCATGAAGTTGAAACGCAGCCGGTTGGTATTCAGGAAAATCCGGTCGCGATAGGTGACGTCGATGAGAGGCGAATAGCGGAAACGAAGGTCGCTGGATCCCTCGAAGGCCGGCACGACACCCACCACCATCCCGATGCGGAACTTGTAAGGCCGCTCCTGCAGATCGGGGATCGGCGGATAGAGCTGATCGATGACATAGGCGAGTGAAGTCTTGGTGGCCTTGGTTTGCGCTTGAACGGGCGATACAAAACTGGCGGCCGCAACACAAATTAAGCAAAACGCGCCACTGAAACGGAAAAACGACACAAACGCATTCCTTCGGATTGACTTCATATGCGTTGTAGTCGACGCCGCCGGGTTATTCCCTCCACGCCTTTAGATCTATAAGTTCATCTTGCTATCAACTCTTAGCTTCATTCGGGCTGGTGCTTGACACGAATTCCAATAGCCGTCCCCGTTTCTCTGTTCTACCTTTCATGACCACAACAAAATTGAGATTCCCTGGAGTGAAGATGAACGTTACCGACGCCGTTCTTTCCCGCCGGTCAGTCCGTGCCTTTCTGGATAAGCCCGTCCCTTTCGAAACCCTGCGCTGGATCGTCGATACGGCGGCCCGAGCCCCATCGAACAGTAATATCCAGCCCTGGCTGGTGCGGGTGGTCACGGGCGACACGCTGGAAAGGCTCAAGAGCGTCATGCGTGAGCGCGCCACGGTCCCGCCGCAATTCGATCATCCGCTGGATTATCCGATCTATCCGGAAAACTTGAAGGAGCCGTATCTGTCGCGGCGGAGCATGTGCGCGGAACGGCAATACACCGCCGTTGGCGTGCCTCGGGAAGATCGCGAGGGGCGGCTGCGTTACGTCTATCGCAACATGCAGTGTTTCGGCGCGCCCGTGGCGATGTTCACCTTTATCGAAAACGGAATGGGGCCCTCGCAATGGGCGGATCTCGGCTGCTTCATCCAGACCGTGATGCTGCTCGCGCGTGAAGCCGGTCTGGACAGCTGCGCCCAGATAAGCTGGTGCAATTTCGCCAACACCGTCGCCGAGGTTCTGGAGGCGCCGAAGGATTGGACGCTCTATTGCGGACTGTCGATCGGCTACGCGGATCCTGACGCGCCGGTCAACGCCATCGTCGCCGACCGCGCGCCGCTGGACGAGTTCGCCAAATTTCTGACTTGATGGTCCGGGACCGCGAAACAGCACAGAACGCCCACTGAAGGAATAAAGCGGCGCGCTGGACCAACGGTGGCATTTCCCGCAAGATACTCGCCGTATGACTTTGCGGCAGGCTGGAATGAAACGCCGAATTCTGTACGCAATCGCGATCGCCGCCTTTCTTTTCTCGACTCCCAACGCGTGGTCGGCGTTGAATGCGACGTCCCGCGAATACGTCCAGCATGTGAAAAGCCTGGCCAAGAAAGGCAATGCCGCAGCCCAGTATCGGCTGGGATCGATGCATCTGCTTGGCCAGGGTGTTCCGAAAAATGACACGGAGGCGGCACGCTGGTTTCGTCTAGCAGCGGGCCAGGACTATGTCGCGGCCGAGTTGAATCTCGGGATCATGTATTACATCGGCAAAGGTCTGCCGCAGAACTCGGGCGCCGCAGCGAAATGGTTCAGGCGGGCAGCCGATCACGGTGATCCGGAGGCCCAGTTGAATCTCGGGCTGATGTATTACAAAGGCGACGGCGTCGCGCGGAGCGTCGCCGACGCCCTCAAATGGTACCGCCGATCCGCGAAACAGGAGAATGCAGCGGCGCGGTTCAATCTGGGCCTGCTCTATTTTCAGGGCGACGGCGTGCCCAGGAGCTACCGTGATGCCTTGAAGTGGTATCGCCTCGCGGCCGAGCAAGGACACGTCAATGCCGAATACAATCTCGGCGTGATGTATTTCAAAGGCATGGGCGTGACCGCCGACAGCGCAAAAGGCGTCGAATGGATCCGAAAGGCGGCGGATCATCGGTTTCCGGCGGCCCAGGCCAATCTCGGAATGATGTATGCCGACGGCAAAGGAGTGCGCGAAGATGTCGTCAAGGCTCACGCCTGGCTGTCGCTGGCCGCCGACCAGGGCGACGAAGACGCGAATACCGCGCTTGGTGAGCTTGAAAGCGGCATGAGTCGCGCCCAGATCAGTGCTGCCACGGCTCTTGGAGCCAAATGCCGGAAGTCGACGCGCGACTGTGATTGACGGCGCCGAGCCGATTTGCCGCAATCTTTTTTGCGTCAAGTCAAAGTAGCGTCTCAGCGCCGTTGTTATGGTCGCTTCCGAGTTTTCTGTGCTTACCCGACACGATCCCCGACCTCATGCTGGGAGGCCATGAGGGCCGCTCAATCAGAAAGGTTGCCACGATGACACGTGAGCCCTCCTCCGCCCTTTCTTCTCGCTCCGACGCGTCGCCCGCCGAGACACCGAATGACAAGGCCGCTGACCAGGATGCGCTGGCCGCGCTTTCCGTCGATGACGCTCTGTCACAGTTCAAAAGTGATGGGAAGGCCGGGCTCGGCGATACCGAAGCGGCCGCGCGTCTTACGCAATACGGCCCGAACGCGATCGAAGAGCAACATGTAAGTCCGCTCCGCAAGTTCTTTTCGTTCTTCTGGGGTCCGATCCCCTGGATGATTGAAGTCGCGGCGATCCTATCGGCCGTGGTGCGGCACTGGGAAGACTTCATCATCATCTCGATCATGCTGTTGCTCAACGCGGGCGTCGGCTTCTGGGAGGAGTTCAGCGCCGACAACGCGATTGCGGCTTTAAAGAAGAATCTGGCCCTGAAAGCCCGGGTTCTCCGTGACGGTAACTGGCGCGAGATCGATGCGCGGGAACTGGTGCCGGGCGATATAGTCGAACTCAGGCTCGGTAATATCGTGCCGGCCGACGTCAAGCTGCTCACGGGCGACTATCTGAGCATCGATCAATCCGCGCTAACCGGCGAATCCCTGCCCGTCGACAAGAAACCCGCCGACCTCGCCTATTCGAGTTCAGTGGTGAAGATGGGCGAGATGACCGCCGTGGTGACGGGTACCGGCCGCAACACCTATTTCGGCCGAACGGCCGGGCTCGTTGAGACCGCGGGCGCTACGTCGCATTTTCAGAAGGCCGTGCTGAAGATCGGCGATTTCCTGATCCTGATGACGCTCGGCCTCGTCGCGCTGATTCTGGCGGTCGCGCTCTTCCGCCATGACCCGCTGATACAGACCATTCTGTTCGCTTTGATCCTGACGGTCGCCGCGATTCCCGTGGCCCTGCCCGCCGTGCTCTCCGTCACGATGGCCGTCGGCGCCACGCAGCTCGCCCGGATGAAGGCGATCGTATCCCGTCTTGTGTCGATCGAAGAGCTGGCCGGAATGGACATTCTCTGTTGCGACAAGACCGGCACATTGACCAAGAACCAACTCGTGCTCGGAGAACCGGCCCTCGCCGCCGCTAAGGACAAGGACGAGATCATTCTCGCCGCCTCGCTCGCCTCGGAAACCGAGGGCGGCGAAGATGCGATCGACGGCGCCATTCTCAAAGCGCTCGATAACCGGGATCTGCTGAAAGCCTATACCCAAACTCACATCACCCCGTTCGATCCGGTGCATAAACGGGTCGAGGCGGAAATTCAGAGTAAGGACGGCGGCCGATTCACTGTGAGCAAAGGCGCGCCCCAGGTAATGCTGGATCTGACCAAACCATCGGCGGAGCTGCGACGAACCGTCGAACATCAGGTCGATGAGTTCGCCGGCAAGGGATACCGCACCCTTGGCGTCGCCCGGAAGGACGACGATGGTCAGTGGCAGTTTCTCGGCCTGTTGCCCCTGTTCGATCCACCGCGCGACGACGCCGCTCAAACGATCGAGGAGAGCAAGGCGAAAGGCCTCGATATCCGCATGGTTACCGGCGACCACGGCGCGATCGCACGGGAAATCGCGAAGAAATTGCATTTGGGCACGAATATTGTCGCGGCGAAGGAAATCTTCGCCGATGACGGCCGCAGCGATGACGGCGCCAAGATCGAAAAAGCCGACGGATTTTCCGAAGTCTTCCCCGAGCATAAATTCGAGATCGTTCAGGAGTTGCAGCACCGCGGCCATATCGTCGGGATGACCGGCGACGGCGTGAACGATGCTCCGGCGCTCAAACAGGCCGATATAGGCATCGCCGTCAGCGGGGCCACGGACGCCGCTCGGGCCGCTGCCGATCTGGTGCTGACCGGCGAAGGTATCTCCGTCATCACGCGCGCGGTCGAGGAAGCTCGCAAGATCTTCGAGCGGATGACCAGTTATTCGATCTATCGCATCGCAGAGACGATCCGCGTCATGCTGTTCATGACGCTCTCGATCCTGGTCTTCAATTTCTATCCCGTGACGGCGGTCATGATCGTGCTCCTGGCCGTTTTGAACGACTTTCCGATCATGATGATCGCCTTCGACAATGCCCCGGTCGCCCCCCGTCCCGTGCGGTGGGATATGATGCGGGTCCTGAGTCTCAGCGTCATGCTTGGCGTACTCGGCGTCTTTGCGAGCTTCGGTCTTTTCTGGATCGCGGAGGAATATTTCCATCTGCCGCGAGAAACCATCCAGACGCTGATCTTTCTGAAGCTGCTGGTTGCCGGCCATCTCACGATCTATCTGACCCGCAACGTCGGCGCAATCTGGGACAAGCCCTACCCGAATCTGAAATTCTTCGTGGTGACCGAGGCGACCAAGGTTATCGGCACGCTCGCCGCGGTCTATGGCTGGACCGTCGCGCCGATCGGATGGACATATGCCGCTCTGGTCTGGGCCTATGCGCTGGTCTGGTTCCTGATCAACAGCGCCGTGAAGGTCTATGCCTATCGGTTCCTGATGCGCGGAACGAAGACGGCAATGCGGCACGCCGATCGCGTCGGGACCAGGCTACATTCTCACTAACTATCGGTATGGGCTATCGGGATTTTCGTTAGGCGACGCTCAGCTCGAGCGAGATCGGCCGATGGTCCGACGGGCCCCGCTCAAGCGCCATCGCCTTCGTGCATTTCAAAAGCCGGACCAGGCACCGGTCTAACCGGAAACGCACGAGATCGGCGGCGATATGCGTGGCCTCTCGAGGGCCAACATCGCGAAATCCGGGAATGACCGTCGGGCCGACGGCGTTGTAGTCCCCAATCACGGCCGCAGGACCATCGAGCGCTTCGGCAACCCGCACGAGCTGCCAACGATTGAGCAATTGTCCATGGGAAAGATGTACGTTCGCGAAGGTAACATCGCCGAGCCGCACGATTTGCGCGAGGCGCGGTGGCACGCGGCCGGGCACCCGTGAAACCGGAAGCGGAAAAGCGACCGTCGGAGGCAGCGGATGCGGGCTCCAGGCGCCGAGCCCATAGATCCGGCTCGGCATCGGTTCACGATGGAAGTGACCGCCTACCCTGCCGGGAAGGGCTTCCATTTCATGAGTCGCCTCCTGCACCAAAAGGAGGTCGGGTTCTTCACGTTCTATCAGAGATACGACGTCGTCGACCTGAGCCCCCGTACGACGCAGCAAGTTCCAACTGATGACTTTCAACTCGACCTCATTCTCACTCGGACTCGTTCGTTATCGTTCACAATAACGTAACAGGACTTATCTGGCTGAAGATAATGGCGAGTTGATCATACACCAATCAAGACCTGTAGAACGCACCGAATCGACTAACGGAAGCCTCTTGTGACAAAAAATAAAACTAGTGATTAGGTGGGCACGCAGTACAGGCTCCGCAAGTGATTAAATCGCCGCAGCATGACTCCTGATCCGCGTCAAATTGCGAGTAATTGGCGATAGCGAGTTCTCGCCCGACTCTTTCGACATCTTCTCACAGATACGGTAAGAGCAGACGCGCCGCCGCGTCACGTATCCGCATGTAAAATGGACGTTGGTTCAGCAGTCCCAGCGACAAACGCGTTCCACGCGCAATGCGATTGTCGATCAGATCGTCGATCAAAGCCACTGTCTTGTCGTCGTAGCACTCCAACATGAGCTCGAAATTGAGCCGCAAGCTACGCACGTCCCAATTCGCGCTGCCCACCGCGCACCACTCTCCATCGATCGTTATGAGTTTGGCGTGATCGAATGGTGCCGGCGTCTCATAGCAGTTGATCTCGGAGACTGGATAGAAACTGAGATGCGATCTCATCGCCCAGTCCAGCAGAATAAGATCGGTGTGCTTCGGAATTACGATCTCGACATTCACGCCGCGCAAGCCCGCGAGAATGACGCTCGCCATCAAGATGAGCGTCCGGCAGAAAATAGGGCGTGACGATTCTGAGATGCTCTTTCGCCTGGCCGATCGCCGCCGCCCAGATCGCTTCGATCTTGCCGAGGTCTTCATCCGGTCCGGAACTCACGGCGCGAGCCAGGCATCCGTCGGATTTTTTCAGCGACGGCCACCACAGGTCCTTCGTCAAGTCTTCGCCCGTCGTGAACCGCCAGTCTTCTGCGAAGGTCATCATAAACTGACGGACGACGGGCCCATCTATCCGGAAATGCACGTCATCCACCGGCCGCGGCCGGCGGAAACGGCGGACATTCTCGTCGCCGAGATTCAAGCCGCCAAGGAAACCGATAGAGCCGTCCACGATCAGCAGCTTCTTGTGATTGCGCAGATTTATGAACGACATGCGCCAAGGCAACCAATCATGCATGAAGCGCGCGGTCGGAATGCCGGCCTTGCGAAGCTTTCTGGCGATCGGCGAGATGAAATATCCGCTCCCGATGCCGTCGACCAGAACGCGTATTTCCACGCCCCGCTCCTGCGCCCGCGAGAGCGCGGAGACGAACTCATTGCCGACATGATCGAGGCGAAAAATATAACTCGCCAATACGATGCTGGTTTCGGCCGCTTCGATCTCGGCAAGCATCGCCGGATAGGCCTCGTCACCACCTTGCAGTACGGCGACTTTGTTGCCGTCCAGGAGCGGGCGCGCCGTCACCCGATCACCGATCGCGACGATAGCCGCGATGTTCGGAGCCAGATGATGGCCCGCACTATCGTCGTCCATCGTCTCGACCCAGGCTCTCTGAGAGGTGTCGCGACTGACACGGGACATTTTGCGGCTGACCCGATTGATGCCGAACACATAGTAGAGGACAGGTCCGATGACCGGAGAGAGCCAAGCCATGCCGATCCAGCCGAAGGCCGCCCGGACATCGCGCTTGTTCAGCAAGGCATGGAGCGTCACGCCACCCGCGATGACGAAGTGGACCGCTGCGCCCGCCTCAACAAAAGAGTCATACGACCAGGTCATGGTCGTCGGGCGCAAAGCGAGAGAGCGTGTTCGGATAACATCTTCATGTCGGGAGCGGACTCCGAGCGGATCGGCCGGAGACGGCAGATTAGCATGGGAACCGGCGTTGATATATCGAACGTCTCAGTTTCGATGACCGTTATTTGTCCCAGACCGCCGACTTCATCCGATACGGCACGCTGTTCAGAACGGCTTCGATCTGATCGATCTTGCCGTTGCGAATTTCGAACAACTCGGCGATTTCGAGCGTCACAGGCGCACTTAGCGGGCTCGTCGTGGTTTTGCCATCGGTCATATGGATCGGCATCCGCCTCCCGTTATGGTCGAAGAACGCAAACGACAGCACCAGGCCTCTCTCCCGGTCAACGACGGGAAAACGCCGGTTGCGGATCTCCGTCACGAAGGAGAACCAGCCACTCTTTTGTTGCTGGTCGCAGGTCATGCCAAGGATGTCGGGTCCGCCATTGTTGTTCGGCTGCGGATTGTTGGTGGTCTGCATTCCGTTTTCCCAGCGCTCGCAGGTCTTGGCAAATGGGGCTGTATTGCGTCCGGTATTGCCGCCGAGGCCCGTGAAATAGGAGTTCGCGACCCGCACCAGATCTGCGCGGGACATTCTCTCTTTCGGCGGTACGGTCTCCAGGAACTGTTTCCTGGGGTGCCCCTTCTCCTCGATGGTTTTGCCCGGCGATCCCATAGGTCCCGATCCGCCGCGTGCGACGATCGCTTCGGCCTCCTTGATGAGGCCGTAAGTCACCTTCAGGCGCAGCGCGATGAGGTCCGGCTTGCCGTTTTCGAAGATCGTTCCGATGAAGCCGACCTGTCCGTCGTCCGGGTCCGCCGCATAGAGCTTGTATTTTCCGGCTTTGCTGGCCGTGGCCCAAAGCCCGTCGCCCGCCCACAGTCTTTGTCCGTTTTCGGTATATTTGAAGTCCGCTTCGAGCGGCAGGCTTTGTGGATCATGCGCGACCATCGCGTCGATCACCTTATTGACCATACCGTCAAGGCAGGCCCGGTCGCACCGGTCCGACGCCGACGCCGACGTCATCCAAAGCGACGCTGCCAGCGCGCTCATTGCCGTGAGAATTGCCGCGGATCTCAACTTCATCTTCCGATGTCCCCCGAGGATCGATTAAATCAAGGACTGCGCGTCCCGACACAATTCATAGCGCCTTTGCTGCGTCGTGCCAAAGACTGTCACAACCGTTGCGGCCTTTTGCCTCCGAGTCGCCACCGAGACCCTTTTCGGCCCGGTTTGTCCGTTCGGAAAAGTCACACTCGCATTTGTGATGGGACCGACCGACGGACTCGGTAGAACGGCGATTTCTGTGCCGTTCTGTCCAATTTTACCTCAAACAGGGACGAAAGAAGTTGTTTCAAATGATACGATTAGACTGACATCTGAAGATGTTCTTAAAGACGATTATGGGTCTAAATCCGTGCATTAATTGCAGTGCTCATTCGACTAAACCGAGCGAGGTGATCTAATTTCGAAAGAAATAATGCTTGCGCTCGCTTTCAGTCTCGGAAAACTATAACGGTATAGATTGTGGATTTTCGGAAAAACCGGGACCACAACTTGGGGAAAGATAAAGGGGATTCAGTATGCGAAAGGGGGCAAATGTGCCTGACGCGAAGCTGAGCTTCGCAAGAGACATCCATTACATCAGCCAAAAATGGTCAGTCGGTCTGGGGAACCGAATGAAGCCAATAGGGCTTGAAGGGCAACTTTGGTTTGTTCTTTACAGCCTGAATGAAGTGCCTAAACCGGCTACGCAGCGTGCCGTGGCCGACATGGCGGGGATCTCGCCGCCCACGCTTGTCAGATTGCTCGATACGCTCGAGCAACGGGGTCTGATCCGGCGGGGGCCTGTCGAGGGGGATCGCAGAGCGAACGCCATCCGCATTACGCCGAGAGCGGAAGCTCTGCTGCAGGAAATCTCGCAGATAGCGGAAACCTGGAGGGAAGAGCTCCTTCAGGATGTCGATCCCTTCGATCTCGATATCTGCGTGCGGGTGCTCGATTCCGTCCGCTCGAAGATCGCCAATTGCGCCGCAAAGCGCGTACCCCAGCAACCGGCTTACGCCGAACTGGCTTAAGAACTCATCAGGGTCTGCACCTGACGAGAAGAGCGGAGATGTCAACGACGTCTCCGCTCTTTTAATTTCAGGATCTGTTGATCTTATTTCGTGTCGTCCGGACTGGCGCTGTATTTGTCGAACGTCGCCGGGATGCCCTGATCGAGATCCGGCAGGCAATGGACCTCGAGGAAATCCACCTTGGTCTGGCGCCGATAGGTCTTGGTCGAAACCCACTCTCCTTCCCAATTCTCGGGGTCGGTCATGTGGAATTCGTCCGACAGGACGTTGCCATGGTCCTTCAGCGTAATGCGTTCCACGACGTGGAACTTGTCACTGATGGGCACGCTGCGGTCGATGAAGTGCTTCCGCGTCTCGATATTCGTCGTGTCGATGACGAGCGTATTGCCTTCCCAGTGGCCGATGGATTCGCCGTTATAGCTCGGAACGTAGATGTTCGGGTCGGTATGCTTGCGTCCGTCCATGAACACCCAACGGATCTGGTCCTCGAAATTCGAGATCATGACAATCGCGGTGTTCAGCTGGATAACCTGAATCGGCCAGACGCGGGTCATCATGATCGGCAAACCCGGGGGCCAGCAATGGCCCGTGGTGTCATTGAAGGCCTTGCCTTCCTTGGCGGCCTTGGTGGCCTGATCGTACAGTTTCTGCGCGGCGGGCTTCAGCTTCGGCATCGGTAGGAACTGCCATTCGCCGAAGATCATCCATGTCCCCGTCAGATTGATCGGGGCCTTACCGTGATCCATCGCCAGATTTTCCGGCGCAAGAGAACCGAGATGTCCGTCCGGATTATCCCAAATCCCCTTGAAGCCCTGAGCGTGCCCGGACCCTGCGAAAAGCATGCACGCCATCGCCAGGATGATCGCCGCGGCCGTCGCGTGAAGGTAAGACAGCGATGTCCGTCCCTCGTCTCGTGCGGCGCTCGCAGCCGCGCGCACAGCCATTCGTTTGCTGGAACGTAGCATCAGTCCCGCCTCCTCCCCATTTCCGCTTAATTGGACGATTTATTTTGCCGCTTTCTTCGGCGGCGGGCCCATCACCGTGCCATCGTCCTTGGCGACGCGAATGAGGCTACCGCCCGGTCCGCCGTCTCCCAGCGGATAGAAGGTCACCTCGACCTTGTCGCCGGGACGCATTCCGGTCCGAGTGAAACCTTGCTTCAACAGGATGTTCGGGCTCGTCGCCTCGAAGCTCCAGAGCTGCTTCTGCCCCTGCTTTCCGGGGACATAAATCTGCAACCAGGCGTGCGGATTGCTCCAGCGCCATTCTTTGACCTCTCCCTGAACCGTATTCTGCTTGGAGTGGTCAT
Source organism: uncultured Alphaproteobacteria bacterium (assembly GCA_963821875.1). Classification (GTDB taxonomy): domain Bacteria; phylum Pseudomonadota; class Alphaproteobacteria; order CAVTAV01; family CAVTAV01; genus CAVTAV01. Next base: position 2,388,324 of record CAWGFE010000002.1, read on the forward strand.
ATGCCGCGCCGGAATGGTGCGCCAGTACCGGCCCGGAAGCCGCCATTGACACCCCCATAGACAAGGCGGCTGCAGCAACCCAGAAAGAAAACTTCTGCATCCAAATTCTCCTTAAAACCACGGGAACCCCAAAAAATCCCCAAGTCTCCCGAACGACGAGACAGCGCTCACCCGGCCGTCGGCCGCACTTCCCTCAGCGTCAGCCCCGCACATCCGCAGTTGAGCGCGCCAAGTAAAACCGCCATGACAGAGATGGCAGTTTTTTGGTTGATAAGTCAATAATTTTTATCCAGCCATCGTCCCTATCGAACTACCTATCGTAGCGACGTAATTTAGCCCGTCCAAGAAAAAACGCCAATACTGGATGTTGCAATGTCGCCAAAATCAGCAGCGGCCGACAGAACGACCCAAACCGGACACGACGGCGTTTTGGTTGACAGGCGAAAAGCCAGAGAACAGTCTCTTCAAGGGGATAAATCCGGACGCTGTAACGACGATGGAAGACAAGACTTCACCGGTTGCAAGTCTGGCTGCGCGCCTCAACAGCGCGCTTTGGGAAACTGACCCGAGTTCTCTCCCGCATCATCGCCAATTCGCCGTCGGCGCCGCCCGGCTGGGCTATGCCGTCACGCGCGATCTTATCGAAGGCCAACTCAGCCTCCGCGCTATGAGCCTCGTCTATACGACGCTGCTTTCGCTCGTGCCGCTTCTGGCCATCAGCTTTTCGGTTCTCAAGGGCCTCGGCGTTCAGAACCAACTCGAACCGGCTCTGCTCAATTTCCTCGCTCCGTTCGGAGAAAAGGGCACCGAGATCGGACAGCGAATTATCCAGTTCGTGAACAACGTCAATGTGAAGGCGTTGGGGTCGGTCGGTCTGGCGTTGCTGCTCTACACGATCGTGTCGCTGATGCACAAAATCGAGTGGTCGTTCAACTATGTCTGGCGGGTGGGATCGGAGCGGACCTTCTCCCGGCGTTTCAGCGATTACCTCAGCGTCATCATGATCGGCCCGCTTCTGGTGTTCTCCTCGCTCGGCCTGACGACCGCTTTTTTCACGACCCCGTTTTTCACCCAGATGGCGGCCGTCCCCGTCCTGGGATTCTTCGTCAATCTCGCTGCGACGCTGGTCCCCTATGCGATGGTCCTGGCGGCGTTCACCTTCATCTACATTTTCATGCCGAACACGAGGGTGAAGTTCGGAGCGGCCTTTGTAGGCGCGTTGATCGCCGCCCTGCTCTGGCATCTGGCGGTTCTGGCTTTTACAGCCTTCGTTGCGGAATCGCCGAATTATGCCGCGATCTATTCTGCCTTTGCCGCGCTCGTGGTGTTCATGATCTGGCTCTATGTCGGCTGGCTGATCCTGCTCACGGGGGCAAGCATCGCGTTCTACTTCCAGAATCCGGATTACCAGAAGGTCGGACGGGCGCATTTGCGCCTGAGTTCCAGGGCGAGGGAGAAGCTTACCCTGTTCGTCGCGAAGATGATCGGAGAGGCTTATTACGAGAGTGGGGCACCGATTTCCTGTATGGACCTCGCAAAGAAGAGCGGCGCGGCGCTCGAAGCCATTGAATGGGCCGTCGATGCACTCGAATCTCATGGCCTGATCGCCGAGACGGGCGATACCGAAGCCTGTTATCTGCCGGCCAGCCCTCCGGACACCACACCGTTAAGCGATCTTCTGAAAGTCATAGAGGTGACCGACGACAAGGGCCCGATGGCGTCTACCCGATTGACGGGGGATCCCGCCGTTGACGGTCTGCTTGACCGATTGGACGCGGCGCGCCGTGCCGGTGTCGAGGGTGTAACCTGGAGGGATTTCATCCTCGACGGGAAAGGCGCGCCGCCCGTCCGGGAGGTTGCGTCAGGCGGCTGACATCGGCCCGGCGTTAACCTCACGATGTCCCGTTTTGAATGCGACCCGTGTTTCAGTTCGTGGCAATCGGGCCGGTTCCCTGAGCGCGATCACATGGACACGGCCGTTAAAGACGCGGACGATCCGCGTGCCGCAGGAAGGGCATGAATCGCGAACCTCGGCATGCCTATCTTCCGGCACCTTCAGGGGGCGCACGGCGTCGCAACATGGATAGCGCCCGAAGGCGACCATTGGCTTTTGCTTGGTCATCTGTGTCAGTTCCCCTCGTCAGTGTGCTCTAATCTGGAACAGTCCGGCCCTGTCGAAAGTGAGAGGAGCAAATGCTGTGCCGGTTGTCGGGCCCGCACAGGGTTAATCTGGACAACGATCGTTCGGCCGATACAATCCTAGCGGGCGTGACATATTTTCAGCGCGTGGGGAGCGGAGAACTTCAAATGGCGGATTCAGACAATTCCAGAGGACCAGTTCGTCATCTGACAGGCAAAAGCGATCGGCGGTCCGTCCTGTCGGGCGCGGCAATGGCGGCTGCGGCGAGCGCCCTGCCCTTCTCCGGTGCTTCGGCCGCGGAAACCGCTCCCGACGCCATACAATCGGAGTTCGTTTTCGAAGCGGCGATCAAACGCGCGGACGCGATGAATGTTGGACCGAGCAAATTCGGCTCGCGCCGCGTCGTCAATCTCATCGGCGGAACCTTCAAGGGGCCGAAGATCAAAGGCGAGATCCCGCCGGGCGGCACCAGCATCTATGTCGATCGGCCGGACGGCGTAACGGCCATCGAGGCCGAATATGTTCTCAAGACGGATGATGGCGCAGTCATCTTTACGCGGAACACCGGCCTGGTGGTTCCTATGCCCGACAGTCCGCCGTATATCCGCGCCACGGCCAGTTTCGAAGCGCCGATCGGGCCTTATGACTGGCTCAACAAAGCCTTGTTCCTCGGCGTGGCGCATCCCAACCCGGCCGCGCAAACGTCGAATCTACGCATCTACCGAGTACTCTGACGAAACAAAGCAAGGGCGCTCGGCTCTGCCCGTTCGCGGTTGCTGGCACAACGGTTTCTTGAGGAGTTGCATGACGGATCTCACCGCTGTCATCAAACGGTTCTCCAGCGTGTCCTAAATTCATTTGTCATGAAGACGGTCACGACTGCGCTTCTCGTCCTTTCCGTGATCGAAACCATCCTTTGGATAATTCCGGTCCCGAACGAGACTCTGTGGGTCGTCCGGATGATCGCCCGCGAGCTTTGGCCGTGGTTCATCATCCTGAATACCCTGGGTCTTCTCCTCGCGATCTTCTGGCGCCGGTGGTTCGTTCCCGTCTTCGCGTTCGGCCTGGCCCTCATGATCTGGCCGTTGACGCAGATCGCGCCCCTCGAACATCGCATGGCGCAACAATGGACTTTGCAGGGCTTTTCTTCAGCTGAACTGAGAGCTCCCTCGGCGATAGAGCTTTTCCGGACGTCGCTGTTCGGACCGGCCATTCCCGATATCCAGCCCAACGCCCTCCGGCCGGACGTCTATCTCTATAAGTCGCCCGAGAGCGTCGCCGAGGAACCACTTCCGATCCTGATCGATATTCATGGTGGGTCCTGGCAGCACGGCTATGCCGGCTCCGACGACATGTTCTGTCGTTATATGGCCGCCCAGGGCTATGCGGTATTTTCGATCGATTACCGAAAAGCGCCCGAATTTCAGTATCCGATTCAAATCCAGGACGTGCGCGGCGTGATTAGCTGGATCTATCGGAATGCCCCTCTCTACGGCGCCGATGCGACGCGTATCGCCTTGGTCGGCCGATCCGCCGGCGCCGAACTCGCACTGGTCGATGCTTATACCAGCATGAAAATCCCGATCGGCGCGGTCATCTCTTATTACGGCCCCACGGATCTGGTGAAAGGCTATGAGGACCCACCCAAACCCGACCCCATCGATATTCGCGCGAAACTGAGCGACTATCTGGGCGGCGGCCCGAAATCGGCTCCGGACGCCTATCGCGACGCTTCACCGACAAGCCACGTCCGCAAAGGCCTGCCGCCAACTCTCCTCATTCAGGGCAACGAGGACCATGTCGTAAAGCCGCGTTTCGCCCGCGAACTCCGGCAGGATCTTCTGTCGAAGGGCGACCGTATCCTGCTTCTCGATATTCCGTGGTCCGAGCACGCGTTCGACGTCGTTTATTTTGGACCGGGCAGCGTCCTGGCCCTCGCCTATGTCGAAGCATTCCTCCGGGACGCACTCCCGAAGAGCAGCCAGCCCGTCCTCGAGTGACGGCTATCGGTTTCAGGACGTGCTGTCGCCCTTCACGCGCGCGGCCAAAGCGGCGGCCAGGAATTCGTCGATATCACCATCCAGAACGGCCGCGGTATTGGAGGTTTCGACTTCAGTCCGCAGGTCCTTGACCATCTGATAGGGCTGCAGGACATAAGACCGGATCTGATGGCCCCAACCGATATCGGTCTTGGATGACGCTTCCTTGAGCGCCTCTTCCTCCTGCTTTTGCAATTCGAGCTCGTATAACCGCGCTTTCAGCATCTTCATCGCGGTGGCGCGGTTCTTGTGCTGCGAGCGCTCGTTCTGGCACTGCACCACGATATTGGTCGGGATATGCGTGATCCGGACGGCGCTGTCCGTCGTGTTCACATGCTGACCGCCGGCGCCTGAAGAACGATAGGTATCGACCCGGAGATCCTTGTCGAGAACCTCGATCTCGATCGTCTCGTCGACGACCGGATAGACCCATACGCTTGCAAAGCTGGTATGCCGCCGGGCGTTGCTATCGAACGGCGAGATCCGCACGAGGCGGTGTACGCCGCTCTCCGTCTTGAGCCAGCCATAGGCGTTGTGGCCCTTGATCAGAACGGTCGCGGACTTGATGCCGGCTTCTTCCCCGAGCAACTCCTGGACAGGCTCGATCTTGCAGTCGTGCGCTTCGGCCCAGCGGGTGTACATCCGGAGCAGCATCTGAGCCCAGTCCTGGCTTTCGGTACCGCCCGCGCCCGCATGAACTTCGATATAACAGTCGTTGGAGTCCGCTTCGCCGGCAAGAAGCGTCTCGATCTCGCTTTTGGCGGCCGCATCGGCAAGCGCCATGAGGGCTTTTTCAGCTTCCTGGACGGCAGCCTCATCGCCTTCCTCTTCGCCAAGCTCAATCAGTTCGACATTGTCGGAAAGCTGCTGCTCAAGATCGCTGTAACCGGCAATCGACGTTTCGAGCCGCGTGCGTTCCTTCATTGTCTTTTGGGCGGCCTCCGCGTCGTCCCAAAGCGACGGGTCTTCGGCCAGAGCGTTCAGCTCGTCGAGGCGCTTCCGGGCGTTATCCCAGTCAAAGATGCCTCCTCAGCAGCGCCAAGGACTGCTTGATGTCGTCGATTTTCGATTCGATTTCCGCGCGCATGGATCACTTCCAACGAAGCTTTACAGTTTGACTTGATAAGGGAGCCGGTCGGGACGGAGGCTCGGTCAGTAAAGACCGCCCGTGCCGACCGGAACGTCGGGAGTGGTTTGCATCACGCCGTTCGGTCCGTCAAGCACCGGTTGCTGCCCATTGGGCTCGGTGCCCTGCTTGAAGGCCTCCATGATGACGTTCTTGTCGCCCGGCTTGGCCGGCAGACCGGTCTTGGCGTCCACCCGCACGAGCTTGATGCCGTCGGGAATACGGAACGGCGTCGCCGGTTTGCCTTTGAGCGCGCCCGCCATGAAATCCCGGAAGATCGGCGCTGCGACCGTCGCACCCTGCTCGCCGGGACCGAGAGTCCGCGGTTTGTCGAAACCGGTATAGACGCCGAGCACCAGATCCGGCGAAAAGCCGACAAACCATGCGTCATGCGCTTCGTTGGTCGTGCCTGTCTTGCCGGCCAGCGGCTTGCCGACGGAACGTATGATCTTGCCCGTGCCGCGCTGAATGACGCCTTCGAGCAAAGAGACGACCTGATAGGCCGTGCGCGCGTCAAGCACCCGCTGGCGCGGATCGGGTAGCTTGGGCGGCATCATGCCCGGGACCCATTTGTCGACCTGACAATGGGGGCATTTGCGGGTGTCGTGGCGGTAGATCGTCTTGCCGCGCCGGTCCTGCACGCGGTCGATCAGCGTCGGCGTGATGCGCAAGCCGCCATTATCCAGCATGGCGTAGGCCGTGGTGAGCCGGAGCACCGTCGTTTCTCCCGCGCCCAGCGCCATGGAGAGAATCGGCGGCATATTGTCCACGATATCGAAGCGCTTGGCGTAGTCGATGATCGTCGGCATGCCGATATTCTCAGCGAGCCGGACAGTCATGACGTTCCGGGATTTCTCGATACCGAGCCGCAGCGTACTCGGACCATAGAACTTCCGTTCGTAGTTTTCCGGCTTCCACTTGCCGAGACCGTAACCCTGATCGACGACGATCGGGGCATCGAGCACCAGGCTCGACGGCGTGAAGCCGTGATCCAACGCCGCCGCGTAAACGAACGGCTTGAATGCCGAACCCGGCTGCCGCAACGCCTGAATGGCCCGGTTGAACTGGCTTATGTCGTAGTCGTATCCGCCCACCAGCGCCTTGACCCGCCCGGTATGGGGGTCCATCGCGATGAGAGCACCTTCGATCTGCGGGATTTGCTCGAGCCCGTAACGCACGGCATCGCCGACCGACAGAGACACGTCTTTGAACGCACTCTTATCCTCATCGGCCGGCTTCTGGTCGTCCAACCGCTTGACCGCAATCACATCGCCGGCCGAGAGGACGTCCTTGACCGATTTGGGCTTGGCCCCAACCCGCTGATTGGGAAGCCATCGCCGCGCCCATTCGACGCCGGAATACGGGATGACCCCCATGTCGCCATCGGACAGTCCGATCCGCGCCGCCTTTTCGTCGACATCCAGAACGACGGCAAGGCGCCAACTCGACATGCCGAGCGGGATGTCCATGTTGCCGAGCTCTTTCGACCAGTCGCCATCCGTCGAGATATGCTTGAGCGGCCCGCGCCAGCCGTGACGCCGGTCATAGCTGATGAGGCCGTGACGCAGCACGCGCTCACCCAATGCCTGGAGTCGCGTGTCCAGCGTCGTGCGGACGGAAAGGCCGCCGTCATAGAGGCGTTCCTCGCCATAACGATCGTAGAGCTGTCGCCGAACCTCCTCGGTGAAGTATTCAGCCTTCACGACATCCTGAGAGCCGCGGCCGACGACCGTGAGCGGCGTCTGCTGAGCGTCCGTCATCTGCTTCTTGGTGATATAGCCGTCGTCATACATCCGCTCCAGCACCCAGTTGCGACGACCGACGGCGCGTTTGTAATGGCGGATGGGATTGTAGTTGCTCGGACCCTTGGGCAGCGCGCCGAGATAAGCGATCTCCGGCAGTGTCAATTCGTCCAGGGACTTGTTAAAGTAATTCAGGGCCGCCGCGGCGACGCCATACGAACCGAAACCGAGATAGATTTCGTTGAGATAAAGCTCGAGGATCTGGTCCTTTGTAAAGGCTTGCTCGATCCGGAAAGACAGGATCGCTTCCTTGATCTTGCGAACGTAATTGACGTCGTTGGACAGGAAGAAATTGCGGGCCACCTGTTGCGTGATCGTCGAGGCGCCCACCGGCCGGCGATCCGTGAACATGTTCTTCATGTTAATCAGGATCGCGCGAAGATTGCCCATGGGGTCGATGCCCATGTGGGAATAGAAATTCTTGTCCTCCGCCGCGATGAACGCGTAGGTGACCTTTTTGGGGATCTGCGCGATCGGGACAAAAAGCCGCTGCTGGCGCGCGAATTCGGCAATCAGCTTCCCGTCGCCCGCGTGCACGCGGGTTTCGACCGGCGGCTCATAATTCGCCAGTTGGTGATAATCCGGGAGATCGCGGCCAAATTTGTAGAGGACGAAAATCCCGCCCGCTGTGATGGTGAGTGCCAACACCAACAAAATAACCAGCGCATATCCGAGGTAGCGCAACATGGTCCTAAGCGGCCTCTATCCAGCCCTCCATTCGGACAGCATACAAGACGACATCATCTGATTTCGTTAATCTTTGGCCGACAATTGTGTCGGAGTTATGGCGAGTCCGAGTTTCGCCTGTTCATTGAAGTAGTTGTCCACCGCGTGGACGATCGCCTTCGAGATGACATGACGTCCCTTGCTGGACGAAATGAACCTCTCGTCTTTGTGGTTCGACAGATAACCAAGCTCGATCAGCACCGACGGCACGTCCGGTGCTTTCAGCACCCTAAAACCCGCATAGCGGTGGCTGCGGCGCGTCATCAGCACCTTCGAATGGTGGAACTGCGGAATGACGAGATTGGCGAAGCGCGTCGAGAAATTCATCGTCTCGCGCTGCGCCAGATCGATCAGGATGTTGGTGACGTCGCTGGACTCCGTGCTGAGATCCATGCCGATCAGAATATCGGCCTTGTTTTCCTTCGCCGCCAGTTCCGCCGCTTCCTTATCCGACGAGTTTTCGCGCAGCGTATAAACCGTCGCGCCCCGCATGGCATGATCCTTCAGCGAGTCCGCGTGGAGCGAAATGAACAGGTCCGCATGGGCGTCGCGCGCCCGGCGCACCCGCTCGCGCAGCCCGACCGAAACGTCTGATTTACGCGTCATGAACACGTGATACCGGCCGGTCGCCTTGAGTTCGCGGCTCAGTTCCTTGGCCATGGCCAAGGTGACGTTCTTCTCGTAGATCCCGTCGATGCCGATCGTTCCTGGATCGACACCACCATGCCCTGCGTCGACGGCGATCGTCGGCAAGGCATCTTTCGGCGTCACCGTATCGGGCTGATCCGTGGTTGTCGTGAAGTTTGGCTTGTCATCGGACGTGATCATCGACGTCTTCAGACCGGCCATGAAGCTGGCCTTGTCCGTCGACGTGATATCGATGACGAAGCGGTACCCGAAGTCCCCACGAGGGGGGATCAGGAACGCGCGCTTGACCAGCGCCGGATGATCGAGATCCAGAACGAGGCGCGATTGTCCGGGCTGGAATACGCCGTAGCGGTATCCAGCAATCAGCCCATGCTTGGCGTCGCTGTCCTTCTCATGCGCGCTCCACTGAAATTGCGGCAAGTCGACAACGATGCGATCGGGACCGGACAGCGCGAATACTTGATATTTGACCGAACCGGTCAGATCCAGGACGAAGCGCGTCGTATTGCCATGCTGGCCGATGCGGACATCGGTAACCGTCAGGGCTTCCTCGGCATGGCCGGACGGTGTCCCGGATATGAGCGCGACGCACGTCACGAGCAGGGACAACGCAGCGAATAGCCCCGATCTCAAGCCGCAAATATGGTGTGTCCAGCGCATTTAAAGTCAAGATATACGGCGATTTACCCCTGAAGGCAAATCCGGAATAGTTGGTTTTATTCAGAATTTCAATGATATCGTGCTCGTCTAAAGAAACAGTTTGTAACCGCTGCCCTCCTGTGACTATTGTACTGAGTGTCCCGTTCCGAGGGTTCGTCGTCGAAACACGACCCCGCGTCCGAGCGATGAACGACAAGAAGCGGCACACGTTGACCGATCGGTCCACTCCATTCGCTGAATGGGTGAATTTATCTACTTTTTCACCCTTTCTGATGAGTATCGATATTCCGAGTTCGGCCATCTAAGACATCAATCTATGAGTTTCACACGTTGTCTGCCCTTATGAATCAGATTTTCAAAGCCGATTTGAGCGCTGGTTCCGACCGATCCCTCCATGGCGTCCGATGGGCGCCGGGGAGCACGGCGGGCAAGACGACTGCATTCAACCGAAGAACAGCCTTGTCCTCGTTCCGGCGCGTGTCGCCGAGGGGGCAATTGGGCGGAGAGATCATTAATGACCACGCGTATGCTTATCGACGCGACACACTCGGAAGAGACCCGAGTTGTCGTGGTAAAAGGGAACCGGCTTGAAGAGTTCGACTACGAATCGTCGACAAAGAAACAGCTTAAAGGAAATATCTACCTCGCAAAGGTAACCAGGGTCGAACCGGCGCTTCAGGCCGCTTTTGTCGACTATGGAGGAAATCGCCACGGGTTCCTGGCGTTCTCCGAAATCCATCCCGATTACTATCAGATCCCCGTGGAGGATCGGCAGGCTCTCATCGAAGAGGAAGCCGCCGAGGAAGAGGAAGAATCCGAGGTCGGCGCGCGGCCGGCCGCCGCGGAATCCGAAGCCACGATTGTTGAAGAGGCCGCCGAGGCCGATACGGAAGACGCAGAGGCGTCGCCCGGCGACGGCGCCGACGAGGCACCCGATCAGGCGCACGGCGAGGAAGCTCACGACGACAATCACGACGATATCGAGGTTCAGCAGCCCGCCGACACGACAGTGGAAACCGTCGGCGCGGAGGATGATCTCGAAGAAGTCAGCAACCGCCGGGCGCGGCGCAGCCGCCGTTACAAGATCCAGGAAGTCATCCGGCGGCGCCAGATCCTTCTGGTCCAGGTCGTCAAGGAAGAGCGCGGCAACAAAGGCGCCGCACTGACGACTTACCTGTCTCTCGCCGGCCGTTTCTGCGTCCTGATGCCGAACACGGCGCGGGGCGGCGGCATCAGCCGGAAGATCGCCAACGCGAAGGACCGCAAGAGGCTGAAATCCATCATCGACAGCCTCAACCTGCCGGAAGGCATGGGTGTGATCGTCCGCACCGCCGGCATGGAGCAGAACAAGCGCGAGATAAAACGTGATTACGACTATCTGATCCGATTATGGGACACGATCCGAGAGCAGACGCTCAAATCCACGGCCCCTGCCCTCATCCATGAGGAAGGCAACCTCATCAAGCGGTCGATCCGCGATCTATACAGCAAGGATATCGACGAGGTCCTGGTCGAGGGCGATGAAGGCTACCGTACGGCCAAGGAATTCATGCGGATGCTGATGCCGAGCCACGCCAAGGTGGTTCAGCCCTACAAGGAGAACATTCCGCTCTTCGCCCGTTATCAGGTCGAGGGCCAACTGGACTTTATGTTCAGCCCGACCGTGCATCTCAAATCGGGCGGCTACATCGTCATCAATTCGACCGAAGCGCTGGTCGCGATCGACGTGAACTCCGGCCGCGCGACCCGCGAGCACAATATCGAGGAAACCGCGCTCAAGACAAACACGGAAGCAGCCGAGGAAGTCGCGCGCCAACTTCGCCTGCGTGATCTCGCCGGCCTGGTGGTGATCGATTTCATCGATATGGAGAAGCACCAGAACAACCGGTCAGTCGAACGCCGCCTCAAGGAACGGTTGAAACATGACCGGGCGCGCATTCAGGTTGGCCGGATCAGCGCGTTTGGCCTGTTGGAGATGTCGCGGCAGCGGCTCCGTCCCGGCCTGCTGGAGGCCACGACGTCGATCTGCAACCATTGCGCCGGCACCGGCATCGTCCGGTCGACGGAATCCTCCGCCTTGCAGATCATCCGGGCGATCGAGGAAGAAGGCATTCGCGGACGCAGCGACGCCGTTACGGTGCATGCTCCTGCGACGGTCATGTCCTACATCCTCAATCAGAAACGCACGGCGATCAACGACATCACCGTCCGTTACGGCATGTCGGTGCAGATCCTGGCCGATGACGAGTTGATCGTTCCCAACTACACGATCGATCGCACAGCCCGTCACGGTGGCGAGGGTGAGACCGCAGCCGAGGCTCCGGTAGAAGCGAAGACTCCACCGCCGACCACAGACGCTCAGGAAGAAAGCGCCGAGGACGGACGTGGCAAGTCCCGCCGACGCCGTAGAGGACGCCGTCGTCGCGGCCGCGGCGGCGAGGACACGGACGAGACGCTGCAGGCCCAGACGGAGGAAAATGCCTCCGACGAGGCCGACACGGAACCGTCCGAAGAGGCCAGTGCCGACACGGAAGCCGCGAGCGCCGAAGGAGGCGACGAGCAGGAGGCCAAGCCCAAGAGCCGCCGCCGGCGCGGACGCCGGGGTGGACGGTCCCGTCGGCGCGATAGTGACAAGACTGCGGAAGCCGCGGAACACGCGGAGGATGGCGAGAGCGAAGCCGACGTCGCCGCGGCTCCGGACACGGCCGTCGAACCTCATCCATTACTTCCGGATATGGCTGCAAGCCCCGATTTGGAAAACGAAGAAGTCCAGTCCGAGCCAACCGAAGCCCCTGTCGAACTGGTGCCGGAGCCGGCTCCCCTACCGGCGGCCGAGGAAGCCGCCAGGGTTGATCCCGAGCCCGAACTGGAGCCCGTTGCGGCAGCGAGCGAGCCAACGGATGAACAGGCCGAAGTTGAGCCGGAGGATTCCGAACAGACCCGGCCGCGCCGCATGGGATGGTGGCAACGTCGGCAGCAGAAGTAGCGGCCGCCGGTCAAATACCTGCAGCAGGGAAAGAGCCAGGATCACGCCTGGCTCTTTTCGTTTTAGGCTTAGCTTTTCTTCGCGTCGGGAAGCGACAGGCGGATGTGCAGCTCCTTGAGCTGCTTCGCTGTGACCTCGGCGGGAGCACCCATCATCAGGTCCTCCGCCAATTGGTTCATCGGGAACGCGATGACCTCGCGCAGATTACCTTCCCGCGCCAGAAGGCGAACGATCCGATCAATGCCGGGGGCAATGCCGCCGTGAGGCGGCGCGCCGAATTTGAACGCATTGACCATGCCGCCAAACCGTTTTTCGACTTCCTCTTTCGGATAGCCCGCGATCTCGAACGCCTTGAACATGATTTCCGGCGAATGGTTCCGGATCGCGCCGCTCGAGAGTTCGATGCCATTACACACGATGTCGTACTGGTAACCCATGATATCGAGAGGATCCTTGGTCTCCAGCGCCTCCATCCCGCCTTGCGGCATCGAAAACGGATTGTGGCTGAAGTCGATCTTCTTGTCGGTCTCGTTGTATTCGAACATCGGGAAATCGACGATCCAGCAGAAGCGATAGGCGTTCCCCTCGATCAGGCCCAAATCCTCGCCGACCTTGGTTCGCGCCGCGCCGGCGAGTTTGGCGGCGGCCATCGGCTTGTCGCAGGCGAAAAAGACGCCGTCGCCCGCCTTGAGACCGGTCATCTTCATGATGTCGGCAACGCGCTCGGGGCCGAGATTTTTGGCGATCGGTCCCCTGCCCCCTTCGTCGTCCAGGATGATATAGCCCATGCCGGGCGCGCCTTCGTTTCTCGCCCAGTCATTCATCTTGTCGAAGAAGCTGCGCGGACGATCCGCCGTTCCCGGCGCGCCGACCGCGCGGACGACCGCCCCGCCCTCGATCGCCTTTGCGAAGATCCCGAAGCCCGAGCCCCGGAAACAGTCCGTGACATCCGTGATGATCAGCGGATTGCGGAGATCCGGCTTGTCGGAGCCGTATTTCAGCATGGCGTCTTCGTATCGGATGCGCGGGAACGGCGCTTCCGTAACCGTGTAACCGTCGGCGAACTCCTCGAACACGCCGTGCATCACCGGCTCGATCGCCTGAAAGACATCCTCTTGCTCGACGAAAGACATCTCGACGTCGAGTTGGTAGAACTCCCCGGGCGAACGGTCGGCCCGCGCGTCTTCATCGCGGAAGCATGGTGCGATCTGGAAATAGCGATCGAAGCCCGCCACCATCAGCAACTGCTTGAACTGCTGCGGCGCCTGCGGCAGCGCATAGAACTTGCCCGGGTGCAAGCGGCTTGGCACCAGGAAGTCCCGCGCGCCTTCCGGCGAACTGGCCGTCAGGATCGGGGTCTGAAATTCGAGAAAGCCCGCATCCGTCATCCGCTTGCGAATGCTGGAGATGATCTTCGAGCGCAGCACCACGTTCTTGTGCAACCGGTCGCGGCGAAGATCGAGAAAGCGATAGCGCAGCCGGATATCCTCGGGATAGTCGAACTCACCGAAGACGGGCATCGGCAATTCCGCCGCAGACGAAAGCACCTCGAGGGAGGCGATCCGCACCTCGACATACCCGGTGTCGAGAGCGTCGTTGACGGTTTCGTCCGACCGGGCGACAACGAGACCTGTGATGCAGAGAACGCTCTCCGACCGCAGCCGTTCGACTTCCTCGAAAAGCGGAGAATCGGTCTCGATCACGCATTGCGTGATGCCGTAGTGATCCCGGAGATCGATGAACAGCAGATTGCCGTGGTCCCGCTTCCGGTGCAGCCATCCGGACAGGCGGACGGTTTGTCCGACATGATCGGGGCGAAGCTCGCCGCAAGTGTGGCTGCGATAGGCATGCATGGAGGACCTCGACGTATTTGGCGCGGAAAAAAGCACCGGGAAGTGCGCATGGAACAACCCGCTTGTCAAGGCTCGCAAGATTTGGCACGCAAGGAGAGATTAATGTGACATAAACTTGTGGTGGCGGAAGCTTAGCGCCGCTACAAGCGACACCAGACGACAAAGGGGTCAGGAGCCTTATGTCCGCGGTTATCGCGGCAGCACTCCAATTCCACGAGAAAACAATAAATTCCTCAAAGTCCCGAGCGTAATGTCTGTAATTACAAGCAACCAGGATCTCATCGCCCTCTGCGACCGTCTGTCCCGCGCCGAATTCATCACCGTCGATACCGAATTCATGCGCGACAAGACCTATTGGCCGGTCCTGTGTCTCATTCAGGTGGCTTCGCCCGACGAAGCCTGGGCCATCGATCCGATGGCGCCCGACATCGATCTCGCGCCGTTCTACGTCGTGATGAAGAACGAGAACGTCCTGAAGGTGTTTCATTCGGGCCGACAGGATCTCGAGATCTTCTTCCATGATATGGGCGGTTTTCCCAAGCCCCTGTTCGATACGCAGGTGGCGGCGATGGTGTGCGGCTTCGGCAATTCCGTCGGATACGAGACGTTGGTGCACCGGTTTACCGACGCGAAGCTCGACAAGAGCTCACGGTTCACCGATTGGGCGCGCCGGCCCCTGACCGAACGGCAGATCAGTTACGCGCTGAGCGATGTGACTCATATGCGTCCGATCTATCGTGCGCTCGCCAAACAACTCGAGGAAAGCGGCCGGCGCAGCTGGCTGGACGAGGAAATAGGTGCGCTGACCGATCCGTCGACCTATATCACCGTCCCCGACGAGGCCTGGCGCCGGCTCAAATTGCGATCCACCAATCGACGCTATCTCGGCATCCTAAAATGTCTGGCGGCTTGGCGGCAGCGGGAAGCGGAATCGCGGGACCTGCCGCGCAACCGGATTCTGCGTGATGAAGCCTTGCTCGAGATCGCGGCGCATCCGCCCAAGTCGCGCGACGATCTCAAGGGCATGCGCAGCCTGTCCCGCGGCTTTCCCGAAAATAGCCTCGTCAAGGGTCTTCTCGAAGCTGTTCAGGACGGCCAGAACCTGCCCGACAGTGAACTGCCGAAAGTTCAGAAGCCCAAACACACGCCGGCCGGAACCGGACCGCTCGTCGAGTTGCTGAAGGTGTTGCTGAAGATGAAATGCGCCGATCACGGCGTTGCCCAGAAGTTGCTGGCATCGTCATCGGAGCTTGAGGCGGTCGCGATGAACCTGCCGGAAGCGGATCATCTGATGCGTGGCTGGCGCTGGGATATTTTCGGCAAGGACGCAGTCGCCCTTCGCGAAGGTAAGATCGCGCTATCGGCGCAACGAGGCAAAATCACGATCGTCCCGCTGGAGCAGGACTGATCGGCCCGCCTAATCCTCCGATCCGGTGACCTCGATCCGCGCGGGCAGCTGCAAGGCACCGCCAAGCGATTGCAGCCGGCGCTCAACGACTTCGCCGACCAGATGCTTGTCTTCGGCCGTGACCGTGAGAGTGAGTTCCTTGCCCCGACGCTGAACCTTACAGCGCTTCAAAAGGCCCGAGGTGCCGCCCGAAATGCGCTGGCCGAGCCGAAGCGCCAACCCCATCACCCGCGCGTGCTTTCGTTCGTCGCCAGACAACAGAGCGGCGGCCGGATGCGACGACGCTTCCAATTCCGAGCCGCCATAGCAGGCGAACAGGGCAAAGGCGATGAAAGCGCGGCCCGGATGATTGATCCCCACAAACTGGGCGTACAGCACCTCGTTCAGCACCAGTTCCGCCCGGAAGTCCGGATTGCCGCGCCAGCCGATATCACTCAGCAGGCAAGCCGCATGACGGAGCCGTTGCTCGATGACCGGTTCGTCGTCGAACAGATCGCCGACCCATTCCATCAACTCGTCGCCATGCTGCGGAAACCGTCCGCGCCGGGCGCCGATGCCGCGACACGTGGTCAGCAGGGGATCCTGATGCCGCAATTCGTCCGGCAGTTGCGCAAAAACGATGCCCTCGCGAAGGCCCAGGGCGGAAAAGATGATCGCGCTCGGCTTGGCCTTCTCGATGATGCAACTGAGGACGCACGCCGCCATATGCAGCAGCTTTGCCCGCGATGACGGTACGAACTTGATGCTGCTCAACTCGGACTCGCTCATGGACAGGATCGCCTGACACAGGTCCTTCGCCTTGGAGACGGAGATCTCATATTCGTGGATGACCGCGAGCGGATATTTGTCGTACTTCATGCTGACATGAGCCAGCGCGCGCCACGTCCCGCCGACGGCGTAGAACGGCCGTCCCTTGCCGCGTTTGAGAACCGCCGATTTCCCGAACGCGTCGTTGATCGCCGATGTCGCCGCCTTGACGTTGTTCTTGTGCGCGTCGATCAGGCGCAGAACGCCGACGGGAAAGGTCGCCGCGTCGCCGACATCGTTCTTGTCGATATCGACCAGCTCCAGGCTGCCGCCACCCAGATCGCCCGCGATACCATCCGCGTCCGGAATGCCGGCCAGAATGCCCTGCGCCGCGTAATGGCCTTCATCCGTGCCGGACAGAACCTGGATGTTTCTGCTGAAGATATCGGCCACGGCAGCCACAAAGTCCGAGCCGTTCGCCGCCTCGCGGACGGCCGCGGTCGCCACCATGTCGAGGCGCGCAACGCCCATTTCAGCCGCCAGCGCGATGAAGCGCCCGACCGTCGACAAGGCGAGAATAATCGCGTCGCCATCCAGCTTGCCCGTGGACGCGATCGAACGGCCCAACCCGCAAGCTACTTTTTCGTTGAAGATTGTCGCCGGAACCCGGTCCAGCATGTCGTACACGACGAGCCGGACGGTATTGGAGCCGATATCGATAACGCCGACGCGCTCTCCGCTCGGAACTTCGACAGCGGACGCGTTTGGCTGGGTGACCCGTTGAAATTCATAGGTCATCGTCGGGCGCAGGTCTCCTCGGCCTCGTGAGCGCTGAACCGGTCATTGAAGGAGACTAGTGCGCAAATGGCCACCCGGGGTCAAGCCCAAACAGACCTCCGAAGCGTAATCGCCGCGTGTTTTGATCGAGATCAGAGACCTGTGAGAATCGTCCGGAATTCGATGCCTTAGCCGCCCTGTTCGAGCACCAGGCGAGGCGCGGAACCGCTCTTCAGGCTGCCGCCGCGTCCCGACAGACTGGGATTGGTCATGAAGTATTTATGGGCGTTGAAGGCGTTGGGACCGACCTTCGCCCGCAGATAGGAGCCGTCGGGCTGCATGGTCCAGCTTTGGGCGGTGTCCTTCAGATTTGCCAGCATGACCTGGTCGAGGATTTGCGCGTGCACCGTCGGGTTTTCGATCGGCACCAGTGACTCGACGCGGCGGTCGAAATTGCGCGGCATCCAGTCGGCGGAGGATATGAAGACCTTCGCCTTGCGCGAAGGAAGATGCTCGCCGCCGCCGAAGCAGACGATCCTCGAATGCTCGAGAAACCGGCCGACGAGGCTCTTCACGCGAATATTCTCGGACAGTCCGGGAACCCCAGGCCGGAGGCAACATATACCTCGCACTACGAGGTCCACATGCACCCCGGCGTTCGATGCGACATACAGCGCATCGATAATCTTGGAGTCGACAAGGGCGTTCATCTTGGCCCAAATACAGGCAGGATGCCCCGCTTTCGCGTGCTCGATCTCCTCATCGATCAAGCGGAGAAGCGTGTCGCGCAGGTTCTGAGGCGACGTCGCGATTTTCTCGAAACGCTTGGGGGCGGCGTAGCCGGTGAGTTCGTTGAACAGATAGGCCGCGTCCCGGCAAAGCGCCGGATCGGTCGTGAAGAACGAGAGATCGGTATAGATCTTAGCCGTATCCGGATTGTAGTTGCCGGTTCCGAAATGGACGTAGCTTCGGATAGCATCGGCTTCACGCCGCACGACGAGCGAGACCTTGGCATGGGTCTTCAATTCCACAAAGCCGTAGACGACCTGTACGCCGGCGCGTTCCATATCGCGCGCCCAACGGATATTCGCCGCCTCGTCGAAACGCGCTTTCAGCTCGACCAGCGCCGTCACCGATTTCCCGGCTTCGGCGGCACGGATCAGGGCCTTGACCGTCGGTAAATCCTGGCTGGTCCGATAGAGCGTCTGCTTGATCGCGAGAACATCCGGATCGCGCGCCGCCTGCTCGATAAACTGCAGCACGACGTCGAAGCTTTCATAGGGATGATGGACGACGATGTCCTTCTGACGGATCGCGGCGAAGCAATCGCCGCCATGCTCCCGGATCCGTTCCGGAAACCGGGGGTTATACGGCGTGAACCTGAGGTCCGGCCGTTCCTGCACGATCAGCTGGGAGGTATCGGTCAGGCCCAATACGCCGTCGACGACGACAAGCTCGGTACGGGTTACGCCAAGGGCGTCGACAACGAATTGGCGCAGCTTCTCCGGCATGCTGGCGTTGACCTTGAGACGGATCACCTCGCCCCGCCGGCGGCGCTTCAGTGCCAACTCATAAAGGCGCACCAGATCCTCGGCCTCTTCCTCGATCTCGACGTCACTGTCGCGGATGATGCGGAACTGACCCTGCCCGCGGACTTCATAGCCGGGGAACAGCTGATCCAAAAACAGCGTGACGAGCGTTTCCAGCGGAACGAACCGGATATCGTCACCCGGCAGGCGAATGAACCGGCCCACCTGACGTGGCAGCGGTAAAAGCGCGTTGAGATCCTCATTGTCGTTCGGCCGATGCAGCTGCAGGACCAGGACGAAGCCCATATTCGGGATGAACGGGAACGGATGCGCCGGATCGACCGCCAGCGGCGTGAGAACCGGGAAGATATATTGCAGGAAATAGGTTTCCAGCCAGTCGCGATCCTCGGCGCGGATGTCATGAGCGTCCATGACCCAGATCCCGGCATCCTTCATTTCGGACCGGATTTCGCGCCAGCAGCGGTTCTGCGCGGCCATGAGCTCCTGAGCCGCTTCATTCACCTTTTGCAGCTGTTGCGACGGCGTGAGCCCGTCCTGGCTTGGCGTTTCGACGCCCGCGCGGATCTGCCCGCGCAGACCGGCCACGCGAACCATGTAGAACTCGTCCAGATTGGTCGCCGAGATCGACAGAAAACGCAGCCGTTCGAGAAGCGGATGATTGGTGTTGTGCGCTTCCTCCATCACGCGGGTGTTGAAGGCAAGCCAGGAGATTTCCCGGTTAATGAAGCGATCCGTCGAATCGAGAGAAATCGGCTGCGCCGGCGGCCCAGCGGCCGGAACCGTCATGTCAATCAGCGGTTCGGCTTGCGACGTCGATTTAGCACGTGACGCCGCAGCTGCGGCTCGCTTTGTCTTGGCTGACTTGGTGGTCGCCATCAGAGAGAAATTCCAAAATGAAGTGGTCTGCTGGGATTTGCTGCACTCTACGCCATTATTACGAAGAAATCATGACGTCGACTGTAAAAGCTTCCGGATAAAGGCCACGGTGATTCCGCGCTTATCCTGCAGCGCCGCGTGATCGATCGCAGCGACCGCGCGGCCCGCCGCCTCCATCGATCGCTCGACATGGGTAACCAGATAACTGATGACATCGGCCCCGACTTTCAACTGCCGGTCGGAAAACAGTTTTACATAGACCGCCGCAAGCAAGGCATCGTCGGGCGCACCGATGGCGACAGCCGGCAAGGCATGGAGGCGCGACCGCAGATCAGGCAACTTGATCGTCTGATGCGCCGGGGCCGATTTTGCTGTCAGCATGACATGACCGCCGCGTTCCCGCGTGCGATTGAGAAGATGGAACAGCGCCACCTCGTCCTCGAGCCGCTCCATATCCTCGATCACAATGGTCGTAATCTCGGGGTCGACGTCGGCAAGAGCGCCGGAGTCGACGATCGTCGCGTCGGACACGGAGCGCCAGACGTGAGCGAGATGCGTTTTGCCGCTGCCCGCCGGACCGTGGAGGACAAGGCCGTTGTTTGGCCAGTCCGGCCAACGATCAAGCCACGCGACCGCTTTCTCGTTGCTCGGGGAGACGAGAAAATCCTCGCGTCCGAAGGCCGCACGGTGAGGAAGATCGAGCGGAAGCTGACGGGCGCCCGTTTGGCTCACGTTGTTCCGCTCCCTGCCCCCCCAGGTGGCCCGGAGCCGAGATAGAGTTCGCTTTCCTTATAGCGCTGCACGGCGAAACGGATGAGGACACCGATGACCGCCGCCGCCGGAACCGCGAGAAGAACACCCAACAAGCCGAGAATCGCGCCGCCTGCGAGCAAGGCAAACAGGATCCAAACCGGATGAAGGCCGACACGGGGCCCAATCAAGTTCGGCGTGAGGATGGCCTGATCGGTCACCTGCACAAGGACGTGCACGCCGGCGACCAGCAAAAGCGATGTGACATCCGGTCCGTATTGTCCGAACGCGACCAGCATCGCCAGCAGAAAGCCGAAAGTAGTCCCGGCATAGGGAATGAAATTCAGCAGGCCATTCAAAAGCCCGAGCACCAGGCCAAAGTCGAGACCCACGACGCTCCAGCCGATCGCATAGAGGATGCCCTGGGCAAGACAGTCGAGCGCCTGCCCGCGCACGAATCCTGCGAGAACGCGATCGATCTGGCGGCATTCCTGTCGGATGACCTCGGCATGATCGAGCGGCAACCACTCGTCGATGCTCGCGACGATATCGTCCCAGTCCCGCAGGAGAAAGAATGCCACGACCGGCGTGATAAGCAGGATCGAGAGCACGCTGAAGAAGGCGACGCCGCCGCTGACGAGTTGGCCGGCTATCCTGGTCGCTACGCCCACACCCTGCTCCGCGATCTTTTGGAGCGCGCTCTGAAGATTGACGCTATCGAGATTGAGCACCCCCGCCAATCGGCCGTTCCCCATCGATCTCAGGGATTGGCTGAATCGGGCGATGTAATCGGGCAGCTTGTCCGCGATCATGTTGACCTGATCCTGGACCAGCGGAAAGAGCAGCACGATCAGCCCGATGAACATCGCGAAGAATATCGTCAGCAGGATAAACGTCGCGACCGGCCTCGGAACCTTCCAGGTTTCCAGCCAGTCGGCCGCGGGATCGAGGAAATAGGCAAGCGCCATTCCGGCGATGAACGGCAGAAGGATCGTGCGAAGCCAGAAAAGGCCCAGAAACAGCAGGACGACGCCAACGGTCCAGAAAATGACGTGCTGGCGTCCGTTCATGTCTGCTCCCCGTGGGCGGTTACCGCACGGATCCAGGTCACCGCATAGAGAATGCCGGACATTATCGTCGTCACCGCCACAAGAATGATCATCGCCTCGATAAACCACGGATCGATAAGCTCCAGCGTATCGCCGAAACCGAGATTAAACAAAACCATCGCGGCGAGTGCTATCTGAGACGCCGTGTTGATTTTGGAAACGCGCGACGGCTTGATCTCGACAGGCCTGTTCAACAGATACGACAGCAGGATCCCACCGATAATCAGAACGTCCCGCGAGACAACCGTTATCACGATCCATGACGGCATGCCGCCTTCAATTCCGACGGTGATGTAGATCGAGACCAGCAGCGCCTTGTCGGCAATCGGATCCAGGATCGTCCCGAGTTCGCTCACTTGGCCGCTGCGGCGCGCCAGCGGGCCGTCAATAGCGTCCGAGATTCCGGCAAGTAAAAACAGGCCGAAGGCATAGGCCATCTGACCTTGAAGAATCAGCCAGATGATAACCGGAACAGTGACCAGCCGCAGCAGCGTGATGACATTCGGAATGTTCAACCGCCCGCCTCCCCAAACGCCGTTGATTGCCTATTGAGACGTAATCGCGTCGGACGAAGTCATGACCCAGTCTCCGGCCGGATTCTGCGTGAGTTTCAGATCGGACTGGGCAAGCGCCAACGCGAGTTTCTTAGGATTCCCAAGATACTTGATGGCGATGTGTGCTTCGTGCACGGTCATGCTGCGAACGTCGATGGCCCGCACGATGGGGGTATCCTCCAGTTGCTTCTGCACCATGATCCAATCCGACAACGTCGAGACGGGGACCGTGACGGGTAGCGACACCTCTGCGCCGTAATTGACCAGGGTCTGCCGCTTCCAGGCTTCTTTCATCTCACTAACGGTCGTTGCCACCGCTGCTGTCATCATCGCCGGGACGCGGTCCATCGGCGCGGCATCCGTCGGAGGCTGAACTCATATCGTCGCCCATGACGGCCGGGTCGTCGCCGAATTTGAGGAACAGCACGCGCATCCCATATTCGCCCGTATCGGGGTCGAGTTGAAGCTTCGCGTAAGCCAAGTAGACATCGCTGACGCCATAATCCGACGCCAGCTTCTTGATCGTGTCCGGATTGCCGGTAATGACATCAACGGCCGAAAGCGATGCGGCTTCCTTCGTGCCGCCGTCCGGCAGAATGAACGGCACGTGGCTATCCGTCTGGTCGAACGACTTCCAGGCGTCGAGCCAGGGATTGGGATTCGTCCAGAGGGTCGAATAGCCGGCCGTCTCCAGCACGGGCAAAATCAGAACGGGCTTCGAGACCGTCTCGCTGAACGCAATCCCGGCCCGCTGCAAAAGAGTTCTGACGTCATCGGCCTTGAAATAGACCGTGAGCTTCGCGAGATACCGGGTGCTGGAGACTTTCTCGTCCGTCACGGAGATACCGTCGATCAGGGCTGAGAGCTGCGACGCATCGGGACTCGGCAGGAAATCCTGATCCTGCTTCAGCACCATACTGTCGAACAGGCGATGCAGCGCGTCCTGTTCGCCCTTTGCGATCGCGATTTCCCGCGCCTGCGACGCGCTCGACGCCGATGCGTCCACGGGGACATCGTGGATCGTGAACGCGTCGTCCGCTTGCTGGGCGGCGGCGCGCGTCGCGTTGGCGGCAAGAACGAGCAAGCACGCAAGGGCCATCGGACCGGCCAATCGGCCGATCAGCCCTGCCCGCCCCAATTCCAAAGACATGGATTTCCAAATACGCATTGTCTTGAATTTATAGCATTTTGACGCGCGGGATAGATGCAGTAATGTCGCCCTCCGTCAATCACCATCAAATTAGGGCCAAAGCGTGACAGGCAAGCGCAACACGAGCCTCACATATAAGGACGCGGGCGTCGACATCGAAGCAGGAGACGCTCTGGTAGACGCCATCAAACCACTGGCCGCCAGCACCAAACGGCCGGGCTGCGACGCCGGTCTCGGCGGGTTCGGGGCTCTTTTCGACCTCAAGGCAACCGAACTCAAGGATCCCGTGCTGGTCGCCTCCTCTGACGGGGCCGGCACCAAGCTGAAGATCGCGATCGATACCGGGCGGTTCGACACGATCGGCATCGACCTCGTCGCCATGTGCGTCAATGATCTCGTGGTGCAAGGCGCAGAACCCCTTTTCTTCCTCGATTACTATTCGACCGGCGCCCTGAATGTTGGCGACGCAACCAAGGTCGTCGAAGGAATCGCCGAAGGCTGCCGGCAAGCGGGCTGCGGATTGATCGGCGGCGAGACGGCGGAAATGCCGGGTCTCTACGCCAAGGGCGACTTCGATATCGCCGGGTTCTCGGTCGGCGCAGTCGAGCGCGGCGACATACTGACGGGCGCCACCATCGAGCCCGGAGACTTTCTGCTGGGCATTGCCTCCACCGGCATCCATTCCAATGGCTATTCGCTGATCCGGCGTCTGGTCGCGGATCTCGGGCTCGATTACGCCACCCCCGCGCCGTTCGATCCGTCGACGACGCTCGGTGACGCATTGCTCACGCCGACCCAAATCTATGTGCGGCAATGTCTCGCCGGCCTGAAAACCGGCCATATCAAAGCACTCGCGCACATAACGGGCGGCGGCATCGTTGAAAATCTGCCGCGTGTCTTGCCCAAAGGTGTTATCGCAGGCATCGACGCCGCACGCTGGACGCTACCGCCTGTTTTCCAATGGGTGATGGATGAAGCGCCTATGACTCCGCAGGAAATGTGCCGAACCTTCAATTGCGGTATCGGCATGATCGCCGTCGTCGATCGGGATCATCTCCCCGAGGTTACGCAGGCCCTCGCCTCCGAAGGTGACGACGTTCATGAAATCGGCCGGATCGCCGCGTACCAACCCGGCACGCCCGCCACAACCGTTATGGGCGCGGCGGGAACGTGGGGCTCGGCCGACGCCTGGACCGCCAGAAGTTCGGACGAAGGATCGCCCGTCTAAACGGCCCGAGCAGCGTTAACCTACAATCTCAATATCGCTGAAGAAGTAGTTGATCTCGTTGGCCGCGGTCTCCGGAGCATCGGACCCGTGCACCGAGTTGGCCTCGATGGATTCGGCGAAATCGGCGCGGATCGTGCCGACGTCGGCGTTGGCCGGGTTGGTCGCACCCATGACTTCGCGGTTCTTCGCGATGGCGCCCTCGCCCTCGAGAACCTGAACCACAACCGGCCCAGACGTCATGAACGCGCACAAATCGGCGAAAAACGGTCGCTCTTTGTGCACGGCATAGAAACCTTCGGCCTGAGCCTGTGTGAGCTGGATGCGCTTCTGAGCGACGACGCGAAGACCGGCCTTCTCGAAGCGAGCGATGATCTCGCCCGTCAGATTGCGGCGGGTTGCATCCGGTTTAATGATCGAAAGTGTGCGTTCGACAGCCATACTAAAGGTTTCCTCCAACTTGGCGTTTAATCGGTTGGCTGGCCTTATAATGGCTCCCCTTGAGCGCCGCAAGCCACGGTTTTGGAGCGCACGCGCCCTTTGTTCTCGTGCCGTTCGCGCCTTTGGCGCGCTCAATCAGTTGTTTGAAAAGCGGCAAGCGTCTCGATATCAGGTCAATCGAGCGGACCGGGCGGCATTTCCCGGCGGCCGTCGAACCGCCTGACCGTCAACTCAAAGACGTCAACTCCCTCGACACAACGCGCATTTACCGACACGCGGTCATCCGGATAGCCGGTGCGCAGCACGGAGGTGCCGCATGTTGGACAGAAATGATGCCCTGCTGTCGCGTGCCGCCAGACATAGGTCGTGAACCGGCGCTTCTCGCTCAGCAGCCTGACGGCGGAGGCCGGAACCTTCCAGTGGAGAAAGCCGGACCGCCGGCATGTGGAACAGTTGCATTCCAGAAGGCCGGTCAGATCCGCGTCGACTTCCAGACTGATGCCGCCGCAATGGCACGACAGACGATATGGCCGCTGCATAGCTCATGCCCCTAAAGTCACACCGGTCAAGAGCATAGCGCGTCAAATGCCCCGCGTCTTCCTCGCTTGGACAACGTCATACCATCCGTTACAATCTGTCCAATTTCCGCGTATTGCAGCGTCATAAAAACCGGGAGCCACGCCATGATCCGTTCATCCAAGTCCGGACTTTCCAGTCTTATTGAAACGCCGCACAGCAGACGCAATGCGCTCGGCTTTGCCGGCAAAGCCGCCGCGGGGGCAATGTTCGCCACGGCCTTTGGCTCGTCCCTGGCAATGGCGGATGCATCCGGGGGAGTCGATATCGGCATGCGGTGCCTGACGGGACTTTATCCCGGCGGCGAAGACGTCAAATTCGACACCGACTACTACCGCGACCATCACATGAAGACGATCATGAAGTACTACGGCAAGTCGATCCAGCGCTTCGAGGCGCGGTCGTGCCGTTGCAGCGCCTGGCGGGCCGGCGCCGGCCTTCGTTGCCGCCGTCAACATCTGGATCGCCGACTTAAAGGCGTTCGAGGAAGCTGACAAGATGCACGGTCAGGACCTCGCCAACGACGTCAAGAATTTCACCAGCGGCATGCCGGTTCTCCAAAATGACGTTGTTTTCGGCGAAGCGGGCATGCCTGCGCGGGCCATGAAGGTCGGCGATCGCTGCATGACCGTCCTCTATCCCCATAAGGAAGGCGATCATTTCAATTACGAATACTATCGCGACCATCATCTGGTCACGATCATGAAACTCTATGGCGCAAAGGCGATCAGCCGCTACGAGCTGAACAAGGGCCTGTCCGCGCTGGACGGCACATCGCCCGCGCCGTACAACGCGACGGTAAACATCTATATCGAGAACCAGAAAGCGTTCGACGAAGCCGGAAAGAAATATACGCAGACCCTGGTTGGCGACGTGCACAATTTCTCGGCCGTCAACCCTGTCGCGTTCCCGACGGAAGTCTTCGCCGTCGCCTCCAACTAGGCCTGGGCGTCCGCTCGCAGCATAGACCTATTATTACAAGGCATTAAAAATGCGGCCTCCGGTTGGAGGCCGCATGCTCTTTTAATAGACGGTGCTTATCGAAAATCAGCCTTCCGGAAGCGCGTCTCTCAGCTTCATAGTTCCCGAAGCCTTCGAGAGATTGTTGGCCAGCAACTTCTTCTCGGTCACCGGCTCGCCATAATATTTCTGGTCTTGATCGTTGTCCCGATGGATATCGGTAACGCTGAGATCGGCGCCGACATAGGCGCCATTGGTATCCGACCAGACGACGACGTCGTTCTGGCCCGGCGTTGCCTGACCATTCGCCGAATACTTCACGACGGAAATACCCGCTTCGGCATTCAACGCGAACTTGTCGTGCTGTTTGAAGCTGTCGACCGCCTTGTCGCTCATCAGCAACATCGCGATCGAACCCGCCGAGGCGCCGGCTTGAGCACCGAAGCTGAGTCCGCCAATGTCGTAGAATACCGGGCTGCTCCATTCACCGTCATGATGAACGAGCAACACACCCTCGCCGCCCTGGGCGCCAATAATCAAACCGCCCTTGGCATATTTGGGGACGATGAAAATGCCCTTCGCCTTCTGCATCATCTCCACGAGATTCGGATCTTTCTTCATCTCGTTGGCGACGTCGGTCGCCTTGTCGACGATGCCTTGAGCGTTCATGCCCTTGGCGGAATGGGAAGAAGACGTTTTTTCGGCATGGTTTCCGATATTCGCCGACAGCGCCGGGCTGGCGGCGAGAAAGCTCGTCATTAGAAGCGGACTGGCTGCAAGCAAAATGGCTTTTCGCATGGTTCGTCCTCCTTTCTAAGCACACTTGCTCCAGTGAACGTGGCCCCGGCCGAATAGTTCCGGTCTTGTTTTTTCAACTCAAGCAGACGAGACTTTAAGCTCCTCGCATATAACGATAAGCAGCGGGACCCGACCTTTTTGCCGCAAAGCCGGGTTGACCAGATTTCGCATCGCAAACTGTCGTTGAGGAAGGAACCGCGGCTGACGCTTTGAAGACTAAGGGGGATTTAAGACGTGACGAAAAAGATAGGAACCGAAGAAGCCTGCTCCGTAGCCGAGGTGGCCGCGGGCCTTAGGAATGTTGCCCGGACGGGATGGAGCAATCTCGACCTCAAGCTTGTAAGCCGGATCTACAATTCTCCGGCCGACCGCCCGGATCCGCTTCTGCCGCAGCTGCTCGATCTTGACGAGGGCCGACTCAAGGTGATGGACGAGCATGGCGTGGACATGCACCTGCTGTCGCTCACCGCGCCAGGTGTTCAGATGTTCGACGCAGACACCGCCAACGAACTCGTCCGTATCGCGAACGACAAGATGGCCGAGGCCTGCCGCAAGCACCCGACGCGCTTCTCCATGCTGGCGAGCTTCGCCCCGCAGGATCCGAAACGGGCGGTCAAGGAAATGGAGCGTTCGGTCAAGGACCTTAAATGCAACGGCTTCATGGTGAACTCGCACACCAACAACGAATATCTCGACCAGGAAAAATACTGGCCGATCCTGGAAGCCGCTGAAGCGATGGACCGTGCGATCTATATCCACCCGCGCGCACCGTCCGAAGGCATGGCGGCTCCCTTCGCCGACTACAATATAGAGACCGCCATTTGGGGCTATGGCATGGAGGTCGGCACACATGCCGTTCGCCTGATGATCAGCGGCGTTTTCGATCGCTTCCCCAAACTCAAGATCGTGATCGGTCATATGGGCGAAGCGGTGCCGTTCTGGCTCTGGAGGCTCGACTTCATGGGGGCGCCGGGAAGTTGGGCGAAACGGCCGAACAAACGGCTTCCCAGCGAATATTTCAAGGAAAACTTCGCCATCACGACGAGCGGCGTCGAAGATCCCCTGGCCCTCGAATACTGCATCAAGAAGATTGGCGCCGAGCGGATCCTCTGGGCGATCGATTACCCTTATCAGCCGACGGCCCCGGCCGCGAAGTGGATCGAAGAAGCGCCGATTTCGCAGGAACACCGGGAGCTGATCTGCCACGGAAACGCGGAGAGAATCTTCCACATTCCGGCCTGACCGGAACAAAAAATATGCAGGGGCGGACGCTGTGCGTCCGCCCCTTTTTATGCGCAAAGAAAAACGCGTGGACCCGAAGGTCCACGCGTCATCACACAACTCCGTGATTTAGACTAGAAGCTCCGCCTGACGGTGATCGCCCATTCGCGCGGACGGCCAGGCGCCGCACTCGCGGTACCGGACAGAGCGTGCAAATCGAAGCTCGTCAGATAGTAGTACTTGTCGAACAGGTTCGTGACTTCAAGCGACGCCTGCCACTTCTCGTCTTCCGAACGCCATGTCAGCCGGGCATTCGCCAACGCATAGCCCTTGATCAAGTTGTATGGGCCGTTGACCGCGTTGGTGTACAGGCTGCTCTGATAGCTGATATCGAAGCGCGGCGTGATCGATCCCGACGTTCTCGACCGGGATCTTGTACTGCATCCCGCCGCTCCAGCTTCCAGTTCGGCGTGTACGGCGTAATCATGGATTATCTGTACACCTGCACCCGTGGTCGGGTTGCCTGCCAACGGGCTGATGTACTGTATAGTTGAAGTCCATGTAGCTGAGCGAGCCATCGAACTCCAAGTTATCGATTGGCTCGATAGTCGTTTCAACCTCGATACCCTTGGTGTGGGCATTACCGGCATTCAACGGCAAGGCACAAGGACTTCCGGTCGGCGTTGGTGTGAACGCCGGGCAGGACAAGCCGTTAGCTGAATGTCCTTGTAAATGCCATAGAAAGCGGCGGCGTTCAGACGCATCCTACCTTCCAACAGTGTGCTCTTTGCGCCGATTTCATAGGTGCCGAGCTTCTCCGGCCCGAAGGGTTGGACCTGCGTTGCAAAGAACGGACGAGGGTTGATGCCACCGCCCTTGAAGCCCGTTGAGTACTGGGCGTAGGTCATCAGGTTATCGGTCCATTGATACTGGATATTTGCGCGGTAATCGAGCCGGTTCTTGGAGTAGAGGCCCGTCACGCCGTTCAGCGCACCGAGAAGTGCGTGCGGAGTACCATCCGGATTCAAGCGCACAAAGGTGTAACTCTTTGAGTCGTCCGTATAACGAAGGCCACCGGTAACAGCGAGCTTATCCGTACGTGATATGTCGCATGAACGAAGCCGGCTTTGCTTTGAGCTTTGACTGGATCGTCCCCCTGGAACGGGAACAGACCTGCGTAACGCAGATCCTGGACAGTCGCGTATACAGACTTTTGCTTCATATAGAAGCCGCCGACGGTGTATTCCAGCTTGTCGTCCATAAACTGGCCATTGAGGCGAACTTCCTGGCTGAACGACCAGAACGACAGGTTACCGCGTCCCAGACTTCCCGTAAGCGGAGATCCATCATCGTCATTCGAGAACAGTTCGCGATAGGCCCGATAAGCTGAAATCGAGGTCAATTTCATGCCGTCGCCCAGGTCCCAATTCAAATGACCCGACACGCCCCAACCCGTGTAGCGCAGTCGGTCACTTTCGACATTCGCCGGCACCTTGGAAACTGAGTAAAGGTTGGTGCCCGGAATGTTGCTGAGCTGGCTATCGGCCGGCGACCTGTAGGAAGCATAATTACAATATTTGCCGCAGATGAACCGGCTGTCATAAGGAATCGGATTTCCCGGCGCCAACGTCGAACCGTCAACAACGGCCCCAGCCGGCAACGACGCATATGGATCCGGCGAATATGGATCGATATTGTTCGCCTGAACCTGCGCCAAAATCGGGTTGGCCGTCGACGTTGGGAAGTTGGCGTATGTCAAAACGGAGCCGGCCGCATTTCGATCGTCGCGCGTATAGTCGCCGATCAGAGTGAAGTCGACGCCGCTGTTATTTTCCCAACGCAGCATGCCGCGAACACCGTCATAATTGACGTTGCTCTCCCGATTGATGACGCAGTTGCTCTTGGATCCCAACAGTGCCGGAACCCCCCCGCCCGGATGCATGCATCCGTAATCGTAGCGTGTGATATAGCCGTCCTGGCTCTTGGAAACGCCCGAAATACGCGCGCCAAGCTGATCATTGATCTTGAAATCGGCGCTGCCGCGGAAATCCAGACGATGACGGCTGCCATAGGTAGCTGAAACGTAGCTGTCGCCTTCACCCGGCTTCTTCGAATACAGCTTCACGGCGCCGCCGATGGAGTTCCGGCCGGCCAGCGTGCCCTGAGGTCCACGCAGGATTTCGACCCGGTCGAGATCCAACAGATCGAAAATCGAGCCGGTGAGCGTGGCATAGTAGACGTCATCGACATACATCCCGACGCCCGGCTCAAGGGCTGGGTTGAAGTCATACTGACCGACACCGCGGATCGACGCGACGAGCGAGGCGCCAAAGGCTGCGCCTTGCGGCTTCAGCGTAACGTTCGGCGCTTGCATCGAAACCTGATAGATGCTGGTTTCGCTCCGGTTTTCCATCATCTGAGAATTGATCGCCGTGATCGCGATTGGCGTGTTCTGCAGGTTCTGGGTACGGAACTGCGCCGTCACCGTGATTTCCGGCAGCACGCTATTCGACGCTGCCGTCGCGCCCGAGGCTTTGCCCGAACCACTTTCAATAGCAAGGGCCGACGTACTGGCCATCAACAGAGCGGTAATTGCCAACGCACCAGTGCGAAGGGCAACCGCGGCGCCTCGTTCCGAAGGCGACCGAAATTTTTCGGATTTACGCATGGGTTTCCTCCAAAGTTGTTTGCGAACTTTATTGTTTGTGGGGAAGTTTCTTTATGTCGGTGCCGGCTTTCCCCCGCTCAAGACACCGTTGTCTAACGTCCGTTACCGTCGTTTCACCTATGTTCGGATACAGGCGACCTCCACTAGGCCGCTTCTGCGCTCGCTAACGCGCGATCTGCTGACCAGCTATTCTTTGTACCAAGCGAAAGCTGTTTCAGCCGCACCAATCATAGACGCCACAACGCGGCACACCCTTGCCACACCTTAAGTCTGGATACCAGCCCGCAGTAGAAATGGCTGCGGATTGTGTCAAAAACATGACATATTCGACATAATCAAGTCCAGATCTTTCGTTCTCTTGCGTGAACGTTCTCTATACTATGATTTGATATGCAATGATAAGTACGCTTGGGCGCCGGAGAGCGACGATACGACGACGGCGGACGCGACTGCCCCTGCCTGCCCTCGTTTCTCCAAGGGCCTGGCCAAGACTGAGATCACGAAAAGATGAGCAGAAGCGACGCCCGCCGACTGTCGTAAGGATGCCGTTTTTAAGCGGTCAGGCTCGACGGCCGGACCGCTGAGCCGTCAGGCATGGAAATCGACGGCCGATCCGTTGCCGCCCCCGGCACCGGAATTGTCGTGATCTCCGTCGCTGTCGGTGCGCTGCGTCGACTGGGCGGCCTGAGCCGAATGGGCCGATTTGAGATCCTGGGTGAATTGAAGGAACGCTTTCTGGGCACTGGCGGCATCGCCGGACTTCAGAGCGCTGCCAATGGCGGCGAAATCCTTCTGAATGGTCGTATTGCCACCGAAAGCCTGACCGTTCTTCGCGCCGGGGCTATTCTGGATCAACTTCGACAAGCTGTCATACGCCTGCTTCGCGCCCGACAAATTGCCGGAGCTCAGGCTTTGCTGGAGATTCTGCTGCGCTTGCTCGAACTGGTTTTTGGGGTCCTGAGAATTAGCCCGCAGCGTCTGAAGGGCTACGGTTCCGGATGTGACGGGATTGACCGACATTTTTTCTACTCCAATCATGAATGTCGCCTCCACCTCACCTCTCAGGCTGGATGGCCATCGAAGCGGGCAACGTCCCCAAACGCCGGCCATGGTCGGTCCCGAATTCCTAAGGCGACCTTAAAATTCGATCTTTTTCAGCGATTTTGTGAGGATTTCTGCGGAATTCGGGCAGCGCCGGCCGCAGTCGCGTCCAGGATGGAGGAGATAAGACGAGGTGTCCGTCTTGAAGTAGTGTCTTGTATCCGATGACGCCATTCGAGGTCCGGGAACATCGACGGTCCGTCCGAGCGACATTTGAGTCGCGTTCGCTCTCTTCACCTCAATCCAACGAAAAAGAGAACGCGTGGAGCCGGCAACCGATGTGCCGCACGCCACGCGTCCCCTTCTCTATCCGAGCGCGGTCAGAAGTTGCGCTTGATCGTAATGGCCCATTCGCGCCCGGGGGCGGGTTGACCATTCACGAAGCCCGCCAGATTCAGCAGGTCGAACTTCGAGTAGTAGTAGAGCTTGTCGGTCAGGTTGGTGACCTCGAACGTCGCTTCCCAAGCGTCACGCGGCGCCTTCCAGGTGAGATGAGCGTTCACCGTGGTATAGCCGTGGATCAGATTGCTCGCTGCGTTTGAGGCGTTGCCATACATCCCGCTCTGGTAGCTCGCGTCGACACGCGGCGTGAGCGAGCCGTATTTGTCGCCCAACTGAACGACATACTGTGCGCCGGCGCTCCATTTCCATGACGGCGTCAACGGCGCCACCATTCCATAGGAGATGCCGCCCGGGCCTTGCACACCTGGCGCCAGCTTGACGTATTTGAAGTCCAGATAGCTGAGCGACCCGTTGAACGTCAGACCGTCGATGGGTTCGATCGTCGTCTCCGCTTCGACACCCTTGATATGCGCCGTGCCAGCGTTCGACGGCAGCGCGCACGGACCGACACCGCCCGGCGTATATTGGGGACAGGTCAACAGGGTGAGTTGAATGTCCTTATAGTCATTATAGAACGCGGACAAATTCAAACGCGCCCGACCGTCCCAGAGCGTGCTCTTCGCACCGACCTCATAGGCATCGAGTTTTTCCGGTCCGAAGGGCTGAACCTGTTCAGGATAGAACGGACGAGGATTAACGCCACCACCCTTGAAGCCGGTCGAAAACTCGGCATAGGTCATGATGTTATTCGTCCAGTTGTAGGAGATGTTGGCGCGATAATCCCAGTTGTTCCCACTGTAGATACCGACCTTATCGTTGATCGGACCGACGATAGGATTGAACGTCCCGTCCGGATTGGTCCGCACATAACTATACTTCTTGTACTGGGACGTGTAGCGGATGCCGCCAGTCAGGTCGAGTTTGTCGGTTACATGGAAAACGACATGGGCGAACCCCGACTTGCTGTGGGCGACGACCGGATCATTGGAAAGAAAGTCCAATAACCCAGCCCGGGAAGGCGTAGCTATCGTTGACACGATTTGCGTTGACGCTGCGCTCCCAGAAGTAGAAGCCGCCGATCGTGTAATCCATCAAGCCACTCGGAAGCGAGCCGCTCAGACGCAATTCCTGGCTGAATTGCTTGTGGTTTACGTAGTTCATGACGAGTTCGCGATTGAGTGGAGACCCGTCGGTATCCTCTGCGAAGTGGCTTCGGTAATAACGGTAGGCCGAGATCGATTTCAGCGACAGATTGTCGTTGAAGGTATAGTCCGCCGTGCCCGACAGGCCCCAGGCGAACAGCGTGTTCACTGGAGGAATGCTGTAGGCGCCATATTTGTTATTCGGCGCAGTGAACGTCGAATAGGTGACATACGGATCTTTCGGCACGAACCGCGAGTCATACGGCACGCCGTTCAACGGGGTCGGATAACACGAATGAGCCGCGAGGCACGGTCCGGTGTTGGCCGCAAGCTGAGTGCTTGCCTGCACCTCGGAACTGTCATTCGTAAGATCGCCGACCACATTGATTTCCAGCTTTTGGTTAGGCACCCAGCGCAGCGAGGTTCGGGCGGCGCTTACATCCTGGCCGCCTTCCGTACCGAGCTTGCAGGTCTGACGCGCTCCGACGACCTGGGTCGGCAGCCCGGAGCCGGGGTGCGTGCACGCGTAGTCGAGCCGGGTGACATAGCCGTCATGGTGCTTGGTTACGCCCGCGATACGCATATAGAGCTGATCCGGCACGAGGGTGAAGTCGTCGGCCGCGCGGAAGTCCATCCGGTTTAGACTTCCGTAGGTGGCCGAGACATATCCGCCGCCCTGGCCATTCGGCTTTTTGGAGAACAGCTTCACCGCGCCGCCGATCGAATTCATACCCGCAAGCGTTCCCTGCGGACCGCGCAGGATCTCAACCCGATCGAGATCCAGCAGATCGAAAATCGTGCCCATGATGGTGCCGTAATAGACATCGTTGACATACATGCCGACGCCGGGTTCCAGCGCGAAGCTGTAATCGCCTTGACCGATGCCGCGGATCGACGCCTGGAGCGACGGTCCGAATGCCGCACCATTCGGTTTCAAGGTGACGTTCGGCGCCTGCTGCGCGACTTGAAATATGCTGGTTTGGCCTCGCTCGTTCATGAGCTTCGAGTTGATCGCCGTAATGGCAACCGGCGTGGCCTGAAGATCCGATTTCCGGAACTGCGCCGTTACCGTGACTTCCGGAAGCACGGAGGTCGCGGCCGTTGCGGCGGCCGACGTTTGCCCTGCCTGGTTCCCGGCCGCTGAAGCGCCGACACTCATGGCAAGAAACACAGAAGCCGACACCAGGGTGCCGAAACCGGTCAAACCCGGCCGTCCGTGCTTCAAAGGCTCCTTTTTTTGTATTGATCGCATGAATTTCCTCCTGGGGTGAGAAGGCGTTTGTTATCGACGCCCAACACGCTACAGGTCGGAAACCCAGATAAATTCGCACACCCCGCCGTCTTGTCTTTTTGCTCGTATGCAACGCAGATCCCCTGCGGAAACCCACGTCTTCGCGGCAGTTTCAATGCTGAAAATTCGGCAATTTATCTGATGATGGTGCTGGCCTGTTTCCTGCGCGTCGTCGTCAACGAAAAAGCGGAATGTCGACTTTGGACACCGGCAAACCGCACTAAAGCCAGCCACTTAGACGACCTCGGCCGAAATGTGGCGATTTCGTGTCAAATGCCGGGACAGGGTGTGTCCAGCCTAATCGTGGGCGGTTTTGCCGCAGCTTAACGGGCGTTCATGCGTTCTCGTCCGGGTCTCGCAGCGTCTTTACAAATCGCCGTGTCAGACAGGCCGGCCGAAAGCCGAGCGCCGCATAGAGATGCTTCGGGGTGCCCGCAGCCTCGGTGCCAATCAGAACATCCTCGGCGCCCTGCTCGCGGGCGAAATCGACGGCGCGCGCGATAACCGCCGTGGCAATCCCGCGTTTCCGGAATGATGGGCGTGTATAGATGTCCTCCACCATACCCATACCATCGGGACAATGCCCCCCTGCCCCGTAGCCGCAATCGACACCGTCCACGCGAGCAATGAAAATCTGAAACTTTGGCGCCTTAGCGCGCGCAATATCCAATAGCCCCCGGATCACCGCCTCGGCGACCCGGCGGGTGTTTCCGCACGGACCCGGCTGATGTGATTGGCGTCCCAGACTAAGGGATGATCGGAATTTTGGACGATGCGACAAAGGGGCATGTCCGTCGTCTTGTTGCCGAGCGCCATCTGCCACGTATAGGTCGCGACGATCTTCTCGACGGTGTCCGCGGGTTGTCGCCGCATCGATGGTCTCCTGAAGCGCGAGACAGACGACGCCGCGACAGCCGCGCGGTCAGTTACCCGGCTTCTTCATGTCCTCGTCGGTCAGATTGAACAGACGCTTCTTGTCCTCGTCCGACATCTGCGCGGCGAAATTCTGGAAATCGGCGCCGACGGCAGCGCCGCGTTTGACGGCCGGGCGCTCACCCACCGTCTCGTTGAACCAGCGCTTCACATTCGGGAAATCGTCGAGGTCCTGTTCCTGCCACTCATAGCGGGCGATCCACGGCCACGCTGCAATATCCGCTATGGAGTACTCGCCGGTAATGAAATCCCTGCCTTCGAGTTGGCTGTCGAGGACGCGATAGAGCCGCGCGGTTTCATTACGAAAGCGGTTCATCGCGTATTCGACCTTTTGCGGCGCATAGCGCAGAAAGTGGTGCGCCTGTCCGGCCATCGGTCCGAGGCCGCCGACCTGCCAATAGACCCACTGCTTGACGGCATAACGGCCGTGGAGATCCTTTGGCATGAACTTGCCGGACTTCTCGGCGAGATATTCGAGGATGGCGCCGGATTCGAAGATCGCGATCGGACCGCCGGGCGCATCGTGATCGACGATAGCGGGCATTTTTCCGTTCGGACTGATCTTCAGGAATTCCGGCTGATGCTGGTCACCCTTGCCGATATTGATCGGAATGATCTTGTAGTCGAAGCCGCACTCCTCGCACATGATCGAGATCTTCTTGCCGTTACCGGTCGGCCAGAAATAGACGTCTATCAAAACGGACTCCTTTCACTCCACGAATGCCGAGATTCAGATTTGGCCGACTAAACGGCATTCGGGTGAAAAGTTAAAGCCCGTTCTCACCCGGCTCAATTCTTCGCGAAGCCGTATTTCCGGAAAAGAGGCATGGCCCTCGGGCCCGTCAGATACGCGAAGAACGCCTTGACGGCGGGCGTGCCATGGCCCTTGAGGATAGCGAAGGGATAGGTGATCGCCTTGTGTGAGGACGGCGGAAACGCGCCCAGCACTTTGACGTTCGGATCGATCTCGGCGTCTGTCGCGTAAACAATCCCCAGCGGCGTCTCGCCCCGATCGACATGGGCCAGCGCGACGCGAACATTTTCCGACGGCGCGAGCTTTGGCTCGGCGGATGCCCAAATACCAAGACTCTGGAGAGCCTGCTTGGCGTATATCCCGGCGGGTACGCTGTCCGTATTGCCGATGGCGATCCGGCCGCCATCGCCGAGCAGCTTGCCGAGATCGAGCTTGGAGGACATCGTCACGGGCGCAAGCTTGCTGTCCTTGGGTGCGACAAGCACCAGCTGATTGGAGACGGGACTTATCCGGGTCGCCGCGTCGATCACGCCCTTCTTCTCGACATAATCCATCCATTTCTCGTTCGCCGATGCATAGATGTCCGCCGGCGCGCCCGCTGCGATCTGCCGGGCGAGCGTCGAGGACGAGGCGAAGGAAAAGCGAATATCCTGTCCGGTCGCGGCTTTGTACGCGTCGCCAATTTTCTGCAGCACGTCCGTCAGGCTCGCCGCCGCGAAAACCGTAATAGGTGTCGCGGCAACGCTTTTGGCCAGAGGCGCGACGACCGCCGGAAGCGCGAGAACACACGCGAACAAAAGGCGTTTGAGGACGGCAGAACAAGATTTTCTCTGTTGGGACATTCGTCTCTCCGTTATGTTTGTTTAAATATAGCGGAGAGTCATTTGTCCGGTCAACGAGTGGAAAGGCATGACCAGATCACACCGCCCGCGACAATCCGTCCGTCGATATCAGAACTCGATGAAGCCTCAAATTTCTGGCATAATCCAATCCGCAATAGAAAACAGTGCAAGGATCTCGTTATCGCGTGACGCACCGGGATTAAGAACAAGACAGTCACACTTCATTGAATTGGGCATGGGGGCCAGAGCAATGGGTGTCTTGGCACTTCTATACGGCGTTGTCGTCTATCTTCTGTTTTTCGCTGCGTTTCTCTATTTGATACCGTTCGTCGCCGGCAACATGCTGGGTTTCCTCGGCGCGCCGAAGACGCTCGACTGGGGCAACACGACCGGCGGCATCTCGGCTTTGATCGATGTCGGCCTGCTGCTTCTTTTCGGATTGCAGCATTCCGTCATGGCGCGGCGGAGCTTCAAAAAGGTCTGGACCAAGGTTGTCCCGATGTCGGTGGAAAGAACCACCTACGTCCTGGCGACGACCCTTATGCTTTATCTTCTCTACGACCAGTGGCGTCCGCTGCCGTCCGTGGTTTGGGACGTCGGATCCGGAGGATGGCGCATCGCGCTGACGGCGCTCTTCTTCCTCGGAATCGCGATCGTCTTCATCGCGACGTTTCTGATCAACCACTTCGAGCTCTTCGGCCTGATGCAGGTCTGGTACCGCTTCCGCGGCAAGCAGCCGCCCGAGCCGGTGTTCAGGACGCCCATGTTCTATAAAGTCGTCCGGCATCCGATCTATCTCGGCTTCATCATCGCCTTCTGGGCGACGCCAACCATGACGGCCGGACACCTGCTTTTCGCCGGCATCTGGACCGCATACATCCTTCTCGCCGTCGGCTACGAAGACCGCGACCTGATCCGCCAGTTCGGCCAGAGTTACGTCGACTATATGGGCCGCGTCCCCGGCATTGTGCCATTCACCATCTGGAGCCAGTGACCGGAGATTCCGGCAAATTTACCCGGTCTTTTTTGGTCTCCTCCCCTAGCCCCGCAGAGTGCTGGGGCATAGAATTCCTTTGGAGGCAGTATCGAGGGAGACACGTTATGACCGGGAATAGATCCGACGCACCGGCGCCACACGCAGTCGCGAATAATGGCAGCGCCTATGGGCGTCCGCCGCAGCATTCCAACAAGCGCCTGACCGAAGTCGGTCCCGGCATGCCGATGGGCGAGTTGATGCGGCGTTACTGGCAGCCCATCGCGGTATCGACGGATCTTGGCGATCTGCCAAAAAAGGTAAAAATCCTCGGGGAGGAACTGGTGCTGTTCCGCGATAGGCACGGACGCCCCGGCCTGCTCTATCCGCGCTGCATGCATCGCGGCACAACGCTGTATTACGGCAAGGTCGAGGATCGCGGGATCCGCTGTTGCTATCACGGCTGGTTGTTCGACGTCGAAGGCAATTGCCTGGAGCAGCCCTGCGAGCCGAACGGCGAATGGTATCCCGAGCGCTGCCGGCAGCCCTGGTATCCGGTCGAGGAGCTATACGGATTCGTCTTCGCCTATCTGGGGCCGCCCGAAAAGAAGCCGGTGCTGCCCCGCTACGACAATCTCGAGGATATCGGGTCGGATCAAATTCTCGTGTCGATGATCGGTGGCCTCGGCGCCACCGGCGATCTGAGCCTCGATGTCGTGCCGAACAGCTGGTTACAGATGAACGACAATGTCATGGATCCCTTCCATGTCCATGTCCTGCACAGCACGCTGACCGGACCGCAATTCGCTGCCGAGTTCGCTATCATGCCCAAGGTCGATTTCTTCCAGACCGATGAGGGTGTCTGTTACAGCGCCGTTCGCGAATTGGAGGACGGCCAGACGGTCGACCGTATTTCATCCTGGCTGATGCCGAACATCATGAGCGTGCCCGACATCGGACTCCGGGCCGGCTATTCGTCCGGCGTCGCCTGGGTCGTGCCGGTCGACGACAGCCACTACGTTCAGGCCTTCGCGATGAAGATGCCGAAAGGCGCCCCGCCGCTCCGCATCACGCTCGGCGGGAAGTCCTGGGGCGATATGACCGAGGAAGAACATCAGCGCACGCCCGGCGATTTCGAAGCGCAATACGGACAGGGCCCGATCTCGCTTCACTCGGAGGAACATCTGGCGACCAGCGACCGCGGCGTCATCATGCAGCGCAAGCTGCTGATGCAGCATATGGACATCGTGGCCAAAGGCGGCGACCCGATGGGCGTCAACTTCGATCCGGACAAGGCGACGGTTCACATCCGCTCGGGCAATTTCTTCAAGAAATCCGCCGCGGCCGAATAACTGCCTATACTGAGACACTCACGCGCCTGTAGCTCAGCTGGATAGAGCATCAGACTTCGAATCTGAGGGTCGGGGGTTCGAATCCTCCCGGGCGCGCCATCCCTTCCAACTAATTGATATTAAATGATTAAATGTCCCGCAGATCGTGAGGGCGAGAACCGGGAGATTTGGCAAATTGTCCTCTCGACTGCAGGGCCGCGCATCTACTTCAAAGACCATCAGCGCGAAACCGGCTGATACTGTATGGCAACGTCCGAGATTTCGTCTTCGTATTCGAAGATTCGCGACTTGTCGGTATATTGTATAAAGAGGTGATCAGCCGACAGCCACGTAATTTTGGCCCAAGGGCCTCGCCGTTTCCTATCAGTGCAGTTGCGAGATCGTCGTCTGCGGTGCATGCGTTGCCGCTGCCGATGGGCTCGGCTTCTGGTTGAAGAATTGAGATCTGGGTCGAGAAGCCAGTGGTCGCTCCATCGCCGCGCTGGAACATCATTGCGCTAGACCTCCGGTCGGGAGAGTCAAGTTGAGCGACGCGTCGCGCCATTCAAGATGCGTGGCAACGAAAGACGCCCTCCCCTTCCTTGTCATCCTACAAGGGAATGAACGGAATACGACGCACTGGGATGCGCATTTAGAATGCGATACTTTGGTCGTAAGCGGTGGGACCGCGGGTGTCGCAACTGCGGCGCGAAGCCCATCGATGAGGCTTTTGGGCGTGTTCAAATTGCCGAAGGAAGCGCATAGTCCGATAGTGGGGAAAGAGGAAATCATGGGGGGAAGCCATGTCTACCCAGAAGGCGTTTGCCGGAGAGTTGATCTCCGAATGTATCGCGGTATTCATCATCATCGCGCTCGGCGATTCCGCTGCAGCGATGTACTTTCTTTATGACCCAAGTCCTTATCAGCACGCCTATTGGGGCGTTTGTATAGCCTGGGGTCTAGCGGTTACGATTGCGATCTATGTCACGGGAGATGTCTCCGGAACCCATGCGAATCCCGCCGTCACCTTAGCCCTGACGCTGTTTCGCGGCTTTCCCGTGCGCAAGGCATTGCCTTACGTCGGAGCGCAAGTTCTTGGCGGACTTCTGGGGGCGGCCGTCGTCTATCTTATGTTCTCGCCGGTTATCGACAGCTTCAACGCCGCGCACGATATGACTCGGCTGGACGGTGGAGCGGCCGGCGTTTTCTTTACGCATCCAGGCGACGGGATCACGCCGCTCCATGCGTTTGTCGACGAGATTGTCCTTACCGGCCTTCTCGTGCTCGGAATCTTCGCCATCACCGAAGAATTCAACGAGATGGCGCCAAAGGCGAATGCGGGCGCGTTGATCATCGGTCTGCTGGTAGCCTGTATCGGCGCATCCGCCGGTTATCTGGAAGCATGGCCGATCAATCCGGCCCGTGATTTCGGACCAAGGCTCTTCGCTTTCTTCGCGGGGTGGGGCTCGGCTGCTTTGCCGGCGCCTCAGAATTACTGGTGGGTGCCGATACTCGGCCCACTTGTGGGCGGCATCGCGGGCGGAGGTCTCTACCACCTCGCGATCCGGCCTTTCTTGCCGTCTCGGCAGCGTGCTGTCGTCGTGGTCGAAATCGACGAATCGACTTCCTGAGATGACTCCTCAAGGGGCCGAGCGGCAGTCAGGTTAGACACCAGGTCAGGAAGATCCATCATGGCTCGCCAAAAATACGTTCTAGCCATCGACCAGGGAACAACGTCGACGCGGTGCATCGTGTTCAACGACGCGGCCTCGCCCGTAGCCACGGCGCAACGGGAATTTCCTCAGCACTATCCTCAACCGGGTTGGGTGGAGCATGACCCGGAAGACATCTGGAGAGATACAGTTGCAGTGATGCGCCAAGCGCTGGAGAAATCGCAAGTCGATGTCCATGACATCGCCGCTATCGGAATTACCAATCAGCGCGAGACGGTGGTTGTCTGGGACCGTGCCACCGGTAAGCCGATCCATAATGCCATCGTCTGGCAAGATCGTCGAACCACGGATTATTGCGCCAAGGTCAAGGCCGATGGGGCCGAGCCCATGGTCACGGAAAAGACGGGCCTTTTGATTGATCCGTATTTTTCGGGCACCAAACTGGCGTGGGTCTTGGATAACGTCCCTGGGGCTCGGAACCGGGCAGAGAAGGGTGAACTGGCATTCGGTACCATCGACAGTTTTCTCTTGTCGCGGCTTACCGGCGGCAAGATCCACGCAACGGATCCCACCAATGCCGGCCGGACTCTCATCTTCAATATCATGAAGCAAAGCTGGGACGAGGAGTTGCTTCGGCTCTTCAATATTCCGGCGTCTCTTCTGCCCGAGGTGAAAGACAATAGTGGCCTCTTCGGCTATGTGGACAAGGCGATCCTCGGTGCGGAAATTCCCATCGCGGGAATTGCGGGTGACCAGCAAGCTGCACTTTTCGGACAGGCATGCGTGAAGCCGGGAATGGCCAAGGCGACTTATGGCACCGGCTGCTTTCTGTTGCTGAACATCGGCGAAAAGCCGGTGATATCCAAGACACGGATGTTGACGACGCCGGCGTATCGGTTGAATGGGCGCACGACTTATGCGCTCGAAGGATCGATCTTCGTGGCGGGGGCCGCCGTGAAATGGCTGCGTGACGGCCTCGGCGTAATCACACACGCTTCGCAGACTCACGACATGGCGACGCGTGTTGCTGACAGCCATGGAGTTTATATGGTGCCCGCCTTTGTCGGCTTGGGCGCACCCCATTGGGACCCTAATGCGCGAGGCCTTATCTGCGGTTTGACGCTTGATGCTACGGCCGCCCATCTTGCGCGCGCCGCTCTCGAGTCTGTGGCTTATCAGACGTTCGATCTCACCAGCGCAATGGCGAAAGATGCTGGAGCCCAAGCCGCGGCATTACGTGTGGACGGGGGTATGGCTGCCAACAACTGGCTATGCCAATTCCTCGCCGATATCCTGCAGGCTCCGGTCGAGCGGCCTGCGAGCGTCGAGACGACGGCATTGGGCGCGGCCTTCCTCGCCGGACTGGGTACCGGCGTGTGGTCCAGTCTCGATGATGTGTCGGCGACCTGGGCGTTCGATCGACGTTTTGAGCCCGGCATGAAAGCGGAGCAACGGCGGCAAATGTTGGACGGATGGCAACGCGCGGTCCAACGGACTTCATGCTTTGAGGGCTTCGGGTGAGCTTTCCGAGTTTGGTTCGTTCTGAGGAGTGTGCCGCCGGAACTTCGTTCCAGGCAGCAGACTGTCGCCCGCCCGCATGCGCCCCTTTGAAGGGATCAATGCGGCCGCCGACGAAGGCGCCGGGCCCGACACCAAGGGCTGCACCATGGCCTGTGGATGAAAGCACTTTGAGTACTTTTGAACCCGTTCGGAAGACGGTAGGGCATCGAGCTAGACTGCTTTGTGCGCCAAGGAGTTGAGCGCGGATAAGCGGCGCAGTTCTACCCTCAAGATCCAGTGCCCTGTTTCATCCTGTATGGCGCACCAATTTCTGTTTATATAGAAATTACTTAAGTGAGAATGTGAGGTAACTTGGCCCGTGATTCGACGATTAAGAATTACGGTGACGGGAACTACGGTCACAGTGCAATTAATTGAGCGTCAAATGCACTGTCATCCTGGTTTTCGGAGTTACCTGCACTGTCACCGTAATTCCGAAATTCCAGATTCAAAATCGGGTAATTGGCGCTGTAATCAGCCGGAAAACAGACTCGGATCGCCCGCACAAGCCGAATCACCTCGAAGCCTTGGCCGGTGTATCCGAACCGGTTTCGGAATGACCGGCAGCCGGGCGAAAATCCTCGGAAATTCCGGAATCGCAGATGCGTCCTTTCGAACGAGATGCCGGGATGTGCGGTCAGAACACTTAATTCGGCCAATCCGAAACGCCGTGGCCCGCACTCTGGGGACATGACGGGCGCACCAGCGCATCAAGGCCAAGCCGCGCTCCGCGCGGGGCGTCGCCGCCTTGACGCGCCGTCACCCCCGTCATCTTGGCTCGGCAAGCCCTTTGCTGCGCAAAGGACAATCTGAAATTGTCCCTTCCTCACTAATTCATCACGCCTGAAAGAGAGATTTTCAGTTAAGATTTTCTCGCTAGGATGACTCATGTATTTTAACCCCCCGTGTTACTGATCAGGGGCCATTTCATCAGCCTAAAGAAGGTAACATTTTTCGCCTACCAGAATGGACCGCTTCAGGTTCAGTTCAGCTAACGTCCTATCATAGCTAGCTGAAGCGAGTCGCGTGATCCCCTGTCCGAAAGTCACTGCGCAATCGATGGAGCGGGCTCTGTTCTTGTGTCCGCTTGGGAAATTCTGTCGCCGGACCGTCCTGTCGCCTTTACTGCGTGAACGGGCGGCTGATGTCGCGTCTTCGACGGCGCGAAAAGCAAATCGCCACGCCCTCCAGCCGTCCGCATGTTTGCCGTTCGACTGGCTTTTTCGAAACGCTGCGCTAATTGCGGATATGGATATGCTGCAGATCGCCAAAAAAATTGCGCTGGCTTTGGCGTTCGCCGGATCCCTGTCCGGTTGTGCAACATATCACGCCGCGCCTCTCCCTCCGACGGCGGATATGACTCCCATTTCGCCACGCAAGGAACTCGACATGGCGGCGGTCGCCAAGCTTGCGCTGTCACGGAGTCCCGCCCTTACCACCAAGCGCCGACAGGCCGAAGCGCAGATAGTTCAGGCGCGTGCAGGCGGCCTTCTCCCCGATCCTCAGCTTTCCATCAGCGGTGATCATCCGACAAACAATTTGCCGGGCCTTACCAATGCTTATGCCCTTGGGCTATCAGAAGACCTTCAGGCCTTGCTTACGCAGCCCTCTCGCGTGAACACCGCCAGGGCCAAAGCCAAGCAGGCGGAACTCGACCTGCTATGGGCCGAGTGGCAAACGATCCAAAACGCGGCGACGCTCTATACAACCAAAGTATATACCGACCGGAAGGTCGCGGTGCTGGGCGATACGACCAAAATTCTA
The DNA here is from genome assembly GCA_963821875.1 of uncultured Alphaproteobacteria bacterium. Lineage (GTDB taxonomy): Bacteria > Pseudomonadota > Alphaproteobacteria > CAVTAV01 > CAVTAV01 > CAVTAV01. Next base: position 2,432,820 of record CAWGFE010000002.1, read on the forward strand.
ATCGCTCAATCGAATCGATCTCTTCCGGCCTTGCGCGCGCACAACACGACGATCGACGTGGCCGGTTCGGATCTGTCGGCCGCCCTCGACATTGCAAGCCAGAAAGACGCTGCCTCCCGTGCCGCACTGATGGCCGACGCGAACCTCAAAGCGCTGCTAAACGTCGTTCCGGCGTCGGACCTGAAGCTTGCGGATCTTGGTCAACCCCAGCCGATCAGCCGCGAGCAACTTGTGAATGCTCTGGCGAATGCACCTCGAACTCGCCCCGATCTTTTGGCCTTGAAAGCCGGATATCACGCTCAGGAAGAGTCGGTTCGTACCGCAATCCTGCAGCAGTTCCCGGCGATCAATCTCGGCTACAACCATGCGACCGACACCAGCGATATCCACACGAACGGTCTGTCGGTCACGCTAAATATTCCCATATTCGGAAGCACCCGGGCCAAGATCCGAACGGAGCGTGCAACCCGCGCTCAATTACGCGCCGAATACCAAGCTCGTCTCGACAGCACTGAGGCCGATGCGTGGCGCATTTGGCAAGCGCTTAATCTCCTGCGTGCGCAAGTGGACCGCCTATCTGAAAAACTCCCCGAATTACGGCGGATGGCCCAAACCGGCCGACAGGCGTACGCCGCGGGCAACCTGCGTCCCGCCACCTATGTGCTCTTGCAGACCACTCTCAGCGCCCGCGAAAGCGAATTACTCGACCTCGAAAGCACGCTGTGGACAGACACAATCGCGCTCAAGACTCTCCTCGCGATGCCCCTGATCATGCCTGACTCCGAGAAGGGACAGAAATGATGTGCTATCTCCGAGGAGATCAAGGATGGGACCGATCAGGTTTCGCTTCGCAAATCAAACCGCGGACTCATTTGAAGAGCGGAATCCGTGGTCGGCGGCTCATGACTGTGGTTAGGACGAGTTTTTTGGTGGGCACCGCAAATGGCCGACGCCCGTTGAAAGGACCGCAACTGAAGTCTGTCACCGGCCGATTATGCATCAATGCATTTCTGGTCGGGCCGACTCATCAATCAGGTGGCATCACATGAACATCAGTTATCGCCTCCTTTTTGCACTAGCGACTGCGCTAAGCTCGCTGTTGCTGATCGCGGCCTCTCCTGACGTCAGCGGGCCCAGCGTTCTCGTCCAGATGACGAAGGTGAAAGAGGGAACCCTTCCCCAAACCGTGCAGGCTTACGGCACCGTACAGGCCGACACGTTTGCGCGCACGACTGTGACGGCGCCGCTGGCGGCAAAGGTCGGCAACGTTTTCGTCCGGTTGGGCGAAGAATTGCCAAAAGGTGCGAAATTGATGCGTCTGGTTCCCAACCCGCAGACCAGCGCTTCTTACACCCAAGCCGTCTCCGCGTTGCAAAACGCGACCGCGCTCGTCGCGCATACACGAGAACTCTACAAGCAGTATCTTGCCACGAAGCAAGAACTCGCCGACGCAAAAAAGGCCGAGGCCGACGCCCGGGCGGCGCTCGCCGCGCTCAAGATGCAAGGCGCGCAAGGTCCGAAGACGCTCACGACGCCGTTCGCCGCGATCGTTACCAGGATTTCCGCAAGCGCCGGATCCACCGTCACTGTTGGAACCCCTTTGTTGGACCTGGCTCCTCCGAACAGCCTCGTGCTGCGAGTGGGTGTCGTGCCGGGTCGGGCTAGAGAGATAAACTCTGGTGATAAGGCCAAGATTACGCCTGTGGGTGAGACCAAACCCATTGAAGGAAAGGTCATGTTGCGCGGCTCGATGGTCGAAACCGGCAACGGTCTGGTTCCTATAGAAATCACGTTGCCACCTGGCGCGCTTCTTCCGGGCCAAACGGCGGAAGCGGCCATCACAGCGGGGATGGTCAAGGGCTACATCGTGCCGCATTCGGCGATTCTCGTAGACGACAGCGGACGTCCCTACGTCGTCCAGGCCAGAAATATGAAGGCGACGTTCGTTTACGTACATGTGCTTGCCATGAACGGCGACGAGGATCTGGTCGATGGTGAGCTCGACTTGGCGGCCCCCTTGGTGGTGGCTGGCAATCATCAGCTTCAGGAGGGGATGAAGGTCCGACTCGCCGATTCTCTCGATAAGCGAAATCCCTGATGTTTACCCGCCTGCTCGAACATCATCGCAAAGCGCTTTTGTGCGTGGCATTCGCATTGGCATTGGCTGGCCTGTTTGCCGGTATCGGCCTGCCGGTAGGCTTGTTCCCAGTCACAAGTTTTCCCCGGATTCGCATCGAAGTCAGCGTCGGTAGCATGCCGGCCAAGCAGATGCTGATCGAAGTGACCGAGCCGCTCGAGAAGGTCGCCCGCGCCGTGCCGGGCGCGGTGAAAGTGACGTCCACGACATCGCGGGGTTCGGGCGAACTTTTTGTCGATTTCCCTTGGGGTTTCGACATGAATCAGGCGCTCTTGCGCATCGATGCAGCGTTTGCCCAGAAGCTGCCGGACCTGCCAAAGGGAACCGCCTATGATGCCATACAGATGAGTCCGACGGTGATCAGCCCGTTCGTCTCCTATGCGCTCATCTCGGACAAAGTCTCTCAGGCCAGTCTCAAGCGGCTTGCGCAGTATCAGATCACACCCTTGCTCTCTGGCATCGACGGCATACGGCGCGTCGGTGTGCTCGGCGGCCGGACGCCAGAAGTACAAGTGACGATCAGTCCGCAGAAGCTCGCCGCCTTCGGCCTGACGCTGACCGATGTGTCCCAGCAGATCGCGAAGACCAATTCGATTAGCGCCGTGGGCCGGCTCGAAGACAACGATCTGCTGTATCTCGTCATCGAAAACAACGCCTTCAACTCGGTGAAGTCGGTCTCCGACATGGCGCTCAGGACCGGGAATGGCGGCATCATCCGGCTCTCCGATCTGGCGACAGTGAAGATGGGGACGGTGCCGCAATGGCTGCTCGTCAACGACAACGGCAAGCCCGCGGTCCAGGTTGATGTCTACCAGCAGGATACAGCGGATTCGCTGGCGCTGGAAAAGGAAGTCGATGCGCGGCTCGCTAATTTTATGAAGACGCAGCCCAAATCGATTCATCTCGTCAAATGGTACGACCAGACCCAGCTCGTGCGTTCGTCTATCAACGCGGTAGAGGAAGCAATCCTGATCGGCATCATCTTCGCTGCCTTTGTGGTATGGGCCTTCCTGCGCAACTGGCGCGTCACCGCGGTGGCTATGATGATCGTGCCTGTCTCTGTGCTGATCACGGTGCTCCTGCTTTATCTCCTCGGCATGACGTTCAACATCATGACGCTGGGCGGCATCGCCGCGGCCATCGGTCTCCTGATCGACGACGCCATCGTCATGATCGAACACATCGCAAGACGGGCAGGTGTGGCTGGAGTGGAGAATCCGCAACAAACGGTACTGGCGGCGGCCCGCGAGTTCCTGGCTCCACTATTCGGATCGAGCTTCGCCACGATCATCATCTTCGTGCCGCTGGCTTTTCTAAGCGGGGTTACCGGCGCCTTCTTCAAGTTCCTATCGCTGACGATGGCCTCTGCGCTTTTCATCTCTTATGTGCTGACGGCCCTGGTGGTTCCACTTCTGGCGCGCAGCGTCATTGATTTCCGGAAATGGCAAGACCCAAGTCACGGTCGTGAGACCTGGCTCACGCGCACCCACGGCTGGCTGCTCGATGGCCTGTTTGCGCGGCCCGTCTTGATCGGCATCAGCGTCGTCGCGCTCGTCAGTCTCGGCTATTTCGCTTACACCCAGGTCGGCACCGGTTTCCTGCCACGGATGGACGAGGGAGGTTTCGTGATCGATTACGAAACCCAACCCGGCACCTCCTTGGTCGAGACCAATCGCGAGTTGGAACAGGTCGAGACCATTCTCCGGAAAAATCCATATGTTGAAACCTATTCGCGGCGCACCGGCGCCGGCCTTGGCGGCGATTACAAAGAGGCCTATCAGGGCGATTTCTTCGTCAAGCTGATTGATCCGTCGAAACGTCCGCCGGTCTGGAACATCATGGACGATATAATCGGCAAGATCACGGATCGGGTGCCTGGCATTGTCATGGACCCGAAGCAACTGATGGGCGACATGGTTGGCGACATGGTTGGCCGCCCACAGCCTGTCGTGATTGAATTGAACGCCAAGAATCCCGATATTCTCGATGGCCTCGCACCCAAGGTGGCCGACGCCATCGCTAAGGTGCAAGGCGTCGTGCCGGCCTCGGTCAACAATGGCGTTATTCCGGCCGGCGACGCGCTTGAGATCCACGTCGATCCGGGCGCGTCGGCGACCGAAGGCATGACGCCGGATGACGTGAAGAATCAGGTCTATCATTATCTAAAGGGCGACGTTGTAACGCGGTATCTTGGCGACGTGCAGGATGTCGGCGTGCGCCTTTGGCTCGATCCGCCAGGGGAGAAAATCTACCGCGATCAACTGGGGCAGATGCTGATCCGCTCGCCCAATGGTCACGTGTTCCCGCTCAGCAAGGTTGCAAAAGTCGACTTCGTCGCCGGCCAACCTCAGATCACGCGGGATAATCTCGCCCAGGTCGTCGCCATCACCGCCGAGATCGGCGGCGGCCACGACCTCGGCTCGACCATCGCCGCCGTCCAGAAGGTGCTGACCAAGCCCGGACTTCTGCCCAAGGACGTCTATTATACGATCGGCGGACAATACAAACAGCAACAGACGGCGACAGCCGGGCTGATCAGGGTCTTCGCCGCCGCCGCCGTGGCCGAGTTCATCTTATTGCTCTTCCTCTACAACCGGTTCTGGCTGCCGATCGTAATCATTTCGAGTTCGGTGATTTCGAGCGGCGCGGTGTTCATAGGCCTGTGGCTCACCGGCGTCGAGCTCAACATTACTGCGATGATGGGCATGATCATGATCGTCGGCATCGGCACTGAAATGGCAATCTTCTTTGCCTCCGAGTATCAGGATCTGGAAAAAACCATGCCACTGAAAAAGGCTTTGCGCGAGGCGGCCCTCAACCGGTTGAGACCGATCACAATGAGCACGCTCGCCATGATTCTTGCGCTGCTTCCACTGGGCGCGGCTATCAGCGGCTCCGGCGACCAGATGCTGCAGCCGCTCGCCATCGCAATCATCGCGGGGATCATCGTGCAACTGCCACTGGTGCTTCTGGCAATGCCAGTCGTCGTCGGACTCGTTGCCGGCCCCGGCAACACAGAGAGCGTCGACCGAAATTCATAGAGGCATGTTCTAAACTACCGAGAAAGACGCATTGGCCAACGACCCGACAATCTCATGAGATCCGGCAGGCCGATCCGACTCTGCGGGTCCTGCCACAACATGCTATCGTGAAACTCGGTTTGGTTCGGCTGGGGCTTTCAACAACTGTGCGGGCTCCGCCTAAGGTCGATCTGCGATAGCATGGTTCGTTCATTCATGCCGACCGACACCCAACAGCGACGTTGGAAGATATATGGGGAGCTCACGTGATTAAGTCATTCACACTGACGGCGTTATTCGTGACGATCGCGGGGATCGCAGCGGCGCACGCTCAAGTGTCGCCCGCCGCCAGTGGCGCGCCGACGGCGTCCGCCACGCAGAAGTCCACCTCGGACCGCGCCCCGGAATTTAAAAGGGTCATGACCATCATTTTGGAGAATACGAACTATGAAGCGGCGCTGAAACAACCCTTTCTTTCCTCTCTCGCCACGCGCGGCGCGGTGCTGACTCGCTTCGGTGCGGAAGCCCACCCGTCTCAACCCAATTACATCGCTTTGGTTTCCGGCTCCACCCATGGCGTCGACTCGGACGCCAACGTCAACTTGGACGTTAAACACATTGGCGATTTACTGGAGACAAAGGGGCGGCAGTGGAAGGTCTATGCTGAGGACTATCCAGGCAACTGTTTTCTTGGTGCGCGTTCCCAGGGTTACGTCCGAAAGCATCTTCCGTTCTTGAGCTTCAAAGACGTGCAGACTAAGCCCGAACGTTGTGCCCGCATCGTCAATGCGGACCAATTATCAAGAGATATCCAATCGGGAAACTTGCCCGACTATTCTCTGTACATCCCCAACCTCGATAACGACGGTCATGATACGGGGGTGAACTATGCCGATAGGTGGCTCTCGAAAAGATTCGGGCCGCTTCTCAACAACGCCGCGTTTACTAAAGGCCTTCTCCTCATAGTGACGTTTGATGAAACCGATCTGGACGAGCAGACGCCGCCCAGCAATCACATCCTGACGGTCCTCATAGGCGATTCAGTCCAGCCGGGCTCGAAGTCTGACAGGCTGTACGACCATTACAGCCTTCTGAGGCTGGTCGAAGACCGATTTGACCTCGGGCACCTGACTGCGAATGACGCAGGCGCAGCACCCATCGCCGGCATCTGGAAATAGACACGAATCTTCTCGCAAGCGGCAAACGACTTCGACGCCAAGCGTCCTAGGCCCGGACTGAACAGCCTCCGTATACGGGATCCCGCATTTCGAAGAGCAAATCGTCGATGACGTATCAGGTGCTTACCGTCTCACGTGTCTCAACAATGCGTTCTCGTGATTGCAACCTCGATGATCCAGTGCTCTTTTTAGTCGCGTCCAACGCGCCGCTTCTGAAAGCTTTTATCCCGGTCGCCATGGGCACGCTAATCGACACCGACCAGCTGCGGGCGTTGCACCAACAGAGGGGCCGGTCTCAGGAACAGCTCGCGCCGATATCGAAGGAGACACAATCGCCTGGACGCCTTCGCAGCTAGAAATCGTATTTCACGCTGCCGGTAATGATATTTTCCGTGTAGTTCGCCGACGGCAGATTGGAACTGCGGTCGATATATTCATATTTCGCGATACCGCTAAAGCCGCCGATGATCGGCACGTCCGCTTCGGCGCGGAAGGTCGATCGGTTCTCACGACGCTTCACGCCGATCGACGGTGTGATATTACTGTAGTTGCGCTTCAGGTAGGTGTAATTGGCCTTCACTTTGCCGGATCTGCTCAAGACGTTCAGCGGCAATTGCCCGCCGACCGTCAGCGCATAACCTTTGTAGTCGAACTCGGGACCGGTCGTGTTTTCGATCTCGTAATGGCCGCCGAAAGAGACGAACGCTTTGGAATTATCGAAGAAATAGTAGGCGTCGACGCCCGGCTCATGGTTTGTCGCGTCCCGGAGCGGCGCGGTTTTGAAGCTTTTGTCGAAGAAAATGTATGAACCCCGCACATAGAGATGCGATGTCACAAACCCGGAAATGCTGGGATTCAGCATGTGCATGTTCAGGAAGCCGTGACCTCCCAGGAGCAGATGGTAGAATGTGTACATGCCGCCGAGGGTCACATCGCCCACGTCGATGGACCCTGATGCGGAAAGCCCGTGATTTTGGATATCAAAGTTGCTCAGGTCCTTGTGCAGGCTCTGAGAGAAATCGTAGCCGACTTCGAGACTGCTCGATTTCCGGGCGATCAGTTTATAGCCGGCCGATACATCGATGACCGCGGCTTCGTCCGCGATCCCCGTCGTCACGTCGGTCTGGTCGACCGTGACGTTGTCATCGTATTGAACTCCAGCTTGAAGACTAAGCGACCACGGCTTGTCCGTTTTTGCGGTAGCGACCGTCGACAATGCAAAAACCGAGACGAGCGGCGTGAACCACGCAAGAGCGCGCTTTTTCGAAATCATGAATTTTTTCTCTCAGACAAAAGATCGCCGCGCAGACCAAAATTCGCAGTTAAGGAATCAGATCTGCGCGGCGTTTCGTTGGGCTGGGAAGAGTTTCCTCTAGCGCCGTAAACGTCGAGCTAAGTTTTAGCTGCGACCTAACGCCGCATTTTCGGCGGCGTCCTTTGCGGCCTGCTTTGCAGCTTCTTTTACGGTATCGGCGACAGCGGCCTTGGCGGTCTCCGAGATGGTGTCCTTGGCCGCCGCTTTTACAGCGTCAGCGACCGCGCCGCGCGCGGCATCTTCGGCCGCTTCCTTGGCCACATCTCCAACCGCGTCCTTGGCCTCATTTTCCGCAGCTTCCTGGGCTGTGTCCTCGGCCAACTCTTTAGCCGCATGCTCGGCGGCTTCCTTAGCTTCGTTCTCTGCGGCCTCATTGGCATCGTTTTCGGCCGCTTCAGTGGCGGCGTCCTGGCTGGTTTCAGTCGCTTCTTCCGAAGCGCGCTGGAGGGCGTCCGCCGCATGCTCGTTGGCAACCTCGGAAGCCCTGTCCAGGCCGGTGGTTGCCGTACCGTTCACCGCAGCGGTAGCACGCTCCAGTCCCGCGGAGGCATGCACATCGGCATCAACCGTGGCGGGGCCGCTATCTGCAGAGATATCACCGGAAACGCTGGCGCCATCCGTGCTGTCCGCAGCAAAGGCACCGTGACCAACGGGAGCCGCGGCAAAAGCCAGACTCAGAGCGAGCGCCGACGCGCCGGTAAGGACCGATGAAAGCCTAGTCATGGAAACCTCCTCATTACTAAATTCAGTCATACGACTTCCGCCTGCTTAACGCTGGCAATCACGAAATCTATCCGCGCTCGCGATAAAATAGGAATAGCGACGACGCGTCATCTCAGACGTAGGCCTGCATTTCTAAAGACGAAGTTAAGAAATAGGTAAGATTTACGACCATTCGCGGACAAATAACTTCATGTTGGCGGGTCGTATTCCGACAATCTTATTCGACGTTTTGGGGCAACCAGTCACCACCTGCGACCAAATGCGCATAAACAAATGTTTTGTAGAGACGATAAATTGTCCCGATATGCCTTCCGACGATCGAAAAAGCCTTCCAGCGATTGATCTGCAGCAAAGAGGTTGTGGCGAAGAGGATGACAACGCGCTCGATGTTGTCGTTCCTCTACCGCCATATGCAGGCTACACCAGCCCGTGCTGTCTGACCCCGCCTATTCTTTATTGCCTGATAATCCCACCGTCGTCGTTGGCCTGCGGCGATGGCGTGTCCGTCAGGTTGACACTCAACGTATGCACATAGCGGAACTTGCCGTTCACGAAGCGGAAGGTATGGGAGTCCGGCATGCCGTTTTCGCTGTTGCCGAAGCGGCAGAAGATGTTGATCACACCCTTTTCCGGATCGACCAGGTAGTCGCGATTGACGATATACAGGAACTCCTTTCGGGATGCCTACTTCGCAGGTGGCGTCCTTCTTGTGATCCGGGTTTGTGTAGGCGCCGCCTTCGAGCCGCGCACAGGGCCGCCCCCAGGGAGCCTTGGTGAATTTGTCGGAGAACTGGTCGAGATAGGCGTTGGCGCCATTGATCAGATCCTGCGCGGGGGTACGCTCGCCGGCAGGCAGCACGCCCCAATCTTCGGAGCTCGCATATTTCTTGTAGGCGTTGGCGTTGAAGAGCCAATCGCCCTTGTCGGTGACAAGGCTGTCCATGCGGACGATCTTGCCCTTGTTCATGTAGAGGCGGGTGCCGATCACATAGGGATGGCCGCCGTCGGTGACGACGATCTCGGTGAAGGTCTTGCAACGGACCGGGTCATGAAAGCTGTCGGTATAAGCGACGGGCAGCGCCTTGTTCCACAGACCGTCGGTTTTCTTGATCTTCTTCATGTTTTCCAGGAATTCGGCGCTATCCGCCAGAGGCAGATGCGAAATATCACCCTTGCGCTGCGCTTCCACATAGGCGTTGGTAACGGCGTGAAGCTGCTCGCTGGTGCAGCTGGGATGATCGACGCGCTGAGCGTGGGCGCGAGGAGCGCCGAACACACAGGCCGCGCCAACCAATATCACGCACGCGGAAACAATCTTCCTTATCATCTGGCCTCTCCGTTATCGTTGAGCCGCTATTGTCGTTATCGCTGAAGATGGTGCTGAGCGGATGTTCCGTCTCTCTTCGGAACGCTCTTGTTCGTAAGTACTCTGACCTGAATTAATACCATAAAGCGCACGGCAAAACAGCGCGCGTCGCTCTCAATCTTGCCAGAGACACTTGAGATCATCGCCTTTTGGGGCTTGTCCCGGCTCCTTCCAACCGGTTTTATGGGCCCAGATCGGGTTTGCGATCCGAATGAAAGTCTAACCGTGCCCATCGCGCCTCGCAGGAGGAATGGGCCTTGCAGGGGAATAAAATGATCAAACTGGCGAATATTCTGGCGGGCGTGCTGAGCATGGGAATGTTGGGCGTAAAGGTGATCTCGCCAGCAAACGCGACGCCGCCCACCCCGGTCCCGGTCGAGGATCAGGCGAAGCTGCTGAAGAGCGACGACCCGCAATTGGCGGCGAACAAGAAGCTTTGCTACGACATGTATCGCGTCCTGCTCCAGGGCGGCCACTGGCAGCGGGCCAAGGAGTTCATCAGGAAGGACTACATTCAGCACAATCCGAACGTCACGAACGGCCGGGACGCGCTCGAGAAATTCATTCAGGGCTCCCGCCCGGAGCGGCCGGTAGAGGCCACATTGAAACTGCCCCTCGTCTCGATCGTCGCCGAGCGCGACCGCGTGGTGATGGTGTTCGTTCGCCCTCGCGAAGACAAGGACGGCAACACCTATTACACGAGCTGGTTCGACATGTTCCGCATCCAGGACGGCAAGATCGCCGAGCACTGGGATCCGGCCATGAAGACACCCGACGCGTTGAAGTTCAATCCGAATACCAACAGCGTGAATAAATGAGCTGACGGCTCATTGACGATGGCAGGGGTTTAGACAGCCCCTTCATCGTCATGAGCACCGCATGTCTACTCTATATCGTGCACATAGGTGGACCGGCGACTGTCTCGGGCATTACGCCCGCAGTCGCGCCCTTAGCGCCAGTCTTACGACGTCGCGGACGAGAGCGTGCTCGAAACGCTGTTGAAGAACCCGATCAGCGTGTCGCCAATCGACGATTGAAGGCTAATGAGGCCGATGCCGATCAGTGCGACGAGAAGCGCGTACTCGATCGCCGTGGCGCCGCCGCGGTCGGCGAAAATCGCCTTTCCGAGGTCCGTGATCCAGTTTTGCATCCCCATTCCTCAATCTATTAAGACTATCAAGGTCCGACAGGGCGGGAATTTACTCCCAGGGCGTCAACGAATCCTTTACGGATCCGTTAAAAATCGAGCAATCGTCCGCGTTTCGATCCGCTTCCCGGGCATTAATACTTATTAACATTTGCTCCTTACGATCGCGAGAATAAGGAGCAAAAGCCATGAGCCAAGCCGGCGAACAAGCCAGTAAAACCGCTCGACCATCACCTCGGCTTATGGACATTACCGAGCAGATCGTCGCCGCCGGCCTCTATATTCTGCTGGTCGCCCGGCTCTGGCCGCATGGCTCCTGGGAAGTGGCCTGGAACTCACTTCTGCTGCTGTTTTCGGAAGGCGTTGTCATCCTTCTTCTTCTGGCGAGAAGGCCAACCGACCGCATCTCTAAGGATCCCCGTGACTGGGCTATCGCGGCCGGCGGAACTTTTCTGGCGCTTCTGGTGTCGAAAGGCGGACAGCCCTTGGCCCCCGCCATAGCCGGAGTTTTTCTCCTGGCCGGCATTATTCTGCATCTCTCGGCGAAATTGTGCCTACGGCGCAGCTTTGGCCTTGTCGCCGCGCATCGCGGCTTGAAAGTGAGCGGCATCTATAAGGTCGTCCGGCACCCCATGTATGCCGGCTACATGTTGACTCATATCGGTTATCTGCTCGTCTCACCGACGTGGTGGAATCTTGCGGTCTACATCGCCGTGTGGTCGCTTCTGATCGCCCGCATCTTTGCGGAGGAGAGGGTCCTGAGCCAAGACCCGGATTACCGCGGCTTTATGGAGCGCGTCCGTTATCGGCTCATCCCGGGCATCTTCTAGCGGCCGTCAAATAGAAGAGGACCGGAAGGAAATAGCGGGCGATCTGCGCCTTTTCGGCCTCGATCGCCCGCTTCATGGCTTCTTAAGAAGCCGGAGCGATCGCCGTGCCCCGATTATAGTCGTGACCTTTTTTGGTCTTCTTCATTTCGTAGGTGATCTTCACCTTCTCACCCGCCTTGGCCTTCGAAAGATCTACCTTCCTCAGGAACCAGTAAGAATGGCCGTCTTTGAGAACGACTTCGTGTCTCTTCGGATTGACCGTCTTGATCTCACCGGTGGATTCGGCTGCGAGGGCCGCATTGATTCCGACAAGCGCCGTCAGAGCCAGAACAGATACAAACATGCGTTTCATTGCATTTTCCCATCTTTAAAAAGGCGTATTTATTGAAGGCACGTCACGTCTTGGTCGTAGCGATTTGTTGGCCTCGCCTTTCATCAGGATAATGCCGTAGACCACCCGGCATTCCCGCCAGGCCGCATGACAAAATGTCGCACCCTCGCCGTTCGAGAGGATGCCTGCGACCTTGTAAAAGACGGGACTATCGGCCTCGATTACCGGCCAAAGACTTTTTTCAGCAGGTCCGTCGTGCGCTTTGCTGGATTCTCGCGGATGGCCGCTTCCTCGCGTCCGAGATAGAGGAACACACCATCGATCGCCTTCCCGACCACATAGCTGGTCAAATTGGCTTTGACGTCCGGGACGAAGGGCAACGCTTCGTATTTTCCCATCATCTTGTCATAGGATTTGATCGCGCCTACATCCGTGAGCTGTTCGGTCACGATTGGCGTCATTTCCTCCGTCAGTCGCGGAGACATCTTCCGGCGAAAATACTGGGTCGCAGAGTCCTTTGGTCCGTTCAGGATCGTTTTGGCGTCGTCGATCGTCATCTGCGAAATCGCGTCGGCGAAAAGACCCTTGGCTTTCGGGACCGCCGCCTCCGCCGCACGGTTTAGGCGCAATTCGAGATCGTCGCCAAGCTTGCTCTTGCCCACCTTGGCCAGCATCTTCTGCGCGGTTTTCAGCGAACCCGGCAGCGGAATATGAACATCCGGCGATTTGTTGAAACCATCGGGCCGCCCGAGCGTGCTGACCACGCGCTCGGAGCCGATCCTAAGCGCTTCCCGCAGACCCCCGGAAATTTCGCCCGTCGTCAGGCCTGAAACGTCGGATTTGGACGACGAACCGATCCCAAGGCTTTTCAGCAGATCCTTTGTCCAATCGGACGCAGCTTGCGATGGAGCCGGAACCACCGCTGTGGCGCATAGTAGAACTAGACCGAAAATCATGGCGTGACGGGTGGCGTGCATATCGACGCTCCTTCCTGTGACGACGAAACGCAAGCACTGGCTTTACATTCTAAGCTTCGCCCGTCGAGTGTACTTGATCAGGATCACGGCTCGAGACCGAAAGGCCGACGGCCATTATCGGGATCGTTTTTCTCTCTCGTCCGACGCGATCTTCGGTATTCTGTTGACCAATACATGAACAGGCGGCGTGTATCCCCTAGGCTGGCGCCAATTGGGAGCGCCGGCGAACGGGGAACCGGGATGGACCGGGCAGCCACCGACAAAAAGACCGGTCAAGGCCCCGGCCGGAAGAAAAAGACACAGATCGTCGTCGTGGGCGGCGGCGCGGGCGGGCTGGAGTTGGTAACCCGGCTCGGCGCCCATTTCGGCAATCGCGATTACGATATCATCCTCGTCGAACGAAATCGGACCCATGTCTGGAAGCCGCTCCTCCATGAAGTGGCGGCCGGCGCGCTGGACGCCAATCTCGACGAAGTCGGCTACCGCGCCCATTGCCACCGCTGGCGCTACCGCTTCTTCTATGGAAGCCTCAGGGATATCGACCGCGAGCGCCGGGAGGTCGTCATCGCGCCGCTCACCGACGACGACGGCGCCGAGATCATGGGCGAACATCGCATCCGCTATGACTATCTCGTCATCGCAGTGGGCTCGATCACCAATGATTTCGCCACGCCGGGCGTGCGCGAGAACTGCGTGTTCCTGGACACCCGCGACGAGGCAGATCGGTTCCGCGTAAAGCTGCTCAATCACTGCCTGCGCGTGTCCCGCCGGATGATGATGAACGCGGCATCCGACGAGTACATCACGATCGGCATCATCGGCGGCGGCGCAACCGGCGTCGAACTGGCGGCGGAGCTCTACAACGCCGTCTCGGCGCTCAAATATTATGGCCTCGAGGTATTCGACGAGACGCGGCTCAAGGTCACGCTGTTGGAGGCCGGGCCGCGCATCCTACCGGCGCTACCCGAAGACCTTGCGGACGCGGCGCGCACGGAACTCGAAGATCTCGGGGCTCAGGTGATTACCGGCGCGGCCGTGACGGAAGTAACGCCGACCGCCGTCAAAACGAAAGACGGCGCCGAGTATCCGGCCAACCTGCGCGTCTGGGCGGCCGGCGTACGCGGACCGGACTTTCTGAAGGACATGGCGGGTCTGGAAACCAACCGGATCAATCAGCTCGTCGTGCGCTCCACCCTGCAGACGACACGCGACGACCGGATCTTCGCGATCGGTGATTGCGCATCCTATACGGAGCCGGGATCGGAACGCCCCGTCCCTCCCCGCGCCCAGGCCGCCCATCAGATGGCCTCGACCGCCTACAGGAACATCAAGGCGCTGATTAAAGGCAAGCCGCCGCGCGACTTCCACTACAGCGACCATGGCTCCCTCGTCTCGCTGAGCCGTTATTCCACCGTGGGCAGCCTGATGGGCAATCTCGTCGGCGGCCGCATGGCCATCGAAGGCCGCATCGCGCGTTTCGTCTATGTCTCGCTCTACCGGATGCATCTGATCGCCATCCATGGCTGGCTCGCGGGACTCGGGCTTATTCTATTGGGCCGGGTGCATCAGGTATTGCGGCCAAGGCTGAAGCTGCACTGAGACAATGCCGAGCCGCTCGCCACAGCACATCGAGATCGCGACAGCGGATCCCTGCGTATTCATGCTATCGTTTCGCCAAAGGCACCGTTTTTGAGAGGCCCGATGCTCGAAGAAACTGGAATGGCACTTTGGGGCGTAATCCGACAGCTTGGACTTCGACCTCCTGTCCGTCATGGGCGGCACTGCGGCCGGGCCTCTCCGGGTTCAGGACGGCCCGACGACCATCGGCGATGCGTGGCACGTCTTCTCCAACTGGCTCGTCGCGCCGCTGTTCGACATTGGAAGCGTTCCTATAACAGCGATCGGCATCCTCCGCGTGGTTGCGATCATCGTCGCGACATGGTGGATCTCGAAGCTCGCCCAGGGCGCGCTCACCCGTATTGCCTCCTACCGTCCAAACGTTACGCGCGCGGCGCTCTACACGCTCAATCGTCTCGTGCATTACGTGATACTGACGGTCGGCTTCCTGATCGCCCTGTCATCGATCGGCATCGACCTGAGCAAATTCGCCCTGTTTGTCAGCGCTCTCGGCGTCGGCGTCGGCTTCGGCCTGCAGACACTCATCAGCAATTTCGTCGCCGGGCTCATGTTGCTCTTTGAACGGACCCTGAAAGTCGGCGACTTCATCGAACTCGAATCCGGCCTCATGGGCGAGGTCCGGGAGATCAACATCCGCAGCACCCTTATAACGACCAACGACAACATCGACGTCGTCGTCCCCAACTCCGCGTTTGTCAGCGGCCACGTCATGAACTGGACCCTGCGCGACGTTTACCGGCGCATTCACGTCCCATTCGGGGTCGCCTATGGCTCGGACAAGGAACTCGTGCGGAAGGCGGCGCTGGAGGCAGCGGCCCAGGTCGAGCACACGCTGGACGACCACGAAAGCCGCGCGCCCAAGGTTTGGCTGACCGAATTTGGCGACAGCAGCCTGAACTTCGAACTCATCGTCTGGCTGACATCGGACGCGGTAAAACGGCCCGGCGCCGTGCGCGCCGACTACCTCTGGGCGATAGAGACCGCGCTCAAGAAATACGGCATCGAAATCCCCTTTCCGCAACGCGACCTGCATGTGAGAAGTTGGTCGGCAGAAGCACGGGTGCCCAAGCCTGTCGAGCCGCCGCGAGATTGATCTACCTTATTCGTCATGGCCGGACTTGGCCCAAGCATCTACGTCTTGAAGTGCAAGGGAAGACGTATGTGGCCGGAACAAACCCGGCAACGACGATCTGGATCACGTCTCCTTCGGCAGCTCATGCCCCGGGGTCCAGAAGCCGTGGATCTGGCCGACGATGCGGTAGGGCATCTTGACCTTGGCGATCGGGCCGGCGTCGTAGTTCTGGAGGTCGAGCAGGACGAGGTCGGCGCGGCCGTTTTCCTTGGGATAAGTGGCGATGCCGATGAGATAGCCGTCGCCCTCGCCCGCGTTCTTGTTGCGCGGCACGAAGGTCGGCTCCGCGAGGCGTGCATCCGGCACCGAGAAGACCTTCGCGGTGTGCTTGGCCTGATCGAAGATCGCCCAGCCGCCTTGCCGGCCATAGGCCATGGCGAAGCCGTAGCGGTAATGCTTGGTGTGATAGCGGTCGTCCTGGCGGGACAGCGCAATGTTCACCTCCGGATACATGATCTCCATGTCGTAGGTGTCTTTCGCCCTGTCCCCCATGTCGATATGGAACCGGCGGACATTGCCCGCGGCCTTTTTCGGATCGAAGTCGTGATGGACGTTGGGGAAGAAAGCGAACTGGTTGCCGTCGCCGCCGTCCATGTCCATCGTGATCTTCTCGCCGTCGGACCAGCAGCCCATGACGTGGGTGCACATGGTCTGCGCGCCCTTGAACCAGCGGATATCGCTGCCGTCGCCGCCGCGATGCATGACGCCGATATAGGTGGGCAGGCTCGAATCCCAGGCCCAGTGTACGCCGCCCTGCTTCATCTGCTCCATCGCGATTGCGAGCGGACAAGCGAGGAAGATGATGTGACGGTCGGTCACCGCGAAATCGTGGATCATGCCGATATAGGGCGCCTTCACCCAGGCTTGCCACTTGATGTGACCGTCCTTGGCGTCGGCCTGAAAGACATAGATATCCGGCGTCGCGAAGCCCTTCGCCTCATAACCGAAGGACACCAGATCGCCGGTGTCGGAATCGATCTTCGGATGGGCGGTGTGAGTCAGCGCCGGATAATTGCCGCCGAACAGATAATAGTCGTCGGTCGTCTCCAGCGTGTAAGGGTCCATCACCACCGGCGGGCTGTCCTCCTTGAGGACCAGAAGCTTGCCGTGATGGAAGAACTGCTGGGTGTTGGCGGTGCCGCGACTGAGGCCCTTGACGCTCGGATCGTCCGTCATGGGGTTGCGGTACATGCCGAACAGCGACCGCCGCGCCTTGTGCTGTGCCTTCCAGCGCTGCGTGCGGGCATAGCGCGTCTTGTAGTCGACGTGACCGTCCTTGATGCGGAACGCGCTGACATGGCCTTCGCCGTCGAACCCGATGTCGTGCATGTTCTTTTCGGGCTTGGGATATTGCGGGTCCGGCCCGACGCGGAAGAAGATGCCGTCGAGATCCTTCGGCAGTTCACCCTCGACCTCGCAGTCATAGAGATCGTTCTCGGACCGGTAGACGCCGCCGCCTTCGCTACCACCGCCACCGAAAACGCCGCGTCCCTTCGGAAACAGCACTTCGGCCTCGGCCGGCTTGGAGCCCACGCCGAGAGTTGTCACCACGGCCGCCGCGCTCGCGCCCGCGGTCACCGTACCGAGAAACCTGCGCCGGTCGACTTGTGCCTTTGTCCTGGATTTGGTCCCCGCGCTTTCGTCCGTTGCGTCCGTACGCGATTTATCCTTGTCAGCCATGGTCTATCTCCTTGCCCCGTCAGGCGTAAGAACGGCTGCTATCGTACGGCCCCAACCAACAGATTCGGACTTGTGATTTGGATGCCCCCGCATCCATGGGGTGCGCGCCGCCGGCAGTCGAAAAACTCGCGAGACATTGTGATCTCCGCGCGTTGTCTCGTCAATCATCACGCGTGTTACCTATTGCATATTCAGCCATTATCTTCCCCGCGCCATTGAGCGGCCGGGAGTTTCACGGCTATACAAAATAAGGCTGTCATCATTCGGGGCCGACGTCGTTTTCACGGGCCGGCTGGCATGGGGTCGATGACCTATTTCGTGATCAAGCTCATCCACATCACGAGTTCCACGATCCTGTTGTGGACCGCGGTGGGCAGCGCCTTTTTCATGATACTCGCCGGCCGGCTCCGCGATGTCGGCCTGATCCATCAGACCGCGCGCTTCGTCGTTATCGCCGACCGCGTCGTCATCGCCCCCGCCCTCCTCCTGCAGTTGGGCACCGGCTGCACGCTGGTCTATCTCGCCGGATTCCAGCTGATGGATTTCTGGCTCGTCAGCGCCCTCGGACTGCTTATCGTCGCCGGGGCGTGCTGGATCCCCGTGATGCAGACGCACACCGCGATGCGAAACATGTCGGCCGAGGCGGACAAGGCCGAGCACCCCCTGCCGGACGACTACCAACGGCTGGACCAGCGATGGATGATGTTCGGCACGGTGGCGCTCGCCGCGATCGGCCTGATCTTTTATCTGATGGTGTTCAAGCCCCACGGGCTTTGAACCACCGACCTGACTCTGCGGTTCCGTTAGAACAGCGCGCTCCAGAGGCTCCGCAGATATCCCCTGCGATAAATCCTCACCTTGGTGAAAAGCGGCGGAGAGTCGTTCGTTCCATTCTTAAGATCGTCGAATTCGATACGCAGGATCTGGCTGCGGGCCACCGGCTTGAACGCCGTCTGAAATTCCTTCGGCAACTCGACGGCGACAGGCTCGATCGCCGCGATATGCCCGCGCGCATGCCGCACGCCCCAGTCGATCATGACGCTCTCACCCTTCTTCACCGTGTAGAGCGTACCGGTGGGCAGATAAGCGAGCACATACGACTTGTTGCCGTAGATCTGGAGAATCGGATCACCCGCCATCACGACCGCGCCCGGCTCGACATTGCGGTGACCGACGATCCCATTAATCGGCGCTTTGATCACGCCATTGGCGTAAAGCGCCTCCAGGTCACGTAACGCCGAAGTCGCTTCGTCGACGGCGGGGGAAAGCTGCTTGAGCTGCTCCCGCATCGCCGACACTTTCGCCTTCAGGCCTTCGAGATCCGCCAGACTTCGATATTCGCTCTCGACCGCCGCAAGGCGTTTGTCCGACGGCAGAATGCCCTGGCGCTCAAGCGTTTCGTAGCGTTTGCGGATGTCGTTCGCGACACTGCTGCGGGCCGCTGCCGCGTGAACCAGCGCCGCGCTCTGGTCCATCTGAACCCGCATATCGGCTTCCTCGGCACGCAGCCGGGCAGAATCCGTCGTCAATCGGGCGACGCTCTCCGCGACATGCTGCGACGAGACCGTCGCGATCTGCTCTCCCTGTGTCACCCGATCTCCTTCGCGCACATCGATGTCTCGAACAGTGGCCGGGAATTCCGTCGCCAACGTTACCTGCGGCGCGACTACCATTCCCTCGCTGTTCAGATAGAGATAGGAACCAACGAGGAAGTCGCCGAGCCACAGAACGAGGCCCGCGAGGATCGCCAGATAAAGGTAGCGCGTCCATTTCAGTCCGCCACGGCGCTCCTGGTTGGATACCGTGTCCGGACGACGCTGAGTACGGAACCGGCGCATCAATATTTCTCCACTTCTTTCATGACCCGCCGAGGCACATAGGTGTCGTGATACGACCGTCGGAAGATCCACTCATCGACGGCCGAGTAGAGCCGCACGGCCCGGATGACGAAGCAGCCGAACAGTACGAAATGCGGGAGATAAGGGAACAGCGGGATGGCGTGACCACTGTCGTCCGCCAGCGCGCTCACCAACAGCATGACGGCGGCGAGCACCATATAGGCCAGCAAGGTCGCGCTGATGACGACGAGCGAAAACCATCCGAACGCGTAGACCAGCCAGCCGAGATAGATGAAAAACACCGCGCTCATCAGGACCTGCATGAACAGCACGTCCCAGATCACCAGCGCGTTGGCGATGTCGAAATTGGCGCGGAACGGGTTCAGCAGATGATTGTACTTACGAAGCCATATCGTGACGACGCTATGGTTCCAGCGCAGCCTCTGCCGGGTCAGCGCCAGAACGGTTTCGGGAACGGCGGTTCCCGCATTGGCGCTCGGCTGAAACACGACGCGCCATCCGGCCTGACGTAGCTTCATCGTCAGATCCGCGTCCTCTCCGATCTCCACGTCGAAACCACCGACTTCGTCCAGCGCCGAACGGCGAAAGGCGCCGAATGCGCCGGAGACGACGCTGAGCAGATTGAATAATTCGCTGACGCGCCGCCCCAGCGAAATACCGATGCGATACTCGATGTCCTGATAGACAGTCGTCAGACTCGCCTTGGCGTTGCGCACGAACAGATTGCCACTGACCGCCCCGATGCGCTCGTCGGCGAACGGCTCGAGAAGGCGCTCGAAGGAGTCCCGGTCGAAACTCGTGTCGGCATCCACGACGATGACGAATTCATTGTGGCAGTGAGCCAGCGCGAAATTGGTCGCCGCGCTTTTCCCGCCACGCAGCTGAAGCGACAATCCGACGTCGAGCAGCCCTTCACGGCGAAGATCCGCGATCACATCGGCGGTCTCGTCGGTCGAGCCGTCATTGACCACGACGATCTCTCCCAGACGAACCTTGCGGGCCCCGTCCCACATGGCCGTCTGTTCCCAGAGAGATTCGACACAGCGGCGCAGCGTCTCGCCTTCGTTGTGCCCCGCGACGATCACGCTGAACGTCGGCGGATGGGATCCGAATGGGAACGCTGCCACGCGCGATCGCCCTCTATAACGCCGCATTCCCGTTCTGACCGAAAAGATCAGAAAAACAACGGCGCCAATCAGGTAGCGGGGCATTTCGAGAAGAATCAGAAACCAGAACAGCGACACGAGATCGGCGACGTTGAGCGAGAAGAGGAACTGCCAGCCAGACAGGATTCCGAATGAGATGTCGTTATTCATCGGTGAAGCCTTTGGCCGACGGCTCGGTCGCCATCTCGCCCATCATCGCGTCGATCTTGTCGCCGTCGACGATCTGGAAACGAAGGTCCAGAGCGAACGCCAATTTCGATTTCGAAGCATTCAGAATCCGGTTGAATACCATTGTCGTTTCATCCGCACCCGTCTCCGGCAGTGCAACCGCGAGCGTGTCGTCCCGCGGCGCCGTGACGAAGTCCGCCTCCCGTAGAATTCTCCACGATGATTCCGGCGAGAAGCTGAAGAATCTCGCTGGTCCCGCTATTGCCCTCGGCGTGCCGCAATTCCTCGAGATTGGCGACACGAATGCGACCGACACTCACGTCGCGTTCATATCGGGTCGCGATGCGTATTTGCTCCGAGACGAGCAGCGAGAAGTCTTTCCACGAATGGGTGCGCGGGAACTGCCGGCTCATCGCCTTCACGTCGATCGTCGGCAGGGCCCCGCGCTGCAACGCGCTGACGCCGTGGGGAGTCAGGCTGTAATGATGCCAATCGTGCGGCCTGGCTTCGTCACCTCGCGGCCCGGCGCCGCAATCGAGACAACGGAACGCGGCTTGCGGTTCGGCCATCACCTGCCGGCAGGTCAGGCACCGAACGATCACGCCGGCCCTTCCGTAATCAACGCCGAAATGACGCAACCGCTTCTTGCATTTCGGGCATATGAGATCGTTGTCCTTTAGGAAGCTGCTCTCGCTGTCCTGGAAGCCGCAGCGATAGTGATGAATGAGCGGCTCCTCCAGGAGGTTGGCTGATCCGCATTCGACGCAGGCTTCATAGGCGCTCAGCCGTCCTGATCCGCAACTCGGGCAATCGAATACGCGTGTCGCGAAGCGCCGCTCCAGCAGATCCAATCCGCTCAGCGTTTCGAGCGACGACCAGATCCCTTTCTGGACGATGCCCGGGCGGTGACGCAGCAGAGGATAGACGACGGTCGATGGCACCAACGGCTGACGCCGGGCATCAATCGCCATGTCACGTGTGTAACTCAGCGCGAGGATGTTCAGCTTGTCCCGATCCGGCGAATTACTGCGCGCAAGGTCGGGGAGCTTTAAAATTCTGTCCTGAATCGGCCCCAGCGAAGCCAGCGCGTCATCGAGCGAATGAGACGTCAGATCCGGACATACCGCGTCGCCCTCCACGTCGCCACCCTTGGATCCAAGGACGGCAATCGGAACCAGAGAAGGCAAACGGCGCGCAACATCCTCCCATTGCTCCAAGCGACAGCCATTGGAGACCAAGACGGCATCATTCGGTTGATCGATCGCCGCCTGCCAGACAATGTCTTTATGGGTTGGCAACTTGCCCGGCTCCAGGCCAAGCGGAAAAATACGCCACATTTTACAAACTCGATCCGACCCGAAACGGGCAATTCAACTGGCGCCTCTTATGAAGCTACGCCAACAATCGCGCTATAAGTTGAATCAAAAAATACGGCGAAATGATATAAAATTATTACTAAATATGATCTATTTCATGACGAGACTGGGAATCTGGACCGGGTTAATTTTCCCAGAGCCGGGAGGAAACGCGATCCTCTAGATCGCGCGTGTCGGCGCGTTCATAGCCGCAGGCCATGTAGTGCTGGGCCGACAACTCATTACCCTTGAAGCCCAAAAAGACGCAGAGACCGAAGACAACAAAGCTCAGAATCCACTCTAGTCCGGTCAAATCGGCGGAGGACTGCCCCATAAACGGCAGAGCGATGTTGACGGCCCAGACCATGAACATGATCACGCCCCAACGCGTCAGTCCGCGGAAGAACAGCGGTAGACCCAGAAAGCTCGCTCCGAAAAACAGAGACCAGCTCCAGCCGAACTCGACCAGCTTCACGCTTCCGGTTCCGGGATGCCTGAACGTTTCGAGCATAGCGAAGGCCCTCCATCGCGGCTCCAGACGCCGCCGCCCCGATGGTTGGCCGGAGATCTTAACAGACGGTAAATCGCCTCACCCGCGTGTTGATTTGACAAGTCCCGCGAGACGCCGTTCACTCGGAGTCGCACCGTTAGGGAGTTACGCCCATGAAACGCTGTTGCGCGCGCCAGACGTCCCTTCTGTTCAGCCTGACCGTCCTTCTTGCTTGTATGCTCGGCATGACCGCCGCCCATAGCGCCGAAATGCTGACGGGCAAACCGTTGGTCGCCGCCCTTCGCAAGGGGGGCTACGTCCTGATCATGCGGCACGCGAGCTCGCCCAGGGCGAGGCCGTCCAAAGCTACCGCCGACCCCGGAAACACGGCGCTCGAACGTCAGCTCGATCAGGAAGGGCGCGATGAAGCGCAGGCCATGGGCAAGGCGATCAGAGCCCTCGGCATTCCCATCGTCGATGTCGTTTCCAGCCCGGCCTTTCGCGCGGTTGAAACGGTACGTCAGGCAAAACTCGGCAAGCCGATGACCTTCCGGGAGCTGGCCGAAAGCGAGAAGGGCATGGCCGGTAAGATCGGTCCCAAGCAAGCCGAATGGCTGCGCAAACGGGCGGAGGAGACGCCGCCGAAGGGCACCGATACCCTCGTCGTCACGCACACCCCAAATATCAAGGCGAGTTTCGGGAAGGAAGCCGCAGGAATCCAGTCCGGCGAGGCTTTGGTCTTCAAGCCGGACGGCAAAGGCGGAACGACCCTTGTCGCCCGGATAAAGATGCAGGATTGGCCGTTACTGGCGTCCGGTAAGGCTCAGCCCTCGAACTGAGCCATCGTCGTCGCGTAGACCTTTTCGCAACATTCCCGTAACGGCAACTCTCGGAGTTCCGACGACAGGACCTCGACGCCGAAAGGCCCGTCATAGCCAAGCCCGTCGAGGCATTTCAGGAAGCCTTGGATGTCGAACTCGCCCTCGCCGCACAGACGCCGGTGATTGATCGTCTCGTCGCGCCAGTCCTCGGGCATCTTGAGCGGCCCGTCGTTCAGCTCGACGCCGAGAATATATTTGGCGGGGAACGTGGCGAGCTGGTCATATGTGATGCCAATCGACACGACGTGCCATAGATCGACGATGACGCCGCCATTGTCCGCGGCGGCCCCTTCGACGAGCTGGCGCGCCTTTTCCAGGGTATTGACCACGGAAAACGGAATGAACTCATACAAAACCTTGGTGCCGCGCTGCTTCGCGTCCTCGCACAGCTTGCCGAACTCGTCGATCATCTGAGGTATGGGGCACGGCGCGCCGGCGAAGTCGCCGGCCTTGATATGCGGCGCGTCGAGCGCTTCAGCGCAATCCAGAAGAAGCTTGCGCATCTGATCCGACCAGACCCTGCGTTCGTCGTGATAGAAGAAATCGGTCAGGAACTCCAGTTCGACGAACATCCCGTGATCGTCGAGAATCTTCTTCATATCCTGGAGGCTGTAAGTCTTGAGGATCTTCTCGATATCGGTATGCCACAGCCCGAGTCCCTTGAATCCGGCGCGAGCCGCTTCGCTCACCCGATCGGCGAAATCGAACGGGCTGTCTTCCTTGTCATGCGGGTATGCCTTCCCTGCCAGCGTCCAATACGAGCCGATCAGTCTTACGTCTTTCATGGTGATATCCCCTTTGGTTCCCGCCAATTATGGAGACATGACAACGGCTGTCCAGACTTGAGATAACGCGGCGCGGCAATTCACCTTTCGGCGCGTTCCGTCAGCCGGTCATCAGGCGCAAAATCGTGGACATATTGCACTGACAATATGTTTCGATAGACTGATAGGGATCGTTAAATCAGCAACGTCCAAAAAATAAGGGGGAATAATGATCCGCATCAAATTGGCGGCGTGCGGTGCTATTGTCGGCCTCGCGCTCTGCGTGGCGCAGACGCAGGTCGCACATGCCCAGTTCAAGCAGTCGCCGCCAACCAAAGCGTGGTTGGCGAAAAAAGCGGAGATGACCAAGCTCGGCGTTAAGCACAAAACGGCGTGGGATCTCTATCAGTATTTCAAGGCCAAGGCGCACGGCGGCGACAACGTGAAGCCGCAGGATCTCCCTGACTGGACCGGCGTGTGGACCCGCATCGCCAGCCCGTTCTTTTTCGATCCGGATCAGCAGCCGGGTCAGCGGCCGACGGCAAACCTCACGCCGAAATACAAGGCCCAGTTGGACAAGATTCTGGCGATGCGCAAGAAAGGCATCGAATACGATCCGATCAGCGCGTGCGGTACGCCCCCCGGTTTCCCGAGATGGCTCGCCGAGCCGTTCTTGCGCGAATTCATCGACACGCCGACCGAAAGTGTATTGATCAACGAAGCCAATAACGACGTCCGGCGGATCTATACCGACGGCCGTGGCCATCCGCCCAAGGAAGACCAATATCCCCTGTATAACGGCGATTCGATCGGCTTCTGGGACGGCGACAAGCTTGTCGTCCATACGGATGAGTTGAAGGCCGGCATCTATCAGCGCGGCCAGCCGACACATTCCAACAAGATCCAGACTGTCGAGATCTGGCATAAGGTCTCCGACAATCTGATGGACGTTTATGTCTGGATCTATGATCCACCGTCCCTCGAACAGCCCTGGTTTATGCGGCAGCAATACAAAAAGCTGAGCAACAAGGATAAATCGCTCCGCATTCGTTATTGGGCTTGCAGCGAAAACCCGAACAACGACATTACCAAGGAAAAGAACGGTGCCTCGACGTTCACCGACTTTACCTTCACGAAAGACGACGACAAGAAGAAGGGCAGTAAGAAATGAAGTATATGTTGCGCAGCTTAGCGATCGGATGCGTCATGGCCGCGGCGGCCTGGTCGGTCGGCCCCGCTTCCGCTCATCATTCTTCGTACATGTTCGATCACAACAAGACGATCACGATCAGCGGTGTAGTGAAGCAATTCCAGTACACCAACCCGCACTCGTGGCTGATCGTCGAAAAGAAGAACCCCGACGGCACGCTGACCGCCTGGGGTTTCGAAGCCGAGGGCCCGAGCACGCTGATGCGCGCCGGCATTCACAAGAGCGACCTTAAACCCGGCATGAAGATCACGATTTCCGGTCATCCGATGAAGGATGGCCGTCCGGCCGCGACATGGATGACCGCCAAGGACGACAACGGAAAGGTGTTCAATCCGCGCGCCGGATTTAAGATCAAATAGCATTCCGATTGTTTGCGATCGCTGGAAACGCGAGACCGGGATGCTGAACTTGGCGGTCCCGGTCTTGCTTTTAGACGCTACGTAGGCCTTCCATCGGTCCCACGAGTCATACAAATCAGGAGAAAAGACCGGTGAAGAAGATCGGGACCGAAGAAGCATGTTCCATTCCGGAAATTGCGGCTGCGCTCGGCGCCTGTTCGCGCACCGTCTGGAACAATCTCGATCTGAAGCTCATCAGACAGATCTACAACGCGCCGAAGGACCAGCCGGAACCGGAATTGCTGACCCGGCTGCTGGATATCGACGAAGGGCGGTTGCAGCTGATGGACGAGAACGGGGTCGACATGCACCTCCTCTCGCTGACCGCACCTGGCGTTCAGATGTTCGACGCCGACACGGCCAACGAACTTGTCCGCCTGGCGAATGACCGCATGGCGGAAGCCTGCCGCAAGCACCCGACACGCTTCACCATGCTTGCGAGCTTCGCGCCGCACGATCCCAAACGCGCCGTGAAAGAGATGGAGCGCGCGACGAACGAGCTGAAATGCAACGGCTTCATCGTCAATTCCCACACGGCGAATGAATATCTCGACGAGGAAAAATACTGGCCGATCCTGGAAGCCGCCGAGGCGATGAACAAGGCGATCTATATTCATCCCCGCGCGCCGTCCGACGGAATGGCCGCGCCGTTCCGCGATTACCGCATGGAAGCCGCCGTCTGGGGCTACGGCATGGAAGTCGGCACCCACGCCGTGCGCCTGATGCTCGGCGGAATCTTCGACCGCTTCCCCAATCTCAAGATCGTCATCGGCCATATGGGCGAAGCGATCCCCTTCTGGCTCTGGCGCATGGATTACATGGGCAATCCTGCGCGCGGACGATCCAACAACAAGCTACGCCCAAGCGAATATTTCAAAAAGAATTTCGCAATCACCACGAGCGGCGTCGAGGACCCCGTCGCGCTGCGCTATTGCATCGAAAAGATCGGTCCGGAAAACATCATGTGGGCGATTGATTATCCCTATCAACCGACGACGCCCGCGGTTCAATGGATCGAACAGGCGGAGATCGATCCACAGCACAAGGAGATGATCTGCCACGGAAACGCCGAGCGGATCTTCCATATTCCGGCGTAAAGTCGGGCTCAGTATCCGTCATAGGCGGCATCGAGGATGCGTGTAACTTCGTCGAGGCCGATTTCCCGCTCGATTACCGGGAAAGCCTTCAATTCGTCGCACACGTTTCCGGCGATCGTGCCGATCTGATCGCGCGCTACGCCTGTCTTCTCAAGCGAATTCGGCACGTCGAAACCGGCGACGAATTCGGCCACGCGGTCCGCGCAAGCGAACGCGCCGGTCTTCGCCTTGCCCGCGTCGAACGGCACGCCGAGTCCTTCGGCGATCAACTCGAAACGATCCGGCATGATGTCCGCCATATAGCGCATGGCATGGGGCAGCGTAATGCAGGAAGTGACGCCGTGGGGCACATCCCACGTCGGGCCGATCTGATGTCCGAGCGAATGCGACAGGCCGAAGCCCGTGTTCATCCCCCCAAAGATCGAGAACCATGACGCCATCTGGCAATGGCCGCGATGCGTTATCAATTCCTCGCCCTCCGTCGAGATCGATTTCGGCAGGTGCTCGATCAGCAGTTTGATCGCCTGAACGACGAGGGCGTCGACGAACGGCTGGTGACGCCTCGAATAGATAGCCTCAATCGCGTGGTCGAGCGCACGCATGCCCGTGGATGCCCATAGCCAGTCCGGAGTTTCGACACACAAGGCCGGATCGTGAATGATGACGCGAGGAACGATCCGGGGATCGAGAACGCCGCGTTTGACACGCGTCTTCTCGTTGGTGGTGCCGCCCGCCGGCGTGAACTCTCCAGCGGATAGCGTCGTGGGCACGGCGATCTAAATCACCGACGGCGCGCGGTCCGCCACGCCGACTGCTCGATCGAAGTCCAACTCGCCCGCCTCGGCGATCATGTCCCGTCCTTCGATCAGGCAGGCCGCCGCCACTTTCGCCGCATCAATCGGGCTTCCGCCGCCGAAACTGACGAGACTGTCGGCGTCCACCCGCTTGGCCTCGGCGACCAGTTCCCGCACGGACTCGTTCGGAACGTGCTGGGACACGCCTCTGTAAACGCCGGCGCACCGGTCCCCCAACGCGGCGGTCACATCGTCCAAAAGCTTTGATCGGCCAAGGCTTTTGCCGGTGACGATCAACGCGCGGGACGTGCCACGCGCCTCGAGTTCCCGCGCGATCTCCGCGATCTTGCCCGGCCCGAAGATGATCCTTTCGAGCTGCGAAAATGAAAACTGTCCGGCCGGTGCGTCCACGGCGTCACCCTCCCTGTGTCAGCAACAATATAACCTTCCGAGGAAACGTCGAGACGCGTCCGCGCGTCAAGCCGTCCCTACGGCAATCTGCGCCGTTGAGAAAAACCGGAGGGCCGATCGACGATCCGCCGCGCTCATCGTCAGCCGTCCCGACAAGTATCACAGTGGGCGTCCAGAAAGCGTTTTAGACAGCGCAACATCGGTTATTCATCATCTTCCTGATGACCTCGGGCCCCGACCAATGGTAGGAAGCCCGCCATGTTGCATATCAACGACATAACCTACCGCATTGGCGGACGCGTTCTGTTCGACAAGGCTTCGGCGGCGATCCCGGCCGGACACAAGATCGGGCTTGTTGGACGGAACGGTTCAGGCAAGTCGACGCTGCTGAAGATCATCACCGGCGAGATCTCTCCGGCAGAGGGCGAGATCTCGATCCCCAAGCGGGCGAGCCTCGGCGTGGTGGCCCAGGAAGCACCCGGCGGCCCGACGAGCCTGATCGACACCGTCCTGGAGGCGGACAAGGTCCGCGCCGATCTGATGGCACGCGCCGAAACCGAGACCGATCCCGGCGAGATCGGCGAGATTCATATGCGGCTGTCGGAGATCGGCGCTTACGCTGCGCCCGCCCGCGCGGCGTCGATCCTGGCCGGTCTCGGCTTCGACGAGGACGCCCAGAAGCGGCCTTGCTCCGACTATTCGGGCGGCTGGCGCATGCGCGTGGCGCTCGCCTCCGCCCTGTTTGCGGAGCCGGACATCCTTCTGCTCGACGAGCCGACCAACTATCTCGATCTCGAAGGCGCACTTTGGCTGGAGCGATTCCTCGAAACCTATCCGCATACGCTGTTGATCATCAGCCACGACCGGGCGTTTCTGAACCGCTCGGTCGATCACATCCTTCATCTCTCGGACTGCAAGCTGACGCTCTATTCCGGCGGCTATGACGCGTTCGAGCGTACCCGCACGCTGCAACAGGCGAACCTGAAAAAAGCGGCCGAGAAACAGGACGCTCAGCGCAAGCATATGCAGGCCTTCGTGGATCGTTTCCGCGCCAAGGCGTCGAAGGCCCGTCAGGCGCAAAGCCGCCTCAAGGCAATCGCAAAGCTTCAGCCGATCGCCTCGCTCGCGGACGAGCAGACGCCTGAGTTCCGGTTTCCCGATCCCTCGCCCCTGCCCCCGCCTCTGGTCACCATGGACAATGTCGAGACCGGCTACGGCGATGGACCACCGATCCTCAAAGGCGTCGACGTCCGAATCGATCAGGACGACCGCATTGCGCTTCTGGGCGCGAACGGCAACGGCAAGTCGACCTTCGCCAAGCTGTTGTCCAAGCGTTTGCGCCATACCGCGGGCCGGGTTAAACGCGCGCCGGCGCTGAAGATCGGCTATTTCGCGCAGCATCAACTCGATGAGTTGGACCCGGACCAGACGGCTTACGAGCACATGATCGCTGTCCTGCCGGACAAGACGCAGGCGCAGGTTCGCGCCGTTCTCGGTAATTTCGGCTTCACCTACGACACCATGAACGTGAAAACGGAGAACCTCTCCGGCGGCGAAAAGGCCCGCCTCGTCTTCACGCTCATCACCCGCGACGCGCCGCATATTCTGGTGCTCGACGAACCGACGAACCATCTGGACGTCAATTCCCGCGAGGTCCTTAACCGGGCGCTCAACGAATTCCAGGGCGCCGTCATCCTGATCAGCCATGACCGCCATCTGGTCGAGACCTGCGCCGATCGGCTTTGGCTGGTCGCCGATCAGACCATCACCGCCTATGACGGCGATATGGACGAATATGCCGATCTCATCCTCAGCCGGGCCCGCGCGGCTGGCCGCAGTGACGCCAAATCCGACGAGACGCCGAAAGTCTCCCGCAAGGATGCCCGGCGCGAGGCGGCGGCCGCACGTGCCAAGATCGCGCCCCTGCGCCGTAAGGTGTCCGACATCGAGAAGCGTCATGAGAAGCTGCAAAAAGATCTCGTGGCGATCGAGGATGCGCTGAACGACCCGGCGCTCTATGACGGCGCCAATGGCGGCCCGGACAAGCTCGCGGATCTTACGAAACGGCAGGCCAGCCTCGTCCGTGCTGTCAAGGACGCGGAATACGAGTGGATGAAGGCATTGGATGCATATGAAAAGGCGCAGGAAAGCGCGCCATCCGACGCCTAATCTTCCCCGTTTTCAGCCGACTGGCCGGGACGGCGTTTGTTCATTGAGCAAAACCCCTTTAGGGTGCCGTGCAGGCCGACACAGACAAGGGGGGAAGCTCAGTGGAACTCGACGACCGCAAAACCGTCATTCTGGCCGGATTCATCGGCAATGTCGTGGAATGGTACGATTTCGCGCTTTACGGCTATCTCGCCGACGTTTTCGGCCAGTTACTGTTTCCCGGTCACAGTCATGTCGCAACGCTACTGGAGGCCTACGGCGTCTTTGCGGCGGGCTTCATCATGCGGCCCGTCGGAGCCGCGTGGTTCGGCTGGTTCGGCGACCTTTTCGGCCGCGGCAAGACCATGCTGATTTCCATTTCGATGATGGTGTTGCCGACGTTCCTGCTCGGCTGCATTCCGTCATTCGACACCATCGGCATCTTGGCGCCCGTGCTGCTGGTGATTGTCCGTCTCGTACAGGGATTTTCGGTCGGCGGCGAATTTTCGAGTTCGGTCACCTATCTCGTCGAGACCGCTCCGGACGGAACGCGGGGCTTTTCCGGAAGCTGGGCCAATACCGGCAGTCTCGTCGGCATGCTGATCGGCGCCGGCGCGGCCGCAGCGGTCACGACGTTCTGCACGCACGATTTCCTGATGTCCTGGGGCTGGCGGATCCCCTTTCTGTTCGGCAGCGTGATCGGCGGCTTCGGCATCTGGGTGCGGCGCAAGCTCCCGGTTTCCGAACTTTTCATGAAGCATCATGCCAAGCGTGGCGAGACCTCGCCTTTCATTGCGGCCTGGACCAATAACCGGAAAGAGACGATCCAGGGGATCCTGTTCGCGTCCGGTTACAGCGTCTTCTTCTATTTTTCGCTGGTCTATCTGCCGGACTGGGTGCACGAACACACCGGCATCGCCGAGGACACGGCGTTACAGATCAACACCATTGCGACCGCCCTGATGATCCCTCTGATCCCGCTTTCCGGCGTCATCGGCGACCGCTATATGCGCCGACACACGTTTATCGGCATTGCGGTGGCGCTCATCGCCCTTCTTGCCTATCCGATGTTCCTTTGGCTTAAGGACGGCACGTTGGTCGGTGTCATCACCGTCCAGCTCCTCCTCGACGTTCTGGTCGCGGTGCCGCTTGGCTCCTGCCCGGCCATGTTCGCGGAGCTGTTTCCTACCCGGGACCGGCTGAGCGGCTATTCCATGGCTTATAACCTCGGTTACGGGATCGTCGGCGGCACAACACCGGTGATCGCGACGTGGCTGATCGCATCCACCGGCGCCCGGCTCGCCCCGGTCTTCTACCTGATCGCTCTCACCGCCCTGTCTATCGTGACCTTGATCTGGATGAGGGATCGCAGCCGCGAGGCACTGCGTTAGCTCGACGCGCGGAGCCGTTAGCCCTTCTTCTCCCATTTCCCTTGGGGAGATTGCTGCCAGTAGACGACTTCATGGCCGGCAGCCTTGTATTTTTTCCAGCGTTCGCGGGCCGCCGCGACCTCTGCCTCGTCATTGCCGTTGAAGATCTCCAGGCAACGGTCGAAACTATCGACATAGGCTGGTTCCAGACCGTCTATCACAGCCAAAATCGTCGCGCCGTTCGGGTTTTCTTCTTCGGTGGTCAGGTAGATCGGATGCTCGGCGATATTGCCATCCGATTTCGCGCCATGCGGCAGGAACGACAACTCGCCATAGGTCCAAAGCAGCGAATTCAGCCGCGAGACACGTTCTTCGGAGCCGGCGAGCACGACCGCACGCAGGCCCGCCCCCAGCACGCGCTCGAGAAGCTTCGGCAGAACCTGATCCAGCGATTGCCGTTCGAGGTGATAGAAGCTGACTTCCGTCATGTTTCGGCGTCCCCTGACGCCCAGAACATCACTTGCCTTCGAAATTGTCCTGAACCAGCCGGTTCAGCAACCGCACCCCGAAGCCTGTCGCGCCCTTCGGAGCCGTATCCAGCTCCTTCTTTGACCAGGCGGTCCCGGCGATGTCGAGATGAGCCCAGGGCAGGTCATTGACGAAGCGATGAAGGAATTGCGCCGCCGTGATGCTTCCGGCTTCGCGGCCCCCGACATTCTTCATGTCCGCAATCTGGCTCGCGAGCTGCTTGTCATAGACGTCGCCCATGGGCATCCGCCACACCTTTTCGCCTTCGGTCTCGCCGGCGGCCGCCAGCCGCTTGGCGAGATCGTCGTCATTTGAGAACAGCCCGGCATATTCATGAGCCAGCGAGATAATGATGGCGCCGGTCAGCGTCGCCAGATTGACCATGAATTTCGGCTTGAAGCGATCCTGCGTGTACCACAGGGCGTCGGCCAGCACGAGACGGCCTTCGGCGTCGGTATTGATAACCTCGACGGTCTGTCCCGACATCGTCTTCACTACATCGCCCGGACGCTGCGCGCCGCCATCCGGCATATTCTCGACGAGACCCATCACGCCGACCGCGTTGACCTTGGCCTTCCGGCCGGCCAGCGCCTTGATCAGACCGATCACGGCCCCCGCGCCGCCCATATCGAACTTCATGTCCTCCATGCCGCCGGCGGGCTTGAGCGAAATACCGCCGGCATCGAAGGTCACACCCTTGCCAATAAAGGCCACGGGTTTCTCTTTCGATGAGGCTGGTGCGCCGTTCCACTGCATGACGACGAGATAGGAGGGCCGGACGCTGCCCTGCCCAACACCGAGAAGAGCGCCCATGCCGAGCTTCTTCATCCTGGCTTCGTCGAGAACCTCCACCTTGACGCCAAGTTTGGTCAACTTCCTGGCTTCGGCGACGAAACTATCGGGAAAAAGAACATTTGCCGGCTCGCTGACGAGATCGCGCGTCAGGAACACGCCATCGGCCACCTTGTCGAGCGGCGAGAACAGCTTCCGGGCCGCCGCGGCATCCCGCACGCCGATGCTCACCTTGCCGAGGCTGGGTTTGTCCTCCGCCTTCTCCTTGGTGCGATATTTGTCGAACCGATAGCTTTTAAGCCGTATACCAAGGCCGATCCGGGCCGCTATCTCCGCTGCATGGAGCTTTGCGCCCTTGGGATGATCGATCGCGATATGGGCATCCTTCTCGCCGGTTCTCGCGATCGCGGCATAAATCTTTCCGCCAAGCAACTCCATATCGAGCGCCGTTACATCGTCCGCCTTGCCGGTGCCGGCCAACACGACCTGGCTGAAATCCGTCCCATGCGGCACTGAAACTGTCAGGATCTGCCCCTTCTTGCCTTTGAAGCGGCTGGAGGCGATCGCGCGCGTCAGGGCGCCGCCGGCGGTTTTGTCGACGGCCTTGCCCGTCGTGCTCAAGGCGCCACCATCGGAAGCAAACACGACCAAGGCGCCCTTGGAGGGCAAAGCGGTTCCGGCAAATGTTACTCTCATGATGGATCCTTGCTGTCTTTTGTTTTAACCGTCAGGCGGGAACAGGGTCCGGCCGCACGAAACACACGGCCGTGCGACCTGACGTAGGATTTCTAGCCGAGATCGACGATGCATGAAAAGCGTTGGTCGTGCAAATACGGCAATTGAGCGCCGGGACGCCTTGAGATGAACACGTTTTTTCTCTATGACGTTTCCGATTGTGCACTGGGAGCCGGAGCGACGCTCCAAACCCTTCGACCGGCGACTGGCCTGCCACCACAAGTATCAAGTCTATGACCGTCAGGGGCCAAGACGTTCGGGGCCGTTACCTTCAGGAGTTCGCTGCGTCCATGAGGACCGTTTGAATGCGGCACCGCTCGCAGACCTCCGTGTTGGCCATCCTGACCGCCGTCGCCTGTCTGTCCGCCGGCCCCGGCGGCGCAAACGCTTCCGAAGCAACTGCCGCCAAAACGACTACCCAACCCGGGGCCAAGACGTCGCCGTCCGGTGACAAGAGCCCCCTGACCGCCAAGCAGCTCCAATTCGCGGCCGATGAGGTGATCTACGACAAGGACCTCAACAGCGTCACGGCCCAGGGCCATGTCGAGATTCATCGCGACAACAACACCCTCAAGGCCAATACCGTCACTTACAACCTCTCGACCGGCACGGTAACCGCCACCGGCGATGTGACCCTCACCGACAAGACGGGCAACACGCTCTACGCTCATGTGGTGGAACTCGACGACGCGTTACGGAACGGCTTCATCCGGGGCGTTCACATCGTCTTCAACGACAATTCTCGCGCCGCGGCGACTGAAGGAACCCGGGAGAACGGCGACGTGATGCGTCTCAAGGACGCGATCTATTCGCCCTGCAAGGTCTGCGACACCGATCCCAACGACAAACCGCTCTGGGACGTCAAGGCGCGGCGGGTGATCTATAACCAGAAGAAACACACGATCACCTATCACGACGCCTTCCTCGAATTCTTCGGGGTCCCGATCGTCTATACGCCCTATTTCAGGCACGCCGATCCGACGGTCAAGCGGCAATCGGGCTTTCTTGCGCCCGATGTCGGCAACTCGACGCAGCTCGGTCTGCAGGCGCGGATTCCATATTATTGGAGTATCTCGCCCACCAAGGACTTCACCTTTTCGCCGCTGTTCACAACGAATGCGGGCGTCGTTTTCGGCGGTCAATACCGGCAGATCGTCAATACCGGCCAGTTTTACATCGACGGCGCGATCACACGCGTTCAGAACCGCAGCGACACGAATCAGCCTCTGCCGGGACAGAGGACGCGCGGTTATGTGAAAGGCGTCGGCCAGTTCAAGATCACCAACAACTCGCGCTGGGGCATCGACGGCGAATGGACCACGGATGATACCTTCCTGCGGCGTTACGGCATCGACCGGTCGGATACACTGACCAGCCGCCTCTATTACGAGCGCTTCGACGGCCGCAGCTACGGCGAAGTCAACGCCTACACCTTCCAGGGTCTGCGCGTTCAGGATCTGGCGGGCCAGACACCATATGCCCTGCCCTGGATCTCCTATCACTTCGTCAGCAAGCCGACTTTCTGGAACAGTGTCGTCAAGACCGATCTCGATATTCTGGATCTCCAGAGGACCAGCGGAACGGATACCCGCCGCGTCTCGGTCCACTCATCCTGGGAATTGCCTTATACGTCGCCCGCCGGTGACATCTACAAACTGACCCTGAGCGCGCGAGAGGATGTCTATCAGACGCATGGCTATGATCCGCTCGGCAACCCGACCGGAACCGGCAAGAACAATACGACGACGCGCTTTTTGCCTGAGGCCGCACTGGAATGGCGTTATCCCTTCATTCGCCGAACAAGCTCGTCATGGCAGATCCTGGAGCCGATCGTCGTCGGCGTCGCCAGCCGGAACGGCGGCAACCCCAACACGATCCCGAACGAAGACAGCTCAGCCTTCGAGCTTAACGCCCTGAACCTGTTTTCCGTGGACCGCTTCTCCGGCCTCGATGTCTGGGAAGGCGGTCAGCGCGTGGCGTACGGCATGCGCTATGAGTATCATTGGCTGAGCGGCGCGTCGGGCGGATTGACAGTCGGACAGAGCTACCGGTTCAACAACACAAACGAATACGGCCCCGACACCGGCCTGGCCCGTAACTTCTCCGACTACGTCGCCCGGTTCGATCTGAACCTGCCGCCCTATGTGACCATGTTCTACCGGTTGCGGTTCGACCGGAAGACTCTCGCATTACGGCGCCAGGAAGTCTACTTAACCACGGGAACCAAGGTCCTCGACCTGACGCTCGGCTATCTGGACCTGAAGCAGACCGATCCGACCAGCGAATTTTCAGACCGTCAGGAAATCCAGGCTACCGGCAGCCTGAATTTCACCGACAAATGGTCGGTGGTCGGCAATATCATCCAGGACGTCGGGCCAAATCCCAAGACCATCAAATACGGTATCGGGCTCCAATATG
Organism: uncultured Alphaproteobacteria bacterium; assembly: GCA_963821875.1. Classification (GTDB taxonomy): domain Bacteria; phylum Pseudomonadota; class Alphaproteobacteria; order CAVTAV01; family CAVTAV01; genus CAVTAV01. The sequence goes on from CAWGFE010000002.1 coordinate 2,468,878, forward strand.
CCGACGAATGTTTCCGGATCCGCACCCAGGTGCGCCGGAACTTCACCCGGGATCGCGACGTTCAGCCCTCGACGACGATTTCCATCAATATCGTCTTGAAGCATCTGGGCAGCTAGCATATCTGCGGCTAAACGTCCTATAAGGCCCACCTACTTTGCTTTCAGGTGTCACGAGACTATGATATTGAGGAAGATCGTGCATGATGCGCGTCATGTCGGAGGTTGGCAGAATTGTTACCAAGGATCAGGCTTGCTTTTGATGATTAGGCTTCGCGACCGATTCCGCTCTGGTACAAAGCACATCCTTCCGTCTTTTCTGGTCTTCTGCTGCGCGGCGGTTGGCGCTCTGGCCGGAACGGTAATCCATGCCGGCGCGGCCACGCCGAAAGACACCGATGTCGAGAGCATCGCCGCGATCGTCAACGATCAGATCATTTCACAATACGACGTGAAGCTCCGGCTGAATCTGGTGAAGACCGTCACGCAGGCGCCGGATGATCCGGCCGACCTGAAACGGCTCAGGACCCAGGTTCTCCACAACATGGTGGACGAGAAGCTTCAGCTTCAGGAAGCCAAGAAGAAGGACGTCACGGTTTCGGACAAGGAGATCCAGGACGCGTTGCTGCAGCTGGGCCGTCAGAACAATATGCCGGACGCCCAGTTTGCACAGTTTCTGCGGTCGCTCGGACCGAGCCGCATCTCGCTGGCTAACCAGATCCATGCGGAAATCGCCTGGAACAAGCTGCTGCGCAAAACGATCCGCGTCGAGGTCGGCGATGACGAAGTGCAGGCCGTGATCAATCGGCTGAAGGCCAATGCCGGGCAGTTCGAATATCTGGTCGCCGAAATTTTCCTGATTTCCGATAATCCGAGCAAGGATGCCGAGGTCCACAAGACGGCCGTGCGTCTGGTCAATCAGATCCGCGACGGCTCGCCGTTCAAGGCAATCGCCCGGCAATTCTCGGAATCGGCCACGGCCGCCAATGGCGGTGTCGTCGGCTGGGTTCAACAAGGCCAGATGGATCCGGACGTCCAGAAGGTCATTACAAAGATGCGGGTCAAGCAGATCTCAGATCCGATCAAGACGAGCGGCGGCTACTATATCGTCGATCTGATGGACCGGCGCCGTATCCTCAGCGCCGATCCGCGGGATACTCAGTTCACCCTGAAACAGATCGCGCTGCATATTCCTGCCGGCACATCCGATACCAAGCTAAAATCGATGGAAGCGGGCCTCGATAGCGTGGCGCAGGGCATAAAAAGCTGCAGCCAGGTGCCGAGCGTGGCCGCATCTCTCGGGACGAGCGACTTCGGCGATCTCGGCAAGGTTCGGGCTGGCGACCTGCCCGACGCGATGCAAAAGGCGGTTATGCCGCTCCAAGCCGGGCAAGCGACAGACCCGATCAAGGGGAACAAGATGTTCCGGATCCTCGTGGTTTGCGATCGCAATGACCCCAAGGTCCAGATGCCAAGCCATGACCAGATCGAAAACAACCTCTTCAACCAGCGGCTGTCCATGCTGGCGCGCCGATATCTTCGCGATCTAAGGCGCGACGCCGTCGTCGACTACAAATGACCCGACGAGACGGGCCGCCTCTGGCGGTCACGATGGGAGAGCCGGCCGGAATCGGCGGTGAAATTCTCCTCAAGGCCTGGACCGCGCGGCATTCATCGGCCGAGTTGCCGTTCTTCGCGATCGCCGATATCAAACATCTGGGCGAAATCGCCGCGAAACTGTCCCCCGACGTATCGCTCACGGAGATCAAGGATCCATCACAGGCGGCAGACGCGTTTGGAGAGGGCCTTCCAGTCCTGAACGAGCCTTTGGCGGAGCCCTCTCTCGCCGGTATGCCGAAATCGGCGAACGGCCATCCGGTCATTCGGTCCATCGAGCGGGCCGTCACTTATGCGCGCGAAGGCGTCGCCGGCGGCATCGTCACATGCCCGATCCACAAAGCGACACTGATTGACTCCGGCTTTCCGTATCCGGGCCACACGGAATTCCTCGCGGCGCTCTGCAGCGGAAAATCCGCGCCGATCGAGCCCGTGATGATGCTGGCCTGCCCGGAATTGCGCGTCGTGCCGATCACCATCCATTGCGGCCTTCGGGACGTCTTCACGATGCTTACGACCGAGAAAATCGTCGAGCAGGGCCGCATCGTCGCGACGTCGCTCTCTCGGGACTTCGGTATAGCACGCCCGCGTCTCGCTGTGGCCGGGCTGAACCCGCATGCCGGCGAGAATGGCGTCTTTGGACACGAGGAAATCGATATCATCGCACCGGCCATCGAAACTTTGTGCGGCGAAGGAATCGATGTTACGGGGCCGCACGCCGCCGACAGCCTGTTCCATGCCGCGGCCCGCGAGCGTTATGACGCCGCACTCTGCATGTATCACGATCAGGCGCTCATCCCCTTGAAGACGATCAATTTCGAAAAGGGCGTAAACGTGACGCTGGGTCTGCCTATCGTCAGAACATCGCCAGATCACGGAACGGCCCTCGACATCGCGGGCACCGGCAAGGCGAGCGCCGAAAGCCTGCTCGCCGCGATCGATATGGCGGGTACGATGGCGCGAAATCGTCTGTCGGCCGGCGCTTGAGCCGAATGGACACACCTGCTCTTCCGCCGCTCCGCGAAATTATCGCGAAATATGGCCTCGCCGCCCGAAAGTCCCTCGGTCAGAACTTCCTTCTCGACGGCAATCTCACCCACCGGATCGCACGGACGTCCGGCCCGTTGGAAGGGGCGACGGTCCTCGAGGTCGGTCCCGGGCCGGGCGGACTGACGCGGGCGCTGCTCGAAGAAGGCGCCGCAAAGGTCGTCGCGGTGGAAGTCGACCAGCGTTGCGTAGACGCCCTCAAGGAACTCGAGGACGCCTTCCCGGACCGCCTTCATGTGGTTCAAGAAGATGCTCTAAGGATTGACGAGAAAAAGCTTTTTCCTGATTCAGGGGGGGCGCGCATCGTCGCCAACCTGCCATACAATGTCGCAACCGTCCTGCTCATCAAATGGCTGGGCGGCGCGTCCTGGCCGCCTTGGTATGCGTCCATGACGCTGATGTTCCAGAAGGAGGTCGCCGACCGTATCTGCGCGGCACCGGGCACCAAGGCCCGAGGCCGGCTCTCAATTCTGAGCCAGTGGCGCACCCGGCCAAAGGCCCTCTTCGATGTCAGCCCGCGAGCCTTCGTGCCGCCGCCGAAAGTTACTTCGACGGTGGTCGGCTTCGAGGTGCTGCCCGAACCGGTCGCTCCGGCCCGCCTGCCGGCGCTCGAGGCGGTGACGGCAGCCGCATTCGGTCAGCGCCGCAAGATGCTGCGGGCCAGTCTCAAAGGGTTGCACCGAGATGCACCCCGCTGGCTTGAGGATTTGGGCATCGATCCGGCACTCCGCCCCGAAGTCCTCTCGGTCGAGGATTTCTGCGCTCTGGCGCGGATCTACGAAGAAAACAAAGTGGGCTGAGCGGCGGCTCAGTGCTCCAGTCCGCGAACGAAGCCTTCCAGCCCCACGCGCCGTGGCCGACGCAGTCTTTCTGCGGTCAAGATCGCCTTGATCTCAGCCAGGCAGACGTCGATATCCCGGTTGACCACGATGTAGTCGTACTCGTTCCAGTGACTGATTTCGTCTTTTGCCCGGCGCATCCGGTCGGCGACCACTTCCGCGCTGTCCTGAGCTCGCGTCGTCAGGCGCGCTTCAAGTGTCGTGATCGACGGCGGCAGAATAAAGATCGACGCGAGATCTTTCTCGGCATTCCGGCGAAGCTGCTGCGTCCCCTGCCAATCGACGTCGAACAGCACGTCGTTACCGGCATGAAGCAGCTTTTCGACCTCGGCCTCCGGCGTGCCATAGTGATTTCCGAACACGATAGCGTGCTCCAGAAACGCTCCAGTCTCCGCCATTGTCCGAAACGTCTCGTCGTCGACGAAATGATAGTCGGTTCCATCCACTTCTCCCGGGCGCCGCTTTCGCGTGGTATATGAGATGGATAGCGAGATATTCTGATCCGATTTCAGAAGAGCGCGCGAGAGCGTGGTCTTGCCCGCCCCCGACGGCGACGACAGGACAAGCATAAGGCCGCGGCGCTGGATGGTTGGAGTCCGGTGGTCTTCAGCCATTCTTCTTACTCGACATTCTGAACCTGCTCACGGATCTGGTCGATCACTGCCTTCATATCTAGGCCGATCCGGGTCAGGGCGATATCCGCAGCCTTGGAGCACAATGTATTGGCCTCGCGACCGAATTCCTGGGTAAGGAAGTCGAATTTACGGCCGATCACGCCGCCGCCCTTCAAAAGCTCCCTGGCCGCCGAAATATGCGCGGCCAGCCGGTCCAGTTCCTCCCGGACGTCGGCCTTCGTCGCCAATAACGCCAATTCCTGGGTCAGACGGGTCTCATCGATGCCTTGGGACGCCTCAAGAACATCACCCACCTGCTTTTTCAGGCGGGCCCGCAGCGCCTCCGGCTGGGTTTCGGCCGAAGCCCGCGCCGCTTCCAGAAGCGTTTCCATGCGATCCACATGCCCACCGAGCAGCGCCGCAAGATGGCGGCCCTCCTGCTGGCGCGCGTCGATCAGCGACCCGACCGCCGCGTTCAATGCCTCGATGACGGCTTTCGAGCGGGACTCCCGCTCCTCCTCGCTCAAGACCGGCTCGCCAACCTCGACGACGCCGCGAACAGCGAGAAGCGCGTCCAATCCCGGCGGCTCGACGCCATAGTCCTTCGCCACGTCGCGGGCGGAGGCCATCAGACCGTCCAGCGCGGCGCGGTTGAGCGCGACCGACGCCTCCGCCGCGCCCGTAACCACGGATAGCGTGATGTTGACGCTGCCGCGCGTCACCTGCTTCGAGACTTGCGCGCGAACCTCGGGCTCCAGCGCCTCGTAGCCGGACGGCAGCCGGCAGCGGATATCGAGGCCGCGTGCGTTCACGCTGCGGACTTCCCAGACAAACCGGTCCGCCATCCACTGGCCTTCGGCGCGGGCAAATCCGGTCATGCTGGAAAGCGTGTTCATGAAGTTCCCACACCTGACAATGGATTGATCGAAAAGAGATTTACTGAAAACGGCTGATGCCCCTGTCGGCGCCAAACTATAGGCACGGAGCCGCGCGACAACAAGGTGGGAATGACCTTAAAGCGCCTCGAATATCAGTGGTTGATGTGCCGTTCCCGCCACTTCCGGACGTTCCTGTTATGCTGATCCAGCGTCTTGGCGAAGGTATGGCCGCCGGTGCCATCCGCAACGAAGTAGAGGTCGTCAGTCTTCAAGGGGTGCAGGACGGCGTAAAGCGAATCTTTGCCCGGATTGGCGATCGGCCCCGGCGGAAGGCCATTGACCCGGTAGGTATTGTAGGGGTTGTTCACCTCGAGATCCTGACGCGTCAATGGCCGGCCTAGCGGCCCGTCCGGATCGATCGCGTAGACGACCGTAGGGTCCGACTGAAGCCTCATGCCGTGTTTGAGGCGATTGATGAACACGCCCGCGATATGGCTCCTTTCGGCGGGTACGGCCGTTTCCTTCTCGACCAGCGACGCCAATGTAACGGCCTCGTCCGGCGAGTGAAACGGAAGCCCCGGAGCGCGGCCCTTCCAGAGCTTCGCGACCTCGTCATCCATCGCCCGCGACATTCGCTTGATCATCTCCCTGACCGTGTCGCCGTAGCGATACTGATAGGTTTCCGGCAGGAGAGATCCCTCGGGAGGCACCGACGAGACATTCCCCATAAGCCCGTAAGAGGATTTGAGGATGGCCAGAACTTCATGAACTCGTGAGGCCTTCCGGAATGGTGACCTGATGAACCACGGTCTCGCCGGACCGCAGGATCGCCGTCACGTCCCCGATACTGGCATGGGCCGGGATCGCGTATTCGCCCGCTTTAAGGTCGCGATCAGTCCTGTAAAGCCAGGCCATTATGCGGAATGCGCGTGGATTGCGGATGACCTGCGCATCGGCGAGGACTTTGGCCACGCGATGAACGCTGGAGCCTTTGGGGATGATGACGGTGGTCTGCTGTTCAGCCGGCCCCGGAGCCGCGTAGTACCGGGTTACGCCCTGCCACAGGCCGATCGCGCTGCCCACGGCAACGACAAGGATAAGCAAGGACCAGAATACGCGTGGCCGCAATCGCCACCTCGTGTTTTTTTGCGCTCGCCGACGCCGGCCAGCCCCGTGCCTATGACGGCTTTGTCATAACCAGGCTGGCATTGGTGCCGCCGAAGCCGAATGAATTCGACAGGACGGCCCGAACCTGACGTTCCTTCGCCTGATGCGGCACGAGATCCACACCCATGCAGCTTTCCGAAGGATTGTCCAAATTGATTGTCGGCGGTACGACCTGATCGTTCATGGCGAGGATGGAGAAAATCGCCTCCACGCCGCCGGCGGCGCCGAGAAGATGTCCGACCGACGACTTCGTAGAGGACATCGAAACATTCGCAATGGCGTTGCCGAACAGCCGTTTTACCGCGCCAAGCTCGATCTCGTCACCAAGCGGCGTCGAGGTGCCATGCGCATTCACATAATCGATCTCGCTCGGATCCAGCTTGGCGCGATTCAGCGCCATTTTCATCGCGCGATAGCCGCCATTGCCGTCGGCCGCCGGCGCGGTGACGTGATAGGCGTCGCCCGAGAGCCCGTAGCCGGAGATTTCGGCATAAATTTTCGCGCCGCGCTTTTTCGCGTGCTCATATTCCTCGAGAACGACGATGCCGGCGCCCTCGCCCATGACGAAACCGTCACGGTCCTTGTCATAAGGGCGCGAGCCCCGTGTGGGCTCGTCGTTGAAGGCCGTCGACAGCGCCTTGGCCTGGGAAAATCCGGCGATACCGATCGGGCAAATCGCCGCTTCGGCTCCACCGGCCACCATGACGTCCGCGTCTTCCCACATGATCAGCCGGGCGGCATCGCCAATGGCATGCGCGCCGCTGGAGCAGGCTGTCACGACGGCATGGTTCGGGCCCTTGAAGCCGTATTTAATCGAGACCTGACCGGACACGAGGTTGATCAGACGGCCCGGGATAAAGAACGGACTGACGCGGCGGGGACCATGCTCATACAGGGTAATCGAGGCTTCCTCGATGCCCGGCAATCCGCCGATCCCGGCGCCGATCATCACGCCCGTCTTTTCGTGCTCTTCCTCGGTTTGCGGAACCCAGCCCAAATCCTCGACCGCCTGCTGGGCCGCGGCAAGACCGAACAGAATAAAGTCATCCACCTTGCGGCGTTCCTTCGGCGTCATCCAGTCGTCGGGATTGAACGAGCCGTCCGTACCATCGCCCACCACGACTTCACAAGCGATCTTGGCCGCGAAGTTTTCAGGATCGAAATGGGTGATCCGCCGTGCGCCGGACTCCCCTTTCAGGAGCCGCGACCACGTCGCTTCGACGCCACACCCGAGCGGGGTGACCAGACCAAGCCCGGTTACGACAACTCGTCTCATGAAGGCTTATTCCATCTCGCTAATCGCGGCGTCTGCACGAAGCCGGGGGCCTCTATCCCGGAAACCACGCCGGCAGCCGCAAGCGGCCGCCACGTCGCCAGAACAACCCGCCAGCTAGGAAGCGTTTTCCTTGATATAGTCTATCGCGTCCTTGACCGTCAGGATTTTCTCGGCCGCGTCGTCCGGGATCTCGACGCCAAATTCTTCTTCGAACGCCATGACCAGCTCGACCGTGTCCAAGCTGTCGGCCCCCAAATCATCGATAAAGCTGGCGGTTTCGGTCACCTTGTCCTCATCGACGCCAAGGTGCTCGACAACGATCTTCTTTACGCGTTCGTCAACGTCACTCATTCCAGTGGTCCCTCTTAGTTGTGGCGGGGTGTTTACTAGACTCAACAACACCGGCTTAACAAGAGCTAAAATCCGGCTTCGTCGATACCTTGGTTAATGCCGTGTCCCTAACACAGTAGTCGATGATTTGCCAGCAATCCAGAACAAGACTTTAGCCGTCAAATCATCGCCATACCGCCGTTGATATGCAGTGTCTGCCCCGTGATATACGCAGCCTCGTCGGAGGACAGATATACCACACCCGACGCAATGTCCTCCGGCGAACCGAGCCGTCCGACCGGAACGGCGTCGAGCAGCTTCTTGCGCTGGTCTTCACCGAGAGCATCGGTCATCGGCGTGGAGATGAAGCCCGGGGCCAGGCAATTCACTGTAATACCCCGGGTCGCGACCTCCTGGGCCAGTGCCTTGGTCATGCCCGTCACGCCCGCCTTGGACGCCGCATAATTGGCCTGCCCCGGATTGCCTGTGGTGCCTACGATCGAGGTGATCGAAATGATACGGCCCCACCGTTTCTTCATCATGCCCCGCAGTGCGCCGCGCGCGAGCTTGAAACCGGCCGTCAGATTGACGTTCAGGACCGTGTCCCACTCGTCGTCCTTCATGCGCAGCACCAGATTGTCCCGTGTCAGGCCGGCGTTGTTCACGAGGATATCGAGACCGCCCATCTGGCTCTCCGCCTGCCCCGGCAACCCGGCGACCGCCTCTGAATCGCCGAGATCGCACACGGCGATATGGGCGCGCTCACCGAGCGAACCCGCCAATTCCTCCAAAACGCTCTCGCGGGTGCCGGACAGGGTCACGGTCGCGCCCTGGGCATGGAGAGCACGCGCAACTGCAGCCCCGATACCGCCCGACGCACCCGTCAAGAGGGCGGTCTTTCCCGTCAGATCAAACATTCGGCAACTCCCCAAGACTCGTCAGACGAGCTTCAAAAAGGCCTCGATGTCGTCCGGCCCCTGAATGGAAACGCCGATGACGTCGCCATTGATCCGCTTCGCCAGACCGGTCAGCACCTTGCCCGAACCCAACTCGACCAACATGTCCACGCCGCCATCTACCATATACTCCACGCTCTCACGCCACCGGACGAGGCCGGTAACCTGGGCGACCAGAAGCCGGCGAATCTCTTCCGGCTGGGACACTTCCTTCGCCGTGACATTGGCAACCAATGGCCGCACCGGCGGCTCGATCCGCGCAGTTTTCAGGGCTTCGGCCATTTCGTTGGCGGCCGGGGCCATCAGCGGACAATGAAACGGAGCACTGACCGACAGCATCATGGCCCGGCGCGCGCCTTTGGTTTTTGCGATTTCGACGGCGCGTTCGATCGCCGCCTTGTGGCCGCTGACCACGACCTGACCCGGCGCATTATCATTGGCGGTGGTGCAGACTTCGTCGCCGGCCGCTTCCTTCGCGACGTCTTCCGCGTCGGAAAGATTGAGGCCCAGCAAGGCCGCCATGGCGCCCTCTCCCACCGGAACGGCCCGCTGCATCGCCTGCCCGCGGCGTTTCAAAAGTTGAGCCGCTTCGCTGACCGTCAGGGCGCCGGCGGCCGCAAGCGCGGAATACTCACCAAGCGAATGCCCGGCGACATAGCCGACGCGATCCGCAATCTTGAAACCGCCTTCAACGTTGAGCGTGCGCACCAAGGCAAGACTTACCGCCATCAGCGCCGGCTGCGCGTTCTCCGTGAGCATGAGTTCGTCTGCCGGTCCCTCGAACATAAGACGCGTGAGGTTTTGTTTGAGCGCCTCATCGACCTCTTCGAAAACCTGACGAGCCGTAGCGGACGACTCGGCCAAAGCCTTGCCCATGCCAACCGCCTGACTGCCCTGCCCCGGGAATGTGAATGCGAGAACCATAACGTTGTGCGGCCAGCCTGTTTTTCTATCTTTTGCGTGGAAAGTGAAAGACAGTTGTCATGCGTCATCCGGCAATGTCAAGGCCAACCGCTTGAGCCCTTGCGATAGGCCGCCAAATGAGTATAGTGCGCGCACTTTAGCGCAGGCTTGCCGGAATGGGTCCGGCCGGTGCTGTGAACTCCTTGCCGGTAAATGCCGGCTACGCCGCCACGCGCGGCAGGAATAGCCATAAGGAGTCTTTGATGCCGTTTTACGAGCATGTCTTCATTGCGCGCCAAGAGCTGTCTCCGCAGCAAGTGGAGGATCTGGCGACGCAGTTTTCTCAAATTATCGCCGATAATGGCGGAACCATCGGCAAGACCGAACAATGGGGCCTGCGGAACCTCTCCTACAAGATCAAGAAGAACCGCAAGGGCCATTATGTTCTGATGAACATCGATGCCCCGGCCGCCGCGCTTCAGGAAATGGAACGCGTCATGCGGCTTAACGACGATGTCATTCGTCTGATGAGCATTCGCGTCGACGAGCTCGAGGAAGAGCCGTCCGCCATGATGGTCGCCAAATCGAGCCGCGACGACCGCGGGCCGCGTGGTGACCGAGGCGATCGTGGTGATCGTGGTGACCGAGGCGATCGTGGTGACCGAGGCGATCGCGGAGATCGCAGTCGAGCCCGCCGCCAGCCTGAATCGGATGACAATGGCTCCAGCGAATCGAAGTCGGAAGGAGATAAAGAATGAGCGATAACACCTCGTCGCGCTCGGCACCGTCGCGCCGCCGCCCCTTCTTCCGACGCCGCAAGAGTTGTCCGTTCAGCGGGCCGAACGCGCCCAAAATCGACTACAAGGATGTGAAGCTGATGCAGCGCTTCGTTTCCGAGAAGGGCAAAATCGTACCGAGCCGGATCACCGCAGTTTCGTCCAAGAAGCAGCGTGAACTCGCCCAGGCGATTAAGCGCGCGCGCAATCTCGCGCTGCTGCCCTTCGTTATCGAATAGCGCTACAGGACAGGAGACACCTGATGGAAGTCATTTTGTTGGAGCGCGTCGAACGGCTCGGCCAGATGGGCGATGTCGTGAAGGTCAAGAACGGCTTTGCGCGCAACTACCTGCTGCCGCAGAAGAAGGCTCTGCGGGCCACCGACGCCAATCGGACCATTTTCGAGGAACAAAAAGCCATCCACGAAGCCCGCAATCTCGAGCGGGCGAAGGAAGCCGAAGCGGTTGCCGAGAAGCTCAACGGCCAGAGCTGCGTCCTGCTGCGTCAGGCAGCCGAGTTGGGTCAGCTCTACGGATCCGTCACCGCACGGGACGTGGCCGACGCGGTCGGTGAATTGGGCTTCAAGGTCCAGCGCGGTCAAGTCCAGCTCGCCACGCCGATCAAGGAGCTTGGCCTGCACACGGTAAGCGTGTCGCTTCATCCGGACGTTTCGGCCGAGGTTCAGATCAATATCGCGCGGTCCGAAGAGGAAGCGCGGCGCCAATCCGAGCCGGACAAGGACGAGGCCCTGGCGGAGGCGGAAGCCATGTTCGAGACCGAGGAACTGGCCGAACAGGCGGCGAAGACTCTCACCGAGGAAGAGTTTGAATTTGAAAGCGCCGCTGAAGAAGAAGTGGCGGAAGAGGCTTCTGACAAAACCGAATAGTTTAATGCGGGCATAGGAATACTATGCTCGGCTGAGACAAAACTTTAGGACGCCGGAGGATCGGGTGCGATCTTCCGGCGTCTTTTTTTGTTTGCGTCCGCGCGCCTGCCAACCCAATGTATACAAAGGGTATTCGATCCGGTGCCCGAATCGTTTAAAATTAGTAAAGAGGGACGGTCAGACGTTCGATGGCTGTAGGGGTGTTTCTATGAGCCTCTCACGGTTATCGGCGTAATAAAGAATACGCTAAAGGAGGCGACCGATGATCCTATCCTCATTGCTTCGGGCCATCATTCGCGAAGGCACGCTGGTTGTAATCGACCATAAGGGGACGCGGCGCGAATACGGCAACGGCCAAGAGCCGCGTATCGCCATCCACCTCGCGGACAAATCCGTCGAGCGCGGCATTATTGCCAGTCCGGAACTCGGCGTAGCCGAGGCCTATATGGACGGAAAGCTGACGATTGAGGAAGGCGATCTATACGGCTTCCTCGCGCTCGCGTCGGGGAATATGTACCGCCATGCCGATCACTGGCTACTGAAACTGCAGGAACGGATCGCACGCTGGACCCGTTGGCTGGCGCAATTCAACCCTGTCTCACGCTCCAAGAAAAACGTCGCCCATCACTACGACCTCTCGGACACGCTTTACGACCTGTTCCTCGATGAAGGACGGCAATATTCCTGCGCCTATTTCGCCAAGCCGGACTACACGCTGGAGGAGGCTCAAGTCGCGAAAAAGAATCACATCGCATCGAAGCTTCTGTTGAAGGAAGGGCTCAAGATCCTCGATATCGGCTGCGGCTGGGGTGGCATGGCCCTGCATCTCAACGAAGTATCGGGCGCGGAAACCGTTGGCATCACGTTATCCGAGGAGCAGCTCAAATACGCAGAGGATAACGCCGCGCGCTCGGGACTCGCCAATCAGGTGCAATTCCGGCTGCAGGATTATCGGGACGTGACCGAGAAATTTGACCGGGTGGTCTCGGTGGGCATGTTCGAGCATGTCGGCACGCCGTTTTACCAGACCTTCTTCGACAAGGTCGCCGAGGTCCTCACCGATGACGGTGTCGGTCTGGTTCATACGATCGGCCGCTATGACGGCCCCGGCGCGACCGACAGCTTCACCCGGAAATACATCTTTCCCGGCGGCTACGCCCCTGCGCTGTCGGAGATCATGCCTCACATCGAGAGCGCCGGACTGGTGGTCACGGATGTCGAGATTCTCCGGCTCCACTACGCCAGCACTCTGAGGGAATGGCGCCGCCGGTTCATGAAGAATCGCGACAAGGTGAAGGAAATCTATGACGAGCGGTTCTGCCGGATGTGGGAATTTTATCTCGCCGGCAGCGAATGCGCCTTCCGGTATGGCGGACACTGCGTGTTCCAGATTCAGGTGGCCCGGGACCAGCAGGCCGTGCCCCTGACCCGGGATTACATGGCGGAATGGGAGAAACGCCTCGACCAGCGCGCCGCCGCGGAATAACGATCCCCGATATCCACACTATTCAACAGAAATTAACCATGTCGTCGGGATGTCATACGGTGCTATACCGAGGCCATGGAACAGACTAAGACAACGGCGGCGGTCGTCCCCGTCCGGGGCGACAAGGTAGACGGCGTAAGCTATCGCTCGCCTCCCCACAATCTCGACGCGGAAGCCCAGCTCATCGGCGCGGTTCTCGTGAATAACGAGGCGGCCAGCCGGGTCATGGGTTTTCTGCTTCCGGAACATTTCTACGAGCCGGTTCTGGGCGAGATCTATGACGCCGCGCTCAAGCTGATCGAGCGGAATCAGCGCGCGACACCCGTTACCCTTCGCCCCTATTTCGAGAATCACGAGGCGCTTAAGGAAGTCGGCGGCGCTACGTTCCTGGCCCGCCTCGCCGCCGAAGCCGCCACCATCATCCATGCCGAGGATTACGGCCGGCAGATCTATGATCTGGCCCTGCGCCGCGAGTTGATTCAGATCGGCGAGAAGATGGTGCTGACGGCCTATGATTCGCCGATCGAGGCCGGCGCCCCCGAACAGATCGAGGTCGCCGAGGATTTGCTTTTCAAACTGGCCGAGACCGGCAAGCAGGAAGGCGGCTTCCAGACTTTCGGCAACTCCCTCAAGATTGCGGTTCAGTCGATCGAGGCGGCCTATCGGCGCGACAGCCATCTGGTCGGCACCACGACCGGCTTCCAGGATCTCGACAGGACCCTCGGCGGCCTGCACAAATCGGACCTCGTCATCGTCGCAGCGCGCCCCGCGATGGGCAAGACATCGCTCGCCACCAATATCGCCTTCAATGCCGCGAAGGCGCGCAAGATCGCGCTCGACGAAGGCGCGGATCCGAGCGTCGCCGATGGCGCGGTCGTCGGCTTCTTTTCGCTCGAAATGTCATCCGAGCAGCTCGCCACCCGTATCCTGTCCGAGCAGTCGGGCATCTCGTCCCACAAGCTGCGCCAGGGCCAGATTTCGTCGGCGGAGTTCCCCGACGTGGTTCGCGCCTCCCGTGAGATCGAGGACCTGCCCCTCTTTATCGACGACACGCCCGCGCTTTCGGTCGGCGCGTTGCGGACACGGGCCCGGCGGCTTCACCGTCAGCACGGCCTGTCGCTGATCGTCATCGACTATCTGCAGCTTCTCCGGCCGACCACGACGAAATCCAGCGATAGCCGGGTTCAGGAAGTGACCCAGATCACCCAGGGCCTGAAGGCTCTCGCCAAGGAACTGAACGTCCCCGTCATCGCGCTCTCCCAGCTCAGCCGTCTCGTAGAGCAGCGCGAAGACAAACGGCCGGTCCTCTCGGACCTCAGAGAATCCGGCTCGATCGAGCAGGACGCCGACGTGGTGCTCTTCATCTACCGTGAGGAGTACTACCATCAGCAGCGCCGTCCGGACGAGGATTCGCCGAATTTCGCGGAATGGCGCGAAAAGGAAGATCGCATTCACGGCCGGGCCGAAGTCATCATCTCGAAGCAACGTCACGGGCCGACCGGCAATGTGCGCTTACTCTTCGACAGCAATACCACCCGCTTCAGTGATTTAATCGAGAGCGATCATCTTCCTGATGAAGTCTTCTGAGCGCTTTGGCGGTCGGCTGACCATCAATCTCGACGCCGTCGCGGCGAATTACCGGCTTTTGAAATCACGGGCCGCCCCGGCGGAATGCGCCGTCGCCGTGAAGGCGAACGCCTATGGCCTCGGCGTCGACCGCGTTGCGCCGACCTTGTGGAATGCCGGCTGCCGCACCTTCTTCGTCGCGACGCTGGACGAAGCCATAGAGCTGCGAGGTATTCTCCCGGAAGCGAAAATATACGTCCTGAACGGGCTGCCGCGCGATGAGGCCCCGGCTTTTCGCGAATACAAGTTTTGCCCCGTCTTGAACGACCTCCCGCAAATCGAAGCCTGGACCGCGTTTTCGCGGAAGCATAACGGTCAGGTGCCGCCCGCCGGGATCCATATCGATACCGGGATGAACCGGCTGGGCCTGCCGCCACAGGAAGCGGAGACACTGCTCGCAAGCCCCGAACTTCTGGAAAACTGCCCCTTCGACCTGATCATGAGCCATCTCGCTTGCGCCGACGAACCGGCTCATCCCAAGAACCTGGAACAATGCGAGCAGTTCGCCTCCTGGACCCGCCGTTTCCCCGGGAAACGAGCCAGTCTTGCGAATTCGGCGGGCGTTTTTCTGGGCAAGCCCTACCACCATGATCTCGTCCGCGTCGGCATTTCCGTCTATGGCGGCGCGCCGGTGCCAAGCGACCCCAATCCCATGGCGGAAGTTGTTAATTTACAAGGAAGAATCGTGCAGACCCGGTTCGTTGACAGTCCCATGACCGTTGGCTATGGTGCGACGCATTCTTTTAAAGGGCGGACAAGGTTGGCGACCGTGGCTCTGGGGTATGGCGATGGTTACATGCGGTCCGCAGGCAATCATGCTTACGGCTGTATCGACGGCGTCCGCGTCCCCGTGGTCGGGCGGGTCTCCATGGACCTCACGACCCTCGATATAACCGCCGTTCGTCCCGATAGCGTCCAGACCGGCGACCTCATCGACATGATCGGACACGGCGCGAATCTCGACGAGATCGCCAGGCTGTCGGGCACGGTTTCCTATGAAGTCCTGACCAATCTCGGCTCGCGATACGAGCGCATCTATATCGGCGGCGCGGCCGATGGCGAGGTCCGGCCGTGAACTTCCTCGCGATTATCGGGCGCTTCTTCATCGAGTTTCTGAGGCTTATCGGCCGCCTGGCGATCTTTACCGGCCGCGCGGTGGGCTATTCGCTGACGCCTCCGTTCCATTTCCGGAACATCATCAGCCAGATCATGAATATCGGCTACTACTCCCTGCCGATCGTTGGCATGACGGCCATCTTCACCGGCGCGGTCTTGGCGCTCCAGACCTATGTCGGCGGCGCCCGCATCAACGCCGAGAGCATCGTACCGAATATTGTGGTTCTGGCGATCACCCGCGAGCTGGGCCCGGTTCTCGGCGGTATCATGGTGGCTGCCCGGGTTAGCTCCGCGATGGCCGCGGAACTCGGCACCATGCGGGTCACCGAGCAGATTGACGCGCTTACCACGCTCTCGACCAATCCATTCCGCTATCTTATCGCCCCGCGCATCATCGCGGGGACGCTGGTGCTGGCCCCGCTCGTTCTGGTCGCGGATATCATCGGCGTGATGGGTGGTTACATCGTCGCGACCGGAAAACTGAACTTCAACGGGTCGGTCTATCTGAACAACACGGCGAATTTTCTGGAGACCTATGACGTGGTCTCCGGCCTCGTGAAGGCCGCCGTCTATGGCTTCATCATCGCGCTGATGGGCTGCTTCAACGGCTATTACAGCGAGGGCGGCGCGCAAGGCGTCGGCGCGGCGACCACCAAAGCCGTGGTATCGGCCTGCGTGCTGATCCTGGTCGCCAACTACTTCATCACCAACTTCTTCTTCGCCTCATGAGCGAGACCGCCCAAACACCCCGATCCGGCCCGAATAGCGGCATCCCCAAGATCCGCATGCGCGACGTGCACAAACGCTTCGGCCCGAAGATCGTGCTGGACGGCTTCGACATCGACGTCATGCCGGGCGAATCCGTTGTCATCATCGGCGGCTCGGGCAGCGGCAAGTCGGTGTCGCTCAAATGTATTCTCGGCCTTTTGAAGCCCGAGCAGGGCTCCATTCAGGTCGACGGCACGGAAGTCACGACGATTGGCGGACGCGAGCGCGACGAGATCCTGCGGAAGTTCGGTATGCTGTTCCAGGGCGCGGCTCTGTTCGACAGCATGCCGGTCTGGGAGAATGTCGCATTCGGCTTGCTCGCCACGAAAGCCGTCAAACGCAACGAGGCCAAGGCCGCCGCAATCGAAAAGCTTGCTATGGTCGGGCTCGGCGCGGAAGTGGCCGATCTCAGCCCGGCCGAACTTTCCGGCGGCATGAAGAAGCGCGTCGGCCTCGCCCGCGCGATCGCCACGGAGCCCGAAATCATCTTCTTCGACGAGCCGACCACGGGCCTCGATCCCATCATGGCGGACGTCATCAACGATTTGATCGTCAGTTCGGTCAAGGAACTTGGCGCGACGACACTGACAATCACGCACGACATGGCCAGCGCGCGGAAGATCGCCGACCGTATTGGAATGCTGTATAAGGGCCGGATCATCTGGTTCGGACCAGTCAGCGAGATCGATCGCTCCGGCAATCCTTATGTCGAGCAATTTATCAGTGGCCGGGCCGAAGGGCCGATACAGATGGACATCATGAAGGCGTGATGGCCGTGTTGATTGGTCCCTGTATGATTGGCCGGCATTTGTTCCACCGGTCGTAACGAAGGCCGAAGTGATGGCGCTTACCGCCGAACGCTTTATCTGTCAGTCCTGCGGTGCGGCGTACCGCAAATGGGTCGGCCGTTGCGAATCCTGCGGCGAATGGAACACGGTCGTCGAGGAGGCCGGACGGGAAAATGTGCCGAAAGGCCTGGGTCCCGGCGCCGGCCGCAAGATCGACCTGATCTCGCTCTCGGCCGAAACCGCCGATCCGCCGCGCCTGTCGGCCGGCATCGGCGAGTTCGACCGCACCGTGGGCGGCGGGCTCGTCGCGGGCTCCGCCACCCTGATCGGCGGCGATCCCGGTATCGGCAAATCCACGCTTCTGCTGCAGGTCGGTACGGCGATCGCCCGAACCGGTCAAAAATGTGTCTATATCTCGGGCGAGGAAGCCCCGGCGCAGGTCCGCATGCGGGCACGGCGGCTCGGTATTGCCGACGCGGCCCTGGAACTCGGCGCCGCCACGAGCGTGCGCGACATCCTGGCGACGCTCGATAAAGACCCCGCGCCGCAGGTCGTCGTCATCGATTCCATCCAGACAATGTTCGTCGATCAGCTCGATTCCGCGCCCGGCACCGTTGCGCAGGTTCGCGCCTCGGCGCAGGAGTTGATCCGCTTCGCCAAACGCCGCGACGCCGCCCTGCTCATCGTCGGTCATGTCACCAAGGAGGGCCAGATCGCGGGGCCGCGCGTGCTCGAGCACATGGTCGACACCGTGCTTTATTTCGAAGGCGAACGCAGCCATCAGTTCCGTATCCTGCGCGCGGTCAAGAACCGCTTCGGCGGAACGGATGAGATCGGCGTCTTCGAGATGACCGGCGCGGGCCTGACGGAAGTCACCAACCCCTCCGCCCTGTTCCTGAGCGACCGCGACGGAGGCATCAACGGCGCGGCCGTTTTCGCGGGCATGGAAGGCACAAGGCCGGTGCTGGTCGAGATCCAGGCCCTCGTCGCCCCGTCACCGCTCGCGACACCCCGCCGGGCCGTCGTGGGCTGGGATTCGGGACGGCTGGCGATGATCCTGGCGGTGCTGGACGCGCGCGGGGGACTTGGACTCGCCGGCAATGATGTTTACTTGAATGTCGCGGGCGGCCTGAGGATCGGCGAGCCGGCCGCCGATTTGGCCGTGGCCGCCGCTCTTATATCGTCGGCGAGCGAAACGCCGATGCCGCCCGAAACGGTGGTATTCGGCGAAATTTCGCTTTCGGGCGAGATTCGGCCGGTGGCGCATGCCGATGCGCGGCTCAAGGAATCGTCGAAGCTCGGCTTCACCAAGGCCCTGACGCCGCCGACGGCCCGGTTGCAAACAGCGGGAATAGACGCCACGGCGATCCGCAGCCTGCGTGAACTGGTGGACTTTTTCGACGCCCGCGGCGGCGCGGCACAGCGACGGAGAGAGCATGCTTGATCCGCATTTTTCAGGAACTGATCTGATCGTCGTCGCGATCGTCCTATTGTCGGGCCTGCTTGCCTTCATGCGCGGGTTCCTGAAGGAGACGGCCACGCTGGTCGCCTGGATCGGTGGCGCGGCGGCGGTCTATGTCTATCTTTTCAGCGGCGCCGACACGCACAACTGGAATTACATCGCCCGGCTCCCCACCTCTCATCTACTGATCGCCGGCGGTATTTTCATCGCGACGGTGATTGTTTTGAGCCTTTTGGGGCGCGCGGTCGCCAACATGCTGGACCGCGAATCCTTCGGCTTTTTCAACCGGATGCTCGGCTTTGCCTATGGACTCGCTCGTGGTGCTTTTTCGATCTGCCTGCTCTATGCGGTGGCGGTTTGGGTGATCCCGATCATCAAACGCGACGAGCCGCCACCCTGGCTTCGCGATGCGCGGACGTTTCCGCTGATCGACTATGGCGGCTACACCCTGGCGAATCTTTGGCCGGGCCTGGTGGACTCGTCGGAACGCGCGCCGGACAAGCTGATGAAATCGCTTGATAAATCGCTGGACTTGCCAAGCAGCATTGGCGGGGACCATAACGACGGCGCCTACAGCGACAAGGAACGTCAGAAGATGGACGACCTTGTGGAAGGAGTAACGAAGAACTGATGGCGGAAAAACACCACGGCCGAGCCGGTGAATTCGATAAATTTCGCGAGGAATGCGGAGTTTTCGGAATTTTCGGCACGGACGACGCCGCGGCCCATACGGTTCTCGGCCTGCACGCCCTGCAGCACAGGGGGCAGGAAGCCGCCGGAATCGTGAGTTTCGACGGAAAGCATTTCAATGCTCATCGCAGCCTCGGTCTCGTCGCGGATTCGCTGACCTCGGAAAAGGTCGTCAATTCGCTCAAAGGCCAGTCGGCGATCGGCCATGTCCGCTATTCCACGACCGGCGAAACCCTTCTGCGCAATGTACAGCCGCTGTATGCGGACCTTTCTTCGGGCGGCTTCGCGATCGCCCATAACGGCAACCTCACCAACGCGCTGATGCTGCGCAAACGGCTCGTCTCCGAAGGGTCGATCTTCCAGTCCACGTCCGACACCGAGGTAATCCAGCACCTGATCGCGACCAGCGGGCACGGTACGCTGATCGATCGCATCATCGACGCCCTGATACAGATCCAGGGCGCGTATTCTCTTGTTGCCCTGTCCAAGGATTCGCTGATCGGCGTGCGCGATCCGCTCGGCGTGCGGCCGCTGGTTCTCGGTCGCCTCGAGGACGGCGCGATCATCCTCGCTTCGGAGACTTGCGCTCTCGACATTCTCGGCGCGGTTTATGTCCGGGATGTCGAGCCCGGCGAGATCGTCGTGATCTCCGATACGGGCGTGGAATTGATCAAGCCCTTCCCCACCGTAAAGGCCCGGCCGTGCATTTTCGAATTCGTCTATTTCTCCCGGCCGGACAGCATTTCCGAAGGCACCAGCGTTTACGAGGTGCGCAAGCGGATCGGCCAGGAGCTGGCGCGCGAAGCGAATGTCGAGGCCGATCTCGTGATTCCGGTGCCGGATTCCGGAACACCGGCCGCCATCGGCTATGCCTCCGAGGCCGGCATCCCGTTCGAACTCGGCATTATTCGCAATCACTATGTCGGCCGGACCTTCATCGAGCCGACCGACCAGATTCGGCATCTGGGCGTTCGCCTGAAGCATAATCCGAACCGCCATCAGATCGCGGGCAAGCGCATCGTGCTGGTGGACGACAGCATCGTGCGCGGCACGACCTCCATCAAGATCGTCGAGATGATGCGAGCAGCAGGCGCTCGCGAAGTGCATATGCGCATCGCCAGCCCTCCGACGACCCATTCCTGCTATTACGGCGTCGACACGCCGGAACGGAAGGAACTTCTGGCCGCCAGCCACGATGTCGAGGCCATGGCACGCATCGTCGGGGTCGACACCCTGGCCTTCGTGTCCATGAACGGCCTCTATCGCGCCGTGAGCGGCGTGCCGCGTGCGGATAACGAGCCCGCCTATTGCGACGCTTGTTTCAGCGGCGACTATCCCATTCCTCTCACCGACCGGGAAGGCGGCGACGATTCAGCGCAGCTCTCTCTCCTGGCGGAAATGAACTAAGAACTATGACAGGTAAACTTGAAGGGCGCGTCGCGCTCGTGACCGGCGCGTCCCGCGGCATTGGACGCGCCGTCGCGCTCGAATTCGCGTCCCAGGGCGCCCATATCATCGCGGTCGCCCGCACCCAAGGGGCGCTGGAGGAACTGGACGACGAAATCCAGAAACGCAACGGCAGCCCGGCGACGCTCGTACCGCTCGATCTCAAGGACTTCCCGGCCATCGACCGGATCGGCGCCGCAATCAACGAGCGCTGGCAGAAGCTCGACATACTGGTTGCCAATGCCGGCGTGCTCGGCGCGCTGACGCCGGTCGCGCATCTGCATCCGGAAGTCTGGCAGGACACGGTCGACGTCAACCTTACCGCCAATTACCGGCTTATCCGCTCGCTCGACCCGCTACTGCGCGTTGCGCCGGCGGGCCGCGCGATCTTCGTCACCTCGCACGCCGCCTCGGTCAACCGGCCCTATTGGGGCAGCTACGCCATCACAAAGGCGGCGCTCGAGAAGATGGTGCTGATCTATGCCGAGGAAGTGAAGGCCTCGCCGCTGCGGGTCAATCTACTCGATCCCGGCCCGACCCGCACAGCCATGCGGCACGAGGCGATGCCGGGCGAAGATGCCATGACGGTCAAACCGCCGGAAGCGCTGACCGGCCTGTTCCTCGACCTCGCGACCGCCGACTGCACGCGTCACGCCGAGATCGTCCGCTACAAGGCGGACTGATTTTTCCGGTCAGCTCTTTTTGGGCTGATAAGGGTTTTCGCCGCGGCGTTTCAGCAGCCGGATCGGCACACCTGGCATATCAAAAACTTCCCGCAAGCCATTGATAAGATAGCGCTCATAGGCTTCCGGCAATTCTGATGGGCGGCTCACGAACAGGACAAGCGTGGGCGGCCGCGTCTTGATCTGTGTCATATAGCGCAAGCGCAGGCGGCGGCCTTTCACGGCGGGCGGCGGATTGCGCTCCACCATGCCTTCGAGCCAGCGATTGAGAGCCGGCGTCGGAACGCGCTTGTCCCATATCTCGGAGATTTTCTTGATCGCCGGCATCAGCTTGTCGACGCCCTCGCCCGTCGCGGCCGAGAGGGTTATGAGCGGGACCCCGCGCACCTGCGGCAAGACCATCTCGATCTTTTCCCTGACGGACCTGAGCGCCGTCGTGCGGTCCTGCACCAGATCCCACTTGTTGACGGCGATTACCAGCGCCCGGCCCTCGCGATGAACGAGATCCGCGATCTGAGCGTCCTGCCGCTCCAGCCCGAGCTCACCGTCGATCAGCAACACCACGACATCGGCATACTGAACCGCCCGCATAGCATCCGCGACGGAGAGCTTTTCCAGCTTTCCAGTGACCTTCGCTTTCTTTCTGAGGCCCGCCGTGTCGAACAATTTCATCGGCATGCCACGATAACGCCAGGGCAACCCGATGGAATCTCGGGTAAGCCCCGCCTCCGGGCCGGTAATCAGCCGGTCCTCGCCCAGAATTCGGTTGATCAGCGTGGATTTACCGGCGTTCGGCCGTCCAACGATCGCAATCTGCAGCGGCCGTTTGGATAATTCCTCGTCATCCTGCGCTGTGGCCTCGTCGATCTCACGTGTTTCGGCGAATTCGGTGATCGCGTTATGGAGGTCGGCCATACCTTCGCCATGCTCGGCGGAGACGGCGATCGGTTCGCCGAGCCCCAGTGAATAGGCCTCGTAGAAGCCGGCCTCCGCCGCTCTGCCTTCACATTTATTCGCCAGGAGCCTGACCGGCTTGCCGCTCGATCGCAGCCAATCGGCGAAATACTTGTCCATCGGCGTCACACCGGCCCGGGCGTCGATCATGAAAAACGTCAGATCGGCGGTTTCGAGCGCCGCGTCCGTCTGCCGCCGCATGCGTCCGGCTAGCGATTCCTCATCGGCATCCTCGAGCCCGGCGGTATCGATGACCCGAAAAGTAAGGCCGCCGATGCGGGCGTCGCCTTCACGGCGGTCGCGTGTAACGCCCGGCGTATCGTCGACCAGCGCGAGGCGTTTGCCCACGAGACGATTGAACAGCGTCGATTTGCCCACATTGGGACGCCCGACGATGGCGACGGTCAGACTCATGAAATTACCGTATTCAGCGGCGCGATCCGGGCGCCCATCTATCTAAGGGCGAGAAGATCCGCGTTATTGCTGAGAATGTACAGCGTGTCGTCCGCGACGATCGGCGCGATAAAGTTTTCGGCCGGCAACTCGATCTTGCTCATCAGACGGCCGGTATAGGGCGAGACCGATACGGCATAACCCAGCGACGACGCCACGATCAGCCGATCGCCGGCCAATACGGGACCGGTCCAATAGACGAACCGCTTGCGCTTTTCGGGATTGAGATAATCCGGCAGTTCTCGAACCCACCGAATACGGCCATCGCGGCGTGACATGCAGAGCAATTCATCGTCGGCGGTAACGAGATAGATGAAATCGCCCGCGATCCAGGGAGTCTGCGTACCCCCGATATTACGCTCCCAGACGCGCTCGCCGGTGCGCAGATTGATGGCAACCATCGTGCCGCCCTGGCTGATCGCAAAGACCTCACCCCGGTCGACGACCGGGAATCCGTCGATGTCATTGAGGCTCGACAGCGGCGTCGGCAAGCCGACTCTGGTGCGGCTCAACGTGTCGGTCCAAATCACCTGGCCATTCTCGACGCGGAGCGCGAAAAGCTCGCCCGAGGAGAACGCCACCACCACGGTGTCGCCGACGACGGCCGGACTTGCCGTGCCGATCAGCCCGGCGTTCTCGGCGATGCCGACATGAGTTCCAGATAATGTCGCCATTGCTCGTCGTCATGGCGAAAAGCTGGTTGTCGTAGGAAAGCGCGAAGATCCGCCCGTCGGCGATCGTCGGCGCGCCGCGCATCGGCACGCCCGTTTCCTTGCGCCAGATCTCCTTGCCGCTCTTGGCGTCGACGGCGGAGACGAAGCCAAACCCTGACGTCACATAGAGCACGCCATCATGGTACGAGACGCCGCCGCCGATGCCGGATTCCTTCTTCTCGCCTTTCTTCCGCAGCGTCGTTTTCCAGAGGCGCTTGCCGTCGGACGCGTGGCGCGCTTCCACCGTATTGTTTGCATCGAGCGTATAGACGATGCCATTGGCGACAACGGGAGACGCTATCAACCGCTCGACACCGCCGGAGCCTTTTCCGATCTTCGCCTCCCAGGCGATCTTCGGATTGCTCGCCAGCTCGAGATGCTGCATCACGTGGTCGAGATCACCACCGGCCTCGGGCCAACCCTTGTTTTCATAGGGTTTCGGCAAGGTGACTTTCAGGTCGGATATCCGCGGATCGGCGGTTAGCCGCCCCTCATAGGACAGAACCGAGATCCGCTCGCCCGGGATCCGGTTCTTGTTCCGGCTCTTCTCCCCGTTACCGCGAAAGATACTGCATCCGCCGAGAAGCACTGCCATCGCGACGACCAGCGTGACGGCCGCTTTCATGCCGATACCCCCATTTCTCGGGCCGGTGTCCGCCCGGCCGCTTTCAACGATGCGGCTTGGCTGCATTATGACTTGGAACCCATAGCGGCAAGCATTGTCCGGGCGCGAGACCGGATGCCAGACGACGCTGTCGAATCATCGGCCAGGGCCTTGAAGAGATTTTCTGCGGTCTGCTTGTCGCCGGTACGCAGCGCCAGTGCCGCAAGAAGCTCCTGCGCGCTGTGACGCCACGGATTCTCTTCCGTGTTGATCGCGTCGAGACGGCTCAAAAGCTTTTCAGGATCGGCTGTGTTGATCGTCTGCATCGCGACGGAAAGGGAGGCAAGGTCGCGATAGACCTTGTCGTAGCTGCTACTGGCGGCGATTTCATTATAGAGCTTCACCGCGTCGTCTTTCTTGCCCGCCTTCAGATCTGCTTCGGCTTCTTGCAGGCTGGCCACGACCTTATAGCCTCCGCTCGCCTGCCCGGCGATCTTCTCGAATGCCTTGGCGGAGGCGGCATAATCGCCGTCATTGAACTGGTCCATGGCGGCGGCGTATTTATCGCCCTCCGCTTTCAGCTTGGTGCTCTGGTAGTTGCGCCAAGCTACCGACCCAGCGGTACCAACGACGATCGCAACCATCCCGGCAATGACGTATTTGCCGTAGGTTTTCCAAAGTCGCAAATATTCCTGGGCGCGGACGTCTTCGTCGACTTCGCGGAAGATATCGGACACGGCTGGCTCCAAAACGCGGGGTCAGGCTAGTTAATTCTGGCTCGATCTGGCGGCGCGAGCATAAGGCAACGCGACCTGTTCCGAAAGGCTGTTTCGACGTTCAACGCTCAAGCCCTATTCCCGCCACTTGATCGAGCAGCCCATGCACGGCTTCTGATCGGCGGGGCCCTCTCCCGTTGCGGCGATCATCGCAAGGGCGTCGAACATCTCGTGCTTGGCGTTCGCGACCGGCTGGAGATGGGAAAACTCCGCGATCCGGCCATGATATTTCAGTTCGAGATCGGCATTGAAACCGTAAAACTCCGGCGTACAGACTGCACCATAAGCCTTTGCTGCCGCTTGCGTTTCGTCAATAACATAGGGAAACGGCAGATGCATATCTTCGGCGAGTTTCGCCATGTTCTCGAGGGAATCGCCGGGATAGGCCTCGACGTCGTTAGGCATGATCGCCACCGTGCCTATCCCCATGGCGGTCAGCCCTCTGACATCGGCGATTATCATATCGAGCGCGGCCTTCACATAAGGGCAGTGATTACACATGAAAATGACCAGCGTGCCCCTGGGACCGCGAATTTTTTCCAGGGTGTACCGGTGACCATCCGCCCCCAGCAGATCGAAGTCGGCGGCTTTCCAACCGAGGTCGAGGTCCATTGTCTGACTCTGCTGCCATGCTGCACCTCCTATGATTTGGACTTCTTTTTTCCCTCTGCAGCGTAGGTGTGTTCGGCCGTGGGATAAAGTCTGGACCGCACATCCGCGTCATAGCTCTTGATGGCGGCGGTGACAACATCGCGCAGTTCGGCATAGCGTTTGACGAAGGACGGCGTCTTACAGGTAAGCCCCAAAATATCCTCCGTCACGACAATCTGTCCGTCACACGCCGCCGAGGCGCCGATCCCGATCGTGATGTTGGACACCGTCTCCGTGATATTGCGCGCCAACGGTTCGGCGACCGCTTCAAGCACCGTGGAGAACACGCCGGCCTGATCGATGGCGACTGCGTCCTGAAGAATATCGTCGCTCTCGGCGTTGGTTCGGCCGCGTACAGCAAAACCTCGCTGATTTACATAGTGCGGCAGCATGCCGACATGGCCCATCACCGGAACACCCCGCTCCGTAAGGTATGAAACCGTCTCGGCCAGATACCGGCCGCCCTCCAGCTTTACGCCGACGCAATCCGTTTCCTTCATGACCCGGACCGAATTGCGCAGAGCCTGCTCCGGCGACTCCTCATAAGAGCCAAACGGCATGTCGAAGATGAGGCAGGCCCGCTTAACGCCCCGACTCACGGCCTGGGCATGCGCGATCATCTGGTCCAGGGTGATCGGCAGAGTATTGGAATGGCCGAGAATGACATTCGACATTGAGTCGCCGACCAGAATCAGATCGACGATATCATCGAGGATCTCCGCGATTGGCGTCGTATAGGCCGTGAGGCAAACGACGGGCTCGCCGCCCTTGCGCTCGCGGATCTGACGAATGGTGATGGTTTTGACTTCGACGGTAGACGACATCCCGGCCTCGCGCATTACTGCGCAGCACATTAGCGCGGACCGGACGATCTAAAAAGGTAAAAGGCGATACGACTTAAGCGCCTAACCGTCAATTTCCCTGCGTTTGCGCTCCTGCTTGCGGATGCGCCGAATGGCCTCCGCTTTCTCGCGCGCCCGCTTTTCGGACGGTTTTTCGTAATGCCGGCGCAGGCGCATCTCCCGATAGATACCTTCGCGCTGCATGCGCCGTTTCAGGATCCGAAGCGCCTTGTCGACATTGTTGTCATGGACAATAACCTGCATGGCCTCTGGCTCACTCTCCCACACACGGCTCCCCTCGCCGCCAAACAGCGGTCAAAGCTAGTCCAGAGAGATTTACGAGCCGTGAATGAAAAATTCGAGGTTTTACCGCCGTTTGGGCCGAAAACCTTCCAAAGCCCAGGCCAGAGCGAAGAGAAGCGCCAGCAAGCCGGCCGGCGGGAGGATCACCATCGGGGCCATTTCGGTGAAGAGATGCTCGATGTGATAGGGCAACGGCTTAACCGCTTCGAGCGCGAAGAAGTTGGAATAGCCCTTCCGTTCCTTGAGCGCCTGCAGTTCCTGTATGGTCTTGAGGGACGCCAGTTCTTTCCGGTCGGGCGCCGTCTGGCTCCAGTGCGTGACGAGGTGAAGCCGCTCGGTGGTTTCGGTCCCAAAGAAAATCTGGGGCAAGAAGCCGAGCACAACGAACCAGACTACGACCACGATAAGCCACAGCCTGAGAAACCCTCGACGCCAATCAATTCCCTGCATTCAGGTCCCGTTTCACGCGTTCCCGCGCAACAAACGCATCGATCCCGGCTCAGTTCCCTGCTGGCGCCTCTGCGCCGGCGAGCGGATCGTGCCCGTATTGGTTCGGACCGCTGGTTCCCGGCTGCACCGCCCAATAAATGATGACGAGCCAGCCGACAAACGGAATAAGGCCGATCAGCACCAGCCAACCGATCTTGTCGATATCGTGCAGCCGCCGCACCGCCACCGCAATCGACGGAACAATCGTCGCCAAAGCAAACAATGTATAGAGAAACCTCAGGCCAATCGCATACAAGATGACCTCGGCGATGATCATTGCCAGAACCCAATACCAGTATTCGGACCGGCAAGCCCTGCCCTCGAAATTCGCGTAGTTTTGAAGAACGTGCTGAATCGCCTGCTTGAAATCCATAGCCTTCCCCCAATCGCTTTGGATTGACCAACAAAGATATCTTAACGCGCAAGACGGTCGTTATCCAATCAAGATCGGTCTGTCCCTGTTATGACAGAGCGCGAAGCTGGGCGAGGAGCTCTTCGGGAACGGCGGAGTCCTCAAGGATGATAGCGTTGTCCTTTTGTGCCTGTTCCCAGAGAGGGAGCGCCACTTTCAGAATGTCGCGGCCGTCGTCCGTCAAGGTCAGCCGGCGGCTCCGTCGGTCGGCCTCGTCGACCGTGACACGCAGCAGACCACGGCGCTCCAGCGGTTTGATATTGGCGGTGAGCGTCGTTCGGTCCATCGCCAGCAGTTTCGAGACGCTGCTGATCGTCGGCGGTTCCGGCCGGTTGAGCGACATGAGCAAAGAAAACTGGCCATTGGTAAGACCGACCGGCCGCAGCGCCTCGTCATAACGCCGCGCGATCGCGCGGGCGGCCCGCTGCACGTGAAGACACAGGCAGCTGTCACGCACCTTCAGCGTGATCTCGATGGGAAGATCGTCCGACATTGACATGGTTTTAATATGTTGATATCAACTCATTCTGTCAATCGCCGCTAAATGCTAGTGCTTTAAGGGGACATTCGATGCAGTTCCTGACCATTTACCGGCCTTCCCAGCCACCGTCGGGCGCCGCGCCCGCTCCCGAGCACATGGCCGCAATGCGGCAATTCGTCGAGGAATCCTTCAAGTCCGGCGCGCTGCTCAGCACGGGCTCTTTTATGCCGCGCGCGAACCGCGCGACTATGAGCCTGATCAATGGCAAGTTCGACGTCGGAGAAGCACCCGCGGCCCCGGAACAGATCGCCGGCTACTCGATCCTCAAGACCGAGACCGAGGCCGAACTTCAGGATATCGTCAAACGTTTCCTGACACTGGCCGGCGACGGCGAATGCGAGGTGCTTCGCCTGAACGAGTTTCCCCAAGGATAGTGATGCCTGCCTCGACCAAGAGTTGGAAGGATAACGACAATGCCCAATCTCGTCACGTTCCTCTGGTTCGACTCCCAAGCGGAAGAGGCCGCGGAATTCTATTGCACGGTCTTCAAGAACTCCCGCGTCCGGAACATTAGCCGCTATACGGAGGCCGGCAAGGAAGTCCACCGCCGAGAGCCAGGCTCGGCGATGACGGTTGAATTCGAGATCGACGGCAAACCCTTCGTCGCCCTGAACGGCGGCCCGGTCTTCAAATTCACCGAGGCGATTTCCTTCCAGATCCCCTGCGAGACCCAGGACGACGTCGACTACTACTGGAAGGCGCTCACAGACGGCGGCGAGGAAAGTCAATGCGGCTGGCTGAAGGATAAATTCGGTCTGTCCTGGCAGGTGGTCCCAACCGTACTTGGCAAGATGTTATCGGGATCGAATCCCGAGGGTGCGAAACGCGTGACCAACGCCTTCATGCAAATGAAGAAGTTCGATATCGCGGCGCTCGAACGCGCTTATGAAGGATAGCCCCTCACGCCGAAACTGATAGCGTTCAACAACATCACGCTTGATGGGTATTTCACCGGGCCGAATGGCGACATGAGCTGGGCGCAGAACGACGATCCCGAATGGAACCAGTTCGTGATCGATAACGCGATGCCGGAAGGTGTGGTCCTGTTCGGGCGGGTCACCTACGATTTGATAACCATGTACTGGCCCACAGCACAGGCGAAGCAAAACAACCCTATTCTGACCGACCGGATGAACGCCCCGTCGAAGGTAGTCTTCTCGAGGACGCTCGATAACGCCTCGTGGGCCAACACGCGGCTTGTAAAAGACGATCTTGCCGCGGAAGTCCGCAACCGATCACCGGTCGGTCTGCCCTGAGGTGGGTCGCGTCGATCATCAACCCGGCCCGCATGCGACAGCGGAAAATACGGCTCTGTCCGCCGCATCTGCGCCTCCGACAACCAGATCAGATCACCGATGGCGGCGCCTCCTTGCGCCGCCATCTCCGCCGGAACTCCCGCGTCCGGACCCTAGAACTGCTTGACGAAATCCACACCCCAACGACGTGGCAGGGCCTTGAACAGATAACCGTTGGGGGAGGATTCCGCGTTGTACTTTTTGTTGGTCAAATTCTTCACCCAACCGGTCAGCGACCAGGTCTTCCCCTCGATGCCGCTGCGGAAGTTGAATAGATTGACCGGATTGCGGGAGGTTATGTTGTACGGATCCCACCACGTGCGCCCGATATATTCGTAATCCAGGCGAGCCGACCAATCGATGTTGCCGACCAAGCTATGGCTATATTGGAGAGTGGCGTTGCCATTGAACCGGGTTACGAGCGGCGCCTGATTACCGATCACCGTGGGATCGGGGAATTTAAGGATTTTGCTGTCGTTGTAGCCGAGGCCGACGCTCGCCTCCAATCCTTCGGTCAGAAGGATGGCGCCCGTCACCTCGAACCCCATATGGCGAACCTTGTCGATATTGCCAATATTCTGCGTAGCGTTTTGGAAGAGATAATAGAAGAAGGGCGAGCCTTTAGCGATCGTATGATAGACATCGGCCCCTAAACTCGCGCGGCCATTCAGCAGGCGCGATTTGACACCGACTTCCCCGGTCCATGCCGTCTCTGCCTTGTAGACGGTAGTGACTCCGGCAATGCCGGCGAACGCGGCGAGTTCGCCGACGCCGGTCTGGTTAAAGCCACCGCTGCGGAACCCTCGTCCATAGCTGGCATACACCGTCAGATTGTCGTTCGGCGAGTAGCGCAAGGTGCCTTTGGGTTGCCATGCGCTGAAATTGGCGGAACGGACGTCACCAGTATGCGGTTGCGGGAACCCCGGGATGACCGGCAAGAAGGCCGTAGGTGTCAGGGTCGTGTTCTTGCGGTGGTCCTTGTCATAGCGGAGCGAGATTTCGGCTTCCACCTGATCCGTGACGTCATAGGAGAGATCCCCGAAGAACGACCAGGCAAAACTGTTTTGGCCATCCATAATGAAGTTATTCTGCGGATGGGGAATCCCTGATGGAATAACGTCGAAATTTCCATAAGGCACTAGGCTGGTTTTGTTGAGGTCGGCCAGGCTTTTGATGGGAACAACCCCATCGACGTTCGGCAAATCAATCTGGTTACCCAGGATGGAAATCTTGTCCGTGGAAATCAGATATCCGCCGGCGACCCAGCGCAGCCGCTGATCATCCGGGGATGTCAGGCGGAGTTCCTGGCTGACCGACTTGTAGGTGAAGTAAATGGATTGACTGATATCGTGACCGCCCAACTTGACGAACAGTGACTCGTTGTTCGGCAAGAAGTCATAGGCGTCGCCGGTGTAGAGCTCGGTTGTCCTATTGTAAGCCGTGATCGAGGTAATCGTCGCAAAATCGGCCTTGTAATCGATCTTGGCCGAGGTGTCGTAAATTCTGCGCGGGTTGACGCCGGGATTGTTGACGCGGACGGGCAGGCTCACATTGTTGACGTCGTCGGGCAGGACGATGTTGTACCAGAGAGCCTGCGTATCGGTCCGGTCGATGCTTCCGCGCAGGTCGACGGTCCAGCGAACGTCGGGATCCCAGACCAGCCGAACTCGGCCGGAAATATCGCGGTAGGGATCCGCCTTTTCATGGAGATAGGTGTTGGGGATATAGCCTGCGGTGTCGACATAGGAGCCCGAGGCCCGAAATTTCAGCGTGTCCGAAATCGGTCCACTGACGGTCGCCTGGGACGTGATGCCAGGACCGGAATCCACTCCGATTTTAATACGGGTCTCGAAGTCATCCGTTGGCGCGAGCGTTGTGACAATGATGGCGCCGCCGATGGCATTGCGGCCGTAAAGGGCGCCCTGTGGGCCCTTGAGGACCTGAATGCTCTTGATGTCGAACATGTCGGTATTGAAGGCCACCGGATTCGACATCAATACGCCGTCGACGACGACCGCGACCGACGGCTCGCTGTTACGGGCCTGTGAAATGCCGCGGATCGAAATAAATGAGCTGCCGACATTTTGTGTGTTTGTCAGCGTGACGTTCGGCGTCAGAGCGATGAAGTCGATCGGCTTTTCGATACCGGCCTTTTCGATCTCCATTTGGGTAAAGGCGGTGATCGCGATCGGCACTTTCTGATAGGATTCGGCGCGCTTGCGGGCGGTAACGACCACTTCCGGAAGAACGACCGTCTCGGCCAAAACGTCCTGTGCCATCAGAGCGGCGCCAGCTACGGTTGCAAACAGAATCCAAGTATGTCTTTTCATGAGGTCCCCCCGTTTCCACTTGTCGTGGCAGTCAGTTCCAGCGGGGGGCAATATGAGTTATTTCCTAGGAATCCGCTGTTCACTTTTAGTTGATCGACCAGCCTGTTCCCTGTCAAAAAGCGCGCAAGCGATCGAGGCGGAGTTGGTTTTATCGATCAAGCGAGAGTTCGGCGGTTATGAAGTGCGCCGGTTTGCAATACACTTGTACAATTCGTTTCGGTGCATCGACAAAGGGGGGAAACCGAATGACCATGACGGCGGAGCAACGGAAATCGTTGGCGCTCGAATATATTAAGCGTCTCGACCGCGGCGAAGACTTCTTCGGCCTGTTCGACGAACACGCTGAACTCTATTTCCCGAAATGGGGCGTCGCCCATGGCATCGGCGAGATCCGGCAATTGTTCACTGATGTGGGCAGCATTCTGGCCTCCATCAAGCATCACTACGACGATTTCAATTACGTCATCCAGGACGATGTCGTGGTGGTGGAGGGCACCAGCGAAGGGCGGACGGCGGACGGTGTCGAATGGCGGGCGGACGTCACCCATGCCGGACGCTGGTGTGACGTGTTCAAAATCCACGACGGCAAGATCCACCGTCTCTATATCTATCTCGATCCGGATTATTGGAGCCGCGATACGCAACGCTATCCCTGGCTTAAGGGGAAATAGCCCCCTGTGAATACCCGATGAATGATTGAAGCGGTGTCGGTTTTCCGCGCAAGGAAATACCCGACGTCGTCGATTTTGTTGGTCTTGGAGACGAAAGCTAGGGTCCGGACTTATTGCAGCCACCATATGATGGCGTCGGCTAACGCTCGCCTCTTGGCGAGTTTAAGATTGACAACATAGGCGGCTGCCAAGGTAATTGACGGTGCAACGCCAATCCGTATCCGGGACAGACTCTTGACGGTAGAAAACGACGGCAGCGGCGAACGGCCGGCTGTTTATACGTGGGAACCCAATTCCAACTCAGGCAAGCCCCTGTTCGTTCTGAACGAAAAGGGCGTCGAATTCGATCATATCTATATCAACCTGCCCGAGTTCGAGCAGCACTCGCCCGAGTATCTGGCGATCAACCCGTCGGGAACAGTCCCGGCGCTCGTTCACCGCGGACAGATTCTCACCGAATCCACCCCGATGAGCGAATATATCGACGCGGTCTTCGAGGGGCCGTCTCTTACACCGCCTGATCCCACCCTGCGCTATTTCATGCGTAGCTGGTGCCGACGCACGGACAAGGCCGCGGAAGCCGTAAGCGTGATAGGCTGGCATAACCACCTCGGGCCGATGGTTCGCTCGAAGTCTCCCGAGGAGCTGGAGCGGTTGCTGTCGCGTATTCCGACGCGCGAACGCCGCATATCCTGGGAGACGGCATCCAAGGCCACCTTCACGCCCGACCAACTTGCCGATGCGCGCGCCAAGGTCGGGGCTTATGTCCGGGAACTGGATACGGCGCTCGCCGACAAACCCTGGCTCGTTGGCGGGCAGTTTACGCTGGCCGACATTCTCACCTTCGCGAATTTCTATGCGATGCCGATAAGTTTCCCCGAATTCGCGACGCCCGAATACGCGCCTCATGTCCGCGACTGGCTAAAGCGGATCTATCAGCGCCCCGCAACGACCCGGTCCTTCGCTCTCGCCCGCTCGCTGGGACAGAGATCCATCGAAGTGCGCAAGTTGCTTGGTTTGGACGCCGACGGGGAGACCGCGTAATGCTCAAGATCATTCATGGTGGCGCCGACGCGGCCTCTTTGCGCCAACTCATCGCGCTCGAACTCATTGGACAGCCCTATTCGCGCCAATTTATCGACCTCGCGGCGCTCGAAAACTGGCAGCCCGCGCACCGGGCCTCTGCGCCTGGCGGCCAGGTGCCGGCCTTGTCCGACGGCGACACCAGCTTCACCGATGGAGCGATTACTCTGATGTTCCTTGGGGAGTCTTATCCGGATGCCGGACTGCTTCCGTCGGATCCGCTCGCCCGGTACCGCGTTCAGGCCTTGATCGACACGCTGGACAAGGCCCTCCTCGACTCCGTCAACCTGATCGGCTGGACCGACGCAACGGCGCCCGAGACCAGGGCGGATTACATGGCGCGCCTCAACACCGTCGAAGGCCGCGAAAAGCCCGCCGGTTGGAGCGCTGTCTGGCAGGACGCCGAAGAAGACGCGCTCCGCCGAGCGAGAGACAAAATCGGTGATGGCCTTGCCGTGATGGAAGCGATGCTGGCGCAAACTGCTTGGCTCTGCGGAAACGCCATGACCCTGGCCGACATCGCCGCCTACCCTCTCACCCGGCGAATTCCGGACCTGCTGCCCGACACAGCGAACGACAAGGCGACGCCCAAACTGATGGGATGGCTATCCCGGATGTCGACCTTGGACGCGGTTCAGAGCGCGCTGACAAATGCCAAGGACGATGCCGGCGCTTCTATCGACTATGCGCCGCCGCGCTAGGGAGCGTCTGACGCCAGTTCGGAGACGCGACAACACATTGGCGCCGAATGCCGAGACCGTTCACTTGCCACTCGCTTGCCGCGCTCAGCCGGCTGGCGGCGGCTTTCGGAAGGCAAGTCGCATCTGCTTTTCGGTTTCGATCAGAGCGAAGAACACGGGACCGATGGCGACGATCAAGAGACCGTCCGATAGCGGGATGCCCCGGGTGCCGAACACGGTCTGCAAGGGCGGGAAGTAGGTGATGGCGAACTGCGCGGCCACAACCGTCACGACGCAGACCCACACGACTTTCGTTCCCCTTGCCGCAGCCCAAGTCAGTGACGTGCTGTAAATGTTGCGTATGAAGAAAAGGTGGAAGATCTCAAGCACGACAAGCGTGTTCACGGCCATGGTCTGGGCCAGTTCGACAGGATAACCCCGGTCGATCGCATAGTTGAAGATTCCAAAGACCGCCGCGAGAAACAGCCCCGACACAAACACGACGTGCCAGATCAGCCCGCCACTGAGAAGCGGTTCGTTGCGCGGGCGCGGAGGACGGCTCATCGTGCCGCGCTCGGTCGGCTCGAAAGCAAGGGCGAGGCCCAGGGTTACCGCCGTCGCAAGGTTAACCCAAAGAATCTGGACGGCCGTTACGGGCAGCGCGAGCCCGAGAAATAGTGCCACGACGATGGTCATCGCCTCACCCGCACTGGTCGGTAATGTCCAGCTGATCACCTTTTTTATGTTGTCGTAGACCGTGCGCCCTTCACGCACCGCTGCCGCGATCGAGACGAAGTTGTCATCGGCCAGCACGACCTCGGCGGCTTCCTTTGCGGCCTCGCTGCCCTTTCGTCCCATGGACACTCCGGCATCCGCGCGCTTGAGGGCCGGCGCATCATTGACCCCGTCGCCGGTCATCGCGACGGTCAGCCCATGCGATTGCAGCGCCGTTACCAGGCGCAGCTTGTGCTCAGGGCTGGTTCTCGCGAAGACGTCGGTGTCAACGACGGCGGCGGCCAGTTCGGCGTCATTCATCCGTTCGATGTCGGCTCCCGTGAGCACCCCATCGGGATTCTGCAGGCCGATTTGCCTGGCGATGGCCGCAGCCGTTCCAGCATGATCCCCGGTAATCATCTTCACGCGGATGCCCGCGCTACGGCACTCGGCGACAGCATCTATCGCTTCGCCACGCGGCGGATCAATGAGGCCTACCAATCCGATCAGGACGAGCTTGCCGTCGATGTCCGCTGCGTTCACAGCAAGATGGTCCTGGGGAACCGCGCGTACCGCGAGAGCGAGCACGCGTTGCCCCTGCGCCGCGATGTCCTCTACCTCGCTGCGCCAGTGATCAATATCGAGGGGCGCCTCTCCGCCATCGGCCGTCCTCTGACTCGCACTCATGGCGAGAATACGCTCCGGCGCGCCTTTCACATGGATCTCGGCATTACCTGCGTGATCGTGGTGGAGCGTGCCCATATAGCGAGCATTGGCGTCGAACGGGATAACATCTGTACGCGTCCACTCCGAGAACGCGCCGGGCCCGTCAGGCATGATCTTACCGGCCAGCGAGCGTAGCGCGCCCTCCATCGGATCGCCTTCGATCTTCCAGCCGTCCGCGTGGTAATGCAGCGCCGCATCATTACAGAGGGCGGCGGCACGGGCCAACTCGATCAACAGCTTGTGCTCGGCGGGATCGACGTGAACATCGCCAAGGCGAATGCTCCCCTCGGGCGCGTAGCCATCCCCGGATACCGAATAGATATGATCCGCCGTCGCGACCGTTGCCACCATCATCTCGTTACGCGTGAGCGTTCCTGTCTTGTCGGTGCAGATGACGGAGACCGATCCCAAGGTCTCGATCGCAGGCAGGCGCCGGACAATGGCATTGCGTCGCGCCATCGCCTGCACGCCGACCGCGAGCGTGATCGTCAGAACCGCCGGAAGCCCCTCGGGAATAGCGGCCACCGACAGGCCGACCACCGCCATGAAGAGTTCGGCGAACGGCAAGTGACCGACGAAGTAACCA
This sequence comes from uncultured Alphaproteobacteria bacterium, assembly GCA_963821875.1. Taxonomy (GTDB): domain Bacteria; phylum Pseudomonadota; class Alphaproteobacteria; order CAVTAV01; family CAVTAV01; genus CAVTAV01. The sequence continues at coordinate 2,505,051 of CAWGFE010000002.1, forward strand.
TAGACAAGCAGAACGGCAGCAAGAACCAGGATCAGGATCGTGAGCCAGCGGGCGAACCGATCCATTTGCCGGGTCAGAGGCGTAATGAGAGTCTCCACCCGTGAAAGCATTCCACTGATTTTACCAATCTCGGTATTCGCGCCTGTCGCGACGACCACACCGCGACCGGCACCTCCGGCGACGAGAGTGCCGCTGAAAGCCATGCAAGCCCGGTCGCCGAGGGCCGTATCCGCGGCAACCGGTTTCGTGGATTTCTCGACCGGAACGGACTCCCCTGTGAGGACCGCCTCCTCGACCCGCAGGCCTGCGGCCTCCGTCAGGCGCAGGTCGGCCGGAACCTTGTCGCCCGCCTCCAGAAGAACGACGTCGCCGGGAACTACCTCGGCGCTATCGACGCTGACCCGCCGGCCGTCGCGCTGGACCGCGGTACGCGGGGCAAGCATCTGCCGAATGGCACTCATCGCCTGCTCGGCACGGCCCTCCTGGATAAATCCGATGATCGCATTCGCCACGACGACTGCCAGGATCACCGCTGTGTCGGCGACATGCCCGAGGACTGCGGTAATGACTGCGGAGCCCAGAAGCAGGTAGATGAGGACATTATGGAAATGCGCGACGAACCTCAGCACGGCGCTGCGCTTCGGCGGCTCCGGCAGCCGGTTAGGGCCATGTTCCTCGAGCCGACGCGCGGCTTCTTCCGCATTTAAACCACCAGCGGAAGCCTTCATGTCCGCCAAAGCATCGTGCGCGGAAAGCGCATGATATGCCGTTTCTGGCTGATCCCCTGTCATCGTGTCTGGCTCGCCGCTCCGATCTTCAATGGCTCGCGAAACAAACTCATGAGGATTGCTCTTCCTCCGCCTTGTTCTGTCGGATCTCCGTGCGCTCTTCGCTGGGAGCCACCAAAGAACAAATCCACCATACGGTAGGCAGCACTAGAATCTTGGTGGGGACTCAATGGTTAGCCCGACGCGTGCGCCGAAGAGGTCCTCAGTGTCCCCCGGATTGTAAGACGCGAGCACAACAAAAGGCCCAAATTGCTCACACACAAATGTCACTCTTTCGTGAGACGGACTTCCCTTGCGCTACCGGTGAGATCCGTTCCCGGTGGCTTCGACATGATGGCGTAAACCTGTCGGTTGACCTTCGTCACATCGCCGACGATTCGTGTCGCGATCGCGCCGGAGAATCTAAGTCGTTTACAATGTCTGCGCGTGGCGTCTAAGCTTCCTTTGCATAGTCGGCTACAGGGGAGTGGCTGAGCATAGCAAACCCGGGGGGGAACGCCATGAAGTACGGTGTTTGGTTTGTGCGTTTGATATTTGCGGCATGGATGGTTCCTGCCGGTCTTAATCACTTTATTCCTTTATTTCCGCAACCGCTGGGCAGTCAGCACCTGAGCAAGGAGCTGTTTTCGGCCTTGTGGGACAGTAGCCTTTTCGACTACGTCAAACTGGTCGAACTGCTCACGGGGCTTGGTGTGATAACGGGCTTCTACCTGCCGATGGCCCTGGTGATCGGTATGCCGGTTTCATTCTGCGTATGGTACTGGGACACAGTACTTGAGGGAGGAACCGCTGCGTATTTCGGCGGGGCCGTCCTGCTCTGCAACGTGCTCCTGTGCCTGGCCTATTTCGGGACCTACCGCTCGATGTTCGCCCTGCGCTCGACGCCGAAACCGCTCGGATCGAAACAAGTCGTTCTTGCCGGGCGGATAATCTTCGGCGCGTGGATGCTGATCGCCGGCATCAACCACTTCTTCGGCCCCTTCTATGCCGAGCCGACAGGCACCGAGCCGCTCGCCGCGCAGCTGATGACGGGGGTCGTCGACAGCCATCTTATCGACGTGGTGATCGGGATCCAGCTGGTCGGCGGGGCACTGGTCCTCATCGGCGTCTTCGTGCCGGTGGCGCTCTGCGTAATGATACCGACGCTGGTCTGCGCGGCCTATTGGGCCGTGATCCTGGAACATCAGGCCGTGGGAGCGATCGTGGCGCTCGTTGCGCTGGCGCTCAACGCCCTGCTGATGCTGGCCTATATCGATTATTACAAGGGTGTCCTGCAACGGCGCGCCCTGGCAGTTGGCGAAGCCTGAGGAGGACATCATGAACTACGATAACCTTTTCGTTTTCCCCAACGGCCGCACGTCCCGCAACGACTATATCGGCCCGCTGATCACTCTCGCGCTGGCGTTCGCGTTCTACTATTTCATCGTCGCGGGCCGCACCAGCATGTGGTGCCAGCTGACGCTGCTGTTCCCGGCCCTCATGCTGCACGCCCGGCGCCTGCACGACATGGGCAAGACAGCCTGGCTGCTGGTCGTCCCGGGCGGTCTGCTGGCGGCGACGTCCTTCATCCACCTGTACTGGCCGGACACGCCGGCCAAGGGAGCCGTAGCCATAGCCGCGCTCGTCGTCTCGGCGGCGTTCGTCCTCTGGGGCCTTACCGGTAAGAGCAAGCCTTAGGCCGGATCCGATCCAAACAGCCGAGGGCGTGTCCTGACGAGAAGGGAGCGCCCTCCGCAATTCTGGCTCGATAGACCGGCTTCTTCCTTCTTTTTCGGTCTTAGGTCTCTGACATCAAAGACGGATCGAAAGCCGGGAATATAGGCCCCAAAGCCAAGGCGAGGCCAAGAAGATCCTCATCGCGGCCCCGAGCGGCATCGAGACCGAGGCCTACAGGCAGGCCGGCAGAGGTCAGTCCCGCCGGAACGCTCAGCCCCGGAATCCCGGCATTGCTGCCGACATCCGTATTGTGGGTAAGCGCCGGAAAAGTCGGAAAGGTCTCGCCGCCGATCTTCAGGAACTCCGATTCGCTGAACAGCGGTGCGGACACGCCACACGTCGGAAACGCGAGAACGTCGATTTTGGTGCCGGCGAAGAGGCGATCATAGGCTGCTATCAAAGCCGGCCGGTAGATCTCCAACGCCTCGATATAGGCTTTCTGGCTGACGGCGGTGGCGGGATCGAGTTGCGCTTGCAGGAATTGACGGACGTCCGGACTGTCGACCTGCTCAACCACGTCGGCGAAGGTCAACGAAATTGCGTGTTCCTTGAGAAAGGCCGTGAGCGCAACCCTTCCCTCGAAGAGCGGAATTTCCATATGGGACGCGGCGTGAGGAGCAAGCAATTCCTGCACATCGACGTCAACCAGTTCCGCCCCTTCCCGTCCGAGCAAGTCCAGGGCAGCCATGCAAAGAGCGGCGACGTCGCTGTCCGCGCGCGCCCAGAAGTGCTGCTTGGGAATCCCAATCCGTAATCCCTTCAAGGTGCGCGCCTGGATCCGCCTACCGCCGGTGACGACATGGTCGAGCAGAACGATGTCTTCCGGCGCCCGCGTTATCGGCCCCGGCGTGTCGCGCGTGGTTGAAATCGGAACGATATCCTTGGACGGCCAACGTCCGGTTGTCGGGCGGTAGCCCCAAAGACCACACAACGCGGCGGGAATCCGCACCGAACCGCCGGTATCCGTGCCGATGGCCGCCGGCGCGAGACGCGCCGCAACGGAAACGGCACTGCCGCCGCTCGAGCCGCCCGGGCTCCGGTTCGGATCGAATGGGTTCTTCGGAACGCCGAAGACGGCATTGTTCGACGTCACGCCATAGGCGAGTTCGTGCATCGTGTTCTTGCCGAACGCGATGGCGCCGCCCTTTCGCAGCGCACCAAAAACGGGAGCATCCCTCTCAGGTTTAAAAGATCTCAGCGAGGGCGTTCCGGCGGTCGTCGCATATCCCGCCACGTTGATATTGTCCTTCAACGACAGAGGAACGCCGTGCAACGGCCCCAGCGCGATGCCCGAGGCTCTGAGCCGATCCGCCTCGCGCGCCTCGGCTATCGCCTTGCCATGATCCAGAGCCACAAATGCGCTGAGCCTTCCATGGGCGTCATTGCGATCGAGCAGCGCTCTCACCAGCTCTTCGCTACTGAACTCCCCCTTCGCAATCGCCGTTGCCGCGTCCGATACCGTGACGCTGGTAAGAATCATTTTAATCCCCCGTCGCACCAAATCCGGCGATCAGGGTAAGGAGAAGTCGATATCTTGGCCATCCGTATCTTGGCGGGCGCAATTCGCCACGGTCTTCGTCCTCTCGGGCCTTGTCGGCAAGAGCCAGGCCGACGGCAACTGTCACGTCCCTTCGCGTGCCCTCAACGGCTCTCAAACCGTCGGGGCGTTCCGTTGGCGTGGCACGAGGCCGCCGGATCGTGGCGGGAAATCTTAGTCAGGCGCTGGGCTCGACCACCCACGCGGTTGGCATGCCGACGACGCCGGCCTCGGCGAGTGCCGCTTGCATCTCTTCGGACGCTAGGATTTTTTCGGCATCGGCAAGAGTGGCGAAATCATGTGAAATCGTGACGTCGTTCCTGTCCTGAACGCCACGAAAGACCTCTTCGCTGAGAACACCGTACCGTTCCCGAAGATCGGCGAACCGCTTGTAGAAGCCGTGCCAGGTATCGAAATCCTTGACCTGGTGACGAACGAAAAGTCTGACCATCTCAGTAGTCTCCCTAAGGGTGCTGGGCAGTGCCCGCGTTCCGGCACGCGGGCACTGCCTGCCCCGCATTTCCGGGTTACGGTGACAGGGTTACGGTGACAGTGCACTTAATCGACGAACGTCATCGACGCCAAGATTGAATGCAGTGTCACTGTAATTCAAGGCAAGCATCACGGGCGTTCGCCTCGTCGTTTCTCCGCGACGGACCGCATCACTCGCTCACTTGACGTATGACGCGAGGAATGCGCGCACACCGGCTTCAGCATATCGTCGAAGCTCCGCCGGTTTCGGAATCGCATCGTCGCCCAACAGCATGGCTTTGCTCAGGGGCTCGCCCATTACCAGCCAGTTGAAATGGGAAGCGGCGATAGCCGGATCGTCAATCGCAAGTAGGCCCCGAGCAGCCAAGCGCTCAAACAACGCTGTCAACATCGTCATTGCACGCCCGGGTCCGCCATCATAAAGGGCCCTCGCCAGCTCAGGGAAGCGGCCGACCTCGCCGATCACCAGGCGGCGAAGCTGCATGACGCGCGGTGTGAGCACAATGGTAAGCTGCCGGTCTGCATAGCGTCGAAGATATTCGGCGATATCTTCGCCCTCCGCGAGGTCCGGCATCTCACCGAGGACCCTGTCGCCGGCTCGGTTGGTTACGCTGCGCACGATCTCCACGAACAGCGTCTCCTTGCCTGGGAAATTCTTATAGACGGTTTGCTTCGACACGGCCGCAAGCGCCGCGATCTCGTCCATATTGGTGGCCAGATAGCCTTTTTGCAGAAACACCTCGGTCGCCGCGTCGAGGATGGCGCGCCGTTTTTGCGCAGACCGGCCTTGCTCTTTGAGCTCTTCTGAAACACCTGCAGAGCGCGGCGCAGTCATGCCCCTGCCCCGTTCGCTGGCGATTGACTGAAAGTACTGGACGGTCTAGTTTGATTCAAACCAGTATGCACTAAAAGGACCGACGATGCACATCCAATTTGCCGAGCTTCCGGTATTCGACCAGGACCGCGCCAAGGCGTTCTATATTGATCATTTGAATTGCCACGTCGTCGCAGATCAGCCCATGAGTGACGACGGCTGGCGATGGATAGAACTCGGACTTCCAGGCGCCGATACCGCTCTCCACTTTCTGAGACGCAAGGACGAAGCGCCATCTGAGGGGCCCATTCTTGTACTGGTTGACAACGACGTTAAAGTCACGATCGAGCGACTCAAGTCGCAAGGCGTCACAATTATAACAGAACCGCGACCGGCGCCATGGCAATCGGGGCGCACTATCGCAGAGTTCCAGGACAGCGAGGGCAATCGCATGGTGATCACCAGTACATGACGCGCTCATCCGTCATCACCGCAACATGTTCTTGCGGTAGCGTCGAACTCAAGGCGTTCGGCAAGCCGATCGTGAGCAGTGTCTGCTATTGCGACGACTGCCAAAAGGGCGCCAGCCAGATCGAAGCATTGCCGAATGCCGGCGCCGTGAGCGATCCCGATGGTGGCACCGCATACATCCTCTATAGAAAGGACCGCTTCGAGTGCTCCAAAGGCGCCGAATTGCTGAGGAGCTATAAGCTCAAGGAAACGTCGGCCACAAATAGGGTTATCGCCACTTGCTGCAATTCCGCGGTATTCTTGAAGTTCGATAGAGGTCCACACTGGATCTCGGCATACCGGGCGCGATTCCGCGGAGAACTCCCGCCGCTGCAGCTACGGATTTGTACGAAGTTCAAGCGGGATGACGTTGTACTTCCTGAGGACGTGCCGAACTACAGGGGCTATCCCCTAGGGCTCCTCGTTAAGCTTCTCACATCACGCGTGGCGATGTCGGTCGGTCGATAAACCGCGCTCGTCCGATCTAGAATTCAACTCGGCACATTTCGCCCTCGAACTGCAGGAGATGATGCGGAACCCAATCGCCGATCCCCTTCTCCCGAAGCGTCATCAGCACCCGTTCGGCGCGGACGGAATTCTCGTAGTAAGAGAGTTCAAGCATTGACCGTCCTCCCCCGCGCGGCCATCGACCGTCAAGACGACTCGCCACCCTCGCTCTTGTCCTGCGTTTTGGTGTCGAAATCGCTCGCGTCATGACGTTCGCGAAGTTGCTCGGACGGCTCGCCGAAGACGCGGTTGACCATGCGTCCGCGCACGACGGCCGGCCGCGCGAAGATCTGGTCGGCCCAGCGCAGGACGTTCTTGTATTCATGAACGGAAAGGAACTCGCCGGCCTCATAGGCCCATCCCTTTACCGTTCCGCCATACCAGGGCCAGATCGCCATATCGGCGATGGTATAATCCCGGCCTGCAACGAATTCATTGTCGGCGAGGTGCCGGTCGAGAACGTCGAGCTGACGCTTTACCTCCATCGCAAAGCGGTTGATCGGATATTCGAACTTGGCCGGGGCATAGGCGTAAAAATGCCCGAAGCCGCCGCCGAGGAACGGCGCGGAGCCCATCTGCCAAAACAGCCATGATAGAGTCTCGGCCCGGGCCGACTGCGCGGTCGGCAGGAAGGCGCCGAATTTCTCCGCCAGATGGATCAGGATCGCACCGGATTCGAAAACCCGGATCGGCGTCGGCCCGCTGCGGTCCATCAGCGCGGGGATCTTCGAGTTGGGGTTGACCTCGACGAAACCGGAACCGAACTGCTCCCCCTCGCCGATATTGATCAGCCAGGCATCGTATTCAGCGCCCTCATGCCCAAGCGCCAGCAACTCCTCCAGCATGATGGTGACCTTCTGGCCGTTCGGCGTGGCCAGCGAATATAGCTGGAGCGGATGCTTGCCGACAGGGAGCGCCTTGTCATGGGTCGGGCCCGCGACGGGCCGGTTGATATTGGCAAACCGGCCGCCACTTTCCTTGTCCCAGGTCCAGACTTTCGGGGGAACATAGTCGGCATCATCGGTCATCAGGATATCTCCGGGAAATGAATGAGGCTGGAGCGGCGGGTTCGATTGCCGCAAGGGCGCGTAATTTCGAGAGGAAATATAAGCTCAGTAGAAGCTCGGCCACAAACCGCGTTGTCGCCAAACTAGTGCTCAGTGCTTAAAGCAATGTTCGCGATGCCACTGCAGGAAATGGGGATGGGGCCGGTCGGAAATGCGCGCCGGCGCGAATGCTCGACCTGAGCGGTTGATGAAAGCTTGTATACTGTCCGGGTCGTTCGCTTGCCGTGAGATCAATATCTGAAGATCATCCGACAAGCTAATTAGGCCCCGATCAAACATCCAATGCGCTGTGCCTGAAAGCGCCAGTCCGTTATTCACGATATCAGGACCGTTCTCCTCGACCGGACGGATATGAGCCGCAGCGACCTCGGCGCGACCTCCCCCATTGATGAAACTCAACCCCGTGATCGCACACCGTTGCTCATATGCGCGTAGAATGATCTTTCTAAAGACGCGATCCCGTACAATTCTTGAAACGGTGAACTCAACACGACTTCGCTGCTGATCAAAGTGGAAAGCTACCTGCTCCTCGCCAAATCCGGAAGCAGACGGAAGCTCACCCACACGAGGCATAAGCCCAGCGCCGTCTTCCAGGCCAAGCTCTACGATGCGTTTGAAGTCATCCGGAGAAATCGGGCGGACAGCAGATTGGGCCCGGCCGGAAATCCGCCCGTGTTTGTTCAGGACGCCTCGCTCTATGGGACCGGCCGCATTGCTGAACGGTACAGGGTTGGCAAACTCGAGATAGCTCCCCTGGTCGATTAAGGCCAAGTACATGCCGGATGTGGCAGGGTCTGGAATGACCCGCTGAACTTTGGCGACCGCAAAATAGCCGCGCGTGCTAACGACCTTTCTGGGCTCGTAGTACAGGATCCAATCGCCGAGACAGGCTTTCACTCGACTTAGGTACTGACTCGGAAACTGGTATTGCTCAGCCGGGCTGTCGTCGTAGATCGAATCCGAGCGATGAATGAAGACGCCAAACCCCATTTTTCTCTATTCGTAATTTGTGGAACAGTCCTTCACAAAGCCCTGTCACTCCCACTCGATCCTCTCAACGCATCGTAACGCGCTAATTTATAAGCGCACAATATTTCTTCTGACGGTCTAAATCCGACCGTCGGTCCGTCAAATTTTTTCGCTTTTGATTTCAAAGGAAAAATTGCGCGATTCAAATTTCGCGCGGCTTCGACAACTGTCGCCAACTATCGGTCAATTTTTCGCGCCATCAACCATTCAGGGCACTGCACACCGAGGCTCTCGCAAAATTTCCGGCAATCGCCAAAGCAGCGAGATAACACAGATCGCGAAGCTCAATCGCAGCCACGGATGACCACGCGCGGTCAGCAGAATCTCGGCCAAGGTTTGCGTCATACTTCAACCTCATTCCCATCAGGCCAATTTCTGACGATCCGCTGAATCTCTTGCAACACCCAACCTAGCCGCCTTGATCGAGAAAGGACAGTCGGGCTCAAAGTCGAGCAATCAGATCCGCCATCATTTTTTTGAGCTCGGCAAGAACCCGAGGGCGCGCGCGGCGGCGCTTGTGCGATCGGTGGCGGTGAGGCTGATTTGGCCGATGAGAGAAAGTCCGGAGGCGGGCATGAGGAATACGGCGGCAAGCTCAGGCGAGACATTCGCGAGTGTGATATACGGCGAGTGCCGCGAGCACCGTCTGTTCGAGCGTGTTTTGCAGCATTGCACTGCGTATTGCCGAACCGCTCCCCGGCGCATCGTATGCGGCGCCGCGTATCGCGTCCGCATGAAAGAAGCGGTGCTTGGCCAGCAGCCCAACCTGAACGGCAAGTGGCAGCAGCACGATGCCGAGCGCGGGGCCAAGTCCAATGGCGATTGAGCCCTGCGCGTAGGCAAATCCCAGTACGACTACGGTGACCACCGCCGTACACATGCCGCCGAGTACCGAGCGCTGTTCGGATGGCATAGGTGTACTATACATTATTGGTGAAGCGCGATGGGTTCGGTGACCCACGCGCGCCCCGCAGGTGCCTCGGCAAGCGAGAAGACGCGCACCGGGCGGCGGAGATAGCGCGCAGCCGCAGCCGCTCCTTTGCGAATTGCGTTGTTATCCGAGACGATGGCGATGCGACGCCAGCCGCGCCAGTGGCGCAGGTCGAGCTTCGTGTCTTCCCACATGCCGGAGATGTCCATACCCGCGTAGTCAGGGGCAAACACATAATACAGATTGAGCATAGTGTGCGTGCGACGTCGCTCTGTATCAACCGGCACCAGCACCGTTTTGTATTCTTTTCCCGTTACGTATCCCGATGCACGCACAGCAATCACGTGGTTCGGGAAATCTGGCAAGAGTTTTAGCATGATGTTCTGATATTATAGGGCAAACCGAAACGCGAAGCGCAGTGCTTGCTCGGCATCGTGCTCGATGAGCGCGCCGTGGCTGAGTACAATGCACTCCGGTTTCCAGGCGAGCATGGTTTGTACGGCTGCGCGTACGCCATCCTTCTTGAGCATGAAGGTGGAACGCAGATCGATGGGCGCCTGGCCTTGCGGTGCGTACGCGCGCGCGGCCCATACAAGAAAACGATACGGCCGCTTGATCTTATTGAGCTCAAAGTTTTGGATGGTGTCGGTCAAGATGAGTGTTTTGCTTTCGTTATGAAAGAAGACCATTTCGTCCAAAAGAGAGCCGGGGATAGTGCACTGCTGTAGGTCGGCCGCCCACTCAATTGACGCTTCAGGGTCAAGGTCACCGTCAAACGACACACTGATGCCTTGCCTCTTGGCACGTTCGCGTACGCCAGGGCTAGCCCATGCAACAGCATCCGGGAAGTGCGCTTTCCACTCTGTAATGTGCGCGTAGTGGAGCAAGTTGGGCGAGACAAGGTGTGCGACTCGGCCCATCTGCGAAAGCGTGCCTGCAAGCTCTGGCGTGTATGCGGTCGGCGAGTGGAGCCACAAGTCACCGTTTGCAAGATTTACGACGGTCATGCGCGTAGGGAAAGGTATAGAGAGGAACGGCAATCCGGGATATGACATGTACGCGAGCGGTCCATCGACAGTACCGATATTATCCGCGAGCGGCTTATATGTGTTAATCGGTTCGTACAGCGCGATGGCGTTCTTGAACATGAAGTTATTGTAACGCAAACGAGTTTGACACATAACCCCACCGAGATTCGAACCGGGCGCGAGAATAAAATCGCCAATGTTTTAAAGCCAGATGGCGAAGAAGCGACCTGTCGGGTTCGAATCTCTCCGCCTCCGCCCGAAGACTTTTTTATCGGACAGACCCGAGGACCACAAAGTGGGAATGGCTGCCTGCGACACTACGCCGACTTTGCTGGGGCAGCGCGTTCGTTTGGAACCGCCGCCTCGGCCGCCCGCTTGAGACCCTCGCCTTCCAACATGACGAAGCGCCGGGTGCGCGCGCCCATCAGCATCTCCGCCAGGGGCGCGAAGAACTCCGGTCTGTTCGATGTGGAGACTGAGTTGGCTCCGGGTCGCGCCTAGCGCCCGGACGCGATGCACGCCGACCGTTCGGACGCCTGGGGTACGTGTGACCCACGAGAAAGCCCTGCCTTCCTCAAACTCCGATACGGTCCAGACTAGCGGCGGCATTCCGGGTTGCTTGACCCGAGCTCGCGCTCCCAGCCCGACGCCGGCGTCGTTAACAGCGTACGTCTTCCATGGACGCAGTCCAGCGCGGCCAGTTCTCGACCTGTGTCAGGGCCGCCCAGGTCGCCTCAACAGGCGCCTCGACCTCGACGTTCACCTCGAAATGCATCACGTACCCTCAAACAATTGCCACCGCACGTCCTTGCCCAGCCAACAGCGGTACTGGTGAGCGTGATGCACCGTTCGGCCAGGAAGGTGCGATAGGTTCGCGTCGCAGTTGGCATGACATTCAGTCGAGCCTGTCGTGCGGGTGCTCGGCCCGGGCGCCGATCGCCAGGCGATTCCAGGCGTTGATCATTGCGATCGTGATCGAGAGGTCCGCCAGTTGCTTTTCCGAAAATTCGCGATGCGCGGCTTCGTAGATGTCGTCCGGTGCGTGGGTGGCGGCAATGTTTGTCAGAGTTTCGGTCCAGGCAAGCGCGGCGCGCTCCTGCGTCGAAAACAGATGCGATTCGCGCCAGGCGTCGAGCAGATAAATCCGCTGTTCGGACTCGCCCGTTTGCCGCGCCTCCTCGGTGTGCATGTGCAGGCAGTAGGCGCAACCGTTGATCTGCGAAGCGCGCACCTTCACCAGCGCGAGAAGCCGAGGATCCAGTCCGCATCCCCGCAGGTACTCCTCTACGCCAAGCAACGCGGCGACGCCCTGCGGGGCGGTCGAGGAGGGGTCGATCCTTTGAGCCCTAACCTTCTGGATCATGATAATATCTCCGTAAATGTCGATCTCGCCTGGACCGCCGTCCGCCGCGGTTAGCCGGCGTAGTCCGGGAGCATCAGCGGGTCGGTCAGCAGACGCCCCATGAACAATTTAGCGACGGCCGGAAGGGTCACGAATTGCATCACCTGATTGCGCAATTGAATTCCGAACCAGGTCTTCGGGGCAAAGGACGCGCCAAAACGCTTCGCGGCGCGCTGCTTGGGAGGGATCAGCGGGTGCATCAGCCGCTCGTAGGCGCCGAAGGCGCGCGCATGATCCCCCTCGGCGCGCTTTAGCTCGCCGGCCAGAATGTAGGCTTCAGCCGTCGCCAGGGCGGAGCCCTGCCCGGCGAGCAGCGATGGACAGGCACAAGCATCGCCGATCAGCGCTACACGGCCGCTTGCCCACGTCGGCATTTGAATTTGACTGATCGGATCGAAATAGAGATCTTCGCACCCATCGAGCGCCGACAGGATCTCTGTGCATTCCCAGCCGTCGCCGCCAATTGCATCGTGCAGCCCCCGTTTCTGCTCAGCCATGTCAGAGGGTCGTGGTCGGAGGAGATCGTCGCGTGCAAAGGCGAAGAAAAATGCCGTCCAATCATCGCGCAGGGCGAAGCGCGAGACCTGGCGACCTGGCGCGGCATAGCTGACATACACGTTTGCATCGCGGTGTGGGCAGCCGCGCACCGCGCCCGATATGAGAACCTTTCGGTTCCTCATCACGACGCCTTTCTCTGTCTTGTTGTCTAAGGAGAAAACGGACGAGCTACCCGAAGGTTCCATTGCAAACGGCCGCAGCCAAGCATCGGGATTTTGTGGACAATTACTCCGCGAACCTTGTCGAGCGACCCACGGCATTCGCAGACTATCACCTACAATTTTTTCCGTGTGGAAGGTTATTTGTATCCTGGGCTATCCCCGCGTATCCGCACCCGCTCCCCTCACTCCCACTCGATTATTGAGAAGGGCCTAAGTGCATTGAAATATAAGGACGAAAAATTTTCTCGACAAAAATGCACCGCCCCGTGTTCCGACAAAAATTCGGGCTCTTGAAATCGTTGAACTTTTTAGGGTCGCGCGGAAAACCGTGGTTCGGGGACTATCGTCTAGCGACGCGACCTCGAATGCTTTGTGGCGGCATGCATACATCCGCCGCTTCCACGCTATTATCTTATAGCACAAGCCTTGCCCCCAGCATCACCCGAAATCCATGTTTGGAGGTGGCTCACTTCTCGATGGAAAATCCGGCTCAGTTTTGCGTGGAAATCAACAGCACCGGCCATAGCTCGCACTAACCGATCTTCTTAAAGAGCGGACGATCCAGAACTTTTGAAGGGTAAGATTGGCGCTAGAAGAGAGACGGAACCCTCGCGCGGATTCCTTCCACGAGTTCGTGATTGGGAAATCTCTCAATCGCTCGACGCCACATCTGCTTGGCTGCAATGATGTTTCCATCGTTCCAATGAACGCCTCCGAGGTTGAACATCGCTATGTCATACTCGGGGTCGAGTTCTATCGCCTTTTCATAAGCTGCGATCGCCTCGGAAGAACGTCCAGTATTACCGTTCGCCACGCCCAACTGGAACCAGCTCATAGCATCCGGTTGAAGGTGCTCCGCCTGCTCAAGGAGGATTGGACGACTCTCTTCAAAACGACCGAGGAAATTGAGCGCGGTGCCTAGCAGGCTGTTGAAAAAGCAGTAGCGGTTGCGGGCCATTGGTGATTCCTTCGAGGTGGAATTGACCGAGGGCTTGGAGATGCGCGGGACGGACGAGCGGTCTGGAGCGTTGTTTTCCTATGTCGATCTTGAGGCGCGGGTGCCGACGGCGCATCCGTTGCGGGCGATCCGGGAGATCGTGAACGCGGCGCTGGCGGAGCTGGGCGCCGATTTTGCGGCGCTATATGCGCCGCTGGGCCGCCCGTCGATCGCGCCGGAGAAGCTGTTGCGGGCCTCGCTGTTGCAAGCGTTCTACTCGATCCGCTCGGAGCGGCAGCTGATGGAACGGTTGGAGTTCGATCTGTTGTTCCGCTGGTTCGTGGGTCTGGGGATCGACGACGCGGTGTGGGACCACTCGGTGTTCTCGAAGAACCGGGACCGGCTTCTGGAAGGCGAGATCGCTGCCAAGTTCCTGGCCGCGGTGCTGACCCAGCCGAAGGTCAAGCGGATTGCTGTCTTCGGATCACTTCTCGGTCGACGGCACGCTGGTGGAAGCCTGGGCGAGCATGAAGTCCCTGAAGCCTCGGGACGGCAGCGGCGACAGCGATCCGCCCGACGGCGGCGGGCGCAATGCCGAGGTGGACTTCCATGGCCAGAAGCGCGGCAACGACAGCCACGTCTCGGCCAGCGATCCGGATGCCATGCTCTACCGCAAGGGGGCGGGCATGGAGGCGAAGCTCTGCTTCATCGGCCATGCCCTGATGGAGAACCGCCATGGCCTGTTCGTCGATGCCCGGCTGACGCGGGTCTCGGGCCGCGCCGAGCGGCTCGCGGCGCTGGACATGATTGCCGCGCATGCCGACAGGCCGAACCCGATCACGCTGGGCGGCGACAAGGGCTACGATGCGGCGGACTTCGTGATGGAGCTGCGCGAGATCAATGTGACGCCGCACATCGCCCGCAACACCAGCCGCCGTTCCGCTATCGACGGACGCACGACGCGCCATCCCGGCTATGCCGCGTCTTCGCATCCGCAAGCGGATCGAGGAAGGCTTCGGCTGGATGAAGACCGTCGCCGGCATGCGCAAGACCAAGTACCGGGGGATCGAGAAGGTCGGATGGGCCTTCACCCTTGCCGCCGCTGCCTACAACCTGATCCGACTGCCGAAGCTGCTGGCGGCGACATGAGCGGACACAACAACACCCGGAGCGCGGCCCCTTGAGCCCGGCGCTGAAGACGTGACGGTGAGATATCCCGGGTTAGCACCACTCAAATCCCGGCCTTCTTCAACAGCCTGCTAGGCAATAACCATAGTGGCCCCCCGCCAGTTCGTACGCCTTACGGTAACAGAGCTCGGCTTCCTCCCAATTTCCTTCGTCCTGTGCCCAGTGGCCGAGGCGGTCCCACGGTAGCGCGGCGTCTTCGGCATCCACGAGCGCGATATGCTGACCGAACAACGATCGAAACTCAGAATACTCCCCGACATCCTCACCTTCCGAGCGCAGATAGAAGCTGGTCAGCAGTCGTTCGGCGCGTGCACGCCCCAACTTGGGATGCGTCGCTATGCAGCGATCCCAGAAGATCAGAGCGAGTTGTGCGCTCTCGACAGAGGTACGCCCGAAAGCCGCGATCTGCCGAGCGCACCAAGGCCATATCCATGGTTCAGAACCCGCATTGCTCAGCAGGCCATTGATTTCGCGGAAGGCAGCGCGGGCATCGCCGAGATTAAAGAGAATGTTTATGCGCCAACCCGAAATTGCCGATGGTCGACCCAGTTGCCGATCCGTGAAGATAACGCGGTCGAAATGTTCCAGCGCCTCTTCGTATCGACCATTGCGATGATGATAATGAGCAAGTGCGTTATGCGCCTCCGGCAGGTTCGGACTCAATCGCAGTGCTTCATGATAATGCTCGGCCGCGATGTCTTCCTTCCCGAGCCGCTCAAAGCTCGTACCGAGGTTCTTGTAGCACTGCGCAGCCATCTCCGGTGATCCATTGAGATCGGAATTTTCTAGCGCAGCGATATACAGCGCTTTGGCTTCTTCCTCACGGCCGAGCGCCGAAAGCGCGTTGCCCATCGTGTATTGCAGGCTGCCGACTTCGTAGCGGCCTGCGTCGAGCTTTGATCGGAAATGCGTCAATGCCGCCTCGATCCGTGCCGCATCAGGGGATTGAAATCCCATGCCAAGGTTAATCTCGGCCATATAGCAGAAGCCCATGGCATCGTGATCCGCGCCGAGCACCGAGAGAAACTGCTCGAAAGCAGCGCTGAGGACACGGTCCGCGCCGCTTTCATATAGCCGTTCGGCCAATTGCCGCGCGAGGTCCGCATCCTCCGGCACATGGAGTTCCGGCTTGGCCTCTCGCAACACGTCAGGCATTGCCTCGAGCGTCGCGGACGTTTGAGCGATCCTTCGATCCCGTGCGATCCGCGACCCAGAAAGCACAAGACTTGCTAATCGGCTCAGGCGCTCAACCGTGAGTTCTTCGGTGAATGAGATCGTTAGGCTCTGCTGATCGGTCCAATCCTTTCCGCTGTGCTCGTATCGGCGCAGGACAGCATCAACGAAGCTGACGCGAAGCGATTTCGTCGGCGCATGATATCCGACATAAAAGCTGTACGGCTGTGCAATCAGATAATTCAGATTGGTTCGGTGGACCACGATGCTGAGTGAGCCATCGGCATTGAGGGCGCGCTCTGTTCCTTTTAGCTGGACATGTACCGACACGTTGGTGGCCTGCCCATTCGAGACCGCCTCTATTCGGCAGTCGATGCCATAGTCCTTCCGGTCAGAACCTTGGAAAACAAAGTCGTCGCTCCGCGCGACTAGGGATTGGAACGCAGCTTCAGTTTCATCTTCCAACGTATGATTGCGATCGCGTTTGGGTAAATCGTCGAACGAACTCATCTCTTCTCTTCTAAGATATTTACTGTCTTGACACTTAGCAACTTAGAACCCCGTTTGCATTGTATCGGATAGACCAGCCAAAGAACAAAGAGCATGAGAGATGAGCCAGTGACCCACCCGACAGTATGTCAGCGATGAGAGAGGAATTCGGCGAATTGCCGATCATCGGCGTCCTTCCGTTCAAACTGGAGCTGACCGTTAATCGAACTGCCATCGAACCGGTAAATGCCCCAGTAGTCGAGCTGACCACCCCAGCCGCTTCTATGCGGACGACCGCCGTGCGCACTTTTCTCACCGAGGAATATCCAGATCAATTCCAGGCCATCTCGTTCTAGAAGCGCGGTCAAAGCAGCCCGGTCGATGAGGGCTGCACTATGGCCAGTCGCTTCGGCGGACGGGTCCTTAAACTGGATAGTGCCCAGCGCATCGCAAAAGGCGAGCGAGCGACCTTCTGCAAGTCGGAGTTCAAGACCTCGGACCAGCCGGGGGCCAGGAATTGAGAGGTTGAACGAGTCCTCGATCGAATAATTGTGCCCGGATCGCTCCACATAACGGTTGGCGATCGTGCCGAAGACCTCGATCTTCGGCGTGCCCAATTCCCAGTCACCATGCAAATGATCATAGGACGGGTGCCAAGGGTACTCGCCGAGATAGGCGCGCCACGGCAAATCAATCTCGGGTGGGTGGTCGCGCTCACGCTCCGAGCTGGTCAGCAGCCTGACGAGGCGATCCGCATCCCCTCGCGCGACAAGAAGCGAATGGACCTTGTGCCAAGTCATGCGCAGGAACACGGATTTGCCGTTGTCGATCACCGATTGATTACGGGTCGCACCCATATCGAGGACCAGCCAACGACGGCCATCGGGATCGGTCACGTCCAACTGCTTGAGAACGTCGGGTACGTCGCGGCTCTCGTCGCGCATCCAGGCAATCCGAGCTTGGGGCGGTTCCTCACGCCAGCGCGGCGCATGCGGTGACCACCAAGTCGCGGGTTGTCGGCTGCTTTCCCGCTCCTTTGTGCGCGTGATCAAAATCGTGGGATCCATCTCGCGCGTATCGACCTGCCAAGGGCCGCGATACGGCTGGGGCTGGTCGTGGAAGCCACCATCGACCGCGACGAGATCGGACGAGCCGGCCCGTCAGCTCATGATAGGCAATCCATTGATATTTCTTTCCGATCCGTTCGATGCTGTGTTCCATACGCCCTTGGCTCGGCATATGGCGTTCAAATTGGGCAAACCGTTCGGGCGTCCATCCGAGGTCGTGCGCGCGCCAAGCCACCCACCGCCGCGCCGTCTGGCCGCTGAATACCGGATGCCGGAGCGATGCCTCAGCGTCCCACATCCCCTTCTTCGACCCAACTCTCAGCATAGATCTCATAATCCTCGCATTCGGCCTCGCTGAGCAGCGACCGGAAATCAGCGGCGACTTTATCGCGTTCTGTTTCAACCGCTTTTCGTGTCGGACCGCTTTCTCCATCATCTGGAACACCGTCGATATTATCCAGCCATCGGTTGAAATCGTATGGGATGGCGCTCAACCGCCCGGAAACATCTATCAGGCGCTCCAGCGCCTCCCCGCGGTCGCGACGCCCCGCTACCGTCCGGGCGTGCCACTCGTTGTAGCGAGCCTCGTCCGAACGCCCGACCTCATCGCGCGGCAGTTTGAGGAAACAATGCGCGAGCGGATCGATCTCATAACGCGCAAAGTCCCCGTCTTCGAACGCCGAACTCATAATGTCATCACGCAGGAACGATCCTGAGTAGTCTTGGACGAAGCCAGCCAGCACCTCGTTGCTGACTGTTTCCAAAGGCGGCCCGGCCGGGTATGGTGGCCTCGCACGATCGAGCAATACGCTCGCCGGCAGCACGCCGCGATGGGCGGCCAATTCGACGATACCCCGTGCATGGTCGCGGATCAGAGCATGGGTCGGAATGGGCTCATTCGCGAACACTGCCGAATAAGCGGCTTCGGCCAAGGCTCCGAGCCCTTCGTCACTGCTGCTACGCGTCGCACCGCCATAGACGGCTGCCAAGACACGATCGACAACATAGGCATCGTTGAGGCTGGCAAATCGGTCGATGAGATAGCACGCCTAGCTCGCGCCGCTTCACCAGTAGCGCAGCCAGCGCCTTAGTCGCCATGTCGCGGACGATCCGGTGACTGAGGCTGGTGAGCCAAGCGAGGGTGATCGCAGCCAGCCTGGCACGCTCGGGTTCGATAGGGTTGAGGCCATTGGCCAGCACCCATTGGATCAGCGTATCAATCGCATTGCCATCATTGGCCGCGAGATAGGTCGCACGCACTGACCACAGTTCATCCCGCTCCGGCATCGACATCGGGCGCAACCAATGGTCGAGATAGTCCGCATTGAAAGCATTGCCGGGTTCGGTTGCAATCGCGATGAGAGTATCTGAGCCAGGGATCGCCGTCCAGAAAGTCGGCGTATTCATCCAGCAGTTCTAGTGTGCGTTCGCTAAAAGCGTCCTGCCGTCGCCACAGCAGGCTGGTCTGGAAGCCCGGCAGTAGGTCGTAGATCGCCATATCGTCCTCGATCAGATCGAGAAGTTCGGTGCCGAAGCGTTCGGGCAACTGTACGGCGAAGGCTTCTGCAATGCCGGCAAAACGATACGCGTTCGTTCCGACGACGTATTCGCGAAGCGCTCCGCTCGGTGCAAAGGCAGGCGCCGGATCGCAACCGGTTATTGCCGTGTCAAGCAGCGCTTGGGCGATGCGGTGGTCGCTCAAGCGCTCGAAGGTGAAGCGGACCAACTCCACCATCTTCGATCCGTCGATGACCGGTTCGACGGTCAGGACTTCCTCATTCTCCAGCTGGAAGAAGAGGCTCTGCTCGGTTTGGTTCTGTGAAGGGTGCTGCTCTTCGAGTAGCGCATGGACCTCGAGCCATTGGCAGATAGCCGCTGCGCGCCTCGACCATCGCTTGGGTGAGCCTTTCAAGCGCCGTCTCGACGATGCGGAGACGCGGGTACAGCCCCATCCGCGCCGTGATCGCATCCGCGACGGCTCCGAAATAGAAATCGAACACGCCCGATACACCGGCGAGCCCTCGTGGCAGTTCCTGTTCGCCGCGGCGCTCAAGCGCATCGCAGCAAGTGCGCAAGAAACAGGGGGTTTTCGAACTCAGGGGAGAAGTTGGGCGCTGCCATGCGCACAATGCCGCGGGCATCGAGATAGCGCTGGGCGGCCTGCGCGGCCTGACCAGCGAAACCGGGATGGGCGATGCGAGGCAGCACATTCTCGTCAATCTCGCGGACGATGTAAGGCAGGAAGGTGGTGCGGCAGGAGAGGATCACTGCCACATGCGAGAAGCGGTCAGCGGTGGCGAGGAAAGCTGCAAGGCGATTCGCCCATAACGCAATTCCCCCGCGTTCATTGATTGCATCGATCATGACGAGCGCGCGGGTGCCCGCTGCTTCGCCAGCGGCGTCAAGCGCGCCGAGCAGCTCATCAGGCGTCGTATTGGTCAAGCCGAGCTGATCGGCGACCTGCCGCCAGGGCTCCCCATCGACGAAGCTGCCACCGAGGACTAAAACCGCAGGGCAAACCTTGGCCGATGTGATGGTTCGCCACATCGGCGAGCAGATGCGATTTGCCGGTCCCGGCTTCGCCCGTGACAAGCAATCGATGCTCGTTCGCCAGCCGGCTGATTGGCCGATTGATTTCCTCGGAAACCTTCCCAATCACTTCATAAAGCTGCTCAACATGAAATTGGATACGTCGCACTTCGTCGCGATCACCACCTTGCTGCGTGCGCAGATCCCAGATTGCTGCCGAGCAGGTGCCCAAGGTCGCGCTCGCGGCATCGAGAGCTTCTATCCATGGATCGAAGGGGACTAGGATCGGCCGGGCCAATAGACGCTGTTCGGATCAATCCGATGA
Source organism: uncultured Alphaproteobacteria bacterium (assembly GCA_963821875.1). Classification (GTDB taxonomy): domain Bacteria; phylum Pseudomonadota; class Alphaproteobacteria; order CAVTAV01; family CAVTAV01; genus CAVTAV01. Next base: position 2,525,299 of record CAWGFE010000002.1, read on the forward strand.
TCGTCCGGAACTGAACATCAAGGTCCGCCGCGGGTGCGGCTGCCGGGCCTCCGGCAAGCCATCTCGAAATGCTGTCGGTCGCGCGATGCCGAGCCTCATCGATATCGTCCGCCAAGCGGGTCAAGTCCTCGATAAAACTCGGGTCGCGAGCGATCGCGAGCAAACCCCGGCGAATTGGGAGCTCGATGTTGAGTTCGGGTGTGTAGCGCGTGCCGAGCGCCTGGCGAGTAATTGCGAAGCGCGTTTGAAACCAATCCGGCGTGAAATGTAGCAGATCAAACCAATAGTGCCACCGTCCGGCGTACCGTGGCTCGGTCCGGGAAAGTCGTTTTATAAGTTGGGTTTCGTCCCATAGCTCGATCGCAACTGTACGTGGAGCGACTGCCTTGGCACGGGCCTGCATCCAGCTGTTCCAGCGATCCCTTTCAGAGATTCGGTTCCCAACGCGTCCGTCCGAGAGATTGAAGGGCAGGCTGACAATGAAGCGTGAAAGCTGGGGGTGACGCGCAATCGCTTGGTTGAAGGATTTCGTCAGCTGCGCAGCTGCATTACTCCCGAATTCGAAGAAATACTTGGCCTGCCAGCCAGTCTCTGCACCGTCAGCTTCCACTCGGTAGCATTCGAGCCCTGCATCAGCACCCACACCTTTGCGGTGAAATGGAACACCACGAGCGGTCTCTAAGGCCGCAAGCTGACAGACCATTTCCTCAAAACCGCCATGCTGGCTCCCATGATGCGGTCGAATGCTGCGAAAATTGATCGAGGGAGAAGACATGGTCACTCTGGCTTCTTAAGGTTTCGACGGGCTCAAAAGTTGGATCTAAAATCTTGCTCTGAATGACGCCCGGTTCTAGGCCGCGTGGACAAATTCCGGGACTGAAGCAATGTCCGGTTTTGGGCGGCTCCGCAGATCCACAAAATGACTGAAATTGGCGGGAAAGCGGACATGCGCCCTTAGCCCTCTCCCGCCTTCGCGGGAGAGGGCTAGAACGTCCGCAATGTCGGCGTGTCCGGATAGTCCGCTTTCGGACGAAACGCCCCAAAAAGCAGACGTCAATCGGCCCCTTCGAATTTGTCCACGCGGCCTAGCCATTCACTCGCCTCAGGAATTCAGCGTCAACAGTCACACCGGCCGTCATGAGCGCATCACAGACTGCATTCCATGCAGAAACGTCGGATAATCGTTCCGCCTTCTGTTCTATCGAAAGGACTCGTCGCCCAATGCCGAGTTCGTTCCAAAACCGATTGTTCGCTGCCTTGGCCCATCGATCTGCCGCAGCCGTGAGGGGGGCTTCAGCGGTCGATGGCTCCAGGCATTCGAGAATATGTAAATACATGTATGCGATTGTTGGGCACGACGGCGCTTCGCCGGCGATCTCGAGCAGCAGTGGGATGAATGGCACCAATTCGAAATCAGCCAAACCTTTCGTGTATGCTTGGCCCTCACCAAACCCATAACTCGCCCGCATGAAAAAGGCGCTGATGAGCTCCTTGAGATGGATTTCCATGCCGTCGCTTGTCGACCACAAATGACTGCGCCAGTGACGTGTTTGCTTGAGACGCGGCCAAAGAGCCTCGCGTACCGACAACAGATAGGCTCGATCTTCCGCATCACCTTCGATCAGACGAAGATCGCTTTGCACGATGAACGCCGCGGCAGCGTCGATGAACGCTTCATCGGAGAAAGCTGTTATGATGTCGAATACCAACGCTTGGCGTGTATCGTCTTGCCAGTCGCGGGCATGCGCCGCTGCATAGTCCATCAGGCCTCGCGTCCAAACGCGCTCGATATCGCTATCGTCTTCGCCATCCTCGCCTGGCCCGTTCGTCTCTATGAGCCAGTCCCGATTGGCGCGCATAAGCGCTTGCGACATCGTTCCAGCATTTGGGCCGAGACGTTCGAGCGTGCGAAGCCACGCCGTTCCGGTTTTTTCGTCGAAGTAGTAGTCAGGCCATTGCGGTTCGCGTGGAGCAGGCTTCTTGGCACTGCTCTTACCGCCGATCGTCAAAGTCCTTCTTGCACGCCTCGGTCGCCGCGACGGCGGGGTCGGCCAGTCGGGCTCTGCACCGCCCTCCCGCCATAGCCGCTCTGCCTCGATCGCGGAGGAAAGGCGCAACTTCAGATCTGCGCGTCGCGTCTCATATGCGGACTCGTCCTCCTCATAGTTTGCGCGACGGGGGACCCAGCAGGCTAGGAGGGCTAAACGACAAATCGAGATCCGGGCTTTCTCTTCAATCTTACCGACAGCAGATCGATGTCTCAGGAAGACAGGCGCTGCGCTCGCAACGGACTCAACAACGGACTGCAAGAGGCGATCTGTATCTGCCTCATCACCGGTAGCGGCTGCGAGATAGAGACACCCAGCGATCGCCAGCGACCTCTCATCGTACATGACATCGTCTCGCGACCATGCTCTCGATAGATCCTCGGTGTGCAGAGCCTGGTCGAAGGTCGATGCCAGCTCACGTCGCCGTCGCGCAAGGTCTTCGGGCGAGCCAAAGCGGGCGACGAATGCTGCTGCCGCAATGCGCGCAAGCCAAGGGTCGTTTGGGTCATGCGAAGCGTCGCGGTTCTCGCCCGGCACGGTTTTAATCGTCTCTTCCAGGATCGTTTCCGCATCAGGAACGCTGACGCTGACGGACTTCGTCTCGTCATCCATCGCCATGCGAACCGCCAGAGAACGGGTGAACGCTGACTGCCCCGCACTCGCTTTCGCTGCCCCTTCTTCCAGCCACTTCTTCTGTCCAGGGGGCCATTCGTAGACCCATCCTTCGCGTTCCTCGCCCGCCGCGTCCCTCTCCTTGACCTGCTTGTAACTGCCCCGTGACGAGAGGCGGAGCGCATGGGACGCCATGAATTCAGGCGAGCTCCATTCGACAGCGTCTTGCGTCCACGGTCCAAGCCGCCTCACGGCCACATCGAGCCGCTCCTGCAGCACGGCAAGCTCTTGCTCAGAATTTCTGAAGACGAGCTGAGGTATGACGTCGTGCAGCGCAAGGCTTCTTGACACACGGTTCGCCAGATCTTCTTCGACAGATCGGTCGGATGCCGGGGCCGACCGCCAGGCGCTGCCGAGCAGCCCCCCTCCCATAGAATCAACCCTGTCGATGTTGGCTCGGCCAGCGTCCAACGCTAATGTTTCCGGCGACGCGAGAAGATCTCGCAGGATTTTTCCGTCTAGCGATGAATGAGACAAGACGAGATCGACAACAACGAGCCATAGCGCGCCGAGGATCGGCCCCTCACCGATCACTTCTCCAATCACCAGTTCAAGCGTCTCGCCGTCGTCAAGTCTGCGATGCGCCCAATGTTCTAGCGCCAAGAATGCCTTGGACAGCATTGCTGATGGTGTGCGTCCACGCGACCAGCCATAGCTGAACGACGCCGCAATCCTGCGTGTCTCGCCCATAAACTCTAAAGAGAAGTGGGGATCATCATCGTCAGGAGCGCACGCGCGAACTGTCAGCTCTCTAATGAAGGACGTACCTGTGGCGGGCGCCGCCTGAAGAATTTCTGTGAATACGCTCATGCCGCATCGGCCGAGTACAAAAGGACTGTCGACGCGCGACAGTCCAAAAGAGCGGCGACGACCTGGCCTCCAATGATGTTCGTCTTCATCTTCGTCGTCTTCGGTTGCGCGCAGGAAGGCATCCGCAAATTCGGCAGGTGCTGCACCCGCCAACCGCCCGGGAAATTCGAGAATCTGGCTCATCGCTGCTTCCGGGCGCTTCGAGTTTTTGACAGCGTTCAAATAGCGAACTGCGGCGTCTGGCGAGAACGGCGTCCAGAGCGCAAGTTGTAATCGAGCTGTTTCAAGAGCGTCGCCGGTGACCGCATAGCTTATCTCCGGGAGGGGATCTCCATACCGAGGCAGCGGGCGGTCTCTGTGCTCGATGTCCGCGACCAGAACGTCAGCAAGGCGATCCAGCAAGACTGGCGTCACGGTCTTTTCGCCAAACGCTGCAAGAACCAGCCAGTTTTGGAAAAGGTCAACGACCGCGGACAAAGCATCTGGCTTCAAACGGTCGAAGCGCCGCAGACACCACAAGATGAGAGGCATCCACTCCGGTCCCTTTGGAATAGTGATACCTTCCGGAATTTCAGCTCCGTCTGGCAAGACTTCACGAAAAAGGGGCGCTGCGTACTGGGTATGCGATGCGATGAAACGCCTGACGAGTTGAGCCGCCCGGCGCCCCTTATCCGCCAGTAGATGCGCATCGTGTCGATCGAGCAGAGTGTCTGCGCGCTCCGATCGGATGAGCGCCAACAATGCAAGGCTCGCCCATCCTAGGGCGACGCTTTCCCCCTCCAGTCGCGCGAGCAGTTGTGGCCAAGCCTCGTCTGAACCGCTTTCGGCAAGCATCCGGCACGCGAGTTCAAACCCACGGGTCATCCAGAAGGGTGGCGGCGCGTCAAAAGGCAGACCGTCCATCACGTCGGGATCATCCGATAGGACGCAGGCGACCGCCCAGTCCGTAAACAGATCATGCCGGAAGCGAACCCGGTCCGACTGGATTTCGACAAGCACTCCGTCCGCAATCAATCCCGCAACAGCCTGCGCGTCCTGTCCCGCGACATCGACCAGACCGGCGCCCTCGATAAGGCCCTTTCCCACTGCGTAAATCACGCGCTTGCGTGAACGGGTCTCGCCGCTCGTACGCTCACTCGCCCCCGCACCGGAGGCCAGCCAGTCGTTTGCGAGTTCCGCCTCACTGATTGCTTCGGCAGTATTGAGTTGCGTTCTGACCAGTAGCCGCAACTTCAACAGGTTTCGGGCGAGCGCTTTCGCTGGATGGTCCGGCTTTAGCAGATGGGCGAGCTGCGGAGATGCAGTCGCGAGCGCTTCGGCCTCATCGTCGTCGAGCCCGTCCACCGCTAATCGTTCGCGCGTTGACAGCTGCCTGAACGTCTCTTCGCCGATCCAAATAGCGCCCTCGTCCTCCCATCCAGGCCGCGCTGTGAACAGGACGGTCAGGCCCGGACATCGCAACCCCGCGCGTAAGAGATCGATTACGGTCTTGCGCTGCGCGCTGTCACGAAACCGATCGAGGCCATCAATACAGAGGTAGCCACCGCCGTCGCAGGCAAGATCGCTCAGAAACTCGTTAGCCGTCGCTTGTATACCAAATAGAGAGCGCATCGCGGGCCAGCCGCCAGGCGGGGTCCGGTCTGGGCCGAGCACCAATATGCGCGAAGCCGCGCCGCGACCTTCAACAACAGTTCTAAGCAGGCCTGACTTACCGGCGCCGCTAGGACCGGAAATCTCAATCACAGCGCCCTGTGTCTCCACCGCCTGAAGCAGCGCCTCCAATTCCCGCCGAGGCTTTTCCCGCGCGAGCCGACATTCATTCACGGTAAGGCCGATGTCCTCGAGCGCATGGCGGCTCAGTTCCTCGATATGGCGGCGCGCCGCCGCAAGCGTCGGCGCTGAGCCGATGCTGATACCCACAGCATTCAGCTTGCGGACCAGCTCGCTCCGGTTCAGTTCGCCTCCCATGGCGTCGGCCCGAACGACAAGCCCGAACAGCCCGTCATAGGGATCGGGGTCACTGTCGGTGGATGTCAGCTGCCTTGCACGAAAGCGGTCATGCTGCTCAGCTATCGAGTTCGGGCGGGCATAATCGAATGTCAGGACTGAGAATGATCGAAGGATCTCGTAGAGAGCATCGTCCCCGGTCTCGCCGCTCGTTTCGAGGTGAAATCTGAACGCAGCAACGAACGCGCGCATGTCCTTGTTGCTGCGCCCTGGCGTCTCCAAGGAGCTTCAGGAACGAAGCGACATCGACCGTCTGTTGTGCAAGTTCCAAAACTTCCTGAACGCCATTGTCGATCGCACCCGTCGTGCGTTCTATGGCAACGGCAAAGCGGCGGTCAGGATCGATCTTTCGTGCCCTGACGATTCCATCCACGATCGACGCAAAATTGGCGTCGCTCTCTGTGAATGCCATTGATCGCTTGACCTGAACTTCAAGACAGCGATCCTCGCCCTCAGGCGTCGTGGCTCGAACAATTACATCGTCAAGTGGATGGTCCTGACCACCTCTCTGAAACTCGAGGCGATCAATCATTGCGCCCGGCAATCCGAACGGCTCGGTGCCCGCCAGCAGAGCTAAAGCGTAGTGTGTGCCGACTTTAGCTTCGAACTGTCCACCGGCTGGACCCGTCGATCTGGGGCTGGAATCAATTGTCCGTTGTGTCGGTTTCATCCTGCTCACCGCTGGACGCGACCTGGAACAGACAGGCACGATTTCTGATTACCAGCCGCTGCGTACCAAAATAGTCAAATTGCCAAGGCACGATTGTTCTCCTCGTGCTGAAACGCATTCGTGTAGTCTTGCACGTCATCAGGGGTGCATCCCTCTGAGCGCAAAGCCTGCTTCCAGCTTCTTGAAATGATGTTCGCCATTTCGGACGCCTGATCCTTCGCTTTCTCAAGCTTCAAGTCGAAGAATTCGCATGCCTCCAGCGCGATATCGAGCGACGCGTCGAACGACCCGCCCTGCATGATACCGGTCTCCAGCACCCTGTGTCGTGACGGCGAGGGGTTGATATCGAAGGCCGGTGACAGCCGCCACCGATCCCCGCCGGCATAGATGAAGCCGTGGTTCTTCAGATGATCGTCCTTGTTGGAGACGAGGATCGTGAAGACGATCCGCCGCCAGAGTTCATGCAGATCGTCGACGGGCTTGCTCGAAATCTGGCGGATCACGTCGGCGATGTCCGTGTAGAACCCGCCTTCGTCGCTGTCCCAGTCGAGCGCGGTACGCGCCGAAATAAACGGGATCCGCGTGTTGCCGCGGCGATCGAACCGTCGGATGAACGCAATCGGGCTGTCGCTATCGCGCATCTCGAGTTTTGCTTCGGCGACCCGCAAGCCGCATTTCGCCGCCAGCTTGAGCGTGGCGACCTCGACGCGTTCGACCGGCTTGGTGTCCTGAGCGGACGTGAACTTGGCGATCCAAAGATGTCCATCGCCTTCAACATTGGCCTTCGGGACGGGCGCCGCCGAGCGATCCGGCGACACCGGCCAGATCGCGGGCTTCTTCCTCTGCACCACCGGGATCGCGCTCGAAGCGGTGCGCGAGCGCGCGCAGGCGGTCGAGCTCGACCAGTCGCGGGATTGGCGGCGTCAGGTCGGACAGCGGCTCCATGTCGTCTCCGAGAAACCGCAATGCGCCCTGCCGGGTGCGGTCGTCCGAGAGCACCAGATAATCGAACTCGCTGAGACCGCCGCCCAAGGCCTTGGTCATCAGCGCGCGCCCCCAGGAATCCGGTGCGGCGTCGGAAAAACACCCAGGTAGCGCCGAACGGCGGTCGCCGCGGCCTGCGCTGAAATGGCCACCCTCACGAAGCGGCAGGCCGGGAGAGAGCGCGAAGCGGTCGGGCGCCACTAGCCACTCGGCGGCGTATTCGAATTGCGAATGCTGGCGTCGGCCATCAGTCTCGAACCGCAACCGCCCGACAACCTGCTTGCCTTCGCCGAGGGCGACGATCGCTTCCGGCATCAGAAACCGACCCCTTCATCATCATCGCTATCCGGAAGAGCGGTTTCTTCCTTGGCCGATCCGGTCGGCTCTGGGTCCTCGCTTCCGATCGATCCGCTTCGGCAACGTCTGCCTGTCAAGCAACAGTCCGGTATCGTCGGACCCCGGATCGAGGAAGTCCGAAATCCGGTCGATCTCGCCAAGCACGAGGCAGGCCATGGCCAGCGTGCCGATGCTGACGCCGTCATCGCCCTTTTCCAGTCGGATGACGGTTCTCTCGGACACACCGACCCGCTCGGCAAATCCCTTCACCGAGATTCGCCGTTTCAGACGAGCCGTCTTGATGTTAGCTCCCAGCGCCTCAAGGGCTCTCCGGGCATTCAGAGAACTTACTTTAACTGCCATATCTGGCTCATATAATCATATTAACAGACATATATGGCATCTAGCACACTTCCTGATAACACACAATTGCCGACAACCATCAAAGCGGAATGCTGTTCGATAAGATCTCTGAGGGCACGCCTAGATTGACCACCGTCCCCGCTGATGTCTCCGCAGCCTGCACGGCAGTGCCGTCCTTGTCCGCCCTAATGGGATATTCAAAGTCCAACCAAGTTCCCATACGGGCTCGAAGCGCCTATCGCCGTTAATTTCGGATGCAAACATAGTTGCGATGATGGACCAAGTAAGATCGCGTCAGCCTTCTCCTCCCAGCGTCAGGCTCGTCCACCCGACGACACGAAATCAGGTCCGGGACATCGGACGACAGCTGCGAACTATGTATGTCGATAACTAAAGTACCGTCAGCGCGGAAACGTCACCCAGCAGGCGATTTTTCTATATATTTCAAAGCGTTGATGTGAAAAAAGTACCGTCAGGGCCCAAAAACACGCGACGGTACTTTCTGGAATCTGGGTCGGATATGAAAGGCACCGTCAAAAATACCGTCAGATTGATCTGCTACAAGCTGCGAGCCGCACCCGGAAATCCGATAAACTTAACGATTTCAATGGCTTGATAGACTTGTCATTTCCATTGATGATGCGCCCTGGGCAGCGGTCAGCACTGCCCGAAAGTCATTGTATTTTCTGCGAAATTCTACGCCAGAGCCGCCAATCGCCGCCGTTTCCCCTCACTCCCACTCAATCGTCCCCGGCGGTTTCGACGTCACGTCGTAAACCACCCGGTTGATCCCCTTCACCTCGTTGATGATCCGGGTCGCGGTCGCGCCGAGGAAGGCGTGGTCGAAGGGGTAGTAGTCGGCGGTCATGCCGTCGGTGGAGGTGACGGCGCGGAGGGCGCAAACATAGTCGTAGGAGCGTTCGTCGCCCATCACGCCGACGGTACGGACTGGCAGGAGGACGGCGAAAGCCTGCCAGATGGCGTCGTAGAGCCCGTGCAGGCGGATTTCCTCGAGGTAGATCTCATCGGCCTTGCGCAGGATTTCGAGCTTTTCGCGGCTGATCTCGCCGGGCACGCGGATGGCGAGGCCCGGGCCGGGGAACGGATGGCGGCCGACGAATTTCTCGGGCAGGCCAAGTTCGCGGCCGAGTTCCCGCACTTCATCCTTGAAGAGTTCGCGCAACGGCTCGACGAGCTTCATATTCATGCGTTCCGGCAGCCCGCCGACGTTATGATGCGACTTGATCGTCACGCTGGGTCCGCCGGTCGCCGAGACGGACTCGATGACATCGGGATAGAGCGTGCCCTGGCCCAGGAATTCGGCGCCGCCGATCTTTTTGGCTTCGTCCTCGAACACATCGATGAAGGTCGCGCCGATGATCTTGCGCTTCTGTTCGGGATCGCTGATGCCGTCGAGCTTGCCGAGAAAAAGCTCCGTCGCATCAACGTGAACGAGCGGAATGTTATAGTGGCCTTTGAAGAGCGAGACGACCTCGTCGGCTTCCTTCGCCCGCATCAGCCCGGTGTCGACGAAGACGCAGGTGAGCTGGTCGCCGATCGCCTCATGCAGCAGCACGGCGACGACGGAGGAATCGACGCCGCCCGAAAGGCCGAGAATGACCCGGCCCTTGCCGACCTGCTCGCGGACCTGTCGGATCGCGGTGTCGCGGAAGGCGGTCATGGTCCAGTCGCCCTTGCAGCCGGCGACATGGCGCGTGAAGTTGTTCAGAAGCTCCCCGCCGCGCGGCGTATGCACGACTTCGGGATGGAACTGGACGCCATAGAACTTCCGCTTATCGTCGGCGATGGCGGCAAACGGCGCGCCGTCGCTGGTGCCGACAACGCGGAAGCCCGGGGGCAAGGCCTCGACCCGGTCGCCGTGGCTCATCCAGACCTGTTCGCGGGAATTCACCGGCCAGAGATTCTCGAACAGCGCGCAATCGTCGACGATTTTCAGAAAGGCGCGGCCATATTCCCGATGATCGGAAGTGGCCACCTTGCCGCCAAGCTGGGCGCACATGGCCTGCTGGCCATAGCAGATCCCGAGCACCGGCACGCCCATCTCGAATACCGCCATGGGCACGCGCGGCGCATCTTCGGCCGTAATGGAAGCCGGACCGCCCGACAGAATGATCGCGTGCGGATTGAAAGTCTTGAGCGCCTCTTCGGATTTCTGGACAGGAACGATCTCGCTATAGACCCCGCCTTCACGAACCCGCCGCGCAATGAGCTGGGTCACCTGCCCGCCCATATCGATGATCAAAATCCGGTCTGTCATCGCGCGAAACTACAGTCGGAATTCCGGCCTGTCCAGCATCCAGGAACCCGGATTTTCTAGTGCTTCCGGCTACGCCATTGCACCGGGAAATTCTTCTTCAATTCCCGTCGCACGGCCTTGGCCTCGGCACACTTGCCTTGACATAACGTCTTGATTTTCCTGTAGGTTTCAAGCGCCAGCTCGAACTCCTCGCGATTGGCGGCGGAAGCACCCCAGCAGCTCAGGCTGGCGACGTCATCCGGCTTGAGATCGAGCGCCAGCCGGCAATACTTCATCGCCTGGGTATAGGCGCCAACGGCCTGATAGGCGATTCCCAGTTGTCGCAGCGCCGGCACGCTGGCCGGATTTGCGACCAATGCCCGCTCGTACAACTTCCGCGCCGTGGTGGTATCGCCGCGTCCGAGATAGCGGTCGCCCTTCTTGACCAACTCGGCGGCCACCTCGCGATTGTGTTCGCGTTGGGCCGCGAGATGATCGTTGTCGGCCGCGCAGGCCCCTAAGGCTGGCGTCAGGGCCGCCATCATCCCGAACGTCAACGCCACAAATTTCGCCTCAACCGTCATCGGGACATCCCTCAAACGCGGTCACAAAGTCTGGCTAGGGTATTTTACGCTCAAAAACAGCCACAAAGAACCCGTCGGTCCCGTGACGCGCCGGGGTCAGGGTCAGATACGGGGCCTCGCCGCTGGCGCTTTCGGCCGGCTCCGGACCGATCGCCTTTTGCCAGACGGCGCGATAGTCGACGGCCCTAAATGCCGGGTTCGCGGTCAGAAAGTCGTCGGCGTTGTCCGCGTTCTCGCGCTTCAGAATGGAGCAGGTCATATAGATCAGCCGGCCGCCGGGCTTCACAAGGACCGCGCCTTCCTTCAACAAGGCCTTCTGCCGTTCGCAATTGGCATCCAGCAGGTCCGGGGTCAGGCGCCAGCGGCCTTCCGGATTGCGCCGCCACGTGCCCGTACCGCTGCAGGGGACGTCAAGAACGACGCGATCGGCGCTGCCCACAATGCCGTCGAGCACCTTGGCCCGATCAGCACTGTCCGGCAGCGTACGCGCATAGGCGATGGTCACACCGGCCCGCCTCGACCGCCGGTCCAACTCTTCCAGCCTTGCCCTATCCACGTCATAGGCGTGAATGGTGCCGCTATTGCCCATCCGCGCGGCCAACGCGAGCGTTTTACCGCCCGCGCCGGCGCAAAGATCGACGACAGTCATGCCGCGTTCGGGCTCAGCCAAGAGGCTCGCGACCTGCGCCGCTTCGTCCTGAATTTCGAAGAGGCCATCGCGATAGCTCGGCAAATCGGTCACGCGGCCCGTACCGGTCAGGCGCAAGCCAACCGGCGAAAACGGGCATGCTTCCGTCTCGATTTCGGCTTTGGCCAGATCCACCTGCACGCCGTTACGATCGGCTTTGAGCGAATTGACGCGCAGATCGACGCTCGCCCGCCCGCCAAGCGCTTCCAATTCCTCGTTCAAACGCTCACCGAGGCTCTCTTCGAGCGGGGCGACCAGCCATTCCGGCACATTATACCGAGCCCAAAGCGGCGCATTCGCCATCGAATCCTCGTGGGACAGACGGTCCATGAGCCGGCGTTCGGACGCGGACAAAGGAGCAGGCGCGAAACGACCGCCTGAAAAGTCATTGGTGATCGTGGCGTCGGTCTCGTGCTCGACGGCGGCGAGAAAGGCGAGGACGAGTTGCCGCCCGGACGGCCTCTGCCCGTCTTTCAGGTCCAGCGACCAGATCAGCAGGCCGCGATTCCGGATGACGCCGTAGACGAGCCGGATGATTTCACGCCTGTCGCCGGCCCCGGCATAGCGCCGCGAGCGGAAATAAACGTCGATCAACCGATCGGCGGCGACGCCCCGGGTCGCAAGGCTCGCCTCGACGTCGTCAACGAGTTCTATGGCAGATTGAATCCGGGCGGCGCGGCGCATGGCGGTGCCGTTGCCGTCGGCTTATCGCGCCGAAGGATAATTTGGAGATTCGCGGGTGATCACCACGTCATGCACATGGCCTTCGCGCAGGCCGGCATTGGTGATGCGACGGAAGTTCGCCTTCTTCTGGAACTCGTCGATCGTCGCGCCGCCGACATAGCCCATCGACGCCCGCAAGCCGCCGATCAACTGATGCAGGACGGCGGCCGCCGAACCTTTATAAGGTACTTGTCCTTCAACACCTTCCGGGACAAGTTTCAAGCTATCCTTGATGTCTTCCTGGAAGTAGCGATCGGCCGATCCACGCTCCATCGCGCCAACCGAGCCCATGCCGCGATACGCCTTGTAGGATCGGCCCTGATAGAGGAACACCTCGCCCGGTGCTTCTTCCGTGCCTGCAAGCAGGCTGCCGATCATGACGGCGTTGGCCCCTGCGGCGACGGCCTTGGCCAGATCGCCCGAAGCGCGTACGCCGCCATCGGCGACGACCGGAATGTTGCGCTCGCGGCAGATCTCGACCGTGTCCAAAATCGCGCTGAGTTGCGGTACGCCGACGCCCGCGACCACGCGGGTCGTGCAGATCGAACCGGGACCGATACCGACCTTGATTCCGTCCGCGCCCGCATCCATCAACGCCTTCGCACCGTCGCGCGTCGCGACATTGCCGGCGACGACCTGAACGTAATTGCTGTGCTTCTTGATGCGCTCGACCTGTTCCAGCACGCGCTGGGAATGACCATGGGCCGTATCGAGAATGATCACGTCGCATTCGGCGTCGATCAGCGCGAGCGCCCGGTTGAACCCGGCGTCACCGACCGTCGTCGCCGCCGCCACGCGCAGGCGGCCCTTCTCGTCCTTGCAGGCATTCGGGTGAAGCTGCGCCTTTTCGATATCCTTCACCGTGATCAGCCCGATGCAATGATACTCGTCGTCGACGACGAGCAGCTTCTCGATCCTGTGTTGATGAAGCAGGCGGCGGGCTTCGCCGCTGGAAACGCCCTCGCTGACCGTGATCAGGTCTTCCTTGGTCATCAACTCGCTGATGCGCTGACCTTGATCGGTGGCGAAGCGAACGTCTCGGTTGGTCACGATACCGACGAGCCGGCCCGGCTTGTCCCCCGCGCCGCGTTCGACGACGGGAATACCGGAGATCCGGAAGCGCTTCATCAGATCGAACGCCTCGGCCAAAGTCTGATCGGGATGGATGGTGACGGGATTCACCACCATGCCGGATTCGAATTTTTTGACTTGCTCGACTTCCTCGGCCTGCCGTCGGTCGGACAAATTACGATGAACGACGCCGATGCCGCCCGCCTGAGCCATGGCGATCGCCAGACGGGCTTCAGTCACCGTATCCATGGCGGCCGAAAGCAGGGGCACGCCAAGTTCTATATTTTGGGTCAGCTTTGATCGGGTGTCGACAGCGGCAGGCAAGACGGCCGAGTGGTTAGGTTCCAGAAGAACGTCGTCGAAAGTAAGCGCCTCGCGTATTTCCATAGTCACCCCGTCTCGCGAATTGGCGCGGACTATGCCACGCCCGACACTAGATTGGTAGTGTGAAGTTTTCCGTTTCGTCCAGGGGCATTTTATCCGTTTTCCGGGGTGGATTCCGGCGTTTTCCGCCCCCGAAACCCCATCGCGACGATATAGGCCTCCGCCGAATCCGACCGGCTGGCCGACGGTTTGGCGTGGCGCACGAACTCGAAGTCCCGCTTGATGGCGTTGAGCAGCTGATCTTCCGTGCCACCCTTCAGAACTTTGGCGACAAAGGCGCCGCCGGGGCTCAGAATTTCCATGGCGAAATCCAGCGCGGCTTCGCACAGCGCCATGATTCTGATGTGATCGGTCTGGCGGTGGCCCGTGGACGCCGCCGCCATGTCGCTGAGCACCACATCGGCCGTCCCGCCCAGCACTTCCCTCACCTGTTCGAGCGCAGCGTCGTCATAGATATCGCCTTCGAGCAATGTGACGTCCTGAATTGGCTCGACCGGTGTGATATCGATGCCGACGACCTTGCCATGCGGCCCCTTGCCGCCCTCGCCCGCATGAACGCGTTCCGCCGCGATCTGGCACCACCCGCCGGGCGCCGCCCCGAGATCGGCGACACGCGCTCCGGGCTTTAGAAACTTGAAGCGATCGTCCAGCTCGGCCAGTTTGAACGCCGCCCTCGAGCGATAGCCCTGCGCCCTGGCGGCCGCGACATAGGGATCGTTGAGCTGGCGCTGAAGCCATCGCGTCGAGGAAAGCTTGCGGCCCCGCGCCGTCTTGACCCTCGTTGTCAGCTTGCGCGCCGCGCCGCCCCTCGGCCCGGACGTTTTCTTGGATCCCGCCATGGCTCAGGCCGCCCCGTCGACGCGGTCTTCGCGCTCCATCAGTTGGAGCAACACGCCTTCTCTCAAACCTCGATCGGCGACCTGGATGCGCTCGAACGGCCAATGGCCGCAGATCGCCTCGAGAATGGCGCAGCCGGCGACGATGAGATCGGCCCGGTTCCAACCCACACAGGGCTGGCTGGCCCTCTGTTCGAGCGTCATCGAGCGCAATCGCCGCACCATGGCGAACAGCGACGTGCGATCGACCCAGGCGCCGTCCACGCGTTTACGGTCATACCGTTTGAGCCCCAGATGCAGGCCCGCCAATGTTGTCGCCGTTCCGGATGTTGCGATAATCTGCACCTTGCTACCCGCTACCACGTCCGAGATCCGATGCTCGGCCTCGAACGACGTAAATTTTTCCCGCACGACCTCGACCATGGCCTGATAGTCGAAATCGCTGAGCACCTCGCTGCCGGCCTTGCCGCCATTCCGGGGTCCGCCGCCATTCGCCGCCGGTTCCTCGAACCGTTCCGACAGGGTCACCACGCCGCACGGCACCGAAACCGACCCGATGACGCCGTGCACGCGCCGGTCCCTGACCGACACCAGGCTCACTTCGGTGCTGCCGCCGCCGATGTCGAACACGATGGCCTTGTCGTAGCCGGCCAGCAGCAGGCTTTCGCAGCCGGAAACCGAGAGATGGGATTCCTCGTCGGCCGGGATGATATCGAAATCCAGCCCTGTCTCGTCGCGCACGCGCTGAACGAATTCACCGCAATTCACCGCCATCCGGCACGCTTCCGTCGCGACACACCGGACCCGGGTGACGCGCCGGCGTTGCATCTTGTCGACACAGGTCTTGAGGGCGTCAATGGTTCGACCCACGGCGGTATCGCTCAGGCGCCCCGTGGAGGCCAGCCCCTCGCCGAGCCGGACGATCTGGCTATAGGAATCGATGACCCTGAAGCCCGACCGGGCGGGCTTCGCCACAAGCATGCGGCAATTATTCGTTCCCAGATCCACTGCGGCGTAAACATGCCTCCACCGCCCTCGTTTTGGGGCGAAAGGATGCGCGCGCCGCCAAGGACCGGCGCTTCGAACTAATTCTGATTCCAATGTCGAGACCCACGGTCTGACGCGTTCCATTTTCAACCATGACTCTATCATTAATTTCACGCGTCCGAACAGACTGGTTCGTATAAATGTGGTGGCCTATGCGCACACGACTGCGTGAATTTTTTGTCCGCGGAGGGAATTGACAGATCGGCCATTCGGTTTATTGTGCCGCGCGTCGCCGACGGCCCACAAAGCGGGCTTTTTAATGGCTACCCAAAAACCAGCGTCCGCGCCCGACAAAACGGGCCCGATGATGGGGGATAGTTTAGCGGTAGAACTCTCGGCTCTGACCCGAGCAGCCCTGGTTCGAATCCAGGTCCCCCAGCCAGATCATCAGCGAGCCAACACAGAAAATCAGGACCTCGGTCCATAACGCGGAATCGCCTGTCCGAGTTCATAGGCGCCGAGATCGGGCGCCCGGCCCTTGTAGCCATCGGTGATGTTGGGCAGCACTTGACCCTTATCGATGGCGGCGGACCCGGGCTTCAGGCGGAAATCGAAATTCTTAGGGTCATAGAGGCGCTGCGGATCGGACTTGTCGGGCTCGGTCACGTGTTCGAACGTGGCGTAGTCCACGAGCACGCTGTGTCGCTCCTGGGCTGTCGCCTTTTGATAGGCTGTCAGTGACTTGAACTTCCGGACCACCAGGTCCTTGGCGTAGTCGGCCCTCTTCCTGAAGGCCGGCGAGGTCCACTCGAAGGCGTCCTTGACACCCGGGTTCGGCCGGAAGCCATTGTAATCCGACGTCGAATAATTCGTATAAGTGCGCGGATTGAAGACCGGATCGGCCCAGCCGTCGCCAAGGATCAGATTATTACGGAAATGGACGTTGGAGACCGGACCGACCAGCGTTCCTGCGCCGAACAGCGTGTTCTGATAGACCAGAATGCCGGCGGCGCCATCATAGAGCTTCAGCGGTCCGCCGCTCGTCGTGTTGTAGACGATATTGCGGAAGAAATAGGCGGGGCCGCCGAAAATCGGCTGCGCGCTCAAACCGCCGGCGGCGGAATTGAAGCACCGGTTGCGAAAGACACGGATATTGTGCGCGCCGCCATCGGCCTCGATGCAATTGTCGTCGATATTACTGAAATCGTTGTTGTAGAAGTCGATCGACACCGGAACTTTGTCGGGATCCGAACTCGGCGTTCCATAGGTCGCGACATCGATGCCGTCATGCCAGTTGGCGACATAATTGTAGGCGACGACGTGGCCCTGGCCATACACCTTCACGGCATATTCCGACGTGAGGAGTTGGGGAAATCCGGGAAACTTGCTCCAGACGGCCGCCGGCCACCAGCCGAGCAGCTTGGCCGGATCATGCCGGCCGATAAAGACATCGTCGGCGATATAGAAGTCCTTCGAGCCGGCCCAATCGTCCTGAACGCCTCGCCCGACATCCTCGATCTTCGAATGTGTCAACGTAAAGCCGCTGACGCCGGCGATATTCTTGATGCCCGCCAGAAAGGCCACCTGGGTATTCCGAACGGTTATGCCCTCGAAGTAATTGTAGTTGGCCGCCATCACGTTGAAGAGATTGTAGTTCCCGTCGCCATCGAAAACGACGTCGCCGTCGCCCGCCGCCTTGATCACGATGGGCTTGTCCGGCGTGCCACTTTGGGTGAGGTAGTAGGTGCCGTCGAACGGCGTGCCATAGGCGGCGAGTTTGGGATCGAAACCACCGTAGTGGAGGCGATGATCCTTATAGACGCCGGCATGAACGATAATGACATCGCCGGGCCTCACACGCGGCGGCAGCACATTCGAATGGTCGGATTCGTCCGATCCCATGTAATAGGCCGCCAGCAGACCGGTGAAAGCCGGCTGCTTCTTCGGCCCCTTATAGCCATAGGGATAGACGTGATATACGTGCCCTCCCTTGGCCTCGGTCGGTACGTTCCGGGTACGCACCGTCAGCGTGTGTTCTGCGAGACCGCCAACACCGTCGGGATCCGACAGGACGAAGCGGCATTCGTACTCGGTATCGGGCCGGAGATCGAAAACGCTGCCTGCGAACATGTCGGGCGCGGTGTAGGTGTAATAGGTTCCCGTCCCGGATCTCAGCTGATCCGAGCCGCCGGTAACGGGTTCGTTCTGCAAACGGAAAAGCGGCAAGCCCTTATGCCAGGCGCTTTCGCCCTTCTTGCGATAGCTGACGGCGACGGTCGCATTGCGATTGTCGTCTCCGGCGATCCGCCATTCGAAGCCGAGAGAGACCAGAGTCGGCCGCTCGACCGTGAAAGTCCCTGCAACGACATCCGACTGAGCATCGGCTATTGCCGGAATCGCACCGGAAAGTCCGGCGGCTAGCAGGCTCGTGGCGATCCACTTGACAGTATGAACCCTGACGCGACGCATATGATCCCCCTTCGCTCCACGCCCATACTGCGCGGAAGGAAGGGCTTGGCCAAGACCATTGTGGCGTTTACGGCGCGCGCCCTCGCTCCGCCAGGATATCAAATGCCGCGGCGAGAATTCGTTCGATACCGGCCTTCGACCTTTCGGTCTGCCGGATATAAGCCATCAGGCCGGATGGCGACTTGCGGGTCAAAATTTCAAGCAGGTGGCGTTCGAAATCGGATTCCGCGGAGTCGGCATCCGGCTCCCGCCGAGCCTCGGCTATCTCCGCGATCTTCAGCCCAAGGTTCCACTGAGAGAGAAGCCGTTCAGCTTTCACGCACAAGTCGGACAAATTCTCCGTCGATCTTGAGTCGATGAGGTCCCTCAGAGCCGCCCCACCGAGCCGATCTTCGCCCAGCAAGACGTCTATGTCGTCATCGAGGACGATCGTGTCGCACAGGTCGATGCAGGTCTCGCAAATAAACGCCCACGATCCCGCGACGAGCTTGGTGACCTCGTGCTGAGACCTTGAGCAAAACGAGCAATAGAGAAGTCTCGTCGTCCTTCTCAGCCGGCCGCATCGGTGCCGCACTGGCGATCCTGGCGGCGAGGATATTCCAGTTATCGAAGCCGAATTGCCGCGAGACGATTTCGAGGCATTCACTATGGCCGACGGAAATATGTCTGTCGAAAAAGGCCTGGCGCAGCGTTTGCGCCATGACCTTGGCATCACGGAAGTCACGCATGATGTAACCCTCTGCTGCGGCGAACAGGAACGTCGGCGCCTGCATTTCCGACCCGCTCGCCGGGCAAAGGAGATCTGACAAGATCGATACGTTCACCGAACCCGTAAGGGCGCAGACGGCAGGTCGTATCTACCTGTTGGCAGTTTGCTCCCGGCCGCATTGGTCTGTCAATTTGAGGAGGACCGCCGGATCCATTCCCCTTTCGTCTTCGCGAAGACTTCGAGTGCGCGGCGTCGGGCAAAGCCGTGTTCGATAATCGGATCGGGATAATTCTCGATCGCCGCTCGCTCGGCCGGCTTGGCCGTCCAGGGTTTGTGGATGATTGATGCCGGCAAGGCCGCAAGCTCCGGCACCCATTGGCGGACATAGGCGCCGTCGGGATCGAATTTCTCGCCTTGCAGAACAGGATTGAAGATCCGGAAATAGGGCGCGGCGTCGGCGCCGCTGCCGGCGACCCATTGCCAGCTGGCGGGATTATTGGCGGGATCGGCATCGACCAGCGTGTCCCAGAACCAGGCTTCGCCTTCCCGCCAGTCGATCAGCAGATGCTTTGTGAGGAAGGATGCCACGATCATGCGGAGGCGATTGTGCATCCAGCCGGTCGCCCAAAGCTCGCGTATACCGGCATCGACGATCGGATAACCGGTGCGCCCGCGTTGCCATGCCCGCAAGGCCTCGGGATCATCCCGCCACGGCATCGCATCGAACCGCCGCTGGATGTTTCGGCTGGCGAGATCCGGGTTGTGATACAGCAGGTGATAACAGAATTCGCGCCAGCCAAGCTCGGTGAGGAACTTGTCGAGATCGCGCGAGGGCTCGGCGGTTCCGGCGGCATGCCAGATCTGTCGCGGCGAGATATTTCCGAAGCGGAGATAGGGCGATAAACGAGATGTCGAGGATCGATCCGGACGATCCCTTCCATCGGCATAGCCATGCAGGCGCTTGTCGACGAAATGCGTGAGACAATGCCAAGCGCCGGACTTACCCGGCCCCCATGCCGCCCGCAAACCGTCGGCCCAATCCGGCCTTTCGGGCTGCAGGCGCAAGTCGGCAAGATCGATCGATGCGGCGACGACGTGCTCGGGCAAGGCGTGAAACGACGGCCCGGAGGGGATCGGCAGCGGTTCCGGTGGCTCGGCCAGTCGATTGGCCGCGCGCCAGAACGCCGTGAAGACCCGAAACGGCTCCCCGGACTTGTTCTTTGCCGTCCAGGGTTCATGCAGCAGAGCGCCCTTGAAGCTTTCCACCGCGATCCCTCGGCCTTTAAGGGCCGATTTCAGCCGCGTATCGACAGCGCGGCCCGCCGCGTCATATCGTCGGTTCCAGTAAACCCCACGGGCATCGGCCTGCGAGGCGAGCGCCTCGACAACCCTATCCGCCGCCCCTCTCAGAACAAGAAGCTGGCCGCCGAGCGACCGCAACGCATCACCGAGAGCGGCAAGCGATCCGTGCAGCCACCACTTGGCCGCAGCGCCCAAAGGGCGAAGACCACCGCTTTCTTCATCGAAAACATAGACGCAAATCAGCGGCCGCCCGCTCGCCGCGGCCGCGTGAAACGCCGGATTGTCGGCCAGTCTCAAATCGTCGCGGAACCAGACGATGGCGGGTTGATTTTCGGATCGCCTCTCATTCATGACACACGAACACGCCTCGCGATAATTTCTATTTTTTCAAGAACTGATACACTCGGGTCCGGGGTCGACTTCACCGGCTAACTCATAACGCAGCGTCGGGGCATGGGGAACATTCGCGACTTAACGAGGCGCGCCTCGAAGAACGCATCGCCAGACCTCCCCGGAAAGACGCCACGTCCGATCCTTCTGATGATCGTGATCGCCTGCTTGTGGACCAGTTCATCGGTGGCTGCGCCGTGGGATATCGCGAAACAGAACCTGAAGAATCACGGCGTCGACCTCAATTTTCGATACGACGGCGACATCGGCGTGGATGTGTCGGGAGGTAAAAAACGCGGCGCTACCTATTCCGGCTTGCTGAATCTTCAAGCATCGCTCGACGGCGACCGGCTCGCCGGGCTTAAAGGCATCTCGGTCTTCTTCAATGGCCTTGTCATTCACGGGCGAGACCCGAGCGATTTCGTCGGCGACGCTCAGGAACTCAGCAATATCGCCGCCCCGGCCAGCGCGTATCTCTATCAGGCGTGGATCCAATATGTCAGCGGTGGTAAGACTATCTCGATACTTGCGGGCAGATATGACGTCAGCGGCGAATTCTACCAGGCCCATACGGCCGGCCTGTTCATGAACAGTTCGTTCGGGATCGGCCCGGACTTCTCGCAAAGCGGCGCGGCCGGCCCGTCAATCTTTCCCTATACCGCCCTGGGCGCTCGCGTTTCCTATCGACCGATCCCTCGCCTTACCGTCAGAGCCGCCATTCTCGACGGCGCGCCGATAAGACATGCGAAGGACACGACGGCCCTGTTCAATCGTGGCGACGGGGTCCTCTTGGTGTCGGAACTCGACTACCATACAGGCATCGGGAACGGTCACCGGTTCGACACGAAACGGTCGATACTCAGGCGCATCGCGGGCCAGCCGCCCTATCACGGCAAGATCGCCTTTGGCGTATGGCATTACACCGCCACGTTTTCGGATCTGAGCACATTGGATTCGTTTGGCCGGCCTGTACAACGGCGCGGCAGTAGCGGCGCCTACGCGGTCGCCGATTTTCTGGTCTACCGGCGGGAGCATCACCCCAGGCGCTACATCTCGAGCTTTCTGCAATTCGGGATCGCGGATGAGCGAACCAACCGCTTTTCGAAATATGTCGGGATCGGGGCCGTTGCCCATGGTTTCGTTCCACACCGGCCGCTCGATCAGTTTGGACTGGCCGCCGCAATCGCCTTGAATGGCTCCCATTATCTGCGAGACCAGCAACTCCTCGGAGATCCGGCCAACGCCGCCGAGACATCGATCGAACTGACCTATCTAACCCAGCTGAGGAGTTGGTTTGGCGTACAGACGGACGCACAATATATCATCAATCCGAATACGGACCCGGCCATCAATAACGCCTTGGCGTTCCAGATAAAATTTGAGGCATCGTTTTAACAGCGGGCGTCGTGTTATCCCTTCAGGGCACGAGATCGCTTTGCCCTGGTTGCACGCCAAGATGACCCCGCGAACCGAAAGACGTTCATGTTAGGCACCGTTTCACGCGCCGCCATCCCGATTCTCTGGATCGCATGGCTCATCTATTGGATGGTCGCGGCGCGGGACGTGAAGACGACGCGCTGGAAGGAGCCGGTCTCGGAACGCTGGCTTCATGGCGTTCCGTTTATCCTCGCGGCCGCCTTGCTGATCCCGCCAGCGCCGAGTTGGGGCTTTCTGATCGAGCGCTTTCTGCCCAACACGACATTTCTGGATATCGCGGGCACATCGATCGTCGCGCTCGGTCTGGGGTTCGCCGTCTGGGCGCGACGCCATTTGGGGCGTGACTGGAGCGGCACGATCACGCTCAAGGACGATCATCGCCTGGTCCGCACCGGGCCGTATCATTATGTCCGGCATCCGATTTATACCGGCATGCTGGCGGGTTTTATCGGAACCGCGATCGCGGTCGGCCAATGGCGCAGCCTAATCGCAACCCTCTTCTTCCTCATCGGGGTCCTGGTGCGCTGCCGTGTCGAGGAGACGAAGATGCGCGAGACGTTTCCGGAATATGGCGAGTACCGGCGCCGAAGCTGGGCGCTATTTCCGTTTCTGTACTGACGGCCCCGCCCTGTTTGTGGCTCACATCAAATCTATCTGATCCCTATGACTTATGGACCGCACGCGGGGCTTGACGCCGCACTCGGGGCCGAGCGTTATTGAGCCAAGGAGGTGCCGAGGGCATGACCGTTTCGATCGAAGATATCCACGCCGCCGCGCGGCTTCTTGAGGGGCAGGTTCTCAAGACGCCGATGCTCTATTCGCGCACGCTCTCGGATATTCTCGGCGCGGAGGTCTGGCTCAAATTCGAAAACCTCCAATTCACGTCGTCCTTCAAGGAACGAGGCGCTTATACGAAGCTTTCCAGTCTCTCTGACGAAGAGCGCAAGCGGGGCGTGTTGGCGGTCTCCGCCGGCAATCATGCACAAGCGGTCGCCTATCACGCCCAGCGCATGGGCATTCCGGCCACGATCATCATGCCGGAAACGACTCCGCAGGTAAAAATCGAGCAGACCCAGCGGTTCGGCCCCGAAATCGTTCTTTCCGGAGAAACGCTCGCCGATTGCAGCGACAGGGCGAGCGAGATCCTGAAAACCCATAACTTTGTCATGGTTCACCCCTATGACGATGACAAGATCATCGCCGGTCAAGGCACGGTCGGTCTGGAAATGTGCGAAGCGGTGCCGGATCTCGATTCTATCGTCGTCCCGATCGGCGGCGGCGGTTTGATCTCGGGTATCGCGATCGCCGTCAAAGGCACGTCGCCCAAGACGAAAGTCTACGAAGTCGAAGCCGCGCTGTACCCGTCGATGCACAATGTGATCCATGACATGGCGGTACCCTGCGCCGGCGACACGATTGCGGAAGGCATCGCCGTCAAGACGCCGGGCTCTCGCACGGTCCCCGTCATCCACGACTATGTCGAGGAAATCATTCTCGCCACCGAAGCCGAACTCGAGGCGGCGATCTCTCTTCTTCTCACCGTCGAAAAGACGCTCGGCGAAGGCGCAGGGGCGGCCGGACTGGCTGCCTTGGCGACGCGGCAGGACCTGTTCGGCGACAAAAAAGTCGGCGTGGTCATCAGCGGCGGCAATATCGACGCCCGCCTCCTCGCCTATGTGCTTCTCCGCCAGCAGGTGAAAACGGGACGGTTACTCAACATACAGGTCGAGATCCGGGACCGGCCGGGCAGCCTCGCCAAGATCGTCGACATCGTCGCGGCGGCGGGCGGCAACATCATCGACGTCACCCATTCCCGGTTACTGACCTCGGTCGTCGCAAAACGGGTCATTATCGGCTTTACTATCGAGACGCGCGGCCCCGAACACGCCGAAGAGGTCGTCGCTGGTTTGGAGAAACACGGCCTCATTGTCCATCGCAGCAGCTGACCGAGTTCCTCCCCCAAAGGAGCAAGCATGCGCTTTCCCATTATCCTATCCATCTTCGTCTTTCTGGTGCTCCTGGTCCTCTTCCCGCTGCTGTTCGGCGGGCTGATGCTCGGCAGCCTGTCGAAGCTTCACCTGAGCGCCTCGACCGCCTTCTTCCTCGTCTTCGCGATCATCCTTGGCGGGGCCATCAATATCCCGATCAAGCGCATTCCGCGCGACGAGGAGATGGAGGAGATGCGGTTCGGCGCTTACGGGCTCGGCGGCATGTTTCCGCAATTCGTTCGCATGACGCGCGAGACCGTTATCGCCGTCAATCTCGGCGGCTGCATCATCCCGAGCTTGTTGGTGCTCTATGAATTCCGCTTCGTCATCGCGCAGGGATCGGAAATCGTTACCGCCGCGATCCTCTCGAGCGCGATCAGCATTTTCGCCTGCTACCGGCTGGCGCGCCCGATATCCGGCATCGGAATCGGTATGCCGGCGTTGTTAACGCCGCTGATCGCCGCCGGCCTCGCCGTATTTCTGGCGCCCGACTATGCGCCGCCGGTCGCCTTTATCGCGGGCGTGACGGGCCCGCTGGTCGGCGCGGATCTGCTGCATCTGAAGGATATCTCCAAGGTAAGCGTCGGCATGCTCAGCATCGGCGGCGCTGGCACCTTCGACGGGATCATTCTGTCCGGCATCGTCGCGGCGTATCTTGCTTAGACGTCAAACTGATCGGAGCCTCGGGTGATCCCTCTCCAGGTCCATCACAAGACCACCTACCGTTACCGTCAGCCCGTCAGGCTCGATCCCCACCGGCTGATACTCCGCCCTCGGGAAAGCCGCGACCTGCGCCTGATCTCACATGATGTTGCGGTAACACCCGAAGCCGAGCTGAATTGGGCCCATGACGTCTTTGGGAATTCGGTTGCGATGGCGACCTTTCGGACAAGCGCCGACACGCTCGTGATCGATAGCGTCGCCAACCTTCATCTCAGTGCCGAAGCCTGGCCCGTTTTCGATGTTGCGGCGTCGGCCATCCACTATCCGTTTCAGTATTCCGACGATGAATGGACCGATCTAGGCGCCCTGACGGCCCGGCAATATGCCGACCCGAATGGACGTTTACACAATTGGGCTCTCACATTCGTCGCTGGCCATCCGACCGATACGCTCGCTTTGCTGAAAGACCTCAGCGCCGGAATAACGGGTTGGATCAGCTATCAAAGTCGCGAGGTCGAAGGCACGCAATCACCGATCGAAACGCTGGATCGTGGCTGGGGTTCATGTCGTGACTTCGCCGTCCTGTTCATAGAAGCCGCACGCTCACTCGGCTTCGGAGGCCGGATTGTCTCGGGCTATCTCTACAATCCTGACCACAGCTACCTCGGCTCGGTCGGACCGGGCTCGACCCACGCCTGGGCAGAAATCTATGTTCCCGGAGCGGGTTGGATCACGTTTGATCCGACGAACCGGAATGTCGGTGGCGCCAATCTTATCCCGGTCGCCGTCGGCCGCAACATTCAGCAGGTCATGCCGGTGTCCGGGAGCTTCGTCGGTCCCGGAAACGCGTTACTCGGAATGTCGGTGGACGTTCAGGTCACACCCTAGCATCGACCGGTCGCCGGGACGGCCGAAAACGTCAGTCCAGAACGCATTGCCCCTGCCGTCGGCGATAGAGCCTGTCGCAGTCCCAACCATTCCCGGAATAATCGAGATGGGCGTTTGCCGGAATGGTGACCAGCCTGCAATCATCTCCGGTCGCGTGATAACCGCGATCGCACTTCCATCCGGCCCCGAACGACGACTCCACGAAATATCCGTGCTCGGGAACCACTACGGCCGCGCATGTATCGCCGGTTGCCTGGTATCCCCTGTCGCAATCCCATCCCGAGCCATAGGACGAGTCCGTCATATATCCATGCTTGGGCACCGTCACCGCGACACAGGAATCGTCAGCCTTTCGGAACCCTCGGGCGCAGTCCCAGCTTTTGCCGGAAACATCGATATAGGCATTGGCCGGCAGTTTGATGGCAGCGCATGTCTGACCAGCCTCCTCGAAACCGCGCTCGCATTCCCATCCCGAGCCATAAGACGAATCCGTCAGATAGGCGTGCGCGGGGAGATCAATCGCCACGCAGGCCTCTTCGCCCTTTTTATACCCACGTTCGCAGCGCCACCC
Organism: uncultured Alphaproteobacteria bacterium; assembly: GCA_963821875.1. Taxonomy (GTDB): domain Bacteria; phylum Pseudomonadota; class Alphaproteobacteria; order CAVTAV01; family CAVTAV01; genus CAVTAV01. The sequence goes on from CAWGFE010000002.1 coordinate 2,551,136, forward strand.
ATCGCCGACCGAATCTAAAAAACCATGAGCCGGAATGGTAATAGCGCCGCAACCGCCATCGGCTTTCGTATAGCCGCGATCGCAGGCCCAACCACTACCATATCGCTCACTATGCGCGTTCGCGGGAAGAGCTCCAGCGCCGGATTGCGCCGCGGCCGCCCCGGAAATCCCCACTGCCAACGCCACGAGAAACAGTGATTGAAATAGCCGGATCGACCGCAGAGGCACCGACGGCCTTATCTTGAAGGACATAAAACACTTCTTTCATTAATCAGAAATAATTTTCTGATTTTTACATTATAAAATAAAATATATGTTGCGCAATTTAATAATACTATTCCGATTATCACTATTTCTTTACAATTTAGAAAATCAATTTATTTCTATAATTACTTTTTTCCCTTTATAGAATTATTCGGCACATTCATCCAAATCCTGCCAATCAGACTGATTCTAGTCCATCGACGCGGATAGCTGACCGTTTTCTTCCGGCATTACGGGGATGACCGACTGACCCTCGTCACGCTCTAAGGGCTCGAACTTCGTCCAGAAGCTTCGGACCGATAGACGATTTTCGAGATCCCGGCGTATCCGGCCCGATCACGCGGGCTAATCCGAGCCCCAGTTGTGCATCGTGCGAAGATCGGATGCCGACTTATTGACGATGATCTGGTCATGATTGGTCGGGTCGAGTTTCAGATCGTCCGCGCCGATGATCACTTTCTTGTTCTTCGCGATCTTCCCCCTCACGTCCAGAATGATCGCCGCGACCTTGTTCTGGTCGATCAGAAGCCCGCTATCGTCGACCAGAACGCCGTCGATCTCTCCGAGCTTGAGCCCGTGCGGATCGACCGGCCGCATATCGCGAAGATCGTCGACCGACCGCCCGTGAAACATGATCTCGTCGCTGTGTTTGACCGTTCTGTAATACTTGAAATCGGCGGCTGTCGCAGCGCTCGCCACCAGGCAAAGCGTTACTGCCAGCGCCGGCATTACCAGTCTGGATGCCATCGTTAGCCTCCCGTCTTCCGGCGGCTCCCGCATATACGCGGGATTGTGCTTTGAAACGCCGAAACCAGCCCATGGTTCCACCGGCGAATGACGCTCGACACGGATAGTTGACCGATTTCTTCTGGCATTAGCGGAATGACCGGCTTACCCTTTTCACTCTCTGAGGGCCGGAACTTCGTCCAGGAGCCTCGGCCCGATAGACAATTTTCGAGGTCGCGGCGATGACTGTTCTGACGCTTCATGTCGACGGGCGATCCCATGAGATCGATGCCGATCCGGATATGCCCCTGCTCTATGCCCTTCGCGATAACCTGAAACTGAACAATCCGCATTTCGGCTGCGGGCTCGCGCAATGCGGGGCCTGTACGGTTCTGCTGGACGGCAAGCCGGTCCGATCCTGCGTGACGCCGGTCTCGGCTGCGACCGGCAAGGTAAAAACGCTTGCGGGTCTCGGTACGCCCGACAAGCCGCATCCGGTTCAGCAGGCCTTTATCGACGAGCAGGCCATGTTTTGCGGTTTCTGCATGAATGGCTGGATCCTCTATTCGGCCGCGATGCTGGAGAAAAACCCGCATGTCAGCGACGCCGACATCCGGGAGGAACTGTCTCAGCTCAAATGCCGGTGCGGCAGCCACACCGCCGTCATGCGCGCGGTAAAACGCGCCGCCGACGAGATGAAGGCGTGAGGAGACGGCCATGACCACAGAACCGACGCGCTCCCCTACCCTTGAACTTCATCGCCGTCAGCTCTTGAAAGCCGGCGGCGCCCTCGTCGTCTCGTTCGCCCTGCCGTCGGCGATGACAGAATTTTCGGGCGCAGCCGATGCCGCCGGCCGGCCACTCTATCGTCCGCTCGATCCGGCACAGCTCGACAGCTATCTCGCGATCGACAAGGACGGTTTGGTCACCGCCTTTTTCGGCAAGATGGACATGGGTCAGGGCGTCGACGTGGCGATCGCGCAGATCGTCGCCGACGAGCTGGACGTGCCGCTGGATCATGTCGGCGTGATCATGGGCGATTCCGCGCTCACCGTGAACCAGGGCGGCGGCAGCGGATCGACGGCCGTCGAACTCGGCGCCAAGCCGCTGCGCAACGCGGCGGCCGAAGCACGGAGCGTTCTGCTCACGCTGGCCGGCAAGAAGCTCAACATCCCTAAGGAGCAGATGGCCGTCGTCGACGGCGTGATCCGGAATGCCAATGACTCGAGTCAGAAGGTCAGCTACGGCGAATTGATCGGCGGACACTATTTCGACGTCACGCTCGATTGGAACGGCCAATACGGCAACTTCCTCTATGCCGAGGGACAGGCAAAACCCAAGTCGCCCAGCGACTACAAGATTGTCGGCAAGGGCTACCCCCGCCGCGACATTCCCGAGATCGTCTTCGGGAAGCACGAATATATCGTCGATGTGCGCGTGCCGGGGATGATGCACGGCCGGACGGTCCGCCCGCCAAAGGCCGGCGCGGTGCCGGTCAAGGTCGATGCCTATTCCATCGAAGGCATCGATGGCGCGCGGGTGGTGCACGAGAAGGACTTCCTCGGCATCGTGGCCGAAACCGAATGGGGCGCCATTCAGGCCTCGCGCAAGCTCAAGGTCACCTGGTCCGATCCCGAACCTGCCTTTCCGAAAATGGATCAACTTTACGACCACATTCGCAAAGCCAAGGTAACCCGCGAAAGCGCCGGAAGCGGTTTCAATCCGCAAAACGTGCCACCCGACGTCAAGGCGTTCGAGGCGGCGGCGAAAAAGGCCGACCGCGTCGTCGCGGCCGAATACGAGTTTCCCTTCCAGTCCCATGCGAGCCTCGGACCGGCCTGCGCCGTCGTCGATTACCGGGGTGACAGTGCAACCGTCTGGACCGGATCTCAGAAGTCGCATTACACGGCGGAAGGCGTCGCCGCGATCACCGGATTGCCTAAAGATGCCGTCCGTTCGATCTGGCGTTTGGGGCCGGGCTCTTACGGACGCAACGATGCGGGCGACGCCGCGATCGATGCCGCCGTCATGTCCAAGGCCGTCGGACGGCCCGTCCGCGTTCAGGGCATGCGGTTCGAAGGCAGCGGGTGGGATCCCAAGGCGCCGGCGTCGGTGCATTTCGCCAAAGCCGCGCTCGACAAGCGCGGGAATGTCCTCGCCTATCTGCTCCGCTCGAAAGGATTTTCCGCGGGCGACATCGCGCCGAACGAAAGCAATCCGAGCGACAGCTATGCTGGCCAACTCATGGGCTGGCCGAATGACAGCGTGCCGCGCTTCGGCAATCCGGAAGAGAACTATACCTTCCCGATAAAGGTATTGTACTGGCAGTCGATCCCGGCGCTGCTCGAAAAGGCTTCTCCGTTGCGAACCGCCCATATGCGCGACCCGCTAGGCCCTCAGGATCACTTCGCCAGCGAATCCTTCGTGGATGAAATCGCGTTCGAAACCGGCATGGATCCCATCGAATTTCGCCTGAAGCATCTCAAAGAGCCGCGCGACGTCGGCGTTCTTCAGGCGGCGGCGAACAAGGCCGACTGGAAGAAGCGCCAGGCGGGACCAAAGAGCCGGCCGGAGAAAGGAACCGTCAGCGGACGTGGGATTGCCTATACCCGACGCGGTAATACAGTCGCAGCCGTCATCGCCGAGGTCGAGGTCGACCTGGACAAGGGCCGCATCTGGCCCAAAAAATTCACGGTCGCCGCCGACCAGGGCCTGATCGTCAATCCACTCTGGCTGAAACGCACGATCGAAGGAAACATCGTCATGGCGTGCAGCCGCAGCCTCCGCGAGGAGGTTCGATTCGCTCCCGACAAGGTCACCAGCGTGGACTGGATCACCTACCCGATCCTCGACATGAATGACGCGCCGGAAGAGATCGATATCGTTCTCCTGAACCACACGGATCTGCCGCCTTACGGCGCCGGCGAAGGGACGACACGGCCGGTCGCGGCGGCCATCGCCAACGCCTTTTTCGACGCCACCGGCATTCGTCTCCGCCGTGCGCCGTTCACTCCCGACCGCGTCAAAAACGTGATCGACACCCATCGCGCCTGAGCGCCGCGACCGAATTCTAGCGGAGGGGTTCGCGGCTGCGGTCCTTCGTGCACCAGATCGCCAGGCACGAGGTGATCGCAGCGAGCGTGAAATAGACGCCGGGCGCCGCGCTGAGCCTGGTGACGGAGATGAGCCAGGTGGCAATCATCGGCGATGTTCCACCCGCGACGCCGAGCCCGAGATTGTAGGCGAGCGAGTAGCCGGTCAGTCTGTCGGCGACAGGAAACATCTCAACGAACATGGCCGGGGCGGCGCCCAATGGCATAGCGATGATCGCGGCAAGGCCGATCTGCACGGCGATGAGTTCGCCAACCGACCCGCGCGCCAGCGGAATCAGAAGCCAGCCGAATACGGCCATCAACGCGAACGCGATAACCAGCAGGGTGCGCCGGCGCAGTACATGGTCGGACAGCCAACCTGCCAGCGGGATCAGCGGCATCGTCAGCGCGAGGGCGAGAGCATTGATCTGCAGCGCGGCGGCAATGCTGAGGTTTCCGAACTCGTGCGCATAGGTCGGCAGGTAGACCAGAGGGATGTAAAAGCAGATGCCGTACCCCGACGCAATGATCACCGCGAGCACGGTTTCGCGACGATTGCGGGTCAACGCCTCATGAAGCGGTGAGTCCTCGTCGTGCTGCTTCTCATGATGCTCCATATGCGGCACGGTGCCGAGCCCGCGAATGTAGGCATAGGCCGCCGCAGCAAAAGCGCCGCCGAGGAGAAAGGGTATCCGCCAGCCCCAGTCGCGCACGGCTCCCGGCGCCAGAAATGTGCTGATCCCGGCAGCCAGACCGGACCCGACCAGGGTCCCGACAATGCTCCCGAAATTGGCCCAACTTCCCGAAAAACCGCGGCGGTGCAACGGCGAGGTTTCAACGATATAGGTGACCGAACCGCTGAATTCGCCGCCGACCGAAAGGCCCTGCAGGAGCCGTACTATCACGAGGAGCACCCCCGCCCAGATCCCTACCGAGTGGGCGGTCGGAAGCAGACCGAGAAGAAAGGTCGCCGAGCCCATGGTGACGATGGAAATGCGGAGAACGGCGGCGCGGCCCGTCCTGTCGCCAATCCAGCCGAACACGATACCGCCCAGCGGGCGCATAACAAATCCCGCGGCAAACACACCGAACGTCGCGATCAGGGAGGCAACCCTGTTGTCGGACGGAAAGAAAAGTTGCGAGATGACCGGCGCGAAAAAGCCATAGAGAGCGAAATCGTACCACTCCATGATATTGCCGAGCGTGCCGCCGACCAGCGTTCTCGGCTTGTGTGCGCGCCCCGGATAGGCTTTGGTGCGAGAGGTTTCGGCTGTGGCGGTCGTACTCACGGAATCATCTCACTCTCGTTTTCCCGAGATAGGCAGGTAATAGCTGAATCCCGGATTCCCCATTTGCATTCAGGCCCGGACCGTGCCGCCGGCAAAGGGGCCGATCAAGCGAATGCGCCCGCGCGGTGTGGCCGCACGCTCACAGGGCAGCCGTTGGTGACACGACGAACTATCCATGCCAAGCGTGATACTCTTCGATGATCGATCCGTCCAAAGAGTTTTCATCCGACGCAGGAGAGATAAACTCAATCTCGCCGTCGCGACCGGCCTGGAAGATTCAATACCAACCGGAGGAATGCCAAATGCCGATGTTCCAACCGTCTACCAGAACTCTGAGCCCCGAACACGAGAGAATCTACGCGCTGTTCGAGGTCTGGTATACGATTGTCGATACGTCGGCCGCGTTGTTGTTCATTGGAGGCAGCATTCTGTTTTTCTGGACGGAAACTGAGATAACGGCCACCTGGATGTTCCTGATCGGCTCGGTCTGTTTCGCGCTCAAACCGACGATCCGCCTTATGCGGGAACTCAAATTCCTGCGGATGGGAAAAATCGAGCGGCTCGCGGAGCGCGAAATCGAGATTTGACGGTCCGCGTGGCCGGACGGATCACAGACTGTCGAACAGTTTCCGTGCGTCAGAGCGCTCGGCAAAGTCCGGGCTATCGGCCAAAAGATCGCCAAGCCTCTTCTTGGCTTCCCGCCTGTGACCGGTTTTCGAGAGCGCAACAGCCATATGATATCGGATCTGCGGCGATTTCGGCGACATCGCGGTGGCCATACGGAGATAATCCAGTCCGTCGGTCGGGTTCGCCGCCGAAAGACTGATCCAGCCGAGTGTATCCACGATCTCCGCCGAGTTCGTGTCCGCAGCATAAGCCTTCCGAGCCATCTCGAGCGCCCGCGAATCCCCTTGCCGGAAATAGATCCAGGCCAGGTTGTTCAGAACGACCGGATCGTTCCGTTTCTCGACATACAGCGCCTCGAACGTTTTGGTCGACGCCGCTATCCGGCCCTGCTCAAGCTCGGCGGAAGCAAGCACGAGGCTGACACCATAATCATCGGGATTGTCGCGCACCCAGTTCCGAAGCGCGGAAATTCCGCCCTCGGGATCGCCGTTGCGGTCGTATGCCGCCTTGAGCTTGAGCGCGAGTTCGGCGCTCGGGTCTTTCGCATAGCCTGCCGCATAAGCGTCGATGGCCTTCTCGAACCGCTCTCCCGCCATATAAGTGTCGCCGACAAGCCGGTCCCCGGTCGCATCGGGCTCTCTGGCGCGAAACGCCTGGGCGACGCCCAGAGCCGACACCGTGTCGCCACGCTTCAGGTCCAGCTTGACCAGTTCCGCAGTAAGCCCAGGATCGTGCGGCGCGACTTTCAGTCCACGGGTTAACGTCGTCCGAGCGTCCTGGATGTTCGACAGGGCGACCTGGGCTCGCGCCATCAGAACATAGGCTTGCGGCAATGACGGCGCGACGTCGACCAATTGGGTCGCCGCGCTGCTCGCCGCGATCGGATCGTTCAGTTTAAGCTGAATTTCCGTGAGGATTTGAAGCGCCCGGGCGTTTTGCGGCTGCACCCGAACCAATGAATTGGCTTCGAACAGCGCCCGATCGAGCGCCCCGGCCCGCGCGTCGCGCCTGATCAATTCCAGCTGCGGCGCTGCGGCTGTCGGGTCGGATTCGAGAGCGCGGCTGAGCAAGCGTTCGGCGCCCTCCTTATCCTGCGCCCGGGACGACAGCCAATACAGGCCCATGAGCGCCGAAACATCGTTCGCTTTGCGATCGAGCATCGCTTCATACCGGGTGCGCGCCGACGCATAGTCCCCTTGCGCAGCATCCATCCGGGCAAGCGCCAATTCTGCCGCGCGATAATGAGGATCGATCTTCAGCGCCTCGGCGTAATGGTGGCGCGCCGCTGCAAAGTCGTTCCGCCCCCAGTAAGCCGCCGCGATGATCGCCTGGCCGAGCGGATTTGACGGATAGACGGCGCTGAGCGCCTTGCCAACCTCGAGAACCTTGCCGTAGCGCCTCGCCTTCAACTCGTTCTGCGCAAGCAATGTCGCCGCCCGGATCGCCTCGGGACCACTGCTCAACGCCGGCGCCAACGCATGAAAGGCGCCTTCGTCGTCACCGATGGCGAGGCGGCTGACGAGGAGTCTGGTTCTGAGCGGTCCGTCGCCGGGAGCAGCGGCGACAGCCTGTTCGAACTGCTGAACCGCTCGCTCATACTCCTTCTTCGCCATATAGGCGCTGCCGAGAATGGCGTGGATCCGATCGTCGCCGGGCATCTTCGCCGCGATCGGCTCCAGCAGCGACGCCGCTGTGTCGGGATCACCGGTCCGCAGAAGCGACGCACCGAGGAGACGTGTCGCCGGAATATTCTTGGGATGGTCCGCAAGATAGCGTTTGAGATCGACGGTCGCCTGTTCATAAGAACCCTGCGCATACGCTACGGCGCCGGATAGAAAGATGGCCGGCGGAAAATTATGCAGGACGGTATCGGCCCGGAGCAGAATATCCTCGGCAGCATCGAAGTCGCCGGTACGCGCCTTGATCAGGGCATTGAGATAGGTCGCCATCGGCTGGCGTGGCTCCCGATTCCGAACAGTTGTGACGTCGGCGAGCGCGGCATCGTATTTCTTCAGATCCACCAGCGCGATTGCGCGCGCCATGAGTTCCTCGATGTCGTCGGGACGTACGGACAATGCCGCATCGAACTGGGCAATGGCGCCGTTCAGGTTCCCTTTCGCTTGCAGCACGTTGCCCTTGGCGAGGAGGGCATCGAAGGAGTGCGCATCCGCCGCGAGTGCCGCATCGGCCTCTTTTTCGGCGGAAGCCAGATCGCCCTGACGGATGTAAACCCGGGCGAGTCCCGCCATGGGCCGTGGACTGTCGGGTCGAAGCGCCTCGGCGGCTTTGTACGCCGCGACCGCATTTCCCAGCCGGTTGAGCGCGTAATAGGCTTCGGCACGGGCTCGCAGAACCTCGGGCAACGCCGCGGGCCCGGCGCTTTTCGCCGTGATTTCGCTCAGGAGCTCTTCGTATTTGCCTTGAAGCAGATAGGCGTCGGCCAGCTTGTCCTGCGCCGAGCCCTCCAATTTGCCTCGGTTAATTGCCGCCCGGACCTCCTTTTCGGCCGAGATACCGTTTCCGACGCGGATATAGAGACCGGCAAGCTGAAGGCGGGCATCGATATTGTTGGGATCGGATCGAAGCGCCCGCTTGAGCTCCGTGATCGCATCGTCGATCTTGCCTTGACGGATATCGTCCTTCGCCTCGGCGAGATAGGCTTGCGAGGCGTTCCGGTCCGACATCGCGAGCGCAATCTCCGGCCGAGCGAACGCGGCCAGCGCCATGAGGCACAGCGCCGTCGCCAGCCAACTCGCGGTAGTCGCCCCTAACCGCCTCATCGCTAAAACCGTTGCCTCGTAAGCCGGAGCACTATTTCAACCACCAGATCTATTACCTATTCCTTGATGTTGTGTTGACGCATCAGGTCGTAGAGCGTCGGGCGGCTCACCCCTAAAATCTTGGATGCCTGGCTAACATTGCCACCAGTAATGCCCAGCACACGGCGGATCGTCTGTCTGTCGGCATGGTCGCGGATGCGCCGCAAATTCAACAAATCGGTGTTATCGACCACAGTACCGAGATCGAGATCCGCCGCCGTGACGTTCCGGCCTTCGGACATGATGACGGCGCGCTTGATCCGGTTCTCGAGTTCGCGAACGTTTCCGGGCCATCTGTGGCTCGAGATCGCGGTCAACGCATCCGGGGAAAAGCCATGGACGGACCGTTTGAACTCATCCGCGAATTTGAACAGGAAGCTGCGGGCAAGGAGAATGGCATCCCCGTCCCTTTCGGCAAGCGATGGAATGGGGATCGGCATTTCGCTGAGCCGGTAGTAGAGATCCTCGCGAAAACGCCCACCCTCGATCATCGCCTCGAGATCCTGATGGGTCGCGCAAACGATCCGCACGTCGACGGAAATCTCCCGGCGGCCGCCGACACGCTCGATCACGCGCTCCTGAACGAAGCGCAGCAGCTTCACCTGCAGGGCGAGCGGCAGGTCACCGATTTCATCGAGGAACAGCGTCCCGCCATGCGCGACTTCGATCTTGCCGAGCATCTGCTTCACGGCCCCCGTGAACGCCCCTTTCTCATGCCCGAACAGTTCGGTTTCGAGGAGATTTTCCGGAATGGCCCCGCAATTGATCGCAACGAATGGACCGTCGGCGCGGCCGCTCATCTTATGAAGCGCGCGGGCCAGAAGTTCCTTGCCCGTTCCGCTCGCGCCGGTCAGCAGGACCGAGACATTGGATGGCGCAATCCTCTCCAGTATTTCACAAACACGCGCCATCTGCGGGCTGTCGAAGATCACGCCGTGAAAACCGGGGGTCTCCGCGGCCGCGGCATAAGCCTTGTTTTCCTGCTCGAGGCCGTAGACGTGCTGAGCCCGGGACACGATGAGCTCGAGCATCCGATTATCGACGGGCTTGTTGAAGAAGTCATACGCGCCCATCGAGATCGCCTTAAGCGCGCTCTGGTGATCGTCATTGCCCGTCACCACGATCACTTTCGCGTCCTTGGACTGCGACAGGATCTGCTCGAGCGTGGCGAAACCTTCCGTCGTCCCGCCGGGATCGGGCGGCAAACCGAGATCGAGCAACACGACGCCCGGCGCGCGTTCCTTCAATGCAGCCAGCGCATTCTCGCGATCCCCGGCGATTCGAACATCGTAATCTGACAGGCTCCAACGGAGCTGGCTTTGAAGGCCGGGATCGTCCTCGATCACCAGGATGGATGACTTTTTCGAGGCCGCGTTCATCGACGGTCCTCGCTCACATTGGGCAATGGACTGTTCGAAGCGGCATTGACGATCGGCAGCCGGATCGAGAGGGACGTGCCCTCGCCCGGCGCGCTATCGACGGCGATCGAGCCACCCAACTCCTTGACCATCTCCCGCGCTTCATACGCGCCGATGCCATAGCCATTCGGCTTGGTTGTCTTGAACGGCTGAAAAAGCTCGTTCTGAACGAATTCGCGAGTCATGCCGGGGCCATCATCGATGATCTCGATAATCGCAGCGCCCTCTTCGAGCCGAACGATCACTTCGACGTGCCCTTCGTCCGACAGGACGTCGAGCGCATTCTGGATCAACTGGCGAAAGACCGAAGCGAGCCGGTCGCGATATGCCGATATCCAGACATCGGAACAACGGCATTCGCATCTGACCTTGACGCCCCGTTTCTTCATCTGACGGGTTACTTGCTGAACCAGCTTGGGAAGAGACAAGAGCTTCGGCGGACGCTGCCGATCGCCTTCCTCATTCAGCCGGCTCAGCATAATTTTGAGTTTCGATACGGAACTGCGGACCGTGGCGACCATGTCGGCGCGGAATACCGGATCGTCGCCATGTTTCTCGGCATTCTCCGTCAAGAGCGACAGCTGGCCGACCAAATTCTTGATGTCATGGACAATAAAGGTGAACTGCCTGTTGAACGTATCGAATTGGCGGGCTTCCGCGAGAGCCTTTTCCGTCTCCTGTTCGGCCAGATAGCTCGCTGAGTGCGTCGATACGGTCTTGAGGAGATCGAAATCCTCCCAGTTTGTCTTGCGCGGTGCTCTGGGCTGCAGGAGCACGATGAAGCTCGACAACACGTCGCGGTGAAACAACGGCACGACGAGCCAGGCGCCTTTGATGGCGGACAACCACGCCGGTACGACGAAGTTGGCATAGTCGGACGATTTCTCGTCGAGTTCATTGAGATTGACGATCCAGCCCGTCTCCCTCAAAAACCGCGCGACCGGACCGTTATCCGGCTCGGTTCCAATGATTTCCTGACGAAAGTTCCAGCGTGTAGCGGAAAGAAAACCGCCGTCCGGCTGACGCAGCCAAAGAACGCCCCCGGGACTGTCGGAGATGTCGGCAATACCTTTGATCACCCTCGCGGCAAGATCTGGATATTCCTCCGTTTTTGAGACCGTGCTGAGAAATCTTAGCCACTCCTCGCGGTAGTCGAATTTGTACGTGAAGAAGTTCTTGTTCAGAAAAATCGCTATTTCCGAGCGAAACCGTCCCGAAACGAGAACCGACACCAGAAGAAGCCCACCCGCGAACAACACGAGGGTCTCCAGCACCGCGCCCCACGCACCGCCCACAAGCTCGGCCAGAGATCCGAGCCCGAAAAGCACGAGCAGATAGAGGATGCTGCCGGCGAGAGAAAAGAGACGCAGGGCAAAGCGCCGCGAAAAGAACACGTCAAGCGACCAGGCCGGATTTCGCGCCGCCGAAATCATGATCAGCGGCACCACAAGAGCGCTCACCGCGCCACGAGCCTGGAAAAGTATCGGGCTGACATGTCCATGAAACAGACCGTGGGAGTAGACAAAAAAGTCGTAAATAAAGATGCCGCCAAGCGCGAAGCACAGGAACTTGATCGACCACCGATTTGCGGGACGCGTGTTGAGAAAAACATTCTCGACGAGGACGAGGCTGACGACCGAGAGGGTGAGGCCGCGATAGATCGGATAATTCATCCGGTCCAGGACCGTCGCCCAAGACGTGTTCAGCGCATAAAGCATGTCGACAACGCCAGCCAACGTGAGGCCGACGCCTAGGACAATCGGCACCACGACCGCCAGTTTCCGGTAACCGACGGCCTTCCAGTGGACACGGATGAGAACTCATCAGGAAAGCGATCCACGTCGCATTCAACAGGGTATGGGTGAACCCGAAAAAGCGCGGGATCGGCACGATCAGATCGTCCACGATATGGACGACGCCCCAAATGGCCGTCGCGGCGCAGGCGAAAATCAGCAGGATCCCCGCACCACGACTTTTCACGCTCGCGATCAGATAGACGGTCAACAAACCGAACGTCAGCGCTGCCACCGCGTGGCTGGAAACTGCAATGCCGAAGCCCATTGAGGACATGAACCCGCCCTCAGCGCACCCCGTGCGGCCACAGAACCACACGTGCTGTCTGAACGATGATCAGGAGGTCGAGGAAGATCGAATAGTTTTTGACGTAGTAGAGGTCGTATTGAAGCTTCCGGCGAGCATCCTCGACAGAGGCCCCGTACGGATAATTCAGCTGCGCCCAGCCAGTGATGCCGGGTTTGACATGATGGCGTTCCGAGTAATACGGGATTTCCTCGGTCAGCGCGTCGACGAAGACGCCGCGCTCCGGACGCGGTCCGACGAAACTCATGTCGCCTTTCAGGACGTTGAGAACCTGTGGGATCTCATCGATACGCGTGGCCCGGATGAGCCGACCGATCGGCGTAATTCTGGGATCGTTCTGCCCGGCCCATTGTGGCCCCGTCTCGCGCTCCGCATCGACACGCATGCTGCGGAACTTGAAGATATTGAAGGCTTTTCCGTGAAGCCCGACGCGTTCCTGGCGATAAAATATCGGCCCGGGATCAGTGACCAGGATGGCGACCGCCGTGACGACCAGGATCGGCATGCTGAACGCGACGATGATCAGGCTGACGATGACGTCGAAGCTTCGTTTCAGGACATGATCGATATGGCCGCCGATAAATCCGTCGGAAAAGATCAGCCAACTCGGGTTGAGCGATGCGAGATCAACCTGGCCGGTCTCGCGCTCCACGAAGGTCGAATAGTCAAGCACGGAAATACCCCTCAGCCGGCAACTGAGAAGATCTTTGACCGGAAGGTTCCCGCGTCGCTCCTCGGAGGCGATCACGATTTCATCGATATTGAGCTCGCGCGCGTAATCGACGAGAGACGCGATATCGTGGAAATCATAAGCTTCCGGGATCGCCGTCTCGTCCTTGCTTATCCGCAGAAAGGCGACGCACAGATACCCCTCGCTGATATCGTTGCTCTGGAGCGAGAGCATGCTCTTGGCCCGGTTCCCCGCGCCGAGCACCAGAACGCGCCGTTTAAACCGGGTGTGATCCGCGTAGGCGGAATAGACCGCCCGAACCAGCAGAATCGCAACGAAAGCGAATTGGACGGCGATGAGAAAGACGCTTCGCCAGATCAGGATCGTCGGATAGGCATAGAAAACCACCGACATCAAAACGAAACTAAGGGCGAAACTGACCAGCAGACGTCCCGTTACGATCTTCAGATCGACGCATGTCCCACGCTGGTACAATCCCAGTGCGAGCATCACCAGAAGGTTGATGATGACGAAAAAGGCGAGTTCGGGAAGCTGAGCACCGAGATAAGGCCGCTCGATGTCGATCATCCAATAGCGCAGATAAAGCGCCGCGACGAGCGACAAACCTAGGAAGATCGCTTCTATAACCCCAAGAAGCAGAAGAGATTTTGGGATATAGTGCCTGAATACCCTGAACATATGTACTAACGCTTCGGTTTCCGCTGCCGGCTCCGGACCGAGACCACAGCCAAGCGCCGCTCCGGCTAACCTGATTTTGGATTCTCAACTCGGAACTCGATCGTCGAGCATAGTGAATGCAACATGCTTGCCATGTCGGCTGGTACCTAAATAGAACACCGGTCTTTCCGATCCTTTAAAGCGCCGCGGATATCTCTTCACACGCCGTATAAAGCGTGTGCCGCGTACACCTGTTGTTTATTTCTGGTAGCAATACTGCCGACTACGACGGACTCGGCGTGAGACCGGCGATCGAGATCCATGCGCTGGACGGTGAGACCTTGAAGAAGCATCCATTTCTTGCAGTGGCCCTGACGGGATGGGCGATGCTGGTCTGTTTGCCGCCAACGAACGGGGCGAAAGCGGGCCCGATCATCGTCACCCAGCCGCCCGCCCGAAGCACCGACAGCACGTTCGCGCCGGATGACGATTCCAACAGTCCGTTTATCGAATTCGACCTCGGGTCTCGAAACGCCAATTCGTCATTTCCGGCGATTTCGGATCCCACCGACGAAGGGACCGTGCCCTGGATCATTCAGGACCGGGAATCCCTGGACTGGTTCGGCAAGCGGGACGACGTCCTGGCGACCGGCGTGAACGGCACGGATTCCTTGCAGCCGAATTCAACGCTGGACCTCGACGAACCCGTGATTACGAACAGCGCCGCCACGGGATTGTCCCCCGGGGCTTATCCCGACACGCCCCGGAACTTTCAGGACGACAATGGCCTGGACGCCACGCTCACGAGACTTGTCGCCGGCACGTTCAAGAGTCTCGGATATCTGAAAAGCATGTTCGTCATGGTTCCGATTCTGATGATCATCGCCTTTGTCGGTCTGTCGCGGATTGCGAAGTTCCTGAGGGCCTCCCAGGGGCTTGAAGCGGAAAAAGGCAAACACCGCTGGGGGATTCAGCGCTCAGGCCAGTTCGGCATCGTCAAGGAACACAACGACAATGGACCCGGATCGCCCGACCGGAAGGATGTCGCCTAAGGCGCGGCGGCATCGACACTCTTTTCTAACGGCTTCCTGCTCCCATCGACGATCCAGGCTTCGACTTCGCGCCAGACGGTCTTGGCGTTCAGATCCCTAAACAACATGTGGTAGCCGTTCTTGACCTGACGGTAGTCGACCCAACCCGGCAAATTACGGCGCAAGCTCTTGATTGCCGACTTCGGCACCACCTGATCGTGATCCCCGTAAAGAAGCAGGGTCCGCTTCGGCATATCAGGCGCCGTTCGCGACGCCCGGTCCATCAGCGACACCAGTGCATAGACGGCATCGATCCGGGTCTCCTTGATCACCAGAGGATCGCGCGACATGGCGATCATCACCGCTCGGTTATCACAGGCGACGATGCCGAGCCCGGCCCCCGTGACGTGATCATGGGGCACGATATGCGCCAGCAGCCGCAGCGTGAGGCTGTAAAACGGATTCATGGTCGACCAGCCCCAGACAGCCGGCGCTCCGAGCACGATACCGTTCACCTTCAGGCCATCCGCCGCCGCGAGCATCACCACGGCCGATCCCATGCTCTCCCCGACGAGATAGATCGGGATACCGGGATGTTTCGCCTGCACCAGTCCGACGACCGTCTCGAGATCATGCTTCAACACGCCCTGGGCCGGCATGATGCCCGGCTTGGGCGCCTTGCCGAAGCCGCGCTGGTCATAGGCGATCGTGAGGATTCCCTGCTTGGCCCACCATTTCCCGGGCATCTCGAACGACTTGCTGTAGTCGTTGAAGCCATGCACGCCGATGATGATAAAGCGCGGGTCGCGAGGATTCCCCCATTCCCGGTACGGCAGAAGTGCGCCGTCCGCCATTTCGAATTGCCGGGCTTTAATCGTCGGCTTGACCGTAAGCGGACCGAAATTCTGCGTCGTAGGGGCGCAACCGGTCGCGATCAAACTCGCCGCAAGCAACGGTACGATCAACAACCGGCGACCGCGGTTTGGCTTCTTTCCCATCAGGCGACCTCGAACGCCGACCGAACGGCTCGGCGCAGCTCGGGCAAAACGTCTTCCGCGAACCAGGGATTGCGCTTCAGCCAGGCATTGTTGCGCCATGACGGATGCGGCAGCGGAAAGAATGCCGGCATATACTCACGCCAGTTCTTGACGGTTTCCGTCAACGAGCCCGTGCCGCGCCCCAGATAGAACGCCTGGGAGTATCGTCCGACCAGCACGGTCAGGCGAACGGCCGGCAATTCGTTCCGGACCTTTTCATGCCACTGAGGCGCGCATTCCCGGCGAGGCGGCAAGTCGCCGCCCTTCGCATCCTGGCCGGGAAAACAAAACCCCATGGGCACGATCGCGACCCGGGAGCTGTCATAAAACGTGTCCGGATCCATCTCGAGCCATTCCCGGAGCCGAACGCCACTCGGATCGTTGAACGGAATCCCGCTTGCATGGACCCGCGTACCGGGCGCCTGGCCGCAGATCACAAGCCGCGCCGTCCTCTCCGCTCTCAGCACCGGGCGCGGCTCGTGAGCCAGCGCATCGGCGCAGATCCGGCACTGCCGGATGTCTTGAAGCAAGGATGCCAGAGCGTCGTCCATCACACCGTCGTCATACGTCATACGTAGTCATTCGAATAATTGTATTTTAAGACGTCTGAGTGCTAGTCTTCGTCACGCTTGTTATTGGCTGGGGAGCAATCAATGATCCGCAAATGCGTCTACGCAGCACTATCCCTTTCGCTCGTCCTTTCGACATTCGCATTTTCGCTGGCTTCGTCGGCGTCAGCGGCTCAGCTGATAGACACCCCTCCCCCTCCGGGCCTCTATGACCGCTCCGGCATCGCCGGGACGATCCGATACACCGTGCCCTTCGGCGCGCGGACCAGAGAAAAGGCCACTCCTTATTTAGGTCTGTCGGTAACCGCGACCAAGAACTTCGATAGCCTGATCGGGCCCAACAGCAAATACTCGGTCACTCAATCGCTCGCCGATATCCGGTTTACCAATAAAGGTCTTCGGACCGCAAAACTCGGCGGCATGACCATGCTGGACGCCGGCAATGCGTCGGGCGATGTTCTCAGCGGCGGCACGATCCTCTGGGTCGTTCTTGTCGCCGCCGTGGCCGTGGGCGTCTACTACGTCGTGGATGGCCCCTCCAGCACCGCTCCCACCCGATAGTATGCTAGCGGGTCCGGCGCAGTCCGACGGATTGCGCCGACTACCTATACCTTGCCGTCGCTAAACACCGTGAATGCCCTTCGTTGACTCGGACGAAATCACTGGCCGATACTGCATGATGACGGTTCGACGGCCAGTGGAATTTTTATCGTCCTAAACATGACAAAAAGCTTCGATTTGCGCCGACTGCGGGATTGCTTCGGCCGTTTTGCCACCGGCGTGACGATCATCACCTGCCTCGATTCCGAAGGCCGACCGGCGGGATTGACCGCGAATTCCTTTTCATCGGTGTCGCTGGATCCTCCGCTCATTTCATGGAGCCTGGATAAGCGATCCTCCCAGATCGATGCGTTTCACGAGACGGAGTATTATGCCGTCAACGTTCTGTCCGCGGACCAGATCGATCTCTCTAATCTGTTCGCCTCGTCGAACGAGGATCGGTTCGCCGGCCTGGACTACAAATCGGGCTTGGGCGACGCGCCCCTGCTCTCGGACTGTATCGCCTGGGTCGAATGCCGCAATGCGGCCGTCTATGACGGTGGCGACCATCTGATCTTCCTCGGAGAGGTGGAGCGGTTCGATTATTCCGACCGTCCTGCCCTGCTCTTCCTCGGCGGACGTTACGGCGTCCTCGCGCGGCATCCTAAGACGAGTATAGCGGAGCCGGCCGTAAGCGTTACGCGGGACGACCGCTCCAATTTCAACGACGATTTCATCGTACCTCTGCTGCGGCGGGCGTTCGATCAGGTCGCATCGCCATTTTATGAGGAACTACAGTCTTCCGGCATTCCGGTCGCGGAAGGCCGCATTCTGTCCCATCTGGAGGGCAATGGCCCGGAGACCGCCAGGGGGCTTGCCACCCACGCCATGCTCGACAGCGCGTCGCTCGCCATGACGCTTCATCGCATGGAAGGTGACAACCTGATCGAGAAGACGGCGATCGACGGCGAGGAGTGCTACGCGATCACGCCAGCCGGCATCGAAAAGAACGCCGAAATCACCGCGCGGGCCATCCGCTTCGAGGCCGAATTTCTTGCCGGACACGATCAGGCCGAAATCGATGCCCTTAAATCCATGTTGCGAAAGCTGATCTACCGAAGCGAAACCGGCTCGAAATAGGCCGATCTAGGCTTTTTCTATCTCCTCGGGCGTCGCCAGATTGAGAGCCAGGGCGTGAACCCGCTCCGCCAGCTCGTCGGCCAGGACCCGATAAACCGCGCGCTGGCGTTCCAGCCGGGATTGCCCGGCGAAGCTGTTCGAGACCATCGTCACCGTGAAATGCGTCTCACCGCCGGGCCGTGCACCGGCATGCCCCGCATGCTTGGCGGAATCATCAGCGATATCGAGGACTTTCGGCGAGAACGCCTGGGTCAACTTGTCGCGGATACGCTCTGCATAAGCCATGATTGGAAACTCCTGAGGTCGGGGACGGGCTTGAAAGTGGGACCCGTCGCGACTCCTGTCAAGCCATTGCCGGACCGCCGAAATCACGACCTTGCATCACCTGGCGGGACTACCCATACTTTGCAGATGAGTAAGTCGAAAACATACGCTCCGGACGGTTCAGTAGAGTATCGATATAGCGGCCGGCGCGAACCCGAGGGCGAACTGGGCTGTGCCTGGCCGGGCTGCGACGAGGAGGCGAAGCATCGGGCTCCGGTCAGCCGGGAAACTCTCGATCAGTATGTCTGGTTCTGCAAAATCCACGCGCGGGAATATAACCGCGGCTGGGACTATTTCCGGGATATGCCGCGCGAGGAAATCCTGAAATTTCAGGACCGCAACGCGGTCTGGCATCGTCCGACTTGGCGTCTCGGCGGCGACGGCGTCTGGCCGGACAATGTATCAGACCCGTTCGACCTGTTTCCGAACAAGGATAGGAACGAGTCCCGGAACGGAAATCCCGCCGCGCGGCCGCCTTGGACGCGCGAGGAACGCCGGGCCCTGGCAACCCTGGGGCTTGACGAAGCGGTGACATTCGAGGAAATAAAGTTGCGCTATAAGAAACTGGTGAAACGTTGGCATCCAGACGCCAACGGCGGCGATCCCAAGTCGGATGATCGCCTGAAACGGATCAACGCCGCTTATGCCTGCCTCAGAAGCGGCGTTCAGTCCCGCGGTCTCGATGCCGCGGCGACGTCTTAGCACCTGTTCCCGAACAAGTTCTGGCAGAATTTAGAAGGGCCGTAATGGAAGCAGAGTTCGATTTGCAGGAAGCCGCGCCGGATATCAAAGTCTCGGCGCGTCAGGTCTTTGGCCTCGACGTGGACATGGATGTGCCTGCGTTTTCCCAGTCGCATGAATTGGTGCCGGATGTCGACGAGAGCTATCTCTTCGACCATGACACCACGCTCGCCATTCTGGCGGGCTTCGCCCATAACCGCCGCGTTATGATCCAGGGCTATCACGGAACCGGTAAATCGACCCACATCGAACAGGTTTCCGCGCGCCTGAACTGGCCCTGCGTGCGTGTCAATCTGGACAGTCATATCAGCCGGATCGATCTGGTCGGCAAGGACGCGATCGTCCTGAAGGACGGCCAGCAGGTGACGGAATTCAAGGAAGGCATTCTGCCCTGGGCGTTCCAGAGTGCGATCGCGCTGGTTTTCGACGAGTATGACGCGGGCCGTCCGGACGTGATGTTCGTGATCCAGCGCGTGCTCGAGGCTCAGGGCAAGCTGACGCTGCTCGACACCAACCGCGTGCTGCGGCCGAACCCGGCCTTCCGCATGTTCGCGACGACGAACACGATCGGCCTCGGCGATACGTCCGGCCTCTATCATGGCACCCAGCAGATCAATCAGGGCCAGATGGACCGGTGGAGCGTGGTCGCGACGCTGAACTACCTGCCGCACGACAAGGAAATGAACATCGTCCTCGCCAAGGTCCCGGCCTACGATACGCCGGAAGGCCGCGAGACGGTCAGCAACATGGTCCGCGTGGCGGATCTCTCGCGCGCGGGCTTCATCAACGGCGACATCTCGACGGTAATGTCGCCGCGTACCGTCATTACCTGGGCCGAAAACACCCAGATTTTCGGTGACCTGGCGCTCGCCTTCCGGATGACCTTCCTCAACAAATGCGATGAGCTGGAACGGCCGATCGTGGCGGAATATTACCAGCGTTGCATGGGGAGCGACCTTCCGGAGGCAGCCGTTAGGCCCTCCATCGTTCGCCAGTAGCCGATGAATCCGGAACGGCCCATCGAGCGCTTCAAGCGGGTTCTTGCCGCGACGGCGCGCGCGATCGCCGAACGTCCGGAACTCGATGTGGCGTTCAGCGCATCCGAGCGCGGCCTGCAAGGGGACGTCGCCCGGCTTCCTCAGCCGTCACGCGACATGACCGCCGGCGAAATCGCCGAGGCCCGCGGCGCGGCGGACGCCATTGCCTTGCGGTTGCGCCATCACAACCAGAAAATCCACAGCAATCTGAATCCGACAGGGCCGACGGCCCGGGCGGTCTTCGAGGCTGTCGAACAGGCGCGCGTCGAGGCGATCGGCGCCCGCACCATGAGGGGCGTAGCCGAAAATCTTTCCGCCGCGCTCGACGAATCCTGCCGCATACGCGGTTTTGACCGGGTGCAGCAGAAGGATGAAGCGCCGCTCGCCGACGTGGTGGGTCTGATGGCGCGCGAACGGCTGACCGGCGAGAAACCACCGGAAAGCGCTCGCCATATGGTCGATCTCTGGCGTCAGTGGGTCGAGACCAAGGCCGGTAAGGATCTCGACGGCCTGATGAAGGTCATCAACGATCAGGAGGCTTTTGCCCGCTTCTCGCGCCAGATCATCTCCGATCTGGATCTCGGCGAAGAACTGGGCGACGAGCCCGAGAAGTCGGACGAAAACGCCGACGGCGAGAACGAATCCGAAGATCAACAGGGCGAAGCCGAAGGCGCCGAGGGCGTCACCCCGGAAGGCCTTGCCGCCGAGCAGATGGACATGTCCGAAGAGGACACCGATGCGACCGGCGAGGAAACCGACATCGAGATGGAGATCGACGAACCTCGCGACGGCAGCGAGGAAGAAGCCGGTGAGGCCGACGAGAGTCCGTTCCGCTCGCACAGCGACAGACGGAACAGCACGGCGGAGCCGACATACAAGATCTTTTCCAACGATTTCGACGAGATAATCAGCGCCGAAGAGCTCTGCGACCCGGAAGAACTGACCCGCCTGCGCGGTTTTCTGGACCAGCAACTCGTCGCGCTTCAGGGCGTCGTCGCCAAGCTCGCCAATCGCCTGCAGCGCCGCCTGATGGCGCAGCAGAACCGGTCCTGGCATTTCGACCTCGACGAAGGGCTGCTGGACGCAGGCCGGCTCGCCCGTGTGGTCGCCAATCCGCTGCACGCCTTGTCCTTCAAGCAGGAAAGCGACGTCGAATTCCGCGACACCGTGGTCACGCTGCTGCTGGACAACTCCGGATCCATGCGCGGCCGGCCGATCACGGTGACCGCGATGTGCGCCGACATCCTGGCCCGCACGCTGGAGCGCTGTGGCGTGAAGGTCGAGATCCTCGGCTTCACGACCCGGGCATGGAAGGGCGGCCAGTCCCGCGAGAAATGGCTGGGAGCCGGAAAACCGGCCAATCCGGGCCGCCTGAACGATCTGCGCCATATCGTGTACAAGGCGGCCGACATGCCATGGCGGCGCGCGCGGAAGAATCTCGGTCTGATGATGCGCGAGGGCCTGCTCAAGGAAAATATCGACGGCGAGGCGCTACTCTGGGCCCATGAACGCCTGCTCGCGCGGTCGGAGCAGCGCCGGATCCTGATGGTCATCTCGGACGGCGCTCCAGTTGACGACAGCACGCTGTCGGTCAATCCAGGCAATTATCTCGAACGGCATCTGCGCCAGGTCATCGAATGGATCGAAACCCGCTCGCCGGTCGAGATCATAGCCATCGGCATCGGCCACGACGTGACCCGCTATTACCGCCGCGCCGTGACGATCGTGGATGCCGAGCAACTCGGCGGCATCATGATCGAAAAGCTGGCCGAGCTGTTCTCCGAGGAAATGTCCCTGCCCCGCTCCCGCCGGGAGAGGCCCCGGCAGCCGCAACGCCAATCGGGTTTCTAAGCTGACAGGACGCAAAACTCGATGACGTCACGATTGCGCGGCAGACGACACAAAAGCCGAATAGCGTCGGTCGGCGTCGGTCTGACGGTTTTACTGGCGGTCGGGTTCTATCTTGGCCTCAACGCCATGCAGCCGCAGGCGGCGCAACCCAACACGGCAGACAAGCTGTTTGGGCCGATCCACGTCGCCGCGGCCCCGCTCCCGCTCGATCCGGATAATCCCGCCGACGTCACGGTCGGGCGTCTGACCTATCTCGCCGGCTACGAGCTCACCGCCGACGACAAGCGTTTCGGCGGACTATCGAGCCTCATAATCGCCCCGGACGGGGGAACGCTGCTGGCGCTGTCGGATAACGGCTATTGGGTCTCGATGAACCTCGTCCATGACGGCGACAAACTGGTCAGCATCCGTGCATCCCGGCTTGGAGTTCCTGGGCAGCTTGTGGTCCGGCAAACTGACCAAGAAGGAGACTGATTTCAGAATCCTTCACCAAGGCCACGGACGGCTCTTATCTCGTCGGTTTCGAAGAGACGCACCGGATCTGGCGCTATCCGCCCAATCCAAAGCTGCCCGGGCCGGAAGCGCTGTCCGGCCGGCCGGTCGATTTTCCGATGCCGCCTCTGCTGCAGCGCGCCGAGGACAATGAAAGTCTGGAAAGCCTCACCGTTCTTCCCGATGGCAAGGCGCTGGCGATCCTGGAATCGCCCATTAAGGGAGAGGAATACAATCACGCATGGCTCGTCGATCCGGGCGGGCACGCGGAAGATCTGTTCTACGACGCCAAGGACGGCTACAGCCCGACGGATCTCGCCGTCCTGCCGGATGGCGATGTAATGGTTGTGGAACGGCGTTACCGGCCGATCATGGATATCCGGGCCCGTTTCCGGATCATCAAACGCGCGGATATCAAGCCGGGTGCGCTTCTCGACGGCACGCTGGTCGCCGAGATCAAGGCGCCGCTCAATATCGATAATATGGAAGGGTTGGCCGCGCGGCGCGGCGCGGACGGCGCTACGCTGATCTATGTCGTAGCCGACGACAATTACAGCCCATTCCAGCGCACGTTGCTGATGGAATTCCGGCTGAACCGGTAGTTTTCAGTAAGAAGTCCGGATTAAGCGGCGGCGACAGCGCGCTTCTTGGCGATTTCCGTCTTCAGGCGGCGTGCCTTGGGAGACAGCGCCTCTTTGCGAGCCTTCAGAAGGAAATTGTCGAGGCCGCCATTATGTTCCACCGACCGCAGGGCATGAGTGGTGACACGGAACGACACGGAACGGCCCAAAGCGTCGCTGATCAGCGTCACGGGCTGCAGGTTCGGCAAATAGCGCCGACGCGACTTGTTGTTCGCGTGGCTCACATTGTTGCCGTACAGTACTTCTTTACCCGTCAGTTCGCAGCGCCGTGCCATTAGTCCGTCCTCCAAAACACCACGACCCCGGAATCGATCCAAGGTCGTCGGGCCGGAGGTATAAGGGAGCCGCCGAGAAGCGTCAAGCCCATATGCCGCCGCTTTTCCCGGCCCGTCGGGGGTCAAGGAACGCTGGACAGGAAGGCGGCTACGGCCTTTCTGTCGGCGGCGGTCATCGCGGCGGCGATAGGTGTCATGATCCGGCTGGGATGCTGGCCGGTTGCAAACTGATTCAATTGCTCGACAAGGTAATCGGCGTGCTGACCATCGATATACGGGACATTCTGCGCTCCGCCACGCCCCATCATCCTGCCTCCCATCATACCGGTCATCGGCATGCGGCCCATCATCATGGGCACGCCGGTCTCCCGGCCCGAATTGTGACAGGCGGCGCATGGCGGGATCCGACCCGGGCCATGACTATAGAAGATCCGCTGACCGGCCCGAATGAGCGCCGTATCGCTCTCCTTGTCGCGCTTGATGCCTTGTCCAGCATAGAAACTAGCCAGATCGGCGATTTCCTTGTCGCTCAGGCCGGCCGCGATCTGAGACATGACATCGGAGGGGCGCTGGCCCGTCTTGAACGCCCACATCTGCCAATAGAGATAAACCGGATTTTGTCCGGCAAGTTTCGGATAGCTCGTGTCGGGGCTGTTGCCGTCAGGACCGTGGCACGCAGCGCATTTCGCGCCGGCTACATGCCTTCCACCAGTCGGATCGCCCGTCGTCTGGCCATATGACGGTAACGTCACGAAAGACAGAACGCCGACGATCGGCACCGCAAGCCACACGAACAGGTTGGCACGCCGGTCGAAGATGGGGCGAAATCGAGCAAAAAAGCGGCCTGTCCACATCCCGTCGTTCACTTTCACCTGGCCATTCGTGGCGTTGGCGCTACCACTTTCTGAATGGTCGTTGCCCCATCGGAACCCATGGAATCTTAATCCCGCTTTCCGGCATGGCCTTGATCGCGATCAAGCTCGAACGCCGTCGGACTTGATCATACTGACCTTGTCAGACCAGGATGACTTCACCCAGAGTGGAGGCGTTTGGGGTGACGGTCGGCCAAGACCCGGCCGCCAGAGGGGGCAAGATGGACATTCTTCACGCACTCCAGGAAACCTGGCCGGCAAAGCTCGTCGGCGGCTGGCCCTGGTGGTTTCCGATCCTTGAGATCACGCACCTGACGGGACTGACAGTCCTATTCGGCGGCATGGTTGCGTTGGACGTGCGATTGATGGGCTTTGGCCGGCGTTGGTCGGTGATTATGCTGGAGCGCTATATCCTGCGCTTCGTCTGGTCCGGCTTCGCGATTGCGGCTTTCAGCGGCGGATGGCTGTTTCTCTACGAAGCGGTAAAACTCGCCGGAGACGGACCGTTTCTCATCAAAATGACCCTGATCCCGCTCGCCGGACTGAACGCCCTGTTCATGCATTTCGTAGCGATGCGCAACGTGGAGCAATGGGATACCGGCGTCTTGCCGCCGTGGCCGGTGCGCATTTCCGCCGGGTTGTCGCTCGTGATCTGGTGGGGCGTCCTCGCCTGCGGGCGGCTAATCGCCTATTATTACCCCTACAATTTTTAGGCTATCTGCTTGCCAAATCTTTCAGATCCCAGGGTTGTCACGCCGGATGCGATCTGCCACCCTGACCATATAACCCTTAGATGAACCGATGTTTCACGCTGGTCGTGACCGGTTCGAACAGAACATCCGGACATTGCAATGAAGTTGACGTCGAAGCAGGCCGCTGCCGTCAAGGAGCGGATCAACGTCGATCCTATCGACGAGGAAAACCCGGTTGTCGAGCCGCTCCGCAAGGCATTTGGCGACCACACGTTCTATATCGTGTCGGACGGGCTCTTCGTTCTGGAAGAAGTCGAGGAGGCTGAGCAGGCCGGCGCGGAAGAGGAACCCGCCCGTTTCGTCATGGTCGCCGCATGGACGAACGAGGAAAAGAACGCGCTGCAACCTGTCGAGCCGCAAAAGACCAATACGGTGGTCGATCTTTCCGGAAATGCGGTGGACAGCGCACCGGTCGAAGGTAGCGACGAAGGGAACGGTGCAGCTTAACGCCACCGCCACACGCGCCGTTGCGGCAGCGCGCCTATATTTCGGAATTTCGAGACGGGTTTTGCCAGGTTGGGTTTAGCCGGCCCATTGGCGGACCCGTCCGACATCCACATGCACAAAATCGGATTTTGGGTAATATCCCACCCCGCCCTTTTTCAGGTCGAGGGCGGTCTGGCGAAGCCATTTAAGATCGCGCCCGGGCAGCCGAATATCGATCGCCTCGCCCGACATATGCAGGCTGCGCCGCGCCACACCGGTCGACGTCCGGCGAAGCATCTGATTGGTCTTGGGCGAGCGATAGCCGGAAATCACCTGAAACGGCTTGTTCGTCTCTGCCTTGGCCTTCAGCCTGGAGAGCAGATCCAGTAGCCTTACATCGATATCGTGCTCCTGCCCTGTCCGAAAGTCTCTCAAGACATGGCGGATTTCGGCCATCGAATCCGGGACACAGCTGCCGTCGACACAATAGGTCGTGGTCAAGGATTCGCCCGTGTGCAGATTGTAAAAGCTCAGCGAACGGGTCGGTGGAAGCGGCCTGGAACGCACGCCCGAAAGAGGCGCCGCAAAGGCCGGATTACACACGGCGAAGGTCAGCGCAGCGCCGCCCAATGCCAAAATTTTTCTACGATCCAGATGATCCTGCATGATCCCCTACACCAGTTGAAACTCGACATTATGTGGTGGGAGGTGCAGTTTTTTCAAGGTTTTGGGGCAGTTCCGATCACGGCCCCATTCTCAAGAGGGGCCGCAAGCCTCGGCCATACGAATGTCGCCACGCCCGCTCGACGCATCGCGACGAGCATTCCGCAAGGCATCGAGAGCCGCCGCGAGGCGCGCGTCACGACCATACACATCGCTTCGGAACGCCACGCCGCCCTCCGGATCCCGGAAAACAGTCCAATAGGCGATAACGATCGGCATCGCTTCCGGCAGCTTAATCTTTACCGTGGCGCCCGACTTGACCGTTTCCTCGATCCGCTGGCGCGTCCAGTCGGGATCGTCGGGCAAGAGATCCGCGGCCAGATCGACGGGCTTTTCCATCCGCAGGCATCCATGGCTACGCGCCCGGTTCGTATAGACGAAAAGACCCGGCGCGGACGTGTCGTGGACATAAACGCCGAACTTGTTCGCGAAGCTGAACCGCAGCCGGCCCAAGGGATTCGTCCCACCCGGATCCTGGACGAGATTGCCGTCCTGCCAACGCATGTTGTTCCGCGCCAGATAGGTAGGATCCCGTTTCAGGATCGGCTTGATCTCGTTCTCGATGATCGACGATGGAACGGTCCAATACGGATTGATCACCACATTGGTGATCGCGCTGGTCAACATCGGGGTGGGATGCTCTGGCGCTCCGACGACCGCCCTCATTCTGAGCACGACCTGATTGTCTCTGATGAGCCGCGCCGTCGCCGAGGGAACATTCACTTCGAAGCGCGTCGCCGGAACGGCATAGGCGAGATCGCGCCAGCGTTCCAAATTCGCCTCAATTGCTTGAATTCTCTGGCCTACCGGGACATTCAGCGCCGCCATGGTCATGGGGCCGACGACACCGTCAGGAGCAAGGCCGTGGCGCTCCTGAAAACGCCGGACCCCTGCCACAATGTCCCCGGAGTACCGTTGTCCGTCCACCGGCCGCGCGAGATCGCCTTCGGCTCGGAGCCTTGCATCAAGCTCCGGAACCAGCGCGCTGGTATCCCCGGGCCGCAATATCGGCCCTTCCGGGATAGCGGCCCAGCCGCCTCGCGCCGCGATCGCACGGTATCGGGCCAGCGCCTGTTTCAGCATCTGGTACTCGGGGGCTTTCGGGCCGAGACCTTCGATATAATTGCCCACGCTGCCCGCCTTCAACGCCACGGCCAAGTCTTGCCCGACCCTCTTGGTCCGCTCCGGAAATTCCGTATCGGCCTCGATCGACGAGAGATCCACCTCCCCCTGGCTCATGATCCGGGCATAGTGAAACGTCGCGTCGGTCAGCAACACGTCGCGTACTCGCCTCCCCTCCGCATCGGGCGACACGGCGGAACGAGTAAGCTCCGTCAGGTGAAATTCGCTGGAGGGAATCCCATCGGCAGTGGCCGTGGACAGGGTCGCGAGAACAGCCTTGGCTTCGTCCGCCGACCAAAGGCAGCGATTGCCGAGGTCCTGATAGATCCCGACGACGCCAGCTTTTTCGAACAATGCGACCGATGCCGGCGGAGCCTGATCCGCACCCAGAGGGGCCGCGCAATCGGCTGCCCATCCGGGCAACGAAAAAGTCCCCATCGCGGCGACGATCCACATCTTCATGATCGTTTTCAACGTCACGGCGCACTCTCTTCCGGGCCAGATAATCGGCCTTGAAATTAGCGTGTCACTGGCCACGAAACCCTGCGCAGAATCAAATCTGCGCTCCGGCCCCATACTGCAACGCAAAAAATTTCATCGTTTTTTTCCGCGATATTTCAATGAGATAAATTGACCCGCGGGTCAATAACTCGAAATTCTTGAAAAATCGGACGAAGGATTGTCTCTGCCCGCCCGTTAAATGAGTAGACGCTTGCATTGAGTGTTTGCCACTGAACGGAGAATAAAAATGTTGAAGTACGGATTTGCAGTCGCATCCCTCGCCACCGCCCTGACGCTGGCTCTTCCGATCGGCGCGAGCAACGCTTCACAGGCCAAGGATACCTTCGCCGCGCGTTATGCCGCGATGGATCTGAACGGGGACGGTGTGGTGAGCGTCAAGGAATTCGGCACGGTCGCGGAGAAAATCCTCGCGGCGCAGCGTGCCAGCGGTTTTTCGAACCTGGACAAGAATCGCGACGGCGTGATTTCCGCCTCCGAGCTCTATCATCCCGCCGCCTTCACCCGTGCGACGACGGTGGCCAAGGTCGAGAAAGCCACATCGAAATCGACGTCCCACCTCGTGCCCGTGATCACCGTCGAGCAAATCCTCGACGACGGCACCGCGAAGTAGGGACGACAACGCCATTGAGGCGCCGGATGGTCCGACGCCTCATGTTTCCTGAGTTCTGACTCCAACTCAAATCCCCGCTCCGGCGGGGATTTTTTTACGAAAAAAGCTTGCTGTATGCCCGCGGGGTCCGGTCTTTCCAGACGCCGCTGTGATAGGCGTTGCTGGCAATGAGCGGTACGACGCTGGTGGCTTCGGCGAAGACCATCTGCTCCAGCGCGGTATCCACCTTGCCCCAGGAGCAGGCCTCTTTGAGCGTCGACGACGAGCAGGCCCCGTCGCGCACATCGGCAACCGTGATCTGCACGGCATATTTGTGCATCGGCACCTCGTGCCCGAGGATCTCGGCGCAGACCACCGTATCCTGCGCGAAGTTCTTCGGAACGCCGCCGCCGATCATGAAGAGTCCAGTCGTGCCGGCCTCGATCTTGATATCGGTCAACTCCCGAAAATCGCGGATAGAATCCAGAGTCAGATGCTTGTCCGGATTCTTCGCCTGATGCAGGACGAGGCCGAAGCCGGCCGAGGAATCCGTGAAGGCCGGACAGAAGATCGGAACATCGTGCTCGAACGCCGTCTGGACCAGCGAGCCCTTCTTCACCGCACCGCCTTCGGAGAGATACCGGCCCATCTCACGGATGAATTCTCGCGAGGAATAAGGCCTGGCCGGCAGCTTGTCGGCGATCTCGCAGATCGTCTTGTCGCAGTTCTGGAGATCTTCCTCGTCGATATAGGTGTCGTAGATCCGGTCGATATAGAGATCGCGGAGCTCCTTGTCGTCGATCCCGGCCGAGGTACCCTGATAGTGCTTGAATCCAAGGGCCTCGAAGAAATCCATATCGACGATGGAGGCGCCGGTCGCCACGACCGCGTCCACCATGTTGTAATTGATGAGATCCGCATAGACCTGCATGCAACCGCCCGCCGAGGTCGAGCCGGCCAGGGTCAGAATGACCGAGCACTCCTTGTCGCCGACCATGCTGTTGAAGATCTCGGCCGCCCGCGCGGTGTCCCGCGAGGTGAAGGACATGCCTTCCATCGCGCCAATGATCGGCCGCGCGTCGAACGCGGTCATATCGACATGTCGAACCTCGTTCGCAAGAAGCGCCTTCTTGCGATTTTCCTTACCAGTAGCCATTCGTCTTACCTTTCGCCGCTAGCACGTCTCGCCTGCCGCACCCGGCGCGCAGGCAGTGGCAACATCCAGTCGTCCGCATTCGGGATCCGTTCCCCATACATGGACAACTGCGGCTCCTCACCGACCATAACCATGTTGTCGCCGCCAAACCCGTTGAAATGGGTGCGGAACGTGCGGGCATAGGCGCCGGTCTGGCCAACCTCGATATAGTCGCCTTCCCTCACGTCGCTCGGCAACATGAACGGTCCCTTCATGGAATTCGACGCTGTCGCAGGTCGGTCCATAGAACTGGAACGGAACCAGCTCGCCAGCGGGCTCGCCATTCCGCCGGATCAGCCGCACCGGGAACGTAAAGCCCGGCTGCCCGGCATCGAACAGCGACCCGTAGGTGCCGTCATTGATGTAGAGCTTGCGGCCCTTGCGCAATTCGACCCGCACGACCACCGATCCACTCTCGGCGACAAGCGCCCGGCCGGGCTCGCACCACAGCTCGACCTTGTCCTTGAGGTCCAGATCGATCACGGCCTGACGGATCGACGCCATGTAGCTGTCGAGCGGCGGCGGAGTCATGCCGGGATAAAGCGACGGAAAACCGCCCCCGACATCGATGACGTCGGCCTCGACCCCGGCCCGGCGCAGCATGTCGCGCGCGGTCTCCATGGCCATGGCATAGGCATCCGGATTCATGCACTGCGACCCGACATGGAAACAAACGCCGAGCTTCTTCGCGGCCTTCCGTGTGTCCTGAAGCAACTTGACGGCCTGTTGGCCCCAGATGCCGAACTTTTCGGACAGATTGATCCGGGCATGCGTACTCGGGATCGCGATCCGGACAAAAAGATTCAGGTCCGGCGCGCGGCCGGTCGAACTGAGGATCTTTTTGAGTTCGGCATCGCAATCTAGCGAGAAGTCGCGGACCCCGAAGTCATGATAGGCGGCCGCGATCCCCTCGCGCGATTTGACGGTGTGCATGAAGCACATCCGCACATCGGGCAAGAGACTGCGAACAAGCCGGATCTCCGCGATCGACGCTACGTCGAAACAACGAATACCGGCTTCATAAAGGCCAGTCAGTACAGCCGGGTCGGGATTTGTCTTGACCGCGTATAGGACCTTCCCAGGGAAGCGATCAAGAAACCAGCGCGCTGCCTTGCGCAGTGATGACGGTCGAAGGATGTGCAGTGGATCTACCGGGGCAATCCCAGCTACCGCATCACGAACAGCAATGTAATTGTCCATCTCATGCAGAGCCTCGCAAGATTGTTGACACGTGCTAAATCTCGCGAAAGGTCTGATTTAGCGGCGGCGTGGATATCAAAAAAAATTTTCGGTGTAAACAAAAATTCGTTGCGCGAGGCATGTGGTAAGGTTTTGGAAATCTTTGCCTTTTCCCGCTTTTTTGGCTATGGGTCTGATTTGATTTCATTATCGGATTTCACTGGGCCTTTTCGAGCCTCGTGACCCGCCCGTCCCGGCGCAAAATATGACAGCCCTGAAGCGGCCTGATCATCATTCGAATCGGGATTGACGCGATCAGACCTCCGCGGGCTCGATGTAATGGATGCTGAACAGGCTGTTCCGGTCGGTCCAGACCTCGCCGGAGCGGAATCCGGCACGGCTGACCAGACGGTCGAACTGCTCAATCGAATATTTGTGTGAGCTCTCGGTGTGGATCGTCTCGCCCTCCTCCATGCGAAAGCCTCGGCCGGCGACCTCGAAGCACTGAGGTTCCAGGCTTTCGAGATGCATCTCGATGCGGTCGAGATCGTCGTTGTAATAGGCCCGATGCCTGAATTTGCTCACGTCGAGCGTGCCGCCGAGTTCGCGGTTCATCCGGTCGATAATGTTGAGATTGAACTGCGCCGTAACGCCCTGGGCGTCGTTATAGGCGGATTCGAGGGTCGCTCTCTCCTTCTGGAGGTCCACGCCGACGACGAAGCCGTCGCTATCGGACAGCATCGAGCGGATGGTCTTCAGGAACGGCAGGGCGCTGTCCGGATCCATATTTCCGATGGTCGAGCCCGGGAAGAAGGCAAGGCGGCGGCCGTCTTCCGTCAGCGCCTCGCCGGGCAGATCGATCGGCGCATGGAAATCGGCGCAGATCCCGCCGACCTTGATGTCCGCGAAATCGGTCGCCAAAAGCTCGACCGAGCGCTTCAGCGGTTCGAGACTGATATCGATCGCGACATAGGCGTAGGGATCGTGCAGCGCCCCGAGCAATCGCCGGATCTTGTCCTCCGAGCCGCTGCCGAATTCGACGATCGTCGCCTGCTCGCCGATCCGCTCGGCGATCTCCGGGCCGACATCGTCCAGAAGCCCGAGTTCCGTCCGGGTGACGTAATACTCATCGGTTTCGCAGATCTGCTCGAAGAGGTCCGACCCCCGCGCATCGTAGAAATATTTCGGCGGTATGCTTTTCTGATCGCGGGAGAGCCCTTTGAGCACGTCGGCGGCGAATTGATCCTTGGGCGGATGGAGGTCCACCAGGAAGGCCGGCTTGCCGCCTGATCCGTTCGGCCGCCCGTTCGGCTCCGGCTCGGGACCGAAGCCATTTTGATCGAATTTTTTCAGCATATGTCTAACGATCCCGCGCCAGCCGCAATCCGGAGAATTGCCACCGCGCATCCGGAGGGAAGAAATTTCGGTAGGTCGGTCGGATATGGCCCTTTGGCGTGGCGGCGCTCCCGCCCCGCAACACCATCTGGCCGTTCATGAACTTGCCGTTATATTCGCCAATCGCTCCGTCCGGCGGCCGATAGCGTGGATAGGGCGAGTACGGGCTCATCGTCCACTCCCAGACGTCGCCGAACATCTGGGCGAGAGGTGATGCCCCGGCCGATTGGGCCGCTTCGGGCTCCAGCGCCGTCATATCGAGAAAATGTCCGTCCATGGACACCGCAGTCGCCGCAATCTCCCATTCGGCCTCGGTCGGCAACCGGTATCCGGTCCACTCCGCGTAAGCCGCCGCTTCGTAATAGCTCAGATTTGCGACAGGTTCGCGCGGGTCCACGGCTTCCCGGCCATGAAGCGTGTAGCGCGTCCAGACACCGTCGATCCGGCGCCAATAGGACGGAGCGTCCCAGCAGCGTTCCTGGACCGTGGCCCAACCATCGGACAACCAGTATTTCGGGTCGGCATAGCCGCCATCTTCCATGAAGGCGAGATAGTCGCCATTGGTGACCGGACGCGACGCCAAGGCGAAAGGCTGGAGGATCGTCTCGTGGCGCGGACCTTCGTTGTCAAAGGCGAAGCCCGCAACTTTCCCGCCGGGGTCATATCCGATCTCGAAAATGCCGCCTTTGAAATCGACCCATGTCATCGGTAGCGCTTCCCGGTCACGCGCTTTGCGCCGGGCGCCATATGGCGCCGGATCAAGCGGATTTTGCGCCATCATGTGCTTGATGTCGGTGACGATCAGCTCCTGATGCTGCTGCTCGTGATTGAGGCCGAGTTCGATAATGGACAGTGCCGCATCATGGTCGTCGAGCGCGTCGATGAAGCGCCGCATCGCATCGTCGACATGGGCGCGATAGACCCGCACGTCGTCGACCGTCGGACGAGAGAGCATTCCGCGCCGGGGACGCGGAAATTGCTCCCCAATCTGTTCGTAGTAAGAGTTGAAGAGATGGTCGTAAACGTCGTGCAGGACGGCATAATCGCGCGCCAAAGGCTTCAATACGAAGGTCTCGAAGAACCATGTCGTATGAGCCAGATGCCATTTCGTCGGACTGGCGTCCTGCATGGACTGGACGACTTGATCCTCAATGGCCAAGGGCTTGGCGAGATCCAGCGTCTGGCGGCGCACATGATCGTAAAAGGCGATCAGGGAATCGTGCCCCTGAAGCCGGGGCCGGACGGGCGGCGCTTCGAGGGGGATGGTATCGACGAAATCCGGAACCGCGGCGCTTTTCATGGATCGGCCCCCTGCAAGTTACCGTGTTCGTGACCCGGCGTGCGGGCATCCGACGAACAACCCGCTCATACCAAACGAATTTCGGTACGAGCGGTTCCGCGCGGCTCACCCAATTCTTCGGCCGGGATATCGCCATGGACACCCGCGCGAGCGCCCAACATTAAGCATATGGGCACGCGCTCGCAATCACGGAATGCCTATAGATTAACGACGAATGACGTAGCGGTATGGATCTTGGATCGGGAAGAAAGGCGGCGGGCCGCAAGAAAGAGCGCCGACATGCCGTCGGCCTATCGGTCGCTCTCTCCCGCCTGACTTTACGTCAGGGAGACCAGCCAGCGGTCTCATTCGGTATTCGCGGCCCTTATCGCGCCAGTCCCCGACAAGATGGCAGAAAACCCGCCAAATCGCTCATCACATATTTGTCAGAAGACGCATTTCAAGGGTCGACACGCCAATCTTAAAGCGCGGCGGCCCGGCTTTGATTCTGGCCCTGAGGCTTGTTGCCGCGGCGATGGCGCCGTTTGGCCGGCCGCTTTCGTCCGGGCCCGGCCTCCGACCGATCACGGTCGCCGGTGACAAAAGCCGGCAGACTTCCGCCTTCCGGCCCACCACGAGATCCGCCATCGGACGATGCCTTGGCCGAATGGCTGGTCGAGCCCGGCGCTTTGCCATGGGTCGAGCCAGGAAGCCGATCACGCTTTCGCTTGTTTTTGTTGGGTCGGCGCGACGGGCGGGCTCCCTTGGGACCGCTTGCCGCCGCCCCGTTTTTGGCCGCCATGGCCACGGCTTCCGGCATCTCGCCTTCGCCGTTCAAGACGTCGATCTGGCGACGGATAAGCTTTTCGATCGCCCTGAGCTGCGGCAGTTCATCCGCACTGCAAAACGACATGGCCGAACCGGAATTGCCGGCCCGGGCCGTCCGGCCGATACGGTGCACATAAGTTTCCGGGACATGAGGCAGATCGTAATTCACCACCAGATCGATGCCGTCCACATCGATGCCGCGGGCTGCGATATCGGTCGCCACCAGGATCGGCGTGCTACCGTCCTTGAAGCCGTTAAGGGCCCGCACCCGCTGCGACTGGCTCTTATTGCCATGGATCGCCGCCGCACCGATCTTGCGACGATCGAGGTCACGGACCACACGATCGGCACCGCGCTTGGTGCGCGTGAAGACGAGGACGCGGCCATGATCCGGCCGGTTCACGGAATCGGCCAGAAGGCCAACCTTCTGTTTGGAATCGACGAAACGGACACTCTGCCGGATCTTTTCGGCCGGCGTCGACGGCGGTGTGACGGCCACCCGTTCGGGATTGCGCAACATCTCGCCGGCAAGACCGCCGATCTCCTTCGGCATGGTGGCCGAGAAGAACAGATTCTGCCGTTCGTTGGGAAGCAGCTTTACGACCCGGCGGATCGCCGGGATAAAACCGAGATCGAGCATGTGATCGGCCTCGTCGAGCACGAAGCATTCAACCGCGTCGAACCGGACATGCCCGGATTCGAGATGGTCGAGCAACCGGCCCGGCGTGGCGACGAGAACATCGACGCCCCTGGCAAGCGCGGCCCGTTGGCGGCCGTAAGGCACGCCACCGACCACAACAGCCACCGATAGACGGCAATTGCGGCCATAGGCCTCAAAGCTCTTGCCGATCTGATCGGCAAGCTCACGGGTGGGGCTGAGAACAAGCGCACGGCACTGGCCCTTCTGCGGGCGGGATTTATTTGTCACGAGGTGATGCAGGATCGGCAGCGCGAAGGCGGCGGTCTTGCCGGTCCCCGTTGCGGCGAGACCCAGAAGGTCGCGGCCCTGCATGACATAGGGAATGGCCTGCGCCTGAATCGGCGTGGGCGTGGTGTAGCCTTCAGCGCGAACGGCGTCGGCAATCGGCGCGGCAAGGCCGAGGCTTGAAAATTCGGTCAAGTTAGAGATCTTTCCTGGTCGCCCGCCCAAGCGATGTCGCTGCGAGCTGCCCGTCCAGGGGCGCTCATTGGGGGCGGGTTCCCCGCCTGCCCCGCGTAATCCGGGAAGACGAAGGCGTTAACTGGGGTACTAAGGTAGGACGATCGGCCGCTGATGCGGAAGTCGTTTACGCGACCGGAGTACCGGAAGCCGCGAATGCGGCTGCAGGACAAATGAGGCCATAGAGGTTAAATGTCAATGAACTTCTTCGCGCATTGATCGGCCAGATCCCGGTCCGGAGCGCCGTATTCCCTTATTCCGCCGCAACGAAATCCACGACGTCTGTCGCAGGCGCGTTCTTCCCGCCGCCTGCTTTGCGCCCTTGTGCGGCCTCATGCTTTTTCAGATAGGCCAGATGATCGTGCATCAGCGCACCTTCGGGCAGTTCGTCCCACAACGGCCCGAGATCCTGGCGGATCCGATCCTTGAAGAACGCCGGTATTTCTTTCGTCTCGCCATTGAAGAACGACAGAAGCTGACTGCCCGGCGTGAGTTGCGACTGCAGGTTTTCGTAATATTTGCGCTTCTTGCTGGTGGAGGCGCGCAGCGCGCTGAACCACCGCGCATGGAAACCGCTCGTGGCGTTGAACCGCCGGATGATACGCGAGCGCGAATGCGCATCGCCGACGAGCCTGGACATATGGCCGAAGAATTCCGGCCAATCATAGTGCTTCGGCCGCACATTCAGGCCGCGCGTGCTGTTGAGGAAATGGAACGGAACCGGGAATACCCTGCCCTCCGCCTGAAATTCGAGATTGAGCGGCGCGGCCTGACCGTATGCCGTGAGCATGGAAAAGGCCGGATAGACGCCCGGCGCGAGGTCGAGGAACTTGGCCGTCAAATCGAACGGATCTTGGCCCTCGTCGCAATCCAGACCGAGCACGAAGTTGGTCTGCACATAGGGGATATAGCGCAGGATCGTGTTGACGTGATCCGCGACCTGGCGGACCTTGTCGATACCGACATTGCGCCCCGACTTGGACTTGTTGCCGTGGGTCTGCCAGGAACTCGACGCCCGGCAGCATGGCGATAAAGCCATTCTTCTTGAGCCTTTTCAGATGCTCTTCGGAGAGCAGGGACAGGCTGCTCTCCGCGATGAATTCCATGCCGCCGGGGGGCACGGCTTCCTCGATCGTCTCGAGATAGTCATCGAACCGGATGCCGAAATTCGGATCGTGCCAGGCGACGCGAGGCCGTTTCACCCGCTCGACGAGAAAGCGCAGGTCCTCGCGCATCTGGTCGAAACCAAGGGTCTGGTATTTGAACACGGAATCGATGCAGAAATTGCAGGTATAGGGGCATCCGGTGCTCCCGATCATGGGCACCACCTTGACGAACGGCGCCTTCGCAAGGGTTGCATCGATGAACTTCCAGCGCTCGCGCACGCCGGGCAGATAGGCCGGTTGCTTTGCCGCGCTGATGTACCGCCCCTGCGGGCGATGCGGCGCGCCGTCCGCCAGCACGTCCGAGATCACCGTCTTGTCGGTCAGGCCGAGGACATAGTCGAAATAGAGCGCGGCGTCTTCCGGATAGCAGCGGGCGTGAGGCCCGCCGAGGACCGTGACCGCGCCGTGGCGGCGAAACAGCGCGCTGATCGCATAGGCGAGTTGGCCGGAAAGCGTGAACGCGCCGACAACGAGCACATCGGTATCGTCGAGCAGCTCGCTGCTGAACTCCTCCACGCCGGTGTAGCACATGAACCGCACGTCATGGCCGAGCTCCTCGCACCACACACCGACGACCTGCGGCATGATGGCGGCGAAATTCGCGTTCATGACGCGCGAATAAAGGCGCTTGGTCGGCCGGTTGCTGACGAGATCGATAATCGTGATTTTCAGCCGTTTCACGCGCGCGCCCTTCCCCTCAAGAAGGCCCACTCGAACCGGTCTTTGTCTTCCAAGACCGCTTGTCATGGGCAAGCCTTGCGCCTGCCCCGCGTATCCGGGAAGACGACGTGAGTGACCGCGATCACAAGGCGGAACGGGCGTCCGCACGCACGGACGTCGTTTACGCGACCAGTGTACCGGGAGCCGCTCCCCTAGCGGCTCGGAGAAGCGTGACCGGAGGAGCGGCCAGTGTCAATGGCAGTCTTTTGTCGGGAACCGGCTACAGGGATGCTACGCGCCGATATTCGCTCATGCTGCCGTCGTGCTTGCGAATACCGGCAGACGCCGTCCGGTCTCGAGACAGATGAATGTGCGATGGGAGCGCCTTGACCAGTTCGTGAAAGAGCCCGCGCGCGTGCTCATTGAGGAATGTCACCCTCTTCCGGATGCCCGTCGCCGTGCCCACGGTCAGCTTTTCGGCTTTGGGAAGAGACGGCGACAGACCGGGCGAACCGTGGCGCCGTACCGGCACGACTGTCGGCGCATGCGCTCTCATATTGGCGTCCCAGCTCCAGGCGGCGTCAACGATCTGATCGCGTTCCGGCTTGACGTTCAGAATGTCGGTCTTGAGCGCGCCGAACTTTGCGTTGAGCCCGGTATCGGCCCGGGCCAGCAATTCCAGCGCGACCGTGAGGCGAGCCTCAATCGGCAATTGAAAAACAGCAATATCGGCCGGATCCGGGCCAAGTCTCAGTAAATAGGAGATAACCCTGTTGATCTGCCGCTCAAGATACGACCAATGAGCAATAATAAGACCCATTTCGCGCACCAAATTGACCGGTAGATCCAGGTTTACGGGCAGCGGCGCCGCCGTTTTTGGGCGTCTTGCCTCGAAACACCGCATCAATTCACTCGTCACCAGCCGCATACCGACCTCCATTATCGCCTCGTCGGGGCGTTTTACGCCACTTGGACCATCGCGTGGCAAGATCCATACCAGCGCGGACGATTTGGTCTTATTTCGAGGGTTTCCCCGGTGTGCCCGGCCGCCGCCATTTCACGCGGAATTATTGTGTTTTCCGGCGTCCGATCGGAGTCCCGTTTTGGGACGGACCGGCGGACAGGAGTGGAAAAAGCCCGACCTCGGAACCGTCCGGACTGAACGGGCCCTGGCAGGGCCGACCCGTCGGCAACGGACGTGCACAAATGAAAAAAGGCTTAGCCGATATCAGCCAAGCCTTTGTTTTTATTGGTAGGCGCTGCGGGGGTCGAACCCGCGACCCTCTGATTAAAAGTCAGATGCTCTACCACTGAGCTAAGCGCCCTCAAAAGATCGGACGGAACATAAGTTTTGCGGCTTGGCCGGTCAACGACGAATGCCGGAATTGATGATATTCGGGCCGGATCATCGATTTATGGCGCCTCAGCCTACTGTCATGTAAGATCGGCCCGTAATTCCTCGGGGGTGGGAAACAGACGATGGCCGTGCGCTATTACGTCGACGAGGACGACGATCTTCTGATTGGGATCGCATCCGGCCTCATTGCCGTTGATCAGCTGATCACGGCGCTGAACAAGATTATCACCGAAACGAACGGCGCGGCGTTCTACAAGAACCATCTGTTCATCCTGGAGCAGGAACTCGCTGTCGAGCCTGATGGACTCCGACGCGTTGTTACGCCTGCGCGGGTTTCTGGAATCCTGGGGCGAGCGGCTGCCGGGCCGTAATGTCCGCACCGTTCTGCTTGTCTCCGATCCTGATTTCCATCCGACGTCCGTCAAACGATGGGAAAAGATCAACAGAGACGCCCTGAATTACCGGGCCAACATGCGGATTATGACGGACCGCGACGAGGCGATCGCCTGGCTGAAGGACCGAGAGAACAACAGCGTCTGAAACACCTCAGGCGCGCGCTATAAATTCCAGAGCCTGGTTCATGGTGCGGAGTACATGTTTGCCCTTGATATCGGTGCTCAAGAAGCGGTTCACACCGGCCAGAAGCGTGTCACGATAAGCCGCTTGCGGGTCGGCGCGCAGTAGATCCTCGGCGGCGGCCAGCGTCTTCAGCCGATGGGCGACGATGATATTGCGCCAGATCCCATGATCGTAAAGTTCCTCGAACGCCCTCATGAAGAAGCGTTCACCGTCGTCCACACGCCAGCGTGACGTTTCCAGAGCAGGATCGACATAGGCTTTGTTCCGACCGACGAAACACGCCATCTGCATCAGCCCTCGCGGCCGGAGCTCCGGCTGGTGGGTGCAGATCCGGCTGACCGCGTTGGCGAAGGTGATCCCGTGCGTGAAATCCAGCCAGCCGACGCCGTCGCCGATCGGAACCTCCGTCGCCACGTCATGCGCGATATCGAAATGCAGCAGGTTCCACGCCGCCGCGCCAAGCAACGCATCGAACAGATCTTTGGGGCGGCCGCCGGATTCAAGCGTGCGGGCCAAAGCCTCCCGCACGGAAAGGCCTCGAAAATCTTCCGCGCTCACCGGCTTCTTCGCATTACCGTCCCACTCCACCAATAACTCGCCATACGGCCGGAATTCGGGCGTCAGGTTTTCGCGCGTCGAATAGCAGAGCGTGCGGACGAGCCAAAGGAGCAACGGCTCCTCGACCTCGGGGCCCAGCTCCGCCATCAGCCGCCGAACCTTGTCGGCATAGATCGCGGCGTGACCGAAGTCCTGGTAATGGGCCAGCGCGGCCCGGTCCAGAATATCGAGCAAATCGCCCGCCGGCACATTCTCGGCCAGCGCATCATGCAGCACGGCGATCGCATGGGATTCGTCCCCGTCCCCGATACCGTGGAGCAACGCATCGGGCGCATAAACCGCCATGCCGCGCGTAAACGGAAACGAGCCTTCGAATTTGGCGTCATAGCTCATATGGGCGGTCGCTTCGAGGACCGCACCGAGCGCTTTCGGCTTGCTCTGCGCCCGCTTCGAGAGGCGAAGCCAGTCTTCCGACGCCGCAAAGGCGTGATTACCGCCGTGTTCGAAGCGATTATGAACCAGCGTAATTCCCGCCGCGATAATGGCCTCCGGCGTCACGCCCAGCTTGTCCAACCGGGCGATTTCCCGCGCCATTCGGTCGTAATCCACGTCATCCATGGCCTGATGCAGATTTTCGAAACCGCGGGCGATGCGCTCCTCCTTCGGGTCCTCCGCGATATCGATCCAGACCTCGCCGTGGCGCCTTTCGATGGGGTAGATCCGGGCGCGGTCACCGCCGATCACCGTGTCACCGGTTTCAAGGTCGAATTTCCAGTTATGCCAGTGACACGTAAGGACACCCTCGTCCGTCAGGTCACCTTCCATCAAGGGATAGCCCTCATGCGGACAGCGGTTGTCGCAGGCATAAAGCGTGCCGTCCGCCTGGAATACCGCAATGGAATGGCCATTCGTGCGAACCAGCGCGCGGCCGTGGCTGTGCAGCCGTTCGAGGTCGCCGACATTGACCCATTGCGGGTCGGACTTTTGCTTTTCCGTCATAGTGAGCGGACCTCCTCCTTGAACATAAGTGATGAAGCCCCGATCACCAAGACGTCGTCAGAGAGGATCGATATCGCCCGCCGATTGAAGCCGTTCGAAATCGCCCGCAAAGGCCCCCAGAGCACCCATCTCGATTGCGCCGCGCAGACCGGCCACCAGATCCTGATAATAGGTGAGGTTATGGCGGGTGAGCAGCATCGCGCCGAGGATCTCTTCGGAGCGCAGGAGATGCGCGACATAAGCGCGGCTGTAGAATCGGCAGGCCGGACAGCGGCAATCTTCGTCGATCGGCCGGGGATCTTCGACATGGCGGGCATTGCGCATATTGATCGGCCCGCGCCGCGTGAAAGCCTGCCCCGTACGCCCGGACCGCGTCGGCATCACGCAGTCGAACATGTCGATCCCGCGCTGAACCGCGCCCACGATATCCGCCGGCTTGCCGGCGCCCATGAGATAGCGCGGCTTGTCCTCGGGCAGCAGCGGCGTCGTCCAGTCCAGCGCTTCGAACATTGCGTCCTGCCCCTCGCCGACCGCCAGTCCGCCAATGGCATAGCCTTCGAAGCCGATTTCCTTGACCGCCTCGGCCAATTCCTCGCGCAAATCCCGATAGACACTGCCCTGAACAATACCGAACAGCGCCGCACCACGCTCCCGATCGCCTGCTTCATCGAAGGCGGTGCGAGAGCGGGTGGCCCAACGCATCGAGAGCTGCATGGAGTCCGCCGCGACGTTCTTTTCCGCGGGAAACGGCGTGCATTCGTCGAACGCCATCACGATGTCGGAGCCAAGCAGGCGCTGGATCTCCATGCTGCGCTCGGGCGTCAGCTCATAGCTGCTGCCGTCGAGGTGAGACTGAAAGGTCACGCCGTGCTCGGAGATCTTGCGCAGCTTGGCGAGCGACATGACCTGAAAACCGCCTGAATCCGTGAGGATCGGACGGGGCCAGTTCATGAATTTATGAAGCCCGCCGAGCCGCGCGATCCGCTCGGCCGTGGGGCGCAGCATGAGGTGATAGGTATTGCCGAGAATGATCTCGGTGCCGGTCGCATAGACGTCTTCCGGCGTCATCGCCTTCACGGTCGCGGCGGTGCCGACCGCCATGAACGCCGGCGTCTCGATCGTGCCGCGCGGTGTCGTCACCCGCCCGCGCCGGGCGGCGCCGTCAGCCGCAAGCTTGCTGTACCCGAAGGGTCCGCTCATGCCCGCGCCTCGGAATCGAGCGTGAGCAGGCAGGCGTCGCCGTAGGAATAGAACCGGTAGTTCGTTCGCACGGCGTGCTCATAGGCAGCCTTCATCCGCCCGGTTCCGGCAAAAGCGCTGACCAGCATGAACAGCGTCGAGCGCGGCAGGTGGAAATTGGTGACCAACTTGTCGACGCTTTTGAAGCGATAGCCCGGCGTGATGAAGATATCGGTCTCGCCGGCAAAGCTCTCCAATTGCCCCCAGCCAGAACTCGCGGCTTCGAGCAGGCGCAGCACCGTGGTGCCGACGCCGACGACGGACGAACCGCGCTCCCGCGCCTCGTTGATCAGATAGGCCGCCTCGGCGGAGACTTCACCGCGCTCGGCGTGCATCTTGTGGTCGGCGGTGTCCTCCGCCTTGACCGGTAGAAAGGTCCCCGCGCCGACATGAAGCGTGATCGACACGCGCGAGACGCCACGCTCCTCCAGCGCCATGAACAGGCCTTCAGTGAAATGAAGTCCGGCCGTAGGAGACGCAACGGCGCCGGCGTGACGCGCATAGATCGTCTGATAATCCTCGCGGTCGCGCGCGTCAGCAGGACGCTGTCCGGCGATATACGGCGGCAGCGGCATTGCGCCCGCCATTGCCAAACCGGCCATCAGCGTAGCGTCGTCGGTCTCGAAATCGAGCAGGACCTCACCTGCGTCTCGCTTGTCGGCAACGGTCGCCGAAAGCGCACCGAAATCGACCCGGTCGCCGACCGAGAGCCGCTTCGCGGGCCGCGCGAAGGCGAACCAGATCCCCGGTCTGGCGCGTTTGTGGAGAGTGACTTCGATATTGGCGGCTCGACGTTTGCCGAACAGGCGCGCGGGGATGACCTTGGTGTCGTTGAACACCATCAGGTCGCCGGCCTTCAGGAAGCTCGGCAAATCACGGATGAAACCGTCGCGCAACTCGTCGCCGTCGACGACGAGCATGCGCGCAGCATCGCGAGGCGCGACGGGGCGAAGCGCAATACGATCGCGCGGCAGATCGAAATCGAAATCCGAAACCTTCACACTACACCGGTATCGAGCGGATGCGATCGCAACACGGCCAGATTCCCCTACCCGC
Source organism: uncultured Alphaproteobacteria bacterium (assembly GCA_963821875.1). Lineage (GTDB taxonomy): Bacteria > Pseudomonadota > Alphaproteobacteria > CAVTAV01 > CAVTAV01 > CAVTAV01. The sequence continues at coordinate 2,594,152 of CAWGFE010000002.1, forward strand.
CTGCGTCAGACCGGCAAGGAGACGAGGCTTGTCAGTCCTCGTCGTCCGCGGCGACCTGGACCTTGATGATCTTGTCGGGATCGCTGACCGATCCATTGTTGCGCTCGTCGCCCTTTTTCAGGGCATCGATGTGCTCCATGCCCTCGGTGACGTGCCCCCAAACCGTATATTTGCCGTCCAGAAAGCCCGCATCGTCGAAGCAGATGAAAAACTGGCTGTCGGCGCTGTCCGGATGTTGGGCGCGCGCCATCGAGCAAGCGCCACGGTCATGCGGCAGATCGTTGAATTCGGCGCGCAGCCGGCGGCCCGAGCCGCTGGTGCCGTCGCCACGCGGGCAACCGCCCTGGGCCATGAAACCGTCGATCACCCGGTGGAAGGTCAGACCGTCATAGAAGCCCTCACGCACCAGTTCCTTGATGCGCTCCACATGGCGCGGCGCCTTGTCCGGACGCATGTCGATAACAACGCGGCCGGCGGGCACGTCAAGATACAGGCGGTTTTCGATGTCTATATCGCTCACAAAGTCTCTCCGTTATTTCTTTTCGGCGTCCGCCATGACCTGCATGCGAACGATTTTCGTCGGGTCCTTGACCATCCCGTTATTGGCCGGATCGCCCTTTTTGATCATATCGACATATTCCATGCCCGATACCACGCGGCCGAAGGCGGTATATTTTCCGTCCAGGAACGGCGCCGGCGCGAAGCAGATGAAAAATTGGCTGTCGGCGCTGTTCGGATTGGCGGCCCGCGCCATGGAAATCGTGCCGCGCAGATGATGCAAGTCGTTGAATTCGGCGGGAATATTCTGGCCGGAGCCGCCCGTGCCATCCCCTTTCGGATCGCCGCCCTGTGCCATGAAGCCCGCGATGACCCGGTGGAACGTCAGGCCGTCGTAGAAGTGCATCCGCACGAGTTGCTTGATGCGCGCAACGGTTTTCGGCGCTTTATCGGGGCGCAGCGCGATCACAACGCGGCCGAACGGAAGATCCATGTAGAGCGTGTTTTCGGGATCCAGCTTGACCGTCTGGTTCTGCGTATCCTGGGCGCTCTGCGCGTTCTGGGCATGCCCGCCCGACGTCACGACGATCAGAGTCATCGCCACCGCAAGAAGGGAAAATACCCGTTTCATCATCACGCCTGTTCCATTGGTTGAAGACAAATTTTGCCGGACGTTCTGGTATCGGGTTGCACCCGAGGAGTCAAACCCGTTCGACCCGGCTGCTTTACGTACCGTTGCGCGCCGCCAGTCGCTCCGTCACCCGCTTGACGACCTCGGGCGACACGAAAGCGCTGATATCGCCCCCGAGCGCCGCGATTTCCTTCACGAGACGCGAGGCAATCGCCTGATATTTGGCGTCAGCCATCAGAAAGGCGATCTCGATATCCGGGTTAAGCGTCCGGTTCATACCGACCATCTGATACTCGAATTCGAAATCGGCGACGGCCCTCAGGCCCCGGATAATGATCGAGGCGCCGACTTCCTCGGCGAAATGGATCAACAGCCCGTCGAAGGGCCGCACATCGATTTCGATACCGAGTTCCGACGACATCGGTTCGGTGACGTGCTTCACCATCTCGACCCGCTCATCGAACTCGAAAAGCGGATCCTTGCCCGGATTGACGGCGACGCCAACGACGAGCCGGTCCACCAGCTTGCTCGCGCGTCGGAGAATATCCATGTGCCCGAACGTGATCGGGTCGAACGTGCCGGGACTTAATCCGACGCGAGCTTTGCCCAAGGCGACCTCCTGTCCTGTCAGTCCGCCGCCAAGCCTAGCCGGACGGCGCGCCCCTGTCAGCCCTCGGGATTATTCCGTCGAATCGTCGGAGGGTTCACCAGAAGATTCCGCTTCATCTTCAATGGCTTCCGCCTCTTCGTCGCTGCCGGTTTCTCCATTTTCGTCATTCTCGATATCGCTCAGACGGGCAACGGACACGACCTGTTCGTCGTCGCCGACACGGAAGAGAATGACGCCCTGCGTATTACGGCCGGCGATACGAATATCGTCCACGGGAATACGAATGCTCTGACCGGCATTGGTTACCATCATCAATTCGTCTTCGTTCTCGACCGGGAAAGCCGCGACGACGCTGCCGTTCCGCTTCGAGGTCTCGATATTGATGATGCCCTGACCGCCACGGCCGGCCGTCCGGTATTCATAAGCTGACGTGCGCTTGCCATAGCCGTTTTCGGTCACGCTGAGGATGAATTCCTCCGCAGCCGCCAGCTCCTCGGCGCGCGCGGTATCGATATCGCCGGCGGAAGCGGCCTCCTCATCCGTCTCGGCCTCATCTTCGGCCCGCCGATGGGCGTTCGCGTATTTGAGATAGGCATTGCGCTCTTCGACGTCGACTTCGGTATGCTTGAGGATCGACATCGAAATGACGTGATCGCCATTCGCCAGCTTCATGCCCCGCACGCCGTCGGACGTCCGTCCCTTGAATACGCGCACAGCGCCGACCGGGAAGCGGATCGCCTTGCCGTCACTGGCGGCGAGAAGCACGTCCTCGCTGTCCGAACACGGCGCGACACCGATAAGCCGGTCGCCTTCGGCCAGCCGGATCGCGATCTTGCCGTTGGACATGATATTGGTGAAGTCCGACAGCTTGTTGCGCCGGACGTTGCCCTTGGCGGTCGCGAACATCACGTCGAGTTGGTCCCACTGGGCTTCGTCCTCGGGCAAGGGCATGACGGTCGCGATGGACTCGCCCTGCTCCAGCGGCAGCATATTGATCATCGCCCGGCCCTTGGACTGGGGCGTACCCGCCGGCAGGCGCCACACCTTCATCTCATAGACCTTGCCGCCGGTAGCGAAGAACAACATCGGCTGATGAGTATTGGCGACGAAGATACGGCTGACGAAATCCTCGTCCCGCGTCGCCATCGCCGAACGGCCTTTTCCGCCTCGCCGTTGCGCCCGATAGGTCGAGAGCGGCACACGTTTGATGTAACCCGCATGGCTCACGGTGACGACCATATCCTCACGCTGGATAAAGTCCTCATCCTCATATTCAAGCTCGCTCTGGGAAATTTCCGTGCGCCGAGGCGTCGCAAATTTCTCTTTCATCTCAACAAGTTCGGCGCGCAGGATGCCGTAGAGCCGTTCACGGCTGCCCAGGATATCGAGATAGTCGCGGATCTTGTCGGCGAGCCCCTGCAACTCGCCGCCGATCTCGTCGCGGCCGAGCGCGGTCAGACGATTGAGGCGCAGGTCAAGGATCGCGCGGGCCTGGGTTTCGGTCATCTGGTAATACCCGTCGACGACCTCGTTCCCCGGCTCGTTCACCAGACGAATCAGCGCCTCGACATCGCTGGCCGGCCATTTCCGCTCCATCAGTTGTTCGCGCGCGACCGCCGGTTCCGGCGCGGCGCGGATAAGCTTGATGACTTCGTCGATATTCGCCACCGCGATGACGAGGCCGATCAGGACATGGGCCCGGTCCCGCGCCTTGTCGAGCAGGAAGCGGGTCCGCCGCGTAATCACCTCTTCGCGGAAATCCACGAAACAGGCGATCATGCGCTTCAAATCCAGAAGCTCGGGCCGCCCGCCATTGAGCGCCAGCATGTTGACGCCGAAGCTCGATTGCAGCTGCGAGAAGCGATAGAGCTGGTTCAGCACGACGTCTTCGACCGCATCGCGCTTCAATTCGATCACGACGCGCACACCGTCACGGTCGGACTTGTCGCGCAGATCGGAAATGCCCTCGACCCGCTTGTCGCGCACCAGTTCGGCCATCTTCTCGATCATCACCGCCTTGTTCACCTGATAGGGAACCTCGGTCACGATGATCGCCTTGCGCTCCTTGCGGACCTCCTCGAAATGCACCTTGCTGCGCATGACGACGGAGCCGCGCCCCGTATGCAACGCCGAGCGGCAACCGGCCGAGCCCATGATGATGCCGCCGGTCGGAAAATCCGGGCCCGGCACCAGGTCCATCAGGTCGGCGATCGAGACGGCAGGATCGTCGATGTAGGCGCAGCAGGCGTCGATCACCTCGCCGAGATTGTGCGGCGGGATATTGGTCGCCATACCGACGGCGATGCCGCCCGCGCCATTGACCAGAAGATTGGGGAATCGCGCCGGCAGAACCGTCGGCTCGCTGGTTGATTCGTCGTAGTTGGTGATGAAATCGACGGTATCCTTGTCGATATCGTCGAGCATCGCCTCGGCGGGCGGGCCCATGCGGATTTCGGTGTACCGCATGGCCGCGGCCTTGTCGCCGTCCATAGAACCGAAATTGCCCTGCCCGTCCAGCAGCGGCAGCCGCATGGAGAAGTCCTGCGTCATGCGCACCATGGCGTCATAGATCGCCTGGTCGCCATGGGGGTGATATTTACCCATGACATCGCCGACGATGCGGGCCGATTTCTTGTAGGGCTTGTCGCTCGTATAGCCGCTTTCCTGCATCGCGTAGAGAATGCGGCGGTGCACCGGCTTCAACCCGTCGCGCACATCGGGAAGCGCGCGCGCCACGATCACGCTCATGGCGTAATCGAGATAGGAAGTCCGCATCTCGTCTTCGATCGAGATCGTCTTGATGTCGTAGCGAGGAGGCTCAGGCGGTGTCGTGGTGACGTCTGTCAAACCAATGTCCTGTAGATCGAATTCTGACTGTGAAAGCGCCCCCGGATGCGGCCATCCTGCCGCCTCTGGAGCGATGCGTTACGCCAGCGCTCGAAAGCACCTATATATCGGGGTTTTTCTCACTTTAAGCCGCTAAATATAGGGTTTTAAGCGCTGGCCGCAGTATATCAGGCCGGCCTTCGTGACACAAGCGTTTGATTATTTATAAGTCATTGAAATAATTGATAAAATCAGACTATAAAAACGCTGTTATTTTTGCGGTCTCGGAACTGCCACCTGAACCGTATATGTGAGACGGACTCGGCTCTTCGCGGGCAGTTTGAGAGACCACGCCGCCCGGTTCGCCACCGGCTTGTCATGAGGATGATTTTCGGCCGTTATCTCCCAGTTCGGGTTGAAGTCGTGGGTGTAACGCAGGGTCTTCGGTTTGCCCGATGCGTTCTTCGCCGTGACCTCGTAGCTCGCCTCATGAACCGTCACGTCGCCGAGCTTATCGGAATGACTGAGGAAGGTTCGCGCGTTCGTGGCCTTGCGGCGCACGGTAACGTCGAAAGAATTCCCCAGAACCAGATCCGCCCTCTCGCCCGGCGGCGTGTGATCGATTGCATCCTCGCCGACAAACTGCGACCGGCCCTTGCCATCTCGCTGGTACACCCTCACCGTGCCCTCCGGCATGGGCATGCCGAGCCCGGCGGTCCTGGTGTTGTCGATGGCCAGGTACTTCCGGACAGGCAATCGATCCCCGTCGGAATCGGCGCCGCGCGGCGCAAGGCCATAGTCCGACGCCTGAAGACGCGAGGTGACCTTCACGTCCCGCGCATCGAACAGGCTTAGTTGCTTCGTCTGTTGATCCAAAATCGTGACCGCGCGGGGGATCGTGTAAAGCTGGTATTCGCCGAGGCTCTCCCGATCGGGTGAACCGACCTTCGCCGCCGCCGGCGAAAAGCTCTCCGCCCGCGCCCGTACGGCCCGAGTGACACGGTGAACGTCTCCGGCCACCAGTTGGAGCGTCGCATCGCTGAACGTCGTGCCCGACGAGTTCGTCAAGGTGATCCAAGCCTGAAGATCGGCCCGCGTTTCATCGGCGTTCAGATTGGCGACGTAATCCGCGCTCCAGGAAAGCCCGCCGGTAAGATAGGCCAGTTCCGCATTGGTCGACGCCGCATGGGGGGCATCGAGGATAACCGACAGAGTGGGCCGCGCCCGGAGATTTTGCGGGATCGTCTTGTAGATCAGCCGGCCGTTGAAGCCGTCGCTGCCCAGAACTTCGATCCGGTCGTCATATTTGAGCACGACACCGCCATTGGCCGACACCACGGTGGCGTTCTCGGTCGTCTCGGCGCCGGTGGCCGGATTGACTCGCACGACCTGGACCGTCTGCCCCACGGCTGCTTCCGCAAGCTTATGCGGCGTCAGAAGATCCCGGGAGAAATCCTGCTCCAGCAGGGCGAAGCCGGCCTCCCCCGTCGGTCTCAAGCTGACCGTCTGCGGCTGGATCTGCTCCGAGATACCCTCGAAGGAGAGCCGGTTCTTGCCCTTGTCGAGCCCGATGGCACGGACATCCCGCACCATCGCCGTCCCACCGTTATAGACAGTCAGGCCGAGAGACTTCTGAGCAGCGAGCCCGATTGTCTTATCAGCAGCCCGCGCTCCAGCGTGACAGCCTAGAAACGCCGCGCAACAGAACGCAAGCGCAAGGAATTTTCTCATCTGATCCCTCCTCGCGCCCCCAGCCTCGGATATCGATATTAGAACGGAATTTCGTCATCCAGCACGTCCGACGAACTCGAGCCGCCGCCCGAACCGGACTCGAAATCGCCACCGGACGATCCGCCATAGCTGCTTCCGCCGCCATGGTTTCCGCCACCCCCGCCGCCGTCACTGCCGCGCGAATCGAGCAGCACCATCTCGCCGCGGAACCGCTGCAGCACAATTTCGGTGGTGTACTTTTCCTGGCCCTGCTGATCGGTCCATTTTCGGGTCTGGAGCTGGCCTTCGATATAGACCTTCGAGCCCTTGCGCAGATAATCCTGCGCGATCCGGCCCAGCGGCTCGTTGAAGATCACAACACGGTGCCATTCGGTGCGCTCCCGACGTTCGCCGGACTGGCGATCCTTCCAGACGTCGGAGGTCGCGATATTCAACTGCACGACCGGATTGTTATCGGACGTGTGGCGCACCTCGGGATCGCGTCCGAGATTGCCGATCAGCATGACTTTGTTCAGGCTCCCTGCCATGGCTAGCCCCTTCGATGATTATTGTTTGACGATGATTGGGATATCTCCGAAGCACCTTAATCGAAAGGCGTCTCTGCCGCCACCTTCGGGATGGTCCTCCGGATGAATCTGCTTGGCCCCGCGCCGTCCGTTCACGGTTTCGGCGGCGGCGTACAGCTCTCGTCGACAACCGGCTCGATCCGCTCCAGATCGCCTTTCATGATGATGTCGCCGTAATTGAAGACAAGATGGGTGGTCACGCCGTTGTCGTAGAACCGGGCCGACATCTGGTAATCCGGCATCCCGCCCGGCGTCGTCTTGGTGTAAAACGCAATGCTGATGTTCCAGTATCGGTGGCCGGCCAGAATGCCTTTCGGATCGACCATCGCATCAAAGCCGTGCTGTGTTTCGGCTTTCTTCTCGTCGGAAATGAAGGCGATCGCGTCGTAACGCGACTCGCTGCCCATTCCGTCGAAGATGTTTCGCGACACGACCCGCTTGCCCGCCTTGGCAGCATCGAGAATGTCCATGGTGTAAATCGTCGGAAAGACGCTGCCGGCAGGTATATCGACGGTTCCCGGCGTGGGCTTGGTGTAGTCGATAACGCCACCCTTGCCGTTGAGGGATAACCGGCCGCGGCCCTGATATTCCTCACTGGTCATACCGTCCATGCGGTCGATGAAATGGAATTTGTAATGGGTTCCGTCGGTGCTTTCGAAGGACTGGGACGACAATTCCTGCCGCTGGGTCCGGCCGTGAGGCGACACATAGTCCGTATATGACTGCTGCAGATAGCTATAGCCGCCGCAGACCCGCTTCCATTCGAAGAACATCTGACCGTCGGCGGAACTCACGGTCGGATCCGAACTCTCGCCGACAAGAGACATCTTGAACGTCGCCCGATAGGACGGAAGCGACGCGAAGGCGTCGGCGGCCCATGCCCCGGTCGAGGAGCCGAGGGCCAAGACGACCACCAGAAACGCGGCGCGACAGTTCATTACAACTCTCCGATACAGGCGAAAATCGGAATCGAAAGCGTGTTCATAGCATGCCGGACGAACGCCCGGAAAGTTATTCCGACATCGGCCTCTCTGAACGTACTAATTCTTTCCGGTCGGCAAGTTTTGCCCAGCCGGGACAAGAAAATGTCATTGAAATTCAAGGCTTTTCTGTGGCACGGACTTTGCTCCTATTGGCGCGGAAGGCCACCACTGGGGGATGGCCATACCCACTGCGCGAAAGTTGCTTCACGATGCCACCAGCCTTGGCCGCCGCCGCCCTTGAAATCCAGCAAAATCCCATCGTCGGGAAGCTGGCCCATCAGATTCTCCATACCCTCAAAGTCACCCCGACGCCGTCCAATCCCGACGGTTTGGACCTGATCCGGGAAATGTTGGGCGTCGTGGCGGTCGCCGAACAACAGATCGCCGAGCAAAAGCGCAGGATTCACTATCTCGAATCCCTCGCCATGACCGACGAACTGACCGATTTGATCAACCGTCGGGGTTTCGAGGACTTTCTGATCCGGACGCTCTCGGCAGCCCAGCGCTATCAGGAGACCGGCATCATCGCCTATGTCGACCTGGACAATTTCAAGCAGGTCAATGACCTTCACGGCCATGCGGCCGGGGACACGGTCCTGAAGCATGTTGCGTCGATTCTGCGTGACAATGTCCGGGGCTCCGATCTCGTGGCACGGATGGGCGGCGATGAATTCGTCCTCGTGCTGGTGCGTTGCGGCCTCCATGACGGCCGGAAGCACATCGACCGGCTCACCGAGGTCATCGAACGCAGTCCCGTCACTTTCGGCAATATCCAGATCGACATTCGCGCCAGCATCGGCGTCGAGCCGTACGGTCCGAACTCCGATGCGAAGACGTTGCTGGGGCGCGCCGACGCCGCCATGTATCAGCGCAAGCGGCGCCGCGCCGTCGCCTGAGCCGGCCCCAACATCCCGCGCCCTCTCCGGGGTTGCCAAATCACAGCGCGTGACTAGAGTCCCGTCCTCTGGGAACTCGCGGCGGAGAACAATCGTATGGCCGGGAAAATCGACGCGCGTCTGCGCGACCTCAAAATCAAATTGCCGACACCGTCGGCTCCCGTCGCGAACTACATGCCGTATGTCGTGGCCGGAAACCTGGTTTTCGTCTCGGGTCAGATCCCCATGGGTTTCAACGGGATCGAGTTCGACGGCAAGGTCGGCGCCGATATGTCGGTAGAGGACGGGCAAAAAGCCGCCCGGCTGTGCGGCCTGAACCTGATCGCCCAGCTCCGTGAAGCCTGCAGCGGAAACCTGGACCGGGTGACGCGCGTGGTCAAACTCGGCGGCTTCGTGAACTGCACCGAAACCTTCTCCCAGCAGCCCCAGGTCATCAACGGGGCGTCGGATCTGATGGTCGAGATCTTCGGAGACGCCGGTCGCCATTCCCGAAGCGCCGTCGGCGTCAGCAACCTGCCGATGAATGTCGCCGTCGAGGTTGACGGGATCTTCGAAATTCGCGACTGACGCGCGAGACGATTTCCTGGACGGCGTTCCGGGAGTAGTCTCTCCGCTATGGCGCCTTCATGGCTCATAAAGCAGCCCTACGCCCACCGCGGCCTGCAAGGGCTTGAGGCCGGCCTGCCCGAGAATTGTCTCGGCGGCTTCGAGGCCGCCATTAAGGGTGGCTACGGCATCGAGCTCGACGTGCAGGAGAGCAGCGACGGCGAACCCGTCGTCTTCCACGACTACACCTTGAACCGGCTGACCGGCGAGAAGGGGCCCGTCGCGGAACGCAGCCTCGCGGCCCTCGAACGGATTACTCTCCGCAATTCTGAGGAACGGATCTCGTCCCTCGCCGAAGTGCTGGATACGGTCGCAGGCCGCACGCCGATCCTGATCGAAGTGAAGACCCATCACCGCAGTGCCGGCCGGTTCGAACGCGCGATCACCGCGGTCATCTCGGATTATACAGGCCCGGTCGCCGTCATGTCCTTCAATATCCGCTCGGTCATATGGTTCGCGAACCATGCGCCGGCGATCACCCGCGGCCTCGTCGCCACGACCTTTCGCTATGGCGGCAACGACCTGCCACCGAGCGTCGCTCTGCTGCCCCTTCCCTATTCGGTCAAGCGCTGCAAGGCGGAGTTTCTCGCTTACGATCTTCGGGTTCTACCCACCAGGAACACCGAAAGCCTGCGCCAAAATGGCATTCCCGTCCTTACCTGGACCGTCAAGCGTGCCGAAGACCGCGAAAAGGCCGAGCGTGTCGCGGACGCAATGATCTTCGAAGGCTGGCGGCCCTAGGCTGTGTCGGCGGGGCGGCACCAGAACTGATACATGCCCCCGAAGGTATCCGGGAACTCGATGTCGAACGTCTCCCAGTTGGTCAAATCCCGTTGAGCCGTATCGTCAGGGAAGCGCTCGCGATATCCGACCGTGACGCCTGGATTGGCATGGTCGAAACCGAGAAATTCTAAACCGGCGTCATCGAGAAGTTGCTTGAGCGTCAACGGCGTGTACCGGCATTCATGCACATTGAAAATCAGGTCGTGCAAACCGCCGATGCTGAAATAATCCTGGCTCTCCATTACCTCCCGGACCGGATCATCCGGCGGACTCGCCGCGATCAATCGACGGGCCGCACGAACGCCATCGGCCGTATGGGGAAGATCGTGGTCGGCGACCAGTTGCCGGGCCTTATCGATGTACTCCCGAGCCCGCGCGCTGTAGAGGCCGAGGCGGACGATGCCGCTTGGCTTCAGCAGACCCGTGAGGACGTCCAGGCCCTGAGCCGGGTCCTCCAGGTGATGGAGCACGCCCATACATTCGATATAGTCGAACCGCTCTTCCCAATCGGCGACCGCCAGAATATCTCCTTGGCCGAATCGCTTGAGCATCATGCCGGTCTCGTCGAGCTTGCGTTTGGCATAGGCCAGCGACGTCCGGCTGAGATCGAAGGCAGTGATACGCGAATTTCGAAAGAGCGACGCGACCAGCGCCACCTGATGGCCGGTGCCACACCCCGGGATCAGCACGTCGACACCGTCTTCCGGCAGAGTGCCGAACCGAAGGTCCGGGAACCGCTCCTCGATAACCTGTTTGAACGGCCGAGCCTTGGCGTAATCGACAGCAAACCATCGGGGATAGGGAAAGCTCTCATATTGCTGTTGCATCCGCCCCGAGAATTCCGAGGCGATCGGCGTGAGCACGGGCAACTCGACTTCTATCTGCTTCTCACGGCGCGGTTCGGTGATCTGCTGGCGCAGAAGATGCTCGAGCGCGGCGTGACCGGCAGCATCCGGCGTGCTCTCCCCAAAAATCTTGAACAGCGGGCGATAAGTGGCGATCAGAACGATCTTTCCGGGATCGTTCGGCGGGCCATCCCGCAGGATCGTCTCCAGCAGCGCCTTTTCATCGTCGCCGACGTCGAAGGCATATTCCGTGTTGAAGCACTGGGCCGCGAGGCTGGCAAGGAAATCGATCCGAAGATCCATCAGACAGGAAGGCCGCCCCTCGACGCAACGCTTCAACGCATGACGGCGCAAGTCCGTGAGCAACGTCTCTACCGCCGGCGAAATGATGACCGCGCGCTGCAAAACCGCGCGAAGCAACGCGTCGTTCAGAACAGAATCGAATTTTGATCCGCGCAGACCGGCCTCGAGGGCATCCCCGCCCCCGCTGGCCAGTTCCATGAACTCGCGGCTCAAGGGATCGTAGATGAACTCCGAATGCACCGCCGTGGCGAGCGCCTGACAATTGAAATCGGGCGCCTGCGCGGCATCCCCGAGAATCTTCTTGATGATCGAAGGAAGCGCGTAGCCTCCGGTGACACCGATCAGACTGACGGCGGTGTGGAGATAATTCAGGTTGTCGGGCGCCAGGGCGAGCGCCATGAAATAGCACGTCAGAGCCTTCGCCCAATCCCCATCGGCATAGGCTATGGCGCCTTCACGCGCCTGTTCAGCAGCCTGCCGAGCCTTGACATCCGCCACGCCGTTCTGATTTCCAAGCATGTCCGTATTTAGCGGTCAATTTGCCGCGATGACAAGACTAACGAACCGGCATAGGGAAGGATCTGATGCGATTTCCCGGGCGTTGGTCTAAGATCAGGTGCCGGCCGTAAATGAGATCGGGTGTCGGGAGTTATCGGAACAATGGGTGACAGCGAAAAGGCGGTAATTTCCATCCGGCCCGCGATGTCGGAATTCAGTGCGGAAGCGTGGGATGCTTGCGCGGGACCTGAAAATCCGTTCCTGCGTCACGCTTTCCTCGAAGCGCTGGAATCCAGCGGATCGGCCCGGCGCGAGACCGGCTGGCAGCCTTATCATCTCGCCCTGGAGGACGAGTCCGGCACGCTGCTCGGCGCGGTGCCGATGTACATCAAGTCCCATTCGCAGGGCGAATATGTGTTCGACCATCAATGGGCTGCCGCCTATGAACGCGCCGGCGGGCAGTATTACCCGAAGCTTTTGGTGGCGGTGCCATTCACGCCGGTAACGGGCCCTCGCCTTCTGGCCCGGCCGGGCCCATTGGCCGAAACCGTTCGTATGCACCTGCTCGAAGGCTGCACCACGATCACCCGGCAACTCGGCGTTTCCTCGGTAAACATCAATTTCCTCACCGAAGCCGAATGGGCGCTGGCCGGCAAGCGCGGCTGGCTACAGCGCATCGACCAGCAGTTCCACTGGGAAAATCGCGGCTACAACTCCTTCGACGATTTCCTCTCCGATCTCTCCTCACGAAAACGCAAAACGCTTAAGCGCGAGCGGCGCGACGCACTAAGCGACGGGATCACCATTGACGTCGTCACGGGCAAGGACATCACCGAAGACCACTGGGACTCGTTCTGGCAATTCTATCAGGACACGGGTTCGCGCAAATGGGGCCGACCTTATCTCACCCGCAGTTTCTTCTCGTTGCTCAGCGAGCGCATGGCCGACTCCGTCGTCCTCATCTTCGCCAGGCGGGCCGGCCAATATGTCGCCGGCGCCCTCAATCTCAAAGGCGCCGACACGCTCTACGGCCGCTACTGGGGGTGCATCGAAGACCATCCCTTTTTGCATTTCGAAATCTGCTATTACCAGGCGATCGACTACGCCATCGCGGCCGGCCTGAAAGGCGTGGAAGCCGGCGCACAAGGGGGCCATAAGCTCGCCCGCGGCTATGTCCCCAAACCCACCTACAGCGCCCACTGGATCGCCGATCCCGATTTCCGGGAGGCCGTCGAACGCTATCTCGACTCGGAGCGACGCTATGTTTCCGAGGAGATCGACGAACTGCAGGACTATACGCCGTTCAAGCGAAGCGACTAGCCGATGCGGTTTCCCGTTCGTCCTGAACTTGTCGAAGGACATATAACGTCGACGGGCTCAGCCCGAACAGAGCCTTAATAACGGAAGGCCCCGGACAGATATCCGGGGCCTTCCTTTCAGATCTGAAATATCCTGCTAGTGCCCCGAGGTCTTTTCGGGGCTCTTCTGCTTGCCGGATTTGCCGCCCGACTTCTTGGGTTTTTCCGAGCGGGGGCGAGCCTTGGCCGGTTCGCCTTCGGCGATGTCGAATGTCAGTTCGTTATCCTTGACGCCAATCTTCACATGACCGCCCTTGACGAGCTTGCCGAAGAGCAACTGGTCGGCCAGCGGCTTCTTGATGCTCTCCTGAATAACGCGCGCCAGAGGCCGTGCGCCGAACTGGCGATCGTAACCCTTCTCGGCCAGCCAGGCATTGGCGCCCGGGGTGAGTTCGAGCGTGACGTTGCGGTCGGCGAGTTGAACCTCGAGTTCGAGGACGAATTTCTCGACTACGCGGAGAATGACCTCCGAACTCAGACCGGCGAACGGGATCGTGGCGTCGAGGCGATTGCGGAACTCCGGCGTGAACAGCCGTTTGATCGCTTCCTCGTCCTCACCTTCACGGTCCGAGCGACCGAAACCGATGGCTTCCTTGGCCATCTCGGTCGCGCCGGCATTCGAGGTCATGATGAGAACGACGTTCCGGAAATCGACCTGCTTGCCGTTGTGATCGGTCAGCTTGCCGTGATCCATGACCTGCAGAAGGATGTTGAACAGGTCCGGATGGGCCTTCTCGATCTCGTCGAGGAGCAGCACGGAATGGGGATGCTGATCGACTGCGTCGGTGAGCAGCCCGCCCTGATCGAAGCCGACATAACCCGGCGGTGCGCCGATCAGCCGCGACACGGTGTGGCGTTCCATATACTCGGACATGTCGAAGCGCGTCAGCTTGACGCCGAGCGTCGCCGCGAGCTGCCGCGCGACCTCGGTCTTGCCGACGCCGGTCGGTCCGGTGAACAGGTATGCGCCTATCGGCTTGTCGCCTTCGCGTAAACCGGCTCGCGCCAGCTTGATCGACGCGGACAGGGCATCGATCGCCTTATTCTGGCCGAACACGACGCGCTTGAGGTCCGCTTCGAGATGCTCGAGGCTTTCCTTGTCGGACTTGGTGACGGACTTGGGCGGGATGCGCGCGATCTTGGCGACCACCGCCTCGACGTCCTTCACCGCAATGACCTTCCGCCGCCGGCTTTCCGGCACCAGCTTCTGGGCCGCGCCGACCTCGTCGATCACGTCGATCGCCTTATCGGGTAGCTTGCGGTCGTTGATATAGCGCGCCGAGAGATCCACCGCCGCCTTGATGGCGTCGGCGGTGTAGCGCACGCTGTGATGCTTCTCAAAATAGGGCTTCAGGCCGCGCAGGATTTTGTAGGTGTCCGGGATCGACGGCTCGTTGATGTCAATCTTCTGGAACCGGCGCAGCAGCGCGCGGTCCTTTTCGAAATAGGACCGGTATTCCTTATAGGTCGTCGACCCGATGCAGCGAAGCTGACCGCTGGACAGGGCCGGCTTCAGCAGGTTCGACGCGTCCATGGCGCCGCCCGAGGTCGCCCCAGCGCCGATGACCGTGTGGATCTCGTCGATAAAAAGGACCGCGCCTTCGTAACCTTCCAGCTCGGCAATGATCGCCTTCAGCCGCTCCTCGAAGTCACCGCGATAGCGCGTGCCGGCCAACAGTCCACCCATATCGAGCGCAAAGATCGTCGCGTCCTGAAGGACATCCGGTACCTTGCCCTCGACGATGCGCAACGCCAGCCCTTCGGCGATGGCTGTCTTGCCGACACCGGGATCACCGACATAAAGCGGATTGTTCTTCTGACGGCGGCACAGGATCTGGATCGTGCGTTCGAGCTCCGCCTCGCGGCCGATCACCGGATCGATCCGCCCGTCTTCCGCTTTCTTGTTGAGATTGACGCAATAGGCGTCCAGCGCCTCGTTCGCCGGCTTCTTGGCCGCCTCTTTCGGACCGCCAGGCCCATTGTCCTGCTCCTCGCCCACGCCGTGGACGGTCTGCGGCTGTGACAGGCCCGGCCGCTTCGCGATGCCGTGAGAAATATAGGTCGTCGCGTCGAGCCGGGTCATGTCCTGCTGCTGCAGAAAATAGGCGGCATGGCTCTCGCGCTCGGAAAAGATCGCGACAAGAACGTTCGCGCCGGTGACTTCCTCGCGGCCCGAGCTCTGGACATGAATGACGGCGCGCTGAATCGCCCGTTGGAATCCGGCGGTCGGCGAGGCTTCGACGGCGTGATTGACTTTCAGGTAATCGAGTTCGTCGTCGATATATTTTTCGAGAGTGTCGTGGAGTTCTTCGAGACCGACGCCGCAGGCCCGCATAACGGACGCCGCATCCTGATCGTCGATCAGGACAAAAAGGAGATGTTCGAGCGTGGCATATTCGTGGTGGCGCTCGTTGGCGGCTGCCAAGGCTCGGTGAAGCGTGCGTTCAAGATTTGGCGAAAATGAGGGCACTATTCCTTTTCCATCGTACACTGAAGCGGGTGCTGATTCCGTCGGGCATAATCGATTACCTGGGTCACCTTCGTCTCGGCCACCTCATGGGTATACACGCCGCAAATACCGACACCCTTCTGATGCACATGAAGCATTATCTGGGTCGCTTCGTTGAAATCCTTGTTGAAGAACGTCTCCAACACGTGAACTACGAACTCCATCGGCGTGTAGTCGTCGTTCAACAGCACAACCTTGTAGAGCGACGGCTTTTTCGTTGCGGGCTTGGTTTTGGTAATGACGCCCGACGCGGGCCGTGTGTTCCCTTTCTTCTGATCATCCGCCATGCCGTAAGACCCGACGTTTCCTTCGCGGTGGTTCTTGCTGTCGTCCTTGCCAATATAGTTGCCCACGACGAAAATTACCATGGCAAGGACTGCGGGCCAAACTCGTTTAAGGCTGCGCCCGGATCGTTAAGAAGGGTTAAAGGCCGACGAAGGAACGCTATCCCAAAACGACGAAAGCCCGACGTCGCCGCCGGGCTTCCTCATACTCTCGCCAAGAAGAGGCGCTGTATTACAGCGACATCGGCTTGGCGTATTTCTGCGTCACTTCCATGACACGAGAGTTGACCGGCTCCGCGGCGTCCTGGGCGACCTTGACCATAAGCTCGCTCATCTTGGTCCAGCGGTCGACGAACAACTCGTAGGTCTTCTTCGTCAGATCGCTCTGGAGATCGAACAACTCCTGTGCCGTCTTGGCGCCTGCCAGCGCCTTGGAGACTTTAAAGGATCCCTCGAACTGCTTCTTCGAGAAGTCCATGAATTCCGAATTGACGGCTTCAAGACCGGTCGCGACGGCTTTGCCCGAAGCGATCATCGCTTCGACATTCGCCTTCGCGGCGCCGGCTAATTCGTCATAACCCTTGATCGCCGTATCGAACTGCTCGCGCGTCATCTTGGAGGTCTGTTCAACGCTCTTGCTGGCGGCATCAGTACCGGCCTTGATCGCGTTCTCAAAGCTGTCCTTACCGGCTTTCATAACTTTTTCGACGGCCTCATTACCCATATCAGCCGTCGTCTTGGACTTGGCAGTGGTCATCTAGCTTCTCCTGTCACCGGTTGGGGGGTGCCCGATGTGAATTCCTAAACCCGAGCTTTGGCGCCACAGATCATGTTGCACCGCAGCATGGACCAGATATAAGCGCCTGATTCGAAGCTGTCAAGAAAAATTTGTGCGGCGCACAAAAACCGCGTGCAGCGCACCCATCGGTGGCCGACCGAGGTCAAAAGCCACCTGCCAATGGCCATAACGCCCTATAACCGGGGTGGTTCTATCCCGGCGGCACGGAGCGCCGCGCTCAGTTGCTCGATCTGCCGCCGCAGACCCGCATCGGTCCCGGCCTCGCACCGCGCGACGAGAACATCCTGCGTGTTCGACGCCCGCAGCAGCCACCATCCGTCCTGGTTGGACACGCGAACGCCGTCGATATCGTTCACCGTCGCGCCCTGCCGGGCCAGCAGGTCCTTCACCTCGCGAACCACCTCGAATTTCCGGTCCTCGGCGCACTGGAACCGAAGCTCAGGCGTATTTATGACTTTAGGTAGGTCGTCGTGAAGGCTCGTCAATGTACGCCCGCTGCGATCTATCGCCTGCATGAGCCGCAGGGCCGCATAAAGCGCGTCGTCGAAACCGTAATAGCGATGGGCGAAGAAGATATGGCCGCTCATCTCGCCGGCGAGAGGCGATCCGGTTTCGGCCATCTTGGACTTTATCAGAGAGTGTCCGGTCCGCCACATCAGCGGCGTGCCGCCAAGCTTCGAGATCTGATCGAACAAAACCTGGCTCGCCTTGACATCCGCGATGATGGTCGCGCCCGGCAGTTCATCCAGCACGTCGCGCGCGAGAATAGCGAGAAGCGAGTCGCCCCAGACGATCTCGCCTTTGGCGTCGATGGCGCCGATCCGGTCGGCATCACCATCGAAGGCGAGGCCGAAATCGAGCTGCCGATCACTGACGAGTTCGCGCAGCTGCACCAGATTTTCGGGTTCCGTCGGATCCGGATGATGAACGGGAAACGTTCCATCGATCTCCGAATTTATCACGACATGCTCCCCCGGAAGCCGCTCCGTCAGCATATCGACGATCCGGCCCGCCGCGCCGTTGCCCGGGTCCCAGGCCACGCGCATCGCCCTGGCGTGAAATCCCTCCAGCAGCCGGGCGACATACTGGGTCTCTATCGGCGTCTCGTCGATCCGGCCGTGCCCGGCCTCGACGAAGTCACCCTCGCCCGCAATCCTGCCGAGTTCCCGGATGTCCTTGCCGAAGAACGGCTTCTTGCCGAGCATCATCTTGAACCCGTTATGGGTCGGCGGATTGTGAGAGCCGGTGACCATGATTCCGGCATCGGCTTCGAGATAGTAGACCGCGAAATAGAGCATGGGTGTCGGCCCCAGGCCGATGCGCAAAACGGTCACGCCGGTCGAGCGCAGGCCCTCGGCTGTGGCCGCTTGCAGATCGGGCGAGCTCAGCCGGCCATCATAGCCAAGGCAGACCGATCGTCCGCCTCCCCGCGCGACGACCGTTCCGAAGGCGCGGCCAACGGCAAAAGCATCATCGACCGTGAGCGTATCGCCATAGATTCCCCTGATGTCGTATTCGCGAAGAATAGTCGGGTGAAACCTGCGCGACTCGCTCATGAGGCGGCTCCGGCCGTTTCCGGCAATGTCTGCGGCCGCCCAATGCTGTGATAAACGAAGCCGGCCGAGGTCACTTCGCTCGGATCATAGATATTCCGGAGATCGATCATGGTCTTCGATTTCAGAAGCGCTGCGGCGCGCCTGAGGTCGAGTGCGCGAAACGCATTCCATTCCGTCACGATCGCAAAGGCGTCCGCCCCTTCCATCGCCGTATAGGCATCGGGACAAAATGTCACGTCGGACATAAGCTTGGCCGCTTCATCCATGCCTTCGGGATCGTAGGCCCGAATCCGGGCACCCGCCGCCTGAAGGCCGCTCACGATATCCAGACTCGGGCTATCCCGCATGTCGTCGGTATTCGGTTTGAAGGTCAAGCCCAGGAGCGCGATGGTCTTGCCGTCCACGCTGCCGCCACAGGCCCCGATGATACGCTCGTGCATCTCGCGCTTGCGCTGGTTGTTCTTGTCGACGACGGCCCGAACGATCGACACGTCGGACTTAGCCAGTTCCGCGATCCGCAGCAGCGCCAGCGTGTCCTTCGGGAAACAGCTGCCGCCAAAACCGGGGCCGGGATGAAGGAACTTCGATCCGATACGCTGATCCAGGCCAATTCCGCGCGCCACCATCTGCACGTTGGCGCCCACCTTCTCGCAAAGATCGGCGATCTCGTTGATGAAGGTGATCTTCGTGGCCAGAAAGGCGTTTGCGGCATATTTGATGAGTTCGGATGTTTCGAGCGTCGTGAACATCACCGGCGTTTCGCTCAGGAACAGCGGCCGATACAACTCCCGCATGATCGCACGCGCCCGATCCGTCTCGATCCCCACGACGACCCGGTTCGGCCGCAGGAAATCTTCGATCGCCGAGCCTTCGCGCAGAAATTCCGGATTGGAAGCGATATCGAAATCGGCATCCGGCCGCACCTTCTTGATGATGCGGCTGACCTCGCGGCCCGTCCCGACCGGCACGGTCGATTTGGTGACCACGACCGTATAGCCATTCAGCGCCGAGGCCACTTCCTCCGCCGCGCCATAGACATATTGCAGATCGGCATGACCGTCGCCACGACGCGTCGGCGTGCCGACGGCGATGAAGACGGCGTCCGATCCTTGCACGGCGGCCTTGAGATCGGTCGAGAAACTCAGCCGGTTATACTGGACATTGCGCTCGACAAGCTCGTCCAGCCCCGGCTCGTAGATCGGGATCTCGCCTCGGGCGAGTCGCTCGATCTTGCTGCTTTCCCGATCGATACAGATGACATCGTGCCCGAATTCGGAAAAACAGGCGCCGGATACGAGTCCTACATATCCGGTCCCGACCATGGTTACTTTCATGTCAGCCTCATTCTACGCCACGACTGTGACAGATCGGTTTTGGGAGCCCGTCAGCCGTCGAGGGCCAGTTTCTTGATGTAGTCGGCAACGCCCGCGCCGAGATCCGGCCGGTCAAGCGCGAAAGAGATATTGGCGCCGATGAATCCTACCTTATCGCCGCAATCGAAGCGCGTTCCCTCGAAACGATACCCGTGGAACGGACCGCTCGGGATCATGCTTGCCAGAGCATCGGTCAGCTGGATCTCGCCCCCGGAGCCTTCCTTGGTCGAAGACAGAAGATCGAGAACCTGCGGCTGGACGATATAGCGCCCCACGATCGCGAGCGTCGAGGGCGCCTTTTCCGGATCGGGCTTTTCCACCAGTCCCTTGACCTCGACCATCGAGCCGTCGACCGCACCGGGATCGAGAATGCCGTACCGCTTGGTGTGGGGACGTTCGACGTCCATCACCGCCACCATATTGCCGCCAACCTTGTTGTAAGCCTCGATCATCTGCTTCAGGCAGGGCGTGTTGGACTGAATCAGATCGTCGGCGAGCAGGATCGCAAAAGGTTCGTCCCCGATCATATGCCGCGCGCACCAGACGGCGTGCCCCAAGCCTTTGGGCTCCTGCTGGCGCGTATAGCAGATCTGGCCGGCCGACGGGATGGTCGCGCGCATCTCCTCGACGATATCCATCTTGCCGCGCTCCATCAGGAGATTTTCGAGCCCTTCGGACTGATCGAAGTGATCCTCGATGGCGGTCTTGCCACGGCCCGTGACGAAGAGAAACTCCTCGATCCCCGCCGCTCGCGCTTCCTCGACCGCATACTGGATCAGCGGCTTGTCGACAACGGGCAACATTTCCTTGGGCATGGACTTGGTCGCGGGCAAGAACCGCGTTCCCAACCCGCCGACGGGAAAGACCGCTTTTCTGATTGGTCGAATAGTCATGTCTGGCATGGAAATCCGGGACGTTGTTTTGGAAGGACTATAACGCGGATGGGAGCCGTTTCTATCCGGGACGATATTGTGCTTTGGTTAAGAGGATATACCGCCTTGATGGCCGATTTTTTGCGTCTGCGCAAGCCGAAGGCGAAAACCCGCATCAAGGCATGCGCAGGAGAACGTCCTTGGCCTGATTGATCTTGGACGCGAGGTAGGTCGAGCCGCCCTGATCCGGATGCAGTTTCTTCATCAGCCGGCGATGGGCCTGTTTCACCGCGTCAGCGCTTGCGCCGGGCTCGAGGCCGAGCGTGGCATAGGCCTCCTCGACATCCATGTCGCCATGGCTGCGCGCCCCGCTCGTATCCGACTTTTTCCCGTCCTGCGTTCCGCCGTTCTGATGGGCTTGCCAGGCGTTCGAATGCACTCGATCGAGGTAGGCTTCGAGAAGCTGGGCCGCCTCCGGATCTCCTGTCCGGCATTCCCGAAGCAGCGCGATGAGGTCCTCGAAAGACAGTCCGGCGAGGCGCTGCCCGGAAAACCGCCCCTTCAGAACCGTTCCGTCCATCTCGCCCGTATCATGGGCCAGCGTCATACGGATCGTCGCGGTTTCGACCGTAGAGCTTTGCCCGCTCGAACGGCTCGCTCCGCCACCCATCCAACCAAAAATTCCAAGCGGCCGGCCCAGGAACATCATCCAGCCCACGATCGCCAAAGGCCCCGCCAGCGCGAGATTGCCCCGCAAGCCGATGAAAGCCGAGAACGCCATCAGAGCGACGCCGCCGAGCCGACGCCCGGTGGAGGCCAGCGCCTTCGGGTCCGCCTGCGCGAACCATTTTCCCAACAACAAAAACAGGATGAGCGCGATGCTACCGGCGACAAACCAGATCACGACACGGTCCTATTTGAGCTGGCTGAGCAGACCGGCAACGCCGGAGCCGGCCGACCGGCCATAGGATTCGAGCGCCTTGCGTCCGCCGGCGGCATAAACAGCGACCGCTGTCAGCAGGTCCCGGAGCTGCTGCGCGCTCGACGCGTCGAATGGACAATAGGCGCCACCGGTCAGCTGGGCGATGCCCTCAAAGGCCCGACGAGCGGTCGGGTCGCGCCCTTCCTGAAACATGAACGCCTTGACGCCGAGCATACCGAGTTCACCCGCGAGGCCGCAGAGCGGATCGACCGCTTCTTCGCAACAATCCCCGACATAGACCAGAGCCGCGACCTTGCGCGCCCTCGCCTCCGAGATCGCGTGTTTCAGCACCCGCTCGATCTGAGTGAACCCACCCATACACCGAACTTTGGACATTGCGCGGGACAGCGGCTTCGACGAGGACATCCAGCGCGAGGCCTTGCACTCGCCGAAGCCCCGGAAAAAGACCAGTTGGACGTTCAATCCGCCGATCGCATCGGTGGCCGCGAACATCTCGCTCTGAATGTGAAGCGCGCTGTCCCAGGCCGGCTGGCGGCTCATGGTCGCGTCCATGGCGAAAATCAGCCGCCCGGACGCACCATCGCCCGCGGGCGCCGGTGTGCGCGCGACCTTTTCCAGAAAGGCCGCAACGTCATTCGAACCGCTCTTGGGCGTTACGCTGCGCTTTTTATCCGTCATGGCTCCATGATAATCCAAGCGGGGCGGGAAGTAATCGTCTCACCGCCTTTCCCAAGCAGCGTATAGAAAACCACCGGCGCTTCCAGTAAAGTCCGCCCACCATGACAAAGAGCGAGAAACAGCATCCGACGCTTTTGTCGATCGTCCGCGCGGTCAGCGATCTGCGGGGCGAAATCATCAAATGGCGGAATGAAGGCCGGACCATCGGCCTTGTGCCGACAATGGGCGCTCTGCACGACGGGCATATTTCATTGCTTCAGGAGGCTCGAAGGCGCGCCGACAAGGTCGTCACGACGATTTTCGTCAATCCGACGCAATTCGGCCCGAACGAGGATTTCACCAAATATCCGCGCGACGAGGCGGCAGATGTCGAGAAGCTGATCGCGGCAAAATGCGACCTGCTCTATGCGCCGACAGTCACCGAGATGTACCCGCCCAATTTTTCGACCACCGTTCGCGTCGGAGACGTCACGGAAGGCCTGTGCGGCGCGGCCCGGCCCGGCCATTTCGATGGCGTCGCCACGGTCGTCACCAAGCTTCTGATGCAGGCTTTGCCCGATGTTGCGGTGTTCGGAGAAAAGGACTACCAGCAGTTCGTCATGATCAAACGCTTCGTGCGCGATCTGGATATTCCCGTTGAGGTCGTCGGCGCGCCCACCGTACGCGAGCATGACGGCCTCGCCATGTCGTCCCGCAATGTTTATCTGAGCGAGGATGAGCGCGCGCGGGCCAAACAATTCCCCTGGGTGCTCAATACCCTGGCGATCGACATATCTCTCCGGCCGAACGATGTTGCCCAAGCGATAGAGAAAGCACGAAAGTTATTGGCCGACGTCGGCATCGACCGGGTGGAGTATCTCGAAGTCAGGGATGCTGCGACTCTCGAGCCAATGGAGGCGTTCGACCGTCCGGCCCGGCTGTTGGGCGCCATTCAAATCGGCAAGACGCGGCTGATCGACAACGTCCCCATACCCGAGGCGGAGTGAGCGCGCCATGCGGCTGATTATCGGCATGACGGGAGCGAGCGGTCTGATATACGGGATCCGCCTGCTGGAAGTGCTGAAGACCGTCGACGATGCCGAGACCCATCTGGTCCTCAGCCCGGTCGCGCGGATGAACATCACGCTGGAGACCGACTGGGCCGTCAAGGACGTCGAAGCGCTGGCGGATGTGCTCCACAAAGCGAGCGATATCGGCGCGCCGATCGCCAGCGGGTCCTTCAGGACCGCCGGCATGATCATCGCGCCGTGCTCGATCAAGACTTCTCTCGGGCGTGGCCAATTCCTATTCGGACAATCTGATCGTGCGGGCCGCCGATGTGGTTCTGAAGGAGCGCCGCCGCCTCGTCCTGATGCCGCGCGAGACGCCGCTCCATACCGGGCACTTACGCCTGATGCACGAAGCCAGCCTCATGGGCGCCGTCATCGCCCCGCCGATGCCCGCCATGTATACCAGACCCCAGACGATCGACGACCTGGTCAATCAGTCGGTCGGCCGGGTGCTCGACCTGTTCGATATCGACCCGGGTATAGTGAAGCGGTGGGAAGGCGCCTAGAACTTATTGGCGCTTGAAAAGCCCTTCGGGGCCAGGCGGCCGGCGCCGGCGCGTTTGCCTTGCCAGGCGATCAGGTCCATCTCGGTGCGGATACGATCGCCGATGTGCCATGTCAGGCCTTCATCCAGCGAGAACACCTTGGCGTCAGACATACCGCCATCACGGTATTTCTGGAGAACGACGCCCTTGCCGCGCGTCATTTCCGGCAATTCGGAAAGCGGGAAGATCAGGAGCTTGCGGTTATCGCCGACCACCGCGACCGAATCCCCAGCCACGGGCGTGCAGACCTGCGCTTCGACATTGCCGGAGACATTCAGCACCTGCTTGCCGTTCTTCGTGGAGGCCAGCACGTTATCTTCCACGACGACGAAGCCGCGCCCGTCCGACGAAGCGACGAGCAGTTTCCGGCCATCCTTATGGACGAACAGATCGACGATGTCCTTGTCGTTGCCGAGATCGACCATCAAGCGAACCGGCTCGCCGTGTCCACGTCCGCCCGGCAGCTTGTCGCAGCCGAGCGTGTAGAACTTGCCGTCGGTGGCGAAGAGCAGGAGCTTGTCGGTCGTCTCCGCGTGGAAGACGAACCGCCCGCGGTCGCCATCCTTGTATTTTACGTCGGCATCGGGCGAGAGATGGCCCTTGGCGGCGCGGATCCAGCCTTTTTCGGAGCAGATGACGGTGATCGGCTCGCGCTCGATCATGGCTTCCAGCGGAATGATATCGGCGGACGGCGCATCGCCGAAATCGGTTCGGCGCTTTCCGAGCTCCGTTGTCCGCGAGAACTTCTTCTGGATTACCTTGATCTCGCCCGAGATGACCTCGCGCTGCTTGTCCTCGCTTTTCAGAAGCGCCTTCAATTCCTTGCGCTCGGCCTCCAGCGCCTTGTGCTCCTTGCGGATCTCCATCTCTTCCAGCCGGCGCAGGGAGCGCAACCGCATATTGAGGATCGCTTCCGCCTGCGTGTCGGTCAGCTCAAACGTGGACATCAGTGTGGCTTTGGGCTCGTCCTCCTCCCGGATAATCCGGATCACCTCGTCGAGGTTCAGATAAGCGACGAGATAGCCCGCGAGGATTTCGAGCCGGCGCTCGATCTTGTCGAGCCGGAAATTGGAACGGCGCAGCAGCACGACGAGCCGGTGATCGAGGAATGCTTGCAACGCCTCGCGCAGACCCATCACGCGCGGGGTCCGGTCGGCGTCCAGCACGTTCATATTGAGCGAGAAGCGCGTTTCGAGATCCGTCTGCCGGAACAGGGTCTCCATCAGCATCTCGGCCTCGACCGTGCGCGACTTCGGCTCCAGCACGAGGCGGATGTCTTCGGCGGACTCGTCGCGCACATCAGCCAGGATCGGAATCTTCTTGGATTCGATCAGCTCGGCAATCTTCTCGACCAGTTTGGACTTCTGGACCTGATACGGGATCTCGGTGACGACGATCACATATTGTCCGCGTCCCAGCTCCTCGACCTCCCATTTGGCCCGAACCCGGAACCCGCCGCGCCCCGTGGCATAGGCTTCCAGAATCAACTCGCGCGGTTCGACGAGCACGCCGCCGGTCGGAAAGTCCGGCCCCGGCACCAGATCGACCAGCTTGGCGTCCGTCGCGTTGGGAAATTTGATCAGATGCAGCAGCGCATCGCACAGCTCATGGACGTTGTGTGGCGGAATGCTGGTCGCCATGCCGACGGCGATTCCGGCCGCCCCATTCGCCAGCAGATTGGGGAAACTCGCCGGCAGAACGACCGGCTCTTCCTCCTCGCCGTCATAGGTCGGACGAAAATCGACCGTGTCCTCGTCGATGCCGTTTAGCAGCGCTTCGGCCACGGCGGTCAGGCGCGACTCCGTGTATCGCATCGCTGCGGCGTTATCGCCGTCGATATTGCCGAAATTGCCCTGCCCGTCGATCAGCGGATAGCGGACAGCAAAACCCTGCGCGAGGCGCACCAGCGCGTCGTAAACCGCCTGATCGCCATGCGGATGGTATTTACCGATGACGTCGCCGACCACGCGGGCGGATTTCTTGAAGCCCGAACTGGGATCCAGCTTCAGCTGCCGCATCGCATAGAGCAGCCGGCGGTGGACGGGCTTCAAGCCATCCCGCACATCGGGCAGCGAGCGCGACATGATCGTGCTCAGCGCATAAGAGAGATAGCGCGTGCTCAGCGCGTCGCCGAGCGGCGTATCGCGAATGTCTTCCTGGGGTACGGATGGCGGTGTCATGGCCCAAATTTATAGTGGCGCGGAGGGGCGTTCACAAGGCCGCTCTACAAGATATGGTGTCTCAGTTCGAGAAACGCTCTATGAGTCGCGCCCGAGCCGGCGGAAGCGCCTGATTGTGCGGCTGAAGCAGATTCAGATCGAGGAAATGCCCGGTCAGCGCGAAGCCCTCGCTGATATCGTCTGAGGTTATCGAGTTCTGGCGGCTGGAGGTAAGAAACCGCGGAAGAGGCAGGAGTCGGTCTTTGTAAGCCCCCGCTCCTTCCGGCGTAACGGCCTGACCGGTGCGGGGCGACACATAGGCCAGACCTTCCAATGCCCCGGTCACCGCACAGCAACTCAGATCCAGCCCGAAGCCCAACTCGCGCAACAGCTCCGCCTCCCAGGCGATATAGGTCGCGGCCCAGGCCTCGGGATGCTCGCCGTTCTCGTGAAGGCCGTCGAGCAAGGCGGTGAGCCCCTCGAAAACCGCCTCGTGCGGCTCGCGTTCGGGAAGCGTGAGGCTCGCCACCGACAAGGCCGCGGAAGCAACCGCCAGCTTGACCGGCGACGCCATGAGGTCGGCCGCGCGAGGCGCGCGCAGCTCCAGGCCGGAAAAGGTGCCGATATGTTCGGAAAGACGGGCGCGCCAAGTCAGCAACAACTCGTTGCCGGGCTCGATGAGGCCGCGCAGCCGCGAACTCGTGCCGCCTTTGACGATGCCTTTATGGCGTCCTTTCTCTCGGGTCAGGACTTCCAGAATCACGGCCAATTCGCCGTGCCGGCGCCGCCCCAGAACGATTCCGCTATCCGTCCATTCCATGAAACAAGGATATACGGCTTAGCCGTGTCCGGGAAAAGCTCGGTGTCTAGTCCGAGTAGTCCAGGCCCATCGCCCGGTAGCGTGCCGGATCGTCGCCCCAATGCTCGCGGACCTTTACGAACAGGAAGAGATGCACCTTGCGCTCGAACATCTGTTCGAGTTCGGCCCGGGCGTCGGCCCCGATCGATTTGATCATCGCGCCGCCCTTGCCGAGGATGATGCCTTTATGCCCCTGGCGCTGGACATAGATGACTTGATCCAGCCGGAGGCCGCCATCCTTCTGCTCTTTCCACGATTCCGTCTCGACGGTCGCGGCATAGGGCAGTTCCTGGCGGAGCTTGAGGAACAGCTTCTCCCGCGTGATCTCAGCGGCGAGCAGCCGTTGAGGGATGTCGGCGAGCTGATCTTCGGGATAGAGCCACGGGCCTTCCGGCAAACGCTCGGCCAGCACACGTTTCAAGTCCGCCACCCCGTCGCCGGTCAGCGCGGAGATCATGAAAGTTTCGCGGAATGCGAAAGCCTCATTCAGATCGGCGCTGAGCTTCAAGAGCTTCGCGCGATCAATCGCGTCGACCTTGTTGAGCGCCAATATCACGTTCTTGGCGGCACCCCCGAGTTCCTTGAGGCTCTCGACGATGCGCGTGACCTCCGCGGTCATCCCCTGCGCGGAGTCGACCAGCAGGACCACTTCGTCCGAATTGCCGACACTGGTCCAGGCCGCCGCGACCATCGCACGGTCCAGCCGCCGCTTGGGGCTGAAGATGCCCGGCGTATCCACGAAAATCATCTGCGAGGGGCCATCGATGGCGATCCCGACGATGCGGGCCCGTGTGGTCTGCACCTTGGGCGTCACGATCGCGATCTTGGCGCCGATCATGGCGTTGAGAAGCGTCGATTTCCCCGCATTGGGCGCGCCGATCAGCGCGATGAACCCGGCGCGTTTCTTTATTTCCTCAGTCATTGACGCTTGCACCACGTTTCTTGAGCCGCACCAGAAGGGAGTGCGCCGCATTTCTCTCGCCCACACGCTTCGAACTCCCCTTGCCCGTGGCCGTCGCGCCGGATTCCGAGCGCACTTCGATCGTAAAGGTCGGATCGTGAGGCGGGCCAATCCGTTCGACCTCCGTATAGACCGGCAGCGCCTCGCCGCGCGCCTGCAGAAATTGCTGCAGCCCTGTCTTAGGATCGGTCGCCTCATCGGGCAAGGTTTCGAAATACTTCGTCCAGAAGCGATTCACGAAGGCCTTCGCCGCCTCCAGCCCGCCATCGATATAGATCGCCGCCATGATCGCCTCGCAGGTATCCGCCAAAATCGCCGGCTTGGTTCGTCCCCCCGTCGAGGCTTCGCCCGGCGCCAGGATCAGGAATTCGGGAAGGCCGATTGTCTTGGCAACCTTGGCCAGCGTCTCACGGCGCACCAGCAGATTGAGCAAGGGGGCCATCCGCCCTTCCTCGGCGTCGGGAAACATTTCATAGAGCCGTTCCGCGACAATTAGTCCCAGCACGCGATCGCCCAGAAATTCGAGCCGTTCATAGCTGCCCTGCCCTTCGTGACTCGGGTAAGTCAGGGCCTCGGTCAGCAGGTCGGGTTTTCGGAAACGGTAACCGAGAGCGTCGAATACGGGATCAAGGCTTCTTGTCGACATGCGGCCGCAGCGAAGTGAAGATCCGGCTCCAGCGGGTCGCGCCCGGCCATGTCCAGGGCTCCCACAGCTTCGCGGAACCATCCGTCGAGAAGAACAGAACCTCGGCCCGGCCGATCAGGTTCTCCGCCGGCACGAAGCCGACGCCCGCCGGGCTGGTCGGAATCCGGCTGTCAGCCGAATTGTCCCGGTTGTCGCCCATCGCGAAGTAATGACCCGGCGGCACGACATAGACCTGCGTGTCGTCCAGCGGGTTGTCCGGCTGGCGGTCCAGGACCATGTAACTGACGCCATTGGGCAGGGTCTCGCGATATTGCTTCACGTGATGAAGCTCGCCGTCGCCGAGTTTTTCGACGAAGTCCTTCACGCGCGTGCGCTTCACCTCTTGGCCATTGATGTAGAGAATGCCGTGGCGAACCTGAATACGGTCGCCCGGCAATCCGACGATCCGCTTGATATAATCGGTGCGGTTGTCATACGGCCATTTGAAGACGGCCACATCGCCGCGCTTCACCGGGCTCGCGAAGATCCGTCCCTTGAAGATCGGTGGGCTGAGCGGCAGCGAATAATGGCTGTAGCCATAAGCGTATTTCGAGACAAACAGGTAATCGCCGACCAGAAGCGTCGGCTCCATCGATTTCGACGGAATGTTGAAAGGCTCGAAAGCGATCGTCCTGATGCCGAGGGCGATAATGACGGCGTAGATTACCGTACGGATAATTTCGCCCAAACCGTCGCGCTGATCTTCTTTCTTGCTCACCATCTGGCCGCTTTCGACGTCGTCGGAATTTGACATGATCCTCACTCCGGATCGCGCATAAAGGCCCTTCATTCGACGGCCTGTCAAGCGATCCCTAAGCTTTCTCCGTGAATTGACTAAGAAGCCGTGATCGGGTCCATGGCGCGGGATGCGCCGGGATCCGGCTCGGCCGTGATGAGCACAATCGCTTGTGCGATGGGATGATCGTCGGTCAGGGACAGCTCGATCCGAGCCACCATGCCGTCGGGTGTGATTTCCTGAAGGCGCAGCAGCGCGCCGCCGGTCAATTCGATGGTCGGCTTGCCGCTGGGCAGATTGATAACACCCATATCGCGCCAGAACACGCCCTTGCGAAAGCCGGTGCCAAGCGCCTTGGAACAGGCTTCCTTGGCGGAAAAGCGCTTCGCATAGCTGGAGGCTCGGTCGCGGCGGCGCTCCGATTTCGCGCGCTCGATGTCCGTGAAGACCCGGTCGAGAAACCGGTCGCCGAACCGTTCGAGCGTCCGCTCGATCCGGCGGATGTCGACGATATCGTTTCCGAGCCCGATAACCATCACTGCGTCAGGCGCTCTCGGCGCCCAAGACGCGGGCGCGCGCCTTGTCCATCAGCGCGCGCATGCGCTTGATGCTGCTCTCCAGCCCGCCGAAGATCGCTTCTCCGATCAGGAAATGCCCGATATTGAGTTCGACGACTTCGGGTATCTCGGCGACCGGCCCGACCGTGTCGAAGGTCAGCCCGTGACCCGCATGGCATTCCAAACCGACTTCGGCAGCCAAATGGGCGCCTTTCACAAGGCGCTCCAACTCGCGCTCCCGCTCCTCGCCCTTAGCCTCGACATATGCGCCGGCATGCAGTTCCACAACGTCGGAGCCGATATGCCGCGACGCCTCGATCTGCGCGGAATCGGCGTCGATAAAAAGCGACACACGAATGCCCGCGTCCCGCAGCCGGGCGACGCAGGGCGCCAGTCGATTGTGGCCGTTCCTGACGTCGAGCCCGCCTTCGGTGGTGAGTTCCTGACGCCGCTCCGGCACGATGCAGCAGGCATGCGGCCGATGATCGAGCGCGATCTTCAGCATTTCGTCGGTCGCCGCCATTTCGAGATTAAGTGGCAGATCGATCTCTCGCATCAACCGGTCGATGTCATGATCCGAGATATGGCGGCGGTCTTCGCGCAAATGAGCGGTAATGCCGTCCGCACCCGATTTTGCGGCGAGGACGGCCGCACGCACCGGATCGGGATGATCGCCGCCGCGCGCGTTACGAATGGTCGCGACGTGATCGATATTGACGCCGAGCCTGAGATAATCGCCCTGTCGTGAGCCGGTCATGATGCCAAACTCTCTTCCTTGTTCACCTGACTCTTGTCACGCTTCTTCCGCAGCCGTTCAGCCCGCTTTATCTGGTACTCGGCGACGAGGCCGCGGGCCAGCCAATAGATAATCAGCGCCGCGGCTATTCCCAAGGGAACGCTGCCGACCGTCAGCGGGCCGAAAATGGGCATGAGCGCGTCCAGCGGATGCTCCATCATGACGCTAAACCCGCGCGCCGTTGGCCCGCCGGCCCCGTTCGATATGCCCAGGATCCAGCAACCCAGGCGGTAATCGGCGATCCAGATTAGCGGAAAGGTCCAGGGATTTCCAACCAGCGTGCCCACCGCCGAGGATACAATGCTGCCGCCGAGGATCCAGGCGACCACGGCGCTCAGAATCAGATGAGCGCCCAGAAACGGTGTGAAGGAGAACGCAGCGCCGACCGCAATTCCGAGTGCGATATTGTGGGGACTGCCGGAGATCCTGCCAACCCGATGGCGCAGATAGGAGATCGACCGTCCCCATCCGGACGAAGGCCACAGAAAATCTCGGATGTGAGCAAAGGCCGTTTTTTTTGTGCGCCGTCGGAACAGCATCGAAAAGTCCTACGCCCCGCTCGCCCGTTTATGCGCCGGCGTGGCGTCCGCAAGAATTCTAACCATGTCGAACTGCCGGAAGCTGGCAGCCCGTTTCTCTTAAAGCGTTTTGGCCGAATTAGCCACGAGCACGCTCCACCGACGTAACTGTCGGCGCCGCGCGCAGAGCCGTGATGATATCGGTCAAATGCTTAACATCCCGTACGTCGACATCGATCGTCATTCCGACGAATTCGCCATCGCGCTCGGTAATCTTGAGATTGCGGATATTACCATGATTGCGCGCGATGATCGTCGTAATCGCGCTCAACGTTCCCGGCTGATCGAGTCCCAACGTGATCACCCGGCCCACCATCGTATCCGTCGGCACCACGCCCAAATCCCACGCGATGTCGAGCCAGCGCTCGGGCTGATCCGAGAAGCTGTCGAGAATATCGCAATCGATCGTGTGAACCGTGATGCCCTTCCCCGCCGTCGTAATGCCGACGATCCGGTCGCCCGGCACCGGGTGGCAGCATTCCGCGATATGCACGGCCAGCCCCGGCGTCAGCCCTTTGATCGGAATCGGATTCGACGAGCCGTTGGCCTTCTTCTTGCGGCGCCGCAGCTTGAGCGGCCGCCAGTACCAGCGCTCGCCCTTGGGCTTTTCGCCGGGAAAAATCTTTTCCAGCACCAGCCTTGAGGTGACGTTGCCGGAACCGACCGCGACCAGCAGGTCCTCGGCGTTCTTGTATTGCAGCACGCTCACCGCCTCTTCGAGCGATTTCTCGGCATAGTCATGGCCGACCTTTTTAAAGGCCTGCTCCATGATGGTGCGGCCGAGCTCGGCATATTGCTTGCGCTCTTCCTTACGGACAAAGCGGCGAATGGCCGCACGCGCCTTGCCGGTGACCACGAAGTTTTCCCATACCGGCGACGGCGACTGAACGTTGGAGCGGATGATCTCCACCTGATCCCCGTTGGACAGGACCGTACGCAGCGGCACCATTCGACCGTTCACCTTCGCGCCGACACAGCTGTCGCCAACCTCCGTGTGAACGGCATAGGCGAAGTCGACTGGCGTCGCGCCCTGCGGCATGGTGATCAGCTCGCCCTTCGGCGTGAAGCAGAACACCTGATCCTGGAACATCTCCAGCTTCGTGTTCTCGAGAAATTCCTCCGGACTCGACGCATGTTCCAGGATCTCCAGAAGCTCTCGGATCCAGCGGTAATTCGTGCCGTCGATCTTTTCGGCGCTCTGCTTGTACTTCCAGTGCGCCGCGACGCCGAATTCGGCCTCTTCATGCATCCTTCGGGTGCGGATCTGGATCTCGATGCGCTGCTGCTCGGGCCCGATCACGGTGGAATGGATCGAGCGGTAGCCATTCCGCTTCGGCGTCGAGATGTAATCCTTGAATCGGCCGGGGACCATCGGCCAGGCCTGATGGACCACGCCGAGCGCCTGATAACACTGCTCGCGGCTTTCGGTGATGATACGGAACGCCATGATGTCCGAGAGATTCTCGAACGGCATGTTGCCGAGCTCCATCTTTTTCCAGATCGAATAAGGGCGCTTTTCGCGGCCGAGAACCTTCGCCTTGATGCCGGCCTTCGAGAGCGTGTCGCGCAGTTCCTGGGTCACCCGCGCGCGGATGTCGCCCGCATTACGGCGCAGGAAGTCCAGCCGCGCCACCAGCGAATTTCGCGCTTCCGGATTGAGATGCAGAAACGCCAGATCCTCCAGCTCGTCCTTCATCTCCTGCATGCCGATCCGTTCGGCAAGCGGCGCATAGATCTCCAGCGTCTCGGTGGCGATGCGGCGGCGGCGCTCCGGCTTCTTGATATAGGTGAGCGTCCGCATGTTATGCAGACGGTCGGCCAGCTTCACTAGCAGGACCCGGATATCGCTGGATGTTGCCAGCAGAAATTTGCGGAAGTTTTCCGCCTGATGACTATGCTCGGACGTCAGCTCGAGGCGGGAGAGCTTGGTGACGCCGTTGACCAGCCGCGCGACCTCGGGGCCGAAAAGCTTTTCGATCTCCTCATAGGTCGCGACCGTGTCTTCGATCGTATCGTGCAGCAGCGCCGTCGCGATCGTCGCGCAATCGAGCTTCAGGCCGGTCAGGATGCCGGCGACTTCGAGAGGATGGGAAAAATAAGGGTCGCCGGATTCGCGCTTCTGCGAGCCATGCGCCCGCATCGAAAAGACATAGGCGCGGTTCAAAAGGGTC
The DNA here is from genome assembly GCA_963821875.1 of uncultured Alphaproteobacteria bacterium. Taxonomy (GTDB): domain Bacteria; phylum Pseudomonadota; class Alphaproteobacteria; order CAVTAV01; family CAVTAV01; genus CAVTAV01. The sequence continues at coordinate 2,627,396 of CAWGFE010000002.1, forward strand.
TCGTCCAGGTTCCTGTCATAGGACCTGACAGCATCGACAAGTTCATATTGCCGTATCACTGCGCCCTCGCCGCGATCATGCCTGCGATATCTCTACTCCAGTGGGCCCCGCCTGTGACCAATAATATAGGGGCTACGGCCTGATCGCGCAGGCCCTTAGCCCCCATACATCGCGAGAATTCGGAAATAATGCCGGGAAAACCGTCCCGCCTGCCCCACCCGGCAACCGTCCGCAACGGCCTATTCGTCGCCTTCGTCAGCGTCGTCGGATTCGTCGGTATCAGACTCGTCGTCCGCGCTTTCTGCTTCCTGCGCGCCAGCGGGTATCTGCATTTCGAGATCGGACGTATCGATGGTGAAATCGTCCTCGCCGGGTTCATCCACCTCGACATGGCGCTGCATGCTGCGGACCATGGATTCCTGCAGGTCCTCTACGGCGACCGTTTCGTCCGCGATCTCGCGCAGCGCAATGACCGGATTCTTGTCATTGTCGCGCTCGACGGTGATCGGAACGCCACTGGAAATCGTACGCGCCCGCTGGGCTGCCAGCAGAACGAGTTCGAACCTGTTCGGAACCTTATCGACGCAATCTTCAACGGTAACACGGGCCATTCAATTCATCTCCACACTTTTCGGCTGCGTATAGATATTCTCAGATCGCCCGTAAAGCAAGGCCAACCTTACGATTTTGCTGGATCCAATAGCCGTACTTCACCGGCATCGTCCAGCCTCTCCAGCAGCGAGTCGACGCCCTTCCCGGTTTCCGGATGACGCCAGTCCGGCGCGACGTCCTTGAGCGGCGCCAGAACGAAGCGGCGGTCCTCCAGGCGCGGATGCGGCAAGGTCACGGCCGGATGCGTAGCGGTCGCCGGCCGATTAACGATCAGGTCACGGTAGGCCAGAAGATCCAGATCGAGCGTCCGAGCTGCCCATCGTTCGCCTCTTTGGCGGCCAAACGCCTGCTCGACGGCCAGCAGGGCCGCCATCGTCTCCTGCGGGCCGAGTTCGGTCTCGATGATCGCCACGCCATTGACGAACCAAGGCTGATCCGACGGCGGCACGGGGCTCGATTCGTACCAGGGCGACAGCTTGACCACCCGCAGACCGTGATCCGGGAACGCGGCGAGCGCGACTTCGAGCGTTTCCCGGGGCGAACGATGGTCCGGCCCCGGCAGGTTTGCGCCAAGTCCGATCAGAATCGGATCATCTGCGGCTGTCATGCGTTTCTACCCTGTTCGGCCACGCCTTTCCCTCTTCGCACAGGGTTGCGAGCGTGTCTAAGATGGGCCTCATACTCCAAAAATTTTCCGAAATGGATAGTCATCAAATGAAATTTTACTCAACCGAAAAAATTGCCCTGTTCATCGACGGCGCCAACCTGCACGCCGCCGCGCGCGGGCTGGGCTTCGATATCGACTACCGCCGGCTACTGAAGGAATTCGCCGGCAAGGGCATTCTCGTTCGCGCCTTCTATTACACCGCCATCATGGAAGATCAGGATTATTCCCCGCTCAGGCCGCTGGTCGATTGGCTCGATTACAACGGCTACACCATGGTCACCAAGCCCGCCAAGGAATTCACCGACGCGTCGGGCCGGCGCAAGATCAAGGGCAATATGGATGTCGAGATCACGCTGGACGTCGTCCGCATGACCAAGCATGTCGATCACATCGTGCTTTTCTCCGGCGACGGGGATTTCCGCCGGCTGATCGAATATGCCCAGGGCGAAGGATGCCGCGTCTCGGTGGTGAGCACGGTGCAGACCAATCCGCCCATGGTCGCCGATGAGATCCGGCGCCAGTCCGACATCTTCATCGACCTTTCCGATCTCGAGCAGGTGATCTCGCGCGGTCCGGCACGCGAGCATCCGGCGCCGGCCGCCGCCGAAGAGGATTATGTCGACGAATTCGACATGGATTAGGCGCGCTACCCGTGAACACACCCTCCCGAAATTGCGCGCTCTGCCCGCGCCTTGTGGCCCTGCGCGAGGAATGCCGGGCTGCCGAGCCCGACTGGTTCAACGCGCCCGTCCCCTCTTTCGGCACGTTGGACGCCAAACTGCTTGTCGTCGGCCTGGCGCCCGGCCGGAACGGGGCCAACCGGACCGGCCGGCCCTTCACCGGCGATTATGCCGGCGTGCTGCTCTACAACACGCTCGTCGCCAAGGGCTTCGCGCGCGGCACTTACGGCGAACGGCCGGACGATGGCCTCACATTGGTCGATTGCCGGATCACCAACGCCGTGCGGTGCCTGCCGCCAGATAACAAGCCTTTGCCTTTGGAAATAAGAACTTGCCGCCAATTCCTGATTGACGAAATTAACGCGATGACGAAGCTCAAGGCGATTATGGCGCTCGGCCGCGTGGCGCATGAAAGCGTCGTGGCTACGCTCGGCGGCAAGCAGAGGCACTTCCCCTTCGCACATGGCGCGGCGCATCACGTGACCGACCACCTGACGCTGTTCGACAGCTATCACTGCTCCCGCTACAACACGAACACCGGACGGCTGACGACCGAAATGTTCGAATCCGTGGTGCAGACGATCCGCGAGCGGCTCGGCTGACCCTCAGACTTTGTGATGGCGGAAGCAGGTGACGACGTGGTCGTTGACCATGCCGACCGCTTGCATGAAGGCATAACAGATCGTCGGCCCGCAGAAGCGGAAGCCGCGCGCCTTCAGGGCTTTGCTCATCGCCTTGCTTTCCGTCGTTTCGGCCGGAACGTCGCGCCAGGAATCCCAGGCGTTGCGGATAGGCTCGCCGTCCGTGAACTGCCAAAGGAAGTCCGCGAAGGAACCGGGCCCGGTCTCCATGATCTCCAGCCAGGCCTGCGCGTTCGTGACGCTCGCGGTGATTTTGGAGCGGTTGCGGACGATTCCTGCGTCGTTCATGAGGGATTTCGAGCTTTTTCGGCGCGTAGCGCGCGATCACCTGCGGATCGAACCGGTCGAACGCACGCCGAAAATTCTCGCGTTTGTTCAGGATCGTGCTCCAGGACAAGCCGGCCTGAAACCCGTCCAGAATCAGTTTTTCGAACAGCGCTCGATCGTCGCGCTCCGGCACGCCCCATTCCTCGTCGTGATAGGCGATCATGAGATCGCTGCCGGTGGACCAGCTGCAGCGCGTCTCGGAACCACGGGGGCCGGTCATTGGCGCATCCAGTCCGGTTCGAAGATCGTCAATTCGGCGACGCCCGCGAGAATTGGCTCGCCGGCTGCCTTCGCCGCCTCCGCATCCGCGATTTTGAGATAGGCCATGGCATGTCCGGCATTCGCGGACTTGAGCCGGCCGATCGTCTTCTCGCCGACGCTGATGTCACTGTCTGCAGAGGGCCTCTCGCCTTTTATTTCAACGGGATAGAGCCGCCACTTCAAGTTTGCCCGCCGCTTGGTGCGCGCCGTCAGCTCCTGGCCGACATAGCAGCCCTTGTCGAAATCGACGGCGTGCAGCGCCTCGGCGTTGGATTCGAGAAGGAAGGTTTTCTCGACCTCCAAATCCCGGCTGCCATCCGGCACGCCGAGCGCCAGGCGAAGAGCTTCATAGTCCTCCGTAGCGCCGCGCTTATCGGCCAGCGTATCGAGCGCAGCGTCGGCGCGGGCCTTCGGCATGATCATCCGGACGCCAAGACGCCCGAGACGCGGATCGACGAACGCAACGCCGCCGTCATAGGCGACGCTGACGCCGGCCTCTTGCGCCAGACCAAGCTTCGCGGCGGCGCCCTCGCCTGTCAGCGCGACGACCGTCCAATCATCGGTCGCGTCGATGAGATCCACCTTGGCGCGGAGGCGATACATCATCAGCCGTCGCAGAAGATCCACCCGGCGCGAACCTTCACAGTCGATCAGAAGCGTCTCGCCCGCCTGGGCGATCAGAAAATCGTGCAGGAACTTGCCCTGGGGAGTGAGCAGCGCGGCGTAGATCGCCCGATCCGGCGCGACGGCGTCGACATCGTTCGTGATCAGGCCCTGAAGCAGCGTACGCGCCTCAGGCCCGGTGACCGCGATGATCCCGCGTTGGTCCAGAATTACGCCCGTAATGTCGGTCATTCGCCCTCCACCATGTTTCCCCAAGATGTGGTCACCCGCGAATTCCCGTCAACCGCTGTTCGCGCCGCCCGCCACAAAAGACCGTCGGGTTCATACTGGCCCCGGGCGGGCCGCGCCCCTATAACAGGGGGGCGCACCGCACGCACCCGGACGATCCCTCACTGCTTTGGATGGAGAATCATGGCCGCCACATATGACCTCATCATCAAAGGCGCGACCTGCGTCTCCCATAACGGCATCGGTCCCGCCGATATCGGCGTACGCAACGGACGCACGGCCGCGATCGGGGATCTCGACGCGACCGATGCGGGCGCGGTGATCGACGCCAGGGGCCTGCATGCGTTGCCCGGCGTGATCGACAGCCAGGTCCATTTCCGCGAGCCCGGCAACGAGCACAAGGAAGATCTGGCGACGGGCAGCCTCGCCGCCGTACTGGGCGGCGTGACGGCGGTGTTCGAGATGCCGAACACCGATCCGAGCACGACGACACCCGAAGCGCTGGCCGACAAGCTGGCGCGCGCCAAGGGGCGGATGTGGTGCGACCACGCCTTCTATCTCGGCGGAACGGCGGAGAACGCCGACCATATCGCCGACCTCGAACGCCTGCCCGGCTGCTGCGGCATCAAGGTTTTTCTCGGCTCGTCCACCGGCACGCTGCTGATTCCCGACGACGCGACGCTCAAGCGGCTCCTGGCACACGGCACGCGCCGCGTCGCGATCCACTCGGAGGACGAATACCGGCTGAAGGAACGCGCGGACCGGCGGCGGGCGGGCGATCCATCGAGTCATCCGGTGTGGCGTGACGAAAAAACCGCCCTGCGCGCGACCCAGAGGGTCCTCAAACTCGCCCGCGAAACCGGCCGGCGCGTGCATGTGCTGCATGTGACGACGGCCGAGGAAATGGCGCTGCTTTCGGAGCACAAGGACATTGCGACGGTGGAAACGACCCCGCAGCATCTGACGCTGGCGGCGCCGGACTGCTACGAGCAACACGGCACCTACGCCCAGATGAACCCGCCGATCCGCAACGCGACGCATCGCGCGGCGATTCAGGAGGCCGTGCGCCAGGGCATCGTCGACGTCATCGGCTCGGACCACGCGCCGCATACCAGAGACGAGAAAGCCAGGCCCTATCCCGAAAGCCCCTCGGGCATGCCGGGCGTGCAGACGCTGCTGCCGCTGCTGCTGGATCACGCGGCCCATGGCCGGATGACGTTGGAGCGGGTGATGGACCTGACCAGCGCGGGCGCGGCGCGCATTTTCGGCCTCGCCGGCAAGGGCCGCATCGCCGTCGGCTACGATGCCGACTACACGCTCGTGGATCTCAGCGCCAAACAAACCATCACCAGTGACTGGCTCGCCAGCAAATGCGGCTGGAGCCCGTTCGAGGGCCTGACGGTGACCGGCTGGCCGGTCGGCACGATCATCCGGGGAAACCGCGTGATGGCCGACGGCGAGGTGCTGGGCGATCCGGGCGGCGAGCCCCTGCGTTTCGTCGAGACGCTGCAGCCGGCCGGATAAGGTGCGAGTTGGTTCCGTCATCAGATGATGTCATTCCCGCGAAAGCGGGAATCCGAAGATATCGGTCAAAAATTTAGATCCCCGTTTTCACGGGGATGACGATCTAATTCCGCCGTCCACCGGCGGAAAAAGAACGGCGGCGGGGCCGGGCTCGGGACGCGGCGCCGGTTAGGCTGTGGGGAGCGTCCCGATTTCCTATGTCAGGGTCGCCTAGTGGGGGAGGCGAAACCTCGGCCGCACGCCGCCGAACTCAAGCGAACGCTACGCAACTGCCGTCAGGGGAAACGATCAATAGGCTTCGGCGGCCTCGCCGTCCGATTTGTCCGCCTCGTCGCCATCTTCGCCGGCGATGACATCGGCGAGAATGCCGGAACTGGCGCGGATCTTCTGCTCGATATCGTCAGCGACTTCCGGGTTGTCCGCGAGGAACTGCTTGGCGTTCTCGCGGCCCTGCCCGATGCGCTGGCTGTCATAGGAGAACCAGGAGCCGGACTTCTCGACGATGCCGGCCTTGACGCCGAGATCGACCAGTTCGCCGGTCTTGGAAATGCCCTTGCCGTACATGATGTCGAATTCGACGACCTTGAAGGGCGGCGCGACCTTGTTCTTGACGACCTTGACGCGGGTCTGGTTGCCGACCACCTCGTCGCGGTCCTTGATCTGGCCGATCCGGCGGATATCCAGTCGGCAGGACGCGTAGAATTTCAGGGCGTTGCCGCCGGTGGTTGTCTCCGGATTGCCGAACATCACGCCGATCTTCATGCGGATCTGATTGATGAAGATCACCATGCAGTTCGACTTGGAGATCGAGCCGGTGAGCTTGCGGAGCGCCTGGCTCATCAGCCGCGCCTGCAACCCGACATGGGTATCGCCCATCTCACCTTCGAGCTCGGCGCGCGGCGTCAGCGCGGCCACACTGTCGATCACCAGCACGTCGATCGCGCCGGAACGGACCAGCGTATCGGCTATTTCCAGCGACTGCTCGCCGGTATCCGGCTGGGAGATAAGAAGTTCTGCGACATCGACACCCAGTTTGCGGGCATAGGCCGGATCGAGCGCATGCTCGGCATCGACGAAAGCGGCGGTGCCGCCCTTTTTCTGCGATTCCGCGACGACATGGAGCGCCAGGGTCGTCTTGCCCGAGCTTTCCGGCCCGTAAATCTCGATGATGCGGCCCTTCGGCAATCCACCGATCCCAAGCGCGATATCGAGGCCCAGAGAGCCGGTCGAGATCGCCGACACGTCGGCCGACGGGCCGCGCTGCCCCATCTTCATGATGGAGCCCTTGCCGAAGGCGCGTTCGATCTGACTCAGGGCCGCTTCGAGGGCCTTTTCCTTATCCATGCCGGTATTCTCAACTACTCGCAGAGTGGTGGATGAACTGTTCGATGCCATAGGGCCGGTCCTTTCTTATTCCATAGCCTGCGGGTAACGCAATTGATGCTTCATTCGGGGCGCAAACGCGCGGCTTGGCGACCATGAAAACGCTGGCTCAAGCCTCACCGCACGACGCGTGCGTTCCTGAGTTGTCCCCAATGTACCCTTTTTGTTCTCATCTGCAAGCATAATCGACAAGTCGTTGATATTTCTGGAAATATCTTATTTGTTCTAGAAGTGTTCCGCCCAAGTATAGGCGCATATATCCCTTCTGAGATACGTAGCCGATCCTCACGGTCGTCTCGTCCCTATCCGCTTTCAAAACGTCACGCATCATTCATCGGCCGCGCGATCGGGGCCGTCAAAAGCTCTCGCAAACGTGACGTTGACAGTCGATCTTTAGTGTATTAGTGATGTAATACACTGAGTCACATACGATGCTTCCCTTGGGGCCGGCATGCCGGCTGGAAAATCGAATGAGGCGAATGCTGCGGGAAACCTGCCGCCAACGGCAACACCGGGCTTTTACCCGGCCGGCGGCGCGCAGGAAATGGACGATGTTTCCTTTTTCAACAGGAGCCCTCGCTATGACTTCCCCCCTCAAGACGACCCTTGCTATCGCTTTGCTGACCGCCGGCCTGACGAGCGGACTGGCCTTCTCCCCCGCCGCCCGGGCCGATGGCCTGAACCAGGACGCGCCGAGCAGAGTGGTCAAATATAACGACCTCGCCGTCTCGACGCAGGCCGGCGCGCAAACGCTGTACAACCGGATCCGCTCCGCCGCCAAAGCAGTCTGTGGCGATATTCATTCGTCCCGCGATCTGCAAACCTCGCTCAACCGCCTGAAATGCGCGTCCGAGCTGGTGGACAAGGCCGTGAAGGATGTCGATGAGCCGGTCCTGACAGAACTGTACGAACATAGCAACGTGCGGTACGCGGGCCGGTAGACCGATGCTCGTCCTCGCCCTCTATTACGCCCGCCCTGCCCCGGATCCCTCCCGGGGCAGCGGCGGGACGTTCCGGGAGGAATGCCCCTCGAATTATGGAGCGCCGGCCGCGCACCCCACGGAAGACACCGCCGGCGGCGAGGAATCTCATGGCCCTGAATCCCCGGCTGAACAGTAATGCGCGCCTCCCGCGAACGGCTCATGCCGATGCGGAGGCGATGCTTTGGAACGCGCTGAAGCAAGGACAACTCGACGACGCCAATTTTCGCCGGCGCCAGGAGATCTGGCCCTATGTGGTGGACTTCGTCTGCCACGAATACGGCCTGATCGTCGAAATCGACGGTCCACAACATGCCCGGGCGGCCCTCCGCGATACGGCCCGGGCCGCACGCCTGAAGGCGCTCGGCTATCGGGTTGTCCGGTTCTGGAACAGTGAAGTGACGGACGATCTGCCGGGCGTAATCGAGCAAATTCGCCGGGCTTTATAGGCAGGCCCGCGCCCACCCCAGGAGCGGGCGCGGCGTCGCCTATTTCATCTTCAGAACGACGATGTCATTCCGCGTCGGGTCGGTCGCCATGCGGATCTTGGCGACCTGCTCGGGCGTGACCGCCGGTGCGTTGTTGCCCCAGGACCTGCGGACGAAGGTCAGCACGTCGGCGATCTGCTGATCGTTGCGCAATACCCGGAAGAACGGCATGCCGTAAGCATGCGGCTTGCCGCTGGTGATCACGCGGAGAGAGCCGTTCAGCGTCAGATTGACGAGCGAGCTCGGATCCTGATCCAGCACCACCGGATTGCCGGCGAGTCCGGGCTGATAAAGCCCCTGCCCCTTGCCGTCATACAGATGGCAGGAGACGCAATATTGGTAATAGGTGACCGCGCCCGGCTCGTCGAATTTGAGCTTGGTGAGCATCTGGGTCGTGGAGTCGTCGTATTTATACGGCGTTGCGCCCTTTTCCTTCTGGGGCGGCAGCGACTTCAGATAGACCGCGATCGCGTGAAGGTCAGCATCCGACATATGCGCCGTGCTGTTGTTGACAACCTCGACCATGGTGCCGAAGGCCGTGCCGTGCTCGTTGCGGCCATTCTTCAGGAAATCGACGATGTCCTGCTCAGTCCAGCGGCCGAGGCCCGCGTTGATGTCTCCGTTGAGGCTCGGCGAGTACCAGTTATCCAGCGGCGCGCCTTCGAGGAAGGCCGCTTCGGTCCCGTCCAGTCCCTTTTCCTGGAAGAACAGACCACGCGGCGTGTGGCACGCGCCGCAATGGCCCGGGCCCTGCACGAGATAGGCGCCGCGATTCCAGGCCGCGTCATGAGCGGATTTGTCTTCATACGCGCCTTTGTCGAGGAACAGCATGTTCCAGACACCGAGCGCCCAGCGGACATTCTTCCAGCCCGGAATCTCGTCCGCCTTATTGGCCTGCTTGATCGGCTTCACCTCTTTCATGAAGAAGTCGTAGAGGGCGTGGATATCGGCATCCGACATCTTCGCGTAGGACGGATAAGGCATGGCGGGATAAAGATGATGCCCATCCTTCGCGATGCCCTCGCGCATGGCCTTTTCGAAATCGTCATAGGTGTAGTTGCCGATGCCGGTTTCCTTGTCCGGCGTGATGTTGGTCGTGTAGATATCGCCGAGCATCGGCACGTTCATCTTCAGACCGCCCGCGAAGGGCGCGCCGTCCGGCGTGGAGTGGCAGGCGATGCAGTTTGCGAGCCGCGCGACATATTCACCGCGCGACATGCCGTTCGGCGCAGCTTCCTGGGCGCTGGCCGCCGAGATGGCGGTCTGCGCGAAGGCTGCAAACAGAATGGCGGTAAGGGCTTTCGAGAAGGTCATGGCTAATCCCCCATTGGCCGGTGGCCAACTCACCGAAATGATTTGCGCAGAGTTTAGTTTGGAAAGGCGTTTAACGCCACCGCTTTGTGGTTAACCGGTCAACCACGGCGGCGCTTTACTTCTTCGCTTTGACGGCGCTCGTGCCGGCATAAGCCGCAGCGGTGCCCAGCTCCTCCTCGATGCGAATAAGCTGGTTATACTTGGCGATTCGCTCCGATCGCGCCAGTGAACCGGTCTTGATCTGTCCGCAATTCGTGGCGACCGCGAGATCCGCGATGGTCGAATCCTCGGTCTCGCCCGAGCGGTGGGACATGACGGCGGTGTAGCCGGCGCGATGCGCCATGTTCACGGCTTCCAGCGTCTCGGTCAGCGTGCCGATCTGGTTGACCTTGACCAGAATCGAGTTGGCGACGCCCTTCCTGATGCCATCCGCCAGACGCTTGGGATTGGTTACGAACACGTCGTCGCCGACGAGCTGCACCTTGCCGCCGAGCTCCTCGGTAAGCGCGGCCCAGCCCTTCCAGTCGTCTTCGGCCATGCCGTCCTCGATCGAGATGATCGGATAGCGTTTAACGAGATCCGCGTAGTATTTCACCAACTCGGCGGCATCGAGCTTTTTGCCTTCGCCTTCAAGGTGATACTTGCCCTTCTTGAAGAATTCGCTGGAGGCCGCGTCGAGCGCAATAGCGACGTCCTGACCCGCCTTGTAACCGGCGGCCTTGATCGCGCTCATGATGAATTTAAGCGCCTCGTCCGTGCTTTGCAGCGCGGGCGCGAAGCCGCCTTCGTCGCCGACATTCGTGTTGTGACCGGCCTCGGAGAGTTGCTTTTTCAGCGCATGGAACACCATCGCGCCCATCTCGACGCCCTCGGCCATGGTCTTGGCGGCAATAGGCATCACCATGAATTCCTGGATGTCGATCGGATTGTCGGCATGGGCACCGCCATTGAGGATGTTCATCATCGGCACGGGAAGGACATGCGCAGACGCGCCGCCGACATAGCGGTAGAGCGGCAGGCCCGCCTCGTCCGCGGCCGCCTTCGCCGTCGCCAGGCTGACACCGAGAATGGCGTTCGCGCCGAGCCTGGACTTGTTGTCCGTGCCGTCGAGCTCGCACATGGTGCGATCGATCTGGATCTGGTCCTCGCCGTCGAGACCCGACAGCGCGTCGTAGATCTCTCCATTGACCGCCGCGACCGCTTTTTTGACGCCTTTACCGCCATAGCGCTTGCCGCCATCGCGCAGCTCCACCGCTTCGTGAACGCCGGTCGACGCGCCTGACGGCACCGCAGCGCGGCCGAAAGCGCCGGTCTCGAGGATCACATCGACTTCGACGGTGGGATTGCCACGGCTGTCGAGGATTTCACGGGCGAGGATGTCGATAATGGCTGTCATGGTTCTCTGTCTCTCTTCAGCGACCGGGATTCAAAGATGCGGAACGTTATTTAGCGCTTTCGGTCGCGGTGCGATAGCGCACGAAATCGTCAGCGGGCGTGTTCCGGACCGTCAGACCAGCCGCGATTGATGCACGGCCGCCTCGATAAAGGAGCGGAACAGCGGATGCGGCTCGAACGGCTTGGACTTCAGTTCCGGATGGAACTGAACGCCGATGAACCAGGGATGGGCCGGAATCTCGACGATTTCGGGGAGCGTGCCGTCGGGAGACTCGCCTGAGAACACCAGGCCGACATCTTCGAGCGGCTTCCGGTAATTCGGATTCACCTCGTAACGGTGCCGATGGCGCTCGGAGATCGTGCGTGCGCCGTCGTAGATCTCCGAAACCCGGCTGCCCTGCCGCAACACGGCTTCATAGGCGCCGAGCCGCATGGTGCCGCCCATATCGCTTTCGGCGCTGCGCGTTTCGGTGACGCCGCCATGAAGCCATTCAGTCATCAACCCGACGACCGGATCCTCGCAGGGACCGACCTCGGTGGTCCCCGCGCCCTTGAGCCCGGCCAGATGACGCGCGACCTCGATCACCGCCATCTGCATGCCGAGGCAGATTCCGAAATAGGGCACGTCGCGTTCGCGCGCGAACTGCGCGGCGGCGATCTTGCCTTCGATCCCGCGCTCGCCGAACCCGCCCGGAATTAGAATGCCGTGGACATCCTCGAGTTTGCCGACCGTATCCCGGTCCTCGAAGACCTCGGCCTCATGCCACTCGATATTGACGCGGACATTATTGGCGATGCCGCCATGGACCAGCGCTTCGGTCAGCGACTTATAGGCGTCCTGTAGCCCGGTATATTTGCCGACGACCGCAATGGTGACCTCGCCTTCCGGCATCAGCACGCGGCGGGTGACTTCCTCCCAGCCCGACAGGTCCGGCTGCGGCGCGTCTTCGATCCCAAAAGCCCTGAGCACCTCGGTATCGAAGCCGCGCGCGTGATAGGTCAGCGGCACCTCATAAATGCTGCGCACATCGAGCGCCGGAATGACCGCCTCATGGCGGACATTGCAGAACAGCGCGATCTTGCGACGGTCCCCTTCCGGGATCTCGCGCTCGCACCGGCACACCAGCACATCCGGCTGAATGCCGAGCCCCAGAAGCTCCTTCACGGAATGCTGGGTCGGCTTGGTTTTCAACTCACCGGCCGATTTGATGTAGGGCACCAGCGTGAGGTGGACGAAGACCGCCCGGTCACGGCCAAGCTCGTTGCCGAGCTGCCGGATGGCTTCGAGGAACGGCAGGCTTTCGATATCGCCGATCGTGCCGCCGATCTCGCACAGGACGAAGTCGGTATCGTCGGATTTCGTGAGCACGAATTCCTTGATGGCGTCGGTGACATGCGGAATCACCTGAACGGTGCCGCCGAGATAGTCGCCCCGACGCTCGCGCGCAATGATGTTCTGGTAGATCCGGCCCGAGGTGACATTATCGCTCTGCTCGGCGGGCACGCCCGTGAACCGCTCGTAATGGCCGAGATCCAGATCGGTCTCCGCGCCGTCGTCGGTGACGTAAACCTCGCCGTGCTGATACGGGCTCATTGTGCCCGGATCGACGTTCAGATACGGGTCAAGCTTGCGCAGCCGAACTGAATATCCGCGCTCCTGAAGCAGCGCGCCCAAGGCTGCCGAAGCAAGTCCTTTTCCGAGGGAGGATACCACGCCGCCGGTGATGAAAATGTACCGGGTCATGGGCGATCACTATACATCAAACGCCTCACCGGCGAACAGGAAACGCAAAGACAATGCAAACCGCCGCCTCGGCGTCGGACCCGACAGGCAAAACTGCCCGCCGCACCGCCCGAACTCGGGGGCGCCCGATCTGGCCCACTAGCCGCGCGTCACTTCGCGATGGGGACTTGAGGTTCTGAAGAAGATCCTTTCGGCGCCTGACCCGGCGACGTCGCCGGCTCGGTCGCCTGGCCGGACGATCCGGCCGCCGGGGCTCCGTTGGAAGCGCCGCCGCTCCCGGCCGACGGCGCGGATTTCGGCAGCGAGGTGTCCAATGTCGGCTTCTCGCCGGGCTTCACCGGCGCCTGCTGGCTCTGCGACGTTGCCGTATCGAGCACCGATTTCGTTTCGGTCGAGCTTTTCGACATCACCGTCAGGACGATGCTGGTCAGGAAGAACAGTCCCGCGAGGATGGCCGTCATACGGGTCAGCAGATTTGCCGCGCCGCGGGTCGAGATAAGACCGCCGCCGCCACCGCCGCCACCGATCCCGAGCGCACCGCCCTCGGAGCGCTGCAACAGGATCAACACGACCATCACGACCGCGAGAAGAATATGAATGATAAGAACGACTTCCTGCATCGGACCTAATGCTCTTTCGACAAGGTTGCGCCGCTTTTACACTACGACAGGCCCTATGGCTAGGGCCGCGTCGATAGGACACGGCCGGAAACCACGATTGCCGTTTTTTAGATATAAGCTTCGATAATTCCCCAGAAATCGTCAGCTTTCAGGCTGGCGCCGCCGACGAGCGCACCATCGACATTGGCGACGGCCATCAATTCCCGTGCGTTTGCGGGTTTCACGGAGCCGCCATAGAGCACCCTCACAGCCCCTGCGGTGTCCCCAAGCCGGTTCGAAAGCTCGGTCCGGACGAGCGCGTGGACCTCCGCCACATCCTCGGCATCGGGCGTGCGGCCCGTGCCGATCGCCCAGATCGGCTCATAGGCGATCACCGTATTGTCGGCCGTCGCGTTCTCCGGCAACGATCCCTTGATCTGGCCGGCGACGACGGCCAGCGTCTTGCCCGCATCCCGTTCGGCCTCGGTCTCGCCGATACAAATGATGGCCCGCAAGCCGGCCCGGTGCGCGGCCTCGGCCTTGGCGTGGACGAGATCGTTATCCTCACCGTGGTCCGCCCGGCGCTCGGAATGACCGACGATGACATAAGAGCAGCCGATATCCCGCAACATCTCTGCACTGATATCGCCGGTGTGTGCGCCCGACGCCTTCGGGTGGCAATCCTGCGCCCCAAGCCCGATTCCCGCCCGGGAGACGAGCGGATCGAACGTCGAGAGCAAGGTGAACGGCGGACAGATCAGAAGCTCGCAGCCGGGTGTGGCTTTCGCAAGATGATCCGCCAGGGCACCGATTTCGGCGGCGCTTGCCGATAACCCGTTCATTTTCCAATTTCCGGCCACCAGCGGCCGCGGCGTTTTCGATGTCGTCATGATGTCAGACTTATCTCTCAGAAATCTTGCCAAAGAATGGCCAAAACGGCTGTTCCGGCCGCCTCCTCAGCCGATCTAACAATGATCGAACTTGTTTGCCAATACGCCGCGACGCCCGGGTCAGGTCCGATATTTCCGTCCGGAGGCATCGACTGCGAGCGGTAGCGTGTTGCGGGCAAAGGGGCCCGTCACTATGATGCCGCCAATTAATCGCCGGTGGATCCGGCGGCAACGAGCGTGCGCGCACCTCACTTACGAGATAAACGGAACCTGAAACGGCGATGCTGAACTCAATTCGCAATTCCATGCAAGGCGGCGTCGGCAAGGCGGTCGTCGGGGCCCTGTTCTTTATTCTGATCGTCAGCTTCGCGATCTGGGGGATTCAGGACATCTTCCGCAATGGCGTCCGCTCCGACACCGTCGCGAAGATCGGTGACACCGAGATCTCCGGGGATTCGTTCCTCGGTGAGTTCCAGCGCGAACTGCGCTCTTGGCAGCAACGCGTCGGCCCGCAGTTCACGGCGCAGACGGCGATCGCCGCCGGTCTCGACCAGCAGGTGCTCCAGCGGATGATCAACCGCACCGCCTTCGACGAGCAGTCCTACAAAATGGGGCTGCGCGTTTCGGATAAGCAGGTCGCCGACTATATCCGCAAGCAGCCCGCCTTTAGCGACGGCGTCAACGGGTTCAGCCGGTTGCGCTACGAAACTCTCCTGCAGCAGATCGGGCTGAGCGAAGAGCAATTCGAGCAGCAGACCCGGTTCGACATCGCGCGGGACTATCTGATCGAGTCTCTGGTCGGCGGCGCCGATGCGCCGGACAGCATGGTCGACTCTCTCTATAAATATAACAACCAGACGCGGGTGGTGGATTTGGCCTTGCTGCCGAATTCCAGCATTTCGGATGTCCCCACGCCGACCGACGATCAGATCAAGGCCTATTACAAGGATCACGTTTCCCGCTTCACGGCGCCGGAATATCGCTCGATCAGCTATATCGGGCTCGCGCCCGAGACCGTGATGTCGGAAGTCGCCGTCACCGACAAGGAGATGCACGACCTCTACAACTCCCGCAAAGACAAGTATATGCCCGGCGAGCAGCGGACGCTGGAGGCGATGAACTTCCTCGACAAGGCCGACGCTCAGAAGGCTCACGACGCTGTCGCCGGTGGCGAGAAATTCGCCGCCGCCGCCAAACAGTTCAAGGCCAGCAACCAGTCCGACATGGCGCTCGGCACGATGACGAAGACCGATCTCGCCAACAAGCTCGGCCAGGACGTGTCGATCGAGGCCTTCAACATTCCCATAGGCGGCACGACCAAGCCGGTCCAGAACGTTTTCGGGAACTGGACGATCGTGCATGCGATCTCGGCCAAGCCCGGCAACGGGAAAACCTTCGATCAGGTCAAGGCCGATCTGCACAAAGAGGTCGCCATGAACAAGGCGACCGACCTGCTCTACAAGATGTTGAGCAAGATCGACGACCAGCTGGCCGGCGGAGCGGGCCTTCAGGAGGTCTCGGACAAGATCAATGTTCCGATCAAGAAGATCCCCGACGTCGACCGGTCCGGCGACGCGCCAAACGGTCAGCCGGTCCAGGATATTCCGACCTCCCAGAAATTCCTGTCATACGCCTTCAACGCCCATCCCGGCGACGATCTCGAACTGACCGATGCCGGAAAGAATCAGTATTACATCATCAAGGTCGACGGTATCACGCCGAGCACGCCCAAGCCGCTCGACAAGGTCAAGGACGACGTGATCACGGCCTGGAAGGCCCAGAAGCGCCGCGACATGGCGCAAGACCGCGCCAAATCGCTGAAAAACTGGGCCGACAAGGAAAAGGATCTCGCGACGGTGGCGACAACCGCCGGCGGCAAGGTGGTCACCTCCGCCCCGCTCAAGCGTGACGGCTCCGTATCTCAGGACAATGTCAGCCAGGCGCTGCTCAAGGACATCTTCATGACGCCGGAAGGGAAAGCCGGCTGGGGCGCCGCGCCGGACGGTACAGGCTATGTCCTGTTCAAGGTGAAGCAGATCACCACGCCGGACCCCACGGCCGCCGCCAACGCCCAATCGGTCAAGTCGCTCGATCAGATGCTCGGCAACGACATGGCCAACGATCTGCTTTCCCAGTATCAGGTCTATCTGCGAAAGAAACTCGGCGTAAGCGTCAACAATAAGATGGTCAAGCAAACTCTCTCACGCGTGAGCGACAACCAGTAAAACCGCCGCGGGATTTCGCCATGTCCTTCTCTCCGCGCTTCGACGACTTCGTCGGGCAATACGACGCCGGACACCCTCAGGTGATCTCGACGACGCTGGTCGCCGACCTCGAAACACCGGTCTCGGCCATGCTGAAACTGGCCGTGGGTCAGCCCAACGCCTTCCTTCTCGATTCCGTGGAGGGTGGCGAAGTGCGTGGACGCTATTCGATCATCGGCATGAAGCCGGATCTGGTCTGGCGCTGCATCGGCGATACCGCCTCGATCAACCGCAAGGCTCTCAGCGACGCCCACGCCTTCGTCGACGAGACCGATGCACCGCTCGTATCGCTGCGTAAGATCCTCAAGGAATCCGAGATCGACATGCCGGAGGACTATCCGCCGATGGCGGCCGGCATGGTGGGCTATGTTGGCTATGACATGGTCCGGCTGATGGAGCATCTGCCCAATCCGAAGCCCGCGCCGCTCGACGATGTTCCGGACGCCCTGCTGGTCCGTCCGACGATCATGGCGATCTTCGATTCCGTGAAGAGCGAGATCATCATCATCACGCCGGTACGGCCCGAGCCTGGCGTGTCGGCGAAGACCGCCTACAGCCGCGCCTGCGAACGGCTGGATGACGCCGTGGAGGCGCTGCACAAGCCCCTGCCCTATGGCGATGAGGAGCCGCTCGATCTGGCCGATCTGCCGGAGCCGACGTCCAACACGGCCCACGAGGACTATCTCCGCATGGTCGAGCGCGCGCGGGACTATATCGGCGCGGGAGACATCTTCCAGGTGGTGCTCTCGCAGCGTTTCTCGGTGCCGTTCGAACTGCCGCCTTTCGCCTATTACCGCGCGCTGCGGCGGATCAATCCGTCGCCCTATATGTACTATCTGGCCTACGAGAACTTCGCGATCGTCGGCTCGAGCCCGGAAATCCTCGTGCGGCTGCGCGACGGCAAGGTCACGATCCGCCCGCTCGCCGGCACCCGCCCGCGCGGCGCGACGCCGGCCGAGGACAAAGCCATCGCCAAGGAATTGCTGGCCGATCCCAAGGAGACCGCCGAGCATCTGATGCTGCTCGATCTCGGCCGCAACGATGTCGGCCGGGTCGCCAGGGTCGGCACGGTCGAGGTCACCGACAAGATGTCGATCGAGCACTATTCCCACGTCATGCACATCGTCTCGAATGTCGATGGCGAGATCGATCCGAAATATGACGGCATCGACGCCCTGATCGGCGGTTTCCCGGCAGGCACCGTCAGCGGTGCGCCGAAGGTCCGGGCGATGGAGATCATCGACGAATTGGAGAAGGACAAGCGCGGCGTTTATGCGGGCGCGGTCGGCTATTTCTCCGCCAACGGCCAGATGGACAGCGCTATCGCGCTCCGCACCGCCATCATCAAGGACGGCACACTCTACGCCCAGGCCGGCGCCGGCATCGTCGCGGATTCAGTGCCCGAAAACGAATTTCAGGAATGCCGGCAAAAGGCGCGAGCGTTGTTCCGGGCGGCGGAGGAAGCCGTGCGCTTCGCCTCGATGCGCTCTCGGGGGCAGTAGCGGCGAGACTTTGCCTTGCCTTGTGAACTGCGGTAAAATAGTGCCGAGCAGAGTCGTCGATGGACCGTAACGCAATCCGACTCGATGAGGTCGTTGAAGGACATGCGAGCATATCGACTGGCCTTCCACTTCATGTCCGCCATAACGGCGGGTAGCGTGGCGGCATGCGCCACGGCCGCCGATCGCGCCCCGATCACATACCAAATGATCGATCATCCGGACCAAAACCGGATCGAGCTGCACTACCGCAACGACACCAGGCACCCGGTCTGCCTGACGGCGAGTTTTTGGCCGAACGCCGACGGAAAACTGTATCAGACGGGCGATCGGGTTGCCCTTATCGTGGGTGACAGACGCTTCCCCATCGCCCAATTCAACAAGGGCGCTTGCATCGCGGTCGAGCTTACGTGCGTCGCTCGTGTGGCGCCCGGCGAGGAAATTACCGGCTCGATCCCCTACAGGGAGTTCGGCCTCCCCGCGCGCTTGAGATACACGTCCAAGACCTTGTATTTCTCACCGCTGGCGCCGGAATGCCACTAAACTCCGCCGCCAACGACGGAAAGCGTTACCGTGCTACCACCTTCGCTTTCGCCTCCGCGTAAGCGCGCTGGCGGACATTCCGCTCAACGATCCGGCTGATCGGCACAAGCTCAAAGCCTTGCGACGGCGCCTTGGCGAGCCACTGGCGCAGCACCGCGATAGTGGTGTCGTAGGGGTGGCCGATGGCGACGGCCTGACCTTTGTCGCGGGCAACGCGCTCAAGGGTCGCTAGTTGCTTGCGGATGGCAACCGGATCCGGATTGTCGTCGAGGAAGACATCGCGCTCGGCATAGGGCACATCCAGATTCCGGGCGACATCAGCACCGACGGTCTTGGCAGTGGTGCGCGAGTCGAGGAACAACAGACCGCGCCGCTTGAGTTCCTTGAGGACGGTCCGCATATCCGGGCGGTCCGCACTGAACCGGCTGCCCATGTGATTGTTGACGCCGACATAGCCGTCGAAGCGCGACAGGTTCCAGTCGACCGTCTTGATGATCTGGGCTTTGTTCTCGCTGACCCACAGCGCGTGCGGCCCGGGATTTTCGTTGCTACCCAAGGGCTCCATCGGCAGATGGACCATGATTTCGTGGCCGTTCGCCCGCGCCTGCCGGACCAGCGGCTCGAGTTCCGGCGCATAGGGCAGAAAGGAAATCGTCAACGGCGCTTCGAGCGTGACAGCCTTTTCGGTGTTGCGGCGATTGACCCCGGCATCGTCCATGATCACCGCGATCAGAGGTCGGCCACGGGCCGCCGCCGCCGGTACGGCGTTGCGACGCCATTGCGGCAATCTTCGCGCTTCGGCCGGCTTGTTAAGCGTGATCGGCAGGCTGACGACCGAGACGTGTTTCTCCGCCTTGTCGAGATCCAACACCTTGCCCGGCATTTGTGTGTGAGCCGTTGCCGGTTCGCCGGCCTTGGGCCCCGGTATATAGACCTCATCGGTGCGGGCCGGCGACGTCACGGACAAGGGAATGACCGTGCTCTCGGCCGGGTTATTCGGGTAGCCCGACCACATCCACAGACCGCCCAGCCCGGCGATCATCCAGACAGCAAGATGCAGTATGTGGCGCTTGCGCGGGAGGCTCATTTTGGGGTCGTCACCCTTTACATCGACGTCACAGAATAACACATACGGACGGTACGGCCTCCCTGCCTCGCTAATGGAGGTCTAATGCTTGCCGAACGCCATCGCAACGGTTTAGTTTCTGCCATCCTCACAGGGGATCGAAATTGCCGGGAGCGCGTGCCGGCGAAGTTTGGAGCCGCACGTTGGTTAAAGGGCGCTGTGCCGGATGATCGTCTTAATCGATAATTACGACAGCTTTACTTACAATCTCTTTCACTATCTTGGTGAATTGGGGCAGGACGTTGTCGTTCATCGCAACGATGCAATCACCGTCGCCGAGCTGGAAAACGCCGGTCCCAGCGCCATCGTGATCTCGCCGGGCCCCTGCACGCCGAATGAAGCCGGTATCTGCCTGGACGTCGTGAAGCAGCTTTCGGGCAAGATTCCAATCCTCGGCGTGTGCCTCGGCCATCAGGCGATCGGACAGGCCTTCGGCGGCAAGGTGGTGCGCGCGCCGGTTCTGATGCACGGCAAAGTCAGCATTATCCGGACCAATGGTCGAGGCGTTTTTCGCGGCCTGCCCCATGAATTCAAGGGCACGCGTTATCACTCGCTGATCGTCGACCGCGCCACGCTGCCCGATTGCTTCGAGATCACGGCCGAGACCGAGGACGGCATCATCATGGGCATGTCGCACAAGACACTGAATGTCCATGGTGTACAATTCCATCCCGAAAGCATCGAAACCCAGCACGGCCACGCGATCCTCAAGAACTTTCTCGAGCTCGCCGAGCCGGTTCCCGCCTGAGCGAGGGCTGAGCGGCCATGGATGACCTAAAGCCTCTTCTCACAACCGTGGCGCAAGGCCAAAGCCTGTCCCGCGAGGATGCGCGGCGGGCCTTTTCCATTCTCATGTCCGGCGAGGCCACCGACGCCCAGATCGGCGCCTTTCTGATGGCGCTGCGCGTGCGCGGCGAGACCGTCGAGGAAATCGCGGCCGGCGCCGAGACCATGCGGGAAAAGGCGCTCAAGATCGATGCGCCGGAAGACGCGATCGATACCTGCGGTACGGGCGGCGACGCGTCCGGCACATTCAATATATCGACGGCCGTTTCGCTGGTCGTCGCGGCATGCGGCGTTCCGGTGGCCAAGCACGGCAACCGCGCGCTTTCCTCGCGCTCCGGCGCGGCGGACGTCCTGAAGACTCTCGGCGTCAATGTCGAGGCGGAACCTGATCAGGTCGCCGCCTGCATCCGGGAGGCGGGCGTCGGCTTTCTTTTCGCGCCCCGCCATCACAGCGCCATGGCTCATGTCGGCCGCGCGCGCTCTGAACTCGGCACCCGGACGATCTTCAATCTGCTCGGCCCGCTCGCCAATCCGGCAGGCACCAGGCGGCAGATCGTCGGCGTCTTCGCCGACCGTTGGGTGCGCCCGATGGCGGACGTGCTGGCCGAACTCGGATCGGTGAGCGCCTGGGTCGTCCATGGGCTCGATGGTCTCGACGAGATCACCACCACGGGCCCGACCCATGTGGCGGAATTGAAGAACGGCGAAATCCAGGAATTCGAGGTCACGCCGGAGGAAGCAGGTCTCGAACGCGCGATCCCTGCTCAGCTCAAGGGCGGCGACGCCGAAACCAACGCTCTCGCCCTCACGGCCCTGGTCGATGGCCATGACGGGCCATATCGCGATATCGTTATGTTGAATTCCGCGGCCGCGCTGATTGTCGCCGGCAAGGCCGGGAATCTGACCCGGGGCGTCAAAATGGCCGCAGCCGCCATCGACGCCGGCGCAGCCCGTAAAGCGCTCGATAACCTCATCGCCGTCTCGAACCGGCCTGTGACCGAGAAGAGCCTCGCCTGATGACCATTCTCGACGAAATCTGCGCCCGCAAGCGCGAGCATGTCGCCAAAAAGAAGACCGAGGTCCCGCTTGCGGAACTCGAGTTTGCGGTGCGCTATTCCTCGCCGGTGCGCGGCTTCGAGACAGCTCTGCGGCGCGCCCAGGAAGAAACCGGCAAGGGCCTCATCGCCGAGATCAAGAAGGCCAGCCCGAGCAAGGGACTGATCCGCGAGGATTTCGATCCGCCCGCCCTCGCCCGCGCCTATGAACGTGGCGGCGCGACCTGCCTTTCGGTTCTGACCGACGAGCCCTATTTCCAGGGCGCGGACGAATATCTGACCGATGCGCGCGTCTCGGTCGGCCTGCCCGTGCTGCGCAAGGACTTCATGATCGATCCCTATCAGGTGCTGGAAGCCCGCGCGTTGGACGCCGATTGCATCCTCGTCATTCTCGCCGAAACCGGCGAGACGCTGGGCGGCGAGCTGGCCGCCTTGGCCAAGGAATGGGAGATGGACGTGCTGTTCGAGGTCCATGACGAAACGGAGCTAGGCATGGCCGTCGAACTCGGGGCCGGCATGATCGGCATCAATAACCGCGATCTCCGCACCTTCAGGACCACGCTGGACGTGACTCTGCGGCTGGCGCCGCAAATTCCGACGGATGCGCTGGTCGTCAGCGAGAGCGGAATCAACACGCCGGCAGATATCGCCAGGCTGCAGGAAGCCGGGGTGGGTTGCTTTCTGGTTGGCGAATCCCTGATGCGCCAGCCGGACGTGACCGCCGCGACGGCCGCGCTGCTTGGCCGGCAACCGGCGGAAAAGGTCTGAGCCCATGGCGCGCCTGACGCATCTCGACGAACAGGGATCGGCCAAGATGGTCGACGTCTCCGAGAAAGACGTCACCGAACGCGTTGCGGCCGCCTCCGGGCGCGTAACCATGTCGGCGGCGACCCTGAAGCTCATCAAGCAAGGCTCGATGAAGAAAGGCGACGTCCTGTCCGTCGCCCGGCTTGCCGGCATCATGGCCGCCAAGCGGACGCATGAGTTGATCCCGCTGTGCCACCCGCTGGCGCTCAACAAGATAGACGTCGATCTCAAGCTGAAATCGCGCCCGCCTTCGGTCGAGATTACCTCGTCGGTCAAGGTATCGGGGCGCACCGGCGTCGAGATGGAAGCGCTAACCGCCGCGAGCGTCGCCGCGCTCACGATCTACGACATGTGCAAGGCCGTGGACCGCGAGATGGTGATCGGCGAGATCAAGCTGGATTTCAAATCCGGCGGGCGCTCCGGTGTTTTCAAGCGCTCCGGGCCGAAAAAGGCCAGAAAGCCGTGATCCCCGTCGAGGAAGCTCAGGACCGCATTACCGCCGGACTGGAGGCGGTGGCACCGGAAGTCGTCGCGCTGTCGCACGCCGCCGGACGTGTTCTGGCGGAGGATATCGTCGCGCGCCGCACTCAGCCCCCTATGGACGTCTCCGCGATGGACGGCTATGCCGTTCGCGCGGCAGACGTCGCGACGGTTCCGGCGAAACTGAAAGTCATCGGCGAAGCCCCGGCTGGCGGGGAGCATCCGGGCGTGGTCGGCGACGGCGAAGCGGTGCGGATATTCACGGGCGGACCGGTACCCAAAGGCGCGGACGCCATTGTCATTCAGGAAGATGTCGACACGCTGGAGGACGGCCGCATCGCCGTTCGCGAGTCCAGCCCGCGCGGCAAACATATCCGGGTCGCAGGAATCGATTTCAAGGAAGGCGACGTGGGCGTCCGGAAGGGCCGGCCACTTTCGCCGCGCGATATCGCGCTGGCCGCCGGAATGAATGTGCCCTGGGTGCGCGTGCATCGCCGTCCCCGGATCGCGCTGCTGGCGACCGGTGACGAACTGGTCCTGCCGGGCGAAGCAATCGGCCCCAACCAGATCGTCTCCTCCAACTCGCTTGGTCTGGCCGCCATGATCGAGCGGAACGGCGGTGTGCCGATCGACCTCGGTATCGCCAGGGACAACGCGGATTCTCTCAAGAAGATGGTCGCTGGCGCTATGGGCGCGGACATGCTGATTACCATCGGCGGCGCGTCCGTCGGCGACCGCGACCTCGTGCGGTCTGTGCTCGGCGAGGAAGGTCTGCGAATTGATTTCTGGAAGATAGCCATGCGCCCCGGCAAGCCGCTGATGTTCGGCCAGATCGGGGACACGCCGATGCTGGGCCTGCCCGGCAATCCGGTCTCGGCGCTTGTTTGCGCCGTCGTCTTCCTGATCCCCGCCTTGCAAACCCTGGCCGGACGGACCTTGAACCGACGGCCTTTCGTCAACGCGCGCCTCGGACGCGACCTGCCGGAAAACGACCGACGGCAGGATTATCTCCGCGCCTCGCTCGAACGCGACGATCATGGCCAGCTTATCGCCACGCCGTTCGACCGCCAGGACAGTTCCGTCCTGTCCGGTTTCGCGCGCGCCGATTGCCTGATTGTCCGCAAGCCCTTCGCTTCCGCCGCGAAAGCCGGCGAAGCGACATCGATCATTCCCCTCGAATTCGGCCAGATCCAGGTTTGATCTACTAGATATGGTTGGCGGATTCCGGTGGTTACCCAACACCGTGAATTTTCTTGACCCTAAACGAGAACTAAACTAGAACACTCGACATAGTTTTTGTTTTGTTCTCCTCTGCTCAAGAAACAAGGGGCCGATATATGCTGACCAAGAAGCAACATGAATTGCTGACCTTTATCAGCGCACGGCTGCAGGAGACCGGCTTCTCGCCCTCCTTCGAGGAGATGAAGGAAGCCCTCAATCTGAAATCCAAGTCGGGCATTCACCGGCTGATCACGGCGCTGGAGGAGCGCGGCTTCATACGCCGCCTGCCCCACCGCGCCCGTGCGCTGGAAGTTCTCCGGCTGCCTGATTCCGTACCGGCTCCGCAGAATGGCCGAAGCCATTCCAGCGTGATCGAGGCCGATTTCTCACGGGGTTCGGCGCCAAGCGCACGCCGGCACATCACTCAGGTCGAGCCCGAGGCGGTGGCCGGCCCGCTTGCCGGCGCGGCCAATGCTGGCGGCGCCATGGTGGAACTGCCGCTTTACGGGCGGATCGCGGCCGGTACGCCGATAGAGGCGCTGGCCGATCAGACCAACACGATCCAGCTGCCCGCCGCGTTGATCGGTACGGGCGAGCATTACGCCTTGGAAATCGCGGGTGATTCCATGATCGATGCGGGCATTTTCGATGGCGACACAGCGATCATCCAGCGCACCAGCACGGCGGTAAGCGGTGAGATCGTCGTCGCTCTTGTGGACCGTGAAGAAGCAACTCTCAAGCGCCTGCGCCGCAAAGGAAACTCCGTCGCGCTCGAACCCGCCAACACGCGCTACGAGACCCGCATTTTCGGCCCAAACCGGGTCGAGGTTCAGGGCCGTCTCGTCGGACTTTTCCGAAAGTATTAAAGGCGTCGTTCCCTCACCGCCGGTTTCGATAAAGAACCCAAGGCCGGTCGCCCCGTATTTCGGCGACCGATGCGATCGTGGCGTTCCCGCCATTAAGCCAGATCGCGCGGCCGCCTTCGCGCCAGAGATCGAACCGCCCGACGGCCTCGGCCGCACATGAACGCGGGACCGGCACCGTGGCGACGATGAGCGTCGCGGCCCGGCAATCCTCGCCGAGCGCACGCGGATCAAAGCTGAAAGCCACGACGTCACGGCCCTCCGGCCGATAGACGCACCCCAAAGAATCGCATCGCAGCCAAACCTTCGCCTGGGGATCGTCCTTCGGATCGAGCGGCCAGCCGCGTGCCTGCTTCTGTCCGTTCATGCGCAGCCAGGTCTTCTGGTCGTAGCTTTCTCGCGTCAGGCTCGAAAAGCTGTAGCGCCCGTCAGGCGCGCGCGCCGCGATCAGCGACCCGTCGCCATTGATGAGAATGTCGGCTGGAGTGGAAACCATTCCGATCAGGATACCGGTCAGGGCGACGCCGAGGCCGAAGAGCCGTGACCGACCGGGCCACAGACACAACCAAAGCCCGCCAAGGGTGATGAAAGCGAGACTCGCGACGGGCCAGGATTTGACGAGAACAACCGCACCCGGCCAGGAACTCACCTCTTTCGCGATCCAAATGACGACGTCAAGCCCCCAGCACATCGGCGTGATCGCCAGAGCTTCGAGATGAAACGGCATCAACAGAAAGGCGATCAGAGCCCAGGGCATGATCCAGATACCGGTCACCGGCACAGCAACCAGATTGCTCGCCAGCCCATAGGTCACCAATCGGCCGAACTGATAGATCGCGATCGGATCGATGGCGGCCTCGGCCGTCAGCGTTGTCAGGCCGACGCCCGCCAGATAGAACAGCGCGCGGCCCATCGGCGTCGTGAAACCGGATCGCCAGGCGGCCAGCCGATGCTTGAAGGCATCATACAGCGCAATGAGCGCAATGACGGCGGCGAAAGACATCTGAAAGCTCACATCGAGCAGGCTTTCGGGTTTCATCAGCAGGATCACCATGGCGGCGAGCGCAACCAGCCGCAGGGACAGCGCCGTTCGGTCCAGCAGAATCGCGGCGAAGATGATGCTTGTCATGATGAACGACCGCTGGGTCGGGATCGGCGCACCGGTAATGCCCAGATACAGCGCGGCGCAAAAGATCCCTGCCACGGCCGCTATCTTCTTGATCGGATAGCGCAGCGCCAGACCCTCGCTGAGCGCCAGCAAGGCCCGCACCGCGAAGAAGGCGATGCCGGCCATCAATCCCATATGCAGCCCGGAAATCGACAGCAGATGGGCCAACCCGGCATCGCGCAGGGCCGAGGTAACATCCTCCGGGATAGAACCGCGATCACCGACCATCAATGCGGCCGCCATCGCGCCGGCCGGCGTCGGCGCGGCGGCTCGAATGCGGACCGATATACGGTCTCTAAGATCTGTCAGGCGGTTTCGAATCCGGTTGACGAGGCCGATGCCGCCCGGAGGCGCATGGCCATCAACCGGTCCGAGAGCGATGCCGAGCGCGCCAAGCGAATCAAACCACGCAGCCCGCGCGAAATCATAGGCCCCCGGCA
The DNA here is from genome assembly GCA_963821875.1 of uncultured Alphaproteobacteria bacterium. Classification (GTDB taxonomy): domain Bacteria; phylum Pseudomonadota; class Alphaproteobacteria; order CAVTAV01; family CAVTAV01; genus CAVTAV01. The sequence goes on from CAWGFE010000002.1 coordinate 2,654,005, forward strand.
CGTCAGGCTGCGGAACGGGCAGCAGGATCGAACGGACCTTCACCTCGTCCCCCGCATGGGCGTTCTCCGGCGTACGGACGGTCAGGCGAATGGTGCGTGGTGTTCGGGCGGGTGATAACCCATCGATCTGGACGTGATCCAGTGTGACGCGCGAGCCGCCTTCGACGCGCCGTTCAACGCGCGTCACGATACCTTGAACCTCGACCGGCCCCATCCGTTGCGCCAGCACCGGAGCCGCAACGCGCTCCGTCCGCCAGGCGGCCACGCCGACGCCCAGCACCGCAACAAGCGATGAAACCGCGAGAAGGTTCAGGACCGGCCGCCTGCGCGTCAGAAGAGCCGCCAATGCCGCGATCAGACCGATCCCGATGATCTGACGCGGCTCCGGCTCCATGGGGAGTGCGAAATAGGCGGAGATCCCCGCGCCAAGAAACACGGGTGCCCAGACGATCCAGTTCGTCCAGGCAATGGAGACGGCGCGTACCGACGTCTCCCGCGCAACAGCCGTCACGTGTCCGGCGGTCGGGCGGCCGCCCGCCGTCGCACGTCTGTCGCTCACGCCCCAGGACCGGCCCACGCGCGTGGCCCCCTTCCCCTCAGCTCGAGGTGATCTCGAAAAGTGAAATCTTACGGAAACAAAGACTGGACGCCTTCTAGAAGACCAAACTTCCGCCGCGCAGACCAGCGTTTCTATTGAGCCCTTAGCAGAGCCCCAGCTCCCGTTGCTTCTTCTTCGAAAGCCCGAGCGAAACGATGTGGTGGGAACTCGCGGAGATAGTCTTTCAGATCGGCGTCCGAGAGGCCGGGTTTCGTATAATGCTGGATCCATTTCATGCCGCGTGACGCCAGATAGGGCGCGGGCCGCAACCCCGGTTGGTCGCGGAGCATCTCATAGGCGATGTCCGAGACCTTGAACGTAAAGCCCGGCCCCTCATCCGTCCAGCCGCCGATGGCGAACACCTTGCCGCCGACCTTCCAGACATGCGAGCCGCCCCACTGCATGACATAGGTCGTCGCCCGAAGAGCCGCACAAAACGCGTTGAATTCCTCGTAGGTCAAGTGACGCCCCGTGACACGCCCGGACGACCGGGCCGCTGCGCCCAATTGTGTCCGGCAACGGCGGTGTGATACATACACGCCACCCGCGCCGGCCCCATCGTCGCCTCGCCGGGAGTGTAGTCCACCAACAACCTTCCTGGAAGAATGAGCGCCTCAGATAGTCCCCCCAGCAGTGGTCTTGTGACCCGATTCGCGCCGTCGCCGACCGGCATGCTGCATATCGGAAATGCCCGCACCGCCCTGTTCAACTGGCTTTTCGCACGCGGACGCGGCGGAAAGTTCCTTCTGCGCGTCGAGGACACCGACCGGGCACGCTCCACGCCTGAAGCGATCCAGGCAATTTTCGACGGGCTCGATTGGCTCGGCCTGGACTATGACGGCGAGCCGTATTTTCAGTCGAAACGCGCCGACCGGCATGTCGAGGCGGCCCGGCAGCTTCTCGCGGAGGGCAAGGCGTATTATTGCTACAGCTCCCAGCAGGAACTCGCAGAGATGCGCGAGACCGCCAAGAGCGAAGGCCGGCCGATGCGCTATGACGGCCGCTGGCGCGACCGCGACCCCTCCGAAGCACCGGCCGGCGTGGATCCGGTGATCCGCTTCAAAGCTCCGCTGGAGGGCGAAACCAGGATCGACGATCTGATCCAGGGGCCGGTTACGGTGAGCCATGAGCAGCTCGACGACATGGTGCTGGTCCGGGCCGACGGCTCGCCCACCTATATGCTCTCCGTCGTGGTCGACGATCACGACATGGGCGTCACCCACGTCATTCGCGGCGACGATCACCTGACCAACGCGTTCCGGCAGACCCAGCTCTATCTGAGCCTTGGCTGGACAGCGCCCAAATTCGGCCATATGCCGCTCATCCACGGGCCCGACGGCGCCAAGCTGTCGAAGCGCCATGGTGCGCTGGCTGTCAGCGCGTATCGCGATATGGGATACCTGCCGGAAGCGATGCGGAATTATCTCCTCCGGCTCGGCTGGGGTCATGGCGACGACGAAATCATCTCGACCGAGCAGGCGCTGGAGTGGTTCTCGCTCGACGCAGTAGGCCGTTCGCCCGCCCGATTCGATTTTACCAAACTGGATAATCTCAACGGGCATTATATCCGGCAGGCCGATGACGACCGGCTGGTCGAACTAACGGTGCCGTTTATGCTGACGGCGCTTGACCAATCAACACCAGATCCTGTGGGTCTGGAACGTGTGCACCGCATCATGCCGGAGTTGAAGCCGCGCGCTAAGACATTGGTCGAGTTGGCAGATAACGGAAAATTCTGTTTTGCTGCACGGCCACTAACTCTGGACGATTCCGCAAATAAAGTGTTAACTAAGGATGCCCGAAAATTGCTCGTCGACGTGTCCGATTCGTTGGCGGCGACGGCAGACTGGACCGCGCCAGCGCTCGAGAGCGCCGTGCGCGCCTATGCCGAAAAAGCCGGCCTTGGTCTTGGCAAGGTCGCCCAGCCATTGCGGGCGGCGTTGACCGGTCGGACGTCGTCGCCTGGGATATTCGACGTTCTTCTGGTTCTTGGCCGCGAAGAGAGTTTGGCCCGAATTCGCGACCAGGCCGTCTAATAGCCGCAAAAACGCCCGGAACGGCGCGGATGCGGCCTCTCACATCCCCCGTCGGCCGTGCGAATTTTTCGCCACGGCCGTTCGGTCCGGGAAAGAACAAGAAGGAAAGCCGCATATGGCAAAGCAGCCCAAAAAAGCCAGCAAAGAGCCAGCCACGCTCAAGCTCGTCGATGGCAGCAAGGAACATGACCTGCCCCTGCTTAAAGCGTCGGACGGCCCGACGGTCTTCGATATTCGCAAGCTCTACAGCGAAACCGGGTATTTCACTTTCGATCCCGGTTTCACGTCGACCGCAGCGTGCGAATCAAAGATCACCTTCATTGACGGCGACAAGGGCGTCCTTCTCTATCGCGGCTATCCGATCGACCAACTGGCGGTGAAGAGCGATTTCACCGAGGTTTGCTATCTCCTTCTGTTCGGCGAACTTCCCAACCGGAAGCAGAAGGACGAATTCGTTCACGACATCACCTATCACACGATGGTGCATGAACAGCTCCAGCGGTTCTTTTCCGGCTTCCGCCGGGATGCTCATCCGATGGCGGTGATGGTCGGTGTCGTTGGCGCCTTGTCGGCGTTCTATCACGACAGCACGGACATCAACGACCCGACGCAGCGCAAGATAGCGTCCTATCGCCTGATCGCGAAAATGCCCACGATCGCGGCGATGGCCTACAAATATTCGGTCGGCCAGCCCTTCGTGTATCCGCGCAACGATCTGAGTTACGCCGAAAACTTCCTGTGGATGATGTACAGCGTGCCATGCGAGCCCTACAAGGCGGACCCGCTTTTGGCCCGGGCCATGGACCGGCTGCTCACGTTGCACGCCGATCACGAGCAGAACGCCTCAACCTCGACGGTTCGCCTCGCCGGCTCGTCCGGCGCCAATCCGTTCGCCTGCATCGCGGCCGGCATCGCGAGCCTGTGGGGTCCGGCCCATGGCGGCGCGAACGAGGCCGCGCTCAACATGCTGATCGAAATCGGCACGAAAGACCGCATTCCCGAATACATCAAGCGCGCCAAGGACAAGAACGATCCGTTCCGGCTGATGGGCTTCGGGCACCGCGTCTACAAGAACTACGATCCGCGCGCCAAAGTGATGCAGGAGACCTGCCACGAGGTGCTGGATCACCTCGGTGTCAAGACGGAGCCGTTGCTCGAAGTCGCCATGGAGCTCGAACGGATCGCGCTCGAAGACGATTATTTCGTCGAGCGCAAGCTTTATCCGAATGTCGACTTCTATTCCGGCATCACCCTGCGGGCCATGGGCTTCCCCATCAGCATGTTCACGGTCCTGTTCGCGGTGGCGCGTACCGTCGGCTGGGTCGCCCAGTGGAACGAGATGATGGAAGATCCGCTGCAGAAGATTGGCCGTCCACGCCAGCTTTACACGGGCGAGCCGAAGCGCGACTTCATACCGCTCAGCAAGCGTAAATAAAGCCGGGTCGACGCTTCCGGCCTCGGGTAATAACAGGGTCGCTCCATCAGGGGCGGCCCATTCTTTTTTGTTCGGCGTGCGTTGAGACGAGCCGGATCAGGCGTCGGCGATCATGGCCGTGAGTTCGGCTTCGCTCACCTTGGCGCCGTCAACCCTGGCTTCACCCGTCAGCTTCCAGACGCGGCGATTTCCGCCCCGCAGCTTGGCGACATGAAGATGAAGCACGTCGCCCGGAACGACCGGCTTGCGGAACTTCGCCGAATTCGATGGACATGAAATAGACGAGCTTCCCCCTGGCGTCGTCGCCCATCGTTCGAGCCGCGAGCACTGCCGCCGTTTGCGCCATTGCCTCGATGATCAACACGCCCGGCATCACGGGCTTCGCCGGGAAATGCCCCTGAAAGAAGTGCTCGTTGAAGGTGACGTTCTTGATCCCGACCGCGGAATCGTCGAGCTTTACCTTCTCGACGCGATCAATCAGAAGCATCGGATAACGATGCGGGATCAATTCCATTATCCCCTGGAGATCGATCGTTTCCGATACCGTCCCGGATTCGGCATCGCTCATACCCAAAACCTTCCGTTAGAGCCCATCCCAAAAGCAACGGCCGCAGTCCGACAAGCGAACTGCGACCGTAACATCACGCATCAAGCCGGATCGGCTGATTAATTCTTCTTTTTCTTCGGAGCCGGAGCCGGCGCCGGGGCCGCAGCCGCACCACCGGATCCTTCGCCGGCCGTCTTAACCGCGGAGAAATCGACCGTGATATCCGGCAGAACGGTATCGAGCTGCTCGATGACATCGGTCGTAACATCCAGGCCCTTGTTCGGCGCCATCAGGACCATCTGCCCTTTGTCCATTATGAAGGTGGCTCCTCGCTTATTGAGGATCTTCTGGAGAATGGGCACGATCGCGCGTTGCAACGTTTCATTCGCCTTCTTCACGGCCATCTGAAGCGCCGCGTTCTTCGCCTGAACCTTGCGCTGAACCGCCATAACCTTCTGTTCCCAGGCCTGACGCTTCTGATCGAAGGCTTCCGGCGTAAGAATGGAACGCTGACGCTTCAGTTCGTCTTCTTGAGAGCGCAATGAGCTCTCTTCCTTCTGGATTTCCGCCTGAACCTGCGTCCGGATATCGTCGACCTGCCGCAGAATATCTTTGCCAGCGCGGGAATTCTGTTGAATCAACTGGGAGTCGATCACGAGGATCGAGGCCGGTGCGACAGAATCCGCCGCCATCCCTGCATTAAGCGTCCCCATCATTGTTCCCGTGGCTGCCAGTGCGACCACGCAAACGTTTCGTATGAATTTTCTCATCTAGAACCTTGTTCCAAAGTTGAACTGGAAGAACTGTGTCCGGTCAAACAACTCTTTCTTCAGCGGAACTGCAAAATCAAGTCGAATGGGACCCATCGGCGATTTCCACCCAACACCGACACCCGCCGATGCCCTCAAGCTTCCAACATCGAAAATGTTGGTACCGACGCTGTCAACATACGCCAGACTGCCGAAATCTACAAATGTACTGAATTTCAGGCCCAATTCACTGGTCGCCCCCACCGGAACGGTGAATTCGAGCGACCCGTTATAGTACAGATTGCCGCCCAGTGAATCATACTTGCCCGTACTGTAATTATAGGTCGCCGGCCCGACGCCGCCCGGCTCGAAACCACGCAACTGGGAACCGCCGAGGAAGTAGCGGTCGTTGATCCGGACGCCCTGACCGAGGCCTTCGATATAGCCTTCGCGGAGCCCGAAACTCAGGACCCAGTTGTCCTTTATCAGCGGGTGATACCAGTTGAAGTTCAAATCCGTCCGGATGTATTTCACAGACCCGCCAAGACCGGCGAAATTCTGCGAGAGAACCCAGCTGAAGCCCCGTTTCGGGTCAACTCGGTCGTCCAGCCTGAAATAGGACAGGCTGTAACCGACGGCCGAGGTCGTAAAGTTGCCAAGCGATTCCTGGACATAGGTCGGAAAGATGGACGGGTCGAGCACATTACTGAGCGTAATATTATCCAAGCTCAGCCGGTAATTGACGCCGAAGGTCAGATATTCGGTGATCGGAAAGCCGAACCGGAGTTGGAAGCCAGTCTGGCCCTGCTTGTAATACGTGTAATTCGTGTAGTCGTTCTTCGTGCGAAAGATATCGAAACCAGCCGCCACGTCATGGCCCATGAAATAGGGCTCGGTAAAGCCGAGATTGATACTCTGCTGGATGCTCGAAATCTGGAAGGACAATCTGAGATCCTGGCCGCGGCCGAGCAGGTTCCGCTCTCGAATGCTGACCTGCCCGATCAGATGTTCGAGGCTCGAATAGCCGGCGCCGATACTGAGCTCGCCGGTCGATTGCTCCTGAACCGAGACATGGATCACGTTGCGGTCCGGCGCGCTGCCCTGGCTCTGGTCGACAGCCACATCCCCAAAGAACCCGAGACTGCGAATCCGCGCGCGGGACCGCCGCATCAGGGCAACGTTGAACGCATCCCCCTCCGCGAGACGCATCTCGCGGCGGATAACCCGGTCCAGAGTCCGGAAGTTGCCGGTGATCTCAATCCGTTCGACATAGACGCGTGGCGCCTGAAGGATGTGGAAGGTGACACCGATCGTCCGGTTCTTTTTATCGCGGTGGATTTCCGGCCGGATATCGACAAAGGCGTAACCGCGTTGCCCGGCGGCTTCGTTCAGCGCGTCAACCGTATCTTCGATCTGCTTGGCGTTATAAAGCTTGCCCTTTTCCGGCTGAACGAGATCCTGAAGCGCATCGGGCTTGAGGTCGCGGATATCACTGACCAGCTTGACGTCGCCGAATCTGTAGGTCTGGCCTTCCTCGACTGTGAAGGTGATGAAGAATTCCCGGCGATCCCGGGTCAGTTCGGCAACGGCCGAAACGACGCGGAAATCGGCATAGCCCCGTTGCAGATAGAACTGGCGCAGCAATTCACGGTCATAAGCCAGCCGGTCGGGATCATAGGTGTCGCCTTTGGAGAAGAATCGCCACCAACGGGACTCCTTGGTCGACGTTTGCCCCCGCAACTTGCCGTCGCTGTAACGCTTGTTGCCAATGAAATTGATCCGGCGGATCTTCGTCTTCTTGCCTTCGTGAATCTCAAAGATCAGATCGACGCGATTTTGCGGCAGCTGAACGATCTTGGGCTCGACCGTCGCGGCGAACCGGCCGGAACGCCGGTAAATCTCGATGATGCGCTGAACGTCGGCGCGAACCCGGGAGCGGGTATAAACCACGCGCGGCCTGAGCTGCACTTCCTTGTTCAGCTTGTCCTTCTTGATCGCCTTGTTTCCCTCGAAGGCGATACGGTTGATGATCGGGTTCTCGACGACGCTGACGATCAGCACCGACCCTTCGCGGCGGATCGTCACATCCGCGAACAGCCCGGTGGCGAACAGCGTTTTCAGGGACCGATCGACCTTGGCGGCGTCATATTTGTCGCCGACCCCGATCTGCATATAGGACCGGACCGTCTCAGGCTCGATACGCTGATTACCCTCGACGCGAATCTGCGTGATGATGTCGTCGTTGGCCTGCGCATAAGCAGACCCGCCGGCTGCGACGCAGGCCGTGAACACGATGATGAAGCCCAAGACAACACTCAGGCTGCGAAAAGAAGGACAGACCAAACCACTCACCAAAGATCAGAGGATCGTCCTGTGATTACGAGAAGAGCCCCGAAACATACTCGAAAACGGAAAGCGATTTGAAGTCATTCCAGATCGCCTGAATCATCAGGAAGAGAACCATGACAAGACCGATCCGGAACCCGTATTCCTGGGCCCTCAGACCAAGCGGCCTGCCGCGCACTGCCTCAAATGCGTAAAACAGGAGATGCCCGCCGTCCAGCATGGGGATGGGAAAAAGATTGATTAGGCCCAGATTGATGGACAAAAGGGCCATGAAGGAGATGAGGTCGAGGAAGCCGGTATGAGCGATTTGACCGGACATCTTCGCGATCGTCAGCGGACCGCGAAGCTCGTCGGTCGACCTCTCGCCGACGATCAGTTGCCCCACCGACTTGAGGATCAGCTTCACGGTATTACCGGTTTCGGCCACCGAGTACCATACGGCCTCGATCGGACCGCGCTTCACATAGTCGACGCCTACCCTGCCGACACCAAGCCGGCCGATTTTATGTTCTTCGCCAAACGCGTCCTTGTCCGTGACGAGTTTGGGTGTCGCGGTCAAAACGACCGGCTTGCCGTCCCGGATCACCTTGATCTTCAAGGTCTCGCCGGGGCTCATGCTGATGACCTGGATGAGATCCTCGAACCGGTCGATATCCGTCGATCCGACCTGGACGATCTTGTCGCCCGGCTCGATGCCAGCCACGGCCGCCGCGCTGCCCGGTTCGACCGTGCCGACCTTGGCCGGCGTATAGGGCTGACCGACCGTCATGAAAAGGCCAGCGAACACCACGATCGCAAAGACGAAATTGGCCAAGGGCCCGGCCGCGACGATCGCCGAACGCTGCCACAGCTTTTTGTACGGGAAGGCGACCGCCTTCTCTGCGTCCGTCATGATATGCATCGACGGATCGCCGGGATCGGTCTCGAACTCGTCGCCAGACGCACGCAGAGCGTTCTGAACCTCCGGCGTCATCGAGGGGTCCGGCCGGCTGGCGACATCCATATCGCCGAAGAATTTCACATAGCCGCCAAGGGGGATCCAGCTGATTTTCCAGCGCGTCCCGACGGAATCCGTCCAGCCGAAGATCTCCGGCCCGAAGCCGATGGAGAACACGTCGACGCGAACGCCGGTGCGCCGTGCCACCCAGTAGTGCCCCATCTCGTGCACGAACACGAGAACGGTCAGCACGATCAGGAACATCAGCAGCGAGTAACCAAACCCCGACAACTCAATCATTTCACGCTACTCGATCCGCCCGTGACATCCGTTCGCACGCTGTTTTCGCCAAACGCCGGCCATCCTGGTCGACGTCGTGTACGTCATCAATCGTCGTCAGCCTTTTTAGCTCGCCGACATTCAGAACGTCTTCGACGACTTTCGCGATATCGAGGAACCCGATCCGTCCATTCAGAAACGCTTCGACGGCCACCTCGTTCGCGGCGTTGAGGAGTGTAGGTGCCGACCCGCCTGTTTGCAAGGCATCCCGCGCAAGCCTTAGGCAGGGGAACCTTTCGGGATCAGGCATTTCGAAGGTTAACTGCCCGATCGCCGCCAGATCGAGCCGCTGCGACGGTGCGGCAATTCGCCGTGGCCAGCCGAGGGTAAAGGAAATCGGCGTGCGCATGTCCGGAGTGCCGAGCTGCGCCAACACGGAGCCATCGACATAGGACACCATGGAATGAATGACCGATTGCGGATGCACCAGCACTTTCAGGCGTTCGGGCCCGACCGGAAAGAGGTGTTGAGCCTCGATCAGCTCCAACCCCTTGTTCATCATGGTGGCGGAATCGACCGAGATCTTCGCGCCCATGCTCCAGTTCGGGTGCGCGACGGCCTGAGCCGGAGTCACGGAGGTCATCTGGGCATGGGTGAAAGTGCGGAACGGGCCGCCGGACGCCGTCAGAGTGATGCAATCGATCAGATCATAGCGCTCATGATCGATCACCTGGAAAATCGCATTGTGCTCGGAATCGACCGGAAGAAGGGTCGCGCCATGCTCGGCGACCTCAGCCATCATCAGGGGGCCGGCGCAAACGAGGCACTCCTTGTTGGCCAGCGCGACCATCGCGCCGCGGCGCACGGCGGTCAGCGTGGGCAGAAGCCCAGCCGCCCCGACGATGGCCGCCATGACCCAGTCCGCCGGACGCGCGGCGGCCTCGATAACGGCTTCTCTGCCGGCGCCGACCTCGATCCCGGTCCCGGCGAGTGCGTCCTCGACCGTCTCGACCTGGCTCTCGTCTCCGACCGCAACGAAGCTCGGCTTCAATTTGCGCGCCTGCGCGATCAGGACATCGACGTTGCGATGGCATGTCAGCGCCTCGACGTCATAGGAATTCCGGTGGCGCTCGATCAGATCGACCGTGTTGCAGCCGATAGACCCCGTGGAGCCGAGAATCGTCACCCGACGCTTCGAGCCAACGCTTTGTTCGGACGAGTTCACCATCCCGTCATTCCCCTCAGAGATAGAACCAGGGCTGCGCCGGCAGCACGATCATCAGACACACGACGGGCGCCGCGAACATCAGACTGTCCAATCGGTCCAGAAGTCCCCCGTGGCCAGGGATGAGAGTGCCCAAATCCTTTATATGCAAACGCCGCTTGATCCATGATTCCTGAAGATCACCCAGTTCCGCCCATAAACCGACAAAGGCGCTGGCAAACATCGCCGTCGCCATCGGCAAATCGGCCGCCAACGCGAAGCCTACTCCGACGAGACTGGCCCCAACAAGCCCACCGACCGCACCGGCCCAGGTTTTGTTCGGGCTGATCGCGGGTGCGAGCTTCGGGCCGCCAATGGCCGAACCGGCGAAAAAAGCCACGGAATCCGCCGCCCATACCACGCACAGGATCCACAGGACGAGGTAAAATCCCTGCGGCGCCACCAGCCGGAGCCAAACAAGGGCGAGAATCGGAATGCTTAAATAAACCAGCCCGGCAACCGCCCAGATGACGCTTCGTTTCATGATCTGCGCCATGATTGCGGCCAGAACGAGGCCCGATATCAGCGCCATAAAGGCCCACAAGACCCTGTCGGCGGCGCCGAGACCGGCCATGGCCGTGATAACGAGCCCATACAGCACGAGCATGGCGTCCAGCTTGCCGCCACACATCCGGTTCCATTCGTGGCTCATCAGCCAGCCGGTGACCGCCATCAAGCCGACGAACCACCAGCCGCCAGCGAACAGGACGCCGAGAACGACGGGAACCAGGATCGCCGCCGATCCAAGCCGTTTCACCAAACCTTTGCGATCCATCCCCACCCCGGTGCGATCAGTCAGGTATTGCGCGCGCCATAGCGGCGGTCGCGGTTGGTGAACTCCTGTATCGCCTCGATAAGCGAGTCCTTGGTGAAATCTGGCCAGAAAATATCGAGAAAAACCAGCTCGGAATAGGCCGACTGCCACAGCAGAAAATTGGACAACCGCTTCTCGCCGCTGGTCCGGATAATCAGATCCGGGTCGGGAATCGCCGCTGTCTGGAGATAACGGGAGAAGGACTCCTCGTCGACGTCCTCGACATCCATACGCCCGTCCCTGACCGCCCGTGCGATCTCCTTGGTCGCCTCGACGATCTCGCTCTGACTGCCGTAATTGAGGGCGATCACCAGCGTCATGCCGGTATTGCTCTTGGTCGTACCCTCGGCCTGATTGATCAGATCGATGATGTCCCCGGCCAAGGGCCCTCGATTACCGATGAAGCGTAGCCGGATATTGTTTTTGTGGAGATCCGCCAGCTCCTTGCGGAGATAGACCCGCAACAAACTCATAAGGTCGCCGACCTCGGAGGGCGGGCGCTTCCAGTTTTCCGAGGAAAAGGCGTAAAGCGTTAGGTAGGAAACGCCGAGCTCCCGGCAACCTTCAACCGCGCGCCGCACCGCGTCGGCACCGCGCTGATGCCCGACGGCCCGAGGCAAATGCCGCCGTTTCGCCCAACGGCCATTGCCATCCATAATGATGGCGATATGCCGGGGCAGCTTCAGGGGCTGCTCGAATTCCGCCGTCAGCATCACGTCAGACCTGCATGATCTCCTGTTCCTTGGCGGCGAGAACCTTGTCGATCTCTTCCACCGTAAGATCCGTAAGCTGCTGGACCTCGTCCGACATCTCGCGGTGCTCGTCCTCGCTGATCTCATGGTCACGCTCCATCTTTTTGAGCGTATCCATGCCGTCCCGCCGGACATTGCGCACGGCCACCTTGGCCTGTTCGGCATATTTGGCCGCGAGCTTCGTCAGCTCTTCGCGCCGTTCCTGATTAAGCTCGGGAATCGGGAGCCGCATATTCTGACCGTCAATAATCGGATTGAGGCCCAGATTGGCGTTCCGGATCGCCTTTTCGACTGCCGCAACATTGGCCTTGTCCCAGACCTGAACCGACAGCATGCGCGGATCGGGCACGTTGACGGTCGCCAGTTGATTGAGCGGCATCTCGGCGCCATAGGCATCGACCGTAATGGGATCGAGGAGATGCGGCGAGGCGCGACCGGTGCGCAGCCCCGAAAATTCCTGCTTCAGGACTTCAACGGCCATCTGCATGCGATGTTCGATGTCGGCAGAATCATAATCCTTGGTCATTTGTCAGGCCTCCCCGCCAATAACGGTGCACAACCCGGTACCGGCCAATACGCGTCCAAAGCCCCCGGCTTCATGTATCGAGAATACCATGATCGGAATCTTGTTTTCGCGGCAGAGCGAAATTGCCGCAGCATCCATCACTTTGAGATCTTTCTGCAGCACGTCCATGAACGACAGCTTTTCGAACCGCTGGGCCGTCGGATCCTTTTTCGGATCGGCCGAATAGACGCCGTCCACCTGGGTGCCTTTGAGCAGCAGGTCGCAGCCCGTCTCGGCGGCACGAAGCGCGGCGGCGGTGTCGGTCGTGAAAAACGGGTTGCCCGTGCCGGCGGCGAAGATCACCACGCGGCCCTTCTCCATATGCCGGATCGCCCGGCGGCGGATATATGTCTCGGCGACGCTCTGCATCGGGATGGCCGACAGGACCCGCGTCATGATGCCGTGGCGCTCGAGCACGCTTTGCATGCCGAGCGCATTCATCACGGTGGCGAGCATGCCCATATAATCGGCACTGGCCTGCTCGATCCCCTCGGCGACCCCGGAAAGGCCGCGAAAGATATTGCCGCCACCGATCACGATGCAAACCTGAACGCCGGTCTCGACGACTTCTTTAACGTCCGTGGCGATGGCCTCGACAGCCGCGAAGTCGATACCGAATTCCTGATCGCCCATAAGGGCTTCGCCGGAGATCTTGAGAAGCACTCTCCGGTATGGACTGGTCTGGGACATCCGACATCCTCGTTTCGGATATGCCGCGGGCGGCCGTGTTACGGGCGATCCAAATTAAACAGATAAGGACCGATGGTTAAGAGGTTTCTTGCGCCCCCGGCAGAGCAGCGCGGCCCAGCGCCTTAGCTGCCGACCGTCGCCGCGACTTCGGATGCGAAATCGGTTTCCTTGCGCTCGATCCCCTCGCCCAGGGCATAGCGGACAAAGCCCGCCACTTCCACAGGCGCGCCCACATCCTTGGCCAACTGTTCGATGACCTTGGACACGCGGGTTTCGCCGTCGATCACCCAGACCTGCTCGAGAAGAACGGCGTCCTGATAGAACTTGCGCAGGCGGCCTTCGACCATCTTCGCGACGATGTCCGCCGGCCGGCCGGATTCCTCGGCCTGCGACGTCAGAACGGCGCGCTCGCGCTCGACGACCTCGGGATCCAGTTCCTCGACCGTGACAGCCTGCGGATTGGCCGCAGCTATATGCATGGCCAGTTGACGGCCCGCCTCTTCAAGCTTCGCGGCATCGCCCTCGGACTTGAGACCGACGATCACGCCGATCCGGCCGAGGCCGGGAGCCGACGCGCTATGGATGTAATTCGCGATGACGCCGGGATCGACCGATACCGCGTCCGCCCGGCGGATACGCATGTTTTCGCCGATCGTCGCGACCATGTGGGTCAACTGATCTTCGACGGTACGTCCGGAGTCCGGATAAGCCGACGCGTTCAGCGCGGCAATATCGCCCTTCGCCGACACGGCCAGTTCGGCGACCATGCGCACGAAGTTCTGGAAATCCTCGTTGCGGGCCACGAAATCGGTCTCGGAATTGATCTCGACGATCGCACCAACGCCGTTGCCGGTCGCGACGCCGACCAGACCTTCGGCGGCCTCGCGGCCGGCCTTCTTGGCGGCCTGGGAAAGGCCCTTCTGACGCAGCCAGTCGACCGCCGCCTCGAGATCGCCGGCGGTCTCGCTCAACGCCTTCTTGCAGTCCATCATGCCGGCGCCGGTCTTGGTCCGAAGATCCTTTACAAGCGCTGCACTTATCTCAGCCATAACTCATCCTTGCCGTAAGAATTCTGATCTAACCACTCGATATGAATGGAATTTCTGGTTCAGGCGGTCGCTTCGCTACCTTCCGGTGCGGCTGGGGCCTCGGCCGGAGCCTCGGTTGTTTCCGCGCCAGCGGCTTCGGAGGTTTCTTCCCCGGCGACCTCTTCGACAACCGGATTGACCGCTTCGCCGACGTCGCCACCGGACGCGGCGATTTCCTTCTGGATACCCTCGAGGACCGACTGCGAAACCAGTTCGCAATACAACTCGATCGCCCGCAGGGCGTCGTCATTGCCCGGAATCGGATATTTCACGCCGTCGGGATCGGAATTGCTGTCCACCACCGCGACGACCGGAATGCCGAGAATGGCCGCCTCCTTGATCGCGATCGATTCCTTGTTGGTGTCGATGACGAACAGGATATCCGGCAAACCGCCCATTTCCTTGATGCCGCCGAGGCCCCGTTCGAGCTTTTCGAGTTCGCGGTTGAGCTGCAGCAGCTCCTTCTTGGTCAGGCCGGAATTCTCGGCGTCGGCCAGTTGCTCCTCGAGAGAGCGCAAGCGACGGATCGAATGAGAGATCGTCTTCCAGTTGGTCAGCATGCCGCCGAGCCAGCGGTGGTTGATATAGTGCTGGCCGCAGCGCTTCGCCGACGCCGCCACCGGACCGGACGCCTGACGCTTGGTGCCGACGAACAGCACGCGGCCGCCCGACATCGTAATGTCGCGGATGGCTTCCAGGGCCTGATACAGCATCGGGACCGACTGGGAGAGATCGATGATATGGATTCCGTTACGCTCGCCGAACAGAAACGGCGACATTTTCGGATTCCAGCGATGGGTTTGGTGACCAAAGTGAACGCCAGCTTCGAGAAGCTGACGCATACTGATTGCAGGCAGAGTCATATGCCCTGTAACTCCTTTTCCGGTTAAACCTCCGCGGGACTGATGCATCCGACCTTCCGGACACCGGAGCGAGGAACGGGGCTGTCTGTCCGTCCACCGCGGTCCCGCGTGTGAATTTATGGCGCGTTCTTACAGTTAAGCGCCCGATTTGGCAAGGGGGTTAGCGGCTCAATGAACGGTGCGGCTGCCGCTGTAATAGGAGGATCGCCCGTCGGCGAAATCGCCCGCATCCACCACGCCGGAGAGATGCCTGATGGCGTCCACGAGTTCCGGTGACACTGAATAGCCGCCCGGCAGCGCAACTTCGACCTCGGTGCCGTCTTCCAGTTGCAGGAGGAGATTCACTTTGCTGCGGCCCTTCGGTCCGGTTTGAAGCTGGGTCCGCACCCCCGGAACGGCGTCCCTGTCGTTCAATGTGATCCGCAGTCCCATCGCGGCCCGCGAGACCACGTCTTCGAGGCTGGAAAAGGACTGCACCGTCAGCCGGGGCGAATCGCCCTCGAGCCGCGCCTCGATCGACACGACGACGGATTGGCCGACGACCAGAAGATCGCGGGAGTCGGCGAGCGTCTCCGAGAACGCCGTGACTTCGTATTCGCCGGTCGGATCCGACAGCGTCACGAAGGCGAAAGGCTTCATCTTGGCGGACTTGCGCTCCTTGATGCGGGAAATCGTACCGGCCAGCTTGGCCTTGGTGTTTTCGCCGCTCAGACGCCCGTTGAGATCGACGATGTTCTCGACTCCGACCGCCCCGAGCGTCGCCCGATAACCGTCGAGCGGATGGGCGCTCAAATATGAACCGAGCGCCGAAAACTCGTTCTGGAGCGCTTCGAGCTGCGACCAGCGCCGGACCTCCGGCAGCACCACATCGTCTTGTTCCGTAGCCACGTCGCCGAACAGACTGACCTGGTTGGAGGCACGATCTTCGGCCGAGCGGTTGGCGCATTTGAGGATCGCTTCTATCGCCGCAAAAAGCTGAGCCCGATTCTCAACCAGGCTGTCGAAGGCCCCGGCCATAACAAGGTTTTCGAGCTGGCGCTTGTTGACCACGCGCGGATCCATCCGGTTCGCGAAATCGGTCAGATCCTTGAACGGGCCATTGGCCTTGCGCTCGGCGACCAGCGTCTCCATCGCCTGAATGCCGACATTCCGGATGGCGCCGAGCGCGTAACGCACCGCCCGGCGCTCGTTGCCCTCGTCATCCGTGATGGTTTCGACCGAGAAGACCGCTTCCGAATGATTGACGTCCGGCGGCAGCAAGGTTTCGCCAAGCCGTACAAGCTCCTGACGGAACTGGCTCAGTTTCTCGGTGTTGTTGATGTCGAGCGTCATCGACGCGGCGAGGAACTCGACCGGATAATTGGCCTTGAGATAGGCCGTCTGATAAGCAATCAGCGCATAGGCCGCCGCGTGCGCCTTGTTGAAGCCATAACCGGCGAATTTGGCAATCAACTCAAAGATATCGGCGGCGAGCTGCGGATCGTATCCTCGCTCCGTCGCGCCTTTGAGGAACTGCTCACGCTGGGCGTCCATCTCGCTGGCGATCTTCTTGCCCATCGCCTTACGCAGGATGTCGGCCTGCCCCATGGTGTAGCCGCCCATGACCTGCGCGATCTGCAGCACGTTGTCCTGATAGGTGATAACGCCGTAGGTCTCCTCAAGGATCGGCTTGAGGGACTCATGCATGCAATCGGCCTCTTCCTGACCGTGCTTGCGCCGGACATAGGACGGGATATTCTCCATCGGCCCCGGACGATAGAGCGCCACCAAGGCGATCAGATCCTCGAACTTGTCGGGCTTCATGCCGCGCAGCATGTCGCGCATGCCGGTGCTTTCATACTGGAACACGCCGACCGTGTCCGCGCGGGCCAGCATCTCGAAGGACTTCCTGTCGTCCAGCGGGATCGTCGAGATATCGAGGTCCACGCCGCCTTTACGCATAAGCTGGCAGGCCTGATCGATCACTGTCAGCGTCTTGAGGCCGAGGAAGTCGAATTTCACGAGACCCGCGGTCTCTACCCATTTCATGTTGAACTGCGTTACCGGCATATCGGACCGGGGGTCGCGATACAGCGGCACCAGTTCTTCCAGCGGACGGTCGCCAATCACGACGCCGGCGGCGTGCGTCGAGGCATGGCGGTAAAGCCCTTCAAGCTGGGTCGCGATGTCGAGGAGCTTGGCGACCGCCTCGCTGTTCTCGCGCTCATATTGAAGGCGCGGCTCGCTCGCAATGGCTTCCGGCAGGCTGACCGGATTGGCCGGATTGTTCGGCACCATCTTGCAGAGCCGGTCCACCTCGCCATAGGACATTTGCAACACGCGACCCACGTCACGCAGCGCGGCGCGGGCCTGAAGCTTTCCAAACGTGATGATCTGCGCCACCCGGTCGCGGCCGTATTTCTCCTGAACGTAGCGGATGACCTGATCGCGCCTGTCCTGACAGAAATCGATGTCGAAATCCGGCATCGAGATACGTTCCGGATTAAGAAATCGCTCGAAGATAAGAGAATAACGTAATGGATTTATTCCGGTAATTGTCAAAGACCATGCGACGAGGGACCCCGCACCGGAGCCACGGCCCGGCCCCACCGGAATACCCTGCCGGTTGGCCCACTGGATGAAATCCGCGACGATCAGGAAATAGCCCGGGAACTTCATCTCGATGATGATCCCAAGCTCATATTCAAGGCGCTCCCAGTAAGGCTTGGCTACTTCCTCGCGCCTGGCCTCATCCATGTCGTCGGTGAAGACATGCTTTTCCAGCCGGTCCGTTAGCCCTTCGGCCGCCATCTTGCGCAAAAGCTCCGCCTCGCTGATATCCTTGTCCTGCGTGAAGGTCGGCAGGATCGGGTTGCGGAACGGCGCCATCACTGCGCAGCGCCGAGCGATAACGAGCGTATTCGCGATCGCTTCGGGCAGATCCTCGAACAACGCCGTCATTTCCTCGGCCGACTTGAACCGATGATCGGGCGTCACGCGCCGCCGGTTGGAACTCATGCACATAGGTGCCATCGCTGATGCACAGCAGCACGTCGTGGGCTTCGTAATTATCCTCCAATTCGAAGAACGCCTGATTGGTTGCAACAAGCGGCACGTCGAATTCATAGGCGAACTCGAGGAACGGCGCTTCGGTGACCCGTTCCTCGTCCAGCCCATGCCGCATGATCTCGACGTAGAGCCGGTCGCCGAAGGCCTCCTTGGCGTTTTTCAGCCAGGCGCGCGCGGCGTCCACCTGCCCGTCCAGGATCAGTCGGCCCATCGGGCCGCCGGGTCCGCCGGTGAGCACAATCAGTCCATCGCCGTGCAGCACGAGATCATCGAACGAGATATGCGCGGGATCGCCGGCGCCGCTCTCGAGATAGGACTTGCTCGAAAGCTTGATCAGGTTGTTGTAACCGGTCTCGTTCTTGGCGAGGACCACGAGAGAATCCGTCAGGACCTTCTGATCGGGCCGCCGCTCGCCTTCATTGCGCGCCAGCGCCAGGGTGCAGCCGATGATCGGCTGAATGCCCGCACTCGACAGAGTCTTCGAGAACTCCAGCGCGCCGAAAAGATTGCCGGTGTCGGTCATCGCGCAGGCCGGCATGTGGTGAGTCTTGCACAGCCGCGCGACATCGGCCGTCGGCAACGCCCCTTCCAGGAGCGAATAAGCGGTATGAACGCGCAAATGGACGAAATTGGCGTGGCTCAAGAACGGCTCCCTCGAGCATCAGGATGTCAGCGTTAAGACTCGGCTTCCATGATACCGGACCTGACGTCAATGTCAGGTGGTCAGACGGCATCGCCACACTATTTCTTGTGGATAACGGCGATCAGGCCGGGTCGACCTCGAATATCCCGTTATGCAGACGGGCCACCCGGTCCATCCGTTTCGCGAGGGCCATGTTATGTGTGGCTATCAGCGCCGCCAGACCCTGTTCGCGCACGAGCAGCAGAAGCTCGTTGAAGACCCTGTCCGAGGTCGCTTCGTCGAGATTCCCGGTGGGCTCGTCGGCCAGCAAAACGGATGGCTCGTTGGCCAGCGCCCGAGCGATCGCCACGCGCTGCTGCTCGCCGCCGGACAGCTGCGACGGGCGGTGCGTCGCCCGGTCGGCAAGGCCCATACGATCCAGCAGCCCCATCGCCCGCTCATTGGAGAGCTTTTTCTTCACGCCGGCCACCATCTGCGGCACCGAGATGTTCTCGACGGCCGAGAATTCCGGCAACAGGTGATGGAACTGGTAGACGAAGCCGAGCTTGCGACGCCGCGTCATGGTGCGGCCGCGATCATCCATGGTTGAACACGGAAAGCCGTCGATCTTCACCTCGCCCGCATCGGGCGTTTCGAGCAGCCCGGCGATGTGAAGGAAGGTAGACTTGCCGGAGCCGGACGGACCCAGAATGGCCACGATCTCGCCTGGCCTGACCGACAGATTGACGCCGCGCAGGACGTCGATATCCGCGCCGCCCTGATGAAAGGTGCGCTCGATTCCGACGAGTTCGATGGCCGCGTCACTCATAGCGGAGCGCCTCCACCGGATCGAGCCGCGCCGCCCGCCATGACGGCGGCAAGGTCGCCAGGATGGAGAGAACCAGCGCCACGAGGACGACCGCCGCCACTTCCCCCGCGCTCATCCGGGCCGGAAGCTGGCTGAGGAAATAGAGCTCGGGATCGAAGACCTGCGTGCCCGTAATCCGCTGCACGAGTTGCCGGATCGCCTCGATATTCGCGCAGGTGACGACTCCGAGGACGAGACCAATGGCCGTACCCATCACACCGATACTGCTACCGGCGATCAGGAAGATCCGCATGACCGTTCCGCGGGAGGCGCCCATCGTTCGAAGGATCCCGATATCGCTGGCCTTGCTCTGCACCAACATGATCAGACTGGAGATGATATTGAAGGCCGCCACCAGAATGATCAGCGTCAGGATCACGAACATCACATTACGTTCGACCTGTAACGCATTGAAAAAGCTGGATTGCATCTGCTGCCAGGTGGCGATGTAGGTGTCCGGCGGCGCCTGTTGCCGGATCGGCCCCAGCGCCTGCTCGGCATTGTCCGGATTGTGCAGACGGATTTCGACTGCGTTCACGCCACTCTGCATATTGAAATAGATCTGTGCCTCCTTGAGCGGCATATAAACCCAGATCCCGTCATATTCGGACATGCCGATCTCGAAGGTCGCCGCGACATAGTAAGACACCATCCTCGGGGCGGTTCCAAAGGCGGTCGCCGTGCCTTGCGGCGAGACAAGTGTAATCTTATCGCCGACCTTGACGCCGAGCTTCTGGGCCAGCCTCTGGCCGAGCACGACCACATCCCGGCCCTTGAAGTCCTTCAGACTGCCCTCGACGATATTGTCGGCCACCATCTTGTTCGCGAGGAGATCCTGAGGCCGGATGCCGCGAACGACCGCGCCGGCGGTTTGCTGCCCGGCCAGCGCCATCGCCTGTTCCTCGATGACCGGAATGGCGGATTTCACGCCTTTCACAAGGCGTATCCGCTCGCTCAAAGCGTCGTAATTCTTGATCGGGCGGTTGCGATCGAAGGATTCGACGATGACATGGCCGTTCAAGCCCAAAATCCGCGTCCAGAGTTCGTCCCGGAAGCCATTCATCACCGACATCACCACGATCAGCGCCCACACGCCGATGGCGATGCCGAGCAGCGAAAAGATCGCAATGACGGAGATGAAGCCTTGGCGGCGACGCGGACGCAGATAGCGAAGCGCCATCATCCATTCAAACCTGGATGTCATAGGGAGCCCCTTACAGGCATGGGCGGAAATCGGCCGCCGAGGAAAACATAGTCTGGCCGGTAGCGCCGGAAGATGGCATCGATACCTCGATAACTGCCGTTACAGGCGGCAAAGTCGCCCGACTGTATGAGAACCACCCGGGATTGGCAACGCCGCGCTGCCCACTGTCGGACACGACTCCCGGGCCGGATTCGCGAAATCGGGCCCGGATGTTATGATCGCATATCTGGCCGAACGATTTATGGCGCTTTTTGTCGCGAGGCATGGCCCGCGAAAAGACGGAGGGATACATGTCGGATGCTGACGGCAAGCGGGGAACGTTCGTCCTCGTTCACGGTGCGTGGAGCGATGAGTCGGTGTACACGCCGGTCGCGGAAATTCTTCGGGCCAAAGGCCATCGGGTCTTCACTCCGACATTGACCGGCGTTGGAAGACGCGCGCATCTGGCGCGGCCCGATGTCGACATTCCGACCCATGTCGAGGATGTCGTCAACGAGATCAAATTCGATCGCCTCAGCAACATCGTGCTCGTCGGCCACTCCTATGGCGGCATGGTGATTTCCGGCATCGCCGACAAGATCCCGGAATTGATCTCCTCCATCGTCTATCTGGACGCCTTCGTCCCCGAGGATGGTAAGGCCCTCGTCGATATGGGCGTTAGCCCGGCGGTGAGCCAGATGCAGAGGGACGCCTGGGACCGGGGCGAGACGACGGCGCCGCTTCCCGAGCCGTTCATTGAGGAATTCCAAATTCCTAAGGAGGAATTGTGGCAGTTTACGCCGCATCCGCTGGCTTGCTTCGTCAAGCCCATCCGGCTGAAGGGAGCTTATAAGACCATCAAGAAGAAGACCTTTGTTCTGGCGACGAAATTCGAACCCGGATTTCAGGTTTTCTACGACCGGCTCAAGGATGATCCGTCATGGAACACCGTCACCGTACCGACCAACCATATGGTCCAGCTCGAGATGCCGGAGCGCTGCGCCGAAATTCTGGAGGCCGCGATTTAGCCCGGACCAGGACCGCCGGATGCTAAAATAAATGTAAGGTTCTCGCGCTTTTCAGCCTCTTCCGCTTAGGATAGTCTTCCCTATATGGAGGGAGGGGCTGGCTGCCCAACGGGACGTGACCATGAATTCTCCTCTCAAGGCCGTGTTCGCGGCTTTCCTTGTCGCCCTCGCCCTGCCCTGCACCGCCTATGCCGCCAAGCCCGCCGACAGCCAGGTGCTGCGCGCAACACTGGATAACGGGATGCGGGTTGTTCTCGTGCGCAACACGCTGGCCCCGGTCGTCAGCACGTCCGTGAATTATCTGGTCGGTGCGAACGAAACGCCCAACGGCTTCCCCGGCACGGCCCACGCGCAGGAGCACATGATGTTCCGCGGCAGCCCCGGCCTGTCGGCAGACCAGCTCGCCGATATCGGCAGTCTGATGGGCGGAAACTTCAACGCGGACACGCGCCAGAGCGTCACCCAGTATCTGTTCACCGTCCCCGCCGAAGATCTGAACGTCGCGCTCCATATAGAGGCCGACCGGATGCGCGGCGTGGACGACAAGGAATCGGAATGGAAGCACGAGCGCGGCGCGATCGAGCAGGAAGTCGCGCAGGACCTTTCCAGCCCGACCTATGTGCTGTTCACCAAACTTCGCAAGATGATTTTCGCCGGCTCGCCTTACGATCATGACGCGCTCGGCACGAAGAAGTCCTTCGACGCGACCACCGGCGCGATGCTCAAATCTTTCCATGACAAATGGTACGCGCCGAACAACACGGTGCTCGTGGTCGCCGGCGACTTCGACCTGAAAGCCACCCTGGCGACGATCAAGAAGGTCTTCGGAGATATTCCCGAGAAGAAGCTCCCGGCCCGTCCCGAGATCAAGTTCACTCCGGTCACGCCCGTGGTGCTTAACCTCGATACCGACCTCCCCTATAGCCTGCGCGTTCTGGCGCTCCGGCTGCCGGGCTTCAAGAGCAAGGATTACGGCGCGTTGGAGGTCCTGTCGGATGTCCTGAACAGCGAGCGGGGCGCGCTTTACGATCTCGTCCTCAACGGCAAGGCCCTCAACATCAATTTCTCCTTCGATCCGTTGGCCAAGGCCAGCCTGGGCTATCTGTCCATGGCCTATCCGGCCGGCGCCGACGGAAAAGCGCTGGAGAAACAGGTCCGCCAGATCATCGCGAATATCGTGAAGAACGGCGTCTCGCCCGCCCTGGTGAAAGCGGCCAAGCTTCGCGAGCACAGCGACGCGGAATTCCAGAAGAACTCGATCAGCGGCCTCGCCACCGTGTGGTCAGAAGCTGTCGCCGTGCAAGGGCTGAAGTCCCCCTCGGATGATCTTGCCCGTATCGACAAAGTCACGGTGGACGACGTCAATCATGCGGCGCGCAAATACCTCGATTTGGCCAACGCCGTAACCGCCGTACTGACGCCGAGCGGATCGGGCAAGCCGGTCGCCAGCGGCGGCTTCGGCGGCCAGGAGGATATCTCCGTTGGTTCAGTGAAAGGCGTCACGCTGCCCGATTGGGCGCAGGCCTCGCTCAGCAAACTCGCCCTGCCAAAAGCGGCCCGCAAGCCGGTCGTCAGCAAGCTCCCCAACGGCATCACATTGGTGGTTCAGCCCGAAGATGTGAGCAATACGGTCAGCGTCATCGGCCATATCCGGAACCGGCCCGAACTGATGGTGCCGAAGGGTAAGGAAGGACTCTCGCAAGTCCTCGACAATATGTTCTCCTACGGCACGAAGAACATGTCGCGTCAGGATTTTCAGGCGGCACTGGACGCCATCGGCGCCAATGAGAGCGCGGGCGTGGATTTCTCCGTCTCGTCGCTGTCGGGGAAATTCGACAAGGCCGTCAGCCTGCTCGCTTACAATGAGCTTCACCCGCTGTTCACGGATCACGATCTGACCGTGGTCAAGGGTCAGGTCGCGGGGGCGATTGCCGGCCGGCTTAAAAGCCCGGGTTACCTGACAGGCCGTGCGGTGCGCAGCGCGCTCTTTCCCGCGGACGATCCGACGTTGCGCCAGGCCCTGCCCTCGACGGTGAAGTCGATCACCATGAAGGACCTCCGCAGCTACTATCACACGGCGGTCCGGCCTGATCTCGCGATCATCGTCGTGATCGGCGACGTGACGCCGGCCAAGGCGAAATCGGTGATCGAGAAGCATTTCGGCGCCTGGACCGCGAGCGGCCCGACGCCCAGCACGCTGCTGCCCAAAGTGCCGCTCAGCAAGGCGTCGACAACGGCGGTGCCCGATCTGAGCCGGGTGCAGGACAACGTGACCATGGCGGAAACGCTGGAACTGACGCGCTCCAACCCGGACTACTATGCGATCCGGCTGGGCAATTCCGTGCTCGGCGGCTCGTTCTACGCCTCGCGCCTGAGCCGGGATATCCGCAAGAACGCCGGACTCGTCTACGCAATCGACTCCTATGTCGATTCTAGCCAGACCCGAGGCCTTTATGTGGTCGAGTACGCCTGTGATCCGAAGAATGTCGCAAAGGTTCAAAACGCCGTCGCGCGGGAACTCAAGACCATGCAAGCGACGCCGGTGAGCGCGGACGAACTTCACCGCGCCAAGGCTGTTCTGCTCAGACAAATTCCCCTCGGCGAGAGCAGCGAGAACGCGATCGCGCATGGCTATATCAGCCGGCTGCGGCTCGACCTGCCGCTGGACGAACCGATGATCGCCGCACGCCATTATATGTCGCTCGACGCCTCCGCCGTGCAGGCCGCCTTCGCGAAATGGATCCGGTCGGAGGCGATGGCCCGTGTAAGTCAGGGCCCTGCGCCGAAATAGAGGCTCGCTAGTCCCGGTCGTGGCGGTCGCGCCTGTCGCGGTCGTGGTCCTCGTCGTGCCGGTGGTGTTTGCGCAAATAGTCCAGGCAGGCCTGTTTCACCGCATGTTCCTGCGCCGAGGCCAACGGCTGGCCGTTCAGATAGACCTTGTTGTCATGAACGGTGACCGTGCCGATGGCGGCCTTGCCGTCGAGGCCGTCCAGCGCCGGATTTGCGGCGGTCGTCGCCGAACCGCCGGTTTGTGCCGTCGTGGCCGCAGGTAAGTTCATCCAGGGCCGCACATCCACGGTAAGCGGAATATTGATATCCGGCGAGACGTCGATGCCGCCGCCGAGATCGGCAGGCGCAACCTCCCGGCCATGGACGTCCGCGCCCGGCTTGTATTCGACCGACGGATCCTCGACATAGGGCCGAAACGCCTCGCAGTCCCGGTCGCTGACGACGACGGTGTCGGCCGACGCCGCATGACAAAGACGAAACGTGACGCCGGCAGACACTAAAATCGCTGTAATGGTTAACGCTCGTAGAGTCATCCCGCCGATCCTTCGCATACACCCCTATCCAAGGGAAATAGGGCGGCTTTGAATGTCTGAAAGCCTAGGATTTCCGGGTTTAGAAAGGGTTTGTGTTTTTTGTGCAACAGGTCGCAAAAATAGCACAAAATGGGCCAAAAACGGCGCTTTGTAAGATGACAGGATGGGGCGAATCTTTTAACTTAAGTCCCAGAAAACAACACGCTAAGCGTGGCAAATGGCTCAAGTTTAGGGAGGCCATTTAAGCAAGAGGAAACGCCAGACGGTGGATTATAACCACCGGAAAACGGACCAAGGTCCAAAATGATTGGCGGCAACAGGGTTGAGCGAGGTTCCCATCGGGAACCTTGCTTTTTTTTGGGCCTATGCCAGCCGGAACACGGGGCTGCCCTTGGCCTAACCTCCCTCCGGACCGCCGCTCATCTTCAGGCTTTCCTTTTCGGCCCAGCTGCTTATCGACGGCCAGGCCATGCCGAGCGCGGCCGAAATGATCGCCGCGACGATGCTGGTGATGATGACCTTTTTAAGCAGTTTCGGCTTGAGCGGCGCTCCTTCTTCGACTCCGCGGGCCTGCTTTTCGTCGGATTCCCCCACAGATTGCACGCCGATCGGCAGGATTGCGAAGATCACCAGCCACCAGACGACAAAATAAATCAGAAAAAACGACGTTAGCGTCATTCCTATACCTGCTCGAGTTCGATAAGCGTCCCGCAGAAATCCTTGGGCGAGAGAAACAAGACCGGCTTGCCGTGCGCACCGGTTTTTGGTGTTCCGTCGCCGAGGATCGTTGCACCCTCGGCCTGAAGCTTGTCGCGCGTGGCCAGAATATCGTCGACCTCATAGCATACGTGGTGCATGCCGCCGGACGGATTGCGTTCGAGAAATTTCCGGATCGGCGATTTATCGCCCAGCGGATGGAGCAGTTCGATCTTGGTGTTCTCCAGTTCGACAAAAACGACGGTCACGCCATGATCCGGCTCGTCGACCGGCGCCGAAACCGTGGCCCCCAGCTTATCGCGGTAGATGGCCGAAGCCGCCGTCAGGTCGGGGACCGCGATGGCAACATGATTGAGACGTCCGATCATGGCGTTCTCCAAACAGAAACAGCCCCCTCACCCATTCACTCTATCACGGTGTGCTGAACATCGACGACCGGGCGCTTGCCGAAAAGAGTCCGGCAGGCCCGGCGCACCGCAATTCGCGCGGCTTCTTTCGCAAGCTCCGGATCGCGCCGCTCCCGAGATTTGAGCGCTTCGACGGCCGCGTCGGCAGCTTCGCTCAGAATTTCCGGCGTGTCCGTGGCATCGCCTAGCGGGAGCCCCTGAATCACGATGCCGGCCGGTGTGAGCAGGTCTCCCTGGCGGTCGGCGATCAGGGTCACGACGACGTGCCCGTTGTACATCAGGCGCTTGCGCTCGACCAAACCGGCGTCGCCGAGCGGCACGACGACATCGCCATCGATCACCAGGCGGCCCGTCGGCACCTCCCCCACCGTCTCGGCGCGGCCCGGAGCGATCCGGATGACCATGCCGTTGCGCGGCGCGATGACTTCCGGGACTTGTAGCTCGCGCGCCAGCCGGGCGTGCTCCTCGAGATGCCGCGCCTCGCCATGCACCGGGATCGCCAGCTCGGGGCGAATCCAGTGATACATCTGAATTAGCTCGTCGCGGCACGGGTGGCCCGAGACATAAATCATCTCGTCCTTTTCGGTCACGACCTCGATCCCGCGATCGGCGAGCACATTGTGAAGACGGCCCAGCGTCAGTTCGTTGCCCGGGATGATCTTGGAGGAGAAGATGACGGTGTCCCCCTCTTCGAGAACCACGTCGCGGTGCTGCCCATCGGCGATACGGGCCATGGCCCCGCGCGGCTCGCCCTGACTGCCGGTGCAGAGATAGAGCACCTTGTCCCGCGGGAGATAGGCGGCGTCTTCGGGCGCCAGCAGCGGGAACAGCTTGTCGAGATGGCCCGTCGCGCGCGCCGCCGCCACGACGCGCAGCATCGAGCGGCCGACCAGCGCGACGTGCCGATCAAGCGCGGCGGCCACTTTGCATATCGTGCCGATCCGCGCCACGTTCGAGGCGAATGTCGTCACGGCAATCCGGCCTTTGCGCGGACTGATCAGCGCTTTGAGGTTTTCCTCGATATCGGCTTCGGAGCCCGAATGCCCCGGATTGAAGACATTGGTCGAATCACAAACGATCGCCCGCACGCCCTCGTCGCCGATCCGATTCAGCGCCTCGGCGTCGACCGGCGCGCCAACCAGGGGGTCGGGGTCGAGTTTCCAGTCCCCCGTATGCATGACCGTGCCATAAGGCGTCTTGATCCGAAGCGCGTTCGGCTCGGGAATCGAATGGGTCAGGGCGACATACTCGACATCGAACGGACCAAGCGTAACCGTACCGCCCAGGGGAACGATATGGAGTGGCACCTCGTCGATGATACCCGCCTCGTGAAGCTTGGATTTCAGCAACTCGGCCGTAAACGGCGTCGCATAGACCGGACATTGAAGCCCGGGCCACAAGGCGGCGACCGCGCCGATATGATCCTCATGCGCATGAGTTCAGAAGGATGCCGAGCAGGTCCTTGCGTTCGGCTTCAATGAAATCCGTGTCCGGCAGGACAAGCTCGATCCCCGGCATGGTCTCGTCGGCGAAGGTAACACCGAGATCGACCATGATCCACGAGCCCTGACAGGCATAGAGGTTCAGATTCATGCCGATCTCGCCCGAGCCGCCAAGGGCGAGGAAATGCAGGGCGTCGCGCTCGATCATGCGGGTCGCTGCACGGCGTTGCGATGGTATATTTCGAGAAGGCCCCGAATGGTGAGATCCCGATCGACGATTTCGATGACGTCGGTGGCGTTATCGAAGATCGAAGCCAAGCCTCCGGTCGCGATGACCTTCATCGGCTTGCCGTATTCCGCCTTGATACGCCTGACCATGCCTTCGATCATACTGACATAGCCCCAATAGACGCCCGACTGCATGGCGGTCACCGTGCTTTTGCCGATCACGTGATCGGGCCGCGCGATCGCGATCCGCGGCAACTTGGCTGCGTGCGAATGAAGCGCCTCCACGGAAAGATTGACCCCCGGCGCGATAATGCCGCCGGCATAAGCGCCGCGCTCGTTGACGATATCGAACGTGGTGGCGGTACCGAAATCCAGCACGATAAGCGAATTTTCATAGCTCGTATGGGCCGCAACGGCATTCGCGAGCCGATCCGCGCCCACGTCTTCCGGCTTGTCGACGTCGATCTCGATACCGAGATCGAGCGTATCGTCGCCGACCACGAAAGGATCGCAATTGAAATAGCGCCGGCACAGCGTGCGCAAATTGAAGGTCGATTGCGGCACGACGGTGCCGATGACCGCGCCATCGATGTCCTTCCGGGTCAGCCCCTCCAGTTCCATGAGCTGCGCGAGCCAGACCATATATTCATCCGCCGTCCGGGTGTCGCTGGTCGAGGTCCGCCATTGGGCGCGCCAGCCCGTTCCGTCATGAACGGCGAACAGCGTGTTGGTGTTGCCGGCGTCGACCGCGAGAAGCATGATCCGCTGTTTCCTCTAGACGAAGAACACGTCGCCGGAGGTGATCCGCCGCGTCTCGCCGCTGGGCAACGCCAAAATCAGCGCACCGTCCGTGTCGAGCCGCTCGAAACATCCCCGGATGGTCTCGTTGGAAAGCTTCACATCGATCTCCTTGCCGAGCCCGGCGGCCTTTTCAAGCCAGGCCGCCCGCACCGGCTCGAATCCTTCGTGCCGCCAGCGATCATACCAAGCGGCCAGACGGGCCACAAATAGACTAAGAACCGCGTCTAGCGTCGCACCCCGCGCGCCCTGCGCCGCCAGCGACGTCGCCGGATACGGTACGTCGTCCGGATAATGCGCGATATTGATTCCGACTCCGATCACCACCCAGGCGATCTTGCCGTTGGCGACCGTGGCGGTCTCGAGCAACAATCCGGACGCCTTGGCGCCGTTGAGCAAGACGTCGTTCGGCCATTTATATCGGAGCGTCACGCCGCCCGGGATAAAGGCCTGCATCGTTTCGCCCGCTGCCAGAGCCGCCACGAAGGAAAGCTGGGATGCACTTTCTACATCCAGATCGGCCCGCGTGACGATCGAAACATGAAGATTGCCTTCCGGCGAAACCCAGGCCCGGCCTCGCCGCCCGCGCCCGGCGGTCTGGCGTCTGGCGGTAACGACGGTGCCGTGCCGCGCGCCGTCCTCGGCGAGCCGGCGCGCTTCGTCATTCGTGCTTCCGATTTCGTCGAACGAGACGAGGCTGTAGCCTTCGGGCAATTCGGGCGCGGTAGCCTGCGTCACGGCGCTCCTGACGGAAATTAGGCGCTAGCCGGGAAACAGCGCGGCCGCCGCCATATTGGCGCTCGCGACCAGCGGGCCCGGATAGACGAAGAACAGCGCGACCACGAATGCCGACACGAACATCAGACCGGACATCACCTTGTCGCCCAACGGCTCGAACGGCTCAGCGGGCTCGTCGAAATACACGACCTTGATGACGCGCAGATAATAGAACGCGCCCACCACGCTGGTGATCACGCCGACGACGGCCAGGCCGTAGAGATGCGCGTTGATGGCGGACAGGAAGATGTACCACTTGCCGAAGAACCCGGCCAAAGGCGGAATACCGGCGAGCGAGAACATGAAGATCCCGAGCGCCAGCGCCATGCGAGGCCGAGTTCGCGCCAGGCCGGACAGATCGGAGATTTCCTCGACCATGCCGTTCTTGCGCCGCATCGAGAGGATGCAGACGAAGGTGCCGACATTCATGGCGAGATAGATCGAGAGATAGATCAGCACGCCGCGAATGCCTTCCTGCGTGCCGGCCGCCAGACCGATCAGCGCATACCCGACATGGCCGATCGAGCTGTAGGCCATAAGGCGCTTGATATTGGTCTGGGCGATCGCCGCGACGGCGCCCAGCGCCATCGACATAATCGACAGGAAGATGATGATCTGCCGCCACTGATGAATGATCTCGGGGAAGGCCACCATCATGACCTTCACGAACAGACCGAGCGCCGCCACTTTCGGAGCGACGGCGAAAAAGGCCGTCACGGGCGTCGGCGCGCCTTCATAAACGTCCGGCGTCCACATATGGAACGGCACGGCGGAAACCTTGAAGGCCAACCCGGCGGAGAGGAAAGCGATGCCGAAGATCAGACCGATCGACGGCGATGTCGCCACTGCGTGGGAAAGCACCTCGAACTTGGTCGTGCCGGTAAAGCCGTAAATCAGCGAGGCCCCGTAGAGCAGCATGCCCGAGGACAGCGCGCCAAGAACGAAATATTTCAGGCCCGCTTCCGTGGCGCGCATGGAATCACGCCGGAAGGCCGCGATCACATAAAGCGCGAGGCTCTGCAGCTCGACGCCGATATAGAGCGCGATCAAGTCGCCGGCCGACACCATCATCGACATGCCGAGCGTGGCGAGAACGATCAGGACGGGAAATTCGAACCGCTCGATGCCTTCGTTCCGCATATAGGTGCGCGACAGCATGATCGCGAGGATCGATCCCAACAAGATCAGCGTCTTGAGGAAGGTGGTGAAAGCATCGACCGAGAACAACCCGCCGAAGGTCGTGGCCGGATGGCTCTGATACCCCCAGACGAAAAGCGCGTCGACGGCGAACAGGCCGCAAGCCAGCCACGAAATGAAATCGGTCGACTTCGGGCCGCGGAACACGCCGACCATCAGCAACGCCATCGCGCCGACAGCGAGAATGATCTCGGGCAGGGCCGGGGCAAAATTCGGGATCGCAACCATCGTTATTCGACCCCTCCTTGGCCTTTTGTATCAGGGCTTTTTTGATCGCTTGGCGCCGTACCGGAATTGGCGGCGGGTTGATTGACGGCGGGTTCGGCCTGGCTTGCGCCCTGCCCGCCCCCCGTCACCGCCGCGCCATTCGGGCCGGTGACGACGCCCGGCAGATGCGGCCGGTTCGCGCCAAGCGCTTCGGTGTGATGCGTCACGATATTGTTGACCGACACACGCATGATCTTGAGGAACGATTCAGGATACACGCCCATCCAGATCACAAGGATCACCATGGGTACGAACATCGCGATCTCGCGGCCCGTCAGATCCGTGATCGATTTCAGATCTTCCTTGGTCAACTCGCCGAAGATCACCCGGCGATACAGCCACAGCATATAGGCCGCGCCGAGGATGACGCCGGTGGCCGCCAGGAAGGCGATCCAGGTATTCGCCTGATACGCACCCACCAGCGTCAGGAATTCTCCGACGAAGCCGCTGGTGCCCGGCAGACCGACGGAACCCAGCATGAATACCATGAACATAAAGGCATAGACCGGCATGCGGTTCACGAGCCCGCCATAGCGGTCGATCAGACGGGTGTGCATCCGGTCGTAGATCACGCCGACACAGAGGAAGAGCGCACCGGAGATGATGCCGTGGCTGAGCATCTGAAAAATGCCGCCTTCCATGCCCTGCTGATTGAAGGTGAACAGGCCCAGCGTCACGAAGCCCATATGGGCGACGGAGGAATAGGCGATCAGCTTCTTCATGTCCTCCTGCATCAAGGCGACCAGCGAGGTGTAGATGATCGCGAGAACCGAGAGGACATAGATCAGCATCGAGAAGTACTGGCTGGCCTCCGGGAACATCGGGATCGAGAACCGGATAAAGCCGTAACCGCCCATCTTCAACAACACGCCCGCCAGAATGACCGAGCCGGCGGTGGGCGCTTCGACGTGCGCGTCCGGCAGCCAGGTATGGACCGGCCACATCGGCATCTTGACCGCGAAGGACGCCAGAAACGCGAGCCAGAGCCATTTCTGCACCGTCGGATCGAAGTGATAGGTCAGCAGCGTCGGGATATCCGTCGTCCCCGCCTTGAAATACATCGTCAGCATTGCGAGCATCATCAACACCGAGCCGAGCAGGGTGTAGAGGAAGAACTTGAAGCTCGCATAGACGCGGCGCGGGCCACCCCAGATTCCGATGATCAGGAACATCGGAATCAGGCCGCCTTCGAAGAACAGGTAGAACACCAGAAGATCCAGCGCGCAGAACACGCCGATCATCAGGGTTTCCATGATCAGGAAGGCGATCATGTATTCCTTCACGCGGACCGTGATCGACTTCCACGAAGCCAGGATGCAGATCACCATCAGGAAGGTGGTCAGGAGGATGAACAGCACCGAAATGCCGTCCACGCCCATGTGGTAGTCGATCGTGCCACCAAGCCAGGCGTGCTGCTCGACGAACTGGAAGTCCGAGGTCGACGGATCGAACGCGATCCACAGCGCCAGCGACAGGATGAAGGTGATGCTCGTCACCCACAGCGCGGCCCAGCGGGCGTTCTGTGCGGTAAATTCGTTATCTTCTTTCAAAAACAGGAAGATGAAGGCCGCGCCGACAGTGGGCAGGAAGGTGATGATGGATAGAATGGGCATGTTCATGCCGGATCACCCCTTCGCCATGATGACTATGTACCACGTCGTCATGACGGCAATCCCGAGCAGCATGGCGAAAGCGTAGTGATAGAGATAGCCGGTCTGAAGCTGGCGGGCGCGGGCCGCGAGGCGCGCCACGAGCGATGAGACCCCGTCGGGACCGAACCCGTCGATAATCCGCCCGTCACCGAACTTCCAGAGGAACCGGCCCAACCGCTTCGCCGGCCTGACGAACAGAAAATCGTAGAGCTCATCGAAATACCACTTGTTCAGCAGGAACTTGTAGAGGCCCTCATGCGTCTTCGCGAGGGCCGGTGCGATATCCGGCCGGCGGATATAAAACAGCCACGCGATATAGCCGCCGATAACCGCGGCCGCCAAGGGCATCAGCTTGATGTATTCGGGGATGCTCTCGGCTTTTTCCATCGCCGTATGGGATTTCGCGACGAACAGCGCATGGCCCCAGAACTCGACGTGATGCTCCCCGACGAAATAGTTGTTGAACGCGAAGCCGGCCGCAAACGCGCCGATACCGAGAACGATCAGGGGGACCAGCATGACGCCCGGGGACTCATGCACATGCTTCAGCGTGTGCTCGTCCATGCGCGGCTTGCCGTGGAAGGTCATGAACAACAGCCGGAGCGAATAGAACGCCGTCAGGGCCGCCGCTGCGACGCCCATGACGAAGGCGTACTGGCCGAAATCGGTTTGGGCAGCGTAGGCCGACTCGATGATCGTGTCTTTCGAGAAATAGCCGGCAAAGGGCCAGATGCCGGCCAAAGCCAGCGACCCGATCCACATCAGCCCGTAGGTCAGCGGAATGAATTTGTAGATACCGCCCATCTTGCGCATGTCCTGCTCGTCGCCCATTGCATGGATCACGGAGCCGGACCCGAGGAACAGCAGCGCCTTGAAGAAGGCGTGGGTAAAGAGGTGGAAGATCGCCGCGCCGTAGGCCGAAACGCCGAGCGCGAAGAACATGTAGCCGAGTTGGCTGCAGGTCGAATAGGCGATGACGCGCTTGATGTCGTTCTGCACGAGGCCGATCGTCGCGGCCATGAAAGCGGTCGTCGCGCCGACGACCGCGACCACGTCCAGCGCCGTCTGGGACAACTCGAACAGCGGCGAGCAGCGCGCAACCATGAACACGCCGGCGGTCACCATGGTCGCGGCATGGATCAGGGCGGACACCGGCGTCGGGCCCTCCATCGCGTCCGGCAGCCAGGTATGCAGGCCGATCTGCGCCGATTTACCCATCGCGCCGATGAAAAGGAGAATGCAGATCGTCGTCAGAACGTCGGGATGCCAGCTCAGGAAATCGAATTTGGCGCCGACGAAATCCGGGGCGAGCTTGAACACCGTGTCATAGGAAACGGTGTCGAACACCAGGAAGATCGCCAGAATGCCGAGCGCAAAGCCGAAATCGCCCACCCGGTTGACCACGAAGGCCTTGATCGCGGCGGCATTGGCGGACGGCTTCTTGTACCAGAACCCGATCAGCAGATAGGACGACAGGCCGACGCCCTCCCAGCCGAAGAACAACTGCAGGAAGTTGTCCGAGGTCACCAGCATCAGCATGAAGAAGGTGAACAGGGACAAGTAGCTGAAGAACCGCGGATTGTCCGGATCGTGGCTCATATAGCCGATCGAATAAATGTGAACGAGCGAGGACACGCCCGTCACCACGACCAGCATTACAGCCGTCAGCGTGTCGATCCGCAGCGCCCAGTCGACATTGAAGCCGCCCGACGAGATCCACGTCATGAGGTGGACCTTCGTGTCGTGGCCCATGAAGCCGACCTCGGCGAAGGCGATGATGGACAGCAGCGCGGAGACGAGGAGCAGGCCGCTGGTCACGATCTGCGCGCCTCTGGTGCCGACGAAACGGCCCAGAAGCCCGGCGATGGCGGCCCCGACGAGCGGTAGGAAAACGATTAGTTGGTACATGCCCCCGCCTCAGCCCTTCATCAGATTGATGTCTTCGACCGCGATAGAACCGCGGTTGCGGAAATACACGACGAGAATGGCCAGTCCGATCGCCGCCTCGCCGGCCGCCACGGTCAGCACGAACATCGCGAAGACCTGGCCCACAAGGTCATGGAGAAACACCGAAAACGCGACGAGATTGATGTTCACCGCGAGGAGCATCAACTCGATCGACATCAGAATAATGATGACGTTCTTGCGGTTGAGGAAAATCCCAACCACGCCGAGTGTGAACAGAATCGCGGCCAATGTCAGGTAATGGCCAAGTCCGATTTCCATATCCTGCGCTTCCCCTGAAAGTCAGTAGACCGGGTTCGGGTCAGATGCCCTGGCCTGGTTCGACGGACCGTATCTCGATGGATTCACGGCGGTCGCGATGGACCTGATCCGCAATTTTCTGTTTCCGGACACCCGGCCGCGTACGGTGGGTAAGCACGATCGCTCCGATCATTGCAACCAGAAGGATCATGCCGGCGCCCTGAAACAGGTAGACATATGTGGTGTAGAACAGCTGCCCGAGGGCATCCGTATTGGTGGTGAGGGCCGCGCTGGGCGCTGGCGCCCCGAGCGAAACCGTGAGATTCGGATCGGCGTACCACGACGCGCCGACCAGGAACAACTCGACGAGCAGAATGATCCCGACGATCGCGCCGATCGGCGCATATTGCAGAAATCCCTGCCGGAGCTGAACGAAGTTGATGTCGAGCATCATGACGACGAACAGGAAGAGAACGGCAACGGCGCCGACATAGACGATGACCAGAATCATCGCGATGAACTCGGCCCCGATCAGCACGAACAACCCAGCCGACGAAAAGAACGCCACGATGAGGAACAGCACCGAATGCACGGGGTTCCGGGACGCGATCACCATGAAGGCGGACGCCACGGTCACGATGGCAAAGAGATAGAAGCACAGGGCCTGGATGAGCATCGGGCGTTCCTGAATCCTCAGCGATAGGGCGCGTCGACGGCGATATTGGCGGCGATTTCCCGCTCCCAGCGGTCACCGTTCGCCAATAGCTTATCTTTGTCGTACATCAGTTCTTCGCGGGTTTCGGTCGCGAACTCGAAATTCGGGCCTTCGACGATGGCATCCACGGGGCAGGCTTCCTGACAGAAGCCGCAATAGATGCATTTCGTCATGTCGATATCGTATTTCGTCGTGCGGCGGCTGCCGTCGGCGCGCGGCTCGGCTTCGATCGTGATCGCCTGAGCCGGACAGATCGCCTCGCACAGTTTGCAGGCGATGCAGCGTTCTTCACCGTTGGGATACCGGCGCAGTGCGTGCTCACCACGGAAGCGAGGGCTCAAGGGGCCCTTCTCAAAAGGATAGTTGATCGTCACTTTCGGCTTGAAGAAATAGCGCAGAGTGACGCCCATTGCCACGAGGATCTCGGACAGAAACATGGTCCGCGCTTTAGCGCTCAATACGGCCATTACGACCTCCTCACAAACTCTTTCCCGCCCATCCGCATCACGACTTCGGCAGCAGGTTGAAATAGACCAGCACGCCAGCCGTCAGGAAGAGCCAGCCGAGCGACACCGGCAGGAACACCTTCCAGCCAAGACGCATCAACTGGTCATAGCGGTAGCGGGGAACCGTCATCTTTACCCAGGCAAAGACGAAGAACAGCAGCATGATCTTCAGGAAGAACCACACGAAACCGGGCAGCCAGGTGAACGGTGCGACATTGAACGGCGGCAGCCAGCCGCCAAGGAACAGGATCGACGTCATGGCGCACATCAGGATGATGTTGCCGTATTCGCCGAGCCAGAACAGGGCGAAGGCCATGGACGAATATTCGGTCTGATATCCCGCGACCAGCTCCGATTCCGCTTCGGGCAGATCGAACGGCGACCGGTTGGTTTCCGCCATGGCCGAGATCAGGAAGATCACGAACATCGGGAAGAGCGGCACGAAGAACCAGTGGTTCACGATCCCGCTGCCCTGCTGCGCGAGCACGATATCCGAGATCCGGAGCGATCCGACGCACAGGAGAACCGAGACGATCACGAAACCGATGGAAACTTCGTAGGACACCATCTGAGCCGCGGAGCGCAAGCCGCCGAGGAAGGCATAGCGCGAATTACTCGCCCAGCCCGACATGATGATGCCGTACACGCCCAGCGAGGAAACCGCGAAGAGATAGAGCACGCCGACATTGATATCCGCCAGAACCACGCCGGGCTGGAACGGAATCACGGCCCAGGCGACCATCGCCAGCGCGAAGGTAATGATTGGCGCGATGAAGAACACGGCCTTGTTCGCGCCGGACGGCACGATTGTTTCCTTGACGAACAGCTTCAGCCCGTCAGCGAAGGATTGCAGCAGGCCGAACGGGCCGACGACGTTCGGACCCCGGCGCAGATGGATCGCGCCCCAGATCTTGCGTTCGGCATAAACGCCGAATGCCACCGCCACCAGCAGCGGCACGATGATCGCCAGGATCTCCAGAACGATCAGGATGAAGTACTGAAGGTCGGCGGGTAGCGCGCCGAGCGCCCAGATACCTTGAAAGACCGGCTCAACCATGGGTGCCCGTCGCTTTCTGCGTGTCGCCGAGCATCGCTTCCGTGCACTCGGCCATGGTCTTGGACGCTCGGCAGATCGGATTGGTCAGGAAATAGTTATCGCGCGAATTCGCCGTAAGCGGCTCGTCACCGAGAGGTCCGTCCTGGCCGAACGGCCCCCATTCGGCCGGCGTAATCCGGTCATTCTTCGCGAAATGCGGAACGGCCTCGAACATCCGCTGGCGCAGTTGTCCGATCGAGTCGAACGGCAGCTTCTCGCCGACGAATTCGGAAAGCGCGCGCAGGATCGTCCAGTCCTCGCGGGCGTCGCCCGGCGGGAACGTCGCCTGCCAGCCCTGCTGCACCCGGCCTTCCGTACTGACCCAGTGCGCATCTTTTTCGGTATAGGCAGCCGCCGGCAGAATAACGTCGGCGCGATGTGCACCCGCATCCCCATGCGTGCCCTGATAGATCACAAAGGCGTCGCCGAGCTTCGACATGTCGATCTCGTCGGCGCCGAGGAGAAACACGACGCCGATCTCGCCCTTGCCCGCGCCGTCCAGAATTCCGGCGACATCCTTGCCGCCCTCGCCCGGCACGAAGCCGAGATCGAGGCCGGCGACGCGCGCCGCGGCCGTGTGCAGGACATTAAAGCCGTTCCAGTCGTCCTTGATCAGGCCACAGCTGTCGGCGATCGCGCGCGCCGCAGCCAGAACGGCCGCGCCGTCGGGGCGCGCCAGCGCCGTTTGGCCGACGATCAGCATCGGCCTCTTCGCCGACTTCAGCGCTTCGGCGACCGCGTGGTTCCCGTTGCGGATTTCCGAGAGAATGAGCGGCGAGTCTCCAAGGTTCTCGACCGGATAGGTGAGATCCATCTCGGGGCCGATCGAATAGACTTTGAAGCCGCCGGCGCGCTGGCGCTTACGCAGCCGCGCATTGATGATTGCGGCGTCGGCGCGTGGATTGACGCCGATCAGCAGACAGACATCCGCCTCGTCGATGCCGGCGATCGTCGTGTTGAAGAGATAGCCCGCGCGATTGGCCGGATCGAGCTTCGCGCGGTCCTGACGGCAATCGATATTCGGTGAGCCAAGCCCTTCCATCAGGCCTTTCAGAGCGAACATGGATTCGGCATCCGCCAGATCACCGGCGATCGCCGCGATTTCCGAGCCGTTCTTGCCCTTTACGGCCTTGGCGATGGCTTTGAACGCCTCGTCCCAACTGGCTTCCTGAAGCTTGCCCGACTTCTTGACATAGGGCCGGTCGAGGCGGCGGTAAGCCAAACCGTCACAGGCGAACCGGGTCTTGTCCGAGATCCATTCCTCGTTGACGTCTTCGTTGAGGCGCGGAAGTACGCGCAAGACCGCCCGGCCGCGCGCATCGACGCGGATATTGCTGCCGACCGCGTCCATCACGTCGATCGACTCCGTCTTCTGTAACTCCCAGGACCGCGCCATAAAAGCGTAGGGCTTGGAGGTCAGTGCACCCACCGGGCAGAGATCGATGACGTTGCCGGAAAGCTCGGAATCAAGCGTCTTTTCGAGATAGGTCGTGATCTCCATGTCCTCGCCACGCCCGATCGCACCCAGTTCGGGCACACCCGCGACTTCCGTCGCGAAACGGATGCAGCGAGTGCAATGAATGCACCGGGTCATGATCGTCTTGATCAGCGGGCCCATATACTTCTCTTTAACGGCACGCTTGTTCTCGAGATAGCGGCTCGAGCCCATGCCGTAATAGAGCGACTGGTCCTGGAGGTCGCATTCGCCGCCCTGATCGCAAATCGGACAATCGAGCGGGTGATTGATGAGCAGGAACTCCATCACCCCTT
Organism: uncultured Alphaproteobacteria bacterium; assembly: GCA_963821875.1. Taxonomy (GTDB): domain Bacteria; phylum Pseudomonadota; class Alphaproteobacteria; order CAVTAV01; family CAVTAV01; genus CAVTAV01. Next base: position 2,692,817 of record CAWGFE010000002.1, read on the forward strand.
CCCGCGCCTTCTTCACCAGCGGCGTATTGGTATGGATCACCATGCCGTCGCCCACGGGCATCGCGCAGGAGGCGATAGGCTTGGGCGATTTCTCCATCTCGACCAGACACATGCGGCAATTGCCGGCGATCGAGAGCCGCTCGTGATAACAGAAACGCGGGATCTCGGCCCCGGCTTCCTCGCAGGCCTGAAGCACCGTGATACCGGCCTCGACCTCGATTTCCTTACCGTCGATCGTTAGCTTCGGCATCTGCTACTCCGCCGCCTGTTTCTGATAGGTCGCGATCCGCTGCTCGATCTCCGGGCGGAAATGCCGGATCACGCCCTGGATCGGCCAGGCCGCCGCGTCGCCGAGCGCGCAAATCGTGTGACCTTCAACTTTCTTGGTGACGTCCAGCAACAGATCGATCTCCTCGACCCGGGCGTTCCCGGTCACGAGACGCTCCATCACCCGCCACATCCAGCCGGTGCCCTCGCGACACGGCGTGCACTGACCGCAGCTTTCATGCTTGTAGAATTTCGAAAGCCGCGCGATCGCCTTCACAACATCCGTCGACTTGTCCATCACGATGACCGCCGCCGTGCCGAGGCCGGACTGCACGGCCTTCAGCGAGTCGAAATCCATCAGAACATCGTCGCAGATGCTTTTCGGGATCACCGGCACCGACGCGCCGCCCGGGATCACCGCCAGTAGATTGTCCCAGCCGCCCCGCACACCGCCGGCATGGCGTTCGATGAGTTCCCGCATCGGGATGCCCATCTCTTCTTCCACGTTGCACGGCTTGTTCACATGACCGGAGATGCAGAACACCTTGGTGCCGGTGTTGTTTTCCCGACCGATCCCGGCGAACCACGAGGCACCACGCCGCATGATGGTCGGCGCGACCGCAATGCTTTCGACATTGTTTACAGTGGTCGGAGAGCCCCAGACGCCGACATTCGCCGGGAAAGGCGGCTTGAGGCGCGGCTGGCCCTTCTTGCCTTCAAGGCTTTCGATCAGGGCGGTCTCTTCGCCGCAGATATAGGCGCCCGCGCCGCGATGAACGTAGCAGTCGAAGTCATATCCGGATCCGCAAGCGTTCTTGCCGATCAACCCCGCCTCATAGGCCTCGTCGATCGCGGCTTCGAGGTTATCCGCTTCCTGCGAGAATTCGCCGCGGATATAGATGTAGGCCGCGCAGGCGCCCATCGCGAAACTGGCGATCAGGCAGCCTTCGATCAGCTTATGCGGATCGTGCCGCATCATGTCCCGGTCCTTGCAGGTGCCGGGCTCGCCTTCGTCCGCGTTGACCACGAGATAGGCCGGACGGCCGGTATTCTCTTTCGGCATGAAGGACCACTTCAGGCCGGTCGGGAAGCCCGCGCCGCCGCGTCCCCGAAGGCCGGAATCCTTCATTTCCTTGATGATTGCCTCGCGGCCACGCGCGAGAATTTCCTTGGTGCCGTCCCAATCGCCGCGCTTGCGGGCGGCTTCCAGGCGCCAATCCTCGAAACCATAAAGATTGGTGAAGATGCGATCCTCGTCCTTCAGCATCAGGCATCCCCCCCGACTTTGGTCAGCGTCGTCGGGCCACCCACCGGTGCGGATGTCTGGCGCTCGATCTGCGGGCCGGACTTCGGCTTCTCGCCGCGCTTAAAGGCTTCCAATATCCGTTTCATGGAGTCGTAATCGAGATCCTCGTAGTACTCGCGATCGATCGAAACCATCGGCGCGTTCACGCAGGCGCCGAGACATTCGACCTCGTGCATGGAGAACAGCCCGTCGGCGCTCGTCTCGCCGTAATCGACACCGAGAACGTCGCGGCAGGCGCGCTCGACCTCGGCCGAATTCCGCAGCCAGCACGGCGTCGTGGTGCAGATCTCCACGACATGTTTTCCCTGCGGCTCCAGGTGATACATCGTGTAGAAGGTCGCGACCTCATAGGCGCGGATATAGGGCATATCGAGATAGCGCGCGACCGCCTCGATCGCCGGCACGTTCAACCATCCGCCATTTTGCTTCTGCGCCAGGTCGAGCAGCGGCATGACCGCACTGGCTTGCCGGCCCTCGGGATATTTCGCGACGATCTTTTCGGCCAGAGCCTTGTTCTCGGCGCTGAATTCGAAGACCTCCGCCTGTGTGTCTCCGCTCATCGGTCGACCTCCCCGAACACGATGTCCTGCGAACCGAGAACCGCGGGAACGTCCGCGAGCATATGTCCCTTACACATGAAATCCATCGATTGCAGATGGGCGAATCCCGGCGCGCGGATCTTGCAGCGATACGGCCGGTTGCCACCATCGGAAACGAGATAGACGCCGAACTCGCCCTTCGGCGCTTCCACGGCGGCGTAGACCTCGCCCTCGGGAACCCGGAAGCCTTCGGTATAGAGCTTGAACTGATGGATCAAGGCCTCCATCGAATGCTTCATGTCGCCACGGCGCGGCGGCGTGATCTTCTTGTCGACCGAGGTCACCGGTCCGCCCGGAATCTCGTTGACGCATTGCCGCATGATCCTGAGGCTTTGACGGATCTCTTCCAGCCGCAGGACGAAACGGTCGTAGCAATCGCCGTTCTTGCCGACCGGAATGTCGAAATCCATCTTGTCGTAGCACTCGTAAGGCTGCGCCTTGCGCAGATCCCAGGCGAGCCCGGACGCGCGCAGCATCGGGCCGGAGAAGCTCCAGTCCAGCGCTTCTTCCGCCGTCACGACGCCGATGTCCACATTGCGCTGCTTGAAGATCCGATTCTCCACGATCAGCGCTTCCATGTCTTCGAGCACCTGCGGGAAGGTCTCGCACCACTTACCGATATCCTCGATCAGTGCGGGCGGCAGGTCCTGATGAACGCCGCCGGTCCGGTAATAGGCGGCGTGAAGCCGCGCGCCGGACGCCCGCTCATAGAAATTCATGAGCTTTTCACGTTCCTCGAAGCCCCACAGGATCGGAGTCATTGCGCCGACGTCCATAGCGTGGGTCGTGAGGTTCAGCAGGTGGTTCAGGATGCGGCCGATTTCGTCATAGAGGACGCGAATATATTGCGCCCGGATCGGCACTTCGCAGCCGAGCAGCTTCTCGGTCGCGAGGACGAAGGCATGCTCCTGATTCATCGGCGCAACGTAATCGAGACGGTCGAAATAGGGCACGGCCTGGAGATAGGTCTTGTATTCGATCAGCTTTTCGGTACCGCGGTGCAGAAGGCCGATATGCGGATCGACCCGCTCGACGGTTTCGCCGTCCAGCTCCATCACAAGACGCAGAACGCCGTGGGCGGCCGGATGCTGTGGCCCGAAATTGATGTTGTAATTCTTGATCTGAACTTCGGCCATGACTAACTCCCCGAGGCCTTGGAGCCCGAGCCTTCGGCCGGCGCCTCGGTGGCTTTTTCATCACCCGGGAGGATGTATTTCGCGCCTTCCCAGGGACTCATGAAATCGAACGTCCGGAATTCCTGCGTCAGCTTGACCGGTTCATAGACGACGCGCTTGAGGTCCTCGCTGTAGCGGACCTCCACATAACCGGTCAACGGAAAGTCCTTGCGCAGCGGAAAGCCCTCGAAACCGTAATCGGTGAGAATCCGGCGCAGATCCGGATGATCGGAGAACATCACACCGTAGAGATCCCAGGTTTCGCGCTCATACCAGCCGGCGGCGGAAAAGACCGACGTCGCGGACGGGATCGGTGTCGTCTCGTCCGTCATGATCTTCACGCGAATGCGCTGGTTGTTGTGCAGGCTAAGCAGGTGATAGACGACGTCGAACCGCTTTTCCCGCCCTGGATGATCCACGCCGGTGATATCGACGAGCTGCCGGAACCGGCACTGGCTATCGTCCTTCAGATGATTCAGCACAGCCAGAATATTCTCGGCTTCGGCCGTCAGCGTCAGCTCGCCATAGACGACGTCATAGCCCGTCACCGCATCTGGAAGGGCGGCGACGATCTGCTCTCCGAGGTCGCGAAGGGCTTCATCCATGACGATGTCCTAATCCTTGGCGCGTCTCAAAAATTACCGAAAAATCCGGGGGCGGTCCCTAGCGCGTGAACGTGCCGGTCCGGCGGATCTTTTTCTGCAGTTGCAGAATTCCATACAGCAGCGCTTCCGCGGTCGGCGGGCATCCCGGGACATAGATGTCCACCGGGACGACGCGGTCGCAGCCACGTACGACAGAATAAGAGTAGTGATAATAGCCACCACCATTGGCGCAGCTGCCCATGGAGATGACATAGCGCGGCTCGGGCATCTGGTCGTAGACCTTGCGCAGAGCCGGCGCCATCTTGTTGCACAGGGTCCCGGCAACGATCATCACGTCCGACTGACGCGGGCTGGCGCGCGGGGCCGCGCCGAACCGCTCCATGTCGTAGCGCGGCATGTTGGTGTGCATCATCTCTACCGCGCAGCAGGCCAGACCGAAGGTCATCCACCACAGCGAGCCGGTGCGGGCCCAATTGATGAGGTCTTCCGCCTTGGTGACAAGAAAGCCCTTATCGGCGAGATCGTCGTTCAGGCTCTTGAAATAGGTCGGGTCTGGCGGCGTAACGGCTTGGGACGCGCCGCCTGGAATTTCTACTCCCATTCAAGCGCTCCTTTCTTCCACTCATATATGAAGCCGATGGTCAAAATGCCAAGAAACACGGCCATCGACCAGAATCCGAAGAGGCCGATCTTTCCGAGAGAAACGGCCCACGGGAACAGGAACGCGACCTCGAGATCGAAAATGATGAAAAGGATCGACACCAGATAGAATCTGACGTCGAACTGCCCGCGCGAGTCGGAAAAGGCGTCAAAGCCGCACTCATAGGCGGAGAGTTTTTCCGGGTCGGGACGTTGCTCGGCGACCAGATAAGCGAGAAGCACAAAGGCGCCCGAGAGGATAAGGGCAATTCCAATAAAAATCAGAATCGGCAGATATTCGAGAAGATAGGAGCCCATCAGCCGTTACCGCACTGCACAAATGATACGATCAACTTGTAACCGGGCGGGAAAACGGGCGCAAGTCGCCGTTCGTTTGGGAGTCCCCCGAGCCCAGTTCGCGGCGGAGTATAGAGCCGGCAATCGGGGATGAAAAGGATGGAATTCCAAGCATCGCCGGACGCCCAAATTTGCGGCTAAACCAAAGCGGATAGCCGCAAATTCCGATCAGCCGCCGCGAGGCGGCGTTTCCTTTCTTCGCCCTATGGCTGGAGGGCGGCCCACTTGGCCCAGGCCTTGTAGTCGGTATCCTTATAGTTCTTGCCGCTCAGATCCTTCAGGGTCTGATACGCCCAGTCGTGGTTATTGGGCTGCTCAAGACGCAAGAGCTTCAGCAGCGTCGGAGCGGCGGCGGCCTTGATGGCGTTTTTGTATTTCGAGGATTTAGCGAGGATATCGAGAACCGCGACAGCCTTGTTGCGGCCCCGCGTCGTCGGAAAATCCAGGGCGTCGGCGAGATCCTTGATCGGATAGTCGACGTCGAGTCCCTTGTTCGCGATCGACACCATCATCAGCATCGCGTTGTTGCGGACGACCTCGTTGGGATCATAGATCGCCTTGGTCAGGATCGGCATGACCCGGGCGGCATCGTTCGTGTGACTCAGCAAAAACAACGCCTCGGCGCGTTTGGCCGGGTCTTTGGAGTTGATCGCGATCCGCTCGAGCGTGTCCGCATTCTTGGCGGCGCCCGTGTTGAACTGCTGCAAGTAAGGCTCCAGCTCCGCGTTGTCGAAGCTCGCCACGCAATACAGCACCGGGCAATCCTTGGGATCGAATGGCTTCAGGCGGCCGAACGAAGACAGTTTAAGCAGCTTCTGACTATATTGCCCCCATGCCGCGAAAAGCCCGTCGGGATCGCCGAACGTGCCCGTGGGCTGCGCGCGAAACGGCATCCGCGCCGCCTTGTCCTTCGCATCGACGGCGTCGACCGTGACGTAAAAGCCGCGATGCGGCCGTGGATAGGGAATCACGCTCAAGTCGAGATAGGCGAAATCGCCATGGCTCTTGAGCTTGGCTATGACTTCATCCGTGATCTGGGCGACGCCCTTCATGTCATGCTTGAGGTAAGCGTCGACCAGTTGGTGAAACTGGTGCCTGAACTCGTGCTTTACGGCGTCCGCCTTGAGCGCGTCGGTGCCATAAACGTCGACGGCTTTGAGCCGCACCGGCGGAGCCTTGTACGCGGCTGTTGCGTCGTTGGGAGAGACCGCGATGGCGGCCATGACGGCCATGACGGCCGCGACAATCCAGTGTCGAAAGAAAGCTCGTACGCGCATGAAGCCCCCGCCCCAAATAATTTCAGAGGACAACATTCGCGGGAATTTCTGGAAAATTCAAGGCTCTGGCGGGAGTGACGGGACTCGAACCCGCGACCTCCGGCGTGACAGGCCGGCGCTCTAACCAACTGAGCTACACCCCCAGGGTGCCAAAGTGCGCGTCTCATGTACGGTACGCATAAGTGGGTGTCAAGCGTGTCGGAGCGACAATCTCGCCTATTCACGGCGCATTCAGTTTGGCGTAACTATGGTTGGGTCGGAACCGGCGCGAATACGGCGACTCGCCCGCTCGCGCCCCTGCTCGAAGATGAGAGTCTTCATAATGAAACCGCGCAAAATCTTCCGTCCATTCGCGCTCGCTGTCATGCTGTCGGCTCTGGCCGGCTGCGCGACCAATTTCACCGCCGATGTGACGCGCTTCCAGCAACTGCCGAAGCCCTCCGGCGAGACGATCGAGGTCGTTCCGAAAAATCCGAGCGATGCGAACGCCCTTTCGTTCAAGCAATACGCCCAGATGATCGGCACCCACCTCGGCGCCGTCGGCTACAAGCCGCCGCAATCCGGTACGCCGTCAACCTATATCGCGACGATCGACTACGGCGTTTCGGCGGGCCCGGCGCCGGCGACGATGAAGAAACGGTCACCTGTTCAAATCGGCATCGGTGTCGGCACGGGCAGCCGCCATACCGGCTTCGGCATGGGCGTCTCCACCGGCGTCGGCACGCCGCGTTCGGACAAGCCGGTAAACAATCGATGGCTCCAGATGGTGATCACCCGGCGCTCCGACGGCCAACAGCTTTACGAGGGAAAAGTCACGAGCCTCGGCGAGGGTGACAGCATCAATCCCGTTATGCCGCTCCTGATCGACGCCCTGTTCAAGGACTTCCCCGGCAAAAGCGGCACGACCAGTCATGTCGAGTTGGGTCCGGAGCCGAAACCGTAGACTTGAGACGCGCTTAAAGCCCCAGATCGCTTAGCCCCGGATGGTCGGCGGGCCGGGGGCCCAGAGGCCAGTGATATTTCCGGTCCGCCTCCGGGATCGGCAGATCATTGATGCTGGCGATGCGAAGCCTCATAAGGCCGTGCTCGTCGAATTCCCAGTTCTCGTTGCCATAGCTGCGAAACCAGTGGCCACTGTCGTCGCGCCATTCATAGGCGAAGCGGACGGCGATCCGGTTCTCGCGGAAGGCCCAGATTTCCTTGATCAGGCGATAATCGAGTTCCATGTTCCATTTGCGGACCAGAAACGCCTCGATCGCATCCCTCCCCTCGATAAATTCGGACCGATTCCGCCAACGGCTATCGACCGTGTAAGCCAGCGCGACACGAGCGGGATCGCGCGTATTCCAGGCGTCCTCCGCGCCCCGCGCCTTTTGCGCGGCCGTTTCGGCCGTGAATGGAGGAAGAGGCGGTCGATCCATCGGCATCATCCTTTGGGGCGATCTAAACGGTGGGTCTAGGTTGCAACGCGTGTTCGCGGGATGGCGAGAAGCTGTTCCTCGTTTACTGGAGGACTTTCAGGCAGGCCGATTTTGCGGGTCATAGCGCGCGGTCGCAACGTCTGCGCCACGCGTAGCCCGAAGAGCGAAGCAGGATGGTGGGCGATGAAGGGTTCGAACCTCCGACCCCCTCGGTGTAAACGAGGTGCTCTACCAGCTGAGCTAATCGCCCGCGGTGGACGTGACGACGTACAAAGCCACGCCATCCGCGCCCTTTACAGGGCGGGTCGCCACAAAAACAAAGCCGGCCATCCCGCGGGGGGAACGGCCGGCAGATGTTCTTATGGAACCCCGTCTTAGTTGACGGCGTCTTTCAGTGCCTTGCCAGCCTTGAACTTCGGCTGCTTCGAGGCAGGAATCTTAATCTTCTCACCGGTCCGCGGATTGCGACCCTCAGTGGCGGCACGCTTCGACACGCTGAACGTACCGAAACCGACCAGACGAACCTCGTCGCCCTTCTTCAAGGACTTGGCGATCGAGCTGAGGACAGCGTCCACGGCCTTGGTTGCATCCGCTTTCGAGATCTCGGCGAAATCAGCAACGCTAGCAATAAGATCATTCTTGTTCACGACATTCCCCTTCTTGAGAAGAACAGTAGACCGGACCAGGGCCAGCCCCTGTAACGCGGCGGCAGTGTAATCGTGCCCCCATACCGCGTCAAAGGGAAAACCCGCGAAATTCTGCGATTTTTTTCAAATTCTTGGGGATAACTCGGTCATTACGCAGGGGCAATGATTAGTGTGTGAGCACTTCGCCCACGCCACCGGCACCTTCCGCCGCTGCGGGTGACGGAACTGATTCTTTTTCGTTCCATTCGATCGGCACGAGCGGACGGATGAGAGCGTGTTTCAGCACCTCGTCTACCGTCTTGACCGCAATGATCTTTATGCCCCGCTTCACATTGTCCGGAATGTCCGCGAGATCCTTCTCATTGTCCTTGGGAATCAACACCGTCTTGATACCGCCGCGATGTGCTGCGAGCAGCTTCTCCTTCAGGCCGCCGATCGGCAGAACCCGGCCGCGGAGCGTGATTTCACCCGTCATGGCGACATCGCGCCTCACCGGAATCTGCGTCAGGACCGACACGATCGAGGTCGCCATGCCCACACCGGCCGACGGACCGTCCTTCGGAGTCGCGCCTTCGGGAACGTGCACGTGAATGTCGCGCTTCTCGAACAAGGGCGGCTCGATGCCGAACCGAACCGACCGCGAGCGGACATAGCTCGCCGCCGCCTGCACCAATTCCTGCATCACGTCGCCGAGCTTGCCGGTGGTGGTCATCTTGCCCTTGCCGGGCAGCGTAACCGCCTCGATCTGCAGCAACTCGCCGCCGACTTCGGTCCAGGCCAGACCGGTGGTGACACCGACCTGATCGGTCTCTTCGATCTCGCCGAACCGGAACTTCCGGACTCCGGCGTATTTTTCGAGATTCCGCGCCGTTACCGACACCGACTTCTTCTTGTTCTGAACCAGCTCGCGAACCGCCTTCCGCGCCAAATTCGCGATCTCGCGCTCGAGGTTACGGACGCCGGCCTCGCGGGAGTAATACCGGATCAGGTCGCGCAGACCGGAATCCGAGATTTTCCACTCGCCCTTCTTCAGGCCATGGGCTTCCATCTGCTTGCCGATCAGATGGCGCTTCGCGATCTCGACCTTTTCGTCCTCGGTGTAGCCCGACAGACGGATGATCTCCATACGGTCCATAAGCGGCGCGGGCATGCGCAGCGTATTCGCCGTGGTGAGGAACATCACGTCGGACAGGTCGTAATCGACTTCGAGATAATGGTCGTTGAACTTGCTGTTCTGCTCCGGATCCAGCACCTCGAGCAAGGCCGACGACGGATCGCCGCGGAAGTCCGCGCCGAGCTTGTCGATCTCGTCCAGCATGAACAACGGATTGTTGCTCTTCGCCTTCTTCATGCTCTGCATGACCTTGCCGGGCATGGACCCGATATAGGTGCGGCGATGGCCCCGGATCTCGGCCTCGTCCCGCACGCCGCCCAGGGACATGCGCACGAAATTCCGGCCCGTGGCGCGCGCGATCGAGCGGCCGAGCGAGGTCTTGCCGACGCCCGGAGGACCGACCAGACACAGAATCGGCCCGCAATTCTTGGTGGTCCGCTGCTGAACCGCCAGATATTCCAGAATCCGCTCCTTGACCTTCTCCAGACCATAATGATCGGCGTCGAGGATCTCCGCGGCCTTGGCGATATCCCGCTTCACCTTGGAGCGCTTGCCCCAAGGCATGGAGAGGGTCCAGTCGAGATAGTTGCGAACGACGGTCGCCTCGGCGGACATCGGACTCATATTGCGCAGCTTCTTCAGCTCAGCCTTGGCCTTTTCCCGCGCTTCCTTCGAGAGCTTGGTCTTGGCGATGCGCTCCTCGATCTCGCCGAGTTCGTCCTTGCCGTCCTCGGTCTCGCCGAGCTCCTTCTGAATCGCCTTGAGCTGCTCGTTCAGATAGTACTCGCGCTGGGTTTTCTCCATCTGGCGCTTCACGCGGCCACGGATCTTGCGCTCGACCTGGAGCACGCTGATCTCGCTTTCCATGAAGCCGTAGACCTTCTCCAGACGCTCCGCGACGCTTTCGATCTCCAGCAGTTCCTGCTTGTCGGAGATCTTGAGAGCCAGATGCGACGCGATGGTATCCGCCAGCTTGCTCGAATCGTCGATCTGATTGACCGAGACCAGAACTTCCGGCGGAACCTTCTTGTTCAGCTTCACATAGCTTTCGAACTGCGACACCGCCGAGCGGGCGAGCGCTTCGACGTCCTTGCTGGCCGAAACCGTGTCGGACACGATCTGTGCCCGGGCCTGGAAGAAGTCCTGATTATCGAGGAATTCGACGATCCGCGCGCGCGAACCGCCCTCCACCAGCACCTTCACGGTACCGTCGGGAAGCTTCAGCAGTTGTAGAACGGATGCGATCGTGCCGACCGAATAGATATCGGAGGCCGTGGGGTCGTCCTGGCTCGCATTCTTCTGGGCGACGAGCAGAATCTGCTTGTCGTCCTTCATCACGTCCTCAAGGGCACGGACCGATTTCTCGCGACCCACGAAGAGCGGCACGATCATATGCGGAAACACCACAATGTCGCGCAGAGGCAGAACCGGGAAGATGTCACCAGAGGTGGTCATGGAATCCTAACTACTTTGTTTTTGGCACAGCCCAACTGCTCTCGGCATTTCAACTCGCAGCCGCGAAGCAATCGGGTCCACCGATATTTGGCGATCCAGGAGGGGGCGTTCAAGGGCGAGAGTTAACGGGACGTATTCAACCCCGGATCAGGCACCCTTGCCGACATCCTCCTGGCGTTCGGAATAGATATACAAAGGCTGGGCCCGACCCTCGACGACTTCACTGTTGATGACGACCTCCTCAACCCCCTCGAGCGAGGGAAGTTCGTACATCGTATCGAGGAGAACGCCTTCCATGATCGATCGCAAACCGCGTGCCCCCGTCTTACGGGCGATGGCCTTCTTGGCCACCTGCGCAAGGGCGTCAGACGTAAACTTCAGCTTGATCAATTCCATCTCGAACAGGCGGGAATACTGCTTCACAAGCGCATTCTTCGGTTCGTTCAGGATTTCGACGAGAGCCGGCTCATCGAGGTCGCTCAGGGTCGCGACCACCGGAACACGGCCGACGAATTCCGGAATGAGGCCGAACTTCAACAGATCCTCGGGCTCGACTTCCTTGAGGATTTCGCCGGTCTGTCGCTCGTCCATGGCCTGGACGTCGGCGCCGAAGCCGATCGCCTTGCCCTGGCCACGCGCCGAGATGATCTTCTCGAGGCCGGCAAAGGCGCCGCCGCAGATGAACAGGATGTTGGTCGTATCGACCTGAAGGAACTCCTGCTGCGGATGCTTGCGTCCACCCTGCGGAGGAACGCTGGCAACCGTGCCTTCCATAATCTTCAAAAGCGCCTGCTGGACGCCCTCGCCCGACACGTCGCGCGTGATCGAGGGGTTGTCCGACTTGCGGCTGATCTTGTCTACCTCGTCGATATAGACGATGCCGCGCTGCGCGCGCTCGACATTGTAGTCGGCCGACTGCAGCAGCTTCAGAATGATGTTTTCAACGTCCTCGCCGACATAGCCCGCCTCGGTCAGCGTGGTGGCGTCTGCCATGGTGAACGGCACGTCGAGAATCCGGGCCAGCGTCTGGGCCAGCAGCGTCTTGCCGCAGCCGGTCGGGCCGATCAGCAGGATGTTCGACTTCGCCAGTTCGACGTCGTTGCTCTTCGCACCATGATTGATGCGCTTGTAATGGTTGTGTACCGCCACCGACAGCACGCGCTTGGCGTGATCCTGGCCGATGACATAGTCGTGGAGAACGGCACAGATATCCGCCGGTGTCGGAACGCCGTCACGTGTCTTGACGAGCGCGCTCTTGTGCTCCTCGCGGATGATGTCCATGCACAGCTCGACGCATTCGTCGCAGATGAACACCGTTGGTCCGGCGATGAGCTTCCTTACCTCGTGCTGGCTCTTGGCGCAGAACGAGCAATACAATGTGTTCTTTGAATCGCCGCCACTAAGCTTTGTCATTCGCTCTCTGCCATTGGTCCCCGGGGCAAGCTACCCATTCCACTCTCCAGCCTTATATTCCGGCCAGCCTGTATCTCGGATCGTATGGAGGGCTCCTTCAGAATGCCGCGGTTTCCTTCTTTTCACCCCTCGCTTGGTCCTTCAATCGTCCACACTTTCGCATGTCCAAGGTGATGCACCAAGAGTGTCATACGGTATGGCTTCAGTGTTCAATATTTCATTAACACCTCGGTGTTGACAAGCCCATTAGGCCGAATTGCCCTCATCGGTTGATCCACCATCCGGTCCGTTGCCCGATTCCTTGCGAGATTCAAGGACCTGATCGATGATACCGAACGCCTTGGCGTCCTCGGCGACCATGTACTTGTCGCGATCGACGATGGCCTCGATTTCCTCGAGCGTGCGGCCGGTATGCTTCTGATATATCTTGTTCAGGCGGGCCCTCATCGCAAGGATCTCTTCCGCAATAATTTGGATATCCGCCGCCTGACCACGGGCCCCACCCGAGGGCTGATGCATCATGATCCGGGCGTTGGGCAGCGCAAAACGCTGTCCCGGCGAGCCGGCCGCCAGCAGAAGCGACCCCATAGAGGCCGCCTGCCCCACGCACATCGTCGAGACCTTGGGCCGGATGTACTGCATCGTATCGTAGATCGCGAGACCGGAGGTCACGACGCCACCCGGCGAGTTGATGTAGCAGGAAATCTCCTTGCGGGGATTCTTCGCTTCCAGGAACAGCAACTGCGCGGTCACGAGGCTCGCCATCGAATCCTCGATCACCCCGTTGATGAAGATGATCCGGTCCTCCAGCAGTCGGGAATAGATGTCGTAGGCCCGTTCGCCGCGGTTGGTCTGCTCGACCACCATCGGGACCAGGTTGTTGGTGAAGTTCTCGACTATTCTCGCCATAAAATCGATCCTCGCGTGTTTCGCGTCATGCAGCGCCGCCTTTGCGGGCTCGCCGACTAAGCTTCGTCGCCTTTCTTCGAAGCCGCGGCCTTCTTCGTGCTCTTCGCCTTGGTGCTCGAGGCCTTCGCCTTGGAGCCCGATGATTTGGACGCCGTCGACTTGGCCGCCGCTTTCTTCGCGGGCTTCTTGGCCTTGGATGTCGACTTCGCCGCCTCGGCCTGAGGCTCTTCGTCGGGATCGGCCGTCAATTCCTCCTTTGAGACCGTGCGGTCGTTGATATCGGCCATCTCGATGATGAAATCGACGACCTTGTCCTCAAAGAGAGGCGCCTGAAGCTGGGCCAGCGCACTCGGATTCTTGCGGAAGAACTCGAACACCTGCTGCTCTTGTCCGGGGAAGCGACGCGCCTGGTTTGCCATCTCCCGGTTAATTTCGTCTTGCCCGACCTGGATATTGTTGCTGGTGCCGATCTCCGAGAGAAGCAGTCCCAGCCGAACCCGGCGTTCCGCGATCGACATGAACTCGGCACGCTGTTCGTCATCGAGTTCCGGAAGAGCATCATGGTCATGGTCATGGTCATGTGGTCATGATCGTGGTCGTGGTCGTGGTCGTGGTCGTGGTCCTCGCCTTGCTCGGCCGCCATCTGACGGGCGATCTGCTCAAACTCGGCGTTAACCATGCCCTCGGGCACGTCGAAATCGTAATTTTCGGCCAATTTATCCAGCAGATTTCGCTTCAGCCGGAGGCGCGACAGGCTCGAATAATCCTTCTGAATCTGGTCGCGGACGGCGTTGCGCAAGGCCTCGACATTCTCGAGACCGAGATTCTTTGCGAAATCGTCGTCGATCTTCGGCATCGCCGCCTGCTGCACCTGTTTGACTTTCACGTCGAAAACGGCGTGCTTGCCGGCCAATTCCTTGGCGCCGTAATCCTCCGGGAAATCGACCTCGACCTTACGATCCTCATCGGCCTTGGCGCCCATAAGCTGCTCTTCAAAGCCGGGGATGAACATGCCGGAGCCGAGAACCAGCTGGACGTCGTTGGAGGAGCCCCCCTCGAATGCCTCACCGTCGACCCGGCCGACATAGTCGATCATCAGGGCATCCCCGGACTCGGACGCATATTTCTTGTCCTCGACCGCCTCGAACTTCTTGTTCTGGTCGGCGATCCGGGACAGCGCCTCGTCGATCTCTTCCGGGCTGACATCCGCCACGAGCCGCTCGAGCTGGAGGCCGTTGATGTCCTTCAACTCGATCTGGGGGAGGATCTCGACATTGATGACATATTCGAGGCCTTCGCCCTCCTCGAACTTCTTCACGTCGATCGACGGCTGGGTCGCCGGTCTCACCGATTGATCCGTGAAGGCCTGCTGCGAGGTTTCATTGACCGTTTCCTCCAGCACCTCGGCCTTGACCGCCTGGCCATGCATCTTGCGCACAAGAGACGGCGGCACCTTGCCAGGCCGGAATCCCGGCATCCGGACCTTCTCGCTTATTTCCCTAAGTTTCTCATCAATCTTCTGATCGATATCCGCCGCATCCAGGACGACGCTGTATTCGCGTTTCAGTCCGTCGGCTTTGATCTCGGTAACCTGCATAAAATCCATCCGTACGTTTGACGTCGCTTACCCCGTGACCCGCTCGCCCAACCGCTATCCGGCTCGACGGTCTCCCCGGACGGGATTGGTGCGGGCGGAGGGACTTGAACCCCCACGACGTAAGTCACCAGAACCTAAATCTGGCGTGTCTACCAGTTCCACCACGCCCGCCCGATAATATACGCCCGGCGTTAGCGCCGAGAAGGCCGGGACATTAGCTGCACAGGCTAGACTTGTGAAGCCATATCAAAGAGGAAGCTTTGCTCATCGCGCCTCGAGCGCGCGCAACACGCCCGGCAAGGCCTCGCTGATATCCTCGGAGATCAGGCCCTGGCCGAAGGCCGCCGCCGCGGCCCCATGCAGCCAGACGGCCGCGCAGGCCGCCTCGAAGGCCGGCATCCCCTGCGCCAGCAAGCCGAGACAAAAACCTGCCAGAACGTCTCCCGAGCCCGCCGTAGCCAAAGTCGGCGGGGCATTCGCGTTGATTGCCGCCCGCCCGTCCGGCGCCGCGATGACGGTATCCGGTCCTTTGAGCACCATGATCGCCCCGGCAGCCTTCGCTGCAGCCCGCGCGCGGGTCAGCTTGTCGGCCGTCGGGTCCACGCCCGCGCCGAACAGCCGGGCGAACTCGCCCTCATGCGGCGTCAGGATGCAGTTCCCGGTCAGGGCGGAAAACAACTCCCCGGCCCGCCCCTCGAAGCTCGTCAGCGCATCGGCATCGAGAACGCACGACTTGCCGAGCCCTAGGGCCGCCAGGACAGCCGCCCTCGTTTCCTCGGACACGCCGCCGCCGGGGCCGATCAGCACGGCGTTGCGGCGCGCATCGGAGAGCTGGCGCGAGAGGGCCTCGCTCCCGTCAAACGCGCCAACCATCACGGCGGTCAACTGGCTGGCATTTATGGCCAGGGCATCGGGCGGCGACAGGACGGTCACGAGCCCCGCGCCGATCCTGAGCGCGCCCCGTGCGGCGAGGCGGCCGGCGCCGGTCGCCGACATGCCGCCGCTCACGACGACGGCATGGCCCTTCTTATGCTTATGGGTATCGCCCTCCGGCGTTGGAAATTGATCGCACCACAGGTCGGGCGTGTTCTCGTAACAGCTTGGCGCGACGTCACCGAGCACAGTCTCGGGAATACCGATATCGCGAACCAGCACGTCACCGCAGAAAAAGCGCCCCGGACCAAGAAGGTGTCCGGGCCTTCTGCGCAAAAAGGTAACCGTCAGCGCCGCCTGCGCCGCGATGCCGAGAACCCGCCCCGTATCGCCGTCGACACCACTCGGAATATCCACCGCGACGCAATCCAGGCCGCGCCGACCGATATCGTCGAGCGTCGCCGCGATATCACCCGTTATATCCCGCCCGAGCCCGGCGCCGAAGACGGCATCGACGACGAGTTCACGGCCCTCCAGACAGCCCGGCGTCAACTCGACCACCGTTCCGGTCCAGCGTCTGGCCATGTCGGCGGCGTCGCCTTTCAGCGCATCGCGGCTGCCGAGAAGAGCGACGCGGACGTCCCATCCGGCCTCACCAAGAAGGCGCGCCGCGACAAATCCATCTCCGCCGTTGTTTCCAGGCCCACACAGGACGACCGTCGGACAGGCCTGCCAGCGCGCCCGGATGGCCTCCGCGACATGACGGCCGGCTGCTTCCATCAGCGAAAGCGTCTCGACGCCCGACTTGGCAGCCAGATTATCGGCCGCGTACATCTGTTCGGTGGACAGGAGTTCACCCGCCATGACGCTTCCCCGCGACCTGCTCGGCGGACTTGATCATGTTCGGCCTCTCTTTAGATACATACCGATCACTGGACTTTAACAGGACATGTATGGCACGAATATCGGCCTTTCGATGTCTATCTGCCATGCGGACGTTGTCATCGCACCCCGGCCAGATACACCCCGTCAAGGATGGATGATGAACAGCTTAGCCACTTGCGCCAGGATCGGGCGGACGATCGCCGGGAACGGATGCCATGCGGCCGCAATCGCCGCCGTCGTCGCGATGGGACTTCTCGCCACGGGATGCTCGCATTCTTCGGATCGGGCCGTCATACACAGCGGGCCCGTTCCGCGGGACGCCTACGGCAATCCCATTCTTCCGAAGACACGACCGAACCACGACAAGAATTAGCCTCGGTCACCAAAGCTCCCCGGACCGGCGGCAAATCTGCTGCGCGGCCCGTGCGCCCTGTGGCACGTGCCAATAAGCTCAAGAGATTTCTTCGAGAGCGGCATTAACCATAATCATGGTTAATATAAACAGCGTTCATTACCCTTACAATCAATGATAATCTAATATACGATTTTATAATAATCCGAAAAATCGCGAACGATTTCAGCACCATCGTGTCGCCAGTATTTGGTCGATGAGGCTTGGCGTAATGTATGGTGCACGAATATTCGTTTTTGGCCTTATTTCTTTTTGCATTGGCGCCATAGCCATACCCGGAGTCGCCGGCCCTCTCGATCACGCGGTCCAAAGCGCCATTCTTGTTAGTCAAAGCAAAGCCGGGCCGGATGTCATCACAGACGCGTTGGACGAGGTGGCGCACACCGCTCCCTCGTCGTCCGACACGACTCCAGGCTTCCTGGCCAATCCGGTCTCGGAGGCCGCCCTCATCTTGGGCTCGGGCCTGCTTTGCCTCGGTTTCGCGCAAAGCAGACAAGCGCGCAGGCAAAAACGGGCGAAAGCGGCCTCGCCGGGCGCGCCGTCCAAAGAACGCCCCGCCGCTGAAGCACCGCCGGCTGTGCAGGAGGCCGCGAATGGCGACGACAAGTCGGCCGAACTGGCGGCCTGAAAACAGACCATGTCGCCGAATAGATTATGTCGGGAGATTTTGGGGCCGTCCGGCCTCAAACGTCTATTCTGGACTGACGTTTGTTGAGTGGGGCGAGCGATGGGAATTGAACCCACGACCCCCAGATCCACAATCTGGTGCTCTAACCAACTGAGCTACGCTCGCCGTCGCCGGTTTCTTTATCTGTAAGGCCCCGCAGCGTCAAGCATCACGCCTGCCGCGCCACCAAAATTCCGGACCGACGCGGCGAAATCAGGCCGATCCGAAATACCGCGCGAGCCGGTCGCTAGCCTCAAGCAAAATCTCGTCCTTCTTGCAGAAGCAAAAGCGGGCCAGATGGGTGATCGGCCGGGATTCGCAAAACGCACTGACGGGCACCGCCGCAACGCCGGCCTCGCGAGTGATCAGCTTGCAGAATTCGTCATCCGCGCCGTTGAAGCCGAGCGGCCGGAAATCGACGTTCATGAAATAGGTGCCGTCGGACTCGAGCACATCGAAACCGGCCCGTCTCAAGCCATCCGCGAGGATATCCCGCTTGGCTTCCATCTGGCTCGCCAGCCCTTCGAAATAGCTATCGTCCTTGCCGAGACCATAGGCGACACCCGTCTGCAGATTCGGCGGCGTGGTGAAGGTCAGGAACTGATGCGCCTTGGCGATCGCGCCCAAAATGGCCGGCGCGGCGGAGATGTAACCGACCTTCCAACCGGTCAGCGACAGCGTCTTGCCCGCCGATCCGATCCGAGCGGTTCGCTCGCGCATGCCGGGCAGGCTCATCAACGGAATGTGCCGATGCCCCGAAAACACCAGATGCTCGTAGACTTCGTCGCAAATCGCCAGCGCATCGTATCGGACGACCAGATCCGCGATAGCCTGAAGCTCGGCTTCGTCGAACACTTTGGCAGTCGGATTCATGGGCGAATTCATCAGGACGAGCTTGGTACGGTCGGAAAACGCCGCCGCCAGCTCGTCCCGCAGAAGAGACCAGTCCGGCATCGACAGCGTCACAACCCGCGGCACCGCCCCGGCCAGCCGGATGATCGGCAGGTAGGAATCATAGAGCGGCTCGATCACCACGACCTCGTCTCCCGGATTTAGGAGACCGAGCAGACACGCAGCCAGCGCCTCCGTCGCACCGGAGGTCACCATCACCTCCTCACGCCAGTCGATATCCAGCCCGTAGAATCGCCGATTGTTCTCAGCCACCGCTTGCCGAAGCGCCGGCACGCCCATCATGGAAGGATACTGGTTAGGCCCATCGAGCAGCGCCTTGGCCGCTAGCTCGCGAACATCGTCCGGCCCCTCGTCGTCCGGAAAGCCCTGACCGAGATTGATCGCCTTGTGCTCCTGCGCGAGCGCGGACATGACCGCGAAAATAGTCGTGCCCAGATGGCCGAGGGTCTGGTTGGGCGCTTTCATCAGCAAATCAGCATACCGAAGGAAATCATGAGAGAGAAAATGGAGATCGCCTCAAATTATGCACAAACAATGGGCAACACGATCAAATTTCGATCAATTGAGCGCCTTTTGCACAATGCGGATGGACCAATAGGGGCTGCTTGCCTAAGATAGCGCCCTCGCACCGGGTGGCACGCTCTGTGCATTTACGACGACCATAAGCAGCCCGTTCATCAGGGTCCATCTTAAGAGTTGGCAACGCGCAATTCATGAAAAAAATCGAAGCGATCATCAAGCCTTTCAAACTCGACGAAGTGAAGGAGGCTCTGCACGAAGTTGGCCTTCAGGGCATCACGGTGGTCGAGGCCAAGGGTTTCGGCCGGCAGAAGGGACATACGGAACTTTACCGGGGTGCCGAATATGTCGTCGATTTCCTTCCTAAAGTGAAGATCGAAATCGTCTTGGAAGACAACCAGGTCGAGCGTGCGGTCGAGGCCATCCAACAGGCGGCCCGGACAGGCCGTATCGGTGACGGCAAAATTTTCGTGAGTTCTGTCGAAGAGGCAATCCGGATAAGAACTGGCGAAACGGGGGCCAACGCGATCTAAAACGCTGGTCCGCATAAAAATCATCAAGCTGGATTCACGAGGAGCAACAGGAACGCAAACATGTCTGATGTCGCAACCATATTGAAAACCATCAAAGAAAAAGAAATCGCGTATGTCGACCTGCGGTTCACCGACACCCGCGGTAAATGGCAGCACGTCGCCATGGACTCGAGCCAAATGGACGAAGATGCCTTTGCCGACGGCATCATGTTCGATGGCTCGTCGATCGCGGGTTGGAAGTCGATCGACAAGTCCGACATGACACTGATGCCGGACCCCACTTCCGCGACGATGGATCCGTTCGCCGCTCAGACGTCGATGATCATCTTCTGCGACGTTCTGGAGCCGGAAACAGGCGAGCCCTATGACCGCGATCCCCGTTCGATCGCGAAGAAGGCCGAAGCCTATATCAGCCACGCCGGTATCGGCGACACGGCGGTGTTCGGGCCCGAAGCCGAATTCTTCATTTTCGACGATGTGCGCTTCGGCGTTTCGCAGACCAAGACATTCTATGAAATCGACGAGCGCGAGCTGCCGGCCAACTGGGGCAAGTCCTATGAAGAGGGCAATCTCGGCCATCGTCCCGGACCGAAGGGCGGCTATTTCCCGGTTCCGCCGGTCGATTCCCATTCGGATCTTCGCGCCGAGATGCTCACCACCATCAAGGAGATGGGCGTCACGGTAGAGAAGCACCACCACGAAGTAGCGCCGGCCCAGGACGAGCTCGGCATCAAGTTCGACACGCTGACCAAGATCGCCGACGCGATGCAGATCTATAAATACTGCGTGCACAACGTCGCGCATTCCTATGGCAAGTCGGCCACCTTCATGCCGAAGCCGATGTGGAACGACAACGGCTCGGGCATGCACGTTCACCAGTCGATCTGGAAGGACGGCAAGCCTCTCTTCGCCGGCAGCGGCTATTCGGATCTCTCCGACACGGCGCTGTATTACATCGGCGGCATCATCAAGCACGCCCGCGCGATCAACGCCTTCACCAACTCGCTGACCAACAGCTACAAGCGTCTGGTCCCGGGGTTCGAGGCGCCCGTGCTGCTGGCTTACTCGGCCCGTAACCGATCGGCCTCTTGCCGCATTCCGTTCTCGTCGAGCCCGAAGGGCAAGCGCGTCGAGGTTCGTTTCCCGGATCCGGGCTCGAACCCCTATCTCGCTTTCGCCGCCATGCTGATGGCCGGTGTCGACGGCATCGAGAACAAGATCCATCCGGGCGATCCGATGGACAAGGATCTCTATGCCCTGCCGCCGGAAGAACTGAAGTCGATCCCGACGGTGTGCGGCTCGCTCCGCCAGGCCCTCGAGGCGCTCGACGCCGATCGCGGCTTCCTGACCAAGGGCGGCGTGTTCACCGACGAAGCGATCGACGGCTACCTCGAACTCAAATGGGGCGAAGTCATCTCCTTCGAGACGACCCCGCATCCGCTCGAGTTCCAGATGTACTATTCGGTCTAAACGGACCTGCGATAGAATCGATCAAGGGGAGAGCGATGCTCTCCCCTTTTTCGTATCCCGCTCCAGAGATACGCCCGCCAGGCTCTCTCTAACGGCCAGCTACCTGCATGGCTTCCCGCGCTCCGCGGCCCGCAATCGCGTCGCTCAAAAACAAAAACCCTCCGGCCTTTTCGGACGGAGGGTTCTATATGACCGAGCAAAGCTCGTCCGAGTGTTACTCGGAGCCGGACCGGCTGCTGCCGCCGTAACTGGAAACCGATGAGGCCGCCGCCGCTGTCGGCGTGACAGAAGACGGCCGGGACGATCCGGCGCCGGGAACCGATGAGACGTTCCCGCGACCAAGGCCGTTGGCCAATTGTTCGTTGTCCACGCTCACATCAAGAGAGAGTGTCGTCAGATTGATGCCATTGACGGAAACCTCCGCCCTACCCTTCAACATCAACTGACTCCAGATCGCGCCAGCCACTGTCTCCATGGCTTTGGAAAAACTGTTATCCATATCTCGCTCTCTCCGTTTGTCGGTCACATTTCCAGGGCGGCAGATCCGGCCTCCGTTCCCCGGGAGGCCTGCGCCCGCACCATCGGGACCGGGTATTAACTATGGAACTCTAAAGCAGTGACGTCGAAAACGCTAGCGCCAATAAACGCTTAATGTTTTGCGCGGATGGGCGCGCAACGGTCGTGTCCGGGACGCGATTCGGCCGGTCCGGACCGCGGTTCGCGACCGGCTCGTCCCTTCCCCATACCCGGCCAAGCCGCGAGCGCCACACGATAATTAGCGCCATCCACCGCGATAAATACCGTATCTTGTTGTTGGGAAGGGGGCCGATCCGGTATAAGGCTTGGCTTAGTCCCTTGAGCTAACGAGTACCGTGCATGAGCCAGACCGCCGATCTCTTCGAGCAAGTATCCCACAGCAAGAGCCAGTACTCGGCCAAGGATATCGAGGTTCTCGAGGGCCTCGAGCCGGTCCGGCGGCGGCCGGGTATGTATATCGGTGGCACGGACGACCGCGCGATGCACCATCTTGCGGCCGAGATTCTCGATAACGCAATGGACGAGGCGGTCGCGGGTCATGCGAGCCGCATCGAGGTCGAGCTCGATGCCGACGGAACGCTGTCGATCACCGATAACGGCCGTGGCATCCCGACCGACCCTCATCCGAAATTCAAAAGCAAATCGGCGCTCGAAGTCATCATGACGACGCTGCATTCGGGCGGCAAATTCTCCGGGGACTCGTATCGCACCGCCGGCGGCCTGCATGGCGTCGGATCGTCCGTGGTGAACGCCCTGTCGGAGTTCATGGAAATCGAGGTCGCGCGCGACAAGCAGCTTTGGAGCCAGAGCTACGCCCGCGGCGTACCGACCTCGCCCCTGGAGGACAAGGGCGAAGTCAATAACCGGCGCGGCACCAAGATCCGGTTCCGCCCCGATCCGGAGATCTTCGGCGCCAAGGCGGCGTTCCGGCCTTCCCGCGTCTACCAGATGGCGCGCTCGAAGGCGTATCTCTATCGCGGGGTCGAGATCCGCTGGAAATGTGCACCATCCGTACTGACGGCCGGAGACACGACTCCCGAATCCGACAAGCTGCATTTTCCGGGCGGCCTGGAAGACTATCTCGCCGTCAGCCTCGCCGACGCGGAGACGGTCACGCCGACCGCCTTCAGCGGCCGCGTCGCCTTCCCCGACAAGTCGGGACAGGTGGAATGGGCGATCGCCTGGCCGACGGGTGGCGAAGGCTTTTCCAGTTACTACTGCAACACCGTGCCGACGCCCGACGGCGGCACGCATGAGGCCGGACTTCGCTCGGCGCTGACCAAGGGTCTTCGCGCCTATGGCGATCTGGTCGGCAACCGCAAGGCGTCGTCGATCACCGCCGACGATCTGATGGGCACCGCCGCGATCCTGCTGTCGCTGTTCCTCAAGGATCCGCAGTTCCAGGGGCAGACCAAGGAACGCCTCGCCAGCCAGGAAGCGTCCAAACTCGTTGAAAACGCCGTCCGCGATCATTTCGATCACTGGCTCTCCGGCGCACCGGACGTCGCCAACAAGCTTCTCGAATGGGTGATCGACCGCGCGGACGAGAGACTGCGCCGCCGTCAGGAAAAGGAAGTCAACCGCAAGCAGGCGACCCGCAAACTGCGCCTGCCCGGCAAGCTGGCCGATTGTAGCCGCGGAACGTCCGAAGGCACCGAGATATTCATCGTCGAGGGCGACTCGGCGGGCGGCTCCGCCAAACAGGGCCGGGTTCGCCAGACCCAGGCGATCCTCCCCTTGCGCGGCAAGATCCTCAACGTCGTGAGCGCGTCCGACTCGAAGGTCCACGCCAATCAGGAACTCTCCGATCTGGTGCAGGCTTTGGGCTGCGGCGTCGGCTCGAAGTACAATGAGGACGACCTGCGCTACGAAAAGGTCATCATCATGTGCGATGCCGACGTGGACGGCGCGCATATAGCGACCCTTCTGATGACCTTCTTCTTCCGCGCCATGCCGAAACTCATAGAGAACGGTCACCTCTATCTCGCCATGCCGCCGCTCTATCGCCTGAGCCAGGGCGGCAAGACGCTTTACGCCCGCGACGACGAGCATCGCGAAGAACTGCTCAAGACCGAATTCAAGGCCAACGCGAAGGTCGAGGTCAGCCGCTTCAAGGGTCTCGGCGAAATGCCGCCGGCGCAATTGAAGGAAACCACGATGGCGCCCGGCAAGCGCTCGCTGCTTCGCATCGTCGTGCCGGAAGAAGCCATCGCCGCGAAGGATACCGACCGCCTTGTCGAACGCCTGATGGGCCGCAAGCCCGAACTCCGTTTCGAATTCATCCAGGAAAACGCCAGGTTTGTCGACGAAGTCGACATTTAAGGGACGCTCTTCCCCCACGATCATTGCAGTGATAAACCGTAAAAGATCCCGGTCCGAGAGACTGAACGACCGAGTGGGAGGCCCCCATGAAACTCAACCCTATTCTGTTTGTCTGTCTTGCCGCCGCGTGGTGCCTGACACCCTTGGGCGCCGATAACGGACGCGCGAACGCCGCCGACACGGCGGGGACGGCACCGGCTTATACGCCCGGCCTCGGCGAGATCATGAGCCTGCAGCAGATGCGGCATTCGAAGCTGTGGTCCGCTGGGGAGGCGCATAACTGGCCGCTGGCGGCCTATGAGCTGGACGAATTGAAGGAAGGCTTCGACGACGCCAAGACCTTCGATCCGGAACATGGTGGTCAACCGATCGCCGGGCTGATCAAGGAAATCACGCCGGCGCCGCTCAGAGAGATCGACACGGCAATCAAGGCCAAAAGCGCCGCGCGATTCGATGCCGCCTTCGACCAACTCACGGCGGCGTGCAACAACTGCCACCAGAGTGCGGATCACGGCTTCATCGTGATTCGCCGTCCGGCGACGTCACCCTACACAAATCAGGATTTCACGCCGCATAGCTGAGACGACGCGGCGGGCGGCTGTTAGGCGGTAAGCCAGCGACGCATATGGCCGGAGACTTCTTCCGGCTTCTCCAGCGTGGAGAGATGGCCGCAGGTCTCGATGACGATCAATTCGGAGCCGGAAACTCCGTCGGCGATCTCCTTGGCGACCTTAGGCGGCGTCAGCGCATCCTCGCGACCGACCACGACCAAGGTCGGACAGGTGATGGTCGGCAGCAGCGGCCGGTTGTCCGGCCGGCTTATGATCGCCGTCTGCTGGCGCAGATAGGCTTCCTTGCCGACTCCCCGGGCCATGCCTTTGACCGTATCGACCAATTCCTTGTCCTCGAGACGGGCCGGATGAATGAGATTGGGAATGAGTTGATCGGTCACGCCGCGGAACTCGCCCTGCTCCACCTGCTGCATCCCGATCCTTCGCGTCCGCGCCTGCTCCGGCAGATCGGCGCGCGCGTTGGTGTCGAGCAACGCCAGACGAGACACCCGGCGCGGCTCCTGACGTATGATCTCGAACGAGATATAGCCGCCCATGGAAAGCCCGGCGAGCGCGAATTCGGCGGGCGCGGCCGCCAGAATTTCCTTTGCGGTCTGGGCGATGGTGTTGTGGCGGGTCGTGTCCGGCACCCAGATTTCGGCGATATCGGACAGACTTTCGATCTGATGGCGCCAGAGCGCCTCGGTGCAGAGAAGTCCGGGAATCAGAACGAGGGGAATCGATTTTGCCATGGCGCGATGCTGTCTTTTTTCTGGATTACATAAGATTGGCGGTGCTCTAGACCTCTACATCATTTGACAGCGACGCGGAATGACATATGCTGCACGCGACAAAAGCCAACGGATTACATTGTAATACGCTCCACCGCTGGACACGGACAGTCCGTCGGGGCGGGTGTGAACCGGGCCCAGCAAAAACAATGGCCTGACGAGACAGCATGACATTTTCGGATTTAGGTCTTGGCGAGGAAACGCTCAAGGCCGTTGCAGAGGCAGGGTACACAGACCCAACGCCGATCCAAGAACAAGCCATCCCCAAGATCCTTGCCGGCAGCGACGTTCTCGGCATTGCCCAGACAGGTACCGGCAAAACGGCGGGGTTCACCCTGCCGATGATCGAGATTCTGGGCGCCGGCCGCGCCAAGGCGCGCATGCCGCGCTCGCTCATCCTGGAGCCCACGCGTGAACT
Organism: uncultured Alphaproteobacteria bacterium; assembly: GCA_963821875.1. Classification (GTDB taxonomy): domain Bacteria; phylum Pseudomonadota; class Alphaproteobacteria; order CAVTAV01; family CAVTAV01; genus CAVTAV01. The sequence goes on from CAWGFE010000002.1 coordinate 2,718,488, forward strand.
GGCCGCACAGGTCGCGCAGAGCTTCGAGACCTATGGCAAATATCATCGCCTGAACATGGCCCTGCTGATCGGCGGCGTTTCCTTCGACGATCAGGACCGCAAGCTCGACCGCGGCGTCGATGTTCTGATCGCGACGCCCGGCCGCCTGCTCGACCACTTCCAGCGCGGCAAGCTCATGCTGAACGGCGTGCAGGTTCTCGTGGTCGACGAAGCCGACCGCATGCTCGACATGGGCTTCATTCCCGACGTCGAGCGGATCTGCAAGCTGATCCCGGGCAAGAGACAGACCCTGTTTTTCTCGGCCACGATGCCGTCGGAGATCCAGCGGCTGGCCGATCAGTTTCTGGTCATGCCGACCGTCATCGAAGTGGCAAGCCGGACATCCACCGCCGCAACGGTGAGCCAGGCGCTGTGCGTCGTCGACGAAATAGACAAGCGCAACGCGCTTCGCCATTTCCTGCGCACGGAGGAGATCAGCAACGCGATCATCTTCTGCAACCGCAAACGTGACGTCGATATTCTGGTCAAGTCGCTCAAGAAACACGGCTTCGACGCCGAGGGCCTGCACGGCGATCTGAGCCAATCTCACCGCATGGATGTTCTGGAGCGCTACCGCAACGGCGACATCAAGATTCTCGTCGCCAGCGACGTCGCCGCCCGGGGGCTCGATATTCCGGACGTCTCGCATGTGTTCAATTTCGACGTCCCGCAGCAGGCCGAGGACTATATCCACCGAATTGGCCGGACGGGCCGGGCCGGCCGGACCGGCCATTCGATCATGTTCGCCGCGCCCGAAGACGGGCCGAATGTGCAGGCGATCCAGAAGCTGATCGACAAAAAAATTGAGATTGTGACGGTGCCGGACGTCGAAGCGCTTGAGCTCGACTTCGATGAGAAGTCAACACGTCGGCGTCGGCGGACATCAAAGGCGAAACCCGCGCCCAGGAGTAGTAGCGCGAAATCGCGGACGGACCGATCAAGCCAAAAGACCGAAAAATCGGAAAAAGCGCCTGAGAAACCCGCCAAGAAAACGCAGCCCAAGACACAACGAAAGCGCGAGAAAAAAGAAACTAAAACCGACGACAAGGACGTTGTCGGCTTGGGCGATCACGTTCCTGCGTTTCTAATGCGCAAACCGCGCTGACGTTTTACTCTGAAACGTTGCCCAAATAATCACTAAAACTACTCTTGCGGCTAGCAAGTAGCGACTATTCGAGCGAAAACGCTGGTTGACAAATCTGCTTGTACGAGCGGATGGCGCCTTGAATATTCCCTTCCCAAGGACTGGGTTGATTAGAAGTTTAGTAATTCAATTAGGGTTTCATTAGGGTCTATTGCGTACAAACCGGGGGACGCCAGCCCGATAGAAGCCCGGGGTGACAGCCATTCACATCGCAGCCGCCTGGCCCTGACGCTCACTCAGGTTTGCTCACCGGTGTGATAGGGGGAATACAGACGTAATGTGGCCAGAATCGTCAGACCAGATTCATAAACTTGCCGCGGAGACGCTAACCCTTCTTCGCCGTCACGGTATTCCCGAAACCCCCGCGAATTACGAGATCTTCTACACGTATCTTTCCGGCACGAACGAGAAGCTCGAAAGCGCGGTCGAAGATTTGCTCAACAGCGGCGTGGACTTCACCTACGACATCCTCGACGAGCTGCAAAGCAAGTTCCTTTCAGGCCGAATTGAAGCCGAGGCAGTCAGCAACACCAACGTCTCGCTGCAATCGGCGGTCGAGACGGTCATGACAGTCATTTCCGAGGCCGGCGGCGATACGTCGCGCTTCGGAGATACCATCCAGACCTTGTCGGACCAACTGACCGCAAAGACCGGCGAGGCCCATGTAAAGTCGGTGCTGAGCAAGATTCTCGGTGAAACCAATGCGATGACGGCACGGAGCCGGCAGTTGGAGAGTAATCTCGAAGCCGCCTCGACCGAGATCAGCAATCTTCGGGAAAATCTGGAATCCGCGCGCCGCGAGGCCCTGACCGACGTCCTTACCGGCATCGGCAACCGCAAGCTGTTCGACGAAGAACTCCGCAAGGCGGTCAATCTGGCGCTCACGGAAAACGACCCGATGTGCATCGCCATCGGCGACGTGGATCATTTCAAGCAGTTCAACGACACCTGGGGCCATCAACTCGGCGATCAGGTGCTCAAGCTCGTCGGCTATTACTTCAAGGCCAATGTAAAAGGCCAGGATACCGCCGCCCGCTACGGCGGAGAGGAATTCGCCATCATCCTGCCCCGCACCAAGCTCTCCAGCGCGGTGCTCGTGGCCGACCATATCCGTCGCGCCGTCTGCGCCAAGAAGATGAAGCGGCGGACGACCGGCGAAACGATCGGCTATGTCACGATTTCCATGGGCGTGGCACAATACCGCCCCGGCGAGTCCATGGCGGACTTCATCGCCCGGGCGGACGGCGCCCTCTACGCCGCCAAACGCAAAGGCCGCAACCGGGTGATCAGCGAGACCGATGTCGAGGACAGTCCGGACAGCCTCGGCAACGTGGTCCAGCTCGGCGCGCGCGCCTAACGGTTCAGCATATTCCGGACTTCCTTGGGCAGACTGACGGTCAGCCCGTCCAGTTCTTCCGTCATTACGATCTGGCAGCCCAGTCTTGACGTCTCGGTAAGGCCGTAAGCGAGATCGAGCATGTCCAGTTCGTCGTCGGACGGCTCCGTCAGCCGGTCGATATCCTTTGGATCGACGATAACGTGGCAGGTGGAACACGCCATCGAGCCCTCGCAAGCGCCTTCCATATTTACACCGTTGGCTTGCGCGATCTCCAGGATGGACGCGCCCGCCGGCGCATCGACTTCCAGGCGGCTCACGCCGTCCGCCAGAATGAACGTTATCTTCGGCATTCTTCTTATTCCTTACGCCGCCGTGCCCCGGGTTTTGCTCCGGCGCAATTTCTCTACGGCCGCCGACACCGCCTCGATCGCGAAGTCGATTTCTTCGGCGGTCGTGAACCGGCCGATCCCAAACCGGATGGAGCTTTTGATCAACTCTTCGGGAAGACCGAGCGCCGCCAGCACGTAGGACGGCTCGTCCAACGCCGAGGCGCAGGCCGCGCCCGAGGAAACGGCGAGATCGCGCAGTTCCGAAATCAGCAGATCGCCATCAACGCCCTCGAAGCTGATATTGATATTACCGGGATAACGGCGTGTTTCGTGGCCGTTGAGCTGGATTCCGTCGAGTCTGTCGTCAAGTTCGTCGTAGAAGTGATGCGCCAACTGGCTAATCCGAACGCTTTCCTCCGGCATTTCTTCCGCCGCCAGCGCGCAGGCCTTGCCGAAACCGACGCAGAGCGCGGGGGCAAGAGTACCGGACCGTATGCCGCCTTCCTGGCCGCCGCCCGAGAGCAGCGGATCCAGTTTGACCCGCGACTTGCGGCGGATATACAGCGCTCCGATCCCCTTCGGTCCATAGACCTTGTGGCCCGAGAGACTCATCAGATCGACCCGAAGTGCGCCGGAAACCAGCGGAACCTTGCCGAGCGCCTGAGCCGCGTCGCAATGGAAGAACACCTTCCGGCGGCGGCAGATCTCGCCGATCTCGGCCAGAGGCTGAATAACGCCGATTTCGTTGTTCACCGCCATGACCGAGACGAGGATCGTGCGGTCCGTGATGGCGGCTTCGAGTTCTTCCGGATCGATCAATCCGTCTTCGTCGACCGCGCAGATAGGTCACCGTAAAGCCGTCGCGTTCGAGAGATCGGCACGCCTCCAGAACGCATTTGTGCTCCGTGACGACGGTGATGATGTGATCCTTGGGCGTCGGGGCGTTGCGATAGAAGCGTGCGACGCCCTTCAAGGCGAGATTGTTGGCTTCCGTCGCGCCGGAGGTGAAGACAATCTCCTTGGGATCGGCGCCAATTAAAGCGGCAACTTGTCCCCTCGCCTTCTCCACGGCGTCGGCCGCTTGCCAGCCGAAACTGTGCGACGTGGAATGAGGATTGCCGAAGACCTCTCCGAGATACGGCGTCATCGCTTCGAGGACGCGCGGATCCATCGGCGTGGTCGCCTGATAATCCAGATAAACCGGCTTTTTAGGGCTTTTCGCAGCCTTTTTGGCGGTCTTGCCCTGGGCCATGGGTCAGCTATCGGCCCGGGCTTCGACGCCGGCCTCGGAACGGGACCGGGCATAGAGCGCCGTCCAGGCTTCGATCAGCCGCTCGACGTCCTCCTGCGCGGTGTTCCACCCCAGACTGATGCGAACGGCGCACTCGCTGGTTTCCTGATCGACCGCCATGGCTTCCAGCACGTGAGAGCGGGTTACCTTGCCCGCGGAGCAGGCCGAACCCGCGCTGATCTCGACGCCGGCCAGATCAAGCGCCATTACCTGCGTCTCGCTGGAAACACCCGGCATGGAGATGCAACTCGTATTGCCGAGCCGGGGCGCATCCTCGCCAAAGACCGTGACGGCCGGCGAGACGGCGCACAGACGCCGTTCGATGTCATCGCGCAGGGCTGTCACACGCGTCATATCCTCGCGATCGGCAAAGGCGAGCGACGCCGCTTCGCCGAAACCCACGATGCCGGAAACATTCTCGGTTCCGGCGCGCCGGCGCGTCTCCTGTCCGCCGCCCCAAAGCAGCGGCGCGAGAGCCAAACCGTCGCGCACCACCAGTGCGCCGGCCCCTTGAGGGCCCCCGATCTTATGCGCCGACAAAGTCATGAGATCCACGTCCAGCGCCGGGAAGTCGACGTCCAGACGGCCGACGGCCTGCACCGCATCGCAGTGGATATAAGCGCCGGCCTCATGGACGATGGCTGCCGCTTCCGATACGGGCTGAATGACGCCGGTCTGGTTATTCGCGAAATGGATAGAGACCAGGACCGGCCGCTCCTGATCTTCGAGGAAGTTTCGCAACTCGACGAGATCGACAACCCCCTGATCGTCGACCGGCAGAATCCCGCACCCCGCTCCCGTGCCGCCCACGGCTGCCAAAACGGAATCATGCTCCGTCGCGGAGACGATCACATAGCGTGGCTCAAGCCCGATCAGCGCGAGATTGTTGGCTTCCGTGCCGCCGCTGGTGAAGACTATTTCCTGCGGCTTGGCCTTGACCAGCGCGGCGACCTTCGCACGCGCCTCCTCAACCATCCTGCGGGCCACACGCCCGGAGCCGTGCACGGAGGACGGATTGCCTCCAAGCGTCAACGCGCCCGTCATCGCCTCGATCACCGACAGCTTGGCTGGCCCGGTGGCGTTGTAATCGAAATAGCTTCGAACTGTGGTCATTCTACAAAAGTTTCGACGCGGCCGTGTCGGCTGCAGGCAGATTGATCAGGCCGTGGATTTGGCTTTTTCAGGCTTCGAGACGTCGCCGCCATTGGCGGTGGCTTCACCGACGAGGCGCAATTCGCGCGTCTCCTGCTCGAGTTGCTCAACGCGCAACTCCAGCCGATGGATAACGTCCAGCATTCCATCGATCGATTTGGCGACAGGATCGGGCAAATCGCCCGGCGTTCCATAGGCACAGAAGTCGCTCTCTTCGGAAACGCGTCGGCCGCGCACGATCTTGGCCGGAACGCCGGCGACGGTGACACCGTCTGGAACGTCCTTCACCACGACGGCATTCGCGCCCACGATGGCATGCTCGCCCAATGTGATGGGCCCCAGCACCATCGCGCCGCCACCAACAATAACGCCATTTTTCAAAGTCGGATGGCGCTTGCCCTTTTCCAGTGACGTCCCGCCGAGCGTCACGCCCTGATACAGCGTGACATCGTCACCGACCTCGGCTGTCTCGCCAATCACCACGCCCATGCCATGGTCGATGAACACCCGATTGCCGATCACCGCACCGGGGTGAATCTCGATCCCGGTCAAGACGCGGCCGATATGGGAGATGATGCGGCCCAACAGATGCCATCCACGCGTCCAGGCGCCATGGGCAAGCCGGTAATACATAAGCGCGTGCACGCCGGGATAGGCGAAAAATACCTCGAACTCGCGACCTTGCGGCCGGATCCCGCGCCATAACCGCTTGAATATCTGCCCGCAAATGATTGAACATGTCGGAGACTCTCTGTATCTAATCCGCCTGCCTGTGTTATAACGGCCGGCGGCCGACCGGTGATTCCACCGGAACAAAGGGGCTATAGGCCAAGGCTTACATAGGTTTACCAGTCGGATCAATCAAGTTTTGCCACGAGTGCCAATGTGCGACCCGACAGGCAAGTTCGATTGTGACGCGTAACTGGGCCGGTGGTACGGACCGAGCGTCGGGCATGCCCAATGTCGTCGAGCTGTGTGCGGGGGGATTAAGAATCAGGATTCCATGCCCGAAATAATCTTCAACGGACCAGACGGCCGTCTCGAAGGCCGATACAATCATAGTTCCGAAACCAACGCGCCGATCGCTCTCGTTCTTCACCCCCATCCGCAGCATGGCGGGACGATGAACAACAAGATCGTCTATCGGATCTATCAGGTATTCCTGAATCGGGGGTTCTCGGTTCTGCGGTTCAATTTTCGCGGCGTGGGGCGCAGTCAGGGCGAATTCGATCACGGCGCGGGCGAATTGAACGACGCCGCCGCCGCGCTGGACTGGATGCAGACCATCAATCCCGATGCGAGGACCTGCTGGGTCGCCGGGTTCTCTTTCGGGGCCTGGATCGCGATGCAGCTCCTCATGCGCCGCCCGGAGATCAGCGGATTCATCTCCGTGGCGCCGCCGGCCAATATGTACGACTTCTCGTTCCTCGCGCCCTGCCCGTCCTCGGGCATCATCATCGAAGGTAATCGCGACGCGATCGCGGCCCCGGAAGCGGTCGCGAAGCTGGCCGACAAGCTGCGGGCGCAGAAGCAGATCACCGTCGATTACACGGTGATCGACAATGCCGACCACTACTTTACGAACAAACTCGACGATCTCATGGAGATCGTGGACGGCTATCTGGAATCGCGGCTCGCGCCCGACGCGATCGACTGATCCAACGCGCGTCCCTATCGAGGGACCTTGAACAGCCGTCCGCCGGTCATCGGCTCGCGAACCCCGGTCGTCCCCGGCATCGATAACGGCAGCCCTTTCAGCGACCTGACCGCCAGATAACCGAACAGCTGCCCTTCCAGATCATCGCCGCGCCAGCCCAGCGCTTCGACCGGCACGACCGGCGTGCCGAGACGCTCCTTCAAAGCCGCCATGATCGCCGGGTTATGACGTCCGCCGCCCGTTACATACCAGGCCTTCGGCGCGGCTGGGAGATGATCCAGACCTTTAGCTATCGATTCAACCGTGAAGGCGACCAGCGTCGCCGCACCGTCCTCGAGCGACAAACCGTCGACTGGATCCAGCCCGAATTCATGCCGGTCCAGCGATTTCGGGACGGGACGGTCGAAATAGGAATGGCCTAGAAGGCTTTCCAGAGCCTTGGCATTGATCTTTCCGCGCCGGGCATGAGCGCCGTGCTCGTCCATCGACTTGCCGGTATGCCTCAGCATCCAATCATCGATAAGCGCATTGCCGGGCCCGGAATCGAAAGCGATCAAGTCCTCCGCGGGGCATGTTTCAGACGGGATGAACGTCGGGTTGCTGACGCCGCCGATATTCAGAACGGCGATCGGCCAGGCCTCGGGCCGCGCCAGACCGGGCGCATGCGAGCGGCTCAAGGCCCAATGGTAGAGGGGCGCGAAAGGTGCACCCTGTCCGCCTTCGGCCACGTCCTGACTACGGAAATCCGCCACGACATCGATTCCGGTGGCTTTGGCAAGGGCGGCCGCATCGCCGATTTGCCATGTCCAGCCCAGATCAGGCCGATGGTTGATGGTCTGGCCGTGGAACCCAACGATGTCGATTCCGGCGGAATCGGGCGCGTTATCGGCGACAAGCCGCGAGACGGCCTCAATATGAAGCTCGGTGATCGCCCGCCCGGCCTGTTTGACGGCCGGCGCGGCCGGATCTGGCGTTTCCAACGCCCTCGCCACCTTGACGGCATCCCGAAGCAGGGCCCTGGTGGCGTCGTCGAACGGCGTATAGCGAGACGGCCCCAACGCCGAGATTGTCTCACCGTTGGTTTCGACCACGGCCGCATCCACCCCGTCCATCGACGTGCCGCTCATCAATCCTATTGCCCGCATTTCCCCTCTGTCCCCCTGATCAAACATCTATCCGCATTAATTGTGCGGGAACACCCTCTGTGCTAAACGGTTGCGCCCGCCTCGAGACAGCGGCACATCCGATAATTAGACCACGTCTCGGAGTTTATGATGAGCAGTTTTAAATCCGAATTTCTCCGCACCCTTACGGAGAGAGGCTATATGCAGGATTGCAGCGATATCGAGGGCCTCGACGCCCTCGCCAATAGCGCGATCGTCACGGCCTATGCAGGATTTGACTGTACAGCGTCGAGTTTGCATATCGGCCACCTTGTTTCGATCATGCTCCTGCGCACCCTGCAGAAGTCCGGCCATAAGCCCATTGTGATCATCGGCGGAGGAACGACAAAAGTCGGCGATCCGTCCGGCAAGGATACGTCGCGGCAACTGCTCACCAACGACCAGATCAACACCAATATCGCAGGCATAAAGACCAGCTTCGCAAAATACATCAAATTCGGCGACGGCCCGACCGACGCGATCATGGTGAACAACGCCGACTGGCTGGATCATCTCGAATACGTGCCGTTCCTGCGCGATTACGGCCGCCATTTCACGATCAACCGCATGCTCACATTCGACAGCGTCAAGCTGCGGCTCGACCGGGAGCAGCCGCTGACGTTCCTCGAATTCAACTACATGATCATGCAGGCGTACGACTTCCTGGAACTTAACCGGCGCCATGACTGCGTGCTGCAGATGGGCGGCTCCGATCAATGGGGCAATATCATCAACGGCATCGAGCTCATTCGCCGGGTCGAGGGCAAGTCGGCATACGGGCTGACCACGCCGCTGATCACGACGGCCTCGGGCGCGAAGATGGGCAAGACCGCTCAGGGCGCGGTCTGGCTCAACGCCGACATGCGGTCGCCCTATGATTTCTGGCAATTCTGGCGCAACACCGAGGATGCCGATGTCGCCCGGTTCCTGAAGATGTTCACGGACCTCCCAATGGACGAGATCGACCGGCTCGGCGCGCTTCAAGGAGCGGAAATCAACGACGCCAAGAAGGTTCTCGCCGACGAAGCGACCAAGATGTGCCACGGCGCCGACGCCGCGGCCCAGGCCGCCGAGACCGCGCGAAAGGCCTTCGAGGAAGGCGCGTCCGCCGAGGGACTGCCCACGATCACGGTCAGCCGCGCCGAGCTCGAAGCCGGCCGGGCCGTGGTCGATCTCTTCGTGGAGGCGGGATTGGCCGCCTCAAAAGGCGAAGCGCGCCGGCTCATCAAGGGCGGCGGAGCCCGGGTGAACGACGAGAAGGTCGGCGACGAAGCGGCGCAAGTGACGGCGAACGACGTCAACACCGATGGTGTCGTGAAGCTATCCTCGGGCAAGAAAAAGCACGCACTCGTCCGGCCGGAGTAAGATCGGCTTATTGCGGCGCGGCCTTGTCCGGCGTTTTGGCCGGCGTGTTTTTCTTCGCCGCATCTTCGCCTTCGGCCGCCTCGGCATCGAATTTCTTGGATCCGCCGTCACCGCCGGAGATGATCTTGCGGATAAGCCCGGGCGCGAGGCCGGAGAGCGCGTTAACGTCGATCTTCGGCTCGCCGATCGTGCCTTTGACACTGTAGGTGAAGGCGAACACACCCTCGGAATCGCCGCCCGACAGAATCGTTCCAAGCACCGGCACCCCCGCCAGGAACTTGTTGAGCGTGTAGGCCGGCACGATCGTGCCCCGCAGATCCACCATATCCCGGTTCTGATCGACCACGCCTTGGAGGGTAAAGCCGATCGCCGGCCCCACGGCGTGGGATTCGCCGAGCCGCAATACCCTTGAATGGAATTGAAACGGCGCATCGAGCCGCTTGAAAGCCAGTCCCTCATTGCGCAGACGATTGCTGATCCCGGTCAGCGAACCAATGGTCAAAAGCTTCGCGAGACCGGGCGCGTTGACGACGGAGAACCTGTCGACCCTGAGACGTCCGCTCATCGGGCTGTTGGGCTTGGAATTGTCGATATCGGCCGTGAGCGTCAGCGTACCGCCCTTGGCGTTGCCATACATATCGAGAGCGCGAATGACCGTGCCGGCGTCGTCGGAGGTGATCGAGACCGTTCGGTGGTCCGCCTCCTCGGGCCTGATCGAAACATTGAGCGACTTGCCGCCGTCCAGATCGCCGTGAATCGTGGCCTCGCGCCAGAGATTGTCGCGATGGATAACCGACGCCGTAACGTTATGCACGACGACGTCATTCAAGGCGACCAACCGATCGACCTTTCCCGTGAAGGTCAGGTTCGGCATGTTTTCGTTTTCCCCGGACGAACTGAGCGCGCTGTCGATGGACGGCCCGGCGTCGAAGCTCGGGCCGGTCATGTTGATCGTGTAATCGCCCTGATCGTCGCGATTGATCCGAGCGGATATGTCGGTCTTGCCGACCGACAGATGATCGACGGCGAACTCGGCCGGCTTGTCCGCGCCGGCATAGTGCAGATGGCCGTTGGCCGTCAGTCCGCCACCGCTCACGTCGAAAGATGTGACGTCCAGCCCGCCCGCTCCGGCCGTAAACGCGAAGGTAACCTTGCCGTCCTCATCGCGGGGCTTCGACCAGGTAAGCGCCGGCATGTCGACCGCGGCGTCCTTCAGGTCGAAGGATCCCGAACCCTGCCCGGAGCCAGGGCCGGCGCTGGTGATTTCGACGCTCAGCGGCACAGGCCCGCTGATATAGTCCGCCAGAAGCGGGACGAGCTCATGCCGCTGGGCGTCGTCGAGAATGCCGTTGAAGACGTATTTAGACGCGGGCGTCCCCTTGGATGCATGGAAATTGTCGGTCCAGGTCATATCCACCGGAACGCCGAACATGGTGACCGAGCCCAAAGCCTCAAGCCCGCTGGTATTGACCTGAAGCTGCAGCTTGCCGTCGGTCATACGGGCGCCGCCGAACACGCCGTCGATCGACAACTGATCCAGATTAGACGCCGCCGCGAAGCGGACCTTATTGAGCGCGATCCGGGAGCCAAGCGGAAACTGGAACTTCGCGTGCGTCGAGGAACGGCCGGTGACCGCGCTCGGCGGAATGCCGAATTTTGTGGGAAAGCCGAGCGGCTTGTTGTCCAAAACCTGCAGCATGGTTCTGGCCGGCCCGTCCACCACGGTCTCGACATCCGCCGCCGCCGCGCCCTTGATCCCGATACCGGTAATATGCAGCTCGCCGTCATGCATCTTCAGATCATCGGCCATCGTGCCGCTATCCATATAGACATCCAGCGTCCGGGCGGTAAGTTTCGCATGGCCGTTGCCGTGCTTCACCGGCGGCATGGTGCGCATATATTCGGCGGTCATGTCATGATAGTCGAACGCGACATCGATGGCGTCCGGCGGCAGCGGCCCCTTGCCGATCATGCCCGGATCTATGGAGACGAGCACCTGCGCGTCGTCAATCATGCCGTCGCGAATATTGTCTACCACCCAGCTTCGCGTGCCGGCGGCCAGATCCGGCGGCCAGAACAATTTCAGATTGTCGAAAGGAAGCGACAGGACGGTCCCGAACAGCTTGATGCCGACGCCGTCACTGGCGAGGTCCAGGACGCCGTCCCCTTCGAAACTCGTGCCGTTGCTTTCGACAAAGGCGTTCTCGATGCTGATCCGCTTCGCGTGCTTGTCGTAAGAGCCTTTGAACGAGGTCTGGGCAATCGAGAGCGGCTTGTCGAAGACGCCCGGCAGACTGAAACTGCCCTCGCCGCCGCTCAGATCCACATTGATGACCGGCGTGGATTTGAGGTTCGTGAATTCCGTCCGGATCGTTCCACTGATCGGAAACTTGAAGCCGGCCAGAGACGAAAAGGACGGGCTGAGCGCGGCCAGCTTGTTGGGCTCGACCCCGCTGAACCGCATCTGCGCGACGATGGTGCCCCGGTCCACGCTATAAGTCGCAGTGGCGTCGATCGGCCACTGATCCAGCCCTGCGACGACGTTACCGGACGCGTTGCCGGAGAGACCGAGATTGTCGCGCACCACGTCCAGATGAAGCGACGGCACGCGCCAGGATGTTCCCGTCGGCTCGTCGACGATCGTCACGTCCGCGTTCGTAATGCTGATACGGGTCAGATAGCCGGAGGCCTTGGATTTGTCGGGGGCGCCATCGAGACTTTCGGCGACCACGGCGAGAAAATTCTGCAGCGCCTGGGAACTTGCGGGATTGTCCGGCATGGGCTGGGCGTCGATGCCGATCGTGCCATCCGTTCGCCGAATCAATTTGAAGGTCGGCGAAATGATCTCCAGGCTGGTCGGCGCAATCATGCCGCGGACCAGCGCCGGGCCGCTGATTCCGAAAGAAATCTCCGGAAGAGAGACGACCTCGTTATTGCCGGAGTCGTAGATCGACGTCCCGGTGACGCGAAGATCCAGCGTGCGGTCCCAGCCGCCCCAGGCAAGTTCCGTGTTCTTGACCTTGACGCGGTAACCGCTGTCCGCCCCGAGATGCAGGGCCTCCGCGATCTGTGGCGTCAGGAAGGACAGCGATATCGGGCCGGCGGACAATCGCCAGGCCAGCAGCGCGATCCCGACCACGACAACCAGAAGAAGCGTGCCGATGCCTTCAGCAATAAATTTCGCGGTCGGTTTAATCACGGTGGCCGGCTATTCCGGTGCTCAGGTTATCCGAAGTGGTATAAGGTCGCCCTAGCCGCAACCCAATTCCAACGCTTTTCGCAGTTTTCCGCCTGAATTACGATATCCGTAGATGAAACTATTTTCCTGCGACATCACGGCAATCCCCGAGCCTTACGATAAGAAGGTGGTCGCTCATCGTCTTGAGGATTGGATCGCCGCCGACGCGCCCGAGCCGGAAACGGGATCGCCCGCCCGCCGTCTGCTGGACTGCATCTTCGGAAATAGCCCCTATCTCTCCCGCCTGCTCATGCGCGATACGGCTTTCGCCGTCCGTCTGTTGGAGCAAGGCCCGGATGTTCTATGGCAGGATATTATGGCGAAAGTGGGGTCCGAAGTCCCCCGGCTCGCGACCATGCAGGAACTGATGGCCGCCTTGCGACGCGCCAAGGAAAACATGGCGCTCGTCACTGCCGTCGCCGATATCACCGGGGTCTGGAGCGTCGAGCGCGTCACGGGGGCACTGTCCGACTTCGCCAAGCTCGCCACCTCGCTGGCGGCCAGTCATCTGTTGCGCCAGCGCATGATCTCCGGCGACCTGGCCTGGCCGGAGCATGTCGAGCCGTCGCCCGACACGCCTGCCGACGCGGAACTGGCCAAGGGGTCGGGCTATATCGTGCTCGGCATGGGCAAGCTGGGTGCGGGGGAGCTTAACTACTCCAGCGATATCGATCTGATCGTCCTCTACGACGCCGATGTCGCCCGCTATACCGGCAAACGGGACGTCGGCGACTGCTTTATCCGGATCACCCGCGATCTCGTGAAGGTCATGCAGCACCGCACGGCCGACGGCTATGTCTTCCGGACAGATCTGCGGCTGAGGCCCGATGCGGGAGCCACCGCCGTCGCGATCTCGGCGGAAGCGGCGGAATATTACTATCAGAGCGTCGGCCTGAACTGGGAACGCGCCGCGATGATCAAAGCCCTCCCGATCGCGGGCGACATCGCAGCCGGACAGGAATTCCTCGCCCAGATCAGACCGTTCGTCTGGCGCAAGCACCTCGATTACGCGGCCATGGCGGACGTCCACGCCATGAAAACCCGCATTCACAAGCATCACGGCCATGAAGGCATCGGCTTTGCCGGACAGGACGTGAAACTCGGCCCGGGCGGTATCCGGGAAGTCGAATTTTACGTCCAGAGCCATCAACTGATCGCCGGCGGGCGCGACGCGTCTCTCCGTGATCCGACGACGCTCGGAGCGCTCAAGGCCCTCGAAGCGGGCGGCTATATCGACGAGGCCTGCCGCAATGAGCTTTCGGACGCCTATAAATTCCTCAGACGCGTCGAGCATCGCCTGCAAATGATCGACGATGCGCAGACCCACGAACTACCCGATGACGAGGCGGGACTGGATCGCGTCGCGATTTTTCTGGGCTACGAAGACTGCGATGCGCTCAAGACGGCACTGTTGAAGGTCCTCACGACCGTCAGCACCCATTACGACGAGTTGTTTCAGGAAACGCTGCCTTACGATCAGGAAGGCGCCGAGGCCGCCGAAGAGCGGATGCCGTCAAAGGACGAGATCGCCGAGTTCGGCTATCGGGATCCGAGCAAGGTGGTTGCGATCATCGAAGCCTGGCAGCTCGGCCGCTACCCCGCCTGCCGGAGCGAACGGGCTCGCAACCTGCTGCGCAACCTCACCCCCCCGCTCGTCGAAGCCTTTTCACACACCGCCGACCCGGACGCGGCCTTCACCCGGTTCGATGAATTTCTGTCGAAGCTGCCCGCTGGCGTGCAGCTTTTCTCGCTGCTTCAGGCCAATGCCTGGTTGCTGGAACTCTTCGCCGAGATCATGGGGAGCGCGCCCGGCCTCGCGGCGCTGTTGGGCCGCAACGTCCTGCTGTTCGACGCCATGATCAGCGGAGATTTCTTCGAGCCGCTGCCGGATCGCAGCGCGTTGCTGGACGAGCTCGACGAGGCGCTGAAGCAGGCGCGCGACTTTGAGGACGTACTGGATATCATCCGGCGCAAAGTCAATGACCGGCGCTTCGAGGTCGGCGTCCATGTGCTGCGCAAGGTCATCGACGCCGCCGAGGCCGGACGCGCTCAGTCCGATCTCGCCGAGGCCGCCTTGCAGGCGCTGATGCCGCGCGTGCTCGATGAATTCGTGTCCAAGCACGGCCGGATCGACGGGGCCGAGATGGCCGTGGTCGCCATGGGAAAGCTCGGCGGACGGGAGTTGACCTTCACGTCCGACCTGGACCTCATCTTCATCTATGACGACTGCCCGCCGGACGCCCAGTCGGACGGACAGAGGCAGCTCTCGGCTCCCCATTATTTCGCGACACTTTCCAAACGCTTCATCAACGCGATCACGGCGCTGACCGGCGAGGGCCGCCTCTACGAGGTCGATATGCGGCTGCGGCCGTCCGGCCGCGCCGGCCCCGTCGCGACCTCGCTCGAAACGTTCCAGCGCTACCACCGGGAGCATGCCTGGACATGGGAGCGTATGGCGCTTACCCGCGCCCGGCCGATCATCGGCCCTGCCCCGCTTCTCGACGGTATTTCGGATACGATTAGGTCCGTGCTGGCCGGGCAACGGGACGCCAATCGCCTTGTCTGGGACGTAGCGGACATGCGCCGCCGGATCGACGCTGAATACGGCACCAGCGATATCTGGAGCCTCAAATATGTCCGTGGCGGCATCATCGATATAGAATTCATCTGCCAGTATCTGCAACTGCGCGATGCGCCCGACTTCCAGGCCGTTCTGCATCAGAACACCATCGGCGCGTTCCAGAGCCTGAAGCAGGAAGGACGGCTGGAGGAACAGCTGGCCGACCGCCTGATCGACGCGGCGCGTTTTCTGATCAGAGTCCAAGGCGTGCTGCGGCTTTATTTCGGCGACAAATTCTCGCCCGAGACCACGCCAACGGGCGCCCGCCGCGCACTCGCGGCGGCAAGCGGCGCCGAAAGCTTCGACGATCTCGAGAACCGGATCCGCTCGGCCGAGCAGTCGGTATTTGACGCATTCGGCGAGTTGATCCAGAAACCGGCCGGCGACGTAGATCCGTCATCTTTGGAACCGGTCGAAAAACAGGAAGGAGGCCTCTTTTGACTCAGTCTCTCACGGAAGGCGATAGCGCCCCGGATTTCACCCTGCCGCGCGATGGCGGCGAGACCGTTTCCTTGAAGAATTTCAAGGGCAAGAAAGTCGTTCTCTATTTCTATCCAAAGGACGACACGCCCGGCTGCACGACCGAGGCCAAGGACTTCACCGCCGAAGCAAACGCCTTCAAGAAAGCAGGTGCGGTGGTCATCGGCCTGTCGACGGACAGTGTCAAACGGCACGACAATTTCAAGGCCAAGCACGATCTCTCCGTCATTCTTGCGAGCGACGAGGACGGAAAAGTGCTCGAGGAGTACGGCGTGTGGGTCGAGAAGATGAATTACGGCCGGAAATATATGGGAATCGACCGCTCGACCTTCCTGATCGACGGCAAGGGCAAGATCCGCAAGATCTGGCGCAAAGTCCGGGTCAAAGGTCACGTCGATGCTGTATTGGAGGCCGTGAACGCCTTGTAGGCTCCTTACCGGGCCTATTCGGCCCCACCCTGCCGGTGCAATAGCGCGGGCTGACCGACACCGTCAGCGACGTCGCCGGTTTCGGTCGCATCGCTCGCCGTTTTACGATGGTCGCCCGCGATGAGGCTGTAGATCGTCGGCAGCACGAACAGGGTGAACAGCGTGCCGACGAGCATGCCCATCACGACGACGATACCGATCGCGAAACGGCTCTGGGCGCCGGCGCCTCCCGCGAACACGAGCGGCACGAGGCCGGCTACCATGGCCGCAGTCGTCATCAAAATCGGGCGCATCCGGACTGCGGCGGCCCGCCGGATCGCGGCTATCCGGTCCAATCCCTCTGTCCTCTGGAGCTGATTGGCGAAGGACACCATCAGGATGCCATGCTTCGAGATCAGGCCGATCAGCGTCACGAGGCCGATCTGCGTGTAGATGTTGAGCGTGGTGAAGCCGAGATAGAGCGGCGCGAGAGCCCCGCAGACGGCAAGCGGAACGGTCACCAGGATGACGAGCGGATCCCGGAAACTTTCGAACTGCGCGGTGAGCACCAGGAAGATCACGACCAACGCGAAGAGGAAGGAGTATGTCAGCCGATTACCCTCGGTCACGAACTGCCGGCTGTTCGAGAGCCAGTCGAGCGACATGCCGGGCGGCAGCTTCAGCCCTTGCAGCAGGCTGACGGCCTGCCCCATCGTCACGCCGGGCGCCAGGACGGCCGAAAGTGTCGCCGAGTTGAGCTGATTGAACTGCGGCAGGACGTTGGGCTGCGGCCGCATGTCGATATGGACGACGGTGGACAGGGGCACGAGCTTACCCGAGGACGTCCTGACGTAATATTGTCCGAGATTCTCCGGCGTCAGTCTCTCGTCGGCCGGGGCCTGTACGATCACGTCATAGGATCGATTGTGCCAGTTGAAGCGGCTGACATAGTTTTCGCCGACCAGAACGGCGAGCGCATCCGCGATCTGCGCCATCGATACACCAAGGTCGCCGGCCTTTCCGCGATCAATGGAGATATGTGCTTCGGGGCTGTCGAAAGCCAGGTCGCTGTCGACGAATGCAAACAGTCCGCTGCCCCTGACCTCGCCCTTGATGCGTTCCATGGCGGCATACAGGACCGGGAAATCGTCGGCGGACCGAACGACCATCTGCACGGGCAATCCATTGCTGCCGCTGGGCAGCGATGACTTTTGGAACACGGTGACGGACATGCTCGGAATCTGGGCGCCCTCTCTGGTGAGCTGAGCCTGAACGGCGTCGGAATTGCGATCCCGCTTGGACCAGTCCTTGAGCACGACGCCGCCGAAGGCGCTGGTCGAACTGTTATTGAACCAGCTCGTCTCGAACTCGGGCAGCTTCTCGAACAGTTTCTCGATCGCTTCCGAGGCCCGCGCCACATAGTTCACATTCGCATAGCGCGGAGCCTTGGTGTTCACGATGACCACGCCCTGATCTTCCTGAGGCGCGAGCTCCCGCTTGGCCCCCGTGAAGAAAACGACAATCGTCGCCAGAATGACCACACCGACGAGGAGCACGGCGCCGCGGGCAGCAAGCGCACCGCCGAGCAACCGGCCATACGCCGCTATCAGGCGCGTCATGTTGCGCTCGATCGCCCGCGTCAACCGGCCTTCGGACGTCTTCGGGCGGAGCAGACGACTGCTCATCATGGGCGAAAGGGTCAAGGCGATGACGCCCGAGACGATCACCGCTGCCGCCAAGGTAAAGGCGAACTCCCGGAACAAGGCGCCCGTCAGGCCGCCCATCAGGCCGATCGGGGCGTAGACGGCGGCCAGTGTGATCGTCATCGCGATCACCGGGCTGACGATCTCCCGGGCGCCCATAAGGGCCGCGTTGACCGGCGTATAGCCCTCTTCGATATGACGATGGATATTCTCGACCACGACGATGGCATCATCGACCACGAGCCCGATGGCGAGGACCATGGCCAATAAGGTCAGCAAATTCAGCGAAAATCCGAACAACAGCATGAGCGCGGCCGTGCCCACCAGCGAGAGTGGGATGGTCATGATCGGGATCAGCACCGCCCGAACCGATCCGAGAGAGAGGAAAATGACGAGCACGACGATGGCGACTGCCGCGAGCAACGAGCGGATCACTTCGTCGATAGAACTGTTGACGAAATGGGCCACGTCGTAATCGTTGAAGACCTTGACCCCCGGCGGCGCAACCTTCTGGATCTGGGGCAGAAGCGCCTTCACCGCCTTGACGATCTCGAGCGGATTGCCGTCCGGCGTCGGCGAAACCGCGATCGTGACCGCGCGATGGCCCGCGGCAGTGCCGTTGCTGTCATAATTCTCGCCGCCGAGCTCAACCGTCGCCACATCACCGAGCCGAACGATGCCCTGGTTGTCACGCTTGATCACGATCTGACGAAAATCTTCCGGGCTGCGCAGATCGGTGGCGGCCGTAATGTTGATCGCCGTCTCCGCCCCTTTGAGCTGACCGGGCGCCGCCTGGACGTTGTTGGCCCGCAGGACCGAGACGAGATCCGCTCCGGTGAGGCCGCGCGCGGCGAGCTTGTCGGGATCGACCCAGATCCGCATCGCCAGGGTCTGACCACCTTGAATCGCAGCCGTGGCGACGCCGGGAACGGCCGTGATCAACGGCTGAGCGACCCGGGTGATAAAATCGGTGAGCCGCGGGATCGGATATGTGTCGCTGACAAAGGCGATATACTCGACGGCGGATTCGGCATCGGTCACCTTGGTGATGACAGGGTCGGCCGCGCCGATCGGCAAGCGATATTTCACCTGCGAGACCTTTGCGAGGATGTCCGTCATCGCGCGGTCGGAGTTTGCATTCAAGACGAGTTTCGCCTTGATCTGACTCATCCCCTAACTCGAGGTCGAGGTGATGTATTCGATGCCGCTGGCCGAAGCGATCGCCTGAACGATGGGCGTCGTAACGAAGCCCTGCATGACCTCCTGTGTCGCCCCCGGAAACGCCGTGTCGATCTGGATCGTCGCGCTTTCCATATAGGGGTATTCGCGGACTTGCAGGCCGAACAGCGCGCTCGCGCCGACGAGCAGGATCAGGAGGCTGACGACGATCGAGAGGATCGGGCGGCGGATAAAGGCATCGGTGAATTTCACCTACCGACCTCCCGCCCGTCCGGACGAAACACTCGTGACGGCCGCGCCGGGCTGCACCCGGAGTTGCCCCTCTGTCACCACGATATCGCCGGCATCGAGACCACGCGTGACCACGACCCGATCGCCGACGCGCCGGCCGGTCTCTACAGGCACGATGTCGGCCGTACCGCCGCCTTCCGACGTCGCTCCTTTGACGACAATGACATTTTCGCCGGATGCGGAGGTCTGAATGGCCGTCACCGGCACGAGCAGCGCGTTATGTTCCGACGGCAGGCTCAGGGCGACATTCACATACATGCCGGGCCGCAGGGCGTGATCGGAATTGGGCAGAAGCGCCTGAACCGTCACGTTTCGTGTATTGGGGTCGATCTGGGGCTCGATCGCGTTCACTTTGCCCGTAAAGGTCCGGCCGGGCCATCCATCCGTTGTGACGGACACCGTCGCGCCCGGCGCAAACTGGTTCAGATCCTGCTGCGGAACCGCGAATTCCACATAGATCCGGCTCAGATCCGTCAAAGTAGCGATCGCGTCACCAGGATTGAGATGCTGGCCGAGATTGACCTTCCGAAGACCGAGTTCGCCACTGAACGGGGCGCGGATCTGCTTTTGCGCAATCTGGGCGTCGAGTTGCTTGATGGCCGCGACTGCCTGATCCCGATCCGAACGGCGCTGGTCCAGCACGTCCCGTGACATGGCTCCGGTCCCGACAAGGCGCTGCGCTCGCGCCAACTGGCGCTCCGCCAATGCCGCTTTGGCCTCGGCCGCCTGACGGTCGGCGCGTTCCGGCGCGTCGTTGAGTTGCACCAACACTGTTCCGGCCTTTACGGCATCGCCGGAATCGAACTTGATTCCAGTCACCAGACCGCCGACCTCCGGCGTCAAGACCACCTGGCGCACCGCCGTGACGGACCCCACCTCTTGAAGATAAGCGGGCACGTCTTCTGGCTTCACCACCATCGTCGCAACGGCAACCGGCGGACGGGCGCCCCTCTGAGGCGCCGCCATGCGCGACGAATGCCACAGATAGAGGCCGCCGATCACGGCGCCAAGCACGACGACCGTCGCGACCCAGGTCAGGGCGGGGGTCCGCCGAACTTTTCCGCTTGAAACCACGCACCTGCTCTCCCTCTGCCTCGGAAGGGCGCGCGTTTGAGAACCCGAAAAACAAAACCCCACGCGCATCCCTGGACCGATCGGTCAAAGACTGCGCCGTGGGAAACGCTCGTCGTGACCGACGAGCGGACGGAACCCGCCTTGCGGCGAGGGCAGGGATACCAACCTGCTCTTCACTTTTCGGCTAGCCTAATTGGTAACCAAACCACCTTACCAAGTCAAGCTATTGGCAAATCACGCACATTTCGACTTGAGACAAATCGCCGCCTGCTATTGCGGCTTGTCGACCTTCTTCATCGGATTGAGCTCCCGGCCGTCGCTCAGGACGACCTTCGAGAGCACCATCGCGTGACGGTGGGTATCGAGCGAAGGGTGGCCGTAGACGGTCACCGGATCACCCTTTTTCAGCGTATTGAACCGCCAGCCCTTGCGGAACAACAGGTTGGACGGAAGGGTTTCAGCGCGCCACAATTGCAGTTGGCCCTTGTCGTCCTTGACCACGAATTTCAGAACGGCGTGCGGCGCCCTGAACACCCATTCGTCGACCTCGCCCTTCAGAACGAGGTCCTGTTTCATGTCGAAATAGGCGACCACGGAATGATGGGCAACGACAGGCGTGATCGCGCCGACGGCGATCGACGCGGCGAGAAACATGACAGACTTTTTCATTTAAGGTCCTTGGCAATACTGTCGTCCTGAGCGCTTTTCGGCACGTTTACCTGCTCGTCCAGCCCTTCGACGCATACGAATTCATGCTGCTCGACATTGCTGCGGCCCCAATAGACCGTCAGTTCCAGCGGCTTTGTGTAATAAACCGGATCCACGGCCTTTACCTTGACTTCGAGGGTCTTGCCGCCATCAAGCAGCGTGAACCTCTCGGTAACATGCATCTTGGCGCTCTGAGGCAGGCCGCTGGTCGTCAGGATGTTGTCGCCGCGAATATTCTTGGTCTCGACGACGAGCGTATCGCCGTCCCAGTGACCGATCGAATAGCCGAACCATTGCGGCGGAAGGTCGGTCGGGAAGTCGCGGCCGTCGAGATAGATACGCCGCGGGATCGGTTCGTATTCGAACAGCATCAGCAGCTCCTTCTTGGTCTGAAAGAGCTGCATCGGATAGAAATTGAACACGACATCGCGTGGGAATCCCCACGGAAGGCACCGCTCGGGCGGATCGTCGGTCTTAATGTTGAAATTCGCCAGCGCCTTCTTGCCCGCTTCGGTCAATGGCGCCGGATGCGGCCAACTGGTCGATTTGTGACCATTTACGGTCGCGGGCCCCTGGCCGATCTCCGAACCGAGCCACATGCCAGAAAAATCCGGCTTGCCGGGCTGTGACTGCGTTGCGAAGGCGCCGCCGCTCACGGCCATCACCGCACCCATCGCCAGACCGGCCAGCGCGGCCTTTGCGGCAAGCCAGCTCTTACCGGCAGCCATCCCGTCGTTTTCCATCAATTGAGTCCGGTGCTTCCGCATCCCGCTCACCCCCATCATACTTCTCCCCTTGAATGACGCCATCCGGTGCGGTCTCCCTTGCTGTTCAACCCACCCAGCCGCCATTCGTATTCGCGTTGCAGCCATCCGACTGTGTTGACGCTCCAACGTAGAAACAAGTGTTCTCCAACTGCTTCGGTGCGTCAACTGGCCATACCAGAACGGTTTAACTTGTTGACATCTTCGCAAGTGAACGATGGCGCCGGCCGACCGCGGTCGCAACCCCACGAGCGAAAGAAAACAGAGGCGGCAAAGGATGAAGAATGCGCGCCGGAAAGACACCGATCATCGGCTGATAATCAATCGCAGGCGAGACAATGTGTTGCAGGAGGCCGAATCAGCATTGCGCAAATCACGTGTATCATTTATTTCGCGTTAACCTTACCGTCCCGTGATTTAATCGTTTGATTTAGCTGCCTTAGTCGCGTGGGGAAGAATTGAGTAACACCCCAGCAAGGAATTGTGGCATATTTCTCAGGTTGTTGCGGGGGAGGAAACCGGTCTCCCCAGAGAGGTCGGTTTTGACAAGCGAGAGTACAGGGTAAACCTAAATGCTAGTTCGCGAGTTCCGCCGCTTTCGGGAAGCCGTGAAAGCGACCTTTCCGGATCGTCAGATTTTCGTCCGCACCGACGGCGCCGTTAAATTCGTCACGTTCACGACCCGGGTCCAGGTGTTACTGGCCTGTGTGCTATTCGTGTTTGCGGGCTGGGTTGGCCTGACAACCGGCAATTTCCTTCTCAAGGACAAGATCATCGCCGCCAAGGATGCGCATATCGAGCGCCTGGCGACCGACTACAATTCGCTCAACGACGAAATGCTGAAGCTGCAGCAGGGCGTGGTCGCCAGCGTCGACGAGTTGAAGACCCGGCAACAACTGCTCGACGGTCTTGTCGCGAAAAGCGATCAGCTTACCAAGCAGATCGAATCGCACCCCAACATGAAGTTCAAGGCACCGGCCGAGGCCTCGGCAGCAAGCAAAGCGGCTGACAAGTCCGATCAGACCCAGGCGGCCGCCAACTCCGCGCCTGATGTAACCGCGCCGGACACGGGTGCAGACACGCCCGATGACGCCGACAATTCGGACGCGTCGGGCACCTCCGGCACCGATTCGTCCGCTCCCTCGCCTCATGCCTCGGCATATCCGGGCGATCAGTGGTGGCAGTTTTCGTCGGCCGAGACCGGCGTCAGGTCGTTCAACGCGGCCCATCCACCCAAGCCGGGCGATCCGGGCTGGGAGCGTTATGTCGACCAACGGGTCGCCGCGATCAAGTCCGACCAGGACAATGACGCCAGAAAACTGAACGACCGCCTGCATAAGGAATACTCGGAACTCGCCGATTTCGTCGATATTACCGGCCTCACGCCCAACAAACTTCTTGCGGCGCTGGACGAGCCGACCGGCGGAACCGGGGGGCCGGAACTTGCGCTGAAGCTCCCGAGCCCGATCAGTCAGGCGAGTGCGGCCGTTATCGAGAACGCCGATAACGAAGACTTCGCCAATGTGGTTCAGGCGGTCAGCCGGCTCGACGGTCTGCGCGAATCACTGCTCAGCATGCCTCTCGGCAAGCCTGTCACCGATTATTATATCTCGAGTCCCTTCGGAAAGCGCCGCGATCCGTTCACCGGTCGCTGGGCGTTTCATTCGGGCGTGGATATGGCCGGCTACTGGAAAGAGCCGGTTCATGCCACTGTTCCGGGCACTATCACCTTCGTTGGCCGACACGGCCCATATGGCAATATGGTCGAAATCGATCATGGTAACGGTTTTAAAACCCGTTACGGCCATCTTTATGCCACGAAGGTGAAGAAAGGTGAGCACGTGAAACGAGGTCAGGTCGTGGGTCTCATGGGGAGTACGGGGCGGAGTACGGGGACCCATCTGCATTATGAAATCTGGTTCAAAGGCAAATTGCAGAATCCTCTGAAATTCTTCCGAGCAGCCTCGTATGTTATCAAAGAATAAAAAGACCAAGCCGATTGAAAAAGATGCCGCAGCCGCCGAATCCCGCTCGGCGCCATCTATTATCGGACCGGACCTTCGGTTCGTCGGCGATATGAATACCCCCGGTGAAATTCAGTTCGACGGCACGCTTGAAGGCGAGCTGAAGTGCGGCACCCTGACGATTGGGGAGCACGCGACGATCACCGGATCGATCGCGGCGGAAACCCTGCATGTGCGCGGAGCCGTCATAGGCACCATACGCGCCCGCAAGGTGCGGCTGGACAGTTCCGCCAAGGTCATCGGGGATATCTACCACGCGGATCTGAGTATCGAGACAGGGGCCTATATCGAGGGCCGCTGCATCCATGCGGACAACCCGCTGGATGAGGACGATACCACCTCGACGTCGACCCCAGCCCCCGCGGCTAACGGCGCCGACCACGACGAGGCGTAATATCCGGGCTGAAGCCCTCTCCTCTTCCGATCCTGTCTCGCGGTCCGGCCTAAAGGCCGGCCGACCTGACCTGCTCTAAATCGATCGCCCGAACTTTCCGGACGTGGCGCCCGGACCGTGTCTCATCACGAGACACGTCTGTCGCCGTCCTGGACAGCGACGGTGTCAACATGGGCATAAAATAGTCGGGCTCCGCTACCGGTTTACGCATGCGCACATAGGCAAAACCGCCCGCCATGGCCAGCAACGCTAGAGCGACACTCAAGAAAACGCCGATCATTGTTTCCTCCCACCAAGGGACCTACAACATTTTTTGCAAGCATCGTGCCGACCGCACACCCGTACGATCAGTATCTGCCGGCCTTTGCGTCACATTTAGTCCGCACCGACTGTATGACGCATTGAGTTGAAACAATTGTTACGGAGGATTTCAGCCCTGGTGGTCGACGGCGGAAGCCGACTGGCCCGTGACCTGGACGACATAACAGGCGGTCCCGGTGGCCTTGAGCGCCTTACAGAGGGCCTGGGTGCTGCTTTTGTCGGCAACCGGCGCGGTGCGCAGGCGATGGTAGGAGCCTTTGGACGGCCCAAGATCGGCCTGCTCGATGACGAGATCGAATCCGTTCAGAAGATCGCCGTGCTTGCGCTCCAGCTTGTTCTTCACGCCTTCGGTCTCGGCGTAGGTGTGAAAGGACGCCAGCTGCGCCTGATAAAGCTTCTGTGCGTTCGCCTTTGCTGTGGCTTTGTCGGCGGTCTTGGCCGATGACGCCGGCGATTGCGGTATGATGATTTCCTCGGACTGAGGCTCGGGGGCGCCGTCCGTCCGGACCGGCGCCCTCGACGGCGCGGTAATCTCCGCCGACTGAAGCGCATCATCGGCGTCAGAGTGCGTTGCGGCCGCCGGTGTGGCGTGGTGCGTTCCAAACGCTGGCGCCGGCGGATTTTCCGGGATCTTCACCGGTTTCTCTTTCGACGACGAGCCAACATGGATCATCTTGCCGCCCGTATTCACCGGTACGATATCTTTCACCGATTTGGAGCCGACCGGCCCGGCCGCCTCGGCAAGCGGCTTGGTCTCGGCGGGAATGGCCGGAACCGCCGGCACTGAGGGCTCGGACGCGTTTGTGGAAGTCGCCGCCGTTTTTCGAGGCTGCGGCTGACCATCGTTGTTGGCCTGATGACCGAGAAGGACCGCTTCGGCCTGCGCCTCGCCGCTCAAGCCCCGCAGCCAGGCGTAATAAGCGAGATTGTTTTGAACGGCCTGCTCGTCCAGGTCCTCGCTCGCCATCTTGGCGGCCAGCTTGGGCTTGTTCTCCAGGCCATAGACCAGCGCCATATTCTGACGGGTCTTGGGGTTGTCGGGCATGCCGCGCAACAGCTCGATCGCGGTTGCGTAATCATGAGCGAGCGCGAAAGAAACGGCGAGATTGTTCTTGAGACCAATATTTTTCGGCGCGACTTCCAGGCCCATGCCGTAATTCAGTTGCGCCTCGTCATGCTTACCCTGAAGGTCATAGGCGATGCCGAGACCATTATAGGTCTTGGGATCCTCCGGCGCCTTGGCGATCAGCGACTTGAACTGCTTGGCCGCTTCGTCCAGGCGGCCGGTCGCCAGCAAGGCGTTGGCAACCCCGATCTGCGCTTCGTGACTATCGGGATCGAGATTCAGCGCCTCTTGATAGGCCCGGCCGGCATCTTCCCAGTCGCCCACGGCCCAGAGCGATTTGGCCAGACCGAGCGGAATCGCCGGATCCCTGGGATCGGAAGCCTGCGCCCGCTGGTAAACGCCGATCGCGGTGTCATACTCGCCACGCTCTCGCAGGGAATCCGCGACACGCACGAGGGACTTGGCGACTTCCTCCTTTGAGGCATTGCGGACCGGCGCCGCGACATTGGCGCCGGAGCCTTCGTCGAAAGTCTTGACGGTGTGCGTGCACGCGCCGAGCAGAAGGCATCCGGCCAACAGCGGCCCGATGACGCCGACAGAATGGAAAGATGTCCGCATCGGCCTGAATTTCCCCGTTAAAACGATCTTTAACGCGCACCGTAGACCCGTCAGGGTTAACGAAACCTGAAGCGATCCGATGGTGGAGAAGCGACTTTTTCGTGAATATCATTAAGGGTTTTGCAAGGAATCTTCGTTAGAAGTTAACGTGCGAAGGGGCAACCATCCACGGCCGCAAAACAGCGGACCGTATCCGGCAACAACCGAAGGATTTCGGTATGGAAATTGGTTCCGCCACCAGTAACGCTCTCTATATCTCGCAGAACAGCGGGCAGGCCGCACCAGCACAAACGCTCCCGGCCGCGAGCAAGAAGGCCGCCGACACGGTCGTCGAGCGCAAGGAAGCAGAGCGTTCCGACAGCAGCGACACCAAAGAGAAGCGAGACGCACGCCGACAGGACGCCAAGCATTCGGCGAGCAATCACCTCGGGCAAAGCGTCGACATAGCCCTCTAGCTCGTCGCACGACCACACGCGGAAAACGCCTTTCATGCGGCACGTCGGTGTCACTATGCTGACCGGACAGTGAAACGTCCGATCGCAAGGTGCCATCATGTCTCAATCCGCGCCCCGGGTTTCGTTCGAAGGATCTCAAGGCGTTCCCCTCTCCGCCCGGCTCGAAATGCCGGATGGCCCGCCGCTGGCCTTCGCGATTTTCGCGCATTGCTTCACCTGTTCGAAAGACAGCCGCGCCGCTGCCAAGATCTCGCGATCGCTTGCCGAACAGGGCATCGCGACGTTGCGGTTCGATTTCACGGGCCTGGGCGAAAGCGAGGGCGAATTCGGCCAAAGCACCTTCTCCTCCAACGTCGAGGACATCGTCGCGGCCGCCAAATTCCTCGCCAAATATCACCAGGCGCCGAAGCTGCTGATCGGCCACAGTTTCGGCGGTACCGCCGTCATCGCCGCGTCGGCGCGACTTGAGTCCGTCTCGGGAGTGGTCACCATCGGCGCGCCGGCGGACCCGTCCCATGTCTCCGGCCATGTCACGCGCAAGGACCGCAGCGAGATTGACGATATCGAAGTGACCATCGGCGGGCGCCAGTTCCACGTCGCCGAGAGTTTCCTCAGCGATATAGCCGACCACCCGCTCGAGAACACACTGGCAGGCCTTCGAAAGGCGCTCTTGATATTCCATGCGCCACTGGACGAGATCGTCGGCATCGACGAAGCCACTAAGATCTTCAAGGCGGCGAAGCACCCCAAGAGCTTCGTGTCCCTCGCCGACGCCAATCACTTGCTCACGAACGAAGCCGATGCGAGCTATGTCGCCAGCGTTATCGCCGTCTGGTCGAGCCGTTATATCGACTGGCCATCGCGCGAGAGGGCGGCCTCCAGCGGGGAGCAGCACGAGCGTGTCGTCGTCGAGGAGACCGGGAACGGCGGCTATGAACAGGATGTGAGGATCGGCGCGCATCTGCTGAAGGCCGACGAACCGGAAGAATTCGGGGGCCATGACACCGGCCCCTCGCCTTACGAATACCTCCTCGCCGGCCTCGGCGCGTGCACATCCATGACGCTCAGGATGTATGCCGAGCGCAAATCATGGCCGCTCGACCGCGTGCGGGTCCGCCTGAACCACCAGAAAATCCATGCCGAGGATTGCAAGAATTGCGAGACGAAAACCGGCAAGATCGACCGGATCGAACGCTTGATCGAGATTGAGGGAGATCTCTCGGAAGAGCAGCGCTCCCGCCTGATGGAAATCGCCGACAAATGCCCGGTGCACCGGACGCTACACTCGGAAATCCTCGTCGAAACCCGGCAAATCGAGGATTAGAACGTCTACGGGCGCCAAGCCTTTAGACGCTTGATCGCCTCGGCCATCTGCTCGCCGCTTCCGGCGAAGGAGAACCGGAGATAGCCGTGCCCCCGCGCATGGTCGAAATCCGTGCCCGGAGTCGTCGCGACACCGGTTTCCTGAAGCATTTTCAGGCAGAACGCTTCGCTGTCATTGGTCCGCTCGGCGACATTGGCGTAGAAGTAGAACGCGCCGTTGGCTGGCGCAAAGTCCTCGAAGCCGGCCTTCGGTAGGCCCTCCATCAGCATCGCGCGGTTACGCGCATAGCCGGCCACAACCTCATCCAACTCTTCCAGGCAATCGAAACTGGCCAGCGCGGCATGCTGCGCCATGGTGGGCGGCGAGATGAAGAGGTTTTGCGCCAAGCGCTCCGCCGGCCGGACGAAATTCTCCGGCACGACCATCCAGCCAACGCGCAAGCCGGTTAGGCAGAAATATTTGGAGAAGGAGTTGATGACGACGGCGTCATCGTCATAGGCAAGCGCCGTTTCCGCGCGGACACCGAAAGTGATGCCGTGATAGATCTCGTCCGAAATCACCCGAATGCCATGGGTTCGGCAGTATTCGATCAGGGTCTTGAGGTCTCCGGCGCCGATCATCGACCCGGTCGGGTTGGCCGGACTGGTCAGCAGCAGGCCATCGAGCCCCTGCTCTCCTTCGCCCAAACGGGCGGCTTCCACAAGCGCCGGCGTGGGCTGGAAGCCGTTCTCGGGGCTGGCCAGCATCGAAACCGGGCGAATGCCGAGTACGGACAATATATTACGGTAGGCCGGATACCCGGGGTCGGCCAGCGCCATGGCGGCGCCGCTATCGAACGCCAGCAGAAACGCCAGAAGAAATGCGCCGGAAGACCCTGTCGTCACCACGACGCGGGACGGTGAAATCTCCACGCCGTAATAATCCTTGTAATGCCGCGCGATCCGTTCGCGGAGAGCCGGGATGCCGAGAGCCTCGGTGTAGCCGATCCGGCCCTCGTCCAGTGAGCGCTTGGCGGCGGCGATCACACGGGCCGGGGGCGGAACCGCGGGCTGGCCAAGCTCCATATGCACGACCGACAAGCCGGTCTCGGCGGCGCGCGCTTCCATTTCATTCGCCGCGCGGAACATATCCATGGCGATGAACGGTGAGACGTCGCTGCGTTTTGACAGGAAAATGGCGCGATCGCCCAGGATTTCCTCGGCACTCAGCGCGTCCGGATTTCGGCGATACTCAGGCAAATTCCAACCTCGGCCATGATTTGGCCGACTTTCAACACTAGTTTAGTTCCCGGATATCCTGATACTCTGGCGCATTGACGCCGGACAGGTCCGATCCTACGTTGAGTGGACAAAGTAGCGGAGCATCGCTTTTGCGCAAGCATCTTTCCATCGTCTTCGCCTCTGCACTCCTTGTTTTCACACAGGTGTCGCAGTCCTACGCTCAGGATCGCGGGCCCTATCTCATCCGCGATGCCGAGATCGAGTCCATCCTCAAGGGCTATGCCCGGCCCATCTTCAAGGCCGCGGGGCTGGACCCCGATGCGGTTGAGATGCACATCATCGCGAGCAAGGAGTTGAACGCCTTTGCGGCCAACGGCCAGCAGATGTTCTTCTACACCGCGCTCCTTGAGCAGGTTCGCTCGCCCAACGAGCTGATCGGCGTCATCGCCCACGAAACCGGCCATATCGCCGGCGGTCACCTGGCGCGGCCCAATGAGGGTGTCCAGAACGCGACGGCCACGGCGATCGCCTCGATGCTGCTCGGCGCGGCGGCGGTTGCGGCCGGCGCTCCCGGAGCCGGGGCGGCGATCATGACCAGCAGCGGCGACTTCGCTGGCCGTGTCTACGCGAAATTCAGCCGGACGCAGGAATCGGCGGCCGATCAGGCGGGCATGAAATATCTTGAAAAGGCCCATGAATCGGGCAAAGGCCTGATCTCGTTCCTGCAGTATCTGGGCGACCAGACGGCCCTTCTGGTCAAGAACCAGGATCCCTACGTGGTTGATCACCCGCTGACCCCGGAACGTGTCGCGCATCTGGAAGACGTGGCCAAGAAATCGCCCTATTACGACACCCCCGACACGCCGAAGCATATCGAGCAGTTCAAGCGCATGCAGGCCAAGCTGCGGGGCTTCCTGGACCCGGTGCCCCGGGTGATGCAGGAATATCCCAAGTCGGACGACAGCCTCTACGCCCGGTATGCCCGGGCCGTGGCGTATCACCGCGAAGCGCATCTCGATCAGGCCATGGCGGAGGTCAAGAGCCTCGTCGATCAATATCCGGATGATCCCTATTTCCGGGAACTGCAAGGCCAGATCCTGCTGGAAAGCGGGAAGGTCAAGGAATCCGTGCCGCCGCTTCGCCAATCCGTCAAACTGAGGCCCGACGAGCCGCTGCTGCAGACGCTGCTCGGCACAGCCCTCGTGCAGACCGGCGACGACGCGATGGACAAGGAAGCGATCGAGCATCTCAAGACCGCGGCCCGTCTGGACCCGAACAACGCAGACACCTGGTATCAGCTCGCTGCGGCCTACACTCACACCGGCCAGAAAGGCGAAGCCGATCTCGCAACGGCCGAAAATTATCTGTTGACGGGCCGCGCCTCCGAAGCCGCCTATGTGGCCGGCCGGGCCGCCCGAAACCTACCCAAGGGGTCGCCGGCACAGTTGCGCGCCCTGGATATCACCTCGGTCATTCAGGCGAATATGAACGACAAGAAGGGCAAGCGGCTCGATCTCCAGAACCCGGACAAGCCCGACGCCGTGGAAGGCTTCCATTTCTACAGCAGCGGAACGCCGCCTTTCGAACAACAACAGCAGCAGCAATATGTGCCGTCTCAAGGGCCGCAAACGCTCTGGCAGATGAGGCATCCGTCCAGCCAGCAACAGCAGGACCTGCGCTCGGGCTATCAGCCGCAATCTTACTGGAACAAGTGAGCCAACCATGACGAAACACCCTTTGGGGTCGCGCGGCTGGATACGTGTGACAAGTGTCGCCATCGCAGGCGTTCTGGCGGCCGGGATCATCGCCTTTCTGCTCTCGCCCTCCACGCCAACGACCGCAGCCGACGAATTCTCGCCGGCGCAAAAGAACGAGATCGGCAATATCATCCGATCCTATCTTCTGAAGAACCCGGAGGTGATCGAGGAAGCGGTCCAGGTGCTGCAGGACCGCCGGGTATCCAAGGCGATCCAGTCTCACTGGGACGAGATCATCAATCCCAAAGACGCCTTCATCGCGGGTAATCCCAAAGGAGACGCGACGGTGGTCGAGTTCTTCGACTATCGCTGCCCCTACTGCAAGCAGGTTCAGCCCTCCGTCGTCAAACTGCGCAAAGCCGATCCCAAATTGCGCGTGGTCTATCGCGAATTCCCGATCCTGAGCGAGGAATCCGTCGTCGCGGCTCATGCCGCCATCGCGGCCCGGAAACAGGGCAAATACCTCCAGTTCCACGATGCGATGATGGCGGCGCGCGGCGACTTCAGCACCGACATGATCATGAGCATCGCCAAGAAGGTCGGACTCGATACCGACAAGCTGAAAAAGGACATGAAGGATCCCGCGGTCGACGACATCATCGCGCGAACCCGCAAGCTCGGCGAGGAAATCGGCATCAACGGCACGCCCGGCTTCATCTTCGGCAAGAAGCTCGTACCCGGCGCCGTCACCTATGACGAGATGCTCTCGCTCGTCGCCGACGCCCGTTCCAGCAATGACGGGACGAAGGACACGTCGTCAAGCGACTAAGCAAGGCTAAGATCCCAGCGACCAAGAGACCTGGATGGCCGGGCCAAGCCCTCTGGCCTTCCGGCCTAGCTTAAATCAACCCTGCCAGCGGTGACGACGGATCGGCGTATTTCTTGCGCGGCATACGGCCCGCCCGATAAGCCAGCCGGCCGGATTCGACCGCGAGCTTCATCGCGCGCGCCATCAAAATCGGGTTCTTGGCCTCGGCGATGGCTGTGTTCATCAGAACGCCGTCACAGCCGAGTTCCATCGCGATCGCGGCATCCGAGGCCGTGCCGACGCCCGCATCGACGATCACCGGCACCTTGGACTGCTCGACGATCAGGCGGATATGCACCGGATTCTGAACCCCGAGGCCTGACCCTATCGGCGCGGCCAGCGGCATGATCGCGCAGCAGCCTATCTCTTCCAGCCGCTTGGCCATTATCGGATCGTCAGAGCAATAGACCATGACCTCGAAATCCTCCGCGATCAGTTTTTCCGCCGCCGCCAGGGTTTCGGTCATGTTCGGATAAAGCGTCTTCTGGTCGCCCAGGACTTCGAGCTTCACGAGGTTCCAGCCGCCCGCCTCGCGCGCCAGCCTGAGCGTGCGCACCGCATCGTCCGCCGTGAAGCAACCGGCGGTATTCGGCAGATAGGTGTATTTCTTGGGGTCGACGTAATCGACCAGCATCGGCTTGTTGGGATCACTGATATTCACGCGCCGCACCGCGACCGTGACCATTTCCGCGCCCGACGCCTCGATCGCCGCACGGGTTTCCTCGAAATCCTTGTATTTGCCGGTGCCGACGATCAGGCGGGACTTCAGCGTGCGCCCTGCGACCGTGAGATCGTCCGCCGGGTCGGCGAAATTGCCGCCGCCGATGAAATGGACGATCTCCAGCACGTCGCCGTCGGCAATCCGCGTCGTCTGATAGGCCGACTTCGGGACGATCTCACGATTGCGTTCCAGCGCAACCTTGGCCGGATCGAGCTTGAGCCTCGTCAGCAGATCATGCGCCGTGCCGGCATTTTCGAATTCCCGTTTTTCGCCGTTAACGGTTATAAAAACGTGGTCTTGTTGCCGATTTGCCATCGATCTGCCTTTCCTCTCGTCCGTTCGCGGATTTCTGACAGCGCTTCCCTGCCCAGCCATTACGCATTATATAGGGCGGGCCGCCACGGTCATAAATGATTGATAATGCCGACCAAACAGTCCACCGCCATTCTGTGCCTCAACGGCCCTAATCTCAACATGCTGGGAAAGCGTGAGCCCGAGATTTATGGCTCGCAGTCGCTTGCCGACATCGAGACGGCGACGCAGGATCTCTCGAAGCAATTGAAAGTAAAGGTGGAATTCCGCCAGTCGAACCATGAAGGTGAGCTCGTCGACTGGATTCAGGGAGCGGGCGGGCAATTTGCGGCCTTGATCGTAAACGCCGGAGCCCTTACCCATACGTCCGTGGCGCTTCTGGACGCTTTGCGGCTGTTCTCCGGACCGGTCGTCGAGATCCACCTGTCGAATATCTTTCGGCGCGAGCCCTTCCGTCATCGCTCCTTCATCAGCGAGGCTGCGGACGGCGTGATTTGCGGTTTTGGAAAAGACAGTTACCTTTTAGGGCTCAGAGCGGCCGTCGAACTCATCAAACGTGTCAAGTAACCATCATCTGGGGGCAAGTTGACGATGCCTGGTTTCAGCGTCGACAAAAAGGCGATACGCGACATTGCGGAGCTTCTCCGCGATAACGATCTCAGCGAGATCGAAATCGAGGAAGGAGACCGCCGGATTCGGGTCGCTCGGAACCGCGCCGCCGAGGTCCACGCCGTGGCGGGCGCTCCGGCCGCCGCACCAGCGCCGGCTCCCGCCGCGGACGCGGCCACTACGTCCGCTCCCACCGCTCCCGGTGGTGAAACGCTCGCGCCGGGGACCGTCACCTCGCCGATGGTCGGCACGGTCTATGTCGCGCCGGAACCGGGCGC
The DNA here is from genome assembly GCA_963821875.1 of uncultured Alphaproteobacteria bacterium. Taxonomy (GTDB): domain Bacteria; phylum Pseudomonadota; class Alphaproteobacteria; order CAVTAV01; family CAVTAV01; genus CAVTAV01. Next base: position 2,752,338 of record CAWGFE010000002.1, read on the forward strand.
TGCGGCGTTCGTTTCCGTGGGTGACACCGTCAGCGAAGGCCAGACTCTTCTGATCGTCGAGGCGATGAAGACCATGAACCCGATCCCGGCTCCCAAGGCCGGGACGGTGAAGTCGATTCAGATAAACGACGGTCAGCCGGTCGAGTTCGGTCAGCCGCTGCTCGTGATCTCCTGACGGGTCGGCTGGGACATATGTTCGAAAAAGTTCTGATCGCAAACCGCGGCGAGATCGCCCTTAGAATCCATCGTGCCTGCCGTGAAATGGGCATTCGCACCGTGGCGGTCCATTCCACGGCCGACGCCAACGCCATGCATGTGCGCCTTGCGGACGAATGCGTCTGCATCGGCCCGGCCCAGGCGTCCGAGAGCTATCTCAACGTCCCGGCGATCATCGCCGCCGCCGAGATTACCAATGCCGACGCCATCCATCCGGGCTACGGCTTTCTGTCCGAGAACGCCGCCTTCGCGAATATTGTCGAGGAGCACGGCATCACCTTCATCGGCCCGAAACCGGCTCATATCGAGATGATGGGCGACAAGATCGAGGCCAAGCGCACGGCCAAGAAACTCGGCATTCCCTGCGTTCCCGGCAGCGAAGACGCGATCACGAATATCGAGGACGCCACGGAACTCGCCAAGGAGATCGGCTACCCGATCCTGGTCAAGGCGACCGCGGGCGGCGGCGGCCGCGGCATGAAGAAGGTCGACAGCGCCGACGAGCTCGAAAACGCGCTTTCCACCGCCCGCTCGGAGGCCAAGGCGGCGTTCGGCGATCCGTCGGTGTATATGGAGAAGTGCCTCGAACATCCGCGCCATGTGGAGTTCCAGATTCTGGGGGACAGCCATGGCAACGTGATCCATCTGGGCGAACGCGACTGCTCGCTTCAGCGCCGCCACCAGAAGCTGCTCGAGGAAGCACCCTCCCCGGCCCTCAACGCCAAGGACCGGGAGCGGATGGGCAAGATTGTCACCAAGGCGATGAAAAAGCTCGGTTATCTGGGCGCCGGGACGATCGAATTCCTTTACGAGAACGGCGAGTTCTATTTCATCGAGATGAACACGCGGCTTCAGGTCGAGCATCCGGTGACCGAGCTGATCACCGATATCGATATCGTGCGCGAGCAGATCCGTATCGCCGCCGGCTTGCCGCTGGAGTTCGACCAGTCCGCCGTAACCTTTACAGGCCACGCCATCGAATGCCGGATCAACGCCGAGGATCCCAATACTTTCGTGCCGTCGCCCGGCACCGTGACGGAGTTTCATACGCCCGGAGGCCTCGACGTGCGCGTGGATTCGGCGGTCTATTCGGGCTATCAGATCCCGCCCTATTACGACAGCATGGTCGCGAAGCTGATCGTACGGGGGCGCAACCGCAACGAATGTCTCATGCGGCTGCGGCGCTGCCTGGAAGAGTTTGTTATCGGCGGCGTGAAGACTACATTACCTCTGCATCTCGACCTGATCGAGAATGCGGAGTTCGTGAACGGCCAATACGACGTTCACTGGTTGGAGACATTGCTTAAGTCGCGACAATAAGGCGCTGATGCATCAAATTACGCCTGAAGTCCTGCTCAAGGCTTATGCCTTGGGGGTCTTCCCCATGGCAGAGAGCCGCCATGATCCCACGCTCTACTGGGTAGACCCCGAAGAGCGCGGCGTATTGCCGCTGGATGCGTTCCATGTCCCTCACAAGGTCCGGCGGCTGGTCCGCAGAGACGTCTTCGAAGTCAGGATCAACACCGCCTTTCGCGACGTCGTGATCGGCTGTGCTGCACCCACGCCGACGCGTCCCTCGACCTGGATCAACGACACTGTCATCGACCTCTACGAACAGCTCTTCCGCATCGGCCGCGCCCACAGCGTCGAGTGCTGGCGGGACGGTAAGCTGGCCGGCGGGCTTTACGGCGTCAGCCTTGGTGCGGCTTTCTTCGGGGAGAGCATGTTTTCCCGGGCTCCGTCGGCGAGTCAGGTGGCGCTGGTGCATTTGGTCGCCCGCTTGATCGCAGGGGACTTCAAGCTCCTGGACACGCAGTTCACCACCGGTCATCTGGAGCGCTTCGGCGTGGTGAACATTTCCCGCGAGGAATACCAGAACCGCTTGTCGCTGGCATTGCGCGGCATCGGGGATTTCGAGGCCCTGCCCACCACGATGACGGGGGCGAGCGCGATGAGATTCCTTAATCCTGATCGTCGTCCTGATCAGGCGCCTGCTTCGTGATCTTCTTTTCGCAGTCGAGCACCCACAGGTCGTAGACCGGGTGTTCGAGCGCCGATAGCGCCGGGCTGGACGCGAACATCCATCCTGAAAAGACCTTTTCCGGCGGCTCATCCGGTTTTTCGTCATAAATGATCAGGAATGCGGCTGTTTCCGGCGTTTCCTCGGGCGGCCGCTTGTAGCAGGCCTTCACCGTCAGCCGGAGCGTGCCGAATTTGGTTTCCTGATCGACGGGAACCTGAATGGTGTGAGCGCGCCCTGTGATCTTGTCCAATGTGCGCAGAACGGCGACGGGAAACGGATCGTAATGGGTGTCTTCCGTGCCGGGAGTGCCATTCGCCGACGTATCCCCCTCATCAGATGCGGCGCGCGCGGCCGAAGTGGACAAGCCGAGCCCGACGGTCACCGCCAGAACGGCGCAAACGCTGCGCCATGACGCGGGAATAGTCGGGAACGTGACGTCTCGCACGGATGCTTCCTTCATCGCTCTCGTCGGCGCAATCAGCGGCCGGCCATTTCCCCTTCTATCCGCACATTACGGCAAGAGATTGACGCGAACGCACGCGATTGGCGCGATGCGGACGGCCTTCCCGGGCCGTCACGGCGTCGCCGGTTGCTGCTTCTTTCCTTTTGATCCGCCCGAACTGAAGATCGCCTGGCCGATAAGGCCCATGAGATCCACCGAGCCCTGGGTGTATTCGATCTGATCGCCGGCGGCGAGCATGTCGGGACTGCCACCCGGCTGCAGCTCAAGATAATTACCGCCCAACAGCGACTCCGTGGCGACGCGCGCGGTCGAATCGTCGGGAATCTTGTATTGCGCGGCGATGTTCATGTGAACGACGGCCTGATAGGTCTTCGGATCGAGCGTCTGGGAGGTGACGGTTCCGATCTTGATGCCGCTCATCTTGACGTCGGCGCCCACGGTCAAACCGTCAACGCGATCGAATTTCGCCACCAGCGGATAGCCGCTGACCGCGCCGGCATCGGTATGGGTGTAGGCGAAAGCCAGGAACACGCCAGCCACCAGGAGCACGACCGCTCCGATCAACGTCTCGACGAGATTTCCTGACATTTCCTGCCTTTCAGCGACCGAAAGCGGACAGCAGGCCCGAAGAGGCCATACCCATATGCGTTAGCGGAGCCGGATTCACTCGGGCTTCCAGGCCTCGTAATCGCCTGTCGCCCGGCGGCGCTGACCGCCTTCGTAGAGACTGCCGGGAGGATAATAGGCACCCTCGGTTCCGGTAAGATTGGGGATGTGATGCTGCTCCCACGGCTTGACCACCGGCGGCCGCTCGGTCGGCGGATAATCCACCGTGTGATGCAGCCAGCCATGCCAATCCGGCGGGATCCGCGAAGCGTTCGCCTCGCCCTTGTAGATGACCCAGCGTCGAGAGCCGTTCTTTTCCTTGTAGTACTTGTTGCCCTCGTCGTCCGTTCCGGTAAGGACACCCTTCCGAAGGGTAAACCAATCGGTGCCCAGCGTGCTGCCGTTCCACCAGGTGAAAATCTTCGAAAAAGCGCCCATTACCGTATCGGCCTAAATCCTGTTTCGTCCGGTGCGAATATGGCATCCCAATTCCGGCGCGTCCAGACCAAGTTGCCCTATCGCCGTCCCCTGCCGAACAGCCATCGGGCTCACACAACTTTCCCGTCAATACAGCATATTGTTGAGCGGCAAACGTTTACCATTTGTCAACCCCAATATTTTGATGACGCGTTCGAATTATATCTTGAAAGCGCCCGGATCGGGGGCCTAGACTTTGTATCCTCCAATACGGTTAACGCAATATCTAGCGGGCCATTCTCGCTAAAGTTGTGTGGCTGGATCGTACTGTGATTATCTAGGCGTCTGGGGCTCAAGACGATGCCGATCGCGGTGAGATTCGAGGGGAAACTCTAGCGGTTCAAGGATGAATAGGGTCTCTTCAATGCGGTTCGAACGTCGCTTCACGCAAGCGGGCAAGTCGCCTTATGCCCGCCTCGACACAAAGATCACCGACAGTGAAATCCGAAATCCCGACGGCTCGACCGTGTTCCGCGCCGAGGGGATCGAGGTTCCCGCGAGCTGGAGCCAGGTCGCGGCGGATATCCTGGCGCAGAAATATTTTCGCAAGGCCGGCGTTCCCGCAAAGCTGAAAGCGGTGCGCGAAGCCGACGTTCCGAAATGGCTTTGGCGCCGCACGGCGGACAAGAGCGCGCTGAAAAAGCTGCCTGAAAAAGAGCGTTACGGCGCGGAGACCTCCGCCTGGCAGGTCTTCGACCGCCTCGCCGGCACCTGGACCTATTGGGGCTGGAAGGCCGGCTATTTCGACACCGAGGCTGATGCGCGCACGTTCCATGACGAACTGTGCTACATGCTGGCCGGCCAGATGGGCGCGCCGAACTCGCCGCAATGGTTCAATACCGGCATCCATTGGGCCTACGGAATCGATGGTCCGGCGCAGGGCCATTTCTATGTCGATTACAAGACCGGCAAGACCCAGGCTTCCGCCTCCGCATACGAGCACCCGCAACCCCACGCCTGCTTTATCCAGAGCGTCGGCGACGATCTGGTGAATGACGGCGGCATCATGGACCTGTGGGTCCGCGAGGCGCGCCTGTTCAAATACGGATCCGGCACCGGCACCAATTTCTCGTCATTGCGCGCCGAGGACGAGGCATTGGCGGGCGGCGGAAAATCGTCCGGCCTGATGAGCTTCCTGAAGATCGGCGACCGGGCCGCCGGGGCGATCAAGTCCGGCGGCACGACCCGGCGCGCCGCCAAGATGGTGATCGTCGATATCGACCATCCGGATGTCGTCGAATTCATCAATTGGAAGGTGAAGGAAGAGCAGAAGGTCGCCGCCCTGGTGGCCGGATCCAAACTCGCCGAGAAGCATCTCAACGCGATCATTGCCGCCTGTTTCAGCGCCGAGAACAACGGCGAACCGGTCACGCCGGCCGCCTTCGACGCATCGGAGAATCCGGAGCTGAATGCCGCGATCCTGCGGGCGCGTGAGGTGATGGTGCCGGAAAACCTGATCCACCGTGTGATCGAATTCGCCCGCCAGGGCTACCGAGGCATCGCCTTCCAGACCTATGACACGGACTGGGATTCGGAAGCCTATCGCACGGTGGCGGGACAGAATTCCAACAATTCGATCCGGGTGACGGACGAATTCCTGCGCGCGGTCGAGGAGGACAGCGAGTGGCGTCTCACCTACCGCACGACGGACGCCGTGGCCGAGACCCACAGGGCGCGCGACCTGTGGGACCAGATCGGCCATGCGGCATGGTCCTGCGCGGATCCCGGAATCCAGTTCCACACCACGATCAACGACTGGCACACGTGCCCGAATGACGGCCCGATCCGGGCGTCCAATCCGTGCTCGGAATACATGTTCCTCGACGACACGGCGTGCAATCTGGCCTCGCTCAATCTGCTGACCTTCCGGCGGGAGGACGGCAGCTTCGATCACGAGACGTTCGCCCACGCCGTTCGGCTGTGGACCGTGGTCCTCGAGATCTCCGTGCTGATGGCCCAGTTCCCGTCCAGGCGGATCGCGGATCTGAGCTATCGCTTCCGTACGCTCGGCCTCGGCTTCGCCAATCTCGGCGGGCTGTTGATGAGCATGGGGCTCGGTTATGACAGCGCCGAAGGCCGCTCCCTGGCCGGCGCCATCAGCGCGCTGATGACCGGCGCGTCTTACGCAACGTCTGCCGAGCTCGCGAAGTTCGTGGGGCCCTTCCCCGGTTTCGACGCCAACCGCGAACCGATGCTGCGCGTCATACGCAATCATCGCCGCGCCGCCTATGGCACGACCACCGGTTACGAAGATCTCTCGACCCCGCCGGTAGCGCTCGATATCGCGGCGTGCCCCAATGAGGATCTCGTCAAAGCTGCTCAAGACGCCTGGGATTCGGCTCTCGGCCTTGGCGAAGAGCACGGTTATCGCAACGCTCAGACGACCGTCATCGCGCCGACCGGCACGATCGGCCTCGTAATGGACTGCGACACCACCGGCATCGAGCCGGACTTCGCCTTGGTCAAATTCAAGAAGCTCGCCGGCGGCGGCTACTTCAAAATCATCAATCGCACGGTCCCGAGCGCGCTGGTCACCCTGGGCTATAGCGAGGCCGAGATTGGCGACATCGTGCATTACGTCGTCGGCCACGGAACGCTCGCCTCGGCGCCGCACATCAATCATGCGACCTTGCGCGCCAAGGGGTTTGGCGACAAGGAAATCGAAGCGATCGAAAAGAGCGTACGCGCCGCCTTCGATATCCGCTTCGTCTTCAACAAATGGACGCTCGGCGAAGCCTTTTGCCGCAATGTATTGGATATCGGCGACGACGTGCTCGACGATATGTCGTTCGACATCCTCTCCGCGCTGGGCTTCAGGGAAGACGACATCGAAGCCGCGAACATCTATTGCTGCGGTGCGATGACGCTGGAGGGGGCGCCACATCTCAAGCCCGAGCATCTTCCGGTCTTCGACTGCGCCAATCCGTGCGGCGCGCGTGGCACCCGCTATCTCACGGCGGAATCGCATATCCGCATGATGGCGGCGGCACAGCCCTTCATCTCCGGCGCGATCTCCAAGACCATCAATATGCCGCGCAATGCGACGGTCGATGACTGCAAGGCCGCCTATATGCTGTCCTGGCGTCTGGGCCTCAAGGCCAACGCGCTTTATCGCGACGGCTCCAAGCTCAGCCAGCCGTTGAGTGCAATTTCGACGACGACCGAAAAGGTGCGGACCAAAGCGCGCGACGACGCGGCGCCGGCCCAGCCCCAGATCATCGCCGAGCGCATTATCGAGCGCGTGATCGAACGTGGCGGGCGCTCTCGTCGCGACAGGCTGCCGCAGCGCCGGAAAGGCTATACCCAGAAGGCCATCGTCGGCGGCCATAAGATCTATCTCCGCACCGGCGAATATGACGACGGATCGCTCGGCGAGATCTTCCTCGAGATGCACAAGGAAGGCGCGGCCTTCCGAAGCCTGATGAACAACTTCGCTATCGCGATCTCGATCGGCCTCCAATATGGCGTGCCACTCGAGGAATTCGTCGAAGCGTTCACCTTCACCCGGTTCGATCCGTCGGGGCCCGTGGAAGGCAACGACGCGATCAAGATGGCGACTTCAATCCTCGACTATGTGTTCCGGGAACTCGCTATCTCCTATCTGGGCCGCGAAGATCTCGCCCATGTTCAGGCGTCCGATCTGCGCTTCGACAGCCTCGGCGGCGGCAATAAGGAGGGAACGCTGAAGTCCAAGGTCGAAACCGAGGACAGCTCGATCCGCCAGATCGCCAGCACCGGCTATATCCGCAGCAATCTTTATCTCGTTCACGGCTCGAAGGAGACGGCGCAGGAAGACTCCGGCAGCTACGCGACGGTCGAGGCCGCCACGATCGAGCAGGAAAGCTATTCCGCCGAGCGTACACCCGTGACGGCAACCAGAAATCTGGCCACCGAAGCCCGGCTGAAGGGATATGAGGGCGACGCCTGTTCGGAATGCGGAAATTTCACGCTTGTCCGCAACGGAACCTGCATGAAATGCGATACCTGCGGCACAACAAGCGGGTGCAGCTAATTGGCGTTGTAGGGCAAGAGGCTTCCTCTTCCGTTAGTATACAACCAAATCTCGCCTTGCCGAAAAACTTTACGGAAAGTTTACACGCAGGGTTCACTCTCGGAACTCCGGTCAGGCTTATCGCACCGAAGCGATATGGGCGGGGAGGTTTGACCGTCGGCGACCACCGAGGAACGAGAGTGTGAGAGCCGGCTTGGCCGGGCCGAAAGTCGCCCGGAAAGCGGTTCTGTTGAGAGGGCGAGAGATGGCCTCAGGCCACGAGGGAACGCCGCCAGACGAATCGTCGAGAATGGACGAATCGCTTCAGGCTGGACTGTTAGCCGCAGGGTTGATGGAATCGGGCGACGATCGCCCGGTCGATCCGCAGACGATTATCGACAACCTGCCGCTAGGCTTCCTCATTCTCGAATTCGATCGGTCGGGCCATCCGCGCTGCGTGCTGGTCAATCGCCAGTTTGAACGGTTCATCGGTGCCTCCCGCTCGACATTGATCGGCGGCCGGATCGACAAGCTTCCTGCTCTCGCCGAAAACCGGCCCCTGCAGGACGGCTTCGAGCGCTGCCTTCATCGGCGTCATCCGATCATGATCGAAGGCGAAACGGACATTTCCGGCGTCACCCGCTTCATCGATTATCGCTTCACGCCCGTCTTTGACGCCCATGGCGAAGTGGTTCAGATCCTTATCACGGTGATCGACCGCACCGAAGACCGCCGGACCCAGCATGAAATCGTGCGTACGGCCCTGCATGACGGTCTGACGCAACTACCGAATCGCCATCAGTTCATCGATCGGCTCGAGCAAATCGGCCACCGCTCGATGCGGGACCCGAACCTCACTTACGCGGTGATGTCGTTCAACATCGACCGCTTCAAAGGCATCAACGAAAGCCTTGGCCACACCGCCGGCGACAACGTGCTTGTCGCCGTGACGCAGCGACTATCCCAACTGGTTCCGGACGGCGCCGTGCTGGCGCGGCTCGGCAGCGATGAATTCGCCATGCTGCTCGTGGAGACGGGCGAGCCGGCAACCATTCTAGAAATCGCCGATGCGATCCACACCGCCATGGAAGCGCCGTTCCAGGTCCGCGATCAGGAGGTCTTTCTCTCGATCAGCATCGGTATAGCGACCAATTCCTCGGATCGGGACAAACCGGCGGATGTGATGCGCAACGCGGATCTCGCGATGCACCGTGCCAAGGCGGCCGGCAAATCGCGCACGGAAATCTATCAGCAGGACCTTCACGCCAAGGCGAGTTCGCTTCTTCGTCTGGAAAACGATCTGCGCCGCGCGGTCGACCGGGAAGAACTGTCGCTCTACTACCAGCCCATCGTCTGCATGCGGACCGGCCGTTTGATCGGCTTCGAGGCTCTGGCCCGGTGGTTCCACAAGGAACGCGGGATGATCCCGCCCAACGAGTTCATCCCCATATCCGAGGCTACCGGAATCGTCGGCGGATTGGGACGCTGGGCGCTGGACACCGCGTGCAAGCAGTTGGCGGAGTGGCAGAAGCGTTTCCCGAATTTCAAGGACCTGACGGTCGCGGTGAACATCTCGGGCGTGCACTTCATGCGCGACGACCTGTTCCGCGATACGTCGCAAGCGCTCGAGCGCAGCGGTCTCGAAGGCAAGAGCCTGAAACTGGAATTGACCGAGAGCGCGATCATGGAGAATGCCGAGCTGACCGCGCAGGTCCTCTCCGAGATCAAGACACTGAATGTCGACCTTGCGCTCGACGATTTCGGGACCGGTTATTCCTCGCTGAGCTATCTCAATCGGTTCCCGATCGACATTCTGAAAATCGATCACAGTTTCGTTCGGGGCATGGAGTCCAACAGCGAAAACGCGAAGATCGTGAACGTCATCGCGATGCTGGCCAAAACGCTCGGTCTCGATCTCGTGGCGGAGGGGGTCGAAACGCCGCGTCAGGCGGCTCTGATCAAGACGCTGGGCTGCGACTTCGCGCAAGGCTACCTCTTTTCGCGCCCCTTGCCGGTGGACGGCATCGAAGAGTTGCTTGAGCGCGACATCAACTGGCCGCCCGAGGTCTGGGCCACCAACACGTCCCCGATCGCCAGCACCTCGCCGAGCCTGATCGACGACGCCAAGGTCGAACCGATCGATCCGGCAGAGACGGCAAAGCGTAACGCGGTGTTGCTGGACACCGTCCTCAGACGCTCAAGCTAATTTCAGAGCGTTGTAAAGTCGCCAAACGAAGTGATCAGTCGAACCAGACCCGTTCGGCCAGATAACGCACGAGGCGCACCTTTTTCTTCCCGAGCATGTCGGAACGCCGGGACCAATGGCTCGCCTCATGGAGAAGGGTGTCGACCAGGGTTCGCCCCTCGTCACCCTTTTCCAGCAAGTCCTGAACATACTCGCCGGCGCGCCCCCAAGACTTCGCGATCAGGCCGCGGTAACTGTCGCTGAGGTCTTCCTTGACGCGCAGGTTGAACTGCGACCCCTCGATGAGCTTCGCCATTGCCTCATTCTCGATGGGAAAGACATCCGTCGGCTCGTTGGCGATCCACTGCTGGACGTCTGGATCACTCAATTCCACACCGTCGGCGAGCACATAGTCGGTCATGACGAACAGCTTGTTCGGCTTCATGGCCGCCTGGAGCGAGTGCAGAACGCCCGCCTTGTTCTCCACGGTGAAAAGGGCCTCCGTCGAGATGGCCGCGTCATATTTCCGTTTGAACGGTGGGCATTTGGCGAAGTCATATGTTTCCAGGATGGCCTTCTTCGAGAGGCCCGCCACCAGAGAGATCTCGTTGCCGGCCAGCACCAATTCCCTGGACTGCTCGAAACCATCGACGTAGCAGCCATATTCCGTGGCGAGCACCCGGGCGGGGCCGCCGAGCCCGCCGCCAATGGTCAGGATGCTCATCTCCGGCGTCAGACCGAGCAATTTAACGAGATCGATGACATGTTGCGGGCCGCCCGGACCGCAATAGCCTTCACCCCAAATCAGATTGGCGATATCAATACGTTCCTGCTTCCACGCGACCTTGCGTTGAAAGGCTGAGTTCTTTGGAGCTGGTGCAGGAACGGGTTTGCTCGTTTTGGCGCGCGAACGCGCTTCGAGCCAGGCATCATATTCCTGCCCGTCGTAGCCCTCCCACCACGCTTTAAGACGAGTTCGAAGCGATAATGACGTCATCGAATGATGCTAAGAAGACCTTGTTCGACCCACGCGTGCGAGAGCGGCGCACAAACCGGTACGCTGCCCACTCACACCCCTTGTTAAGTTTAGAGACCAAAAGTTTGACAAGTGATTAACTCAAGCTGTCGTTAACTTATCCAGATCACTCTGTCCCTCCATCCCGGCATGACAACGTCGAATAATGACTTTACGCAATACTGCGCATTGGCCCGGCCCACACTAGGATCACCTTTTTTTCATCTGGGAATAGTTTCATGGGCAAGTTTCTACTTGGCGCTGCTGTCTTGTTGGTGACCGTGATGGGCGCCATAACGACCGCGTTATTCTCGCTGGAGATTACGCCCCCTTTGCCGGGCGGCGTGGCAGTGTCGAATTGGTCGGTTTTCGACGCGCTCGCCACGCCGGACGCCGGCGCGCGCCGTAGGGCCCAGTGGGCCAAGGACGCATTCGGCGCGCTTCCGCCGAAACGCGCCCTGTATTTCGTGCGCAAAGTGTCGGACAACGGCCGCGAGCTTGAAGGCGGCTGCCGCTATCAGATCGTCGGAACGCCGCCGGACGCGGCTTGGTGGAGCCTGACCGTCTATACCGAAAAGCTTGGCGCGATCGCCTCCGAGGGATCGCCGTCCATCAATCCCGACAATGTTCAGCTCGACGATCGCGGCGGCTATACGGTGTATGTCTCCGGGGTACAGGAGCCTGGCAACTGGCTGTCGAGCCGAAGCGACGGGAAGATCCTCATCGTCTATCGGATCTACGAACCGCCATCGAGGCTTCTGAGAGATCTCTCCTCGGCCCGTCTGCCGGCGGTACAGCAAAGCGGCGGGTGCGCCTGATGCGTGAGCGATTGTGGCCCCTGCTTCTGTTCGTGGCGCTGCTGGGCATTGCGTTCTATGTCAGCTTTCAGGCCACTCTGTATTATCGACTGAACAGGACATCGATTGCCAAAGAAAACTCGATCGCCATGCAGGCTGGCGGACTGGGCATTCTGGGACGCAATGTCACGTTGAGGGATAAGCTCGTAAATCCGGATTTTAAATACAGCGCCTGCGTGATCGATCTAAGATCGGGACCTTATGTCGTAAAGGGCCCCGCGATCGACGAATATTGGTCGATGGTGATCATCGACCGGGTTGGCGAAGCGATGTTCACCGCGTCCAACGACACGTCACACAAAGCCGGCCCATATCTCGTCTACGCGAAGGGATATCCCGCACCGGAAAATTCTTCCGGATACACGCTCGTAAAAACGCCCGAGCCGCAAGGAATCGTCATATTCCGCCTTCTGTCCGATAGAGAAAATCGACCAAAGCTCGGCGACGTCGAGGACGAATTATACTGTGCGCCACTTCGGCCGATCGCATTCTAGAGCCTTAAAAGGCCCGATCTGTCGCGTGGAAACGCTATCTTTACCTCGCCGATGCAAGGATGCCGACCAAATGTCCGTCACCGGCGGAACCAATAAGACACGACGAGTATCAAAGGAACGTTGGTATGCCCCTATGGCGGGCTAAGCGCAATCGAGCAGCAGAAACGGAGGCCGTCGAACAGCGTGTCAGCGATATTGAAAAGACGCCCCACGGCAATCTCTCACTCGTCACCCTGCTCGCAACGGACTATCTCAATCATTTCGTCGAAATCATCATGTTGATTGAGCTCCTGCCGGAAATGCCGGACCTGGCCGAAGAATGCCGGGACTGGAGGCCGCTCACCTATGAAGAGCATTTCGCGAAAAGTCAGATCGCCGACCGAGATCTCGCGCGGCAGGCCTACGCGCTCGTGCCCGAGCGCTATCGCACGCCGTTCGAAGCCACGAGCGACAAACTGCACGGTCTGGTTCAGGACTATCTGGAGAAAATCCTGAAGGCCCTGGACGGCGACGACAAGGCCAGGACGACACATCTTTGCCAAGAGGCTGTCGACGTCCTCAACGGTCACCTCCAGACGCTCAACGGCATCATCCACGGCGGCGAGTTCGTGCTTGATCAGAAAGATATCGATCAGCTCGTTCACACTACCTAAATCCTAACTTCGGACACGTTCTGCCTGCCTGCGTTTTCCGGGTGGCCTTGACCGTAGTCCAGAGCACCTTTTTCTGGCGCATTACTTTAAATAATGGACACCATAGAGCAAGATGGCGCATAGCCAAGCCGCGATATAGGCCAGCCAGAAGCGCCTCATCTTGCTATTATTGTTTGTCGGTTCTTGTTCCATACGACATTGCGCCGCAAAGAGCGTGCCAGTCGGCCGTGCGGCTCCATTTTTTATGTTTATCAGTCAGTTAGCGGGACACCATGGCCCGCGATGCCGGCGGCATGCGTAAAGAAATCCGACACCCGCCGCCTAGTCTTTAAGCGTCGCCATTGCCCGGGCCGATCGCAGCCCGTCGGCTGCCGACGTCCCTCGCCGCTCGCACCGTCCGTTCGAAGATTTTCGGACGCACGTCCAAACATCTGCCCACAAGAGCAGAGGTTCGAAGCAGACTGATAAAAAATAATTATAACATATTGAATTCATTCACATTATTATAACGCCCAACTCAGGAAATTGATTGCTAGGCGATTGCTGAGACCCAATGGAAGATAGGCTCGCTGTCGACGCTAGATGGTTGGATCTAGATGCTCCCGCCGCTTCCGCCATGAAGCGCACCGTCAATTTCGCTAAAATCTTATCTATTTATGAACCGGCGCGGACTCCGTTCAGAAGTTGTTAAGATCCGCGACATACCCTGACAGGGAGGTCGAACTCGTCCGCACTCAGACACGAAACGGCAAACCGTCGGCAACGGCGGGACGCAAAGCCTCCGGCCCGGCACGACCGGGTAGCGGGGTTACCGAAAGGATGGTGGCGTGATGACAGTCAGTCTTAGTCCGGCGTACTCCCGGCCCATGAGCTGGACGTACGCCTTCTCGCCGGGTGGATTGGGTGGCACCGGCATTGAGAGACGCATCCGCCGTTAGGCCGGGACATTCCCGGATGACGCCGGAAAGTAAGGACCTTATGCCATGCCCCTGATGTCCGGAATTTACACGGCCCTCTCCGGAATGAACGCGGCCTCGCTGCGCGCCGAGGTGGCCGCCCGCAATATCGTGAACGCGAACTCCGCGGGCGCCAGCCCGGAAGGCGGCGCCCTCGCCTCCGAGACCCTGGCGGGTATCCAGGCATATCAACCGCAGCAGGTCGTGCAATCGAGCACGCCGGGTGGCGGCACCACCGCGAAAAGCATCCCGGTCAAGCCTTCGACCTACCCGGTCTATGACCCGTCCAATCCGGCTGCCGACCAGCACGGCATGTTGCAATACCCGAACGTCTCTCCGGAAGTCGAGATGGTGCAAATGACCGTCGCGGTGAATTCCTACAAGGCGAATGCGAAGGTTTTGAAGACGCTCGACGAAACGATGGGCGCCCTTCTCGACAGCAAGTCGTAATTCAAACGCATCCGCCACCACGCGCACCCGGACCGGCGATTTGCCGGTTTTTCCGGCACCCCTCGAATACCTCGTTAGAAACAGCTTCCGACAGCCTGCCCTCCGGCCCCAAAACTCGCGGGAAGCCACGGATCACTGGGACAAAGCTATTGCGATAAAGGCTTGATTCGTCGTAAGAACAGCCTGGTGACTTGGACCTTTTCGAGAATTCGTTAACCATTTTCTGTAAAGGTGTCGAAGTTGAGTGGCGTCATATCGACGCCAATGGAGAGTGCAGGCGTGTGCGACCGGACCGGCCACGGCGACATATTCGCGGATTCAGCGCCGCGCGGAACGAACCGCGCGAGGCATGGTTGGATGTCGGCTACAGTCCCTTCCATAATTGCTATCGTCTTGTCCCCAACGGGTTTTCTTGCAGGCAAAGGGCTTCGACTTACCAGCCCCTGAGAACTCCTCCGGCATTGTCGGAACGTGTTCAGGGGACGAAATCACGTGTAGCTTGAAGCTGAATCAAAGCCTGGAATCCGAACAATGACCGAACGATCAGAAACAAAAACCTCTTCCGCCCAAGGCAAAACGCCCGGCAATTCGCCGGTTTCGGTGTCCCGCGCGGATCAGGGAATGACCGATAACCACATCCGGATCTTCGACACCACGCTGCGCGACGGCGAGCAATCGCCCGGCGCCTCGATGAACCTCGAAGAAAAGCTGCGGATCGCCGAAATTCTCGACCATATGGGCGTGGATATCATCGAGGCCGGCTTCCCGATCGCCTCGAATGGCGACTTCCAGGCCGTGCGTGAAGTCTCGAAGACCGTCAACAATGCCGTCGTCTGTGGCCTGGCCCGCGCGTCCAGGAAAGATATCGACCGCGCGGCCGAAGCCCTGAAAGACGCCAGGCGCGCCCGTATCCATACGTTCATTTCCACCAGCCCGCTGCACATGAAGCACAAGCTGCAGATGGAGCCGGAAGACGTTCTGCAGGCGGTGATCGACAGCGTCACGCATGCGCGCAGCCTCGTCGACGACGTGGAATGGAGCTGTGAGGATGGCACCCGCACCGAGATCGATTTCATGTGCCGCTGCGTCGAAGCGGCCATCAAGGCCGGGGCGACGACGATCAATGTGCCGGATACCGTCGGCTATTCGATGCCGGCGGAATACGCCTCGCTGTTCACCCAATTGAGAAATCGCGTCCCCAATATCGATAAGGCCATACTTTCGACCCATTGCCATAATGATCTGGGCTTGGCGGTCGCCAATTCTCTGGCGGGCGTCGCCGCCGGTGCTCGGCAGATCGAATGCACGATCAACGGCTTGGGGGAACGGGCCGGCAATGCGGCCATGGAAGAAATCGTGATGGCGATCAGGACCCGCCACGACCTGATGCCGTATGACACCGGCATCGTGACCGAAGAGATCATGCGCGCCTCGCGGCTCGTCTCCACCATCACGGGCTTCACCGTCCAGAACAACAAGGCCATCGTCGGCGCGAACGCCTTCGCCCATGAATCCGGCATTCATCAGGACGGCATGCTGAAAAACGCCCAGACATACGAAATCATGACGCCGGAGTCCGTCGGATTAAAGAAGTCGTCATTGGTTCTTGGTAAACACTCCGGGCGACATGCCTTTAAAGAGAAACTCAAGGATTTGGGGTATGAATTGGGCGATAACGCCTTTGAAGACACCTTCCGGCGCTTCAAGGACCTCGCGGACAAAAAGAAGCAAGTTTACGAAGAAGACATTGTTGCGTTGGTAGATGATGAGATTTTGCGTGGACATGACCGCATCAAATTCGTCTCGCTGCAGGTCGTCGCAGGCTCGAAAGGGCCTCAGACGGCGGATCTGGAGCTCGAGATCGATGGCGAAGTCCGGGAGACCAAATCCACGGGCGACGGGCCGGTCGATGCGGTGTTCAACGCAATTAGAGATCTGTTCCCGCACGAAACGGTGCTGCAGCTTTTCCAGGTGCACGCCGTGACCGAGGGAACCGACGCCCAGGCTGAAGTGACGGTAAGGCTGGAAGAAAACGGCCGGACCGTGAATGGCCAGGGCGCCGACACCGATACGCTTGTCGCCGCGGCAAAAGCTTACGTCCACGCGTTGAACAAGCTTCTGGTCAAGAGGGAGCGATCTGCTCCCTCCGCTGCTTTGACGGCGTGAGTTGCGCGGGTTGGAGAAGAAAATCGACGGCGTGAGTTCCAAGGAGCTCGCGCTTTCCGTTTGCATGACAGTCGGGATGGCGGATCGGTACGTCCGGACGAAATTGAGGAGTGGGGCTTCGACGTATGTTTTCTAGAATTCTCGGCATGCTGTCTTCGGACATGGCTATAGATCTCGGCACGGCCAATACGCTGGTCTACGTCAAGGGCCGCGGGATCGTCCTCAACGAACCGTCCGTGGTTGCGATCAAGACAATCGGGGGCAAGAAGCAGGTCCTCGCCGTCGGCGACGAGGCGAAGATGATGCTCGGCCGCACGCCCGGCAACATCGAAGCGATCCGGCCTCTCCGGGACGGCGTTATCGCGGACTTCGAAGTCGCAGAGGAAATGATCAAGCACTTCATTCGCAAGGTGCATAACCGCCGCAGCTTCGCGAGCCCGCAGGTCGTCATCTGCGTGCCCTCGGGCTCGACGGCGGTCGAACGCCGCGCAATTCAGGACTCGGCCGAAAGCGCCGGCGCCCGCAAGGTGTATCTGATCGAAGAGCCGATGGCGGCCGCGATCGGCGCCGGCCTGCCGGTGACCGAACCGACCGGGTCGATGGTCGTCGATATCGGCGGCGGCACCACCGAAGTCGCTGTCCTCTCTCTCGGCGGTATCGTCTATGCCCGCTCGGTCCGCGTCGGCGGCGACAAGATGGATGAAGCCATCATCTCCTATATCCGCCGCAACCATAACCTTCTGATCGGCGAATCCAGCGCGGAACGCATCAAGAAGGAAATCGGCACCGCCTGTCCGCCGGATGACGGCGTCGGCCTGTCGATGGAGATCAAGGGCCGCGACCTGATGAACGGCGTGCCGAAGGAACTGGTGATCAATCAGATGCAGATCGCCGAAGCTCTGGCCGAACCGGTCGGCGCGATCATCGAGGCGGTCAAGGTCGCGCTTGAGAATACCGCGCCAGAACTGGCCGCAGATATCGTCGACAAGGGCATCGTGCTGACCGGTGGTGGCGCATTGCTCGGCAATCTCGACTATATTTTAAGGCACTCGACCGGATTGCCGGTATCCGTTGCCGACGAGGCGCTTTCCTGTGTCGCGCTCGGCACCGGACGGGCGCTGGAAGACGAGGTCCTCAAGCACGTCCTGACCAGCGCTTACTGAGTCACCGTGGTAAACCGTAACGCAATGTGTAGGGCTGGGCGTGAGACGGATACGCGACAATGACGCACACTCCTTCCTGCCGTTTCGCGCCACGGGTCAACGTATCACGCTTCTGATCCTGATTTTCCTGTCGACCGCGATCTTCATCGTCGGCAAGGCGAACACAGGCCTCTCGGACCGCGCGCGGTCGTCCCTCGCCGATGTGACGGTCCCGGTGCTCGACGTCCTCTCCAAGCCGATCCTGGGTCTCGACTGGGCCGCCAAGCGCGTGGTCGATATGATCTTCGTCTATCGCGAGAACGATCATCTGCGCGAGATCAACCGCCGGCTCCGCGACTGGCAGGCCAGAGCGCTCCGCCTCGAGCAGGAAAACCAGCGCTTCGAGAAGCTTCTCAACGTCCAGAACGACTTCGGCAAGACCGTCATAACGCCGCGCGTCGTAGCCGACGCCAGCGGGCCGTTCGTGCACGCCAAGCTACTCAATGTCGGCAAGGATGACGGGATTCGCAAAGGCCAGGTCGCCACAGACGACTTCGGACTGGTGGGACAGATCGTCGCGGTCGGGCAGCGCTCCGCCCGTCTGCTTCTGCTGACCGACCTCAACAGCCGGGTGCCGGTCCTCGTCGGCGCCAAGCAGAACCCGGCCATCTTGGCCGGCGACAATACGCGCTTCCCCACCATCGTGTTTTTGCCCGTTGGCGTGCAGGCCATGCCGGGCGATCTGGTAGTGACCTCTGGGGCCGGTGGCGTGTTCCCGCCCCGCCTGCCCATCGGCCGTGTCGTGTCGTCGCGGGACGACGTGATCAGGGTCCAGTTGTTCTCCGATTCCGACCGGCTGGATTTCGTGAATATCCTGGATTTTCGCGCGCCTCCGAAGCTTGAAGACCCTCGCTCCATTGCGGATTCCGCCAAATGAAGCCGGGCGTTTTGCACTATATGGACACGGGTTTGAGGGCTGTTACGCCGGTCGTTCTGGCGTTCCTGCTACTCGTGATTTCCCGCCTGCCCTTCGGCATCGAAGGGCTTGAAAGCGCGATGCCGCTGCTCACCCTGATGGCCTGTTACTACTGGACGATCTACCGGCCCGCCCTGATGCCGTCGATCGCCCTGTTCGTGCTCGGCCTGCTGCAAGACCTGCTCACGGGGGGGCCACTCGGGCTCATGGCGCTCGTCCTACTGCTGGTCCACTGGATCGTCGACGCCCAACGACGTGTTTTTCTTGGTAAGTCTTTTGTTGTAGGATGGTGGGGATTTGGGCTCGTCGCTCTCGGGGCTGAGGTCGTCATCTGGCTGCTGGCCTGTATCTACTATGACCAGTTGCTGGGGGTACGGCCGTTCGGCTTCCAGTTCATGCTCACAGTAGCGATTTATCCCTGTTTTGCCTGGCTGTTTAGCTGGGTGCAGCGCGCTATAGTAAAGTAGGAAGCGCGGTATGGCGTATAGTCGCCCGGACAATTCTCGGTTCAAGACCTTCTCGCGGCGCACCGCGATGATCGGTGGCGGCCAGGCCGTGCTCATGACGGTGCTGGCCGGCCGGCTGTATTACCTGCAGGTCGTCGAGTCCGCAAAATACAAGACGCTCGCCGAGGACAACCGGATCAGCTTGCAACTCATCGCCCCCACCCGCGGCCGCATTCTCGATCGTTTCGGCGTACCGGTGGCCAAGAACCGGCTGGACTACCGCGTCGTGCTCATCAAGGAGCAGGTCCACGGTATTCCCGAAACGCTCGACGCCATCTCCGAAATCATCCCGATCAGTGACTCCCAGCGCGCCCGGATCATGCGCGACATCAAACGCAAGCCGGCCTTCGTTCCCGTCACGGTGTCCGAAAACCTGACCTGGGACCAGTTCGCGACGCTGAACGTCCACAGCCCGGATCTTCCCGGAATTCAGCCGGACGCCGGCCCGACCCGCGATTATCCCTTCAAGGATTCCTTCTCCCATGTCGTCGGCTATGTCGGCGCCGTGACCGAGGATGATCTCAAGGGCAACAGCGATCCGCTCTTCCAGATCCCGGGCTTCAAGATCGGGCGGCGCGGTGTAGAGCGCGTGCGCGACGCAAAGCTTCGAGGCAAACCGGGCACCAGCCGCGTCGAAGTCAACGCCGTCGGCCGGGTCGTCCGCGAGCTGGCGCGGCAGGAAGGCACGCCCGGGATCGATCAGTATCTGACCATCGACTCCGAATTGCAGACTTTCGCGATGGAGCGGATCAAGGGCGAGAGCGCGGCCGTGGTGGTCATGGACAGCCATACGGGCGATGTGCTGGTGATGGCCTCGTCACCCGGCTACGATCCCAATGAATTCAATATCGGCGTCAGTCAGGAGCGCTGGAATCAGCTCTCCAAGGACCCCTATCATCCGCTGATCAACAAATGCATCGCGGGCCAGTATCCGCCGGGCTCCACTTTCAAGACGATGACCGCGCTGGCCGGTCTCGAAAGCGGCGCGATCACCCCGCAAACCGAGATCTATTGCTCGGGCGTGATGAAGCTCGGCCGATCGGAATTCCACTGCTGGAAGGAAAATGGCCACGGCCGGCTCGACCTGGAGCACGCCATCATGCATTCCTGCGACATCTATTTCTACGAAACGGCCCGGCGGACGGGCGTCGATGTCATCGCGGCGATGGCCAAGCGCTTCGGACTCGGCAACACTCTCGGTCTCGACATCCCCGGCGAGCTGAAGGGTCTCATTCCAACTGCCGCCTGGAAGCAGGCCACGCTGGGCGTACCCTGGCAGGGCGGCGAGACCCTCATCACGGGCATCGGACAGGGCTATGTGCTGACCACGCCTTTGCAGCTTTGCACTATGGTGGCCCGGCTCTCAAATGGCGGACGGACAGTCTCGCCTCATGTGCTGATGTCGCCCGCGGAGCTGACGGCGGCCAACGCCAATCAGGTCGATCCGCCAGCGATGGGACCGTCTCTCGGCATCGATCCAGACCATCTGGCCGTGGTCAAGGCCGGCATGTACGACGTGTCGAATGTGCCCGGCGGAACGGCGTTCCGCTCGCGCATCCGCAAGAAAGGGTATTCGCTGGCGGGCAAGACCGGCACGTCGCAGGTGCGGCGCATTTCCAAGGAAGAGCGCCTGACGGGCGTCATCAAGAACAAGGACAAGCCCTGGATCGAACGCGACCACGCGCTGTTCATCGCTTTCGGCCCGGTCGACGCACCGCGTTATGCGATCTCGGTGGTCGTGGAGCATGGCAGCAGCGGATCGGGCACGGCCGCCCCGATCGCGCGGGACATCATGCTCAAGACCCAGGAACGCGATCCGGCGACCCGCCGGCCGACCGGCCCGATGGCCGCCCTCGCCCGCAATACGGATACCTGACCGGAGCCCGCCCCGCATGTCCTCCGCCGACCAGAGAATTTATCCCGCGCAAAAGGGCCGGCTGACCCTGATGGAGAAGTTGCGCGGCATGCACTGGACGATCATCGTCCTGCTGACCGTTGTCGCCTGTATCGGCTTCGCGATGCTCTATTCGGTGACCGACGGCAGCCTCGATCCTTACGCCTCGCGTCAAATCGTCCGATTCTGCGTCGGCCTGTGCGTTCTGCTGACCATCGGCGTCATCGATATCCGGATCTGGCTCAGAGCCGCCTACCCGATCTATTTTGTGGCGCTGGTGCTGATCAGCGCGGTCGACATGGTCGGTATCGTCGGCGGCGGCTCGCAGCGGTGGCTCGATCTCGGCGTGGTCCAGTTGCAACCTTCCGAGATCATGAAGGTCGGCATCGTGCTGGCGCTCGCCCGTTATTATCACGGCCGCACGCTGGAAGAGACGCAGTCCTATCGCAGCCTCATCATGCCGTTCATCCTGATCGGCATTCCGGCCGCGCTGATCCTCAAGCAGCCGGATCTGGGCACCGCTATCCTGATCTGCGCCACCGGCGCCGCGATCATGTTTCTGGCGGGCGTCAAGGGGCGCATCTTCGCCATCGGTTTCGGCCTTATCGTCGCCGCCGTCCCGGCCGTCTGGCCCTTCTTGCGCGACTACCAGAAGGGCCGCATCCTCACTTTCCTCGATCCCTCGCGCGATCCTCTGGGCCAGGGCTATCACAGCATGCAGTCCATGATCGCGCTCGGCTCGGCCGGCGTGACCGGCAAGGGCTTCATGCACGGCACCCAGAGCCACCTGAACTTCCTGCCCGAACACCATACGGACTTCATCTTCACCATGCTGGCCGAGGAATTCGGCATGGTCGGCGGAATTTTCCTGCTCGCTCTATATGTCGCGATCATCTATTGCGGCATGTCCGCCGCGATGCAGGCCCGCAACCAGTTCGCCCGTCTCGTCGGCACCGGCATCATCGTGGCGTTCTCCGTCTATGTATTCATCAATGTGGCGATGGTGATGGGCCTGTTGCCGATCGTCGGCGTGCCCCTGCCCCTCGTCTCCTATGGCGGCACCGCCATGATGACCATCCTGATCGGATTCGGCTTCGTGATGAGCGCCTATGTCCACCGGGACGTCACGCTTACCAAAACCGGCGCCACGATCTGACCGGCCATTTCCAGCCGCCACGCCCGGACATTCCACATCAACGGCTTTTTGACGGCACCAAAGGCTTGACGGCCTCGCCCGCCAGCCTGTATTTCAACCCGGCGCATAATCGCATGCGGGCGCTTAGCTCAGTTGGTAGAGCAACGGACTCTTAATCCGTGGGTCTGGGGTTCGAGTCCCCAAGCGCCTGCCAAAGATTTCAAGGGCTTGGCCGGAGACGGCTAGGCCCTTTGTCTTTTTCGGGGCACAATGGCCTCAAGGATGTACTGTCACTGTTCGGCGCAGGTACAATGCTTAAACTCGCTACTACAACCTTGATTGCGCTGGCTTTGGGAGCTGGCTTGTCGGCCGCGCAAGCTGGCGGCGGCAAGCCTGAGTTCGGCAGCTGGGGTGTCGATCTCTCGTCCATGGACCTCAACGTCAAGCCGGGCGACAATTTCTTCGATTATGTGAACGGCGCATGGCTCAAGACCGCCAGGATTCCGCCGGACCGCTCGAGCACTGGAGCGTTTCCCAATCTGGGGATCCTCAGCGAAAAGCGCATGAAAGCGATTGTCGCGTCGCTGGAGGCCAAACCGTATGACACGCTCACGGCCGATGAGCGCAAGATGCGCGATCTTTATGATGCATTCGAGGATCAGAAGCAGATCGAGAAGCGCGGGCTGAAGCCGGTCAGGATGGATCTCGACTACATCGCCGGGCTGAAGACCCGTCGGCAAGTCGCCCGGGCGATGGCCTCGGTGCGGCTTTCCACGGCCAGCATCTTCGGCGCGAGTATCGATGTGGACGACAAGCACCCGGATTCCTACGCGATCAATCTCGGCCAATCCGGCCTCGGCATGCCGGACCGTGACTATTATCTGCGCGACGACAAGGCGCTGGCCGCGACGCGCACGGCTTATAAAAAATATCTCGGGACGATGCTGGGCCTCGCAGGCCTGCCGGATGCCGACAATCGGGCCGATGCCGTCTTCGCGCTGGAGAAGAAGATCGCCCAGGCGCAGTGGAGCCGGGCCGACCGGCGCGACCGGGACAAGACCTATAACCCGATGCCCTATCCCCAGCTAAAAAAGCTGGCGCCGAAGTTTCCCTGGGACGCTTTTTTCAAGGAAAGCGATATTCCACGCGCCGGGCCGAAAGGCAAGCAGCGGACCGTCATCGTCGCCGAGAAATCGGCCTTTCCGAAGCTCGCCGACATTTTCGCCGCGACGCCGGTTTCCGTCTGGCGCGATTACCTGACCGTCCACTATCTGCGCAGCTTCGCGGCCTTCCTGCCGAAGCGCTTCGACGAGGCAAATTTCGCCTTTTACGGCAAGGTGTTGGGCGGCGAGCAGCAACAGCTCGACCGTCCGACGCGGGGCGTGCATCTGCTCGACGGCACGATCGGCCAGGCGCTCGGCAAGCTCTATGTCGCGCGCTATTTCCCGCCCGAAGCCAAGGCCAAGGCGAACATGCTGGTCGCCCATCTGCTGAAGGCCTATGCGAAGGACATCAAGACGCTCGACTGGATGACCGACGCGACCAAGAAAAAGGCGTTGCAGAAGATCCACGAATTCACCACCAAGATCGGCTATCCCGATCATTGGCGCGACTATTCGGCCTATAAGGTGACGCGCGGCGACCTGATCGGCGACATCCAGCGCAGCGCCGTGTTCGACTGGACCCGCAAGATCAAACGGCTCGACGAGCCGGTCGACAAAAGCGAATGGTTCATGACGCCGCAAACGGTGAATGCCTATTACGATCCGTCGATGAACCAGATCGTGTTTCCGGCCGCCATCCTGCAGCCGCCCTTCTTCGATCCCAACGCCGACGATGCGGTGAATTACGGCGGTATCGGCGCTGTGATCGGCCACGAGATCAGCCACGGCTTCGACGACCAGGGCTCGAAATATACCGGCAAGGGCGTGTTCAAGAACTGGTGGACCAAGAAGGACCGCGCCAATTTCGACGCACGGACGGCCGCGCTGGTCAAACAGGTGGATGCTTACGAGCCCCTGCCCGGCCTGCATCTCATCGGCAAGAACACGCTCGGCGAGAATATCGCGGATCTCGCGGGGCTCACCATTGCGCTCAAGGCCTACCACCTGTCGCTCGGCGGCAAACCGGCGCCCGTGATCGACGGCTTTACCGGCAATCAGCGCCTGTTTCTCTCATATGCTCAGATCTGGCGCATGAAGCAGCGCAAAAGCGCGCTCCGGCGGCAGGTTCTTGCCAATCCGCACAGTCCGCCCGAATTCCGCGTGATCAGCGCCACGCGCAACATCGACGCCTGGTACGAGGCGTTCGGCGCGAAACCGGGCGACAAATATTACTTACCCCCGGATCGGCGCATTCGACTCTGGTGACAATACCTCCGAGACCGTCGGCTGAAGCCTACTTCAAGTCGAGATTGAACAGCCTGATCGCGTTCGAACGGCCGACCTTCAGGCGCTCCTGTTCCGAGACCGTGGTCGTCGCGTCGAACCATTCGGCCGCATCGCTCATCTTTTCGAATGGGTAATCGGACGAGAAATAGACCTTGTCCGTACCCATCACCTCGAGCGTGCATCTCATCGCCGCGTCGTCGAAATTGCCGCTCGTCGTGATGTGGAAATTTTCGCGGAAATAGTCGCCCAAAGGCCGCTTACCGCGGTAACCGCGCGGCGAGAACCGCATGCGCGCATCGATCCGCCACAGGCCGAAAGGAATGTTCTCGCCGAGATGGCCAAGAACGATCCTGAGGGTCGGAAAGTCCTCGAAGATCCCCGAGCCGCACAGGCGCAGCGCATGGATCGACGTTTCGACGGCGAAGCCCCAGGGCGCGCTCATCAGCCAGGGATGGCCTTCATAATTCTGCGCCCGCGACGGGATCTGCATGCGCGGATGCAGATAGATCGGGACATCCAGCTCGGAAACAGCCGCCCAGAAGTCGCGATATTCCGGTAGATCGTAATACAGGGCGGAGTCCGCCACATCCTTCTGCGTGAAGCCGTTGATCATCGCGCCCTTGAAACCGAGTTCCTTCACGCAGTGCGACAGCTCGCTCGCGGCCGCTTGCGGATCCTGCATCGGCAGCGCCGCCAGGCCGGCAAATTTGTCGGGATGCCGCGTCATGGCGTCGGCCATGGCCTCGTTGCCCTTGCGGGCGACATATTTCGCTCGATCCGTTTCCAGAATCGCCTGAACCCCGGGCGCGTTCAACGACAGCAGCGCGAAGCCGATGCCGTTCTTCTCCATGCCTTCGAGACGCTCGTCGCCGAGATCGGCGAGTTGCCGCGTGAAGGTCTCCCACATCCCGGACTCGCCGGCATAGGGGCGCGTCTCCTCCAGGGTTTCCTCGATCGCGAAATGTTCCTCAAATCCAATTTTTCCGTCCAATGGAGTCCACCGCTTTCCTGTCTAAATCGAACCGATGATTACGTGACGACGCGCGCAGATCTCCACCCGGCCAAAAACCGAATAACGTGACAACGTCCGTGGGTGCCGATGGCGCGAGCGCGCCGCGCGTAGCCGGACAGATCGTTCACCCCTCACCCCACGGCGTCAAGGACCATTATCGGGCCAGAGTGCCGAATGGCTCATCGGGGAGCCATTACGTCAAAGCCGAAGCCGGATCGTTCCTTCCCCCATATCGCCCCATTCGGACCGTTTTGGGAAAAAATTATACCTCCGCGAAATTTTTCACGGAGGTATCCCGCCGCTCGCGCCGTCTTATAGGGAAATAGCCAAATGAAAGATTTCGAAACCGCATAAAAAGAAAACATTGGAACTGTAGCCGAGATCGTTCGTCAAACGAAACGAATAATAAGAATAAATATCAAATATAGGGGACTTTTACAGGATCCATGACCGTCAATGTTACCAGAATAATGACCTTATAGATCATCATACTAGCTTCACGACCTCAGTTCGGAGTCTTTTTCTATGATAAATTTTACGGCATCGGTGCGCCGTCTCGGCCTTATTCTGGCCCTTGCGATTGGTATCTTGCCCGTAGCCGGCGCCACCGCCGCTCCACCTCTTACCCCCGCCAACTTCAATCTGAGCGCCTATAAGGGAAAGGTCGTCTACCTCGATTTCTGGGCATCTTGGTGCGGCCCGTGCAAGCTGTCGTTCCCGTTCATGGAAAACCTGGAATACACCTTTCCGGGCAAGGACCTCGTCATCATCGCGGTCAATCTGGACCATTCACGCGCCCGGGCCGATGCCTTTCTGCAGGACGTCGGCAATGCCAACTTCCCGATCATCTACGACAAGAAAGGCAAGCTGGCGACGCGCTTCCATGTCAGCGCCATGCCGACCTCCGTCCTGATCGGCCGGGACGGCAAAATCCGCTATGTCCACAAGGGCTTCTTCAAGGAGAAGGAAGACCAATACGTCTCCGACCTCTCCAAGCTCATCAACGAAAAACAGTAAAACAGGTACCTGTCCAATGAAAATTACGCGCAGCCTCCTTGCCGTAATTGGCTTCTCCTGCCTGCTGTCCGCGTGCTCCGTTCTGGGCGTCAAGCCCTGGGACCGCGACATCATGGCCCGCAAGTCAATGCAGCTGAACACGCATCCCAACCTCACCGCTTATCACGAGCATATCTACTTCAGTAAGGAAGGCTCGAGCGGCGGCCGCACCTTTGATGGCGGAGGCTGCGGATGCAACTGAGGAAGCGCAAAATGGGCCGTGTCAGCCGCGCACTCGGGCTGGTCACCGCCAATCTTTTCGTCGCCACCAACGGTTATGCTCAGGCCGTTCCGGCGCCACAGCCGCCCGCCACTCACCTCGGCAACAGCAGCGGCGGCGTCACCGACGACACGCAAAGCGATCTCGGCACCATTACGACCGACGGATCGGTGCTGTTCTACCAGGAAAAGGGCGGCCGCGTGAAAGCCGTCGAGCCTGTCGCCCGGCTGAAATTCACCGGTGAGAACGGCGATACGTTCTCGCTTAAAGCGACTTATGATTCGCTGACCGGCGCGACGCCAAACGGCGCGACGCCGTGGAAAGAGACCCAGACGTTCACCACGCCGACCACCCCTCCCGGCCATGAGGAGACCGTGACCGGCGCGTCGGGCAACAGCACCATCGTGATCGTTCCCGGCACGGGAACGCGGGTGGCACAGTACCAGATAGCGCCACACCAGCTGCCGCTGGACGCGGGTTTCCGCGATCGGCGCTACGCGCTCAACCTGTCCTATTCCCACCTGTTCAATCCGAACACGCGGATCACCTTCGGCCTCAATGGCTCGCGGGAGCGCGACTATCGGTCCTACTCGGCCAACACCTCGCTGTCGCAGGATTTCAACGATCACAACACGACCCTGACCGTGGGCGTGAACTACGAATATGACCAGTCGCGGCCGCATTTCGGCACGCCCACGCCGTTGACCGAAATGAATGGCCTCATCAAAGGGCCCGGCGAAAACAAGCATGTGTTCAGCGTGATCGCCGGCGTCACTCAGGTGATGACGCGGTTCTGGCTGCTCCAGTTGAACTACACGATCGGCTGGAACAACGGCTATCAGAACGATCCCTACAAGATCATCTCGGTCGTCGATCCGATCACCGGCGCACCTCAACAATATCTCTACGAGAACCGGCCCAGATCGCGAACGCGGCAGAGCATTTACCTCGGCAACAAGATCGCTATCGGACCGACGGTCGCCGATCTCTCCTTCCGCTATTACCACGACAGCTGGAAAGTCGATTCCATCACGGCGGAAATTGCCGAGCGTGTGCCCATTTCGTCCTGGTTCTACGTGGAGCCCGACTTCCGCTACTATCACCAGACGGCCGCGAGCTTCTTCAACTACTACCTCCTTGCGGGCCAGCCCTTGCCGTCCTATGCAAGCGCCGACTACCGCCTGGGCCGCTTCACCGCCAAGACGATCGGCCTGAAGCTGGGATTCAAGGTCTCGCGAGACGGCGAGTTCTATGTCCTGGGCGAGGATTACAAGCAGACCGGTGCGTCCACGGTTCCCGGAGCGCCGGGCGATCTGGCCAATGAAAATCTCTTTGCCGGCGTGCATGCAAGGAGCGTCATGGTCGGGTTCAGCTATACATTCCGATAAGGGATGCATGGCCGGATGACCACCACCGCCCAAAGGAGCGCCTTTGACGCAAGAAGCGATACCGCCGCATTTTCTCTGTACCGGGGGTCGACAATGACGTCCGGTGTGGAAATGCAGCGTCACCGTTTCAGCGCGATGGCGTCTCCTTGCGAGGTCCAGGTCGACAGCCGCGATCCCCTATTGGCGGCGCATCTTGGCGGGATCGCGGAGGCGGAAGCCAAGCGGATCGAGGTCAAATACAGCCGCTATCGCGACGACAGCGTCACCACGACGATCAATACTTCCGGGGGCAAGCCCGTCGTGCTCGACGACGAGACGGCGGCCTTGCTCGACTACGCCGACAGTTGCTTCGACCTCAGCAAGGGACTTTTCGATGTCACCTCGGGCGTACTGCGCCGGATTTGGCGGTTCGATGGATCCGATAACGTGCCGACCAAGCAACAGGTGGCGGAAATCCTGCCGTTTATCGGCTGGAAGAAAGTGGCCTGGCGTCGGCCGGAACTGGTTCTTCCCGAGGGCATGGAGATCGATTTCGGCGGCCTTGGCAAGGAATACGCCGTCGATTCCGCGTTGCTGAAGATCACGCAGGAGTTGAGTGTTCCGGTTCTGGTCAATTTCGGCGGCGACCTGAGAGTGTCGGCCCCGCGTTCCGGCAATCGCCGCTGGCGCGTCGCGATCGAATCCGTCGATGAGGATGGCGTCTCCACCGCCCGTCTGGAGCTCGCCACCGGCGCATTGACCACGAGCGGCGATGCGCGCCGCTTCCTGCTGAAGGACGGCGTTCGTTACAGCCACATCCTCGACCCGCGCAATGGTTGGCCGGTCAAGCACGCGCCGCGGTCGGTGACCGTGGCGGCGCCGACCTGCATGGAGGCCGGCGTCATGTCGACACTCGCCATGCTGCAGGGAAAGAAGGCCGAGGCGTTTCTGCGCCGCGAAGGAATTCAGGGCTGGATCGTCCGCTAGAGACGACCCGTCGACATGTATCGGTACAGTACCATGATCCGCTTTCTCCTGATCGCTTCCGTTCTGCTCTTCTCCGGCTTTTCGGCCATGGCGGCGGACACCGCGACGACGCCTCATTTCACGGCGAAGCTCGTTTCGGAGAGCCGGACGCCCGCACCCGGCAAAGACGTGACGACGGCGCTGTTGATCAAGCCCGAGAAAGGTTGGCACACCTATTGGGCCAATCCCGGCGCAACGGGCCTCGCGCCGGAACTCGACTGGAAATTGCCCAAAGGCGTCACGGCTGGTGACGTTCGCCATCCCGTGCCGACCAAACTGGTCATCGGCGGCATTGCGAGCAATGTCCATTCCGGGCCGGTCGCCCTGCTCACCAATCTCTCGGTTCCCGAGACACTCGCGAAAGGCACGCCTCTGCCGGTCGGCCTCGACGTCGATCTTCTAATCTGCTCGGAAGGCCAATGCGTTCCGGAAACCGTCTCGCTCAACCTGCAACTGACTATCGGTGACGGCACACCCGATCCGGCGGAGAGGGACCTGTTCGCGAAAGCGCGCGCAGCCCTGCCGACGCCTCTGTCACAGGCAGCCCGCTACGCCGTTGATGGCGCAAACCTCAAGCTGTTCGTGCCGGTCAGCGCACCAGAGAACATCGCCTCCGCCCATATTTTCCTGCGAAATGAAGGCGTCATTCCCGCCGGCGGAACGCAACAACTCGCAAAGGTCGATCACGGGCTGACAATGACCTTGTCGCGCGGCAAGAAAGCGCCGGGCAAAACCCTTTCCGGCGTCGTGCGCATCGTCCACGCCGATCAGCACGTCACCGGCTATCGCTTCGTCGCGCAGCCCGGTCCTGTCCCCTCGGCCGGCTCCAAACTCGGTGGCGGCTTCGTTCTCGCCCTTGGCGGCGCGCTGCTCGGCGGCTTGCTGCTCAATCTCATGCCCTGTGTCTTTCCGATCCTGAGCCTTAAAGCTCTCGCTTTGGCGCGGGCCGGCGGCGACGACCGCGAGGCGCAAGCGGAGGCCATCGGTTACACGATCGGCGCGGTTAGCGTTCTTCTCGCCCTCGGCGGCGCCGTACTGGCATTCAAAAGCGGCGGACACGCTGTCGGCTGGGCGTTTCAACTGCAGGATACGCGCGTCGTCGCGATCCTCCTGCTTCTCGTCACCGCGATCGCCACGAATCTCGCCGGCCTCTATGAACTTCCCTCGTTGAATATCGCGGTCGGCCATCGTCAAGGCCTGATCGGCGGGATCGGTACGGGCGCTCTGGCCGCATTCATCGCGACGCCCTGCACCGGACCGTTCATGGCGGGCGCGCTAGGCGCGGCCCTGCTGCTGCCCGTTCCGGCTGCCCTCGCTGTCTTTTTCGGTCTCGGACTCGGCCTGTCCCTGCCCTTCCTCGCTCTCGGCTTCATCAAGCCCGCGCGGCGATGGTTGCCGAAGCCGGGGCCGTGGATGATGACGTTACGCCGCGTCCTCAGCCTGCCGATGTTCGCGACGGCGCTGGGGCTCGGCTGGATTGTCGGCCGCCAGGCCGGTGTGTCGGCCATGACCATCGCACTGGCCGCCGCCCTTTTGCTGGGCGTCTCTCTCTGGTGGTACGGCCTGCGGCAGCTGAAATCCCGCCGTGGCCTGCCGACTTTCGTACCCGCGATCGCGGCCATCATCCTGGCCTATCTGGGCGTGCAGGCGAGTTCCGCCGCGACGGAGCAGGCTTCTCATCTTCTGGCCAGCAAGCCCTATACGGCGGCGCGCCTCGCCAAGTTGCGGGACGAGCACCGTCCCGTCTTCGTCTTTCTGACCGCCGATTGGTGCCTGAGCTGCAAGGTCAATGAGGCGACCAGCCTGTCGTCGACATCGGTCGCCAACGCGTTCGCCAAAGCGCATGTGGCTGTTCTCGAGGGCGATTGGACACGCAAGAATCCCGAAGTCACGGCGCTCTTGCGCAAGCGCGGCCGGGCCGGCGTACCGCTTTATGTCTGGTACCCGGTAAACGGCGCCCCGAAAGACCTGCCGCAGGTGCTCACACCGTCGATGCTGGTCGACCTGACGCACGGCCTGAAATCGAGCCAAAGCACGTCCTAAGGCACCATCCAGCGCCGTTTGACCGTCGCGCGCGGCTGTCGGCCGTAGTCCTCGAATTGTTTGGCGACGACCGCCATCTGTTTGTCCGTGAGGATCGCCGGCTCGCCGATCGAGAGAGCCAGACGGTAGTGCCGGGCGATCGTCTCCAGCCGAAGCGTCGCCTCGACGGCATCGTGCAAGATCTTGCCGTGGGCCAGCATGCCGTGATTGGCGAGCAGGCACGCCACACGGGTCTCCAACACCTTACCCGCCGCCGCACCGAGTTTGCGGGTGCCGAACGGAAAATACGGCACGCACGGCACGTCTTTTCCGCCAAAGCTCTGCACCATGTAATGAAACGCGGGGATCGGCTTGCGGTGGCTCGCGATCGCGACGCAATTATCCGCATGGGTATGAACCACGGCGCTGGCGGCCTCGACCCGCTCATAAACCTCGGCATGCATGGCCCATTCGGACGAAGGCGCCAGCGGTCCGTTGAAGGTTCCATCGAGACCGCAATCGACGAGATCTTCCGCGCGCAGTGTCTCAGCCGTGCAGCCCGTCGGCGTAATCAGCATGCCGGAACCAAAACGCACGCTGACATTGCCGCTCGATCCTCCATTCAGCCCTTTGTCCGAGAGATCGCGATAGGCTTCGACGGCGGCCTTGCGTACCGCTGCTTCGCTGGATTTCTTTGCCATTGTCCCCTTCGCCCGTCGCACCCGTCACTTTCCAATTGCCAGTCGGCATTGTAAAGACAGGCTCTGCCGAACGCCATGTCCACACACCAAGAGGATCGAGGATGAAGGTAGGGGCGACACATTATCGGACGATCTGGGTCGAGCCGGACGGTTGGTCCGTGACCGTTATCGACCAGACCAAACTGCCCTTCGCCTTTGAAACAGTCACGCTGCATGACGCGGAGGACGTGGCACGTGCGATCTCCGACATGCTGGTGCGCGGCGCCCCCTTGATCGGCGCAACCGGCGCATACGGCATGTGCCTCGCCGTCAGGGCGGATCCGAGCGATGTGGCGCTCGACAAGGCGCATGAGACGCTTGCCGCCGCGCGGCCGACCGCCGTAAATCTGCGCTGGGCGCTGGACCGCATGCGCGACGCGCTTCTCAACCAACCGCCGGCCAAGCGCACCGAGATCGCCTATCGCAAGGCTGCCGAGATCTGTGAGGAAGATGTCGCGATCAATTCTGCCATTGGTGAGCACGGACTTTCCTTGATCGAGCAGGCCGCCGCCGGGAAACAGAACGGCGAGCCGGTCAATGTACTGACGCACTGCAATGCCGGCTGGCTCGCGACCGTCGACTGGGGCACCGCCACCGCGCCGATCTACAGAGCGCATGACGCGGGCATTCCGGTTCATGTCTGGGTGGATGAAACCCGTCCCCGTAATCAGGGCGCGTCTCTTACGGCCTGGGAACTCAAGAATCACGGCGTGCCGCACACGGTAATCGCGGACAATGCCGGCGGTCACCTGATGCAGCACGGCAAGGTCGATCTCTGCATCGTCGGAACCGACCGCACGACCGCCACCGGAGATGTCGCCAATAAAATCGGGACATATCTCAAGGCATTGGCCGCGCGCGACAACGGCGTGCCGTTTTATGTGGCCCTTCCCTCTCCCACCATCGACTGGACACTGACCGATGGCGTCGCCCAGATCCCGATCGAGCAACGCGACGGCCGGGAGGTCTCCCATATCACGGGCCAGACGGCCGATGGCGCGATTACTTCCGTGAATATCGTGCCCGACGGAACGCCGGTCGCGAATTACGCGTTCGACGTAACGCCGGCCCGGCTCGTCAGCGGGCTGATCACGGAACGCGGCGTTGCCGACGCGTCCTCCGATGGCCTCGCGCGGTTATTCCCGGAACAAACGGCATAGCCGCCCGAGAAACCCATAAGAACGTGAATCCCAGAAGAAGAGTCAGGATCCAGCATGACCGACGCCGCCACGACTGAAAACGCCATCCGGCATCCGGACTACGGCAAACTCTCCATTCTGAGCTGGGCGCACTTCCTGAACGACGGCGCGGCGAATTACCTGCCGGGCATTCTGCCGGCGATCCTGATGTCCATGGGGCTGTCGGTGTCGCTCGCGGGCGTGCTGATGGGTGCGCTTGTCGTTGGCCAAGGCCTGCAGCCTTTGACCGGTATGCTGGCGGACCGAATCGGTGGCCGGAGCCTGACGGTGATCGGACTCGGCGGCAGTTCCATCGCGGCGGCGCTCGTGGGTTTCGCGCCCAACGTCGTCACGCTGTCAGTGGTTCTTATCGTGCTGGGGATGTCGAATTCGCTGTTTCACCCGCAAACCCTTGCGGCGGTAAGGCATTCCTCCGGCGATCGCCACGGCACCGGCATGTCGGTGTTTCTGATCGGCGGCGAGATCGGGCGTGGCGTCTGGCCTTTGGCCGCGAGCCTTTTGGTAACGGCGCTCGGTTTGGGAAGCATCTGGGTTTTGGGCCTGCCCGGCCTGTTGACTCTCCCCTTCCTCTGGCGCGCCTCGACACCGCTGCCCGCGCGAGCCAAAGGCGCTGCTAAGGTCGAGTGGCACAAGCATATGAAGCCGCTGTCGATCCTTGTCATGTTTTCGGGCCTGCGCGGTGTGCTGCTATACGCGGTGACCGCCTATGTGCCGGTGTTGTGGAACCAACGCGGCGGCTCACTCGCCGGCGGCGCGGCCTTTATCACGACGCTGATGATCGTCGGCTTGATCGGCAATGTGGCAGGCGGGCGTCTCGGGGACAAAGGCGGCCGACGGCGCGTCATCGCCATCGGCATGCTGATCACCGTCCTTGGCATGATCGCCTTCATGCTCGTCAACGGCATCTGGATGTGGATCCTGATCGCGCTGGTCGGCATCGGCCTGTTCGCGACCTTCCCGCTCACCATCCTGATCGGTCAGGACATCGTGCCGGAGAACCGCTCCTTCGGCAGCGGCATGGCGCTGGGATTATCCAATGCGATCGGCGCGGTCGGCGTGATGCTGCTCGGCCCGGTCGCCGGAGCGCTGGGCGTGCCGGCCGTGCTATGGGTCAGCATCCTGATCGGGGCGCTCTCGATCCCCTTGCTCTGGATGCTGCCCGGGAAGCACTACGGCGCCTAATCCTCCGACAACGCGGCCAAAACGCGTTCGGGCGTGAAGGGGAAGATTTTCATGCGCTTGCCCGTAGCGTCGAAAAAGGCATTGGCGATCGCGGCCGCGCCGGCCGCCATGGTCTCCTCGCCCGCGCCCGAATAAGGCTCGTTCAGGCGCTGCACGACAACGGGAGTCACGTCCGGGCAATCCTCGAACCGCATCACCGGATAACTGTTCCAGTCGAGGCTGGTTACGCCCGTCTCGTTGAACGTGACTTCCTCGAACAGCATGCGGCTGGAGGTCTGGACCAGCTGCCCCATGATCTGCGCTTCGACATTGCCGGGATTAACGACGAGACCGGAATCGATCGCGCCGTAAAGATGCAACACGCGGACCTTGCCGGTCTTCTTGTTCACCTCGATCTCGGCGACCGCGCCGCCCCACGAGGCGAGATGGGTGCCAAGCCCGATGCCGCGGCCCCTCACCACCGTCTCATCGGACAGTTTCGACGCCGCCGGACGCGGGGTCCATTTGGCCGCCTTCGCAGCGCCTTCCAACACGCCGAGCCAGCGCTCATTCGCGATATTCCGTTTGCGGAATTCGAAGGGATCGTGCCCGAGCTGATAGGCGAGATCATCGATCGCCTGTTCGGAGGTGAAGGCAAAGGAAAGGTCGAGCGGCGAGCGCAGCCAGGCGCCCCGGAGATAGTAGCCGCCCGGCAGCCGATGGTTGACCAGATTCAGGTTGGGGATCGCATATTGGCCGCCGCAAACCAGTGGATTCACGTCCTGCGAAATGCCAAACGGCCATTCGGCGACCTTGGTGCCGTTCGCGAGTTGATCCGAGGTTTCGATCAGGCTCCAGTGATGGCTCCAGCCATGATACTCGTAGGCCACGATCTTGCCGGCGGCGTCGGCCGCCACGCGGGCATCACCGACATGCGCCGGACCGTAGAGATCCCAGCCATGCTCGTCCCAGCGCATGAATTGCAGCCGGATCGGCTTGCCGGTCAGCTGCGAGAGGATCGCGGCGGCCTGCGCCGCATCGTCATGGCAACTATGGCCATAGGTCCCCGACGCCTCGGTATACTGGACGCGAATCTTGTCGACTGGCAGATCGAGGACCGGGGCGAGCCCCATCCTCAGGCGATAGATATCCTGGGTCGAGCAGATCACCACAGCGGAATCGCCCCGCACATCGGCGAGCGCGCAGTTCGGCGCGAAGCTGCCGTGGGACTGATACGGCGCGTTGCACGAGATCGAAGCCGTATGAGCCGCGCCCTTGAACGCCTCGACGGCATCGCCGGCCTTTTTAACGACGTGATCCGTCGTCTTGTCGGCGCGCATATGCTCATAGAGCTTATCGTCGCCGGGAAGGCTGTGATCGTCTTCCCAGTCCACCTTCAGCTGCTTGGCGGCGCGGATCGCATTCCATTCGGACTCCGCGACGACGCCGATAAAATCGCCTTTGCGTACGACGGCGGCCTCGGGAATATCCTTGATCGAACTGCTGTCGACGGACTTGACCTTGGCGCCCGCCGCATAGGCCCGCTGGCCGCGTGGCCGCACGATGCGAGCGTGCAGCATGCCGGGTAGAGCGAGATGCTGGATATAGGTGAAGGTCCCGCGAACCTTGTCCGGAATGTCCGTGCGCGGAAGCGGCTTGCCGACGACTTTGTAATCTGCCGGGGATTTCACCCGCGCTTTGCCGGTGAAGGCGACATCGAAGCGCTTGCCGCCGATCAAATCGCCATAGCTGACGGATTTGCCCGACTGTCCCATCACGGAGACGACGCCGGCCGCCACGGTCAACTGGCCGACCGGCGCGCCCAGTTTCTTGGCGGCCATGCCGAGCAAAGCCTGACGGGCTTCGGCCGCGGCCGTCCGGATCTGCGGTCCGCCACGTGCCGTGGACGCGCTTGAGTAGGTGCCGCCCTGATTGGGCGTTACATTGGTGTCCAATTGGACGGTCGTGATCTGCCCGAGGTCCAGATCCAGCTCTTCGGCCGCCACCTGCGGCAGGGACGTCGTGCAGCCCTGCCCAAGCTCGGCGAAACCGATATAGAGCGTCGCCGTATTGTCCCCGTGAACGGCGAGCCATGTGTCGATCTGCTTGGGATCCGGCGGCCCGGCCTTCGCGCCACGCTTCATCGCGGATTTCGACGATCCGGCCAGCGCCCGGCTGCCCATCAGGCTGAAACCGACCACCAGTGCGCCACCTGCCTTGAGGAAGTCCCGGCGCGGCAGCGAGAGTGTATCCGTCACCTTGGTCATTTCGCGGCCTCCATTGTGCGGGCGGCGCGCTGGATTGCCTTCACAATCCGCGGATAGGTACCGCAGCGGCAGATGTGGCCGTTCATCGCGGATCTGATCTCGGCGTCGCTCGGTTGAGGCGTTTGGGAGAGAAGCTCGGCGGCCTTCACGATCATGCCGTTATAGCAGTAGCCGCACTGGACCGCCTGTTCGTCGATCATGGCCTGCTGCACGGGGTGCAGATCCGGCGCTTTTCCGAGCTTTTTGTCCGCCGCATACCAGTCGGGCAGGCCCTCGAGCGTCGTTATCTCTTTGTCCCCCACCGCCGAGACCGGCGTCACGCAGGAGCGGATTTCCGCACCGTCCAGCAGCACCGAGCAGGATCCGCATTGCGCGAGCCCGCAGCCGAAACGCGGCCCCCGGAGACGCGCTTCGTTGGTGAGAACATAAAGAAGCGGTGTATCGGGCGCCGCCTTGACGTCGTGGGAACGCCCGTTCACGCGGATCGTCAATGTGTCCGCCATAATTGTACCTCCACCCCTGAAACTGAAAGCTGAGCGAAATTAGGACAAAGAGCGGCGGTACAAAAGATGCGGCCGATCACATGATCGTGCGCAGGTTTTAAGCGACCTCCTCGAAGATCTCCGCGAGGCGCTCCGGCATGTCGATCATGATGTCATGACCGCAGGGAACATCGATCACGCGCCATGACGGATCGTTTTGCGCCTTGTCGCGAAACGGCCCGAAATGGCCGTTCCAGCCGCTGGCGAAGACATAGGTCTTGCGGGCGATCCGGTCGCGCGCGCCGGGCAGAGACGGTTTCTGCACGAAGCACTTGGCGGGATGCGGCGTGCACTGGCTGTCAACCCAGGCGCGATCCCGCTCGTTGACCGCGAAGAATTCCGCCGCATTGGGCGGCGTCGGCACGCCGTCGCGAGCCTGATCCAGATGCCGTTGGCGCTGTTCCGAACCGACATAGTCGATCAACGCCATGCCGTCATCCGGCAGGAACGCGTCGACATAGACGATCGAGGAAATCGCGGATTCCATCTTCTCCGCGACGCCCGAGATAACGAAACCGCCATAGGAGTGACCGCACAGAACGACATCCGTCAGGCCCTCCCATTTCATGACATTGACGACATCGGTGATGTGGGTATCGAGGTCGATATCGCGGTTAAGCAGATGAGACCGCTCTCCGACGCCCGTCAGGGTCGGCGTAAAGACGTGATGGCCTTTCGCGGTCAGTCTGTCCGCCACCCGCCGCCAGCACCAGCCGCCGTGCCACGCCCCATGCACAAGTACAAATGTCGCCATACCACCAGAATCCACCAGAAGCAAAACCGGGTGGGGATTTAGCAGGTGGACGCGACCGGCACTAGAGTTTTTCGGCGACTTTTTCCGAGATCAGCTTCTTCAGCAGCACGACGGTATCGTCGAACGGTTCCGGCGGCGATTCCAGAAACGCCGGCTTGTAATTGCCTTCGGCGAGATCGAGCGGGGTTTTTCCCTGGGCGTCAACGACCTGGAGCTCCGAACCGTTCTTGGCGAGGAAGGCGACCATCTTGGTCCAGCCCTTCTTGGCCGCGCCATGCATGGCGATCTGGCCGACATAGGACGTCCGCCTCGCCAGTCCCTTCGCACCGGGACTATTCGCCTGCGGACTATAGGGATTGCCGGCCCGCGCATTGATATTGGCGCCGGCCGCCAGCAGCAGCCGCACGGAGTCGATCCCCTCAGCCTCGGTCTTGTAGCGTCCGCGGGTTGGATTGTCGCTCTGGCCGAGACCGGCCGCCGCCATCAATGGCGTGACGCCCATGGCATTCGGCAGGTCAACCAGTGCGTGATACTGCAGCAGCAGCTTGATCGCCATATTGTCGCTGGCTTTGGCGGCGCGAAGAAGCGGCGTCGCGCCGGTCGACAGGATCACATCCCCGCCCCGATCGAACGGCACATTGCGATATGGCGGCCGCAGCTTGAGCTGAATGTTCGGGTTGGCCCCCGCATTGAGAAGCAGTCTGGCCACATCGAGCCCGGTCAACTTGTCCATCGACGGAACGTCCGACCGTCCACCGGAAGGTAGCGTGTTCATATCGATAGCGTTGTAGAGCGGCGTACGGCCGTAAAGATCCCATTTGTCCACATTCGCGCCGGCTTTGATCAGGTAGGCGGCGAAATCAAAGTGGAAATTGATCAGAGCCAGATTGAGCGGGCTGACCCGGTCCGGATCGGCCAGATCGATATCGGCGCCGGCCTTGAGCAGATATTTCGCGCAGTCGATGCAGCCAACGCGCGCGGCATAGAGCAGCGGGGTAAAGCCGCCCTTGTTCATGTCCTTCGGGCGATGCTCCGCTGTCACCTTGCGCGGCCACTGATGCACCTTGCTGCGCGCGTTCACGTCGGCGCCGTGATCGACCAGCAACTTGACCATTTCGACCTGACTCTGCGCCGCCGCCCACATCAGCGCCGACTGGCCGCCCCAATTTTCTTTCGCATTGACATGGGCTCCATGGTTCAGAAGCACCCTCGCCGCCTCCACCCGTCCGGACCGCGCCACGGCCATCAGCGCGGTCTGACCTTCGGGATTGGGCGAATCGACATCCGCCCCGGCCTTTAGAAGCATCTCGAGAATGGCGGCATTGCCGAAGGCCGAAGCCTCGGTCATGGGGGACGCGCCGTAGTCGTTGGCGTGCTTCACGTCCGCGCCCGCCTTGATCAACGCCGCGACGATATTCGCCCCGCCGTCATGAGCCGCATAGATGAGCGCCGTCGTGCCGTCCGGTTCCGCGGCGTCTACATGCGCCCCGCCGGCGATGAACTTCTGCACGGCCGGTAGGTTCCCGGCCTTCACCGCATCGGTCAGCGCGTTGGCCGAGGCGGCGTGCGCCCCGGAGACAATCAGGAGAATGGCGGCGAACCAGGCTTTCACATCAGACCTCCGTGAACATCCCGGTGCTGTCCCCGAAGGTCTCGGTCGGGATTCCAGCGCGATTCAGAAGCGTGAGATGCAGATTGGCGAGCGGCGTATTGTCCGGATAGCGCAGATGCTGCCCGCCCTTGATCTTGCCGTAGGCGCGCCCGAACACCGAAGACGGCAGCGGCGCATTGTTGTGCAAGTTGCTGTTGCTCATATTGGAGCCGTAGAGAAGGATCGAATGGTCCAGCATGGATCCGTCGCCATCGGGCATTTCGGCGAGGCGCTTCACGAATTCCGCGAAAATCTTGCTGTGATAGGTCTGGATCCTGGCCAGCTTATCCATCTTCGCCGGAAGATTCTGGTGATGCGACAGTGGATGGAATGCTTCGGAAATACCGAGATTATTATACGTCCTCATGCTGACTTCCTTGGCCATCATGAAGCTTGTTATGCGTGTTAAATCAGCTTGATAGGCCAAAGCCATCAACTCGAACATGAGCTTGAGATGATCTTCAAAATTGTCCGGCACGCCGACCGGCACCGGCGGCAGTTTCAGCTTCGAGAGGTCGGAGCTTTTCTTCTGCTGGATGCGGCGCTCGACTTCACGTACCGAGTTCAAGATATTCGGCTAACATTACCTGGTCGCGGGCGCCGAGCTCGCCCTTGAGCGCCGATGCCTTGTCCATGACGACGTCGAGGATGCTGCCGGTTTCCTGAACGATTTCATGACGTTCGGCCGCACTGTTGCCTTGGCCGAAGAGCTGGAAGAATACCTTGCG
Organism: uncultured Alphaproteobacteria bacterium; assembly: GCA_963821875.1. GTDB lineage: Bacteria > Pseudomonadota > Alphaproteobacteria > CAVTAV01 > CAVTAV01 > CAVTAV01. The sequence goes on from CAWGFE010000002.1 coordinate 2,792,678, forward strand.
CGGATTGCTCTCCATGGGAAGCGGCTGGGTCGGCGTCCGGAAGGTAATGGTGTAGCCGTAGGCACAGCCATAGGCGGGGTCACAGGGCCCGCCATCGCCTTCGGTCGAGACCTGCAGCGAGGGGAACGGCGTATCCTGCCCGATATGCTTCGCCGCCACCTGATCGACGCTGGTGCCGGCATGAGGATCATGACTGATCCGCGGCGCGACGCAGCCGAGCCATGTGCCGGCGGTGATCGCGTGCGGCGTCGGGCTCTCCGCCGGCTTGTTGCGCAGGCCGCTCACGATGGTCATGTGATCGCGGAAGGCCTCTAGGGGTTTCAGGATCTGAGGGGTCTCGAAATCGGTCCCCGTCTTGGCGGGCGACCAGCGGTCCATCAGCGCGCCGTGCGGAAAGTAGACGAAGCCCATCCTGACTTTCGGTGCGGCGGCGGTCTTGGCGAGCGCCGTGCTGGCCGGGATCATCGCGTCGAGAAGCGGCAGGGACAGAGCCACGCCCGCACCTCGCAGAACGGTGCGCCGCGACAGGTGCTTCTTGGTGATGTACATCCGCTAACTCCTCATTCCTCGGGCCAGCTTTCAAACAATCAAACGGTCTCGGTCAATGCGCCGATGCCTCTTTCGTCATTTTGGCGCCGTTGGTATCCGCGGGCGCCTTCTTCTCCTGGAACTGAATGGTGTTCACGATCGACATGACGATCGACGAGAATTTGTAGTCGTCGGCCGCCGTCTTGTGCACGATGGCGCGCACCGTCGGCATATCGTGATAGGTCAGCGTCCGGCCGAGCGCGTAGGTCATGAGCTTCTCGACAAAGGTCTGCACGAACTGGCCGGGGTGCTTCATCAGCGCCTTCCTCAGATCGAGCGGCCCGTTGATCGGGCTGCCGTCCGGCAGCACGCCCGACGCGTCGATCGGCGTTCTCGCGAACCGGTCGATCGTGCGCCACTGCCCGACCGCATCGAAATTCTCGAGCGACAGCCCCAGTGGATCGAGAATGCCGTGACAGGCATTGCAGGACGGATCGGTGCGGTGCAGCGCCATGCGCTTGCGTACAGACAGCGCCGTCGCGCCCGCCGTATTCTCGGTCAGCGCCTTGATATTGGGCGGCGGCGGGGTCGGCGGCGTCCCCCACAGATTATCCATGATGTATTCGCCGCGCAGCACCGGCGCCGTGCGGTTGGGATAGGACGCCGACATCAGGATCGCGCCCTTGCCGAGAAGGCCCCAACGCGCGGGATTCTTCAGAGTGACGCGCTGGAAGCGATCACCCTTCACGTCCTTGATGCCATAGAGCAGCGCCAGCTTTTCGTTGACGAAGGTGTAGTCCGCCGTCAGCAGGTCCAGCACGTTATGGTCCTCGCGGAAGATGCTGTTCACGAACAGCTTTACTTCCTTGACATAGTCCTCGCGCGGGTCACCCACGCCGGAGGCATAGGGGAAGATCGCGGGATCGGGCTCCACCTCGTCCAGCTTCTTCAGATTGAGCCATTGATAGGCGAAGTTGTTCGCCAGCGTATCGGCTTTCTTGCTGGCCAGCATGCGGCGGACCTCATGCTCCAGCACCGCGGGATCATGCAGCTTGCCGGCGGCGGCAACATTCAGAAGCTCGTCGTCGGGCACCGTGCTCCACAAGAAGAACGAAAGCCGCGAGGCGATTTCCAGGTCTGTCAGATGATAGATCTGGCCGGGCTTCACGCCGGGAGGCGTCGGTTCGGCGCGATACAGGAAGGACGGGCTCGCCAGAATCCCCGTAAGCGCCATCCGGACGCCTTCTTCGAAATCCTTCGCCTTGCGGCCAGTCTGGTAGAAGCTCATCAGCGTCGTCATATCTCTATCAGTGGCCGGACGGCGGAAGGCGCGGCGCGCGACAGTCGAGATGATCTTCCTGGCGCACGGCGCCTCGTCCGCAGAGGATTTGGGCTCGCAGACGAAAATCCGCTTACGGCTCGGCGTCTCGCCGAGGCCACTCGGATCATAGGGACCACGGATCTGGAACGACTTGATCCTCAGAACCCGATCCTGGCTGCCCCCCGGCACGAGGCCTTCGAGCCTGTCGTCCGACTGCGCGAACGTCCGCCGGACAAAAGTGACCGCAACTTTGTGCGGACCGGCCTTGGCCTTGAAGTGGATATTTTTCAGGCGCTTGTTGATGGCGTCGACCGCCGGGTCCTGCTTCTGGTCGATCGCCTTGGTGTCCTTGTCGCCGCCGATCGTCGTTTCATAGACCCGGCGGCCGTCCACCGTGACGATAAGAGTATTCTTGAACTCGAGGTTATAAACCCAGAGAGCAACAGCGAGATTGCCGATATTCATCACATATTCGCCGTCGGCCGGGAATGTGTGCTGGACCATCATGCCGCCGCGGGTGCCCAAAGGCAGCCCGTCGATATGTTCTTCCTGATTTACTTTAGGATCGGCCCGATAAGTGATCGCGCTCGGCTGCGGTTTCGGATTGCCGACCGCCTTGATCGCGATCGATCGGGCCGCGGTAACATATTGCTCGATGAAGGCGGGCGTGACCTGCAGGACATCCGCCACATTATCGAAGCCGTCGCTTATGTCGTCTTTCGGGAGATAGGCCGACGCATCGATATCCAGATGCAGGATGTCACGGATCGCGTTGGCATATTCCTTCCGGTTCAGCCGGTGCAGCGCGACATAGCCCGGATCGGGATGACGCGCCTCGGTCTCGTCCAGATAGGTCTCGATCCAGTGGATGAAACCTTCGCGGGTCGCCTCGGACGGATGCGGCTTCCCCGGCGGCGGCATCATCCGGCCGCGCAGCTTGCGAAGCGCCTTCTCCCAGGTCTTGGCGTCCTGGGGGACGCTGTCCGGCAGCATCGTGTCGAACGCAACCCCACCCTTCCAGTCCTTATAATTATGGCACTCGACGCAGTATTTATCGAGCATGCCCCAGTGTTCGCCGGCCTGCGCCGCGGCCGGAACCGGCACACTCTCGACCGCACCGGAACTGTTCCCCGCCTGCCCCGCATCCGCGGCACTCGCCGGCCCCGCCAGGAGGGCCGCAACGCCACACATGCTTACCGTGATAATACCGCGCAGTACCGACATCCGGTTCTTCCCGTTTCCTCTAGGCGTCAGGCGAAAAATGGCCCCACAGGCTTTCGAAGGCCAATGTCACGAATTTCTTCGGGTCCCCCATCTTGGCGTCGAATTCCTTGGTCGGCGCGGCCGCAACGGCTTCGTCCGGACCAAGGCCATCATTCAGCATCTTGATGAGCCGGCCACTGATCGTTTTGAACATGTCGTGCAGCACCACGAGATCGGCGCGGGTCACCACACCGCCATTCGCCGTCACGATCTTCGTCGAATCGTCAGCGACGCCGATTAGCCGGCCGAGGCCGTCGACCATGCCGTTGATCCAGCCCCCGGTCCACCAATCCACCAATGGCCAACCCTCACCGGACACCACGCCGCCGGTCACCAGCACGTTTTCTTTCGGAAAATAGACGAACATGTCGCCGTCGGTATGGGCCTGAAGCATGTAGCCGTATTGAAGCTTCTCACCGCCGAACGGCTCTTCGCCGCCGACATAGAACGTCGCGTTCGGCTGGGCGCTCTTGGGAAGCGGCTTGAACGTGATGTCTTTTTCCCAGGGCCGCGTGATATCGGTCGTCAGCCAGAGCCGCGTGTTCTCATGTGCGACGATCTTCGCGCCCGCCTTGCCGAGTTCGAGATTCGAGCCGGTATGATTGTGGTGCCAGTGGGTGTTGAAGAGCACGTCGATCTTGTGCGTCTTCAAATGCTTATGAACGAACCTGACAAGATGTTTGGCGTTTTTGGGCGAGCCGCCATCGACCATGACGGTCTTGTCGCCTTTGCGGCCGGCGACAACATTCGCTCCGGCGCCCGATATCAGGAAAAGATCGCGGCCAAGTTCGTTGATCGCGAATTTGGGGGAGGCCTCGGCATCGAACAGTCCGAAAGGCAGCGCGGCGCCGATGACACCGCCGGCAGACGCTTTTAGAAAATCCCTTCGGTGCACCCCAAACGCCATATGCGTCTCTCTCCAAGACCGACACCCGGCCCTCCCCGGCCGCTCAGTTGGTGTCGTCCTCCCCAACTCAGGCACTTTGCCTGACGGACCTAATTCGAAGACGAGGAAAGCGGGACCGCCCGCCCTCAATCTCCGCTCTTAGACTAGCACACAGTGCGACGCCAAGTCACAGGCCCGGATTCTGAACGAAATTAGATAAAGTGTTATAAGTAGCAAGTCAATTATCAGACTGCTAACCGAAAACATCTCGGTCGGGATCCGCGACGGGAATGCGGGCTTCCCCCGTGGAATAAAGGGATGCAAAAAGCTATTGCTTGGCTAATAATTCGTCCAAACGAATTTATAAGCTACCGTCTTGGGGGATCAGAATGAGAGGCTTTACGCCGCTACGCGCCACGTCGGCCACCGCGATAAAAACATCGAATAACCGCCGGGTCGGCCTGCTTCTGGGCGCGACGACGGCCTTGTGCCTGGCGCTGTCGCCGATCGCCAACGCCAATGATATGGGGCCGTCGAAACCCTTCGACTTCAAAACCTGGGATCAATATCTCGGTGGTGGTGACTCCTCGCAGTATTCGTCTCTCACCCAGATCAACAAATCCAATGTGAGCAAGTTGCAGGTCGCCTGGACCTATCAGATTGGCCCTGGCCCGGCGCCGAATTTCAATCCCACCATTGTCGGCGACAGGATGTATGTGCTCGGCGCGCACAACGCGATCGTTGCGCTGGACGCCAAGACCGGCAAGGAGATCTGGTCGCATCCGAATAAAGGCCGTGTCGGCAATCGCGGCATCAACCAGTGGGTCAGCAAAGACGGCAAGGACCGCCGCCTGTTCTACATCAACAACGGCATGCTGACCGCGATCGACGCCAAGACCGGCAAAACCATCACGTCCTTCGGCAAGGACGGCAAGGTGGATCTCCGCGTCGGCCTCGGCATCGATATCAGCAAGGTTCGGCCCTTGCAGACGAGCAATCCGGGACGCATCTACAAGAATCTGATCATCATCTCGCTGCCAGCCGGCGGCGCCAGCTATGTCTCGAACCCGGCCGACATCCACGCATACAACGTTCGCACCGGCAAGCTGGTCTGGGTGTTCCATACGGTGCCCGCTCCGGGAGAGCCCGGCGCCGACACCTGGCCCAAGAACGCCCGGGCGATGGGCCTTGGCGGCGCTCATAACTGGAGCGAATCCACGATCGACCGGAAGCGCGGGATCATCTACATCCCGACCGGCACGGGGCGGTACGACTTCTATGGCGGCGATCGCCCGGGCAAGAACCTCTACGCAAACTCGCTGCTGGCGATCAACGCCAACAACGGCAAGCTGATCTGGCATTTCCAGGCGGTTCACCACGACATCTGGGACTACGACCTGCCGGCCGCGCCCAAGCTGATCACGGTCATGCATAACGGCAAGAAAGTCGACGCGGTCGCGCAGCCGACCAAATTCGGCTTCCTCTATGTCTTCAATCGCGACACGGGCAAGCCGCTATGGCCGATCAAGGAACGACCCGTGCCGAAATCCGACGTTCCTGGCGAGCATGCCTGGCCGACGCAACCCTTCCCCACCATGCCACCTCCATTCGAACGGCAGAAGATGACGGAAGCGGATATCAATCCCTATCTCTCGCCCGAGGACGAGGCCAAGGCGCACAAGGTCTTCAAGACCTATCGCAACGAGGGCCTGTTCACACCGCCGAGCATCCGCGGCACGATCATGATGCCCGGCCATTTCGGCGGCGGAAACTGGGGCTGCTCAGCCATCGATCCGACCGACGGCACGATGTATATCGAGTCCCGTGGACTGCCCACGCTCGTTCGCCTGACGGTGCCGAAGCAACCGCGCGGCGATCTGCCGAAAAACGTCGGCAAGGACTTCGTTCCCTATTACGCGCCGATCGATTTCATGCTGCAGTCCAACGGCATGTCGATCGTTGGCCCGCCGTGGTCGCGGCTCACCGCCTATGACCTGAACACGGGCAAGATCAAATGGCAGGTTCCGCTCGGCAATGTCACCCAACTCGTCAAAAAGGGCATCACCGGCACCGGCAGCCATGTGCCGCGCGGAGGTCCGGCTCTGACCGGCAGCGGACTCCTGTTCGTCTCGACCTCGTCCGACCGGATGCTCCACGCCTATGACAAGAACACCGGCAAGGAGCTGTGGCACTACAAACTTCCGGCCGCCTCGGCGGGCGTTCCCGCGGTCTATGAGGTCGGCGGCCGCGAATATGTCGCGATCTCAGTTGGCGGTAACGGCTTCTTCGGACTGAGGAATTCACCGAAGCCGGGCCCCAACCAGTACATGGTGTTCGCGCTGCCGACGTCATAAGCGGACAAAGGCCGCCACGCGACAAAAGGATCAACAAGGGGGGTGTTGTGAAAAAGACGATGATGCGGCGGCACGCGGCCGGAGAGGTCAAGAAGCATGGTACGGCACGGGTGCGGATAAGACGCCTGATCCGCGCGGCGGGCTTCGCGGGGCTCGCAGTCGGCATGAGCGCGGCGACGCTCGCAAACGCGAAAGATATGGGACCGTCGAAGCCTTTCGACTTCACGGCCTGGGACCAATATCTCGGCGGCGGGGATTCGTCTCAGTATTCGTCTCTGAAGCAGATCAACAAGTCCAACGTCACGAAGCTTCAGATCGCCTGGACATTCGAGCTCGGGCGCGGGCCGACGCCCAATTTCAATCCGACCATCGTCGGAAACGCGCTCTATGCGCTCGGTCCGAAGAATTCCATCGTCGCGCTCGACGCCGCGACCGGCAAAGTGATCTGGTCTCACGCGAACAAGGGACGCGTCGGCAATCGCGGCATCAATCAGTGGGTCGGCAAGGACGGCAAGGACCGCCGTCTGTTCTATATCAACAACGGCAAGCTGACGTCGCTCGACGCCAAGACCGGCAAGACGATCACGTCGTTCGGTGATAACGGCGAAGTGGACCTTCGCGTCGGCCTCGATCGCCCTGCCGGCTCGGTGCGGCCGTTGCAGACCAACAATCCGGGCCGCGTCTATAAAAACCTGATCATCATTTCTCTGCCCGCGGGCGGCAGCTTCGGGTACGGCGCGTCGCCGGCCGACATCCATGCCTATGACGTGCATACCGGCAAGCTGAAATGGGTGTTTCACACGATTCCCGCGCCTGGCGAGTTCGGCGCCGACACGTTGCCGAAGAACGGCCGGTCATGGATCGGCGGCGGCCACAACTGGAGCGAATCCACGATCGACCGCAAGAACGGCATCATCTTCATCCCGACCGGAACCGCGCGTTACGACTTCTATGGCGGTGACCGCAAGGGCAACGACCTGTTCGGCAACTCGCTGATCGCCATCGACGCCAACACCGGAAAACGGCTCTGGCATTTCCAGACGGTTCATCACGACCTTTGGGACTATGATAACCCGGAGGCTCCGAAGCTTCTCACCGTGATGCACGACGGCAAGAAGGTCGATGCGGTGGCGCTCGCGACCAAGACCGGCTTCGTCTATGTGTTCAACAGGCTGACCGGAAAGCCGCTATGGCCGATCAAGGAAATGCCGGTCCCGAAGTCGGACGTGCAGGGCGAATTCGCCTCGCCGACCCAGCCCATCCCGACCGCGCCGCCGCCTTTCGAGCGCCAGAAGATCTCGGAAAAGGATATAAATCCGTATCTCTCGGCCGAGGATCAGGCGAAGGCCAAGAAAATCTTCGAAGAATCGCGCTACGGCACGATCTTCACCCCGCCGAGCCTGCGCGGCACGATTGCGATTCCGGGGCACCAGGGCGGCGCGAACTGGGGCGGATCGGCCGTCGACCCGACAAACGGCGAGATGTTCGTCGTCGGCCGGTCGCTGCCGACATTGGATAAGCTCGTCGCGCCGGGCAAGGATTCCAACCGTCCGGTTCCCAAGAACGCGCCTCCCGGTTTCGTGCCTTATTTCTCGCCGGTCAATTTCCTCCGGCTGGGCGACGGCATGACGATCATCGGGCCGCCATGGTCTCGTCTGACGGCATATGACCTGAACAAAGGCACGATCAAGTGGCAGATCCCGCTCGGCGGCGTTTCTTCGCTCGAGGCAAAGGGCATCACCGGAACCGGCGGACAATCGCCGCGCGGCGGCCCGGTCGTGACTGCGGGCGGACTGATTTTCGTGGGCACGACTACGGACCGCAAGGTACACGCCTATGACAAAGACACCGGCAAGCTTCTGTGGGAGCACCAGTTCGATGCCGCTTGCGAAGGCATACCGGCAGTCTATGAGGTCGATGGCCGCGAGTATGTGTTCTTCAATGTCGGCGGTAACGGCGTTTTCGGCCTGACCAACGCTCCAAAGCCTGGGCCGAGCCGCTACGTCGTCTTCGCCTTGCCGAAAACCTAGGCGGCCGGCGCGTCGCCCGACGAAACGAGTTCAAAAAAAGGGGGAAGTATGACCCGAATAATGTCCGATCGGCCGGCGCGCCGTATTCCTAACCGCAAACTCATGATCTCGGCCGTCAGCATTCTCGGACTGGCGGTCGGGCTGGCGGCGCACACCCCAGCCCATGCACGGTCCAAACCATTCGATTTCAAGACATGGGATCAGTATCTCGGCGGTGGCAATTCCTCGCAATATTCGTCGCTGAAGCAGATCAACAAGTCGAATGTGAGCAAGCTGCAGCCGGTCTGGACGTTCGCGACGGGCCGCGGCCGCCCCTATAACTTCAATCCGATCGTCATCGGCAAGATCATGTATCTGCTGGCCCGGCACAATTCGATCATCGCGGTGGACGCGACAACGGGCAAGGAGATCTGGTCGCACCCCAATAAGGGCCGGGTCGGCACGCGCGGCATCAATTACTGGGAGAGCAAAGACGGCAAGGACGGGCGGCTGTTTTATGACAATAACGGCGACCTCACCGCGATCGACGCCAGGACCGGCAAAACGATCGCGAGCTTCGGCAAGGATGGCCGCGTCGACCTCCGGGTCGGTCTGGACCGCGATCTCAGCAAGGTTCCCCCGCTATTCACCAGCAATCCGGGTCGTATCTACAAGAACCTCATCATCTTCTCCTTGCCGGCGCCCGGTGCGCGATACAATGCGCCTCCCGGCGATATCCACGCCTATGACGTGCGCACGGGCAAGCTGAAATGGGTGTTTCATACGGTTCCCGAACCCGGTCAGCCGGGCGTGGAGACCTGGCAGAAAGACGCGGTCGGCAAGATCGGCGGCGCGCATAACTGGAACGAGTTGACGATCGATGAAAAGCGCGGAATCATTTACATCCCGACCGGGACCGCGCGTTACGACTTCTATGGCGGCAATCGCAAGGGTAACGACCTTTACGCCAATTGCCTCCTGGCCATCAACGCGAATACGGGCAAGCTGATCTGGTATTACCAGATGGTCCATCACGACCTCTGGGACTACGACATCCCGGCCGCGCCCAAGCTGATCACGGTCCGCCACAACGGCAAGAAGGTCGACGCCGTCGCCCAGATCACCAAGCAGGGCCTGCTGTTCGTGTTCAACCGCGATACCGGCAAGCCGCTCTGGCCGATCAAGGAAAAGCCGGTGCCGCAATCCGACGTGCCGGGCGAACAGTCGTCGCCGACCCAGCCCTTCCCCACAAAGCCGCCGGCATATGCACGGATGGGTCTGAGCCCGAAGGACATCAACCCGTATCTCTCGCCCGAGGACAAGGCGAAAGTGCGAGAGATGTTCAAGAAATACAAATACGGACCGCTGTTCACGCCGCCGAGCCTGCAGGGCACGCTCGTGATGCCGAGCCATCAGGGCGGCGCGAACTGGGGAGAGTCCGCAATCGATCCCAAAAACGGGACGATGTACGTGATCTCGCGCGCCTTCCCGACGCTCGACAAGCTCATGGTGCCGGACAAGGGCTCGGTCCCGCCGCCGCCGAATGCCGGGCCGGACTTCGTGCCCTATCAGGCCCCCTACAACTTCCTGCTGATGAGCAACGGCATGGAAATTATCGGCCCGCCATGGTCCCGCATGACGGCCTATGACCTGAACAAGGGCACGATCAAGTGGTGGATCCCGCTCGGCAACATCACGCAGCTTGCCAAAAAGGGTATCACCGGAACGGGCTCTCAACTGCCGCGCGGCGGCCCGGTCGTGACCGCGGGCGGACTGATCTTCGCGACGACCTCATCGGACCGGATGTTCCATGCCTATGACGAGAAAACCGGCAAGGAGGTCTGGCACTATCAGCTGGCCGCCGCCTCCGAAGGCGTGCCCGCCGTTTACGAGGTGGATGGCCGCGAATACATCACGATCGTGACCGGCGGGAACGGCATGTTCGGGCTGCGCGGTACGGAGAGGCCCGGTCCCGGCCGCTACGTTACGTTCGCTCTGGCGAAGAAATAGAACGCAACCGGCCTAAAAAAATAAGCCCCCGGAAGCGTCTGCTTTCGGGGGCTTTTCTTTGTCCGGTATGGGACGCGGGTTTTACTTCTTATCGTTATTCTTTGCTTCCTGCGCCCGTTTGGCCCGATTGCTGGTGATGTAATGCCGGATCATGGAATTGTCCTCATGACAGGCATATTCGAACATCTTATAGCTCTGATCGCGAACCCACGGCAGATCCGCGGTCCAGGTTCCCTGATAATCTTCGGGATCAGAGACCGTGATCCGGTAGTCGATCGTATTCGGGCCCGTGGGCTTCAGGCGTTCGACAATCTTCATATGCTTGCTGACCGGCATGTTGTTGCGGCTGCGCGAGCCGATCGTGCCGACATTCAGCATGGACGGGCCGGGCTGCAGATTGGTCGTGGTGATGACCAGCGTATTGCCGTCCCAGTGGCCGCGCGACACACCCATCCATTGCAGGATCTTGGTCGGCAGCGCCGGACGGCCGTCCAGCGGAATGATCCGCGCTTCGTGAATCATTTCCAACTTGATCACCACATAGCCCGGCGCCTGAATGACCTGGATCCCGTTGTTGTACATGAACGGGAACATGGACGCCGGCATGCCGCGCGTGATGCACCGATCCCAGCTGTCGAAATCGGCCGGAGAATCCCAATTGATGTCCTGATAGCTGCTCCGCATTTTGGCCGAACGCTCCTTGCCGAGCGTCGTCATGGCCGGAAGCTGACCATCCCTGGGCCAGATGAGAAGCGAGGTCCGGTGCGTCGCCTCGCCGATCTCGGCCCAGTGCCCCATGCCGATCTTGTTGTTCTTGATTTCCTTGTTATAGCGATCGGCGAACGCCTTCTGCCGCTTGTCCTGCTCGGCGAATTCCTCGGGTGTCAGATACATCCGGTCGCCATATTTCTTGGCGCGCTGGAACGGCGTTCCCTGCAGATGCGCCACCGGCCACATGCCATGGATGTCCGGATCGCCCCAAGGCGTCTTGGGGGGCGCGTAAGACCCCTGGCTATCCTTCGTGACGGGTAGTTCGTCCGCCGACGCAACTGACGCCATAAGGCCCGCCGACACCATCACGCCAGCCGCGACCACTGCCCACGCAGGAATTCGTCTATTCATCTCAACTCCCCCGTCTCGGCGCTGCTAACAGCGCCCTCATCGGCCACCACGTCGCCGGCTATTCCGGGACGAATACGTTCAGCCGATTCTATAAGTACGCTAACGGAAATATACACGATCTTGCGTAGCGGGAGAACCGGATCAACGCCTGAACGCACCGGTTTACTCAATCACACTAAAGAAAAACCCCGGACATCGGCCCTTTTGGGCCTGACGCCCGGGGCTATCTTTGAGAATCCCCGCTCTATTTCGTAGAGGCCTGCTGCGCTCTCTTGGCGCGCGAGCTGTCGATATAGTGCCGGATCATGCTGTTGTCCTCATGACAGGCATATTCGAACATCTTGTAGCTCTGATCACGCTGCCACGGAAGATCGGCCGTCCAGGGAGACACATAGTTCTCGGGATCGCTGACCGTGATCGTGTAGTCGATCGTGTTCGCGCTCGTCGGCGTCAAGCGCTCGACGATCTTCATCTTGTCGCTCACCGGCATATTGTCGCCGCGCGGGGCGCCGGTTGTGCCGACATTCGTCATCGACGGACCCGGCTGCAAGTTGGTCGTCACGATAACCAGCGTGTTACCTTCCCAGTGACCGCGAGAGGACCCCATCCACTGCAGGATGTTTTGCGACAGCGCCGGACGGCCATCGAGCGGGATGATACGCGCCTCATGGATCATTTCCAGATTCAGCACGACGTAGCCGGGCGCCTGCATGATCTGAATGCCGTTATTGTACTGGAACGGGAACATCGAGGCCGGCATGCCGCGCGTGATGCAACGATCCCAGGAATCGAAATCATGCGGCGAATCGAACTCGATGTTCTGCCAGCTGCTGCGCATCTTGTCGGAGCGTTCCTTACCGAGCTTGGTGAAAGCCGGCAGACGGCCATTCTTCGGATCGACGATCAGCGACGTGCGGCGCTGGGGCTTGCCGACCTCGGCCCAGTGGCCCATGCCCAGCTTATTGTTCTTAATTTCGTTGTTGTACAGATTCGAAAATCGCTTCATGCGCTTCTCGCGCTCGGCGAATTCCTCATCCGTCAAATACATCTTGTCGCCCAGTTCCTTCGGGCGTTCGAGCGGCGTGCCGGTCAGATGGCCGACCGGCCACATCCCTTGAAGGTCGGGATCTCCCCAGGGAGTCTTTGGCGGCGTATAGGATGACGCACCGTTCGATTCCAACTTGGTGTTGTCGGCCGCCAGTGAGGGCGTCGCGGCGACCGCCGACAACGCGATACCAGCCGCCATCAGGCCGGCAGCGAAAAGTCGCTGATTCATTAGTCCAACCTCCATCATGTCGGCGCCTGTTTTCCCGGCCGGGCCCATCGGCTCGGACCGTTAACAGGTGCACTACCCCAAACTTACCAGCTGGAATGATTCATACATTATTTCGCGTTGTGGGAGAAGTAAGTCCGCAAACGACTACGCCCCCGGGAAACAGGTCCCGAAGAACCTGCTTCCACGAGGGCGTTTTCTGCCGGTTTTAGGCGCGAGGCCTATTTGCCGGAGGCGTTGCCCGCCATGTCTTTCTTGTAAAGCGCGCTGTAGAGATCGAGCTTAGCCGTCGGTGGCGCCTTTTCGGCATGGACCTTGGCGTTCAGGATCATCGCGCGTCCGGTATCCATGCCGGTATAGGCCGGCCATTGCGGCAGGCCGTTGCCGTTGGGATTGCCGGTCCGGGCGAAATTGACCCAATAGCTCGACATCGTATCGGCCAGCTTCTCGGCGACTTTGGACTTGGCCGCCAATTCCGGCGAACTCGCGTCCGGGAACAGATGCGGCTGGCCGAGATTGTCGAAGACATAAGGAATCTCCGACGCGTGCGTCGGCATCGCCTGCTTGCCCGGAGGCGACGGCGGCTCATACGCGAAGGAGAAGACATACGCCTTCTTGCCCGTCTTGAGTTGATCGGTCGCATAAAGCCGCATCAGCCAGGTTACTTCATCGCTGAACATCTGGCTGGACGACGCGGCCGCCTGTGCATCCGTAGTAGCCGGATACTCTTTGAGAACCGCGTCCGTCAGGCCGCCCCAGCGGTGCTTGAGCTGAGCCTTGAACTGCGCGGCCTTTGGGCCACCGGGAAAGAACGACTCATGCGCGTTCGACCCGACAAGGACGTCGACGGCATTCTGCTTGCCGTTCGCGAAGATCTTGTTCAAGTCCTTCGGGAAGACATAGCCGTCGGCGATCATGCCGCCGCCAAGACCACGTCCACCAAGCTTGGCGGTCACTTGCTCGGGCGACAACGCGCGCATATCGGCGAGCGTCTTAAGGCCGGCAGCCTCGGCTTTCTTCAGACCGGCCGCTTCGGCGGGTGCGAAAGGAGCCATGGCGCCCATGCGGAGCCCCATCCAGTTGCCGCTCTCGGAAATCGCCCGATGGAACAGACCATGAGCGAGAGGAGAGCCGACCAGAGCCGAAATCGCCATGGCGCCGGCCGATTGACCGAAAACCGTGACATTGTTCGGGTCGCCGCCGAATGCAGCGATATTGTTCTGCACCCAGTGAAGCGCGGCAATCATGTCCATAATGCCGTAGTTACCCGAAACATGATGCGGCGATTCCTTCGACAACGCCGGATGGGCGAAGAAGCCGAAGGGGCCGAGGCGGTAATTCAGCGTGACGACGACGGCGCCTTTTTTCGCCAGCACGTTACCATTGTAGAGCCCGATCGAACCGGCGCCCTCCGTGAACGCACCGCCATAGATCCACACCATGACGGGACGCTTCTCGGAGGCTTTCTTGGCCCCGGTCCAAACGTTGAGATAAAGGCAGTCCTCGCCCATCTTCGGCGAACCGGGAACGTCGACGGCGATATTCAACCGTCCCTTTCCCGGCGGCTGGATACAGACGTCGCCGAACTTGTCGGCCTTGCGCACGCCGTTCCATTTGGCGACGGGCTGCGGCGCCTTCCACCGAAGATCCCCGACGGGCGGCGCGGCAAAGGGGATGCCCTTGAACACGCGAATGCCGTCGGCATTGGCGCGCAGGCCCGAGATCTCCCCGGAGGCCAGACGCACGGGATCAGAGATTTCCGCGCGCACGGAGGTTGTCGCGGCTGCAATCATTGCAGCCGCGAATACAACCGAACGAATCTTCATTTCGAGGCCTGTTGCTTCCGTTTGGCGTGGGAAGCGTCGATGTAATGCCGGATCATGCTGTTATCCTCATGACAGGCATACTCGAACATCTTGTAGCTTGAATCCCGCCTCCAGGGCAGGTCGGCCGTCCAGGACGAGACATAGTCCTCGGGATCGCTGACGGTGATCTTGTAGTCGATCGAATTGGGGCCGGTCGGCGTCAGACGCTCGACGATCTTCATATGCTTGCTGACCGGCATCTTGTCGCCCGGAGGCGTGCCGACCGTACCGACATTGACCATCGACGGACCAGGATGAAGATTGGTCGTGGTGATGACCAGCGTATTGCCTTCGAAGTGGCCGCGCGAAACACCCATCCACTGCAGAATGCTGTTGGGAAGCGCAGGACGTCCATCCAGCGGAATGATCCGGGCCTCGTGAATCATTTCCAGATTGATCACGACGTAGCCCGGCGCCTGCAGGATCTGAATGCCGTTATTGTAGTGGAACGGGAACATCGAGGCCGGCATGCCGCGCGTGATGCAACGATCCCACGAGTCGAAATCATGCGGCGTGTTGAATTCGATCTTCTGCCAGCTGCTGCGCATCTTGTCGGAGCGCTCCTTACCGAGTTTGGTAAGAGCCGGCAGGCGACCGTTTTTCGGATCGACGATCAGCGAGGTGCGGCGGGTCGCGTCACCGGCTTCCGCCCAGTGCCCCATGCCGATCTTGTTGTTCTTCACCTCTTTATTATAGGCGTTCTGCTGCATCTCCATCATCTTCTTACGCTTGGCGTATTCCTTGTCGGAGATGTACATGTGATCGCCGTACTTCTTGGCACGCTCCAGCGGCGTTCCCTCGAGATGCTGCACCGGCCACATGCCTTGAAGGTTTGGGTCACCCCACGGCGTTTTCGGCGGGGTATAATTTGACGAGCTGCCGGACGCAGACGTCGCCGATTTGGCCGACGCCGCCGGCGCCACCACCATGGCGGACAGCGTCAAGCCGGCCGCGATTAGACCTAAAGCGACTATTCGCTCTTTCATAATTGGACCTCCATCAATGTCTGCGCGTTTCACCAGACGTCACTATGCTGGCGCCGGTCGGGAGCAAACGCCCTACCCCAAAGTTCCAAAATAGCGTCCGTTCATACATGATTGTCGCGTTGCTGCGATAGGGCACGGTTCTGTGAAAACGGTCTTGCGGTGCAAGCCTGTTCGCCGTGCCGTGTGTCTGTAATTACATATACGCCAAGATTACACGTATTCGAGGGGCTGTTCCCTTCGAACGCATGGCAAGGTCGCCCCGAGGCTACCGCCAACCACCCTCGGGCGCAACGATGAAGATATATGTTTTATATAATTCCATTTATATGATTCCGATTGGGGGAAGCGCGGCGGTATGGTAAGAGGATGAGAATCGCTTGAGTTCGTTTACTTGAGTCTCGGAATTAAGATTAACAACGCATCGGGGGGTACCGGTGAAACTGAAATCATGGATAACGGCCGCTGGCGTGACCGCGGTCGGCGTAGCAATGTGGGCGCCTCAGGCGCCGGTTCAGGCAAAGGATTCTGCGGGTCACACCATGATTCCAGCCGGTGATTGGCGAACGATCAATCGTGATCTCGCCGCCACCCGGTTCTCGCCCCTGAAACAGATCAACACGAACAACGTCGCTAATCTCAAGGAAGCCTGGAGCTATACGATCAAGGCATTCTCCGAGGCAGCGCCCTTGGCGGTCGACGGTGTCATGTATGTCCCGGGCGGCAAGGAAATCGTCGCGCTGGATGGCGCCACCGGCAAGGTGAAGTGGACATATACGATCACGAAAGACCCGCATCCCGGCAAAGGCCGCCGTTCCTCGACCTTTTCCAATCGCGGCGTCGGCTATTGGGCCGGTGACGCCGACCATGACCCGCGTATTATCGTCATGGCCGGCTCGCGGATGATCGCGATCGACGCCAAAACCGGCATGTCGGCCACCGGCTTCGGCCAGGATGGCGAGATCGATGTCGGCGTTCCTTATACGGGCACCCCGACGATCTACAAGAACGTCGCGATCATCGGAGCGGCCGTGGGCGAAGTGCCCGAAGGCGCTCGGGGCAATCCGCGCGCCTTCGACGTGGTGACCGGCAAAAAGCTCTGGGAATTCCAGACGGTGCCCGAGAAGGGCCAGCCTTTCAACGACACCTGGGGTAACGGCTGGAAAAACCGTTCGGGCACGAATATGTGGGCGTTCTCGGCGCCTGTCGATGTCGAGCGCGGCATCGCCTATCTGCCGATTTCCGGCCCGGCCGCCAACTATTGGGGCGGCGACCGTCCCGGCAATAACGTCTATTCCGACTCAATCGTCGCGGTAAACGCGGAAACCGGCAAGTATCTCTGGCATTTCCAGCTGGTCCATCATGATCTTTGGGACTCGGACATGCCGAACGGCGGCGCGCTGGTTCCGGTCATGAAAGACGGCCAGACGCATCCGGGCATCGCCGAGGTGAACAAGACCAGCAATCTGTTCATCCTCAACAGGACGGACGGCAAGCCGATCATCCCGGTTACCGAAAAGCCCGTTCCCAAGGGTGACGTGCCCCGCGAATGGTACTCGCCGACGCAGCCTTTCCCGGCGACGCCGCCGCTGAGCCGCGTCAGCTTCAAGAAATCGGACATGGTCACGGCGAAAGATACGAACCCGGCCCATGCCGCGGCCTGCGAGGCTTTGTGGGAGAAAAGCGGCGGTTTCTACAACGCCGGTCCTTATACGCCCTTCAACTATCACAAGAAGGGCACGCCTCCGAAATCCACGATACAGCTCCCCGGCGGCACCGGTGGCGTGAACTGGGGCGGCATCGCGGTCGATCCGACGACCGGCTATATCTTCGCCAATGCGCAGGACACGTCTCTCGTCGGCTGGGTGGAGGACAAGGACCCGAACGTTACTTACAGCTTTGAAGCGGTCGGCTCCAAACAGCCCTACGACCGGGCATCTGTCGACGGCAAAGGTCCGTTCCACAGCTTCAGCGCGCCGTTAAGCGGCAAATACGGCAAGAACGGCCGGCCGGTCGGCCCAGTCGCTCCCTGCTACAAGCCGCCATGGGGTCAACTCGTCGCGGTGAACGCCAATACCGGCAAGATCGCATGGAAATCGATCCTCGGCCTCAACGAGGCGCTGCCCAAGGGCAAGCAACTCGTCGGCAACAGCAGCAATGCGGGCCCGAGCGTCACGGCCGGCGGACTGGTCTTCGTCGGCGCAACCAACGACCACCGTTTCCGCGCTTTCGACGCCAAGACCGGCAAAGAGCTCTGGGAAACCAAGGTCCAGGGCAACGCCAATGCCAACCCGATCAGTTATACCGGTAAGGATGGCAAGCAGTATGTGGCGGTCATCGCGACTAACCGCGTGATGGTGTATTCGCTACCCTGACCTGAGGAAGTGTACTAAAGACGGCAAACATCGAGGCCCCGGAAGCCGAAAGCGTAGGGCGAACGGGGCCTCTTACGTGTAATCAATTCAATTCGTGAGACGGCACAAAAAAACCGAGGAAAGAGGAGGCTTAGCGAATGCGATATCGTTGGACCGGCACGGCGCTGGCAATGGCGATGGTGGCGGCGGTTTCTGTTACGCCGAGCGCGCTTCAAGCTAAGGATATGAAGCAACCCGCAACGATCGGCGGTCATCCCAACCTGAACGGTATCTGGGAAGTTATGAACGGTGCCGACTGGAACCTCGAGGCCCATTCGGCGACACAGCTGAAGGACTTCTGGCGGCTCGGCGCTTTTGGCGCCATTCCCGCGGGCCAGAGCGTCGTCGAAGGCGGCACGATTCCCTACAAGCCCGGCGCCCTGAAGAAGCGCGAAGAGAACGAAGCCGGCTGGCCGAAATCTGATCCGGAAGCGAACTGCTACCTGCCGGGCATTCCGCGCGCGACCTACATGCCCTATCCGTTCCAGATCATCCAGGGCACAGGCAACATCCTGATGGTCTATGCCTATGCGAGCGCCAATCGCGAAATCAACATGAACAAGGTGCGCGAGCCGCAGATCGATACCTGGATGGGCATCTCGAACGGCCACTGGGACGGCGATACGCTCGTCGTCACCACCACCGGCTTCAACGACAAGACCTGGCTGGACCGCGCCGGCAACTACCACAGCCCTGCGATGAAGGTCACCGAACGTTTCAAGTTGATGGACAAGACCCATATCGAGTACACGGCGACAGTCGAGGACCCCAATGTCTTCACGAAGCCCTGGACGATCAAAATGCCGCTGTATAAGCACGTGGAAAAGAACGCCGAACTCCTGGATTTCAAATGCGTTCCGTTCACCGAGAAGCTGATCTACGGCGACCTGTATGGCTATTCGTATGATGAGAACGGAAAGAAAGCCGATCAGGACAAACCGAAGGATTGATGCACGTCCATTCGTGCAACAGTTAAAGGCGGAGGCGAAAGCGCAAACGACGCGGGACAAGCAAGCAGAGTTGCGCCGCTTGATCGTGATCATTTGCCGCCGGTAGTCCTTGATGGAATTATATATTTGGCCTTGAAGCATCGTCGCGCCATTGCGATATAGAGCCGAAAGCCAATGTCTGTTTAGACAGGAGATTTGACCTGATGCGAACGAGATTACTAACAATTGTCGGCGCTGCCCTGCTTATGACGGCGGTCGTTCGTCCGGCGGCCGCGCATCACTCTTTTGCGGCAGAGTTCGATATTAACAAGCCGGTTAAGCTTGAAGGCACGGTGATCAAGTTTGAGTGGGTCAATCCCCATTCCTGGCTCATCATCGGTGTGCCCAACAAGGACGGCGTGGTCGAGCAGTGGAAGGTGGAAGGTGGCGCGCCGAGCGCGCTTCTGCGCCGCGGCTGGAACCGCAATTCGCTGCCCGCAGGAACAAAAGTGGTCGTGAGCGGCTTCCAGTCTCGTGACGGATCGCGCCGTGCGAACGCCCGCGACATCACGTTCCCGAACGGCGTGAAGATGTTCATCGGTTCGACCGGTGCGGGCGCGCCTCATCCGGCGAAGTAAGCCGACACCATCGACGCTACCGAGACGAGACAATGAAACCGCTCCCTAGGGGGCGGTTTTTTTGTGCGTCTCGCGAGTTGAAAGGTCCGGGCGCCCCGATCACGATTCGGCTGTCTTGTCCCGGCGTTTCTCGACCGCTTCACGGGCGAAAAGGCTTTCCAGTTCCGCCGCGTAATGTGCGGCATTTTCCCGCAGTTTTTCTATATCCTGATAGTGCTCGAAGTCTTCCTGCAGCCGCCGTATATCGTGTTCCTTGAAGATCTCGACGGCCGAGCGGGCCTCCGCTCCGTTCAAGCCGAGCGACACCAGAACCTCTCCCGTCAGCGCGAGCGCCGAATCCAGGGTCTCGCGCCGGATCAACGGAACGCCGAGCTGCATCAGCCGATGGGCATGAGGACGGTTGCGCGCGCGGGCGAAGATCGGCAAATCCGGAAAATTCCGCCTCACCAGGGCCGCAGCCTTGAGCGAGGCCTCGACATCGTCGATCGCCAGAACAAAGGCGCGGGCCTCTCCCGTTTTCGCGGCATGAAGGATGTCCAGCCGGGTGGCGTCCCCGTAATAGATCTTGTGGCCGAACCGGCCGACGAAATCGACCTGCTCCGAACTGATGTCGAGCGCCGTGAAGGAAAAGCCTTTCGCATGCAGCATCCGCCCGACGATCTGGCCGAAGCGGCCGAACCCCGCGATGACAACGAAGCCGGGCTCGTCGGGCATCTCGCCATACTGCGGCTCCTCCGCCACGGGACGGAAAAGCACGCTCTCGAGGCGCAATAGCAGCGGCGTGGCCACCATCGACAAGGTGACGACGACCGTCAGCGTGTTCGAGATCTCCTGCGGAATGACCTTGCCGCTCGCCGCCGCCGCCAGGATCACAAAAGCGAACTCGCCGCCCTGCGACAAGGACAGCGCGAACCGGCGCGACGGCCGGCCACCGAGCCGGATCCCCTGCCCGATGCCGAACAACACCACGCTTTTCACCACGATCAGCGCCGCCACCAGCCCGGCGATCAGCAAGGGCTGACTGAGAAGCAGCGACAGATCGAGCGACATGCCGATCGCCGTGAAGAAAAGCCCGAGAAGCAGTCCTTCGAAGGGTGCGATATCGGCTTCCAGTTCGTGCCGATAGTCGGAATCCGCCAGCAGCGCCCCCGCGATGAACGCGCCTAGACCCGCCGACAGTCCCCCGAGTTCCATCAGGATGGCCGCGGCGATGACGGTCAGCAGGGCCGCCGCCGTCATCGCCTCGCGCACCTTGGCCCGCGCGATGATGGGAAACACCTTGTGCAGGATGAGCCGCCCACCGACTACCACGACAGCGATGAGCGCCAGCGCTTTCACCGCTCCGAGCAGGTTCATGGACTGCGTCTCTGGCCCGCCGACCGCAAAGATCGGTACGAGCGCGATCAGCGGTATCGCCGCCAGGTCCTGGAACAGGAGGACCGAGAACGCCGTCCGGCCATGCCGCGCGGTCAACTCGCCCGTTTCTTCGAGCACCTGCAGGGCAAACGCCGTGGAGGACATGCTAAGGGTGAGGCCAAGAAGCAGCGCCGTCGGCGCCGCGAGGCCAAGCCAGACTCCAAGACCTGTCAGGGCGGCGCTCGTGACCAGGAATTGCAGCGCGCCGACGCCGAAAACGCCGTTGCGCATGGTCCAGAGCCGCTTGGGGCGGATTTCCAGTCCGATGATGAACAGCAGGAGGACGACGCCGAATTCGGCGAAGTGCAGAATGCTGCCCACCTGATAAACCGAATAGATGAACCCGAGACCGTAGGGACCGACAAGAACGCCCGCCGCGAGATAGCCGAGGACCGATCCGATGCCGAGTTTCCGGGCCAGCGGCGCGGCGAATACGGCTGCGGTCAGAAAGACCGCAATCTGCAGGAGTGTGGTATCATACATGGCTGATTTCTCTTGGACGGAGACGGCGCAGGTCCGAATATCAAACGCCAGACCAAGACAGTTCACCAGCAAAAATGGAGGCTCCGGTGAGTTGGTTGCCGAGCGAAAGCCCCGTCGAGGGCGACACCAAGTCGTGTAAACCCGTGCAAACGGTCGTGGTGCCCCGCGCCCGCGATATCGGCGGCTTCGACGTCCGCCGGGTTCTCCCGTCGGCCCAGCAGCGCATGGTGGGCCCGTTCGTCTTTTTCGATCAGATGGGCCCCGTAACCTTTCCCGGTGGCAACGGCATCGATGTCCGACCTCACCCGCATATCGGGCTTGCCACCGTCACTTACCTCTTCGAAGGCACGATCATCCATCGCGACAGTCTGGGCAGCGAGCAGGCGATCCGGCCGGACGACGTCAACTGGATGACGGCCGGACGGGGCATCGTGCATTCCGAGCGCTCCGACGCCGAATTGCGCAAGGAAAAGGAAATGTTGCACGGGTTGCAACTCTGGGTCGCCCTGCCGAAAGCCCATGAGGAGGCCGAGCCGGATTTCACGCATTATCCGGGCACCGATCTACCGGCCATGGAAGGCGAAGGCATCAAGTCGCGCATCATCGCCGGCTCGGCGCTGGGTCTTACCTCACCCGTCAAAACCTATTCCGACCTGTTCTATCTCGATGTCGCGCTGGACGCCGGCGCCCGGATCGCGCTGGACGCCGAACATGAAGAACGCGCGGGTTACATCATCGAGGGAAAAGTCGAGATCGAGGGCTCCGAGTTCGAGGCCGGCCGGCTACTCGGCTTCGCGCCGACCCGCCAGATCGTGATCAAGGCCACCACACCCGCCAAGCTGGTTCTGCTGGGCGGCGAGCCGATGGACGGTCCGCGTCATCTGTGGTGGAATTTCGTCTCCAGCAGTCAAGACCGCATCGAACAGGCCAAGGAAGACTGGCGACGGAACCGGTTCGGCCTGCCCGTCCCCAACGAAACGGAATTCATCCCGCTGCCCGGCAACTCGTGAACAATGAAACGTTGCGCACGTTGCTCAGGAGGAGGTGGCCATGACAACGATCGTCGGTATTTCGGGAAGTCTACGCAAAGGATCCTTCAACACATCCCTGCTTCGCGCCGCGGCGGAGCTCGCGCCGGAAGACGTCACGCTCACAGTCGAGACGATCCGAGGCGTCCCGCTCTATGACGCGGATGAGGAAAGCGCGAACGGTGTTCCCAAACGCGTCGAGGAATTGAAAGACGCCGTCGCGGCGGCGGACGGGCTGCTGATCGTCACGCCCGAATACAACAACTCCATGCCGGGCGTATTCAAAAACGCGGTGGACTGGCTCTCGCGCCCACCGTCGGACATCAAACGCGTGTTTCGGGACAAGCCGGTCGCGATGATCGGTGCGTCGCCCGGCGGCTTCGGTACGATACTCTCGCAAGAGGCCTGGCTGCCGGTCCTGCGGACGCTCGGGACCAAGCCATGGTTCGGCGCGAAGCTCTATGTTTCGCGCGCCGGCAACGTATTCGACGAAGCCGGGGCGATAACCGACGAGAGCGTTCGCGATCAGCTCCGCAAATTCCTTGCCGACTTCGTCGAAAGTCTTCAGTCCTAGTAGAAGTTGGTCGGCGGCGGCGGCGCGGCGTTGATCACCCAGTAGGCCGTACCGGCGGCCACCAGAATCACCACGAGAGCGCGCCAGAGATAGGACCCGGTGATCGCCTGATCCGGCGGCACGATACTCGCCTCCTTCTTGCCGGTGATCATGGGCACCACCAGATTGTGCTTCTTGACGATCCCGTGGAACGCCACCGCGATGATATGAAGCGCGATCGCCGCGAGGATCAGATTGAAATTGAAATGATGCAGATGGGTCAGCTTCTTGGCGGTCGCGTTGGTTACGGCCGGATAGTACGGGCCGGTCCAGATGATGTCGTCGGTCGCGAAAAGCCCGGTGACGACCTGCAGCCCGATCAGCAGGATCATCAGCACGACCATCAGGCTGCCGAGCGGATTGTGCCCGACCGCCTCGTCGGCCGACCCTCTGAACTCCGCCTTTATGTAGCGCCACAAACGGCCGGGCGTGGGAAAGAAGGTGACGAAACGGGCATGCCGTGGCCCGACAATTCCCCAAAAGATGCGGAAAAACAGCAGGCCCAGCATCCAGTAGCCGAGCCACATATGGATTTCGCGCCAGTCGATGCCGAGTTCTGCGGTAACCCAGGACGCGATCAGGCTGAGAACGAGGAGCCAATGAAACAGCCGTAACGGCAAATCCCATACGAGGCGTTTTTCCTGCGCCATGATCCGCACCCCCTAAAACTGCGCACGCTAATAATTTCAACCTGTCGGTAATAATGCGACGGGCCCGTTCTGTCACTCCAAACTTGACCAGAAATGTGAGGCGCCGCGGGTTTATCGGGAGCAGTGGATGGAGCTTGTGACAACCTGATTGTCGCCGGGATCGAACGGCCGCGCGAAGCACGCCGTTCGGGGGGCCGGCCGCTGCCGCAATCGAGAGACGATTAGAGGACCGCCGTAAATTCGCAGACGATCAGGCGGCCATCGTCCGGCAACGGGCTGTGATTGACGTGGCGCGCCGGACGCGACGCGTCATCCGGGAACATCTTTTTCCATTCCTCATTGAGCGCCGCCCGGTCCTTGGTATCGCGCAAATGGATCGACATCTTCACGATGTCGTCCACCGAACCGCCCGCCTCCGCCATGATGGCGCGGACATGGCCGAACATGTTGGCGCATTGCTCAGCGACACTTTGCGGCAGCTTCCCCGTCT
Organism: uncultured Alphaproteobacteria bacterium; assembly: GCA_963821875.1. Lineage (GTDB taxonomy): Bacteria > Pseudomonadota > Alphaproteobacteria > CAVTAV01 > CAVTAV01 > CAVTAV01. The sequence goes on from CAWGFE010000002.1 coordinate 2,816,953, forward strand.
TGGGGTCCATCCCCCCAATCGCGCCGGACATCACCAGATTGCCCTTGACGCTCGCCGCCGGAATGGGATTTTTGTGGCCGAAGCCCGGAATATCGATGCTGCGCCGCTTCATGACATCACACCTGAAATCATCTATTTCGCGAGCGGGTCCGGACGAACCTGGAAGTGAACCACCAATGGTCGCGTGCCCTTCCCGCCTTCCTTGAGCCAGGGCGTCCGGTCGCCGCTCGTCAGCCAGAGCCCTCGGCCCTTCCAGCCGGCGTTTGGATCGTCGATCCGCCCTTCCATGCCCTTGGCATAAAAGCCCAGCGGATAGGGAATGCGCAAGGTGACGAATTTCCCACCCACCAGCGCGTGAACGCCATCGAAGAGATTCCCGGTCGCGATCGGCACATTTTTTCCAAGCCCCAGGGTATTGTGCTGGTCGACCCAGGTGTAATAGCTCGATTCGACGCTTTCGTCCGACCGGTCGGCAAAGGACGGCCCGGGCAATCGGTAGAACGTCCAGCCTTCGGGGCATTGGTCGCCAGTGGCTTTCGGGCCGTTGAGCGGCCCTTTGCATTTGCGTCGGTCGAACGAGCCCAGATGCCCGCTGCCGAGCGACACCCAGACGACCCCGTTCCCATCGATATCGCCGCCTCGCACACCGAAACCGGGCAGCGGTACGTTATAAACCTCGCCGAGGCTGGTGGCCGGCGGATTGTCGCCGGGCGCGAAGCGGATAATCGCGCCGGGGTATCCGAAGGCGACCGTACCCCAGACGGAACCGTCCACCGGACTGGGCATGACGGCATAGAAATTGGCCGGTATGCGCTTGTCCTTGGCCGGATCGACGGGCTGGTCGGGCTCGACCCACGCATCCTGCTTACCATTGCCGTTGGTATCCAGAATGATCGGCGCCCAACCCTGCGCGGCCGCCGCATCGCCCGTTTCGTCGAATTTCCGGGTGTTCAGCCAACCGACCACCTGACCGCCGCCGCTCGTCCAGAGCGTGTTGTCTGCATCGTAACCGAATTGCAGGTGATGAGTGCCGTAGCAGGTATCGACGAACTTGTAGGAGCCGTCCCGCGGATCATAGACGGCGATCTGACGTCCCGACCGCGTAGTCGGAAACAGCTTCGCGGATGGGTGATCGGACCCCGCCTTGCAGAAGGCTGGCGGGTTGGTGGGGCTGCGTACGCGCGCCGTGTACCAGACCCGGCCCGCCTGATCGAGCATCGGATTATGCGCGTTGGCCTTGCTGTCCCAGATCGTCTGATCGCCCCAATAGGGCGAAGGCGCGAGTGGCGGCGTCTCATCCTCGCTTGGCGTATCCGCATCACGAACCGGCGCATGGAACGTCGTGGCGGTATTCGTTTTCGGATCGAGAATCGGGAAGTTATCGGTGCTTAACTCCGGCGACCCATAGAGCTTTCCATAGCCGTTCACGGTCGGATCGCGCCGGTCGGTGCCGGAAAGATCGTGCAGATAGGTCGACGCGCTCGCCCAATCGCGCACCGTGGCGACAACGTCGCGCTCCCGTCCGGTCGGGCGCTCGGGAATAGCTGACGGCGTTTCGCCGCCCGCGATTCGGTCCGTCCAGTCGGCCAGATATTTCAGCGGGATATTCTGCAGAATGCCGCCCATGAGTTGGACCATGGTGCCGCCGGCTTGCCCGGATTGAATACGGCGCTGCCACGCATCGACGGAATTGTCGAACTGGCCGAGGGCGGGTTCCAGCGTACGGGTTGCCTTGTTGCCGAGCTGATGACAGCCGACACAGCCCATATTCTTTATCCACATCAGATAACCGTTCATGCCGCCCGGCACCTTGGCGACCTCGTCGGCACTGGGCAGATGCAGCATCGCGTACCAATAAGCGGCCGGATATACGTTGGCGGCGGTAGCGGCATCCGGCGCCACATTCGCCGTCAGATCGACATGGGCGCCGGGCTTCGCCACTACGGGCATGGAATCCGCCAAGCCGTATCCGCGCACCCAGACCTTATAGTCCGCATCGGGCAAGTCGGGCACGACGTACCGGCCCTGATCGTCCGTGACGACGATCTTGGCATAGAACGTGTCGAAGACATCGGCTTCGGCGATCACCCAGACGCCGGCTTCGGGGCCATTCGCGCTCGACACCACGCCGCCGATGTCGTCGCCGTCAAGAACGATCTGATCCGAGGATTGTTGTGAAACCGGCGATCGGCCTTGATCGCCGCATGCCGCCAGCAAGACGCAAAGCGCCGCGACGGATTGAAGCCAGAAAGTCGCTTTCATGATCGATGAGCCCCCCAAAATGCCGATCAATGGGACTTTAAGCGGTACTCAAATGTGAAGACGCAGCCGGGAACTATTTAATCACGTGTCGGGCTGCTACGAAAGATCGCGCAGAAACAAGACCTCGGGGGATTTCCGCCGGACTTCTTTAGGGACTATGATCCCCGCCTCAGTACCGTATGGGAGGGGACTCGACGTGCGACGACGCGATTTTCTCAAGGCAGCCACGATTCTAGGCATTTCCGGCCCTGCCCTGACGTCCGGCCGCCCGGTTCGCGCGCAGGCGCTGCCTATGCAGTTCTCTGCCTTCGACGGCAAGGTCAAGCCGCTGCTCAAGCGAATGACTTTGGACGAGAAGCTCGGTCAGATGACGCAGGCGGAACTGGGCAAGCTTGAGAAGGAATCGGACATCGCAACCTATTTCCTGGGCTCGGTGCTGAGCGGCGGCGATGCGGATCCGAAAGCCGGCAACACGCTCGTGGATTGGACCAACGCCGTCGACCGGACGATCTCCCACAGCCTCAAGACGCGCCTCGGCATCCCCATCCTCTATGGCGTCGATGCCGTACATGGACACAACAATGTGCTCGGCGCCGTGATCTTCCCGCACAATATCGGGCTTGGCTGCACGCGAGATGCGCCGCTCGTCGAGGAAATCGGCCGTGTGACGGCGCTGGAAGTCCGCGCCACCGGCATTCAATGGACCTTCGCGCCCTGTATCGCCGTTCCGCGTGACGACCGCTGGGGCCGTACCTATGAAGGCTTTTCCGAAGATCCCAATCTGGTGACCATTCTGGGCTCCGCCGCGGTCAAGGGACTGCAGAAGGGCGGATTGTCCGATCCCCACGCCGTTCTCGCCTGCGCCAAGCATTTCGCGGGCGACGGCGGCACGATCTACGGCTCGGTCACGCGGCGCGACGGTTCGCCGGGAATCGATCAGGGCAACACCAGGATCGGCAGGGGCATGTTCGAGCGGATCCACCTCCCGGCCTATCTGAGCGCCGTGATCGCGGGTGTCGGCTCCATCATGGTGTCCTACAGCAGCCTGAACGGCGTGAAGATGTCCGCCGATCGCCAGATGCTTACCGACGTCCTCAAGGGCTCATACGGTTTCGAGGGCTTCCTTGTGTCGGACTATTACGCCATCGGCCAGATCGACCCCGATTACAAGACCGCTGTGAAGACCTCCATCAATGCCGGCATGGACATGGCGATGGAGCCCGCCAGCTACAAGCGTTTCATCGGCACGCTGAAGGAGCTGGTGAACGAAGGCGGCGTCCCGATATCGCGGATCGACGACGCCGTAACCCGGATTCTGCGCATCAAGACCGCGATGGGGCTTCTGGACAAGGGCCACAAGCAACTCGCCGACCTCAGCCTGCATAAGAGCTTCGGCTCGCCGGCGCACCGCGCGGTGGCGCGCAAGGCGGTCGCCAAGTCGGTCGTCCTTCTCAAGAATGCCGACAAAGTCCTGCCGCTGGCCAAAACGGCGAAACACATCCATCTGGCTGGCCGGGGCGCCGACGATATCGGCATCCAATGCGGCGGCTGGACGATCAAATGGCAAGGCGAGGCCGGGCCCGTGACGACCGGCGGCACGACAATTCTGCAGGCCGTTCAGGCCACGGCGGCCAAGGGAGCCACCGTCACTCACAGCCTCGACGGCTCCGGCGCGCATGGCGTGGATGTCGCCGTCGCGGTGGTGGGAGAGATGCCCTATGCCGAAGGGGTGGGCGACAAGGCCGATCTGTCGCTCTCCAAAGATGATATCGAGCTGGTCAGGAAGCTGAAAGCGGCCGGCACGCCGCTCGTCGTCATCGTCATTTCCGGCCGCCCGATGATGCTCGGACCGGTTGCGGACATGGCCGACGCCTTAATCGCCGCCTGGCTCCCTGGGACCGAGGGGCGGGGCATCGCCGATGTGCTGTTCGGCGATACGCCGCCCACCGGCAAGCTGGGCTTTACCTGGCCGCGCTCCACCAGCCAGGAGCCGATCAATGTCGGTGACGAGACCTACAATCCCGAGTTCCCCTACGGCTACGGCCTGACCTACAGCTGACGCGCTCGGGAAAAGGCTCAGGCGATCCGCCGCTCGGTCCCGGCGTCGAAGAACACGGCCTTGTCGAGATTGAACGCCAACGGCACCCGGTCGCCCTTTCAGGAGAAACGCTCACGTCGGCCGCACAGATCCGGAGCTGCTAGTTCTTCGGGTACCAATCCCGAAGACGCACGTCGACATCGCTCTTCGCCTTGACGAGCTTCGCGAATTCGTTCACGTCGCTGCCGCGATAGTGATAGGGGTAGACGATCTTCGGCTTGAAGGCGACCACGGCGTCCGCCGCGTGCTGGACGTCCATCGTATAGGGAAGGTTCATGCACACGAAAGCGACGTCGATATTCTTCAACGCCCGCATCTCCGGAATGTCTTCGGTGTCGCCGGAGATATAGATGCGCTTGCCGCCGATGGTCAGCACATAGCCGTTATTCAGCCCCTTGGGGTGGTATTTCAGGCGTTCCGGCGTGGTGTTGTACGCGGGCACCGCATCGATGCCGATATTCATGATCGTCTTCTGATCGCCGTTCGCCATGATCGTCGTCATGGCTTTCAGATCTGCCGGCATCTTGTCGAAAACGTCTTTCGGCGCAACGAGCTTGGTGGACTTGGTCGCGACGGCCGCGAGCGTCTTCGGATCGAAGTGATCGCCGTGCGCGTGGGTAATGAAGATCAGGTCGGGCGCCGGCAATCCGGTGAACCGGCCCGCACCGCCAACAGGATCGACATAGATCGTCTCACCGTTCCAGCCCATCGCGAAGGTCGCGTGATTGATCGGCTGGATATGGAGATCGCCCTTATTCGTCGAGATCGTGTCGCCGCCGACCATTCCCTTGGCCTGCACGGCGCCAGCTGATAGAAGCCCGAGCGCGAATACCGCCGCGATCGCAAAGCCTCCCGACAGTTTGGTTCTAAGAAATGTCATGCCCCCAACTCCATGATAATGCGCGGGACCCGAACGTCCCGGCTTTGGCCGCAATTGTTGCAGCCAGACGCAAAAGAAATCAATTCAACTGTTTCCGGCCACGCTCCGGGCCCCCGCGGCGCCGATGGAATATCTTTGATGCATCCTATATCCTTGTTTAGACGCTGATCTTTCGGCAGCCACGGATAATATGACATGCGCCTGACCGCCTTCACCGATTATTCCCTGCGCGTCCTGACCTATGCCGGGACCAAGGGTAACGACCTTTCCACCATCGACGAGATCGCCGATGCCTATGGAATATCGCGTAACCATCTGATGAAAGTCGTCTATCGCCTGGGGCAACTCGGCTATCTCGAGACGATCCGGGGCAAGACGGGCGGGATGCGGCTGTCTCGCGATCCAGCCGAGATCAATCTCGGCGCCGTCGTTCGTGAAATGGAGGAGTCGCTTGGTCTTGTCGAATGTATGCAGGAGGGCGGCCATTGCTGCATCGATCCGGCCTGCACGCTCAAGGGAATCCTGAACGAATCGCTCGAGGCCTTTCTCGCCGTTCTCGACCGCTACACGCTGGCCGACCTTCTCAGGCCCCGCCGCCGACTCAAAGACCTGCTTGCGATCCCGGCATAACGGCTCAGGCTTTCGCCCGGCGGGTCCACCACATCGGACAGCAAACGATCAGGTAGAGCGCGAACGCGCCGATCCAGGCGGCCGCCGCGACCACCAGAAGCGGTATGTAAAAGCCGGAGAGAACGGGCGACAGGATCCTCAGCGCCGCCGACAGCGACACCAGCACGAAGGCCGCGGCAAGCCACGGCCCGGCGCGCAATTCGCGGCCCGTATGTCCCATGGTGGCCCGCGACATGACCGCCAGCGTCATGGTGCCGATCGCCCCGGCTGTCAGGGCGTGGAGCGCGCCGGTTTGCGGAATCTCCGGCCAAAAAACCGACACCGCCAGAAGTCCGAAGCCGATCGCGATCCATAAATGACCGACATGGAGCACCCAGACCAGCGGGTCGGCCACCGTCGCCCAGCCGCGCCAACGCGCAAGGCGCAGCAGAGTAAGCACGCCCGCGATGGCCGTCAGCGCGCCGGTGCCGATCCAGTCCGGCGCGATAACCCACGCCAGGATTGCCAGCACCGTGCCGACCAGCGCGAGCCGGTCGAACGAGCCCGCGCTTGCCGGCAGGTGCTCGGCGCCGCGCTTCACGAGCCAGTTGCGCGTGAAACTCGGGATGATCCTCCCGCCGATCAGCGCAATCAGGGCAATCACCACGCCGATCGCCAGCCGCCGGGCGGGCCCGTCGTCCGAGATCAGCCCGATCACGGCGGCATGGAGACAGGCATTGGTGAGCAGAAAGACGCTCAACAAGCCGACGATCGGCAAATTCCGCCAGTTTTTGCCGGCGACGATCTCCCTCAGGCAGACCGCAATCAAGCCGGCCAGAAAAGACAGATCGATCAAGGCAGCAGGCCACACGCCGATCACGGCCGAGATGGAAACCGCCACGCGCCCGGCGATCCAGATGCCGACCAATACGGCCAAGGGCCCGCCCTGCAGCGGCATTCGCCCGGTCCAGTTCGGAATCGCGGTGAGCAGGAAGCCGGCGATAGCCGCCGCCACATAGCCGAATAGCATCTCGTGGTAATGCCAGCTGATGGCGTCGAAGGCAGTCGGGAGGCTGATCCGGCCGAGAATCATCTCGATCGACAGACACAGCGCAACCAGCGCCCAGAACCCGGCGAGAAAGAAGAACGGCCGAAAACCCTGCGCCAAAATCGCCGGTCCCGAATAAGCCCGATATCGTGGAATAGCCATGCGTCTATAATCACCTGCACCAGATATGATGCGCAAATAAAAACATATATTTTATATGCATGTTAATGAGCAAAATCAAAAGCGCCGTTGTCGCACTCGGCCGATCACCCCGTCGTCATCCCCGGATTTTCTCCGGATATCCGACCAGAGAGACAGAATCCGGGCGGAGCTCGAGCGGCGCCCGGTCTGCCCGCCTAGTTGGTGATCTTCTGCTGCTGGACGCCGTTCTGGTCGATAAATTCTCGATTGTCCTCGCAGATATATTCCTGAAGCTTGTAGTTCTTCATGCGGGTCCAGGCATCCGTGTAGGTCCAGGGCTTGGCGAGATATTTCGGATCGGTGATCGTGATCTGGTCCCACAGAATGTCGGGCGCGACCTGCTTTATCTTCTCGGTGATCCGCATGGCGTCGGAATGGGGCACGTCGTGAAGCTTGACGTTGTCCTTGATGCCGACCGTCGTGACGGTCAGAGTTCCCTTGTCCCAATGCCCCACCGAGGTTCCGTAGAAAGTCGGATCGATCTCGTCGTCCGGCGGCAATTTCTGGTCGAGATAGATGTGCCGGACCTGGGTATAGGCCTCCTCGATGATGGTGATCATGCCCTTGGTCTGCAGGATCTCCATCGGAAAAGTCGGCCCCATCATGGTCGGCATTCCCTCGGGCAGGCAATTGACCACCTGGCTGTTCAGCGGCTGGCCCTTGGCCCTCGCCTCGCGCGCCTTTTCCTGCATGGCCTTCCATTCCTTGAGATAGGCGGGCTTCAGCGGAGGCTCGCCCATCCGCGGCGGAACGAACGGCTTGTCCATCCGCTTCTTGTTGGGATCGTTGTCCGGATCCGTAAATCCAAGCGTGTAAACGGGATAGCGCCGCCACTGTCCGGTGATATCGATCGCACCTTTGCCGACCACGCCATTGGCCGCAACCGCGGAGGTCGAGGGAGCCATCATCCAGATCGCGGCGGCCAAGGCCGGGGCGGACGCCAGGCGCAAGACAGTCTTCGTGCTCGAAAGCATCATCATCCGTGCCCCGCCCCTATTCCGTCGCTGTACGCTTGAAGCTGTTCGCCGCCGGCACCGGAGCGTTCAGCGTTCGGCCATCGGCGAGGGTCACGCGCAGGATAAGTCCGCCCGGCTGACCATTCAGCAGCGGCGAGATCAGGACTTTCACCTTATCGCCAGGCTTCATCATTTTGGAATGCCATCCGGCCCGCGTGAGCATGTTCACGGCCATGCATTCGATGACATAATGCTTGGTGACGCCATCTTCCCCGACCGCGTCGACATTCAGATAGACATGGGGATTGGTCCACTGGAACTTCGTGACCGTCCCCTCGATCAGAATCGACTTGTGGTGATCGAACATCGCAAACGAATGATGCGCTTGCGCCGACCCCGCCGCTGTCACAAGCAGCAGGCCCAGAAGTGCGACGAACCGCACTCCCAACCCCTTGAATCTCATAGCCGAACTCCCCCTTCTCTAGATCAATCTAGCCCAAAACGCTGAGCCTCCCACGCCTCCGTCGGTTCGTCCGACTATCTTTCATTGGCCGCTAGGCCGAGAGCTTCGCGGCGATCGTCGCTACATGTTCGCCCTGAAAGCGAGCGATCTCAAGCTCGTTCTTGCTCGGCTGACGCGAACCGTCGCTCTTTGCCATCGTGCTGGCGCCGTACGGCGAGCCGCCGGAGATCTCGTCCATCTCGAACAGGCCCTGACAACTGTAGGGAACGCCGACGACCACGAAACCGAGATGCAACAGCGTGGTGTGGAAGGACGTGATCGTCGTTTCCTGGCCGCCATGCTGGCTCGCGGTCGAGACGAAGACGCTGCCGACCTTCCCTACCGTGCGGCCTTCGGCCCAGACCTGCCCGCACTGATCGAGGAAATTACGCATCTGAGCGGCCATATTGCCGAAGCGTGTCGGCGTTCCGAAGATCACGGCGTCATAGTCGCCGAGGTCCAGCGGATTCGCGATCGGTGCTTCCTGTTCCAGCTTCATAAAGGACTTCCGCGCGACCTCTTCCGGCACAAGCTCCGGCACGCGCTTGATCGTCACCTCGGTTCCGGCCACGCTCCGGGCCCCCTCGGCAACCGCACCGGCCATCGTCTCCACATGGCCGTAAGAACTGTAATAAAGCACAAGAATCTTCGTCATCTATCGTCCTTCCAAAGTAACAATCAGTCGAGCGGCGAAGCCGGTTTCCCGAGCCGGCGTCCCATCCCGGAATCAGGATCCCGGTGAGCATAATTCTCCCGAACCGCCAACGCCACCTGTGCATTTGGGCTCGACCTGCGGCGCGCTATATTGTCAAATCAAAATAGATTTGGGGAGCTTTGGGGAGAGGCTCATGCGAAGAGCTTTGACAGCCGCATTATTGAGCATCGCGTTCGGAGTGATGGCCACGATCGATTCAGGCACGGCTTTAGCCGTCGAACGGACCGCAGACACCGGTAAATGGGTCCAGCCCCGGACCGAATGGGGCGATCCGGATATCCAGGGCATGTGGCCCCTCACCCATTTGAACGGCACGCCGCTCCAGCGCGATCCCAAATACGGCAATCAGCGCTATCTCACCGACGCGGAATTCGCCAAGCGCCAGGCGATGCTGAAGAAGCGCAACGAGCTTTATGCCAACGAGATCGAAGAAAACAAAATCGGCCTCGGTCATTGGGCAGAGTTCGGCCATGCCCAGCGCATGACATCCTTCATCATCGATCCGCCGAACGGGCGCCTGCCGCCGCTAACGCCCGAAGGCGAAAAGCGATCGAAATCCATGAGGAGTTCCTGGTCGAAGATCGTCTTCACCAACATCAACGACTTCAACGTCCTGGATCGCTGCATCACGCGTGGTATGCCGGCCTCGATGTTCCCGTTCATGTACAACAGCGGCATCGAAATCCTGCAGGCGCCCGGCTACGTGGTTCTCCAACTCGAGATCGTGCACGAGACGCGCATCATTCCGCTGGACGGCCGGCCTCATCTGCCCTCGGCGATCCGGCAATGGCTCGGCAATTCGCGCGGGCACTGGGAGGGCAACACGCTCGTCGTCGAGACGACCAACTATACCGGCAAAACCCCGATGACGATCGTCGGGCCCCGGAACAAGCCGATCCCGACCAGCAAGATGCTCCGGACCGTTGAACGCTTTACACGGGTGGACGAGAACCACCTCGATTACCAGATTAAGGTCACGGATCCGGTCGTAATGGACGGATCCTGGACCGCGGAAGAACCGTGGGAGCGGGATCCGAGCTATCGGATCTATGAGTATGCCTGCCATGAAGGCAACGAAATGATCAGGGATTACATCTCGGCGTTCCGGGGCGAAGCTGAAAAGAAAAAAGCCGAGAGATAGGACGAGACGAAAACGAAAACGGATCGCAATTGATGATTGTGATCAAAGCTGCTCCGGGTATCCAGCCATAGCGTATGGCAGCAGCCGTTCGGCTGTGTGGTTTTATTCACTGATATGACGGAGAAGTCACCATGGCTAAAACCCCAAGCAAGGCCAAAGCTAAGGCCAAAGCCGCAACACCTGCCGCCAAAAAATCCCAAAAAGGCGAAGTGGCCCGACACGGTTTTTTCGACGACGCGTTTTCCAATTTTGCGTCAATGCGTCAGGACATGAACCGGCTTTTCGAAGAGATATCTTCGGATTTTGGCCTGTTTCCCCATCGCCTGAAACTTCCCTCCTTCAAGTCCCTGCCGGCTTTCAAATCGGCGTTTCCGGCCGCACCGAAAGTCGACGTGAACGAGACCGACAAGGCAATCACCGTCACGGCGGAACTTCCCGGCATCGAGGAGAAGGATGTCGATGTCAGCGTCGGCGACGGCTATATCTCGATCTCGGGCGAGAAGAAGAGCGAGCGCGAGGAAAAGAGCAAAGGCGGCTATCTGCAAGAGCGCAGCTACGGCTCTTTCCATCGCTCCTTCCGGCTGCCCGACACGGTCCAGGCCGACAAGATCACCGCCGACCTGACCAAGGGCGTGCTGACCGTAACGCTCCCCAAAAAGGCCGCGGCGGCCACCAGAAAGACCCGCACGGTCACGGTCAAATCCAAATAGCACGCAGCCGAACGGCATTCTCCGGCGGACGCCAGGCTTTACGGGCCTGGCGTCAGGCCCCCGTGTCGTTCCTTTTCGGCTCGGCCTGAAGGCGAACATCGGCGCTGGCCAAGCGCTGGAACAATGTCCGCCGGCGTTTCAGAGGCCACCAGTCATAGAGAAAGATCTCAATCGGCCGCCAATTGGCGACCCATCCGAGGATCAAGGCGCTCTCCGCAACGAAATTCGACACCCCGCCTGCGCCGAGCCATCCCTTGACGTTCTGGCTCAGGATCACGCAGAACAGCAAAACGACAACGCCGATCAACAGGAACCGGCGGCCGTTGCGAAACAACTCGGTAATCTCCCCCGTCATCGCGTCGGCGCGGCGCGTGTAGTGCCGCCGAACGGCGCCCGCGAACTGCCGCGCCGCCGCCTTGTCGCATTCACCGGCGGGCAGATGGACCACGATCTCGATCGGTCCCCGATAGCGTTTCTCGCGTACCCACCCGACGATGAACGTGTCAACCTCTGGGCCGAGATCGCGTTCGGGAAACGGATAGGGATCCAGCATATCGTAAAGCTGCGCCACGTCTTCAGCGCGCAGTTCGATCATCAGTTTTTCGGGCGAGGACTTGGCCAGCATCAAACATTTCCCTGAAACGCTTGATTTTTTCGCAGAATCACACAGTTTGTCACATGATCGCGATCATTCGCGGCGATCCTTTTGGACAGCTTCTTGACCGAATGATTGAACTTCATGTCAGCCAAATCGCCATAGCGCTGGCGAGCGGTGTGGTGATCGGGTTTCTGCTGGCCTTGTTCGGCGGCGGCGGGTCCGTTCTTGCGGCCCCGCTGATGATCTATGCCGTCGGGGTCAAAGACACCCATATCGCCATCGGCACGGCCGCCGCGGCCGTCGCGACGAGCGCCCTCATCAGCCTTATCGGCCATTGGCGCGAACACAAGGTCAAATGGCCCTGCGCCACCGTTTTCGCGGCCATGGGACTGCTCGGCTCGATCGCGGGCTCGACCGTCGCGAAAGCCACCGACGGCCAGCATCTGCTGTTTCTGTTTTCTCTCGCCATGGCCGCAATCGCGCTGTCGATGCTGCGAAAACCCAAATTCGAGGGCAACCCATCGGTCCGGATCACCGGCAGGATCATGGTCCGGCTCGCGCCGATGGGCGTCGTCGTCGGCTTCGTTGCGGGCTTTTTCGGGATCGGCGGCGGCTTTCTGATCGTGCCCGGCCTGATGCTGGCGAGCGGCATGACACTCGCCAATGCCACCGCTTCATCACTGGTCTCCGTCGCCCTCTTCGCGGCCACGACCTCCGGGAACTATGCGCTCTCCGGCCTCGTCGACTGGCGGCTTGTCCTGTGTCTCGTGGCCGGCGGCGTCATCGGCATCGCACCGGGGCTTTGGTCGGCGACCCGTCTGGTCAACCGCGTCCGCCTCGCCCGTACGCTTTTCGCCTCACTCGTGCTCGTGGTCGCGGCCTATATCGCCTACCGCTCACTTATCGGCTGAGCCTTTCAGCCTTTCTCCGGCAGCGGCTTGCCGTCGTCCCGCAGCACGATATAGACCGCCGGGATCACCAGAACAGTCAGCAGCGTCGAGGACGCCAGACCGAACAGCAGCGAGATCGCCAAACCCTGGAAGATCGGATCGAACAGGATTACGGCCGCGCCGATCATCGCCGCCACGGCCGTCAGCAGGATCGGCTTGAATCGGATCGCGCCGGCCTCCAGCAACACTTCGCGCAAACTCCGATTCTCTTCATGAGAATGTCGGATGAAGTCCACCAGCAGAATCGAGTTTCGAACGATAATACCGGCCAGAGCGATAAAGCCGATCATCGAGGTCGCCGTGAAGGGCGCGCCAAACAGCATATGGCCGATCATGATGCCGATAAGCGTCAGCGGGATCGGAGTCATGATCACGAGCGGCAGCTTGAAGCTTCCGAACTGGGCCACGATCAGGATATAGATCCCGACAATAGCCACGCCGAAGGCCGCGCCCATATCACGGAACGTCACATAGGTGATCTCCCACTCGCCGTCCCACAGGAGCGTCGAATGGGACTCGTCCTCGGGCTGACCATGAAAGCGGATATCGGGCTTCTGAAGCTTGCCCCATTTATGGTGCTCGATCCCGTTGTCGACCGCGAGCATACCGTAGATGGGCGCTTCATATTCCCCGGCAAGCTCCGCCGTTACCATTTCCGCATAGCGCCCGTCCCGGCGATAGATCGGGTAGGAACCAGGCTCTTCCTGGGCTTGGACGACCTCTCCAAGCTCGATCAGTTTGGGACCGTTCGGCGTATGGGACACCGCGACCGGCGTCATGGCGAGCCGCCGGTTCCAGGTGCGATCCTTTTGCGGCAGACGGACCGAGATTTCGAGCGGCGTCCGGTCCTCGCCGCGATGGGAATAGCCGACCACGTCGCCATTCATGATCGCGCCGATGGAATCGAAGATCTGCTGATCCGACAGGCCGAAGAATTCGATCTGGTCGCGGTCCTCGGTGAGAAGCAGCCTCGGCCGCCTCAGGCCGAAACTATTGTCGACGTCGACGATGTAAGGCACCGACTTGAAGATCTTCTCGACCTCGCGGGCCGTCTCGCGCCGGATCGGCGCGGTCGGGCCATAGATTTCCGCCAGCAGGGTAGCGATGACAGGCGGGCCAGGCGGCACCTCGACGACCTTCAGCACACCGTCCGGCGGCAGCTTCATGCTCGCCAGCTTGTGGCGAACGTCGAGCGCAATCTCGTGACTCGTGCGCGAGCGTTCGCTTTTCGGCAAAAGCTCGATCGCCAACTCACCCAGTTCGGGCCCGCGCCGCAGGTAATAGTGGCGCACCAGACCATTGAAGTTGAACGGCGCGGCGGTGCCGACATAGGCATCGACGGATTTCACCTCCGGCACCGCCTTGATCCGGTTGGCCGCTTCGACAAGCGTGCGCTCGGTATCTTCGAGCGTCGAGCCTTCCGGCAGATCGGACACGACCTGAAGTTCCGACTTATTGTCGAACGGCAGCAGCTTCACCGTCACGGTTTTGGTGACAAACAGGGCGCAGGCCGCAATCGTCGCAATGCCGACGGCGGCGAGGAAAATGCCGGACCGCCGTTTGGTCCGGATGATGGGCTCGGCGACCCGGCGATAAATCGCGCCGAGCTTGCCTTCATCGTGGCCCGTATGAGCCCGCGTGGCGATCTTCTTGGAATGCGCGATCCGCACCATCAGCCACGGCGCGACGACCACGGCGACGAAGAAGGAAAACAGCATCGCAACGGACGCATTGGCCGGAATCGGGGCCATATAGGGGCCCATCAGGCCGGACACGAACATCATCGGCAGCAGCGCCGTGATAACCGTCAGCGTCGCGACGATGGTCGGATTGCCGACCTCGGCCACAGAATGAATCGCGGCTTCGATCGGAGTCCGCTTGTCGCCCATACTCCAGTGGCGATGGATATTCTCGATCACCACGATCGCATCGTCGACAAGAATACCGATAGAGAAGATCAGAGCGAACAGACTCACCCGATTGATCGTGTAACCCATCAGATTCGACGCGAAGAGCGTGAGCAGAATGGTGGTCGGAATCACGACCAGCGTAACGGTCGCTTCCTTCCAGCCGATCGAGAAACCGATCAGGATCACGATCGAAATCGTCGCAAGGCCGAGATGGAACAGGAGTTCATTGGCCTTGTCGTTCGCGGTCTCGCCATAGTTTCGCGTCACTGCGACATCGAGATCGGCCGGCAGGAGCTGGCCTTTCAGCAGTTTCACGCGTTCGAGAATATTGTCCGCGACGACGACGGCGTTGGACCCTTTGCGTTTGGCGATCGCGATTGAAACCGCCGGCACGTCGGACCACTTCCCGTCGCCCTCGCGAGCGAAGCGCCGGACCCGCGCCTGATCCTGACGCGGCGCCTGGGTCACCTTGGCGACGTCACGAACATAGACCGGCTTGCCATCGACCGACTGCACGGTCAGAAGGCCGATTTCATGCGGCGTAGAGAGGGTCTTGCCGGTCAGCACGGTCATTGCCGAATCGTCCTGCCGGATTTCACCCGACGGGAAGGTGCGGTTGGCTTCGCGAATCGTCTGGATGAGCGTACCAAGGGCCACGTTGTGCAGCGCCAGTCGCTCGGGATCGGGCTCGACCCGAATTTCTTCCGGCCGGCCGCCGACAACGAAGGTCAGCCCGACATTGTCGACCTTCATGATCTCGTTCTTGAGCTTCTCCGCGACATCGTAAAGCGCCTGATCCGTCCAGCGGCTGGCGGCGGCCGGCGACGGCGAGAGCGTCAAGACGACGATCGGCACATCGTTGATGCCCCGTGCGACGATGGTGGGTTCGGGAATGCCAACAGGTATCCGGTCGTAGTTCGCCCGGATTTTCTCATGGACCCGGACCACAGCGTCATCGGCATCGGTTCCGACATAGAACCGCGCCGTGACGAGAACCTGATTGTCCCGGGTCTGGCTATAGACGTGCTCGACGCCCTGAATGCTCTTGACGATGGTTTCCAGCGGCTTGGTGATAAGTTCCACCGCATCCGGGGCCTTGAGCCCGTCGGCGCGCACATGGATGTCGACCATCGGCACGCTGATCTGGGGCTCCTCCTCGCGCGGAATCGTAGCAAGAGCCAGCAGGCCAACGCCGAACGCGGCCAGAAGGAACAGCGGCGTTAAGGGCGACTTGATCGTAAATTTGGTAAGACGCCCGGAAATCCCCAGTTTCATGGCTTCACCAGGACATCTCCGGGCCTGATGCCCGAGAGAACTTCAAGACCGTTCGGAATGTCGGAAAGAGAGATCGGCGAACCGCGTTGGATCGGAACATCGATCGTCTTGCCGCCATCCTGCAGCAGTTTGACGTAGTCGACGCCGGAGCGGACGATGACGTAATCCTCGGGAATCACGATCGCGTTGCGCTGCCCCAGAGTCACGGCTACCCGGACGCGTTCGCCGATGAGCTGGCTGTCGAGCTTGGCAACGGATGCGTCAACGCTCACACGCCCGGTCGAAACCAGCGGATAGATCTGCTGGATTACGCCGGTGCCGACCTTTTTGTCGGACTGGTCGCCAAGCAACGTGATTTCCTGCCCGACCAGAAGACCCTTGGCCTGTCGCTCGGGCAATTCCAGACGAAGCAGCAACTGACCCGCGGTAATCTGCGCGACCGACTGGCCGGCCACGACGACCGAGCCTTTGGGCACGAGAACCTTGGTCACCATGCCGGAAGCGGGCGCCGAAAATCTTGCCCTGGGCTTCGAGCTCGGCCGATGCCGCCTCCTGCGCCTTGGCGGCATCCAGGGCGCTCTTGGCCGAATCCGCCGCCGCCACCACCTGATCATATCGCGCCTTCGAATAGACGCCGCTCTTATAGAGGTCCTTGGTACGGGCGAGATCGGCCTTTGCGCGATCATATTCGGCCTGCGCGGCGGCCACCTGCGCCTTATAGGCACGGGTCTGCATCGCGAGCCGGCTGTCCTGTACGGTGGCGATCGTCTGGCCCTGCGCGACATGATCGCCTTCATCGATCGTGAGCCTGACCAGCGTGCCGCCGATCCGCGCCCGCGCATCGGCGATCCGCTTGGAGGTCACGGTTGCCGCAACGACTTTCTGGTCGGGAACCTCACGATTGGCGACATGAAATTCTTGAGCCATCACACCGGGCGCGGCCATGACAAGGCACAGCGCGGCCGCAGCGACGGCACCGACGGTCTTTCCGATCAATCCTCGTGACATCAGCCTCGTTTCCTGTGCGCCGGCGCCTAGCGCCGGTCGTGAACCTGGCCGGTAGAAGCGTCCAGCGTGACGATCGGCAGTCTGGCCGCCTTCCATGCCATCAAGCCGCCATCCATGTGCACGTCGTGGCGCAGTCCAGCGCGACGGCAGCGCTCGATCGCATCCGCCGACCGTTTACCGGAGCCACAGTGAAATACGACCACACGGCCCGTATCGGAAGGCAGAGCCGACGGGTCAAAGGTGGAAAGCGGGAAAAGAAGCGCGCCGTGGATTCGTTCGGCCGCGAATTCCGCCGGCTCTCTCACGTCGATCAGGACGACCTTGTGGTCGTCCATGGCTTGCTTCACTTCCGCCGGCGTCATGGTCTGGATTGCCTTGAGGCGATCGGCGTCGGTCATAGCTCAACTCCTCACTCTTCCATTCGGGCCGCGTTCGCGGCGACAAGCACGCACCCAGTCATCCTCATTCGTTTGCATATATCGCCAACGTGACGCCGTATAGACATGATTCAAATCATGGTTGCCGCGCCGCCGTCGACCTCTACTTGGGCCAACTTAGGATAGCCGGAGCCGCGCGGAGTTGACCTCCGCCCGCTCCACGGAAATGAGGGCCAGAGAAGGAGGCCGACCATGTCATCTGCTAAGCCGAGAGTGATCGTTCTTGGAGCTGGTCTGGGTGGCGTTATCGCCGCGTTCGAGATTAAGTCCGCGCTGGGAGAAAAGGCCGACGTGACGGTGGTGACACGCGGGGAGACGTTCCACTTCGTCCCGTCGAACCCTTGGGTCGCGGTCCGCTGGCGCGAGAGAAACGACATCGAAGTGTCGCTGCCGAAAGTCTTCGGCAAGAGGGATATCGAATTCGTTTCTGTCGGCGCGAAGAAGGTGCAGCCAAAGGACAACCGGCTCGAACTCGAAGACGGCCGCACGCTGCTTTATGATTATCTGGTGGTCGCCACCGGCCCGGAGCTTGCTTTCGACGAAATCGAAGGCCTGGGACCGTTCGGCGGTTTCACCCAGTCCGTCTGTCACGTGGACCACGCGGAAAAAGCCGCGGACGCTTTCGACAAGCTGGCGGCGGCGCCGGGGCCTATCGTCGTCGGCGCCGTTCAAGGCGCGTCCTGCTTCGGACCAGCCTATGAATTCGCCTTCATTCTCGACACCGAATTGCGCCGTCGGAAGGTTCGCGACAAAGTGCCGATGACGTTCGTGACCTCGGAGCCCTATATCGGTCATCTCGGTCTCGACGGCGTCGGCGACACCAAGGGCCTGTTGGAGAGCGAGCTTCGCAACCGGCACATCAAATGGATCACCAACGCCCGTGTGACCAGCGTCGAGGACGGCGAAATGCATGTCGAGGAAGTGGCCGACGACGGCTCGGTCAAGTCCGCACAGAGCCTGCCCTTCGCGTTTTCCATGATGCTGCCCGCTTTCCGCGGCGTCGATGCCGTCATGGGAGTCGAGGGATTGGCCAACCCGCGCGGTTTCATCCTGGTCGACAAGAACCAGCGCAATCCGGCCTACCCGAATATCTTCGGACTAGGCGTCTGCGTGGCGATCCCGCCGGTCGGCAAGACGCCGGTTCCGGTCGGAGTACCCAAGACGGGCTTCATGATCGAAACCATGGTCACGGCGATCTCGCGCAACCTGAAGGACCTGATCGACGGCAAGGAAGCCACCCACGAAGCCACTTGGAACGCCATCTGCCTCGCCGATTTCGGTGACGGCGGCGTCGCCTTCGTGGCGCAACCCCAAATTCCGCCGCGTAACGTCAACTGGTCCTCGTCGGGTAAATGGGTCCATGTTGCCAAAGTCGGCTTCGAGAAGTACTTCCTGAAACGAGTGCGGACCGGCAAGGCCGCGCCGTTCTATGAGAAGCTTGTGCTCGACATCATGGGCATTGGCAAGCTTAAGTCGTGAGGTCCGGATATGCACGAAGTCGTCTGTCCATCCTGCAGCGCGGTCAATCGGATCGCACCCGGCAAGCCGGCAGCGCTCGCCAAATGCGGGCGCTGCGGCGCGGCGATCTTTTCCGGCACCCCCGTCGAGGTCGACAGCGCCGGTTTCCAGAACCGTCTGGCTCGAACCAAGGGCTTGCTCCTGCTCGATGTCTGGGCGCCATGGTGCGGCCCCTGCAAGATGATGGCGCCGCACTTCCACAGGGCGGCCGAACGGCTGGAGCCCGACGTTCAGCTGCTCAAGTTGAACTCGGACGAGAATCAGGAAGCCGCGGCGGGGCTCAATATTGGCGGCATCCCGACCCTGATCCTGTTTCGCGACGGGCACGAAGCGGGGCGGCAGAGCGGCGCAATGTCCGCAGATCAGATCGTCTCTTGGGTCCATAGCATTCTTGACGGCGTCAACGCGCGCAAGCGCGCCTAACAAAAAGGAAAAATCATCATGACCCTCGACAAGGCGGTTCTCGCATTCGCCGGATTCGTCGTGCTTCTGGGCGTCGTATTGTCGCTCACGGTCCATCCCTACTGGATCGCACTGACGATCTTCGCCGGAACTCAACATGATCCAGGCTTCGTTCACGGGTTTTTGTCCCGCCGCGAAGATTTTCAAGAAACTCGGCGTTAAATCGGGCTGTGCGTTCCAATAAGCTATATGCGATTGCTGCCATTTCGATCGCATCATGGACATCACACGGGTCTGGGTAGAATTCGCTGTTGCGGCAGCCCTGATCGGGGCTGCCGGAACCGCGCTTACGCGTAGCGCCGACATCATAGCCGCCAAGACCGGCATGTCTCGCAGCTGGATCGGCCTGATCCTGCTGGCTTTCGTGACGTCCCTTCCGGAACTCGTCACCGGCATCAGCTCGGTGACCGTTGCCGACGTTCCCAATGTCGCGGTCGGCGATGTCTTCGGCAGCTGCGTCTTCAATCTCGTCCTTCTGAGCGTTCTGGACTTCCTGCACCGGTCGGAATCGGTCTATCGGCGCGCGGCCCAGGGCCATATCCTCTCGGCCGGTTTCGGCGTGGTTCTGATCGGCTTTGCGGGCATGAACCTGCTGCTGCAACATGACGGGCTGAATTTCCATATCGGCCATGTCGGTCTCTACACGCCGGTCATCATGGTCCTTTACCTGGTCGCCATTCGCTCCGTCTTCGTTTACGAGCACCGGGCCGTCGCCGAGCAGGAACGCGAGCTCGAGGACCGCTACAAGAAAGCGTCGCTGCGCAATGCGATCCTGATTTATACCGCCGGCGCCGCCGTCGTGACGATGGCGGGCGCGTGGCTCCCGTTTATCGCCAACGACATTTCAGCGGCGATGGGCTGGCACAAGACCTTCGTCGGCACTCTGTTCGTCGCCGGCGTGACATCACTGCCGGAAGCAGTGGTCACGATCGTCGCGCTCAGGATCGGCTCCATCGACATGGCGATCGCCAATCTGCTCGGCAGCAATCTCTTCGACATAGGCATCCTGGCCATCGACGACCTATTTTTCTTCAAGGGGCCCATTCTCGGTCACGTCTCCCCCGCGCACGCCGTTTCGGCCTTTTCCGCCGTCGTCATGAGCGGAATCGTCATCATCGGCATCATCTACCGACCGACCGCGCGCCTCATGAAAGCCGTAGGATGGATCAGTCTCGGCTTGTTCATGATCTATCTTCTCAACACATATGTACTGTATCTGTCGGGTGACTGATCCGACCGAGAGTTAGGCTTATGAGTGAGGCGTCGCGGGAAAACGACAGGGGCGACGCGGGTACCGTGCCACTGTGGCACGCGATGCCTGCCCGGGACGTCGCCCGAGAACTTGGCGCCGACACCGAACATGGGCTGTCGTCGGACGAAGTCGCCGAGCGCATTCAACGCTATGGCCGCAATGAAATCGCCGCGGGAAAGCAACGAAGCCCATTCTGGATCTTTTTCGGGCAATTCACCGACTTTCTGATCCTTGTTCTGCTCGCCGCCGCCGTGATTTCCGGGTTCGCCGGCGATCTCAAGGACACGGCTCTGATCATCGTGATCGTCGTGCTCAACGCAATCATCGGCTTCGTGCAGGAATGGCGAGCCGATCAGGCCGTCGCCGCGCTCCGGCAATTGGCGGCGCCAACGGCTTCCGTGGTGCGCAATTCCCGTCCGTCCCGGATCCCCGCCACGACCCTGGTTCCGGGAGACATGGTCCTGCTGGACGCGGGCACCGCGGTCCCGGCCGATCTCAGGCTCGTCGAGACCTCCCAACTCAAGATCAACGAAGCCGCACTAACCGGCGAATCCGTACCGGTCGACAAACATACGAATGCCCTTGACGGCGGTAACCTGGCGCTCGGCGACAAACTCAATCTTGCCTTCAAGGGCACGACGGCCACCTACGGCCGGGGCCGCGGCGTCGTCGTCGCCACGGGCATGGATACGGAACTCGGCAAGATCGCCGGGCTGCTCCGGCAGGGCCGCAAGCCCAAGACCCCGCTCCAGACCCGTATCGCCCGGTTCGGGCGCGGCATAGGGCTGGGCATTCTGGCGGTATGCGCGGTTGTCTTCGCCGCCGGTCTGCTTCGAGGCGAGCAGCCGTTGCTGATGTTCCTGACCGCAATCAGCCTGGCGGTCGCCGCAATCCCGGAATCCCTGCCGGCGGTCGTCACGACGCTTCTGGCGCTCGGCGCGCGCCGGATGTCGCGCAGAAACGCGCTCGTTCGCCGCCTTCCCGCAACCGAGACACTCGGCTCGGTAACGTTCATCTGCGTCGACAAGACCGGCACGGTGACCCGCAACGAGATGCGCGTCGAGGCGATCGTCACACCCGGCGCTCCGGAACTCTCCCAGGATGCACGCGGTGAACCGCTCGACAGCCTGTTTCGGGCATTGGCGCTCTGCAACGATGTTCTCCGCCAGGAAGATGGCGGATTGGCCGGCGATCCGACGGAAATCGCGCTTTGGGAGGCGGCGGCCGAGCACGGCTTGGATGTTGCGGCGCTGCGCGAGGAGATGCCCCGCCGCTTCGAATTCCCGTTCGACTCCGAGCGGAAGAGAATGACGACCGGCCATGAACTCGACGGTCATGTCATCGCCTATACCAAAGGCGCGCCGGAAAGCGTGATCCCGCTCTGCACTTCGGTACAGGGCGTGGAGGGTCCTCGGACCATCGACCGGCAGGCGATCCTTGCCGAAGCCGAGCAAATCGCCGCCGAAGGCTACCGGGTGATGGCTGTCGCCTCACGTCCCTGGAAGTCGGCCCCGAGCAAGGCCAGCGCGCACGCGATCGAAGACGATCTCACGCTTCTGGGACTTGTCGGGATGATGGACCCGCCCCGCGAGGAAGCCGTGACCGCCGTCGCCGAATGCCTGTCGGCCGGGATCACGCCGGTGATGATCACTGGAGATCATCCGGCAACGGCCCGCGCGATCGCCGAACGCGTCGGAATTCTGCCGCCGGGCGACGGACTGTTGATCACCGGGCGTGAACTGGCGGCCCTGCCTGACGACGAGTTGAACGAGCGCGTCTCGCGGATCAGGGTCTATGCCCGGGTCGATCCGGCCCAGAAAGTGCGTATCGTCGAGGCGCTGCAGGCCAAGGGCCAGTATGTCGCGATGACCGGCGACGGGGTGAACGACTCTCCGGCGCTGAAACGCGCCAATATCGGCGTCGCCATGGGCCGCGTCGGTACGGATGCCGCCCGCGAGGCCGCAAGCCTCATCCTGCTGGACGATAATTTCGCGACGATCGTTTCGGCGGTCCGCGAGGGCCGACGGCTCTACGACAACATCCGTAAATTCATCAAATACGCCGTCACGACCAATTCAGCCGAGGTTTTGACGATCCTGCTGGCCCCCCTGCTCGGTCTGCCTCTGCCGCTGCTGCCGATTCACATCCTGTGGATCAACCTCCTGTCGGACGGGCTGCCGGGCCTCGCGCTGGCCGCCGAACCGGCTGAGCGCGACATTATGAAGCGGCCGCCACGCCCTCCCTCGGAGAGCATTTTCGCCGGCGGCAATTGGCAGCATATGATCTGGGTCGGGCTGACCATGGCGTCGCTTACGATTCTGACCCAGGCCTATGCCTATGAGAGCAGCAACCCCCATTGGCAAACCATGGTCTTCACGACGCTTACGCTGGCCCAGATGGCCAACATCATGGCAATCCGGTCGGATCGGCAATCCCTTTTCACGCTTGGGCTTTTCTCGAATTTGCCGCTGCTCGGCGCGGTGCTTCTGACCTGCGTTCTGCAACTCGGCGTCGTTTACATTCCGGCGCTCAATCCGATCTTCCGCACCCAGCCTCTGAGCCCCGTCGAACTCGGCATCTGCCTTGCCACACCGGCGCTCATATTCGGCGCGGTCGAGATCGAAAAACTGCTGGCGCGGCGCGGCGTGCTATACCGCCGCAACGATGGCCCCACGGAATAGTACCAGGCCCCAACCATACGTGCCCGAATTCCTTTAGAGGTTTCGCAGGCGCGACTCCGACTTGTCCGTGGAAGGGACACGCGACCGGCCGAACCGTAGCGTATGCCCAAACAACTCCGTCAAGAAAAGGGATGCGCGGCGTACTGCCGGTTTCGGAATGTTGGGTCGGATAGATCGGTATATTTTTGGCTTGGTGCTCAAGCCGGTAACGACCGTGGTCGGCGTAGCTCTGCTATTGCTTCTACTCGACAATTTGCTGCGGCTGTTCGATTTCACGCTGGACAAAGGCCAGCCCGCCTGGGTCGTCACGACCATGCTGGCGACCCTGTTGCCCGAATATCTGGGCCTCGCCCTGCCAATCGGCCTGTTGCTGGGGCTTGCGCTGACGGTGAGGCAGCTGGCGCTGCACAACGAACTGGAAGCGTTTTTCAATGCGGGTCTCAGTCATCTGCGCGTGATCCGGATGCCCATCGTTCTGGCGATCATCCTGACTCTGATCACCTTCCTGACAGTGGCCTTCATCCAGCCCAAGGCGGAATACGCGCTTCAGGATCTCCTTTATCGCGTCCGGACCGGTCAATTCGGCATGTCGATCAAAGACGGGCAGTTTCTCCGCCTGAGCGACAAGGTGACGATGCGCGTGCAAAGCGTCGACACCGTAAAGCAGCAGCTGAATTCGGTCTTCCTGAGGGTGCAGCAGCCCGATCGGAGCAATCTTGTCCTGACCGCCTTGTCCGCGCGCCTTTACCGTGATTCCAGCGCCAACAGGAACGCCAGCCGGCAAACGATCATCCTGCGGCTGCAAAACGGCACGGCGGTTCGAACCAATCCAGACGGGAGAGCGCCGGATATCGTGCGTTTCGATCACTACGATCTGCCGGTCAAGCTGCCCGCGATTGCGCAGTTCCGCAAGCGAGGCGACCGCAAGAACGAGTTGACGAGCGGCGAACTCTGGTCGTTGTCGCGGGATTCACATGTCAGTCTCGAAACCCGCAGAAACGCTCGAGGCCGCTTCCATCGCCGGCTCATTCATTCGATCCTGATCCTCGCGCTCCCCTTCCTGGCGATCGCGATGGGTATCCCGCCGCACCGGAGCACGTCGGTTGCCGGCATGGTCATTGGACTGGCCTCCTACATCGTGCTACTGAAATCGCTCGATCTCGTGGTGACGGCAACACCGCCTCATGTCGCAGTGATCCTGTGGGGCCTGTCCGCCTGCTATGCGGCTTTCTGCGTCGCCATGTATCGGGGCACGGTCGCGGGCCGTAATCCGTTCACGCGGCTGATCGAATCCCTGACCGCCAACTGGTCACGGATTCGCCACCGGTTAAACGCCTCCCTCGGCCGCGCCTATCGCCGGCATGCGGCGGACCCACGATCTCTAGGATAAGGCGCAATGAAACACGGAAAGCTCAGTCGGTTTGCGTGGAGCGCGGTCGGGACCGTTTTCACGGTTTCAGCGGCGATAAGTTTCGCCGCCGTCCCCAAACCCAGCGCAGCTGACGTCACCGATACGCCGCAGAAGCCGCTGACGGCCGACCAGAAGATAGAAAAAGAGGCTCACTGCCCGCCCGGGCACGACGCATATGCCCTGGTTACTGTCGACGGGCTGAAGGACGACAAGGGCGACTTGATCGTCGAGGCCTACCCCGACAACAAAAAGGACTTTCTGGTCAACCGCTTAGGTCGGACGGATGTACATAAACCCGGAGACGATCCGACGGTTTGCGTCGAGCTTCCGGGCCCCGGGCGCTATGCGATCGTCGTGCATCACGACCGCGACGGCGACAACAGCTTCGACCTGTTCAAGGACGGGTTCGGCTTCTCCAACAACCCGCATATCGGCTTTTCGACGCCGGACGTCTCCGAGGTCGCGATCAACGTCACCAAGCAGATCACCCGACTGACGATCGACATGCACTACCTATTCTCCAGTAACAAACACCGGATGCGGATGCGTGGCGGCCGCCCCCGCTGAACGGAAGCACGAAACGGGTAGGAGGAACAGATGGAAGTCCGTTCTCATCGTCCGCGATGGAGCATCGTGGTCCCTTACTACAATGAAGCGAAATTCATCCAAAACACCCTGATCTCCCTGGCCGAACAGCGATACCGGGACTTCGAAATGATCCTCGTCGACAATGCATCGACCGACGGATCGGAGAAGGTCTGCCGGGCGGTTATGGCGCGCTATCCCGATATTCGCGTCCGCTATCTCCGGGAAGAGCGGCAGGGACAACTCTATGCCCTTGAAGCCGGGCTCGCGGCCGTCACGACCGAGTTCCTGGCCACCTGCGACGCCGATACGACCTATCCGCCGCACTACCTCGAACTCTGCACCGAATTGTTCGACCGGCACGGCGAGAAGGTCGTCGCGGTTATGGCCGCCGATATCTATGGCGAACCGGGCACGCTCCCGTCGCGCTTAAGACGCATCCACAAGCTCGTCGTGTCGAAAATCCTGATCAAACAAGCGCATACGGGCGGTTACGGGCACAGCTTCCGCACCGACGCCTTCCGCAGTTCAGGGGGCTATTCGCATCTGTGTTGGCCCTATGTGCTGTTCGATCACGAGTTGATGCACCGGATATTCCGCTTCGGGCGCTCGAAATATCACTACGATTTGTGGTGCCGCGCCTCCGACCGCCGGGCGAGCCGCGCAACGGTGGGCTGGAATCTCTATGAGAGGATTCTCTACCATCTGACCCATTATTCGCTTAAGAACTGGTTCTTCTACAGCTTCCTGCGCCGCCGGTTCGACATGCGAGGCTTGAGCCCGTTGAACCTCAGGAACGAGCGAAGCTGGGAGTAAGGCCCCTTTCGCATCGCGACGGACCGTATGAAGAAACTGCTTTTCAGCATCCACGACGTAACGCCGCGGCACTTCGTCCGGCTGCAGAGAATCGACCGGATTTTGACGGAAAGCGGTATAGGCGCATCCTATTCGATGCTCGTCGTGCCCAATTTCTGGAAAGAATGGCCGCTGGACGCCGATAAAAGTTTCATTCGCTGGCTTCGCGCCAAGGCGGATGACGGCGTCGAGATGTTGCTTCACGGCTATTATCACCTGGACGAGACCCCTCCACAGGGAATGGGGGCGAAGGTCAAAGCGGCCTATATGACCAATAGCGAGGGCGAATTTCTCTCGCTGTCCCGTCAAGCGGCCCGGGAGCGCATCCTGCAGGGACAGAATATGCTTCAGGAAGTCCTCGGGCACCCCGCCAGCGGCTTCGTCGCGCCGGCCTGGCTGTATAGCGACGACACCAAGCATGTCCTTGAAGAAATGGGATTTGAGCGCGCGGAAGACCATTTGCGCGTCTGGTCGCCGTCGACACGTCAGCAGATCGCCTTTTCGCCGGTCGTCAGCTATGCCAGCCGGAGTCCGGCGCGTATCGCCAGTTCCCTGTTATGGTCGCGCGTGGCGACGACAGCCTTGTCCCGCTTCGATGTCGTCCGTCTGGCGCTCCACCCGCATGACCTCGATGTCGAGGCCCTGGAAGTCGAATTCAAACGGGTGCTGCATCGTTGGCTGAAAGAACGTCAACCGGTGCGATATCGGGAATTGGCTGCGGCGTAGGCGTGGATGCCGGCGCCTGACGGCCGACCCGGCCGTAATAATCGAATAAATTCCGGAAATGGCTCTCGGGGCTCGGAAGACGGGCTCCCGCGGCGGCCGCCTCACGGTGCAGGCTCGGCAAATCGCGGTCGAGAATACGATTGATCGCATCCGCCCCCGCATGGGCGTCCCCCACCGGATAGGTCTCCGCATAGGGCCGGGCCGCAAGCTCCGACGCCCCGCCGGTATCGGGCACGATGAGCGGCACTCCGGAACATAAAGCTTCAGCGATCACCAGCCCGAAGGTCTCAAAACCGCCGCCATGCAGAAAGACATCGGCGCTGGCGAGATAGCGTGAAAGCTTCCCGCGATCGCTGATCGCCCCCGCAATGCACACACCGGGAATCCGCGCCGCAATACGGTCCACGCGCTTGCGCAGCAAGCCGTCCCCGATCAGATAGAAGCCCATCGGCCGATCCGCGCTGGCCTCGGCGAAGGCTTTCAGGACCGTCCCCACCTTCTTCTCGGGGTGATGACGGCTGATGCCGATCAGGAGCGGCGCATCGGAATCCTCGATACCGCAGGCCGCCAGCATTTCGCGCTTGGCCGCCGGATCCCTGAGCGAGGGTGAGAACATAGACGCGTCGACACCGAATCCGATGATCGTGGGGCGCGGAATGTCAAAGCGGCACAGGCGGTTGGCGATCCATTCCGAGCTGACAACCATGGTGTCGAAATGCATCCGAAGCCGGCGCAGATAGCGCCAGAACGGCGTGAACATCCGATCGATCCGATCGAGGCCGAGCCAGCTTCCGAATACCGCCTGCGGATAGGCCGCGACGGGATCGTTATGCAGGAATAAGGATTTGACGCAGTCTCCGGGCCATTTCGCGACGGCCCAGCCGCCGACCCAAGGTGACGACAACTCCAGCACATCGGGCCTCTCGCGGTCGATAGCCGCCTGAACCCCCTTGGTCGACACGAACTGGTGATACCGGTGATCGACCGGAATGCGGGGCGCTTTGACCCATATGATCTTGGCGTGATCCCGCTGCTCTTCGCGATCCTCCGCGCCGGGCGCGACGATGACCGTCTCCCAGCCGAGCTGACGCCCAACGGCGATCTTCTGCTCGATATAGGTCCGCACCCCGCCGCCTAGCGGGCTATAGAATTCGGCGACGTCGAGAAGCTTCATTTGGACATGCCCGGTCGTTCGAAAACACTCGGAGCGAAACGCCGCCGGGAGGGCGTCATGTCCTTCTCCGCCTGAAACGCTTCTATGGCACTGAAATAGTGGCCGACGACCTCGTTCAGGATGTCGTCCCAGTGATACCGATAGGAAACCTGGACGCCGGCAGCGCCCATTCTGTCTCGTAAATCGGTGTCCTGGATCAATTGTGCAAGGGCGCGCCCGAAACCGCCGTCATCCTCGGGATCGACCAGAAAGCCGGTCTTGCCGTGCTCGATGATCGAACTGCTGCCCGACGCGCGGGCCGAGACGACTGGAATCCCCGACGCCAGCGCCTCGAGATTGACGTTTCCGAAGGCTTCGGTCGTGCTGGGATTGAAGAAGATCTCCGATGACGCATAGGCGCGGGCCAGATCGGTGCCGAACAGCGCGCCAGTGAAGACGGCATCGGGCAGGCGTTGCTCGAACCAGGACCGTGCAGGCCCGTCGCCGACGACAAGCACCCCGAATTTCAGGCCTTTTTCCGTCAGGCCGTCTACCGCCTCCGCAAAAGGCTCGAGGCCTTTCTCCATCACCACACGGCCGACAAAGGCGATCACCGGCTGGTCATCGGCGAAACCGAGCGAGCGCCGCCAAGCTATATCCCGGCGGCCTGGCTTAAAACGGTCATGCTCGACGCCCCGGCTCCAATACCGGATATCGCTGCGCACACCGTAGTCTCTCAGGATATCCGCCATGCATTTGGAGGGCACATAGACGTGCTGGCAACGGTTATAAATCCAGCTCATATAGCGCTGAGTCAGCCCCTCGACCCATCCGAGGCCGTAATATTTGAAATAGGTCTCGAACCGGGTATGCACCGACGCGACGGTCGGAATGCCGCGCTTTTCGGCGAAACGAAGAGCCGAGCACCCCAGAATGTCCGGCGCGGAGATCTGGATGACATCCGGCCGAAACGCCTCCAGATCGGCCTGAAAATGACGCGGCAGCGGCGCGGCGACGCGATATTCGCGGCGGCGCGGGATCGACACCGATGGGACGGAGTACAGCTTGCCCGCCGGATCGAAAGCCGGCGTCTTGGAGGTCGGCGAAAAAACGCGAACCTCGGCTCCCGATTTTTCCAGAAAGCCCACAAGCCGGTTGAGCGCCTGATTGGCGCCATCCCGGACACAGTTGTAATTGCCGGAGAACAGCGCGACGCGCAGCCCTTTCACCCGGCCGGAATTATCTGTCTTGCCGGTCGTAATCCGACCACATTGCTGATTCATAAGCTGGTTTGTCGCGATTGCGCCGTCCAGCTCGTGTTTAACTGTTCCAGGCAGGCGGGGGAAAACAGGCGGGAGGATCGGGCGGGGATAATGGGGACCATGGGAACTCCGGATAGCGCCGGTTTGGAATGTTTCTAGCGATATGCCGAAGCAAAACGGATGAAACCTCCATAACAATTTCGGGAACATGTAATTTTTTTGATAAAGACACAAGATCCATCCGGAAATACGTCCGAAAACGGGCTATCCAACCTTGCTGTTCAAGAGAAAGCCGGTATCATCCCCGCAGAAACCCGGAATTTGACGCTAAACGCAGACCATTTCCGCATGACAGTTTTTGACGCCGCGTGTCCAGCCCGCCGCAAATGACGTCCAGCGACGACGGAGTCGACGCGCTTTTTGCGGCGCACCGTGCCAATCTTCTGCGTTATTTGAAGATGCGGCTTGGCAATGCCGAGGACGCCGAAGAGGTCCTTCAAGAGGTCTTCATCCGCTTCCTCAAGGCGCGTGAAACCACAGAGATCGACAACGATTACGCGCTTCTGGTCCGGATCTGCTCCAACCAGGCGATCGATCGCATCCGCCATAACGCCAGCCGAAAGAACCGGGAAAAGTCCTGGAGCGACCAGTATTATCGTGTTCATTCCGACGATGACGCGCTCGGCAGCGTCTATGCCAGCCAGGAGCGGCAGGTGTCTGCGCGCGAGGAAATCAAGCGCGTCATAGAGATCCTCGACGGACTTTCCGAATCCGTCCGGACGGCCTTCGTCCTGCATCGTTTCGAAGGGCTTTCCCTCAAGGAAGTCGCCGCCCGCATGGACCTCGCGCAGAGCACGGTCGAGAAGCATATTATGAAGGTCAGCCGCCTGCTCCTGCAGCGGTTGCGGCGAACATAGAGTCGCAAAAATGTCACATATCGGTAGAATGCAGTCTAAAATTACTCGATCCGAAAAAATCGTTACATTTTCACGGAGATTTTCGGGCCGCGGTTCCGACTATTAGGGTGAGAAGGATCCGAGCACGAATTATGGTCGACGAAACCGAGAGCACAGAATTGCCGAGCGCCGCTGAACAGGCGCTTCAGTGGCATTTGCGCCTCTCGTCGGGCGATGCCACGGAAGACGACTGGACCGCGCATGCCGACTGGCTGGCGGTCGATCCCATTCATCTGACCGAATTCGCCGCCGCTCAGGACGTCTTCGAACGGATCGGGGCGGCGAGTTCCGAGGTTCGCGCCGCCTATTCGAGACCCGCCTCGGCGCGGTCGGCCGTTCGGGGACCCAAACGGCCCAGCTTCTGGAGCTCGCTTCTTGGCGGCGGATTTATCTCCAACCGGCCGATCTTTGCCGCCGGGATGGCCGTCGCGGTGCTCGCTCTGGTCGTTGTCGGCACGCTGACCTTCCAGCGCTTGACGGGACCGACGGTTCTGCGCTTTGCGACGACGACCGGCGAAGTGCGTCAGGTCACCTTGCCCGACGGGTCGAAAGCGGATCTCGACACGAATACGGCCCTGACGGTCGCCTATTCACAAAACATGCGTTCGACGGACCTTACCCGGGGCCGGGCGATCTTCGACGTCAAACACGACGAGAACCGGCCGTTCCTGGTCGATGCGGACGGCCATGAAGTCCGGGTTCTGGGCACCAAATTCGAAGTCGCCACCATCGGCGACAAGTTCTCCGTGGCGGTTGCCCGCGGTTCCGTGGGCGTCAGCTCCAAATCGATGCGGACGGCTCAGGAGCAGCTGACGTCGGGCGACAAGGTGATCTACACAGCCCATGCGACGGTACCGAAGCGGGAACGGATCGACCCCAACGACATCGGCAGTTGGACCGAACGCCGCCTGACCTTCAATGACGCGAAGCTTTCCGACGTCATAAAGGAGGTCAACCGGTACTTCGACGGCACCGCCTTCAAACTGGACAGTCCGGACCTCGCCTCGCTCTCCTTCACCGGCAGCCTGTTCCTGAATAATAAGGAAGACGTTGCGCGGAACCTTTCCAGCTTCATGTCTCTGAACTATCGTCGGGACGGTGATAGTTTCGTGCTGAAACGATCAGAAACTGGTAAGTCCGACGAATAGAAGTGGGTTTTTCCTCGCGCGGCGGAAGACGCGCCAACATCGCGATCATGTCCATCACGCTCGCGGCAGGCCTTGCGCGCGGCGGGATGGCGTTCGCCGCCGAGAAGCCTGTCTGGTTCGATATTCCGGCCGAACCGCTGGCCAACGCCATCACCGAGTTCTCGCGCCAGGCCCGGGTCTCGATCGGCACGTCCTTCACGCTCTCCGACATGACGAGCAGAGCCATTCGCGGTTATATGACGCCGCAGCAGGCGCTCGCGAAGCTGCTGAAGGATACCGGAGCGACCTATGACTTCGTGAGTCCGAGCGCGGCGGTGATCAAGCTTGCGCCGAAACATGTCACGAAACAGACCCCGGCGCCACCGCCTCCCAAAATCAAGCCCCTGATTCAAAAGCCTTATATCGAGGACGTGGTCGTCACCGCCACGAAGCTCACGTCGCGCGCTCAAACCCTGCCGGCGTCGATCTCGGTCGTCGAGGGCTCGTCGCTCGAGGATCTCGGCATTTCCCATGCGACCGGACTGACCTCGCAGGTTCCGGGCCTGATGACCACCAATCGGGGCCCCGGACGCAACAAGATCTTCATTCGCGGCCTTTCCGACGGCGCCTTTACCGGCCAGACCCAGTCCACGGTCGGCGTCTATTTCGATGTGGCGCCGATGACCTTCAACGACCCGTATCCCGACCTCAAACTGATCGATATCAACCGTGTGGAAGTCCTTCAGGGGCCCCAGGGCACCCTCTACGGCGCGGGCGCGATCAGCGGGGTATTCCGCATCATTCCCAACTATCCCGACCTCGAGAACGTGTCCGGCGATCTCGAACTGTCGAACTCGCTGACCAATGACGGCACCTTCAATCATGCCGTCGATGCGGTCGCCAATGTGCCGATCGCAACGGATAAGCTGGGCATCCGCCTTGCCGGGTCATGGGAGCGCGACGGCGGCTATATCGACGACATCCGATTGGGACTGAAGAACGTCAACGCGGGCACCATCAGCTCGATGCGGGGGATCCTGCGCTGGCAACCCGCCAACGCCTGGACGGTCGATCTTACCGGCATATTTCAGGACATCGACCTCAACGACACCCAGTATTTCGTCCAGAGCCTCGGGCGCTACAACCGCGACAACTATCTCGCCGAACCGTATAGCGACACCTTCATTCTGGGAAACGCCAAGATCAGCGGCGACCTGGGCTGGGCGAGGCTCCTGTCGTCGACCACACTGGTGCGGCGCGAGAACCGGGCGCGGAACGACGCCACGCTGGCCGTCTCGAAATATATCTCAGTCCCGCTCACGCCGAGTCCGTTCGATACGAAGCGCGACATCGACACGCTCTCTCAGGAAGTTCGGCTTTCATCCCAGAACGACGATGGAATCGATTGGATGGTCGGCGCGTTTTATCTGCGGCGCGGCGAGACCGGCAATTTCACGCTGACGGCGCCCGGCGCGAGCGCGGCGCTCGGCATGACGATCCCCAACGACGCCATCTTTTACGAAGATCGCCTGGATCACATCCGTGAAGCGGCTCTCTTCTCGAATGTCAGCGTGGCTCTGTGGGGACATTTCCGTTTCGGCATCGGGGCGCGGCTGTTCCGATCCCGGTACAACACCACCGCAAGCCTCTACAGCGTCAAGGACGCCGGCACGAAGCAGATTGCCGGGAAAAACACCCATAACGGCGTGACGCCCCAGGCCGTGCTGTCTTATCAGCCGCGGGATGATTTCCTGGCCTATCTCAGCGCCTCCGAGGGATACAGAAACGGCGGCATCAACATAAATACGCCGCTCGACGCCGTTATCGGCTTCGAACCCAATGAAACAGGCCAGAATTTCAATGTGTTCCATCCCGACCGGTTGTGGAATTTCGAACTCGGCGTCAAGAAGGAGTGGCTCGACAACCGGCTGCGCGTGAACGGCTCGATCTTCTATGTCTATTGGAGCGGGATCCAGACGGATCAGTATCTGGCGAATGGCCTGCCCTATGTCCTCAATGCGGGCAATGCGATCAATTACGGCTTCGAACTCGAAGCCAACGCGCTGGTGACGAACTCATTGCAGCTTTCCGCCAATTTCTTCTGGAATTCGCCCGAAATGCGGGAGGGTAACGCTTTCCTCGGCGCCAAACGGGGCGACCGGCTTCCTGGAATAGCGGATTTCGCGGCGGGCGCCAGCGCGACATACCGGTTCGATCTCGGCTATGGGCTGCGCGGCACGTTTTCCGGCCGATACAGCTATACCGGCAAGTCTTATCTGATGTTCGGCGACAAGAGCCCCTCCATGGGCAATTATCACGTCGCCGACTTCAGGGTCGAGTTGAGCAAGAACGAGTGGACCATCGGCGCTTTCCTTCAAAACAGCTGGTCGGAAACCGGCAACAGCTTCTCCTTCGGCAACCCGTTCTCGCAGCCTTTCGAGAAGCAGGTAACGCCGCTGCGGCCGCTGACCGCCGGCCTGACCGTCCGTTTCGATTATTGAGGAATGCTCAGCCGCCGGCCTGCGCCGGGCCGACCCAGACCTGTTGGGCGTTGACGAATTCATGGATTCCGTGCGGGCCGAGTTCTCGGCCATAGCCCGACCGCCGAACGCCGCCCGACGGCAGGCGCGGATCGGTCTTGACGATGCCGTTTACGGCCACTTGCCCGGCCACGATATCGCGCGCCAGTTTCTGTCCCCGCTTCGCGTCCGTCCAGATCGCCGAGCCGAGGCCGTAGCGCGTGTCATTGGCGATCCTGAGCGCATCGTCGACATCGCGCGCCTTCATCACGACGGCGACCGGCCCGAATGTCTCCTCGCAACTGGCCGTCATGTCGGGTGTGACATCGCTGAGTAGCGTCACCGGATAGAAGAAGCCGTCCCCGTCCGGTATTTCGCCGCCCATCAGGCATGTCGCGCCCGCCTTGATGGTTTCCTGGACCTGACGGTGAAGCTCTTGGCGAAGATCGTCGCGCGCGAGCGGGCCGACATCCGTGCTTTCCTCGCGCGGATCGCCCAGCTTCAACGCGGAAAGACGCTCCTTCAGCAATCCGAGAAATTCGTCATAGACGGGCTCCTCCACGATGATCCGCTTGGCGGCGATACAGGATTGTCCCGCATTGATGATGCGCGAGAGGGTGATCACATCCGCCGCCTTCTCGAGTTCCGCATCCGCGAGGACGATATTCGGGTCCGAGCCGCCGAGTTCCAGAACCGCCGGCTTGATCTCGGAAGCCGCGATAGACGCGACCGTAGCCCCTGCCCTGTCGGATCCGGTGAAGGACACGGCGCGGATCCGGTCGTCGCGGATGACCCCTTCGGCGTCCTCATTGTTCAGCGGCAGATTCTGCATGATCCCCTCGGGCGCGCCGACGTCATCGAACAATCCGGCGATGGCCTCCGCGCAACCCGGCACGTGCGGATCATGCTTCAACACGCAGGTATTGCCCGCCATCAACGCGGGCGCGCAGAAGCGAAAAGCCAGCCAGAACGGCGCGTTCCACGGCAGAATACCGAGGACGGGCCCTAGTGGCAGGTATTGAACATAGCTCCGCGAGGCATCGGATTTGAGCACGTCGTCAGCCAGATAGGTCGCTGCGTTGTCCGCGTAGTGCTCGGCGCACCAGGCGGCTTTCTTGACCTCGCCGTGAGCTTCCTTGATCGGCTTGCCCATTTCCTCGGTCATCAGCATCGCCAGCCGGTCGATATCGCCGCGCATGCGGCCGGCGACGGCTTTCAGAACCGTCGCGCGATCCTCGAAGCTCTTCTTGCGCCAGCTTTCGAACGCCTGCCCGGACCGGGCGAGCGCTTTTTCAATCCGGTCCTGACCGGCAGTCTTTACTTCGCGGATGACCTTTCCGGTCGTCGGATCGATCGCTCTGTTCATGCCGAGCGGTCCTCCCGCGCGAATTCCGCTACGTTGCCCGGCGTTTTTTGCGCTTCACCCGGCTTGACGACGAAATCCTCGTCGAAGTCGAAGAAAAACTCGCAGCCGTCGTCGGTGACATAAACCGTGTCGGAGATACCGACCGTCTTGTCGCCGTCGACGCCCCACATCCACGGGATGATGTGTAAGGTCATGCCGACATCCAGAACATCGCCGCTACCGGGCTTGAGGCTCATGATATAGCCCTCGTCCCAACTCGGCGGGAAAGCGATCCCGATCGAATAGCCCGCGCGGGTGACGAGCCGGGCGCCGACATCGTTATCGCTGATGATCTGGCGCACCACATTGTCCGCGTCCGAGACCGTCAGCCCCGGCCGGATGACTTCCTT
The DNA here is from genome assembly GCA_963821875.1 of uncultured Alphaproteobacteria bacterium. Lineage (GTDB taxonomy): Bacteria > Pseudomonadota > Alphaproteobacteria > CAVTAV01 > CAVTAV01 > CAVTAV01. Next base: position 2,852,515 of record CAWGFE010000002.1, read on the forward strand.
GACCCGCGCCAGCGCCATTTTCATACGATCCTGCGCCGCCCGCATGCTGTGCGAGAGATCATCCAACACGATGGTGCGCATCATGGCTGTGTGATAACGCCGAAAGCAGCCACCAACCTCGAGAAATACGTGCTCGCCGGGCTGAACCGTTCGGCCTTCCCAAGTGGCGTGGCCGATCATGGTGCGCGGCCCGGAAGTGACGTAGGGCATCACCGATGGCACCTCGCCGCCCGCCTCGAACATTGCCTTGCTGATGGCGCCGGCGATCTCGTTCTCGGTCACGCCGGCCTTGGAGGTTTCCATGCCGGCGCGCATTCCGGCTTCCGTCGCCCTGGCCGCCTTCTTCATAACGTCGATCTCGGCCTCCGACTTGCGGATGCGGCCTTCCTCGACAATGCCGAAGCAATCCAGCAGGCGGCCCTCGGTGAAGGTCGTGTGGATCCGGTCCTGCAGATAGGCCGGGAAGTAATAGCTGTTGCGCTCGTAACCGATCACCCGGTCGCGCAGCCCGAATTCGCGCAGGCTTTCGACCAGCATCTGGATCGCATCGCCGGTATCGGGATAGGGCCGCGTTTCGGTAACCCATGTCCGCGCGTAGACGTTGGATTCCTCCATCGCGCGGGTGATCATGAAGCACTCGTCTTCGAGCGGCACGACCAGCGCCTGGAAGAAGGAATAGCCGGTGGTCTGATAGTCGGTCAGATACATCAGGTTTTCGGGATCGCTGATGATGACCGCATCGAGATGGCGCTGTTCCATGCGCTCGCGGAGTTCTTTCAACCGACGGTCATATTCCTCCATCGGAAATGTCATGTCGTCGCGTCTGTTCATGCTGCACCCATTACGCTCTGGACTGAGGTTTCAAAGATGTTCATCCCCTCTTCCAAATCGTCATGCGGGATGGTGAGCGGCGGGATGAACTTCATCACGCGGCCACCGGTGCCGCACGGTCCGATCAGGAGCCCGTTCTCGAAGCAGTCGGTCTGCATCTTCTTGGCGACGGCGCCGTCGCCGACATCGAGGCCTTGAATCATGCCCCGGCCGCGCACTTCCCAGCCCTGATTTGAATATTTATCCACCAGACCTTCGAGCCGGGCCTGGATTTCCTTGCCCTTCTGGCGGACATCGACCATCAGGTCGTCGTCATCGAAATAGCTGAGCGCTTCACGGCCAGCGACGAAAGAGAAGCCCTGCCCGCGGAAGGTGCCGGTATGTTCGCCGGGCGACCAGTGCTTGTCGTGCTCCGGCTTGTTCAGGTTCATGGCCAGGGGCGTACCGAACCCGCCGATACCCTTGGCGAGACAGATAATGTCCGGATCCAGATTCAGTCCGTCGAAGCTGAAATAGGACCCGGTGCGCCCGCAGCCGACCTGAATTTCATCGATGATGAACAGCGCGCCCGTGTCCCGCGCCAGCTTCTGCACGGCCTGCAGGAACTCCTTGCTGCCGACATGCACGCCGCCCTCGGCCTGGATGGTCTCCACCAGCACGGCGGCGGGCGGCTCCAGACCGCTGGAGCTGTCCCGGAAGGACTTTCGATAGCCCTCTATCGTCTCGACGCCGCCACCGGGCGCATCTTCATAGGGAATACGGGTGACATGCTCGAGCGGGATACCGGCGGCGTTGCGGAAATAGTCGTTCGCCGTCGCCGCGAGCGAACCGAGAGTCATGCCGTGAAAGCCGTGGCTGAAGGCGATGATCGAGCTCCGGCCGGTGACTTTACGGGCCAGTTTGAGCGCGGTTTCCACTGAATTGGTGCCGGTTGGGCCCATGAACTGGATTTTGTAATCCATCCCACGCGGCTTCAGGATCGTGTCGTTGAACCGTTCCATGAAGGCGCGCTTGGCCGTCGTGGCCATGTCGAGGCTATGGGCGACGCCATCGGATTCAATGAAATCGACCAGCGCCTTTTTCATGCGGGAGTTGTTGTGTCCGAAATTCAGAACCCCGGCGCCAGCGAAGAAGTCGATATAGGACTTGTCGTTCTCATCCACCTGACGAGCGTTAGAGGCGCTTTTGAATACCGTCGGGTAGGCCCGGACATAGCCCCGCACTTCGGATTCAAGGTTGTCGAAAGTCTGCATCTCCATGAAACGCGCTCCTGGGTGAGAGTTATCGTCGGGGTGTGTCGGGAAGGGGCGCGCCCGCGAGGCGCGCATAGACGCGCGTCAGGTGAGGAATGAGCGCATCGTTGAAGTCGTAATGGGTGCTGTGGCAGGGCGCGTCATGGCCCTTGCCATCATCCGCGCCGATCAGGGCGAACGCGCCTGGAATCTCGGCGAGGTAATAGCTGAAGTCCTCAGACGCCATGATCGGCACCATGGTTTCCTCCGATCGCCAGTCCGGACCGAATTCGTCGGACAGCGCCTTGCGATAGATCTCTGCCTCGGCGGCGTGATTGACCGTCGCGCTGTAACGCGGCCGCATCTCCACCTCGGCAGTAACGCCGTAAGACCGGGCTGTATCCTCCGCACATGCGGTGATGAGGTCCTCGACCGTCTTGCGCAGTCCATTGTCGGAGAGACGGAAGCTGCCGCCGATTCGGGCGGTTTCCGGAATGATCGTGTCGGAACTGCGCGCGTCGATCGACGTGACGCTTACGACGACGGCCTGTTGCGGCGCCAGGCGACGCGAGACGATCTGCTGCAGCGCAAGCGTAATAGCTGACCCCGCGAGGACGGGATCCCGGCAAAGCTCCGGTTGGCTGGCATGCCCGCCCTTGCCCTTCACCGTAATGGCGAAGGTGCCGTTGGCCGACATCACGGCGCCGTCGGGGCAGACGGCCTTGCCATAGGGAATGGCCGGCCAGTTGTGCCAGCCGAAGATCGCATCCACCGCTTCGAGCGCACCGTCCTCGATCATGCGCTTTGCGCCATGCCCGCCCTCCTCGGCCGGCTGAAACAACAGCGTCACCGGGCCCGGCAGGCTCTCCTCATGGCTTTTGAGCCACAACGCCGTCCCCATAAGGGTGGCGGTATGACCATCGTGGCCACAGGCATGCATGCAGCCTTCATGCTCGGAGCTCCAGTCGACGCCGGATTGTTCGGTGAGAGGGAGCGCGTCGATATCGCCGCGGAGCGCTATGTGACGGCCCTTGGCGTTGGGCGCGAGCCGGGCCACCGTGCCGGTATCGGCGCAAGCACGCCAGGGAATATCAGCGGCGGTGAGGCGGTCCCGGATGGTCTTCGCGGTCAGGTTTTCGGACCAGGTGAGTTCCGGACGGCGATGCAGGTCGTGGCGCAGATCGACCGCCAGATCGATAATATCGTCCCACGCCCGCTCGTTCGGGCGGGACCCCGTTTCCGGCACTGCGTCTCGGTAGGTCACTTAGTTCTAGCTAGTCACGATACCCGTCAGGACAAGGTTTAATCGCGAACAGGCCGCCCGACGACGTTCCGGCCCACTCGATTACGAGGTTGAAAAAAGGCACCACCTGTGTCGACATGATACGTGACTTGCGCCGACCCTGCAAAAGAGCGACGCGATGAGTGGCCTTGGCGGGACGGGCGCAGCGTCTGGGGAGCGAAATTTGGGGGATATTCATGACGAGTGTTCGTCGCGGTAGAGTTGCGGGCGCCATATCCGCGATCGTATTGATGCTGATGAATTTTCCGGCGGGGGCCTACACGAATCTCACCGGCGTCTACATGACCAATTTCGATGAGGACTGGCCCGACCGTTTGCCCGGCCCGGAGCTTGGCGACTACGGCGGACTGCCGATCAACGAGGCCGACCGGATGCGGGCCAAGACGTGGGACCCGTCGCTCCTGACCCTTCCCGAATATCAGTGCCGCGTGCATCCCTCGGACTATTCGGTGCAGTTCTCCGAGATCCGGATCTTCGAAGTGCGCGACGAGGTAACCCAGAAACTGATCGCCATCCGCATGCATAAGGGCTGGCAATCGACCGAGCGGTTCATCTGGATGGACGGCCGCCCTCACCCGCCCGCCTATGCCGAGCACACCGCCATGGGCTTCTCGACCGGCAAATGGGAGGGCGACAAGCTGGTGGTCACCACCACCCATATGCGCGAGGGCTATATCCGGCGTAATGGCGTCGCCCGCAGTTCCAAGGCGACGTTGACGGAATATTTCATCCGCCACGGGAGCAATCTCAACTGGTCGGTCTGGATCGACGACCCGGCCTACCTGACCGAACCGTTCTTCCGCAATCGCGACTATACCCATTCAGCTGATTTTCAGGTCGCGCCCTATCCTTGCGAGACGGTCGAGGAGATCGACCGGCCGGCGGGCGTGGTGCCGAACTTCCTGCCCGGCAAGAACCCGTTCCTGAAGGAATATGCCGAACGCCGCCGTATCCCGTTCGAGGCGGCCATGGGCGGAGCCGAGACCATGTATCCCGAATACATGCACAAAATGGAGAAGATGCCGCTGCCGCCCTATTTCGATCCCAAAGCGCAGCAGAAGAAATAGGGGCGGATCATGAATTTGAAAATCATCGCTCCGTTCATCGCCCTCGCCGCCCTGACGGCAACCGCATCGGCACAGCCGGCCATGAAGGACGGCGGACTGCATGTGCTGCGGGTTAGGGACAACATCTTCATGATCGTCGGTGGCGGCGGGAACACGACCGTCCAGACCGGCGAGCAAGGCGTTCTGGTCGTCAACACCAAGGAGAAGCGCGCTGCGGAAGACCTGCTCGGCACGATCAGGAAAATCACCGCCGAGCCGATCGGATCGGTCGTCACGACGCACTCGCATCCCGCCCTCGAAGGCGCGAGCGCCGAGAGCATGGCGATGCGCGGGCGGCTGAATACGATAATCCGCGTGGTCATCAACACGGATTCCGGTGTGGACCAGACCGGTGGCAACGCCGTGATCGGCCAGGCGGGCAAGACGGTCGCCGGCGGCAATGTGACCATGGACATCACGGACGCCACCCGGGGCGCCCGAATCTTCGCCCATGAGAACACCCTGCTGCGCCTGAGCGGCGCCATGACCGGCAAACCGGCTATCGAGCAGCCGGGCTGGCCGACCAGCACCTTCTTCGGCAAGCAGAAGGCGATCTTCTTCAACCGCGAGGCCGTGCGGATGTATTACGCGCCGGCGGCGCAGACGGACGGCGACCTGATCGTCTTCTTCCGCCGGTCGGACGTCATCAGCACGGGAGACCTGTTCAACCCCGCGCTCTATCCGGTGATCGACCTCAAATCCGGCGGCACGATCGACGGCGTGATCGCCGCGCTGAACCATGTGATCGACCTGAGCACCCCGGCTTTCGGCCAGGAGGGCGGCACGCTGATCGTCCCGGGCCACGGGCATCTCAGCAATTACGGCGAGATCGTCAATTACCGCGACATGGTGACCGTCATCCGCGACCGCATCCGGGCCCTGATCAAGCAGGGCAAGAGCCTGAAACAGGTCAAGGCCGCACGGCCCAGCATGGATTACGACCCGGTCTACGGCGCGACGGACGGGCCCTGGACCACCGACATGTTCATCGAGGCCGCCTACAAGTCGCTCATGCCCAAGAAGAAATCCTGAGAGGAGAAGCAAACATGATCAACCGTATCGCAACGCTGCTTCTTCTGGCCCTCGGCCTTTCGGCCCTCTCCGCCACGGCGAACGCCCAGTTCATGGCGCCGCCGCCCGAGCCCAAGGGCCCGGCACAGGACATCGCACCGATGGACATGACCGGCTACTGGGTGGCGATCGTGAACGAGGACTGGCGGCTGCGCATGACCACCCCGCCGAAGGACGACTTCTCGGGCGTGCCGCTCAACCCGGCCGGCATGAAAATGGCCCATCAGTGGGATCCGCATAAGGACACGACCGCCAAGGACGCCTGCAAATATTACGGCGCGCCGGCCCTGATGCGCATTCCGACGCGGCTGCACATCACCTGGGTGGACAAGAACACCCTCAGGATCGAGACCGACAACGGCCGCCAGGTCCGGCTGCTGCATTTCGGCGATGCGCCGGCGCCGGAGGGCCTGACCCGGCAGGGCTATTCCAAAGCCGAATGGCTGTTCCACCACGACGGCCGGAAGATCACCAGCGGCTCGCTCAAGGTCGTCACTACCCATCTGAAACCGGGATATTTGCGCTGGAACGGCGTCCCGTTCAGCGAACGGACCACGCTGACCGAGTATTTCGACATCGTGACCGCGCCGAACGGCGACCACTTCATGATCGTGCAGATGTCGGTGGCCGATCCGAAATATCTGTCCCGGCCGATGATCGTGAGCCCGAATTTCCGCCAGCAGAAGGACGATGCCGGCTGGCATCCCGAGAATTGCTGGGTGCCCCGGCCGACCGACGCCGAGGCGATCGGCTACCAATAGGGATCGTAAGGCTCAGTTCTTGACCACGCTGGTGGTGGCGATCGCCGCGCGGAACAGCCCGCCGCCATGAACGACATGCGGACCGGTCATGAATTCGCCCTGCTTGCCGTAAAGCTCCACGATATGGTCGGGCTGCTTGTGGCCCGGCATCATGATCTGGAAATTGGCGTCGACGGCGATCTTTCCCTTGGCCCAGCGGCGGATATCCACCATGGCGTGGAACTTGTGATCCTCGACCGTGGCGTAGCCCTTCATGCGGGTGAGCGACTGCTTGACCCGGTAGGCGGCCCAGGCGACCAGCGCGCCGTCCGGCACCGAGGCCTCGCCGTTGATCTGCAGCTTGCCGGCGTCGTCGATATGAGCGTTCACGGAAATCGACACGGGCGGCGCGTTATTCGGGGCCTTGGCCGCATTCTCCGCGGCCCGCGCGCCCGGACCAAGGCCGACTCCGGCCGCCACACCCATCATCAGCGCCAGCGCGCCCGGAAAACCTGATCATCGTCACCTCTCGGTTGGGGCCGTCGGCCCGTCTCCACAGCCTCCAAAAGCGTCCCCAAATCCCGCCCGGAGCGTCACACTGCCACAGAACCGGCGCGCGGCAAAAGACTCCGCTTGCGTGAAATCATTTCGGGAATGGAATTAGAGTCCTATCCGTGTAAAAAGAGGGGTGTGTCCGGCGGAAGGAGGGAACGGTGCCGAAAATTCTCGATCAGCTTCACGAAGAACACCGGAACATAAGCCGTCTGCTGGCGGTGCTGGAGCGTGAACTGGCGGTCTTCGACCGCGCCGAGCGCCCCGATTACGACGTCCTCCGGGCCGTAGCGGACTATTTCAACGGCTTTCCCGAGACGACCCACCATCCCAAGGAAGATCTCATCCTGCATCTGATGCGGGACAAATATCCCGAACAGGCCGCCAAGATGGCCGACCTGCCGATCGAGCACGAAAAGATCGGCATGCTGGCGCAGATGTTCCAGTATGTGATCGAGGATGTGCTGAAAGAGGCGGAACTGCCCCGCGCCAGCTTCCACTCCGCCATCCAGAATTTCGTCGACCAGCAGCGCAAGCACATGACGATGGAGGAGACCTTCTTCTTCCCCATCGTCAAGCGCACGCTGACCGAGGAGGACTGGGCGGCCCTGGAAGCCGAGCCGGTCGGCGAGCAGGACCCGGTATTCGGCGCGCAGGTGGCCGAGCAATATGCCGACCTCTACAAGGACATCATCGCCTGGGAAAAGGAAAACGAGGAAGCGGCACAGTAGTCGCGCACGCGTCGCCGCCCCGACCCGTCATTCCCGCAAAAGCGGGAAATCCAGACCCGCCCCAATCCGTCATTCCCGCGAAAGCGGGAATCCGGCACCGGCGTTGAAGGTAAATTCCCGCTTTCGCGGGAATGACATTTAGGACGGGCATGACATGGAGGACGGGAATGACGTCCGGGCGTGAGGCGGGCGGGCGTGAGGCGGACGCGGCCTGACCGCCGCCGTCACCGCTTCTTCCCGGCCTTCTTCTTCCGCGCGGCGGCCTGCCGGCGCTTGACCTTTTCGAGGAAATACATGCCCTCCAGCCGCATCCCGTCGGGATCGAGGAAGAACACGGCGTAATAGCCCTCGCCATAGCTCGGATAATCGGCGGGCGGATCGATGACGGTCACGCCCTCGGCCTGCAGGAAGTCGTACAGCGCGTCCACCTCTTCCCGCGCGCCGAGCTCGAAGGCGTAGTGATGGAAGCCGATATTGCCGGCGCGATGGGGATGCTTGCGCCCCTCCTCGTCCGCCTGCCCGATCCAGAACATCGTCTCGCCGTTGTCCCAGCCGAGAATGTCGCCGAGATCCCATTCCAGCCAGAACCCGAGAAAGCCCAGCAGCTTGTCGTAGAACGGCCCGGAAACCTCCAGATCTCCGACCCGCAGCACGAGATGATCGATACCGACAACGCTCGCCATGCGTCCTCCTCCGGCCCGTGCGCGGGCCGCGCCTAGACCAGCTGCACCACCGCCCCGTTGGGATCGAGGAAGTGATAGCCGAATTCCCAGTCTGTCTTGGGCTCGACGCCCTGATCCTTGAGGAACGCCGTGGTGCTCTTGATGTTCGCGCGCAGATTGGGCACGCGGAAGCCGAAATGGTCGATCTTGCCATAGGGCTCCTGCTGGCGGAGCGACAGGATGATCTTCTTGCCCGGCCCCATGCGCATGATCTTGTGGTCCTTGTCCGCGCTCAGCGCGTTGAAGCCGAAGACGCGCTTGTAGAAGTCGATGGAGCCCTGCAGGTCCTTGGTCAGGATCGAGACGTGATCCACATTCGTCGCCTCGATCGGCCCCATGCTCGCCGCTTCGACCCGGCCTCCGCCGCCTTCGCCGCCGGCGCGGACGCCGCCATGGCGGCCAGCGCCGTCAACCCCTGAACAAGCGCCCGCCGCGAGAGCTTCCCGCTCTCATAACGATCGACCATGTCGTCAATAATCGGTTCCATGAAGACCTCCTTGGGATGTGTTGGTGCATGCGCGAGATGGCCGGGCACATCGACGCGTGGGTGCGGGTTAAGCGTAACTGGCTAATGGGTGCATGGGGAGAGGCGGAATGACGAGAGCTGGACGGTCCAAGATCAATCCGATCGAAGCACTTGTTGCTACCCGAAGTTGCTAGCACTTCTGTGTTCACCAAGCGGGTCATGATTGAGAGCTGATACCAGCACATGAGGTTCATTGCTGACGGTCCGAATATACCTGACGAGCTCTTGGAGGAGCGCGACAATGGCAATGTCGTGTTCTTTTGTGGAGCGGGTATCTCGCTTCCCGCAGGTTTGCCAGGTTTTCGTGACTTATGTGAACAGGTGATGCGGAAGCTCGGGACGTCGGAAGATGCTAAGTCCCGCGCCCTATTCCGACGTGCTGACGACGACCCAACGGTTGGTCCTCCCTTCGATCAAGTTTTTAGTCACCTTCAGGACGAATATGGAGCGGCCACGATTGATGAGATTGTCAGTGGCCTGCTTAAGACGCCACAGAACGCCAACACATCGCCGCATGCCCTGATACTCCGCCTATCCAGAAGCGCGGCGCGTAACTCACAAGTTATCACGACGAACTTCGACTTACTATTTGAGCGGGCCGATCGGTCACTTCACAAGCACGTACCTCCAGCGCTGCCTGACTTGGCGAGTGAACAACCGCTGAAGGGCTTAGTATATCTTCATGGCCGAATGAGAGCCCGATCTTCTGACGGTGTCACACGGCAGGGGCTGATACTAAGCAGCGCTGATTTTGGGCGCGCGTATCTCGCCGAAGGATGGGCCACTAGGTTTGTCCGAGACCTGCTCCGACGCTACGTCATCGTCCTAGAAGGATATTCTGCAACAGATCCACCGGTTCGCTACCTACTAGAGGGCCTGCACGCGCGGAATGACAAAGATTCGGCGCGGATCTATGCGTTTGATTCCGGCACGGATGAGGAAGTCAGGGAGCGTTGGCGCAACCGCGGCGTCACAGCGATCCCCTATCGCAATACTGACCGGCAGCATTCCGCTCTCTGGAACACATTAGAGGCTTGGGCGGAGCGTGCCGACGATCCTAAGGCTTGGCGACTTTCCCTCGTAGAAATGGCGCGCCGCGGACCACGCGCTCTGGCACCTCATGAACGGGGGCAGGTTGTGGCTCTTACGAGCACGGTTGCTGGTGCAAAGTTTTTCGCTGACGCCGACCCAGCCCTGCCCGCCGAATGGCTCTGTGTATTTGATAAGACCATTCGACGTGCCGAACCGAGTTCGTCGCCAATGACCGAGGACAAATTCGATCCATTAGAATACTTCGGTCTCGATGACGATCCACCGAGATCATCCATCGAAGAAGACTGGAAAGATCCTCACTTGCACGACGTTCTATCCATGCTGCCAGAAGACGAGCGAACAGATGGCAGTAGACGCCTCGCAGGTCCGAAAGCAATTTGGCTTGATCCCATTCCCGCACGCCACTTTCATATCGCTAGGTGGATTGGAAAGTTGGTTGACGATCCATTGCTGGCATGGTGGGTGGCAGGATACCGCGACATTCACCCCAGACTTCTCAACTTCGTAGAATGGCAAATCGAGCGAGGAGATGATCGTGAAGCTGGTCTGAGGGATAGGACATGGTGGCTCTGATCGAGTCGCTAAGGCATGCAACGAGCAACGACGATTACAATGGTTGGTTCGCCTTCCTGTCGAGACTAAAGAAGGAAGGCTGGACGGCGAGCGTACTGCGTGAGTTTGAGCAGGTCGCAATGCCGTATATCAAACACGAACGCCCTATGTTCGAACGCGTATCACCTCCTACTGGCAATTGGGCAGATTTCCATCTCGGCTCACTAGTCGGATTTCTTCGAGTTTCCGTTGGAAAGACCTGACGAAATCTCGATTCCGGATGAAAGCCTTGTGTCGGTCTTTAAAATCGCTGCAAGAGGTCTTCAACGCGCGTCAGACCTTTTGGCCGACATCGAGACTCGCTTCTGGCGTACAGCTACTCTGCATGCTGAGGATCGCCCTGGCGACGTACATTTAAACGATACGACAAATACTTTCATTGGGCCATCTCTTTATTCAATCGGCTATCCATCATTAACCCAGACATCGCGAAATTCGAATTAAGTACCTGGCGTATAGATGACGAGTTTATCTTCAATAAATTTAAGATTTATGCTTGGATGAAACCCGAACTATTTTCGGGAGACAAGCTGCGACAGGAATATTCTCACTGTCAAATGAGGGATTTGTCCGTATACCATCGTCGAGAATTGCTGCACACATTGCGCGCCCGATGGCGAGACATATCTGAAAGCAACCGTAAACGAATTGAGAAAAAGATTATCACGGGCGCAGCTCGCAAGGATGGTGAGGAAGTATCTGAGCACGAGAAGCACACGGCCGTCGAAGCCGCAATAATCCTCGGGTGGCTTAGCACAAACAAATGTGAGCTTTCGAAGGACACTGCAGAGATCCTACCGCAACTTCAAAAAGCAGAACCGAAACGGCGAAGGCTCGCGCCGCCGACGAAATCTTGAAGGGCGGACATCATGGGTCGCGACGAACTCTATGCCTCATCGACCAAGATGAACGCGTTTCTCTGCTGATCCAACTCGACGAGAACAAAGGAGAGAACGTTCGAAGACGTCGCTTCAGCCATTTCGGGCGTCGACCAGCAAACTATAAAGCCCTCGCTTCGCTTCATACGAAGCGTCGTCACGGAAGATACCCCGTGAATTTCTGGCCGACAGCGCTTTCTAACTGGCCAGCCGACACCAACGAGGATTGAATTGGTGTTTAGCCCATCGATTGGCTGCGCTCCCAGTTGATGCTGTAGCGCAGCTCGTCCACCGCATCTCCATCGAGTTCAATGAAAATTTAGCCATCATTTGCGGAACGGGACACTTTCGCGCTTACTTTATTTCTATGCAGCGAGCGACGGAAATTCCTGTCAGCCAGTACATCATGAAGGCACGTAAACTCGTAGGCACATCACGGGCGGAAAACGAAACGGTTCGAGAACCCAAAAGGGCACGACCGAGCAAGCCGGATCAGAGGTCGAATATCCGGACGCTAAGACCTCCGGCTTTGAGGGCTCCCCAGTCACCGCAGAATTCGCTCACGATTGAAGCTTTTGGATCCGGAAGGAATGGACGAGCAAGGAAACAACAAGCCGTTTGGACCTATTATCTGAACCTACGTGAAGAAAAGTGAACTTCTAAACGATAAACGACGGACACATCAGATACGGACGCTGTATGAATGGACTTCCTGATCGTCACCTCGCGGCCAGATTCGCGGGCCCGGTGACTCGAGGCGAACCTCATCGGACTTGAACTGGAGACGGGAAGAAAGCCCGTATCGAAAATTAAGTGATCCTTGTCGTTGCCTGTATGGAATCTTCGCCACAAGTCGCTGCTGAGTTACGACGAAGCTCGCCTCGGTATCAAAGGCAGATCACGAGTGTCGGAGCCACGCGGCGTGGTATCTAACACTGATCAGATATAGAACGTGGCAGACATTCGGAAAGCCATTCATGCAAATCTGGCCGAAAGAGCGTGCGTTCGATAGCGGCAAATCTCGCGTCAGCGTGCGGAAAAAGGCCACGAGTTAGAAGATCCAGAAGACGTTCGACGGGTTCCGTTCTTTCTCAGGACGAAACCAAAGGCAACAGAGGGCCGTCGAAGAAGCGATAGCCTCTCGCTCCTTTCGGGCACTCTAGCCGCCACGGCGCAACGTGTAGGATCACCCGAAAAGTGCTCCTACACGTTGCTTCATTGCCATGCGGCTTCTCTCTCCCCCTGTCCCTCCCTCCCCCGCTTTGCTAAGCTCCCCACTGGGGAGGTCTGGCGTTAGAACCGTGCACAAGAACCCGAGTGACAAGGGGGCGAGCTTTGGATCAGTTCGATTACATCATTGTGGGCGCGGGGTCTTCGGGCTGCGTGCTGGCGGCGCGGCTGACGGAGGATCCGTCGGTCAAGGTGCTGGTCGTCGAGGCGGGCGGCAGCGAGAAGCAGGCGATTCTGGAAATGCCGGTGGCGTGGTTCCGGGCCATGCGCAAGGCCTCGGTCGGCTGGGGCTATGCGACGGAGCCGGAGCCGCATGCCGACAATCGCCGCATCCCCGCGCCGCGCGGGCGCGTGATCGGCGGCTGTTCCTCGATCAACGGCATGATGTATTCGCGCGGCCATCCGCTCGATTACGACCAGTGGGCGCAGATGGGCGCCAAGGGCTGGAGCTTCGCCGACGTGCTGCCCTATTTCCGCAAGTCCGAGGCGAACTGGCGCGGCAAATCCGAGTATCACGGCGCGGACGGGCCGCTGACGGTCGCCCGGCACCAGACCGACGACACGATCTATCCCGCGATCATGAAGACGGCCAAGAGCCTCGGCTACCGCGAGCTCGACGATTTCCACGGCGCGTCGACCGAAGGCTTCAGCGCGCCGGATTTCACGGTGCATGAGGGCCGCCGGGGCAGCACGGCCAAGCGGTTCCTGCGCCCGGCGCTGAAACGCTCCAATCTGGTGCTGGTGTCGGAGGCGCTGACCACCCGCGTGGTGATGGAGGGCAAGCGCGCCGTCGGCGTCGAATATGAGCGGGACGGCGCGCGCGTCACGGTGCGGGCCAAGCGCGAGGTCATCGTCTCGGCCGGCGCGTTCAACTCGCCCCAGCTGCTCCTGCTCTCCGGCATCGGCCCGGCGAAGGAATTGAAGGAACACGGCATCAAGGTCGTGCAGGACCTCCCCGGCGTCGGCCGCAACCTGCAGGAACACGCCGCCGTCCGCCCGGTGTTCGAGGCCAACGGCAAGATCACCTTCGATCAGGAATTACGGCTCGACCGGCTGACCGCTTCGGTGATCCGGTGGTGGCTGAAGGGCACGGGGCCGGTGGCCGGCCTGCCGGTCGCCGCGCAGGGCTTCGTCAAGACACGCGACGGGCTGGACCGGCCGGATATGCAGTTCCTGATCAGCCCGGTGGCGATGGATGCCGAGGTCTGGTTCCCCGGCTGGCGCGCGCCGCGCGGCGAGTATTTCTCGATCGCCAATATCCTGCTCTCGCCGGAGAGCACCGGCACGGTCACGCTGCGCTCGGGCGATCCGCACGACAAGCCGAAGATCCTGCTGAACCTGCTGGCGACGGAGAACGACCGCGCCGCGTTCCGCCGCTTCGTCCGCTTCACCCGGAAATTCTTCGCCGCACCGCCGCTGAGCGACCTGATCAGCCGCGAGATCGAGCCCGGCGAGGATGCCCAGGGCGACGACGAGATCGACGCCTATGTCCGCAGCGTCGTCAGCACCGCCATGCATCCCACCAGCACCTGCGCCATGGGCGCCGGCGCGAACGCCGTGCTGGACGAGAAACTCCGGGTGCGCGGCGTCGAGGGGCTACGCGTGGTCGATTGCTCGGCCATGCCCACGGTCGTCGGCGGCAACACCAACGCGGCCGCCATCATGATCGGCGAGAAAGCCGCCGACCTGATCCGCGAGGCGGGCCAGCCCGCCGTCAGCTCGAATGCGGCCCGCGCATCTGGTTGATCGCGGCCTTGATCTTGCGCCACGCCTCGGCCTGATCCGGGTCTCCCGATTTCTCGAAGTCGCGCATCTTCGCGGTCGCCTCGGCCTCCGCCCTGTCGCCATGCGCTTCGAGCAGGCTTTTGGCGTAGGCGGCAATGTCGGTCTCGCGCATCTTTCCGCTCCCTTTGACGAAATCTGAGCCTTCAAAGGCTAGGCGCGCCCGCCGCCGCCTTCCTTGATCGCCGTCAAGCCCGCCTGCGACCACAAGACAGTGGACAGAACGGCGCGCGGGCCCCAAGCTCGCCGTTCCGCTCCGGGGGACGGCGAGATGAACGAGGAAAATGATCGGCCGGGCATCGATGTCGGCCGACTGATCGACGAACGGCCGATGTCGGCCATGCAGATCACCGTGGTGGTGCTGTGCGCCGTCGCGATCTTTCTGGACGGCTACGATCTGCAGGCCATGTCGCTGGCCGTGCCGTCGCTGGCGCGGCAATGGGGCCGTCCGCCGGAGGATTTCGGTCTGGCGCTCGCCGCCGCGCAGATCGGTCTGTCGCTCGGCGGCGCCGTCCTCGCCCATTTCGGAGACCGGCTCGGCCGCCGCATCGCCGTGATCGGCTCGCTGCTGCTGTTCGGCCTCGCCACCGTGGCGACGGCGACCGCCGCCACGCCCGGAGAGTTCGTGTTCTGGCGCATCCTCACCGGTATCGGGATCGGCGCCTGCGTGCCGAACTGCAACGCCTGGACCGCCGAATATGTGCCCGAGCGCTTCCGCTCCGTGATCGTCGTGGCGATGAATGCGGCCGTGGGGCTCGGGGCGTTCAGCGCCGGCTTCATCGCGCCGCCCCTGCTCCATGCCATCGGCTGGCGCGGGATCTTCATGGTCGGCGGCATCGCGCCGATCGTCACCGCGGGGCTGGTCCTGCTGGCGGCGCCCGAATCTCTCAAATTCCTGATGACGCGCCGCGCGCAGGACGGGCGGATCGGGAAGATCGTCGGCCGCGTCGCCCCGGATGTCGATCCGACCCAGCTCTATCTGATCGAGCCGCAAAGCGCGCCGCACGGCTCCGCGCGGGTGCTGCTGAATTCCGTGTTCCGGTCGCGCACCCTGCTGCTCTGGGGCATGGTGATGCTCAACTTCTTCACGCTCTATGTCCTGATCAGCTGGCTGCCGACCCTTCTGGAGGATGCGGGCTGGTCGACCGACAACGCGCTTCAGGGTGCGGTGCTGATCCAGCTCGGCGGCGTCGTTGGCGGCATCGGGCTGTCCTTCCTGCTCGACCGGGGGCTCACGAGGGCCAGTCTGCGCGGGGCCTGGCTCGCCGCCGGGATCTCCTTCCTGCTGTTTCTGGTCGTTCCCTCCGGCCTCTATGCCTGGGGCGCGCTGCTGCTGATCGTCGGTGCGGGCATCTCGGGCTCGCAACTCTGCCTGAACGCCCTCTCAACCGCCTATTATCCGCCCGCGATCAAGGCCACAGGTTTCGGCTGGGTCGGCGTAATCGGCGGTTTCGGCTCGATCGTCGCGCCTCTGGCCGGAGCCTGGATCATCGCGCATGGCGTACCCTCTACCGGCGTCCTCGTCATGCTGGTCGTACCGGTCCTGCTCTGCATGGGCGGCACGCTGCTGATGCGCCCCGAGTGGCAGGCTCACTGATCGGCGCGTGAGAGACAGGCCCTGATCGGGCGAACGGACGAAAACGCCCACGCCATCCGATCACAGCTTCATGATGGTTTTCTTTGTAGCTGCAGCCTAGCCGGCCGAAGCGGCTCGGAGATCAGGATTCATCCAGCGCTGATGGTCACCGATCCGTTTGGCCAGAAGATCGATGAAACCGCGGACTTTTGCAGACAAATGCCGCCGGTGCGGATAGACCGCATTGATGGAGAACTCCACCGGCCGGTAATCGGTCAGGATCGGCACCAGCAGGCCGGCTTCGACGTCGGCGCCGGAGAGAAAACCCGGCGACAACAGAATCCCCCGCCCTTCGACGGCCACGATGCGAAGCGTATCGCCACTGCTCGATACCAGATTACCGGAGACACGGACCGAAGCGTCCTTGCCATCCGGCCCTATGAAGCGCCACTCGTCACCGAACGGATAATACGCGTAGCGCAGGCAATTGTGGTCCGCCAGATCGGCGAGTTGCCTCGGTTCGCCGTGTTTCTCCAGATAGTTCGGCGCGCAGCACAGGACATGCCTCCAGGTCGCCAGATGTCGGACGATGAGACTGGAACTCCTGAGGCCGCAGCGTGCGGATCGCGAGATCGAAGCCTTCCTCGATCAGATCGACCATGCGCTCGCCGATCGAAAATTCGATCGAGACGTCGGGATAGGCCGCCAGAAACTCCGCCACGAGGGGCGCGATAAAACGCACGATATGCGTGCTCGTATAGATACGAAGCGTGCCGGTCGGCGTGGCCTGCAACGCGCCCGCCGCACCATCGGCTTCCTCGATATCGGACAGGATCTGGGTGCAACGCTCATAATAAACCCGCCCCACTTCGGTGAGGCTCACCTTGCGCGTGGTGCGATTCAACAGCCGGGCGCCGAGGTGATCCTCCAGCGACTGGACGTGATTGCTCACCATGGTAGTAGACATGTTGAGCCGGCGCGCCGCAGCGGAAAAACCGCCGTTTTCCACGACCCGGGCAAACACGGTCAAACTCGTCAATCTATCCACTGCCGCCTCTATTATCCGTTGTGACAGGATAATTATTCCATAAATTCGGATATTATCAAATTTTGGTCGCCGAGCCATCTTCCCATCATCACAAGACCGCGTACCGACGGGAGTTAAAAGCGATGGCCGGAGACAGTGCAATCCCTGGGATCAGAAAGCTTCGCGAAGATGGCGGCCCCGCCTTCTCGCGCCAGACAATAAAGCGCGTCTTTCTGGGGGCGGCGGCCGTCGTCCTTCTGGTAGCGGCGGCCGATTTCGGATACCGCTACTGGACCGTCGGACGCTATCTCGAATCCACAGACGACGCCTATGTAAAAGCCGATTTCACCACCGTCGCGCCAAAAGTGTCCGGCTATATTGGCGAGGTTCTGGTGAAAGACAACGAACCTGTCAAAGCCGGCCAAATCCTCGCGCGGATCGACAATCGGGATTTCCGGACGGCGCTGGACCAGGCCAAAGCCGATGTCGAAACGGCCGACGCGTCGATTCATGATTTCGACGCTCAACTGGCGCTGCAGCAATCGGTCATCGCACAGCAAAAAGCGAATATCTCGGCCGCCTCGGCAACACTGAAATACGCCAAGCAGGACCACACACGTTACCGCGACCTGATGCAAACCGGCTATGGCACGGTTCAGCGCTATCAGAGCGCCGAAGCGATGCTGCAGGAAGCCGTCGCGAAGCTTCAGCAGAGCCGCGCCGGACTGGCCGCGGCGACGAAAAAGCTCAGCGTTCTCAACTCTCAACGCGGCAAGGCCAAGGCCCAGCGCGACAAGGCGCTGGCGACCGAACATCAGGCCGAACTCAACCTCTCCTACACGGTCATCAAAGCGCCCGTCGACGGGACGGTCGGCGCACGCTCCCTGCGCGTTGGACAATATGTTCAGGCGGGCACCCAGCTGATGGCCGTCGTACCGCTGCACGCGGTCTATGTCGTCGGCAACTACAAGGAAACCCAGCTCACCGACATGCGGGCTGGCCAGCCGGCCACGATCACCGTGGACGGTTTCCCGGACGTCAAGCTGAAGGGCCATATCGACAGCCTGTCGCCGGCGAGCGGTCTGGAATTCTCCCTGCTGCCGCCCGATAACGCGACCGGCAATTTCACCAAGATCGTCCAGCGCGTGCCGGTCAAGATCGTGATCGATGACAACAAGCTGACCGGCCTGCTCCGTCCGGGCATGTCCGTCGAACCGACCGTCGATACGCGCGGCGCCGCGAACAAGGGCCTCTGACATGTCGACGGTCGTCGCCGCGGAATCTCCATCGAGGCGGCCCACTGCCCCTACATCCTCAAGCGAGTCCGACGCTGTCTCATTCAAGACCTGGATTGCCGTGTTCGGCGCGACTCTCGGGTCTTTCATGGCGATCATCAACATCCAGATCGTCAACGCCTCGCTCGCCGACATTCAGGGCGGCATCGGCGCCGGCGTGGATGACGGCGCGTGGATCGCCACGTCCTATCTGGTGGCCGAAATCGTCGTGATCCCGCTGACCGCCTGGCTCGAAAAGGTGTTCTCCCTTCGGCGGTACATTCTGACCAGCGCCATATTGTTTCTTATCTTCTCGGCGGCCTGCGCCTCGGCCCACAATCTCGGCCAGATGATCGTTCTGCGGGCCTTTCAGGGCTTTTTCGGCGGCGTCCTGATCCCGCTCGCCTTCACGATCGTCATTACGACCCTGCCGAAATCGAAGCAGCCGATCGGTCTCGCCCTGTTCGCTCTGTCAGCGACATTCGCGCCGGCGATCGGCCCGACGGTGGGCGGCTATCTGACGGAGAACTTCGGCTGGCAATACATCTTCTACGTCAATCTCGTTCCCGGCCTTCTGATGGTCGGCATGCTTTGGTACTCGCTCGAAAGGTCGCCGATGCGGCTGTCGCTTCTTCGAAAAGGCGACTGGCTCGGCATCCTGACCATGGCGGTCGGTCTGGGCTGCCTTCAGACCGTGCTTGAAGAGGGCAACAAAGATGACTGGCTCGGCTCGGACTTCATCGTCCGGCTTTCCGTCATTGCCGGCATCGCCCTCTTGCTGTTCGTCTGGATCGAACTGAGGCGAAAAGAGCCTTTGCTGAACCTCCGGCTGCTGGTCCAGCGCAATTTCGGCCTGGGCATCGTCGCAAACTTCCTGCTCGGCGGCGTGCTCTATGGCTCGATTTTCATCCTCCCGGAATATCTCTCGCATATTCAGGGATATAACGCCGAGCAGATCGGTGAAGTGCTGGTCTGGACCGGCCTGCCGCAGCTCATCCTCCTGCCCTTCGTGCCCAAGCTGGTAAGGCGCTACGACATCCAACTCGTCATCGCGCTCGGCTTCGCGATCTTCGCCTTCAGCAATTTTCTGAATGTCGATCTGAATTCGAACTATGCGGGCCCGCAATTGATCGAAGCGAATGTGATCCGGGCGCTTGGCCAGGCGCTCTGCTACGCGCCGCTATCCATGATCGCGACGGCGGGGATTGCCCGCGCCGACGCGGGATCGGCTTCCGCCCTTTTCAACATGACTCGAAATCTGGGCGGGGCGTTCGGCATCGCCTTGTTGCAGGCGTTCCTGACCAGACGGGAACATTTCCATTCGAACGTGCTGGTTCAGTCGGTCTCCGGCTTCAGCGAAGCGACGCGCGTGCGGATCGATCAACTGACGAAATATTTCCTGGCGCATGGGACCGCCGATCATGCGACCGCATTACACGACGCCGTCGTAGCGATCGGCCGGATCGTGCGCCGAGAGGCCTATATCATGGCCTTCAGCGATGTCTTCTATCTTCTGGGCGCCGCGCTGATCATCGCTTTGGTAGCAACCCTTCTGCTCAAGAAACCGGACCATGCCGCCGCCGACGGGGCCTGACTTCACGCAGATCAGGCTTCCGGGCTCCGTAGCACCTCGTAATAATATTTCCGGAACTGCAAGGTCGCCTTATCAGTGGCGACGGACAACTCGTCCGCCGCAGGCGGGACCTCCTGAGGACCGGAGGACTCGACCACCGCCTTGTCCTCGTCGGCGATGTAGCCGTTCATCCAGGTGAACCACGGATTGAGCAGGCGCGATTTGGCGAAGTCTCGTGATCCGGCGACCATCAGGCGCGTGCGCCCTGCCCGCTCGGGGATTACCAGCGCATAGATGCGCAGATGTTTGCCCGGCACCGGAATATTGAGGGCCATGACATTCGGCCGGAAGAATTCGAGAAAGGCGGGGCTATCCTCGCCGTCCAGGCTCGCCTTCGCAATGCCGCCCGAAGCCGTTTCCTGCCAGGTCACCGTCATGCGCGAATCCGGATGCAGACGCCGCCGCAACGCCCGCCCAATCGTACGCCGGTGCACGAAAGGCAGGTGCGGACTGTCGAGCATATTCTCCATGGCGCGCGTCCAATGGCACCGCCACAGCCGCTCGATATAAATCCGCGCGAGGCCCGGCGCGACAAGCCCGTCGGGGACAACGGGCTCAGGCGAAGAATCGAGATCCGAACCTGTATAGATCCAGATCAGGTCGCCAAGCTGGCGCGTGGGCAGCGCGGCCGCACCGAGAAGCTCTCTCTTGGCGTCCGGGTTAAGCGGCGTATGCCGATTATTGCCGGCCGTATCGAAGCGCCAGCCATGAAATGGACATTCCAGACATCCGTCCGACCCGATCTTCCCAAGGGAAAGCGCGGCTCCACGATGGGGACAACGATCGATCAGCGCGCCGACCGCGCCTTTCTCTCCGCGAAAAAGGACGATCGGCTCGCCCGCAACAATAAGGCCGACGGGCTTCCGCCCGAGCCGGCGGGCGTGAAGAACCGGCGTCCAGACATTCGCAAAGCCCTTGAACACGATCGCGCCTCCCCTTGTTTTGAATGGCCTCGATACGGTTTTACGCGGAAACGACGGGCATGGATCAGGATTGCATATCTTGCCGGAGGACCGCGATCCTGACACTCTCGCTGCGACGGAAAATCGGCATGGGAGGGGACGCATGAAGATCGATGCAGCCATATTGCGGGAAGGCGCGTCGCGGCCCGTCATCGAACCGATAGAGATCGAAGAACCGCGCGCCGATGAGGTGCTCGTGCGCATGGTGGCGACCGGAATTTGCCATACGGACCTCGATGTCGCCTCCCGTCCGGGTCAACGGCCGATCGTTCTTGGCCATGAAGGCGCCGGCATCGTCGAGCGCGTCGGGCCGGACGTCACGATGTTCGAGCCCGGTGACCATGTCATTCTCAGCGGCGATTCCTGCGGCCATTGCCCGAATTGCCTGCACAATTATCCAAGCTACTGCGTTGAAAATATGCCGCGCACGTTCGGCGCGCTGAGAATGGACGGCAGCACACCGCTATCCGTCGATGGAATGCCGGTTTTCGGCCGTTTCTTCGGCCAGTCCTCCTTCGCGACCTATTCGCTCACCGGTGAACGCACGCCCGTCAAAGTGCCGAAAGACCTGCCGTTGGAACGTCTCGGTCCCTTGGGCTGCGGCGTGATTACCGGGTCCGGCGCCGTGATCGAGGCCCTCAAGGTTCGCCCCGGCCAATCGATCGCCATATTCGGCACCGGCAGCGTGGGCCTGAGCGCGGTGATGGCCGCCAGACTGATGGGCGCCTCGCGGATCATCGCCGTGGATCTGATCCCCGAACGACTGGCGCTGGCGCAGGAGCTTGGCGCGACCGACGCGATCAACGCCGCCGAGGCCGATCCTGTCGCCGCGATCAAGGACATCACGCGATACGGCGCAAACTTCGCGTTCAATACGACTAACGCGCCGAAAGTGTATGGCCAGGCGATCGCTTGCCTGGCGCATCAGGGAGTGTCGGCTTTCGTAACGGCGCCCCATGGCGATTGGGCGCCCGAGATATTTCCGCTTCTGGCCGGCGGACGAACGCTTCGCGGCATCATCGGCGGAGATGCCGCGCCGAGCCAGTTCATCCCGATGCTGATCGACTTCTACCGGCAGGGCCGCTTTCCGTTCGATCGGTTGATCACCTTTTATCCGTTCGAAAAGATTGCCGACGCCTTCGACGATATCGAGGCCGGCAGGACGATCAAGCCGGTCCTGCAAATGCCGTAGGCCTGATCGCACCTACGGCGTTGGCGACGGCGCCAATGAGACGGCCGCCTCGACGATCGGTTCGGTGAGATCAATCAGGTTGGACGCATGCGGGATCGTATTGCAGGTTACGATCTTGGCCGCGCCTGCGGCAACCAGATCCTCGTAGGCCGAGCCTGCGAAAACCGCATGCACGCCGATGCAGACCGGCGCGGCGAGATCCAGTTTCTGCAGGCCCTTGATCGTCTCGATCATGGTGCGCGCCGTCGAGATGATGTCGTCGACCAGCACCGGCGTATGGTCCCTCCAACGCCCGACATCGGGCGCCGAGACCTCCACGTCGCGGTCTCCATGGCGGATTTTGTGCAGCACCGTATAGGGTGCTCCGGCCCTTTCCGCGACCCGCGAGACCCATTGCTTGCTTTCCTCGTCGGGACCGACAAGCACGGGATTTTCAACGTTTTTCCGGATCCATTCGGAAATCTGCGGCGCCGCCTGCACGACCTGGTTCGGAATCGTATAGACCTCATCGAGCGACGCATGGCGATGAAGATGCGGATCGACGGTCACGAGCCAGTCCAGCCAGCCGCTCAGCAGACGTCCGAAATGGGTCGAACTGACCGCCTCCCCGGGATTAAACCGGCGGTCCTGCCGCATATAGGCGAGATAGGGCGCGACCAGTCCGACCCGGGTAGCGCCGAGATCCTTGGCCGCCGCGGCCGCGAACAACAAGGGGAGAATCTTCGAATCGGGCTGCGCGAGCGTGTCGACGAGAGCCACCGGGCGGTCGTGAACCGGTGTCAGAAGCCGCACATAGCTCTCCCCATCGGGAAAGCGGCGGACATCGACCTCGCCGAGTTGGGAGCCGGTGTCATGAGCAAGGTTCTTGCCGAGCGCCTCGTTTCCCGGCATGGGAAAAACAATCACTGTCATCAGCTTGGCTCGATGGTCATCACGTGCGAATGGGTCTTCGCGAAATTGAACGCATAATGCAGTTCGCCCGGCGATTCCGCATGGATCGTAAACAGCGGCTCTCCGGTTTGAACCCGCTCGCCGACCTTCTTGTGCAGTTCCACACCGGCGGCCCGATCGCTCGGCGCGCCAGCAAGCTTGGCGATCCGGGCCAACAGCCTATTATCGATCATGCCGACCCGGCCCGCCTCACTCGCCTCGATGGGACGCGTATAGGGGGCGACCGGAGGCTCCCGCATTCCGCCCTGCGCCTCGCAAATCGCCTGGAATTTCTGCCAGGCGCGGCCGTCCTCGAGCAGTGAATTCGCGACTTCCGTCGCCTGACCCAACTCTAGTTCGGTTGCAAGCTCGATCAGGTTCGACGCGAGCAGCACGGCCCGATGCTTGAGATCTTGAGAGGCGTCCGGCCTGTTCTGCAACACGGCGAGCACCTCGCGCGCCTCCAGAGCCGGGCCGATACCGCGACCGACCGGTTGGGTGCCATCCGTCACGATCGTCCGCGCGACGATGCCGAGGCTCGCCGCCACATCGACGAGATGATCGCTCAGGACGTCCGCGTTTTCCTCCGAGCGGACCTTGGCGGTCGGTCCGGTCGGCAGATCGAGGATCAGATGCGTGGCTCCGGCGGCCGCCTTCTTCGACAGTACGGACGCGACCAGTTGGCCTTCGCTGTCGAGATCCAGCGCGCGTTCGACGCGGATCAGAATATCGTCGGCCGGGCTCAGCCGCACCGAACCGCCCCACACGATACAGCCCCCTTCCTGCTCCACCACGCGGTGCATGGCGCTCAGGTCCAGATCCACCGGCGCCAGCGTTTCCATCGTATCGGCCGTTCCGGCCGGCGACGTGATCGCCCTGGAGGAAGTCTTCGGCATCGACAGGCCGAAACTCGCGACGATCGCCACGACGATCGGGGTCGTCCGGTTGCCCGGAAGGCCGCCGACGCAGTGTTTGTCGACGATGGGGCTCGTATCCCAGCTCAAACGATCGCCGACATCCACCATGGCCCGGGTGAGGCTCAGCATTTCCCGGCGGTCGAGGTGATCTCCCGCGCAGGCCGTCACGAATGACGAGACATGAACATCGGAATATTGGCCGTTGGCGATATCCTTGGCGACCGCATGGAGCGCATGGTCGTCGAGACGATGGCCATAGACCTTGGAGCGGACATAGCTGAGCGAGTCCACAGTCGGCGCATGATGCACGGTGATCGTATCCCCATCATGGGCCCTCAGGCGTTGCCAGGCGACACGCGACAGGCTCGCCTCACTGTGATGCAGCACATCCGTACCGATGACATGCAAGGTGGCGATGATGCTGGTCTGACCGTGCTTCACCTCGACACGCGCATGCGGCCCGAAGCCTTCCGACCGGCAGACATGGCAGTCCGCCCGCATATAGATCACCAATTCCTGGGACGTATCGATGCCCAGATCCCGGAGCTTCAGGTAGTTGTTATTGTTGTTATTCATGAAAACATCGTCCGTCATGTCGGGCTTGCTCAGCCAAGATATCGGACATCGCCAAGACTCGGCACTTCCGCCGACCAGCCGAGATCCTTGTTGATCTTCTCGGCAAACGTCGCGGAGGCCTGCGCCTCGCCGTGGGTGACGAAAGTCCGTTCGGGCGCCTTTCGGAAGCCGCGCAGCCAGCCCATGAGCTCGCTCTGATCGGCGTGGGCGGACAACATCTCAAGGCGCTTGACGTCGGCCCGTATGGGCACCATCTGGCCGTGAATCTTGACCTCCTTCTCGCCCCGCACGATGCGGTCCCCACGGGTGCCTTCGGCCTGAAAGCCCGCAAACAGGATCGTATTCCGGTGGTCCGGCGCAAAACGCCTCAGGTGATAGAGGATCCGGCCGCCGGTCGCCATGCCGCTGGCCGAGATCAGAACCATCGGCATCTGGCTAGCATCCAACGCCTTAAATTCGTTGGACGTCCGGACGTATTTCGCCACACCGCAGGCGGCCCGCGCCTCATCGTCCGACAATTTGTGGATCTTGTGGTGCTTGCAGAATGCCTCGCTCGCATTGATCGCCATCGGACTATCGAGAAAGACCGGCAGATCGCCGGCGATGCGATTGGCCTGTTTCAGACGATACAGGTGATACAGAAGCGACTGGGCCCGGCCCACGGCGAAAGACGGAATGATCACGCTGCCACCGCGGCTTACGGTTTCGTTGACCACCGCTTCCAGGGCGTCTTCCGGATCGGACCGGTCGTGCAACCGGTCGCCATAGGTGGATTCGACGACCAGATAGTCGGTTTCCTCGATCGTCGCCGGGTCGACCATGATGGCGTTGTTCGGCCGCCCCAGATCCCCCGAGAACACGATCTTGCGCTTGCCGTCGGTTATCGTGACGATTGCCGCGCCGAGAATATGACCCGCCGGTCTGAACTTTAGCGTCAGGCCGTCTCCAAGCGAAAATTCGGTCTCGAAATCCACGACCCGCAAGGACTTAAGCGTCTCTTCGGCTTCCTTCTGCGTATAGAGCGGCAAGGCCGGATGATGCTTGGAAAAACCCTCGCGGTTGGCATATTCCGCGTCCTTCTCCAAGAGATAGCCGCTATCCGGCAGGAGAATGCCGCACAAATCCTTGGTGCCGGCCGTGCAAAAGACCGGTCCGCGATAATGCGATCGCATCAGCACCGGCAGATAGCCCGAGTGATCGAGGTGCGCATGGGTCAGGATGACCGCGTCCAGATTGCCCGCGTCGATCGGGGGCGGCCGCCAGTTGCGGAGGCGTAATTCCTTGCGGCCCTGAAACAGCCCGCAATCGATGAGCAGCCGCTTATTCGCGATTTCGAGAAGATATTTGGACCCCGTGACGGTTCCTGCCGCCCCCAAGAAGCTTATTTTCATGTGTTCCCTAATCCAATCAACTACCGTTCACGGCTTCGGCGCCGATGACAACGTCCAGGAGCTCGGCCGTGATCGCCTCCTGTCTTAGATGGTGGTGCCGGCGGCCAAGCGTCTCGAGCTTGTCCCCGATATTATGGTCGGCTGCAGACATCACCTGTAGCCGCGCGCCGTTTTCGCTGGCAAGCAACTCCATGAGAGCATGCGTCACTTCGGCGAAAAGATATTCGTCGGAAAGCCGTTCGAGAAGGACATAAGGCTCCAGTTGATGAAGCGGCGGTTCGACATGCTCCATCCGGCGCAGAAGCTTGGGATCGAGCGGCAGGATGTCCCGCGCTTCGATCTCATACTGACCGCCCGTCCGATAAGCGGCAAAAACGATCCGGGCCGTGTTGACCGCCGCCAGACGATCCGCCACCCGGCGGGCGATGGTCGGGACGCCGCCGATATGGGTCGCCATGGGCACCGACCAGTCAACCTCAATACCGGCCTCCTCCGCGAGCACCGCGCCCCGGCGTCCGACGATGCCGAGCCTGAGGTCCGGGCGCTGTTCCTCTTGGGCCCTGGCGATCAACCGGTCGTTGAAGGCTCCCGTAAAGCCGTGTTCGGAGGTGACCACGATCAGAATGCCCCGGTCGACGGGCGCGGCCCGCCGGGAAACGCTCGTCCGGCTCAAAAGAGCCGCGTTCTCGGCGATGGCGCGCTCGACCACTTGGGCGTAGCGGCAAATCCCGGCCAACGCCTCCTGCGCCTCCTGCACCCGCGCACCCGCCATAGCCCGAAGCGCGCCGATAAGGTCACGCAGCTCTTCAAGGCTGGCGATGCGGGCTTTCAGGCGAGGCAATTGTTCCATGTCAGCTGGCCGCCTGTTCCGGAGTGAGGCTTGCGGCCAGATCGTCGATGGCGGACAGCAGTGACGCGCGGTCCTCGTCGGTCAAACTGCCCGTCGAGTCGATGCGGACCGCGATCTGCGGGCAGCGGTTCGCAAGGGTTGCACCAAGTTGCTCCTTGAAATCGCCTATCGCAGCGACGTCGAGAGTATCGAGCCGGCCCTCGTTGACGGCCAGAAGCAACGCCGCCTGCTCGGTCAAGGTTACCGGATGAAAGCTCGACTGCGTGAGGATGGCGCGAATACGCCGGCCGCGCTCGATCGTCTTCTTGGTGCGGTCATCGACCATCGCGCCGAACCGGGTGAAGACCTCCAGCTCCACGAACTGGGCGTAATCCAAACGGAGCTTTCCGGCGAGCGACTTGATGATCGGCGCCTGCGCCTGTCCGCCGACGCGCGACACGCTCAGGCCCACATTCACAGCCGGTTTCTGGCCTTGATAGAAGAGTTTCGGCTCGAGATAAATCTGGCCATCCGTGATCGAGATGAGATTGGTCGGAATATAGGCGCTTAAATCGCCCGCTTGCGTCTCCGCGATCGGCAGCGCAGTCAGCGACCCGCCACCCGCCTCTTCGGAAAGCTTCGCCGCGCGCTCCAACAGCCTTGCATGAATATAGAAAATATCGCCGGGATAGGCTTCGCGCCCTGGCGGCTTACGCAGGAGCAACGACAATTGCCGATAGACGATCGCATGCTTGGTGAGGTCGTCGATCACCAGCAGCACATGCCTGCCCTGATCGCGGAAGTATTCGGCAATCGTGCAGGCGGCATAAGGGGTCATCCACTGCGCGCCCGGCGGCGCTTCGGACTCGCCGATCACGAAGACGCAGTGGTCGATCTCACCGTGTTCCCGAATGGCGCCCAGGACCTCGCCGACCGTCGCGGCTTTCTGACCGATCGCGGCATAGACGCAGATCACGTCGCTGGAGCGCTGATTGATCATGGCGTCGACGGCGATCGATGTCTTGCCGGTCTTGCGATCGCCGATGATCAACTCACGCTGGCCGCGACCCAACGGAATCATGGTGTCGATGACCGTCAGCCCGGTCATCAGCGGCTCGCTCACGAGATCCCGATCGACGATCGCGGGCGCGGGGCGATCGATCGGATCGTGACGCTCGAATGTCAAGGGCTGCCCGTCGTCGAGCGGATTTCCGAGCGGGTCGATAATCCGGCCCAGAAGACCGGCGCCGACCGGCACCCGCGCGATCTCTCCCGTGCCGTAAACCTTGGCCCCGGCGGAAATACCCTCGCCGCCGCCGAGCAAAATGCATCCGATCTGCTCGATATCGACGGTGAGCGCCATGCCCATCGTGCCGTCCTCGAACCTCAGCAATTCATCGAGCCGGGTCCATGGCAGGCCTTTGACCGTGGCCACGCCGTCACCGACATGCTCGACAATGCCGACATGATCAAGCGACGCGCCGGGCTGATAGGCGTCGAGCTTATCCCGCGCTTCGGGCAGCCAGTTTTTCAGATCGTCACTGATCCAATTCATCGCTCGTCAGCTCTTTTTCGGCAGTTTCCAATTGATCCGCCCAGGTGAACCGCAAAACGGCGTGCGGGAAATGAAGCTCGGCGCCACCGATGATCGCCGGATCCGCCCGGAAGTCCGGCTTATTCCCGACACTGAGTGTTTTCGCCAGTCTTTCGGTCCAGTGGCCGCGCTCGTCGGCAGCGAGATCCGTGGCGGTGACGACGGTCAGAGCCGCGCCT
Source organism: uncultured Alphaproteobacteria bacterium (assembly GCA_963821875.1). Classification (GTDB taxonomy): domain Bacteria; phylum Pseudomonadota; class Alphaproteobacteria; order CAVTAV01; family CAVTAV01; genus CAVTAV01. The sequence continues at coordinate 2,880,964 of CAWGFE010000002.1, forward strand.
TCCTCAGCCAGATCCTTGACCAGCCGGTCCCGCTCCTCCTCGGGCAACGCGTTGAACCGGGCCTCGATCTTCTCCAGAAAGACATCATGCAGCGATCCGCTCGCCGAGGCGCTCAGGATCCGGCCGGCGAGCGTTCCGGCGAGATGCGACACATCCTGCTTGATGCCTTTGATCGCCTCCCGTCGCTGGTCCTCGATCGAGGCCTTGGCCGCGGCCAACATTTTATCGGCGTCATCCTTGGCGGCTCCGAGGATCTTTTTGCGGTCCTCTTCGAGTTCGTCATGGGCCTTTTTCAGCATTTCCTGGCGTTCGCCGGGTAGTCTGGCGCGTTCTTCCTCATAGCTCTGGCGCGCGGCTTCGGCGTCCGCCTTGGCCTTCTCGGCCTCGTCACGCGCTTTGTCGACCAGCGCCTTGCGCTGCTCGATGATGCGCCTGACCGGGCGGTAGAGAAATCGCGTCAGCAGCCAGACCAGAATGAGGAAATTGACGGCCTGGAGACCCAGGGTCCACCAGTCGATGGTCATGTCAGCGGATGAACGGATTGGCGAAGAGGACGAGCAGCGCGATAACCAGGCAGTAGATCGCCATGGTCTCGATCATCGCAAGACCGACAAACAGCGTTCGCGACAGGGTCCCGGCCAATTCCGGCTGGCGGGCGATCGCGTCCATCGCCGCCGCGACTGCGCGTCCTTCCGCCAGGGCCGGCCCGATCGCGCCGAAGGAAACCGCGATGACGGCCCCCAATATGCTCATTGTTTCCGGTGTCATGTCAGACTCCTCTTATGCTTCGACGCTGCCGACGGCCGCGCCGATGAAGACGGCCGCCAGCACGGTGAAAATGTAGGCCTGGATAATCCCGATCAGCACGCCGAGCACCATGAACGGGATCGGAACCAGCAGCCCGGCCAGAAACACGACGATCGCCAGCACGAACTCATGGCTCATCATGTTGCCGAACAGGCGGATCATCAGCGAGAAGGTGCGTGTGATCTCGGACAGCACGTTCAGGGGCGTCAGCAACACGCTGGGCTTGGTGTAGTGCCTGAGATACGTGCCGAGCCCGCGCCGCCGAATGCCGAAATAATGCACCGACAGGAAGACGATGACTGCGAGCGCAGCGGGTGTCTCTATGTGCCCGGTCGGCGGCTGGACATCGGGCAGGACGGCCGAGAGATTGGCGACGACGAGAAACAGGAACAGCGTGCCAAGAAGCGGCAGATAGGGCCATGTGTCCTTCTGAATGATCTCCCCGATCTGGTCGCTGATCGTCTCCACGATGATCTCGAGCGCACTTTGAAGGGCATTCGGCTCCGCGGAAGCCCGGCGCGTCCCGAGCCAGCAGACCAGCGCGATCACCGCCATGATGACCCATGTGGTCACCACCGGCTCGCTGATCGGCATCGGGCCGATATGGAAGAGGACGAGCGTGGAGAGCGGATTGCCTTCCATGGCGTCAGGCTCCCGCCACCCGTCGTGCGGCGAACCGCGCGATGAGGAAACCGCCGAATCCCAGCAGGAGATTCAACGCCCCGTGCTGAACCAGCAACCAGAACACCCCACCGATCAGAGCGAGCCGCAGCACATAAAGGCCGATAATCGACAGCGCCGATCCGTTCGAAAGCTGCATCCGCACACCGCAATACAGCAGGCCGAAATAGACCAGACCCGCCGCCAGACCAGCGGCAACCGAAAGCGCCCAACCAACGGCAGCGAGTGCGCTCATTCCTTATGCATCCTCTTCCATGCCAAATAACCGCCAAACGCAACGCCCAGAAAGATGAACGCCGCGCTGAAGGTAATTCCCGTATCGAACCGCCTGTCCAGCCACTGGCCGAGCACCACGCCGAGCAGAGCGGGCGTCACGATCAGCCAGCCGAGCGAACCGAACATCGAGAGATTCTGCCACAAAGGCCGCTCACCCTCGCGCTTCCATCTCTCCCGACGCTCCTCGCGCAACCGGATCGCACGCCGCATATTCTCGGAGCCATGATTGCCGTTGGACATGTTCACGATCAATCGCCCCCGAATTCCGGGACATTCTTGGAGAGGCCGGATTCCAGGTTCGCCGGCATGCCCCGTGGAACCGGACGATGGCCCGCATCGAGATATTTCTGGATTTGGCGGATCGCCGCGAGATGCAGCCGGCCGGCGCTGACCCGGGACTCCTGTTCGGCCTCGGCTTCGTCGCGGAACCATTTCGATACCTCTTTTTGCAAGGCATCGAGATCATCCCCGGCAACCGCGGCTCGCGTGGCGATCTCCACGGTATCCCCATCGCGAACCATCAGAACCCCGCCGCGCACCGCCGCGTGATGCTCGCTTCCGCTTTCATCGCGCCAGGTGATCACGGATATCGCCAGAACGGTCAGGAAATCCGCGTGACCCTGCAGTACGCCGAAGGCGCCCGTCTCGTCCTCGGCGCGAACATGGCGCACACCGTCGACATTCACGACAACGGACAAAGGCGTGGTCACGATCAACTTCATGCCGCCTTCCCTCCCGCCGGGCCAGCAGCGCGGACATCGTCGAGCGTGCCGGTCATATAGAAGGCGTTTTCAGGGATGTCGTCGACCTCGCCCTTGAGGATCGCGCGGCACCCCTTCAGCGTATCCTCGAGCGATACAGATACCCCGCCACGCCCCGTGAATTGCTCCGTCACGGCGAAGGGCTGGGTCAGGAATCGGATCAACTTGCGCGCCCGGCCGACGGCCTGGCGATCTGACGCGCTCAATTCCTCCATACCGAGGAGCGAAATGATCTCCTGAAGCTCACGGTAGCGTTCCAGCTGCCGCCGCACTTCTTCCGCAAGCTCGTAATGCTCCGTCCCAATCACTCTCGGATCGAGCAGGACGGAACTGGACGCCAGCGGGTCGATCGCCGGATACAGGCCCTCGCTGGCCATTTCCCGGCTCAACACGATCGACGAGTCCAGATGGGTAAAGGTCTGGGCGACCGCCGGATCGGTAAAGTCATCCGCAGGCACATAGACCGCCTGAATCGAGGTGACGGCGGCATCGCGTGTCGAGGCAATGCGCTCTTCAAGCTCCGCAATCTCGGTCGCCAGCGTGGGCTGATAGCCGACGCGCGACGGCAAGCGTCCCAGAAGGCCCGAAACTTCGCTTCCCGCCTGCACAAATCGGAAAACATTGTCGATCAGCAGCAGGACATTCTCATGCTGAACGTCGCGGAAATGCTCGGCGATCGCCAGCGCCGCCATACCGACCCGCCAGCGCGCCCCCGGCGGCTCGTTCATCTGGCCGAAAACCAGCGACGTCCGCTCGATCACGCCCGAGCGCTTCAAATCGAGCCAGAGTTCATGGCCTTCACGCGTGCGCTCGCCGATCCCGGCGAAAACCGAGATGCCCGAATATTTCTCGACCGTGCTGCGGATCAATTCCATGATCAGGACGGTCTTACCGACGCCCGCGCCGCCGAACATCCCCGCCTTGCCGCCCCGCGCCAGTGGGGCCAGCAGATCGATCACCTTAATGCCGGTGAGAAACAGATCCCGTTCGCCAAGCTGCGCGCTCAGCGGCGGCGCAGCGGCATGGATCGGCTGACGCGGCACGTCCGCGCCGAAGGCGTCTCCCCGATCGATCGGCTCTCCGACAACATTGAGCATGCGGCCGAGCACGGCATCGCCGGCGGGCACCCGGATCGGCCCGCCGGTATCGTGCGCATGCATGCCGCAGCGAAGCCCGGCCGTTTCCTGCATGGCGACGCAGCGCGCGGTTTTAGGGTCCAGATGCTGCTGAATTTCGAGGACGAGCGCGTGCGCACCGTCCCATTCGACGTCGAGAGCCGTGTTGATCGGCGGCAGGCCGGCGGCGCCGAAGTCGACATCGACGATCGAACCGCTGATATGTCTGACGCGCCCGATACGGGCTTCGGTCGAAACGGTCGCCATGTCATGCCCGTCCCTGCCAAGCGGAGAAACCGCTTTACCTTACTACAATCCGGACTTTGGTGTCGTCCACCGCGCGACGACGAAAGCCGGACCAGCAGGGGAAACATGGAGCCGCCGCCCGCACCGCGTCCGTGATTCAGGTCAAACAGACGCCGGCGGCTTCAACGCTCAGAATGCGGCCATCCGTTGAAGGAACCAGAAGGCGGCGGGAATGCCGAGGCCGTAACCGCCGATCAGAACTCAACCGGTGACTGAGCTGGATGGCCGGCAGGCGCAGCGTGGTGATCAGGTAACGTCCGCCGAAAATCACCGCCAGAACGCAGATGATAAAGGTGATCTGGCCGACTTCCACGCCGAGGTTGAAGCAGAGCAGCCCGACCGCCAGTTCGTGCGTCGGCAATCCGACATCGCGAAGCGCCGCGGCAAAGCCGAAGCCGTGCAGCAGGCCGAACGAGGACGACACCATGATCGGATACCGGGCCGCGAGGCCCTCCGGATGGGGCCAGGCGATCTCCCGCGCCAGAAACAGGATCGACAGGGCGATCGCAGCCTCGACCGGCGGTTCGGGTAATTGCACGAGACCCAGCGCCGAGAGCGACAGGGTGATCGAATGCGCGATCGTGAAGCCGGTGATGGTAAGCAAAACGCGCCGGAACGTGCCCGCCAGAATGAGCAATCCCGCCACGAAAAGCAGGTGATCTATGCCCGACCAGATGTGCTGGACACCGAGCTTGAGATAACCCGCAGCAACCTCGCGCCAGCCGGGCTGCTGGGGCACTTGCCAGTCCAGCCTGTCCGGCGACAGCACGCGGGTGATTACCTTGCCGGACGTCTCCTTCAGGCGGAACAGCGTCGCCAAGGCCGGATTGAAGACCTGGTAGCTGATTTTAATGTGCCGGCCTTCCAGCCCACCCGTGCAACGCAACGCCGTCGTCTCCTTGACGACGCCGATCGACGTGCCGACATCCTGCTTGAGGACCTTGCAATCGGACGGCCAATGGATCGTGGGCTGGTTGTCCGCCGTAACCGTCGGCGGAATAAGGATATAGGCCACATACAGCCCACGGCTCTGCTCGTTGATATTGACCGAGAGCGGCCGCGCATCATGAGCCCAGGCACGGCCCGTATAGACCACCGCACATAGCGCCAGGGCGCATATGAGAATGGCGCGGCCGATCCGCATCTCAGCGTGCCGCGTCGGCGACATGCCGGCCGTCGTCCTTCGGCGGCACGGAGATACCGTTCAGCTTGACCTTGAAGGTCTTCACCAGGTCGTCGATGGCCTTCTTCTGATAGGCGGCGACCCGATCCCGCAACATATCCTCCTTCACCTGATCGCGAATCTGCGAAAGCTGCGGCAGATGCGCCGGCTTATGCTGGGTCAGCATGACGATGTGATAGCCGAACTGGGATTTAATCGGGCCCTGCCACAGATGATCCGACGGCGTCAGCTTCATCAGTGCATCGACAAACCCGGCGCCAAGCTGGTTCTCCACGAAATCCGGCGTCATCTTCACGTAGTTCTGCTGATACGGGAAACGATCGCCGTAACTCGGCGCGTCATCGAAACTGGCGCGTTTGGACTGCAGCTCCGTCTTAAGCTTTTCGGCTACGGATTCGGCGGTCTTCGGGCGCTTTTCCAAATCGACGAACACATGCGTGAAAGTCAGCGACGGGGCGACCTCGTAATTGCTCTTGTGCTTGTTGAAATAGTCCCGGAGTTGAGCATCCGTGGGATGGAAGGTCTCGCTGGCGGTATCGTCGATCAGATACCGCATCTTCTCCACCATCCGCCGGCGAATCACATAATCGCCCTGCAGAAGCCCCAATTTGCCCGCCTCGCGGTACAGGGCTTCCTCGCGGACATATTTGCGGATCAGCTGCTCCAGCTGACTCCGCGACAACTGACTGAACTGTTTCTCGAAATAAGCCGGTTGGAACGCAGCCGACTGATACTGCATGAAATTCAGTAGCTTGCCGTGATCGACGACGATCGTATCGCTGTCGGCAATCTTCGGCGCGGGTCCCCGGACGGCGTAGAAGGCTACAAAAAGCAGCCCTCCCACCGCCAGGAAGTGGAGCAGCGGATCGCGCAGGAATCGCTTCAGGATCCTCATTGACCGGCCGGGGTGTACCAGATGGGAGACGAAAAGGCGCGCTCCTGAATCGTCGCCGGCTCGCCCGTGTCCTTGGCACTGATGCCGAGCGCCACCGCGTCATACAGCGAGTGACGGGGTGTCGGGATCTGGAGCACACGGACGTAATAGAACGCCAGTTGGCCGGGCTTGAAGTCCGGATCCTTCCAGACCGTCGACAACTGCCTTGCCCCGATCGTGTTGGTGTATTGCGCGGTTTTGATGTCGACCGTATTGCCGACCGCCGGAACCTTGCCGTCGGCGCCCATCTTCCGATTGCCGGACCAGGCGGCGTCATAGACCTTCTGATGCGCCTTGCCGGCGCTGTCGACCCAGCCCTTGATCACCTGGATGCGATCCAGATTACCGCTGAGGGGATCCTTGGCCGCCCAGATCAGGAATTCCGGCGCCTTGCCTTTCGGCGCGTCGGTCAGATCAGCGCCCATCGGCACGCCCTTCTTGTAACCGACCGCCGCGATATCCTTGGCGTCGGCATCCTTCTTCTTGAAGGAATAACCGCCAAAAACGCGCAACACGATACGCGTGCCGGTCGTGGCGTAGACCTCCTTGCGCTTGAAGGCGTCGAAGATGCCGTCACGGGTGTTCTTGGTCGCCCAGACGGCGGCGCGGCCGGAGGCCCCGAGTTGCCAGGCCGGGAAGACGAAATTTTTGGTCTTGTGAGCCCCGAAATCCGCTTCCCGTTCTTTCGGCGTCAGATCGGCGGCGAAGTGGCCGACAAAATTGCTCTCCTGCACCGAGGAAAGGCCAGTGTGCGAATTGGTCGAGCCGATCATGCCCAATTTATAGGGATTGACGCCGACCTTTTTCTTGAACTCGAGGCCGCGCATCAGAGCCGTACGAACATAGGAACCCGCCTTCGGCTTCGACGGCACGCCGGTGAGCAGCCGCCGCCAGATCTCGAAATTGGAGAACTCATCGGTCGGCGCGAGTTCCGGCGCGATCTCAGACGTGCCCTTGCCCTGGGTCGCCTCGACGACCGGCTCCCAGCGCGCCCGCTCGCGGGCGTATTTGGCCGTGATCGGATGGCCGTAGCCGTCCACCATGTCGAACATCAAACCGCCGGACAGATTCGAGTTATGCGGGATCGCGACGAAGTCGATGCCGGTCCGGGCCTTGGCCTTCTCGAAGAAGCTCCACAGATCTTCCGGCCGGTTCGTGTCGTAATTGCTCAAGGGAATGAGCTTTTTCGCAACGTCGCCGGTCGCATTGGTGATCACGCAGCGATGCATGTTTCTGGGGCCGGACATAGCCGTCCACTCCCAACCGATCAACGCGGTGAACTTGCCCGGAATGTTGTTCCGGTTTGCGGCATCGACTTCCGCCGACCAGGTCGCCTGCCTGATCTTTGGCGTGAAGACCTGATCCATCATCTGTTTGCGCTCGGGCCCCTTGAGCCGCATGTTTTCGCCCATGATATTCCGTTTGGGATCTTCGTGGATCGCGAGCAGCTTCTTGCCCCAGTCGGTCGACAGGAGCATCGGGTCCCGCTTTTGCAGCAAAACCTCGGTGCCGAGCATGATGGCGTGATCGGTGACGGCGAGGAAGTCCAGCGGCCGGCGGATCTTCACCTCGTGCGTACCGTCCGGGCCGATGATCGGGATGCCACGGGCATAACGATAGGCGTCGTCCGGAGAGACGTTCTTGTTCCCCGTACTATAGGCGTCGATCGAATAATCGGTGTGCAGATGGACGTCGCCCCAATACAGATGCGTCTGTTCGGCGGCGGCGCCGGTGGAAGCGGCGCCAATCATCATGGCCGACACACTGGCTCCAAGCGCCAGAATTTTCAGACGCCGAATCGTGAAGCGATGCGACGAGGATGGATTCTGATTGTTTCTCATGGGTTTGAAGCCTGTCCTTCCGGGCGAGAGGGCCTGCTGGCCATTGTCGATTGAGGGTCTTCAGGTCCGGATTCGGACTCCTGCCGTCCCTTTCCCCTTTTTGCATCATTAGTCAAAACAGGCTCGCACCAAGCAACGGACCGGAAGCTTGCGAGTAGTAACAAGGAAAAGCTTGTGTCTATTAATCCGAACAACGCACAATGAGTTCGAGACATAATCGAACAGGCGTTGTCTTCGCCGCAACGATCTGAGGAGCGTGAAGGGGGCGTGTCATGTTGCGCGCGACATTTCGACAATTGCATACCTTCGTGCTGGTCGCCGAAACAGGAAGTTTCGCCGGCGCGGCCGACCGTTTGGGAGTATCGCCGGCGGCGGTCAGCGATCAGGTCCGCGCGCTGGAGCGGAAATTCGGCTACCACCTGTTTGACAGGCGTCCCGGCACTGTTCCGGTCCTGAACGAAAAGGGCACCGCCCTCCTCCGCAAGGCTCCCGAGCTTCTGGATACGGCGCGAGAGGTTGAAAGCCTCTCGGCGACCGCCTCGCCGCAACGCGTGAAAGTCGGCTCGGGCGATTACATCCTGGAACACCTCTTCCTGCCCAACCTCGCACGCTTCCAACTGGCTCATCCGGAAACCCATATCGAATTTGTCCGGCTGTCGTCGAGACAGGATGCCTTACAAGCCACGAGTTCCCAACGAATGGACCTGGCCTATCTCGCTCTTTATGCCCGGCCGAATGAACCATCGGCCGAGTTCATCGGTGAATCCAGCGCCGGTCTGTTCGTGGCGCCAAGCCATCCCGTTTTGAGAACCTGGAACCCGAAATCGGACGAGAGACTGCCGATGGCGATGCCGCTCGCCGGGTCGTTTCTGGAGCGCATGGTCGTACAAATGCTGGCGGATGCCGGCATTAACGACTTCGATGTGATCACCCGGGCCCAACACCCCGACACGCTGGTCGACCTCGCCGTTGCGGGAGTCGGAGTCGTCTGCGTCATGCGGGAGCATGCCGATCAGGCGCTGCGGGAAAATCGGCTGATCGACCTCGGCGTGCAGCTGTCGCCGTTCTACCGTTTCGCTTTCCGCCGGCCGAATGCCCTCCAGATCGAACATCTCCGGCAGTTCGACGAATTCGCCCTCGGTCTTCTCAGGACGGACGGGAAGGTCGGCGGTCGACAAGCGGCGATCGCCGCGTCCTGAGACTGAAACCGCGAAGACAACGCAAGCCTGATCCGAAATAGCTCACGGAGACCGTCTTGGCGTTCGGACGTTGGCAATCGGCTTTCGCCAGAGTAAACACGGATGATATGAAACTCGCGCGCAGGGCAATCAGGAGGCCGCGGATATGAGCAGCAAGAATATCGAGACCATCGTCCTTCATGCCGGTTATCGTGCAGATCCGGCCACCCATTCGGTCGCCGTGCCGATATACCAGACCACCTCCTATCAGTTCGACAGCACCGAACACGCGGCGAACCTGTTCGCGCTCAAGGAATTCGGGAACATCTACACCCGGATCATGAACCCGACCTGCGACGTGCTGGAAAAGCGGTTGGCGGCACTGGAAGGCGGCGCGGCGGCGCTTGCCGTCTCGTCCGGCCAGGCGGCATCCACGCTGGCGATTCAGAACATCGCCCATGCCGGCGACAATATCGTCAGCTCCACTCATCTCTATGGCGGCACCTGGAACCTGTTCGCGCATACCATGCCGTCGATGGGTATCGAGGTGCGCTTCGTCGACCCGGACGATCCGGAGGCCTTCGCCAAGGCGACCGACGACAAAACGCGCGCCTATTATGCCGAAACGCTGCCGAACCCCAAGCTGCAGGTCTTCCCGATCAAGGAAGTGGCCGATATCGGCCGCAAGCTCGGCGTGCCGCTGATCATGGACAACACGGCCGCCCACGGCCTCTGCCGTCCGTTCGAGCACGGCGCGGCGATCATCGCATCGAGCTGCACAAAATATGTCGCGGGCCACGGCAATTCGGTCGGCGGCATCGTGATCGACGGCGGCAATTTCGATTGGGAAGCCCATAAGGACCGCTTCCCCATGCTGAACACGCCCGATCCGAGCTACCACGGCGCGGTCTGGACCGAAGCGGTGAAGCCGATCGGCCCGGTTGCCTATATCATCAAGGCGCGGGTCACGCTTTTGCGCGACACCGGCCAGTGCATGAGTCCGTTCAACGCGTTCATGATCATCAACGGCCTGGAGACTCTGCCGCTCAGGATCGAGCGCCACTCGGTCAACGCCCAGAAAGTGGCGGATTATCTCAAGGATCACGCCAAGGTCTCGCGGGTGATTCATCCCGGCCACATGACCGGCGAGATGCGCCGCCGCGCCGATGCCTATCTCAAGGGCGGCTATGGTGGGCTGGTCGGGTTCGAGCTGAAGGACGGCGCGGAAGCCGGCAAGCGCTTCATCGAGGCGCTCGAGATGTTCTATCACCTGGCCAATATCGGCGACACCCGCAGTCTTGCCATTCACCCGGCCAGCACGACGCACTCCCAGCTGAGCTCTGAGGAGCAGGCGGCGACTGGCGTGAGCGACGGCTATGTCCGGTTGTCTGTCGGCCTCGAGCATATCGACGACATTATCGGCGATCTCTCGCAGGCTCTGGACGCGGCGTAGCCGAGCGCTTGTATCAGTGCAGCTTGGTCCCGAGATAGCCGACGATATCGTCCAGTGACTGGAGCTTGGGATAGTCGGCTTCCGGGATATCGATTCCGGTGGCGTCGTGGATGGCGATCGCGAGATTGAGAAAATCCATCGAATCGAGCTCGGTCTGATCGCGGAGCGGCCGGTCGGCGGCCAGGTCTTCGTCTTCCAGTTCGGGCGCCACGTCATAAAGGGCATGCTTCACGGTCGCCATGAGATCGTCGGGTGTCATAGTTTGGATGGCTCCTGCAATAGATCGGCAAGAAAACGGAGAAAACGGCCGCCGGTCCGACCGTCACTGACGCGGTGATCGGCGCCGAGGGTTGCGGTGACGATCGGCCGGACGACAAGCCCATCGTCATGAACCCAGGGGCGGCGGCGGATCGCGCCGAGGCCGAGAATAGCCGCCTGTGGCGGAAAGATGATCGGCGAAACGCTGTCGGCGCTGTCCTCTCCAAGGCTGGTCACGGTGAATGTCGGATCGGAAAGCTCGGACGACTTCAGGCCGCCCTTGCGGGTGCGGTTGGTCAGATCCCGCAGGCCGGCCATCAGCGACCCGACCCTCATCTGATCGGCCCCATGGATCGCCGGCGCGATCAACCCGCCGCCGCGCAGCGCGATCGCGACGCCCATATGAACGTCGGACATCGGTACGAAACGCTCGCCCTGCCACTGTCCGTTAAGCTCGGGCACTTCCTTCAGAGCGAGCGCCACGGCCTTCAGCATAGGCGCGATCAGAAGCAACCGGTCCTGAACCGGCCGCGCCCCGTTCTCGGCGGCCAGCCAGTCGGACAGCGCCGTCAATTCGATATCCAGTGACACATAATAATGCGGAATCTCGCGGTTGGAGCGCGCCATTGCGGCCGCGATCGCCTTCCGCATATCCGCCGGTTTGATGCCCCGAGCAGCGGCCGTTTTCGGCGGCGCCTTCGCGGCTGCCGGGCCTCCCTGCTCCACGTCCTTCAGCGTTACCGCACCCTCGGGGCCCGTCCCCTCGACGCCCGAGAGATCGATACCGAGTTCCTGCGCCCGTTTCCGCGCCACCGGCGATGCCCGTACGCCTTCGCCGACATGGGCGGGTGCTTTCGCGGCTGGTTTTGGTTTGGCGACTGGCGGGACCGGAGCAGGCGGTTGCGGTTGCGGTTCCGGCGGCGGCGCCGCGCGGGCGGGCTTGGCTTCGGGCGCTTTCTCCTCGCCCTTGCCATCGATCCTTGCCAGGACGGTGCCCACGGGAACTTTGGCTCCAACCGGCACTTCGAGAGACTTCACCGTGCCGTCATCGAAAATCTCGACCTCGATCGCGCCCTTATCGGTTTCGACGACCGCGACGATATCGCCGTGATGGACATCGTTGCCCGGCTTGATCAGCCATTCGACCAGCGTCCCGGCATCCATATCGGCGCCGAGCGACGGCATGAGAAAATCACTCATCGACTCCCACCAATTTCCGGACCGCCGCGACGATCGTTTCAGGCTGCGGCGTCGCCGCCATCTCCAGGTGACGGGGATAGGGGATCGGCACTTCGGCGCTACAGACCCGGCCCACGGGGGCGTCCAGATCATAAAAGACCTGCTCGGTGATGCGCGCGCTGATCTCCGCGGCAAGACTGCAGGTCCGCCAGCCTTCATCGACGATCATGGCTCGGTGGGTCTTGGACACGGAGGCCATGATCGTCTCATCGTCCAATGGGCGCAACGTCCTCAAGTCGATCACCTCGGCTTCGATGCCGCTTTCGGCCAACGTTTTCGCCGCCTCCAGCGCCTTCGGCACGCTGCCGCTATAGGTGATCAGCGTTACGTCCCTGCCTTCCCGGAGGACGGCCGCGCGATCGATATCGACCGGTGGCGGCTTGTCCGGCAGGTCACCTTCCACGCCGTAAAGCGTCGCATGCTCGAACATGACGACCGGGTCTGGATCCGCGAGCGCGGCGGCCAGCATTCCTCTGGCATCGGCAATCGTGGCCGGCGCGACCACCCTGATGCCGGGAATATGGGCATACCAAACCTCGAGGCTGTGGGAATGCTGGGCGGCGAGTTGGCGGCCCGCCCCCGTCGCCATGCGGATCACCAGGGGAATGGAGAACTGCCCGCCGGACATATGGCGGATGGTGGCCGCGTTGTTGACGATCTGATCGAGCGCCAGCAGGCTGAAATTGACCGTCATGATCTCCACGATCGGGCGCATGCCGCCAAGCGCTGCCCCGATCCCCGCCCCCGTAAAGCCGGATTCGGACAAGGGCGTATCCCGGATACGATCCGGCCCGAATTCCTCGATAAACCCCTTGCTGCAAGCGTAAGAGCCGCCGTATTTCCCGACATCCTCGCCCATCAGGAAGACGCGGGGGTCGTTCGTGAGGGCTTCGCGCATCGCGGCCCGGATCGCGTCGCGATAAGTAATCGTCGCCATCTTACGCCCTCCCCGCTTCCGGCGGCGTATAGACGTCGCGTGTCAGATCCTCGACCGGCTCCCATTGCCCGGCTTCCGCAAAGTCGATGGCGTCGGCGATCTCTTCGGCGACGCTCTTCTCGATCGCATCGACATCGGCGTCATGAACAAGTCCCGCCGATTTCAGCCATCCGGCGAAGCGGTCGATCGGATCCTTCTTCTTCCATTCCTCGACTTCGGCCTTGTCGCGATAGAGTTCGGGGTCGAACATCGAATGGGCCCGGAAGCGATAGGTATGGGACTCGACGAAGAACGGCTCGCCGGTCTCGCGAACCTGCTCGGCAGCGGTGCGCAGGGCGACCTCGACGGCGACGACGTCCATGCCGTCCACGATTTCGGCGGGAATATTGTAGCACTCGGCATGGCGATGAATGTCCGGCTCGGACTCGGACCGTACCAGCGCGGTGCCCATCGCATAGAGATTGTTCTCGCAGAGGAAAAGAACCGGCAGTTTCCAGAGCGCCGCCAGATTGAGCGACTCATGGAACTCGCCTTCCGCCGCCGCCCCTTCCCCGAAGCAGCAGACTGTCACCCGCTTGCGGCCCTGCATCTTGTCGGCAAGCGCCATACCGACCGCCAACGGCAGCCCGCCCGCGACGATGGCGTTACCGCCGTACAACCGGTGCTCGGCGTCGAACAGATGCATGGACCCGCCGCGTCCCCGGCTGCAGCCTTCGATCTTGCCGAACATCTCCGCCATGATCTTGCGCGTCGGCACGCCGCGCGCCAGCGCATGGCCATGTTCGCGATAGGTGGCGACCAGGGCGTCATCGGGCCCGATGGCCTGCCCAAGCCCGGCGGCATTGGCTTCCTCGCCGACATAGAGATGCAGAAAGCCCCGGATCTTGCCGCCGCTGTAAAGCTCCGCGCACTTCTCCTCGAACCGGCGGATCATCACCATCGTGCGCAGGACGCCGAGCACATGCTCGCGGCTGAGATGCGGTTTTCCGGCCGTCATGACGCGTGCTCCAGGGTCGATGTGTCGCCTTCGGGAAGGCCGAGTTCGCGGGCTTTCAGAAGCCGCCGCATGATCTTGCCCGACCGTGTCTTGGGGAGATCGTCCCGGAAAACGATCTCGCGCGGCGCGACCGCCGGCCCGAGACGTTTGCGGGCGTGCGCCATGATCTGCCGGTTGAGCTTCTCGGTCGGCTCAAAGCCCTTTTTGAGCGCGACATAGGCTTTCACAACTTCGAGCGCGACAGGATCGGGCACACCGATCACGCCAGCCTCGGCGACGGCCGGATGTTCGAGCAGCGCGCTTTCGACTTCGAAGGGGCCGATCAGATGGCCGGCGGACTTGATCACGTCGTCGGCGCGGCCGACGAACCAGAAATAACCGTCGGCATCCCTCGTAGCCATGTCGCCGGTGAGATACCAGCCGCCCGCGAAGGACTTCTTGTATCGCTCGTCCTCATGGAGATATCCCCGAAACATCGACGGCCAGCCGGGTCGTAAAGCCAACTCGCCGACCATATCCGGCTTGGTAACCTCGTGGACGCCGTCGTCGTCCTGCTGAACGATCGAGGCCTCGATGCCGGGCAAAGGTCGGCCCATCGAGCCCGGCTTGATGTCCATGGCGGCATAATTCGAGATCATGATCCCGCCGGTTTCCGTCTGCCACCAGTTGTCGTGGAACGGCAGACCGAGCACCTCGTTGCCCCAGACCACGGCTTCCGGATTGAGTGGTTCTCCGACGCTCGACGCGATCCGAACCTTCGACAGTTTGAAGCGTTTCGGCAGATCGTCCCCGGCCTTCATCAGCATGCGGATTGCCGTGGGCGCGGTGTACCAGTTGGTCACGCGTTCATGCTGCAGAATGCCATACCAGCGCTCGGCATCGAATTCGGCTTCGTCTACCACCATGGTTGCGCCGACAAGAAGCGGGGCGATGATCCCGTAGGATGTCCCGGTCACCCATCCGGGATCCGCCGTGCACCAGAAGACGTCGTCCGGCTTGAGATCGAGCGCAAAGCGCGCCGTCGCCAAATGAGCGACCGCCGCCTTGTGGACATGCATCGCGCCTTTTGGACGGCCGGTCGTGCCGCTGGTGAAATGCAACAGCGCCATGTCTTCCGGCGCAGTAGGCGGTATCAAGAAATCGGCAGACTGGGCTTCGATCAGCGTCTGGAAGTCGTGAACGCCGCCCTCGCCGCTGCCGCCACCGACGAGGATGACATGCTCCAAGTCCGTGAGGCTTTCGCGCATCGGAGCGATCTTGCGCGCGTACAGCCGTTCGGTCGTGACCAGAACCTTGCCCGATCCGATCTCCATCCGGGACCGGATCGGTTCCGGCCCGAAGGCGGAGAAAAGCGGACAAAAGACGCTGCCGTTCTTCAATGTGCCAAGCGCCGCGACGTAGAGTTCAGGCACCCGGTGCATCAGGACGAAGACCCGATCTCCCTTCCCGACACCCAGCGACTGCAGCGCATTTGCGAACCGGTCCGTCAGTCCGCGCAGCTTGCCGTATGACAGGGAAATCTCGGTACCGTCGGCACCGAGCCATCGGATCGCTTCCTTGTCGCGAAGATCACTGGCGGCGTGCCGATCGACCGCTTCATGGGCAATATTCAGGCCCTTCCCACCGGGAAGGCCCTCAAATTCCTTTTCGATATCGTCCCAATGAAAGGTTGCGCGCGTGGACTCGTAATCCTTGAGGTTCGGTGCGGCGCGGCTCGTCCCCCCGGACTTCTTGATAACCGCATAATCCATGACGTTTGATCACTTTCGTGCTGCGTAGGCACACGCAGTATCAACGCCAGAAAGTTAGCCGCGTTGACCTAGATCAACTAAATGGCATTGAGTGACGTTGATGCAGCCGCGCAATGCTCTCGACCGTGCGGATCACTTCATCATCGGCGAGCGGCGGGCGGCAACGGTCCCGATTCCAGGCGAGCAGCAGCTCCTTCACGACGTCCAGATCCACACCATGAAACAGCAGGTGGCCGGTGAAGGACGCGATGGTGTTGTTGCGGGCGCCCTCGGCCACGCCCTGGCGCGCGATGCCGCGCCAATAGGCCGCGGGATGGCCCCCGCCCGGCTCGGGATCCTGAAGCAGATCGTCAAGCCATTGCGGCAGTCGCGCGGGCGCTTGCTCGTCCGGTCCGGCCCCGGGCGCCCAAACATAGTGCTTGCCTGACGGATGCAGGGATGGCGGCGCGACGATGACGCCGCCATCGGCCCTGACATCGATGCCGGGCCGCAAGCCGACGCGGTTTCTCAACTCTCGTTTCGGATAGCGGAAATAGAGATGCCGTCCACCTCCGCCGGTTCTGGCCTCAAGGGTCGGCGGGAGCGGATGATAATCGGACTCCAGCTGGCCAAGACTTTCCGTTCCGCCGTGCTGCGGATCGACATCGATCACGGCCAGTCCGGAGACCTTGCCGGTTACGATGCCAATATTGGAGTTCGGCCAACGCGTGAACCAGGTCTTAACATCTTGCTCCGTGGGCAAGCGATCCTGAAATTCTTCCCATTTCACGATCGGGCGCTTTTCGCCAAGCGCCATCGGGACGACGGCCCAGCCCCGCGCCAGATAATTTTTTGCGATTTCAAGAATCTTCGAGGACTGCGTCATGCCCCGCTCCGAAGATGTCGCCGGCGATTACTGCGATCCCGCGGTCTGGAACTTCTCCGCGGCCTCCAGAAGCCTGACGACCTCGCTGTCACTCGTCTGATCGAACCTGCCATAGAACATACTGATCGCCATGAAACCACGCGGCACGTCAAGGCACACAAGGTCGTCGACTTCACCGGAAAGGCTGGCGATCGTATCTGGCGGGGCGACCGGCACCGCGAGAACGAGCTTCGCTGGTTTGCCCTGCCGCAAGGCCTTGAGGACCGCCCGGACGGTCGCACCCGTTGCGATACCATCGTCGACCACGATCACCGTCCGACCGGCGACGTCATAGCTTTCGCGGCCCCGGCGATAGAGCCTGTGCCGCCGCTCGATTTCCTTGAGCAGTTCCTGTTCCTGGCGGTCGATATAGAAACGCGAAATACCGAGTTCCGCGACGAGATTGTCGTTGAGAACGACGATTGGATGCGCGCCGTCCACGATTGCGCCGATCGCCAGCTCCTCTTGCATCGGCGCTCCGATCTTGCGCACGATCGCGACGTCGAGAGGCGCGTGAAGCCGTTTGGCGATCTCGAACCCCACCGGCACCCCACCACGCGGCAGCGCCAGGACGAGCACGTCTTCGTTTTCGTATTTGCTGAGGCGTTCCGCCAGAAGCTGCCCGGCCTCCGCTCGATCCCTAAACATGGTTCGCGACCGCGGCGTATGTCAGATAGCGCCGGAACCAATCGATCGTGAGATCGACGACATGGTCCATGCAACCCGGTTCCTCGAACAGGTGAGTCGCGCCCGGAACGATCTCCAACTGACGCAAGCACGTCATCTGCTTGATTGCCCGCCGGTTCAACTGGATGACGATATCGTCGTTCCCGCCAACGATCAGAAGCGTCGGCACGCGGACACGCGGCAGAACGTCCCCGGCAAGATCGGGCCGGCCGCCCCGCGACACGACGGCCTTGAGGCGCGCAAGCCCGTCGGCCGCCGCGTAAAGCGCTGCCGCCGCTCCGGTGCTGGCACCGAAAAGACCGATGGGCAGATCGTCCGTCAGCGGCTCATCGAGAAGCCACTCCGTCACCATGAAGAGCCGCCGCCCGAGCAGTTCGACATCGAAAACGTTCTCCCGGTCCGCCGCTTCGGCCTCGGTCAAGAGATCCAGCAGCAAGGTCCCGAACCCCGCTTCCTGCAAAGCAGCAGCGACTTTTCTATTACGCGGACTCAGCCGGCTGCTGCCGCTGCCATGCGCAAAGATGATCACCCCGCGCGCCGACTCGGGAATGGCAAGAGTGCCGGGAAGTCCGATCCGGCCGATTACGACATCCTTTTCGATCTTTTTTTCCGCCCCGCTGAGATTTGTCATTTCGTGGCCACCCCTTCTCGCCCGGATTTCGACCGTCGGGCGGTGGTGATCGAGACTATTCCTCGTCCTCGAGCTCCTGGTCCCGGGACAGGATTTCCATAATCTGCAGCACGGTCGTGTCGGCCGGTTTTTCCAGATCCTCGCCGAGTGACGTATTGCCTGAGACTCTCTCGAACGCTTCCAGGACCTGCTGGGCCGTCGCGCCGGTCTCGAGGATATCCAACACGACTTCATCCTCCGCCGCGCCGATAATTTCCAGGACCTCGGCACCGGTCAGCACATTCTGAGGTTTCGACGTTCCGTTATCTGACGACATGATTGGTCCTCCCATTAAAGGTGTCCCATCTCAAAGCCGGTGCAGTCTTCGCCAAACTGGCTCAACCCCTCTTCCAGATAATCTGCAAGGAGCGGCGTGCCGAGAAGATACTCGGCGGCCCTCTCATTGGCTTCGTCATGCGCTTCCTGCAGCGCCTCGCGCCACTCGTCCGCACTATACGTCCCGCGGCCGACCCAGGTCAGCGCGATGAGCGCGCATTGCTCGTCACGATCCAGCGAATCGATGAAGGTCTTCAATTCTTCAAAGGTGGCGTCGTCCGCGTAGTCCACCAGGATTTCGCGTTCGCCGTCATCCGCGCTGTTCGATCCCGGATCGGGTTCTTCGACCGGCACCTTGGCGTCGAATTCCCGCGCCTTGACGATAACAAAGCAGACTTTGTCGTTCGAAATATCGTCCATCGTTATCCACCTTCAGATGGTTTCCCATATAGGCAGACTAGCGATATCGTCCAATTCTCCCTTGACGCAAATCAACAGAGGCGGACGGCCCGTCGCATAGACTCCAGTTACAGGAACGGGACGGGAGGCATGAAAGATGCCGAGCAATCGCGAAAAATTTATCCGCTGGTTCGAGGCGATCGGCCTCGATGACGTGCCGCTTGTCGGCGGCAAAACGGCTTCGCTCGGCGAGATGTACCGATCGCTGACGGCGCGGGGCGTCAAGGTGCCAAACGGCTTTGCGGTTACGGCCGAGGCCTATCGCCACCTGCTCTCCGCGTCCGATCTCGCTCCGACGATGCGCAAATTGCTCCGCGGAATCGACAAGCGCGACGTGAAGGACTTTTCTCGCCGCGGAGCGGCCCTCCGGCGCCTCATATACGACGCGCCGCTATCCGACGAGCTGATACAGGATATTCACCACGCCTATGAAGCATTGGAAAAGCAATATGGCGCCGAGATCGATGTCGCCGTGCGAAGCAGCGCGACCGCCGAAGACCTGCCGACCGCTTCCTTCGCGGGCCAGCACAACTCCTATCTCAATATTCGCGGCAAGGACGGCCTTGTCGACGCCTGCAAGCGATGCTTCGCCTCGCTCTTCACGGATCGGGCCATCGGCTACCGGATCGACAACGGTTTCGACCATTTCAAGGTCGCACTCTCCATCGCGGTCCAGAAAATGGTCCGCTCCGACGAAGCGGCAAGCGGCGTGATGTTCACGCTGGATACCGAGTCCGGCTTTCGCGATGTCGTGCTGGTCAACGCGGCTTTTGGCCTGGGCGAAAACGTCGTGCAGGGCGCCGTCGATCCGGACGAATTCCTCGTTCACAAGCCAACCTATGACGAGGGGTATCGCACCGTTCTGCGGCGACGCCTCGGCGCCAAGCAGATGACGATGGTCTATGCCAAACGGGCCGGGCGTAACTCCACGCGCAATCTCCGGACCAAACGGGAAGATCGGGAACGCTTCTGCATCACCGATGACGAAGTGCTGGCCCTCGCCGGTTATGCGATCGAGATCGAAAAGCACTACAGCGACCACGCCGGACACACGATGCCCATGGATCTCGAATGGGCCAAGGACGGCGAATCTGGCGAGCTTTTCATCATTCAGGCGCGGCCGGAAACAGTCGCCTCGCGGCGCGAGAGAGGCAAATTCTACCAGTACACGCTGAAAGGCAAAGCCGAGGTTCTGGCGATCGGCCGCGCGGTCGGCGAGAAGATCGCGGCGGGGCCGGTGACGCTTATAGCGGATGCCGCCGCGCTCTCGGAATTTTCCGACGGCGATGTGCTCGTCGCCGACACCACCTCGCCGGACTGGGAGCCGGTCATGAAACGGGCCGCCGCCATCGTGACCAATCGCGGCGGACGGACCTGCCATGCCGCGATCGTCGCCCGCGAGCTCGGCATTCCGGCCGTTGTCGGCGCCGGTGACGCGACGAGAAAGCTGGCGGCGGGAGAGATGGTTACGGTTTCCTGCGCGGAAGGCGACGACGGCAAGATCTATGACGGCGCGGTTCCCTTCGAGACGCATGAAATCGATACCGGCAACGTTCCCCGGACACAGACCAAGGTGATGATCAATCTCGGCAATCCGGACAGCGCCTTCCATATGAGCTTTCTGCCGAATGACGGTGTCGGGCTGGCGCGGCTCGAATTCATCATCGCGGAATACGTCAAAGCCCACCCGATGGCATTGCTGCATCCCGACCGGGTGTCCAGCAAACGCGAGCAGCAAGAGATCGAGCATCTCACCCGCCACTATCGCGACGGCGGCGCGTTCTTCATCGAAAAGCTCTCGGAAGGCGTCGGCACGCTCGCGGCGGGCTTCTATCCCAAGCCGGTCATCGTTCGCATGTCGGACTTCAAAACCAACGAATACGCCAACCTTCTGGGCGGCAAGTCCTTCGAGCCCGTTGAATCCAATCCGATGATCGGCTTCCGGGGCGCGTCCCGCTACGCCCACCCTAATTACGAGGAAGGCTTCGCGCTGGAATGCGCCGCCCTGAAACGGGTTCGCGACGACATGGGCCTCGCCAATGTCCGCGTGATGATCCCGTTCTGCCGCCGTGTCGGGGAAGCCGAAGCGGTTCTGGACGTCATGGCGAAACACGGGCTCAAGCGCGGCGAGAACGGGCTGGAAGTCTTCGTGATGTGCGAGATTCCCAACAACGTCATCCAGATCGACGCTTTCGCCAAGCTTTTCGACGGCTTCTCGATCGGATCGAACGACCTTACCCAGCTGGTGCTCGGCGTGGATCGCGACTCCGAAATCGTCGCCTTCGACTTCGACGAACGCGATCCCGGCGTGATGGAGGCGATCCGTCAGGCCGTCGAAGGTGCAAAGCGGAACGGCCGGCATTCGGGCATCTGCGGCCAGGCCCCCTCGGATTTCCCGGAAGTGGCGGAATTCCTGGTGCGCCAGGGCATCAACTCGATCAGCCTCAATCCCGATACGGTCATTCCGACCACCGTGCGGATTGCAAAAATCGAGGCCGATTTGGCGAACAAATCACCCCGGCGCTCCGTAGCTGAATAATGGCGAGCACCCGAACCGCGCGATAGAGCGCCCCATGACGACCAAAAAGCTCTGGATCGGAACGAGCGGCTGGAGTTACGACGACTGGAAAGAGAGCTTCTATGCCGCCGCGGCTGGCTCGAGCTCGACGACGTGCTGAACACGCGGCGTTGGGTCGATCTGAAGGCGCTTTTGAAGCGCCCGTGATTGATGTGCGTCAATGAATCGCGGCGTATCCCGGGCCCATAGTTCTCAAATTAGTCACACCGAGGGACGCGGGCCATGACGGCATTCGGAAGCATCGAACTTTTCGCATTGAACGCCAGCAAGGAAATCGGCGAGAGGATCAGCGACGCGCTGGAAGTTCCGCTCAGCCAGCATGAGGAACGCGAATTCGAGGACGGCGAGCACAAGGCCCGGCCTGTGGCCACCGTGCGTGGACGGGACGCTTATGTCGTCCAGTCCCTCTACGGCGATGATCATGCCAGCGTGAACGACAAACTTTGCCGCCTGCTGTTCTTCATCGGCGCTCTCAAGGATGCCGGGGCCGCGCGTGTAACAGCGATAACCCCCTATCTCTGCTATGCCCGCAAAGACCAGAGGTCGAAATTCCAGGATCCGGTGACCACCCGCTATGTCGCGAGCCTGTTCGAAGCCGTGGGGACGGATCAGGTCATCACGATGGACGTGCACAACCGTGCGGCGTTCCAGAACGCCTTCCGCTGCCACACCGATCTCATCCATGCGGATCCCCTGTTCGTCGACTATTTCGGCGAGGCGATGCGAAACAGCAACGTCGTGCTCGTGTCCCCCGATATGGGCGGCGTCAAACGCGCCGCCTCGCTCGGCCAGGCCCTTGCGCCGCATCTGCCGGAACCGGCCGGCATGGCGGTCATGGAGAAATATCGCAGCGAAGGCGTCGTCTCCGGAACCACTCTGGCCGGTAACGTCCGCGACAAGGTGGCGATCATCATGGACGACATCATCGGAACCGGCACCACCGTTTCACGCGCCGTGACGGCCTGCCAGGAACAAGGCGCCAAGGCGATCTATGTCGCGGCGACCCACGGGCTGTTTCTACCGGGTTGCGAGCAGATCCTGGCGAATGACGCCATTCTCAAGGTGGTGGTTACCGACACGGTACCGCCCTTCCGGCTGGCTGGAACGAAGGTCGCCGACAAGGTGGAACTTCTCTCGAGCGCTCCGCTTTTCGCCGACGTCATCAGCGGGATGCACAGCGCCTAGGACCCGAGGTCGGGCTATTTTCCGTCGGCGCCATCGAGGACATGCAGATAGGCCATCGCGCGGCGGAGATAGAGGGCCGTCTGGTCGTGCCATTTCTGATGATCGCGAACATCGGGGTCCTTGAAATGGCAGATGGCGAGCTTCGCGCGGACGAAAGCGCGATACGCCTTGTAGAAATCCAGCAGGGCGGGAGACGGTTTGTCCCCTGATTTCGTCCTGTAGCTGCGGAATAGCTCGTCGCCCACCGAACGGCCGTCAAGCAGTTCGCATTCCATGGCGAGATAAGAGAGTTCTTCAGCCGGATCCAGATCGCGAAAAAACCGGCTGAATTCGAGGCAGTCGATGATCACCGGCGGCAATTCCAGGAAAACATGCTCCGGCCGAAGATCCCCATGGGCTTCGACGATCCGATTCTCCCTCACGCGGGCATCCAGCAGGGACGCATTGCGGCTGACGAATTCGGTCAGCGTCTCGGAAACACGCTTGGTCGACTCCCGTATGTCGTCGCTGCCGAGATAGAGGAGATCTTCCTTGCATTCCGCGATCTGTTTCTCGTATTTGCGCCGGTAGGCGTCCGAATCGATGCTCACCGGCACGGCATCGCAGTAGAACTCCGACAGGATCTCTCCGACCGCCTCCAGATCCCAAGGCCTGAGCGCGCCGGATTTGATCAGCGTATCCAAACGCCGCTCGTTCGAGAGACGGCGCATTTTGACCAGCCATTCGACGGCGTCGCCCTCACCGTCCAGCGCCAGCCGGCCGTCCGGCTCCAGCGTCACGGCAACCAGGCCGAGATAGACATTCGCGGCAAGCCGCCGGTTGAGGCGGACCTCTTCCTCGCAGTCGAAACGCCGGGCCTCCAGCGTCGAGAAATCGAGAAAGTCATAGTGAACCGGCTTTTTGAGTTTGTAGGCATGCCGATCGGTGAGAAACACCCACGACATATGGGTCTCGACGGCCTCGACATGACCGGCGCCCTCCGGGTAGCTGCCAGCCTTACCCAGAAAATCGAGCTTGGTCTGCAATGGCACTATTTGCGCGCGCCGCGCTTCTCGACGGTCTGCCATGTCTCAGAATATCTGCGACTGAGTGGAACAGCCAAAATAACACTTAGGCCATATAACGCCTATTTGGCCATCCAGCGATTTGATTCAGGGCAATAAGGTAAAGTGTCGTCGCTTCTCAGCGGCCGATGGCCATCGCGGCGAGCTTCGGGCGATCGAGAATCTTCACGCCGTTCCCGTGCTCGATCGCGATCAGGCCGTCGCGTTGCAGCCGGCTGAAGGTGCGGCTGACGGTTTCGATAGTAACCCCGAGATAGTCGGCGATCTCGCCGCGGCGAAGGGGGATCCGGAAGGAATCGACGTGACCGCCCCAGCGTTCTATCCGTTCGAGCAGGCCGACAAGAAACGTACAAACGCGCTCGATCATCGTTTTTCGGCCGAGCAGCAGCATATGCTCCTGGGCCAGAGACAATTCGCCGCAGGTAATTTCCAGCAGTTGGAATTGGAGCCGGGGATGTCGTTTGAACAATGCCATCAAGGCAGTGGTGGGAAACTGACAGACGACGGTATCGGCCAGCGCTTCCGCCGAATAGGGATAGCCTCCATATATCGGCAGGCCCAGAGAATCCCCCGGCAACAGATAACCGGTCATCTGCGTACGGCCATCACGCAAGCATTTGACGAGCTTCAGGCCTCCGCCCAAAACGCCATAGGTATAGAGCGGTTCGTCCCCTTCGGTGAGCAGCATCTGGCCGCGGTCAAGTCGCCGACGCGACATGATGGCTTCGAGATCACGCCGTTCTGCTTCCTCGAGATCGATCGGGAATGCCCGGCAAATCGAAGCCCGTCCTGACCACGATATTCGAAAGCGGATCGCCGCCGAGTCGGCGCACATACCTCTTTCGGCCCGCGAAAGGCCGCCCCTTTCGGCGTTCGGTTTTATCCGGCCGACCCGGAGAGCATGACACGTCTTCCCGTTCGGCACTCACTTACCTGCACCTTGAGGTGCTGTCTCTTCGGCAGCCTGTTCCTTGGGCGCCGGATGGCGACTGACCAACGTTTCCGATTGCCAGACCTCAAAGCCGTGCGGGGCCTCACGATTCCGGTAGATCGCGTGGGCTTTTACCAGCGCTTCGCTATCCGTTCTCGCATCGATGGTATGAGCGGCTGTGTAGATACGCTGGTGGCCGTTCGGCTGATCGCCTTGACCAAAAAAGTAGCAGCGGTAACTGGGCATTGACCTAACCCTTCTTTTCTGAAGGAGACACGCGTCGCAAAGCTGAAGCGGCAACGGTCAATCGCTTGATTGCTGAACGTTAACGATAGCGCAAGTGCGAGTGATTTGCACTACCTAAAGCACTTCAATAGGCTAATTTGTATTCACTATGCGCTTCTGTATCATTTCGAACAGAACCAAGCAGATTCTTTCCGTCGTCCGATAGAGAAAAATTAAACTGTATCGCCCCAGTCAATTACGTTCTTGGATATCCTAAATCGAACGTCCGATTTCGGTTCTGACGTCTTTTCAATTCATCGTGAGTGAAACGGCCAGGTGGGCAAGTGCTTGTCGGGGCCGACCACGGTTTGATCTGCGTCAAAGGTTGCGCCTCTCTTCCTCAATAGACTCCAACTATTCTGCCGACGTATCCGGCCTGGGCCGGAGCGGGTGGAAAGAAACGCAGTGATCGCGGATTTGGGAGATGAACAAATGCCAAGATCAGTGACGAAAGCCTTTGATAGTAACCGTCTTTGCGTATTTTCCCTGGCCGCCTTCGCCGCTCTCGCGGCCTGGCTTCCCACCAACTCTTCCGCCCAGTCGATAAGTGAAAAGATCGACAAGAACACCTATGCATGGGTGGCGGGCGAAACCGAGTTCCAGAACCATTGCGCAGCGTGCCATGGCGAGGACGGAAAGGGTCACGGGCCGGTAGCGGATCTGTTCAAGACGTCGCTGCCGGATCTCACGCAGCTATCCGCCAAAAATCGCGGTTTTTTCCCATATATTCATGTCTATCACACCATTGATGGACGTAACGTCGAGCGGGCGCACGGCACGATCAAGATGCCGGTCTGGGGCGAGCGGTATACCGAGGACCGTAAGGACGAAGTCGGACAGCGGATGGCCCATGCTCGGATTTTCGAGTTGATCGTCTATTTGCAGTCCCTTCAGGAAAAAACACCGGGTTCGAGCGCCGAGTAGCCGGCAAGCCATCACGTCACGAGCGATGGCGCGTCGCGGCCCAGACGTTTGGGGATCTCCCCGATCTCACGCGATATAGTCGCGAGATCGCCAAGCGTGGTTTGCACATCGTCACCATGCCGCGCGGCATCCGGCTCATAACGTTCGAGATAGACACGCAAGGTCGCCCCTCCGGTGCCCGTTCCGGATAGCCGGTAGACGATACGAGCGTCGTCACCGAAAAAGAGCCGAATGCCCTGATGCGGCGTGACGCTTTGATCGACGGGATCGGCGTAGCTGAAATCATCCGCAGCGGTGACGACGGCTCCGCCAAACGACCGCCCCGCGAGCGCACCAGCGCGTTGACGAAGCGATTCCAGCAGGTCTTTGGCCGCATCGCCGTCGACATGCTCATAGTCGTGCCGGGAATAGAAATCACGCCCGTAGCGCCGCCAGTGTTCGGTCACGATCTCGCTTACCGATTGCCGCCGTTCGGCCAGGATGTTGAGCCAAAGAAGGACCGCCCAGAGACCGTCCTTTTCACGGACATGCATCGAGCCTGTCCCGAAACTCTCCTCGCCGCACAGGTCTATCTTTCCGGCATCCAACAGATTGCCGAAAAACTTCCAGCCGGTCGGCGTCTCGAAACACGGGATGCCGAGATCCCGGGCGACCCGGTCGACCGCCCGGCTGGTCGGCATGGAGCGCGCCACACCGGCCAGTCCGCTGCGGTAGCCGGGTGCGAGATGCGCGTTGGCGGCGAGAACCGCGAGGCTGTCGCTCGGGGTCACGAAGAAGCCGCGCCCCAGGATCATGTTCCGGTCACCGTCACCATCGGACGCCGCGCCAAAATCGGGCGCATCTGCGGCATTCATCGCCGCGACCAGATCATGGGCGTAAACCAGATTTGGATCGGGATGCCCTCCGCCGAAGTCTTCGAGGGGCTTGCCGTTGATCACCGAGCTTTTCGGCGCGCCGAGACAGCCCTCGAGTATGGCATGGGCATATGGGCCCGTTACGGCGTGCATGGCGTCGAAGCGCATCCGGAAACCGTCTTTGAGGAGATCCCGAAGCCGATCGAAGTCGAACAGAGTCTCCATCAGATCGGCATAGTCGGCGACGGGATCGACAACCTGCACGACCGTTTCTCCAAGAACGGTCTCGCCTACATGCTCGATATCGACGTCCGGCGCGTCTAGAAGCCGATAGGCGGAGATCTCCCGGCTTCGCGCATAGATCGCTTCGGTCAGGGATTCAGGCGCGGGGCCGCCATTGGTGGCGTTGTACTTTATGCCGAAATCCCCGTCCGGGCCGCCGGGATTGTGGCTGGCGGAGAGGATAATGCCGCCGAACGCGCGATGTTTGCGGATGACGGCGGAGGCCGCCGGCGTCGACAGAAGCCCCTCACGGCCCACGAGAATTCGCGCGAAACCGTTGGCCGCGGCCATCTTCAGAATGATCTGGATCGCATCGCGATTATAGAACCGCCCGTCGCCACCCAGCACCAGTGTCTCGCCCCCGTGTCCCGGCAGCGTATCGAACACCGACTGGACAAAATTCTCCAGATAATGGGGCGCCTGAAAGACGGACACCTTCTTGCGCAGGCCCGACGTTCCGGGACGTTGATCGGGAAACGGTTCTGTTTCGACGGTTTTGATCGTCATCTTTGGCGGGAACTCCCAATGGCGGAGAGATTGGAGAGCTTGTCATCTCCGCAAACGCGGCGCTTGATTCTCATCAACGCTAACCTGCGACTTAAACGCAAGGATAGCGGCGACGTTCGAAATTTCGACTCCGCTGGGCGATGCGCAGCCTCGCTCGACTGCCCGCCGAACAATCAAACGCCCCGGGAAACCGCGTGAAACAAGCCGTTCTCGCCATCAACGCAGGCTCATCCAGCCTGAAATTCGCGGCATTTTCAGTCGCGGACGGCGCGACTGCGCTTGATCCGGAGCTTCGCGGCGAGGTCGACCGCATTGGGAATACGGGCCGTTTCACCGTTCAAAGCGCCTTGGACGCGCCCCTGATCGACGAATCCATTCAAACCAGCGGACATCGGGACGCTCTTTCGCATCTGCTTGGCTGGCTTGAGGAGTCCGGCGCCGATCTGAACATCATCGCGGCCGGCCATCGCGTGGTTCATGGCGGCATGTCATTTCACAGCCCTACCGTCGTCGACGAGGCCGTGCTGCATAAACTGCGGGATCTGATCCCGCTCGCCCCTCTGCATCAGCCTTACAATCTCGAGGCCATATCGACGCTTCAGCGGCTCAAGCCCGGGATGCTTCAGGTCGCCTGTTTCGACACGGCGTTCCACCACACGATGCCGCCAACGGAGCAGCTTTTCGCCCTGCCCCGCACGCTCTCTGACGAAGGTGTGCGCCGATACGGCTTTCACGGCCTGTCCTATGACTATATCGCGAGCGTTCTCCCGGGATATCTCGATGACAAAGCCGACGGCCGCGTGATCGTGGCCCATCTCGGCCACGGCGCGAGTCTGTGTGCGATGCAGGGCCGGAAAAGCGTCGCGACGACCATGAGCTTCACGCCTCTCGACGGGCTGCCCATGGCGACGAGAAGCGGTGCGATCGATCCGGCCGTCGTATTATATCTTCTGAAGACCAAGGGATTGGACACGGACGCCGTATCGGACCTGCTGCACCATAAGTCCGGCCTGCTCGGGGTCTCCGAAGTCAGCGGCGACATGCGGGATCTTCTGGCCAGCGACAACCCGCATGCCGAACAGGCCATCGACCTGTTCGTGGACCGCGTCAATCGGGAAATTGGGGCGCTGGCCGCGGCGCTCGGGGGTCTCGACGCCCTGGTCTTCACGGGCGGCATCGGCGAGAACGCATCCGAGATCCGTCAGCGCATCTGCCGCAAGGCGCACTGGCTGGGCATCACAGCGAACGATGCGGCAAACGCCGACAACGAGCCGCAGATCAGCGACGCGGCAAGCCGGGTTTCGGTCTGGCGCATCCCGACGAACGAAGAGCTCGTTATCGCACGGCAAACGCTGAGAACTCGCGACCACTTCGCCATAATTCCGGAGCACAGCACATGACGCCGAAAACAGAACCTGCCGGCCCCCTATCGGCCGACGATCTCCGCAAGCTCGATGCCTATTGGCGCGCGGCAAACTATCTCTCGGTCGGCCAGATCTATCTGATGGACAACCCTCTACTGCGCGAGACGCTCAGGCTCGAACACATAAAGCCGCGCCTGTTGGGCCATTGGGGCACCACGCCGGGCCTCAATTTCATCTATGCCCATATGAACCGCGTCATCCGAAACCGCGATCTGAACGCGATTTTCATAACCGGGCCGGGCCATGGCGGGCCGGGAATCGTCGCCAACACCTATCTCGAAGGCACCTATGGCGAGGTCTATCCGGACATCTCGCAGGACGTGCGCGGGATGAAGCGGCTGTTTCGCCAGTTTTCCTTCCCTGGCGGCATTCCAAGCCACTGCGCCCCCGAGACGCCCGGCTCGATCCACGAAGGCGGCGAACTCGGCTATTCGATCTCGCATGCCTTCGGCGCCGTCTTCGACAACCCCGATCTCGTCGCGGTCTGCGTCGTCGGCGACGGGGAAGCGGAGACAGGTCCTCTCGCGACCGCCTGGCACTCCAACAAGTTCCTCAATCCGGCGCGCGACGGAGCGGTTCTGCCGATCCTGCATCTGAACGGCTACAAGATCGCCAATCCGACCGTGCTGGCCCGCATCCCTCATGAAGAGCTCGAGCAACTGCTCACCGGCTACGGGTACAAGCCCTATTTCGTCGAGGGCTCGGACCCGGCCGTGATGCATCAGAAAATGGCCAGCACGCTGGACGCCGTCTTCGCCGAAATCGAGGTTATCCAGACCACCGCCCGCAACGGAGACGCGGCGGCCCGCCCTCCATTGGCCGATGATCGTTCTCAGAAGTCCGAAAGGGTGGACCGGGCCCAAGGAGGTCGACGGGCTCAAAGTAGAAGGCTACTGGCGCTCGCATCAGGTGCCGTTCGCCGAGATGGCGACCAAGCCGGAGCACGTCGCGCTTCTCGAACACTGGATGAAGAGCTACCGGCCGGAGGAGTTGTTCGAGGAGGACGGTCAGCTAACGCCGGAGCTCGCCGCGCTCCCACCGGCAGGCGAGAGGCGGATGAGCGCCAACCCTCATGCGAATGGCGGGCTACTGCTCAAGAACCTCCGGCTTCCGGATTTCCGGGATTACGGCCTCAAGATCGAAAAACCGGGCGTCACCACCGGCGAGGCCACGCGGACGATGGGCCTGTTCCTGCGGGACATCATGAAGCTGAACGCGCCGGCCCGGAATTTCCGCGTGATGGGGCCGGACGAGACCAATTCCAATCGGCTCGGCGCGCTTTTCGAAGTGACCGACCGCGCATGGGAAGCCGAGACGTTACCCGAGGACGACCATCTGGCATCCGACGGCCGGGTGATGGAAATCCTGAGCGAGCATACCTGCCAGGGGTGGCTTGAAGGCTATCTCCTCACCGGCCGGCACGGACTCATGTCGTGCTACGAAGCCTTCATTCACATTATCGATTCGATGTTCAATCAGCACGCCAAGTGGCTGAAGGTCAGCAAGGAGATCCCCTGGCGGCGGCCGATCGCATCGCTCAACTACCTCCTCACCTCGCATGTCTGGCGGCAGGACCACAACGGCTTCTCCCATCAGGATCCCGGCTTCATCGACCACGTCGTGAATAAAAAAGCCAGTATCATCCGGGTCTATCTGCCGCCCGACGCCAACTGCCTGCTCTATGTCGCCGACAAATGCTTGCGGAGCCGGGATTTCGTCAATGTGATCGTCGCCGGCAAACAGCCCTCGCCACAATGGCTCGGCATGGAGGCCGCCATCCGGCATTGCACGGCGGGCATCGGGATCTGGTCATGGGCCAGCAACGACCAGGGCGCCGAGCCCGATGTCGTAATGGCCTGCTGCGGCGACGTGCCGACACTCGAGACGCTCGCCGCCGTGTGCCTGCTCCGGGAACATTTGCCGGATCTGAAGGTGCGTGTCATCAACGTCATGGATCTGATGACGCTCCAGCCCCAGGAAGAACATCCTGACGGCCTGTCCGACCGGGATTTCGACGATCTCTTCACCACGGACAAGCCGATCGTCTTCGCCTTCCATGGCTATCCCTGGCTTATTCACCGTCTGACCTATCGCCGGACTAATCACGACAACATGCACGTGCGCGGATACAAGGAGGAAGGCACCACGACCACGCCATTCGACATGGTCGTCCTCAACGATCTCGACCGGTTCCATCTCGTCAGCGATGTCATCGACCGCGTACCCGGTCTCGGCTACAAGGCGGCGTATCTAAAGCAGTTTGTCCGCGACAAACTGATCGAGCACCGCGAATACATCGCCAGCCACGGCGAGGATATGCCCGAAATCCGCAACTGGCGCTGGCCCGAACGGCTCTCCGAGCAGACTAAAGACAAATAGCCGGCGCGAGCCGCTCCCCGGGACGCAAACAAGTCGCAAGACCGGGCCGAATTTGCATTGCGCCCTTGCCCGCCCGGCACATACAATTTCCGGCGAGGGGGACCAATTCATGCCTGTCGATTCCGAACTTGCGACGTTACTTGAAGAACTTAACGGCCCGCCGCTGAGCGAAGTCCCGCTTGAGCTGCTTCGAGAAGGCTCCGCGCTTCCGATCGAGGATCCGGCGGCGATCGCCGATGTCGTCAATCGCACATTGTCGACACCGGTGGGCGATATACCGGTGCGTATCTACTATCCGGCGCCAAAGCACGGTTTGCCCGTCCTGGTCTATTTCCACGGCGGCGGTTTCGTTCTGGGAAACCTCGAGTCTCATGACTCGCTCCTCCGGAATGTTGCTCTCGGCGCCGACTGCATCGTCGTGTCGGTCGACTATCGGCTGGCCCCGGAGCACCCCTTCCCGGCCGCGCCGGAAGACGCGCTCGCGGCCGTCAAATGGATTCAGGCCCATGCGACCGAAATCGGAGGCGATCCCGGCCGCATCATCGTCGGTGGGGACAGCGCGGGCGGCAATCTCGCGACCGGGGTGGCCTTACGCCTGCGCGACGAAGGCGACACCGGACTTCGCGGCCAACTCCTGATTTATCCCGTCACGCAGCTTCGCCCGCCCTTGGAAGGCTCGATGGCCCGCAACGGCGAGGGATACTTCCTGCGGACGGCCGACATGACATGGTTCGAAGACATGTATCTGGGTGATTCCGACGGGAACCATCCGCACGCCTCCCCGCTTCTTATGGAAGATCTGGGCGGATTGCCCCCGGCTTTTGTCATGACGGCCGGCTTCGATCCGCTGCTTGACCAGGGCCGGACCTACGCGCTGCGGCTCATGGACGCCGGCAACGACTGCGTTTACAGCCACTATGCCGGCGCCATCCACGGCTTTTTCGGGATACCGGCGGAGATCAGCCGGCGCGCCGTCGCCGAAGCCTGCGGCTGGCTCACCTCGGCGTTTGAGCGCAAATAACGCCTGAGCGACGCATCACCCCAGACGGCGGCGAAACAGCCAGCTTGCGCTCGACAGCGTCACGACGGCGATGACGGCCATCGGCCATAACAGGCCGTACACCAAGTGGGCCGGCAGGCCTTCGAGGAAGATCCCGCGCACGATAATCAGGAAGTACCGCATCGGGTTGGCGAGCGTAAGATACTGGATCGATTGCGGCATATTGGCGATCGGCGTGGCGAAGCCGGACAGGATTACCGCCGGCACGATGAACAGAAAGGTCCCGAGGATCGCCTGCTGTTGGGTCCGCGAGATCGACGAGATCATGAGCCCGACGCCAATCACTGCGAGGATGTAGAGAAACAAGCCGGCATAGAGCAAGGCCAGATTTCCCCGCAGCGGCACGCCGAACCAGAACACGCCGACCGCAATGATGATGGTGCCTTCGATGAAGCCTATGATCATCGCGGGCACGGATTTGCCGATCATGATCTCGAACGGCCTGAACGGCGTCACCAGAAGCTGTTCGAACGTGCCGACCTCGCGTTCGCGAGCGACGCTCAGCGCCGTGACGACGGTCGTGACCACCAGCGTCAGCAGCGCCACGATGCCCGGCACGATGAACCACTGGCTTTCGAGATTGGGGTTGAACCAGGATCGGACCACGAGTTGAGCGGGCGGCAGCGGCTGGCTGTGGTCCTTGAGCCATTCATTATTGAACGCCGCCACGATCCGTTGGGCATAACCGAGAATGATCAACGCCGTATTGGACTCCCGTCCGTCGACGATAAACTGAACCTTCGCCGGGTGGTGCGCGATGAGATCGCGCGAAAAGGTCGGGCCGATATGGATGACGAGACTGGCCTGTTTCGGATCGATGACCTTCCGGATGTCCGCCTCCCGCGAGAGATGGGAAATCACATCGAAAGACGGCGAGCCCGCGAAGCGGGCGATAAGCTGGCGTGATGCGATTCCGGAATCCTCGTTATAGATCGCGGTCGCGACGTGGTGCACGTCGAAGGTCGCGGCATAGCCGAAGACAAGAAGCTGGATGAGCGGCGGCACGATGATGACCGTCCGGCTTTTCTTGTCTTTCCAGACAGCCAGAAACTCTTTGACGATCAGCGCACGGATACGGCCCCACATAATCGACCGCCTATTCCAAAGACTTGTGCGTCTTGCGCAGCGTCAGCCCGAGAAAGATCGTCGCCATCAAGACCAGCGCACCGCTGTTCACCAAAATGATCGGCCAGATATCGCCGGCCAGAAACAGCGTCTGCAGCGACGACACGAAATAGCGCGCCGGAACGATGTGCGTGAGTACCCGAATGACAAGGGGCATACTCGAGATGTCGAAGACGAAGCCCGACAGGATGAAGGCCGGAAGAAACGCGACGATGATCGCAATCTGACCGGCGACGAACTGGGTTCGCGCCACCGTCGATATCAGGAGGCCCATGCCGAGCGCCGTCAGCATGAACAGCGCCGAGACGGCCGTCAGCACGACGAATGAGCCGCGAAACGGAATATCGAAGAGAAACACCGCCATGAAGGTAGCGATCGCCATCCCGCCCATGCCAAGCAGGAAATAGGGGATCAGCTTGCCCAACAGGATTTCGCCGATCCGGACGGGGCTGACGAGAAGCGCCTCCATCGTGCCGCGCTCCCATTCCCGGGCGACGACCATGGCGGTCAGAAGCGCGCCGATCAGGGTCATGATGATGGCGATCAGGCCCGGCACCAGAAAGTTCCGGCTGCGAACCTCCGCGTTGAACCAGAACTCGTTGCTCGGCGGCTACCGGCGGCGTGAGCGTCCGTCCCTCCTCCAGCGCGCGCTGGTTCAGCCAGTTCTGCCATGCGCCGTCCAGATAGCCGCTGATGATCCGGGCCGTATTGGCGTCTGTGCCGTTGACGATCACCTGAATGGGCGCGCCGGTCGCAGACCAGAGGCGGCGCGAAAAATCGCTCTTAAGTACGACCACGGCGTTTACCGTACCGGCGAGAAGCTCCTGCTGCGCGGTCCGGCGATCCTGCAATCGCGTCACCGAGAAATATCGGGAATCCTGGAGCGACGCCATGAAGCTCGCCGTGTCGGTCGTCGGATTCTGGATAACCACGGCAACCGGCACATGGTCGGTATCGAGGGAGACGCCGTATCCGAACAGGATCAGCAACACGATCGGCAGCACGAAGGCGATCGAGATGCTGCTCGGATCGCGCAGAATCTGCAGACCTTCCTTGTAGATCAGCCCCCAGAGCCGGACCCATGACGCGCCGCCCAAACGCCGGCTCATTGCACCACCTCCTGATCGTAGTGCTCGATCAGATCGACAAAGGCGTCTTCCAGCGTGGGATCGGGATTTTCGCTGCTGCGATGCTCCCGCTTCAGCTCTTCAGGTGTGCCCGTGGCAACAAGCTTTCCACGATAAATGATCCCGATCCTGTCACAATATTCAGCTTCCTCCAGGAAATGCGTCGTCACCATGATGGTGACGCCAGCCGCCGCCATGGCGTTGATGCGGGTCCAGAATTCGCGCCGGACCAACGGATCGACGCCGGACGTCGGCTCGTCCAGAAACAGGATACCCGGCTCATGCATGATGGCGCTAGCAAGCGCGAGCCGCTGCTTGAAGCCAAGCGGCAAGGTCTCGCTCATGGCGTCTGCATAGGGATCGAGACCGAAGTCATGCATGCCGGACTTGACCTTGCTGTCCCGCGTCCGTCCGGAAAGCCCATAGGCGCTGGCGAAGAATTGAAGGTTCTGCAGCACCGTCATGTTTCCATAGAGCGAGAATTTCTGGGCCATGTAGCCGATACGGCCGCGGGCCGTCGCTGCCGCCCTGAGAAGGTCGATATCGAGCACGAGCGCCTTGCCACCGCTCGGCGGCAGCAGGCCGCACAGCATCTTGAATGTCGTCGATTTGCCGGCCCCGTTCGGCCCGAGCAACCCGAAGATCTCGCCGCGCGTAACCTTGAAGTCGATATTGTCGACTGCCGTGAAGTCGCCGAATTTTCGCATTAGCCCGGCGACTTCGATAACCACGCGATCGGCATCCACGCCATCGCCCGCGATCGGTGAGGCCGGACTTGTCATCGCAGGACGAGAGCCGTTTTTCGTCTCCTGCTGAGCCGCCGCTGCGCCGCCGGGCTCCTTGAGCAGGGATATGAACGCATCCTCGAAGACCGGCGCGACCGGACTGACCTCCGCGCCGTCTCTTTTCAGATCCTGGCAGCATTTCGCGAGATAATCCGGATCCGCCTTGCGCGAGACGAGAACGCGAATGTCCCGGCCCTTGATAATCGCGTCGATCACATGCGGCAGACCGAGGACTTCGTTCAGCACGGCCCGCCGCGCCTCGGTTTCCACGCGTACGGCGAAGGTTCGTCCCTCCAGCCGCTCGGAAAAGACGTCGGGAGGCCCGGCATCGAGAAGTTTCCCCTCGCTGAGCAGAAGGACGTTATCGCACCGCTCGGCTTCATCGAGATAAGCGGTCGCCCACAAAACGCTGATACCGTCGGCAACGAGGGAGCGCACGATTTCCCAAAGCTCGCGCCGCGATACCGGATCGACGCCGACGCTGGGTTCGTCCAGCAGCATCAGGCGCGGCGGGCGGACCAGCGTGCAGGCCAGCCCCAGCTTCTGCTTCATGCCGCCCGACAGGCGTCCGGCCAGCCGCGACCGGAACGGCCCCAGGCCGGTGAAATCCATGAGATAATCGAAACGGGATTTCCGTTCGGCGACGGCGAGTCCCTGAAGATCGGCATAAAGAGTCAGGTTTTCGAGAACGCTCAGGTCTTCATAGAGACCGAAGCGTTGCGGCATATAGCCAGCCCGCGCCTGGATCTCCTGCGGTTGAGCCACGACATCCAGACCGAGCGCGTCGATGGAGCCGGAATCCGGCGCCAACAGGCCCGTCAAAAGCCTCATCAACGTGGTCTTGCCGGCGCCGTCCGGCCCGACCAACCCGGTAAGCTTGCCGGTCTCGACGGATCCCGAAAGCCGGCTCAATGCCGTGATCGTGCGCCCGCCAGAGACGAAGGTCTTGGTCACGTCTTTCAGCTCTATGACCGGCGTGCTCACGGATGTCTCCTCGCTGGCCGGGCTATTGCGAAGGGGGCTGGCCGGCCGCGCCGCCTCCGGACCCCGGTTTCAGCTTCACCGTCGCCGGCATACCTTGCCGCAACGTGTTGTCCGGGTCGTTTACATAGACCCGCAACCGATAAACCAGGCTGGTGCGGACATCCTGCGTCTCGACGGATTTCGGCGTGAATTCGGCCACCGGAGATATGAAGCCGATCCAGCCGCTGTGAGCCTGGTTCGGCTCCGAATCCGTGTAGACCTGCGCTTTCATGCCGGGGCGGACCTTGCCCAGATCGGGTTCCGGGATGTAGGTGCGGACCCAGACCGGGTTTGACAGGGCGACCGTATAGACGGGGGCCTGGGGCTGCACGACGGCGCCCGGCTCGACAATGCGGGTTTTGACGACGCCGTCGTCCGGCGCGAACAGCTTGGTATAGGCCAACTGGCTTTGGGCAAGCGCCAACTGTGCTTGCTGCGCCTGAAGCATGGCCCGGGCCTGGGCGATATCTTCCTTGCGGGGTCCTTGGATCGCCAGCGCCAACCGCTGCTTGGCCGCATCCAGCTGAGCTTCCAGACTTTTGACGTTGGCGCGGCTTTGGTCGAGCCTTTGCTGGGCCGCGACCTGGGTTTTCGTCAGTTCTTCCGCCCTTTTTAGATTAATCCGCGCATCTTCGAGATTCGCCTGGATCGCCTGAACATTGGCGCGCGCCTCTTTGATTTCCTCGGGCCGGCTGCCCGCCAGAAGGCGATCGAGTGTCGCTTTTTGGGCCGCGACCTGCGCCTTGGCGGCATCGACCTGAGCCTGATAGGTATCGGGATCGAGCGTGGCGAGAAGCTGCCCTTTCTTGACCCTGTCGCCTTCCTCGACCTGCATCGTCTTGACGCGCCCGGCGACATTGAAGGCGAGATCCGCCTCGCGAATATCGACATTGCCATACAACGTGATCTCGCCGGCCGACGTCCGCCCGTCGCGCCAATGATCGAAATAGAAATAACCACCGGCGGCGGCAATCAGGACGACCGGCAATACGATCAAGCGTTTTTTCGGATGAGCCATCCCAGCGTTCCGTCAGACGTTTTCCACGAAGATTATCTGGTGCGGCATGACCAGATATCGAGACCAGAGCGATAGTGTGACACAGCTTGGCCCCTTTTGGCATC
This sequence comes from uncultured Alphaproteobacteria bacterium, assembly GCA_963821875.1. Classification (GTDB taxonomy): domain Bacteria; phylum Pseudomonadota; class Alphaproteobacteria; order CAVTAV01; family CAVTAV01; genus CAVTAV01. The sequence continues at coordinate 2,918,332 of CAWGFE010000002.1, forward strand.
CGGACCGGCTCAGCGTCATCGCCATGCTGAAACGCGTAACCCTGCTCGGCATTGACCTCAATCATCACCACGCCGGAACAAAGCACCCCGGCGGACGTTTGCCCAGTAATGGGCCAGTCACTGACATACAAGCTTCTTGAATCGCATTCGTCCGGCGGGAATCCGGCGCCCGGCGAGGAAATCGGCGTGACGATCGATCAGACCCTCACGCAGGACGCCACCGGTACCCTGGTGATGCTGTATCTCGACGCCATGGACCTGGACCACACCCGCGCCGAGACATCGGTCCAGTATGTCGATCACAATCTGATTCAGGCCGATTTCAAGAACCCGGACGATCATCTCTTCCTGGAGAGCGCCTGCCGAAAATTCGGCCTGTATTTCAGCCCGCCCGGCAACGGCGTCAGCCATCCGGTACATATGCAGCGCTTCGGCAAGCCCGGAAAGACGCTGCTCGGCTCCGACAGTCACACTCCAGCAGCGGGCTCGATCGGCATGCTGGCATTCGGTGCGGGGGGCATCGAAGTGGCGGCCGCGATTGCGGGCGAGCCGTTCTACGTACCCATGCCGAAAGTTTGGAATGTCAGGCTTGTCAACGAGTTGCCGGATTGGGTCAGCGCAAAGGACGTGATCCTCGAATTGCTGCGGCGGCACGATGTGGACGGCGGGCTTGGCTGCGTCATCGAATATAGCGGCCCCGGCCTCGCCAGCCTGAGCGCAATGGACCGGCACGTGATCGCCAATATGGGCACGGAAACCGGTGCGACGACCTCGATCTTCCCGTCCGACGAGGAAACCAGACGGTTCCTCAAAAGCGAAGGCCGGGAAGACGATTGGCAGGAACTCAAAGCGGATGACGACGCCGACTACGACTTCGAGGAAGAGATCGACCTCGCGTCGCTCGTTCCCCTGATCGCCAAGCCATCGAGCCCCGGCAACGTGGTGCCGGTCGAGGACATCGCGGGCGACGAAATCTATCAGGCCTATATCGGCTCATCGGCCAACCCGGGTTATCGGGATTTCGCAGTCGCCGCCCGGATGCTGGAGGGCCGATCGGTCGCCGACGGCGTCTCGTTCGACGTCAATCCGACGTCGCGCCAATTGCTCGCCACCCTCATCGAGGACAAAGGCCTGGAGGCGCTGATCGCGGGCGGCGCGCGGCTCCATCAGGCAGGCTGCAATGGCTGCATCGGGATGGGTCAGGCGCCCGCCACCGGACGGCGAAGCCTCAGAACCGTGCCGCGCAATTTTCCCGGCCGTTCGGGCACGCGCGAGGATGAAGTCTATCTGTGCAGCCCGGAAACAGCCACGGCATCGGCGATCAAGGGCGTGATCACCGATCCCCGGACGCTCGGCATCGACTATCCGAAAATCCCGGCCCCCGACCTCTCGACCGCCAATATCTCGCTTCTGGAAGAACCACCGGGCATCGAGGAAGCAAAGACAGTGGAATTGGTCAGAGGTCCCAATATCAAGCCGCTGCCCGAGTTGAAGCCGCTACCGAAAACCCTCGAATTGCCGATCCTGCTCAAGGTCGACGACGACATCACGACGGACGAAATCATGCCCGCGGGTACGCGCGTGCTGCCGTTTCGCAGTAACATTCCGAAGATATCAGAGTTCGTTTTCGACATTGTCGACGAGGGCTATGTCGGACGGACGTCGGAGCACGACGGACATGCCGTTGTCGCCGGCAAGAACTACGGTCAGGGGTCCAGCCGGGAGCATGCCGCTCTGGCTCCCCGCTATCTCGGTTTGCGCGCCGTCGTCGCCAAAAGCTTCGCCCGGATTCACCGCCAGAACCTGATCAATTTCGGTATCCTCCCCCTCACCTTCTCTAACCCGGACGATTACGAGTCTCTGGAACAGGATCAAACTCTCGTCATCGACGACGCAGTGGATCAACTTGGCGACGGCTCGACAATTACCGCCCGTATCGTCGAAACTGATCATGAGATGACCCTGCGTCACGATATGTCGGACCGGCAACGCAAACTTGTCATCGATGGCGGGTTAATCAATGTTCTCGGCCAATAACCAACAAGCTCTCCGTCCCATTTCCACAAATATATTGGCGCGGCGCCACTCAGGAGGAATTTATGGATCTTCAGAACAAGACGATTGTCGTCACCGGCGCCGCCCAGGGATTGGGCCGCAAGATTTCCGAAATGCTCGCGAACCAGGACGCCAACCTGGCGCTCGTCGATCTGGATCCGGACAAATTGCAGGAGACCAGAAAACTGTGTTCGAAGGTCGGCATTAAGGCCAAGGACTATGAGGTCGACGTGACGGACGAATCCGCCGTCGAAGACCTGTTCAAAAAGATTCGGGACAATTTCGGCAGCGTGGACGGTCTCATCAACAACGCCGGGACCAACCGCGACGGGTTTCTCGTGAAAGTCAAGGACGGCAAGATCGTCAAGAAGATGCCCTCCGAGGACTTTCGAAAGGTCATCGATGTCGATCTCTTCGGCGTTTTTCTCTGCGGGCGCGAAGCGGCCGTACATATGATCGAAGGCGGTCGGGGCGGCGTCATCGTCAATATTTCCAGCATTTCCCGCGCCGGCAATGTCGGCCAGACCAATTACTCCGCCGCCAAGGCCGGCGTCGCCGCGATGACCGTGACCTGGGCCAAGGAACTTGCGCGCCACAATATCCGCGTCGCCGCGATCGCACCGGGATTTTCGGACACGCGAATGGTCGCCAACATACCCGACGCCGTGCGCGAAAAGATCGTCTCGGGCATTCCGCTCAAGCGGCTTGCCCAACCGGAGGAGATCGGCGGCGCCGCGCTCTTCATCCTGCAGAACGACTATTACGACGGCCGGATTCTGGAGATAGACGGCGCGCTGCGAATTTAACCGGCGGTCTCACTTTGCCGGCGTCGGCGCATAGCCGATATTCCTGTTCGCCCAAGCGATAAAGTACTTCATGTTCGGCCAATCCGTATGGCCGCCGTCGTCCTGACGCCATGCCAATTGGCCGTCGAGCAGCCCATGGTTCACCGGAGGCATCTCGGCAGTGCGATAATCATCGCCGATCCCAAGCCCCTTGGCGCCGAGCAGCCGGAAGACCTTGCTCGCCGCCACGGTGGCCATGAAACTTCCCTTTTGATCAAGCCATTTGCTGTCGCCCTTCTCGGGAATGCCGTAGCTGATGAAGGTGAGCCGCGGGGCGCATAAGGCGATGAGTTCATGGGAATCCACCGGCAGGTCGCCGGGATTCATACTGCCGGACTTGCCTTTGGACGCGCCGTATTTCATGAAATTCCCGGCCATCCAGTAATATTCGCCGGCCGTCAGATTGGTGACGGACTCGCCCCAGTTCCGGCGCAACAGCGTCGCGCCGCCTTTGCCGGACGAACCGACGAGCACCGTTGCGAAACGCCGGTCGAACGCCATGGTGACGAGCGCCGCCTTGCCGAAGCGCGAAACGCCTTCGATCCCGATATGCTTGCCGTCGACTTTCGGATTGCCCTGCAGATAGTCGAGCGCCCGACTGGCGCCCCAGGCCCAGGCGCGCAACGCTCCCCATTGATCCGGCTTGCGGGGCTGGCCTTTGTTCGCAAGGCCGATAATGCCACGCGTAAGGCCAACGGCGTTATCCGCCTGAATGCTGTTGGGGTCGAGCTCGGCATAGCCCCATCCCGCAGCCACGAGTTGATAGATGGACGGCAGGTCGCCGTCTTCATTCCGCTTGGGGAAGCTGAACGGAAGCTGGTGCACGATGTCGAAGGCCTGATGACGTTGAAAGACGTCGGCCAGTGACGGATCCTGCTTCACCATCGCCGCCTTGAGCGCGGCGTTGATCTTGTCGAGCTCGGCCGGCGATGGCTGGCTCGGCGCGGGAAATCGGACTCCGCCGAACGTAAACATAATCAACGTGGGAACCGGTCCCTTGACGTTGGCGGGCAGCACCAGCGTCATCCGCATATTCACATCGACCAGCGGATAGGCGGAATTATCGACATGGCCGATGATCTTCCGGGCGATCACCGGCGTCGCGCCCAGCCGTTCCTTATCGACCGCCACGACCTTCCATGTCACCCTGGGCACGTTTTGGGGCACGTAGCCATAGACGTCGCGCGAAAACGCCTCGACGATCTGCGGCCGGCGCGTTTTCCACCATTGGTCGGGCGTTGTGACCTTCTCGCCGTTCTTCATAACCAGCGGATCGGGCAAAGTCGGATAGGGATTGGCTTTTGCCTCATCGTAATTCGCGGGATGAGCCGCCTTTGCGTCACCAGCGGCCGCCGGCCGTAACCGGGTAATCCCGAGCTCGTCCATCAAGTGCTGGTGCGCCTGTTCGGCCGTGAAATCGACCGGCGGCCGTGGTTTCGACGCCGCAAGCGCCGACGCAGCCGACAGAAGCAGGACCAGCACGCCCGTCACACGCGCAAGAAAGGAAGATTCAGACATTAATCTCTCCCGAGGCCTCGAAATCCATCCGACCGCTTCCGACTTGTTTTCATTGCGATTTTTATCGAATCTTTGTTCTGATTTTGTGGAACCGCCGTGCCGATCAGCGTAAGATTAGGCAACGGGATGCGCAATCGAACGATGCGCAAAACTTGGGGATCACGATGAATCGGAATACTTCTCTCGCCTTCATTGCCGGCGTATCGGCGAGCTTGTTTCTATCGCTTTCGGCCGCCCATGCTTCGGACGTCTGCGACCGATCCTGCCTCGAGGGCATGGTGAACAAGGTCATCGCCGCGATGGTCGCGCATGACCCTCAAAGCCTGCCCTTGGGTGCCGATTTCAAATACACCGAAAACGGACAGCAACTCTGGGCGGGCGACGGCATCTGGAAAACGGCGAGCGCACCCGGAAAATACAAGCTCTATGTCGCCGATCCGGAAGACGGACAGGTCGGATTCATCGGGACCATTTTCGAGAACGGCACGCCGTCGCTGATGGCGTTGCGCCTGAAGGTAACCTACGGACTGATCAGCGAGGCGGAAGCAATTGTCGCGCGGGGCAGCGGCGGCGCCGGCGGCGGTCTGCCGCCAGCCGGCAAAACGGTCGAGGATCGAGGCAAGCCCCGGCCTGTATTCTCGCGCACCGTTCCCAAAGACGAGCGGATGTCACGGAAAGATCTGGTCGATATCGCAAATTCCTATTTCACAGGCCTTGCCGGCAATACCGGACGCAATACGGCCCCCTTCGCGCCAACCTGCGACCGCTGGGAAAACGGCGTGCAAACGACAAACAGGCCGCGCCAGGATGACGCTGGCAGCCTCAACATCCTGAGCATGAGCTGCGAGGAGCAACAGAAAAGCGGTTGGTTCTCGTTCGTTACGGAAATCCGGAATCGCCGGTTTCCGATCGTAGACAGGGAGCGTGGTCTCGTCTTTTCCTTCGCTTTCTTCGATCACAACGGCAGTCCGAAAACGATCCATATGGCGAACGGCAAGACGACGCCGAATCCGGTTAAGAGCCCGACGACACTGGAAGAGGCCGAGCTATTCCAGATCGACAAAGGCAAGATCAATCAGATCGAAGCCGTGTTGAACGTGGCCCCCTACCGGATGAAATCGGCGGTCTGGGACAAATAACGCCACCCGTCATTCGCGCCGGGCATGCTCCGGCGGTTAGTCGCCCGAGCCTCCGGGCTTGTCCCAGGCCAACTCCCCCGCATCGTCGCCGGCGACCGAGTAGAGCACCTGCGCGTTCCGCGTTTTCTGGAATTCCTCCAGCGTTTCGCCGCGCATCGCCGCGTAAATGTGCAGATTGGACACGCCGACCACGGCGCCGAGCTTCTCCAGCATGAAGAAGATCACGCCGTAATGGATGAGCGCTCGCCAATCGCGCTTGCGCACCATCTCGCGTTCCTCGTCGGTGAGGCCGGCTTCGTCAAACGCGGTCTCGGGATCCGACAGGAACTTGGTGCGGCGCGCCTTGTCGACGAGGTCGTGCAGGAATTTGTTGAGGCGATAGGCTTTCACGCTCCGCTCGAAATTAAACGGATAGGTGCCTTCGAGCGCTCCCGCACCTTTGAGCTGATGCGCGACATGCTCGCGATAGGCTGAGACTGTGTCGGTTTCCATCGGCTCGATGGACTCGTTCTCATAGATCGCGGTCGCGATGCCGGTCATGGACGGCAGGTAATAGGCCTGATGGATCTTGCGGACATTCGCGGACAAGGCGCCGCGCATGATCAGCCACATGATGACCTCGGCGCCTTCGAGCCCGCCGAGCCGGGCGAAATCGGCATGAGTCATCTCGGTCAGCTTCATGGGATCCTTCTCGATCAATTCGAGGAACTGCATGTCCCACGGCGTGTTGTTGAAGCCGGCCCGTTCGCCGTGCACCTGGTGCGAAACGCCGCCGGTCGCCACCACCACGACCTTGAGGTCCTCCGGATAGCTCTCGATCGCCTTGCGCAGCGACAGGCCGAGTTTGTAGCAGCGCAAAGCCGTCGGAATAGGGAACTGCAGAACGCCGACCTGCAGCGGCACCACCTCCACCGGCCAGTCCGGTTCATGCGGGCACAGCATGGAGAGCGGCGACATGAAGCCATGATCCAGCGGCTTGTCCTGAAAAAACGACATGTCGAACTCGTCGGCCATAAGCGCCGCACCGATGTGATGCGCCAGACCTGTATGCCCCTTCACGGGCGGCAAAGCGCGGGGCCCGCCGCCCTCATCGGCAGACGAATAGGAGTCGCCGATGCCGAGCGTGAACGCCGAGTAGTGGTCGAAAAAGAAGGACGTGACGTGGTCGTTATAGATGAAGAACAGGACGTCCGGCTTGTTATCGGCAAGCCAATTCTGCACCGGCTTGTATCCCTCGAAAATCGGAGCCCAGACCGGGTCGTCTTCCTTCCGCCGATCATACGCAAAACCGATCGTCGGTGTGTGTGACGTTGCAATCCCGCCGATAATTCGCGCCATAACGTCCTCCGGATTAGTGCAACCGGCACTTAAGCAGGTCGGTGCGGAGCGGCGCGTTGATTTCGGTCAATATCGCCGCGCGCCGATAACGGTAGTAATCACAGTGTTATTATTAATTATCCTATGACTACACGTTAGCTATCGGAGACGTCGCGCGTACTGTTAATATTGAAAGCAATATTATTAAAGCAATAATTCCACTTATATATTTAACAATATTTACGATCAGAAGCATCAACTTTTAATAGTTAAACTTAAAATTACTTTGAACTTTGGGGCAGCAGGGTGTCGGCTAAACCGACATTGGCGACGATTGAATATTGGGGGATTCAATTGAGAGCGACATCAACCGGGCTGGTCTCCGACATCGAGCTCGCGGTCAGGCACGACTCTCTCGGTCAGCATGATGACGCCATCAACGCGCTGGCGCGCGCCACCAAGAATAACGACATCGAAGCGACGACGTTACTCGGCAAGCGCCTCCTCGTTGGCGATAGGGCGCCTCATTTGCCCGATGCCGGTGCGCGCTTTCTGCTAGACGCCACCAGACTCGGCGGCGCGGAAGCTGCCGACCGACTGGCCTTGCTTGTCGGAGCCGGAGCCTTCTTCGCACAAGACTGGAATAAGGCTCTAAACCTACTTCTTACGTCCGCCGAACGCGGCTGGCGACCAGCACAGGATCAGATCCGCGTTCTCGCAACAGACCGGGATCTCGCCGATCAAGCCACGGTTCCCGGCCGGCCGAACGATATATGGCGTCGACTCGCGCAAAGCATCGACCTCACCTTTTGGAGCACGGCACCCACGCCGATCACACTGAACGAGTCGCCCGTGATCAAACGTTTCGCGGACCTCATCCCTCCAAGAGTATCCAAGTGGCTCATCGACCAGGCCCGGGGCAAGCTGGAACCCGCACGCGTATATGACGCCATAGCCGGTAAAGAGACGCTTCACAGCACGAGAACCAACACGGCCGCCATGTTCGGTTTGGCGGAAGCGGATCTCGTGACGCTCCTCGTACAAAACCGGATGGCTTCGGCATGTGGCGTCCAGCTGCCGCAGATGGAGGCCGCCACGGTGCTCCACTATGACGTCGGCGAGGAAATCACAGACCACTATGATTTCGTGGATCCGCGAACGCCGAATTACACGAACGAAATCGAACAACGCGGCCAACGGCTTATCACGTTCCTGATCTATCTGAATGACGATTATGACGGCGGCGAAACCGAGTTTCCGAAACTCGGCCTTTCGCACAAAGGCCGGCTGGGCGACGGCATGTATTTCATCAACGCATACCCGAATGGGGAACCGGATCTACGCACGGTCCATGCCGGGCGACCGCCCGAGAGTGGCGAGAAATGGATTTTGTCCCAGTTCATCCGCGATCGGCGAATGCTTTCCGTTCAACCCGGGAGCACCGCATCTTGAGCCGGAACGCCCCGGAACAGGACCTTAGACAGCAAAGGAGGATAAGGCCAAGCAAGTATAAAGTATTAGTAGCGTAAATAAGCCATTGTGGTTGGCCAGCGCTAGATGATAATAGCGCTATTAAAACATCTAAAAAGTAACCTTAGCCTGATCATTCGAAAGAATCTCATGTATAAGAGGTTTTTTTGGAAGTTTTTCATAGAGAGGGGAGATTTGAGATGTCTAATAAGCGTTCTATAGGAAGACCTTACCTTCTATCGATTGCAGCGCTGCTTGGTACAACGGCGCTTTCGACTATTGCCATTTCGCCGGCACTTGCTCAAGACAACCAATCTCAGGCGCCGGCCGCCACATCAAGCACTCAGGACAGTGAAAACGCACCGCGTGAGGTCGTGATCACCGGGTCGCGTATCGCCCGCCGGGACTTCACCGCAGCAAGTCCGCTCGTAACCGTGCAGAGCAAATCGTTCAATCAGATCAGCACGGTCGGCATCGAAAACGTTATGAACCAGTTGCCGCAATTCGTGCCCGGAAATACGGGCTCCAGCGCAGGACCGGGTTCAGGCACCCAATTTGGCACCGGCGACGTACAGGCCACGCCGTTCAACTCGCCCGGCCTTTCGACCCTGAACCTCCGCGGTATCGGCGCGTTCCGGAACCTGGTTCTCATCGATGGACGGCGCGGTCAGCCCGCCAATGCCACGCTCGTCGTCGACGTCAATACGATCCCAGCGGCAGCCATCGACAGTGTCGAGATCATCACCGGTGGCGCTTCGGCGGTGTATGGCGCGGACGCTGTCTCGGGTGTCGTGAACTTCAAGCTCAAGCACAACTACGAAGGCATGACGTTCGATGCGCAGAGCGGCATCAGTCAGCGCGGCGACGGGACGGAAAGCCGCATCAGCGCCCTGATCGGCGCGAACTTCGGTAGTGGCCGCGGCAACGTGATGTTCGGTGCGGAATGGGATCGCCGCGAAGGCATCAACAGCATAGACCGCAAGTGGCAACGCGACTTCTGGTCCGATCCAACCACAAGTGGTGGCGCTCCGGACTATTCGAGCTACGTCGCCAATGCGTTCAATCATCCGACCCAGGCAGCGGTCAATTCGGTCTTTTCGAATCTGCCGGCCGGTTCGGTCAGCCCTACATCGACGTTTTACGTTAATCCCGATGGGACCCTCTTTACGCAGTGTGGTCCGGGCGCCGCGAACTACACGGGACCGGTCGACGGCGTCAACACCAAGATCGGCTCTAACGGGTGTGTTCAGCACAACTTTACCGGCGGCTTCATGAGCAGCCCGTTGACGCGTTACTCCTTCTTCGGCAGAGCCGAATACAACCTGACGGACGACGTTACATTCTATTCCCAAGGCATGTTCAGTGACGTAAAGGTCAATCAGATTCTGAACTATGCCCCGGCGACGTCATTCTGGATCGCAAATCCGCCGAATGACGCCAATCATCCGGTTCCTTCGGAACTCGCGACATTGCTGAATAATCGGGTTGCTAGTGTCCCTAATGTTGGCGATGTCCCTCTCGCGCCCGACGCCACTTGGTCATTGGGGCGGAACCTGGATTTCATCGGGGCGCGCAGCTCGGAAAATCTGACCACCGAGTATCAGATCCTCGCCGGATTCAAAGGCAATTTGCCTATCAAGGATTGGACGTACGACATCTACGGTTCGCACGGCCAGACGATGATCATAAACAATAGCTACGGTTTTGCGTCTACCCTGCGATACCACGATTTGGTCGACGCGCCGAATTACGGCAAGAACCTGGTCGATACCGGTAACTCGCCTCTCGGCAACCAGATCTCGTGCGCCACCGGCCTGCCGATGTTCTCCGACTTCACGCCTTCTCAGGATTGCGTAAACGCCATCACGGCGAATATGACCAACACGACGAAAATCAAGCAGGACATCGTGGAAGCAAACTTCCAGGGTGGGCTGTTCAATCTGCCGGCGGGCGAGGTCAGAGGCGCGCTGGGTGCGACCTATCGACGTGATCGGTCCGTTTACAAGCCCGACATCCTGCTTGATCGGGAGGGAGGCCTCTTCGACCATCCGATCGGCCTGTTCCCGTCCAACAACTCCGCCGGCTCGACCAGCGTGAAGGAAGCGTACGGTGAACTTCTCGTCCCGATACTGAAGGATCTGCCCGCGGTCAAGAACATAGACCTCGAACTTGGCGGCCGCCTTTCGGACTACAAGAATGTTGGGACCATCGAGACCTACAAAGCTCTGGCTCACTGGGACGTTACCAACTGGCTCTCGCTTCGTGGCGGCTACAACCGCGCCAACCGGGCGCCGAACGTGGCGGAAGCCTACACGGCGCCAACGCAAAGCGTGATCTTCTTCCCCGGCGCCGATCCTTGCTTGGCCAACACGACCAATAGCTGGGGGAACCTCCCATCGAACCCGAACCAGGCGCAGGTTCGGGCGCTGTGCTCCGCTCTAATCAATAACCCGAGTTCACAGTGGAATACCGATCCGACCGCTAACGTGTCGCCGTTTGCCGGCAACTTCCCGTTTGAAATCGGCATCACATCGGGCAATCCGAATCTGAAGAATGAAACCGCCAATACGATCACTTTGGGCGCAGTTATTCGCTCACCCGCTTCGGGCGGCGTTTTCGGCAATATGACGGCGACGTTTGACTACTATTCGATCAAGATCAAGAACGAGATCCAGCAGGCGGATGCGTGGACGATCTACGCCCAGTGCTTCAATGTGTTCGGGGACAACCCGACCTACAACGCCAACTACGCGGCATGTCAAGCAATCCACCGCGACCCAAGCACTGGTTATCGTCAGTCGGTCGATACGCAGTTCATCAATACCGGCGCTCTCCACACCAGCGGTCTCGACGTTGCATTTGCGTGGAACATTGCGATGGAAGATATCGGGATCAAAGACGTCGGCTCGCTGAACGTCAATGTTCAGGGCAACTATCTGTTTGGTTTCAAGCAACAGAACGCCCCTCAGTTGCCATTCCAGGACGACGCTGGAACGTTGGCGGCCGGTGGCCATTACCGGTGGCGCACCACGACCAACTTGACGTATCTGCATAACAGTTGGTCCGTGGGCTTGCGTTGGATCCACCTGCCGTCGATCAAGGACGCGACTTACGCGACCGACCCGACGACGGCTAACTTCCCGATTGGCTCGTATAATAACTTCTCGCTGTACGCCAGCTGGTCGATCACGGACTACCTCACGTTCCGTGCGGGCATCGACAATCTAGTGGATTCGAATCCACGGCGTTCCGGTGTCTCGCCGACGAGTGGCGGTACGGGCTTCCAGACGACCTACTACGATCCGATCGGCCGGCGCTTCTATGGCGGCCTCCGCTTCCAGATGTAGGATCCGATCTAAACGCAGATGAGCGGCGGGTGGAGACACCCGCCGCTTTTTTGTGTCCGTCAGAAAGCCCGTCTGGCCGTAAAGCAGAGCTTCGTCAATCCGGCAGCCGCATTTCGTGGATTAGAATCTTGAGCCGGTGACATCGTATCCTTGAAAGATACTGGACGGCACCGTCGGCCGCTTCACCCGGCTTTCGTCGGCTTCTTTCTTGACGTTCTTCTTGGCCACATCCTGCTGCGTGATATCTTGCCGATCGGCCTTTTGACTCGCGCAACCAAGAGCCAGCATCGCAACGCACAGCACCAGGGCGCCATTGCCTATATGCCGCATGCAAGCCTCCATACTTATCCGATAGATAGAATATATCTATATATTTTCACGCAGCGCTTCAAGGTCAGCGGCCGACAACAACCGGGAGTCGTCGATTACTTGGCCGCCGGGTCTCCGCCCTTTGCGGCCCGCTCCTTGATCTGTTCGTTGAAGATCGTGCGGGTCAGATAGCGCCAGTGGCCGTTCTCTTTGATCAGTGTGTTCTCGAAATGGCCGTAAGCGCCGAGTTCGGGTTTGCGGCCGGGATTATTGTCGCCGAGCTCGAACCAGTAAGCCACCGAGGTTGCGTGATCGCCGTGGATCTTGATCACGAGATTGGTCATGAAATGACGGGCGGCCGGAGGATAGGCCCCTTTCACCTGCTGGGTGTCGCCGAATCCCGCGCTGCTGTGCTGTTCCTTCATGAATTTGCGGATCGCCTCGCGGCCCTTGATCTGGCCGCCGGCCCAGTTCAGCACGCCGTTCTTCGCGAAGGTGTCGGCATAGGCGTCGGCGTCGCGGAAATCCATAGCGAAAAGATAGCGCGCCTCGAGCTGTGCGATCTTCGCGCGGTCGTTGGCGAAATTATCCGCTGCAACGGCGTGACCGACCTGCGCCAATATGATCAGCATGGCAACCAGGGCCAGCGTCCCGGTCGTGAGCATGGACACCGTTTTCGTCATTTTACTCTCCTGCGGTTCTGAGAGCGAACCGGCGGGCTCACTTGACCGTGCAAGGCCTCGGATCCCAACCGGATTTCGCGGGAATCTTCTTGAAGTTCGAACTGGTGACATAAGGCTGCGTCAGATATTCCGGATCATTCACGATGGTCTTGACCACCAGATACTGAATCCCGTCCGGACCGGGCAGAAGATCGTAATACTCCGTAACCTTGGCGTTCGCGCTGTAGGGCACGCCGTTTTTGCGAATATAGCCCGGCCGCATCTTGGTCGTGATCGTCTTCAGGGCGATCGGGACGGGATGCGCCGCCCCGAAACTCGGCGATGTGCCGCGCATCTCCCACTGAGCCTTGGTCACCCCCTGCCAGCCCGGCGCAGGCGCTTTGCCCGGTGCGTCGTGGAAATAGGCGACGCGGGTCTGCCGGCCGGCGTCGAATTCGAATTTCAACTTGTCCTCGCCCATCCAGCTGATGTGGATCCGGGTCGGAACCTGCATGATCGCCGCGCCGCCATAGGCCTTGCAGGCGAGCCCGTTTTTCTTGTCGGCTTCGGGATCCCATTCATTGGCGATCTTCTTGGCTTTAGGCGTGATGAAGATGCCTTCGAAATCGCCCTTGGGGGGCGTGACCATGCGGAAACGCCAGTTCTCATCCACGATGGAAACCCAATAACCGGTCAGGTCATACGGCTCCATCTGCTTGGGCGTTTTGGGCATATGCATCTTGGACATATCCTTCTTCGGCATGTCCTTCTTCTGCTCGTTCTTCTGGGCCAGCGCGGCAGTGACCGGCAGCGCCGACAGAACGGCAGCGGCGGCCAGAAAGGTGCGGAGTTTACGCGTCGTTTTCATGGCTTACTCTTCGGTCTTCTTGCTGCCGGACGTCATCTTCTTCTTGTCCGCGGCCTTGGCGGTGACGAGGCTCTTATAGACCATCGTCACGAAATTCTCCGTCGTGCCGGGGCCGCTTTTGGCGGCATAGCGCGCGTCATAGTCCCGGGTCGGCTTGTCGGCGAGGACCTGCTTCAGAGTCATTCCCTTGTCGATCAGGGCCTGGATCCGTTTCCGCACGATGGCCAGCATTTCGCGGTACCACACGATATCGCCCATCTCGACGGCACGGCCGTGGCCGGGGATCAGCAGTGTGCCACCGCTCTCCCCGTATTTCGCGACCATCATGTCGATGATCCGGGTTTCGGCCTTGATGAAGCCTTGAAGGCTGCCGCCGCTGGCGAGATCGATATCCGGATAGGTCGTCGCCTGATAGACGTCGCCGACCGCGATCACGTCGGATTTGCGGAAGAACACGATGCTGTCGGCATCCGTCGCCGCAGCCGGCACGTGATAGATCCGCACGGCTTCGTCATTGAAATAGAGATCCTTGCCGCCCTGGAAATACGTGCTGGTCGGCCAGGCTTCGGGCGGCAGTTCCGCCTTCTTACCGGTCGGCGCGCTCAGATGCATGAGCACCTTCTCGAAGGAGACGATCGCGGCGCCTTGCGACGCATCCGAAATATCGAAGGCGACATTGCCGCCCGAGATCGTACTGCCGGCCCGCCGGATCGTCGCGTTGCCGCCGACGTGATCGAGCCGGTAATTGGTGTTGACGATATAGCGGATCGGCTTGTTCGAAAGCTTGCGGATCGCGGCCAGCGCCTTTTGCGCCAGTTGAGGATACAGCGTATCCACCACGAGAATGCCGTCATGGCCGATCTGCACTGCCATATTGCTGCCGGCGCCGGACAGCATGAAGATGTTCGGCCGGATCTGGAGGGTTTCGATCTGAACCTTGTCGAAGTCGATCTTCGGCTCCTCCATCTTTTTCGAAGCCGCATTTGCCGCGGACGCCGCAAGCAGCAGCGATCCCGCAAGAAGAGCGCTAACGCCCCGCAGGTTTATTGTCGTTCTCATCGGGCGAAACTGTCGTTGGAGAGCGGTTTTTTGGGCTCGGGCGGAAGCGGCATCTTGGCGATCTTCTTCTGATATTCCGGATACATGGTTTCCGCGCCGCCCTCCGTGGCCTTGTAGGGAATGCGGTGCCGCTGGGCATATTCCATCAGGGCCTTCTTGTTCTCGCCGGGCAGATAGCTCGGGATCTCGCCATGCGGCCGAACCACCTCGACAACCTCCTCGCACGGATACGGCGCGATCTGGCGCGAGAGCGTGCGGTTGAAATCGCGGTTTCGGATGAACGGCTCCTGGAGATACATCGGATCGTCGATGATGACGCTCCAGGTCAGGTTGTCCTTGTCATGGATGGCCAGATATTCGGTGATTTTGGCCTTGTCGCTCCTCGGCACGCCGTTGCGTCGAACATAAAATTCGAGCAGATGGGTCGTGGTGATCTTGAGGATGCTGTGATCGGGGCCGATGAACTTGCCGGTCGAGAAACCCATGGAGGTGTAAGGCGCAAGCTTCGAGGGCTGCTTGTGGCCGTTCATCCAGATCGTGCGTTCCGTCTGCCAGGCGAAATAGTGGATGTGAATGGCGATGAGCTTCTGGGTCTCGCGATCGCGCTCTTCCCAGATCCGGTTGTCCGAAAAGTTCTGAGCGTAATCGGCTGCATGAACCCGGCACTGATATTCGGGAATCGTGAACAGCGACGGATCCCAGGACTGGGCCCGGCGGCGGGCATTGGCGTTGATCGGCAAGCCGCCGAAATCGCCGAGCTCAGAGCCCGGTGCCCGTTCCGCCCAGTCTTCCTCGGTGATAGCGCCCCAGACGCCGGAAAAGTCGGTATACGCATGGGCCGGCACCGACGCCAGCCCCAGACCGATGGACAACAAGGCGCCCATGGCCCTCAAGCAACGATAGTAGATCATTAATTGCGTTCCCCCGTTGGCCGGCTCTCGTTGGGGTCGGCCGTCTCACCGTCGGATCATTTTTGGCGTCAATCCGGTGGCGTCACCTGCGGGAATCAGCTTAATGACTCGATTGGACAAGGGGCAACAAAAATTCGATAATCGAAAATTGCTCCAGCAATGAATGGCTGGCTGGCGCGACTCCCGCCGGATATCGAAAAACAACCAGACGCCGAGACCGAAGAGGGGGCTGTCACGGTGTGCTCTTGAATGCCTCAATTGACGAGGTAAATCAGCCTATTGAGGTCGCTGTAGGGGTCGATGGCCGGCGCGACGGCTGGCGCACGACACATCAGTCGGGGTCCTCGGGCCGAGGCCACAATCTATTAGTGCGAGTGATAGTATAGACATTCGTCTATTTCCGATGTTTCGAGGAAGGTAGAAGCATCCCCAACCTGAGATTCCCCACCGCCCGACGAGTCGGCATACGCCTGCGGGCATATGCATCGAATGATGGAGAATGAGGCGGGAACGAGGGGTTGTCCGATTGTCCGTGAGAGGAGAAACAATGAGTCACAAAAGCTTAGAAGACGTACTGAAAAGCGTCGACAATACGGCGCATCATCTGCGCAACATGCAGACCGGGCCGAATGTCTATCCCGGTGTGCCTCCCGAATTCACCAACTGGCGGAACGAGCAGCAGGCCTGGCAGAAGACCTGCGTTCTCTTCAACCAGTCCTATCACATGGCCGAGCTTCTGGTCGAAGGCACCGATGCCCTGAAGCTGC
This sequence comes from uncultured Alphaproteobacteria bacterium, assembly GCA_963821875.1. Lineage (GTDB taxonomy): Bacteria > Pseudomonadota > Alphaproteobacteria > CAVTAV01 > CAVTAV01 > CAVTAV01. The sequence goes on from CAWGFE010000002.1 coordinate 2,934,599, forward strand.
TCAGCGATCTCGGCATCAACAGCTTCAAGAACTTCGCGGTCGACAAGGCCAAGCAGTTCGTGCCGGTCAGCTACGACGGCTACGTGATCGGCGACGTCATTCTGTTCTACCTCGCACCGAACACCTTCAACCTTGTCGGTCGTATCCCGGTCATCAACTGGGTGCTCTTCCACGGCGAAACCGGCGACTACAAGGTGAAGATGACGGTCGACGATCGCTCGGCGGCCCGTCCGGATCCGTTCAATCGGACCAACTACCGCTTCCAGATCCAGGGCCCGAACGCAATGAAGGTCATGGAAAAGGTTCTGGGCGAAGCCCCGCCGGACCTCAAATTCTTCAACATGTGCTGGATGAAGATCGCGGGCCGCAACGTCCGTGCTCTGCGTCATGGCATGGCTGGCCAGCCCGGCTTCGAGTTGTTCGGCCCCTATGGCGAGGGTGAGGTTGTCCGCGAAGCGCTGGTCGAGGCCGGTAAGGAATTCGGCCTGCATCAGGTCGGTGGCCGCGCCTACTCGTCCAACACGCTGGAATCGGGCTGGATCCCCTCCCCGCTCCCGGCGATTTATACCGGCGACAAGATGAAGGCCTATCGCGAGTGGCTTCCGGCGGACTGCTATGAGGCGAAGGCCTCGATCGGCGGCAGCCTGGCGTCCGACAATATCGAGGACTACTACCTGACGCCGTGGGATCTGGGTTACGGCCCGATCGTAAAGTTCGATCATGACTTCATCGGCCGCGAGGCTCTCGAGAAGATGGCCAACGGACCGCATCGCCAGAAGGTCACCCTCGCGCTCGAAACCGAAGACGTGCTCAAGGCGATCGGCTCGCAGCTCGAAAAGGGCGACCGCGCGAAATTCATGGAATTTCCCTCGGCGGTCTACTCCATGCATCCGTTTGACAAGGTCACCGTGGACGGCAAGACCGTCGGCATTTCGACCTGGGTCGGTTACAGCTCGAACGAGCGCCGTATGCTGACGCTCGGCATCCTCGACGCCGAACACGCTGAACCCGGCACCGAAGTCACCTTCGTCTGGGGCGAAGAGAACGGCGGCACGACGAAGCCGACGGTCGAACCTCATACCCAGACGGGAATCCGGGCCATCGTGAGCCCCGTTCCTTATGCGGAAGTGGCGCGCAAGAAATACCGCGGCTAAGTCCGACAACTAGATCGGACTTGCGGAAACAGCCTATGGGCGGGTCCTTCTGGATCCGCCCAAACTTTTTCGCCGTCGCACGGCCAACGGATAGCCGTCGCGCAAAGCTTGGTGTAAACTTCGGGAAAGATACGCGGGACGGCTGAACGTCCCCGTCCTTTTGGCAGCACCGTTCTTTGGCAGAGTATGGCTCAGATCTCGCACCGAGCGCAGCTTTCTACCTTCTTGAAAAATTGCCGGGCGCGCATAGCACCCACCGATGTAGGTTTACCCGAACCGGACCGCCGGCGGACAACAGGTCTGCGCCGCGAAGACGTGGCGGCTTTGGCGGGCGTGAGCGTGACCTGGTACACATGGCTCGAACAGGGCCGGGATGTGCATGTTTCCGCCAATGTACTCGAGCGCATCAGCGGGACATTGCGGCTGTCGGACGAGGAGCGGGACTATCTCTTCACGCTGGCGCAAAACCGGCCGCCGCCGCTCGCGGCGGGCAAAACCAATGAGGTAACCCCGGCGATCTGGCGGATGATCGAAGCCTTGGACGTGCCGGCGCTGGTCATGACCATGGGCTGGGATGTCGTCGCCTGGAACCAGATCTATGCCAAAGTGATCCGGGATTTTGCCTCGCGGCCGCCGGATCAGCGGAATTTGGCGAGAATTCTGTTCACGAGGCCGGAATATCAGATCGACGAGACCGAATATCACGATATGATCCGGCGCGTCGTGGGCAAGCTCCGGGTCGACTATAGCCAGGCCAGTGGCAATCCCGACTTCGAAGCGCTGATCGAGGAGTTGAACGAAACATCGCCCGGCTTTCGCGAGGCCTGGAAAGACACCGAGGTCAGGGGACGCTCCCACGGAATCAATTTCGTCAGGCACTCCAAGCTCGGCAAGATCGCCTTCGAACACACGTCCTACGTTCCCGAGGGCCATCCAACCTTGCGGCTCGTCATCTATATTCCCCAGGACGACGAGATCGCAGCCAAAATCGCGAAAATGCGCCAGAAGCCGTCCAAAAGCGCTCAGGCGCAGCGATAGGCCGGTACGCAGTCGCGGGCAGCCCCCGGCAGGAAATCGGGAAATAACGTCAGGGTAGCGCTCAAACACGCTGGAGCGTTACGCCATTTTCATTTTATACTATTATTGATACTAATGGGCTGACCATGACCTCTTTTGCAAGGCGTGCTCAGCTGTCTCGGTTTCTCAAGAACTGCCGAGCGCGCATAGCACCAACGGAAGCCGGGCTTCCTGAATATTCCGCACGACGCCGCACCACAGGCCTGCGACGGGAGGAAGTCGCTGCCTTGGCGGGCGTGAGCGTCACCTGGTATACATGGCTCGAACAAGGCCGGGAGATTCAGACATCCGCCGACGTTCTGGAGCGGTTGAGCCGAACCCTCCGGCTGAACTGTGACGAACGCGAGTATCTTTTCGAGCTTGTCCAGCGCCGGCCGCCGCCTCTCAAAAATGACGAGGACGATGGGCTGGATCCCGCCATAAGCCGGATGATCCAGAAGCTGCCCCTGCCGAGCCTTCTGACCAATATTCGGTGGGATATCCTTCAGTGGAACGATCTGTCGGTAAAAGTCTTCCGGGACTTCAGTAAACTGGCTCCCGATGACCGCAATATCCTGAGATATTTGTTCACTGCCCCGGAGTACCGGACGGACGAGCAGGAATTCGAGCGCCTCGCGCGCCTTTGGTTGTCGAATGTGCGCCTCGACTATGCGCGCGCGGCCGGCGATCCGGCCTTCGACGCTCTCATCGACGAACTGAGTTCCATATGCCCGGTCTTCCGCAGGGTCTGGGCCGACCCTTGCACCGTATCGCGGAACGAAGGAATCAATTCGTTCTTTGTCCCCAAGATCGGCAATCTGACGCTGGAACACACATATTATTCCATCGAAGGATCGCCCTGCCCCCGCCTTCTGATATTCGCGCCTTACGACGACGAAAGCGCGGACTTGCTTGCGAAGCTCAGAACACAGAGCCGGATGAAAAAGAACAGCCCGCAAGTCGCCTGATCGATCCTCGCCGATTGCTTCTCAGACAAGAAAAAGGGGCTGCCGCTTACGCGACAGCCCCGTAGAAGTAGCTAGGAGGCTTGGCTCCTAGGGAGGTAACCTAGAAGTTCCGCTTCAGGCTGAGCATCCAAGTACGCGGCAGGCCCGGCACGCCCGTAACGACGCCAACGGACGCGGACGCATCGCTCACCGACTGCCAGTAGTACTTGTCGAACAGATTCTTGATCTCGAGCGCGGCCTCCCAAGTGTCGTTTTCGGTCTTGAACGCCAACCGCGCATTTCCAACGAAATAACCGGGAATCTGAGACCAGGACGTATTCTCCGACGTGGTATAGAGCTTGTCCTGGTACGAACCGTCAAACCGCGCCGAAATCGTGCCGGGTTTCAGGTCGTAGTCGTACTGGACTCCCATCGAGTAGGTCAGCTTCGGCGTGTACGGCGTGATGCCGTCGGCGGGAATCGCGCTACCGTTGATAAAGCCGCCAGTCGACGGGCTGGTATAGTTGAAGTTGAGATAGCTTAGGCTACCGTCGATCGACAGACCTTTGACCGGGTAGATCGACGTTTCCAGTTCAAAACCCTTCACATGGGCGGAACCGATGTTCTCCGGGCGCAAGCACGGGAACGGAAGCGAAGAATCCGGACAGACCAGCTTGGTCAGGACGATATCGTTGTACTTGTTGTAGAAGGCAGCACCATTGATCCGCACCCGCTGGTCGAACAGGTCGGACTTGAAGCCGATTTCGTAGGTCGTCAGCGTCTCCGGGTTAAAGGCGTGGCGCTGGTCAGCCACGAACGGACGCGGGTTCACACCGCCGCCCTTGTAACCGGTCGAGATCGACGCATAGGTCATCAAGTGATCCGTCCACTGGTAGTTTATGACGCCGCGGTAATCCCAGCGACCGCCTTTGTAGGTGGACGAAATGCCGAAAAGGCCCGCCAGAAGGCAATTGGGCTGCGAGAATACTCCGCCCGTTACGAAACAACCCACCGGGTCGGGGATCGTATGATCCGGGTTCGACCTGTAGTAGGTGTAGGTCTTCTGGTCCTTGGTGTAGCGAATGCCGCCGGTGATGCTGAGCTTCATCGTCGGATGCAAGGTAATCGTGCCGAACAGCGCTTTGCTCGAACTCGGCGTCGTATCCGGTCCGTGGATGAAGTCGATCGTCGGAACGACGTAGTTCAGATCGACGCGCGCATTGTACTCGCCGTCCTGCTTCATGTAGAAACCGCCCACGGTGCCCTCGACCAGGCCGTTCGCGACCTCGAAATTGAGGCGAAGTTCCTGGCTCCAGGCATTGTGCGACATCCGGTTGTCGAGCTGCGCCACGGGGATCGGAGTAGCGTCCTGGTCCTGCCCCCACTTCGTGAGGTAGGCCCGGTAGGAGCCGATATAGGTCAATTGCAGATGGTCACTGAAGTCATAGTTTACGTGACCCTGAACACCCCAGCCCCTGAAATTGGTGATAGGTACAGAGAAGTATGGCTTGAACGGCGCCTGCGTGCTTGGCGTCATCCCGTCGAGAAAAGTCGAATAGCTCACAAAGCGCGGATCGACCCCCGCCGGCAGCGTCCGGCCGGTGTCGCAACCATATGGCCCGGCAGGCACGAAGTGGCAGTCGAGCGGGACCGCCGCCCCATTCTTGCCTACCAGCAGTGGAGTGCCACTACCGTCAATCGCCGCCCAGGGCGTCGACGGATTGAATGGGCTGGCCGGTTGGCCCGCAGCGATCAGCACAACGGGAAGGGATTCATCGTTCTCCCGGATGTAATCGCCGGTAATGTTCACCTTTAGCTTGTCGGTGGGCGTCCACTTGGCTGCGATGCGGCCGCCGACGTGGGCCTGCCCGCCTTGCGACTGATAAGAGGCGTTGATGTCGCTCCAACCCCGACCATTGGTCGCTGGCACGTTGGAATTGGGATGGGTATTGGCATAGTCGATGATCGACACATAGCCATCGCGGCCCCTGGACATACCCGAAACACGAACCGCAAGATTGTCGGTAACCGCGATGTCGACCATGCCACGGACATTGAGGCTGTTATAGGACCCATAGCCGACGGTCACAGACCCCGAACCATCGCCCTTGGGCTCCTGCGAAAACAGCTTTATCGCACCGCCGATCGCGTTCTTGCCCGCCAGTGTACCTTGCGGACCGCGCAGGATCTCCACGCGATTGAGATCCATCAGCTCGAGCAGCGAACTCGAAAGAGTCGGGATGTAGACGTCGTCGATATAGACGCCAACGCCCGGGTCGAGCGCGTAGTTGAAGTCGGTCTGGCCGACGCCGCGAATGAAGGCGATCAGGCCGGCACCGCCGTTCTGCGGTTGCGGACGCAGTGTCACGTTCGGGGCCTGATTGGCGAGTTGAAAGATGCTTGTCTGACCGCGCTGCTCCATCATCGCGGCATTCACGGCGGTGATGGCGATCGGCGTCGCCTGAACATTTTCCTGGCGGAACTCTGCCGTAACCGTGATTTCCGGCAGGAGACCCGCACTCTGCGCCTGATCACTCGAGGTCTTCGCCTGTTCAGCAGCTGACACACGCGGTGCCGTCAGCGCTAACCCTAAGGCAATCGCCGAAACACCGAGCAACGATGTTAGAAAACGTGACTTCCGGCCATGCGTCTGGGCGCTTGCTCTGATCGCAGAACCGTAAGGAGCCCGCGAATCAACGGACTCCGATTGTCGGATACTTGTCTTCATGAGACCTCCCCATAATCACCATCCACTTCTGTAACACCCCGTACAGAAGTCGATTTGATGTATTTTGCGCCGTCATGCTGATCGAAGGCGCGAGCAGAACGTGATTATGAGGAGACGAAACTGAGACAACCAGATAAGTAGTTATACTATTATAGAAGACAATATCATAATATTGCTCACAAAATCATTGTGAAAAAAGGTTATATACTTTGGATATTAAAGTCACGCGAAATTTGTCCTTATCGTATATTTCAAAAAAGTGTTAAATAGCACCTTATAAAATGGATTATTTATACTATGAATTATTTCTTTGCGCTGTTGGCACCCTGTATGAAGGATGCTTATTCGTCCAGCATGGTCTCGGAGCGCCCCGCCACACGGCGCGACGCTTCTGCACGCTGATCGCGCCACCACCACAGTCGCCTGAACTTGTCCTGAGACCATAAAAAAGGGCTGCCGCGACAGCGGCAGCCCCAGAATTTCTAGGAGGCGTAGCTCCTAGGGAGGTAACCTAGAAGCTCCGCTTGACGGAAATCGCCCACGTCCGCGGCATCCCGGGTTGGCCGGTCACCTGACCAATCGACTTGGAAATGTCGGACACGGTCAACATGTAGTATTTGTTGAAGATGTTCGCCACTTCCAGCGAGACCTGCCACTTGTCGTTTTCGCTCTTATAGGTGATCCGCCCGTTACCCAGGAAATAGCTGTCGACCTTGCTCTCAGCCGTGTTGAAGGCCTCGGTGTACATACTGCCCTGGTAATTGCCGTCGAACCGGAGGCTAACGGTGCCCGTTCGCACCGGCTGATCGTACTGAACGCCAAAGCTGCCGGTCACTTTCGGCGTGTAAGGCGTAATTGCGGTGAGCGGAACACCCGATGCACCTGTGGTCTTATATTTAAAGTTGATATAGCTGATGGCGCCGTCGAACGACAATCTGTCGGTCAGATAGAAAGTCGTTTCCAGTTCGAGACCCTTCACGTCAGCCGCACCGACGTTGGACGGCAACAAGCACGGAAGACGTGGATCAGGGCACGCCGTTAGCGTCAGGATGATATTGTTGAACTTGTTGTAGAACGCAGCTCCGTTCAAACGCAGCCGACGGCCGAGAAGATCGGATTTGAAACCGACTTCGTAAGTCGTCAGCGTTTCCGGCTGGAATGACAACTCCTGGTTACACGGAAGCGGCGGCGCGCTCAGGCTGTAGGTCGCCGTCGCACAAGAACCGCCAGGCGCGTTTTCACCGAAGAACGGACGCGGGTTCACACCACCGCCCATGTAGCCGGTCGAGATCGAGCCATATACCATGATCCCGTCCGTGATCTGATAGTTGGTAACGGCACGCCAGTCCCAACGGTTTCCTTGGAACGTGCCCTTTGTATCATACAGGCCAAACAGGAGGCAGTTCGGCGGCTGGAAATTTTGGGTGCCCGGAATACCGATGCACTGTTGAGGAATCGAAAGGTCCGGATTGCGCCGGTAGTAGGTATAGGTCTTCTTGTCCTTCGAATAACGCGCACCACCGGTAACGCTCCAGCGGTCCGTCAGATGATACGTCGCATTCACGAACGCCGCCTTCGACGTGGACGGTGTCGTGTCTGGCCCATGAATGAAGTCGATGCCGGCATAGTTCAGATCGACACGCGCATTCAACGAACCGTTCTGGTGGAACCAGAATCCGCCTACCGTGTATTCCAGCTTATTGTCGAAGAAATCACCATTCAGCCGGACTTCCTGGCTCCAGGCATGGTGTTTCAGAGTCTGGTTCAACTGCGATAGGGGAACCGGCGTGGCGTCCTGATCCTCACCCCAACTGGAGTAATAATGACGATAGGACGAAATCCAGGTCAAATTCAGCGTGTCCGTGAAGTTGTACTTCACGTTGCCCATGAAGCCATAGCCGTCATATATGTTGCCGGGAGTGGCTGAATAGGGCTTGAACGGCGCCTGGTGGGTCGGCGTCATGGCGTCGAGGAAGCTCGAGTAATTGATGAACTTGGGATTGTATTTCGAAGCCAGGGCCGACTTCCCGGTGTCGCAACTATAGGGGCCATACGGTACGAAGCGGCAGTCGGTCGGAATTGCACTGCCGTCGAGACCCGCAAGAAACGGATCTCCAGACGCATTCGTGGCCTTCGCTCCGGGCGTGGGCGATCCGTCCGGCAACTGACTTACCGTTCGGAGCAGGACTTCAGCGCCGGAGTCGTCTCTGTTGCGCGTGTAATCGGCGCTGACATTGACTTCCAGTTTGTTATTCGGAATCCAGCGCAGAGCCATCCGGGCCGCCGAGACACTTTGACCACCCAGCGTGCCAAGTATGCCCGGACTCTTGCCGGCATTGTTGTTGCTCGGCACATTGGAGCCCGGGTGGGTTACGCCGTAATCCAGCACCGTCACATAGCCCTTCTGGCTTCTGGCCATGCCCGAAATGCGGGCGAACAAATTGTCGGTTATGGCGAAGTCGGCAACGCCTTTCACGCCGATCCGATTGTAAGCCCCATAAGTGGCCTCCACCGACGCGCCGCCGTCAGCGGTCGGCTTCTTCGTAAACAGCTTGATCGCACCGCCGATCGAGTTCTTGCCCGCCAGCGTACCCTGCGGGCCGCGCAGGATTTCGACACGGTCCAGATCCATCAGTTCGAGCAGCGAGCTGGAGAGGGTCGGGATGTAGACGTCATCGAGATAGATGCCGACGCCCGGCTCCAAGGCAAAGTTAAAGTCGGTTTGGCCTATGCCGCGGATGAAGGCGACGAGACCGACACCACTGTTCTGCGGCTGCGGCTTCAGGGTCACGTTCGGTGCCTGGGCAGCAAGTTGATAGATGTTGCTCTGCCCGCGCGCCTCCATCATGGCCGCATTTATGGCGGTGACGGCAATCGGCGTGGCTTGGACATTTTGCTGACGGAACTGGGCCGTAACCGTAATCTCGGGAAGCAGCCCTCCTTCGGATCCACCTTGAGCCTGTTCGGCGGCGGACACGGACGGCGCCGCCAGCGCCAGCCCTAAGGCAACCGCGGAAACACCAAGTAACGATGTTAGGAACCGTGATTTACGGCCATGCGTCTGGTCACTTGCACTGATCGCAGAACCGTAAGGAGCCCGCGAAAAAACGGACTCCGATTGTCGGATACTTGTCTTCATGAGACCTCCCCATAATCATCATTCACTTCTGTAACACCCCGTACAGAAGTCGATTTGATGTATTTTGCGCCATCATGCTGATCGAAGGCGCGAGCAGAACGTGATTATGGGGAGACTAAACCGGGGAAACCAGTGTCCATTTATATTATTGCTCAAACTATTATTACTCTGAATAATACCATTTTATTCTAGATACAATTATTTCATACAGAAGGCTGGTCATTTTGACACGCAAAGTCGGGAAAAAAATTGAAACGGGCGAAAAAAATAGTAGAAATTCAGGACCACAGTTCCTTGGTCGCGAGGCGCGCTCCCTCGGCGAGGGCTTCGAACTTCGCCCACATCACCTTGGGGTGAACGCGCTCGACGCCGGTGCTTTGCGCGAAGCCGCAATCGGTCCCGGCAATTACGTTTTCGCGACCAACCAGTTTTGCGAAGCGGATGATTCTGTCCGCGATGAGACGCGGATGCTCGACCGTGATGGTGTGATGTGTGATCACGCCGGGAATCAGGATCTTGCCTTCCGGCAACTTGACCTTCTCCCAGACGCGCCATTCATGTTCGTGGCGCGGATTGGCCGCTTCGATGGAATAGGCGCCCGCGTTGACGCTGAGAATATGATCGATCAGTTCGTCGAGCGGCGCGTCGGAGAGATGCGGCACGTGCCAACTGCCAAAACAGACGTGATAGCGGATCCGATCCTGCGGAATGCCTTGCAGCGCACGATTGGTAGCCTCGACCCGCAGCGCCGCCCATTCGTGATAGCGCTCGGGACTTTCCTGGACGAGCGCGTCATACATGTTGGACATGAGAGCGTCGTCGACCTGAACCAGTAGGCCGGCGTTGTAGATCGCCAGATACTCTTGGCGCAGCGCATCCGCGATCGCGAAGACATAGTCCTTTTCCGTCTTGTAGTATTCGTTGAGCCCGTCATAGGCGGTGCTGGCGGGCGCAACGGCGGTCAGGAAGCCTTCCTCGACATTCGCGGCCTTCAGGGCCGCCTGAAAGTTGTCGATGTTCTCCTGGATGGTGTCATAGCCGGTATAGGCGATCGGAGAGACGCAGGCTTCGGTCGGAAGACCGCCCACGACGAAGGGCAGATCCTGCGCGATCGTCTCGGGAAAGCGTTCCAGATCCCGGCCGAGCCATTTCACTTCCCGCCGCTGATCCTGCCGAATTTCAAAACCGCTGATGCGCGCCAGAATATAGTTGGCCCAGCTATATTTCCCGTACTCGCCGTCGCTGACGATATCGATGCCGACTTCGGCCTGTTTTTTCACGACTTCGGAGACATGCCGCCGGAGAGCTTCCTTGAATTTCTCGGGATCCTTGACGATCGGATCCGTGTAGGTCGGGCCTAATTCGATCAGTTCCTGAGGCCTGATGAGGCTGCCGACATGCGTGGTCAGAATCCTGTTCTCGCTACGCTTCATGGTACTGACTGCTCCCCCTTTTTTCCCGCTCGTAGGTATCCCCGCAAGCTCCCGCGACATGGCTCCGGGCCCGGGACATACACCGGACGATGCCGGAATCCGGCCAAAAATATTCTGGACGGTCGATTCTCCTACTGCCAGTTCAGTTTTGATACTAGTATTATCAACACTACTTGACGCCGACTCGCAGCCCGTCCGACGAACCGGAGATCGTCTCTTGCAAACTCAGGCCTTGAAATCGCGCGAACAACAAACGAAGCCACGAGAGGCAACCGCTCTTCGAAATCCGAGAGAGGATGGCGAATATATCACCGGCCTCGCACGGGGCCTGTCGGTGTTGCGCGCCTTCTCAAAGGATTGCCCGGACCCGTCGTTGAGCCAGATTGCCGCCGCCACTTCGTTGAACCCGGCGGTCGTCCGGCGCTGCCTCAACACGCTGGTGCATCTCGGTTATGTCGCCCGGAACGGCAGACGGTTCCGGTTGCGCCCTGAAGTGATGCTGTTCACGTCGGCTTTTCTCGAATCCGCCGGGATCGAAGACCTTGTCGAGCCGCATCTCAAACGACTTCGCGACGAGACCGGCGACAGCACCTCGATGGCCGTCCTGTCCGGCGATGACATCGTCTATCTTGTGCACGCGCCCACCAACCGAATCGTCCCTGTGGCAACGGGAATCGGCGCGCGCTTACCGGCCAGAGACACGGCGCTTGGCCGCATCCTGCTCGCATACTCCGACCCCGAACATCCGGCCGCTGGCGCGCCGGCACGCGCGCGATCCGTGATGTTCGATACACAATCAATCGTCGAGCGCGGCTATGCCCCCGTCGTGGATGAACTGGGCTCTGGCGTCACGTCGATTGCCGTGCCGGTAATGCGCACGGACGGCCGCATCTTCGCCGCGATCAACTGCGCAACAACGGCGGTACGCCTCTCGCAAAACGCGCTCGTGAAGTCTCGCTTGCCAAGCCTCAACGCGGCGCGCGCCAGCATCGAAGAACAGTTGGAACGCTATCCGGCGCTGGCGCGCGCCGTCATTTAGACGATCGAGCGCCTAGCTCCAAAGCCGGTCGCTGGCGATCCGGGCACCTTCTGCCATCGATGCAAGCTTGAGATAGACGATATCCGGGTCAACCGGCCCGAAGCCGGCAAAGGTCCCGAAACCGCAATCCGATCCGGCCATGACGCGTTCGCGACCGACGAGGTTGGCGAATCTCTCCAGACGCTCCGCCACCAGCTTTGGATGCTCGATATAATTCGAGGTCGAGCTGATCACGCCGGGAATGAGGACCTTGTCATCGGGCACCTTGATGTTCTTGAAGACCGCCCATTCGTGTTCGTGGCGGGCGTTGGCGGCTTCGAACAGCAGCCCCTGGACATTCGCCTTCAACACGACGGGCAGGAGATTTTCGAGCGGGATATCGTGGTGGTGCGGGCCTTCATAATTGCCCCAGCACATATGCAACCGCACGCGATCGGCCGGCACATTTCTGAGCGCGTGATTGATCACTTCGACATGCCGCGCCGCGAGGCTGAGATAATCGGCCTCGCTGCGGTCCTTATACATTGTATGCCGCCCCATGCCGAGATCGGGCGCATCGATCTGCAACAGGATCCCCGACCCGACGATCTCCTCGTATTCGGCACGCATCCCCTCGGCGACCGCCTCGAGATATTCGTCCTGCGTCTTGTAGTAGTCATTCGGCTGAAAGAGCGCGATGACGCCCGGCGACGCGGCATTCATAAAGCCTTCGACCGGCGACGACGCGTCGATCGCCGCGCGCATATGAGAGATGTCGGCGCGGACCGGCTCCATATCCTTGACCTTGATCTCGCTGACGCAGCGCGGCCGTTTGTATTTCGCGGTGGCGCCCATATTGGCGAGCTTCTTGAGGAGATTTGGAAAATCCAGAAGATCCTGGCCTGGCTCCCGGGGCGTATCTCCCTCAAAACCGGTAAGACGGTCCTTGATATAAGTCGCGTAGCTGATCTTGTTCTGTTCACCGTCGCTGACGACGTCGATGCCGGCGTCGACCTGCCGCCGCACAACCTCCTTCACGGCGCCGGCGATAACCTTGTCCGTCTCCGCCGTCTCTTCCAGCGTGCCATTATCGCGCGCGAACAGAATGCTTGAGACCTCTTGTGACCTCGGCAAGCTTCCGACATGGGTTGTCAAAATTCTGTCGGTACTGTGTTTCAATGTTGGACCTCCCCTTCTTTCAAGCTTCAAAGCATAGCCGACCGCGCCCGGACTGACTATCCGAACATCCCGATCGTGGCTCGCATCAACTTTCGGTTACCGAAATTGACTCCGTATATCGAAACTCATAGCATCCCGCGCGAGCCATTCAAGATCAAATCCGGCCACACTTCGTGTCGTCCTAAGGGGGAGAGACGCTTATGAGTCCCGTAAAATGTATCCTGCTGTCGACCGTTGCCTTCGCGACGTTCATACCGCAATCGTTCTCTGAAACCGCCATCAACGAAATTACCGTGATTGCCCGTAAGCGCGCGGAAGTGTCCCGTGACGTGCCGATCGCGATCACCAATTTTACATCCGAGGACATTCAGTCGGCCGGCATCGAGAAGCCGTCCGATTTCATCAATCTGACGCCGAACGTCACACTGGTTCAGACCCAGGATCAGGGCAACTCGTTCGTCGTGATCCGAGGCATTTCACAGGCCCGCAACAGCGAACCGTCGGTCGCCGTGGTGATCGACGGCGTCCAGATGGCGCAGCCCGCCGCGTTCAATCAGGAACTCTTCGACATCAACAGCATCGAAGTCCTGAAGGGGCCGCAAGGCGCCCTTTACGGCCGCAACGCCATCGGTGGCGCCATCATCATTCAGACCAAGCAGCCGACCGACCAGTTCGAGGCCCAAGGTACGATCGGCTTCGACAACGGCCCCGGCGGCAAAATACGCGCGAACGTCAGCGGCCCTATTTCTGACTCGCTGAAATTCCGCAACGCCGCGGAGTTCACCGACACCAAGGGCTACATCCCCAACACATATCTGCACAAGGATGCGGACCCGTATCAGGATTTCTCGAACCGAACGAAACTGTTGTGGACGCCCACGAGCAAGCTGACGGTGGACGGCCGCTTCAATTTCTCGCGGACGAACACCCGCTCGTATTATTTCAACATCGTGTCGGACGTGAACGACGTGAGCTTGCCGGTCCAAGTAAACAATCCGGGCAAGAATATCCGCCACATTTACGACGGCTCCCTGAAGGTCGACTACGAGACCTCGGCGGGTACGCTGACCTCGGTAACCGACCTGAACAGGCTGGACGAAATCGCCACCGGCGACGCCTATGATTTTCTGCCGATCAAACAGTCGATCACCTACCAATATTACGGCTACGACCTGAACCAGAGCCAATATCTCAAGGTGGATTCGGCGAGTGAGGATCTGCGCTTCACCTCCCCATCCGACAAGCGGTTCCGCTGGATCGTTGGTCTGTACGGGATCGGGACCCATCGCTTCATTTCCACCGGCAACATGAAAGACCTGGGCAACGGTGTCTTCCCCGTCTATCGGACGCCGAGCACCAATCCGCTCAATCCGCAGACCTCGTTCCTGTCCGATACCCAGCACAACTTCGCGTGGGCGGGGTATGCCGACCTCGAATATGATCTCACGGATGCCTTGGAAGCATCGGTCTCACTGCGTTATGACCGCGATCATCGCAAAAACACCACCGACACGCCGCAGAACTACCTGAACCAGATCAACGTGCCGGGCTTCCCGCAGGGTATTTCCGGCGAGAAACGTAGTCACACCTTCTCGTCCTGGCAGCCCAAGGCCACACTTCGCTACAAGGCCAACGACAACGTCAGCCTTTACGCGAGCTACAGCAAGGGCTTCCGAAGCGGCGGATTCAACCAGACGGGCGTCGGTGCCGTGGCGTTTGCGTATAATTTCGTTGGCGTCAACGACCTCTTCAAAGCGGAGACAGCCTACACATACGAAGCCGGCATCAAGTCGAGCTTCCTCAATAATCGCCTGACGGTCGATCTGAGTGGCTATTACACGATCGACCACAATTCCTATTTCTTTGTCTTCCTGTATGTGAACTCGACCCAGAATCTCGGCAATATCGACCGCTCCACACATGTCGGGTTCGACGGTCAGGTCACCGCCAATCTTGCCCCGGGGCTCGATCTGAATTTGGGCCTGGGTATCGATCACAACAAAATTACGGACTTCCCCGATCCGAGCGTGATCGGCAACAAACTGCCTCTGGTGCCGAAATACACGTTCAATGCGGGGCTGCAATATCGCCACGCCATCACGAACAGCTTTGACGGCGTCGCTCGTGTCGATTATCAAAGGATTGGTAGAACCTGGTGGGAACCGTATAACACGACGAGCCGGAACCCGGTTGACCTGGTCAATTTGAGAGTTGGCATAGAAGGCAACGATTGGTCAGTGACGGCTTGGTCCAAGAATCTCTTTAATAAGAAATATAATGCCGAGTTCTCGCCCGGCGGCTTCGTCTTCAAGGCAGAACCACGTCGATGGGGTATTGATGTGACGAAGAAGTTCTAGGGACGGTTTGACTCATTTTTTTGGAGCGAGACGAGATGGCAACAACAGCGAAAAAAAAGACGACCGCTAAGGCGGCCAAGCCGAAAACGGTCGCCAAGGCGAACAAGCCTAAGACGGTTAAGGCGAAGGCCACGGCAACCAAGGCAAAGACGGCGGCAACCCGGAAGACCGCCGCCAAGCCCAAGGCTGCCAACGGCTTGAAAGGCGGCCTGCCTCAGAGGCTGCATCACAACGCCTATGTCACCAAGGATCAGGAGGCGACCCGCAAGTTCTATGAAGAGCTGATCGGGCTCCCGCTTATGGCGACATGGACGGAAGCGGACGTCCTGTTCGGCAAGGAACGTGTTTATTGTCACACGTTCTTCGGTCTCGGCGACGGCAGCGCCCTCGCCTTCTTCCAGTTCGTCAATCCGTCGGACCAGAAGGAATTCGGCCCCAAAATGCCGAGTTCTCCGTTCATTCACATCGCGTTGAAGTCCGACAAGAAGAACCAGGACGCGATCTATGAGCGTCTCGTCAAGGCCGGCTACAAAGAGCCGCAGATGTATATCCTCGAGCACGGCTATTGCCGCTCGCTCTATGTAAAGGATCCCAACGATCTGATCCTCGAATTCACGGTCGACCACAAGGACGTGAAGAAGATCGACAAGATCCGGCGAGAGACTTCTCATGCGGATCTGAAACGCTGGCTCGGCGGCAATCACGATTCGAACAATATGTTCAGATAAGATCCCGTCGAGACAAATGCATTCGGGACGCCCGCCATTGACCCTGTGTCATTGGCGGGCGTTTTCTTTTCGAGGTCCCCTATTCTGCCCTGTGAGATAGCTTCATGAATTACCTGACCAGTCGGCCGGTTATGATGGTGGGCAGCGTGCCCTGCCAGAGCGCCGAGGAGGTTTTCAGGCTTGTTGGCCCCGCGCTCGGCGATCTTCTGGTCGGCCTTCCGGACGGCGAACCCGGCTACCGGAATATGTGGGTGGTCTTCAACGGTCCCCACGTCTATGAGCCGCATCCCGACATAGAAGTGACGAACAAACCGCCGCGCCGGCCCGAGACGAGCATCTTCAAGGACAAAAAAGTCCCGGATTGGGTGCCGACGAGCTGGGATGAAATGTGGCAGTTCCGAATACGCGACGGTGTCGAGTCAATCGGGTTCGACAATCTCCATTACGCCGAATTCGCCATCGAGTTCTTACCGGATCTTCAAACGCATGCGGGACGAAGGCGTCATTCCGGCCGGCACGCGCTTTCAGGTTAACCTGCCCCTGCCGGAGGATTTCACGCGCTGGTGCACGAATACGCCGCGCGACTTCGCCATCATGACCAAGGCGATCGAAAACGCGCTGGTGAGCGAGCTCGCAAAGATCACCGAGGCGATCCCGGCGTATGATCTCGTCATTCAATTCGACGTTTGCTGGGAAGTCTTCGCCTGCGACACCGGCGATTATATGGGCCGTGAACCGCTCGCCTTTAAAGGCGACGGCGATCCATACGAGCGCTTCGCATCCTATATCGCCCGGCTGGCGCCCCTGATTCCAACGGACGCCGTGTTCGGCATGCATCTGTGCTACGGCGACCTCGAGCATAGCCACATGATCGAGCCCAAGGACCTCGCTGTCTGTGTGCGCATGACCAATCTGGCCAACCAGCATTCCGGCAACCGGCTCGATTACGTTCAAATGCCGGTTCCCCGCGACCGCGACGACGACGCCTATTTCGCGCCACTGGCGGATCTCGCGCCGAGCAATACGAAGATATATATCGGGCTGGTTCACCTGACCGACGGCGCCGAAGGAACCCGGCGGCGCCTCGCCGCCTTCAAGCGCCATTACAGCGGCGAATACGGCGTCGCGACCGAATGCGGTTGGGGACGGCGCAAGGCCGGCACCATTCCCGACCTCATGAAGGTTCATCGCGAGGTCGCGGAGGGCCTGTAGCGCTTCTCCCGAGACGGCAGACTAGTTGCGAGCCGCCGGCGTCATCGGCGCTGTGCCGCCGGCCGCCGGATTGGACTTAGGCATCGGCCGGCCCGTCACCGGATTGGGATAGTGATAGGGCGGCGCATAGAAGCTCGGATAGGTGAGATAGACCGTTGAGGGCGGCAAATCTGGTGCGGGTGAATGGCGGTCGCCCGGATGCGTGTTGGGAATCGCGAAATTCGCCCAACCCTCTTTATAGGTCGTGTACATCATGAAGGGCGCGCGGATGTGCTTGATCTTCCAGACGCCGTCTTCCTTGACGTATTCGTTCTCGTAGATGCAATCGCCCCATATACCGCCCCCGCCTGCCGCCGCCATGACGAAGGCCGTCCAGCGACCCCAGGCGTGCTTGCCGTCCGGCGAGACATTGATCATGCCCTGAAACTGCTGATGGTTATACATGCCGCCATAACGCGACTCGATCCCGATCGGGCCAAGCGTCAGAAGATATTGCAGCGCGCGCTTCGGCCCGATGAAGACGCCCCGACCGCCGATTTCATAGGTGCCGTCCTTGGCGAACATATCGGCGATGGCCGGCCATTGCGCCTTGTCGACGTAATAGCCATAGGCGCGCTGGATCTTCTCCACCTGGTTCCGGCCCTGCAGCCGCTCGATCTTGAGGCCGAGAAGCTGAAGGCTTTTCTGGATCTCCGCGAGCTGGGCGCTGGTGACGGCGGCGCGGGCCGGGGCAGAAGACCCCAGCCCGACGGCGACGAGAGGCAGGCCGAGGATGAGAGACGCGAGGCGTTTCACAACGGCCTTCATTGTTGCGCCACCGGCTTCATGGGCTGCACGCCTCCCGCGGCAGGATTGGGCTTCGGCATGGGCTTGCCCGTCACCGGATTGGGATAGTGGTACGGCGGCACATAGAAGCTCGGATAGGTGAGATAGACTGTCGTTGGCGGAAGGTCCGGCGGCGGCGGGAATTTGTTCGGCCAGGTATTGGGCACAGCCGCCTCCTTCCAGCTCTTGTCGTAGCTCGTATACATCTGGAACGGCCCGCGCAGATGCTTGACCTTCCAGACGCCGTCCTCCTTGACGTATTCGTTCTCGTAGATGCAGTCGCCCCAGCCGGCATGGCCGCCGACCACCGACATGACGAAGGCGGTCCAGCGGCCCCAGGCATGCTTGCCGTCGGCCGACACGTTCACGACCCCCTGGAATTGCTGGTGATCGATCATCTGGCCGTAACGCGATCCGATGCCGATCGGACCGAGGCCCGTGACAAGATATTCCAGAACGCGCTTCGGCCCGATGAACACGCCGCGCCCACCGATTTCGTACGTGCCGTCCTTGGTGAACAGATCAGCGATGGCCGGCCATTGCGCCTTGTCGACGTAATAACCATAGGCGCGCTGGATCTTCTCCACCTGATTGCGACCCTGCAGCCGTTCGATCTTGAGGCCCAGGGCCTGCAGGCTTTTCTGGATTTCGACGAGCTGCGTCTTCGTGCTGGCGGCAGCCTGTGCCGGCACCGACATCCCCGATCCGGCGACGGCCAAAGCCAGGCCGGCGGCCGGAATCGCCAGGCGCTTCAGAGCCGGAGTCATTGCTTCGGCTCCGGCTCTTTGGCCTTTTTCGGGCCGTACTGCACGGGCTTTCCGGTCACCGGATTATTATAATGATAGGCCGGAAAATAGACGTCGGGCAGCGACTTGTAGACCTCGGTCGGCGGACGATCGGGCGGGAATTCCTTGCTCGGCCCCTTCATGGGGAACGGCTTCTTGCCCCAGCCCGCGTCATAGTCGCTTTCCTGCGTCACGTAGTAATGCAGCGACTTGAACTTCCAGGTGCCGTGGTCGTTCACATAGGTGTTTTCGTAAACGCCCCCGCCCCAGCGGCCCTTGCCGTCCCGGGCGAGCAAAACATCGCTGCGCCAGCGCGCCTTGGCGGTCTTGTTGTCCGGCGCGACATCGATGATCGGCTGCAGCATCATGTAATTGTTGAGCTGGCCCGGCTCGAGGCCTTCGGGGCCGAACAACGCCAGCGCCTTGCGTATATGAGCCGGCCCGACATAGACGCCACGCTGGCCGAATTCATATGTCCCGTCCTTGGCGAACAGGCTGGCCGCCTGAGCCCACAGTCCCTTGTCGATATAGTAGCCGTAGATCGCCTGAAGGTTCTCCAGCTCCTCGTGGGACTTCAGGACGGCGATCTCCTGCTCGTATTTGTTCGCGATCGCCTCGAGGTCGGAGATGGTCGGCGCCTTGGCCGCCTGTGCCGCCACCGGCTGGGCGGCAGCCGCGATAGCGACAAGCGCGAGGACCGAGACAATCTGCCTGGATATCATAGCCATTTTCCTTGCCCTCCCTTATTTGCCGGTGACCGGGTTCTTGTAGTGGAACGGCGGGACATAGACGTCCGGGAACGGCTTGTAATCCGTGGTCGGCGGACCGTCGGGCGGGAACTTCCTGGAGACATCCGAGGCCCAGTCGCCTTTAACCGGTTTCAGGCGGGCCCAGCCGCCTTTGTAGGGCGCGACGAAGGTCTCGTAGTAATGCATCTTCTTGATCTTCCAGACCCCATCTTCCTTGACATATTCGTTCTCGAAGATGCCGGCTGCCCATTTGGCATATTTGTGGAACTGGCCGAGAAGCGAGAATTCGCGCCACCGCCCCTTGGCCGTCTTGCCGTCGGGCGCGACATTGATCACCGGCTGAAGTTGCATATGATGATAATACTGCCCGTAGGGCAGGCCCGGACCGGGATTGCCGCCGCCATAGGCCTTGATCAGCTTGCGGATCCTGTCCTGGCCGACATAGACGCCGTCGTCCCCCATCTCGACGGTAGCGTCGGCCGCGAACAGATCCGCCGCCTCATCCCAGTAGCCGCGATCGAGGTAGTAGCCATAGGCCATCTGGAGATTCTCGATCTTGTTGGCATCGTCGATGCGCTCCGCCTCGCTGGAAAGCCGGGCGATCTTGGCTTTCAGAGCCGCGATGCGCGAGGCGTCACTGGCCTTGGCGCCCGTGACCGGCATCGCGACGAAAATCGCGCCCGCCAGGGCGACGCCGGTCATCCATCCCATGCGTCTTAGGCTTGTCTTGTTCATCGAATGTCCCCCACTCGCCTGAAAGCTGCTATCGCCGGCGTGCCTCTAAGGTGCCGGCATGTAATAGGGCAGGAATGCCGAGACGGCCTGAATGCGATAGATCCTGCCATTGCGGATCTTGAAGATCTCGATCACTCCCCGGGTATTCGGGTATTTGAGGCCGATCTCATGCTTCACGCCGTCGGTAGTGTGATAGCTCGTCTCGCGCACAGCTCGGTCTATAAAAGCTGTCGCGACGACGACGCCTCGCTTCTCATCGATAACGGGATAGCGCCGGTCGCGTATCCGATCGACGGGTTTGTAAACGCCTCGTTTGAACTGCGCCGCGCAACCTTTCACGATCTTCGCAGCCGGATCGTCCCCATTCGTCGTCGAGACGCCGTTGTCTACGCGTTCGCAATCGGGGTCGAATTCGGCGAAGATCTGGCCGTCATTCTGTTGCTTGGTGCTGAAATAGCCGTCGACAAGCGCCATCATGCGCTGACGCGAGCGACGCTGGTCGGGCGGCAGGACCCTGGAGAACACAGGATCGGCCTTGAATTTCGCCGGATCGCCATACGGCCCCGGAACCCCTTTGCGCGCAACGTAGGACCGGACCGTCGAAATCTTGTGGTCCCGGACCTTGAGGGTCATGCCGTAGAACGCCGGCTGACCATGCTCCTTCACCGTTCCGAACCAGGCGACATTGCCAGTTTCGGGGTCAGTCGCGTAGAGCGGTTTGGTCGATTTCCCGTTGATCGTGCCCCACAATCCGTCCCCGACCATCAGCGGCACCGCGTTCTCGCTAAAGCGCACGAATTTGGCCCAGGGGAGACCGGCATAATCCTGCTTCGCCAGCCCGGTCATATAGCGGTCGGCAATACCGATCAGGCAGTTACGGCCGCAGTCGGATGGCACCGCGCTCTTCGTTCCCCGGGGATTTGCCGGCCCCGCGAGCCCGGTGGGCCTGGCCCAGGGCGAGTGCATGAAATAGGGCACATAGGTGAAGACCGCTTCGACCCGATAGATCTTGCCCGCCTTGATCTTGAACGCCTCAAGAAGCGTGATCGAATTCGGGAATTTCAGGAAGGTCTTCATTTCCCGGCCGTCGGTCAGCTTATAGGTATCGAAAGTGTTGGCGTGATCGAAAAAGCCCGAGGCGACGACGATGCCGCGCTTCACGTCGACGATCGGATAGCGACGTTCGCGGACCCGCTTGTTGATCCGATAGATGCCGAGCTTGAACTGGGCCTCGCATCCGTTCGCGACGGATGCCGCGCCGGAGCGCCCGCTTGTCGTGCTGACGCCGTTTTCGATCCGCTGACAATCGTCGTCGAAATCGGTCAGCACTTGGCCGTCATTGCGCTCGACGGTGCTGAAATAGCCGTTGGTGACCGCGATCAGGCGTTGGCGCGAGCGCCGGTCGGACGGAGCCAGAATTTTGTTGAAGGCCGGATCGTGGGCATATTTCTCGGGGTCGCCGAACGGCTTCGGCAGATCCGGCTCGCGGTTGATCACCGTTTCGACTTCGGTGATCTTGCGGTTCCGGACCTTGATGCGCATGGCGTAATAGGCCGGTATTCCGTGTTCCTTGATGAGCCCGAACCACGCTGCATTGCCCGTGCGTGTGTCGGCGATTTCGAGCCCGTCCGATGCGATGCTGCTGATCGTGCCCCACAATCCATCCCGGCCAACCGTCATCTCAACGTCATTCTCGGTAAAGCGGACATGTTTGGAAAAGGCCACGCGGGACGGGTCCTTATGGACAAGGCCGTCCATGTAACTGTTTACGAAGCCGATCAGGCAATCATAGTCGCAGTCGCTCGGAAGGACGGCGCTGATCCGGCCCCGATCATGAGCGCTGGCGGGTCCGGCGATCGCACAAAGAAGTATGACGGCCGGAAGAACAAGGCTGCGAATTACCACCCGCATGAGCTTGCCCTCATCGCCGAACCGTGCGCTACAGTTTCCACGTCGTCCCCCTCTTGTCTCAGGCGCGCGACCGCACCCTATTTATCGCCAAGCGGCACCGCATAGGCCTTGAACACGCCGGGATCCTTGCCCTTAAGCTTGGGATCCACCAGATAACCGATCTTGCCTTCGGCGACATAGGCCGTGTTCCCGACCAGCGTCGTCGCCGCCGGCGACATGAGACCGGACTTCAGGACTTTGATCTTGGCGTCGTCGCCCGTGATCGTAACTTCGTCGAGCCGGTCGCCGGTGCCTTCGGCCAGCAGGAAACGATTGCCCTTGATGAGACGAAAACCGTCCGGTCCTTTCACCGGACGAGACAGCTTCAATTTCGTGATGCCGCCCGCGCTGCCGTCCGGCTTGATCTCGACGCGAAGAAGGGTCCCCTGCGTCACATTGTTGGCATAAAGCGTCCCGTCGCTGCTGAACACGATCCCGTCGATGCCCTTGAGCCGGTCGTCTTCCGCGAACAGCTTCAAGGCCTTGGCGCCCGGCGCCAGCGTAAAGATCCGGCCGTTGCGCGTATCGGACGTGTAGGCCGTGCCATCCTTCGCGATCGTGACATCGTTGCAGACGGACGCCGGCGGCGGAAACGGATAGGCCGCCTTCCTTTTTCCGGTCTTAAGGTCGAAGGCCATCAGCGCGGACGGGACCTTGGACGGAGCGCCCGAAAACGCATTGGGCATGGTGCAAAGCCACAAAGTTCCGGACTTCTCGTCCGCCAGGACCCCGAGCAGGGACATAAGACCGTTTTGCGGCGTCGGCTTGATCCATGGCTCGGCACGCGTCTCGCCCGGCAAGGCCCGAAAGACGATCCCCTTGGCACTGCCGATCAGCACGGTGCCATCGGCGAGCGAACTCATGCTCTCCGGAAAAACATAGGTATCGTCGACGACGATATCCTTGTGTCCTCGATCTTTCGCAATCGCCGTTCCTGCGGCGACAGTTCCGACGCCGAGCAGAACCGCAACCGAAATCCGGCCCAATACCGATTTTGGGATTCCTAGTACGCTCATTCCCGGCAAGTCCCCCTTATCGCCCGGCTGAGGGCGGGCAAGTCAATTAATCACAAACTTCACCGGGGAGTCATCCTCAATGAGCCTTGCAATACATTGCCAACATAAAAGGGGCGCCAATTCATCACCGAACATGGTCGCTCCCTGATAAAATCTGGCTTGATCGTCGAGAGATTTGACGTCGCGCAATGAAACCGCACCTGATTTCCCGCAAAAAAAGGGGAACTGACAACAAACACAGGTTTTTCAATCTGGCCATATGAAGCACAGCTATGTCGAAGTCTCCCCGGAATGGTGATATCGCCAATCGCATTCTGCTTGCTCTGCCGCAAGCGTCGCTGGGCCGTCTTCTGCCGTCTATGCAACTCGTGAATACGGCGCGCGGTCAGGTTATCGATTACGTCGATGGGCCGGTCGAGCACCTGTATTTCGTAAATCGCGGCCTTGTCTCGCTCGTCAAGACCATGCGGGACGGTCGGACGGTCGAGATCGAGGCCATAGGCATCGAAGGTATGACCAACTCAAATACGTTGTTCTGCTCGGACGAAGCGCTCGTGGAGACACTCGTCCAAATCCCGGGAACGGCCTTTCGCATTGAGAGGCGCGTCCTGCGGCAGGCAATGGATCACGACGCCGCGCTCCTCACGATGATGCAGAATTACGCCCGGTTCGCGTTGCGCCAGATCGTGCAGACGGCGGCCTGCAATCGTCTGCATTCGCTTGAGGAACGCTGTTGCCGCTGGCTGCTGATCGCCCATGACAGCGCCTTGTCCGACACGTTCCCGCTAACACATGAATTTCTGGCGATGATGCTCGGCAGCCAGCGGGCCGGCGTATCGATCGTCGCGAATTTTCTGCAGAAGGCCGGGTTGATTTCCTACACCCGGGGGCGAGTCACGATTACGAACCGGGCCGGGCTCGAAGATGCGTCATGCGAGTGCTATAGCTCCATTCGATCCGACCGCGACAGACTACTAAGCACGTCACCTCGACCGTAACCGGAATCCCGAAGACGAAAAGCTCTCGACGCCAGGAAACGCAGTTTCCGGGCATTCACCAGCACAGTAGACGTCCAGGTTTTGTTCGAATTAATACAGACGCATGCGCCAGCAGCGTGCACCTTCGCCTGGCTTTCAAAGTAACGCGGTCCTCCGCAGTCCACGCACGGCAGGCTATTTGGACAGTCCCAACTCGTAAAATTTGGGACAGCCTCGGGGGTGCGACTGTGCAGCACGGACATCAGGTGTTCTCGCATGGCGCTATGACTCAATCCAACCAAGACAACGAGATTGCAAACCGCCTGCTTCTCTCTCTTCCTCCGGCAACACTAGAGCGCCTGTCGCCTAACCTCGCATTACTGGAAACGGTCCGCGGCGAGGTCATCGATTACGTCGGTCAATCGATCAAATATGTCCATTTCATCGATCGTGGCCTGGTTTCGCTGGTCAAGACGATGCATGACGGCCGAACCGTCGAGATTAAAGCGATCGGCATCGAAGGCCTCGTCGACCCGCTGGCGCTATTCGGCATTGAACGTGCGATCGTCGAGGCTGTTGTACAGGTTCCGGGGCGAGCGTTTCGGATCAAACGAGGCGTCTTGCAGGACGAAATTGCAAGAAACGCTGAACTCCGGAACGTCATACGAAATTATGTGGGTTTCTCGATGAGCCAGATCATGCAGACAGCCGCCTGCAACCGGCTTCACACCCTTGAAGAGCGCTGCTGCCGCTGGCTTTTGATCGCGCATGATAGCGCCCTTTCGGACACCTTTCCGCTGACCCATGAATCTCTCGCGATGATGCTGGGCGCACAGCGCGCCGGCGTGTCCGTCGCGGTCAGCTATCTGCAAAAGGCAGCCTTGATCGAGAGCGGACGCGGCCGCATCACGATCATAAACCGTTCCGGCCTCGAAGACGCCGCGTGCGAATGCTACGGCACGCTGCGGAGCGACATGGACAAGCTGTTCGCCGGCACGCGATGAAACCGGGAGCGGATTGAACCGCTCCCGGCCGGTATTCATAAAAGACTATTTGGCCGGCGGTTGCGCCTGAAAGACTTCGATCCGATAGCCATCGGGATCGGTGATGAAGAAGACTTGCGGGCCCTTGCCGTCAGGTGCGCCGGCGGACTGGACCTTATATCCGGCGTCTTTCACTTTCTTGGCGAAGGGCGCCGGGTTCGCCATGTTGAAGATCAAGCGTCCGAAGGTCTGCCGGCCCGGCTTAATTCTCTTGAAGTTGGTAATCGCGACGATCGGCCCCTTCATCGTGCCGTCCATCGACATGATGATTTCCGTCCCTTGGGGAACATTCATCTTGGCACCGACCTTGAGCCCCATCACCTGAGTGTAGAACTTCTCGGACCGATCCAGGTTCGAAACATTCAGGGCCGCGCCCGCGATATGCGGCATCTCTTCGGCGATGGCGGACCGCCCGGCCAACATTCCACTGCCTGCAACGATCGCCATCGCGGCGATCAAAGCCGTCTTCTTCATCCCTTATCCCCTTCTCTGTCTGATAAGCCCCCTCGGGACTTCAATGGACTGCGACCGCGCTGAGCCCGGCGGTCACGATCGCAGCGTCGGGCGGTGCTCCCTCCCCTGCGGACGTCAAAACAAGCGTAAAGCTACCGGGAAATCAGCGCCCGAAACAGCGGAAATCTTGCGGGATGGCAAGAGGGGCGCCCGCCGACGTCCGCCTATTGGGCACCTCCCGGCGCTTCGTCGTCGTCGCTCTCGGCCTTGATAGCGGCATATTCGGACGGCGTCATGCCCGGCAAACCGTATTTGACGAATGCGGTTATGGCCCAGATCTTCTGATCGTCATGCGTTTTTCCCCAAGCCGGCATCGCCGTCATTTTGACCCCATGCTTGACGACCCAGAAAATCTCCTTCGGGGACATATCGGCGGCGGACTTGGCCAATTGCGGCGGCATCGGATTTAGGCCCTGCCGCAGTTCCGACGATTCCAGCCCCGGCGCCATATGGCACTCCGAACACATCTCCTTGTAGTGCCGGCCGCCTTCGGCGATGCGTGCCGGATCGTTCAGATTGTCGGGCACGGCGATATTTTCCGCGCGCGCCTCGACCGAGCGGTCCATTGTCTCATGAACGAGCCAGCGCGTTATCGGCCAATGCGGAGAATCCGCGCCGACGTCGTATTGGCCGGAAAAAACAAAGATAAGTCCGCCAACGACGACAACAGCAAAGACGCCGCAAAGCGTATAAAAGGCGGATTTCATCGCGTGATTGCTCCCTGTTCAATGGCTGGGTGAGGTTCGGCGGCTTGTTTGACACAGGAGCAACGCTGGCGAGCCCAAAAGGGTCTGCGGAATGGAAACGGCGAAAATGTCGCACATCCGCCGTGCTGGCTCAACAAAAGGCGGATCTTGACGACATTCTCTTCTAAATCCGCTCGCTCGTCAGCAATCGGAATCCGGCGGCGTACAGAAATTGGCGCCACAGGTGTTGTAAGTGTAGTCGAATGTCTGGCCGCTCTTCAGCCATGGCCTGTACCGGCTTTCCGATCTCGGCGCGAGAACGATGAAATAGTGGTTGGGTTCGATATCGGCCGACAGGCGCTCGCAAAGCTCGACATTGACCTGGACGCCGCATGTGTTCCGAAAGACGATTGTCGGCTGCGTCCCCGTGTCGTCGACGGTATCGGTAACGCAGTCGCCGAACCGTATCTGTCCGGCTCGTATTTTCTGCCGCACTTGGTCCGGGGCCAGGGAAACACGGCCCGGGCCGATTTCGGCCGATTGCCCCAAGACGGGAACGGCCGATGCACCAATCGCCAAGGCCAACGATACGACGAGGCCTAAATTGCGATCTATGGACATCGGTCTTCTCTCCAGCTGTAACGTCGCTTTCCGGTCACCCAAGCCCGGCTCAATCGGTTTCGAGGTTTACGCCCATAAACATTCATATAAAATACTTGATTAAAGTCGAGGACAATATTTGAGACGATGTTCTCGGAAAGCCGGCGTCTCGGATATCCGCTGCGCGCGGAAGATGATCCGCCCCAGCGCCGCGAAGAGCCGGCGACTTTACCTCGCGCCGATTGTTGCGTTGAATGGTCAAGAAGTGTATCGTTTAATAATAAGTACACTAACAAATCCGAGACTCACGTTTCTTTTCTCGCAAGTTTTAGCGTGAGGCATCGGCGGCAAATGCATGCCCTGCTTTTCGGGTATCTCGTTTCGATCCGGGTAAGGCCATGACGGCGTTTGAGCGCAGAGTTTTCCTCAGAACGGCCTTATGGGGCACCGCAGGCGCGGCGCTCATCGGCGGATCGGCGCTGCGCCCCGTTCCGGCGCTTGGAAAGTCGCGAAAAACCAAACCCGCGATCATCAAACTCGGCGAACTCGGGCATGGCCGTCGTCACCGGGCTTGGTGGCAACGTTCTCGTCGCGCCGGATGGCGAGGGCCTGCTGATGGTCGACAGCGGCGACGAGCACAGCCCTCATGAGCTGAAGAAGCTGGTGTTGAAGGAATTCGGCGGGCGCAAGGTCCATACGCTGTTCAACACCCACTGGCATCTCGAACATACCGGCGGAAACGAGCGCTTCGCCAAGGACGGCGCCAGGATTGTCGCCCACGAATACACCAGGCAGTGGATGGGCACGGAGGTCTATATCAACTGGCAGAACCGGACCTATGAGCCGCGTCCGAAACTCGCCCAGCCGACCGAGACTTTCATGACCGACGGCCAGAGGCCCTTCCGCAAGGGCTTTCTCAAATACGGCCCGCTGGCGCGCGCGCATACCGACAGCGACATTTACGTCTTCTTTCCCGATGAGAATGTCGTCGTGACCGGCGGCGTGGTGTCCGTCGGTAAGTATCCGATACTCGATTACGTCACGGGCGGCTGGATCGGCGAAATGCTGGAAGCGACCAACACGCTGCTCGCCCTGACGAATGAAAACACTGTGATCGTGCCCGGCCATGGCCCGGTGCAGAACCGGGCGCATCTCCAGGCCGAGCACGACATGCTGTCGACCGTGCTCGATCGAATGCGGCACATGCTGCGCAAGGGATTGAGCGCCGATGAAATGATCGCTCAGGGCATCACCAAGGAATATGACGCGACCTGGGGCGATCCGACCTTGTTCATGAACAATGCCTATCAGGGCATATACGGACATCTGAGAGAAATGAGGATCGCCTAGGCGATGCTGGGGTTGGATAGGCGGAGATGAAAGCGAATACGACACTTCGGAGCGTTTTGACCGGCCTTTCGCTGGGCTTGGTCCTGCTCGTCTCCGGCGCAAGCGCACCGCATGCGGCAGAGACCCAGAAGGCCGCCGCCGTGCCGCCGCCACCCGCTTCCGTCAAACAGGAATGGGGCGTTCTCGACAAGTTCTGCGTCAAATGCCACAACTTCACCGACTGGGCCGGCAAGGTCGCATTCGACACGATGACGCCGGACCAGATCCCCGACAACGCGGAGATCTTCGAGGCGGCCATCCGCAAGCTCCATGGCGGGCTCATGCCACCGCCGGGTAATCCACGGCCACCCGAAAAGACCGTCAACGCCTTCGCCGGGGCGCTCGCGAACTATCTCGACGAGACCGCGGCGGCTTCCGGCCCGCAACCCGGCCATGTCTCCTTGCACCGGTTGAACCGCAAGGAATACGCCAACGCCGTCAGAGACCTGCTCGACGTCAAGATCGAAGGCGCGGCCTATCTCCCGCCCGACACCGAGAGCGACGGCTTCGACAATATCGCGAACGTGCTGAAGGTCTCGCCGACCTTCATCGATCAGTATCTGGCGGCGGCGCGCGATATCAGCATTCGGGCCGTCGGCGACAGTGCGGACAAACCGACCCGCGCCCTTTACGTGGCGCCGGACGAAGATCAAAGCCTGCATATCCACGGGCTTCCGCTTGGCACGCGGGGCGGCATGCAGGTAACCCACTATTTTCCGGCCGACGGAGACTACGAATTCAACATCTCCGGCCTGGTCGGCGCGCGCTACACCTATGGTGTCAACTCTCCGCAAACGCTCGTCCTGCTGATCGACGACAAGAAAGTGTTCCAGAACACGCTGGGCGGTCCGGCCGATCAGAAAGCCGTGGATCAACAACAGGCCGCGGCGGTGGAAAAGATCCGCAACCGCTTCAAAAACATCCGGGTGAAGGTCTCGGCCGGCGAGCATCGGATCGCCGCAACCTTCGTCGCGCGCGCCATGGCGGAGTCCGACGACACGCTTCAGCCATTGGATCCCGTTCGCCAGGATCCAGGCGGCGACACCGGCGCCATGGACAAACTGGCGCGGGTGAAGGACCTGGAAATCCTCGGGCCCTACGACGTGACCGGACAAACGGAGACCGCCAGCCAGAAAAAGATCTTCATCTGCCATCCGGAGAGCGCGTCCGAAGAGCGGCCCTGCGCCAGGAAGATCTTCGGCCATATCGCGCGCTTGGCCTTCGCCCGGCCGGTGACGGACGACGATATGGCGGAACTGCTTAAATTCTACGATGCCGGACACAAATCCGGCGGATTCCGCGAAGGCGTTCAAAAAGGCATCATGGCCATTCTCGCCACGCCGAAATTCCTTTATCGCGGGGTTCGGGCGCCGGACACTGCCGCGCCCGGCTCGATCTATCACCTCTCCAACCTCGAACTCGCCGCCCGCCTCTCCTTCTTCCTGTGGAGTTCGGTGCCGGACGACGAGTTGATGGACACGGCGCTCCATGAGGACCTGCACGATCCCAAGGTACTGGCGCGCGAGGTGCATCGGATGCTGAAGGATCCGCGCTCGAAGTCGCTGGTCACCAGTTTCGGCTTCCAATGGCTGCAGGTAAACAAGCTGGATACCCTCGAGAAGCGCAATCCCGACCGCTATCCCGATTTCGACGAAGCGCTGGTGGGGGATTTCCGGCAGGAAATGAACATGTTCCTCGACAGTGTGTTGCGGGGCAACAAGAGCATCGTCGATCTGCTGACCGCCGATTACACCTTCGTCAATGAGCGGCTGGCGGGCTTCTACGGGATCCCGGGCGTCAATGGCGACAAGTTCCGCCGGGTTCATCTGACGGATTCCCATCGCTGGGGCCTGCTTGGCAAGGGCGCGGTCCTGATCGTCTCGTCCTATCCCCATCGCACCTCGCCGGTGCTGCGCGGCCAGTGGCTGCTCGAGAATGTGATCGGCGCGCCGCCATCGGCGCCGCCTGCCGGCGTGAACACAAATCTCGACGCGGATCCGACCGCGACGACGGCCACGACGGTGCGTGAGCGCCTGGCCGCACATCGCACGGAGAAATCCTGCAATATGTGTCACGGCGTTCTTGATCCGCTGGGTCTCGCACTAGAGAATTTCAATGCAATCGGCCAATGGCGCGAAAAGGATCGCTATACAGACACGCCGATCAATGCCAGCGGGCAGCTCGCCACGGGCCAGAAGCTTAACGGGCCCGACGATCTGCGCCGTGCGCTCTCGACCAATCCCCGGCAGTTTGTGGAGACCTTTACCGAGAAGCTGATGTCCTACGCGCTGGGCCGGACGGTCGAATATTACGACATGCCGGTGATCCGCCGGATCCTCGC
Organism: uncultured Alphaproteobacteria bacterium; assembly: GCA_963821875.1. Classification (GTDB taxonomy): domain Bacteria; phylum Pseudomonadota; class Alphaproteobacteria; order CAVTAV01; family CAVTAV01; genus CAVTAV01. The sequence continues at coordinate 2,965,159 of CAWGFE010000002.1, forward strand.
CAACGCGAAGAACGACGACTACCGCTTCTCGTCGATCGTGATGGGAATCGTGACGAGCGCGCCATTCGAAATGGAGCAGGTTCCGGCGGGCCGGAAGAAGAGCACGCAGGAAGCGTCACTGGCGCAATAAGACGGATTTCGAAACCGAGGAGACTGGCAGGTCGGAACGGGAGAGGCAGGAGGTCTCGCTATGTATATCAAGAAAAAACATCTTTCACGTCGCACGGTCCTTCGCGGCGCGGGGGTTACCGTTGCACTGCCGTTCCTGAACGCGATGGTCCCGGCGGCGACGGCGCTTGCCAAAACGGCCGCCCAACCCAAGCCGCGCATGGGCTTCTTCTATTTCCCCCATGGCGCGATCATGAACAACACGCGCTTCGGGCCGGAAATGAATGCCTGGACGCCCGACAAGGTCGGCGCGGACTACGACCTGAAGGACATTCTGAAACCGCTGGAGCCGTGGCGGAAATATGTCTCGGTGGTCAGCGGCCTCGGCAACAAGCCGGCCGAGAGCTCTGCCGTTCATGCGATTACGCCGGGCACGTGGCTCAGTTGCGTGCCGCCGGCAAAGAGCCAGATGCCGCATGGCGGCATCACGGTCGATCAAATCGCCGCCAAGCATATCGGCCAGCAAACGCCACTCCCGTCCGTCGAAGCGGCGACCGAGACGCATGGCGGCGGCGGTCAGTGCGACGGCACCTATGGCTGCAGCTTCGGCAAGACGATCTCTTTCTCGACGCCGACCACGCCGCTGCCCATGGAGGACGATCCGCACAAGCTGTTCTCCAAATTGTTCGGCCGGGGCGACAGCCCGGAGGAACGCCGCGAGATAAGCAGCGACTACAACAGCCTGCTCGACATGGTTTCCGAGGACGCCAACCGGCTGAAGCGGGATGTGGGCACCGAGGACCGCTCGGTGCTCAACGACTATCTCGACAATGTGCGCGAAATCGAGCGCCGGGTTCAGAAGATGCACGGCCAGCAGATCGCCAGCAACGACCTGCCGAAGATTCCGGTCGGCATCCCGGATTTCGACACCCAGACCAAGCTGATGTTCGACATGCTTGCGCTGGCCTATCAGGCTAATATCACGCGCGTGACGAGCTTCATGCTGGCCGCGGAGGTGAGCAGTCAGACCTTCCCGTTCCTCGGGGTGCCGGAAGCCTTCCATCCGCTGTCACATCGCACCGGCGAGCGCGAGGCGGCCCACAAGCTGATCAAGATCCAGCAGTATTTCGCCAAGAATTTTGCGCGCTTCCTGAAGAAGCTCTCGGAAATGAAGGAAGGCGAGAGCACGATGCTGGATCAGATCACCATTTTGTTCGGCAGCAATATGAGCAGCAGCAACCTGCACAACAATTTTCCGCTGCCGACCGTGGTGGCCGGCGGCGGCTGCGGCAAGCTGAAGGGCAATCTGCATGTCAAAGTTCCCGATCACACGCCGCTCGCCAATCTGCATCTCACCTTGCTGAAGCGGGCCGGTATCGACATCGATGCCGTCGGCGACAGCAACGGACAGATCGAGGCCATCTGATAATGGGGAACCGCGCCGTAAAAACCTGGCTGGCGACAGCTTTGCTGATGGCGGGAACAAGCGGCGCGGCCCTCGCGGCCGACAATGGACTGATCTCGGCGGCCCGTCACGACAACAGCGCCAAGGCTATGGCGCTGATCGAAAAGGGTGCGGACGTCAAAGCGAAAGCCGTCGACGGCTCGACCGCCCTGCAATGGGCGGCCTATAACGACGACGTCGCCCTGGTGAAACGCCTGCTCAAGGCCGGAGCCGATCCGAACGCGAAGAATGATTATGGCGCGACACCAATGTCGGCGGCGGCGATTGCCGCGGATCCGGCCGTCATCAAGCTCCTGCTGAAGGCGGGTGCTGATCCGGATTCGCTGAACGCCGACGGCCAGACCGCGCTGATGGTCGTCGCGCGCTCCGGCAATGTCGAGGCGGCGAAAGAACTCATCAAGCGCGGCGCTCATGTGAATGCCGTCGAGCGCTGGCGGCATCAGACCGCGCTCATGTGGGCTGCGGCCAAGCGTCGTCCCGAGATGGTCGCGCTGCTGATAAAACACGGTGCGAAGCCCGACCTGCGTTCCGTCGTCAACAACTGGAAACGCCAGATCAGCGGCGAGCCACGCGCGCAATATCGCGACGCCGGCGGGCTTACCGCCCTGCTCTATGCCGCACGCGAAGATTGCGAGGGCTGCGCGAAAGCCCTGATCGAAGGCGGCGCGGATATCAACCTGCCGGATCCTCGCGGCGTTACGCCACTCGTGATGGCGATCAACAACCTGCATTTCAATGTCGCGAAATATCTGATCGAGACCGGCGCCGATCCGAACAAGTGGGATTGGTGGGGACGCTCGCCGCTCTATTCGGCTGTGGACATGAACACCTTGCCGAATGGCGGGCGAGAGGACCGCCCGTCCCTCGACGCGACCACACCGCTCGACATCATCAAGCTGCTGCTCGATTCCGGCGCGAACCCGAATTTGCAGCTCAAGCTGTTCCCCCCCTATCGCCAGGTCGAGGACGACCGGGGCTGCGACCGTATCCTGACCGTTGGCGCGACGCCCCTGCTGCGCGCCGCCAAGGCCTTCGATGCGAAAGCCATCAAGCTTCTCCTCGCGCACGGCGCGAAAGTGAACATGCCGAACGTCAACGGCGTGACGCCGGTCATGGCCGCGGCTGGAGAGGGCTCGGTCGAATGCGATACGCGCGGCGACTATCTGACGCCCGACGTGCAGGAGAAGTCCATCGACGCCCTGAAGCCGCTGCTCGCGGCAGGCGGCGACATCAACGCCAGCGACGATCGCAAGCGCGGCCGCTTCTCCGATTACCGTGAGCAAACCGCCCTGCATGGCGCGGCTTTCTGGGGCTGGAACAAGGTGGTGGCCTTCCTGGTCGAGCATGGCGCGCGCATCGACGTCAAAGACAAGAACGGGATGACCCCGCTCGATTCCGCCATGGGCCGCGCCGGTGGCCATGGCCGTGGCCAACGCATCGAGGTGCACGAAAAGACGGCGGCCTTGTTACGGGAGCTCTGCGCCAAGCAGCCCAGCTGCTCGTTACCCGAGCCAAAAGAAGGCGAGAAAACCGCCAAGAACCTCTAGGCGATCACCGTCCCCGAGAAGTATCTCAATCCGGCCCTGCGACTGCCCAGAACCGGCTGCCTGAATTCTGTCTGCACTAAACCCGACTCCGCCAAGGACCGGCACCCGAGATCCAAGCATCGAGGTTTACGAGAAGACCGCCATTCGATCTGAGCCTTGCGATTATGGCCGCCCGCTTGGTGCCTAAAGACAGCCAAGAAGCGACAAGAACCGTAAACGATCGCACTCCACGGTTGGCCGTTCCCATGGTCGCTCGCGTCTCGGCGGCCATCTCGGCGGCCGAAATTCTTTCATCCGACGCCCTGGCGCCAAAAAAAATGGCGGGCCAATTGGCCCGCCATTCACGACGTATTGTTCTGAGTTTAGTAGCGGAAACGCAGTCCCATGGTGAAGCGACGTCCCAGGAGATCGTAGATCCGCTCGTTGGACCCATAACCGGTGCCGACGAAGACACTGTAGCTCGGGACCAGGGGCGGGTTCTTGTCGAACAGGTTGGTGACGTTCAAGTACATCTCCCAGTCCCCGTTGCTGATCCCCTTGAAATTGTAGCTCACCCGCAGATCGGTGTAATAGGCCGGGTCGACCTTGTTGTTCTCGATCTGAACGCCGGTAGTGTAACCGACATTATTCTTGGCGGCGCCGATGAAGCGTTCCTGCAGGAACAAGCCGAACGGTCCATTGTTGTAGGTCAGGTTGGCCGTCCCACGAACTTTCGGATAGCCGTCGCCCGGGAAAGCGGTGCCGACTTGGCCCACATAGTTCGTGGATCCGATCGCGTATTTGGTCATATAGGAGCCCAGGAACCGAGCATTGATCGATTCCGCGCCGCCACCAAAGATCTTTACGTCCCTGTTATAGTCGGCCTCGAGATCGAACCCGCTTACCTTCTGATGGTTCACATTGATGTAGGTGTTCTGCACATTGGTGATAAGGCCCGAGCCCGAGTCGCGGGTGATACGACCGCAATATTCCGGATCCTGCGTTTTGTAACAGGTATCGACAATCGTCTGCACACTCAGAAGACTGATCGCTCCCTTGACCTTGATGCTGTACCAGTCGAGGGACACCGACAGGCCGGATGCGAAGCTCGGTTGATAGACCGCACCGACGGTGAACGTATCCGCTTTTTCCGGATTGACGTTGGGATTACCGCCACGAATTTGGAAAGTCGTATAGTTCATATCGCCCAGGAAGGGATCGCTGACGGACGCGCCTTGACCTTGCGAGTCAAACCGTTCCTCCAGGCTCGCCGCGCGAATATCACGTGAAATCGTGCCTCGGAAACGAAGTTCGCTCGTCGTTTGCCAATTAAGTCCGGCCTTCCACGCCCAGATGCCGCCACTGCCTGAGTAGTCTGCCCAGCGCGCGGCGAGATCGAGGTTCAACTGTTGGGCGAAGGGTTTGTTCGCGATCAGCGGAACCAGCGTTTCGGCGAAGAGCTCCTTCACGTTGAAGCTGCCTTGGAAGTTATTGACCGAAACGAATTGCAGATAGTCGTCCACGCCGGACCATGCCGGAGGAATTCCGCGAATGCCATTCGCCGGGTCGTTTGCAAGCCCGGGTTGGTTCACGATGTCGCTCGGGCCGATCCTCTGGCTGATGCTCTGCTTGCGGTAGGACGCACCAACGGCGAGAGACACAGCCCCGGCGCCCCATCCATCATAGACGTCGCCGCTGGCGGAGAGTTCCGCGCTCTGCTGCTTGGTGTTGTCCTGCACCCACATGCTGCCATTGATCCAGTTGATGGCTTCCTTGGAGGCCCGACCGGTACCGAACAGATTGATCGGCACGCAGTCCTTGTACGGGCCGTTCGGGTCGACGAGGGTGACGTTACACACGATCTGGCCCGTCGCGGGATCCCTAACCGCGTCGACGGCCAAAGGCAGCCGATCGCGTCTTACGAAGTTGTCGTAATCGACGTGATTGTGGTTCCACCCGCCTTCGTAATAGCCGTTGACCGTCCAGCCATCGAAGAACCCACCATGCAGATCGGCGTTAAAACCGACGGTGAAGGAGTAGGTCTTGTTGCTCATGATGAAGCGGTCTTGGGCGATATCGGCTGCCGTGTTGTATCGCTCGAGATTGAAAGATGAGATGCCCGCGTTCGCCATGGCGTCGTTGATCCATTGCGGGAGGTAAGCGTTTCCCTGATAGATCGTGAGCGCCCGGCTTCCAATATTGAGCGGCAGGGTTCCGACGCTGTTCGTCTTGGAATGACCGATCAAGCCCTCGGCAAAGAGCTTGATGTTGTCGGACGCGTCGTAATCCAGATGAAGAAATCCGTTATCCCTCAAGGAATCCGGGACGAATGAGCCCGACCGGGTCCCATGAGGATAGGCCGGCGTATGGACATTCGGATTGGGCGTGGTCGGATTAAAGCCACTGCCGCCGACCTGAGAATTGGTGCCGAAGCCCACAGCCGCCGGATTGCCATTCTGGAATGGGACGGCCGTTCCATCGCTCAGGAAGTAGTATCGATTGAATGACGCGCCGGGCGCGCTGATCAGCCCCCCATCCGTAAAGTTTGATGCAACGACGTTTTTCCTGATCAGATATTCCGGACCGGCCGCGCACTTCACGTCAATCTGGCAATTCCCGGCAGTTACAGCGCTCTGCCATGCCGGATTGGTGACGAGACCCCAGCTCTTGAACCAGTTGCGTCCGATCAGATTGTCGATCCGGTTGGCCTGGGCGAATTGGCCGGAAGCGATCAGATGCATGCGGTCGCCGATCGGCGTGCCCGCGCTCAAAGAGATCTGGTAATTTTTGTGATCACCCCGGCTGGTCAGGCCGCCCTGCACCGAGCCTTTGACCCCTGTGAAGTTGCGGTCGAGCACGAAGTTCACAACGCCGGCCACGGCATCGGTGCCATAGGCGGCAGAGGCACCGCCGGTCACGACGTCGACGCGTTTGACCAGTTCCTGCGGAAACAGATTGATGTCCACATTGCCGAGACGGTTCGATGGGACGACCCGGCGGCCATCCAGAAGAACCAGTGTCCGCTTCGCGCCCAGGCCACGCAGATTTACGTTCGAGGCGCCGGCCGAGTCCGCCTTACTGGCGGCCGTATCGGGCCGGTCGTTGTTAAGGAACTGCGGCACCTGGTCCAGAGCATCGATCAGGTTGGTCGGGGCCATTTTCTGCAATTCGTCCGACGGCATGACCGTCACAGGCGTCGGTGTTTGCATGCCGGTGCGCTGAATGCGCGTGCCGGTAACGACGACTTCGCTGACGGCCTTACTGCTGGCCCCCGCGGCTTGCGTCTGGCCGCTCGAATTGCCGGCATCGGCTTGGGCCACGATGATCGGGTCTTTGTTCTTTTGTGATTGTTGAGCGGTTTTCGCGGCTATGTCGTGACTTGACGAGATAGCGTCCGCGGATGCCTGTGCATATCCGGCAGCCGTCAGCGCCACAAGGACGGCGATGGTACTGACGCCGCCCCTGGCAATAGTCGAAAGTGGTACCCGGCGACTGGGCTTTTGCGCCTCTTTCCCGGTAAATGAAGTGCGCCTACGCGACATTTTCTTGTCCCCCTTCTCTTTTTGAAGTTGACGATCGGAGTACGCTAGAAACAAAGGAATGAGATTTCGAGGCGAACGCCCCGTGGTGTGTCCTCCCCGACCGATTGCGGACTGTCCCCGTATCGAGACTCTGATAATCAGTCCGAACGTTCAGTATGCTTATTGTCAGCACACTATCAATAGGCAATTCGAATAGGTTTTTGCCGGATTGATGCAATGTCTGCGAGGTTTTTTTAGCGGCGGCAAACGCAGTTCGAGTCACGCCCGGCATTTTTCCGCCCGAACGAACATCGCATCGCCTCAATGCCTTACGCCACGCGCAGGCGTTTTCATGCCGGATCTGAATCGATCGAAAGCCGGGTCGTACTTTAGTATTCCGCAAGACAGAGAAGATGATAAGTCAACTAAAAGAGGTCACGCCCACCATCGTCAAAAAATAAGACCCCGAATTGATTCGCAACTTCAAGTTGACCTTTGATTTAATCTCTCATTATTCGTAGTATTGAACACGACGTGATGGCTTTCGGGTCGACCGGATTTCTGTATGGACATCCGGAGTCCCGAAACTGTCGCTCGTAAGCGATACCGGACTTCTTAAGGCTGAAGAGGTTCAGGTGGTGATGCGCAGCTGACGTACCCACTGATGCGGATCGGGCCGAAAGGTTGCGGCATCGCGTCGCTCAACGAATTTCCGGCGACTGTCATACGCTGAACGCCCGGTAAGAACCGGTTGGAAAGTGCAATAAGCAAGAGTTCCCGATGAAAAGTGAGATAGCGATCGCCCCGTCCATAGAGCCCGATGACGAATTTGCCGAGGTTCATGACAACCCCGGGCATCTCATTCGCCGGTGCCATCAGATCGCCGTCGGCATCTTTATGGATACATTCGGCGAATCAGGACTGACGCCTGTCCAGTGTTCCATCCTCCTCGTGGTGAAGAAACGCCCCGGGGTGGACCAGACCGAACTCAGCGGATTGGTGGCGCTCGATCGCACGAACACGGCTACGACACTCATGCGTCTCGAGCAGAAAGGGCTGATCATCAGGCGGTCCTGCACGTCCGACCGGCGCATCAAGCGCGTTCACCTCACCGAGGCCGGCGAACAGCTTCTCGGCGACAATGCCCTCTTTCGGCCAGGCCGGGTCTCAAGAACTGCTGGACGAATTGACCCCAACCGAACGCGACCTCTTCATCGATCTTCTCAAGAAGATCGTAAAAGCCAAGAACGCCTGCAGCCGCGCGCCGATGCAGCCGCGGCGGCGTGACGCGCGCCGCTCTCTATGACGCGATTCCAGTAACGGGGAGCAACGCCTGCCGGACCGTCCGAGCGAACGACGCGATCCGGGTCCAGCGGCGTGGAGCCGAATCTCCCGATCAGAAGTGCTTACCGGCTTTGGTCAGCGCTTCGGTGGTTTCGAGGTCCTGACGGAGCGTCCGTGCGCCCCAGAAATAATGAGCCGCGGCCCAGATATTCACGAGCCCGGTGATGACCAGCGCATATCCCAGCGAATCGCTCCCCAGGCTCGCCTTGAAGTGATCACTGAGCTCACCGGTCAGCCAGGGGCCAAGGGTCAGGCCTACAATCGTCTGCACGAACAGCAGAACCGAGGCCGCCATGGCGCGCATCCTCACGGTCACCAGCGCCTGGGTCATCGCAAAGGACGGCCCGAAAAAGACCGACGCCAGGATAAACATCGTGCAGAAGCTCGTCACGAGGATCGGCATGTTGGACGACAGATAGGACGAAAACTGGAACGGCACCATCGCGAAGGTGGCGATGCCCGGCACCCAGAGATACCAGCGCCGGTCGCCGGTCTTGATGCTCAGCCGGTCGGAGAGGTAACCGCCGAGAAACGTCCCGATGACGCCCAGCCCACTGAACAGGGCAACCCAGCTGCCCGCTTCGCCCGTCGTCATTTGATGGGACCGCATCAGGAACGCATTGTTGAAGCTGCTGCCCGCATACCAGACGAGGGAGTGCAATCCGGCCGCCAGGCTCAAATGGCGGAACGCCTTGCGCTTCCATAAGAGCTTAAAGACTTCCATGAAGTGCGGCGTGTCGTCCGCTGTTCCGGAGGCCCCTCTGACGTCGGAATGGCCGCGCGGCAGCTCCTTCACGGTCATGACGATCAGGAGAGCCAGAATGACGCCGGGGATCCCGTTCAGAATGAAGGTCCAACGCCAGCCGACAAACTCGTTGCCCCAACCGCCGGCCAGATTGGCCATCATCGTCCCGATGGGAATAGCTAGGGCGTAAACCGACAACGCGGTGCCGCGTTTCTCCGGCGGGAAATAATCCGCGATGATCGAGTGCGACGGCGGGCTTCCGCCTGCTTCGCCAACGGACGTCCCGACGCGGCCGATGAACAGCATCAGGAAATTGACCGCCATACCGCAAAGCGCCGTCATCGCGCTCCACAAGGCTATGGCCGCCGCCAGAACATTGCGGCGGTTGGTCCGATCTGCGAGAGCCGCGATGGGGATGCCGAGAAAGGAATAGAAAATCGAGAAAGCAAGGCCGTTCAAAATGCCGAGCAACGTATCGCTGGCGTTGAACGCATGACGAATGGGTTCCAGCAGAACGCCAAGCAGGCCGCGGTCGACGGCGTTCAGCACATACCCGACGAACAAAAGGCCGAGTACGTAATTGCGGTACCACGGCTTGATGACGATGTCCCGGACGACCTCGCCCGTTGTTTGTACGTTGTCGGTCGCTTTTCCGTTTATTGTCGCCAAAACGGTTTCCCCCGCTTGCGGCTCCATCACTCGGAGCGGATTTACCCCTTCGTCTCAGTTCTCGAGAAAACGAAAAGTCGCATACCTCGCCGGAAATTGAAACGGCTCCCGGCCGACTTTTCTGCGATTTGTTCGGCGAAAATCCTAGGTGCCGGCCTGCGCCATTTGTCGCGCCGTGGTCGACGACCTGTCGGGACCGGATTCGAGCATGCGCGTGGCCCGAAGATCCCGCTTGTATTTGAAATAGGGGAATGGCGTGCCGCGATGCATGGTGCAGCGGTTGTCCCAGATCAGCATGTCGCCGGTCTGCCATTTATGGCTGTAAATGAACTGCGATTGGGTCGCGAACGCATAGAGTTCATCCAGGAACTTACGCCCTTCCTCGATCGGCCAGCCGACGATATGGGACGCGTGGCCGCCCATATAGAGGGCCTTCCGGCCGTTCTCGGACAGGCGAACAAGCGGATGATGAACCGGCGGCATCGCCGCCTCCATCTCCGGCGTAATGCCGGTCAGCCCGCCTTTCCGGCGCGAATGCCAGATGTAATGCTCGACCATGAGGTTCTCGATCTTCGCCTTCATGTCGTCCGACAGGGCATCGTAGACGGCGCGCATATCGATGAATTCGGTATTTCCGCCTTCGGGCGGAACGGTGTGGCCCATGAGCAGGGACCATTTCGTCGGCAGGTCGTTATAGGAGCTGTCCGAATGGAAAAGCTCGTTACCCTTGTTGAAGCTCGCCCGCTGCGAATCGGGACCGACGATCTCGCCATTCTCGTCCAGATTGGAAGCGTCGTACATTTCCGGCAGCACGCGCCCGCCCTTATGCTGCTTGGAGCCGAGATCGGGCATGAGTTCCAAAGGGCCGAAAGCGCGGGTGAACCGGATATGTTGCTCGTCGGTGATCTTCTGATCGCGAATCACAAGAACCGCATATTCCGCCATTGCTTCATTGACGATCCGGACCAGCTCCGGCGAGGGCGGCTCGCGCAGATCCGCGCCTTTCAATTCGGCGGCAAAAATCGGATGAAGAGGAAGGACCGTATAACTCATTGCGACACCATTCCGAAAGTTGCACCCACCGGCAGTCACACTGATGGGCTGTTGAATTCTAGTCTATTCAGAACTCCAACGCCACCCGTGGTGACGCGCTCAAGATATCGCCGATGACCGGCGTAATCCGGCACGGCTCGATGGTAGGCCGCCCGGTTGTCCCAGACGAGCACCATATTGTTCTCCCACCGAACCCGGCATGTGAATTCCGGCAAAGCGGCATGTTCGTACAGATATCCAAGAAGCGGCCGGCTTTCTTCTTCCGTCATACCGTCGATCCGCTGGGTGAAAACCGTATTCACGAATAGATGCTTGCGCCCCGTCACCGGATGCCGGGGGACCACCGGATGCACCGTCTCCCGGTCCCCCTCGTCCGTATCCATCGTCTTCATCATGACGGTCTTCTGGTTGGCGCCGGTGCCGAACAGCTTCTTGCCCGAATGAATGGCGTCCAGACCGTCGATAATCTCCCGCATTTTGGGAGACAGGGTTTCATAGGCCCGGTAGAGATTGGTGAACAGCGTGTCGCCGCCGACCTCAGGAATATCGATCGCCCGCATGATCACGGCGGTCGGCGGCGTATCCATGAAGGTGCTGTCGTTGTGCCAGGCCCCTCCCACGACGCGGCGCTTGTCGTCGGTCTCCCGTAGAACCTTCTGGACTTGCGGATATCCGTCAATGCTGAAGATATGCGGAATCGGCTGCAGGGCCCCGAACAATCCTGCAAACTGGATGTGCTGTTCCGGCGTCAACGGCTTCTGATCGCGGAAGTAAATGACCAGATGCTCCTGGAAAGCCCGCAATATCTCGTCGGCAACGGCCGGTTCGAGCGGGCGGCTCAAATCGACCCCTTCGATCTCGGCCCCTAAGGCGCCGGTAAGCGGTTTGATACCGATCCGCTGATAAGATTCGCGCGGCCGCTCCACACTTTGCACGCTCACGGCAAAAACCTCCTTCTGCCTGCCCTCCCTAGCCCCCGCCCCGAAGGCGCGCGCGGCTGTCCGCTTTCAAGAGAATATGTACTATATTATCAGTGTACTAACAATATTCGTTTTTGGACTCTCTGCGCAAAGCGCTGCAAACGCCAATATGGGACCGGATGCACCCGGTTCGCGGGCACATCGCAGATGAACAGCACTGTTTGACAAATTCGTCGAGAAGGCGTTTCGCCGCACCAGAAATGCCCGCAATACGGGCCGCGTCAGCCGGCGAGCGCGACCAGCCGTTCGAGACCGGCTTCCAGATCCGGACCGTTATCGGCCCGAAGGGTGGCGTGGCCGACCTTGCGTCCCGGGCGCGGCTCTTTGTCATACAGGTGCAGATGAGCTCCCGGCACGGCCAGAACGTCGGCCGGATCGGGTGTGCCGCCGATGAAATTGACCATCGCGACCCGGCCGATAGCGTCCGTTTTCCCTAAAGCCAGGCCGAGAATCGCCCGAAGATGATTTTCGAACTGACTGATTTCGGCCCCTTCGATCGTCCAATGGCCGGAATTGTGAACCCGTGGCGCCATCTCATTGGCGAGCAGCGTGTCCCCAACCTGAAATAGCTCGACGGCCAGAACGCCGACATAGCCGAGGTGATCCAGCAAACGTCTGCAATAATCCTGCGCCAGAGCCGTGATCGGATCGCCTGCGCGACTTTGGGAGACCCTCAGAATCCCGCCGCGATGAAGGTTTTCCGACAACGGGTAGAAAGCCGTCTCGCCGTTCTTCCCGCGCACGCCGATAATCGAAACCTCTCGGGAGAAGTCGACGAAACTCTCAAAGACCAACGGTGACGACGCTCCAAGACGCGCCCATGCGTCGTCCAGGTCATCCGGCCCGCGCAAGACCGCCTGCCCTTTTCCGTCATAGCCCAGCGTGCAGGTCTTCAGCACCGCCGGGAACCCGATGTCCGAGGCACAACGTTTGAGATCATCAAGGGATCTGACCGGCGCGTATCGAGGGGTTGGAATACCGAGCTCGTCGAATAGCGCCTTCTCGCGCAACCGGTCGCGCGCCGTCGCCAGGGAATGGGCATTCGGAAAGACGGGGACATGCTCGGCGAGGAAAGCAACGCTGTGCTCGGGCACGTTCTCGAATTCATAGCTTACGACATCCGCGCGGCGCGCCAATTCGGCCAGTTTATCCCGGTCGTCATACCCGCCGCACAAATGCTGTCCCAAACCGGCGGCGCAGGCATCCGGCGACGGATCGAGAAACACAAACTGGAGACCGAGCGGAACGCCGGCCAATGCGATCATTCGGGCCAGTTGCCCGCCACCAACGAGACCGACTGTCGTCATTACTGCTTCCGCGGATCGGGCCGAGAGAGAACGTTCTCCGTCTGCTGTCGGCGATACGCGCCTAACGCCTCTCGAATGTTAGGATATTTGTTTGCGAGGATACTGGCCGCCAGGAGCGCCGCATTGACCGCACCGGCGCGGCCGATCGCCAGCGTCCCGACCGGCACTCCCGCCGGCATCTGAACGATGGACAACAGGGAATCCATCCCGTTCAGGGCTTTCGACTGGACCGGCACGCCAAGCACCGGCAGCGTCGTCTTCGCCGCCACCATGCCGGGAAGATGGGCCGCGCCGCCCGCCCCGGCGATGATCACCTCCAACGCCCGGCCCTCCGCCTTACCGGCATAGTCGAACAACAAGTCAGGCGTGCGATGGGCCGAGACGACCTGAACTTCGTACGCAACGCCGAGCTGTTCCAACGTCTGCGCGGCGTGCTGCAATGTCTCCCAGTCCGATGCGGACCCCATGATGATGCCGACAAGTGGTTGCATCGCGCATTGTCTCCTATCTTTTTATCGGCTTTTAGCCCTTTTCAGGTCATTGCGGGAGCAAGACGTAAAGTCGGGATAAGGGGTTGGACAATAACCCCGAACGCTCCTGAATTACAGCCATTGGGCCGATATCTAACAGAAAATACCCGCTGCGCCAGACCATTTACGCAATGATTGGCCGCCGCGCCTTCGGTGCAAATGAATGCCCGGCGCACCCGACCGCTCACGAAAGCGGTGATCTTTCAGATTATTGAAGGGCTAAAGCAGTTCCAGGAGACGGGCCGCTTGTGCCGGACGTAACAGGTCAGGTTGTCCGACCCGCCGGGCTGCGAGATTGGAATTGTAATATCTCGGATCACCCGTAACCTCGTTGCCCAACCAATCGGGGATGTCGAATACCGCAGTGGGCATCGGCAACTCGATTTCGGCCAGAACCAGTCCGGCCTGCGGGCCTTCGAAGACATCCACCTCCCACCGGCTCGGGCCAATGGGCACGATGTGGCGGCGCTTGGAGAGTGCAAGGCCGGTGCCGAGCGCCATGAGTTCCTCGGCCTCACCGAGAGGTAGCGGATATTCGAATTCGGCGCGAACCATCGTTTTTTCCGCGCTCTTTATGGTCAGAAACGCCGACGAACGATCGATGACGCGGACCCGGACTGAGACTGACTCGGTGAGCGCGAGATACGATTGCCGGATGCGAACGCTGCGCTCGACATATCGCTTCCATCCCGACCCGGTGACGAGAAACTTCCGTTCTATTTCTTGAGGCATCCCCGAACCGGCTTTCGTTGTGCTGTGGCAACTGACGCCACCGGGCAAAACACCGTCCGGAGAAGCGTCGTTAAAGGCATGCTACGATGATTGCGCTGGAGAATAGTTTGATTCGCATCAATTGCGCGGGTGACAATGGCGCCGGCTCGATGCTGGCCTCACGTGGCGTAGTCGCCTATACCTCTGGCTGCCGTTAGCGATCTGATTAAGGAGTTTCCCGTTGGCCAAGAACAACACCATCACCTTCTACGACCTGCAGTTGGCGTCCGGCTGCACGATCAGCCCTTTTGTCTGGGCGACCAAATATGCCCTGAAGCACAAGGGTTTCGACCTCGACATCGTCCCCGGCGGCTTCACCGGCATCATGGAGCGCACAGGCGGCCGCTCGGAGCGTCTGCCCGCAATCGTCGACGACGGCAAGTGGGTGCTGGATAGCTGGCTGATCGCCGAATATCTGGACGAGAAATACCCCGATCGCGCGACGCTGATCCCCCATGAAAGCGTGAAGGTCCTGACCGAGTTTCTGGAAGCATGGCTGTGGCGCACGGCGGTCAGCCCGTGGTTTTCTTGCTACATTCAGGACTATCGCGATCTCTCCGTGCCCGAGGACCACGAATATGTGACGACGACGCGCGAGAACATGCTCGGCGGCCGCAAGCTCGAGGAGGTACAGGCCGGCCGCGAGGATCGTCTGCCGTTGGTCCCGCCGATGCTCGAGCCTTTCCGTCTCCTGGTGAAGCAACACAAGTGGCTGGGCGGCGATACGCCGAATTACGCCGACTACCGCGCGCTCGCCGTCTTCTTGTGGACGGCGTCGGTCGCCACCACGCCGCCGTTGACGGAGGACGACCCTCTCCGCGACTGGCTCGACCGCGGCTTCGACCTCTTCGATGGTCTCGGCCGTCATCCCGGGATGCACCCGCTGTTCGGCCTGAAGCTTCGGCCCGGGGATCCCGAGCCGTTTACGAAGGGCGAGCCGATGGGCGGTTTGCAGACCCGGAACACCGGGCCGGCAGCCACGCGGACGGAAACGGAACGCATGAAAGGTGGCCCGACGTCACAGCCATCGCGCTGACAAGACCAGCCGGTGCACGCGGCGAGCGAAGACGCGCTTCGTTCGCCGCAAATTCCGCGCGGTCAGGAATTCGGCTTGCAGCGGAAGGACGGCCAGTTGCCGATCCGGCATATATAGCCGCCGAACACGTTCTCTCGGACCTTCATCGACTGGCCGGCTTTCGGCCTCGGTATCTCGGAGTCGCTAAAGAGCTGCCGCCAGACCGTGCCGTTGGTGTCGGTAAGGAAAAGCTTTCCGTTGCCGGCCTCTTCCGCCTTCGTCAAGGTAACATGGAACGGCTCGCGTTTATCGGATTCCTTGTCCCGTGAGCGTTCGTCGACAGACCGCGAGCGCGGCTCGGGAGTCGCCAGGTTCGCGGCCTTGCGCGGTTCCGAGGGCGCGGTCTTATGCGCTTCCGATGCCGCAGTCTCCGCAGACTTCAGAAGTCCGGCGTTGTGCAACACTTTGTCGGAACATTCATGGCGCGCGTCGTCGTCCGCGATGGCCGCGCACTTCGTCATCGCCTTCCAGTTGGCTGCGGCGTCCGACGCCTGAGCGGTCGCCGGCCCCGACAGCCCTGTCAGAACGATAAACATTCCCGTCAACGTGACGGTGCTCGCACCAATCATTTTAGACATGCTGCCATCCCCAACGTCGTATAAACCGGCCACACTATACATGACCGGGCGCTCATTTTCTTGACCATAAAGCGCCGCCTTCTTTATACTTAGCTTCCTAACAAGTCGCAACTTTGGCCCCAATGCCGGATGCACATCGATATAAATCGCCCGGACGGTGGGGTTGGGAGACGGAAATGGCCGAGAAAATCAGAGTCCACGATCCCCGGGGATATCCGCCAAAGGTTGAAGGAAAGCGGCTTGCCAACCGGCCAGAGAGCCTCGATGGCAAAGTTCTCTATCTGATCGACTGCCTGTTCGACAATGCCGACGTGTTCATGGAACAGCTGCGGCTGTGGTTCGCGGAGCACATGCCGACGGTCGAAACACGCATAATCAAGCCGCGCGAAAGCTGGGTCGACGACCCGGAGATGCGCGCCAAGGTGGTTGCGGACGGTGACGCCGCGATCATAGGCGTCGGCCTCTGAAGCACCTGTTGCCCCACGGTCGTGGGGTTCGCACTGGCACTTGAGCAGGACGGGATCCCGACGATCCCGGTCAGCACCCATGTCTTCGCGCGCCTCGCGAAAGCGACGGCGCTTGCCGCCGGCATGCCGACGACGCGCAGTTGCTTCGTGCCGCAGCCGGTTGTCGGCCGTACGGCTTCCGAACTCCGCGACTATATCGAAGGAACCGACCCCATATGGAAACGCCCCTTCATGCAGGGCGTTATTGAAGGGCTGACCGGCCCGCTGACCGACGAGGACCTGAAAGGCGCGACATTCGAACGCTCGACCGATCGCTTCCTCGAACCCGACACCGAAGACAATCTCCGGCAGCTCTTCATCGAGCAGAACTGGACCGATTTTCTGCCGATCATCCTGCCGACCGAAGAGCGGGTCGAACAGATGCTCAAAGGCACATCTCATGCCGCCGACGAGATGGTCGG
This sequence comes from uncultured Alphaproteobacteria bacterium, assembly GCA_963821875.1. Classification (GTDB taxonomy): domain Bacteria; phylum Pseudomonadota; class Alphaproteobacteria; order CAVTAV01; family CAVTAV01; genus CAVTAV01. Next base: position 2,981,759 of record CAWGFE010000002.1, read on the forward strand.
CCATATGCGGCCAACCTCGTTCCGCGAGTCGTGGGGGTTCGATGTCGAGAAAGTCGCGGTCAACGCCGTCATGGCGGGCGCACGGCCGGAATATCTGCCCGTCATACTGACGCTTGCAGCCAGCGGCTTCAGCGCGCGTTCGAGCAGCACCACGAGCTGGGCGACGATCTCCGTCGTGAACGGCCCGATCCGCAATGAAATCGGGATGAACTCCGGCATTGGGGTGCTCGGCCCCTATAATCACGCCAACGCCACCATCGGCCGCGCCTATTGCCTGCTCAGCCAGAATGTCCAGGGCGGATCGGTGCCCGGCGACACCTATATGGGCACGCTCGGCAACAACTGGAACTACACGGCCTGCTTTGCCGAGGCCGAAGAACGCAGCCCGTGGTCTCCCTTCCATGTCGATCTGGGCTTCAAGCCGACCGACAGCACCGTCAGCATCTTCTTCGGCGGCTGGTATACCGAATCCGGCTTCGGTCCGCGCGAGACCTGGAAAGAAAAATTCATCCGCTGCCTGACGGCGACCGATCATTTCAGCCCACCGCTGATCGTCATGGATCCGATCGTCGCGCGCGAGTTCGAAGGGCTCGGCTACAACAAGCAGTCGCTGATCGAATGGTGCGCCGAGAATGCGAAACTGCCGGCCAGGAGTTATTGGGACGACCAGTGGATCACGACGCTCATCCGGCCGCATGCGGTGGCCGGCGTCGAACCTTTTGCAAGCCGACTGAAGGCTGCGCCCGACGAACTGATAACCATCTTCCGTCCGGAGGACATCCATATCGTCGTGACGGGCGGCGAGACGCAAGGCGCCTTCAAGATGATCAGCGGCCGCTACATCGGCCATGGACCTGGAAAGATGCAGCACGGCCCCGGCAGGAATAAGCCGGCGGCACCGCCCGGATTGATCGACGTCTGGCGCTAACGCCGTCCTCTCGCTTTATTTTCCTGCGGAAACACGCGAAAGTTCCTTTTCGCGCGCGGTTGCGACGCCGCCATTGCAGCGTGGGCCGCATAAAAGTATATAATTAGCATCATCAAGTATTTTGCGCCATCGACTGCTGGTTGTCCCGGGTCGCAGAATATGTTTGGGGCACGACCGTTTAATTCCTGATGTTCTGGAGCGTTCGCGAATGCAAGTCACGCACGTCCCTTTGACGACTTTGGCGCATGGCGGCGGCTGCGGCTGCAAGCTTGCGCCGTCGGTCCTGCGCGAGTTGCTGGCCAATCAGCCTGCGACCCAGGCGTTCCCGAACCTGCTCGTCGGCAACGAAACCGGCGACGACGCGGCCGTTTGGAAGCTGGACGACGACAATTGCGTCATCGCAACGACCGACTTCTTCATGCCGATCGTCGATGACCCCCGGGATTTCGGCCGGATCGCGGCCACCAATGCAATATCCGACATTTACGCGATGGGCGGTCGTCCGATCATGGCGCTCGCCATTGTCGGCATGCCGCTGGACAAGATCGCGGCCGAGACGGTCCGCGAAATCCTTGGCGGTGGCGCCGAGGTCTGCGCGGGCGCCGGGATCCCCATTGCCGGCGGCCATTCGATCGATGCGCCCGAGCCCATCTATGGACTCGCCGTTGTCGGCACTTGCGCCGCCCGCCATGTCCGCCGCAATGGCGGCGCTCAAGCCGGCGACGCGCTGATCCTGACGAAACCGATCGGCGTCGGCATCTATTCGGCGGCCATCAAGAAAGGCTCGCTGGACGGTGACGGCTACGCCGAAATGATCGACACGACAACTCTGCTGAACAGCGTCGGAATCGAGCTTGCGCGTGACGACGCGGTCCATGCGATGACCGACGTGACGGGCTTCGGCCTGCTTGGGCATGGACTGGAGCTGGCGCGCGCATCCGGCGTCCGTCTGGCCATAAAGGCCGACGACGTACCCCTCCTCACGCGCGCGGCGGACTTGGCACAGAACGGATTTGTAACCGGCGCATCCCACCGCAACTGGGCGAGCTACGGCGACGAGGTCACGCTGCCGGCCGACTTTCCCGAATGGCGGCGCAGCCTTCTGGCGGACCCGCAAACTTCCGGCGGGCTTCTGATCGCGGTCGCGCCGGAGCGTGCGGACGGTGTGCTGGAGATGGTCCGGATGGCCGGCTGCGCGGCCGCGCGCCAAATCGGGACGCTGCAGGCCGGGGACGCCGGAATCGAGATCGTCCAGTCATAAAAGGGAGAGCCATGAGCGAAGAATATGACGTCGTCGTCATCGGCGGCGGACTCGCCGGGATGTCCGCCGCGCTGACGAGCGCCCGGCTCGACCGGAAGACACTCGTCATATGCGGGGCCGTGCCCGGCGGCGAACTGCTGAACATCGAAGTGGTGGAGGGCGTACCCGGCTTTCCGGAAGGCGTGCCGGGCTATGATCTCAGCCCGATGGCTCAGGAACAGGCCGATGCCGCAGGCGCCGAATTTCTGACCGAGGAGGCCGATTCCATCACCGCGGACGACGACCTCTGGCGTGTGACCGCGGGTGGCGAAGATATCCTCGCACGCGCAATCGTGATCGCCACCGGGGCGCATATCGCCAAATCGGGCATACCGGGCGAGGAACGGCTGACCGGCAAGGGCGTCAGCCACTGTGCGACCTGTGACGGGCCCCTGCTGCGTGGCAAGACCGTCGTCGTGGTCGGCGGCGGCGACTCCGGCATGCAGGAGACGCTTAGCCTTACGCAGCATGTCGAGAAGGTAATCCTGCTCGAACGCAACGATGCGCTTGGGGGCCAACCGGGCTATCGCGAGCGGGTTCTTGACGATCCCAAAGTCGAGGTCCGATACGGCGTGACGCCGATCGAGATCGGCGGAGACGACGGGGTCACTTACGTGCGTATCAAGGAACAGGCAAGCAGCGCCGAGAGCGATATCGACGCGGAGGGCGTCTTCATTTTCACCGGACTGACGCCGAACACCGCGATCGTCAAGGACCTCGTTCCTCTTGACCAGACCGGCCGGATTCGCGTTGATGCCGGTATGAGAACGTCTGTGAAAGGCATTTGCGCGGCCGGCAATGTGCGCGAAGCGTCGCCACACCGCGCCGCTGGTGCGATGGGCGACGGGGCCGCGGCAGCCATGTCGATCGATCGCTATCTGACCACCGGCGACTGGAGTTGACGGGAAGCCCATGGCGGTCGGCGGAAATAAAGCCGAAAACATCCGGCGCCTGCCGTCGGTCGACGCCGTCCTTCGCACGTCGCTCGCCACGACGCTGATCGATCGTTACGGCCGACCCGCGACGGTCGCGGCGGTGCGGGCGATCTTGGTAAAAGCCCGCGAGAACGAAGAAGCCGGGCTAACCGCCGACTCCGCCGCCAGCGGGGCGGAAAGGCGAATGGAAGAAGCGCGGGCCTCACGCCTGAAGCCCGTCTTCAATCTGACGGGAACGGTCCTGCACACCAATCTCGGCCGGGCGTTAGTCGCCGAAGAGGCAATCCGCGCGGCCGACATGGCGATGCGCCATGCCCTCGCCCTAGAATTCGACCTCGAGGGAGGACGGCGCGGCGAACGCGACAATGTTCTTCGCGGGCTGCTCTGCGAACTGACCGGCGCGGAAGACGCGACCGTCGTCAATAACAACGCCGCCGCCGTCCTCCTCACGCTCAACACGCTCGCGAGTGGGCGGGGAGCCATTGTCTCGCGCGGCGAGCTGATCGAGATCGGCGGGGCCTTCCGCATGCCGGAGATCATGAGCCGCGCCGGCGCACGACTCGTTGAAGTCGGAACCACGAACCGCACGCATAAGCGCGACTACGCCAATGCCATTGATTCCGACACCGGCCTAATTCTCAAGGTGCACACCTCCAATTACCGGATCGAGGGATTTACGACCGCGGTGGCGGCGAAAGACCTCGCCGCCCTCGCCCATGAGCACGATCTGCCGTTGGTCGACGATCTGGGGTCGGGCACGCTGGTCGACCTCTCTCAATACGACCTGCCGCGGGAGCCGACTGTTGCCGAGGCGGTGGCTGCCGGCGCTGACTTGGTCACCTTTTCAGGTGACAAGCTGCTCGGCGGTCCACAGGCGGGCTTCATCGTCGGGCGTCAGGACCTGATCGCTCAGATCAACAAGAACCCGATGAAGCGCGCTCTCCGCATCGACAAAATTCGCCTGGCCGCGATTGAGGCAACCCTTCAGCTCTACCGCAATCCCGACCGCCTGAGCGAACGGCTGCCGACCTTGAAGGCGCTCGCTCGTAGGCATGACGAAATCGACGCCAGCGCACGCCGTCTGGCGCCTGCCCTCGCCGATCTGCTTGGCGCTGGTTATCGCGTCGATGTCGTGAACTGTGAAAGTCAGGTCGGTTCCGGCGCCGTTCCGGTCGATACGATCCCAAGCGCCGGCCTGGCCATTCGCCCTACGGCCGAGCACGGCGGTGGCTCGCTGAATGACCTCGCTGCCGCGTTGCGCCGTTTGCCCATGCCGGTAATCGGACGGATCAGTGATGACACGCTGATTCTGGATTTGCGCTGTCTCGATGACGAAGCGGCGTTCCTCGCCAATCTCGAGCCGATCGCGACCAACACTGCGGCCCCGGACTCAGCGGACGCACGATGATCGTCGGCACGGCCGGCCATATCGATCACGGGAAATCCGCGCTGGTCAAGGCGATCACCGGTGTCGATACCGATCGCCTGAAAGAGGAAAAAGTGCGCGGCATCTCGATCGATCTCGGCTTCGCTTATATGCCGGCCGGAGACGAGTCCATGCTCGGCTTCGTCGATGTGCCGGGCCATGAGAAATTCATCCGCAACATGCTCGCCGGGGCGTCCGGCATTGACCTTGTCCTGCTCGTCGTCGCGGCCGACGACGGAATCATGCCGCAGACTCTCGAGCACCTCGCGATCGTTGATCTGCTCGGCAAGTCGGAGGGTCTTGTCGCTCTCACCAAGGCGGACCTCGTCTCGCCCGAACGCCGGCAAGAAGTCGACCGCGACATCGCCGAGTTACTAGCATCCACCGGCCTCGCCGAGAGACCGATCTTTCATGTCTCCGCCGCGACCGGAGAAGGCATAGATGAGCTTCGCGAGGCTTTGATTGCCGCCGCGATGTCTTCCCGGGAACGCAAGGAGAAAGGACGATTCAGGCTGGCCGTGGATCGCTGCTTCAGCATCGCGGGCGTCGGCACGATCGTGACCGGCGCCGTCGTTTCCGGCGCCGTCTCCGTCGGCGACAACGTGACAGTCAGCCCGATCGGCCTCAACGCGCGCGTGCGATCTATCCACGCTCAGAACCGGCCGGCGGAACAGGGACATACGGGCCAGCGCTGCGCCTTGAATCTCAGTGGCGACGGCGTCACGCGGCACGCCGTCTCGCGCGGCGATTTCGTCGTGGACCCCTTTCTGCATGCCCCGGTCGAGCGGATCGACGCGTCGCTTCAACTGCTTTCAAGCGAAACGAAACCGATCAGACACTGGACGCCGGTTCGGCTCTATCACGGCGCCGCCGAGGTTCCAGGCCGTGTTGCCCTGCTGGAGGAAGCCCCCATAGCCCCCGGAACGGGGGGACGCATCCAACTGGCGCTGGACCGTCCCATCGCAGCGGCCGTCGGCGACCGTTTCATCCTGCGAGATACGTCCGGCGCGCGCACCTTAGGTGGCGGCCACCTGATCGATCTCCGTGCTCCGCGTCGGCGCCGCAAAACGGCTCTAAGGCTTGCCCAACTCGAAGCGCTCGGGCAAGAGAATCCGGCGACCGCCCTCGCCCTGTCACTCGACCGCTGGCCGTTCTACGTCAACCTCGCGAATTTCGCGCGGGACCGGGCGCTCAGCGATACGGAACTGGAAGCGGTCTTGATGGATCTGCCCCACAAGCCGTTCGGTAAGGCTCCGGAAGCCTACGCCGTTTCCTCAAAGGTATGGCAGCAACTCGAAAACAGCGCTCGCACCGCCATCGAGGCTTTTCATAAAGCCCACCCTCAGCTTCTCGGTTTGAGTGCGGCGCGACTTGCGGCTCTTGTGGAGCCAAGGCTGCCTCGCAAAATTGCACTGGCGGTCATGAACGCCCTTGTCGAGGCGAATGTTCTCGCGTCCACGGGCGGAGCGCTCCGCGCGCCGGATCACCGTCTCGGGCTCGACAAGACCGATCAGACGCTTTGGAGCCGCGTCGCGCCCTTGCTTGCCGACGAGGCCCGTTTCCGTCCTCCCCGGGTCGGGGATATCGCCCAGGAGCTCAAGGAGCGGGAGTTCGACGTGCGGCGCGTGCTGAAAGCGATGGCGCGGCAGCGGAGCGTCATCGAGATTGCACCGGACCATTTCCTGCTGCGTGAAACCATGAAGGAGATCGCGGGCATCATCGGGGATCTCGCGACGTTGGAGCCGGAAGGCCACTTCTCCGCCGCGCAGCTTCGCGACCGTCTTAACAACGGCAGAAAGGTCAGCATTCAGATCCTGGAATATTTCGACCGGAATGGCATGACCTTGCGACGGGAGGATCTGCGCACTATCAATGCCGGCCGCCTGAATTCGTTCGCATCCGCGTCGGACTAGGTGGAAAACAATCCGAGTTGAGGAAGAGAATCGTTCCCGGTGGAACGTCCGGACTTCAAATCCGGGAGGGGCTGTTAGCCAGTCCTTGGTGGGTTCGACACCCACTCTCTTCCGCCAATCTTTCTCAACCCTTGGCCAGTTCAAGACCGGCTGGCGCTGAATTTTGGAAGTCCAGCACCAAGACGATCAGTCGATCACCAGGTCCTTCCCGGCTTCGCGCTCGGACGGCAAATCTTCGTCCAGACAACTCAAAAGCCGGGCGAGGAAGGCATTCGCCTTATCGATCGACGACGGCGCGATTCCTTCCAGCAGATGGTTGCGAAGCCGCTCGGCGATCGCAGTGACCTCCGCTAGCGCGGCTTCGCCTGTCTTCGTCAGCTTGATGTGCTTTGCACGCCGGTCCGACGGGTCGGCCAAGCGTTCAACCAACCCCTCGGCTTCCAGAGAATCCAGCATCCGCGTAACGGTCGCAGCCTCGACGCCGAGGCGTTTGGCAAGTTCGATTTGCTGGCTAGACGCCGGCGCGTGGGCTATCGCCGACATCGTCTCCATACGCGCCGAACTCTGACCGAGCGGGCGCAACTGCTCATCCAGCAATGAACGCCATCGCCGCGCTATCAGCACCATCTGGATTGTCAAACGCAAGTTGGGCGGCGCGTCCGCCGAGGGAGAGCGCCGACCGTCCTGCCCCGCTTCGGCATCTTGCGTCTGTAACCGCTTTTCTCGATCTGCCTGCATAATGCCACGCGCCCCCGACATGAAAATTCGCAAAAAACATGACGAAACTTATTTCACCTTAAAATTCAATTACTTGATTTGAATTTCACGCGAAGATCCGACCACCACAAATTGTAGCGATGGCGAATAGTTATTTCCAGCCCGACGCGCACAGACCATGCCACGGTCGCGACACTTGAAGTCACGGCGGCCGTTCGCCTCTGTCTGCTTGCTTCCGCAACTACGTCAACACAATACCGTTCTTGATACTGACCGATGCCTGGCATAAAGCTTGAGAAGGGTGGCAAGACCATGATGAGGTCCGCCGGCACAGCTCCCTCGGCAACCAAGCTCGCGATGAAACGCGCTTTTGCATCAGGGCCGGCTAGCTTACGCTGATGCTCGGTAAGTAGGCCTACTCGTAATGGTCGGACCAAAGACCAGGCGACGCTTAAGAATTGGGGGCGGGGATGGATTTAGGGATCAAAGGGCGAAAGGCGATCGTCAATGGCGGCAGCGCCGGCATGGGCCGGAGCGCCGTTTTGGCGTTGGCGCGGGAAGGAGTGGATGTCTTTGTTTCCGCGCGAACGGAGGATCGTCTTGTCCGGGCCTGCGAGGAAATAGCGGCGGAAACGGGCGCGCAAGTCACGCCCGTATGTGCCGATCACAGCAACCCCGAGGGACGGGAACGGATCCTGGCAGCCTGCCCGGATCCGGATATCCTGGTCGGAACATGCGCACCGCCGCCCATGACGCCCGATTACCGCGCTATCACGGATGAACAATGGCGGACGAGCATTGATATATCGCTCCTGTCCCCGGTGGAGTTCATGCGGTGCGTGCTCGACGGCATGGTCGAACGCAAGTGGGGCCGCGTGGTGAACATCGCCACCGTGGCGGCCAAATATCCCGCGGAGATCCGCGCTTTATCCGGCAGCACCCGCGCCGCGCTGGCAAATTATTCGGCGGCGGTGGCCAAGGTCGTCGCGAAGCATAATGTGGTGATCAACAATCTCCTGCCCGGCATGCACCACACCGCCACGGTGCGCGACCAGTTTACCGCGCGTGCCAGAGCCAAGGGGACAAGCTACGACGCAGAGGTGGCCGAATTCGTCAAGGAATGGCGCATCCCATGCGGACGCTTTGGGGACGCCGATGACGTGGGCGCGTTCGTGGCCATATTCTGCAGTGAATATGCAAACTACATTACCGGCCAGAGCCTCGTGATCGACGGCGGCACCAACGCGTCGACCTTCTAGGTCGACGCCGCCTCGATCAGGTCTGCCGATTGCTCGAAGCGCCCAATAGCCTTGGCGAATGCCCGTGACGACCAGCGAGAGGTCGCAGTCGAAGGTCAGAAAGACTGATGCGCTAATCGGTTCCCCACCCGGCGTGAAGCTGGCCATTCCCCCGGAAGAAAGCTTCGACGTATCGGATGAGACCATCCTGGACCTTGAAGATCTCGAAGACGACAGAGGGATTGTTGTCCGGATAGTCCGGCGGCGCGTTGAAGTGAGCGAGTGCGATGACGACGCCGCGCTTCACATCGGTGATATAGAATCTCCGGTTCGTGACGATCCACTTGATACGGGGATCCTTGAACTCACCTTCGCAGCTGCCTCTCATAAATTTGTCGGAATTGACTGTATAGACACCGAGTTCCTTCCGCTGGCACTCCGGATGCCAAGGCCCTTTCCGGTAATCCATCCTGTGCGAGACGATATCGAAATACTCATTGGCGATGCCTTTGAGCCGCCTGGCGGTGGATCGCTCGTCTTCCGGCAGGACGGTGTCGAAGATGCGGTCCGGCAACTGAAGTGTGGCGGCCGATTTGCTTCCAAGTGCTCCAGCGTAAGAGATCTCTTCGACTTCGGTTATCTTCTTGTCGACGATTTTCAGCCTAACGGCGTAAAACCACCATATAGGCATGTCGCGAGTGGGTGTGTTCGTGACGGTTCCCAGAAAGATCGCGGCCCCCGTTTTCGGATCGACAAAAGCCTGGCGAAACTTGATCCGGCGATCCTTTCCCCATACGGAGCCGCGCCCCAGTTTGGTCACGGTGCCGTTCGAGGTGACGCGCAGGTCCCTGGCGACCGGTAGGTTCGAGGTGTCGTCGTTCGTCAGCGCTTCCGTATAGTCCGTCAGGACCGTGAGCAGACAGCGCCTGTTGCACTCGTTCTGGCCTTTGGCCGCGACCGCGGAGTCGTTAGCCCGTGCCGGTGCCGGCGCAAATGCGAGAGATGCCACGGCCGCACTGGCGCACATCACCGCGAAAATCGTTCGAAAAAAAGACACATTAGCCTCCATTGATTTCAGACATTCCTCGCGGCGCCTTTAAGATGTATGTAAAATGCGCGTTATGGACTTGGGCCATACCGGTGTGGAGAGTTTTTGTAACAGCATGCATCCGGGAACGACCGACATTAGCGACGCGCTGCCCGGACTGGACTTGGATGCTCTCAACTGACCGAGCATAACCAGAACTTGCGTATGAATGAAAAGAAACGCGTGCCGTTCATCGTGGGAATGCTAAGCGCTGCTATCGCGGGCACGATTGGCTATACCCTACCGGCGTCGGGTTCGCAGTTCCGTTACGACGTCGAATATCCGTCCATCGAATACAGCAGCAAACCGGCCGACAATCCCGTGCGCCGCTTCGCCGACCGCTTGAAAAATGGCGACGCGAAGCTTGAGTTCCGGCCCGGGCGCGGCTTTCTCAATTCGCTGCTTGCGCAACTCGATATCGATCCCAGCTCGCAAGTCCTTGTCTATTCCAAAACCAGCCTGCAAAAGTCGTTGATAAGCGCGGCGACGCCTCGCGCAATATATTTCAACAGCAATACTTATGTAGCCTGGGTTCAGGGCTCGAATTCAATTGAAATCGCGACAACGGACGCAAAGCTTGGTTTGGTATTTTATACCTTTCACAATTGGCGTGATCCCGGGCCTGAGTTCGAGCGACAAAACGGACGCTGCCTGGTTTGCCATGATTCCTACGGCATGATGGGGGGCGGAACCCCTCAACTGCTCGCGGGATCGAAGATTGCCGACCTGGACGGTTATGTTCTTGAGCCGGTCACGGAGAACACGGTTGACCGGACGCCTCTGAAAAAGCGTTGGGGAGGTTGGTACGTGACCGGGCGAAACGGAGTTCAGCCGCATCTCGGCAATATTTTGGTGCGCACGAAAGCTGAACTCACCAAGCTCGACGATGCCAAGCGTTATAATCTCGAGACATTGAAGGGGCTCGGCTTCCTGGATACCAAACCTTATCTCACCGCCAAGAGCGATATTGTCGCGCTCATGGTGCTGGAACATCAGATCACGGTGGAAAACCAGATCGCCTATGTGAGGTTCAAGGCGCCGAACGTCCTTACAAGAATCGGCCACGGCGAGGCGACGAAGGCGCGGTCCTGGGACGCTCTCCCGCCGATCGCGCAAAAGGCTCTCACCGGCATGCTCGACCGTCTCGTTCGACGTTTGACCTTTGTGGATGCCGCCGCGTTCGATGACAGCATTGCAGGAACCGCCGGCTTCGAAGCCTGGTTCCAGGCGCAGGGTCCGCGCGACAAGCAGGGACGTTCGCTGAGAACTTTGGACCTCCATAAACGGCTATTCAAATACGCGGTGAGCTATCTCATCTATTCGCGGGAATTCAACTCCTTGCCTGGATATGCGAAAGATTATGTCTGCATGAAAATTACGAATGAACTTCGAGGGCGAGACGGTCGTGAGCAGCACGTTCACCCGTCCAATGCAGATCGCCACGCAACGCTGGCAATCCTGCGGGCCACCATGCCAGACTTTTTCTCAAGCCATCGGACGCACGAAAGTATGGTGGCGCATTGAGCCCGCTCAGGTGAGACCTTGCTCGATAGGCCCGCAAATTTCAGCTAAGTTCTTGGAATGACGGTGGACGCAGTCCGGACCGAACCAGCCTCAGTCTAAATTTTCCTGTTAGCAGGGAAAATCCAGAGAATTTTGGCCGAAACAGAGCCTCAGACCACCTCCAAACCGGACCAGACCTAACGTATGAATGAGGACAATAAGGGGAGCAGGAGTTGAAGCCGACCGTATCGAGATTCGCGAACGGACGCCTGCCGGCCTGGGAACGCCCGATAACTAAAGTTGCCGGGAGAGTCAGACCCCGACGGCCTTGAACAATCCCTTGTCGGGCTCAGGCTTCGGCATCATCTGTGGCCCGCCTGTGCCGATGCCCCATTGGTCCATGATCTGGGGGCTTGGTTGGTAGACCTGTGGTTGCCACGTGGCTTCGTCCACCTTTTCGAGCTCCGCCGTGTATTCGACCGCAAAGCCGTTCGGTGTCGTGAAATAGCTGAACGTATTGTCGCCCGCGGTGTGGCGGCCCGGGCCCCATTTGATGTCGACGCCCAGCTTCTTGAGGCGCGAGATACCTTTCATCATGTCGTCCAAGCCCAGCATGTCATAGGCGACATGATTGAGGCACGGCGGTCCGGGCAGGAAGGCGATACGGTGATGCCACTCGTTGCATCTGAGAAACGCCATGAAGTCGCCGAGCCAATCGCTCAGGCGGAATCCCAGCACCTCGGTAAAGAATTTCACGGCGGCCTCATGGTCGGGCGAATGCATCACGATGTGGCTGATCCTCTGCGGGATGCCTTCCCATCGCTTGAGTTCGCGGGCCTTTCCACGCTCGACGCCGCTCGAAACCTCGAACGGCAATCCGTCATGCGAGAAGAACCGGAAACCATAGCCGCCTCCGAAACTATCGAGTTCCTTCGGTTCGAAAATGATCCGGCATCCGGCGGCCTTGACCTTGCCGTGGAGCGCGTCCACGTCGCCGCTGCTGTCTGCCGCGAGTGAGACGATATCGATCCGGTTATCTTCGGCTTCGCGCAAACGGACGACATAAAGCTCGTCATGTCCTTCGGCGGCGAAATAGACCATGCCGTCGCGTTCGGCGACTTCGCGTAAACCCCATACGTCTCCGTAGAACGCCCTCTCCGCCTTGAGATCGGAAGTCCCGTAGCCGACATAGCGAATTTCGGTGATGCCACCCATTGCGTGCTCCTCGACAGTTCGGAAACGATGACGTACAAGCTTAGGCTTAAGCGTCTGGTGCGATTTGTAAAATTTATTCTCTTTATCGTCGTCCAGAAGATTCGCTTATCGTACCGCTGCGATCTCCAAAAGCTGCCGCCGGAGCCAGCTCAGCCCCTCATCGTCGCTTCGGGCCTGATGGTACTGCATCATTTCTCGCATCGTCGGAAAGTCGAACGGCAGCGGGGCCGAAACGATCGGGAACGTCTCACTCATCTGGCGAAACAGCCGTTCATGCATGATGGCGAGTCTGTCTGTGCCCTGCACCAGCCAGGGAACCATCGTGAAAGAGGGGACCGCCACTTCGATCCGGCGACTGGGCTCGATCCGCTGCAGTTCCCTGTCGCCGAATGCGAGCGCCCTCTCGCGGCTGATCAGCACGGCGACATGCCCCTGAGCAAAGAAGACCTCGGACGTGATCTCTTTCTTGAAGAGCGGATTCCTCTTCCAGCCCACCACAACGTGCTGCTCTTCGACGAGAAGCTCGGCCGGGTGGTCCGGAATGACATAAATGTCCGGCACCAGAATCAGATCGATCTTCCCGTCTTCCAGCATCTGAAAGCTATCGGACTCGGGCGCCATGATCTCGATCCTGATACCCGGTGCGACATCCGCGAGCCTCATAACGAGGGGCACGAGTAAGGCGGCCGTAATGTAGTCGGAACCGACGATGCGGAAGGTGCGTTCCGCGTCGTCAGGACTGAAGAAAGACGAAGCGGTGAGAAGGCCATCAATACCGCGAAGCGCTTGCCGGATTCGTGGCCGCAGAGTGTCCGCCAGCGCCGTCGGATACATCTTCTTGCTTCGGGTAACGAGGATGTCGTCGTTGAAGTACTCGCGAATACGGTTCAAGGCGGCGCTCACGGCGGGCTGACTCAGGTGCAGTTTTTCTGCCGTCCGCGAAACGCTTCGCGTCTCCAACAACACGTCCAGCGTTGCGAGCAGATTAAGGTCGAACCCCTTAAACCGCATTCATCCATTACCCTTGCTTTTAGGTTTCTGAAGGAACGAACAATTTTAATAATGGATGAAATTACCGGGTGACTCAACATCGACCCCAAATCAGGTGCGCGGCTCCGGATGGCGACCGCCGCTATAAGATTTTCATGCGCCCGAATCAGCCTTGAGGCCCGCCGCCTCGATAGCGGCGATGGCGCAGATTTCGTCCTTGTCGGAACTATCGCCGCTCACGCCGATCGCCCCGAGGAGCTCACCGGATTCTGCGCGGATGAGTACACCGCCCGGAACCGGCAGTATTCCTTTCGGGAGGACTGTGGTGAGCGCGGCGAAGAATTGAGGAACATGCGCGGCTCGCCTCGCAAGCTCCCTTCCGCCAATTCCCATGCCGAGGCAGCCTGCCGCTTTGGCCGTCGCGATTTCAGGCCGCGAAATAGAGGCGCCATCGTCGCGCAGGACGACGACCGGATGCCCTCCAGCGTCCAGGACGACGGCACATAACGGCGCGAAATCGCGGTTGCGGCCCTGCTCCAGCGTGACTTTTGCGATGGCGAGCGCCTGATCAAACGTAAGCGGCATTTTCCGTTCCCCGTCATTCATCCATTTCAGTGACGCATGACACGGATTTGGCCGTCAATAGCGGCCCAAGTCTTCGGCGACAACGACCGGGCCATCGAAGACCGACTTGACGCCAGGAATGAACAATTTCTCCGCGACGACCTCAGGCGGAGCAGGCCCAAGATGTGTGAGAACCACGCGTCCAACCCCCGCGGTGTTCGCGATGTCGCCGACGTCTTCAGGAGACAGATGATGCTGCTGAAGATGGGCCGTCAGGTTGTTCCAGACGACTGCCGGCATGTTCGGCGCCGCTTGACGGATGATCTTCTCAAGGGCTGGCAGATCCTGAACCTCACTGACGAGCAGATCCGCGCCTTTGGCTAAATCGGTGACAGCGTCGCTCGGTCCTGTGTCGCCGGTGTAGACGATGGTGCGGCCTTCGCCATGGATGCGGAAGGAAAACGACTTGTAACGCTTTGCGTCCTCGCTGCCGGATGAGAAGGTATAATGCGTGTTCTCGACGGCCCTGACCGTGATGTCCGGCAAGACATCGAACAGTGTCCCTGCCTCGACTTCCTGCACCCGAATCTCGACTGGATCCTTGCCAAAGTCATTGTCGAACCCGTAGCCCGCCCCGATTGACGGCTGCAGAGCAGCGATGATCCCGTCAACCATCGCTTTCGTTCCCGGCGGGCCGTAGACCGTGAAGGGGCCTCTCAAACTATTCTGCCAGCGCAGGCCGATGACACCCTCAAGTCCCGCTGCGTGATCCATGTGAAGGTGACTGAGAACGACGGCCTTCACGTTTTCGAGCTTGAGCCCGGCTTGTGCGAGCTTCTCGACAGCGCCGTCTCCGACATCGAACAGCACGATATTCTGGCCTACGAGGAGGGCATTGGCCGGTTGGGAACGAAGCGGGTTCGGCATTGGTCCGCCGGCTGTGCCGAGCGTCACCCAGACCGGCGTATGACTTGCCGGTTCGGCAACTGTGCCGGCTATGCCGACAACGAGCGTGGCGAGAACCGCGACCAGATAAAATGCCGCTCTCGCCGGCGCGAACCTGCAAGTCAGCGCGGACCGCGGATGGACGAGAAGGTTGAGCAGAGCCGCCGAGGAAGACGGCCTATTCGTTTTCGACATGGCGTTTCCCCTGTTGGCCGAATCTCTCGCGAGAGAGCGGGGTCAATGGTGATGGCGAAAACGCGCCATCATAGAGAAGGCATTGAGGACGTTCATATCCACGTCGGCCCCAAACTCCCGATAGAGCGCCACCACATTGGCGACGAGACGCTCGGAATCCAGCCAATCGCTGTAGGGATCGAGAGAAATGTCCCTTGCGGCCTCCTCGGGATCGAGTCCGGCATCGAACCGCTTGCGAGCCTCGTCGCGGATATAGACCAGATAACCGCGAAACCGGCGCACACCGGCTTTGTCGGTGATCGGCCCATGGCCCGGGACGATTGTTTCCACGTCCCAGGACAGGATCTTGTCGCAGGCCGCGATCCAATTCGTGATCGGACCGTCCCAGATGACGGGATGGCTCTCGATGAACAGGATGTCGCCGGTGAAGACGGTCCTGTCTTCGGGGATACGGACCATCGTATCGCCGCCGGTATGAGCCGGGCCGACATTGATGAGTTCAAGAAGTCTTGGAACCCAAGCGCAGGCTCAGCTCCCGGTCGAACGTTCGCGTCGGCAGTGTCGCCACGACGCCGGTCCAATCGAATTTGGGCGGTCCCATCAGGTCGCGGAGAAATTTGGCGCCTTCGCCGAGCTCTGCCGCTTTGGCCATCATGCCGGCCATCATCGCGGGGTCCTGGGCCTTCATCTCCTCGAAGCACGCCTCGGATGCGATGATCTCCGCGCCTTCCACGAGTTGATTGCCGAAGGTGTGATCGGGATTGGAATGCGTGTTGACGAGCGTGCCGATCTGTTTGCTATCCGGCACCTTGCGGCGCATCTCGTCGAGCATTGAGCCGGTAAGCTTGAGATCCATCAGCGTGTCGACAAGCAACGCCTTGCCGTCACTGATCACGAGGCCTGCATTGCTAAATCCCCAAGAACCGTCGGGCTGCAGATACGCAAAGCAACCGCTCCCTAGATCATGCAGTCCGCGCGTGTATTGCCACTTGGCCATTGTCCCCACCAGATCCGGCATTCGCCAAGGCCGAGAATAGTCCACTCGCCTCGAACCGCCTAATCGATTGACCTGATAACCTTCATCAAGCCGACGAATGGCTGGCACTTTTGTCAATCCGCAGGAATGATACTTCGGTTCAGAAGAATCGATTGGTCCGACCAAGAAGACCGTGTCTAAAATACGGATGCGACCATGGGGAGGGCTAACATGAAACTCGCGACACTGAGAGGCGGCGGTCCTGACGGCAAGCTGGTCGTCGTCTCGAAGGATCTGTCAAAAGCCGTATCGGCCGAGGGAATCGCACCGACTTTATTGCAAGCGCTCGAGCAATGGCAGACCGCCGCCCCTGCCCTCCAGAAATTGTCGGATGCCGTGAATGTCGGCACGGCGAAAGATGCGTGCGCATTCGATCAGGCTTCCGCGCTGGCCCCATTGCCCCGCACCTGGCAATGGCTCGACGGCTCGGTCTATCGCACGCATGGGGAACTGATGGCGACGGCCTTCGGGACGGAGCCAGCCAAGGAGGACGTGCTTCTGATGTATCAGGGCATGTCGCATCACTTCATCGCCCCAACGGAGCCGGCCGCCTTTTCCTCCGAAGACGACGGGATCGATTTCGAGGGGGAGTTCGGGGTGATCCTCGACGCAACGCCGATGGGCGTTTCGCCGGATGCGGCCGCCAAACACATCAAACTCATTGCACTAGTGAACGACTGGTCGCTCAGGGCCATAGCGCCGATCGAAATGAAAACCGGTTTCGGATGGATCTCCGCCAAACCGGCCTGCAGTGTCGCACCTGTCGTGGTGACACCTGACGAACTCGGCGCGTCCTGGCGCGATGGCCGTGTCGATCTTCCGCTACACGTCTATTGGAACGGCGAAGAATTCGGGCACGCGAACGGCTATCCAATGGCATTCGATTTCCCGCGACTGATCGCCCACGCCGCGCACAGGCGCCGCCTTTCGGCTGGCACGATTATCGGCTCGGGTACTGTGTCTAACGCGAACTACCGCGAGGTCGGATCAAGTTGCATCAGTGAGCGGCGTGCGATTGAGATCCTCGATAAAGGTAAGCCGGAAACTGACTTCATGCGCTTTGGCGACCGGCTGCGCATGGAGGTTTTGGATGCTGGCGGGGTATCGGTGTTCGGCGCCATCGATCAGACCGTCGTGGCGTCCCAAGGCTAACCTTCTCTCAATATGGTTGAGCGAGCGTGATCGCGGCCGCCTCGTTGGCCTCCGCCACCCTGGCCTGACCACCGGGCTCCATCTGGGCGTGAGAGATTGTGATGCTGGCGTCGACGATGGTCTTCACCCGCTCATAACGCCGCTTCATGAAAGCTTCGAGACCGACGGACGGGGATGACGCCTCGGCGAGACACCGGGCGAGCACGACGCCGTCTTCGATCCCCATCGCCGCCCCTTGCGCCAATGTCGGCGGGCCGGCGTGCGCGGCGTCCCCGATGACGACGACCCGGCCGACGTACCACGGCGCCGGAAGCCAGACACTGGCCAGCGGCCGGTAGGTCACGTCGCCCGGCCGATACGAGAGATGCGGCAACAGATTGGCGGGGAATCCGGGCACCTTGCCGATGCGCTCGATCAGGCGCGCGGCGACATCCGGTTCGTCCAGCGCCGGAGCGTTGCTGTCCCGGTCGACGACATAGAGATAGGTGTCGCCTTGCAGCGGTGTGTAACCGATGGTGCCGACCGGTCCGCCGAACATCATCGAAACGTCGTGCAACTGCACACCTTCGATCAGCCCGCGCCATACGCCCTCTCCGAGCGGAATCGGCTCTGCATGATCGGCGAACACCGCAGCCCGCACGAGCGAGTGAATGCCGTCTGCGCCGACCAATAAATCGGCCGAATAGCGTCGTTCGTCCGCCAATACGGCCGTTGCTCCATCACCGTCCTGTCGGACGCTCACGACCTCCGCATCCACAATGAGTTCGACTCCGGAGTCTCGCGCGCCGTCGACGAGGACGCTATGCAATGCTGCCCGGCTGATCCCAGTGAAACCGGGCCACGGCGAATTACAGTATCGTTCCGTTGGGCGCGACATCAAACACGAGCCGTCCGGCGCGAAGAGAGAGATTGTGTCGACCGGCACGCCCTTGTCGACACAGGCCTGCGCGAGGCCGATTTCGCCGAGCGCATTTAATGCGTTCGACTGCATACCGATCCCGATGCCGCCCTCATCGGTAATCGTGGGCTTGCGCTCCAGCAACGAGAACTCTCACGCCCCTCAGCGCCAAGGCGCGGGCCGTGACGAGGCCGACGATCCCGCCGCCCACGACCAGTGCTGAAGAGACGGCCCTCACACGCGCGCCCTGTCGATCAGGTCATCACATCGGCGAGCAACTCGCCGTCGAGAATATAGGGCTTCGCCTCGATCAGCACGAAGACGATCCGACTGATCTCGGTATCGCTCGGATTGCGCCAGAGATGGATGGTGCCGCGCTGGACGACGATGTCGCCGGGCCCGAGGAGCGTCTTGGCGCCGTCGTCGAGTTCGAGTTCCACGTGACCGGACATCACGATGCCGTAGTCGATAGAGCTTGTCCGATGCATCGGGGAGGAACCGCCCGGTAACATGTCGACGACGCGGATCACTGATCCTTCATGAAGCGTAAGTCCTGCATCGCGGTTGCGACCGTCCGTCGGATCATTATTGTCCGCGGGGACGGTCGGCGTCGTCCACATCAACGCGAAGGCGGCGTCCCCTCCGGGAATGTCTTGCGGAGAGAACTTCCGATCATCGTGAAAGATGGCCTTACCGTTCTTGTCGTGCCCGGTGACCACCCGGCGCACCGGCCAGAGATTGCCGCTATCCATGACTGCGGTTCGTCCTTTCCGATTTGGCCTAAACCCGCTCGGCGATGCAGTGAACGACCTGGGTGCCGACCAGGCCGTCGATTTCACCCTTCATCACGTCACCGTCGCGCAGGAAACGGCCGTAATGCGTGCCATTGCCCGAGGGCGATCCGGTCAGGATCACATCGCCGGGATGAAGCTGAACATAATTGGAGATGAAAGAGATGATCTTGGCCGTATCAAAGATCATGTCGTCGGTGCCTTCGTCCTGCATGACCTTGTCGTTCAGTGACAGCCGGATATGCAGCTTCTGCGGATCGGGCACGAAGCGGGCCGGTGTGATGTAGGGCCCGAGCACCTTGAAACCCGGAGCGCCTTTGCACGCCATCCAGTCCATGCCCATCTGCGGAACATCAGGGCGCACAACGAGCTCCCGCGCTGTAATGTCGTTGGCGATGGTGTAGGCGGCGACATGGTCGAGAGCGGCTTCTTTCGAAACACGCCGGGCGGGCTTGCCGATCACGACCGCCATCTCCAGTTCCCAATCCGGCTCGGTGTGATCGTAGGGGACGACCAGCGGCTCGTCGGGTCCGGCAATGGCGCTCCGCACGCCAACGAAGACGAATGGTTTTCCCTCGGCCGCCCGGCGATCCATCATCGCGGCTGCGACCTTGCGGCGCTCTTCCTTGTCTGCTGATTCGCCGTGACGCGGCGTCTGATCAACAATCAGATCGATGACGTGTTTGCGATAATTGGCGCCCGCGCAGAACAGGTTTTCCGGCTTGTAGGGTAGATGCGCCACCAGATCGGTTTCCGAGCGCCAGCCTTTGGTGGGCAAGTTCGCCGCCGCCTTGTCGATCCGGTCGCCCCAAACATTCCACTCTGCGAAGACGCTTTCGAGATCGGCCGGGGCCGAGGCAAGAAAGTCCACCAACGGGATGACCTTGCCATCCGTGACGAGGCCCGGCCAACGGGATCCGCCCGCTTCGGAGAATGTCCCGAGTGCATAAGAGCCGGTCATTTGCGCCATCACATCCTTCGTCCGGTCATACCGTTTTGTTCACCGTGATGCCCAAGAGCGCCGCGGCATTCAATCCCAGGATTTTCGCCTTCGTGCTCTCGTCCAGCCGATCGTGGAAACCGACCGGATCGGGCTCGGCCATGTCGAACGGATAGTCCGTGCCGAGACACAGTCTGTCGGGCCCGTGGGTGTGAACGAGGCTATCGAGCTCATCCTTGTCGAACACCAGCGTATCCAGCCAGATCTGCCGCAAATAGCTCGACGGCTCGCGCGTGATGTGCTGACGGCAATCCTCACGCGCGCGGAAAGCGTGATCCATCCGCCCCCAGTAAGCCGGTAGATAGCCACCGCCATGCGCGACGCAGAGCTTGAGGCCGGGATGAGCATCGAGAACGCCGCCAAAGATCAGATGGCTGAGCGCGATCGTCGAATTCGATCGGATTGCCGATGGTGTTGTTGAGATAATGCTCCGACAACCGGTGGCCATGCGTGAAGCCGAGCGGATGCAGGAACAGCAGAACGCCAAGTTCCTCGGCCGCCGCAAAGAACGGCCGGAACTCATCCTCGGCCAGTTCGCGCCCGTTGACATGGGAGTTGATCTCGATACCTCGGAGATCGAGTTCCTTCACGCAACGGCGCATCTCTTCGATGGCCATTTGCGTGTTTTGCAACGGCACCGTGCCCATGCCGACGAGCCGATCCGGATGCCTGGCCACGGCCGCCGCCATGCCATCGTTGATGGTCCGCGCGACCTTGCGCCCAACGTCGGGCGGCGCGAAATAGTAATACTGACCGGGCGACGGGCTGATCGCCTGCACGTCGACGCCGAGCGCATCCATATCTTTCAGGCGTTCGTCGACGCCGTTCAGCTTCGGTCCGATCTTCACGAACAGCTTGCCCATAACTGCGTTCGAAGCAGGCGAAGAGAACGGGAACGGATCGGGCGGCTCGGGAATTGCCTCCTTTATGATCTCGTCCGCCGCGCCGATGCTCAGATGGCAATGGATATCGACGACGAGATGCCGGCCGCGTTGCGAGACCGGAATCGGCTTCTTCGCGTGTCCACAGGTCGAGATCGTGTCGCTCACGCCGCGTCCCTCTTCTTCGTATCAGATCGGTTGGGCGAGAGCGTGCATGGCCTTGCCCATCAGCATGCCGATCTCGTCGGCCCGCGCATGCGCCAATTGCCTCTCGCCGATGCTGACACTGCTTTCGACGATAAGGCGGCAGCGCTCGAACCGGCGCTCGGTGAAGGCGGCAAGTGCAACCGGAACATCATCGCCGTGGCGGGTGATTTCATCGGCCAGCACAATCGCGTCTTCGACCGCCATGCCGGCGCCGCTCGCAAGATGGGGCGTCGTGGCATGGGCCGCATCGCCGATCAGAACCACCCGGCCGACATTCCAGGGCCGGGGCTGGATCGCGGATTCGAAGGGCCGCGCCACGATCGAGGACTTGGCCGAGATGCCGTCGCGCAGTTCCGCCATGCGCCCACCGAAATCGGCCAGGAGTGCGCGGACATAGGCCGGCTGCTCGTGGTCGGGAACGCGTTTCGGGTTCGGCTGCGGTTCAAGGATGAAGGAATACATCTCGGTCTCGGAACAGGGCACGATGCCCGCCGTGACCGCGTGGCCGAAATAGAATTCGCTGAAATTCATCTCCGGCGGCCGGGGGGCCACCACGCGCCAGCAGATCTGCCCCGTATAGGACGGCGTCGCGGCGTTCGGGCTTATCATCGACCGGACCTTGGAATAGATGCCGTCGGCGCCGATGACGACGGCATAGTCGCTGGCCGTTCCATCGCTGAACGTCACCGATGCGCGGTCCTCCCGGTTGTCGATCCGATCGACGGTGACCCCGAGCCGCACATTGGCGCCAGAGCGCCGCACATCCTCCGACATGATCTGATGAAGCTTGGGGCGCATGATGCCACCCGCCGACGGCAGCCCCGGCTCGACCGGCCGCTCAACGTTTTCGCCAAGAAAGGTTCCGTTGAACAGGAACATTCGCCCGCCCCGGCTCAAATATCCCGCCTTGCCGATCGCATCGAGCAGACCCAGATCACGAAACGCCCGAAGCGTCGGCCCCGTGATCGTCAGGCCGGTGCCGTAGACCTTCCAGTCCGGATCGATGTCGATGAGATCGACCGGCAGCCCAAGCCTTCTGAGCGCAATCGCGCAGGCCATGCCGCCGATGCCGCCGCCGACGATCAGGGCCTTCTCGAGTTTCTTCGCTTGCTGTGAATTCATCGGCGTGCCCCCGGCGCATCGGCCATCTTCTCGAATTTCACCGCCAGTCCTTTTGCCTCAAGATCCGCCTCGGCTTGCGCCTCGCGCGCGAGCGCGCGTTTGACGGCCGGCCGTTCCTCCATGCGTTTCGAATGAGCGACGATATTCGGGAACGTCTCTCCCGGGAAACCCGCGCCGGTGATCCGGAACCATACCCAATAGAGATAGGCATCCGGAATCGACCACTCGGCGCCGAGCAGCCAAGGCTGGGTGGCGAGACGCGCGTTAAGCGGCCCGAGCTGCAGGCTCATGGCCGCGTCGGCCAATTCGCGCACCCGTTCCGGCCCTCCAGCGACATCACAGAAGAATTGCGGCAGCCGAATGCGGGTCACGATCGGATGCAGGTCGGCGGAGAAGAAGGAAAGCTGGCTCACGAGCCGCGCGTCGCCGAGAACGTCGCCCGAAAACGGCAACAGGCCCGCGCCGGGGAACGATCTCGCAAGAAAACCCAGTATGGCAATGTTCTGGGTCAGCGGTTGGCCGTCCGCCAAGAGGGTCGGGATCTTGCCGGCGGGGTTGAGTGCAAGATAGTCGGGTGACCGGTGCTCGCCCTTCATGAAGGTCACGAGATGCGCGTCGAACGGCTGGCCGATCTCCTCCAGCGCAATGAGCGGCACGCGCGAGCACGCGCCTGGCGCGAAGTATAGTGCGAGCTTCATCGTCCCATCCCCGCTTGACGCTTCAGCGGCCAAAATCGCAAGGCCGCTTCTCGGATCTGCGTCTCTCCTATTGCCACGTTCATCCTTGGATGCGCGACCGGAAATCTCCAGGTACGTCTCTTACTTGCTTTCGGTCCTTTTGGAAAATCGATTGATTGGAACGTTTCTATCCAAGCTGATGATAGCGGGCCGCGCCGTAAAGCTGGCCACCGCGGTTAGGTCGATCTGATCCAAGCAGCTTCCGCCAGACAAATCGCGCCCAAAAGGCCGGCTTGATCACCGAAGCGAGGCGCGCAGATGAGATCGTCGTAGTTCACGTCCGTCGCACCGTCACCGAAGTAGCCCGCCGCGAAGTCGCGGGCCAGCGTCCGCACTCGCGGATACAACCCGGGCGTCTGCATGACGCCGCCGCCGAGGATCAGCCGCTCCGGCGCGATAAAGGCCTGAATGGCCACGACCAATTGGGCCAGATACCAGGCAACGATCTCGTGCGCTTCGTGATCGAGCGGCAGGCCGGCCAGCGTCCCTCCCCAACGGGCTTCGATGGCGGGGCCACTTGCGAGCCCTTCAAGGCAGTCGCCGTGAAAGGGACACGTTCCTGTAAATTCGGCGTCTCGCGGATGCCGGCGCGGGACGATATGGCCGACTTCGGGATGGCGGGCGCCATGCAATGTCTCGCCCCGCAGGATGAAACCGCCGCCTATCCCCGTGCCGACCGTCACATAGGCCGCCGCCTTCGAGCCCATGGCCGCCCCCCAACGCCATTCGGCGAGCAACGCGCCGTTTACATCCGTATCGAACCCCACCGGCACGGCGAGGGCTTTCGAGAGTTGACCCGCAATATCGAAGTGACTCCAGCCGGCCTTGGGCGTGGCAAGAATCGAACCCCATCGTGGCGATGCTTTGTCCACCTCCACCGGACCGAAGGAGGCTATCCCGACGGCGGCTAGTCCGGCGATCTGTCGAAAATGATCGATGACTCGGCCTAGCGTTTGATCCGGATCCGTCGTCGGGATCCGAACGACTTCCGATAGATTGTCTGGCCCAGTGCCAACGGCGCAGCGGAATTTGCTGCCGCCCGTCTCAATCCCGCCGAACCGCGGTTTCGTCATGACCAGCGCCCTGTTGATGGTTTGGTCTTAGACCTGCACTTCGCGATGGGGAAAATCGTAAACCCGTGCCTCCCCGGCGTCATCAGCCACGAAAGGCAGAGTCACCATTTCCGGATCGGTCGTATGCCGCAACTCACCCCGGCCGGTTGCGAAATCGACGGAGAGCTCCGCCAGGTCCGGGCCCTTCGACCATCTGAACAGTACGACGTCGTCAGACGGCCTTTCGCACCCGAACTCGCCATCGAAGGCCGGATGGTCGTTACGGAGCTGGATTAAATGCAGAAGCCGGCGCACGACAGGGCGGGACAGCTCACGCACGACCTCGTCCCTCGAGTAATAGCGGCGATTGATGTCCCGGCCGACACCCGTCTGAGACAAAAGCTCCATGTCGTTTCTGCCGGCCAGCAGGCCGACGTAATAAACCTGCGGTATACCCGGCAGAAAGAACTGGATGGCGCGTGCCAGGAGATATTGGTCTTCGTCGCGGCCCATGGCGTCGAAGAACGTGCTGTTGACCTGATAGAGATCGAGGTTCGAAGCCGCCGCGCCCGTAGCCTGCCGGCTTTCGCCGTGCGTCCGCTGATGAATGAGCTCGACGAGCCGATCAACGTCTTCGGCGGGAATGATGCCGGGGCGCCCTTCCCGATCCTGGACATCGGGACCGATATCATGGATGCCGATGCCGTCATGGGTATCGAGCACGATCACGGCATTATGCGGCCGAATTTGCATCCATTCCCAAAGATAACGGGCGGTCTTGAAGGCGAAAGCGTGAAGGACGAGCGGCGGCAGCGCGAAGTCGTAGACTCGGTCGAACTCGTTTCGCGATCTCGAGCTGCTGGCGGTAGTAGCAATGGACCTCGACCAGCACCTCCAGCCCCAAATCGCGCGCGCGCCGGCTGAACCGGTCGATGAAGACGAAAGTGTCGGGGAGCATAAAGCACGACGTGCCCGCCTTCTTGATCGCATATCCAACCGCATCCAGCCGAATCGCCACGACACCACAATCGTGGAACTGCCGGAGAACCGTGTCGTGATATTCAACCGATTGCGGGTCGCCCACATTGATGTCGACCTGCTGCGGCGTAAACGTCGTCCACATCACGCGCTCGTCGCCGGTTTCGAGTCGGATCTTCGTGAAGGGCGCGCCCGGCCGTGGCCGATAGATCGCCGCCAGCTCCGCCTCGGTCGGACCATTCGGAAAGACGTCGTCCCGCGCGACGAACATACCTCGATAGGCCGACGCGTCGCCGCGTTTCGAATAGTCGAGGAATTGCGGGGAGTCGGTAGACATATGATTGACGATGACGTCCGCCATCACGTCGCAATGCCGCGCGATGGCCTTGATATCCGCCCAATCGCCGACCTTGGGATCGACCACCGTATGATCGACCGGATCAAATCCTGCGTCCGCCCTGTCGATCGGCAGGAAGAACGGCAGGATATGAACGCCTCCGAAAACGCCCTTGAGGGGGCCGACCAAGAGATCGTTCAGATCCGCTAACGTATTCCCGCCAAAGCGGTTTGCATAAGTGATAAGCTGGACTTTATTTTTCATCGTTCCTACAATGCAATCGATTGTAGGAAATGCAAGGTAGATTTTGGGGGGAAGTTGCATGGAGGGCCGGTCCGGCACCTACGCCGCGCGCGACTTGTTCCTGATAAAGTCGCTGACGTATCTGATGTTCACGATGTTCGCGATGACAACGGACGCCGTGGGCAGCATCATCCCCACCCTTCTCAAAGAATTCCACCTTTCGAACACGGCGGCGAGCGCTTTTCACTATGTGCCGATGGCCGCGATCGCGCTCGGGGCGATCGCGCTCGGCTTCCTGGCCGATAAGATCGGGCGCAAACGCACCATCGTTGTCGGGCTGATCCTTTATGGCGCGAGCTCCGTGCTGTTCGCTTTCGGCAGCGTCTTTTCCTATTTCGTGGCGCTTCTGGCCGTTTCGGGCATCGGGATCAGCGTGTTCAAGACCGGGGCCCTGGCATTGATCGGCGACATCACGAAGTCGACGCGGGACCATTCCAGCTTCATGAACACGCTTGAGGGCTTCTTCGGCATCGGCGCGATCATCGGGCCGGCCATCGTCGCGACATTGCTCGACGCCAATCTTTCCTGGCGCTGGCTCTACGTGATCGCCGCCGGGATCTGCGCGCTTCTGATCGTGCTGTCGCTATCCATCCGATATCCCGACACGCGCAAGCCCGCCGACGATCATGTCGACCTCAAGCACACGTTTCGCCTGCTGAAGAATCCCTATGCCTTGGCGTTCTCGGCGATGGTGACCTTTTACGTCGCGGTTGAGACGGCCGTGGCGGTCTGGATGCCGACCTATCTCTTGGACTATCACGGCGGCGTCATCTGGCTCCCGGCCTACGCTCTGACGATCTTCTTCATCCTTAGGGCCTTCGGTCGTTTCCTCGGCGCCTGGCTGATCAACCGCTTTTCCTGGACATGGATCTTGGCGCTGTTCGGACTCGCGATTCTGGCGTGCTTCGTCGGCGCGCTGGTCGGCGGGGCCGGTTTGGCTGTCTATCTGTTGCCGCTCTCAGGGCTGTTCATGTCGGTGATCTATCCGACCTTGAATTCCAAGGGAATTAGCTGCTTCCGCAAGGCGGAACATGGGGCCGCGGCCGGCGTTATCCTGTTCTTCACGGCCGTCGCCGCGGCTCTCGGGCCCCTGGCGATGGGTGCGGTCAGCGACAGCTATGGCGACATCAGATATGGCTTCGTGTTGGCGGCGGGCTTCGCGCTGCTGCTGGCGGCCGGGCTGCTGGTCAACCTGATCTTCGATCCCGCGGATAAGCGCCTTCAGGCCTTGGAAGAGCTCGATTACGCCGGGCAGACCTCCTAGCGCCGGCGCAGGTGCGCGCCGCAGGATTCGCGGATGATCAGCTCCGGCGCCATGTTCACGGATTCGGTCTCCTCTCCCTCCATCCGCCGGAACAGGAGATCGACGAGATGCTTCGCGCCCTTCTCGAGGTCCTGCCGCACGGTGGTCAGCGGCGGGTTGGAGTGGGCCGCAAGGCCGATATCGTCGTAACCCACCACCGCGACGTCCTCCGGCACCCTTAGCCCCGTCGCCGTAATCGCCCGGATCGCGCTGATCGCGATGACGTCGGTGCCGGCGACGACGGCGTCGAAATCCCCACCCTCCGAGATCAGCTTCCGCATCGCGTCGTATGCCAGATCGGCGATCATATGAGTTCGGATGTTCCGTTTCTTTGTGCCTTTCGACGCGTGGTCGAGCGCCTGGGTGTAGCCACGGTATCGGAGGCGAATCTCGGGAACCTTGGTGTCGCCCAGGAATACGATCTTGCGGCGGCCGAGCTCCAGCAAATGGTCGGTCGCGAGCCGGGCACCGCCGATATTGTCCGTGCCCACGGTGCAATAGGACTGGTGATCGATCTGACCGCCCCAGACCACCAGCGGCTTGTACCCGGTCGCAACGGCTTCGAGCGCTTTGTGCTCGGTGCTCTGGCCGATGACGATGATCCCGTCCGAACGCTTCGAGGCTATGAGATCGGTGAGCCAATCCTGCATCGGCGGCACGACTTTCTGAAGGAACAAGCCGTATCCGCGTTGGGTGATGTCGTCCGCGAGGTAACCGAGCATCTGGACGAAGAACGGATCCGACAGCGGCTGGCTCACCTCGTGTCCCAAAGGAATGACCACGCTCACACTCTGGGTCCGCCCGAGACGGAGGCTGCGCGCGGTCGGATTCACCTTGTAGCCATGGCTGCGGGCGATCTTGACGATTTTCTCCCGCACGCTCTTTTCGACGAGCGTACTTCCCGCCAGCGCGCGCGACACTGTCGACGTATGCACGCCCGCGAGACGTGCAATATCCGACATGCGCGGGGGTCGGTTATTTCGTGTCTGGTCTGCCATCGCCCTGCTCGCCCCTGGTCGACCCTATCGTACAGGTCTTCCGGATGACCGCAAACCTAGCCTTCCATCGCTGCTTGGTGGGCTTGCAGCGAGCGCGATTGGCAACTCCGGTTCTTTATCTCCGGTCAACCGTCCGGTCAGATTTTGACCGCCTCATCGAACTTTGACCAATACAATCGTTTGTATTTGGAATTGCAATCGATTGCAGAATCGGAAAAGATGGAGATATCGGTGCCGCAGGGAGAGCGGCTCAGGGGCGCGCCCGACCAAACGACCCCGCCAAAACAGCGGCTGGCGCGAACAAACGGGAGGACGACATGATCAACAGGACATTTGTATTCGGAACGGTCTCAGCGATCGCATTGGCTACAGGCCTCGGAGCGATCACGCCTAACGCTTTCGCCCAGGGCACGTCCGACAACAGCGTGCTGCCCGAAGTGAAGGTCACCGCGTCGCGGATCAGCGAGAATATCCAGACCGTCCCGTCCGCGATCTCGGCCTTGTCAGGCCAACAGCTCGCCAAAAAGAACGTTCAACAGCTCGCCGACCTGCAATACGCCACGCCGTCGTTGTCAATTACCGACGCGGCGCTGACTCAGAACGTCAATATCCGCGGCATCGGCCTCGCGAGCGGGAGCCCGAACGTTCAGCCGGGCGTGCCGGTCTATCTCGACTCCCTGATCCAACCGCCGATCGTAACGACCAGCAGCTTCTATGATATCCAGCGAGTCGAGGTGTATCGCGGGCCTCAGGGCACGTTTGCCGGCGCAAACTCTACTGGCGGCGCGGTTTTCGTCACGTCCAACAGCCCTAACCTGTCCGGCTTCGGCGGCAATATCGAAGCCTGGCTCGGCGACTTCTGGAATGTCGGCACGCGCGGCGCGGTAAATATGCCCTTGTCGGATACGTTCGGCATCCGAGTCGCCTTCAACGCCGAACGGCGAGACAGCTTCTACAGGAATGCCAGTCCGTCTCCGACCCCCACGGGGATCAAGTTCAACACGCCAGGTAAGCTCAACGAGCAGGATCTCCGGCTCAGCTTCCTGTGGCAACCGACTGACAATCTGAGCGTTCTCCTGAAACTGGCGGGCGCCCAAAAAGGCACGGACGGCTACCCTGCCCGGCCGATTCCCGGCACCGTCTACTATCAGTTTGTCCCCTCGGATCCGCGAACGCTCAGCATGGACCAGCCGGAGCAGAATGACGAGCGCGCCACGCGGAACAGTTTGGAAATCAAATATGCCCTGCCGCAGGGCATCACCCTGCGGTCGGTAACTGGCTACCAGGACAATTCGGTCAAGAACACCTACGACACCGACGCCTCGACCGGAGCGCCAGCGCAGTACGAGGCGCAGGACGTCGGCGAACGGCCGGTTTCGCAGGAATTCAACATCATCTCGCCCGACGATGGTCCCTTGAAATGGATCGTCGGCGGGTTCTATTGGAACGACAAGATCAAGGTCGGCCTAAACCTGAATACGGCGGGCAATCCTCACACCTATTTGACCATACGTACGCATAAGACCTCCGAGGCCGGCTTCGGCCGTCTTCAGTACAACATCACACAGGCCTTACAAGTTGAGATCGGTGGCCGCTATACCCACGACGTCGTTACCAACAACACGCTGATCGAAATCGGCTTTCCTGGCGCGCCGCCCCTGGCCACGATCCCACAGATGGGCCGCTACACCGGCAGCAATTGGACCGGCAAGGCGTCGATCAACTACAACCTCGATGACGACAATTTCGTCTACGCCTTCGCCGCGAAAGGCGCGAAGGCCGGCGGCCCCAGCGGTACGGGTGAATTCAAACCGGAAACCGTCTGGTCGTACGAGGCCGGTTGGAAGAGTTCGTTGCTGGGCAAGCGGCTCGCTCTTCAAGTCGATGGATTCTATAACCGATACAAGAACTTCCAAGTCGATGCCGTCGACACGACGACTGGCAATATCGGTACGATCAACACCTCCGGCACCAAGATCTACGGCATCGAGCTCCAGAGTTACGGCAGCTTTGGACATCTCCATTACGATTTAAGCGGCGCCTGGGTGCATTCGTCGATCGGTGCCGTCACGCTCGTGAATACGCGAGCGCTACCCGGCGGTGGCGCGATCAACCTCGGCGTCCAATGCGGCACGCCGGGGGCGCCGCCGGCGCCGCTCTGTTTCGACTATACGCCTTACTACGAGTCGGTCTCGGGCCGCAGTAACCCCTATGCCCCGACATGGACGTTGAGCGCCGGCGTCGAGTACGACTTCCAGCTTCAGGACGCCACGCTGACGCCGCGCGTCGATTTCTCCTATCAGGGCAGCCAGTGGACCACGATGCTCCAGAACTACCCCCAGGACTACATGGCGGCGCGCGACATCTGGAACTTCCGGCTGACATATACCCGCAATCATTACAGCTTGGTCGCCTACCTGACCAACGCGTTCAACAAGACCTATGTCAGCGGACAGTTCATCAACACCGAATTCCTCGGCTCGCCGAGGCAATACGGCATTCGCCTGAAGTATAATTTCTAAAGCCGGAGGGGAAATGCCGGGCGCAGCTCTCAGTAGCTGTGCCCGGCTCTTTTTCAGCCGGCCGCGATGGCCGCTTGTTCGCCGCCGTCGGGATTGAGAGCTGCCTTTAGGGGATCATCGAAGATCATCGTTGGCGCTGCCTTCAACGAATATGGCTGCCAATGCGGAAGGCCGGGATGGTTTGGATCGCCGGCCTTGGCGAAATGAACCCAGGTCGCCAACATCTTATCGCTGAGAGCGCGGGCATCGTCCCCGCCGCCCGTCATATGGGCGCAACTGTCCGTGTTGCCGAAGACGAAGGGAATCTCCGCGCAATGGAAGGCGCGCGGCCTTCCGGCGAAAATCGGCGTCTGCCAGGTGAACCAATAGAGATAGGCCGGCGCTTTGTTCAGCGCCGCTTTCGACGTCGCCTGATTTATAGCCGCCCGCCGTACCGGCGCGCTGGCGATGCGCGAATAGAGATCCGCGGGCATGGCCTTCGGCGTCCGCGCGCGAAACGCGGCAATGACCTGCTTCGCACGACCGGGGTGTAAGGCCTCGACGCGGGTGTTGAGCTGCGCCTCAGTCATGAGGTCGAAGTCTGGATCGTTGATGCCGTTGACGAACTCGTTCAAGGTCGTGCCGATGATCATCGGCACGTCCGCCGTGATCGCAGGCGCGTCGGGACCAAACGGTACGGACGGCAGGACCGTGCCGTCGACCACAGGGGTAAAATCCAGCCGGCTCGCCATGCGGCGCAAATTCAAGACGTTGACGGGCGCGGCATTCGCCTTGCGCAGGACCGAGACGCTCGCGGCCTGTAGCGTGGCGTAGGGAATGGTTTGAATCCGATCGACCGTCGACGGCGTGAGGCCCAGCTCCGCCAGCATGAGCTCGCCCAGCTTTTGCGACTTGTCCGGCGTGTTGAAGAACGAGAACGAGCCACTCTCCACGACCGCCCGATGGAACAGGCCTTTGGCCGACGGCATCCCCATCAAGGTGCTGACTTTCGCACCGCCGCCCGATTGGCCGAAGATCAGGACCCGTCCGGGATCGCCGCCGAACACGGCGATATTGTCCCGCACCCATTCGAGCGCCGCGACAATGTCCAACATCCCGACATTGCCCGACTGGGCGTATTTCTCGCCGTATTTGGAGAGGTCCATATAGCCCAGGAGATTGAGCCGATGGTTCAGGGTGACAACGACCACGTCTCCTTTCCGGGCGAGGTTCTCGCCGTCGAAGGCCGGAATATCGTTGCCCGAGCCCGCCGAGAAGCCGCCGCCGTGTAGCCAGACCATAACCGGGCGCTTCTTGTTGTCGTTGATGCCCGGCGTCCAGACATTGACCCGCAAGCAATCGTCGCCCTCGACGCTGTCATTCCATTGGAAGATGAAGGCCTCTTCGTCATGCAGGCGACCCATGCCCTTGTCCTGCGGACAAACCAGCCCGTATTGGCGCGAGCTGCGCACGCCGGCCCAAGGGATTGGCTTCTGCGGCG
The DNA here is from genome assembly GCA_963821875.1 of uncultured Alphaproteobacteria bacterium. Lineage (GTDB taxonomy): Bacteria > Pseudomonadota > Alphaproteobacteria > CAVTAV01 > CAVTAV01 > CAVTAV01. The sequence continues at coordinate 3,013,512 of CAWGFE010000002.1, forward strand.
GCAAGAAGCGGTTCTCGCCTGCGGTCGTCGCTGCGTAGGGAATGCCTTTGAAGGCGTAGATCCCCCGGCCGATATAGCCGGCAACCTTGCCGGTCGCGATCTCGACGATTGCCGTATCGACGCGGGCGACCACTTTCGTATTGCGCGGGCGACACGATGCCTCGGCGGCCATCGCCACGGACGGACCAGCGCCGACCGTGCCGGCCCCAACAACCAGAGCCGTCCCTTTCAGAACGTCCCGCCGGCCTATTGCCATGACTTTCTCCTATTTCGATCCCGGCTTCGCGCAGACGAAACTCGCCGCCTGCTCGATGCTGCCCTTGCCAGTGTATTTCGCGAATTCAGGATAGGGGCAGAGCGGCCGCGTCCGGCCCGGCCATGGCGAGCCACGCCCCGCGCTGGCTTCGATCCGGTTCGGCGCCTGGCCCTTCTCGACCCAGTTCACCAGCGCCCCGAATCCATCGAACTGATCCGTCGCGGGGCCGCCTCGGCAATGACCCATGCCGGGAACGGGGAACAGCCGCACGGTGTCGTCGGCGTGGCCATCCAAGCGAGCATCGACTTCCGACAGCCACGCGGCGGTGTCGTGGATCGAAAAGATCGGGTCCGAAACGCCCTGATAAATGATCATTTTGCCGCCATGCTTCTTGAAGCCGTCGATGTCCGGCGAGCGCGCGTTGATGTCCTGCCAAGCCGAGCGCGGGAAATCCGCATTCGTCGCGTACATGAGAGGCGCATCTTTGTCGAAGTCGTAATGCAGCAGATAATTGAATGCCGGCTGCGGACCCGGCGGCAAAATCTTTGGCGGCGTGGAAAAGACTTCGGCCAACGCGCCCGCGCCCAAACTGACGCCGATAGACAGGCCGCCGCCGGGACGGCCGGCATTGCCGCCCTTGGGCGTTGATCCGATCGTCCATGCGCGCCAACCTGGATCGGCTAATCCGGCATCCCAGGGAAACGTTACATAGAGCGCTTCACCCTTGCTGTTGTGGGGTCCTTCATAAAATTTCTCGATGGCGGAGATCTGCGTTGCACTTAGGCAACCATCGGCCCTCTTTCCCTTGCATTCGACCTTGCGAAGCTGCGGCATGACTTTCTTGCTAGTGCACTGCTCGAAGTCGCCGACAAGGCCGTCCTTCACACCGTCGTCGGCATCACAGGCGGCCAGGATCGCTTTCCGAGCGAGTGCCAAGTCCGCGTCCGAGGCGCTCTCGGCTAGCTTGGAGACCGACATTTTAGACGTCTTGCCATCACTCAAGACAGCGGCGAAGGCCTGAACGACCCACGGATGCCCCAGGGCCGCCCGCGGCAACGACATACCGGGCGATCCCGCCAGGATTCCATCGAACGCATTTGGACGACGTTCGGCAAAGGACAGTCCCTCCTGCCCGCCTTTCGAGCAGCCAACGAAATAGGAATGAACCGGCGACTTGTCGTAGTACTGCGCGATGATGGCCCGGGCCGCGTCATAGGTGGCCTCCTGGCCAGAATGACCGTAGTCGGAGCGCGCCTGCTCGTCGCGCCCGAACGAAACAGTGCCTCCTGCCGCGGGATCGTTGTTGATCTGGTTGTTATGGCCGGAGTCGTCGCTGACCACGGCATAGCCGGAAGCGATCGCCGGCGGCGCGGCGCCACCGACATTGCCGAGCGCGCTGCCGATATTGCCGTCCGAGCCGCCACCGCCTTCGAACAGGAAGCGGCCGTTCCATTTCTCGGGAAGCCGGAGATGGAACCGGATCGCGTAATGATCGCCATCCTGGCCCGTCCGCTCATGCATGATGCCCATGATGTCGCAATGGGCCGGCAGGGGTGGGCTCTTCAAGTCTCCGAAGCCCAGATTGGCCGTGGTCCCCGCCGGCAGCCACTTGGCGCTTAGAATGCGAAGGGTCTTGTCAGGCCAGGAATGCGCATTCGCGGCCAGGGCTTCGCAGGCGGCCTGATCCGGCGCCGCCAAAGCGGTCGTCATGGGAACGATGCCCGCGGCGAGCGCGATGACAGCCGACAGCACGACGGAAAGTCTCACATTAGAAATCGTCATGGCCGCTACTTTCCAAGATGTTTGTCGAAGAACTTGACGATCACATCGAAGCAATCGCGCGATTCGGGAACGTCTGTGTTGTAGAAGAAACCGTGGAACATGCCCTCCCAGACATGGAGCTCGGCGTCGACCCCCTCCTTCACGAGCAGCGAATGGGAATAGACCGCCGAGCTGAGCTCGAAGCCGCGCGTACCGGTGATGATCAGGGTCGGCGGAAACTTGGCTAGCACATCGAGCGAGTTCGCGGGCGCAACCAGCGGATCCTTCAAGTCCACATTGGAGAGATAGCCCATCTGGCTTCCGCCTGGGGCCTTGCCGCCGGCACTCTTCTTCGGCGGCGCGAACATCATCCGCGCTTCGCCGGCGGGCGCAGCCGTGTAGTTGGCGTCACCGCCGAAGCCCTGCTTGGCGACTGTCAGTCCCGAGCAGAACAGCCCGACGGCGCCCGGGCGCGGTAGGTCGTGTTTCTGGAACCAGGCCACGGCCATGCCGGTCAACATGCCGCCGGCCGAGCAGCCATAGATTCCGATGTCCTCCGGCCGATAGGTCTTGAGCAGTTCCTTATAGGCCGCCGCGACATCCTCGCTCGCCGCCGGGAAATGGTATTTGGGTCCCTCGCGGTAATCGAGGCTGACGACTTTGATGCGCCCCATGGCCGCTACCGGAATCGATTCGAGCTCGGCACACCCGGGCCAGCAGCCGGAGAAGCCGCCACCGTGCAGGTCGATCAGGACGCGCGTCTTGTTCTTCTCCGAGATACCGGCCTTCGGCGTGTAGACATAGGCATGAACGCCGCCGACCGTGGTGTCCGCGCGGTTCACCGCATAACGTTCCTTCTGGCGCTTCAGATAACCGGCGAGAAGCGGCGGAACGCCATTCTTCTGCACCAGCATCGCCGGCTGCTGCACCTGCTTGAGATGCTCAGTGAGATAGGCCTTGCCCTCGGGGCTCAGAAACTCGGACACGGGAACGGCCATCGCCGGCACATGCACGGTGCCGTCGTCATCCACCTTCAGCGCGTTCGGCCCAACTTGTGCCCAGGCGGCAGGCAAGAGAGCGGCAGAGGCAATCAGCGCGCAGCCGGTGGCGAGCGCGCGGACCAGTCGTTTCGATGTCTGGAACATTGATCCCCCCGGATCGTTTGGCAGGTTCCGAATTCGTATGTGATCGATACGAAGTGTAGGCCCGACGGCGCGCTATTGCAATCGATTGTATAGCTAACTACAGTCGACTGACATCGCATACGCTCTACGGCGGCGCAGGCCGATATTTGCGCGCCTTGCGATGATCGTCGAGGGGACCAGTCTAAAGGGGGAAGATCGAATGGACAGACTTGAACGGCGCGACTTTCTGGCGCTCGGTGGCTCCTTGCTTCTTGCTCAGGCAGCGGGCCTTACCCAAGCGGTCGCCGCAGAGTCGAGCTCCGCCGCCGCCCCGCCCGTTCCCAAGGCATTGCCCAAAGCCTGGACCAAGGCCCCGACAATTCCGTTATGGCCGGGCGAGCCGCCCGGCGGCGCGGATTACAAGCCACAAAAGCTCCCCGCCAACATGGACCCGACCTGGATTCGCAATATCGCCCGGCCGGAGCTACATGTCTTCCGCCCGTCCAAGCCGAACGGACATGCGCTGCTGGTCATGCCGGGCGGAGCCTATCTGTTCGTGTCGATCGGCAATGAGGGTGTCGATGTCGCCAAGCGCATGAACACGCTCGGCACCACGGTCTTCGTCCTGACCTACCGCCTGCCGAACGAGGGTTGGACGCCGCGGGCGGACGTGCCGTTGCAGGACGCCCAGCGCGCCATGCGCCTGATCCGCTCTCAAGCGGCGAAGTACAAAATCTCACCGGATACCCTGAGTGCGATCGGCTTCTCGGCAGGCGGCAACCTTGCGGCCTGCCTAGCCACGCAACATGCCGAGAAGGTCTATACCGCCGTGGATACAGCCGACCGCCTGAGCGCGAAGCCTTTCGCAGCCGGCCTGATCTATCCCGTCGTCACCATGGAGAAGCCGTGGACGCACGACCTGTCGCGACGCATGTTGCTTGGCGAACATCCTACGGACGCCGAGGTGGCGCACCGTTCGGCCGAGTTGCATGTCGATGCCGACACGCCGCCAACCTTCCTGGCTCACGCCATGGACGATACCGACGTGCCGGTCGAAAACAGCATTCACATGATGGAAGCGCTGCGAAAGGCGAAACGGCCGGTCGAGGCGCATTTCTTCCAGGAAGGCCACCATGCCTTCGGCGTCGGCCGCCCGAACACGCCCTCGGCCCATTGGATCGACCTGTTCCACGCCTGGCATACGCGGCTGATCGAGACCGCTTCAACTCACTGAATCAAAAGGCGTTTCTGAGGCTCAAGCAATGATCAAAGATTGGTTCAGAAGCCCCGCCATTCTCGGAGCACTCGCGTTGCTCCTGATACCGGGCACCGGGGCCTTCGCACAGGCGCCGAAGGTTGGCATGGTCGAACGACCTTGCCCGCCACCGCTCGTTCTGCCCGCGGGCATGAAGGACGTCTTCATCGACGTCTTCGTCAAGCCGCGCAAATTGACACCCGCGGATACCGATCGGGTGATCAAGGATCCGCGGATGGTGGAGTTCACCAAGAAGAATGCACAGCGCGCTCAAATGGATTGGGCCGGACTCTGCACCTATCACGCGGCCAATGCGAAAGCGCTGGCGGCACCGGTCGCGCCGCGGGTCGTGTTCATGGGCAATTCGATCACTCAGAACTGGGGCCTCGCCGACCCGGATTTCTTCACTCACGGAATCCTCGATCGCGGTATCAGCGGCCAGACAAGCGCACAAATGCTGGTACGGTTCCGAGCAGACGTCGTTACGCTCAAGCCGAAGATCGTCCACATCCTCGCCGGTACCAACGATATTGCCGGGAACGCGGGGCCAGAGAGCCCGCAGGACTTTAAGAACAACATCATGGCGATGGTCGAGATCGCCAAAGCCAACAACATCACGGTCCTGCTCGGCAGTATTCCACCCACGGCGCATTTCTCGTGGCAGCCGACCGTCAATCCCGTGCCGTGGGTCGCGTCGTTGAACGACTGGCTCCGTGACTACGCCAAGCGGATGAATATCCGATATGTCGATTACCTCTCAGCGCTTGTCGGCAGATCGGGCGAGTTTCGCCCGGCCCTGAGCAATGACGGCGTACATCCCAATCGCGACGGCTTTGCCATCATGCGACGGATCGTTGAGCCGATGTTGTCCGGACGGCACTAGAGGGAAACCTCCGTTCTCTGTTAGAATTGGACGGCGTGCCGGACAGATGTCGGACACGCTCTGACCTTGGGGGAAGTTCTTAGTGAGCGACGTGAAGACTGATACAACCGTCCTGATTGCGGGCGGCGGCATAGGTGGCATGAGCCTAGCTCTCACTCTGCATCAGATCGGTGTCGAGTGCATGGTTTTCGAATCCGTGTCGGACCTCAAGCCTCTTGGGGTCGGCGTCAATCTTCAGCCAAACGCGGTTCGTGAACTATACGATCTCGGCTTCGACGAGGCAGGTCTCAACACGATCGGCGTTCAAGCCAAGGAGTGGGCCCTGGTCGGCCGCAACGGAAAGGAAGTCTATTCGGAACCGCGTGGATTGCTGGCCGGATACCGCTGGCCCCAATATGCGGTTCACAGAGGGAAGCTTCAGATGCTTCTCTATAGCGAGGTGCTTAAGCGGCTAGGAGCGGATTCGGTGAAGTTGGGCCACCGAGTGACCGGATACCGGAATCGGTCGGACGGCCGAGGCGTAACGGCCCTGATAGAAACGCTGGTCGGAGAACGTCTTGAGATCGATGGCGCCCTTCTGATCGGCGTCGATGGTATTCACTCGGCGGTACGCGCGCAGATGTATCCCGATCAGCCTCCGATAAATTGGGGCGGTGCGATCATGTGGCGGGGAACCAGCGCGGGATTTCCGATCAGGACCGGCTCCTCCTTCGTCGGGCTCGGCTCACATACGCATCGGCTGGTCTTCTATCCCATCTCGCTTCCCGACCCCGCCACGGGCTTGTCGACTATCAACTGGATCGCGGAGATCACAGTCGATAATTCCCTCGGCTGGACGAAAGGCGACTGGAACCGTCGCGCCAAACACAGCGAGTTCATGGGCTATTTCGAGGATTGGAAATACGATTGGCTCGACGTACCGGATATGTTGGGCCGTTCAGCCGAGGTTTTCGAATACCCCATGATCGATCGCGACCCGGTTCCGACCTGGGTCGATCGACGGGTTGCGCTTCTGGGCGACGCGGCGCATGTGATGTATCCGACGGGCTCCAATGGTGCCAGTCAGGCGATTGTCGATGCTCGCGTTCTGGGCGCCGCAATGGTGGAACACGGCGTGACGCCGGATGCCCTGCAGGCATATGATGAGCGGCTCTGTGCGCCGATTTCGGCTTTGGTTCTCCGCAATCGCGGCGCAGGCCCGTTCGGCATACTCAACATCGTCGACGAACGTTGCGGCGGCATATTCGACGATATAAACGACGTTATCCCGGCTCAGGAGCTCGACGAGTTCATGGCTGGATACAAATCCGCGGCGGGCTTTGCGGTAGAGAAACTGAATGTGGCGGAGCCGACCATCGCGATGGGGAAGAGAGTCGCCTCGGCGAGAACCCGGCGGTCCGACGCCCCAAGCGGCCGCCGATCGGTGTTGCGCCCGTTCGCACCTACTTCTTGATGAACTCCTTCACGGTCCAGCCTTTGTCGGCGCAGTAGCCGCAATCGGGACCGATGAACATCTTTCCGGCGCCGTCGTCGGATTTAAGTTGCCACTCGAGCCACTTCGTTGCGATCTGGCCATAAGCGCCGCCGTTCGCCTGCATATAGGTTCCGCCGTGACCAACGTCGTTATAGGCAAAGAAGACCGGCACCTGGTGGATCCGCGATACATCGTCGACACTATTCTTGAACGCGATGTCGGTCGGCCCTCCGTTGATATAAGCCACCGGAGCATGGAACTTTTGGAGGATGTCCTTGCCGACATTCAGTTCGTCGATCCCAGCCGGCGGCGCGCCATTGAAGACGCCGCTGTTCATGACGAGCGTGGTCGAAATGCGCGGATCCGGGGAGACGCGTATGGCTTGAAGCCCGCCGCAGCTATGTCCCGCGACAGCTATTCGGTTCGTGTCGATCTTGTGGAAAAAAGGACTGCCTCGGCGGTTCGTCTCGGCATCGGCCCAATTGATTGCATCATAGAACTGCGAGGCATGGGTCGCGGCCGGCGGCAGTGAATTCGGAACCGGCGCCGGGGCAGGAGCGGGCGACTGCGCCGCGGGCTCGGGTCGTTCCCTGCCCTCTTCTCGGGGATAGCCGAGCGAAATGACGAAGAACCCGTGCGAGGCGATTTCGCGGAGGAAAGCCGCATACATCAAACCGTTGTCCACGCACGCGCCGTTTCCCCAAATCACCAGCGGCAGCTTCTGGTCGGGCATCTTCGCCGGATGATACAGTGTGTGGGTCCGGAGCGATGCCACGGCCTCGGCGACGGCGGGCCATTGCCCCGTCCCGCTCGGCTCGCCGATCACGCCGACCGGCTTGGGAGCCGGCTTCGCGGCCTCGGCAGCGCCAGCACGACCTGGCGCGACCGCTAGCAGCAAAACCAGCACAAATGTCAAATAGCTACCGAAAAGCGGACCAATCTTCATCGTATTCTCCCCTGCATCAGAGTGTGAAAACCTCTTCGATGATCCGAATTCCCCAACGGTCCAATTGCGTCTAAGGCTCAACCAGGACTTCGACCCGTCGACGCGAAGCATTCGGTAGGCCGTCAGCGTCCTGCACATCGATCGGCTGGGCCGCGTTGTGCCATTTGGTCGTGATCTTATCACGGGGCACGCCCAACAAAATGAACGCCTTAGTGATTTCCTGGGCCCTTTGACGCGCGATGTCGCGATTCTCCGCCATCGCATGACCTGACACGTCTTGAGGATCGGTAGCGGCATAGCCCGTCACCGTGATTTTGCTCGCGTGAACCCCGCGGATATAGGCGATGGCCTGGTCGAGGAGATAGTCGTCCAACTGATAAACGATGAAGTCTCGATCGAAATCAAAGAAAAGGTAGAAGGTCTTCGCCTGGAATGGTTTCGGCGGGACCGGCCGAGCTTCCGACATCGGTCGGACGTTGCGCTTCGGAAGAACGAACTTGCGGCCTGGATAACCCTCCGCCGGCAGCATCATGGGCGTGCACCGCATGTCCAGAACCGACACGCGAACGGGATCGAGGGTCGGACTACCGCACGCCGCGCTATCGCTGGTAACACGCCCTTCGACGAGAATCGCACGACCGGTAAGCGGCTTGGTCGGCGATTTGCTGACATCGTAACGCACACCGGATTCGTGATCGTCGCTGAGCCAGCAACCGGACTTCTTGCCCGAATCCGCATCTCTGTAGATCGGACACGAAACGAATTGAACGATCTCCTGGGCCTGCGCCGCCATACCGACGAGGATGCCGGTGACCGCAACGACCGAGGACATCGCACGGACCATGGCCAATGGCGTCTTCATAGTACGCTCATGAGATTGACCAGATCCTGCTTTTCCTGCTCGGTGTAACCGATGTTGTAACGCCGGTCGTAATAGTCGACGACATCACGCAAGGTCTTGGCGGAACCATTCGAAAAATAGGGCGGCCGGGCGGCCAGGCCGCGCATCGACTGCAAGGTAATGCGGCCGACATCCATACAGCGCCCGGTGGTCAGGGCATAGCCCGGGTCATGGGTATAGATGACGCGGCCATAAAATGGATGCGGCTTGCCCTTGCAGGTAATCTTGAACAACGGAAGATCGGGCGCGGGATCAGCGAAAGGCAACGTCGTGGTCCCGAGATCCACTTGCCCCGGCGCAACATCGTTGCCCATCTGACTCATGTTGTGACAGAGCGCGCAGGCGTTTCGGACCGGATTGCCGAAGCCGATCGGCCAGTTGATGCCCATCGAATCCGAAATTAGGAAGGTCTTGTCTCGAAAGATCTTGGCTCCTCGTGCAACCAATTCACGGAAGGCGCGCTGCTCCGGCGTCAGATTTGCGTCCTTGGGGATGTTCGCCCAGGCTGCAAACTCGCTCCACACGGGCTGACCCTGATCGCCGAGTTGTCCGGGCTCCGAATTCGCAAGTTTCGCCGGCCCTCCAAAGGCGCCGCCGTCGTTAAGGGAGCCTCCGACATTGTCACGCTGTTGGGCGGTATAGAGATGGCTCTCGAAATCGACGATACGCTTCACCTGGTCCGGATCGAGCCGGCCCATGATCTCGAGATGGGCACGCATGGCGTCGCGTGCCTGCTCGGCCAATGTGAATATTCTCGAGTCGGCCATCAGATTACCGCTCACCGGCTTACCGGTTTCCGGATCGAGCTTGAGCGGCATCCCACTCTTGGGGTCGTAGGGAAAGCCGATGGCGGTCAGGTACTTAAGATTCGAAACAGGTCGAGGCCGGCGATAGACCGACACTGTGGGATTCGGCGCGTGGAGGCCATGATCCTTGCCGGTGTTGCAGCCCGTCGGATCGCGGACAACCTCGATGTCGAAATCGGGCGTGATGGTCTTGCCATTAAGATCCCGAGGCGGCCAAGGCCGCTCAATACGGAACACGCCCCGCTCCAGAAGCAGCGAGTGGGACTTCTTCGGACCCTGCGGCAAATTGGGGCAATTCGATCCGTCATAGGCGGCGAAAAGCGGATCCTTGCCATCCGTTTCTTTCCAGCGTTCCTGGATCGTCTTTACCGACAGGCTCATCCCGTCGGCAGGCTGATGGCAGGTCACGCACGCGCGTCCATTCGGACCGATCGCGGTGAAGAACGGGTGCCCCTTCGTATCCAGCGGGCCATTCGTCAACAAGGTCTCGGTGACGCCAGACCCATCCCGATACTCAAGCTTGGCCGGAAAGATGCGCCCTTCACCCGGCGCCCACCAGTTGGAAGGTTTGTTCGCAGCAGTCGACTGCATACCGAACAACGTGATCCCCAACGACACGAGGCCAACGCCAAAGACCAGAAGGCACGAAATTTCTCGATGGCGCATCGACCTGTCCTGTTAGGATGATCCAGCTGATAAGCTAGGGGCCTGGTGCTTGCCGGCGTCCTGGAGCGGAGCCTAGATCAGCCCGGTGGACTGAGGCAATACGGTGCCGAACCTTTCTTAGATGAACGGGCTGAAAACCTGATCCCAGAACCGTCGGGTTCTCCGGAACGGATCGGCTTCGGCGCCGCTCTTCTCGTCGAACGACATGGTCGTGCGCCGGTCGAGGTCGTAGGCCGGCCATGCCAGATCCTTGGTCGACGGATCGCCTGTATGCGCGAACGCTGCCCAGGCGGCGCTCATCACCGACGCCATGGCCTGCGCACGCGGGCCGCCGCCGGTGATCGGAGCGGTCTCCGGGGCGTCCGGATTGTCGAACACAAGTGAAACCTCCAGCCCGTGCGACGAGCGGAGTTTACCGTCCAATACTGGTGTCTCCCATTGCATCTGATAGAGGAAGACGGGCGCGGACCTTGCACGGATTTCAGCTCGGCAATCTGTGTCGCGCCCCTTCTAAAGCCTGCCGAGCGGTCGGTTCCTATAATGAAATAGAGATCCGAAGGTGTCGCCTTGGGTTAGACTTCACGATAGAGCCGCACGGCATCTTCGCCGTTCTTCTTGCCGATGGCGTCCCTCATCCGTGCCAAGAGGCCCGCGTCCGACCGCAGAGCGCCCGAACGTCGATAACGACACAGTCACTCTGGTACAGGCCGTTCCGTTCAAGCGACGTGGTATTGAAATGAAGATGATCATCGAGAGCAGTACAGTCACCAATCCAGACGACAAGCCGATCAAGGCTGTAAGCCGAGCACACGCCTGGTGAAACATGTTCTGCAGCGGGCAAGCCAGTTCGATCAGAGATTTCGCTGTTAAGGTCGACAGCAACGAGCGCTATGTGGCGCGGGTTCTAACGCTGAGGTTCCTGGCTCCGAAGATCATCGAAACCATCCTGATGGGACGTCAGCCGACTGAACTCACCATCGACCGCCTCATCAAGCGGACTCGACTCCCACTGGACTGGACCGAGCAGGCGACAACGCTCGGCTTCTGATAGAGAAACCGTACCGCCAAATACGTGCCGGGAGACGAATTCCTCAAATGGCTATATCGACGGCCTGACCCGCGTCTCTACAAACGCCCCTGTCCCGACACATTCCGCCTAACCCGCGGAAAACACGAGATATTATGGGAGACGCACGAATGGAGGGAAAATCAGCAGGACTTAGTGGCGGTGAACGCAGTCTCGAGCGAACCCGTCTCAGTTTAATTTTCCCTGTTAACAGGGAAAATACAGGGAATTTCGAACGAAATAGAGCCTCAGTCCGCTCCTAAACCGGAATAACAGACTGAGATAGGGGAATAATATCGAGAATTCCGCGAAAATCAGAACAGGGAATTTTCTACAGGAAGCAGGGAATTCCCGTTGTCGAATAGCGAATTTTTGCCGCCGCCGGACCGGAAGTTAGCGTTGTACTGACCTTCCCCCCGATTATCTGTTCCGGCGTATATCTCTTCCGTGCCATTCTTCGCTCCTTCCAAGCTCAAAATAGCCGGAACTCTAACTCTCAACATGGACCACTTTTCAGGGGGCAGGTCAGTCAATCTTGATTGCCAAACGTCGCCAAACTTGGAATTTAGTGCACTGTCACCGTCATTTTGGCAACTTCAATATAGTCGCACCTTAAGTGCGACGGTCTCCGCCACGCCACACCGGAACCGGATCTGCGAAAATTCATGCTACTGTTCCCTGACGCACCGGTAGACCTCATTGACAAGCAAATAGACAAAGGCCCGGTGAAAGCCAGAGAATTCCTGGCCCAAGAAGCCACGCGTTTGTGTCGCGGTTGAACGGTTTCCGCATCGAAACACTGGCGGAGAACGCGGTCACTTCTTAGTTCACCTAACGCGTCAGATGACCCGACAACAATATCAATCCGGCATTGCCCGGATGTCGGAAAGTTAATCTTGCCCTGGCCTCCCGGCATGTTCAGTCAAGAAGCTGGCAGGTGCAGTCATGCCCAACCGATTGGCTCGCCATTACCTTGTTCGCACGATAAGGCAGAAGGCGAGATTATGGACGCCACCAAGCCAGCGATCGAGATTGAAAGATTGGAGTTCCAGTGGCCTGGAGGCGCTCCTTTAATTGCGATCGACAATCTGAGGGTAGATCGCGGTGAGCGCGTATTTCTGAAAGGGCCAAGCGGCAGCGGGAAGAGCACGTTGCTCGAACTCATAGCCGGAATCGTGAATCTCAAGACCGGCTCTATTCGTGTCAATGGCGCCACAATTAGCAAGCTCCGCCCCAGCGAGCGCGATCGTTTTCGAAGCAATCACATTGGCTTCATCTTCCAGCTCTTCAATCTCATCCCCTATTTGACGGTTCGGTCGAACGTTCTTCTGCCGTTGCATTTCTCGCCCGAGAGGCGGGAACGATTGAATGACGTGGAGCTGGACGACGAGGTCGTACGTCTTCTGACAGCACTTGGTCTTGCGGGCGGCAATCTGCTGGAGCGTTTAACCACACAACTATCCATCGGACAGCAGCAACGTGTCGCCGCAGCACGAGCCCTGATCGGACGCCCCGATATCGTAATCGCGGATGAACCGACGTCGTCCCTCGACGCCGATACACGGGCCGGATTCCTCCGGTTGTTAATGGCGGAATGCAGGACGCTGGGGACGACGCTCGTCTTCGTCAGCCACAACTCCTCACTGGAGACCTTCTTCGATCGCACATTATCGATGAGCGATCTAATGCCAAACGCTCCGGCTCAATAGCTGGGAACGACCATGATCATCTGGAATTTGGCGCTAAAGAGCTTGTGGAACCGCAGAACGACTGCTGCTCTGATGGTGCTGGCAATCTCGATCAGCGTCGCCCTGCTGCTCAGCGTGCAGATGTTGCGCACCTCGGCAAAACAGGGTTTTACCAACACGATCTCGGGAACCGACCTGATCGTCGGAGCCCGCACCGGTCCGATAAATCTCCTCCTTTCTTCCGTGTTTCGGATCGGCAACGCAACGACGAATGTAAGTTGGAAAACTTATCAGAAGATCGCCCATCATCCCGACGTGGCCTGGACAATTCCAATTTCCCTCGGCAACTCACATCGCGGTTTTCGGGTCCTTGGGACCGATGCGGACTACTTTCGGCACTACCATTTTGCCGGCGACCAATCCCTGCATCTTGTCGCCGGTCGCGAATTCAAGAACTTGTTCGAGGCCGTATTGGGAGCGGACGTCGCTCGAAAGCTGCACTACAAGATTGGCGACTCCATAATCCTCGCGCACGGGGTCGGCGAGGTCAGCTTTGAGAAACATAAAAATCATCCATTTCGGGTCGTGGGCATCCTGGCCAAAACGGGCACACCGGTCGACCGGACGGTCCATGTCGGTTTGACGTCGATCACAGCTATCCATGTCGATTGGCGGACGGGAACGCTGGCGCCGAAAAATGCGCGGGCAAGCACGGAAGCTCTGAAGCACATGGACCTGACTCCGAAGGACCTGACCGCCTTCCTCGTCGGAATGCGGTCGAAGCCTCTGGCTCTCAGGATGCAACGCGCCGTCAACGTGTATAAAGGGGAGCCCCTGCTTGCCATTATTCCGGGCGTCGCGCTCAACCAGTTATGGAGTCTGGTCGGTGTGGCCGACACGGCCTTGATGATCGTTGCCGCTTTCGTCGTCGTCGCCAGTCTGCTTGGAATGCTTACGTCGATCCTCACAGAGTCTGAATGAGCGACGGCGCGAGATGGCGATTCTGCGATCGGTCGGCGCTCGCCCGAGGCATATATTGGGGCTGATGGTAATCGAAGCGGGCCTATTGGCGGCGCTCGGCGTGATCTTTGGGACGATCTGGGCGTATCTATTGCTATTCTTGGGACGCCCAATTCTCCAACAGAAGTTCGGTGTATTCATTGAAATGAATATTCCGTCGTCCTACGAACTCTCTATTCTCGCTTTGATCGTATTGTCGGCTTTGATTATAGGATTCCTGCCGGCCTTCCGCGCTTATCGGAATACGCTCAGTGACGGCCTTCAAATACGTGTCTGACGGAGGTTCAAATGCATGCCGTTCACAAGAGGCTCCTGTTCGCGGCAACACTAATGGCAGTTGTCAGTCTGCCCCCAACGCCCAACGGCGCCGCAGCGAAAGAGGATACAAAGATACAGAACTCTCAGCTGGGAGACCCTATTGCCGGTAGCCGAGAGAAAGAATTTCAACCCGAACCCGCCCCCGCCAGTGCATAGCTACCTCGGCGAGGGAAGCATGCCGGCCCTTCAGTCAGGTTCGTACACGCCTAATCCGGATCTCGACGGCAAGCTTGTTAAGATCCCTGGCTTCGTCGTCCCGTTGGACACAGACAAGAAAGGCGGGCTCGTCGACTTCCTTCTCGTGCCCTATTTCGGAGCGTGCATTCACGTTCCTCCACCGCCACCGAACCAAATTGTCTACGTGAAGATGAAGAAGTCCGTTCCGCTTAGTTCAATGCAGGATGCACAGTGGGTTATCGGAACGCTACACGCATCGATCAAGAAGTCGGATTTGGGTGCTTCGGCCTATTTGCTGGACGGGACTTCACTGCAACCGTATCAGTACTCGGATCAGTGACAGCTCGCGGCACCGGGCGTTCATCTAGCGTTCCTTGCTTTGGTTGCCACAACTCTTGAGACCTTGAAACGGCCACGGACGATGCCGTCTTCCGAGGACCGAGTTATACGGTTGCGGTCAGTGAATACCCATAGGACATGCTGCTAACGCGACGCCGGATCTCCCGCACTGCCGAGTTGCTCTGGGAGCCTCGCCGAAAGTCTTGCGATAGGACCTCGAGAAGTGAGCCGCATCCTTGAACCCGCATTGTAGCGCGATTTCTGTGATCGAACTGCTGCGCGTACGGGGATCGACCAATAGCTCCCTTGCTCGATCTAGACGTTGTCGCCAGATCAATGCCGCTGGCGTCAGACCGTCACCTGCGGAAATCCTGTATAACTGTCGAAGCGAAACGTCGAAATAGTCGGCGATGGTTTTCGGCGTCAGCTCGTCGCTATCGATCTGCGCGTTTATGTAGTCAGTTATTTCTTGTACATCAAGCAACGGACGAGAGGTGGCCATCCCTCTGGCGACGGGGCACTTAGCTCCCAGCGCCCGAGCCAGCAGTTGCAGCGTGATTTCCATCGAGTCAAGACTGTCGAGCGTGGGCCCGTGCCGAACGAGCGACGCCAAAGTATCTGACAGGAGCGCTCCCGCACCGCTGTTTCCCTTGATCAAAGGGACCATAGGAATCGAGTTGACATCGAGATATTGTTGTACCGTCTCAGCGGGAAGATGGAACGAGAACTGGTGGAAGTCCGGCCCGACCTCAAATACAGACTGATATCTGGAATCGATGAGCGTACAGTCTCCGGGTCTCAGATAGGTTTCCTTGCCGCGCTGCCGCATGATTGCGGCCCCTTTTGCCTGGAAGATCAGGAAGTAGCGATCTCCCGGGTAATATTCGTCTCTCTTTCGATCCTTGATGACGCGACCATTCGAAAGACGAATGTCGGCAACCTTCAAAGTGCCGATCGTCCGGGTGTTGATGCTGCCTTTGAAATCCCACCATCGATCGCAGACCACACGATAGGCTCCGCACACGCGCCCCATCGCACGATTGCAGCTCTCCAGGTCCGACAATGTCCGGGCGGAACTTGCAGCCATCTGTCCCCCTCCGCTCCCCATGCGTCGACAAAATCGAGGTATCTTTTCAAGATCACCACACGACTATTAAAGTCGACTTTGGTCGAGTATAAGTTCCGCCATATTATTGTCAATCAGGTTGCGAACAGGGCACCGGTTTGCCACATCACACTCACTTCAAAAATCGAGACAATGATCACAGATGATATAAAATCGGAGGCTAGCGACGACGTAAATTTCTGGGAGGGCGCCCGTGACGCTGCTTAGTACGCGCAAAAGCACGTTGAGAAAGAACGGCATCGCCCGCAGAAGGCGTCTTCTGGATGCGGCACGCCTCCTCCTCCAGGACCACGATCTCGACGAGATCAGTCTGGGAGATGTGGCGGCAGAAGCTAAGGTGCCAAAAGGTTCGGCCTACCACTTCTACTCCGACATCAAGGATCTCTATGTCAGCCTCCTTGCCGATGTTGAGAAAGAACTGCAGAAGATCTTGCAAGCGCCTATCCGTCGCCGGGTAGACAGCTGGGCGAACGTGGTCGAGATCCTGAATGAGCGCGGCATGAAGTATTACGCGAAGCACGCTGCCTCGATGAAGCTGCAGGTCGGGGCGAAGACGCCTCCGGACTTGAAACTCCACGACCGGAAGAGCGACGTCGATCTGGGAAAGATCTATGAGCAACAGATCAACGTGTTCTTCGAACTGCCCGATATTGATAACCGCTCGACGATCTTCTTCAGAGCAATCGAGATTGCGGACCTGATGTTCTCCCTGTCGGTCCTCGAACATGGATACATCACGCCCGAGATGGAGGAAGAAGCCAAACGCGCGATGTGTGGCTATCTCAGCTGCTACATTCCAAAAGAACTGCCGCGACGGAAGCGGAATGGATCAAAGAAGGCTTAGGCCGTATGGGGCACGCAGCCTGATGCCTGGCATAGGATACGCGATGCCGCGAGATCGGCATTACTCAGACGAGCAATTTGCCGCTCCCGGCACCGGACCAAGAACTTACCGCCCTCGCTGGAGGCCAGGAAGCGATCGACGTGGCCATCCCGAGCCAGGACACGGTTATCGAGGCCTGCACCGTTCGGCGAAAGGCAATCTTCGCATTCCGTCATATTGATCGATAATGGGTTTGGTCGCGGCTCGAAGCGTAACCTCGCCGTTGGAGTCGATACGTGCACTCTGCAAAGAGCCGTCGCTACAGAGCATGAAGAAGTCGTGCGCGCTGGGCGGATAACCCAGGGCGTAACCCGGCGTATCGACTTCCCTTGACCGTGGTGGCCGGCGATCTGAGAAAAGCGTTCAGATGCTTTTCGTCCCCCTTGAAGTTCGCCGATTTCATGGCCGCGGAATACGGGTATTAGGTCGAGCCTACAACGCGCACTATGACGCCCGCCAAATTCAGCCCAATCCCAAGCTTGCGGCCATGTTCGATGACATGACACAGCGCGCATTGTTTGAACAGATTGGCGCCGCGCGCTGCATCCCCTTCAGCCGTATGAACAATTCCCGGCATCAAGAGAAATGCTGCTGATATCGCAACAATACTTCTCTGCAACATTTCGCGTCTTTTCGGTCACCAATTAACGCGCGCCGTCACACCATAGGTGGCTGGAGGGGCATAGTAGGAAGTCGTGCCCAGAACGCCGAGGTTGAGCGTATAAGCCCTGTATGCTTTATCGAAGATGTTCTTACCCCACAGGGTCAACTGGAACTTTTCGCTCGGATCCGTCCAGCTTACCGACGCGTTGGTTACATTGTAGGAGGGCTGCAAGGACGAGCGGCCGTTAGTGACTTCAAGATACTGATCATCGTACCAAACACCGTCGACTTGCAGGGCCGCGGTGCCCACGGGTAAATCAAAGTCGTAACGGACCAGGTAATTGACGCTGAAGCTCGGAGCATTGGGAAGCTTTGCGTCGGTAATGAATTTCTGCGGAAAGGTGCACTGGAATGCACCGCCGATATTGGTGCAGTATTGCGCGTCCGGCGCGCCGGGGAACAGCTCCGGTGCGATTTGTTGGCCAACGCCCAAGATGCGCTTGACCTTCGACGTCTCCCACGTGCTTCCCAACCTGATGTAGAATCGGTCGATCGGCTCCCACGTCGCTTCCAGTTCTGCCCCAGTCGCCAGCGCGTCACTGTTACTGACTTGCGGGGTGCCGTTAAACACCGCAAATGCTTGATAATTGTTGTAGATATAATGATACGCAGTCCCGTTGACCCGCAAACGCTGGTTGGGAGTGGTGTATTTGATGCCCAGTTCAAAGCTATGCAGCGTCTCCGGACCGTGGCGGAACGTGGTCGGCGTGATATTCGGACTGAGCGTCCAGTTACCCCCCTTGATTCCACGATTATAGGAGGCAAACAAAAGCATGCCGGTCTGTGGTTTCCAATTCAGCGAAACACGCGCTGCGTAGTCGCCATAGTGGATTCGATTCACCCCGGGATTGCTCGCCGCCAGAATCTTGTCGGTTGTAAGCACCGCATCAGGAAACCCGGAGTCGACCAGCAGCGAGGTGTAGTCGATGGACTTGTTGTCCTTTGAGTAGCGCAGGCCGCCGATGACGGAGAACTTGTCGGTGAAGTGATATTCCGCCTGCCCAAATAAGGACCAATTCTTCGAGTTCAGTTTGTAGGGCTCTGTCACCGATGGGTCATTGGCGGCGCCGTTGATATCGAAAGCCGCTCCGAGCACCGGTGCTCCCTGTGTCACGTTTTGACCGTCGATGGTCATGTCCAGATAATAGGCGCCGACTTGCCAATCCACACGATCCGTGTTGCCCGATAACCGCGTTTCCTGAGAGAACTGATCGTAATTGACGTCAGTGCGGAAGATGATGACCGTGATCGGTATCGCGTCTCCATCCTCCTGATAGTGCTTGTTAAAGTGCGTATAATTGGTGATCGAGGTCAGTTTCACATTGCCAAGCTGCCAAGTAATGTCGGCTTGGCCGATGTTGACCCGACGGTCTAGGAAGCCGGGCGTGTTCGAGAAGTTCTGAAAAGGAGATGCTTTTGCACCGGTAATGCCATTGATGACGCCGCCGGAGCCGTCGGTGAGACCCGCGGGATCGACGTGACAGAAACCGTTCGGAAGAAAATCGCAGTTGTCGAACACATAGCCACCAGTTGGGACATTGTGATCGCGCGAATATTTGTACCATAGCTCAACGAGGAGGTCGGGCGTCACATCTATCTGTGTAGTGGCGCGAAGTGCATAGGCGTTCTGCCCACCCAGGTTCTGGCCATCTCCAAACAAGCCATTGGCGGGATCGGCGTCTGCCGACTTGATATAACTTCCACCGAGTTCCCTCCGCGTCGCAATGCGGAATCGCCAACCGTCAGTGATCCCTCCGCCGACCGCTCCTTCCAGTGAGCGCGAATTGAACCGTCCATAGCTCCCTTGGACATAACCGTTAAAATCGGAGTCAGTCGCGCCATTGCTTATATAATGGACTAGGCCGCCGGTCGCATTTCGGCCAAACAAAGTCCCTTGTGGGCCGCGCAGCACTTCAACCCGTTCAAGGTCAAACAGTTGCCCGCTTATGCCGTTCATTGAGCCCATATACGCGTTATCCATATACACGGCGACGGGCGCTTCGAGGTTGTCCTGGAAATTGTTTTGTGAGATGCCCCGCAAATTGAAGATCGTAACATTTGGCGACCAGGCATTGATGTGCATACCAGGAATCTGCTGGGTGATACCTGTTGTCTCGTTGATGCCGAGCTTGCTGAGCTGATTGCCCGTTAGTGCGGACACGGAAACCGGCACGTCTTGAAGATTCTGACTGCGTTTCTGTGCCGTTACGACGACGACGTCGAGCAAAGACCCTTTGTTCGCAGCGTCCTCGCTAGTTTGGGCTATCGCCGCGCTGGCGGCTCCAACCGCGGCAATCGCTGAAGTGCACAACAAAATCGTTCGTACCAGCGTGGAATTGCGGAACATGACTTTCCCCTAAATTGTCAACGATTTCCGGTGCGCAAATTGTTCTACGCTTGCCCCGCCATGCACCAAGGCGACGCGGAGTTCATCGAAGCCGTACTCAGGGCAAAAGAAGTAGCGATCTCCCGGGTAATATTCGTCTCTCTTTCGATCCTTGATGACGCGACCATTCGAAAGACGAATGTCGGCAACCTTCAAAGTGCCGATCGTCCGGGTGTTGATGCTGCCTTTGAAATCCCACCATCGATCGCAGACCACACGATAGGCTCCGCACACGCGCCCCATCGCACGATTACAGCTTTCCAGGTCCGACAATGTCCGGGCGGAACTTGCAGCCATCCGTCCCCCTCCGCTCCCCATGCGTCGACAAAATCGAGGTATCTTTTCAAGACCACCACACGACTATTAAAGTCGACTTTGGTCGAGTATAAGTTCCGCCATATTATTGTCAATCAGGTTGCGGTGTAGGAGTGCCGGGTAGACAGCTGGTCTAACGTGGTCGAGATCTTGAATGAGCGCGGCATGAAGTATCACGCCAAGCACACTGCCTCGATGAAGCTGCAGATCGGGGCGAAGACGCCTCCGGACTTGAAACTCCACGACCGGAAGAGCGACGTCGATCTGGGAAAGATCTACGATCAACAGATCAACGTGTTTTTCGAACTGCCCGATATTGATAACCGCTCGACGATCTTCTTCAGAGCGATCGAGATCGCGGATCTGATGTTCTCACTCTCCGTGCTCGAGCACGGCCGTATCACCAACGACATGGAGGAAGAGGCCAAACGCGCTATGTGCGCTTATCTCGAATGCTATATTCCAAAAAATTGGCACCGAGACTCATGTCGTCGACTGGTGAATAGCCGCTCCTACGGCGAAACACCGCATTCCGGCAATAACGCTCCCCCGTCAACGATCAATGTCTGGCCGGTGACGTATGACGCGGCATCGGATGCGAGGAAAGCCATAGCGAACGCTATGTCTTTGGGACTCCCCAATCTTTTCATGGGGATTCGGCTCGCCAGTTTTTCCGCATGCGCCCGATCACCCAAATTGTCGGCCGCGGAGGTTTCGATCATTCCGGGTTCAACGCCATTCACCGTCACATTATATTTCGCCAGTTCGAGCGCCGCCGCGCGAATGAACCCGTTTATCCCAGCCTTCGACGCGGCATAATGCGCGAGGCCCGGATAAGCCACCCTTGCTCCCGTGACGGACGATGTCACTAACACGCGCCCTTTCCCTTGACGCTTGAAGCAGGGTAACGCGGCCTGAGTAAGCCAAAATGCCGCCTTGAGATTCACAGAAAGAGTCCGAGCAAGTATCCCGTCGTCAATGTCCTCAAATGCCGTTAACGGAAAATACGCTGCATTGTGAACAACGACATCGATTCTACCAAACCGGCCATACACGTCATCAACCAGAGCAGACACGCGCCGTTCGTCCGACACATCGATCTCGAAAAAATGCGCCCGGCCTTTCGCCGAACGAATCTCTTCTGCCGCTGACAACCCGCTTTCAACCGCCAAATCGGCAATAACGACCTCGGCTTCATGTGCTGCAAATACGCCCGCAATTGCCTTGCCGATCCCCTGCCCTGCGCCGGTTACGACACATACTTGACCGGCAAAATCGAACGGAAGTCGATAATCCCCCGTAGGTGACACACTTTCCGACATGAGCTCAGATCGCCGAGAAAGCAAGCGTCGGAACATCCACGATCGTCGAGCCCGCGTCCGCGACCACAACGGCGCCTGTAACGATTGACGCGTCCTCGGAAATCAAAAACCGGCAGACCGCCGCTATCTCCTCGCTAGACGCAGCACGGCGCAATGGAACGTCACGCGTCACTAACTCGTAGGCCTGTTCCAGGGAGATGTTGTGATTCTGCATCAGCGGCTCCATCTCTTCGTCAGCCATCGGCGTCTTCACCCAGCCCGGACAAACGGCATTGACGCGTACACCTGACGGACCAAAATCGCGCGCGAGAGAACGGGTAAGTCCGATCAAAGCATGCTTTGCGGTCGTATAACCACAAACCTCAGGGCCTGCTCCGAGTGACGCGATCGAGGCTACTAAAACGGCTGCTCCCCGTCTTTCTATCAGACAAGGCAGTGTCTCCCGAGCAGCAACGAATGCCGTGTTGAGATTTGCGTCCAGAGAAAGACGCCACTCCGCATCTCCCGTCGCCAACGCGTCGCCAAGACCATGGCCGCCTGCGCTAGCAATCAGAAAATCGATGCCGCCAAAACGGTCCTTGAGCTGCGATACTGCCTTCTTCATCTCCGACGTATCGGACGCATCGCCAACCAATACTGCGCCATCAATATCTTTTGCCACATTCTCGAGCGGTTGTCTTCGTCGGCCCATTACCGCAACCTTGACACCTTCCGAGGCCAGGCGACGGGCACATGCTGCACCGATTCCGGTCCCACCGCCGGTTATCAACGCGACCTTGCCCTTCATAGCCGGAACGTTCCGCAGGCTAGGTCAGACGTGCGTAGCACCAGCTTGACTGACAGGTCCCCGGACCGAGCGGAAGGTCTTTCATCGTCATTCATGGCGCTCGCCTCCCCGTTCGTGCGACGTAACATTCAGAATCCGCGCCTTCGCGCCTATTGGAAAATTGGTTACACGTCCAAAATCGTCGCCTTCGTAACCAAACAGTTTCCCGGTCGTCTTCATCGCATCCAAACTCAGCACGACAACGCCTAGTGTCGGCACAATCTTCTCTCGCCAGACGAACAAGTACATCTTGTTGCCAAGCTTGTAGTAATGGCACCTGTCCGTGTCAGCGAGCCCCCTCTCTGCACCGGACAAGCAATGCCACGTATAGAAAGAATCATTTAGGTAGATGTGTTCGTATCGCTCGGTCGGACTGTAAATATACTCGATACGGTGACCGACAAGATCCACAGTCGTTTTATGACGCGGTGTGATGTCTGTAAGCGCTTCGTCGACAGCTCCATGAACGAAGTCCACGGCGACGCCCGTCAGTTCCTTCCCGCTACGCCTCCGTTCGGGCAGGGACATCAACGCCTCCGTCTCGCTCGGCAAACGACCGATTACGGACGTGAATATCTTCTGCTCCAGGTCTAGGAACAGACTGATCGTCATCGTTCTTTCTGTTTGGCTGACGAAGTCTATAAAGTACTTGCCGGGCTGCATCGTCGTGGCGCGGTAGCTTTCCGGCGGTTTTCTCTCACCGAGACCCGATCGAACCAGGCGGTCTTCCGTTTCGAAGGCGAACCGCTCTATCGAGCTGTCGTCATAATGAAACTCGAAAGATCGACCGGCCAGGTCACTGCTCGGCGGCAAGAGGTTGACGTCTTTTTCAAAGGCCGCACCAAGTTCTCCAACGCCAATCCAGGGCGAATCACTAACCATACTCTTCCTCAATTTTCGACGCAGACAGACGCACTGAACAATCTCGATGACTATACCACCGCTGGTTTAAGGCCGAGCAGGTCGGTGAAATCGAACGGACTGACCAGTGAAGGCCGCGACCAATGCTGGAGCACGTTTTGAAGTCTTTTTTTTGCGGCGATTAAGGCTTCGCTAAAGACGTCCCCTTTTACCGCGCCGCATTCATAACCGTGTTGACACCAAATGAATGCCTTAGCT
The DNA here is from genome assembly GCA_963821875.1 of uncultured Alphaproteobacteria bacterium. GTDB lineage: Bacteria > Pseudomonadota > Alphaproteobacteria > CAVTAV01 > CAVTAV01 > CAVTAV01. The sequence goes on from CAWGFE010000002.1 coordinate 3,036,832, forward strand.
TAATCCAGCCATGAGCGTTTGGTCGGTCACCGTGAATGGTGGAATGACGATTTCTCCTGCTTGGCACAACTTTGGCACGACGCCACGCGCAGAAATTCTCATGAAATAGAACATGCGATCAGGGAACTTAAGCGGCCGCTGCCTTGCATTCTTGTTTGGCGCTGCCAAAAAATTGATCGGATTGGACAGGAAGAGGAGGAGGACGCAGGATTGCGGAGATTCAGTGCAAGGTTCACAAAGTCCCGCCACTTGGCAGCGATAGTCAAGAAAATGGCCATGCCGAACAAGATCAGATCGGAAGCCGGCCCGTACCCTTAATCGACTGATAGGCCCTTAATCTTCAGGGTTATAACTACCAGTACAACAGCGCACCACCAGCAAGGACGCAAACATGAGCACCGACGCGGCAAATAAGGCAAGCAGTCACTTCTGGCACCCTATGCTGCATCCAAATGAAATGACGCGGCGCAGTCCGATCCGGATCGTTCGGGGCGACGGATGCTATGTTTACGACGACGAAGGAAAGAGGCTGGTCGACGGCGTGGCCGGTCTTTGGAACGTGAATGTTGGCCATAACCGCCCTGAAATGAAGCAGGCTATCGCCGAGCAGCTCGACAAGCTCGAATATTTTCAGCTGTTCGACGGCGTATCGCATCCGACCGCCGAGGAACTGGCTCAACGGGTCATAGAATTGTCGGACGAAGAGGACATGGGCCGCGTCCTGTTTAGTTCAGGAGGGTCGGATGCGGTCGAGACTGCGCTAAAGATCGCTCGTCAGTATTGGAAACTTGAAGGTCAACAGGACCGGACCAAGTTTATAGCCTTACGGCAAGGCTACCATGGCACGCATTTTGGTTCGGGATCCGTGAACGGCAATACGGCGTTCCGCCGTAACTATGAGCCCCTGCTGCCGGGATGCTTCCATGTCGAGACCCCTTGGCTCTATCGAAACCCGTTTACCGAAGACCCCGAAGAACTTGCCAAGATCTGCGCCGACCAGCTTGAGCGGGAGATAATCTTTCAGAGCCCGGACACGGTAGCGGCCTTCATTGCGGAACCCATACAGGGCGCCGGTGGCGTCATCGTCCCACCGGCAAGCTATTGGCCTTTGGTTCGGAAGATCTGCGACAAATACGGAGTTTTGCTGATTTCCGACGAGGTTGTGACGGGATTTGGCCGTAGCGGTACGATGTTCGGTTGTCGGGCATGGGGCGTCAAACCCGATATCATGTGCCTCGCGAAAGGCATTTCATCTGGCTACATTCCGTTGGGTGCCACGGTCGTCAACAAACGCATCGAAGACGCCTTCGCCAAAAACCAGGATTTCACAGGCGCAATCATGCACGGATACACCTATGCGGGCCATCCTGTTGCCTGCGCAGCCGCTCTTGCCTGCCTGAAGATAGTCGTCGACGAGGATCTGCCCGCCAACGCCGCAAAGCAAGGCGCTTACCTTTTAGAGCAACTCAAGCCCTTCGAACAACGATACAAAACCGTCGGCGAAGTGCGCGGAAAGGGATTGATGATTGCGCTCGACCTGGTTCAGGACAAGATGACCCGGGAACCCATTGACCCCGAAGGCGGTTATGCCAACGAAGTCGCCGCCGCTGCAAGGGAGGCGGGCGCTCTGGTTCGACCGGTCGGCACGAAAATCATTCTGTCGCCGCCGCTCGTGTATCAAACCGAGCATGTTGACGCTCTCGTCGCCGCATTGGATGCCGGCTTCAGAAAAGTCGACTAAGCACAGCCCAGCCTCAAGCGGCCGACAGCCAGTTTCGGGATCGCCCCAAAAATGCTCGGTAAAAACGGAAAGACATCACGCCCAGAACACGGGGTCATAGGATTTCCCACGGCACTTGCCACTGCTGTCGGCCTAATCATGGCCAGCCCTGTGATCCTTACGGTCACCTCCGGATTTGGGACCGGTGGCAAAACCTTTGCAATCGCGATCGTAATCGCCTTCGTGATGATGCAGGCCCAAGCGATGTCTTTTGCCGAGGCGGCATCCATCTTGCCTACCACGGGCTCCGTCTATGACTACATCTCATGCGGCCTCGGACGCTTCTGCGCGATCGCGGGCACCATTTCGGCCTACGTGCTCGTCCATGTATTCGCGGGTACGGCAGAAACAATCCTCAGCGGCATCCTGGCGCTTGTCAATTTCGACACTCTCCACAACGCGCTGGAAAAGAGCGGGAGTTCCTGGCTGGTAGGTGTCGGGCTCGTTGTCCTGTTCGGATTCGTAAATGCATTCGGGATCAAGGTCTTCAGCAGGGTCGAGATCGTTCTGACGGCCGGCATGTGGACCACCTTGATGATCTTCGGCATCGTGGGCTTGCTATCGCCCCCCGTGGTCCACCTCCAGGGTTGGTTCGGGTCATCGGAGATTGGCACAGGCTTGCCCGCTACCCTGTCGCTCGTCGGTATGGCGATGTTCATGTTTGTCGGCTTCGAATTCGTGACGCCGCTTGCCGCAGAACTCAAGAATCCGGCGCGCCACATACCCAGGGCGATGACGATCGGGCTGTTTGCCGTGGCTGCTTGCATGTTGATCTATGGCAGCGCCATGCGTCATCAAGTCGAAAACGTTGCGGTTGGAAATGGATCCCATCTCCTGGACACCCCGATGGCGATTCCGACTTTCGCGATGCATGTCATGGGACCGGCCGGAAAAGTATGGCTTGGCATCGCTTTCCTGTTTGCCGGCGCCGCCACGATCAATACGTTGATGGCCGGTTTGCCGCGCATTATGTATGGCATGGCGATCGACGGATCCCTGCCCAAGATCTTTGCTTACCTGCATCCGAAGTATAAGACGCCAATCGTAGGAATTGCCGTTTCGGTCTTCATTCCGTGCTTCCACGCGTGGCTGATCAAAGGGGACATCGACCGTCTCAACAACCTAGTGCTCGCCGCGGTCTGCGCCTGGGGCGTCGCCTATATCATGGTGAGTTTGTCGGTCATTTCGCTGAGGATCAGGCGTCCCGATCTGCCGCGTCTTTATAAAACGCCACTCTTTCCTCTGCCCCAGATCATTTCGATTATCGGGATCGTGATTGCCATCTGGTACATCACGCCAATCGGAACAAGCGCCTGGCAGGTATACAAGTCGTTCGGCATCATGCTTCTGTTCACCCTCGCCTATGCATTTGTGTGGACGCGCTTTGTAAGACGTGTGCCCATGTTTGAGCCGGTGCCGGTCGAGAAAATTCTGGAAGAGGAGTTTGGCTCGGACGAAGGACAGCGCTTCTGAATGACGGACCCAATGTCTCAGAATCGGAGTTTTTCTGCATCGCTTTGTCCTGAGCCTGTCGCACTGTCATGAGCCTTTATTACGTTCAGAAATTGCTCTATCGCCTCAACCGCAACGAGTTGACGCGAAAGCGCTTCGAGACCGAGCGTGAGAATCTGCTAGCGGAGTGCGAACTGACCGACGAAGAGCGCGAGGCGATCCTGAAACCGGATATAGGCTTGCTCTATGTCCTTGGCGTCAACGGCCAAATCCTGATGCATTATGCGGGCATGTGCCGTTACGAATGGGACGACTATCTCGATGCCATGCGGAAAGGCATTCAGCGCCACGGCCCGGTTCGGGCGGGTGTCTATGCGATGACAGGCTATCGAGGCGTTGAAGCCCACGATACTGAACTTCGAGAGCGTCGCGACAAGACAAAAGGCCGAGAGGACGACCAGAATTGATGACCATGCTCGATCGACTGAAGGGGTCCATTCCACCGCTCATCACTCCCTTCAAGGACGGCGAGGTGGACTATAAGACCTATGAGCGCCTGGTGGAGCGACAGATCACCGAAGGCTCCCACGGCATTCTGGTCAACGGCACGACCTCGGAACCGGCAACGCTGACGATCGAGGAACGCAACCGGACCTGCGACGTCGCGCTGGAGATTGCCAAGGGCCGGGTGCCCGTGGTCGTGGCGACGGGCTCGCAGTCCTTTGCCGAGACAAAGGCGCTGACAGATCACGCGGTCAAGGCCGGCGCCGACGCGCTTCTCATCGTCACGCCCTATTACACGCGGCCACCCCAACGCGGAATCATCCGCTACTATCTGGAACTCACCAAAGGCCATGACGTGCCCTGGATGATCTATCACATCCCGGGTCGTGCCGCGGTCGACGTCAAGATCGATACGGTCAAGGAGCTCAAGGATATGTCGCCGACCTTTGTCGGCATGAAGCACGCCTCAAAGGATCTCGATTTCGTCAGCGACTGTTTTGCGGCAGTGGGCGGCGACTTCAAGATCTTCGTCGGCCTCGAGGACCTGTCCTTCCCGATGATGGCGGTCGGCGCCTGCGGGCTGATGAACGCCGTCGGCAATCTGCGTCCGGCCGTGCTGTCGGAGCTCTGCCAGGCCGTGTGGGACGGCAAACTCGCCCACGCCAAGGCGCTGCATGATCTTCTTTACGAGATCAACAAGGCGGTGTTCTTCGACACCAATCCGATTCCGATGAAATACATGGCCAAGAAGCTCGGCATCATTGAGCGCAATGAACACCGCCTGCCTATGGTGCCGGCGACGCCGGAGCTTGAGCACCGCCTCGACGGCGTGCTGAAACGGACCGGGTTGCTGTAGAGCATCAGCTCCTTTTTCACGCGACGTCCATTGTTGCGACGGTGCAGCCGACGGCGAAGATCGGGATCGGCTCGTAAAACCAGAGTTTGCCCGTCTTGCCCTCGGTCGCTCCGGCAACCGCGATGAAGGTGCGGATCTCGAAGCCGCCCTGCCCGGCCGTCTTGTAGGTCTCAATGTCGTTATAGGACAGCAGGTCGTCCTTCCGGTTGTTCAGGAACTTGTCCAGGAAGTCGCGGTCCCATTCCTCGTTGATCTTGCCCGAATCCGGCGTTGCCGGCCAATGCGAGATGCCGCCCGTACCGATCAGCGCAATCTTTTCCGGCAAGGCATCGGCCGCATGGCGGATCGCCTGGCCGAAGGCATAGGCGCGATGGAGCGGCGTCAACGGGGGACCCTGGCAATTGATATTGGCCGGGATTACGGCCATGTCATAATTGGGAGTCAGGAAATGGAGCGGCACCATGATGCCGTGATCGAATTTCCATTCCTCCGCATAGGCCGTGTCGACCTCTTCCATCACGCCTTGAATCAGGCGCCGCGAAAGGTCCTTGTTGCCGGGAATCTGGCGGCGCTCGATCTTCATCCAGTCGGGATCCTCGATCGGGCCCTCGTAATGATCCGCCATGCCGATCGCGAAGGCCGGCATGTTCTCCATGAAGAAATTGCCGAAATGCTCGGCCGCGATCACCACCAGCGCCTCCGCGCCCGAGGCCCGGATGGCGTCTCCCATCTCGCGGTAGGCCTTGTAGAACGGCTCGCGGACCGCCGGATCGGCGCGCTCCGCCCGGTTCACGATACCCGGGGCGTGACTGCAAACACCCGCGAAAACCAGTGGCATGGCGCTACAGTCCCATCTTGGTGATTTTGTGGTTGTCTGTGGCGATGGCGATGTTTTTGGTTTCCATATAGAAGTCGAAGCTGTAATCGCCGCCGTCGCGGCCGATGCCGGAGGCTTTGACGCCGCCGAAAGGCGCGGGCAGATGGCGGACATTCTCCGAATTCACCCAGACCATGCCGGCCTCGACGTCATGCGCCACGCGGTGAGCGCGGCCGACATCGCGGGTCCAGATATAGGCCGTGAGGCCGTATTTCACGTCATTCGCGATGCGAATGGCGTCTTCCTCGTCCTTGAACGGCACAGCGGTCAGGACCGGGCCGAAGATTTCTTCCTGAGCGATCCGCATACCCGTATTGGCGCCTGTGAACAGCGTGGGCTCGACGAAGCAGCCTTTGCCGCCTCCCGCCTCCGACGCCTTGCCGCCCGCCGCGATGGTCGCCCCGTCGGAGCGTGCGACATCCATGTAAGAGAGCACCTTTTCGAGATGCCTTGGATGGATCAGCGGACCGACTTCGGTCCCCGGATCCAACGGATGGCCGACCTTCAGCTTCTTCACCCGCTCGGCGAGCCTGGCGGTGAACTCGTCATAGATGGACTCCTGGATCAGCGCGCGGCTCGACGATGTGCAGCGTTCGCCGTTCAGGCTGTAGATCATGAAGATGACGGCATCGAGCGCGCGGTCGAGATCGGCATCGTCGAACACGAAGACCGGGTTCTTGCCGCCGAGCTCGAAATGCACGCGCTTCAGGGTCGGACCGCCCTGCTGCATGATCAGCCCGCCGGTCGCGGATTCGCCGACAAAACCGATCGCCTTGATGTCCGGGTGCTCGGTCAAGGCCTTGCCCGCCGTCTCGCCGAAGCCGTGCACAACGTTCCAGACGCCCGCCGGCAAGCCCGCCTCCTGGGCGATCTCGGCCAGAATCTGCGCCGTCAGCGGGCTCCATTCCGCCGGTTTGTGGACGACCGTGCAGCCCGCTGCCAAGGCCGGGGCGATCTTCCAGGTCGACAGCATGAACGGCGTGTTCCAGGGCGTGATCACGCCCACCGGCCCGATCGGCTGGCGGATCGTGTAGTTCATCTGGCCGTCGGTCGGCAGCGAGAGGCCATTCGCCGCGGTCGGCGCGCGGTCGGCATAGAAGCGGAAATTGGCCGCGCCGCGCAGCGCCGCCTTGCTCATAAAGCGGATCGCCTGGCCGGTATCCAGACATTCGGTACAGGCGATCTCCTCGGCGCGCTTCTCGACAGCATCGGCGATCGCATGAAGGATCGCCCGGCGCTCCTTGCCCGGCACCTTGCGCCAGCTCCCGAACGCCTCGGCGGCCGCTTTCGCCGCACGGTCGATATCGGCCGGCGTGCCCGAGGCGACCTTCGCCAAAAGCCGGCCGTCAATCGGCGAGTGCGTCTCGAAAGTCTCGCCGGTTCCCGGATCGGCCTTGCCGCCGATGAGGTGCGGGACCGTTTCATCTTTGAACCGCCCGACATAGGACTCGGCGGTTTTTACGGCGTCTTCAAGCTTGCTCATTCTGTGCCTCGGCGACAATACGCTCTCTTACGGTGTTGTGACGGACGGTGAACTGCGTGATCTCGTGAATTTCGACCGTGAGGGCATAGGGCCGCAAGGGCTCGGCGGCATCCAACCCATCGCGGGCGACCGCCAGCAGAGATTGCGCCAGCGCCCTCAGATCGTTCTTGTCGCGGCCCTCCCGCAGCCGGGCCACGATATGCATGAAGCTGTTGTCGGGATGGCGGTCCGCAATGCGATAGATCTGGCGCGGGGCGAACCGCGTGCGCAGCGCCGCGATATCCATCAGCCCGCTCGCCAGCGCCGCTTCATGAAGATTATCGGCAAGCAACTCCAAATCAACGCCGTCGCTCAGATTATCGGAATATTCGACAATGACATGCGGCATCGCTCCGTCTCTGCCTCCCCTTCCACCGAAGAGCGGTTCAAACTCGGGTGCGCTTCAATGATTTTTTCGCGCTCGCAAGACATTGCCCAAACGACCTTTTCTTCAAGCTTGAGGTCGATCGGCGTTTCGAACGAACTGTAAGTATGTGAGGGCCAGGCCATCCGGCCTGACCCTCATCGCGAGACTTTGTTTTACGTGACTAGTCGCTGTCTGCCCGGTAGACAACTTCTCCATTGATGATGGTCATCTTCACCTTGGTATTGTGAATATCCGTCACGGGGATCTTGTAGGGATCCCGGTCGGTTACCACCAGATCAGCCAGCATTCCCGGCTCAATCGTTCCAACCAGGTTTCTATGCTTCATTAAGACGGCGGAATTCACGGTGAACATATCCATCGCCTGCTTCAGCGTGATCCGCTCCTGGGCACCGAGCACCTCTCCACCGCCGCCCGGCTTCTGACGGGTCACCAGCGTTTCGATGGCCAGCCACGGATCGACCGAGGGAACGACCGACCAATCCGATCCGGGCACCACAAGTGCTCCGGAATCGATCGCATCCTTGACCGGAATCCAGCGTTTCATCCGCTCCGGACCGATGGCCTTCTTGATGTCCGGAATAATCGGGTTCGGGTACCAGATGTATGGTGACATCTCGAACGTTGCGGCAAGAGCGCGCCCACGCTTAATGTCGCTCATCTTCACGAAGCTGTTGTGTCCCGGATCATGCAGATTCCCCGAGGGACCGTTTGCTTTACGGGCTGCTTCGATCGCGTTCAGCGCCTCACGCACAGCTGCATCGCCGGCGGCATGAAACTTGACCGTCAAGCCTTCTTTGTCGAACCGCGTCACGGCTCTACTCAGCACTTTCTGCGGCATCATGAGCAGGCCTTTCGCCCGCGGGCCCTTGGGATTCTTCGCGTCGGCATACGGATCTAGCATCGCCGCGGTGTGGCCGTCCGTCGGCACCCCATCGAGAAATATCTTGATGCAGCTCGGCGAGAAGCGGGCAGTCTTGTACAAGTTACGGCGCTGGATGGCCGTCTCGAACATCGGACTGCCGCCAGTCAGAGCGGAAGGCCGCCACATGATGCAGCCGACAACTCTGCTGCTTCAGCTCTCCTTCCTTGGAGAGTTCGTCATACGCCGCCATGTTGTCTTCGCCTACGGCCGCGTCGGTGAGCGACGTGATGCCATAGGACAACATCTTATGAAGGGCCCACTTCAACGCTTTGACATTCTGTTCCGGAGTTGCCGGCGGGACCTTACTGCGAACCATATTGGCGCCGGCTTCCCGGAAGACGCCCGTCGGTTCACCCTTCGCATCACGCTCGATGATGCCGCCCGGCGGGTTCGGCGTCTTCGCCGTGACGCCAGCGACTTCTAGCGCCTTGGAATTCGCCCAAGCGCTATGCCCGCTGATATCGGTAAGCACGACTGGATTGTCCGGCGCTACCTTGTCCAACATCGCGCGGTTGGGCGGCGAGCCGATCGACGTGGCATCCCATTGTCCACCCGTGATCCACTCGCCTTTATTATGCTCTTTCACACATCCCGCGAGCGTCTTCTGAACGGTCGCCAGCGAGGAACCTTGGGGAAACCGGCATTGCAATTGCGCTAGTCCCGCCCCCATGGGATGGACATGCATGTCGTGCAAGCCCGGCAGGACGGTCGCGCCCTTCAGATCGATGACCTTGGTTTTGCCGGTCTTGTATTTGTCCACGGCTGAAGCGTCGCCAAGCCCGATGATGACGCCTCTCTCCACGGCCATGGCCTGTACAGACCCTTTCGGCGTAACGATATCGCCGTTTGTCAGAATCATATCGGCCTGATCCTTCGCCGCGGCAGCCGTCAAGGCTGCTGCGGCACCAAGGGCCGCGATGGAAACCGCGGCGGCCAAAGCGTGTCGTCTGAACTGCTTCATAGTGTGACCCTCCAAGACTTCGTCCTCGTCAGGACAATTTAGCTCCCCGCTCGATGTCGCGCGCCGGACTGCGTTAGATCCTTTGCCGCACGCGTCCGAACGGACGATACCGTGGCAGGCGGGATCGAAACGATCCGGCGTCATCGACACTCAAGCTCTCCCGCGTATCGTAGTCGGCGTGCGACCGCGCCGCTTGCTTCAATTGGCCTGTGTCTTGACCGGTTGTGCCAACGAACCTGGCTGCCACGTGAAGCATGGGCTGGAGCGCCAATCGGCGGCCGTCAAGATATTTCCAAACGTTTCCAATTACTTGGATCTATTTTTAAGAACCATTTCGCCGCCGATGATGACCATCTGCACCGTGGTCCGATGGACATCCGTTATCGAATCCGAAAAGGATTGCGATCGAGAACAATCACATCCCCCAGCAGGCCCCGGACGTATGCTTCCAAGGATAGTTGCCTGCCTCATCTGACGCGCGGAGTTGACCGTGAACAGGTCCATCGCTCGCGCCCATCCCGAGGAGAAGTAGATCTAACCATGAACCAAGACGAGATCTGCGGACCCGGTTGGCCGACACAAGCAAAACCGATCACCGCAGTGAATAGCCTACTCCGAAAACCAGCCATCGATGCCTCTTCAGTCTCTCGCCATCGCCTGAGATAGGCGGCGCCGCCGAAAACGGATCACGATGTAAAGGGCAAGAATTCCATGCCTAAGGCCTGCGCGACGGCTTGATGAGCGATGTGACCGTCGTAGATGTTGAGGCCGCTGCCGAGATGCTTGTCCTGCGACATCGCTTGTCTCGTCCCAAGCTCCGCCAGCGCCCGTATGTGTGGCAATGTGGCATTTGTAAGCGCGACAGTGGACGTGCGAGCAAATGCACCCGGCATATTGGTGACGCAATAATGGACGATCCCATCGACCTCGAAAGTGGGGTCGGCATGCGTCGTCGGTCGGCTTGTCTCGAAGCAACCGCCCTGATCGATCGAAATGTCGACCATGACCGACCCCTTCCTCATATGTCCGAGCATGTTCCTCGTGACGAGCTTCGGAGCGGCAGCACCCGCAATAAGCACGGCGCCGATGACCAGATCGGCATTCGCAACCAGTCTTTCGATGGTCTCTGCCGTCGCGTATTCCGTCTTTAGTCGGGATCCGAAGATCGCCGCGATTTCGCGCAGCCGTTTCGTCGACCGGTCGACAACTGTCACGTCTGCTGTCAATCCGACCGCCATCTCCGCGGCATGGCTTCCCGCCACTCCACCGCCAAGGACGACCACTCGTCCCGGCGACACTCCCGGAACGCCGCCCAATAGAACACCGGATCCACCGAAGGCCTTCTGAAGGCACATAGCGCCGACTTGGACCGACATCCGGCCCGCAACCTCGCTCATTGGCGTCAACAGCGGCAACGAACCGTCGGAAGCTGTCACAGTTTCATAGGCAATGGCCGTCACACCCGATTGCAACAAGGCTTGCACCAGGTCCGGAGCGGCGGCCAAGTGAAGATAGGTGAAGAGAGTTTGGTCGGCGCGCAAAAATTTACATTCTCCGAGTTGTGGCTCTTTCACTTTGATGATCAGGTCGGCTCGATCAAAGACGTCTTCAGCGTATTCCAGAAGCTGCGCTCCCGCAGCTTCATACATGGCGTCGCTGAAGCCCACACCTGCACCCGCGTCGCGTTGAACAAAGACGTCGTGGCCCGCGTCGATCAGCTCGCGCACGCCGGAAGGAACCATACCAACACGATACTCGTGAACCTTTATTTCCTTTGGAATTCCCACGCGCATTGCTTGTTTCACTGTCCTTGTTACTTCTAACCAAACATAGGGATCCGTAACATCCCTGTCGTTTTACAGCGTCAATTTTCCGAGAACGCCGGATAGCCTGCTTCCCCGTCGATGACGGTCGTCGGAACCTTGGTTTTGTCGAAAAAAAGCCGGGGCCAGGGCACTCACGAAGAGGCCCCGGTCCGCGGTTAACGGAGTCAATACCTGTAGATCGCGGTGAGACCGACAGTGCGGGGCCGGAAAGTTGTTCGCTGATAGAGAATTACCGGGCCCGGCGGAGTGCTCTGCGACAGAATCGTGTGCGAATTGAGAAGATTGTTGACAAAGATGGAAAGGTCGACGTCCGACAGTTTTGTACCGATTCGAGCCGACAGAAGATTCGTTTCCGGAAGCAGGAATAGGTTGCTCGGATTGAAGGTCCCATTTGTCGGATTGGTCCCTGGCGTTATGCCTGACTGACCGCTTTGGTACTGATAATCGACTCGGGCGAAGCTGTCGTGATCGCCAAAGGCCGTGAAATTGTACTGTGCGGAAAATGCGCCGGTCCACGGTGAACCTGGAATGTGATCACCTTTGGTGACGAGATTGGTCGTCGCGGCTGGACCTCCCTGAACAGTCTGATCGAACTTCGCGTTCGTGTATCCGAATGAAAGCGAAATGACGAGATCGTCCACCGGTTCGACTTCCACCTGAAAGTCGACGCCCTTACTGGTAGCCGACCCCAAATTCGTGACAAAGGTGAAGCCGCAGGAGTTGAGCGCGACTTGCTGCTGAATATTTCCCCAGTCGACATAGAAGGCACTTGAGCTGACCCGCAAACGTCCTCCAGCGAATGAATTTTTCGATCCGACTTCGTAGCTCCACACATGATCCGAGCTATAGAGTTGAGGGGCCGCAGGCAGACCGAGGCTGGCAAGTTGCCCTCCGCAAGGCAAGCCGACCCGTGGATTATATCCTCCAATCCGGTACCCCTTGGCGACGCTGGCATAGACCATGTTGTCCGCATCGATTTTATAGGAAATGCCGCCCTTCGGCGTAATCGGGCTCTCTTTTTGCGACCCCGAATCGGCAACGTCCGGACCGACGACCGGCCCTCGATATTTGGCCTGAGCGTCGACGGTCGTTCTGGCCACCCGAATGCCCGCCGTTAGCGTGAGCTTATCGGTGACTTTGAGATCGGCCTGGCCGTACCCGGCGATCTGCTCGTCAGTCGCTTCGATCGGATCGGCGACGAAAGTGTATAGCCCATCGACGAGTCCTTGCCCGAAGAACGCGTTGAACGGAATCCCTGTATTCGCCTGAAACAGCGCCGGCAGGAACGTATCCTGCACGAACTGACGAGCACTCTGATGGGCGTGCGTAAAGAATCCGCCAATCACCCACGTCAGGCGCGCGTCGTCGTTGGCGGATTGGAAGCGCACCTCTTGCGTCCAATTCTTTTGAACATTGTACTGATTAGTCGGCGCGTAGAAGCCGGCGGGAAAGAACGCATTCGCTGCCCAGATTCCAGCTTCAAAGGCGGAATAGTCGTTGATCGAGTGGTTATGGCGATCGAAATAGGACGTGTTCGACACAACGTCGACTCCGCCCAAATGCAGTTCGATCTTGAGGGACGGCAGCACGAACTTGTCTTTGCTAACGGCAGCCAGCGAGTTCCCGTTATTGAATTTGCCGTTGGACGGATCGGAAAGGACGGCCCAATAACTTGGTGTGTCGTTCAGACGAAGGTCCTGATAGTAGATCGATGGCGTAATAGAGAGATTTTCGCTGGGAGCGAAAGTGAGGGCCGCCTTTAGGACGATCGAGTTTTGCCAGTTCGAATTGTTGTCCAGAGTATTTGTCGGCGCGTGAGTCGTGCGATCCCAGTCGACTCGATCAACCCAACCGCCATCTCTCCGATACCAGCCGCTGATACGGAAGCCAACTTTGTCCTGTACGATTGGCGCGCCGATCGCGGCGCCAGCTTCATAGCTGGGGTCACCACTTTCCGTGTAGCCAAGCTCCGAGCGCGCATAGGCTGAGAACTTATCGAGGTTCGGCTGCGGCGTTATGAACCGTACAGTACCGCCTTCCGACCCTGCGCCAAACAGCGTACCCTGAGGCCCGCGCAGAACCTCGACGCGCTCAACATCAAAGACTTCCGGAAAACTGTTGAAGGCGCTGTATCCGAGGGAACGCGACTGTATCGGTGTATCGTCGATATAAATGCCGGTCGTAGACGACCCAGCAGTCGACGAAATGCCTCGGATCGCAATGTTTGACGCCAAGCCGTTTCGTGCGTCCGCTCTCGCAAACGAAATCCCGGGCGTTAGACGAGCCAGATCATCGATCTTGCGCACGCCTTGCATATCCATCCTCGCCTGACTGAAGGCACTCACGCTGATAGGAACGTTGGCCAGACTTTCACTGCGCCGTTGAGCGGTCACCATCACCTCTGGCAGGGCCCCAACTTCGGCGACCGTAGATTGAGCCGCATCTTCGGCGGCAGAAGCTCGCGCCAAAGGAAGACATGCGGATATAGCAAGCACAGATACGGCACCCCAAGCACCGATAGCATTTCGTTCGGCTGACCAGCTCATTTGACGACCTCCCGACAAATCCCTGATATCCCAACCACAGCCGGTTGACCCGCGGTTGTTTGGTCTTCGCGACCAGTAATTGCGCCGCACCACACCCAGCATGAGAGGCTGTAGCGTAGAAGCGCTACAGATCGACTGTGCGACGCATTGTTTACGAGTTTGCCTGAGCTATCGCGCAGGTTCTTGCTTGCGCTGGCCAATAACTTGACCGGCTTTGCCAATCGAACGCGGGCCGAGCCACCTTCTCCGAAACCCGGCTTTCAAGGGAATTTAGCGCTCTGAATCGAGACTTAAGTCCGGAGCTTTGCTCGCGTCACGCTGAACGGCGCCGTATTGATCATACGGGTCATGTCAGCTGCTTCTGATGAGTAGCTGACGGCTCATGCCTGCCGGGATCCAAGGCGCTTTGAGATCTGCTCCGCAACTTGCAGAACCTCCCTAACGAGACTGCCTTTCAGCGACAGGTCGAAGCTCCCTGTGTAGCCCAACGCAATCAAGGCCATTGCCATCATCCCGTTGTAGTCGAATACAGGCGCTGCTATTCCGCTGATGCCCGGGATGAAATCGCTCGTTCTCGCAATACCGTGACGTCGCGTCTGCTGCACCCAATGGTCCACTTCCTCGCGGGTCAAGGGTTGAAGACCGAGCCGCACATTGTCCGTCAATTCGTCCGCCAGCAGCCTGGCAGTCATTTCATGGGGCAAGAAAGCCAGAAACGCGCCACCCGTCGCGGAGCGCGTGAGAGGCAAGACCGACCCCAACCGGAGGCTCGCTGAAACCGGCGTATCGGACCCAAACCATCGAACGATCGTAGGTCCCTTATTCCCCCAGACGGCAACCGCAACTGTCTGTTGGAGCGACTCGCCAAGATCTCTGAGGATTGGTGTCGCCTGCTGGACCGGCTCCATTCGTGCCAAAGCGCTCAAGCCCAAATGCAAGGAGAATTCCCCAAGGTCATATCGTCCGGTCGCCGGATCTTGCTCCACGAGTTCCCATCCTCATGAAGCTCACCAGATATCGGTGGGCCTTCGCGGCCGGCATTTTGGCGGCCGCCGCAAGATCGCGGAGCATCATGGCATGCGAGGACTCAACTAACGCTCTGAGCAGCGCGGCGCCGACCTCGATCGACTGGACACCCTTACGGCTCTTCTCGGTCTCGTCACTCATGACGGCGGCATCCCATGTTGACAGAAGCGATCAGAGAATTTACGCTTTGTGAAATACATTTTATAATACGTAATTCCATGGCAGGTGACCATGATGTCGGCAAAAGGGGAATGCAGCATGCGAGAGAATAGCTTGACCGGCAATGACAAGCATTCGGCAGGAGCGCGAAAGGGTGCACAAATCTTGCAGCGGCTCCGCGACCGGCCTCCGTCGATCTGGTACCGGGGCGAGCAGGTCCGCGATGTAACGGCGCATCCGGCTCTCGAAGGCGGCGTGCAGACGCTTGCGGAACTTTACGACCTTCAATGGCGGAACCCTGACGTTTCTCTCTACAAATCGCCCACGACCGGCGACTTGGTTGCGCGGTCTTTCATGATGCCACGAACTCATGAAGAACTGCACAGCGTCACGAAGGCGATGAAGGTATGGGCGAATTACGCCTTTGGCATGATGGGGCGCGTGCCCGACTATATTAATCGGGCAATGACGGGCTATGCCGCGGGGGCGCCGTTTCTCGCGGAAGCCGACCCTCGATTCGGCGAGAACGCCACCCGCTATTACGAGTATCTGCGAGAAAACGACCTTTGCTTGACCCACACACTGATCCCTCCCCAGGCCAATCGCGCAGCGAGCTCGGCGAACCAAGCCGATCCGTTTCTGGCCGCGCGCGTCAAGGAGGAAACCGACGCCGGGATCGTCGTGCGTGGGTGCCGGATGCTGGCGACCCTTCCGATCTCGGACGAAATCATGGTCTTCCCGTCCACTCTCCTGAAGAGTCCCGAAGAGGACGCACCTTATGCCTTCGGCTTCGTTATCCCGAACGACACCCCCGGCTTGCGTTTCATATGCCGCGAGAGTGTCGACTACGGACGGTCCCATTTCGATCATCCGCTCGGATCGCGGTTCGAAGAGATGGACGCGGTCGTTGTCTTTGATGACGTCTTCGTCCCTTGGGAGAACATATTCCTGTATCGCGATATAGATCGCTGCAATCAGGCCTATGCACGAACCGGCGCGGTCGTGCACATGACACATCAGGTTCTCGTCAAAAACATCGCGAAGACGGAATTCCTGCTGGGTCTGGCTTCGTTGCTGGTCAATACGATCGGCGTGGAGGTCTTCCAACATATCCAAGAAAAGCTTGCGGAGATCTGGGTCAATCTCGAAACGATGAAAGCGCTTTTGCGCGCCTCGGAAGCGGATGCCACTCTGGACGAATGGGGCGTGATGCGGCCCGCCTGGAATCCACTCGACGCCGCACGCAATCTGTACCCGAAATTGTATCCCCGAATGGTCGAGATCATTCAACAGATCGGGGCTAGCGGTCTGGTCGCGATGCCGACCGAGGCGGATCTCAAGGGTCCGCTCGTGGACGACATCAAGAAGTATTATCAGGCGGCCCGCGCTGACGCCTTCGACCGGATCCCGATCTTCCGTCTTGCCTGGGACACGGCGCTCTCGGCCTTCGGGTCTCGTCAGGTACTGTACGAACGCTTCTTCTTTGGGGATCCCGTTCGGATGGCCGGCGCTCTGGTGGCGGGACATGGCGCCGAAATAAAAGAGCTTGCTGGTAGAGTCCAAGAGTTCGTCAAAACGACGAAAGACGAGGCTTTCTCAGAGACCCCTTAACCGCGCCGCCGAAATTGAGCGACACCCTTTCGACAGGCGTCAGTCAGTATCATCGAGATATCCTAAGACGACGAAGACGAAGGTGCTGCCCAATGACATTGAGTCAACGAGAGTTCCGAACAGCGATCGGACACTTTGCAACCGGCGTCGCCGTCATAGCCGCACAAGTCGGCGACGAGGTTCACGCTATGACGGCAAACGCGGTGTCGTCTCTCTCACTCGATCCTATGCTCATCCTCTTCTGCCCGAGCAAAGGGGCTCGCTTCGCTCAGTTCTTGCCGGAACTGACGGCATTCAGCATCAACATTCTGCGCGAAGAACAGCAGGCGTTGTCGAACTTCTTCGCGGGGGCATGGCGAGGCACACAGGCGCCGGCCTTCCGCTTTGTCCGTACGGCGGCCGGACCGCGCCTGGAAGGTGCTTTAGCCTCGCTGAACTGCGAACTCCTTGAGACTCTCGAAGGCGGGGATCATCTGGTCGTAATCGGACGTGTAACAGCGACACATATCGGCACGAGCCCGCGTCAACCCCTGATCTTCTTCAAAGGGCAGTATCGATCAATGAGTCTTGCGGAAGAGTCGCCGGCTCCCGATCTAGCCAATGTCAACGATGAGCCGGCGCATATATTTTACATGGGCACTCAACGTTAGGCGCATGGGCCATGCGGGAGAAGCTTTTTACAATCGCCGAACTGGAACGTCGAGATAGCGTCATTCGGCACACGATAAGAGTTCACGGATGGAGGCGCGAATGAGAGCTCTGATCGCATCAGTCTTGGCCCTGACATCGATGGCTTCGCTCGTTCCCACTCGGGCATCGGCAGCCGAACCGGCGCGGCACGCGGTCACCCCTTCGGTGGTTCCGCTGCCTCGGATTACGGGGCCCATTCCCGTTACAAAGACCTCCTGGCCGTTCAATGCCGCAGATCACTCCGTGACCAAGCGAGATCTGTCGACGGAAGGCTACGAGGAGGAGGAATACTTTATGCACGGCCAGGCCAATGTCTACGACTGGCCTGCAATCAACAAGCTGGAGAGTTTCGCGCGGGGCCCCTACACCACGCGAATCCTGGTCCGCCGCCCAAAGGATCCGTCCAAATTCAGCGGTACGGTGATCGTGGAAGCCCTCAATCCGTCGCTCCGGTACGACGCGCCCATCATGTGGATGGAATCTCAGGATTACTTCATTCACCAAGGCGATGTTTATGTCGGCGTAACGGTAAAGCCAGTTGCCGTTAAGTCTCTCAAGCTGTTCGATCCGGCGCGATACGCGGCCCTCTCCTTCAAGAACCCGCTTCCGCCGTCCGATACATGTCCACAATCGCAATTGCCCGCCGCGCCGGGCGGATTGCCGCCCGAATCAAGTCCGGCCACGGAAAACGGCTTGATATGGGATATTCTGAGCCAAACCGGCGCGCTTGTCAGAAGCGGGTCGCGCACAAACCCTCTGCATGATCTGAAGGTAACGCAAGTCTACCTCACGGGGGATTCTCAGAGCGGCGCCTTTGTTCTCATCTATGCAAACGCGATCCATCCATTCTCCAAGCTCCCTGACGGACACCCGGTATACGATGGTTATCTGACATCGTCGGCCGGTGGGCCGGGAGTCCCCGTCAACCAGTGCTCACCGGGCGTTGGGCCCGGCGACGCCCGCCTGGCCATGCAGCCCCGTAGTGTCCCTATCATCAAGATCATCAATCAGACTGATCTTGGATATCTGAACCGGCGGCCGGACAGCGACACCTATCCCGATCTCTATCGCGGATATGAGATCGCGGGTGCCGCCCATGTGCATGACTGGGTTCTCCGCTGGGGTGCCGCGGACGCAGATGTTGCTAAGACCGGCGCGGGCGGTTTCCTGTCAAACGCTAAGTGCCAGCAACGAAACGAACACGGCAATGAGTTTCCGACCCAATACATTCTGGACGGCGCTTTCGCCAATCTGGAGCGCTGGTCAAGAGATGGTGTCGCACCGCCGCGAGCTGCACCATTAAAGGTAGATGACATCCAGCATGCCCGAGCGTCTCTGGAACTCGACAAGTTCGGCAACGCGAAGGGGGGAGTCCGCACGCCTTATGTGGATGTGCCACTGGTCCGCTACGGTGCCTATATGGACGGACCGGGGATTTGCGAATTGTGGGGCTATCAGGTACGCCTGTCGCCGGAAACCCTCAAAAAGTTATATCCTGATCGGGCAAGCTATGTCTCGAAGGTTACGGCGGCGACCCGCAGGATCCTCATGGAGCACTGGATTACGAAGCGAGACGCTGGAAAGATCGTGAAGGAGGCCGAAGGCGTTCGGCTACCGCAGATCTGGTCCGGAAGCGGCCACTAGATCTAAGCAAGCGCAGTCAAAATTTCGGGGGACGATCAATGCGACGACTACTTGGCTTCTTGCCATTGGCGATCCTTGTGATGTCGGCATCGTCAAACGCTGAACAGCCGTCCCTGCCCGACGTCCGCGGTCCCATCGCGGAGACGGCCTCGTCGCACGCCTTCCTGTCATCCCGTCGTCTGAAACAGCCGGTCGATCTTTCGAAATACGGTTACGTCGAGAAAGAATACCTGATCAGCGGGGATGCCCGCGTGTTCGGATGGCCCGTGAAAGACCATCCGCCGGCGCTTGCAACCGGGCGCTACACAACACGGATTCTTGTCAGACGCCCCAAGGACGATTCCAAATTCAATGGCACGGCGATCGTGGAGCCGATGAACCCGTCCTCGCCGGTCGATCTTCCGATCATGTGGGCCGAATCCTATCGTCAGTTCATGGCCGACGGATACGCATGGATCGGCATTACGATCAAGCCGAATACGATCAAGGCCCTGAAGAAATTCGATCCGGCGCGTTATGGCACTCTTGGAATGCCACACCCGGCGGGCGGCCCCACCTGCAAGGTCGGCGACATAAATTCCTGGGCGCAACCGACAACCCCGGATGACGAGACCGGCCTGGCCTGGGATATCATCAGTGAGATCGGCGCTCTGCTGAAGTCGGGATCGGATCGAAATCCGCTAAGCCGAGCGGCAGATCGATTGTATATGACGGGTCAATCCCAAACGGCCGGCTATGCGCGGACCTACGCGACGTTCTTTGGCCTTATCGAGAAAGGCCCGGAGGGACACCCGCTATACAACGGCTATCTCTATAGCGGCAGCCCACCATGGCAGGTTCCGATCAATCAATGCGTAAAGGGCTTTTCTCCTGATGATCCTCGATTGCTCACCGGCCCGGCCGGCGTTCCTGTCATCGAGCTCTTCACTCAGGGCGACATAGGCTCGAACATAGCGACCCGACGGCCCGACTCCGACGATGCCCCGGATCTGTTCCGTCGCTACGAAGTCGCCGGCGCTGCCCATGTCGATCCATGGGAACAAAAATCCTTTGCCTCGGAGCACGACATGCTTCGCGCGAGCGGACAAGCTGACCCGATAGCTAAGGCGAATTGCGAGCCAAAGGATGTCACTCCGTCGGACTTCCCGACGCGCTATGTCTTCGACGCTGCCTGGCGCCTTCTCGACGAGTGGGTACGCAAGGGCGTGCCGCCCCCGCACGCGCCATCGCTGAAGCTAAAGCCTCGGGCCGCCAGCCATTTTCGCCCGGACCAATCTTTCGTAGTCGACCGGTATGGAAACGCCAAAGGGGGCGTGCGAACGCCTTATGTGGACGTCCCGACGGCCCGATGGATCGGTGCCAAGACGCCAGCGTTCGAGTGCATGTTCGAGGGATACAAATACGAGTTCGATCGGTCGGCGCTCAAGAAACTGTATCCAACGCACCACGCGTACGTGATCAAAGTCCGCCGGGATGCAGGTAATCTCGTGAAGCAAAGATGGCTGACGCCAACTGATGCGTCCACAATTATCGATGAAGCTAACCGAGCGAATGTCCCATAGGCGAGCCCGGCTTGGAATTTCTTAGGTGTAAGGGGGAACTCGATGTCTACACTTGCTTTTAGGTCGGCCACGGAGCTGGCTCGTATGGTTCGCGCGCGCGAGATCGGCTGTGTCGAATTGCTCGACTATTTCGTTGGCCGGATGGAGAGCTACAATCCCGCCGTCAACGCAATTATCGTGCAGGATCTGGATGCGGCCCGCGGCCGAGCAGTGGCAGCTGATGAAGCGCTCTCCCGAGGGGAAGACGTCGGCCCGCTGTTCGGCGTTCCAATGACCGTCAAAGAGTCGTTCAACCTTACCGGCGCTCCGACGACGTGGGGCTTCCCGGAATTCAAGGACAACATCGCCACATCCAATGCGGTGGCCGTCGACCGGTTGCTCGGCGCCGGCGCAAATGTCTTCGGCAAGACGAACGTACCGCCAGGGCTGATGGACGGCCAAAGCAATAACGAGATCTATGGCCGTACAAACAACCCGTGGGATCTTTCGCGAACGCCGGGCGGGTCTTCCGGCGGGGCAGCGGCCGCGTTGGCATCCGGCATGACCGGCCTCGAGTTCGGCAGCGACATTGCGTCGTCGATCCGTAATCCGGCCCATTACTGCGGCGTCTTCGGTCATAAGCCGACATGGGGCGTCTGCCCCCAGCGCGGCCATATGCTGGTGGATACGCATCAACCCACCGACATCGGCGTCGTCGGCCCGCTGGCGCGCAGCGTTTCGGATCTCGAGTTGGCGTTCTCGGTGGTCGCCGGTCCTTCCGAGCGCGAGGCGCTCGGCTACTCCCTGGCGCTTCGGCCGGCGCGAAAAACGGAACTGAAAGACTTTCGCATTGCTCTGGTGTGCAACGACAGCTTCGCCGAAGTCGACCAGACCGTCTCGGATCAGCTGACCAAGCTTGGCGACTTCCTCGAAGGCGAAGGCGTACAGGTCTCGCGTGACGATCGCCCTCGGTTCGAAAGCGAGGAACTCTATATCCTTTATATGATCCTTCTCCGGGCCGCCGCGGCAGGAAGCGTGACGGACGAGGAGTTCTCTCAAAACCTTCAGCATGCAAAAGGAGCAAGCCGCGCCACGCGGGATATCGCCAAGGCGAATGCCTATGGCGTAACGCTCTCGCATCGCGACTGGCTGCGGCTCGATGAAGAGCGGCACCGATATCGGATCAAGTGGATCGAGTTCTTCGAGCGCTTCGACGCGCTGCTCTGCCCCCCACTCTCGACACCGGCGTTTCCTCACAAGACCGGGTCGCCCCAAGGCCGGACGCTCACCGTTAACGGCAAGGAGGTGCCGTTTGAAAACCAGCTGTTCTGGGCCGGCTATGGCGCTGCATTCTATCTGCCCGCGACCGTCGCCCCGATCGGTCTCAGTCCTGATGGCCTTCCGATCGGCGTGCAGATCATCGGCAACCAATACGATGATTACACATGCCTCAAGTTTGCCGGGCTTTTGGAAGAAAAGTACCGCAGATTCGCTCCGCCGCCCGGTTACGGGGACTAGGGTCTGTCATCAATTAGAGATTACAGTGACAGTGCACTTAATTGACGAATGTCATCGACGCCAAGATTAAATGCACTGTCACCGTAATCCCTTAGACAAGAATGTGTCGAGGCAATGCCGACCGCATAGTAGTAGCTTGGATAATCAGCTTTTTATGAGGACGTAGTTGATGTTGCAGAATTGGAAGCGGTTCGCAACGCTGATAGCAATCGCGGCGTCGGCGGCGAGCGTTGCGACGTTGGTCGCGGCTGACACCGGTGGTGATCCAACCGTCCGCATCGGCCCTGAGATCATACGCGGTCGACACGACGCGGTGGTGGGCGTCGATCGCTTTCTGGGTATCCCTTATGCTGCTCCTCCCGTTGGAGCGTTGCGCTGGCGCGAGCCCCAACCGTTGGCACTCAAAGCCGGGACGTTTGACGCGGGCGACTATTCGCCAAGCTGCACCCAGGTTATGAGCCCCGCTTTCAAGACCATCTTCCCGCACATTCCCCACGAGCGGTACAGTGAGGACTGTCTCTATTTGAACGTGTGGACGCCGGCGGCCAAGCCCCCGAAGCGGATGCCGGTTATCGTCTGGATTCACGGTGGCGGCTTTATGGCCGGTACTGGCTCCAGTCCGATAAATCAGGGGGCCGACTTGGCCCACAAGGGCGTGGTGGTCGTGACATTAAATTATCGCCTGGGGCCGCTTGGATTCCTCGTCCTTCCTCAGCTTGCCGCCGAATCGCCTCACCACGTGTCAGGCAATTACGGGATACTCGATCAGATCGCCGCACTGAAGTGGGTGCGCGCGCATATCGGCGCGTTCGGCGGCGACCCCGACGATGTCACGATCATCGGCTGGTCGGCCGGCAGTGCCTCGGTCAACGCCCTTCAGGCCACGCCGCTGGCGCGCGGGTTGTTCCAGCGGGCGATCGGACACAGCGGAGCCGACATGAACCCGGGGGCCGGCATCTGGCCTGTGCGGACGGTCGCGCAAGCGAACCGGTACGGGCGCGAGTACATGAAACTGTTTGGCGCCAAATCATTGGCAGACCTGCGCGCGATCCCGGCCCAGAAGCTCGCCGACGCTCCGCCGAAATTCTGGATCCTGGAGAATGACGGTTACGTCTTCCCTGGCGAAATCCATGACATTTTCGCGAGCGGGCGCCAGACCAAGGTGCCGGTGATGGCGGGCGCGGCCGCCGACGAATCGTCGGTTCTCGGTCCCGATCAGGGCTGGGTCCATCCCCGGACGCCAGCAGAAGCAGCGGAGGCGGCAAGGCTCTACGGCCCGCCAGATCATCCCAACGGGCACGCCACGGATGATGCCGTTCTTTGGCAGGCGCGAGAATGGGTTCGGTTGAACGCCAAGTCCGGCGTTAAGAACTCCTACCTGTGGTTCACCACCCTTGCGCCACCAGCGCCACCAAAACCGGACGGCACGCCGATGGGCGCCTATCACGGCTCCGAGTTGGCGTTCGTGTTTGGAACGCAGCACCTGATAAACCTTCCCTGGACCCCGGCAGAGCATAAGGTGAGCGATACATTATCGGATTATTGGATAAATTTTGCCCGAACCGGCAATCCGAATGGCCCCGGGCTTCCGAAGTGGCCGGCTTACAGCGGCGACCAGGTCATGGAATTATCTCTTACGCCGCATGCGATCCCGCTTCCCAGAGCCGAAAGTATTCGCTTCCTAAATGCGCAATTTTCTCGTCAACGAGCCAAGGGCATAAAGGCCGCAGTGCACGCATCTGGCGAAAATTCTTCATCAGAACAAATTCACGGAAACGATCCTAACGATCGACAATGACCCTGTAGACCATCTCGACAGGCAGCACTGCTCTAGATGTTTGGTCCCGGCATTTGACGATGCGAGTTTAGGTTGAATCGTTCGGGTTCGTTTGTCCAGCATTGACGTGACCACCAACTTTCATCCGGTTGCGATTGGAGTCTTGGCGGCTTTGTTGCGCATGAGCGCGGACTGAGCAATGGCCTGCGCAGCGGAGCCCGTGGGGCGTAGCGAAGCAGGCCATGTTGTACGCGCTCGCCTGAGCCCAACAAATATTCTATTCGCTCGACAAGAGAACTCGCGCCCTTTCAAGTGTTGTCGGCTGGGCCGCCACTGCTGAGCGGGCCGCCGCGCGAAGTGCGTCCCGTTGTTCTTCGTTCAGATACTCCACTGGAGACTTGCCATCGACGCGCGCCAGAGCGAGCACGGGCAGTAACTTGGCGGCTCGGAACTCCAGATTATCGGCGGGTTCCCAGTCGATCCTGGCGAAGTAAGCCGACGCAAGCATATTGAAAGCGGTTGTGAGCAATCCTGCCGCACCTTGTACCACACGCGCTTTGATAACGAGGTGGTTGAGGCAAAAGGCAAGATCGAAGGCTGGATCGCCGAACCAAGCGCATTCGGCGTCGAGCAACACCGGTCCTTCAGGGCCACGAAGAATGTTCTTGGGGCTCACGTCGCCATGAACGAGCACTTTGCGCGTGGCGGCCGTAGTGGCCGCGATGCCTTCGATCGTCGCAGCCAAGTCTGGATGGGCGCGAGCAGTCGTTCTTAAATAAGGTTCAATCCGCAGGGCCTCGAAACCGTCGTTCGTAGCAAAGCCTGCCGGCAGCGTGCAATTGCGCGCGGTCGCCGAATGGATTCGCCCCACCAACGCTCCTACATCGCCGGCAAAATCGGGATCTACCCGACCGGCCATCAGTTCCGACTTCCATAGTGGGTAGCGATCGGGGGCCAGCCATGCCATCGCAAACAGGCCGCGGGCGGGGTCATGCACAATCGGCTGCGGCATTGCCCCGGGCGCAATGGCCGAGACGACCTCCATGTAAGCCCATTCCATGGCGTTGCGCCCCACCGGAGCTGTCCAGTCCGAGGCCACCTTCAGCCGGGCGAGCGCCCGCTTCACACAGAAGGCGCCGGCTTGGGTCTTGACCCTCCAGATGTCGGACGACACGCCGCCGGCGAGCGGCACCCAGTCTCCCGTCTCGTCGGGCTCGGCCAGCCCGTAATCCCGCAGGAACTCGATGAGGTCTGGCTCGGGCGTGGTCACAGTGGGGCCAGGCCGGATGCGCCACTCCAAGGCAGGCCTGCCTCTTCGATGCGGAGGAGTTGGTTGTACTTCGCCTGTCGCTCCGAGTTGCGAACGGAGCCGATCTTGACCTGTCCGCCAGCGACGCCGACCGCCAGATCTGCGAGGAAATCATCCTCGGTTTCGCCAGATCGCGCCGAAATCACGGTTGCATAGCCCGCAGCCCGCGCCATCCGAATGGCTGCGAGGGCACCTGATAGTGTGCCATTCTGGTTGACCTTGATAAGTGCACTGTTGGCGATGCCGGTATCGATCGCCCGCTGGATACGGTCCGGTTGTGTCGCGAACAGATCGTCTCCAACGAGCTGGATCCGAGACAGGCGCCGCGTCATCTCAGGCCAGTGTCCCCAATCCTCCTCATCAAGTCCGTCCTCAATGGAGATGATGGGATATTTTTCGACCCAACTGGCCTGCATTTCAATCATCTCAGTGGCATTGTAGGTGCGGCCCTGTCGCCGAAACACGTATCCCCCCATTCCGTCAAACAGCGAGGAGGATGCTATGTCGAGAGCGATCGCCACGTCCTTGCCGGGTTCGAGCCCCGCCTTTTCGAATGCCTCGACCATCAGGTCCAATGCTTCCTCGGACGTCTCGAAGCCCGGGGAAAGCCCTCCTTCGTCGGCGAGCAACGTCGGCAGACCGCGCACGGCGCATAGTTTCGCGGCCTGGACGCGCACTCTGCAGATCCAATCAAGCGCCTCCGAATATGAGTTTGCCCCCACCGGAATGGCGAGAAAGTCCTGGACGTCCATTCCACGTCCAGCGTGAAGACCCCCCGATAGAATGTTGACCATCGTCAGTGGCATGCTGGGCTCCGTGCCGGCAAGCTCGGCAAAACGCCGCCAGAGGGGTTGCCGCTGCGCGAACGCACTTGCACGCACGACCGCCAAGCTGACCGATAGAACCGCATTACCTCCCAACCGGGCGAGATTCGCCGTACCATCCAGCTCCCGCATGGCCGCGTCGATCCCCTGCTGGTCCATTGAATCGCGACCGAGAAGCAGACGAGTGATCTCGCCCTTAACGTTGGCAATCGCGCTGGAAACGCCACGCCCTTCCCACGCCGTGCCACCGTCTCGCAACTCGACCGCCTCCGCCTTGCCCGTCGATGCACCCGATGGCGCCGACGCCCGCGCCGTAACGCCGTTGGCCAGTGTTACCTCGGTCTCAACGGTGGGCCGCCCGCGGCTGTCCAGGATCTGCCTGGCGTAAATCGCGGAAATCCTGGTCGTCATCACTACAGGCCTTCCGGATGATTGCGGGGATTTTGCGGGTATTCGCCGGCGAGCACGCGGACCACTTCCTCCGCTGACCGTCTGCGCAGTTCGGCAAGCGACGCATCGGAGGAAAAGGCCACATGCGGCGTGACGATGACATCGGGCCGCTCTACAAGTGCGCGCGGCGGAGTGGGCTCGCCCTCGATCACATCTACACCTGCTCCCGAGAGGCGACCGGCTTCCAGCCCGGCAATCAGTGCCTCATTGTCAACGAGTGGCCCCCGGCTCACGTTAATGAGGAAGCAGCCCTCTTTGACGTGGGCCAACCGTTTAGCATCGAACAGATGGCGCGTCGCATCGGTCAGCGGCGCATGCAGGATTATAACGTCGCTGGCCGCCAGCATCTCGTCTAACGGCAACAAACAAGCGGGGCCGCCATCTCGCGCGGAGGGGGAATGCGCGAGCACCGTGCAGCCAAAAGCGGCAAGCTTGGCGACTGTGGCGCGCCCGATCCGACCGAGCCCTACGACGCCCACGGTCAGGTCGGAGACCCGCCGCAACCGCGCGGCGGCAGGATTCCAGCGGCCGGCCTTCACCTCCCGATCGAAGAACACGGTATGGACTTGGGTTTGCGACAGCATCGACGGAGGCCGCGACGTTACCAACGCGACGACTTTTCACCAAACGTTGACAGCGCTGTCCATTCCCGTCGAGAATAGCAGGCTTGAACGGTTTGAATCGAGGGGAATGGCATGGCGACAGCAGCGCCCGCCGGCAGCAAGATAGAGAGACCAGGCGACAAGGAGGTGGCCTTCAACCGGCCCCTGTTCATTCTGTCCCTTGGCCTCTTCTTCCTTTGGGGCTTCGCCACCGTTCTGATCGATATTCTGGTACCGAAGCTAAAAGGCCTGTTCGATCTCAGTTTTGCCGAGGTGATGCTGACGCAGTTCGCCTTCTTCCTCGGTTATCTCGTCTTCTCGTTACCAGCGGGAAATATCGTTGCGCGCATCGGTTACATGCGCGGAATCGTACTCGGCCTCACGATCATGGCTGCCGGTTGCCTGATGTTCGCGCCAGCGGCACGCATGGGGCTGTTCGCCGGCTTTCTGTTCGCTCTCTTCATCATGGCTGCCGGCATCACGACGCTGCAGGTGGCCGCCAACGCTGTTATCGCCATTATCGGTCCGGCCGAAACGGGCTCCGCGCGCCTGACATTGGCCCAAGCCTTCAACAGCTTCGGCACATTCATCGGCCCGCTCATCGGTGCGAGCCTGATCCTTCAGAACGACGTCAATCTACCGGCGGACATCGCAACCCTGAGCGCCGCCAAGCTAAGCGCATTGCGCATCAGCGAGGCGTCCGTCGTTCAGGTTCCGTTTCTCGGAATCGCAGCCCTCCTCGTCGTGCTCATTGTCGTCTTCTGGGTAAAGCGCGATCTTCTGCCACACGCGGCACCGGATGCGGCGTCCCATGGCGGCATCGGTTTTGCTCTGCTTCGCCGGCCTCGCATTCTATTCGGGGTCATCTCGATCTTCGCCTATGTCGGGGCAGAAGTCTCGATCGGATCGATGATGGCCAATTATCTCATGCAACCCGACGTGCTGTCGCTCACGGCCCTTCGTGCGGGACAACTCGTCAGCATCTATTGGGGCGGGGCCATGGTCGGACAATTCATCGGCGCCGCAGTCCTGCATCGAATCCGCCCCGGCCGTGTACTCTCGGTCTGCGCAAGCGGCGCGATCATCCTGGCGGCGCTCTCGAGCTTCTCTCATGGTTACATGGCGGGCGGGACGATCCTTGCCGTCGGCCTCATGAATTCGATCATGTTCCCTACCATCTTTGCCCTGTCGCTCGAAGGGACCGGAGAAGACGCTCCAAGGGCATCCGCCTTACTCTGCATGGGCATCGTCGGTGGCGCCATTCTGCCCGTCGTCACAGGCTCGGTCGCGGATCACCTGTCGCTCGCCACCGCCCTGATCGTCCCGATCATCGCCTATGGCTGGATCATCTTTTTTGGACAATTCACCGTGCGCGCCTCGCGGCTGCGCCCGTGACTCTACGGACAAGAGGATATGCGGCGTATGCCATCTTTCTCCCGTTCTTCGTGCGTCGCGTTATTCGTTGCGCTTTCTTCGGCCGGGGTCCTGGCGTCTTCGGCCGCACCAGCGCTTTCGAAGACCACGAAGCAACCGAATCTGGGCACCAGAACGAAATCCACAATCGACGTGGACGGGTTACGTTTTCGAGACCTGAACGGCGACGGCAAACTGGAGCCATACGAGGACTGGCGCCTCTCGCCGGAGGCACGCGCCAAGGATCTGACGGCCCGCATGACCCTCGCCGAAAAGATCGGCACGATGATGCATTCGACATTGCCGGGACCGCTTGGGGCCCTAGGCCGTTCCGCCAAAGGCTATGATCTAACCCGAACACGGAAGCTGATCGACGGCAAGCATGTAACAAGCTTCATCACACGCCTGACGCTACCGCCCGCCCAAATGTCGGAGCAAAGCAATGCCGTGCAGGCGCTGGCCGAAAAGACGCGTCTCGGTATCCCGGTCACAATCAGCACCGATCCGCGCAGCCACTTTCAATATGTGCTGGGCGCGAACGAGACCGGCGGAGAATTCCCGCAATGGCCCGAAACCCTTGGATTTGCAGCCCTGAGAGATCCAGCCGTCGTTCGCCGCTTCGCCGATATCGCGCGGCAGGAATATCGCGCAGTCGGCATTCAGGAGGCTCTCTCGTCCCAGGCGGATTTGGCGACTGAGCCCCGATGGCCGCGGCAAACCGGTACCTTCGGAAGCGACGCAGCGCTCACCAGCCGCATGGTCGGCGCCTATGTCGCCGGTTTTCAGGGTGGCGATCACGGCCTGCAACGCGACGGCGTCATGACGGTCGTCAAACACTGGGTCGGCTATGGGGCCTCCGTGAAGGGCCTTGACGGCCATAACTATTACGGCCAATTCGCCCAATTCGGCGGTGGTAAGCTGCAGCGTCATATCGACGCCTTCAAGGGCGCATTCGACGCCAGGACGAGCGGTGTCATGCCGACCTACGCGATCCTCCGCGACGCCGAAGTCAATGGATGTCCGCTGGAGCAGGTTGGAGCAGGCTTCAATAAGCAACTCCTGGCTGGGCTCTTGCGGCATACCTATGGCTTTAAGGGAATCGTCCTGTCGGACTGGGCGATTACCCGCAACTGCGACCAGGCCTGCCGTCATCCGACCGCCGATCAGCCCCAGAAGCCCAAGGATATCGCTATGCCTTGGGGCGTGGAATCGCTGACACCCCAGCAGCGCTACATCAAGGGGGTGCGGGCCGGTGTGGATCAGTTTGGTGGAACCGATGACGTTCAGCCTTTGATCGACGCCGTTAAGAGCGGAGCGTTGAGCGAGGATCGGATCGACCAGTCCGTTCGTCGCGTCTTGATCCCAAAATTCGAAATGGGGCTGTTTGAAGATCCCTATGTCGATCCATCCCGCGCTCAAGATATCGTGGGGGCACCCAAATTCGTCGCCGAAGCCGCCCCGACACAGCGCGTGGCGCAGGTGCTTCTGCAAAACAGCAACAACCTTCTGCCGCTCGTCCGCGCGCTCAAGAAGGTCTATCTATTCGGCATGAATTCAAAGGCGGCTGAAGCGGCGGGCCTAACCATCGTCGACGACCCCGCCAAAGCCGATTTCGCCATCATCCGCGCGGAGGCTCCGTCGGAAATGCTTCACCCCGACTATTTCTTCGGCAGCCGACAGAAGGAAGGGAGGCTCGATTTTCATAAATGTGATCCGGCCTATGACGCGTTAAAGGCGGCGAGCGCGCATGTTCCAACCGTCATGGCCATCTTTCTCGATCGGCCGGCCATCCTCACCAATATTCGCAACAAAGCGACGGCGATCCTTGCCAATTTCGGAGCGAGCGACGCCGCCGTGCTCGACGTCATTCTCGGCGAGGCGAAGGCACGAGGGAAACCGCAAACTCTGAAATCATTTTGGTCCCCCTTTGCACGTCGACCGTGGCACCCGTTTTCTGCAGAAGCGCAATGTAAATTGACAGCGCTGTCAATTGCCGGTGGTCAGATTAGCGTTTTGGGGGACAAGTGGATTCGCGCACAACCAGCGCGTAATCGAGAGGGATGCCGGCCGACAACTTGCCTGTAATACCGGCTTCCGCGGCAGCCACTCCGAAATTGGTTAGCGGTTGCTGGATCGTGGTCAATGAGGGCCAGCAGGTCCTGGTTGCAGGTATATCGTCGAAGCCTGAGATGGAAAGGTCATCGGGCAGCTTGAGACCAAGTTCATGCGCCACCGCCATGACGCCGAGCGCCATGTCGTCATTTGCAGCGAATATTGCCGTCGGCGGTTGTTCGAGTTGGAGCAGTTGACGCCCCGCCTCCCGACCCGACGTGAAGGAGAAATATCCCTGAACGACATATTGCGGATCCACATTGAGTCCCGCGTCCGTCATCGCCTGTGTATATCCGTCGTAGCGTGATGCCGCAGAGAGGTGATCAGGATGCGGCCGGATCATGCCAATGTGCCGATGGCCAATATCGATAAGATGCCTCGTCATCTCATAGGCAGGGCTTCGCTCATCCATCGCGATATTGATGCCGGGCCCTGCTTCTGCGCCTGCTATGCGAATGATCGGCGTATTCAAGCCACCGACAACCGTCAGAAACTCGACATTATCGGACAGTGGTGGTGTCACGAAGACAGCATCGGGCGCCAAGGTATGAACAAGCCGGCGCATGACATCTCCGATCAGACCGTCGTCGAGAGAAATGGGTTCGACAACAAGATGGTATCCGCCTTCCCGGCACCGAATGGCGGCCCCCGACTGGATACCCGTGATATAGGCCGGGCTTGGATTGTTGTAGGGAAACGCGATCAGATAAGATCGGCTACCGGCCATTCGGCGCGCAGCCTGGTTTGGACGGTAGTCCAGCTCCTTTACGGCCGCCAGGACGCGCTCACGCAAATTGTCACGTACATGTGGCTCGTTGTTCAGGACACGCGATACGGTCTTCATGGACACGCGAGCGCGCATCGCAACATCATAGATCGTTGCCAAAGGTCGACAGTCCTTCTTTTCCTGCTATGCCGCCGCCGCGACGGACCAGACCGCATTAATTTGTTGCAACATAAGCCTCCCCTCGTGAGACGACCAACCATGCCCGTAGTCGGCGCGATACACCAAATAATTTCTGCGGACCGGGATCGAAACGATCACATCACGATGTGCGGAGCGCACGGACGGCGTGTAAGCGCAAGAGTGATCCTATCTCGTCGCTTACTACTTTTGCATGCTCATCGCTCTTCGGGCATTGCCCTCAATCTTTTCCCAAACTCCGCCATCGATCATCGCCCTCGGCGCAACCCACGACCCACCCACACAGGCGACATTCGGAAGGGCGAGATAGTCCGGCGCGCGATCGGGCCCGATACCGCCCGTGGGGCAAAACACGCAATCGGGCAGCGGGCCATGGAGAGATTTAAGATATTTGATCCCGCCGGCCTGTTCGGCAGGGAAAAATTTCATGGCCGCAAACCCTGCTTCGAAAACGGTCATCGCCTCACTTGCCGTAGCAGTACCGGGCAAGGCCGCTATGCCCGCTTCTTTCAAAGCAGCGAGCAATTGAGGTGGTGAGCCGGGTGTCACGAGAAAAGCGGCGCCCGCTCCCATCGACTTCTCGATGTCGGCCCGCGTGCGAACTGTTCCCATGCCGATGATAAGATCGGACGCTGCATCCTGCATCGCCTTCACGGCGTCGAGCGCGCAGTCGGTCCGAAGTGTCAATTCGACGACACTCAACCCGCCGGCGGCGAGCGCCCGGGCCAAGGGCGCCGCGCATCCCAGACGAGCCACCTCCAGCACCGGAATGACAGACGCTTTTTCCAGAATTGCATCAATATTCATCAACCCAAACGCTCCATCGCGGCCGCCGCGCCATAGAGAGCCACACTTTCATCCACGATGAGGCGAACTGGGACCGCGGCCATATAATCCTTCATGCGTCCCTTATCAAGGAATCGGTCAATAAACGGACCTTCTAGAAGCATCTCTCTGATTTTCGGCAGAATGCCGCCGCCGAGGACGACGCCACCCCGTGCGCCCGTAGCAAGCACCGCATCCCCAGCGACGCGCCCCAAGACTGCACTGAACATATTCACGGTCCTCAACGCAATGCGATCCGTTCCATCCATTGCGGCGGCCGTAATCTCTTCAGCCTGAAGCGTCAACGGCGGCGCTCCCTCGATCTGACAAAAGGCGCGGTGGATATTTACGAGGCCAGGCCCGGATAGAAAACGCTCGGCGGACACGCGGGGATGTGCTCTGGCAATGAAACTCATGACCTCGGTCTCTTCTGTCGTTTGCGGCGCAAATGCGACATGCCCACCTTCCGTCGCAACGACCCTGTTCCCCGTTTGAGTTGGTACGATCAAGGCCTGACCGAGACCAGTGCCGGGCCCGATGATAAGTTGCACCGCCAGAGCATCCCGCCGCGCTCGTTTTACGGTGACGAAAGCGTCGTCATGGAGATAGGCCACGCCGCTCGCTGCCGCATAGAAGTCGTTGACGAGCATCAGTTCCTCGAGGGCCAACGCCTTCTGAAACTCGTCGCCGCGAAGTGACCAGTGGGAATTTGTCAAGGTAACCTGCGCCTGACCGTTATGCACCGGCCCGGCGAGCGCCATGCAGGCGCGTTTGGGGTGCGCCTGCACGGATTCTAAATAGGCGTGGGCCGCGTCGCGTACGGTCTCGAAGTCCTCCGTTTGAAGTCTCCGCGCGTCATGAAGCGTGATCCCGCTGCTCACCGCTTCAGCGATCGCAAACCGGACATTAGTGCCGCCGATATCGGCAACAAGTATCAGATCAATCAAGGTGTTCTTCCAACTTAAACGTCGTCGCACCACTCTCGGCGCCCGAAACAAGGTCTCTGAATCCGGCGAAAAGCTCTCTGCCGCTTCCCCAGCGATCCTCAGCCAGATCTCGGGCGGTCGTCTCGCGGAGCGCCAACTCGTCAGCCTCGACACGGACCTCCAGAATTCCTCGTTTGGCGTCGAGGCGGATCAAGTCACCGTCACGGATCTTGCCGATGGCGCCTCCGTTAGTGGCTTCCGGCGAGACGTGAATGGCCGCCGGCACCTTGCCGCTGGCGCCGGACATGCGCCCATCGGTAACGAGCGCGACCTTGAATCCCCGGTCCTGGAGCACACCGAGATACGGTGTCAGCTTATGAAGTTCGGGCATTCCGTTGGCCTTCGCGCCCTGATACGGCACTACGGCGATGAAATCCCGGTCGAGTTCGCCCGCCTTGAACCGGTCGAGGAGATCCTGCTGGCCGTCAAATATGACGGCGGGCGCTTCGACGATGCGCTTCTCGGGCTTCACGGCGGAGACCTTTATCACTGCGCGGCCGATATTGCCCGTGAGCAGCACGAGCCCGCCGGTCGGAGAGACCGGGTCATCCGTCGCGCGTAATATTTTCTCGTCTCTTG
This sequence comes from uncultured Alphaproteobacteria bacterium, assembly GCA_963821875.1. Classification (GTDB taxonomy): domain Bacteria; phylum Pseudomonadota; class Alphaproteobacteria; order CAVTAV01; family CAVTAV01; genus CAVTAV01. The sequence goes on from CAWGFE010000002.1 coordinate 3,070,457, forward strand.
GGCGATCGGGCGGCGCACGCCACGCAAGCCGACCGTCGGCCAGATACGGCTCAACCGCATAATGGCCGAGGCCTGGCCCCATGACGGTCATGACATCTCCGTGCAGCAGGCCGGCATCGAGCAATTCGCGGATAACAAATCCGAGGCCGCCGGCGTCCCGGAAGCGGTTCACATCGGCCGACCCGTTGGGATAGATGCGCGCCAGCAACGGCGTTACCTTCGAGAGCGCGTCGAAGTCGTCCCAGTCGATGATAACGCCGACGGCCCGCGCCATCGCGACAAGATGGATGGTGTGGTTGGTCGACCCGCCCGTCGCGAGAAGGCCAATGACGGCATTCGCGATAGTTCTTTCATCAATCACGTCGCAGAACGGAATGTAATCGTCGCCAAGAGCCGTCGTGGCGGCGACGCGCCGTGTTGTTTCCCGGACAAAGGCATCTCGCAACGGCGTGTTCGGATTGACGAAGGCCGAACCGGGAAGATGCAGTCCCATAACCTCCATCATCATCTGGTTGGAATTCGCGGTGCCGTAGAAGGTGCAGGTCCCCGGGGAATGGTAGCTGCGGCTTTCGGCGGCAAGAAGCGCGTCCCGCCCGATCTTGCCTTCGGCGTATAGTTGGCGAATACGCGCCTTCTCTTCGTTGGGAAGGCCGGACGCCATCGGCCCGGCCGGCAGAAACATGATCGGCAGGTGGCCGAATCGCGCCGCGCCGATAAAAAGGCCGGGCACGATCTTGTCGCACACCCCAAGCATGAGGGCGGCATCAAACACGTTGTGCGAAAGCGAGACGGCGGTCGCCAAAGCAATGACGTCACGAGAAAAGAGCGACAGGTCCATGCCGGCGCGGCCCTGGGTAACACCATCGCACATGGCTGGAACACCGCCGGCAATTTGTGCTGTCGCGCCGATCTCCGAGAGCGTTTCCTTAATGATGTCCGGATAGGCGCCCAGCGGTTGATGTGCCGAGAGCATGTCGTTGTAGGCCGTGACGATTCCGACATTCGGACCGTCGCCTTGCGAAAGTGACTTCTTGTCATGCGCAGGACAGGCCGCTACGGCATGAGCGAGATTGCCGCAAGAGACATGCGAGCGATTCGGACCGTCCGACGCGGCAGAACGCATTTGTCTAACATACGCCTCGCGCGTCGCCCGGCTGCGTTTCCGCATCCGGTCCGTGACGCGATCCAGTGCTTCATTCAGTTTGACCACAACACCCTCCCTACGGCGCCCAACAGACCCAGAGGTCCGGTCGCGCCGTCAGGATGGCGCGCACCGGCATGTCGTTAACGGCGCCGTCATCCAAAGCCTTTTCGAATATGGCGCGCTTTTCGTTGCCCGAGATCATGACCGCTATCTCTTTCGCCCCTCTGATCGCGCCCAAGGTAAACGTCATCCTGTCGAGATATTCGCCCGTGACATCGCTTGGTTTCGCGGTGATTGCGGCCAGGCGCGAACCGCTTTCCGCCAGAGCCCCCTTAAGCCCGGCGCAATCTGGAAACCATGACGCCGTATGGCCGTCCACCCCCATGCCGAGAACAACAACGTCCAACGGGAAACGAACGGCATCGAGGCGACGCTCGCCTTCTTCAAGCCCTGCGGCCGGTGATGCGGCGCCGGTCCACAGACCAATAAACACGGCATCCGCAGCACGGTTTTGAATCAGGGTGGATCTGACCAGCGTCTCGTTCGAACCGACGGTCCCGGGCGGAACCCAGCGCTCGTCGACTGGAACGACGCGCACATTCGACCAATCCAGCGACCGCGTCGAAAGTTCCCTGTACAGATCGGTGGGCGTCGACCCGCCCGAAGCCGCAAGGCTGGCCGTCCCATGCTCGGCGAGGGATCGAGCCAATTGCGCCTCAATGACGTCGGCCAATCGCCCGGCCATTGCCGTACGGGACGCAAAGGAAATCATGTTCGGTTCAGATGCCATTGAACCACTCATGCCCCTCTCGATCCAGCATCATGGCAGACTGAACCGGCCCGTCCGTTCCCGCCGCATATTGATGGACTGGCGTGTTGTCCCGGTGCCAGGAATCCAGAATTCCATCGACCCATTTCCAGGCGGCCTCGACCTCGTCACGGCGCATGAACAACGCAAGATCGCCTCTGACCACCGCTATCAGCAGCCGCTCATACGCATCTGGATAGCGGGCCTCGAAGGTTTCAGCATAGGACAAATTGAGCGGTACATACCGAAGCCTCATACCGCCCGGTCCGGGATCCTTGGTCACCAGCAGCAATTGCACGCCCTCATCGGGCTGCAGCCGGATCACCATACGTGTCGGCGGCAAGTCCTCGCCTTCGTTCTGTACCAGCGCGTGAGCGATATCCTTGAACTGGATGATAATTTCCGAATAACGTCCCGACATTCGCTTGCCGGTCCTCAAGTAAAACGGCACACCTTTCCAGCGCCAGTTATCAATATTGGCCCTGACCGCGACGAAGGTTTCCGCCTTGCTCTGCTGGCCGAGTTCTTCCACATAGCTCGGCGCGACTTGGCCATCGACCGCGCCTTTGCCGTATTGGCCGCGAACGGTCGTTTGCCGGACATTGTCTCGCGTGATCGGGCGCAGGGCCCGCAGGACCTTGATCTTCTCGTCGCGGACCGTGTCCGGATTGAGATCGAAGGGAGGCTCCATGGCGACCAGGCAAAGCAGCTGCAAGAGATGATTCTGCACCATGTCGCGCAAGGCGCCGGCCCCGTCATAATAGCCCGCACGGCTGCCGGCCCCGATCAATTCCGCCACCGTAATCTCGACATGATCGATAGCGTTCGCGTTCCATACCGGCTCGAAGATTGAATTCATGAATTTGAGGACTATCAGGTTCTGGACGGTCTCCTTGCCGAGATAGTGATCGATCCGGAAGATCGCATCTTCCTCGAAGACCCCTCCCACCCCCGCGTTGATCGCCTGTGCGCTGGCCAGATCCGAGCCGATCGGCTTTTCGAGGACGACCCGGGCGTCGTCACTCAATCCTGCCGCCGATAAGTTCCGACAGACATCGCCGTAAAAGTCCGGCGTCAAAGCGAAATAGAAGATCCGTTGTTTGCGCTCCCCGTTTCCCAGCTTGTCTTGAAGTCCGGTCCAAGAGGATCCAGAACTGACCGCGTCGAGGGATTCATAGCTCAGATGACGGACGAAAGCTGTCCACTCGTCATCGTCGATCGTCTCCGCAGGGTAGAATTTCCGAAAGCTTTCGAGCGCAAGTTCCCGAAAACGCTCGTCATCCATGTCCGTTCGCGAAACACCGATGATCCGCGAATTCTCGGGGATCTGTCCGTCACGCCAGCGATGGAAAAGCGACGGGATCAATTTACGCAATGAAAGATCGCCGGCCGCGCCGAACACGACTAAGTCGAAAGGGGTAACCGGTATGAATTGAGGCGCTGGAACAGCATCCATCATAACTCGTTCGCCTTCTCTCTTTTGATGTTGTGCCGCCACCCGAACCAATCGCCTTGACGAACTTAAGTGTCTATCCGCCGGATGAAACCGGCTCTCGCTACACAGCTCCGAAAAATCAAACCAAGAGCGTCTCGCCACCGTTCTCACATTACCGTATTTCCCCTCTGCTTATCCGCGATCGACTCACATACCGACGGATAAAGCTACGTTCGATCATGATCTCCGAACAAAACTCTGCCCGGCGGAACCTGACCTTCCGCCATCTTAGAGAGCCCGGAGAATACTTCTTAATGCTCTAAAAAGACAGCGCTGTCAAATAACAGGAAGCGACGTGTCCCCCGTCAGCACCTATGGCCAAGATTGGGTAGTAGATTAGTGGAGCATCGGTCTCGTCTGGGGGTTGATGTTAGGCGGCGAGCTTGCGGTGCTGCAAGCGCCGATGTTCGATGGTCTGTCGCTTGATCCTTTCGCGTTGTTTGATGATGGTCTCGGCCCTGCCGAAGTAGGCGTCGGCGGGCGTCACATTGCCCAGGCTCTCATGGTAGCGCTGGTGGTTGTAGTGTTCGACGAACGCTTCGATCTGGACCTCGAGGTCGCCGGGCAGGAAGTAGTTCTCCAGCAGGATGCGGTTCTTGAGGGTCTGGTGCCAGCGCTCGATCTTGCCCTGCGTCTGGGGATGGAACGGAGCACCGCGCACATGGCTCTTATCGCATGGTCTGAATCTTGCTTTCCAGTTGAGTCGAAGCGTGCGATCGGATGGGCCGCCTTTCAAGCCAACCGAGCAGCAAGCGGCTCGGCGACCACCTTTCGGATTTTGGGCCGGGTCCTGCGCCGCGGCTTTCGTGGATATCAGTTCGGGGTAACCGCAGGCAGTGTGACCACGAACTCAAAGCGTTTCTTATCGAGGTCTTCTCGCAAGACGGTTCGATCCTGATCGAATTCCAACACCGGCGCACTGCTCTTGGTCAGGCGTGGCCAGTCAGAAGTGCGTTCGCCGGGGTGACCAGTCTTGGCAAACCTTACCCAGCGTGACTGAACCTCATCGGTTATCTCACGCATGTCTGATGTTTCGATGGGCTCCACGGTCTTCATGGTGCCAAACACGGCATACAGCTCGTCCGTATGCACCGGGCCAGGAACCTTGCCACGCTCCGAAGGGCGAATGTAGTTGTAGAGATAGACATAAGTCGGCATGCCATGCGCGGCCGCGGCTCGTGCGACCTCTCGCGTTGGCTCTGCCGTCAGGATGTCGGTCATTAGCTCGCCTTCGATGAAGTGAGTCTGGTGGGTTCCGTATCCGTCATACAGCGTCAGCACCTTTGGCCATTGCGATGCCAATTTCTTGGCGAGGCCTTTCGTGAAACCCTCGAAACTGCCGGCTTCGTAGCTGTTGGTGCCGATCAGAAGAGGGACGCGAGCAACATCTCCTTTCTCGAAAGCTTCCATCGGGGTTTCGCGAATGATCTTGCCGTCGATCATGGGTCCGCTGCCGCCTGATCCGAGCGTCGCATTTCCCAGGATCGTCTTTGCCGGAACATCGCGAAGCACCGATGCATCGTCGCTTTGAACGCCCCATTTTTCCGCCTCGGCTTTGCCGTCCATCTCCGCCTTGTCGATGGGTTTCATGGAGAATCGACGGACGCCGGACTCAATAATTGCCTTGGCGAATAGGCCTTTGGCCAAGGGCGAAGACATCAGGAACGTCACAGAAGTGCCGCCGGAGGATTCGCCGAACAGGGTGATGTTGTCCGGGTCGCCGCCGAATGACGCGATGTTCCGCCGGACCCACTTCAAGGCCGCGATCTGGTCGAGGACCTGGTAATTCCCGAGAGGTCCGTCCGGGTTCTCTTTCGTGAGTGCCGGATGCGCAAAGAAGCCGAACTTTCCGAGCCTGTAGTTGAAGGTCACCAGGATGATGCCGCGTTGCGCTAGGCTCGACCCGTCATACTTGCTTTCGGCTCCCGACCCGACACTAAATCCGCCACCGTGAATGAAAACCATCACGGGCAAATCATGAGCTTTCGGCGATGCGCGAACCCATGCATTCAAATAGAGGCAATCTTCGCTGACGGGCTGGGCGCCGGGACGTCCCGCCGGATTTTGCATGCAGTCGTGGCCAAAGTGATTGGCACGCAGTGGTGCGGTATGAGGCGACGGCGGTTGAGGTGCCCGCCATCGAAGGGCGCCGACGGGCGGCGCGGCGTAGGGGATCCCGAGAAACGAGGTTATTCCGTTCTGCGTGACGCCTTCGACCATGCCTTCGGTGGTCTGCACGTTCGCATCCCCAGCCGATGCCGCCGGCGCCGGAAGGAGCCCGAAGGTGAGGCCCAGTACGCCAAGGGCTTTGAATAGTCGGCCAAGAATTCGTGGTGAGAGCGTGCGCCCGATAGTTTGCGTTCGATCATGCAGTTCCATCGTAAGACCTCGCTTGCCGGATCGGGCTCTATCAGCCCCGCAGCAGGGAAAAGACTTTGCCGACCGCAGAATCCGGAATCTTTTCGAGCGCCAGCCGCTCGTCCTTATGCGGGTCGTCAATCGACCGATCGGTTCCGGAGATGACCATCGTTGACCGGTCCTCGAGCGTATACGGCTTCCACTTCGCTAAACCCGACCCATTTGGCGTGCCCGCGCGGGCGAAGGAGAGCCAGCGCTCGCTCATCCTGTCGGCGAGCGCCTGACCGTCTGGCGGATCTCCGATCCGACGCTTTCCCAGTTCGACGTTGTCCCAGACGAAAGGCAGATCCACCCCATGCGGGCTTAAGTAATTGCCGCCGAATATGGGTGGGCGCCACTCCCATCGGTACAAGTACAACGGCGCTCTGCCGAGCGCGACTTTCCGCTGCGCCAACTGCACGGTCCGCTTCGTCGTCCAAATTCCGGTCGCGATGAAGATCAGCAATTGCGCAGGAGTGGCATTCGGATGACCGTGCCGATAAGCCTTCAGAAGTGGCTTCGCCATGCTTCCGAGCGCTTTCTCCACGCGAGCGACGGCGTCCTGTTCATCGATCCCGAACACGGCGTCGGACGCGATGACGCTGAGTTCGGAATCGGTGCCGCCCACAATCATGGGCACATCGGCGGCTGTTGGCGGCGCGTCCGGCGTCCAAAGCTGGCGCGGAACCGATCTGCCGTCGAATGTCGGCGCCGCGCCCGACCCGGCTTTCAGGATCGCATCGACCGGCATGGCCAGTATCTGCCGCGCCGTGGCGCGCGACAGCCCCAGCTTCGCAAGGACTTTGTCGGTCGCCGTGACGGCATCGTCTCGGGTGCGGAGCGTCAGCTGCGCGCCACTTTGGATGATCGCCTTGTGAAACAGTCCCTTTGCGGCCGGCATGGCAAGGAGCTGAGAGACTTCCGAGCCACCGGACGACCACCCAAAGATCGTGACGTTTCCGGGATCGCCGCCGAAATTAGCGACATTGTCCCGAACCCACTGGAGCGAGGCGATGATATCGAGAACGCCAGCATTGCCGGAATCCAGGTAATCTTCTCCAAGCGCCTCGCCCAGATACAGGAAACCGAAAAAATTTAGGCGGTGGTTGATCGCGATGATGACGGCATCGCCCCGACGGGCAAGGTGCGTACCGTCGAACAATGGCGCGACACCGGCGCCGCTCTGCCACCCTCCGCCATGGAGGAACACCATGACCGGGCGCTTCGCCCCGTCATTGACGCCCGGGGTAAAGAGATTGAGAAAAAGGCAATCTTCGGACATAGGCGGATGACTTGGCGTCAGGTCGGTCGACCAGCTGTTAGGCGGATCGAATGTCGGCACCACCTGAGGCGCAATGTTGCCGCCGAGGGCGATAACCGTTTCCATGACGCCGTTCCAGGGCTCGGGCGTCGCCGGCGGTCTGAATCTATTGAGGCCGCCGGTCGGGGCGCCGTAGCGCAAGCCTCGCAAGGTGTGAATGCCATTCGAGACATAACCCCTCACTTTGCCGTTGGATGTTTCCACCACGGGGCCAAGGCGAGGGGCTCCGTGGTCGGATGAGCCCGGTTTGTCCGACCGGCTTGGCGAAGAGGCCGCAACCGCTCGGTTAACGCAAGCGCCTTTTCCCATCGTCGAGAGGGTTGCCGCCGCTGCAGTAACCATCAAGCCGCGCCGGCTGATTTTGTGCGCGTCGTCCTCGAGCTTGGCCCGTGTCATCTCTCCTCCAAAACAGAAGTCGCACCATCGGTTTTTCGGTCTTGTCCGTCGTCAGAACATTTAGCCAAGATTGGGTAGTAGATTAGTGGAGCATCGGTCTCGTCTGGGGGTTGATGTTAGGCGGCGAGCTTGCGGTGCTGCAAGCGCCGATGTTCGATGGTCTGTCGCTTGATCCTTTCGCGTTGTTTGATGATGGTCTCGGCCCTGCCGAAGTAGGCGTCGGCGGGCGTCACATTGCCCAGGCTCTCATGGTAGCGCTGGTGGTTGTAGTGTTCGACGAACGCTTCGATCTGGACCTCGAGGTCGCCGGGCAGGAAGTAGTTCTCCAGCAGGATGCGGTTCTTGAGGGTCTGGTGCCAGCGCTCGATCTTGCCCTGCGTCTGGGGATGGAACGGAGCACCGCGCACATGGCTCATGCGCCGCGCCTCGATATAGTCCGCCAGTTCACCGGCGATGTTACTGGGGCCATTATCGCTGAGCAGCCGGGGCCTGTGGTGGACATGGGCCTGATCACAGCCTGAAGCTGCTAGCGCCATGTCCAGCGTGTCGGTGACCTCGGCGCGCATCGTGCTGCACAGCTTCCAGGCGATGATGTAACGCGAGTAATCGTCGAGCACGGTCGACAGGTACATCCAGCCCCACCCGACGATCTTGAAGTAGGTAAAATCGGTCTGCCACATCTCATTCGGGCGCGAGGTCTTGGTGTGGAACTCGGGTAGTGGGTCAGTTTGAGCCGCACGGCTTATGAACGAGAAACCGTACCGCCAAATTCGCGCCTAGAGACGAAAAGCGCAAAAGGCCCGATTGGCCGCCCAACTTGCGTCTCCCGAGACTCAGCTATGGCGTCGAATAGCCCCTAACCCTCGGAAAATACGGGGCTTTGTCGGAGACACATGAATGGCGGGAAAATCAGCAGGACTTGGTG